>OZ245777.1:0-3326141 GCA_965227775.1 Phycisphaerales bacterium
TCGTGTCGTCGTGCTCACGCTGGATCACCGCCGAGGCCACGACGAGGCTCGACTCGTCGCTCTCGTACACGGTCACCACCTGCTCCATCACGTGGTCGCCGGTTACGTCGTCGGCGTCGCCGTAGGCGCTGTCGTTCATCTGGCCCAGCACGTACTGGTCCGTCGCACGGCCCAGGCGGTCGTAGGCCGTCTTGGCCAGCCGCCCGCCCTGCACCTTGATCGTCCGGCCCGCCTCGTCGTACCAGGTCAGGCTCTCCAGCGTGTCGGCGCTCGCGCCGGTTGACTGGGTGATCTCGTGGCGGATGTTCTTCCAGACCCTCCCACGCGCGTCGTAGGCCATCTCGCTCAGCGACACGCGGTTGCTGGTCACGCTCGTCGGATCACTCGATGCCGTCAGGCCGCTGACAGAGCTGTACTGCCCCATCGCCAGCGTCCGGCCGAGGTTGTCCAGCTTCACCAGCGAGTGCGGCGCGGCCGCGCTCTGGGTCAGCTTCGTCCGCCCACGCACGTCGTGCGTGTACAGCGTGTCGCGGCGATCGGTCGCGCTGTCGACGACGAAGGCCGTCGTCTTGGTGACGTAGCTGTTCCCGCCGTCGTTGCCCGAGTCGTACTCCGTCTCGGAGACGGTGACCATGTTGTTCGTGCCCGAAGCCTCGCCGCCCGGGTCGTCGTAGTCGTTGGTCCCGATCTCGCTCGAGGTCATCCGACCCAGATCGTCGTACACCGCGCGGCTGATCGTGCCTGTCGCGTCCTTGGTCCGGATCCGCCGGCCCATCTCGTCATAGGCGAAGAAGGTCGCGTCGTAGTTGGTCCCCTCCATCCCCGCGCCGCTCGCGGGGATATCGAAGTAGCTGCGGCTCTCGTCCAGCACCGCGCCCGATTCGCTATACAGGGCGGTCGAGTACCGCGACACGCTGCCGTGGTCCACCGCCGTCAGCGGGTCATCGTCGGTCTCGTCGATCCAGCTCGACAGGCCCGTCGTCGTGCTGCCGCCGCTGAGCGTGATTCGCACCGATGCCACGCCGTTGCCCGCGTGGTCCGACACCGACATGCCCGCGGGGCCGTAGTACGTCACCGGCCCGCCGTTATCGATCACCAGCGGGATGCTGATCGTCACCGGTCGGCGGTCCTTCAAGACCGTCCGGTACACTTCACTCACGTCGCCATCGGGCGCCGTCACACGGGTCCGTCGCCCCTGGTCGTCGTAGACGTACGTCGTCCGCACGTCCCAGCCGTCGCCGGTCTCAGTGATCCCGAAGACCCCGTTGGGATCCGCGTCGAAGACGCCGCCCTCGTTCAGCTTGGCGTCGCGGATCGACTCGACCATCAGGCCGTCGGCGTACTCCATGTAGTCGTAGATGCCGTCCTCGGCCTTCATGAAGGCCGTGTGCCCGTTCTCGCGGACATAGGAAATCCGCGTGTGGGTGGTGTTCTCGCCGTTCTCCAGGGTCGCCACCGCCGGAAGCGTCGTCGTCACCACCTTCGGGCGGATGTACCCGATGTCCGTGGCCGTCGCGCTCCACCACGTCCTCGACACCGATGTCTCGTCGTAATCCGCCGCCGCCAGCGTCCCGCTCGTCTCGTTGTCGGCGAAGACCGCACGCCGCGCGTCGACAAATGGCACGTCCAGTGTCGCGCTACCGATGGTCAGGCTGCGCGTCTCGTAGTCCATCTGACGCTCGACGTACGACGTCCCCGTCGCGCCCTCCTTGTACTCGTAGCCCTCGATGAAGCCCGTCAGGGCCCCGCTCGAGACGCGGTCGATCACCCGCACCAGGCCGGTCCCGTTCGGCCGCGCAAAGACGCCCGTCGAGTGCGTGTACGACGACACGTTCGCCGGCGTGGCGATCTCGTCGATCAAGGCGTCACTCCCGCGCACCGCACGCGTCGCCCAGGTATCGCCCGGGGCCGTCGACGGATCGTCCGCCGTCCGGGCCTCGCCAAAGACCTGCCCGGCTTCATCGAAGAGCACGCTCACGTACAGGCCATCGGGCTGCTTCACGACCGCGCGACGCTTCCACGTGTCGTCGTAGGGCGACGCCTCGCTCCCGGTCGTGTCGTAGGTAATCGTGTGCTCGCCGTTGGTGCCGCCCGAGCAGCCGCACCGACCATTGAACCACGCCTTGTCCACCCGGCGCGACGAGTCGTACTCGAAGTACGCCGCGGCATACGGCTTCAGGGCGCTCTCGCTCATTGAGAAGGGCGAATTGTTGGCAAAGTTCGAGTCGGCGTAGTCCGCTTGCCGGTACCCCTCTTCCTCGACGATGTACTGCAGCGCACTGGCGTGCCCCGGGTTCGTGCTGTCATTGAATGACCCCACCCAGTAGCGGTAGTACGTCCTGGTTACCAGGCTCACACCGCTCTCGTTGGTGGGCATCGTCACCGTCACCGACTTGAGGTCCCACTCGCTGCCATAGCTCTCGATCGAGCCGTAGTAGCCGTACTCGACCTTCCCGACCTCGGTCACCGTACCAGGACTCGACCAGTCCCCGCTCGAGCAGATCTCGGCCTTCACCTCGATCACGCGTTCGGTGTCGTACGTGTACGTGTACCGCCGCCCGCCGTTCTCCGCCGAGTCGTACGCGACGGTGAGCAGGTTCGTGGGGTTCATGCCTCCGGTATCGAAGCCGACGCTGATCGCCGTTGATCCGGTCGTCTCGTGCCCCACGAAGGCGGTCGCGCCACCCGGGCCGATCTTCTTCCACAGCTGCCCCTTGGCCACGCCCGAGTGGGTGTCGAAACCAAAGAAGACCAGCCGCGTCCCGTCGGGCTGCGTCAGCGTGTACGTGTCCGGCTCGCTGCCGGCACCCGCCGCGTACTGCACGATGCCCGTGGCGCCGTTGATCCCCTGGAACTCGTCGTCACTCACACCGATCCGCTGGAAGGCCGCGTACCGGTCCGCGCCGCCGACGAGGTACAAGACATCGAGGTCGTCCGTCGCGCCCTCGAAGAGCGAGATCTCCGGGTTGGCCATCGCCCAGTTATTCCCCTGGGGGCCCTGGCTCACGTGGTGCCCCGAGTCGTCCTGGCGCGTGTTGTACGTCCGCCCGACGACCCAATTGCCCCCAGGATCCGCGGGAAACGCCAGGTCCACGTCGGTCACCTGCACCGAGCCGGTGAACAGGTCGACGTGCCCGCCAAGCGTCCGCTTGCCATTAAAACCAAGATCCGAGCCCGAGTGCCCGGGCAGGATGCCGCCCATTAAGCCACTCGCGCGCATCGAGCCATCCAGGTACACACCACGCTGGCCCGCACGCGGCGCCAGGTCCTGGATCAGCGTCGGCGAGGCCTGGTAGGTCACCAGCTGCGCGTCGTAGAGGTTCAAGACATCATCGGCGCACACAGACGAAGATGAAAACGCGAGCCCCGCAGCCACAACGCAGGCGACCGCACCACGCCCCCTCGTACGGGCGCTGGCACGAGAGCCATACGCCCCCGATGCCATCCGCAGCATGCCTTGCAGGCCCAACGGCAGGTCTCTGGTACGTTGCTGAAGCAATGTCGCCTCCATTGTGTATGCGGAGCTCGCGCCCCACCCCGCAAGCCATACGCTCGCGGGGCACCTAAATCGCATTCATTCGATTGCACGACTCGATCCAACGACTCGACTCAACGACTCGTGTTGTCGCGATCACGCGCACGCGCCGGTACTTCTTGCCGGGAGGCAGCGATCGCTTATGGTCATTGCACCCACAAACGATCACGCATGCAAGAGGGCATACCCGTGTTTATAAGAAGAACTTGCACACCCCCCGGATTCGGCTACGCATTCCAACGCAGCCGTAAGTCCCTACGACGAATGCACACAATTGCGCTTGCATCAAAACACGTTCTGGGTATAACGGACATGTTCTTCGGAGATGTTCGCGCTGCAGATTAGTGCGCAATGCGATAGACACGCGTCACGCACTCCAGCGCCGCGGCACACGAACGGCACGTATTCGGGCCCGGATTCGAAATGAAGATAGTGTCATGAATGAGCACGGGCCGACATAGGAGATCGCCATGACCAATCACGCCACGAATCGCAGCAAGGCAAGCGCACTCTGGCTACCCGTCGGCAGCGTGACCGCTGCCGCCGGTGCGCTGCTCATCGCGGGCATCGTTGCGTCGACGCCCAAGCCAACCGCCGCCGGGGGATTCAGCGCACGGGCCATCATGGAGCTCGCCACGCCCGAGCCACAAGACGTTGACCGCGAGCTCCGACGCGTCGGGATTACACCCGAGGCCCTCGCCGCCGCCGGGCTCACCGCCGTCGACGCGACGGCCCTCACCACCCGAGCGGTCACGCACCTGGACGTGACAAACTACACCAGCCTCCGACTCGCCATGGAAGCACACGGCAACGCCAAGGCCGAGATGCAGCGGCTGGAGAGGCTGTTCCGAGCGGGCACGCCTGGAGACGCCATCCAGCGGGACCTCGACGACGCGGTTGCGCTTGAGGCTTCCACGAGGGCTACGCTCGAGGCTCGCCAGCAGGACCTCTTCAACGCCGCCACCAGCGGGCTGGAGTCCAGCGTCCTCGCCGACATCGCCGACATCGACTCCGAACGCGACATCCGCTACCCAACCTACTACAAGGTCGCAGACCGCACTCATGCCGAAGCGATGGCCCTGCGAGATGCGCTCAATGGCGTTCGTATCGATACCGAGCTCGGAGCGGAGCCATCCGACCACCATCGGGGCATCATCGACGATGAGCTTGCCAAGGTCGATGTCGCAGCAGCGAAGGCCAACACGGACACGAACCTCGACGCCATCCTCGCCGCATGGAAACTCGTACTCGATCCAGTGTGAGTGAGTCGCGACGTTCTTCTCGCACCGGCCCCTGACTCGGCTGATATCGCATGGGATATTACTGGCACATCGTGCGCTCTCGGTGGACACGACTGGCGACGGTCGCCATGCTTACGTGCTTATTCAGCAGCGGCATAGCCCTCGGACATCAAGACGTCATCAAGCTTCCCGCAGAAGTCGAGCTCGCTCGGCTCGTGGACCTTTCCTCGGAGCGGCAGGGCTTTCGCATCAGCTACGAGCCCCGACAGCTTTCGGGGAGCTTCATGATGCGGAACACCAGTGAGATAGACGATGATGCGCTCTGGACAATAACCAACGAGCTGCTCGTCCAGAAGGGACTGACGACCGTTTCCGTGGGCGAAAGCGGAGCGTTGTCCGTCGTGCAGCTCTCAGGGGCCGCAGCTCTGGCACCACCCGCGTCCGAGTGGAGCTTGGGCGACGTTGCCGGCGATGGCCGGCTCACAACGCCGAGTCGTGCTGGATTCGTGGCGGTCATCGTTGAGATTGAGCAGGCCGATCCAGCAGCACTCATCGCAGCGTTGGATCCTCTCCTGAGTTCCGGAGGCTCGCTTACGCGGCTTGGTGGCACCGACTCCATTATCGTCGCCGATCTCCGAGAGCGTGCGGGCGAGGTCGTCAGGCGGATCAGGGCACTCGACGTGCGCACTACGGACACGCGCTCGTACGAGCCGCGGGTGTTCTCACCCTCGGAGGTTGGCGAGGCGGTACGACGGCTCGTCGGCGAGGACATCCGCGTGGTTCCCGACGGCCTGACCGGCACGCTGCTCGTCGAAGCAACGGCGGCGCAGCACGAGTCCATCGCCGCACTGGTCGATCGTCTCGACGCCGAGCAATCCGCGGCGAGGCTCTCGACACGCACTATCGTGGTGCGCAATCGGCCCGTCGAGGAGATCGTCTTACTAGTGAACCGTCTACTTGGTGCTGGTGTGGCGGGTGAACCCGATCAGCCAACTGCTGCGGATTCCGGTACGACGCGATCGACGCCAAAAGCCCCAACCGCCGCAGAGCGGGCCAGGGATCGCACAATCGCGACGACGAATGACGGCGTCATCCAGATCGATGGACTGACGGTTTCGCTGGTCGCCGATGCGGCAACCAGCCGCATCCTGGCGATCGGACCACCGGGCGTGCTGGACCGCGTGCAGGAACTCGTACGTGAGCTCGATGTCCGCCAGCCGCAGGTCATGCTCGACGTGACCATGGTGAGTCTGACCGAGGGCGAGACGCTGGACCTCGGCGTCGAGCTCGAACGTATCGAGGTCTCGGGCGACATCCGAATCAGGCTGGCTTCGCTCTTCGGCCTCTCGACTGGAGATGGCGATGGCAACCGAGATGCCGGTGATGGCGCCGGATTTACAGGGGTCGTTCTCGATCCCGGTGACTTTGCGGTCGTCGTCCGGGCACTAGAGACCGTTAACCAGGGTCGCTCCCTCAGCCTTCCCCGCGTGCTGGTGGACAACGCCGCCACCGCCACGCTCGACGCGGTTCGAGAGGAACCATTCGTGTCAACCAACGCCAGCGACACCGTTGCGACCACCAGCTTCGGTGGTTCGGCGTCCGCCGGCACGCAGATCACGGTCACGCCACGGATCGCCGAGGGCGATCATCTTCTCTTGGAGTATGCCGTCAGCCTCAGCCAGTTCGTCGGCGAGTCCGCGAGCGACTCGGTCCCGCCGCCCAGGCAAGAGAACAGTATCACTTCGATTGCCACGATCCCCGATGGACATGCGATCGTGCTCGGCGGCCTGGAGACGATGAACGAGGGAGAAGCCACCAGCCAGGTCCCGCTGCTGGGCGACATTCCATGGTTGGGCGAGCTCTTCAAGAACCGCTCGCGATCATCAGGGCGAACGAAGTTCTACGTGTTCATTCGCCCGACGATCACACGCGGAGACGGGTTTGAGTACCTCAAGTATGTCAGCCAGGATCTGGCCGCAGGCCTTGGCGTGGACGATGGCTTCCCGGTCGTGGAACCCCGGGTGATCCGATGACGGTTCCCGCGCCATCGGTCTGCGAGCGATTCCTGGACCTCATCCCACGGGACTACGCGCGCGAGCACCTCGTGCTAGGCGAACGCCAAGCAGAGGCCGAGGATGGGTTCACGCTCGTGCTGCGCCATGCGCCAGCCACACCCGCGTGCGTGCTGCACAACGTGTGCGTTCGCATGCGCGAGCGTGCGCATCCCAAGCCCGGCGATGCTGGTGCCATCGCGGAGGCGATCGATTCCGCGTACGCTGGCGCCGCCCAGTCGACTTCGACCGAAGACGACCTCGGCGACGCCATCGTGATCGAGGGGCCCGAGGCCGAGCTCGAGCGGGCACTCGCCGAAGCGGACCGTGATCTCTTGTCGACGTCCGGTAAGGCGCCGGTCGTCCGATTGGTCGACTGGATGCTGTTCCATGCAGCAACGCATGGTGCCAGCGACGTGCACGTGCAGCCCCTTGAGGACCGCGTTCTCGTGCGGATGCGGATCGATGGGGCGCTCCGCGACGTCAAGTCGCTCCCGGGCGAACTGGGCGGGCCCGTGGCAAGCAGGCTCAAGGTCGTCGGACGCATGGATGTCGCAGAGCGACGCGTCCCCCAGGACGGGCGAGCAACGGTCACCATCGGCGTCGGAGAGTCTGCGCGCACCATTGACCTCCGCCTCAGCTCGCTGCCGACGGCGTTCGGGGAGCGGCTCGTCGTGCGTCTGCTCGAACCAGACGGAGCGCTCGACCTGGACAACTTCTCGGGCCTCGGGATGCCCTCTGAGGTTGAGGAGCGCTGGCTGGCAGTGTGCTCGCGGTCCAGCGGGATCGTGCTCTCGACCGGACCGACCGGCAGCGGAAAGACGACGACGCTATACGGCACGCTGAGCTGGACCGCAAAACGTCCTGCACGCGACCTCAACGTCATGACCATCGAAGACCCGATCGAGTACGACCTCTCGGGACCGCACGTGGCCATCAGCCAGGCGCAGATCAACACCAAGAAGGGCGTCACGTTTGCCAGCGGCCTGCGGCACATCCTCCGGCAGGACCCTGATGTTGTCATGGTCGGCGAGATTCGAGACCTGGAAACGGCACAGGTTGCCATCCAAGCGAGCCTGACCGGCCACCTTGTTCTCTCGACGCTGCACACCTCAGACTCGGCAACCGCAGTGACACGCCTTGTAGACCTCGGCGTCGAACCGTACCTCGTGTCGGCCTCGCTCTCGGCGGCGCTGGCGCAGCGGCTGGTGCGGCGCGTCCACCAAGCGTGCGATGGCAAGGGGTGCGAGTCTTGCTACGGCAGCGGCCTTCTAGGACGCATCGGGCTCTTTGAGCTCCTGGTCGTCTCTGAGCCGATCCGCGAGCGCATCGCGGCGGGCATCACGGCGAGCGCGCTTCGCAAGGCCGCACGAGAGGCGGGCATGCGCACCCTGCAGGACGAGGGCCGGCGATTCGTCGAATCGGGCGTCACCACCCCGCTCGAGGTCGCGCGCGTTGCCTCGGTCGGAGACGATGGCTTCAACGCCACAGGGATCGCGTCATGACCTTGTGGAGATACAAGGCGGTCACACCCGCCGGACTCCCACGACGTGGGGAGCTCAAGGCCGATACGGACGTCTCGGCACGCGCGTCACTCCGACGGATCGGACTCACCGTGCTGGACGTTCGGCCCGTCGTGGACCAGAGCACGGTCCTGCCCGCTTCGGTCACCAGTACAATCAACGGAGTGCTCCGGGGCAGGCGCCGTGACGCCAAGGCCGAGGTGCTCGATACGTTGGCGACGCTCTTAGCGTCCGGCGTGCCATTGAGCGACGGATTGCAGACGCTCGCCGGGGCCCGTGGGCGGCGTACGGCACTTCGGAGGCTGCTGCTACGGCTGGAAGATGCGGTTCGTTCAGGCGAGCCGCTCGCGGACGCCTTTGAGCAGCACGATGGCTGGTTCGACGCCGCCGAGGTCGCGGTTGTTCGGACGGGGCAGGCCCGTGGCGAGCTCGCCCATGCGCTCCGTTCGCTGTCGGATCGCTACGCGCGGGCTGGCGAGCTGGCCGGCAAGCTGGCATCCGCCCTCGCGTACCCAGCAATCGTCTCTGTGGCCGGGGTGGCGGTCGTCGTCTTTCTTGCGCTCGGGCCGCTACCCAGGCTGGTAGACATCCTCGAGCAGGCTGGCGTCCAACCTCCAGCCCTCACATCGGCCGTCATCTCGACTGGCGAGTCAATCGCACGCGGGTGGGCCATAATGCTGGCCGGCGCGGTCATGGTCTTGGTGTTCGGCGCTTGGGCCGTGCTTGCGATCTCAACTCAGGGTCGAGGCTGGCCGGACCCGCTGCGCAGACTCGTCCCACAAGCCCTGCGAGGAATGGCCCTAGCAAGGCTGGCGAGCGAGCTGCAGTCGATGACGCGGCGCGGTGTTCCGCTGACCGACGCGCTGCGAGCATCCGCGAGGACGTTCAACGGCCCCGTTGCCATGAGCCTCCGGCGTCAACTCGAGCTTGCCGCCACGCGCGTCGAGGCCGGGGAGCGACTCTCAAACGCCCTGGACGACCCGCACTGGTTCGCCGACGACATGCGACGCCTGATCGATGCGGGCGAGTCTGCCGGCGAGTTGCCCGATCTGCTCGAACGGCTGGCAGATCGGCTCGAACGAAGGGCGACCCGCCTCACGGACCGGCTTGCGGGTCTCATCGAACCAATGGCCATCATCCTGTTGGCATCGATGATCGGTGTGGTTGTCTTATCCGCCGTGCTCCCGCTCCTAAAGCTAAGAGAGGTGCTGTGATGCGTCGCCATTTGAACCTTCACCAGCGCGGCATGACGCTCGTCGAGGTGCTGGCCGTCGTCGTGCTCCTGGGCATCTTGGCCGCCACGCTGACGGTGGGCCTGACCGCCGCGTTCGGTCAGGGCAAGCGCGAGCTTGCGCGAACGGCGATCGCGGGCGCCAAGGCCAAGGTCGAGATGTACCACGTCTCCGAGGGGAATTGGCCCGAGAGCCTCCAGGACCTCGTCGATGCGCCGCCCTCGGCCAGCTACCACCTGCCCGCGGATGCCGCCCGGGACCCCTGGGGCTCCATGATGCAGCTCGTCGTGCCGGGCCCGCAAGGCCAGCCGTTCGAAATCATCAGCCTCGGCGGTGACGGCCGGGTCGGTGGCGCCGGCGAAAACGCGGATCTGAGCTCGGTAGCGCTGCGGGAGACCAGGGAGTGAAGGATCCGCGCGCCCATCGGGGGTCTTCGCTCGTCGAGACGCTGGCCACGTGCGCGCTCGTCGCCCTCGCGATGGCGATGGGTGCTGCTCTGCTCGCCGGTGCGGGTGATCCAATTCCCAGGGCTGAGCAGACGCTCCTCGAGGTCCATGGTGTGGCCCGGCTGGTCGCAATGAGCGATGGGCCGGCCACGATCCAATTGGAGCGAGGAACGCTGGTGGTCCGCGACGGGAGGGGCGACCTCGTCGTGGAGCGCGACTGGCCCGAGGATGTCCACAGTACGGCCTTGATCGAGAGCGTTCGTATCGATCGTCACGGCAGGAGCGAAGCACGCTCCATCAGACTCGTGCACGGAGCCCGACGCGTGGAGATCGTTCCGTGACCCGCTCCGGCCTGACACTGCTCGAAGTCGTGCTCGCAACCGCGCTGCTCGCGTTGGCGACCGTTGCGATCGCATCGGTTATGTCTGCAATCCCGACGCCCTCAGATACGAGCTCGCACTTCACACCTGGCTTCGCATCCAGCATCGACGACGTGCTCCGTGATCCCTCCCGGTACGAACTCAATCTCGGGGAGATCGCCAAGATCGGCTTGGGCGAGTTCGACCTGGGCGACAGGCCCATCCAGGTTTCGCTCCAGGCTCGAAGCGGTCGTGGCGCGTGGCTCGAGTTCAGCAACGGAGTCCAGTCCACCGCGAGATGGATTCTCATGCCTCAGGAGAGCCCATGAGGCGCGCATTCACGCTGCTGGAAGTGCTCCTCGCACTCGCGCTCACCGCCCTCGCCGCGACCGGGGCGACCGCGGTTCTGGTGCCCTTGCTTTCCGACGCGCCCTCGATCGCCGCCGACATCGAGGCACGATCGAAGTCCGCCTCAGTTCTCGACCAGATCAGCTGTGACCTGCTCATCGAGCACGAGTCGATGCCGCGCCGCCGCGTCGAGGTCGGACCGGGGTGGCTCCAGCTGATCACCCGGACCGAGGGACGCACTGTCACGATCCGTTACGACGCGGGTTCACTGCTCGTTGACACATTCGAAGCCGAGTTGCGTGATACCGATCGCCGTCTGCTTGTTCGCGTGGGTGATCGTGGTGCGATGATCGAGCGGGAGTATCGAGTCCCATGAGGCCTTGCATGCACGATGGGCGAGCGGTGGTGCTCTTGCTGGTTCTGGCGTTGGTCGCCGGAGCCGTGCCAATCATCGTCCTCGCGGTGTCACGTTCAACCGCCGCCGTGCAGCGCACCCGGTCATTCGACGACGCTGCGATCGCCGACGACCTGCTTGTAGCGTGCTCGGCGCCGATCCGAGACTGGCTCCGACGGGACGCCAACGGCGTCGTCCAGTCCACGCGATCCACAGAGCCGGTCGTACCCGTGCTCTCGGACCGCTTCGAATTCGACGGCCGCTCCATCGAGTTGGTCACCACCGCGTGGGATCTCCAGGGCATGCTGCCAGCAGATGCGTTCCGCGCTGGAACACCCCTGCGGCTCACGCTGCCCGAAGACGTCCGGCGCCGCTTGGATGAGTTGACCGCTGATCCTACAGGACTCGACAACATCCAGTCGAGAGATGGCGGCCGCCGGGTGTTTCCCTCGCCCGGACCAGGTGTGACGGCTGTCGGCGCATACGTCAGCACGTCTGCGCGGCCATCTGCAAAACCAGTCGTGCGGCTCAATGTCAACACGACGCCCGCGCCGCTCCTTGAGAACGCGATGCGACTGACGGGGCGTGGAGGCTTCGACGAGATCATGGAACGCCGTGCGCGCGGCGAGCCGGGCGGTCCACCACCGCTACCGGTTCGCGAGCTAGACGGATCGCCACGGGTGGCACTGGGAGGGTCCAGCGGCAGTTGGGGTATCCGCATCGACATCCGTGTCGATTCGGTTCGTCGCTCGTGGTGGACGGTCTGGACGCGTGTGAGCGGCGACTGGGTGCTCCAGCGACGTACGCCGATCCTGTGGGAGCCCCATCCGGAGCACGCGCCATGAATCGGCTGACGCACGAACGGGTACTGACGGTGTCCGTCGGCGCGGTCGGGCTGGCCACATGCGCCGCGGTCATGTGGTGGGCCAGCCAGCCAAGCCCGCCGATCGAGCTATCAACAATTGCGGCAGCTGCGGATGACGCGGGCCGCACTACGCGGATCGCAATGAAAGCAAGCTGGTTCGACCGAGACCTGTGGTTTGAGCGATCCCTCGCCCAGCCCGAAGCGCCCGCAAGAGTCGAAGAGCCTCCAGAATGGGAACAGCCACCGAAGCGTCCCGTTATCGCTCTGACGCTCGTTGCGATCATCCGGCAAGGCGACACGCTTTCGGCGGCTCTCTACGACCCCAGCAAAAAACAGATCGTCTTCGTCGATCCCGATTCTCGGATCGGCGATGCCTTGGTCCAGAGGATCACTGATCAAGCCGTCGTGCTTGAGCTCCACGGACGAGAAGAGCAGCTTGCACTACAAGAGAAAGGCCGATGAAGATGGCTTGGTCACACGACACCGCATCAGCAGGAACGACCAACGTGCCGGAGGCATGGGCGTACGGTGCTGTCGTCGCTCGGCCGCCCGGGCGACTCCGCCGCAAGACCGTGGCCTTCGCTGCCGAGGGATTGATGCCGCGGTCGCTGGGCGACCTTGCGATCGCCTGGAGATCGGACCGGCGCCGACTCATCGTGCTCGCGGTCGATCGCGAACTCGCAGACGATTGGCTGAACGATCGAAGGACAAGCGCCAAGCCTGCTTCTTTGCCTGACTCCATCACCCGCGAAACCAGCGATCTGCATGCGGATCGGTTCGAGTTCCTCCAGGGACCGTTCACGCCGGCGAGCGTGCGACGCCAGCGTGCCCTCCGTCGAGTGATCGTGGCCATGGCACTTGCCATGAGCCTGCTCATGTACTCGATTGGGGCGTACTGGCGCGCTGGAGCAGCCCGCGAAGACGCTGCCGCAATCGACGCCCAGACAGAACGCCTCATCGCAGATGCCATCTCATCGATTCCAAGTGGGCTCGCGCCGGACCTCGCACTCGCGGCCGAGATTCGCCGGCTCGAAGCGATGAACAGCTACACCGACATCAATGTCGCAATCGATAGTCGCCAGGCGCTCTCATCACTGCTGTCGCAATGGCCAATCGAATTCGAGGCGCAGGTTGAGCGACTCGAAGTGAAGGGACACAGTGTGGCCCTTTACGCCGTCTTGTCCAGCCGACAACAAGCGTTGGCGTTCGCCAACTCGATGGCGCGCTTTGACGGCTTTAGTACCGAACTCCCACGCATCGATACGCAGAACCGGCAAGGCGGCCAAATTGTACGACTGGCACTGGGTCTCGAGCACAAAGGGGGTACCTCACAGTGATCGCTCGGATCAGCAATGTGATCTTCCTATTGCTACTCATCGCAGCGATGGTCTTCGCCCTTTATACCACTATCGAGTGGCGTGATGCAGTTTCACTTCGCGAGAGTGCAACCCACTCGTTCGAGCGGGCGTCAGATCAGTTCGTCAAGGCCGCCACGCTCCGAGCCAAGTTGGATCGAGATCGAGTGTGCACGACGGGTAAGCGCGCCGATGCCCTGTCCGAGATAGCCGATACGTTTGCAACTGCCGGGCTTTCCGAACGGTCCATGTCATCCCTTGAAGAGCAAAGCGATGCCTCCATCCCTGACTCGAGGCTGCGGCGCCAGACCCTGCGGCTGCGGCTGGCCAGTGTGTCGCCTGCGTCGCTTGGCGTGTTCCTTATCAGGCTCTACGAAGATCGACCGCACTGGATCGTGACGAGCCTCGAATTCACGCGCCCCCAGGGGGGCCAAGGCAACGCGTATGACGTGGCCGTGTTGATGGTCAGGACGTATCAACCAGGGGAGGAGGAACAGCGATGAGGGTTTTTCGGTCTTGGCCCGCAGGGTTGATGGTCCCTGCCCTCTCAATGGGCTTGGCGGGATGCAATTCACCATCTCCGAGCCCGTACGTCGAGCAACCGTCCATTCGACGGGACACCGAGCAGGCGCAGCGCCTTGCAAGCGACGCCGTTGAGATCATGGTTGGGGATCCAACCCGAGCGGAGGCGTTGTTTCGGGATGCCCTCGCCGCCGATCTTTACCACGGACCTTCGCACAACAACCTCGGGGTCCTCCTGCTTGCACGCGGGCAGCTCTACGAGGCGGCGAACGAGTTCCAGTGGGCCCGCCGCCTGATGCCCGGCCACCCGGACCCGCGTATGAATCTCGCGCTGACGCTCGAGAAAGCCGGACGGATCGACGAAGCGATCGCTCAGTATCGGCGGGCGCTCGAGGTGCATCCCAACCACAGGCCGACCGTGCAAGCTCTCACACGGCTCGAGATCCGAGCCGGTCGCGACACGGACGAGACTGTGGGGCGTCTGAGTACGCTCGCGTTGGAAGGCGAGACTCATGAGTGGCGGACGTGGGCCCAGCAGCAGCTGGTGTTGCCAGGCCCTTGAGGCAACTTGGTGATAAGGTTACCTCTGATGCCGGAAGACTCGCCTGTACATCGCGGCACGGTAACGAGGCTGCTTGATGCCTCGCGAGGCGGAGATCGAGTCGCCATGGACGACTTGTTCGATCGCGTCTACGACGAGCTCAAGCAGATCGCTCGGAGGTTGACCTCTGAGGTACCGGTACGGGCCGACCTCGACCCCGCGGTCCTGGTTAACATGGCGTGCGAAAGGCTATTGGCCTCAGAAAACCTCAACGCAGAAGATCGCCGCCACTTCTTTTTCGTGTTCGGACGGGCGATGCATGATGTGGTCGTCGAGCAAGCGCGGCGAGCGGCAACCAAGAAGCGCACGCCATCACCTGGGTCACATCCGACCGTTGATGACTTGGTGCACATCGATCGCACGAGACTCACGCTCGACCGCCTGAATGCGTTGATCCAGGAGCTTCATGCCGTCGATGCGGAAGCTGCCGATGTGCTGCGACTCACGTACGTTTCCGGGCGTTCGCTCCGGCAGATCGAGGACGACCTCGGCCTGTCGTTTGGGGTCGTCAGGGGCCGATTGGCGTATGCCAAGGCCTGGCTCGCCGAACGCATTGACCAGCATCAGGACTCGTAGTCAGCTCAGTAACAAATTGTTGGCGCACAGGCAGCCACCGATCTCGGTGGGTTACCTGTGAAGCGCGAGAGGTTCCGTCTGCAATGACAGCAAACCACGACGAGCGAAGCCTGTTCTTGGCAGCACTGGCGCTCCCGGCTGGAGATCGGGAAGCGTTTCTTGATGGTGCGTGCACGTCTTCCGAGCAGCGACGGCGCATCGAGAGCCTGCTTCGGCACCACGAGGAAGGGACCATCGCGTTTCTCAAAGAGCAGGACCGGGAGATCGACGAATCCATCGCCGAGCCCGAACCACCCTTCGAGCTCGACGAGTTTCGTGTCATCAAGGAGCTCGGGCGCGGCGGTATGGGCATCGTGTATCTCGCTGAGGACACGATCCTCAAGCGTGATGTAGCCATCAAGGTCTTGTCGCCTGGCCTCGCTCGTTCCGCCCGGCTGCTCGCGAGCTTCCAGCAGGAGGCCGTGCATGTATCGCGGCTCTCGCATCCGGCGATCATTCAAGTCCACCGCTTTGGCCGAACTAATGACCTCCACTTCATCGTATCGCAGTACGTTCGCGGCAAGACCCTACGAGCTCTGATCGACGCGAAGACACGAGGTGATCGTGCAACCGAATCGACGTCGGAATCACACCGAGGGTGGACGAAGCAATGTGCATCGATCCTCGCGACCATCGCCGAAGCCCTTGCCCAGGCGCACTCGGCCGGCATCGTCCATCGCGATATCAAACCATCGAACATCATGCGAGCCGACGACGGCTCAGCGAAGCTGCTCGACTTTGGCATCGCGATCCGAAACACCGCCAGCCCACTGCTCGCCCCGCCAATAGACGCCGGTACCGTGGCGTACATGAGCCCAGAGCATGCCAGGGTCGAGGGCATGGAGATCGACGGCCGGAGCGACGTGTTCTCTCTTGGCGTCGTGCTCTACGAGGTGCTCACCGGGTCGCTGCCCTTCCAAGGCACCGACCAAGCCCAAGTGCTCGAGGCGATTCAGCAGGCAAGTCCAACGCCGGTGCGTCGCAAGGCGCCATCGGTGCCACGGGACCTCGAGGTTATCTGTCACAAAGCGCTCGAAAAGGACCCAGCGGATCGATATCAGAGCGCAGCACACCTGGGCGCTGACCTGCGATGCTGGTTGCGCGGAGCTCCGATCCTCGCTCGTCCCGAGTCCTCTCTCGACAAGGCCAAGCGATATGTGCGATCGCATCGATCGGTCGCCGCGGCGGTTGCCGCAGTCCTGCTTGCCGCTGGAGGGGCCGCCGCACTGGCCACGCATCTTTCCGACACGAGGCCGCGCATCCGTATTGCGAACGTCCCGCGAGGTGCTGAGGTGCTCGTGCAAGAGATCGATCTCGAAACCGGCTTGGTGCGATCTTCCAGCCGCAAGGTTGACGAGAGCTTCAGGCTTGAGCCCGGATTCTACAGGATTACCGTCACCGGACCAGATGGTGAGTCAGCCGAGCTCACGCAATTGCTGGTCGAAGGGGCTTCGGTTGCACTCTCAGTCAACCCTTCCCGGCCCGCCGATGTGGCGCAGGACATGGTCCGGTTTGATCCGATCAGCAATCCCGTATTGCAGACGGCGCCGGAAGCCTATCGGGAGCTGCTCGATCCACCACCAGGACCCTACCTGATTGATCGCTACGAGGTCTCCAATGGCGAGTACGAAGCTTTCATGCTCGCCAGCACTGAGAGCGTGCCGCCGCCTCCTTTGTGGCAGGGTCGCCGATGTCCACCGGAGATGCGAGACCTGCCGGTTGTCGGCGTGACCCTGGCAGAAGCGCAAGCGTACGCACGATGGAAGGGAAAGCGGCTGCCGACCGTTGCGGAGTGGGTATACGCAGCTCGAGCACAGTCCGGTCGACTCTATCCCCGGGGGTCAGATCAGGCTGCTGCAGCAAACCTCGGGGTGACATTCCTAGACCGGCGATTGATCGACCTGTCGGCGTCTATGCCCGTCGGTTCACCGGCGGCAAGGAATGGCTACCTCCAGAACGCCCTCCCCACGCGAGGCCCGCTTCCACCAGCAAATTCTGCGGACATCACGCCGGAAGGCATGTACTTCATGTACGGCAACGTCCGTGAGTGGACCGAGACGATCCCTTACTTCGAAGGCGTGGCCAATTTCGCTGCGCGATACACGTGCGGTCACGCCTGGGACATGCCGAACTTCATCCCTCCCACGTTTCCAGGGCGCTCGATTCCAGAGCAGCTCGTGTCAGATCGTCTCAATGGGCTCGGATTTCGTTGTGCAAAAAGCCTTTCACCGTAAGCACCCTCGGAGCAGTTGAATGCCGATTGCGAATCTTCATGCGGCGAGTTTGTCATTCCACCTACGAGTCATTGATGCGGTCGCCATGTCAGAGCATCAGGAGCTCGTCATGGGGCGCTTCGCCGAGTTCATCCTCGCATACGATGGCGACCTATCGAAGGGCCAAGCATGGCTCAACGTGCCGTTTAAGGCACACCACGATTGGGCAAAGAATCTTGCACACGGTGGTGGCCAGTATGACCCAGCAGCATTTCGGCTTGCTTATGCCAAAGTGTGCTCGGAAGTCTTCTTCCTGGACACTGTCGCCCCGGTCTCTGGCGTACCGCATCCAGCTCCGGGGGCATGGGCGGCTTCATCGCTTCGCGCCCAACCCATGACTCCGCTGGCCTCGTGGTATGTTTGGGAGTTTGACAGCAACACCGGCAAGTGGGTTCGGCAGTGCTACGCCGACTTCGATGTAATCGACCCTTCTGGCGACGCCAACATCTCGCCGATCATTGAGATCGGGGGAGTCATCGTCGCAACCATCGGAGTTCGGCTGGCATATGGCGATGCGGAAGGACTTACTCAGTAGCTTGCGAGCGCAAGATCACCTACTCAGCATGGTTCCGAAGTGAGCTACGCTCAATCGAGCGCCGACAGATTTACTGAAACCAATCGCTTGAACAACTCACCGTTGGAATGCACACCGAGCTTCTGATACAGATGCTTGATGTGGTCACTGATGGTATTCGTGCTGCGATCGGCAATTTTGGCCATCGAGCGACGCGACTCGCCGGACAACAACCATCTGGCTACCTGCAACTCCATGGGGGTGAGCATCGTCTTCCTTGAGACACCGTTTGGAAATGCACCCTCAATCACCTTCGCCGCGTGCGTCATCACACAACTGAGCATCATTCGCGACGTCGCATACGCATCACCCGAGAGCCCTTGCCACGTCGCCTCCACAACAGTTCCGAAATCGGTCAGGTGAACGGAAGAAAGCGAGTCCATTGGGATGAAACCGGTTAGCGTGCCGGGACCCAACAGAGACGCTGCGAGCTCTGACCTTTGGGCGCGAAATGTTCGGGTGATTCCAGTGGGAGGTAGTGGCTGTTGCACAACAGTGCTGGAGAAGGAACGTGTGTGATTCGGCTGATTCTCGGACACGCTGCAACCAGCAACTACGACGTTCCACGAGTGTTCGCTCTCCCATGATCCGATGGCCACGACCACATCGCAATGCTCCTCAGTGACGAGCGCGAGGGCAGTAGATACAGCGCACGTGACGCGCGGAGAGGGCACCAGAGGAATTCGGCTCAGAGCACCGATGACTCGGGCGGTTCGCTCGAGAGTCTCGTGTCTATTCGGCCAGTCCGAGTTATCAGTCGGCTCCATTTGCCTACTTGGCATCTGTGACATGGCCCTGACTCCAGACGGTGGCATTCCACCATCTGGTACAGCCGCAAACGATGCACGATCGTGCGCTGGGTTCTTGAGGGCACCGACGCCTAGGCCCCTTCATTGGACTGGAAGCCGCTCGTCTCCGCAGTGCAAAGGCTCAGTTAAGGAGGCCGATACTGCCAATCGAGCTCGGCACAGGGACGACTCCCCATGGCATTCCAAACACATCCCAAAAGAAAACGGGCCAGCCTCGTGGAAGCCAGCCCGAATTCATGTTGCCTCCACGGCGTACGCAAGTAGGAGCGCCGGGAGGCTGTCTCGACAGACGCTGTCGATTCGTGCGAACGCGAGCCGAGGTTCGCCCCGACGAGCTCGAGACCGTCGACGCCAAGACCGAGAATCTCGACATGACCCGCAGCGACACGATCAGGCATGCGCTCGGGGAGCTGGCGAAGACAACGCCCCGAATCTAAGCCTTGCCCTCGATCACTGGAGCCGAGCTGGATCGACTGCGTGACCTTGTGGCATCGGCCGTGCCGCGCGGCGGGTCGAGCTTCACGTTCCGGCTCAGGCGCGGTCCCCTCGACGGCCTGGCCATGCACGCCAACACGCCCAGTCTTCACAGCCTGGCGATCGCGTGCATCGCTAAGGACGATGAGGGCGCCACGATGCCGGCTCAGGCCAGCTATCGCGTCGACAAAGCCGCGGAGCGCGGGCGACCGGGGCTCGCCACGTTCGAAGCGATTCGGTTTCCGAGTCCGGCGCCGCGGGGGGCGTGAGCGCGCAAAAACGACGACCCGGAACAGGTCGTCGTGAAGAAACGAACCGAAGACTGTCCGACGCTCTTATCGCTCTACGCCTTCGGCGTCGGTAGTACGTGATCCGCCGCCGCCGTGGGTGCCATCAACGACGCGAGATCCACCGCCAGTGTGGGTCGAGCGATCAGATCCGCCGGTATGCGTGCTGTCGCTGCCCCCTCCATGCGTGGACATCCCTTGCCCTCCGCATCCCGTGCTGTCGCCTGTCCCGCCTCCTTGCGTGCTATCGGTGATGCGCGTGCCACTGCTCCCCCCTTGGGTCGACATGCCGTCCCCATGCCCGATGCCGGTTTTGACTGACCTGCTGTCCCCATGGCTAAAGCCCAAGCCGAGGTCGTTGAAATAGCGCCCGTCCCCATGGCTAAAGCCGTCGGAGTCTCTCGAAGCGACGCGCGCTCCGGGGCCGCCGCTCGAGCCATCGCCGGGCGCGACTCGATCTGGACCACCGCTTGAGCCGTCGCCCGGCGCGACTCGATCTGGCCCGCCGCCCGAGGACTCGGCTGCGATTGCCACTCGACCGTTGCCGGCCTCGCGGCTGCCGTCGACGTCGCGCGAACCTGAACCAGTTTGGGTTCCGGCAATCGCTACGCCGCTCGTGATCAAGATGGACAGGACTGCTGCTGTGGTTTTGCGAGACATGCTCTCGCTCCTTCCAGCTTTTGGTGGCTCTTGAGAACCATTCGCAATTGGGATGCGCTTGCTCAACCCATCTTGCCCGATTTCGGCGTTGATCCAAACACATTCCATACTTTGGGGGCCAAAGTCCGCCATCCCAGCGCGCAGCGATGGATACTGTCCAACAAGAAAATTTTCGTCGTCAGAGGAAATCTCGAAATCGAAACCCCTAGACCAAAACCCTTCCGCGCGCGCACGATAGGAGTCGCGTCGGTGTAGGAATCAGGCTGGTAGGGATCTCATGCCCCCCTCCCATGGCTCCGTCGGCGGCGTGCGGCTTCGGCGTAAGCACGACAAGGCAGCCGAAGATGAACGCCGCCAAGAGCAGGATCAGGGCGAATATCAGCCCGACGTCGACCCAGTCGATGTCGCGGCGTCGCTTCATGGCCTGTGTCCCGCGAATGTCTGAATCCCGGCGATGATCGTACCAATGAACGCGCCGGTAGCCATGCGACGTCTGTGCAGACCCGTCCAGACTGGCACGGCATCTCGAGGGCAAGGCGGACTAGCTTGGCCGCACAGCATCACTCCTACGAGATCGACGGCGGTTCCATTGAGCGTACCAATAACCAAGTGGCCGCGACGACAGATGTCACCGCCAGCTACTCCATGCCAATCGCTGTCGACTCACTTCGCGGAGCCGACGGCATCCCGATCCCTTCGCTAAAACCAAATCGAGCCCTAGCCCGGTGGCTCCACCGAGCGACCATGGCTTGCCGTCAGTTTGCTCTCTACTCGACGAGCGAGCCGCACTTGTGTTTGACGCGCACCTGGGGCCTACCCGGTCCATCATGGACCCCGAATCCCCTGCTGAGTGCCTCTGGGAGACGGTTCCAGGTTTCGGGATCCATCGCGGATCCTCTTGAAGCCAACGAGTTCTACCCGGTGCGGCCAAACTCGATTTCGCCGGGCTGTTCCATGGGCTGGCCCTTCAACCAGAACTGCACTTTAACGCCGGAATCGCCGGGCGCGTCGAGTGCTCCAGCCAATCCTCCAGACAACTCCGCCGCAATCCGGCCCAAGTCCTCCATCGCACTCTTCTGTCCAATGCCATCGGTGTAGATGTCATTCACCTGGCGGATTCCTTCGATATTCTTGTACGCTTCACCGACGGCCTTGAGCGCGAAGAACGTGTCCTCGAATACGTTCAACATCCGCTCACCACACAGTGCATGCTCACTCATTTCTAAGACCCCTTCAGTGGACTTGTCCATAGCCGACCACTCCGCTCGCAAAGAGGCGGTCGGCTCATGGTCCTTGTGATCAGGTTCCCTCGAGCCTCTCTGGCGTGGCCCCGGATCGCAGCCCAGCCAACTCGGCAATTCGAATCCGGATCTGCTCCGGCAACCGTGGCCATGCCTCAACGATGCGAGCCAGGTCCTCTAGCGGTGCGCCGGATTGCGCGCCGGCTGCGCTCAACTCGTAAGAAAATGCCGAGTTTTCTAGACGAGGTTCGAATCCGGGCGGGGCTATTTGGCATCATCCCAGCTGCGCGAGTGCAGCTCTCTCGAGGCGATCGCGTTCGGCGGCCGCCAGTCGCCTGAGCAGGCCGAGCGCTTCGTACGTTTCTAGCCGTGATCGCGCATCGATGCTCGAGTACGCCGCGTCCGTATCGATGACGCGCTTGCCCATGATCTCTTCGAGTTGCTCACGCGAGAACTCCGGTCGCCTCACGGCGGTCGATGCCGAGCCAGATTGGTTCAGGTTGCTCGCGAAGATGCCAGCCGCGCTTACGGGAAGAAAGTCCTCGTATCGCAAACCCTCGCGCGATGCGTAGCCCAACCGAACGAGCTCGGTCACCTCCGTCGTGTCGATCGTTCCCGCGGCCCTTCCGGCATCGGTCGCCGCGTACTCGGCATACACCAGCCCCTTCTCGAGCAGCCCCTCCAACGAATCCGTGAAGCTTGCGAACGCGTCCCGCTGCATCGCGAGGTACGCCTCCTCGTCGCGTTCCGCGAGGCCGGGCTCCTTCGCACGCGCTTCCTCGAATGCCGCGAGGCACTGGTCATACATGGCGCGACCGGCGGGTGTCGTGGCGTAGAAGCGCTGCTCGATCTCGCCGAATCGGGCCGTGTGGGAGCTCTCGATCTCCGTGCCATCCGCCTGGACGAACACCACGGGTTCCGCCAGCGCTTTGTACGCGTCCTGCCGAAGCAGCACGGGCGCATCGGCCGCCGGCCCTTCGGTGAGGTCCTTAAACCCCGCGTGAGGCAGCCTGGTCAGGTCGAGATCATCCCGGCCGAGTCGATCCGCCAGGGCTCGCACGTGCGCCCGCAACATGCCCGAGTCGACGTCCGCATCGCCCGCGGCGGCGATCCGATCCGTGCCGAGGTGCTTGAAGTGCAGCGTAAGCCAGTCGGCTCCGCTCATCAGCAGCATGCCTTCGATCGCCCGTGTCGCGCGCTTCTCGAACGTGGTCCGATCGCTCTGGCCCATACAGAACTTCATCGCCGCGGTGTACACGTCCATGCACAACGTATTCGGCGTGAGGTGGTTCAGGTGATGCCGCTCGAAGCAGGCGATGTCGGCCGCATTCTTGAATCCGTCCTCGCACAGGTCCGTATACAGCTGGTGGTCACGGGCACGCCCCGTCCACTTGAAGATCCGCTGCGTTGCTTCGGCGATGAGCTCGCTGGCATCAGCCCATTCGAGCCCGCCCTCGGCGTCGTGCTTGTCGAGCAGCTCGGTCGCCCGATCCGAGAACACACGCCGATCTGCCAGCGCTCCCTCGATGCGTCTCTTCGTTGCGTCATCAAAATAGTCGGTCACCAGCAGCGAGGTGAAGACCCGGTGCTCCGGCTTGTGGGGCGAGCGGAAGGCCGTCGCGATCACCGGCTGGCTCTTGGCCCCGATCGCCGTCATGTCGTAGAAATTGTGCGGCTCCATCCCAAAGCACGCAAAGAACCGCGCGATCAGCCGGTACTCGTCGGGCCGACCGACGCGGATCGCTCCATGCCGCTCGCCGCTGGTCCGCTCGACCTCCTCGTCACTCACCGCAAAGCCCGGATGCCGCACCGCGAGCACGTCGCACACCGCCCGGTTGCATGCCTTGTTCACCGCCAGCGCCCTGTCGTACAGCGGCACCTCACGCCCGAACATCGCCGAAAGCTCGGCAAACAAGCGATTCTGCATCTCGATCGGGTCGGCGTGGACCGGCATCGCGGCACTCCATGGGACGGAATCTCGGGACGCTCATCGTACGCGTGACGGTCTACCGTCCTGTCCCCGATTTCCGAGCGAGAGGGAAGCATGCCCGAGCGTTCCATGCCACAGCACACCCACCGCGGCACCACGGTCTTTCCCACCATCGCCTTCTTCGCCGTGCTGCTTGTTGCAGGCGGCGTCTTGGTGTACTTCTTCTTGTTGCCGAGTGCGGCGCCGCTGGCCCGAGCCGACTACGCCCAGCAGACCCGCGAGAGCGCCCTTCGGGCGGCCGGCATCCGCATTGAGGACGCCCAGGCAGCAGAAGAGGCCCTGGCAGAATTCCACCGGATCTACGAAGCAGAGCTAGCCGACCTGTACTCGCCCGATGGTGTCATCCGAGAGCAGTGGATCGTGCACGCCGAGATTTCCGGGCTCGAGTCCGATCCACAAGCCCGAGAACGATTCGACGAGGCAGTCCGAGCCACGAAGGCCTCGGGCGTCACCGCAGCCATGGATCGGATTGTCTTGGCAGGAGGGCTCGCTCCGCGGCTCGATCGCAACGATGCGGGGAGTGCCCAGTTTCGCCGACTCGCATTGGTCGATCGGATCCTGCTGCGGGACGCCATCATTCGCAACAATGCCGTGTCTGCGACCGCTGTATTCTCCCGCGCGCAAGGGCTCGCCAACGTCTTTGGCAAGACTGGTTACTCGCGAGTGGCCGCGCTCGTGGCTGGTAGTACCCGAGCGGTCCCCGAAGACATCATCCTGGATGGAGTGGTAACCGGCCACGTCAACGCGCAGATGTCGCGCGCCCTTCTAGACGCGACGATTCCATACGAGTTCGCGAGCATCGACCAGGTGCTGGAGGGCGAGCGTTCCATGCTCCGCATGGAGATCCTCGAGGAATCCCGAAACACCGGCCTCGACGATCAATCGCTTGCCGAGATCGAGGCAAAGGCGCTGGAAGCGTGGAACGCCCCGTTAGGTGAGCGACTTGAGGCGTTCCGGGCACTCGGCGAGTGGCAATCCAATGGCTGGAAACACTCAGAGCTACTGAGTGATCGAGCACCGAGCTACCAGGGCCTCTTGCAGACCGCCACATACGCGGACCACATCCACCCAGGGTTTCACACCGCGCTGGCGATCGAGACTTTCAGACTCGAGCAAAGAAGACTGCCGGGCTCGCTAGACGACCTCACGCCAGACTATCTGAGCGAGATTCCCGCAGACCCAATGACCGGCGACCCGTGGGTGTATCGCCTCGACGAATCAAGCCCCCACGGCTACACGCTGTATGCGGTGGGTCTGGACGCCGAAGACAATGGCGGCCACCAGCCCATGAACGCCGAAGCCGCACTCAGCACCGCCAACGGTCAGGGCACCGACTACGTGGTCATCCCTCGTCGCCCACGCTAGTCGAGTCGCTTCACGATGTCGGCCGTCAGGACCTCGCACCCACCGTCGCGCACGATGACGTCGTCCTCGATCCGCACGCCCTGGATTTCCTTGCGCAGCGAGTCGACCACCCCCCACTGCACAGCATCGCCGAACTTCTCCCGCGTCTCGGCAACGTCGATGAGCCCCGGGATGAAGTAGAGCCCCGGCTCGACCGTAAAGCCGTGACCGCTCTCTAAGGGGATGTCGACACGCACGCCCACGCCACCCGGCCCCTTGCGCGGTGCACGCCCGGGCAATCGCCCGCCGGCTCCACGCACGCCCAGGCCGATCATGTGCCCCACACCATGCGGAAAGAACAGCCCCGCCACGCCGCGCTCGACCAGTTCCGCGGCATCACCCTTGAGCGCCCCAAGGCCGATCAACCCGTCGAGCACAACCTCGCTGCATCGCCGGTGCACGTCGTGCCACTCGGTGCCCGGCACGCACATCGCAAGCCCCGCCTCCTCGGAGTCGATGACGATGTTGATGACGTCCCGCTGCGTCTGCGTGGGCTTGCCAACGGGCCACGTCCGCGTGACATCACCCGCGTATCGATGGTGGGCCGCACCAGCGTCGATCAGAACGCACTCGCCCTTGGCGATCTCTCGCGAGCCCGGCGCGAAGTGCAACACCGCCGCATTCGGCCCGCTGCCGACGATGGTGTCGTACGGCGTGCTATCCCCGCCGCTACGGAAGAACTCAGCCTCAATCTCGACCTGCAGCTGCCGCTCAGTCATGTCCGCGGCCTCGCCGCTTGTCAGCATGCGATGGGCGTACGCGTGGCCCGCGGCCGTCGCGGCGCACGCACGGTGCATGTGCTCGATCTCGACCTCGTCAAGCACTCTCCGGGCATGCAGGAACGCATCCTCGAGTTCGGCGCTGAGGCCTCGATCCGCTCCGCCTGCATAGCCCGCCACGGGGCAGCCGATCGCCGCTACGGCGCGGCCACGCCGCTCGGCCAGCCACGGCGCGAGCTCGGCCAGCGGCGCACCTTCCCAGGTCACGTCGCCCTCCCACGTCCGATGGGCCTGCGTCACTTCAGGCGCAAACGCCGACCAGGGCGACTCCTCGGCAAGATCGATCGCAAGCACCCCACCCGGGCACTGCTGCTCGGTCAAGTAGAAGTACGCGCTGTGGGCCATGAAGGGGTAGACGCGATCGTGCTGCCCCGGCATGGGCACCATCTCGCCGGCGCCGAGCAAGACGATCGGCAGCGAGGCAGCCCCACCCGGCATCTGCCGGGCATGCTCGCGCAGCGCTGAGGCGGTGCGTTGTCTGCGATCGAGAAGGTGAGGAGCGGGGTGATCGGCACTGGTCATGCGGCCAGTCTATGGACTCGCTCGGACCTGTCGCCGGGTAGCCCCATGCAAGACGTATGGGGTAGGGCAGTCGAGTCGAGCAACCGGCCAGCACTATCAAAGTCCACGGTCGGATCGCCAGTTTCGAGGTTTCTGCCAAAGTCGCTCAAAATCCGCGTCGGCGTGTCATGAACCAACGCGAAATCTCGCGACCCCGCTTGGCTGCTTGTTGTCCAGGAAGTGACGACTCGCGCCATGCAGAGCTACAAGCCCGAAGACAAGGAGAAACCCCATGTCCATTCGACTGGGAGATACCGCACCTGATTTCACCGCAACCTCTACCGAAGGACAGATCCGCTGGCACGAATGGCTCGGCGATGGATGGGGCGTGCTGTTCAGCCACCCGGCGGACTTCACGCCCGTGTGCACCACCGAACTGGGTGCGGTGGCCAAGCTGAAGCCCGAATTCGAGAAGCGCCACGTCAAGGTTGCCGGCCTCTCGATCGACCCGCTGGAGAGCCACCACAAGTGGGCGGGAGACATCGAAGAAACGCAGGGCGCCGCCCTCAACTTCCCGCTCATCGCCGACGACGACCGCAGGGTGTCCGACGCCTACGGCATGATCCACCCGGGTGCGGACAACACCATGACCGTGCGCTCGGTCTTTGTCATCGGACCCGACAAGAAGGTCAAGCTCACCCTGACCTACCCCGCCAGCACGGGTCGCAACTTCGATGAGCTACTGCGCGTCATCGACTCGCTCCACCTCACCGCCGAGCACAAGCTGGCCACGCCCGCCAACTGGCAACAAGGCGAGGACTGCATCATCGTGCCTGCCGTCAGCAACGAAGAGGCCAAGCAGCTGTTCCCAGGCGGGTTCAACGAGGTGAAGCCATACCTGCGAACAACCAAGCAACCGGCCTGAGCCCGGCACCGACAATTCGCCTCATACACCGCCGGCTAGAACAAGCCGAAGAACTTCTTTCGGCGTGGCCTGGCTCCCGTCACGTCGAGCCTGGTCGGATCGACAACATCTGAAACACGCATCCGGTCGTAGAGCTCTAGCAGGCTCTCGGTACCGTGTGTGAGCTTGTACTCGATCTCGCCAAGGCCCATCGGCATGACCTGCCAGATGTGGACGGTGCGCCCCTCATCAACCTCAACGGTGCCGAAGCCCTTACTGTCAACCTGTGGCAGGACCAGCACTGCTCCGCACAACTCCGTGTTGTCCGCGAAGGGCTCTGCTGGGTCGCCGTTCGGCATGGAGTGACCGAAGCTCAACCACGTGTTGAACTCGTGCGGCAAGCGAGCGAAATTCTTGAGCAAGCGAACGGGCCAGTACCAACGCTCCGCCTCAGCCTCATCCCAACGGACGTCCTTATCGAAGTTCAGCGGCCAGTCGGCCGGGAGCTTGATCATCACTTCGGCGAATCGCCAGTCCTCGGCACCCTCTGGCGCGTTCATTGGCAGCTCGGCCATGCCAGTGGTGAAGAGCACCTCGTACGGCCGCTGCTCATCGGGCTTGATCACGTAGACGTCGATGTGGACCTGGTCCGACTTGATCTCGTGGAACACCTTATCGATCGGCCCCACATGCTGCTCGAAGTGCTCGCTCACGGCATCCATGAGCGGAACATCCCCGTGCGACTCGTGGTCGCTCTTGGCCCGCTTCTTGTGCCGGATGATGTTGGCGTTGGGGTGCAGGTCGTCTCGCTCCATAACCGACCATAGCCGACCTCGATGGTTCGAGGCCGGCCGCCACAGCGCCAACAATCTCGCGTGACCACAGCCGCCGAATCCCTGACCGCAACCGTTCGTGCCAAGCTCGAAGAACTGAGCGAGCAATACCTGGCAACGGGCAAGCAGCTCGAAGACCCCGACGTGCTCGCCGACCACGAGCAGGTCCGCGATCTCTCCATCCGCCGCTCGGCGTTGGCCCCCGTTGTCGAGGGCTACCAGCGCTACGTCGGCCTTCTGTCTGAGGCTGCCGAGCTCCGCCAGGCGATCGACTCGGGCGAAGACGCCGAGCTCGCCGAGATGGCCCGCGCCGAACTGCCCTCGCTGGAAATCAAGGCCGCCGAAGAGATCGAGGCCGTCAAGGCCGCCCTGGTTTCCAGCGACGACAACCTCGTCGGTTCGGTCATTCTCGAGCTGCGCGCCGGCGCGGGCGGAGACGAGGCACAGATCTGGGCCAAGGACCTGCTCGAGATGTACGAGAAGTACGCCGGCCAGAAGGGCTGGTCGTTCGAGACTCTCGACTTCTCCGGCGGCGAGAGCCACGGCGGGCTGCGATCCGCAACAGCCAGCGTTAAGGGCGAGGGCGTCTGGGCCGAGCTCAGCTTCGAGGCCGGCGTCCACTCGGTCAAGCGTGTGCCCGCGACCGAGTCCCAGGGCCGCGTCCACACCTCGACCGCCACCGTCGCGGTGCTGCCCGAGCCAAAGGCCGTCGAGGTCAAGATCGACTGGGCCAACGACGTCACCGAGCACGTCACCACCTCCCAGGGCCCTGGCGGGCAGAACGTGAACAAGGTCGCCACCGCGGTGCACCTCGTGCACAACCCAACAGGCATCGAGGTGCGCATGCAGGAGAGCAAGAGCCAGCACCAGAATCGGGAGAAGGCCCGCCGCCTGCTCATGGCCCGCCTCTACGAGCGCCAACTGCGAGAGGCCGAGGCCGAACGCTCTGCCGCCCGCAAGGGTCAGATCGGCACCGGCGAACGGTCCGAAAAGGTCCGTGTTTATCGCTACCAGGACGGCATCGTGGCGGACCAGCGCCTGGACACCAAGTTCCAGCTCCGCCAGACGCTCTTTGAGGGTGACCTCACGCCCCTCATGACCGCGCTGACCGAACAGCGCACCGCCCAGCGCTTGGCCGACCTCTGATTTCCCTCAAGCATGGGGCGCGCGCGGCCGATGCCACGGGTATGGGACGCAAGCACGCACTGCCGATCCTCATGGCCGCCGCCGGCGCCGTCGTGCTGTTCGTGTCGATCGAACCGCGCCAAGGCCAGGCTATCAGCATCCAGGAGCCCGAGGTGCCCTCAATTTCTCTCGGCACGCTCGAGGGTCGCGACTACGGCGTCCGCATCGAGGTCACCGACGAGGGCACCCGCTACACGGTGGTCGATGCCCAAGGCGTCGTCGTGGCCGAGCGGCTGCCGCTTGAGACGTTGGCCGAGCAGTACCCGATGCTGGCTCCGCACGAGCTGTGGGCCGACGAAGAGGGCAACTCCCTCGGCCCGCTGATGATGGTCCCCGACACCGGCACGAACTGACCGAGCTCGCGCACGCCGGCGCTATCGTGCCCCGTGACGCACGCCGAGCCCACGCCGCTGTCCATC
This sequence comes from Phycisphaerales bacterium, assembly GCA_965227775.1. Classification (GTDB taxonomy): domain Bacteria; phylum Planctomycetota; class Phycisphaerae; order Phycisphaerales; family UBA1924; genus JAHCJI01. Next base: position 29,421 of record OZ245777.1, read on the forward strand.
CCAGAAGACCACCGCCACGTCGTGCTCTTCGGCGGCACTTTTGACCCACCCCACCTCGCCCACGTCATGCTGGCGGATCTCGGCCGGAAAGAACTGCAACGCCGCGTCGGCGCGCCGGCGTCGCTCGTATTCGTGCCAGCTGCCCGCTCGCCCCACAAGGACACCGCACCGATGGCTACCGACGCCCAGCGCGTCGAGATGCTCTGCCTCGCAACGTCAGACCTGACCGACTGCGCAGTCTGGACCGACGAACTCGATCGCGCTGTCGAAGGCGAGCCCAGCTACTGGGTGCGCACGCTCGAGCGGGCCGCCTCGTTGCTGACCAACCGGAAACTCTGGTTCGTCATCGGTGCGGACCAAGCCGTCAGCTTCCACCGCTGGCGAGCTGCCCGACGGATGCTCGAGCTCGCAAGCCCTCTGGTCCTGCCTAGGCACCCCATCACCACCGCCGCAGAGTTGCGATCGGCATTGGCAGAGACAGCGTCCTGGAATGACAAAGAACTCGACCACTGGGCCGAGTCCTTCGTCCAAATCGACTCCATCCGAGCCGCCTCGACCACAATCAGAGACGCCGACGGCTCACCGTTCGATACGCCCATGCACCCCGCCGTGCTCGAGTACGTACGGCGGCATCGTCTCTACGGGCAAGAGTGACTTAGGCGCTCGCGGCCACCGCACCGCCGACCGCCGACTTCAGCTCGTCGACCTTGTCGGTCTTCTCCCAGGTGAAGTAGCTCCTGCCATCTCGCTCGAACGGCTTGCGGCCAAAGTGCCCGTGCCGCGCCGTCAGGCGATAGATCGGGTTGCGGAGCTGCAGCGTCTCGATGATGCCGCGCGGCGTGAGCGGGAAGACCTTGCGGATGGCCTTCTCGATCTGATTCAGGTCGGCCTTCTCGGTACCCAGGCAGTCCACGTGCACGCTCGTTGGCTCCACCACACCGATGGCATAGCTCAGCTGCACCTCACACACGTCGGCGAGCTCGGCTGCGACCACGTTCTTGGCGATGTACCGGGCCATGTAGGCCGCCGAGCGATCAACCTTCGTCGGGTCCTTGCCACTGAATGCCCCGCCCCCGTGCCGGCCCCGGCCGCCGTACGTATCCACGATGATCTTCCGGCCCGTTAGCCCGGCGTCGCCGTGCGGCCCGCCAATCTCAAACTGGCCCGTCGGGTTCACGTGGATGGTGATGCCCGAATTCCACCACTCGCCCAGCACCGGCTTAAAGATGTGCTCGATGACCTGCTTGCGCAGCTCTTCCTGCTTCTGCTTGCCGCTCCAGCTCCGATCGTGCTGGGTACTCATCAACACCGTGTCGACACGCACCGGCCGCAGGCCCTCGTACTCGATGGTCACCTGGCTCTTGGCGTCGGGACGCAAGCCGGGGATGATCCCGTCGCGCCGGACCTGCGCCTGGCGCTCGACCAGCCGGTGCGAGAGCTGGATCGGCAGCGGCATGAGCTCGTCGGTCTCGTTGCACGCAAAGCCGAACATCAGGCCCTGATCACCCGCGCCCTCGCGATCGACGCCCTGGGCGATATCGGGGCTCTGCTTGTTGAGCGCCACGAGCACCGCGCACGAGTCGCAGTCGAAACGCATCTCCGCGTCGTCGTAGCCGATCTCGCGGATCGTGTCACGCACGATGTCCTGGATGTCGACGTACGTACTCGTGGTTACCTCGCCCGACACGACGACCAGGCCGGTAGCCACCATCGTCTCGACCGCCACGCGAGAGTGCGGGTCGTCCTTCAGCATCACATCCAGAATCGCATCGGAAATCTGGTCCGCGATCTTGTCGGGGTGGCCCATCGAGACGGACTCGGACGTGAAAAGCGACGTGCGATGATCGGCCATGGGGATTCGGTCTCCCGGCTCCGTGCCTCTTGAGCCGTGTGGGGCAATCCTGCCCGCGTGCCCGACCACCGCATGGGCGCACATCGCCTGCGGCTAGGGTCGGTAGCAAGGTCGTCAGCCGTCAGTCTAGCGGCCGAAAACCGGATGTCTTGGCTCCCGGGCGACACTGGGGCCAACCGCCCAGCCCTACGCTTGGCCATGCCCACACCCGCCGGCCCGAAGCAGCGCAAGACCAGCAAGAAGCGTGGCCCTAAGCAGCCGGCATCGAGGGCGACCACCAAAACGACCCCGAACGCCCCCGCATCCAACGCGACCACGACGCGGCGCAGCCTGTCGTACGCCGATTCGGGCGTTGACATCGACGCGGGCGACCGCTTCGTGCAGTCCATCATGGGGCTCATGCGGCGTACGCACGGCCCGCGCGTCCTGAGCAACGACGGCGGGTTTGCCGGCCTGTTCCGGCTCGACTTCAACGAGAAGCTCTTCAAGCGCAACTACAAAGAGCCGGTCCTCGTCGCCGCAACCGACGGCGTGGGCACCAAGCTCAAGCTCGCGCGCGACACCAACGTGTTCGACACCGTGGGCCAGGACCTGGTGGCCATGTGCGTCAACGACCTCATCGTCGAAGCCGCCGAGCCGCTGTTCTTCCTCGACTATCTGGCTATCCCCAGGGTCGAGCACCAGATGCTCGTCAACCTGGTCAAGGGCGTGTCCGAGGGCTGCCGGATCGCCGGCTGCAGCTTGCTCGGAGGCGAGACCGCTGAACTCCCGGGCATCTACCCCGAGGGCGAGTTCGACATGGCCGGCTTCGCCGTGGGCGTCGTCGAGCTGCGCAAGGCCACAAGCTCCATGAGGGTCGAGCCGGGCGACGTCGTGTTGGGCCTCGCCTCGAGCGGTCTGCACTCCAACGGGTTCAGTCTCGTCCGCCGCGTGGTCGAGCACGCAAAGCTGGACCTTGAGAAGCGCTACGCAGACCTCGATCCAGACCAGCCACTCGGCCGCGTTCTGCTCACGCCGACACGCATCTACGCGCCGAGCATCACCAAGCTCTTGCGCGGCTACAAGGTCAAGCGCGTCGTCAGCGGCATGGCCCACATCACCGGCGGCGGGCTGGCCGGCAACCTCGAACGCAGCCTCCACGCAAGCGTCGATGCGGTCCTCGACCGCAAGGCGTGGACCGTGCCGCCCGTCTTCTCGTTCCTCAAGAAGCACGGCAACATCCGCGGCCCCGAGATGGACAAGGTCTTCAACATGGGCATCGGCTACTGCGTCGTAGTCCGCCCGGCCTTCGCCGACGCCGTGGCCGACAAGTTGGCCCGCTCGGGCGAGCGCGTGAGCCGCATCGGCGTGATCCGCCAGGGCCAAGGCCGCGTTGTGTTCCGGTCCTAGCGAACGCCGCGAAGCCGGACGAAAAACCCATCTCCCAGCGCCGCGCAGGAGCAACTAAGGGTTTACACGTAAATCCTGTCTTAGGACGCAGGGAAATCAGGGATAATCCCAAGTGCACCCATCCCCGATTGGCCCGCGAATCGTGTTGTGATTCCGTGTGGTTCTGGTATACTGGACCGCAAGGGGAGGTCGCGGCGCGTGCCGCCCTCTGTCAGCGAGGCGTCGCCCGGTACCACGAGGCCGTGCGGCAAGCGGTGTGTCGTAAGTCCGTTTCGATCAAGAATCCCGCCGGCGTTCCCTCGGTCGCTCCCCCTTTCTGGAATGGGGCGACCGGCCGGCGGCTGCAAAGGTCGGTTCAGTCCGGGCTGATGAACACCATACCGACGGGGACAGTTTCCATGCGAGTGCAACGACTCGGACGTGACCGGAGCAAGAGCGCATTCACGCTCATCGAGCTCCTGGTCGTCATCGCCATCATCGCCCTGCTCATCGGCATCTTGCTGCCGGCACTGGGCAACGCCCGCCTTCTGGGGTACCAGGCCGTATCCCTGAGCAACGTTCGCCAGCTGCAGGTCGCCTTCTTTAACTACAAGGCTGACTTCAATGACGACATCCCCATGAAGATGTCGTGGCGCAACGGTGGCATCGGTGGCTGGTGCACGTGGAGCTACGGCGGTAAGGACGCGTCGTCCTACTGGCGCACTCGCAGCGGCGGCGTCTTCGACGAGCCGGCCTTCACCAAGCCGCTCAACCCCTACGTCTATCCGGACATCACCCTCCCCGAGCCCACGGGCTACAACCCGAACCCGTTGCGGTTCGAAGAAGGTCGCCCGACCGACAACCAGCGCGAGATTCTGGAGATGCCGGCGTTCCGCTCGCCGGGCGACAAGAAGACCCACCAGCGCACCTGGCCCGAGCCCAACAACGAGCTTGGCAGCTATGACGATGTGGGCACGAGCTACCACGTCAACATGCGGTGGTGGGACTCCGCAGAAATGCGTGGTTTCTCCGCGTGGACGCCAGGCCGCTACCCCCGCGGCAGCGACCGCTGGGCCGAAGGCATGAAGCGCTTCCGTCAGGCCGAGTTCTTCGATCCCTCAAAGATGGTCTGGATCCACGATCAGACCGCCGACGTCGTCGCCAACGACGACCAGGGCCGCGACTGGCTGGGCGAATTCAACGAGCTCAACAAGAGCGTGATGGCGTTCTACGACGGCCATGCCGAGTACGTCTTCATCGAGCCGAAGGATCCGAGCGACCCCGAAGGCAACCTCACCACGAACGATTACACATTCATCTTCAACCCCCGCTAAGCTTGGCCTGATCTGAGCATTTGAGAGAGCCGCGCCCTGCGTGGCTCTTTCTTCATTCCTCGCGATCTAGCCCATACCGAGGTACCGAGATCAATGTCCGACTTCCTGCAGGAACTCAAGTACAAGCTCCAGCCGCTCACCGACAAGCTCGGCGGCGACGAGAAGGCGATCGGCAAGCTCGCGATCTACGCGGTGATCGTGGTCGTTGGCTTTGGCGTGCTCATCTGGAGCCTGTGGCCGACAAGCCGGCCCGTGTCTTCGAACCCGCGCAACCCGCAGGCCGCCGCCCCCGTCGATGACTCGGGCGATCCCGGCCGTCCCCCACCACCGCCATCGGGCAGCTCTCGCATGGCCCCGGGAGCGGACGGCTAACTCGGTTCGCGACGGTTCCCGTGACAGCTTCGAACCCCGATCATCCTCGCTGGTGATCGGGGTTTCTTACTGCGCCCTCATCGCCGCACCCACCGCCTCCGCCAACCGCTCGGCCAGCGACCTCGGCGCGGTGCTCGCTTCAAAGGGGCTGGCTTCGAACGGAACCGCCCCCACATTCGAGTCTTTGTCCGCGGGAGCAACGGAGCGCTCGGTGATCACGGCCCAAGCCTCACCGTCGATCGCGTACGCGACACCCTCGCCGATCTCGCCCAGCCACCGTGGCCGCTGCTCCACCGCGATCGCGCGCACACGGCCCGCATCGGCCCGCGACGTGCGCGTCACACGCTCGACCAACCTGGAAGAAGACGCATCGCCAATCACCAACAGCACGAGCCGGGTCTCAAATCGGGCCGCAACTTCTGCCAGTCGCGCCTCGGCCAGCTCGCCAACCAGGCGGGCGCGTTCGCCCGGTGCGCTCGCAGATAGCGCGAGCACAACGACCTGCTCGCTGTCGGCGGCAACGCCCCGCAAGGTCACCACCCGGCCGCGCGCGTCCGTGCCGATCGCATCGCCGAAGGCGCTTCCCGTGCGCACGGGCCGGGGCTCGTCGCCAAGATCAGCGAGCGATGTCACGATCTCAACGTCTAGGTCGGCATCAAGGGGGGGCGATTCAAACCACGCCGGATCGACATCGACCTGCTCGACATCGGCCTTCGCGACGATCCGCCCATCGCGACGCGCCTCGATCGCGGCTAGACGACCATCGGGATGGACGGTGAGTTCGAGCGTCGCACCGATCGTGACGCCCGCGAATCGATCTCGGGTACCCGAAGCCACGAGCGACCACGACAGCGGCGGCATGAACGCCAGCATCCGTCCTGGAGCCTCCGCGAAGGCAAGGTCGAGTTGCGGCGCAAACAAGGGCGGCAGAACCGTCTCGATCGCCTCACGCCCGAACGGTTCGGGCAGCGGTGCCAGATACACGCGTGACGCGTCGCCCGCCCGCCACGCAACAAGCCGACCTGGCTCGGCCGATACCAAGAGCGGATTCGCACCGCCCATTGAGATTGCAACCGCTGGTGAAGCGCCGGTGCGCACGGCGACCGTCATCTCGCTCTTCGCCGCAGGCCCGGCCTGGCGGGGCACTTCGATGACCATCCGATCCGCAACCGCCTCCGCGCGATACGCCTGCATCACCACATCGAGCGGTTCGGCGTCCTGCGCCATGACCGCCATGGAGACCAAAACGATCGCGATCGCAGCACAGAACTTCATGTGTCAGCCCCGACGCGTGCCGCGCGAAGGCGGTCGGCCATCTGCTTGATGCTCATCGTCCAACTCGGTGGCACGAGCGCCGGCGCGAGGTCCGCAAGCGGCTCGAGCACGAACAATCGCTCCGCCATCCGCGGATGCGGGATGGTGAGCCCAGGCTCGTCGATGGTTTGCTGGCAGAAGAGCAACAGATCGAGGTCGAGCGTGCGCGGCCCCCACCTCTGCTCGCGCGCCCGATCGCGACCGTAGCGGCGCTCGATCTCGAGCATGCCATCAAGTAATGCACGGGCCGAGCAACCGACCTCCAGCACGGTGGCGGCATTGACGAAGTCCGGCTGATCCTCGACGCCGACGGGCGCGGTCGTGTACAGCCTGGTCGTCGCGATCACGCGCACGCCGTCGATCGTGCCGAGGTCGCTGGCCGCCCGGATGACGTTTCCGGCAGGATCGTTCAGGTTGCTGCCCAAGCCGACGTAGGCCTTTCGCTCTTCCGCGAGCGGACTGCGTGCTTCGAGGTACCAGGCGTCTTCGGCGGGATTCTCCACGAGGAATGAAAGCGGCCGCCTGCTGGGTGGGCAAGCGGCCGACGGCGTCAATTTCGGTTGTCAACCAGCAGATGCGAGCCGGTAAAGGCGTCCGACTACTCCATCGGCTCCAGCTCGCGAGTGCGGTGCTGCATCTGGGCCTTCAGGCGCTCCAGGATCGCGCTGTGCATCTGGCTCACGCGGCTCTCGGAGAGCGCGAGTGTCGCGCCGATTTCCTTCATGGTCATGCTCTCGTAGTAGTAGAGGATGACGATCAGCCGCTCGGCCCGGCTGAGCCCCTTGGTCAGCATGTCGCGCAGGTCCTTGCGCTGCATGGTGCGGACGGGGTTGTCGGCCCCGTCACGCATGACCTCGAGGTCGCGCGTCTCGCCGCCGCTGCTGTCGTTGGCCTTGCGAGTAATCGACATCGTGGATACGGCGCGACTATCGCGGCGGATCTTGTCGAATTGCTCTTCGCCCACGCCAAGGCGCTTCTTGATTTGCTCGTCGGAAGCGGGCTGCCCGGTCTCCATCTCGATCGAGCGGCGCACGCCGTCGACCTTTGCCGACCGGCTGCGCACAAGACGCGGTACCCAGTCCATCGCACGAAGCTCATCGAGGATGGCTCCCTGCACGCGGCGGGCGCAGTACGTCTCGAACTTCACGTTCTTCTCGAGCTGGAACGCGGAGATAGCGCCCATCAGCCCAAACATGCCCGCTTGCACGAGGTCCTCAACGTCGACTTCGTCGGGCAGCCGCGCGTGGATGCGCTCGGCGTTGTACCGCACGATGGGAAGGTACTTCTCCCAGAGGAAGTTGCGAATCTCCTCGCTCGGCTCGGTCGCGTAGAGCTTCCAGACCTCACGGATGTCCATGTCCGCATAGACCGATTCGACCGGCACCTCGTTCGCATCGACCGATGGCCTGACGCGTGAGGGACGGACTTTCGATGACTTCGACGATTTGAGAGCGGTGGGCATGGTCGGCTCCCTGACCCCTGTTCCATCGAGCCCGACGTTCCGAGTAAACCGGTCTTCGGGCTGTGGTCGCGCATGCCATCCGTGGTCACGCGCTGTTGAGTATACAGAATACCAAGGTCAAACGCCAGCGTTTCAAGAATCTCACGAAGAAGTTTTCTGATTAGCCGGTGCGGGTTCGGCCTCCGCCAACCCGCGGAGCGTCCGCTCGCGTTCCACCACACGTTGTGCGATCAACTCAAACACATACCCCACTGCCAAGCCCAGCCCATAACACCCAAGGCACGCAACGATCGCGCGAAGCATCACGCTCGACGCATCACTCGATGTGAGCAGACCCGAGAGCATCGCAACCGAGAAGCCGCACAACCCGCACAGCGGGGCACAGACGCGCGATGGCAACGGATGGGACGATCCTGACGGCGGCATGTGCCACCTCCATCGGCCACGAGCCATCACGACTCAAGCCGATTTGCGCAGCAAAGTTGTGTTCAGCGCAGGAAGTGCGCAACGCCGCACCCGGTCGGCGTCGCTATCGGCCCCGCACGAGCCGTGCCAGCAAGCCGCGCGCGGGGCCACCCTTCCGAGCAGAATCCGATCGATTGAGCTCGATCTCTTCCGCCAGGCGATCGACGACCTTGCGCAAGTGGCGAGCAGCGCTCGACTTGGGTGCCGCCAGCGCGAGCGGGCGGCGTACACGCGAGCAGCGCTGCACGATCGGGTCTTCCGGCACATGCCCTACCATCGGAAGCCCGCAACCCAGGAATCGGGCGGCAACTTCCGCGACCCGCGCGTGCGCCGCCTGGGCATCAGCGGCGTCACGTGCACGATTCACCAGCAAGTACGGAATCCGTTCGCACGCGGAAGTACGCAAGCTCTTTATGAGTGCGTACGCGTCGGCGAGCGAGGCCGGATCGGGCGTGGCCACGACCAACGGCAGCGACGCACGGGCGAGGCCATCTCGAACCGCCGCCCCCAACCCGGCGCCATGATCGACGACCACCACGTCCATCGCCCGGCTCAACAAGTCAACGGTCTGCGACACCGCCGATCGGGCGTCCATGCCCGAGGCGTATCGCAGCGGCCCGACCATGCCCGGCACCACCACCATGCCGGCGGGGCCGCGCATCGAGATGCGACGAACGAGGTCAACGGTCACGCGATCACCCTGGGCCACACGGGCAACCGCCTCGGTTAGCCGGGCAGTCGGGCGCAGCCCGCAGATCAAGTCAGCGTTGGCAAGGCCCAGGTCGGCATCAACGAGCGCCACCCGCAGACCGCGCTTGGCAAGCGCGATGCCCATCGACACGGCGATCGTGGTCTTGCCCACGCCGCCCTTGCCGGAGGCGATCGCGATGACCGGCGCTCGGCGCACCGGCGCGTCGGGGCTCGAACGCCGCTGCGCCAATCGACGCAAAGCGGATGCCTGATCGCTTGCCGCGGCAGGCATCACGCACCAACCTCGGTCAGCGCGGGCTCCGGAGCGCGCGCTTCGGGACGCCTGGCCGCAGCACCGCCCGCGAGCACCAATCGCGCCAACCGATCGGCTCGCCCGGGCTCGATGTGGTCTGGGACTTCCTGCCCCGTCGTGACGAAGCTCAGCGGCAGGCCCAGCGCGTGCACCATCGAGATCACCGTGCCCACGCCCTCGGCTTCGTCGAGCTTGGTGAACAGGACACGATCGGGGCCGGCCTTGGCAAAGCCCTGAGCCGCACGCCGCAGCGCACCCACGCCTGCCGTCGCCGAGAGCACGAGGTGCGTTTCGTCTGGCCCAGCAGCGGCGAGATACTCCGAGAGCTCGTCCACGCGTTGATCGTCACGCGGCGACCGGCCGGCCGTGTCGATCAGCACCACATCGCAGTCGGCCATCGCTCGACAGGCAGCGGCCATCTCCGCCGGGCTCATCACAACCCGCAGCGGCACGCTGATGATGCTCGCGTACGTGCGGAGTTGCTCGACCGCGGCAATGCGGAACGTATCGGTCGTGATGAGACCAACGCGCTGCCCACGCCGGAGCTTGTACGCGGCGGCGAGCTTGGCGATGGTGGTGGTCTTGCCGACACCCGTCGGGCCGACGAGCGCAATCGTCAGCGGGCCAGCGTCGGTCCTGCCTCGCCCGGGCTTCGCGACGCGAACAACATCGGCCAGCGCTCCCTGCACGGCCGGCCCGACGAGCGAGGCGTCGCACAGCTCGTCTCTGGTCAGTTGCGAGCGCACGATCGACACGACCTCGTCCGCAAGGTCGCGATCGACCTCGGCCTCGACCATCCGCACATACGCTTCGGCCAACGGCTCGCCCAGTGCTGAGGCAGAGACTGGCCCCGCCTGCTGGGTGTGCATCATGCGCCCGAGCATGTTGCGCAGGCTCCGCAATTCGTCCTCAACGGCTGCCGTTGGCGGCGCTGCGGCAACCCCAGACTTGCGAACCCGCATCCGCTCGACCCGCTCGGGCGCAGTCGATCGCTCCGGTCGTGCTTGTGCTGGCTCTGGTGCCGGTTCGGGCAACCGCTCGGCAGCCGGCTCAACGCGGGGCTGGAGAGCCGGTCGAGGCTCGGAGCCCGCAAGCTGGGTGTACCGCTCGAGCAACTCTTGCCGGCGCTGGGCCGATGTGGGATCGCTGCGCTCGACCGGCTCGGGCCGCGGCCTTGGCCTGGGAGCCTGCTTCTGAGGCTGCGAAGGTCTTGCCCCCGCCTGCCTGGGGCCCTTGCCACGCTGGCGATCACGCACGACCGACGCGGGTGACGCGGTTACCTCGACGACGGGCCGGCCACCAATGCCGAACAGCCCGCCGACCTTGTAGTTCCGCGTGTGCAGGATGATCGCATCGCGGCCCAGCTCCCGCTGGACGGCGTCGATGGCGTCGGCCATCGACCGTGCGCGATAGGTGCGGATGCCCATGCCCTCCGTGGCTCCTTCTCAGATTCAAGTCGGGCCTCCGGCCCGGCTAGGTCGCGACGGGACTATCGACAACCCGCGAATGCGACAACGACATTTTCATGCCAACCAGAACACGAAACGGGCTTGCCCTAGCCCGCGGTCGCCATCGCGGCCTCGCCCGGCGGACGAACCAGACCCACCGCGTTCAGTTCGATCTTCTGGTCGACCTCGTTGTACCCGAGCACTGCGATGCCCGGCAGCCTGGGCTCCATGATCTGGAACAGCACCGCGCGCACCGTCGGAGAAGCCAGCAACACAGGCGGGTGCCCTCCGTTCACCACCGGCTCCAAGGCCTTGTCGATCTCCTGGGCCACGGCATTGCTCACGCCAGCGGGCATCGTCAGCGTCGTCGTCTCCGCCCCGCGATCGATATAGCTGCTCACCAGATCCTCCATCGCCGGGTCGACGGTCGCGCACGAGAGCACGAGCTTGCCGTCGCCCTCATCGATCGCGTACTGGTGGCAGATCGCCCGCCGAAGACCGTTGCGCACGTACTCGGTGAGCACGTCGACGTCCTTGGTCTTGCCACCCCAGTCGGCCAGCACCTCCAGGATGGTCTCCATGTCGCGGATCGGCACGCGCTCGCGGAGGAGGTTCTGCAGCACGTGCTGCAGGTCCGCGAGCTTCACCGTACCCGACAGCGCTTCTTCGACCAGCTTTGGCGCACGCTCCTTGACGCCCTCGATGAGGTTGCCAACCTCCTCGCGCGTCAGCAGCTCGCTCGCGTGGGCCTTCACGACCTCCGTCAGATGCGTCGTCAGCACGCTGGCAGCATCGACAACCGTGTAGTTCATCGATTCGGCCCGCATCCGCATGTCGGTGGTGATCCACCACGCGTCGAGGCCGAAGGCGGGCTCCTTGGTCGCCTCACCCTGCAGCTTGCCGGTGGCGATGCCCGGATCCATCGCGAGCAGCTGATCGGGCCTGGCCTCGCCCCGCGCGACGTCCGCGCCGCGGATGCGCACGCGGTAGTGCGTCGGGGGCAACTGCAGGTTGTCTCGGATCCGCACCGGCGGCATGACGAACCCGCTGTCGAGCGCAAGCTGACGTCGCACCGCCGAGATGCGTTCCAGCAGATCGTTCCCGTCGCCCGTGCCGACCAGTGACACCAGTGACTGGCCCACCTCCAACTCCAGCAGATCGACCTTCAGCAGGCTCTCGACCGCCGGCGGCGGAGGCGGCGGGGCCGGCGGCGGAGGCGGGGGCGGCCGTGTCGCGCGGCTCATCGCCAACGCGATGCCGCCGAGCCCGAGCGACGTCGCCAAGAGCGGCACCGCCGGCAGGCCCGTGAATGCGAGCACGCCCAGGAAGATCGAGGTGATCGCCAGCCCCTTCGGCTGGCTGAAGACCTGGCCGGTCAGCTCCTGCCCCAACTCGCCCTTGTCGCCCGACCGCGTAACGATGAGGGCCGCCGCGATCGCGATGATGAACGACGGGATCTGGCTCGTCAGCCCGTCACCGATCGTCAGCCGGCTGAACGTCTCGGCCGTCTGCGACGCGGGCCAGCCACGCTCGATTGTGCCCACGGCAAATCCGCCAGCGATGTTCACGCCCGTGATGACGATGCCCGCGATGGCATCGCCGCGCACGAACTTGCTGGCACCGTCCATAGCGCCGAAGAAATCTGCCTCGCGCCGGATCTCTTCGCGTCGGTCCCGGGCCTCCTGCTCGCTGATGATCCCCGCGTTCAGGTCGGCATCGATGGCCATCTGCTTGCCGGGCATGGCATCGAGCGTGAACCTCGCCGCAACCTCGCTGATGCGCGTCGCACCCTTGGTGATGACGAGGAACTGCACGGCAACCAAGATCAGGAAGATCACGATGCCCACGAAGAGCGAGTCGCCCGCGACGAAGTTACCGAATGCTTCGATGACTTGCCCCGCAACATCCATCGCATCCTCTGGCGACGTTGCGTCCGCGGTCAGGATCAGCCTCGTTGAAGCGATGTTGAGAACCAACCTGAACATCGTGACGCCCAGCAACAGCGAGGGGAACACGCTGAACTTCAGCGGGCGATCCATGTACAGCACCGTCAGCAGGATGACTACGGACAGCGACACATTCGTCGAGATCATCAGGTCGAGCAGGAAGCTCGGCAACGGCACGATGAGCACCGCGAGCAGCGCCACGAATCCGATGGGCACGATGATGCCACGCCACTTCGAGAGGGACTCGAGCCGAGCGAGGATGCCGTCGCCCACTGCCATCAGCTACCCGCCCCCACGGTCTCCGGCGGCGCCGGTGCCTTGTGGCTGCCCTCCAGCCGGTACACGTACGCCAAAACCTCGGCCACGGCTTCATAGTGCTCGGGGCTGATGGACTGACCAACCTCGACGCCGCGATACAGCGCCCGCGCGAGCGGCGGACGCTCGACCACCGGCACACCGTTCGTGCGTGCAACCTCACGAATCCGCAGCGCCACGTAATCAACACCCTTGGCCACGACCTTCGGCGCAGCCATCTCGTTGGCGTCGTACTTGATGGCCACCGAGAAGTGCGTCGGGTTCGTGACCACAACGTCCGCGCCGGGCACGTCGCTCTGCACGCGCTGCAGCGCGATCTCGCGCGCGACGCGGGAACGCCGCTGCTTCATCTCCGGATCACCGTCCATCGACTTCTGCTCTTCCTTCACCTCCTGCTTGGTCATCTTGTTGTCGTGGCGGTGCTGCCACTTCTGGTACTTCAGATCGATCAGCCCGATGATCAGCAGCACCGCCAGCATCCAGATCGACAGCTCGACCATGGCCCGCAGGCTCGCGATGACTCCCGAGCGGATGTCCATGAGCGGCAGCGCCCCCAGCGCCGGCACCCATCGCACGATAACGAACACGACCACCATGACCACCAGCACCAGCTTGACCAGATCCATGATCAGCTTGACAGCCCCCTTGGGCCCGAACATGCGCTTGGCGCCACTGACTGGGTTCATCCGGCTCAACTTGGGCTTGATGGCCTCGGGGGAGAGTGCCCAGCCGACCTGCACGAGCTGGGAGAGCAGCGCGATCACGAACATCACCGCCATTGTGGGTACCAGGATGATCGCGATCCGCACGCCGAGCCAGCGCAGCGTCCGATTGATGTCGTCGACGACGACGACCTGTCCTGGAGCGCTGCCGGCCATGATGTCTCGCATCATGGCAGCGAGCAGGCCGGTCGCCAGGATGCCCATCGCGGCCAGCAGGATCGCGGCGCCCGTCATCATCACGACGGCGCCGAAGTCCTGGCTCTTACCGACCTGTCCCTGCTCGCGCGTCTTCTTCAGCTTGTGCGCGGTTGGTTCTTCGGTCTTCTCGCCCGGGTCGTCAGCCATCGGCCACCCCCAGCGAGCGCGCCCACTCGTGAATGGAGCGGAAACCATCGGCGATGGCGTCGCCCGTCACGTCGCCGATGGCAAAGATCGAGACCGCCAGCACACCGAAGCCCAGCACGATCTGGATCGCAAAGCCGATGGTCATGATGTTGATCTGCGGGATCGTGCGCATGAGCACACCCATCGCCAGGCTCGCCAGCGTCGCCATCAGCAGCACGGGCATGGCGATCCGCATACCCACCACAAAAGCGGCGTCAACCAGCGTCACGAGAAGCTGCGCCGGCGCCGCGTCCACCCACGCCGTCCCAGGGGGTAGCGTCGCAAACGTGTCCATGACGGCAACGACCATCTGCTCGAGCCCACCGATCTGAATGAAGATGCACAGCGCCATCAGGTACAGCACCTGGCCGACAACCTCGGACTGGGCGTCAAACTCGGGGTTGTACACCTGCGCCAGCGCGAGGCCGAGCTTGTAGCTGATCACGCTGCCGGCAATCTGTATCGCCACCAGCGGCATCGTCGCGAGCATGCCGATCGCAAGCCCAATGAGCACCTCGCTGAACAAGACCACGGCGATCGACCCGAGCTCCAGTGGTGGCGGCTCGATTCCGCCCGAAGCCACCGCCGGGTACAGCGCCACCGTCAGCATGAGCAAGAGCAGGATGCGCACACGCCGCATCACGAGCTGGCTCGCCAGCACTGGCGCGAACAGGAACAGCCCGCTCATCCGCGCCGCCACCATCCAGAACGGCAGCAGGTGCTCCAGGATGCTCGCCATCGCGGGATCCAACGGCTACCGCCCCCCTAGAACAAACGGAACATCTCGATTGTGAACTCGACGAGCTGGATCAACATCCAGGGCAGCAGCAACAGCGACACGATCAGCATCCCGAGGATCTTGGGCACGAACGACAGTGTCTGATCCTGGATCTGCGTGAGCGACTGGAAGAGGCTGATCACCAGGCCGATGATCACGCCCACGATCAGCACGGGCCCGCCCACGCGCAGCGTGAGCAAGAGCACATCGCGAACCAGTTCCACCATCCAATCGCTGCCCATCGCCGCGCTCCTACACGCCCGGGAGCCAGTTGATAGCCCCGAGCAGCGGCGCCGCCAGCACGAGTCCCTCGCTCGCCGTCCGGGCAAACTCGTCGCTCAGCCGCTCGATCTGCCCCTCAAGCACAAAGCTCTCTAGTAGCGAGCCTGCCAACAGCTGCCACCCATCGGCCATGACAAAAAGCAACAGCTTGAACGGCAGGCTGATGAGCACCGGTGGTAGCATCATCATGCTCATCGAGATCAGCACGCTGGCGATCACCATATCGATCACCAGGAACGGCAGGTATATCCGAAACCCCATCAGAAAGGCGACCTTCAGCTCGCTGAGCATGTAGGCCGGCACGAGCTCGGCCATACCCACGTCGGCCCGTGTCAGCTTGCTCGGATCGCTCACGTCGTAGCCGCGGTACTCCATGATGGTTAGCAGGCTCGACCAGTTGCCCGTCGCCTCGATCTGGTCGAACATGAAGTCGCGCAAAGGCCGCGCGCCCGCCTCCCACATCTGCTCGTAGTCGGTGATCTCGCCCTGCTCGTAGGGCACGATCGCCTCGTCGTAGATCCGCCCGATCGTCGGCGTCATAATGAACAGCGTCAGGAACAAGCTGAGCGCAAGGATTACTTGGCCCGGCGGCACCGTCTGCGTGCCCATCGCCTGCTTGAGCAAGCCCAGCACGATGATGATGCGGATAAACGACGTGGTCATCAGCATGATCGACGGCACCAGCGTGATGACCGTGAGCACCAGCATGATGCTCACCGCCGTGCTGATGCCCGGGCCTTCGCCCTGCTCGTCGCCAGGCAGCGCCTCGGCCGCCGCGCCCAGCACTGCCAGTGGGTTCACGCCGCCGTCGCGCCCCTCCAAGGCACCTGCCAAGCTCCGCGCAACATCCGGTGCGGCGGGCGGCGGCACGGACATCTCGACCGGGGGCCCGACGACACCCTGAGCGAACGCGGTCGTCGCGAGCGTCGCAACCAACGCGGCCGAGATGAACGTCAGCCACCTCACGCCCACACCCCGCGTCCTCGCGGCAGCGGCTCGCCCCGCGGCCCTACCTCGATGATCTCGCCGCGCTCGATGCCATCGGGTTCGTCGTCGTTGCCCTGGAAGCGCTCGAGCGCCTGGCGGAAGCGGACCGATACGCTCTCACTCGCCTCATCGCGTGTCTGCCGCAAGATGGCCGCGACCTCGCTAGGCTCGTCGAACTCAGCGAGTGTGGTGAAGCTCCCGCCCTTGGCCGCCATGTTCTGGCTCAACAGCAGCACGCGGCGGTCGATCCGCAGCAGCACGAGCACCTGCCCGCGCCCGACCGGATACCGCGCGAGCACCTCGAGCACCCCACTGGGCGCTCGGCCACCGGGGCCCATCATGGCCGCGACCGATCCCGACCGCCGCGACACGAACTTCGCGAGCGCTGCCAGGACCAAGATGAGACCGATGACCATCGCGACCGACGCGATCGACCGCATCCAGCCGCCACCAGCGGAAGATGCAGATCGCTCACCCTGGGACGACTGCTCGGCTGGCGCGACGAACAACGGAATGTCCGCTTCGCTACGGCGGGCTGGTGTCTCGCTAGCTGGCTCGGGCGTTGCGGGCTGGACGGCCTCGCTCGCCGGCGCGTCGCCCAGGGGCGGACCAACCTGTCCATGCGCACACGGGGCGCCGATCGCCAGCGCGGCCAACGCACACAATGCCACCCATCGAAACGCCATGTCGCCTTCCCTGGCTCGGCACGCGCGGGCTCCGCCGCACGGTCTTTCGTCTGCCCGGCGGGGCGATCGCCCCGCCGTCCACCCGGTCCCCTACGAAGCCGCTTCCTCGGCCAGCTCCTCGCCGACCGTGTCGATGATCTCGTTCACGCGGATGCAGAAGTTATCGTTCAGCACCAGTACCTCGCCCCGCGCCACCAATCGATCGTTTACATACACGTCCAGCGGATCGCCAGCCAGCTTGTCAAGCTCGACGACGGCGCCCGAATTCAGCCGCAGCACGTCCTCTACCAGCATTCGCGTGCGGCCCAGCTCGATGCGCACGTCGAGTTGCACATCGGCCAGCATGTCCAGCCCGTGCTGGGCTCCGCTCACACTCGAGAGGTCAAAGTCCGGCAGCTCCAGCTTTCCGCCCTTGCTCTGGGCGGCCTTCAGGGCCGCCTGCACCACCGCGTCGGCGACGGTTTCGCCACCGCCGTCGCCTTCCTGATCACCACCCGCGCTCGCGATCGCCGCGTCCGCATCGGCCTGGATGTTCGAGACGGTCTCCTTGGCCGCTTCGATCGCTTCGGGAGTCCCGTCATCGTCACTTGGCTCGGCCGGCGCAGCTTCCGTGGGGCCCTCTTCCTGAGCGCCCTCGGCCGTCGGCTCTTGCTCGTTGCGATCTTCGGGCCGCTCGTCGGGCATCCTGCTCACCTTCACCGCCTGGGGCATGTGCGGGTCACGATCGGGCCGGCGCATGCCAGCATACAAGGCCGGACTCCGCCGGCTGGTGCCAACATCGGAGCCGGGGCCCGGTCGTCCGCAGCTTTTGCCTTGTGTTACGTGCGCTCGCGCAATACCTGCGCGTCGTGCCGCCGCCGGCTAGTTCCGCGTGAAGCCCCGCAACTTGGCAATCACCAGCCGCTCGACGCGCGGCAGCCCGTCGGCATCGTTGCCGAATAGGTCATTGATGAGCGCGGTGAGCTGGCGAGAGCCCGTGCGGAAGTCTGGCTCGCGAAGCTCGGTCAGCTTGGCCCGACGGAAGATCTGCGTGATGCCTTCCTGGATCTCGGCCGAGCGCTGCTCGAGCTGCTTCTGGACGTAGTCCTGGTTCTTTCGGCGGACCTTCAGGAAGATCTGCGCCTCCCAGATCCACACCTGGTTGCTGGTCATGTTCTGGTACTGCTCGTCGGTCAGCAGCACTTCCACCAGCGCTTCGGGGTCTTCGTCTTCGCTCACGATCTCGGCCGCAGCGTCCTTCGGCCCGCCGCTCATCATCGTGATGAACAGGAACACGCCCGCGCCCTCAACGGCCATGATCGCCGCGATCACCGCCAGGAGCTTGACCGAAGGCCCCTTCTTGCCCTCTGCCTTCTCGGCGTTGTCCGTGTCCTTGGGTGCCTCATCGGCCATGCCTGTCCTCCGCGCTACGTGTTATCGGCTACGGCCGCCCGGTCCAATTGGGATCGGGATGCGTCTCGTCCGGGTTGATCTCCGTGCGGATCACCTGCACCCGGCGATTCGACGCAGCCGCCGCGCCCGGCCCGCGGGCCGCCACCATGGGTTCGCCATCGGCCTTTGCCTCCAGCTCCATGAGCCGCGGATCGAGCCCTACCTCGCCCACCAGGTAGTCCATGACCGCCTTGGCCCTGCGATAGGAAAGATCGTAAAAATCTAACCCCGAGATCTGGTCCTCGGCGCCCCAGGCGTGCCCGCGGACCTCGATCTTCACGCGGTGCCCGCGGAGCGCGGGGCCGACCTCGTCTCGCAACTGACGCTGCACGCGGGGTGTCAGCGCGTACGAACCCTCGTCGAAGGTCAGGCTCGCCCCCACCGTGAAGCGGAGCCCCTCGTTGATGACGTTGGTGCTCTCCTGCCGGCCAGCGATCGACTCGGTCGTCGTTTCGGCCGAAATGAACGGCTTCTCGGACGCTTCTGAGTTGTCCGTATCGAGCGTGTCGACCGTGTTGAACGGCACGTCCTCCACACGGGTCTTGCCGATGCCGCCCTGGTAGCCGAAGGCTTCCTGGATGCTCCGCACCACGTCCTGATAGTCGCGCTCCTGCTTGAGCTCGCTGAACGCGGCAAGCAGGATGAAGACGCACAAGAGCAGCGACATCAAGTCGCCGTACGTCACGACCCACTCGGGCACGCCCTGGGGTGGTGGCTTCTTGCGCTTCTTGGCCATGGCTCAGGCCGCCTCGCGGGCCGCCACGAACGCGTCGCGCCGAGCCGGCGGCAGGAAGGTCAGCAGTTTGCTCTCAACCACGCGCGGGTTGTCGCCGCTCTGGATCGACATCACACCCGTCACGATGATCGTCTTGACGAGCATCTCCTCGGCGTCCTTGGCGGCAAGCTTGTCGGCAATGGGCGAGGCAAAGAGGTTCGCGATGAGCGCCCCGTACAGCGTCGTGATCAGCGCCACCGCCATGCCCGGGCCGATCTTGCTGGGGTCGTCCATGCTCTTGAGCATGAAGATCAGGCCGAGCAGCGTACCGATCATGCCAAATGCCGGTGCATACTTGGCAAGCGCGTCAAGTACGGCCTTGCCGCTCTGGTGCCGCTCGGTGAGCGCGTCGAGCTCGGTATCGAGGATCGTCTCGATCAGTTCCGGATCCGTCCCGTCCACGGCCATCTTCACGCCGCGCACGATGAACGGGTCCTTCATTTCGCTCATCAGGTTCTCGAGGCTCAGGATGCCCTCGCGACGCGCGACCTCGGCGTACTTCACGAGCTCGGCGATTGTCTCGGCTGGGTCGCCTGTCTCGTTGAAGAACGACTTCTTAACAACCCCCACCAGACCCGTGATCCGCGCAAGCGGGAAAGAGACCACCACCGCACCAGTAGCGCCGATGATCACAACGAAAACCGATGTCGGATCGACCAGCGCCATGATGTTGCCGCCGCCGCCGATCACCACGGCGATGGCGATCGCAACCACGGCGAGGACGAGCCCAACGACGGTTCCGATATCCATGGACGCTCGCTCCAACGGGGCACATCGACTGGCGGCACGGGCCGCACACCTACCCCATCTTCATCGACGCGCCTTATCGACCGCTTGAGACCAAAAGAGCGGACCATGCCTGATTTCACGTCGGCGGCATCAAGCGACGCAATAACCGCCCGTACTCGACCGAACGCGTCACGACCTCGGCCATCGGCTCCTTGACCACGATGTGGTCGCCGCTCACCAGCGTGATGGTGGTATCGGGGTTCTCTTCGATGGTCCGGATAAGCTCCGCGTTCAGCACGAACGCCTTGCCGTTCAGCCTTGTGAGCGCGATCATGCGGCAGACCTCCCTACGGACGCATCACCGCCCGAGCACGACGAGCTGCTGCAGCAATTCGTCCGTCGTTCGGATGACGC
Organism: Phycisphaerales bacterium; assembly: GCA_965227775.1. Taxonomy (GTDB): domain Bacteria; phylum Planctomycetota; class Phycisphaerae; order Phycisphaerales; family UBA1924; genus JAHCJI01. The sequence continues at coordinate 49,488 of OZ245777.1, forward strand.
GGGCGTTGGCTGAGTAACCGGTCTGTGCCAGGATCAGGCCGATGAACTCTCGGCTCAGGTCGATGTTCGACTCTTCGAGCTGTCCGCCCAGCGTGGCCCCAGTGCCGAAGCCACCCGGCTCGGTGATCACCGCATCGCCGCTGTTCGGCCCGCTGCGGAACAGATTGTCACCCGCGTCGGCCAGCCCCTGGGCGTTGGCAAATGTCGCGAGCGCGATCTGCCCGATCGGCCGGCTCAGCCCGTTCGTAAACGAGCCGCTGATGATCCCATCGGGCCCGATGCCGAACGCGTTCAGCGTGCCCGCCGGCAATCCATCCTGATCATCCACCGCGATGCCCGACTCGCCCTCGCCCACGTCCAGCGCCTGCAGGCGCGAGCCATCGCCCTGGAACAGCAGGTCGAACGCTAGCGGCTGGCCCGCCCCGGTCGGAGCACGGTTCAGCACGACGCCCACCGGTTCGGCCTGCCGCAAGTTGCCATTCGTGTCGAACTCGATGGTTCCCGTCGCGAGCCCCGTGCCGCCGGCAGCCTCATCGCTCTCGACGTAGTACCGCCAGGTCGTACCCGCGTCGGTCTTGTTCTCCAGAACCATCGTCAGGTCGGCGAGCACGAGGCTGCCCAGCGAGTCGTACACGAAGAACGGCGTACGCTCCGACTCGCCGTCGGCCTGCCTCGTCGTCTGCGCCGCAAATGGGTTCCGCCCGGTGGCCTGTCCATTCTCATCGAGCACGACGAAGTCGCCGGTCTCGATGTCGAGGTCGTTCGCCTCTCCGCTGTTGCCCACGATCTGGATCTGCCCGGTCGCCGCATCGAGCGAAGCCCCGATCGCCCCGCCGGTCTGCGGCTGGATGCCCAGCGATGCGTTCAAGAAGCCGATGAAGTCACCAATGGTCGTCGCGGCACCGATCGCGAGCTGCGCGATCGGCAACGTCCGCCCGCCCTTCTCCGCCCCGCGAATCTGCACACCATCGCCCACCGTTGATTGCTCGCCGAGCTGCAGCGTCTGCCCCTCGATGAACATCGCCGCTCCCGCGCCGCGCTGCGCCGGATCCTCCAGGCCTACCAGTGGTGTGTCGACCGTCAGCGGCGCACCGTCGATCGCGGCCAAACCCAGTCCGTCGCCACCCGCCAGCAGCGTCCGCGAGCCTTGCTGCGCAACATCGCCACCCGCATCGAGAACACCGTCGAATCGCACGGTCGACGTCGCCTCGGCGATCGTCAGCGAACCCAGCTCGATCGTGACGTCCTGCAGCTGGCCACGCTGCACCTCGAAGCTGTCGTTGATGCCCCAGCCCTGCACTCGCTCGCCGCTGATCGTGACCAGCTCGTTGTTCTCATTCAGCGTGAACGCGCCAGCGCGACCATAGAAGCGCTCGTCGCCGCCCCGCAGCACGAAGAACCCCGCGCCGTCGATCGCCACGTCGGTCGGCGAGCCCGTGGGCGAGATTGCGCCACCACCCATGTCCCGTTGCACGCCGGCGACCTTCGTGCCCGTGCCCACCTGGTACGGATTCGTGCCACCGAGGTCCGCTGTCGGCTCGCTACCGATACTGAAGGTGCGCGGATTCTGGTTGGCCTGGTGCATCCGTGCACCCTTGAAGGCCGTCGTGTTCACGTTGGCGATGTTGTTGCCGATGACGTCGAGCCGACGCGTCTCGACACCGAGCCCGCTGAGGCTTGCAAACAAGGCCGTGGTCGAAGCCATGGGTCACTTCCTTCGAACCGCGCTCGCGGCGCGGGGGTCAAACTACTTCAATGGGCGTGCCCGCCGGGGCAAGCTGCCGCAGCAGCGCATCGCTACTCGGCTCGTCCGCAGCACCAGAGCCCGCAGAGAGCACCACATCGACGTCGGTCATCAACGCACCCTCGGCCGGCGAACTGGCCAGCGCGGTGCGGCTCTCGACGTCGAGCCTGATCACCATGCCGTCCATCAGTACCGCCGCGGTCTTGGCGCCCTCCGCCTCGGCTACGTCAGCCGCATACGACAATCGCTCGAGCTGATCGGCGCTCAGGTCCACGCCGAGCTCGGCGCCGGACACGACAACACGCCCGCTGCCAAGCTCGCCATTACGAGCGGCATCGAGCGCTTGCTGGAATCCACCCTCAGCCGGCGCCTTCCCGCTGCCGCCGAGTCCCAGCAGCCTCGTGCCAACGCCGACCAGGCTCAGCAAGTCGAGCGGCGTGCCGGTCACGGCAGCAGCTCCGCATACTCACCAACGCCGGTCAGCCGGTCGAGCGACAGCGTCGATCCGTCCTGCAGCAGCAGCGTCGGCGTGCCATCACGCGTGCGCACGGCCCCAACATCGCCGACAATCGTCTCGCCCGCCTCGTTCACGCCCTCAACACGACGCCCAACCAGCGACGTCGCGCTCGCCAGCCTGTTGTCGGCCACGAGCGATTCGAGCTTCTCGGTGAGGTTCAGGTCACTCTCGATCGACCGCACGCTCGAGAGCTGCTGCACCAACGCGTTCGTGTCGTTTGGTGCCAGCGGGTCCTGCGCTTGCAACTCGGCAAGGATGATGCCCAGGAACTCCTGAGAGTCCAACTCGCCCATTCGATTGGTCTGCGTGGCGCCCGAGGCAAGCCCCGAGCCGGCGGATATCGCGCTCATGCGACGCACTCCGAGAACCAGCGAAGCCCGGCCATCCCTATGCGATGGCGTTCAGCCTCACCGTTCCCAACGCCCGCCAGGGCTCCGCCCCGGCGACCGCCAGCCCGTCATCTTCTCGCGTCGCTCCGCGCCGCGACCCGCCGTCGGCCTCATCGCCATCGGGCGATCCTCGCCCGTCACGATCGTTGGCAAACGCTTGGCCATCCTGGCCACCTTCGGCTCCGCCGCCATCGTCCGTCGCAAGCCGCGTACCAGCCTGCGTTGGCTCCTCGACCAATCTCACCTCAATCCGCTCGACCGTCAGGCCGCGCGCCTCCAACTGCTGCCGCAGCACGTCGCGCGAGCCCTCCAGCATCCGCTGCGCCTCGGCGTGCCTCGCCTCGAACGTCGCGGTGACCTGGTTCTGCTGCACCTGCACGCGCACGCTCAGTTGCCCAAGGTTCTCCGGACGCAGGCGGAGCGTGACCTCGCCATCGCCCGATCGCATCGCCTGCGCCAAGCCACGCCCGACCTGGGCCTGGAACGCCTTCTCGAAGCGCAGCGTCTGGTCGGCTCGCTGCGGTGCTACCGGTGCACGCCCGCGGGCCGCGCCACCCTGCGGCCCGCGAGCGGCGTCCACGGCAGTCGCTTGCCCGTTCGGCAGGCTTGCCCTGCCACCAACCGCGGCCGCTGGGGCGCTCGAGACCGAAGCGGCGACCGCCTGCGCCTTGGGCTGCACCGCCGACGGTTCGATCGCCACTCGCTGTTCACCGCGAGCCGCATGATCACCGGCCACGCGCGTTGGTTCCTGTGCTACCGGCTGCTCGTTCGTCGCTCGGCGCGCCGCACCCTCGGTGTCGTTCGCCGCGGCTCGCGCCTCCGCAGCGGGCGTCTGCGTTCCGCTCGCCGGTCGAGATGCCTCGCTCGCCAGTTGCTCCAGCCTGCCGCGCGGTTCCTGCGCTCGTTGTCCAAGTTCTTGCGCGGGCTGGCGCGATTCCTGCCGGTGCTCTCGCGCGTCCTGGGCGCTCCACTCGGCGGCCGAGTCGTTCCGAGCCTCACCCCGTACGATGCCGGCCTCACCCGCCTGCAGCGCCCCGAGCAGCATGCCAAAGGCCCCCGCCTCGGCCTGAACGCGTACCTCGCGCTCCTGCGCGGGCTGCTGCGGACGCGGGGCGTCAGGAACCTTCGAGCTGAGCTGGACCTGCTGCTGCATCGGCGACCTCCGGCGTCACGCCGTCCGTTCGCAAACGCTCCAGCAAAACCGCGGCCAACGACGCGTCGTTCTTCTCGAACTCGGCCATCACCTTGTTCCGCTGGCGATCGTCCATCGACCGCAGGTACTCCACTACCATAGCCTGACCGTCCAATTCGCCCTCGGCGGGCTCGGCCTGACCGTCCCACATGGCCATCAGCACGTTGTGCGCGGCCGGGGCACGCAGACCTTGCAACGTATCGACCGCCGTGCGGAACTGCTCCTGACCCACCAACTGGTCTCGCTCGGCAATCCGCGCCTCAAACGCCTCACGCTGCATCTCGATCGCTTCGGACAGTCGATCAGTCTCCTGCCGCTCGCGGGCGAGCAGATCCCGCAAGTCCTCAAGCTCGCGCATGGCGCGCGTCATGCGCTGGTCGGCCGCCATCGCCCCTTCCTGCTGCAATCGAACGAGTTCCTCAGCCGTCATGGGCGACGTCATCAGAGTCTGCACGCGCTCGCGGAGTTGCTCCACCTCTTGCTGCCGCGCTTCCTCGTCCGCAGCTTCGGCATCCAACCTTGCCTGACGCTCGTCACCCGTTTCGCCAAGCACCTGCTTGAGCGCATCGAAGCGTTCCCGGTCCAGCCGATCGGTCATGCCCAGCCATCCGGCGAACGCCCCGATCGCGATCAGGTTCGCGATCGCCAAGACCGACGCGATGGTCCACAGGTTCCGCATCTTCTAGCCCTCCGCCATGTCCGCGTGCCCGCGACGCATCACCATCAGGTCGTCCTGCTCCAGCCGCTCGGCCTTCTCCAACTCCGCGACCCAGGCCCGGTACCGCTGCTCCCGCAGCCGCTCGATCGCCTCGCGGCGCACCGCGGCCTCACGCAGCAACTCGCGCGCCCGATCGGCGCGTTTCTGCACGCCCGCCAGCTTGACCGCCAACGCCCGAGCCTTGCGATCCGCACCCAACTCGCCCGCTACATGCTCCCGAAGCGATCGGGCCGATACGCGACCGACCATGAGCGAACGCGAGACCTCCCGCTCGGCCTCAACCGCCGACCGCAATCTCGCGATCTCGACCTCGACCTCGCTCCGCTCTCGCTGCACCGTCGCCAGCAGCGCCTGCGCATTCCGTTCGGCCCGCCGCCGCTGCTCCAGCACCGCCTGCAACTCGAACACGAACCGCCGCGCCACGCTTTAACCCTCTCCGCCAAGCTGCTTTGAGACGTCGTCACCGAGCGCCAGCAACCGCTGCCGGGCCTCGTCGAACGCTCCGGCGTCGTCCACGGCCTGCTGGAGCAGCGCATCAATCGCCGGCATCCGCTCGATCGCCGTATCGACCTCCACGCTCGAGCCCTTGGCGTACGCTCCGATGCGGATCAAGTCTTCCGACTTCGAGTACGCCGCGAGCAATCGGATGACGAGCTCGCGGGCCCGTGCGTGCTCCCGATCCATCAGCCGCGTCGCGAGACGGCTCACCGAGCCCAGCACATCGATCGCCGGGTAGTGTCCACGAGTCGCGAGCTCACGCGACAGCAGAACATGCCCATCCAACACACCACGAACGGCATCCGACACCGGCTCGTTGAAGTCGTCGCCCTCGACAAGCACCGTGTACATGCCCGTGATCGAACCAACACACCCGTCATCGAGCTCGACCGCGCCCGCACGCTCGAGCATCGATGCCATCTGTGCAAACACGCCGGGCGTGTACCCCCGGCTCGTCGGCGGTTCGCCGGCGGCCAAGCCAATCTGCCGTAATGCATGGGCGTATCGGGTGAGCGAATCCATCACCAGCAGCACGCTGCGTCCCTGATCTCGGAAGTGCTCGGCCACCGCGCATGCCGACCGCGCCGCCCGCGCGCGAACCAGCGGCGATTCGTCCGCAGTTGCACACACGACCACGCTCCGCTCGAGCCCCTGCTCGCCCAACGCTTCCTCGATGAACTCGCGTACCTCACGCCCGCGCTCACCAATCAGCGCGACCACGACCACATCGGCATCGGTCTGCCGCGTAATCTGCCCGAGCAGCGTGCTCTTGCCCACACCCGGGCCCGCGAAGATGCCCATGCGCTGCCCACGCCCAATGGGCGTCATCAGATCGATCGAGCGGACGCCTGTTCGCAGCGGCGCCTTGATCGGCTCACGCGACATCGGCCCAACGCGCATCGCATCGAGCGGCGCCCACCCCTGCTCGCGCGGCGCCGGCTTCCCATCCAGCGGGCGCCCCATCGCGTCGATCACGCGCCCGAGCAACCCGGGCCCGACCGCCACGCTCGCCCACGCCTGCAGTCCCTCGACCACGTCGCCGGCGCGGATGCCCTCGCCGCGGCCCATGAGCATGACAATCGCCCGTTCGTCGGCAAGCCCAACGATCTCACCCAGTTGCTCACCATCGCCCGAGATCGAAGTGCGCACACGCACGACAGATCCAACCGGCATCGCCAGCCCACTCACGAGCAAGGTCGCGCCGCGCAGCGCGCTCACCCGTCCCGACACGCCCATCGGGATCGTCGCGTCGAGCGCCACGCCCGCGCGCTCCAGCACGTTCACGACGGCTCGCCCGGCAAGAGCGCCCCCACGATGCGCTCCAGTTGAGTCTCGATCGTTCCATCGATGCGCGACTCGTCGGCTTCGATGACGACCGAGCCGTGAGACAGCGACTCGTCCTCCAAGAACTCAACACTCGCGGACGTCCCGAGGCGATCGGCCAGCCCAGGCATCGCCTCCCGCACGCCCTCGGCGTCACCCGGCGACACACGCACACGCACCCGGCTCGGTCGCATCGCCAGGCCAATGGCCTCCTGCAACTGACGCGCCGCCGCCTGCTCGTCTGCCTCGATCGCATGCTTCGCTACCCGCTCGCCCAGGCTGACGGCCAGCGATACCACGCCGCGCTCCGCCTCAGAGTGCAACGAGTCCCGCCGCTTCTCGAACGCCGCGAGCGCTTCCATCCAGGCCGCCTCGAGCTGCTGGAACGCGGTCTGCTGCCCGGCGAGCGCCGCGGCGCGACCATCCTCGTGCCCCTTGGCGTTGCCCTCTTCCAGGCCACGCGCGTAGCCCTCTGCATGACCGCGCTCGTCCGCCCCGGCGATCAATCGCTCGCGCTCGGCCTTAGCGTCTTCGACGATGCGGTCCGCCTCGCGGCGCGCTCGATCGATCATCGCCTCGCCCTGGCGCGCAAGATCGCCGAGGTCGAGCACGACCGCCTCACGCGCGATCGAAGCCGCATCGGCCCGGCGGATCATCGGCATGCGCAGGCCCCCACCACGGTCACACCACCAGCTCGGAGTCGCCGCGACCCTGGATCATCACGTCGCCGGCCTCCTCGAGCCTGCGCACGATGTCGACGATGCGCTGCTGGGCCGTCTCCACGTCGCTGATGCGAACGGGGCCCATGAACTCCATGTCTTCCTTGATCATCTCGGCCGCACGTGCGGACATGTTGCCGAAGATCTTCTGCTGCAGCTCTTCCGAGGCCGTCTTGAGCGCCAGACCCAGCTCGTCGTTGTCGACCTCCTTCAGCACGGCCTGGATGCCCTTATCGTTCACCAGCAGGATGTCCTCGAAGACGAACATCAATCGCCGGATCTGCTCGACCAGGTCCGGGTCTTCCGACTCCAACCCTTCCATGATCGCCTTCTCCGTCGAGCGATCCGCGAGGTTGAGCATCTCGGCCACGGTCGGCACACCGCCGCTCTTCTCCATGCTCTGCATCAGCATGTTGCTCAGCCGGCTCTCCAGCCCTTTCTCGACCTCGCGGATCACCTCCGGATTGGTCTGCTCCATGTTGGCGATGCGCTTGATCACCTCGATCTGCTTCTGCATGGGCAGGCCGACGAGGATCTCCGCCGCCTTGTGGTGGCTCAGGTGGCACAAGATCAGCGCGATCGTCTGCGGGTGCTCGTCCTGAATGAACGTCAGCAGGTTCTCGCTCTCAGCCCGCTGCAGAAAGCTGAACGGCGTCTTCTGCACCTGCGTCTGGATCTGCGACAGCACCTTGCTCGCTTGCTCGGGGTCGAGCGAGCTCAGCAGCACTTCCTTGGCAAAATCCAGGTTGCCCTCGCCGGCGAACTCGTTTGCCACCGTCAGGTCGTAAAACTCGCGGACGACCGCCTCCTGCAGCTTGCTCGGCACTCGGCCCAGGCTCGCCAGCTCTCGCGTGATCTCTTCGACCGTCTCCGCGGGCATGGCCTTCAGCACAACCGCGGCCCGCTCGGTCCCAACAGCAAGCAACAGGATCGCCGACTTGGTCGCACCGTCGAGGTCGATCACGTTCGTCGGCAGCTTCTCGTGCGGCTTGCGTGGCACGGCGTACTCCAGGCCCGATCGGGCTCACTCGCGCTCAGTCATGGCTCGCGGCCACCCAGCTCTGCAGCAGCGACGCCGCCGTCTCGGGCGAGGCTGACACCAGCTCGCCAACCTGGTCGAGCATCTTGCCGGCGCGCACCTGCTCCTCGTCCAGCTCGATGCCCGACATCGGCACGTCGCCCTCCTCAGCCTCCCCGTACAGGTCACTGTCACTCTGCAGTGCGGGCGGAACGCCCACCAGTTCCTCGGCTGTCGGCAGTTCAGGCCTCTTCGTCGCCTTGCGCACGAGCATCGCCATCATCGCCACGCTCACTAGCGCCAACAGGCCGAGCACGGCCTTGTCGATCAGCCCATCACCCGCAAGCCCCATGAAGCCGCCCGAGCTACCGCCGCCGCCCGATGCCCCGCCAAAACCGAACCCGCCACCGGTCGCCGCACCCACAATGCGCATGTCGCTGTGCATCGACACCGTCACGGCAACATCCGCCGGGTCGCCCGCGACGACGTTGCCCAGCACGAGCTGCATGCGTGACTCGAGATCCGATCGCAGGAGATCAAAGCGATTGGCGATCTCCTCGGCCGATGGGGCCTCTGGCTCGGCCTCTTCGGCCGCCGCCGGCGCATCCTGCTCAAGCAGCCGCACCACATAGCTGCGAGGCACGCCCAGCATCACCGACACGCCCTGCAAATCGCCGCCCGGATCCTCGACGTTCTCGATCGTCGAGGGGAACATGTTCTCAAACTCGCTGTCCTCGGTCGTCTCGGTGAACGACGAACCCGTCGCCGAACCCCCGCTCACCGAGAGCGGCTCGTTCGACCGCGTACCCGCCACGCCGCCTTGGGTGGAACCCTGCTGCGTGCGCTCCGTCCTGCTCTCACGCGTCAGCCCCGAGAGCGGCTTCTGGAACAGCGTGCTCTGGCTCGTCCTCCGCGCGCTGTCGACCCGCGCCATCACCGAGACCGAAAGGCCCGGAATGTCGTTCAGAAAGTCCGCGATCTTGTCCTCGAGCATGCCCTCGATCTGGAACTGCTGCTCGAGCGCCTGCCGCGCCGTCATGCGCCGATCGTCATACGACCTGTACGCCAGCCCGCTGACGCCATCAACCACCTTCACCTGCGTGGGCTCGAGGCCCGCCACCGAGCCGGCGATGCCCTCGGCGATGGCGTCGACCGAGTCCTGCGAGAGCTCGCCCCTCGTCGGCCACACGTATACCGACGCCGACGGCGTGCGCATCGCCCGCCCAAGCCCCGCTTGGTCAGGCATGTCGATGGTCACCTGCGCATGCCGCAACCCCTGGAAGTACGACAAGATGTCCGACAAGTGCTGCGAGTAGATCGCCCAGTATTGCTGGTGGTTGTCCTGCCGAGAATTCATCCAGCTGCGAGACTCGATGAGCTTCTCAATGAACGTCGCCGTGTTCGGTGGCACGATACGCTGCTCCATCAGCAGCCCCTGCACCCGCGCGACATAATCAGACTCGACCAGGATCTCGCCCGACGCGTTCGTCTCGGCACGGATGCCCTGGCCCTCGAGCGTCGCCAGCGCACGCGACATCTGCGCCGGGTCGCCCACCATGGCCGCCGGTACCACCGCTGTTCGGGATGCGTATTGAGACACCAGGAAGAACGTCATCGCCACGATGATGACGACCGAGGCGACCAGCAGCTTCTCGATGGTGCCCAAGCGGCCGAGATAGCCCGCCACCTGGCGCAGCCGTTCCTTGGGTTGCTTGCTGGCCGTCTCCACGCCGTCGCTCCCTGGCGCGTTCCACGCGCACATCACGCGCCAGCGTTGCGCCAGAGCGTGCCTTGGTGGTCGGCTTGTCGGGTGCCCGGGCTTGAATCACCCGGATCGGTCACGGCTCAGGGCGCACGCCCCGCGCACCAACGCGCAAGTCCTGCGCATGCGTCATACGCGCATCTGCTGGACTTCCTGGTACGCCTCCATCACCTTGTTGCGCATCTGCTGCAACAGCTGGAACGCCGTGTCGGCCTTCTGCGTCGCCAGCAGCACGCCCTCCAGGTCGGTCCGCTGGCCGGTCATCAGGTCCTCGACCGCCTTGTCGGCGTCCTGACGCATCTCCGAAGCCTCGCGAAGCTGTCCGAAGAGCGCCTGGCGGAACGCCTCACCGTCGGTCGGCTGATTCTGGGCCTTGCCGGGCTGTCCATCGCGCAACGGTCCGGACGTGCCGCCGATCAGGCCAACTGGGTCGCTCATGCCGCTCCGCCTCCGAATCTCGCCGATCGATCACCGATCGGCCGCTCATGCTACGCGATCATTCGCAAAGCCTGGGCCAGCATCGCCTTGGTCACTTCGGCGGCTGCCACGTTGGCCTCGTACGCACGGGAGGCTTCCATCGCGTCCACCTGCTCGGCAAACGTGCTGATGTCGGGCCCCATCACGTATCCGTTCGCATCCGCGTGCTTGCTGGATGGATCCCACCTCGCACGAAGCGCGTCCTCGTTCTTGTACACCTCGCGCACGTGCACACCCAGGCTCTGGCCATCGGCCCCCATGGCCGACGGATCGCCCGCCGCCAGCACCACCTCACGCCGCAGGTACGGCGCGTAGTTGCCCCACTGGTCCTCGACGACGTTCGCCCCGGCAATGTTGGCCGACGCCGCCGTCAGCCGCACCCGCTGGGCGATCATGCCGCTCGTTGAGATGTCAAGGCTGCCGAACACGCCCTACTCGCTTCCTCACGCCACGCGCTGGCTGATCGCCGTCCGCAGCACGCCCACGCGGCTGCGCATCAGGTCCGAAGCCACGCGGTAGACTCCATAGTTCTCGGTCATCGACTGCATCAACCGCTCCACGTCCCGGTCGTTGCGGTCGTGCAGCAGCACGCCGCCCACGCTCCGCGTGCCCCGTAGGGGCTCGAGCGAGAGCGAGCCATCGCCACCCACACGCACCTCGCGAGAGCTTCGCATCGCCAGCGGCCCGTTTACGCCCCCGGTGCGCCCCCGCCGCTCGGCTACGGCCTCACCCAATACCCGCTGGAAGGCCTTCGGAGAGACATCGACGGCCTGGAACTTGGGCGTCGTCAGGTTTGCCACGTTGTGCGCGAGCAGACGCTGCCGCTGCCCCGTGAAGCGCATCATCGCCTCGAGCGTGGGGAGCGAACCGGCCTGGAGGGTCTTCTCGAGCATCGCGTTGATCGCAACCGCAAACGCCGGGCCATTCTCAGCCCGGCCGCCGGGCCGGCTACAGGTCGGCCGGCACCAGCTTCTCGTCCTTCCACTTCTTGAGCTTGATGCCAAGCGTCCGCACGCCGATGCCCAGCGCGTCGGCGGTCCGCTGGCGGTGCCCGTCGTAGCGCTCCAGCGTCCGGATGATCGCGTCACGCTCCATGTCGTCCAGCGTGGTGTCTCCCGGTGCAAACACGATCGCGCGGCCCGACTCAGACTCGGCTCCCTCGCCAATGCCCGCCCCGACGCCAGCGCCAACCGCCACCGGCCGCTCCATCGCAGGCGAGGGCTCAATCGCCACCGCGGGCCGCTGCACGGGCGTCGTCTGCCACGCCAGCCAGGGCTCGAGCATCTCGCGGCGGATCATCGCATCCTCGTGACGAGACCCGCCCGCGCTCAGCACGACCGCACGCTCGCACACGTTCTGGAGCTCGCGAACGTTGCCGGGCCAGTCATACCCGCACAACAGATCGACCGCCCCGGGCTCCAAGCGAACCTGCCCGCGCCCCTCGCGCTTTGCGATCTGACCCAGGAACGTCTCGGCCAGCATCGGCACGTCTTCCAGCCTGTCCGACAGCGCGGGAAGATGGATCGGCAGTACGTTCAGGCGGAAGAACAGATCCTGACGGAAGTCGCCCGCCGCCACGGCCTTGGGCAGGTCGCGGTTGCTCGTCGCAAGCACACGTACGTCGACCGAGATCGACTGGCTGCTGCCGACGCGCTCGAAGGCCCGCTCCTGCAACACGCGCAGCAGCTTCGCCTGGATCGCGGGACTCACCTCGCTCACCTCATCGAGCAAGAGCGTGCCACCGTGCGCCAGCTCGAATCGGCCCTTGCGCATCTTGTCGGCCCCAGTAAACGCGCCCTTCTCGTGACCAAACAGCTCGCTCTCCAGCAGCGTCTCACTCAGCGCGGCGCAATTCACCGCCAGGAATGGCCCCGTCCGCCGCGGGCTCAGCTCGTGGATCGATCGCGCGACCACCTCCTTGCCCGTGCCGCTCTCACCCACGATCAGAACGGTGCCGTGGCTGTCCGCCACTGCCTGCACCTGCGCCTTCACGCTGCGCATCGCGGGCGAGGCGCCGACCAACCGATCAAGCCCGAACGCTACCCCGCCCGTGGCGATCTTGCCGCTGGACTCTACCTCGGCCTGGCTGCCGTGCGCGCGCAACACGGCGTTCTCGCGCCGCAGCTTCGCATGCTGGATGGCCCGCTTGACACAGATGAGCAGCTCATCGCCCTCGAACGGCTTGGTGAGGTAGTCGAACGCGCCCAGCTTCATCGCCTCGACGGCCGTCTGCACCGAGCCGAACGCCGTCATCAGCACAACCGGCAGCTCATCATCGATCTTGCGCACCTGCGCGAGCAGCTCGACGCCCGTCATGCCGGGCATCTTCAGGTCGCTCACGACCGCATCGGGCCGCTGCAGCGCCACACGGTCGAGGGCCTCCTGCCCGCTCGTGGCCGCCAATGCGGTGAGCCCGGCGCGCCGCAGCACCGAGCACACGCTGTCACGCATCATCTCCTTGTCGTCGACAACCAGCACCGTGCTCAAGCTGCGCCCTCCGTCACCAGCGTCTCTGACTGATCAGACAACCCAGCCGGCGCCCGCGCCGGCAGTATCAACTCGAATCGCGCCCCGCCGCACGCCGCATCACCCGCGTCCACGCGCCCGCCGTGCGCATCGACGATGCGCTGCACCATCGCAAGCCCAAGACCGCAACCGGTCTGCCGGGTCGTGTAGAACGGATTGAACATGCGCTCGACCGCACCGGCAGGTAGGCCAGGCCCGGTGTCTTCTACAACGTACACGACGTGCTGCAAGCCATCGAACTCGCCCATCTCTACGAAAACGCGCACGCGACCCGGCCCCTTGCCGCCCGCCTCGACGATGGCTTCCACCGCATTGCGAATCAGGTTCGCCAGCGCCTGTGAGACCAAGCCGCCGTCAATCTCCACATCGGCCTCGTGCGTTTCGCGCGCTAGGTCGAGTTCCACGCCCGCTACATCCGCCAGTATCTGGCAGGTCGAGATCGCCCGCCTCGCCGGGTCGGCGGCCTCGACGAGTGCCAGCGTCGGCTCAAGCTCCCGCGCAAACCGCAGCACATCGCCCACCACGCCGTCGAGCTCGCGCGCCGCCCGCAAGATCTTGCCGGCGGTCTGGCCGCACTCGCCCTCGCCCAGATCGTCACGCAACATCTCGGCGTGCAGCGCGATGGCCGCCAGGGGGTTGCGCACCTCGTGGGCGATGCCCGCCGCCATCTCGCCCAGCGCCGCCAAACGCCGGCTTCTCTCCAGCCGTCGATTCGCTTCGTGCAGCTCGCCCTTCAGCCGCGAGACCTCGGACCGCAGCGCCTGATGCGTCTGCTCGAGCTCGCCCGCCGCGGCGTTGAACGCCCGCATCAGCTCGGCAAGGTCTTCCGGCGTCACGGGCGCACCGCCAGCCGCGCCACTCGCGAGCACACCCGCATCGATCGAGGCCGAACCGCCCACGCTCAGGCCTCCCGGTCCTGATGGATCGGCACCCGCGCGGTTGTCCCCCCGTACGCACGAACGGCCCCCTTGCCCCGGCCCACGCCCTGCATGGTGGTCCGCACGCGATCTCGCGCCCCGTCCAGGTGCTGGCGGGTCTGCGAGTCCTGCTCGTGCACGCGCGACGCGAGCGCCTTCACCCGGTCCAGCCGCTCGCCAAGCTCGACCCGGTCGTTCTCGGTCAGCCCGCCGATGAATCCATCCCAGTCCTGCCGCACGTCTTCCAGGCCCTGGTGCACCTCGACCAACGCATCAACCACCGCCTGCCGCTCGCCCATGAGGCGCAGCAGGTCATCGCCCTCGCCGTTGGCAATGAGCTCGTCTTGCCTGGGCCCGAAGGCCGCAAGTTGGTCGTACAGGGCGGCCTGACGCTCCAGCGCCGGCAACACCCGATCGCGCAGCAATGCCCGGGCAGACGCCGAGCCGCACGCTTCGCCGTGGGTCATCCTGACCTCCAGACAGGGCGCACTCCACGCCCCGGCGGATGCCATCGACCGCATCAGGCAAAAATCTTCAAACTCCGCGCACGACCTGCCGCTCGGTTCACTCCAGCCGAGCTACTCGAACACCGGCTCGGCCAGGCGCCGGGCACGCGTGGGCGCCTCTTCAGGCTCTGGCGGCACGGTCAGATCGATTGGCAGGTACACACCGTTCGCGTGATCGCTGTTCAAGACCACTGCGCACGGCGGTACGAACCGCGCCCCCTCGGGCACCTTCTCGTGACCAAGCACGAACATCGTGACGCCCCACCGCTCGACGAGGTCCTCGAGACTCTCGGCGTCGTAGTGCCGGCCCCACACCATCATGTGGGCAGATCCCGTCAGTGGCTGGTAGTCCTCGTCGGTCAGATCGCGATCCAGGATGCCAGCGTCGAATCGGCCCATCATCGCCGGGCTTGGCACGCTGTGGCTGCACTGGATCACCCCACGCGGGGTCTCGCAGCGCAGCGCCAAGGGCATCGCCCGCACGAACGCCTCGATCGCCGCGTGCACCTGGTCGGCATCGTCTCCGAACACGCGAGCCACGCCGTCATTGAACGCCTCGACCACGCGCACGCCGTCCTTCACGATGCCCGAGCCCACGATCTGGGCCAACTCGTGGTTGGCCAGAAGCACGTGCACGTGCTCGGGGTACGCCACCTTGAGCGCCGCCACCCGTGTCAACGCCCGAAAGCTGAAATCCACCCCGCCCATCAGGTGCTCGCCGTGGATGAGCTCGTGCAGGGTCAGGTGGCTCCGCTCGCTCTCGGGCGTCTCGCCCGGGTCGCCGTGCAGCCCGGCAGCCTCAATCACCCGGCTCAGGTGCAGCGGATTGTCGTGGATATCGCCCGTGGCCACCAGACTACCTGGCGCCTCGACCCAATCGACCGCCCCGCGCCGGCACTTCGCATCTCGGCTGGCCTCGGCAGCGGCCCGAAGCGTCTGGCACACCACGTCCACCGATCCGAGATCAAGATCACCGAACGCGTGTACGTCCATGCGGGGCCGTCCTTTGCCAGCGGCGATGGCGCCGGGCTCAGCTCGCGGCCGAGCCGCGCACCGGGGTGCCACGCTCGGCCTCGGCCCGAAGGATGCCGTGCACCAGGTTCAGCCGGTCGGCAACGTACGTCATCGACTCGGGACGCTTCGCCGGATCGACCTCGACGCAGCCCATGATGAGCTCGTTGAGCTTGGGATGGATGCGCTCGTTCAGCTCGATGGCCGGCTTGGGCTTCTCGATCATGCTGTCGTCCAGCGAGCCCAGCAGCGAATTCTCGTCGGCAAGGGCCGTCGGCACACGCTTGTCGGTCAGCATCGCGTACATCGTCGCACCCAGGTTGTAGATGTCCGTCTTGGGCGTGATCGCCCGGCGGTGCACCTGCTCGGGCGCGATGAAGTCCGGCGTGCCCTGAATTCGCGGCTTCACGGTGCCGGTTGCGCACGACTGCCCGAGATCGATGATCTTCACCACACCGTCGGGCGAAACCACGACGTTGTTGGGCTTCATGTCCGCGTGCACGAAGCCGCGCTCGTGCATGTGCGCGAGTGCCAGCGCCACCTGGTGGAAGACACCCAGCGCATCGTCGAAGGTCTTGGGCGGCTTCTGATCAAGCGCGACCCCATCGACCAACTCCATCACCAGGAACAGGTCCTTCACCTTCAGGAGATGCTTGCGCTTCATCATCCGCCGGATCTTGCGGATGTTGGGGTGGTCCAGCTTGCTGGCGACCTTGTACTCGTACTCGGCCTGCTCGAGGAACCGCTGGTCCTTGGGCGTCTCGCGCTTCACGTGCTTCAGGGCGTAGATCTGCTTGGTCTTCTCGTCCTGGGCCAAGTAGATAATCGACGCGGCACCGCGGCCGAGCTCGTCGAGTATCCGATGGCCTTCGATGACCTCACCCTTGGAAAGCGGCTCCACCGGTGATTGCTCCTCCCGACCCGTGCTGGGTCCCGCCGCATCACGGGAACCGATCCTCGAGCCATCTGCTCGCCCCGGGCTGGCGGCCGCCAGAACGCGGTCCAAACGGGCGACTACGGTAGCCGCTCTATCGGCCCATCGCAGCCCAGTGTTCGCCCCAACTCGGCCTCCGGTCGCCGGTTCGCCCAATGCACAAACTCTCGGACGCGTCAGCACCGGATTTCCGGCCCTCACGCCCTGCCCCAACGGGGCACGCTGACTCGATTGTTCCATGCTCCCGAGAGCGTGGCAGGTCCAACTGACTCACGCACGCCCGGCCGCGGTGGGGAACTTCGCAGCCACAGACCATGTTCGGAATCCAAAAGCCCCGGTTGCACCCTGGCCGGCACGGGTCGACCCAAGCGATATAGGCAACGACCCTTACGGGCTACTG
Organism: Phycisphaerales bacterium; assembly: GCA_965227775.1. Taxonomy (GTDB): domain Bacteria; phylum Planctomycetota; class Phycisphaerae; order Phycisphaerales; family UBA1924; genus JAHCJI01. The sequence continues at coordinate 66,139 of OZ245777.1, forward strand.
CCTCGGCACGCCTGCCTCGGCCAATCGCCGGTAGAAGCTCTCCCGCGGGAAGTACGGGCCAGGGTCGTCCACGCCGGCAACGTCTTCGTGTAGCAGGATGCGGTCGCTGGGGATGTCCAGTTCCCTCGCCAGCGTGGCAACGGCCGCCACCAAGCGATCCATCTGCGCCCGGCCAAACGCTTCCTGCCGGCCATCGCCGATCAGGCAAACGCCGATGGAATCGCGGTTGTAGGCAAGGCTGTCGGGCCCAGCGACGTGGGCTCCCGGCTGCTGGCGAAGCCAACGCTCGGCCACGTGCAGCTCACCGTCGGCCATGCCCCGTCCGTTGCCGATCACAAAGTGGAAGCCAAGCCCCGCAAGCCCCATCGACTGGTGCGTGCGAGCAAGTTCGGCCGCGTTGCCATGGCGCGACCGGCTGTGGTGGATCACGATGCGCTGCCAGCGCTGCTCATCGAGGCCGGCGGGCGGAGCCGTGATCGCCTCGAGCGACACGCTTGCAACCGATGCGGCCAGCGGCGCGATGCTGCGGCCACCCACGCCGGGCGAACGTTGTCCCTCGATCAGCACCAGAAGCGACGCCAGAACCACCATCGAACCGGCGAAGCTCGTCAGCACCATGCCCCGCCTCGAACGCAGCAGCGCCGCCAGAACGACCTGTCCCATCGAGCGACTCGAATTGCGTGGCAGCCTGCCATCCATCATCATGTCCGGGTCCATCCGGGTTCGAGCAAACCGAGCGTAGCGCAGCGCGACGCAGGAGAGCATCGGACAAGCCCGAAGCTCCCCTTCGCTTATTTGCGTCCGATTATGAACGATTCATGACGGTCGCAACAACTGCGCGTTCTGCGCCGAGCGTTATGGGCTCAACGGGGCGCAAGACGCGCGGCAACGTTGGGCCGAGGGCGTCCGAACTCGTCGCGAACAAACGTGTCCGCGTCTTGATTGCGGACCCGGTCGTATCGGTGGAACGGGCTGCGGATCTGGTTCTCAGTGATCAGCGGATCGCGGCATCCCGCAAACATCGCGGCGCTCACGACAAGCAGCGACAACGCCAACACCCTCGCGGCGGGCTTACTCGCCATTCCTGAAAACCGTTGTCCCATAAAACAGTGTACCACACGTCGCGGGACGTGTGGTACACCGGAGGAGGAGAGAGAGAGATGCGTGTGGCACCGGCCCGTCCTGGGCGTCCCCCAGCGTCGCGTTCTACGCCGGGGCGATGCACGTAAAGCTATACGCCAAGGCCACTTGTTTGTTCGAATCTAGCTCACACAATTGTTGCAAATTCGCAACACACGCCCCCCCAGAACCCCCAAATTATGGCTAGACCGAGCCAGACGCCGGCAAGTGCAGCCCACCGGCGAGTTGGACCCGCCCGTCCGCGGCCATCTGCCGGACTCCCTCGCTTAGCCCGATCGCGACTGCCGTGGAGAGGTTCAGACTCCGTTCGCCTTGCCGCAGGGGAATACCCACCTGCCAATCCCCCTGGCCAGCCAGCACTGTCTCGGGCAGCCCCTGGGTCTCTTTGCCGAAGACGAGGTGATCGCCGACCTCAAACGGCGCGTCAAAGTGTGGCCGCCCGCGCCGAGAAGTGAAGTACCACCGCCGGTCGCTCGGAAACGCATCGAGGTAAGCTTCCCAGTTGGGATAAACCGACGGTGACAGCCTGGGCCAATAGTCGAGGCCCGCCCGCCGGAGTGCCTTCTCGTCGAGATCGAAACCCAGCGGCTCGATCAAGTGCAAAGCCGCACCCATCGCAAGACAGGTGCGGCCGATGTTGCCCGTATTGTTGGGAATCTCCGGCTCGTGCAGCACCACGTGCAAGCGTGGCTGGAATTCACCGGCTCCCATGAACGATCAACGGTTCTGGCGGGCCAGGAACGCGGCATCGCGCTCGCGACGGATCTGAACCGCGGGATCGACATCAACCATGCGGTTGAGCGCGACTTCGAACCGGTCGTCCAGTGGCGAACCCATCCACCGCACCGAGTTGTCGGTGCTGTAGATCACCACGAACGGAACATACAGATCCCGGACCTCTCGGAGCTGACGCTCAACGCCGCCATAGCTCTCCTTGCCCAGCGAAGAGGTAAGCAGCTCCAGCTCCCTGTCGAAGGCGATCGAGTGCTTGAATTGGGTTCGGCTCGTGATGTTTGTCAGCGTCTCACCGAAGTCCTCCAGGGCCTTGTCGAACAGCGAACGGTCGCGTCGAGCCGCCTCCTGGTCGACCGTGACGAACGGGAACGCCATGCCGATGACCGCGATGTCGCGTCCGTGGCGGCGCTGCAGATCGTCCATCATGGGCTGCACGTCTTCGTAGCTAAAGGCCACCGTGTGCGTCCAGTAGTACACCACTCGGATGCGGCCATCGAGCTTGGGCTTGGGTGTGATCCAGGTGACCAGCCCGGAGTCGAAATCGACGATGGGCAGCTCGGTCTGTCCACGATTCTCGAAGTCAGCACCCTGCTCTTCTTCGAACGCCCGCCAGCGAGCTGGCCACCTTGCATCCTGGTACAGCAGCGCGTCCTGCGGCGGAATGTCCCAGTTTGGAATGTTGGCCGCGTCGTTCTGCACAACGCTGCCGATCACACGCGTCCTAGGCGTCTCCGGCGTGGCGCGGCGAGATGCCGCGTCGGATGCCACTTCCTGCGTCTCCCGGGCAACGATCTGCACGGCCTCACGCACGCTGCTGCGCTCCACGTCGGCAAACCGAAGCTGGCCCGCCCGATCGACCACGTAGAAGTTCGGGTCCATGTCGGCCTTGATCGCCTCGCGAAGCTTCGAGCCCGCGTCACGCGCGATCGGGAAGCTCAGACGCAGCCGCTCGGCAGTCTGGGCCGCGGTATCAAAGCCGTCATCCGAGTGCACGCCGATGACCACCAGGCCCTGATCGGCGTACCGCTTGGCGACGAGCTCGGCCGCACGGGCCGAGGCCGTTGAGCCCGAATGCCAACTCGCCCACGTCAGGATCAGGACGGGCTTGCCGTCGAGGTCGTCCGCCGTCACAGGCTCGCCAATCCAGTCGGTCAGCCCACCGAGCAGCGACTTGTCGAACGCGCTGAGCTCCATGGCATCGAGTGCCGCACGGCGCTCGCCCGAGCCCTCGCGGATGATCTGGTCGCTCTGGGCCAAACCGGCGCTCGCCGCCAGTGCCACGATCGTCGCCGTCAGAATCCCTCGCATGCGTACTGCCCTCTGCGCCGTCTCGGCGCGATTGATACCAAAGCACTTCGAACCCCGAACGACGCTGCCAGCATCGGAAGCCCCGTAGGAGCCTCTCTGGCAGGATACCACGCTCGGCCGGGCCCCGTTGCAAGCGCACTCGCAGGCCCTCTCAATATGACGCCGGCGACGCCGAAATGTTCCGGCTCAGCCCCTCCCAGGCGTACACAGGCATGCCAAGGCGATCGCGGCCGACACCCCAACATTCAGCGAATCGACGCCTTCATTCATCGGAATGCGAACCCGCTGCGACGCGGCGCTCATCGCCGCGTCCGTCAGCCCCGGGCCCTCCGCACCCAACAGCAGTGCGACACGATCAGGCGGGCAGCGCAGCCCTACCGACTCAATCGCCGGCGCTTCCGGGTCGGGCGTGAGAGCCAACGTCCGAAATCCGTCACGCCCGAACACATCGAGGTCGCCCGGCCAATCCGCCGCCCAGGCCGTCGGCACGCGCAGCACGTGCCCCATCGAGACCCGAAGGCTCTTGCGATAGAACGGGTCTGCGCATCCGGGCCCCAGCACGACCGCCGACTGGCCCGGCCCTAGGGCCGAAAGGCTCCGATACAGCGACCCAACGTTGTCGTGGTTGCTCAGCCCCTCGAGCACCAGCACGCACCGGGCATCTCCCACCACCGCCTCCAACGGCGGCGTCTCCCCTCGCTCGCCCAGGGCCAGCACGCCGCGATGCATGTCGAAGCCCACGATTTCCTCGGCCACGCTCCGTTCGGCAACGTACACGGGCGTGCCCGCCGGCAACCGCTCGATCGCGTCTCGCATCGACAGCAGACGCGTCGGCGTGATCAATACCGAACGAACCCGAAACGCCGAAGCAAACAGCTCCCGGACCACGATCTCGCCCTCGGCAATAAACAACCCGCCCAGGCCCGTGCCGCCATCACGCTGCACCCGCAGCCAGGCGTCCTTCTGATCGCGGTACGGCTCGAGATCCGGGTCCGACAGATCCTCGACAGCGATGATGTTTGGCCCCGCGGCAGTCGTCACGGGCTCATTCTGGGCGGCCGAAGGCCCGATGGCTAATCTGCCCGCCCTGCGAACGAGTTGGCCGCTGGGGCGTATCGGACGTTCACCACCGCTTCGAGAAGGGACCCGCGCACGTGGAACTCTGGCAAGCCATCGTGCTCGGCGTCGTTGAGGGCATCACCGAGTACCTGCCGGTGAGCTCGACGGGCCACCTCATCCTCGCATCGGGGCTCATGGGCTTGAGCGATACACCCGAGGGCCAGCAGGCGGCCAACGCCTTCAACATCGTCATCCAGGGCGGCGCCATCCTGGCCGTCCTGGGCCTTTACCGCGAGCGCGTGTGGCAGATGCTCAAGGGGCTTGTGGGCCAAGACGCCGACGGCCTGCGCCTTGCCATCAACATTCTCGTCGCCTTCCTGCCGGCGGCAGCATTGGGCCTCGCATTCAACGATCTCATCGAGGCGCACCTGTTCAGCGCGAGCGTCGTGCTCACCATGCTCGCGCTCGGTGGTGTCTACATGATCGCCATCGACAAGGCGATCATCGCACCGCGGCGCGAGGCCCAGGAGGGCATGACGCTCGACGGGCTGCGCCCCTTCCGAGCCTTCATCGTCGGCTTGCTCCAGTGCGTCGCCATGGTCCCGGGCACCAGCCGATCCATGATGACCATCACCGGCGGCGTACTCGTCGGCCTCAAGCCCAAGGACGCCGCCGAGTTCAGCTTCTTGCTCGGCCTGCCCACGCTCGGCGGCGCCTGCGTGCTCACGCTGTTCAAGGACCTCACGCGTGACGACGGCACTCCGACCATGATCGACACGATCGGATGGCCCGCGCTGCTCGTCGGCATCCTGGTCTCAATGGTCTCGGCCATGCTCGCCGTCAAGTGGCTCGTCGGCTTCCTCAACAAGCACGGGCTGGCGCTCTTCGGCTGGTACCGCATCGTGCTCGCGGGCGTGCTGCTCGCCGCAACGCTCGCCGGCATCATCACCTTCGCGCCCGAAGGCGGTTGACTCGGCCTACGAGAAGATGCTGCTCGCGATCAGCAACAGAACGCCGCCGAAGAAAATCACGTCGACCAGCACGGCCACCGGCATGATGCTCAACACGAGTGCGAAGAACCCGAACCAATCGGGCTTCTTCACCACCGCGATGAGCGACACGATCAGCGCGATCGGGCTCAGGATCCCAAACGTGATCAAGCCCGCGCACGCGAACAACAGAGCGATCCGTCCGGGCGTCGTCGGCACGGCGTCATACTGCTTCAGCGGCTGGCGAGTCGCAGCGGATGGCATGCACCAAGTTTAGAACTCGATCGCGACGTACAGCAGCTCGGGGCGGGAAAGCAGCCGCGGTGCCTCGCTGGGCCGCGTCCGCACCTCCACTAGCCCCGAAGTCTCCACATCGCCGGAAGCCAGCAAAGGCAACGCGTCAGCCACCGACCCGAAGCTCGCCCCGATCAACTCGAGTTCCCCGCGCATCACCGGCGTCAGGTCCACCGACGCGCCCGGCTCGGGCTCGGCCGCCAGGATGAACGTCCCGCGGGGCCGCAGCATGCCCAGGGCCAGATCCATCGAGGCCGCGCTCCCCACGCAATCAACCACGACGGTCTGATCACGGCGCCGGCCGACCTCGTCGGCGTGGCGGTGTCGCACGCCCCACTTCTCGGCCCGGCCGAACGCCTGGGGCCGCCAGCCCAGCAGGCGCACCGTCGCGTTAAGCTTGGCGATGGTCTGCACGGCCAGCAGTGCGGCGAGGTTGTCGCCCAGCACCGTCACGTACACCTTACCCTCCATGCGGATCATCCGAGCCGCGTGGAGCGCCCGCGCGAGCGGGCCGGCGAGCAGCGCCGCATCGTCCTCCAGCCCGTCGGGGGCTAGGGCGAGGTTCCGCCAGGGCACCACCACCGTGTGCGCCATGCTGCCAGGCACGCCGCGCATGCCAAGCGTGCCACCCTCCCGGCAGTGCTGGCTCACGCCCGCCCGGCACATGTCGCACGTACCGCACGAGACCGTGGGCGAACACACGACGCGCGACTTGAGCAAGCGATCACGCACGCCACCGGGCGCATCATCGCTCACCTCGGTCACGACGCCAACCAGATCACGCCCGAGCACCGAGCCGTCCGGCGCGCCCGCCGCGGCGGATCGCACCGAGCCCGGAACGTCACCGGCAAGGCGGACGCGCACGAGCGCCTCGCCCGCGCCGCACGCCGGTTGCTCAACATCAGACAGCACGGGTTGGTTCTGGCGGGCGACGATCGCGTCCAAGGAGGGCTCCGGGGCTACACGCCTCATCGGCCTACTGGGGCGTGCGGGTCAAGCCAACAGGCGTCGAGCTCGTCTCGTTGGGCGGCAGGGGTATCCAAGGCAGATATTCCCACCAAGCCCGAGACCTTATGAAGACCGGATAGACATACGCCTGCTGGTCCGCGAACCACGACCCGTTCTCGTCGATCCACCGCTGCCACGCGATGAAATCGAGCCCGTAGTCCTGCCCCGTGAGCAGCTCGAGCGAACGCACCACCGCCGCATGCACCGCCAGGCTCTGCTCGGTATCGGACCGCAGCGACGTCACGAGCCCCACCACGACGTCGCTCTGCGGATACTGCCCCAGCGCAATCGCCGCCTCCACTCGCACGTTCTGGTCGGGCTCGTTGGTCGGCACGATCAACTCGAGCAACCGGGCCGTCGCGGTGGGCTCGTGGATCCGCTGCAGTCCCGTCGCCGCCGCCCGGCGGACGATCGGCTCGGGGTCATCGAGCGCGGCCGCCAGCAGCGCTCCGTCGGCCGCCACGCCATGGGTGCCCAATCCCCGCGCCGCCGAAGCGCGCACCGCAGCATACTCGTCGTTCAGGTTGTCCCGAAAAATCTCTAGGATGCGTTCGTCCGGCTCGAGAAGCTGCATCGTCAGCTGCACCGTGCCACGATACCGCGCATCGGGGTCGTACGGATCCCGCGCGAGCTCGGCCGGGTTAACCTGTGGCGTGTTCAGAAACCTGTTAAAAATGCTGTCGTCACCGACCTGGATACCGCCGCAGCCCCCAAGCGCAAGCACGCAACCCAAGACGCCCAAGCTCAATACGACGCGATCCATCGCCCATGCTATCGGCCTCGCCGCCCTCGTGTTCGCCGCGGGCTGCACATCGATGCCCCAGCCCGCGGGTACGCTCACGGGCCTGAAGGCAGATTGGTTTTACCTTCCCGGCCCGTACAGCACGGAGCGATCGACAAACGAAGGCACGCAGCGTGCCCAAGTCACCGCTGAGCGCAGCGACGCCTGGACCGTCACCATCGGCGACCCGCCCACCACCATCCAAGTGCGGCGTCTGGCCGACGGCCGTCCCGCTACGGCCAGCATCGCCAACCCCGATCGCAACGAAACGGCGGTCTTCGATCCACCGCTCGCGCTCGTGCCCATCCCGGGCCAACCAACGCCCGCAGCCGAGTCGGTCGACGTGTCCCTGTTTTCTGGACTTGAAGTCAAGGCAGACCAACGCCCCTCGCGCACGGGTACGGCTACGCGCACGTTCTTTGCGGTCGAACCAGCGAGTTGGACGCTCGAAGGCGAGGACGTGCCAGCCCAACGCATGTCCCACGAACTGCTGCTCGACTTCGGCGCAGCCAAGGTGCGCCAGCGCTACGAGAGCCTCGCCGTGCAGGGCCGAGGCATCATCAAGCAGGAAATGAACGAACGCGTCACGTTCCTTGGCGTCCGCGTCAGCGGTCGCACCGAGCGTTTTGAGATCACGCGATTCATCGACGAACGCTGAATGCGTCAGAACTGCTGATCGCCGGGTTGCCGGAAACCGACAGGCCGATCGAAGATCTCACGCATCAGGATTGCCTGGCGAATGTCGATACCACGCGCCGTAAGGGGCATCGCACGCCGGCGGCCACCGACCGCGATGGGGGCCTCTACCGGTCGACCCTGATCTCGGCGCTTTGCCTCGATGACATCAGTGATGATCGCCTGCTGCACAGGGGGCTGTGCCCGCTCTGCCGGGCGCGTGGCCGGGATCGGGCGCGGCCGATCCCGTTGCGGCTGGCGGGTCGATGGACGCTGCGCCTGCGATCGCTGCTGAGGTTGCTGTGCTTGCTGTTGCGAACGCTGCGCGGGCTGCTGGCGTTGCTGACGCTGCTGCTGGTCCTGCTGGCGGCGACGCTGGGCCTCTATGGCCTCGCGACGGCGGCGGAGCTGCTCTTCCAGGTCCTGACGCTTCGAGGCGGCCCTTTGCTGCTGCTCCTGCTGGCGGCGACGCGCCAGTTCCTCAAGCCGATCACGAGGCGTGCCCTGCTGCTGCTGGGCACCCTGCTGCTGTGCTCGTTGCTGGGCCGCGGCGGGCAAGGGCGGCGCCTGCGGCGCTTCGACGCGACCGGTCCGCAGCGCCTCCATCTTGGCCTTCTGGCGGGCCTGATCGGCCTGCTTCTTTTCCTGCGCAGCCTTGAGCTGCTGCACCAGCCAACCCAGGCCCGAGATCCCGAACGAGACCGCGATGATGATGATGCCGAAATTGTTCTGGACCCACTGCCACATAATCCAACCCTAGTCGGAAGCCCCACCCGACGCCGCCAGACGCGGGAGAGCCACCATCCGCCCCCCATCGACGCTCGCGAACCGCTCAAAGGCCGCCCCGAACACCCGCTGGAGCACCCCCGGATCGCTCAGGTCGCCACGATCCAGCGGCTTCACGCTCCCATCATCGGCAATCGCCAGCCCCGAGTCTGCCACAGCCGCCGCCCACGGCACGTCGTGTGCCGCCACGACCACCGCCAGCCCGCGTCCGGCAAGCTCCCGCAGCGTCTCGATCAATCGCCCGGCATGCCGCGTGTCGAGCGAGCTCGCCGGCTCGTCGGCCAGCAGCACCTTGCCCGAGAGATCTCCATCACCCAGCTGCGCGAGCGCCCGCGCGATCGTCGCCCGCTGCTGCTGCCCCACGCTCAACCTGGGCATGGCAGAGTCGGCGTGCGCCGCCAGGTCCATCGCCTCGATGGCGCACTCGACCGCGTCCCCCGAGCTCCGCCGCCCCGCCGCATACGCCCCGAAGCCCACGTACTCGCGCACGGTGAAGGCGAACGCCAGGCTGGTCCGCTGGGGCGCGAGCGCCAGCCGCTGCGCCCGGGCCCGCTCGCCCAGCCTGCCGATGGCGGTCCCGCCGAGTTCCACCGTCCCCCCGGCCGGCGCCAGCACGCCGGCCAGCAGCCGCAGAAGCGTTGACTTGCCAGAACCGTTGGGCCCGACGAGCGTCACGATCCGTCCCGGCCAAAGGTCGACATCCGCCGGCCCCAGCCCCCGGGTTTGCCGAGGGTACCGGTGCGTCAGCCCGATCGCCCGGAGGCTCGCCAGCCGAGTCGCATTGGTACTTTCGCTCGCCACGCCCCTACGCTAGTGGCCCTCGGCCAGCCGAGGACGGTTTTTCAGCCTTTGTTCAGCGGGCCACCACCGCAACTGCACCTTCGGAGACGGGCCATGGACCAGAACAGCAACGGCAGCACCACCCAGCCCAAGGGCGTCGTCGCCGTCACCGGAGCCACCGGCTTCGTCGGCGGCCACGTGGTCCGCGCCCTGCTCGATCGCGGCTACCAGGTCCGCGCCCTCAGCCACTCGCACAAGGACATCGCCGACCTGCGCGACCGCAACGCCGTCACCGTCACCGTGGGCGACATCAACGACGCCGACGCCCTCAACGAACTCGTCCGCGGCTGCACCGCCGTAGTCCACCTCGTCGGCATCATCCGCGAGGCAAAGAACAAGCGCTTCGAGAAGCTGCACGTCGAGGGCACCCGCAGCATCGTCAAGGCCTGCCAGCGGAACGGCATCAACCGCTACCTGCACATGTCCGCGCTCGGCGTCAGCGACGAGTCCAAGACCGAGTACCAGAAGACCAAGTTCAAGGCCGAGCAGGAAGTCCGCGCGTCAGGCCTTGACTGGACGATCTTCCGCCCCTCGCTCATCCACGGGCCGGGCGGCGAGTTCACGCAGATGATGGTCCAGTGGAGCCGCGGCGAGATCGCGCCCTGGATCGGCATGCCCTACTTCCGCCGGCCCGAGACCGAGCAGCGCGTGCCACTGGGCGGCGTTACCTACGTCGATCCCGAGGTCCAGCCAATCATCGTCACCGACGTCGCCGGCTACTTCGCCGACGCCATCGACCGCGAGGACACCATCGGCGAGATCTTCAACCTCGTGGGTTCCGAGCGCCTCACCTGGCCGGCCATGCTCGAGTACGTCCACGAGCACGTTCCCCACGCCAAGCACGGCGTCGCCCCGCTCTGGGCCCCCGCCGATATCGCGGCCCTGCAGGCCAAGGCCGCGCAGTTTGTGGGCCTGGGCAGCCTCCTGCCCTTCGACGAGGGCATGGCCACCATGGGCGCCGAAGACTCCACCTCATCGCTCGAACGCGTCGAGGCCTACTTCGAGCGCGAGCCGCAGCCCTTCCGCGAGTCGTTCTCGGTCTACGCCGGCAAGCTGTAGCCCCCGACGTTCCCCCACAAATCCCCTGATCTGCGGGCGACTCCCACGTCCGCCAATTGCGGCAAGTTGCGCAGGTCGATCCGCGCACGCCGGTTGTGCACGCGCGTTATCGAAATGCCGCGTAGCCACGCATGCCCGCACGCCCGCCCAATCGCAAGTTGTTCGTGGCAACAACCGATGCCCAGAGGAGATCCGGATGCCTTCAGGAGCCAACGTGGTGTGTGACACCCCCCTCTCGCAACTTCGCGCGGCAACACCCGCCGTGGTGATGACGCTCAACCGCAAGGGCATCACCACCGTGGGTGAGCTGCTGGCCGCGTCGTTCGACGAGGTCGCCTACCAGCTCGATAGCTTCGACGACGCCGAAGTCCTCATCGATGAGGCCAAGCAGGTCGCCGAGAAGGCAGACGCCGACAACCACGACGATCAACCCGCCGACGAACACGCGGATCAATCCGATGCGCAGGAGGATGCCTCGATGGACCAGCAGGGCGACCAGCACCACGGCGACGACAAGGGTGATAGCCAGCGGCAGGAAGCCAAGGCCAGTGGCGACACAAAGCCCACGCCGCCACCCACGCCAAAGCCCACGAGCGGGCAGATCGGACTCGCGACGGCCATGCAGGCCGTGCTCAGCCTCGACGGCGGCGCGTTCGCGTCCATGCAGGCATCCTCGGCAGCCGCCCAGCGGCTCGCGGCCGCAGCGCTCATCATCCAGCACGGTGGCGGCGAAGACGAAGCCGTCGCCAGCGGCCTTCTTGACACCATCGATCCCAACGCGCCCTGCGTCGACCGAAACGATGCCACCGTGCGCTTCGGCGAGCCGGCCGTCGATCTTCTTGAGCGAGCGGAGCTCCTGCTTACCGTACCCATGAGCCCCAGCGGCAAGCCCTCGAACGTTCACGCCAAGCTCGTCGAGGTCGCAGACCCCTCGGCCCTGCTCGTCGCCACATGCGGCGCCGTTGCGTCGGCCCGGGCCGTCCTCGCCCGCTACCAAAGCTCGGGCGATCAGGCGTGGAGCCTCTTCAAGGGCGGGCGAGACTTCGCCGTCTGGTACTTCGGCTCGATCTGCAAGGCCCTCGGCCCAGCACTCAAGAAGGCCGGCAAGGAGAGCCTGAGCCACGAGCTCTGGTCGGTCGTGCGGGCCCTCGAGGCGACCGGCACCGACGACCGCAAGGCCGCCTGAACCGGCGTTCACGCAGCCACACTTTCCCAGAGAACCCCGCCGCAGGTCGATATGGTTGGGGCCTGACGGGGTGCGATTGCGCCCCCTTCACGTTGCTCCAAGGCCAGGAGGGCCCGCCATGTCAACACCTACCGAGGCCGTCCTCAAGTACCGCGAGGCCATCCTCCGCCACGTCGGGCACGACCAGTACGCACCTTCAACGGTCAACCAGCTCGCCGAAGACCTCCGCGCAGAAGACGCCGACCAGTTCCAATCCGCCGTCGAAGCCCTGGTCGACCAGGGCCTGCTCTCCATGAGCAATGCCGGCCAGGTCATGCTGCCCAGCTTCGGCGACGCCGCCGGCGAGGTCGAGGGCACCTTTAACCGAAATCCAAAGGGCTTCGGCTTCCTCCGCCCGGATGTCCGCGTGCGCGAGGGACACGTCTTCGTCTCGCCCGAGGACACCATGGGCGCCCTCTCGGGAGACCGCGTCCGCGCCAAGATCCGCCGCGACCGCAAGCGCGAGTCCTCCGGCCGCGGCGGCTTCGGCCCCCAATACGTTGCCACCATCGTCGAGATCCTCGAGCGCAAGCGCTCCAGCTACGCCGCCACCATGCAGAAACGCGGCACCACCTGGCTGGCCATGCCCGACGGCGACACATCCATCGGCCCGGTCGTCATCGCCGACGCCGACAGCAAGCATGTGAGCGAGGGCGACAAGGTCGTCATCGACCTCACCGAGTACCCCGAGGGCAACGCGCTCGCCGAGGGCGTCATCACGCGCGTGCTGGGCGAAGCCGGCCAGCCCGACGTCGAGACACAGGCCATCATCGCCGCCTTCGCGCTGCCGTCAGACGACTTCCCCGACGACTGCCTCGATCAGGCCCGCGAATCCACGCGATACTTCGACGACGCCGTCGCGCGCTTCCTGAGCGAGGGCCCCAGCGCCCTGCCCGACCGCCTCGACCTCACCGAAGACTACATCACCACCATCGACCCGCCCGACGCCAAGGACTACGACGACGCCATCAGCGTCAAGCGCACCGACAATGGCTGGGAGCTGGGCATCCATATCGCCGACGTCGCCCACTTCATCGCTCCTGGCTCAGCGCTCGATGTCGAAGCCCGCGAGCGCGGCAACAGCGTCTACCTGCCCCGCCACGTCATCCCGATGCTGCCAGAGATCCTCTCCAACGGCATCTGCTCGCTGCAGCCCCAGGTCCCGCGCTTCGCCAAGAGCATCTTCATCCACTACGACCTCTCGGGCCGTGTCACGCGCACCGGTGCCGCCCAGACCATCATCAACAGCGCCAAGCGCATGACCTATCTCGAAGCCCAGGCACTGATCGAGGGCAACGAGGAAGAAGCGAAGAAGCACGCCCGCACCGCGCCCGAGTACACCCCGAAGCTCAAGAACACCGTCAAGCTCATGGACGAACTCGCGCGCACGATCCGCGAGCGCCGCCGCGCCGCGGGCATGATCCACCTCGACCTGCCCGACGCCGAGCTCATCTACGACGACAACGGCCACGTCGTCGATGCCGAGCCCGAGGACGACGCCTTCACCCACACCATCATCGAGATGTTCATGGTTGAGGCCAATGAGGCCGTCGCCCGCCTCTTCGAGCGCATGAACGTCCCCGTCATGCGCCGCGTGCACCCCGCCCCCACGCCCGCAGGCATGGAAGAAGCCCAGAAGGTCGCCAAGGTCGCCGGCTACACCATCCCCAAGAACCCAACCCGCGAGCAGCTCCAGAGCATCCTCGACGCAACACGCGGCAAGGCCTCGGGCCGCGCCGTGCACATGGCAGTCCTGCGCACGCTGTCCAAGGCCGAGTACTCACCCGCACCCATCGGCCACTTCGCGCTCGCCAGCGACGCCTACTCCCACTTCACCAGCCCCATCCGCCGCTACGCCGACCTGCTCACCCACCGCCTGCTGCAGGACTACCTCGCCCTGACCGACAACGGCCAGAAGCCTCCGAAGGGCGAGAAAGAAATGAAGCTGCTTGGCCGCAAGCTTGCCGACACCGAGTCGTTCATCGCGCAGGAAGACCTGGTCACCATCGGCCGCCACATCAGCGATACCGAGGCCAACGCCGCCGACGCCGAACGCGAGCTGCGCAGCTTCCTCGTGCTCCAGCTGCTCTCCAACAAGGTCGGCGAAGTCTTCGACGGTGTCGTCACCGGCCTGAACACACGCGGCATCTTCATCCAGATCGACAAGTACCTCGCCGACGGCTTCATCAAGGTCGAGGACCTTCCCGGCGACGTCACCCGCGGCGGCAAAGCGCCCAAGTGGATCACCGTGCGCGACACCGGCGCCCTCGTCGACAAGAACTCCGGACGCAGCTTCAACTTCGGCGACCGCATCCGCGTGCAGATCGGCGCCGTCGACCTGCCCAAGCGCCGCCTCGAGCTGCTCGTCGCCGACGCCGAGAGCCGGGCCGCGGGCAAGGCCGTGACAAAGGGCGTCGAGGGCCTCACGCTGGGCAGCGGAGGCGGTGGGCTCGAATCGACCGAAGGTGCCGGCTTCAAGAAGATGCCCGGCGGCACCCGGCGGAGCCGCAAGAGCAAGGCCCGCGACCGCAACAAGAAGGACTACCGCCGAGACAAGAAGTAGCGGCCGTCAGTCTCGCGACCACTCGGGGTCGCCGAAGCTCACCCGGCCAGGGCGCTCGTCCTTCCACGGTGCGCCTTCGATCACCCCACGAGCCGCGTCGACGCCCTGCCGTCCGGCGTGACCGTCGACCTCGGGCGGCGCTGGCGGCTCATCGCGCAGCAGGTGCAGCGTCTGCGTGGGGAACGCGAACTGCACGCCGAGCTTCTGCGCCACACGCATGACGTCGAGCAAAAATCTCTCCCGCTCGCGTAGCTCGACGGCCCAGTCGGGGCACGCGTGGAACATATACACCAGCACGTCGATGCTGTGCGGGCCGAAGCGGTTAAGGTACACGTGGTAAGTGTCCTTCCGCGTGTACGGATGCCTCCGGATGAGCTCGCGCACGCCCTCACAGAACGCTTCGACGGCCTCCGGCGGAGTGCCGTACGTCAGCCCGATGTGCGTGGTGAATCGCCGATACCGACGCCGTCCATAGTTGTCGACGGTCGCGCGCACCAGCGTGGCATTGGGAACGGTGACCACCGAATCGTAGAACGTGCGGATGCGCGTCGATCGGATGCCCAGCTCCTCGACCGTGCCCTCGACGTCGTCGACGACGACCCAGTCGCCCACCTCGAACGGCCGATCGGCGATAACCGCGATCGATCCGAAGAAGTTTTCGATCGTGTCCTTCGCCGCAAACGCGACCGCAAGGCCGCCGATGCCAAGGCCCGTGAGCAGCGGCAGAATCTCGTAGTCGAGCGCGCTGGCGACGTAGATCACGCCGAACACCGTCACAAGGACCTTGGCCGTCTTTCGCGCCAGCGGCAGCAGCAAGTCGTCGATCTTGGTCGCGGTGGACTTCGCCTTCTTTGCGAGCACATCGCACACCAGGTCGACAAGGCGATACGCCGCCCAGATGGCCGCCAGCGTGAGCACCGAGAGCACGGCCACGCGGATGATCGCCTCGGGCACAGGCGGAAGCCCGAGCATGAACTGCCCCACGTACCAGACCGCCGCGCCGGCAAGCAGCGCGAACGGCCGCGACGCGCGGCGGACCACCTTTGGATCCGCTTCAACGCCACGCCGGGCAAAGAACACCCACCACAGGAAGCGCACGAACAGCCCGGCAAGCAGATCCGCCAGGAAGCCCGTGAACACGATGAGGACGATCAGCAGCCACTTCCACGCCGCGATGCCCGCCAGCTTGCCCCACAGCACGCGCTCAGGCAACACGCCATCGAGCCGCTGCGCCACCCACTGCTCGATCCGAAGCGGCAGCGTGAGCTCGCCGCTCTCTTCTCCCCATCGCACGGACAGGCGGCTGATCTTGCGGAAGAGCTCCTCAGAGCCCTCGACCGTCGCGGTCGAGAACACCCACGCCCCGTCCGCCGTGCGTGTCAGCGAGATCTCATGCTCGCCGGCAACCTCACGCGCCCCGCGCTGGCCCAACGAGACGGCGCCCTTCCCGTCGTACGGAAAGTACGTAAAGCTGTCGATGGGCGCGCCGCGCTGGATCGCCGCGTCCAGCTCTTCGGCTCCTGGCAACGCGTAGCGCGAGACCGGCCCCATGCGCTTCAGCGACTCGTGCAGGCGAATGGCCGCGTTAACCGCCGTCACCGCTTCGGGCCCAGAGAGGCCCAGCGCCTGGGCGAGCTCGTCTTCCGCGAGCGCCCGCTCCCGGCTGAATCCCTGGCTCGACCGATATCGCTCGACCGCCCGCAGGAAGGTCATCATCGTCGACCGCGGGCTGTCGAACAGAACGTCAACGGTCGACGCGGGCGAGGTTTCCGTCGCCGCTGGCTCGCCCTGCTGGACCGATTCGGGCCCCTGCCCCCACGAAACTTGCGAGAACGAGAACACGAGACACATCAGGGCAATGCGCAGCATCGCCCATGCTAGTGTGCCCTCGGCCGCCGTTCACTCAAGACGCTCAGGTCGTCCGCCGGCTCTCCCAGGGCCCAGTGATCGCCAGTGTCAGCCCCGCCGTCTGGATGTTCACGAACATCGTCGTCCCATCCGGGCTGAAGCACGCGCCGGCAAACTCGCTGTGGCTCCGCGCGTTGCGGCCGAGCTTGTAGATCCGTCCCTCGGGCGTGACACCCACCAGATACTGCTCGTCCGCCCCGTCCTCGCAGATCACCAGATCGCCGAACGGCGCCACCGTGATGTTGTCGGCGTTGTCGACCAGGCCCGCGTCGTTGGGCTCGATGAACAGCTCCAGCACACCCGGCTGCCGATCCTCACCGCTCGAGCCCTCGGCCGGCGAAGGCGTGTACCGCCAGATCTGGCCCTTGTTGATACGCCCCCCACTCGTGCACGCGAAGTACGCCGACGCCGGCGAGTCGTCGGCAAGCGCCCCCCACCACATGCCCTCGCCGCGAGCAAACCGGGCCGCACCCTTCGCGAAGCCGCGCTTACGCAGGTCGTCCTTGGGGCTCTCGACATTCTCCATGTCGATCCACCGGACCTCAAGCCGCTCGCCGATCGCGACCTTCTGCCGTTGCCAGTTCCGCGTGTCGAGGCTCAGCTTGCCCTTGATGCTCAGCGCCTGCAGCTTCCCGCCGTCGCGCAGCTTGCCGGGCGTGTTGGGCACGAAGCGGTAGACGAGCCCATCGTGCCGATCCTCGGTCTGGTACACGATGCCCGTGTCCGGATGCACGCACACCGCCTCATGCATGAACCGGCCCATCGCCTTCAGCGGCACGGGATCGGCAAGCCCGGGCGTCGCGCTCGCGGGCACCTCGAAGTTGTACCCGTGGTCCTTCTCGTAGATCTTCTTGTCGCCGTACCGGTCGCTCGCGCGCTCGGCCGTCTCCTCGCACGTAATCCACGAGCCCCAGGGCGTCGGCCCGCCCGCACAATTGCGGATCGTTCCCGCCAGCGACAAGTACTCCTTCTCCACCGTGCCCGTTCGAGTGTCGTACACGATCGTCGTCGTGCCGCCGTAGCTGTGGTACTCGCCAAACCCCGCGTCGTAGAACTTCGCCCGCGGCAAGCGCCCCGCAAGCCGCTGCCCGTCGCCATACGGGCTGCCGTTCTTCTTGCTCGGGTCGAGCTCGTGGTTGCGCACGATGATCGTCGTACCGTTCGGCCCTTCGAACGCACCCATCGCGTCGGGCAAGCCCGGCACCAGCAGCCCATCGCTCATGGTCTGCCCGATGCGGCTGATGACCTGGTACCGAAACCCTGCCGGCAGATCGAGGATCTTGTTCGGATCGGCGCGCAACGGCCCGAATCCAAGCCCGATCGCATCGCTCGCCGGCGTCGCGAACGCATTGCCGGCAAACAGCGCCTGCAGGCCACCAAACCCAAGCGTGACCGCAGCGGCCGACTGCAGGAACTGGCGGCGGGTTGGCTCCACGTTGGTGTGCACGGTCGTCATGCCAAAAAGATACAAACCCACCAACGGCGGTGGCCGTATCCAAGGGATTGTATGAGCCAGATTTAGCGCCCGCTTTGCGCAGCCGTCGCTCTAGAGTCAGCCCGTCATGCCACGCCAGGCGACAAAGACCATCCGGACCCTCCTGGGAGGATGCCGCTGGCGCTGGCATCGTCGCATCGCCTCGCTTCTCTTCGCCGGCGCCCTGCTCTCCGTGATCTCGAGCTGGATCGCGCAGTGGCACGGATTCGTTACCTCGCGACAAGTCCGATGGGTGCAAGGTCCCCGGCCGGGCTTTATCACCAGTATTGGCCCCGCCGGCGGCCTATACGACAGCGGCGACGGCGTCGGGCTCTACGACGAATCCATGAGTCCGCTTTCGGCGGTCTACCCGGCCCCACAACACACGGTCGGCCACCCCGCAGAAATCCTCTGGACCTTGCACTCGATCGACTGGAACGGCTCGATCGAGTGGTCGGCCCGGCGCAATCGCTGGGATGCGCAGGCCCCGCTCGAAGGCTACAACAGCGCCAGCGAAACACTCCATCTCAAGCCCTCGAGAGGACACTCGTTCTACGACAGGAACTCGTTCTACGCCTTCCACGCGAGCACGCAGCCACCGGCATGGCTCACCCAAGCGCACAAGCTCACTCCTCGACGGGCCGAGCATGCCAGGATACGTAACGGCGATGCAACCTCGGCCCGACCTTTCCTGGATGAAACACGCGGCTGGGTCGCCGCCTCCGCATTCCTTCCCGTGCCGGGTCACAGCGACGTCGACAGCGCGATCCCCGTCGAACGCTGGTCCGCCCAACGCGCCGGCTGGCCGATGCACGCCATGATGACCGAGCAGTACGCCATCGGCCCGCGACCGCCCATCGAACGCGTGCAAGACATGCCCCTCATCAGCCTCCGCCACGGCCTGCGCGGCGGCCTCATCCTCCACCACCTACCCCAACACCCGTTGCTCCACCCGCTGGGCCACCACAGCTTGCCGCTCGTGCCGGTGTGGCCCGGCTTCGCGGTCAATGCCGCGTTCTACGCAGCATGCGTCGCCACGCTCTGGCTCGCCGCCGCCACAACGCA
Organism: Phycisphaerales bacterium; assembly: GCA_965227775.1. Classification (GTDB taxonomy): domain Bacteria; phylum Planctomycetota; class Phycisphaerae; order Phycisphaerales; family UBA1924; genus JAHCJI01. The sequence goes on from OZ245777.1 coordinate 85,048, forward strand.
CCACATCCTGGGCACCAAACGCCGTCGCCGCAAACGCGGCCAATGCGAAGCCTGCGGCTACGACCTCACGGGATTGGAACAATGCCCCGAATGCGGAAGCCCAGCAGCACCGAGAATCAAGCCATGCGACTGACCCTCAGGGGCAAACACAAGCGGTGGTTCGGTCACCCAGCAATCATCGCTGTGCTGTTCGGACTCCTCGTGGCTGACTACATCTCGATCCCCAGCGGTTACTGGCGAGGCGGCTCAACCGTCAAGACCAAGATCGAGCACCTCACCGGTACGTGGGACAGAGTCCTAGTTTCGCCGCGCCTGTTCCCAGGCGTGTACATGCACAAAGGCAACGAGATCGAACTAATCTGGGAGACCTTTACGCCCATCCCCGGACAATTGACCCTTGGCGACTTGAAGCAGCCCGGTGGTCGTATCGACCAATCATGGGGCTATCTCGGTAGCCCGACCTGGCGAAGAATTGAACTCCGCGGCTTCTATCACATCACGCACAAACAGACGTCCCACGCATTCGATCCGGGATTGACGCCCGACCAAACCTCCCGCATGATGGAGCTCTTCATCGAGCGATCCGAGTCGATTCCCCACACCCACGAACTTGCGGCATTTTCTTCTGAGTTCGCAGAGATCCGCGACTTGTACGCCCAAGGAAAGACCTCCGAACGCACGCCCATCCCCATCGGTTACTACCGAAATGCTGTTGCACTCGCTCTTCTCGTTCTCCTCGTCGTTGCTATTGCCCGAGGCCGCACCGACCTCTGGCTCAAAGCCTTGAAAAACCGCCTCCTCAAACGCTACCCGCCCGGCCACTGCCCCCAATGCGGCTACGACGCTCGCGGCCTCGAGACCTGCCCCGAGTGCGGCGCCGACCTCGCCACCTAAGCAATCATCGCCGTCGTCACCACGTTCTCGGGCGGCACGCTCCCGGCCTCGAAGCCCGTGAGGTTCGCGATCGTCGTCTCGGCAATGTTCGACAACGCCTCGCGCGTGAAGAAGCCCTGGTGGCCCGTGATGAGCACGTTGGGGAACGTCAGCAGCCGGGCAAACACCTCGTCATCCAGGATCTCACTCGAAAGGTCCTTGAAGAACAGGTCACCCTCCTCTTCGTACACGTCGATGCCCAGCGACCCGAGCGTGCGCTTCTTGAGCGCGTCGATCACCGCGCGCGTGTCCACCACCGCCCCGCGGCTGGTGTTGATCAGCATCGCGCCGTCCTTCATCTTCCCGAGTGCCTCGGAATCGATCAGGTGCCGCGTCTTGGGCGTCAGCGGGCAATGCAGCGAGACGATGTCGCTCTCTCGCAGCAGCCGATCCATGTCCACGAACTCGATGCCGAGCGCACGACCCTCTTCGCTCGGCTCGACATCGAACGCGAGCACACGGCAGCCAAAGCCCAGCAAGATCCGGCACGCCGCAAGCCCGATCCGCCCCGTCCCCACGACGCCGGCCGTCTTGCCCTTCATGTCGAAGCCCATGAGCCCATCGAGCGCGAAGTTCCGCTCGCGCACGCGGTTGTACGCCCGGTGGATCTTGCGATTCAGGCACAGCATCAAGCCGATCGCGTGCTCGGCAACCGCCTCGGGCGAGTACGCCGGCACACGCGCGACCGCGACGCCGAGCCGCTCGGCCGCCTCCAGGTCCACCTGGTTGAACCCCGCCGCCCGCAACGCCACCAGCCCGACGCCGCACGCACGCAGCCGCTCCAGCACCGCAGCCGAGGCATCGTCCTGGCTGAACACCACGACCGCCCCAAACCCCTTGGCAAGCTCAGCCGTCACCTCGCGCAGCGACGCTTCAACGAAGTGCAACTCGTGCCGCCCCCCGTTGGACTCTTCCAAGGCCCGCCTGTCGAACGCCCGAGTGCTGTACACCAGTGCCTTCATGGCGAATCCAAGCCCGCAGAGGACAGCCCGGCAAGCAGCACCGCGCCACCGAACAAGAAGCCCGCGACCGCACGGCCGCGGGCTTCTATTTCATAATCGAAACTCGATCGCTCAGGCGATGTCGCTCTGGATACCCAGCGGCACCCCCAGCGTGCCGAACGAGCCATCGAAGAAGCTGTCGGTGCGGCCCTGGTACGCCACAATGCCCGTCGAGCTCTTCACGGTGAAGCCGTAGAAGACGCCCGCCGCCCCATCGGCCGCCGCCGCCGCGAAGCGGGCCGGGCTCAGGAAGCTGCGGAGGTCGAACTCGCTCACCGTGGACGCGCCCGCCACGCGGCGGAACGTCTCGGTGCTGCCGTCGGTGAAGCGGAAGGTGATCTCCAGCAGGCTGTCATTCATGCCCGGGTTGTACACCCGCAGGTACTCGCGCACCTGGCCGGCCTGCGAAGGCGCGAAGCCCTCGCTGAATCCCCACAACGAGTGGGCGTCGTTCGCCGTCGAGCTCGACAGCGCCTCACCCAGCCCACGCGTGCTGCTCGAAACAACCACGGCCTGGTCGCTCTCGTAGAACACGCCATAGGGCGTACCGGTCGGGAACAGCGCGATCTCCTGCACGTTGACCAGGCTCACACGGCCCGAGGCAACCTCCACGGTCTGGCGAATCGCTCCACCATTGTCGAAGATGAACTGCAGCGTAACAGTCGCCGCCGAATCCGACGGGTTGAAGACGCTGATCGTCTCGCTCTCGCTCGACTGGCCGATCTGGCCCTCGGCGATGGCGCCCTGCGTCGAACCCAGGTTCGCTTCGCCAAGCTGCGCCGAACCCGCACCATTGCCAAAGCTGCTCGCCGCCGCGACGATCCGCTCGCTCGCGACGATCGACACGCCGTAACTGCCCGGCGTGATCCGTCCGGCCAGCTGGCCGTTGGCAAGCTCGTTGTTGAAGTTCCAGCCGCCGCGGCGGTAGCCCTCAAGCGTGTACACCAGTTCGACTGCCTGCCCACCCTGCCCGCTCAGCGGGAAGAGGAAGACGCTGACCTTGGTCGTGTTGCCGGTCGTGTTCAGGAACGTCACGAAGTCGCTCTGGCCCTGGCCGATCGACACGCTGCCGAAGCTCCACGTCTCGCTCGTCACGCCGCTGAACGCCTCTCCCGTCGACGAACCGAAGTCGAAGTGGCTCATCGTCGCCGCGATCGGTACCGAAGAACGAATCTCCAGCGCGTAGGGCGTGTCCTTGAATACGCCGTCGGCCGAACCAGACACCGGGTTGAACACGTTGGTCGCGCTGCCTTGCTCATACAGCTCGGGCGTCGTGATCGTCAACGCATCGGGGCTGCGCGTGTTGGCTTCCACCGTGCCGTCGAAGATCACCTGATCGCGGATCGGAACGCTCGGGTCCTCGTACCGCACGATCACCACAACGCGGGCATCAGTGTCCGTGAAGTTCGTCAGCGGCACAAACGTGCTCGAGCGGTCATTCGCGAAGCCCTCGGGGTAATACTGGCGATACGCCAGGTCAGCCAGGCCCTCGCTGTCATCCGCCGGAGCGGTCGGGTCGTAGGTCAGCAGGCCGCCATCAAGCCGCTGCATGTCCGCACGGGTATTGGTCGCGGTCGCCTGCAGGCCGTTCTCGCCAGCAATTCCCTCCTGGCCCTGCTCGCTCAGGTACACGAAGTACCGCATCGTCGTCGTCTTGCCAGGATCGACCGCGCCGATGTCGTAGCTCAGCGCCATGGTCAGATCGTCCGACAAGCCGTCTGGGTCGGCCACCATGCGATCGACGACGCTCTGCGGGTTGCGAACGTCGGAAGACAGCGAGGCGAAGAACGCGCTCGCACGCGTATCGCTCGGGTCCGCCGCCAGGCCGATCGCCAGGCCGCTGCTGCCCGTCGACACGGCCATCGCCTGCCCATCGATCACATCGTTGATCGTGAACAGGGTGCCGGTCGTGCCCACGTTCTGGTCGGGGTTGAATCCCTCGGTCCACAGCACGTCGCTGATGCGGCGAGAGGTCGTGTTCGTCAGCGTCACGTCGATGGCGATGAAGTTGTCGCCCACCCCGTAGCTCATCGCACGGTTCACAAGGAAGCCGTTCGTCACGCCACTGATCGCCACTCGATTCACGCTCGGCGTCGACTGGCTGGTGACGTTGAACGGCACGTCCTGGCTGGTGCCCGCGCCGTCGTTGATGAACGCGCCCATGTCAGTGCCAAGCCCGAAGAACGCCGGCCGGCCGTCGAACGCACCGCCAAGGAACTCGGCCCCACCGAAGACGATCGCCTGGCCGTCAAGGCCCCAGGCACCGCTAGGCGAGAGGCCCACGTTCAAGCGGTCGCCGTTGAAGATCACGCCCGGATCACTCACGCCCGAGTTCAGGCGCACCTCGAGGTTGTACGACCCGACCGTGTCACCGTCCTCGCCCGAACCAACGATCGTCGGGTCATACGCGCCCGGCGCCACAGCGCGGGTCGAGTCGCTGATGCCAACGAAGTACGTGCCGCCGTCGACGAACACGAAGCCATCAATGGCCGCATCGAGCTCGCCGGCCGGGTTCGAGCCCTGCAGCTCGTTACCCTCGGCGTCGAACAGCCGGATCGCAAGGTTGGCAACACCGCCCGAGGTCGCCTCGATCGAGAACGTGCTGCCCGCCGCGGCCTCGAACTGGTAGAGGTCCACGTCGCGAGCACCAAAGCCGCCGTCACCCAGGAAGGCGTTGAAGTTCACCACGCCCTGCGAGGGCTCGATCAGACGCGCCGTCGTCAGCGTGTCGTTCAGCTCGAACGGGCCGAAGATGTCGTTCTCGAGCACGAGATCCAGCGACCAACCAAGCAGGCTGCCGATGTCGTTGCCCTTCGTATCGCGGATCACCAGCTGCCACACGCCCTGCGCGGAGGTGCCGTTATACGCATCAAGCGACTGTTGCGGGCGCCACGAGCCGGTGAACGGCGCATCGGCCGCCGTCGCGCTGGTGATGTTCCGTGTCGCATCGTCGTCGAAGACCGTGCCGATGAAGTCGTCGGCGTCGGCGCCGACTTCGGTGAACAGGCGAACTTCTTGGCCCTGCGGGCCAACCAGGCTCACCGTCAGGTCGCTCACAAAGCTGTGATTGATGTCGATCGTCACGTTGACGTCGCGCACCTCGCGCGAGTCGCTTACGACGATCGAGTCAACCAGAACGCTCTGGTCCGGAATCGTCCGGCCAGGAGCCGCGTAGCTGCTGCCACGGTTGATCTCGGCATCACCAATCAGTGCGACATCCACACGCAGGTCGTAGTTGCCCGTGCTCTGCGTCTCGCCGCTACCGGCCACCAACGGCAGGTACTGCTCGTTACCGAAGCCGCTCACGCCCACGTAGTACACGCCCGCGCTGGGTACGAAGAAGTCGATGAACGGATCGTTCCCGAAGAACTGATCGTTGATCGCCAGCTCCTGGCCCGCCGCATCGAACAGTCGCAGCACGCCATCCAGTGTGCTAGGCGTGGGCAGCTGCTGTGCGAACACGCGCGCCGAGATCAGGCCGCCTCGCGGCATATCCAGGCGGAAGATGTCCACGTCGCGACCGGCGAACACACCGTCGCCGATGGTGCGACCCGCGAACGTCACGGTGCCATCGCCACCACCGGGGATGATCGCCGGCGTCGCGGTGGCCAGGCGATCGTTGGGCTCGCCGATGCCCGGCGCAAGGATCAGCTCGAACTCGTAGACCTCGTCCTGACCGCTCGACGAATCACCATTGAGGAAGTTGCCCTCGTCGTCGATGATCGCCGTGTTGTCAATCGTCAGGCGGTAGTCGTCGATGGCGCTCAGCGAGCCGACCGGCGTCAGCGTCAGCACCGTGCGTGTCGCATCGAGCTCGGCCGTCGCAAGGTTGACCGTCACCTCGTTACCATCGAAGAAGCTGCCGTCGCCATTCGCGCGGATCAACGAAATGCGACTCAGGATGTCAACCGGCAGCGCCTGCACGGGCTCGCTGAACGACACCTGCACCTCGCCCACCGGTGAACCAGCGATCTGGCCGGGGCTCACCTGCAGCACCAACGGGCCATCGGTCGTGATGATCTGCAACGCGCGAGCCGCGTTGACGCGCCCATCGGCCACAACACGGTCCTGCAGGGCCGCGATCGGGTCCGACGACGCAATCAACGCGTCGGTCACCTGCTCGGGCGTTAGGTCGGGCCGCACCGTCTTCATAAGGCCGACGACACCCGCCACGATCGGGCCCGAGAAGCTCGTGCCATCGATGAAGGTGTACTGGCCGTTGACCGCCGTGGTCAGAATGGCCTCACCCGGAGCCGCCACGTCGACCGTGGTCTCACCAAAGTTCGAGAAGTCCGCAAGCTCGTCGCGGTTGTTGGTCGCCGCCACCGCCACGATACCCGGCAGGTTGTACGCGGCCGGGAACGCCGTGAACGCGTCGTCGTTGTCGTTGCTGTCATTGCCGGCCGAGGCCACGAATGTCGCGCCCGCGGCGATGAAGTCCTCGATGGCCTCACGCTCGAAGTCGAACTCCTCAAACTCCGCGAAGAAGGCCGGGCTGAACGCGCCGTAGCTGTTGTTGCTGGCCACGATGTTCGTGCCCGCATTGATCAGCCCCGTCAGGTAATCGTGCGCCGCGATGATCGCGCCACCGACTAGCGCGCCCTGCTCGTTGGCGATCTTGATCGGCAGGATCGAAACGTCCCAGTTCACGCCCGAGATACCGATGCCGTTGTTGCCCACGGCGCCGATCGTGCCCGCCACCGCCGTGCCGTGGCCGCCACCGATCGCGGTGTCATCCGGGTTGTTGTCGCCGCCGAACTGACCGCTGCCGCCCGGACCAAACGTCGCGGTGCCGAAGTCCCAACCACGCACGTCGTCGATGAAGCCGTTGCCGTCGTCGTCGATGCCGTTGCCAGGCACCTCACCGGCGTTCTGCCAGATGTTGTCCGCCAGGTCCTCGTGGTACCACTCAACGCCCGTGTCCACCACAGCGATCACCACGCCACTCGAACCGGTCGTGATCTCCCACGCCTCCTCGAGCTTGATGTCCGCCCCGGGCGTGCCCTGCGGCTGACCCGGAATCGGCTGGCCCACGTTGTCCACCCACCACGCACCCTCGTTCAGCGGGTCGTTCGCCACGCGCTGCGGGGCGTACGCGACGTTGGGCTCGATGTTGATCAGGTTGCCGATCCGGTCGCGGATCACCTCGATCGCGCCCTCGTGCAGCGGGTCCGGCGTCAGGAACTCGACATACCTGCTGCCGCGATGCATGTAACCGTCGATGGCAATGCCCAGCTCATGCACCAGCTTGCTGAACTCGGCCGTCAGCGTTTCCTTGTTGACCGAGCGGTCAAAGGTCGCGATCCACGAGTCCTCGATCGCGGCAACCTCGCCGTCGCCCCAGGGCCGGATCTCCACGCCCGCCGGCAACTCGACCGCCGACGAAAGCAGCACGCGAGGCTCGAGTGCCTCCACGTGCGTCGGGGCGTCCGCTCGCCCCGGTGCAGCGGCCCCGGCCAGGCGGAACAGATCGGTCAGGCGGCGGCGGACGGATGTGCTCGTAGACATCGGAATCTCCAACGGCGACGCGCTAAGGCGTGACGGCATCTCGATATGGACGCTTCGGTGCTGGCCCGTCCCGCCGGGCTCGGCGAGACATGAGGGTGGGTCGGTGGGCATGAGCCGGCGGCGCCGACCCACGATTTGCGGCCCGCCAGACCTGCGCCCAGCGGCCACTCGGAGCGCTCCGCCGGACGGGGCTGCCCGGCCAGAGATCACGCCGGCAAGCTCGCCAAGCGCTGCTCCCACACAGGCATACGACCTTCCGGGTCGCACTGTTGCTCAATACGCCGCTAGTGTAGCCGCCGACGCCATCCAGGTGGCCAGTCAACCCACGGCCGGCGCTGCAGCCCCCGATCCAACCCACACGCCGGCCAGACCCAGCAGCATCGCCGCCTGCCGCTCGCTCGCGCCCCGCTGCGCCTCTACGCACCGCCGCGCCGCGACCGACATCTCCGCACGCGCTCCCGCATCACCGAACAAATCCTCAATCACGCCCCCGAGCGCCTCCACCTCAACCACCCGCAGGGCTCCCGCGTCGGACAGCGTCCGCACCACGGTCGCAAAGTTCGCGTGCGCCGACCCGGTCAACACGGGCTTGCCCAAGGCAGCCGGCTCCATCGGGTCGCTCCCTTGCACCGGCCCGTCAACCGGCCCGAAGCTCCGCCCGACCACCACCACATCCGCCAGCTCGTACGCCGCACCAAGCTCGCCCAGAGTGTCGAGCACGTACCGCTCCCCACCACCCGCAACACCTGCCGACCGCCGAACACACCCCGGCATCGCCAGGGCAGCCTCATCGAACCGTTCCGGCTTCCGCGGCGCACACACCAGCTGCACCCCAGCCGGACACGCCGCGTGCAGCAGCGCTTCCTCCCCGGGCCCCGTGCTCCCGGCGACCAGCACCGGCCGCCCCCGGTCGATCCCCATCGCTGCAGCCAGTTCCGTAGCGCGCGCCGACACGCCCTCCGCCGGCGGGTCCGGCGCCGAGTCCCACTTCAGGCTCCCCGCGACCTCCACTCTGTCCTCAGGAACGCCCATCGCCACGAACCGCCGCGCGTACGCCTCATCCTGTGCCCCCACGGCCGCCAGAGATCCAAACGCCCCACGCAGCACCGGCCGCAGCTTGCGATACCCCGCGAACGACCGCTCGCTGATCCGCCCATTGATCACCGCCACCGGCACGCCCCGCCGCCGGCACGCCGCCACGAAGTTGGGCCACAGCTCCAGCTCCGCGAGCCCTACCACGTCCGGCCGCACCGCATCCAGAAACCGCCGCACCGAGAACGTCGCATCCAGCGGATACCGCCGCACGTCGCAAGTCTCTCCATACAGCTCACGCGCCCGCGTCAACCCCGTGTCCGTTGTCGCCGTCACGATCACCCGCGCATGCGGTGCCAGCAACGGCACCAACGCCCGCACCGCGTTGGTCTCCCCCACCGACACCGTGTGCAGCATCACCCTCGGCCGACCATCCTCGGCCTTCGGCGGAAGCGGCGCGATCTTGCCGAACCGCTCCCCCCATCCGCCCCGGGCCTTACGAGCCCACCACGGCGCCGTCGCCGCTGCCACACCCAGGTACACCGCGTTGGTCACCGCCCCGATCACGCCCCAGAGTAGCCGACAACCCCAAAACACCCTGCGCCCACCCGCCTCGCCCTCCGCATGTACGTTCATGCCGGCTCGCAGGGGGAGACGGGCCGACATCGCCGATAGGGGTACCCTGGGGTGAGCCCAGCGTCCCATTCTCGTTTGGGTACAGGATCAAGCTAGTGAAGGAGTCCGAGATGCAAGCCACCACCCGCCCAACGCTGCTCGCCGCAGCCATGATCGCCGGCCTCCTGGCCGTCAGCGTCTTGTCCGGCTGCACCGCCAGCGCCCGCTTGCTGGGCAAGGCCACCGCCAACAAGTACGCCAGCCCGCAATCGGGCACCGTCTGGGTGGTCCCCCCGCCCCAGCTCGAGCCCCCCGCCCCCGAAGACAAGACCGTCTACGTCTCGTACCAGAACATCTCCGACGCAGACGTCGACCTCACCCAGCTGCTCCGCGATGCCGCGTCCGCCCAAGGCTGGCAGCTCGTCGCCAACCCGCAGGAAGCCACCTACCGCCTCCGCGCCCGAACCCGCTTCTTCGGCGAGGTCGAGCCCGAGTCGGGAGGCGCCAGCGCCGCCCGCACCATGGGCTGGATCACAGGCGCCGCCGTCGGCGTGGGTACCTACGCGCTCGTCGAAAGCGCCACAGATAGCTGGGCGGCGGGCGCCGCGACGGGCGCAGCCGCGGGTGGCCTCGTCGGCCTGGGCATCTCCAACGCGTCCAAGGTCCGCGAGTGGGCCCTCATCACCGACTTCGTGCTCGAAGAGTACAGCCCCAATCCCATCGAGTTCGAACTGCTCGCAGACAGCGACAGCTCCGGCACCACCACCGCCGGCGTCGGATCGGGCCGCGCTGCCGACGGCGGCGCCACAAGCCAGCGCACCGGCAGCACCGCCACCATGACGCGCACCAGCAATTACTTCCCCCACGGCGTGCGCCTCAGCGCCTGGGCCAACCAGATGAACATGAAAGAAGGTGAGGCCATGCCGCTCATCCGCGAACGACTCGAGAACGTCGTCAAGCAGATGCTGCCGCAGTAAGCACGCAGATACACCGAACCGCACGTACAAGAAGCTTCACCGAGAACGAGCCCGGCGCGCACACGCGGCCGGGCTCTTGCCTTGCGCCCACAACTCCATAACCTGCTCCCATGAGCCCACCCAGCAAGTCCACCGTCGGCGTGCTCCACCCCGGCGCCATGGGCGCCGCCGTCGCCCACGCCATCGCATCGAACGGCCACGACGTCGCCTGGTGCAACGCCAACCGCAGCGCCGAGACCGCGCACCGCGCCTCGGGCCTGCGCGAATTCTCATCGCTACTCGACCTGACCACCTGGGCAGACACCATCATCAGCGTCGTGCCGCCCCACGCCGCCATCGCCGTCGCACGAGAAGCCGCAGGCGGCGGCTTCCAGGGCGTCTACGTCGACGCGAACGCCATCAGCCCCGCCACCGCCGCCACCGTGCGCGCAACCGTCGAGAAATCGGGCGCGACCTACATCGACGGTGGCATCATCGGCCCTCCACCAACCAAGCCGGCCGGCAGCCGCCTCTATCTCGCCGGCGAGCGCGCACCCGAAGTCGCCGCACTCTTCGAGGGCTCGACCTTCGAGGCGCCGGTCCTCAAAAACATGGGCGACTTCGCCGCCAGCGCGCTCAAGATGGTCTACGCCGCGTGGACCAAGGGCAGCGCCGCCATGCTGCTCGCGACCGCAGAGACCGCAAACAACCTCGGCGTGCTCGACGCGCTCAAGTCCGAGTGGCAGCACTCCACGCCCGAAATCGCCGCGAGGTACGAGCGCACGAGCAGCGCCGTCCTGCCAAAGGCGTGGCGCTACGTAGGCGAGATGCTCGAGATCGCCGCCACGTTCGAGTCCGCCGGCCAGCCGGGCGATTTCCACAGCGCCGCCGCCAAGGTGTACCAGCGCGTGGCCGACGAGAATCCGAGAACTCCGGCAACACAGGCCGAGTCGCGCTAGCTCACTATTTGCACGCGATCACCGCTAGGGTGCGCAGTCTTGCGGCGCTGCACAAGAAACGGCTTGACGCCGCAAGCCGTCGCCGTAACTTGAGGTATGCTCGATGAGAACCTCGAACCAATCCGCACACCGATCCGCGAAAGACTCAAGCGCCGCTCAGGCCTCGACGCCCCATCCGGTCCACGCCTCGTAGCGGGACTGAAGGTCGGCTGCTACCTCCGCGGGACTCAGCTCTCGCCCATACTCAATCGGCTCCATGATGCGGATCGTCGGCCGGCTCGTCCGCGCCAGAGCGCCCCATGCCGTCGGCGCCATCGCGGCGCCCTCGATCACGATCGGCAGCACGCGCGCACCGCTCCGGCGGATCAGCAAACCCACGCCGGGCTGGAACGGCCGCAGCGTCTGGGGCTTCCGCTCGATGCCGCCCTCGGGAAAGAGCCCGAGCACGCCGCCAACAGAGAGGTGCCGCAGCGCCTCGCGCACGCCCGCCGGATCACTGCTCGCCCGATCCACGAAGATGATCTTGCCAAACCGCCACAACCACTCGCCGGTCGGGTGGCGCATGTCGGCGGCCATCATCCACCGCGGCTCGAACGTCAACACCGACTGGATCAGCAGCGGATCGACCCCCGACGCGTGGTTGGCTACAACGATCAGCGGGCCGATCCCGTCCTCGCCGGAATCGAGAGCCAGAACATGCTCCCGCCCGCTCACCCGGGGCGGGTGCCGCAGCCACACGTAGAAGCGGATGACCTGGTACGCCGCGTTCCCGACGACCTCGTCGCCTCGGGGCCCCTCCAGCACACGCCCGGCCACCAGTGCGGCAACCAGCCACAGCACAACCGCCGGGATGAACCAGAAAAGCCATTCGGGCATGAGGGCAACAGGTTAGCACCCGTTAGGTTCCGTTGCGAGCCGGGCCTACTTCTTGGGGGCCGAAACCGTCAGCCCGGTGCGCTTCTGCGGGCGCTTGGCCGGCCGCACGGCGCGCACGACCAAGGCGATCGCCCCCACCGCCACGACGCTCACCACCCAGAACTGCCAATCACCCCAGGGCACGCGCTAGCCCAGCGCGCTCGCGACGCCGTACACGATCGCCGCGCCAACGTACGCAACGCCCGTCATCCATCCGGCCTGCAGCGCCGCCCACTTCCAGCCGCCGGCCTCCCTCGCCGTCACGACGAGCGTCGGCAAACACTGGATCGCCAGCACGAAGAAGACCAGCATCGCCCAGCTCGTTGCAGGCGTGAATACCAGCGCACCATCGTCGCGCTCGGCGGTTGCCAGCTGCTCACGGATGCCCTCGCCCTCGGCGTCGTCGGTGCCGGCGATCTGCACGGCCATGGTGCTCACGAACACCTCGCGCGCCGCGAAGCTGGCCAGGATGCCGACCGTCAGCTGCCGATCGGCGCCGATGGGCGCGAACACCGGCTGAACCGTGTCGCCGATGCGACCAAGGAACGACACCTCGGCGGCGCGCTGCGCATCGTCGGGGTCGGCCGGCTTGGGGTAGGCCGAGAGCCACCACAGCACGATCGAGATCGCCAGGATCACGGTGCCGGCCTTGCGCACGAACAGCCAGCCGCGCGCGGCGGCGGTCTTGGTCGCACCAAGCAGGCTCGGCCATTGGTACCGCGGCAACTCCAGCGCCATGGCGGGGCTCTTGCCCTTCAGGATCGTGCGGCGGGCAACCACGGCGGTGAACAACCCCGCCAGCGCGCCCAGCACGTAGCAACCCGTGAACGCCAGCGCCTGCCGCATCGTGCTCTCGGGGAACAGGATCTGCGTGAGCAGCACGTACACCGGGATTCGGGCCGAGCAGCTCATGAAGGGGATGGCCAGGATGGTCGCCACGCGCTGGCGGAAGTCGGGGATCGCGCGCGCCGACATGATCGCCGGGATCGCGCAGGCGTGCCCGCTCAGCAGCGGCACGAAGGCGTGGCCGGGCAGGCCGAAGGGTTTCAGCAATCGGTCGATGACGAACGCCGCGCGCGCGAGGTAGCCGGTTTGTTCCAGCAGCGCGATCAGGAAGAACAGCAGCACGATCTGGGGCAGGAACACCAGCGTGCCGCCCACGCCCGCGATCACGCCGTCGGCCAGCAGATCGCGGATCGCGCCGGCGGGCAGTGTGCTGCTCACCACGCCGGCCAGCCAGCCGAAGAAGCCCTCGATGGCGTCCATGGGGATGGTCGCCAGGCTGAAGATGGCCCAGAAGAGGCCGGTCATGAGCGCGGCGAACGTGGCGACTCCCAGGATCGGGTGGGTGAAAGCCAGGTCGAGGCGGTCGGTGATCGCGTCGTGTGCACGCGCTTCGGCGGTGCATGCCTTGGCATACACGGCGTCGGCCCACGCATCGATATCGCTCGGGCTGAGCGGGCCGGCAGCGACGCGCGCGCGGGCGAGGGCGGGGAGCACGTCGTCGACGCCCTTGCCGGTCTTGCCGGAGGCGAGCACGACGGGGCAACCCAGGGCGGCCTCGAACTTCTCGGCGTCGATCGCGATGCCCTTGCGCGCGGCGGCGTCGGTCATGGTGACGACGACGATGGTCGGCAGGCCGAGCGCGATGACCTCGGCGGCGAGTCGCAGGTTGCGCGGCACGTTGGTGGCGTCGACCACGATGGCGACGGCGTCGGGATGGCCATCTGGGAAGCCCTTGATGGACTGATCACCCGCGAGGACGCCCTTGCAGATGCGCGACTCGTTAGTATTGAGCGCGAGGCCGTAGGCACCCGGAAGGTCGGCCAGGACGATGGGGCCCGCGGGCGAGGCGACCTGCGCGAGGTGGGCTTCTTGCGTGGTGCCGGGGAAGTTGGCGGTCTTCTGTCGCAGGCCGGCCAGGGCGTTGAAGAGTGTCGATTTGCCGACATTGGGGTTGCCGACGAGGGCGGCCGTGCGAACGGCGACCGTCACGCTAACTGGGTTGGTAGGGAGCGTGACCGGCGGCATGGCGTGTTAGTGCGGCAGGACGTAGAGGCTGTCGGCCAAATCACGGCTGAGGGCGATGCGGCAGCCGCCGGCGTGGCCGTCGACGTGGACGATGCAGGGCTGGCCGGCCTTGCAGACCCGGAGCTGGCAGGATGGGCGGAGGCCCATGGCTGTGAGGTGGGCGGCCGAGTCATCCTGGAAATCGGCCTTGTCCAGGCGGGCGGTCTGGCCCCGCGTGAGCTGGGTGAGGCGGACGCGGGCGGGCGGCTTGGCTGTGCTCTGGGTGGCTGTGTTCGTATGGCTCACGGGTGAGTCTAGCGGTATTGAGACTGGTTCGCAAGTGGCTAGGAGAGCGTGAGCACGGAGGATCTTGGAGTGTCGGACTACCGACGACGGCGAGGACACTCCTCGCTTGCGCGGGGGCTACTTCGCCAGCCTCAGATTCAGGTTGATCAGGTTCAGGAACAGCCGCGTCATCTCGAATGAGTCGAAAAACTTGCCGCTTTTCCCAGCGACGCACAACTCGATCGTGTTCTCGGCGGTCAGGCCAACGCTCACCATCTGGATTCTCGGGTCGGAGGCGTCCTTGGTGCGTGGGCCGCGGACCCGTTGGAGTTGGCTGTAGGTGGCGGTCGTGACCTCCCCGGCTTGGGTGGTGATCGTGAACCGGTCGCCGAAGAAGGCGATGGAGCCGTCTTCGGGGTGTTCGCCCTGGAGGTAGACGCCCACGAGGTCGTCGGCGGCGGCGAGGCTGGCCCAGCGATCGTGCTGCAGCAATTCGTCGCGGCGGTGGAACGACGGCATGCGATCGAGGACGCGGAGGACGAGTTGGGCGTGGGTGACGATCATGGAAGACTCTCTTCGCTATGCGCTGTGTCTTAGATGGACATAGCACAAACCGCCAAAGTCGAGTTCCTCGACCAGACCCATGCTGTACACCGCCTTGCATGGCAGATTCGAGATCATGCACTGCTCCACAGACTCGGACGACAGATTCTCGCCCGGCGCGAACAACTGGCGGATCTTGCCCTCATCCTTGGCGGTGTAGAAGACGACACGGGTGCCCAACCATCGCCCGTGGATTCTGAACTGGACGGCTGCGTCTTGCGGGAGGTTGTCTGGGTCGTCGCCGAAGCACACGAGCGCTTTCGCGACCTCCTCGCCTCGCACTAGATTGACCGAGTGGGCTCGCTCCAAGAGTGTGCGTGGCAAGTGGCGATGGGTGAGCGACAGTGGCGCTCGGACGAAGAACCGAGAGGGTGGTCGCTCGAAACTTCCGCACATGGTGAACAGGGCTCGGACCTGGTCCTGGGGTACCTCCAGGATCTCCGCCGTTGCTGCTCGCGAGCGCGAGACCGCAGCTTGAACGCACCTGGCGGCGATCGCGTCGACACCGGACGTGAAGTAGGACATGAGGGCGACGTAGAAGTGCAGAGGGATTGCTTGTGGGCACTCGCGTGGGAGTCTGTGGCGTGCGACTTCGATCATGTCGGTGACGTCGCCGCTTTCGCGCCCCTCGACGTGATAGTCCCCTAAGAGAGTCCACGGGTTCTCTGTCGTATCTCTCGTCATTGGGCTTCATGGCTCTCACGTGAACAGGGGCGACGGGTTGGCCGCGGGTCAGTTTACGGCCGGTGCGCACTGCCCAACCTGTTCACTGGTGTAGTGGTGTGGCGGGGCTCGTACGATTCGCCATGAGCGATCTGTTTGGGGCTGAGCGGGCGAAGCGGCGGCGGCGGGCGGAGCCGTTGGCGGCGAGGATGCGGCCGCGCTCTATTGACGAGGTCGTCGGGCAGCAGCACATCCTGGGGCCGGGGAAGCTGCTGCGGCGGATGCTGGAAGCGGACGCGCTGACCAGTCTGATCTTGCACGGGCCGCCGGGGACGGGCAAGACGACGCTTGCGGGGTTGATCGCCGAGCACTCGGGGCGGCACTTTGAGGCGGCGAACGCGGCGTCGATCGGGGTGAAGCGGGTGCGCGAAGTCTCGGACATCGCGCGGGCGAGGCTGGAGGATGGCGGGCCGCGAACGGTGCTGTTCCTGGACGAGGTGCACCGGTTTTCGCGCAGCCAGCAGGACGTGTTGCTGGAGGACGTGGAGCGCGGGGTGCTGACGCTGATCGGGGCGACGACGGAGAACCCGCTGTTTGCGTGCAATGCGGCGCTGGTGAGCCGGAGCACGTTGTTCCGGTTGGAGCCTCTGACGGAGGATGAGGTTGTCGAGGTGCTGCAGCGGGCGCTTGTTGATGACGAGCGTGGGTATGGGAAGGTCGACATCGATGCGCACGAGGATGCGCTGCGGGTGTGGGCGATCAAGAGCGATGGTGATGCGCGTCGGGCGTTGACGGCGCTGGAGGTTGCGGTTCTGAGTTCTGGCAAGGACGGCCAGAGGATCGTCATCGACCGGCAGGTGGCCGAGGACTCGATCCAGCAGAAGGCGGCGGTGTATGGGGACGACGAGCACTATGACTCGGCGTCGGCGATGATCAAGAGCATTCGGGGGAGCGATCCGGATGCGGCGTGCTATTGGATTGCGCGGATGCTGGAGGGTGGTGAGGACCCGCGTTTCATTGCGCGGCGGCTGGCGATCCTGGCGAGTGAGGATGTTGGCAATGCTGACCCGCGCGCGGTGATGGTGGCGGCGGCGGCATGGGAGCTGGTCGAGCGGATCGGCTTGCCCGAGGCGCGTATCACGCTTGGCCATTGCGCGTGCTACTTGGCGCTGGCGCCCAAGAGCAACGCCGCGTACAAGGCGATCGATGCGGCGATCGCGGATGTCAAAGAAGGCAGGACGGTACCGGTGCCGGTGTATCTGCGGGATCCGAATTCGTCGCCGTTGTCGGTCGGTGATGCGACGGGGGTGCGGACGAAGGAGGTCGGGGGAGAGAAGTACGAGTACAGCCACGCCGTTGAGGGCGGCGTGACCGGGCAGGACTATCTGGGGGTGGCGAAGCGGTACTACGAGCCTGGGGATGCTGGTGAGGAGGCCGCGATGGCGGCGCGGCTGGCTGAGATTCGTGCGATGCGGCGGAAGCGGCGTTCGTAGCGCTTTCGAGCGGTCAGCTTGCGGGCTTGATGATGGTGAACTCGATCTCGTGCCTGGTGGGGACGAGGATGAGGCCGGCCTGTTCGAGGAACTCTTCGGGGAGTTTGGCCTTGTCGGCGGTGAGATCCAGGTTGAGGAACAGGTAGCCTTCGTGTTCGGTGCCGTCTACGACGGGGGCACCCATGATGCTGGCGACGTTGCCGACAATGGTGGTCATCGAGGCGCTCGCGCTGGTGATCGTTATGGTGCTGCCATTCATCGTCGAGCTTGTACCCAGGTGGCGATCCGTGCCGGAGTCTTTGAGCTTGAGGCCGGTGTCGGCGACACGGAGTTCGTAGGCGTCGACTTCGCGCATCTCGGTTTCGAGGAGGACGCCGAGGCCGGCCGTGATGAGATCACGCACGGCGGGCATGAGCGCGGTGTACTGGTCGCGCGGGATTCTGTAAATGACGTCGAACTTCTCGTCGGTGACGGCCGGATCGACTTCGACGGCGTAGCCACGCAGGTTGTAGAGCGACGTGACGACGCCGCTGGCGGTGCGGCCGAGTGCGGTCAAGGCGGTGCCGCTTGCGGCAGACATCCTGGATTCGCCCGCTGGTCGCACGATGACTTGGATTGCTGGCTGGTCTTCGATGGGTGAGTACGGGTCGATGCCCGGGACGATGTTGCCGCTCACGATCGGCCGGCCGTCAGAGCCGATGCTGCCGGGGGGCGCGTTGCGAGCGGATCGGGAATCGGGGTTGGGGTCGTCCTTGCCCTCGACGATGGTGGCGAGGCGTTCCTTGGTCAGCGCGGTGGGATGGGTTCGCGCGATGATGGTGCCATCGCGGACGATGAACGTGGTTGGCCAGCCGCGGACGGCGTAGTCCTTGACCATGGATTGGTCCATGTCGTGGCCGATCCAGGTGTTGAGCTTCATGCGCTCTTGGAAGCGATCGGTGACGGTGGGTTCTTCGTAGGTGACGCTGAGGAAGTTGACGCCCTTGGGGGCGAACTCGTCGTGGAGTTCGTTGATGTGGGGGATGGCGGCGACGCACGGGCCGCACCAGGTGCCCCAGAACTCGATGACGGTGGTGCCGGTAGACCAGGTGTCCCAGCTTGCGTTGGCGCGTTCGGGGGCGTTGGTGAGGGCGTCGAGGGAGATGGGCGGGGCCTTGTCGCCCGGGCCTGGGGGCGTTTGGGCGCGTGCGAGGCTGGTGAGGCAGGCGGCGAGCGAGAGGGCAAGCAGGGCGAGGCGGTGCGTGCGAGGCATATCGGAATCCCCCGGGGTGCGTGATCGAGCGGGTTCGGCCTGTGCGTTGCTATACCGTATGGGATGCGGCGAGGGTTCACGCTGATCGAGGTTCTCGTGGTCATCGCGATCATCGCGGTGTTGCTCGGGGTGTTGCTGCCGGTGCTGGCTGGGGCGCGGGATGCTGGCAGGGCGGCGGTTTGCCTCTCGAATCTGCGGCAGGCGCACCTGATCTGTGCGCAGTATGCGGACACGTACGACGGGTATGGGCCGGCGATCGGGCAGCCGTACGGGAGCGTGCCGAATTGGGCGCTCGTGGTGCAGACCGAAGCGAAGGGCGGGGCCGGGCGTGCGGGGTCTACGCCTGGGGACATCTATGAGGAAGAGAGCGTGCTTGTGTGTCCGGCGTGCCAAGCGCAGACGGGCGAGCGAATGACACGGACGTACGCGATGAATGCGACGGGTCTCGCGGGCTTGCCGGGCGATTCTGGGGATTACGACGCGCGGGCGACTTCAATCCGATTCGATCTGGTGTCTCGACCGGCTGAGACGCCGTTGCTGGTCGACGCGGCGCCGATCGTGCCCGGGCCGAGTCAGCCGCCGCCGACGCGGGCGGCGAGCGTGATCGACTTCCGGCAGGAGTCGCACGTCGCCGAGCGTCTGGGCTTGTGGCATGGCGGTCGGACCGATGCGCGGTGCCACGCGGTTCGCTTCGACGGTTCGGCGCGCGCGTTTGCGGGCGTGCAATCGGGGTGGCTGGAGCCGCTGCGTTAGCACCTGCTGTGGTTTGTTCAGGCAACAGAGGTCAAGCTATCACCGGTGATGATCGCGGGAGTCTCGGAGCTCTGATCACACGTCGGCAAGAGAACGGCGTGGGGCTTCTACTCGCAGCCGGCGTCGAAGGCGTTCTGGAATTCGAGGAAGTCGAATAGGGTGAATTCTCCATCGCCGTCGAAGTCGGCGCGCGGGTCCATGAGATCGAAGAAGATCTGGAAGCCCAGGAAGTCGAAGATCGTCAGCTCGCCGTCGCCATCCAGATCGGCTAGGCATGGATCGCCCTCGCCCCTCCCGTAGATAGCCATGCCAGCGCCCAGGCCTTCGGTGCCGAACGCGAGTCCATCGACGGCACCGAGCAGGATGTCGGGCCTGCCGTCGCCATTGAGGTCGCCTCCGCCTGCGAGCGAGGTGGCCATTTGGCTGTTGCTTGGACCATCGAAGCGGATGACGCTGCTGGAGCTTACCTGGTTGAGATCGATGACGGCGTCGAAGCCCGTGTCGCGGCCGTAGATGACGTACGCCGCGCCCCTTCCGGCGCTGTAGCCGCCGCAGTAGTAGCAGGTGTAGCTGTATCCTCTGAACGGTGCGCCAACGGCCAGGTCATCGAAGCCGTCGCCGTTGACGTCGCCTGCTGGTGCGAGCGAAGCGCCGGCCATGTCTTCGCTGGTCGCTCCTTCCATTCGGAATCCGTCGGTGCCGTCGAGAGCGCCGAGCGACACTTGGGGCTCGAATGGGTCGCCCTTGCCGAAGACGACGTAGGCGTAGCCCTGATAGGCGATGCCGTCTCCCTTGCGGCCGGCATAGCGGGCGCCGATGGCCACGTCATCGAAGCCGTCGCCGTTGAGGTCGCCGGCCGAAGCCACGGCCAGGCCTGCGCCATCCCCGGAGTCACTGGTGATAGTGAAGCCATTCGTGCCGTCGAGATCGGCGCCCGACACCGCGTCGGGAAAGCCGCCGTCGCGACCGAAGACCACGTACGTGACAGGGCTACCGAGACCCATGATCAGGTCCGCGATGCCATCGCCGTTGACATCGCCAGCGCCGGCAACGGCAACACGCAGAGATCCGATTTGATCGGGCAACAAACGAAACCCCCGTGGGCCTGCGACATCCGCCAGCGGAACGACGGCATCGAAGCCGTCACGTGTGCCGAAGAGCACGTATGCCGTGGGAAAGCGTCCCAGTTGTGCTTCCTGGGCGGCGATAACGGCATCGTCGATGCCGTCGTTGTTGATGTCTCCGATACCGGCGACCGCTATGCCGCTAAAGTCGCCCGCGCCGACGCCTGGCAATCGGAAGCCGTTGGTGCCGTCGAGGTCGTCGGGTGACAAGGTGGCGGGGAAGCCATCCGCACGACCGAACACGACGTAGGTCTCGCCCGAGCGCGAGCCCGATGGATCGGCTCCCGCCGCACCGATGATGACGTCGTCGATGCCGTCGCCGTTCAGGTCCCCCGCACCCGAGACTGCGCCGAGGGTGTCGTCTGCGGCGCCGCCCTGGAAGGTGAAGCCGTTGGTTCCGTCCAGAGCCGTCACCGAACGCACGGTGGGCCCACCGGCCTGCCCAAACACCACGTAGGCCTCGCCGGCGCGATCCTTGCCACCGACATCGACGCCGAACGCTCCGAAGATGGCGTCGTCTACCCCGTCGCCGTTCAAATCGCCAGCGAACGCCGCGTTGGCGCCCATGAAGCCTCGCAACTGGCGGCCCGCCATGTTCCATGCGAGGCCGGCACCCTCCAGGACGTCGAAGGACTGGGCTGAGGAGAATGGCGACTCCAAAGGGTCGCTCTGGGCACGCAGCGGCGTGCAGCCGATCGCGATGGCCAGGCCTGCGATGGTTGTCAGCGTGCTGATGGGTGTCGCGTGGTCGGCGTTCGGTCGCATGGTGGTGCTCCTTCTAAGATCAGAATACCAGAAAGCGGCCCTCGGCACAAGGACATTTCGACGGTTCTCCAGGGGCGGTGCGAGTGTGAAGACTGCACGCGAACGCACGCTCGCATTACCTGGGCGGATGCGAGCGTGCGTTGCGTGGATTTCGTTTGGGACGCACGCGAGTTGCGTGCGTCCGGTCGATTTGGGCTTGGGCGTTACGGGCAGCCAGCCGCAAACGCGTTCTGGAATGCCAGGAAGTCGAACAGGTTGAGTTCGCTGTTGCCGTCAGAGTCGGCGCTCGGGTCACCGCACGTGTGCACCCGATCACGCGGGCTTTATCAGATCTTCACACGGCCGGAAGCTGGACGACAGGCGGACGGCCCTGCGGCCTACTCGCAGCCCGCGTCGAACTCGTTCTGGAAGGCGAAGAAGTCGAAGATCGTGAAGTCGCCGTCGCCGTCGAAGTCGGCGAGGGGGTCCATAAGGTCGAAGAGGTTCTGGAAGGCGAGGAAGTCGAAGATGGTGAGTTGTTGGTCGCCGTCGAGGTCGACACGGCAGGGTGGTTCGGCGAAGGTGAGACGCCAGGCGGCACCGCCGACATCGAAGGGGCTTGCGGTGACGGTGATCTCCATCGAGAGCGGGCCGCGATGCGAGAGGTAGACCTCGCCGCTGGACCAGCGCTCGTCGGCGAACGCGGCGTCGTAGTCGGCGCCGATCTCATCGCCGATGGTGGTCGGCTCTGAGCAGACGAACGCGTCAACGGTGCCGGCACGATCGACAAGGCGGACGGAAAACCGGTCCCCCGACGAGAACGCGTCGGTGACCTGGAGCTGCGGATTGTCGTCGGTTATAAACAGACTGATGATGATGAGGTCGCCGACGGGACCGAACGTGAAGCGCTCCCAGTCTTGGGCGTGCGCAGCGGCGGTGATAGCGAGCGTGGTAAAGATGGCGATCGGCTTGGACTGCATTTTGATACCCCCTGAGCGACTGGGAATCGGGCTGAGAACCTTCTTATAACCGAGATTGGCGCTCGGATCAACGGTAAATCACCCCACGGCTTGGTGCGCGTGGGGTGGTGTCGGTACGGCTTCGCGGGATGGCTGTTACGGGCAGCCGATGTCGAAGGCGTTCTGGAACGCGAGGAAGTCGAAGATGGAGAGCTCGCCGTCGCCATCGAAATCGACCAGCGTGCTGCCGGCTGCAAAGAGCGTTTGGAAGGCGAGGAAATCGAAGATGGTCAGATCGCCGTCGCCATCAAAGTCGGGGCGGCATGGATCGGGGCAGAGATTGGGGAGCGTCTCGATGCCGTCGATCGTCGTACCCGATACGGCAATGATGTCGGGCTTGCCATCGCTGGTCACATCGGCCACGTCGAGCGCGGACGCCGGGAATGTCGTGTCGTAGCGGGTCAGGTTGTCGAAAGTTGCATTGCCGTTGCCCAGGAAGACGGCTAGCCCCCGTCGACCGGGTAGCGTCCCAACGATGTTTACGAGCGCATCAGGTGCTTCATCGCCGTTGATGTCTTGTACTTGAAGGTCCAGGGCGAAGCGGTTGCGCCAGGTTGGGGTTGTGGTTCGGGGCAGGAGCGTGCCATCGCCCTGACCTCTGAAGGACTCGATGCTGGCGTCGCCGGTTGACACGACAACATCGAGGTTACCGTCGCCGTCGAGGTCGGCCAATTCGATCTCGAAGGGGGTGTCCTGGGTTGCGTACGTGGTTGGAGGCGCAAACTGGCCAAGGCCAACCCCGAGCAAAATCGCGACTTCGCGTCGGGATTGCCAGATCACGGCCGCGTCGAGGAGGCCGTCGCCATCGAGGTCTCCGATGGCCGAAGCCGTTGGCTCGTAGGGCAGCGGGTGCGGCGGCTGGGCGGCGAAGCTGCCAGAGCCATCGTTCAACGCGAGCACGATCTGCTGGCCGCCCATGCATGTTGTGACGGCATCGAGGTCTGCGTCTCCATCGATGTCGATCAGCTCGACCACAACGGGTTCGTCGCCCGTCGGAACGGCACCGAGGCTTGTAAATGTACCGGCACCATCGTTGATCATGAAGGTGACTTCATCGCGGTTGGTGCTTGTGACGGCGACATCGGGATCTCCGTCACCGTCGAGGTCTCCGACGGCCATGTCCGCCGGATTGACGGCGCAGAATACCTCGCCGGCTTGCGTGAATGCGCCCGTGCCGTCGCCGAGCAGGGTTGACAGCTGGCCAAATGACTCTCTGTGCAACACGAGCGCGTCGAGTTCGCCATCGCCATTGACATCGCGGATGCTGACAGCGTGCGCACTCTCGAGGGCGAGGTCGCTGGAGGTACGCCCGGGATAGGTACCGTCCTTCCTACCGACGAGGACGTGTATGTTCTCCAGCTGTGAGTCGTAGGTGACGATCTCCGATCGGCCGTTTGCGGTCAGGTCGATGGCGACGACGTCGCCGCCCCTGCTCGCATATCTTGCCGGCGAAGCGAAGCCGCCGGACCCGTTGCCCAGGCGAACGGTAATGATCCGGCTGCTAGAGAACTCGCTGGTGAAGAGGTCGAGCAGGCCGTCGCCGTTGGCATCGCCAAGATCGATGGTTGGCGCACTGGACAGCCTCGCAATGAGCCGTGGCGGGAGGAAGCCGCCGGCACCATCGCCGACGTACAGGCTGACCTCGTTGGAGTCCTCAAGGATTACTACATCGGGAACCGAGTCGCCGTCAACGTCGTTGACGGCGATGTCGAGCACGCCATCATCGAGGGTGATGTCGTCGGCTCGAGATAGGGAGCCACCGCCCTCGTTGATGAGGATCGCCGCGGCGCTCGCCACTCGGCTCCTCGTGACGATGTCGTCGTCTCCATCGCCATCGAGATCTGCAAAGAGGAACGAGCTGACCTCGTGCTCGAGGGGGATTCGCTGTGCGGTTGTAAACCCGCCCTGGCCGTCGTTCACATAGACGCCAACCGAGAGTGTGCCGAGCAGGTCACAGACGATGAGGTCGTCGGCACCGTCGCCGTTCATATCGCGGAGGTCGACAACGAGCGGGTAGACCTCGAGGTTGCCCGATGGGCCGAAGGGCAGGACGCCGGAGCCGGTGTTGAGCCTCCACGTGTAGAACGGCGTGGAACTCATGGAGAAGAGGTCGTTGTCTCCGTCGCCGTCCTGATCGCCCGTTGCCAGGAGGCGATTGAGCAGGCCGCCGTAGGTGATGCGGGGACGGAACGAACCGTCGCCTTGGCCCAGGCGGACCGAGATCTGCCGCGTATCGGCCTCGAAGGTAAGCACGTCCATGAAGCCGTCGGTGTTGAAGTGCTCGAACAGCAGCAGCCTCGGGTCGGCGCCTCCGTCGCTTACCGGGCCTGGGAAGATCACGCCATCGCAGGTCTGGGCGGGAGCGTGCGCGTTGATGAACAGCAACGCCGGGGCAACGGCGAGGATCGTGCGGCGGAGTTGTTGTTTCATCGCGGTGGCTTCCTGGGTCGGTCGGCGGGGCACCTTGCTCGGGGCGTTTCTTGGCCCGCAGGTTGTACCCGAAAACGGCGTCGCCTTCAACCCATTTTCAGCGAGCCCGCACGGTCGGTTACCAGTTGGGTAAGGCTCTCCCCAAGGACCGCTTGAACGCGCTGCACGCTTGGGCAGTCGCTCGCGAGAGTCGCTTGCATGCTGGTGACCGGCCGGCCCGCAAGGCCGCAAGGGACGATGAGGTTGAAGTGGGTGAGGTCGGGGACGACGTTGAGGGCCAGGCCGTGCATGGTGACCCACTTGCGGACGCGGACGCCCATGGCGGCGATCTTGGCTGGTTGAGCGCCGTGCGCCGGGGTGACCCAGACGCCGGTGGCGGACTGGTCGCGATCACCTGAGATGTTGTACGCCGCGAGGGTGTCGATGACGGCTTGCTCGAGCAGGCGCATGTAGCCGTGCAGGCCGAGGGGTTTGCCGCTGGGTGCTGTGAGACGCTCGAGGTCGAGGATGGGGTAGGCGACGATCTGGCCCGGGCCGTGGTAGGTGACGTCGCCGCCGCGGTCGGTCTGGTGGAGTTCGACGCCCAGCGAGGCGAGGTGGTCGGCGGTTGCGAGCACGTGGTCGGCGGCGCCCGGGCGGCTGGTGACGGTGATGACCGGGTCGTGCTCGACGAAGAAGATGGTGCCGAGGCGGCCGTCGGGGTTGCCGCGTGCGTCGATGAGCTCGGCCTGGCGTGCCCGCTGGATCTCGAGGGCTTGGGCGTAGGCCATGCGGCCGAGGTCGATGATGTCGAGGCCGGGATGCGAGTCTGCCACGCTCGACGGTAGCTCCAAGGGCTCTACGATGGGTCGATGTCGACCGCCTCCCCTAGCCATCACGAGACTGCCGAGATTCACCCAACCGCGTACGTCGACCCGGACTCGCACCTGGGCGAGGGCGTGGTCGTCGGGCCGCATTGCTACGTCGGCGCGGGCGTGCGTCTTGACACGGGAGTACGCCTGATCGCGTCGGTGCACGTGGAGGGCCCCGCGACGATCGGGAGCGGCACGACCGTGTACCCCTACGCGGTGATCGGCATGCCTGGGCAGGACTTCAAGTTCTCGCCGGGCGACCCGACGCCGGGCGTGGTGATCGGCTCGGGGTGCGTAATCCGCGAGCACGTAACGGTGCACGCGGCGACGACCGATGACCACCCCACCACCATTGGAGACAAGTGCTACTTCATGGCGTCCAGCCACGTGGGACACGACTGCGTTGTGGGGAACGGGGTGATCCTGGTGAACAACGCGCTGCTGGCCGGGCACGTGCGGGTGGGCGACAACGCGACGTTCAGCGGGAACACGGCGATCCACCAGCACGGCCGGGTTGGGCGGATGGCGTTCATTTCGGGCGGTGTTGCGACGGCCATGGATGTGCCGCCGTTCTGCCTGTGCGATCACATCAACACGACGAATGGCTTGAACCTCGTCGGGCTTCGGCGTGCGGGCGTACCCAAGGAATCGATCGACGCGTTGCGTTTTGCGTTCCGCACGGTGATCTCCAAGAGCCTGCCGCGCGATGCGGCGCTCGCGAAGCTGCGTGAGCTCGGCGGCGACGACCCGTACGTGTCAGAGCTTGCCGAATTCATCGCGACGAGCAAGCGCGGCATCGGGCGGGGTGCGGATCGGAACACGCGTAGGGCCTGAACCGGGGCGCCCAGGGAGGGGCGGATGGTGCGGCGGACGAACACATCACCTGTCGATGGCCCAGCGCTGTGTGTGCTGGCCAGCGGCTCGAGCGGCAACTGCTCGGTGCTGCGGAGCGCTGATGGGCGCCTGGTGATGATCGATGCGGGGCTGAGCCCCAAACGCACGGCGGCGGCGCTGGGCGAGCTCGGGCACGGGCTCGACGACGTTGACGCGATCGTGCTGACGCACCTGGACAGCGATCACTTCTATTCGTCGTGGGCAGGCGTGGCGCCGCGGAAGCTCGCGACGGACGCATGTGTGTGGGTGCATGCCTCGCACGCGCGAGAGCGGCGGCTGGACCCGTTGCACGAAGCGGGACGCCTGCGGACGTTCGAGCGTGACGCGTTCGAACCGGTGGCATCGGCCACGTTTACCAGTCGGCTTGCGAGCCACGATGCTGAGGGGGTGGCGACGTTTCGGATTCGGACGCCGCAGGGTGAGCTTGGTTTCCTCACGGACCTTGGCGAGGTCACGGACCGGCTGGTCGAGTTCCACGAGGGCGTGGGCGTGCTGGCGATCGAGAGCAACTACTGCCCGCGTCTGCAGGCGCGTTCGGAGCGGCCGGACTTTCTCAAGCGGCGGATCATGGGCGGCGCGGGGCACCTGAGCAACGAGCAGTGCCTGGGGGCGACCGAGGCGATCGGGCCGCGCGAGCATGCGGTGTTCCTGCACCTCTCCAGGGAGTGCAACCGACCGGAGATCGTCGGTGAGATGCACGAGGGCGCGGACTATGCGCGCACGATCGCGTCGGCGGAGTCGCCGACGCGGTGGGTGCCGATCGCTGGCGGTCGCAGAACACCCACGCCGGTCGTTCCGGCGGTACCGATGACGCTGTTCGGACCGATGCGGTGAGCGAGCCGAGGGCTGGTGATCCTGCGCTGGGGTATCGCAATACGAGCGGTCAGCGCGTGGGCGGCGGCGAGGGCTCGGCGGCGGAGGTCGGGGCATCGCGGCTGGCGCGTTGGTTCGGCGGGCTGCTGCGAACGCGCAAGGTCGTGACGGTCGAGGGCGTGCGCTACGAAGAGCTCGACGCGGTGCCGCTGCGGCGGGCGCTGGCGCGGGGCATGGGCAAGCGGTACCGCGTGCGATTCCCAGATCGCGCGAAAATGGTCTTTGAGGTGAGCGGGGCGCGACCCATCGCCGACCTGTTAGGCGAGACGGATCTGGGGGAGTTCACGCTGATCGATCCGCTGATGCGACCGGGCGACCGCGTTCTGCTGCTGCACGCGGGCACGGGGCACGGGGCGGCGTGGCTGAGCGAGCGGCTGGGGCCAACGGGCGCGCTCGTCGCGCTCGAGCCCGATGCGACGAGCGTGCGGTATGCGCGGCACCGCTACCACCCGGCCAACACGTCGCTGGAGGTCTGCGACCTGCACTCGCCGACGAGTGCACCGCCGGCGCTGAGCGGCGAGCTCGACGGCGCGTTCGATGGCATCGTGCACCGTCGGCTGCCGGGCGATGGGCCGCAGCGTGACGCGCAGCTCGGCGAGTGCTGGCGGCTTCTGTCGCCCGGTGGGGTGATGGCGGTGCTGCTTGCCTCGCCCAGCGGGCACCATGATCCTCGCGAGGATCCGCGGCTGGCCGCGCTTGAGGGCGAGCTGCGGGCGCTCGCGGATGAGCACGCGCCGGGCCTCGAGTCGATCGAGCGCGTGCGTGTGCATGCGCGGTGCGGCGTGCTGCTTGAGCGCTCGTACGAAGACGAGGACGAGCCGCCGGCGCCCGAGGGGCGGGACGGCGGTGAGGGGCAGCGCGTCTAGGCCTTACGGGCCCGAAAGCGTGCGCAGGACGGCGAGGGTGCCGGCGGTGGCGGCGGCCAGGGCGTCTTCGGGCGGCGTGCCGGGGCGCAGCTCGATCGTGAGCACGACTTGCTGCTCGTCGAGCCCGTACCACGAGCCCAGCGAGCCGGCGGGGTTGGTGAAGTCGGCGTTCATGCGCCACGACGGATCGACGCGCTCCGCGGCGCGGACGAAGGCTTCGGCGAGCGGTCCGGCGGTTTCCATCGGACCATCGGGATCGACGAAGGGCCCGCCGCCCGTTGAGTGGAACACGACCACGACCTCGGGCCGCGTCTGCTGCATGTAGCGGTGCACCGCGGCAGCCTCGGGCTCGCTGAGAGGGTTCGGGCCGTGGGCGGTCGAGGGGCGGAAGTTGGTGGCGGGCCAGTTGCGGTTGAGGTCGACGCCGCGCGCGTTGCCGCG
Source organism: Phycisphaerales bacterium (assembly GCA_965227775.1). Classification (GTDB taxonomy): domain Bacteria; phylum Planctomycetota; class Phycisphaerae; order Phycisphaerales; family UBA1924; genus JAHCJI01. Next base: position 113,268 of record OZ245777.1, read on the forward strand.
GCGCTGGCGATCCAGACCGTCGGGGTTCATGTTCGAGATCGCGTGGAGCGTGAGGCGGTCGCCGTAGCCGGCGGTGCGCAGGCGCAGCCACAGGTCGTCGAAGCGCTGGTAGACCTCGGGCTCGTCGCCGTGGATCAGCCCGATGACGAGGACGCCGGTTGGCCCGGTGCCGTGGGTGCGCACGAAGATGGGCCGGCCCTGGCGGCTGGCGCCGAGTTGCGTCGCGCCCGACTCGAGCGCGGGCGGTGCGGGCATGTCGACGCGGTCGCCGGGGGGCGTGAGGTAGTCCTGGGGGCGGCTGGTGCATGCGGTGAGGACGAGCGTTGCACCCAGGAGCGTGATGCGCAGTGCGTTCATGCGCCAGGATAGGTCGAGTCGTTACGGGCAGCCGGCGTCGAAGGCGTTCTGGAAGGCGAGGAAGTCGAAGATGGTGAACTCGCAGTCTCCGAACGCAAGAGCGCACTCCACAAGAAAACGGCGCGCCCGGAGTGGGTCGCGCCGTTGCCTGTCTCACTACTACCAGACTTTGATCGCTACGAGCGGCGGCGCGTGCCGACGCCGATGGCCGCGAGGCCGGCCAGCGCCAGCATGCCGCTACCCGGCAGGGGGATGACCACCGAGTCCAACGGGTCGTAGTGGATCGTGTCGATGAGCACGTCCGCGCCGGTGCCGGTCACCGTCACGCGGGAGATGCCCGAGACAGAGAACATGAACGTCTGCCACGCGCCTCCCGCGCCGGCGTCCAGCGTTCGTCCCAGGTCGATCGATTCCAAGAGGGTGCCGCCCGAGTCGAAGGCCGACATCGTGACGTCGTTGCTGGTTGTCAGCGCGAGGATCTCGAAGGCTTCCCACGTCGAACCGACCGCCGTCATCTCGATGGTCGTGTACGTATCGATGCCAGCCGTTCGGTAGGCGTTGACCAGGCTGACCGCGCCGTCGGCGCTCGTGCCGGGCAGGATCACGTCGTGGTTCCAACCAGACGCGGTCCCGCCGAAGTCGATGCCCGCGGCAGCGAACTCGGCCACGCGCGTCGTGTTCTGCGTGTCCCAGCCCGCGCCGCCATAGATGCCGGTCTGGTCGAGCGACTCGAAGGTCAGCGTGACCGGGCCGGCCCATGCGGCGGTCGCGGCTGCCATGGTCGCCAGCGCGGCGCAGTGGGTGCTGGTGCTCGTCCGTGTGCGTACGTTCATTTCTTGGTCTCCGGTGCGCTCCCGCGCTCAGGGGCAGCCCGCGGTGAACACGATCTGGAATTCGAGGAAGTCGAACAGGTCGAGCCGGCCGTCGCCGTTGAAGTCGGCGCGGCAGGCGGGCGGGCGGATCGCGATGACGCCCGGGTCGCTAACGACGTCGCCCCCAGGGTTGGTCACGACGACGTCGTACTCGCCCACGTCGTCGTCGTCGACGAGGACGCTGAGCACCGGCGTCATCGAGCCGGAGATATCCACGCCATCGGTCAGCGGCACGCCGTCGCGCCGCCACTGGTACATCAGCGGCTCGTCGCCGTCGGCCTCGACGCGCACGTCGACCACGCGGTCGGCCACGGGCAGCAGCACCACCGGCGCCGGCTGGGTCGTGATCGTCGGGGGCAAGATGCACCGGTTGAGGTGCACCACGATCGAATCGTCCCGGTTGCTGATGGCGGCCAGGTCCGGCTTGCCATCGCCGTTCAGATCGCCCGCTGCGAGGGCGTTCATCCAGGTCCTCGATGGGACGGGGACTGGGGTGGCAAACGTGCCATCCCCGTTGTTGAGCAGCACGGTCAGGGTGCTCACGAAGGCACTGCCATTGGCAAAGGCCAGATCAAGATCGCCATCCCGGTCATAGTCGGCGATCGCCACGTTGCGGGGCTCCTCGCCCGTCGCGTAGTACTGCGTCGGCGCGAACGTGCCGTCGCCGTTGTTCAGCAGCACCGAGGCGCTGTTGGCGAACTCGTTCGCGACGACCATGTCGGGGGTACCGTCGCCGTCAAGGTCGGCGATGCCCACGTCATTGGCACCCGAGCCCGTGACATACGTCGCATCGAGCGCGAAGGTGCCATCGCCGTTGTTCAGCAGCACGTCGATGCTGCGCTCCGTGTTGTTGCCCACCGCGAGGTCGAGGTCGCCGTCACCATTGAGGTCGGCGATCGCCACCGCCTCGGGCCCCTCGCCAGTGTCGTAGGGCACCTGGGGCGCGAACGTGCCATCCCCGTTGTTCACGAACACGCTCACGACGTCCCTGGACGAGTCGGTGACGGCCAGGTCGGGATGGCCGTCGCCAGTCAGGTCCCCGATGGCGAGGCTAAACGGTCGAAAGATCGCGGGGTAGCGGACTTGTGGCGCAAAGGTGCCATCGCCGTTGTTCAGCAGCACGCTGATGTCGTTGTCGAACGAGTTGGTGACCACCAGGTCCCGGGCGCCGTCGCCGTCGACGTCGCCGATCTGCACGTCGCGCACAAATTCCCCCGCGGCGTACGTGATGGACGGCGCGAAGGTGCCATCACCGTTGTTCAGGAGCACGCCGACCCGATTCCCCGTGTCCTTCGTCGCGAGGTCCGGGTGGCCATCGCCGTTGAGGTCGCCGATTACGACGCGACTCGGAAATCCCCCCGTGACATAGCTCACCGGCGGCCCGAACAGGTCGCTCGGATCGCAGCCCTGGGCCAGGCCGGCCTGGGGCAGGGCTGCGGTGGCGCAGGCCGCCAGCACGGGCACGGCCCTCAGGCCAATGGCACAACTCGGGCTCGGGGCACGCTGCGGGATCATCGCTCTCTCCTCTGTCGCCTCGCTCGGGGGACCGGTGGGCGGGTGGGCCGGGGGGCTTCCCCGTGAGACGGTCCCGTACGAGAAAATACTGCGGTGGTTCCGGGAGGTCAATAACTTCGTAGGGGGACCTCCCCCATCCCGTTACCGGAGCCGATGCCTCGCGGACCCCGGGGCGGGCCGGGAGCGCGGCGGGCGGCGTGCGCGGCCCACGCGGCCATCGGGCCCGCCTGCGGGCCCGTCACGGCGGCCGGCGCGGCCATGGGGGCCGCCCTCGGGGCCATCGGCGGGCCCGCCGGTGCCACCACCGGCGACCGCGCGGCCCGCACGCGGCCGTTCCGAGCAATCACCAACACGCCCGACGCCTTCACGAAATCTTCGCGCGATGCCACCGCGGGCGGCGAGGCAATCATCGGGCCCCTGCGTGCCGCCACCGCGGCCCTCGGGGCAGTCACGGGAGGCTCCCGTGCCGTCACCGGAGAGCGCGCGCGCTCGGTTCTTCGGACCTTGGGGGGGGGAACGCGAAATGCGCAGGGCGTGCGCGGAAGTGCGTTGGCATTCGAGACTTCTAACGGCAGATCAAGTACCCGGCCGGGAGACTAACTCGGATTACCCGCCAGCCGATCGGAGTACCCTGGGACATAGCCGCCTCTCCACGTTCCGTCACCGTTGTAATTCAACGACTGTGGTCGTCCGCAGGCATTCCAGACACCGTCGAACACTGGCTTCATGACCGTAAACAGGTCGGCAGGCCATCGGTCGACCAGCACATCCGGTAGGACAAGGTGATCTCGGTCAATCGGGGGGTTGAAGAGTTTGTTGCGTGGTCCGTAATCCATCTGGGCTCCATGGACGTGGGCCAAAGTGAGCATGATTGCAATCGGACCAGAAACGCCCAGTTCTTCTAGTGCCGTCAACTGCGAGTCAAGCGTCGTCAAGACTGTGTGTTCGTAGGTACTCGTGAGCGTCTGCCGAACCAGAAAGCTCTCCGTCTCAAAGACGGACTCCACTCGACCAGAGCGGTACACCTGGGTGTAGGCTTTGGTATCGGTGTCGTACTGCAAAAACCCGTCTATGTTGATGCGCTGAACCAGATCGCGCATGTTTGGTAGGAGCAATCTACTTGCTATTCGGTGATTGCTGAGGTCGGTGGCTGAGAACCGGAGCGGATCGTCAAACGATGCCAACGGAACGAGGTGGAGCGCCATGAACGGCCCATGTGCGATCTCAACCGGTGTGTGACGGCGGAGGAGACTGTCAACCCTCTGTTGCCGCCATTGCCTGATTCGCTCGGGCACTTCGTCGCTTGCCATGATGGCCTGCCGCATCTCGCTCGCGTCCATCGGGAACCTCCCCTTGCTATGCCGGCCGTACATGCGGTAGTTCATGTCATTCTTCGAAAAGTGCGGGCCGCGCCAGCTCCGTGCGATGCGCACGACCAGCACCCTCTTGCCGTCGGGCATGGTGACGAGCTTGTGGGGTGGCGGGGGAAGCTTGGGCTCGATGTTGTATTGCAGCGCGTCGAGGATGCGTCGGAGTGCGTCGTCCTCGCCGACGTCTTCGATGCCATGCAGCAACAAGCCCTCGTCCGATTCAGCGATGCCGAACACGACATCGCCACCTGCGGTGTTGGCAAGGCTGGTCGCGGTCTTTCGGAGCTTGTCCTTGTCCGAGGGCGCCTCGCCAGGGAGCTGTTGCTTGTATTCCAGCGTCTTCCGCTCGGCCTCGTTGGCATCGATCAGCGCCTGGATGTCGCTCGCCTCGATCGCGTCCAGTGGCTTTGGGATCATAAGTTCACATCTCGCAAGGCGTGTATTGCCAGCAACTTAGATTGCGCCACGTCGACGCGTCACGCATCGTATCCAAGAAATTTCTGTTGTCCGCGCGATTCGCACTGGAGCCGCCCCCTCGACCGCTCGATGACACCGGTAGCCGGGGCACGGCGCTCCGGCGATTCATGGATGGACCCGCGGCCGATGCGAACCCACGGCCGCGGGCGGCAACGCAAGGAACGCACGATGCCCGTCACACCGAATCAACTGTTGCAACGCCTCGAGTTCTACGAGCAGCGCGCCCCCGGGTGGGTCACCAACGCGACCACCATCGGCCTGACGACCGAGCAGGCAACGCAGCTGCAGAACCTCGTCACCGGCACGCGCACCGCGTACGACGATGCGCAGGCCGCGCGCAACGCCGCCAAGAGCGCGACCGTCACCCAGGACGCCGCCTTCGACGCCATGGACACGTTCGGTGCCCAGATGATCAAGATCATCCGGGCCTTCGGCCTGGCGACCGGCGATCCGGCCGTCTTCGCGACCGCGCAGATCCCCGAGCCCAAGCAGCCCGAGCCGCGGGCGCCCGTCAACCCCAGCAACGTGACGTTCGACCTGGTCGAGAACGGGGCCCTCGAAGTGCGCTGGGACGGCCTGACCATCCCCGGCACGACCTACCTCGTCGATCGCCAGACGTGGAGCGGCACCGGCCAGCCGACGGGCTTCGCCCGCATCGCCACCGTGAGCGAGCGACGCTTCGTCGACACCAACATCCCGACCGGGACCGCGACGGCGACGTACCGCGTCAGCGCCCTCAAGGGCGGCCAGCAGACCGCCGGCGCGCAGAGCACCGCCCACTTCGTGTTCGTGGGCAACGGGCAGGGCCAGCTCGTGACCGCGCCCGAGAGCGACGCGGCGTGAGCTGAAGCTGGAGTTGGGAGTGATCGGAGTCGGCGGTGCGCCGACGTTCGACGCCCCGGCGGAGCGCCCCGAAGACGGGACGCTGCGCCGGGGCTCGCTCAATAGAGATGTTCTTTGGCGCTCGCGGACTCGCTTCTCGGGCTGCGCCCGGGCGGCCGGGGGCCGCCTCGCCTGCGCATGCGCTTTCGCTCGAAGACTCGCTCGGCGGATGCTGCGGCGCGAAGCACGGTGCGTGTGGACAAGCACGGCGCGCCCCGCGTCGGGCGAAGCCCGCGCTTGGCCCCGCCGGCGAGGCGTCAAGACTACATGCAGCCGGCGGCGAAGCCGTTCTGGAAGCAGAGAAAGTCGAAGATGTCCAGGATGCCGTCGCGGTTGCAGTCGGCGCTGGTCTCGCCGGCGTCGAAGGCGCTCTGGAAGGCGAGGAAGTCGAACAGCGTGAGCTCGCCGTCGAGGTCGAAGTCGGCGTAGCAGCTCTGGATGATGCGGTCCATGCTGCCCTCGGGGTAGTCCATCATGCTGATGGTGCCCATGAGGGTGTCCTCGATCATGCTGGCGAGGCTCTGCTGGTAGCTGACGCCCAGCGTGGTGAAGGGCAGGCCCCGGAAGGGGTACTGGTCGCCGCCGCGGGCGAGGAAGTCGACGATGGCGATGTCGACGTCTTGCGCGCCGGGGACGACCATGCCGTCCTCGACGATGGAGGTGCCGTCGCTGAGGGTGACGTTGCGGACGCGCTCGCCGGGCGTAGTGACCATGAGGTCGCCGTCGAGTACCTGCGCCTGCTGGCGCCAGTCGAACTCGAGCGTGAAGCCGGCGATCTGCGCGAAGCGGCCGTTGGACTCGCCCTGGCGGCTGACGGCGTTCTCGAGGATCTCTTTGAACTGGTCGGCGGGCACGTCGGGCACGATGGTGATGAAGTTGCTGAAGGGCAGGATGTCGAAGGTGTCCAACTCGGTGATCTCGCCCGACGCGATGATGCTGTCGTTGCGGATGCCGCCGCCGTTGGCGAGCGCCACGTCTGGCGCGTCGACGCCAAAGGTGGCGGCCAGGTTGATGCCGGTTGTCAGGAACGAGTCGGCGATGAGGTTGCCCAGGTTGGTCTCGATGTTGCGCACGCTCGAGCGGCGGCCGTCGAGGTCGACCTCGCTGAAGCCGATGACGTTGGCGGCGAGCGCGGCAACGCCCGCGGCCACGGGGTCGACGACCTCGGCCTGGATGACCGGGTCGGCGGCGACGGCGTCGGGGCTGATGCCCGAGACGCGGACGGGGCCGGACGCATCGAGGATCTCGGTCAGGTTGCCGTCGGCGTCGAAGCCGAGGATGAGGCGTCCGACGTAGCGGTAGTCGCCGCTGGTGGTGACGATCGGGACGTCGTTGCCGTCGGCGTCGGTGCCGAAGATGGGGTAGCCGCTCTGGCCGGCGACCTCGTCGGGCGTGTCGCCCGGGACGAGCAGGTCGCTTGGGTTGGCCAGCAACTCGCCGCCGCCGCCGCCGACGATGGCGTCGACGCCGCGCAGGGTCTGGATGAGGCCGAGCTCTTCGGTGAGGCCCTGCAGGTGGCTCGACAGGATGATGATGTCCACGCCGCCCAAGGTGAGTGCGTCGACCTCGGCCTGGATGATGTTGGTCAGGTCATCGCTGACGGTGACGCCGCGGGGGCTGGAGATGAACGGCAGGGCGGGCGTGGTGGCGCCGATGACGCCCACGCGGCGGACGCCGGCGTCGGTCATGACATCGACGACGGTGCTGGAGGCGATGCGGCCGCTGTCAACGAGGGCCTGCAGGCCGGGCTCGGCGGTAAAGTCGAGATTGGCTGAGAGGAAGGGGGCCGGGTTCGTGCTGAAGCCGGCGATGAAGTCTTCGAGGATGTCGGGGCCGAAGTCGAACTCGTGGTTGCCGATGATGAACGCGTCGTAGCCGATCAGGTCGAGCGCGACGGTGTCGAAGAAGGGCACGCCGCGGTCGAGGCTGACGGAGAACTCAGGGCCGGGCAGGAAGTTGTCGCCGCTGGTGAGCAGCAGGCTGCCGCTGGCGGCGTCGCCGGGGGGCGACATCATCGCCTCGGCGCGGAGGTCGGCCACGACGGTGGCGAAGCGGGCGACGCCGCCGAAGTCTTCGAGGCCGCTGCCGGCATCGATGAGCTGGCTCTCACCGTCGTTGTGGTGGAGCAGGTGGAGGAAGAAGTCGGTCTGGGCGTTGGCAGTACCGGCCGCCACGGCCAGGAGCATCGACGCGGAGGCGAATCGCTTGGTCATCTGGTTCCGTCCCTTTGATCACGTGGTGCGACGGGCCGAACGGCCCATGTGAACGTCAGCGACCAAAGGTAAGAATCGAGTTGGAACCTGGTGTTTCGGCCGCGCAAGCGATGCGCGAAGATGGTGTGTGGAGTGTTCGACCGGGTGGTCAGGGTCCGCCAAAGAGCCAGCCGATCAGCGTGGCGACACCAACGACAAAGATGGCGGCCGCAACGATGAAGATCAGGAAGCATCCTGTTCCATACAACGCGTTCTTCCACCACGGATCGGGTGTGAACTCGTTGCGCTCGACGCGGGCGAGGATCGCGCTGGCGAAGGTAGCCGCCGCGTCCGGGGCCATGTCGAGGAACAGCTCGGGCTCGATGAGTTCGAGCTCGCCCAGCAGGGGCTGGCCGTCGTCGCCCGGAACGAGATCGACGCGGGCGTAGAGCGGTTTCTCGCCGTAGCGCTCCTCCCAGGCGGTGAGGGCGCGTTTGGCTACGTCTTGCTGCGCTGCGGTTGGCTCGACGAGCGTGTAGGCGCCGCCGAAGTCGACCTGGGAGCGGAAGTCGCCCGCGGCGGGCACCTTGGTTACGGCGTGCGAAAGGGCGTTGTTGAAGTAGACGAGGGAGGTTTCGCCTTCGCTTACCACGCGGGGCAGGAAGGGCTGGACAAGGGCGCCGCCGGCCTTAGTAAGGTCTCGGAGGTAGTCGAGGGCCGCAGCGTCTGGCTGCTCGAACTTCTCGAGGCCAGCGGCAGCGGCGGCGACGGTTGGCTTGATGATGAGGGGCGACCAGTCGTTGGCTTTCGCTTGGTCTATGGCGGCGGCTGCCGTTTCCCCACCACTATCTTTCTCGACGATGATCGTTGGGACGATGGGGACGCCTGCGGACTCGAGCTTGGTGAGGTAGGCCTTGTTGAGGTTGTTCAGGACGGTCTTGCGCGAGTTCAGCAGGCCGTCACTCATCTTATCGATGAACACGACGAAGTCGTCGAGCCGATCCCAGTAGTCCCATGTTGTGCGAAGCACGTACAGGCTCGCACCGACCGATTGCACCACCGCTTTGTCGTTCCCTTCCTTGATTGGTACGAGCACGTCGTCCCACGCGACGAGCGATACCACCGCGCCTTGGCGCACCAGTTCCTGCATGAGCCTCCCTTCGGAGGCGCTGTCGATGTGGTCGTGGTGTTGGCAGGTCAGCAGCGCGATGGTCCCTGGATGGCGCGGCCGGTCGTTGATCGTGTCGCTCATTGTTCGACGTGGGTGAAGCGGAGGAGGGAGCTGTTGCCGATTCGCAGTTCGAGCCAATCTGGTCCAGTAGCGATCGTGTCGGCCATTTTCATGAGCCCGACGAACTGCTGCTCGAGTTGCATCGCTTCGGGCGTGCCACCCATCCGGGTCATCGCGACACTGCCGAGCGACCACTCGCCGCTGCTGAGCGCGCCGGCATCCGTGCTGCCGCTGTAGCGGTTGACTCCCGCTTGGCCCGAAAGCCCGCCTTGCTCGGTGATCGTGAGCGTGGGCGTGCGTGCGCCGGTGGGCAGGTCGTAGCGCTCGTCTTCGATCTTGGTGAGGCTCCACGTGCCGACGGGGGAGGTGGTGGCGCCGGGGACAGATTCGGACTCGATGGTGCTAGCGCAGCCGAGTAGGGCGAGTACGGCTGCTGCGAGAGCAATCGTGAGCAGGAGCGTCCTGAAGCGTGGCAAGCTTGTGTTCCTTTCGCAGCGTGGTCATGCGTCGGGGTATTCGCGCCGCCAGTTGGCAGCGAATTCGTCGTCCGGGTCAAATTCGAGGATCTGGTCGATGAGCGCGCGTGCGTCCTCGAGGCGTCCCTCGCTGGTGTGGCACCAGGCAAGGATTGCGAGGTGCTCCTGGTCGGGGCGCTCGCCTTCGGGCAAGAGATCGATGGAGGCCTCGGCTGCGGGCCGCGCGGCGGCGGGGTTGCCCAGCGTGGCCTGGACGCGCGCAATCGCCAGCGGCACGCGGTAATCGGTGGGCATGCGCCGCTGGGCCAGGCGCCACTGGGCCAACGCGTCCTTCGGGCGCTCGCGGGCCTCCAGCACCTGGGCAAGTATCGCATAACGCCAGCCCTCGTCGGGGTTCTGGGCGATGTTGCGGTTGGCAGCGGCTTGGGCGGCCTTCATGTTACCCGCGTCGGAGAGCGTCTCGACGAGCATCCCCCACCGCTGGCCGGTGGCGTCCTGTGCGGCAATGTCGAACAGCTCTGCCTCGCGCCGCTGGTCGATGAGCAGGGCCATGAGCGTATCGAAGGCGGGCGTCATGCCAGGCTCGCGGCGGAGGGCTTCCCGGGCGCACGCCTCGGCGCGAGCGTTGTCTTCTTCGCTCAGCGCGAGCTTGCCGAGCATGTGGATGGCCCAATGCAAGCCCGGGTTGGTCTTCAATGCGGCATCGAGATTTGCGCGGGCCTCGGCAGGGTTGCCCAAGTACAGGTTGGCGATGCCGATGGACATGCGGGCGGCGGGATCGCCCGGCTCGAGCTCGTGGTACTGCTGGAATAGCTTGAGGGCACCCTGCTCATCGTCCATGGCGGAGCGGACGCGCGCGAGGTCATACATCGCGCAGCTGTGCTCGGGTTCGAGCTCGAGGTGCTTGCGATAGGCCGCGTCGGCGCGCTCGAGCTGGCCGGCGCTCCAACAGGCCGAGGCGAGGTTGAAGTATGGGAGCGGATGGGTTGGGTCGAACTCGATGGCACGCTCGAAGCAGTCGATGGCCTCTTCGTATCGCCCGGCCATCGCCAGGCGCGTGCCCAGGTTGTCGATGTGGGCGATCTCGTCGGGATCGAGCTCGACCGCCAAGCGGGCCCAGTGCAGCGCCTGCTCGTGCTCGGCATCGTCGCCCTCGAAGTCGTAGAGCGTGGCAAGCAGCGCGGGAATGTCGGGGTTCGTCGGATCGCTGGCGGCAGCCTCTTCGAGCAACTCGAACGCCGCATCGCGCTCATCGCACGCCATCAGCCCGGCGGCGAGGTTTCGCATGAACACCGCATCCGTGCGATCGAACTCGAGGGCGGCGCGGAGGTGTTCGAGACCGGCCTCACGCTGGCCGCGCTGGATCAGGGCGAAGCCCAGGTTTGATCGCGGCGCGGGGTGGTCGGGAGAGGTCTCGATCGAGGCCCGATACTGCTCGATGGCGCCGTCGATGTCGCCGCGCTCCATAAGCACGACGCCGCGGTTGTAGGCGTTTTCACCGGGCCACGGGTCTTCGCCGTCTGATGTATCGAAGCCGCCTTGCTCGATGGCGGCCATGCCAATCTCGATGGGATTCACCGGATGGGTGCAGTGGCGTCGGCGGTAGTGCTGGGGAGGGTCGTCGGGCGACCATGCCGGCAGGTCGAGTTCGACGTGCTGGATCTTGGTTTGTCGGCGCCAGCGGCCGATCATGTCTGGAGGATCCCGGTCTTGAATTCGCGCGAGTAGTCCCAACCCTGGTTCGCGCTCGCGAGGGCGGCGGTGAGTTCGGCCCTGGTATTGTGGGGCTGGATGAGGCGGTCGACCCAGCCTCGCGCGGCGCCGTAGTGGATGTCTTGCTGCTCGTTGTAGCTGGCGCGGACGGCTTCGAGGATCTCTTTGTGGGTTGCCTCGTCGATGGTCTCGCCCTTGCGCTCGCGGCTGCGCTCTTCGATCGTGGCGAGCACGCCGCTCGATTGGGCGGCGCCCATGACGGCGCACTTGCTTCCCGGCCAGGCGAGGGTGAGGAAGGGCTCGAAGGCGCGGCCGCACATGGCATAGTTGCCGGCGCCGTAGCTACTCCCAGTGATCAGGACGATCTTGGGGACGACGCAGTTGCTCATGGCGTTGACGAGCTTGGCGCCGCTTCGGATGATGCCGGCCTGCTCGCTGTCGCGGCCGACCATGAAGCCGGTCGTGTCGTGGATGAAGACCAGCGGGATCTTGCGCTGGTTGCAGTCCATGATGAAGCGGGCGGCTTTGTCGGCGCTGTCGTCGTAGATGACGCGGGGCATGCCGGCGGCCTTGGAGGGGCCCGCCTTGCCGCCGGGCTGGACGCGCTGGGTGAGCTCGCACTGGTTGGCGACGATGCCGCACGGGTGGCCGCCGATGCGGGCGTAGCCGCAGACGAGGCTCTGGCCGTAGTCGGCCTTGTACTCGTCGAAGTCTGGCTCGAGGCTCTCGTGGCCTTCTGCGTTGGGGAGGGCACGTGCGTCGACGACGCAGGCGAGGATGTCGCGCACGTCGTACTGCTGACCCGACTTGTCGGTGAATATGTCGTAGATGTCGTTGCCGCCGCGGAGGGGGTTGACGCTCTCGGGCGTCACGGGAGCTTCGCTTCCGTTCTTGCCCACGACCTCACGAACCCGCGTGAGGCAGGTGTCGTCGTCGGGCTCCTTGAAGTCGATGGTGCCGCTGATGGCGGCGTGCATGGACGCGCCGCCGAGCTCTTCGTCGGTGACGTCCTGACCGATGGCGGCCTTGACGAGCGCGGGACCGGCGAGGTAGAGGCCGCTGCCCTCGGTCATGAGCAGCGTGTCGCAGAGGACGGGCAGGTAGCCGCCGCCGGCGACGCAGAAGCCCATGATGGCCGCGGTCTGCTGGAGGCCCTCGGCGCTCATGACGCTGTTCAGATAGAAGATGCGACCGAAGTCGTCGGTGTCGGGGAAGACGTCTTCCTGCAATGGGAGGTAGACGCCCGCGCTATCGACGAGGTAGATGAGCGGGAGCTTGGCCATGCGCGCGACGTGCTGGGCGCGGATGATCTTCTTGCAAGTCATGGGGAAGAAGGCGCCGGCTTTCACCGTGGCGTCGTTGGCGATGATCATGTGGCGGCGGCCTTGGACGAGTCCAATGCCGGTGACGACGCCCGCGCCGGGCGCGCCGCCGTGTTCTTTGTACATGCCGTCGGCGCACCAGAGGCCGAGTTCCATGAAGTTGTCGAGTTCGGCCTTGTGGGCGTCCTTGGGGGGTTTGCCATCGACCAAGCGGGCGATGCGCTCGCGGGCGGTGAGGCGGTCCTTCTTGTGTTGGCGGTCGATGGCCTTGTCGCCGCCGCCTTTGCGGATGATGGCCTCGCGGGCGAGGGACTGGGCGTTGGCGTCCTTGAGCGTGGAAGGGGCGGTAGAAGGGGCAGTCGTCGCGGCAGGCAAGGCGGGGCTCCGGCGGTTGGGGATGGGTTCGCCGGTAGCGTATGGGGAAGGCGATGAGATAACCAGATCGCTGTTGCGGGCCGGCAAGAGGTCTTTCGACTACTGGCGCGGCAGTGGCATGAGCATGGTCTTGAGCACGCCGCCGAGCCAGAGGCGGCGTTGGTCGGGGAGCAGCGAGGCGAACTTGATCGTCTTCTTGCCGGTCTCGATCGCGATGGCTCGCTTCTTCTTGCCGTTCTCTTCGATGTCGGCATCGGTGAGTAGCACGGCTTCCACGGCGTCGGCATCGAAGCGGCGCTTCCAGCCGAGCGGGCCGACGCCGGTGAATACCACACCGTCGGGACCTCGCAATCGGACCTCGACACGGCCGACAATCGTGATCATCAGGGCGCCGATGACCGTCACGCCGACCAGCACGAAGGGGGTCAGGAACAGAGCCATGAACACGGTCATGCCGAGTGGCATGTTCTGGCTTGTGCCGCTACCGCTTCCGAAGGGCGTTGGGAACCACGAGGGAAGCGTGATGCCGGCGTGATGGAGGAACGAGGCGATCATGATGACGAGGAAGATCGACACGATGCCGTTCCAGAACACCGCGAAGAACAAGAGTCCGCCCGCTCCGGCCAGAGATCGCGCCGAGGCGCGCAGCACGACGCGGTCGCCAAAGTCTCTGATGGCACAACCGCGGGGCGGATCACCCTGGGCGAGCGCGGCAGCCTTGCGCGCTTCGGCCTGGTCCTTGCTCGAGCCCGATGCTCGCTCGTTTGCCGGGGCGGCGAGGTCGGCCAGACGGCTGAGCCGTCCGCAACGGCGGCACAGGGCGACGCCCTCGGCCATGTTCACGTCTTCGATCGCGATCTGGGCCCCGCACGGGCAGGTGATCTGATGGCTTGGATCGCGGCGTGGCATCTCGCAGAAAATCGGCGTTCGGGGGTGCCGGACTTCCACTATACTGGCATCCCAGTGGGTTCACAGACACCGAACCCGCTGCTGCCCAGACCCGGAGGCCCGCGATGGCGACGCCCGAAGAGATGGCCAAGACCATGGCCGAGAACCTCAAGAAGAACACCGGCAAGAGCCTCGCGCAATGGGCGAAGGTGGCCAAGGGCTCGGGCCTGACCAAACACGGCGAGGTCGTCAAGTTCTTAAAGGCGGAGCACGGCCTGATGCACGGCTATGCGAATCTCGTGGCTCACGAGGCGAAGGGCAGCGTTGGCATCGCCAGTGGCAAGAAGACGAGCGCAAGCGAGGGCGAAGACTTAGTCGCGGCGCAATACGCCGGGGCGAAGGCGGATCTGCGGCCGATCCACGACGCGCTGATCAAGAAGGTGAAAGCGTTCGGCAAGGACGTCGAGATCTCGCCCAAGAAGAGCTATGTGAGCCTGCGGCGCAGCAAACAGTTTGCGCTCATTCAGCCCAGCACGAAGACGCGGGTTGACCTGGGCATCCAGCTCAAAGCGGCGCCGAAGAAAGCGACCGAACGCCTGGAGCCGTCGGGTAGCTTCAACTCGATGGTCAGCCATCGCGTGCGGCTGGAGGGCGTGAAGGACGTCGACGCCGAGGTCGTTGCGTACCTGCGCGAGGCGTACGACAAGGCCTGAAGGGCTTTAGCAGGTTCGAAGGGGGTTTCCGATGCGCATGAATCTGTCAACGACCATCGACGCACCGCAGGAGGCAGTGTTCGCCGCGGTGAGCGACTTCTCGAACGCCGCAGAGATGATCTCTGGCATCGACTCGGTCGAGATGCTCGAGCAGGCAACCAACGGAACCCCCGTCGGTGTCGGCACGCGATTCAAGGAGACGCGGACGATGATGGGCAAGCAGGCAACCGAGGAGATGGAAGTCATCGAGTACGACCCGCCCCGGTCGTACACGCTGAGCGCCATCTCGTGCGGCGCGCGATTCGACAGCCGGGTGGCGTGTGACCAAGCATCGCCCGGCGGCTGCCGGCTGAGCTACGACATCGACACCAAGGCGATCTCGCTGTTTGCGAAGGTCATGTCGCCGATCATGGGCATCATGATGAAGGGCACGATGCGGAAGATGATGGAGAAGGACATGGCGGACATCAAGGCGTACGTCGAAGCGGGTCAGGGAGACGCCGCGCCGTCCGCATAATCGTCTTTCGGGCGATGTTCAGCGCGTTGCTTCGGCGGCCGCATCGTCACTAGCCTTGGGTCGTTCAGAACGCTGCCTGGTCGGCATGCGGTTAACAGGAAAGGGAGAATCACACCATGCCTCCGACTCGCACGACGCTTCGCATGAAGGCCCTGACGCCCGCGATCGCACTGTTGGCGATCGCGGGGAGCGCGCTGGCGCAGGACGATGGGGCGCAGGAAGCCGCTGCTGTCGATCTCGATGCGCTCGTCGAGGCGTACTTCGAGACGTGGGACGAGATGCGTGAGACGGGCAACCCGACCTACGAAGAGTGGATCGCGTTGCACGACAAGACGCTGTCGAAGGTCGATCTGGAGACGATGGACAGCGACGGGCTCGCGACGCTGTTTGCGGCGGGGCTCTTCAACGGCGATGAGGTGCGCGAGACCGTGACGTCGCGGGTCGCCGAGATGCTTGGAGAGGTCGAGGCCGACTCGGTGGACGAAGTGCGGCTATTGACGCTGGATCTATTCCTGCGGGGCATGGCGACGCGCACGAACCGCCCGACGCCGCAAGCGCAGAGCGAATTGCTCGGCGCGGTGCTCGACCACCCGAAGCTGCATGAGGCCGTGAAGCAGGGGCGTGTGTCGAGCATCGGCCGTGCGATCATCGCCACCGCTCCCCAGAACATGCAGGCGCACAAGGACGGCATCGTCGCGCTCGGTGTGATGCTTGCCGACGCGTCGCCCGACATGGGGCTCGACGGTGCGATCTACTGGTCGGCCATGGACCGGATTCCGGAACTCGACGAACAGCAGCGCGAGGCCATCCGCGTGGGGCTCGTGCAGTCGCTTCGGCGCAGCGTCGAAGCAACCGACAAGAACGGCGAGCCCGTGCTTGGCGAGACGCTCGCGTATGTGCGCAACACGCTTGGTCGCATGGACGGAGCGGCCATCCGGGGTGAGCTTATCGATCATCCGGTGCCCGAGATGACCATCACGTGGTCGAGCGATGAGTCGCTGGCGACGTTTGAGGACCTGCAGGGCCAGGTGGTCCTCGTCGACTTTTGGGCGACGTGGTGCGGGCCTTGCATCGCCAGCTTTCCCAAGCTGCGCGAGCTGCTGGACTACTACGAGGGCAAGCCGGTGACCATCCTGGGCGTGACGAGCCTGCAAGGCGCCGTGTATGGGCTGCCCGACCAGGACGGGCCGGTCGACTGCGAGGACGACCCGCAGACCGAGCACAGCCTGATGCCCGCCGTGATGGAAACGCACAACATGACGTGGCCCGTCGTCTTCACCGAGCAGGACGTGTTCAACCCGGACTTCAACGTCAGCGGCATTCCGCACCTCGCGGTCGTCGACGCAACCGGCACCGTGCGGCACAACGACCTGAGCCCGACGCTGTCGGTGGAGCAATTGGTCGAGATCATCGACCCACTGCTGGTCGCAATGGGTGTTGAGCCGCCCATGCCCGAGAACGCGGGGCCGAGCGCGAACGAAAACCAGGCGCCCGCCCAGAACAGGCCCGCTCAGGACACGCAGGGCGAGAACAAGCAGGGCGGCTGAGCGTGCTGCCGCTACAGCAGCGGCGAGACGATCTTGGCGGTGTCGTCGGCCAGCTTCTGGATCCAGGGGCGGTCGGCCAGTTCCTGCTTGCCCATGGGGCGGCAGTCTTCGAGGTACTGCTCGAGCCGCGATCTCAGAGGCAGGGTGACGTCCTTGCCGTGTGCGAGCAAATTGAGCTCGTAGTTGAGGCGGAAGCTGCGGCGGTCGAAGTTGCCCGAGCCGAAAACGCTGATCGCGTCATCGACGGTCAATGCTTTGACGTGCAAGAGCCCCTTCTGATGCAGGTGGACGTTGGCACCGGCTTCGAGCAGTTCCTCCAGCACGCTCTTGGCTGCGGCGCTAACGAGGAATGAGTTGGTCTTCTCGGGGATGATGATGTCGACCTTGACGCCCGCCACGGCGCGCAGTCGCAATGCCAGCTGGGTGGGTGGATCCGGGATGAGGTAGGGCGTGACCATGACGATGCGCTCGTTGGCCTCGTTGATCGCGCTGAGGATGACATCGCGGAAGGCTTCCTCCCGCCGTCCTGGGCCGCTCGGCAGGGCCTGGGCGACGATTGGGCCCGTGTGCTCGGGCTGCGGAAACAGATCGGCGTCTGGCTCGGGCATGACACCGGTTTCGGCAACCCAGTCCTCGAGGAAGAGCAGTTGCATCTGTATGGCGAGCGGCCCGGTGACGCGGGCGGTCAGGTCGATCCACGGGCCATACTTGCGGTTGCCATAGTCGAGATCGCAGATGTTCTGGCTCCCGGTGTAGGCGATCCGGCCATCGATGATGGTGAGCTTGCGATGGTTGCGTACGTCGATTCGCGCGAGCGTGCGGCGGAAGTAGCGGCTGGGCAGCGCGTCGCGGACGAACACGCCCTGCTCGCGGAGCTCGCGGCCGAGCGTCACGAAGAAGTCAGCCGATCCCGAGCCATCGGCGAGCACACGGCAGACGACGCCACGCTTGGCCGCACGCACGAGTGCGTCGCCGACCTTGCGTCCGTTCGCATCATTGCGGAAGATGTAGGTCAGCAAATGGACGTGGTTCTCGGCGGCGTCGATGGCCTCGACGAGGTGATCAATGAAGTGGCCGCTGTCGATGATCTGGCCGTTGTTGCCCATCAGCGGCCTGTAGCCCCCCACCATGGTTGCCAGGCGGAACAGGTCTCTGTATCCGGCATCGATGGCGTCGATGGGCGCGGCGTGGGCTTCGACGGCGTTCACGCGCTCGGCGGTCTCGACCAATTGCGCGGCGCGCTGGTTGGCCTGCACGCGGCGACGCCCGAGCAGCTGGCGGCCGAAGGCGGCGTACAGCACGGCCCCGGGGATGGGCTGGAAGAGCGTGAGCGCGAGCCAAGCCATGGCCTCGCCGGCCGAGTGCTTGCGGATGATGATGGGCGCGAGCACGAGCCTGACGAGCCACTCGAACAGCAGATACGACAACGGCAGCCATGCGGCCGCGGAGCCATCACCGTCGGCTTGGGCCAGCGTCACGATCAGTGCCGGAGGGATGTCATGCATGGCGGATTGTTGCCTGCATGCGGGTCGTACCATCGAACGACAGGAGCCATGCCTTGCTGCACGCCCCGGGCCGCCCAACGAATCCGCAGTCGCTCGAGGAGGCCCTGGGCCCGGAGTTGCTCGAGACGCTCGGGCGCATGCGGCTGCGCAGCCGGAAGATCTTCGCGGGCAAGCTGCCCGGCGAGCGACGCAGCAAGAAGCGCGGTCAGAGCGTCGAGTTCGATGACTTTCGCGAGTACGTCCGCGGCGACGACCTGCGGCACCTCGACTGGAACCTGTACGCCCGGCTCGAGAAGCTCTTCCTCAAGCTGTTTCTGGAGGAAGAAGACCTGGCGCTGCATGTGGCGATCGACTGCTCACGGTCGATGGAAGCCGGCCGGCCACCGAAGCTGGAGCTGGCCCGGCGGCTGGCGGTGGCGGTTGCCTACGTCGGCCTGAGCAACCAGGACCGGGTGAGCGTGTGGGCGCTGGGCGTGCCGGGGCGGCCCGACGTGCTGCGGATGCCGCCGGTGCGCGGGCGATCGGGGGCCGGCCGATTGCTGGAGTTCGTGTACCGCCAGGCGGTCGCCGAGCCCGGTGGTACGACGCCGAACCGGCCGGAGCTCGTGCCGGCGCTGCTGCGTCTTGCGCGGGCGCGCGTGGGCAAGGGCGTGCTCGTCGTGCTCAGCGACTTCCTAACCGAGGAGGACCTGACACCCGCGCTCAACGCGATGGCTTTCTCCCAAGGCGGCGGGTTCGACACCATCCTGGTGCAGGTGCTGGCACCGGGCGAGATCGACCCCGCATCGGAGGCCGATGCCGGCCTGCTCGGCGACGTGATGCTGACCGATGTGGAGAGCGGGCGGACGGCCGAAGTCACGGTGACGCCGTCGCTCATCGCTGGCTATCGCAAACGCCTGGAAGCCCACAACGATCGGCTGGCTCGGCTGGCGAGCGCCCGCGGCATCGGATACGTCCTGCTGCCGAGTGATGTGCCAGCGAAGGACGTGCTTA
Source organism: Phycisphaerales bacterium (assembly GCA_965227775.1). Taxonomy (GTDB): domain Bacteria; phylum Planctomycetota; class Phycisphaerae; order Phycisphaerales; family UBA1924; genus JAHCJI01. Next base: position 132,213 of record OZ245777.1, read on the forward strand.
CCGGATCTCTGCGGCGGCACGGGGTGCTGGCGTGAGGCCCTGAGGGCCCGGGAACGGCGTCGACAGATTTTTTCTGAGAATTGAGCGAAGTCGCGTGAGCCCCAGGGAGGCGTCTCGCTTGCGGTGTATCAACACATCGCCGGATGGCTCGTTCCCGCCAGTGTGCGGCGTCCGACATCCGGGAGGAATGCACCCAAGTTCGTTAGGAGACTCACCGTGATTCGCAACTTCAGCACCGTTCTCGCCGCCTCGGTCACCGTTCTTGCCTCCGCCACCGCGCAGGCCCAGGTCATGAGCAGCGGGCTGGGCACCAGCGCCCCGCCGCCGTTCCTGCATGACTACGCCATGCAAGATGGCTGGGACCTTCGCGCTACGTTCACCGACGTCGACTCGGCCTACGTTGGCGGCTTCCGCACCGTGGAATTCTCTGACACCATGAGCCTGCGTCGCATCGGCGATGGCTGGGCGACGTGGAGCCATGGGTATACCGGCGAGGTGTATTACACCGACGACGACAGCCTGCGCCTGGACTTCGACGACGGCGAGGTTGGCGCGTTCATCCTGTACGTCGAGCCCAATGCGTTCGGCGACTTCCGATTCGAGGTTCGCGGCTTCGACTCGTCGGGCCGATTCTCGAACTTCTCCACCGATGTTGAGGGCTTCGAAGGGGCCCAGGGCTTCGGCTTCAGCGCCCCGGCGGGCGGCCACATCACCCAGGTTCGTGTCGTCAACGTCGATGGTGACGCGGGCGGCTTCGCGGTTGGCGAGTTCTCGTCGGCAGCCGTGGCGACCGAGTGCCTCCCCTGGCGTCCGTTCAGCTTCGGCGATGTGGGCGACATCTACTTCGACACGATCAACGTGGGCACCAAGTGTGGCTTGCTGCAGGTGACCGATGCGTTCAACTCTGGTGATCGGTTCAGCGTCCGCGTGTTCCGCGGGGCCTCGCAGGTGGCCGCGTTCAACACCAGTACGCCGCGTGACGGCCACTACACCACCGACTACGACGACGCGTACGCCAGCCGGAACTTCTCGAGCGGCGCTGCGGTGCTCGATCCGGGCATCTACCGGGTGCAGGTTACCGTGCTCGAGTCGCCCTTCGGCTCGGGCGGTGCGGCTCTGAAGCTGGGCGATCGCCCCTGCAGCTACGGGACGTGCGTGGCCGACTTTGATGGCGATGGCTCCCTGACCATCTTCGACTTCCTGGCGTACCAGAACGCCTTCGACGCCGGCGACTTCTGTGCCGACCTCGACGGCGATACCCGCCTGACGATCTTCGACTTCCTGGCCTTCCAGAACGAGTTCGCCTCGGGCTGCTAAGACCACGATTCGAGCGTTCATTCACCCCGAGCCGCGGCCTGCTGATGGCCGCGGCTTTTTGCGCGCGGCGCTAGAAGTGATCGAACATGCACGGGGCGGCGGTGCTCGCGAACGCGGCATCGAGATCTGCGATGGCCGGCGCTGGCCCCTCGATGAGGCCCACACTGGCAAGCTGCCGGGCGCTCTGCAAGCCCGTGTACAGCGGCGCGAGATGGCGCACGTCGAGGCGGATGGCGTCTCTGGACGCCGAAGATGCCGGGCCCGTCTCTGCCCGGCCGTCGCGGATCCGTACACGGATCGGCGTGTTGTTCGCTTCGATGAGCTCGTCGCGCACCTGCAGGGTGAATTCGCATGAAAGGGCGGGCGCGTACCCGCGTGCCGCAAGGGCGCCCGCGACGTCGACGGTCCGCAGCATCCATGGGTCGCGCATCTCGAGCGTGAAGCGGCGATCGGGCATGCGCTGGATCAGGGGCGAGCCAGGGTGGTCGGTGAACTCGATTTCCCCCACCACCGACGAGAAGCCGCGCAGGAATCCGAGCAGGCGATCGAGGCCCCGCGCGGTCGAGTAGCCATGATCGACGAGGTGCATGGCGTTGCCACGAGCATTGCCGGCAACATGGCCGTCGTGGCGCGGCTCGACGCGATAGATGCAGTAGGCCTCGATCTCGCCCGAGTCGGACTCGGCAACGAACGCCTGAGCGGGCCCGGTCTTGGGGTTCCGCACACGGTGCCACACGTACGGGCCGCGGTCAAGGGCGGCGGGCACATGCCGCGCGCGATCGTTGGCGCAGGCCTCGACGGCGGCCGCATCGTCGTTGGTCATCTCGCGCCAATCGGCGCCCCGGTCGGTGGATGCGAGCATGCCCGCGGCGACGCGGACGGTGTAGATGTGCCCCGCGTAGTCGAAACCCACGCTGCGGTAGAGCGGCTCCATGGCCGAATAGAGCGTGGACACGTGCTCGCCGCGCTCGTGCATCTCCAGCAGGCAGCGGCGCATGATGTCTCGGGCGAGGCCGCGGCCGCGCGCTTGTGGGCCGACGGCGACGCCCGCGATGCCCACGTGGGGCACACTGGCACCCCCGAGCCACATGCCCATGGGGATGCGCATCGAAGTCGCGAGTACCACGTCGTCTTCGCGGAGCACACGCGTCTCGGAGAGCGTGACGCGGTCGCGCATCCACTCGACCGATTGCTCGGGCAGCACGCTGAAGGCCCGAGAGAGGACGAGGCTGGCTCCGTGCAGATCGGTCTCGTCGGCTGGGCCGAAGCTTGGCGGCGGCGGGGCCATGGCACGATCTCCGCTTGGATCGACTGGAACGAGGCTGGCGTTTCTCAGTCGTCGCCGGACAGCGCGTCGATGTAGCGAAGCTCGCGATCATCCGGCGGCCGAGTGCAACGCTCGACGGTAGCGCGGAACTTGGCCTCGGTCGGGAAGATCAGGCCGATGCCGATGACCGCGAGCAGGGGAGAGGCAAGGAACAGCAATTGTCCGGTGACCAGCGCACAGACGGCGCCGAGCAGGCCGAAGCCCTCGATGGCGGCCATCTGGATGAGCGTGCCGCGGACGTAGGCCTCTTCGAACGTGGTGACGGCGCCTCCATCCGGCCCCGGGCGAACGCCCCCGTACTCGCCCCGCAACCAGGCGGTGCGTGCCTGCTGGAGCATGCTTGCCTTCACGGCGATGCCCAAGAGCACGCATACTGGGATCGCTAACGCCGCAGCGCCGGCGAGCGGCGCGAGCAACGCCGGCGCAGCGGGCGCGGTGCGCGCATACGCGACCGCGCCCATCGTGGCGGTCATGACGAGGATGCCCGCGACGAGCGCAGCGCCGATGACCTGGATCGTGCGCAGGTTCATCCGGCGTTGCCGGGATCGATAAACGAGTGATGCAGCGCCATGTGCTTGCGTTGGAGTGTGAGCCACTCTTCATGCGTGAGCGAGCCAAGCAACGGGCTGGGCCGGGTGAACTTCTCGCCGGCCTGGATGCGCGCGATCTGCTGGCGGAGGTACGCGAGGCCTTCGGCGTCGGTGATGCCCTCGCGTGGCAGCAGTGCGGATGCTTGCTTCGGCAGCTTGAAGCCCGAGGGCAGCGGCTCTTCGGTCTCGGTTGCCTTCTTCTTCAGCATCATGCGGGCGATCCAGCGGACCGGCGGCGGGGCCTTGGAGGGGAAGCCGTCGTAAGCGAACTGCAGGAACTTGCCCGTGTGGTCGAAGATCTGGCCCGCGGTCCAGTTGCCCGTGGTTTGGAGCGTGCCGGCGGCCATCGCGGCCTCGATCTGGTCGAGGTCTGCCGAGACTTCATCGAAGTTGGCGAAGGCGAGATTACGCCGCTGGGCGGTCTTGGTATCGACAGGGGCACGGGTTTCGGCCGTTCCGGCGGCCGATGCGGTCTGGGCGGTCTGCGACATCGAGTCTCCTTTCGCTCCCCTAGTGCACGATAGTAGAACCCCCGTGGCCTCTTTCCGTGAAGGTGCAATGCGATTGCGGCACGTGCGTTGGTTCGTGCGGATCGTCGCCCGAAATGTGCCGATGGCGCATCCCAGTGAGTTGGATAGGGACCGCGGCGAGGCGTCCCTGCGCACTTCCGAGGGGGTTCAGATGCCGCTCAATCACGGACGATTTACGACTCGCACGCCAACGTCGATCGCGATTGCCGCGTTCCTGGTGGCCGCGTGCCCGAGTCTGGCCATGCAGCAGGAGGCCGACGAGAAGCCGCTGCTTTCCGGACCCAGCGTGAACGATGACGCGGCGCTGACGCTGGTGAACCGAGATTTTTCGGGCGAGTTCCAGCGGTTGGAGCGGCACCCGGCGGAGGCCGCGTACCGCCTCGTGCTCGAACACTACGAGATTGACGAAGCTTCGCGTGAATCGATCGACACGATCCTGGCCGATCGGCGCAAGGTGCTCGACGAGTTGGTGATCGATCGGCTGGATGTGCTTATCAAGCTCGCCAACGGCGGGAACGAGCGTGACCGGGCCGAGGCGATCGGTGTGCTCCGGCGCGCGATGGCGCCCGAGGCACGCAAGGGCGCACTGGGCGACCGCATTCGGGCGCACTTGCCCGCGGATGCGGCTGCCGAGCACCAGCGGCTGGAACGCGAGTACCAGGAGGCCGCGACGGAAGATCGCATCGAGTTGCTGCGAGCGGAGCGCGGCGGCATGGGCGAACGCGGCCTGCGGCTGCGGGCCCAGGCCATCGAGAACCTCGTGGGCCTCGGGGCCGAGGTGAAGTCTGCCTACGAGCGGACGATCGTGCAGCGGGGTGAGGAACTCGACGAACTCATCGCGGCCCTCAAGCTGTCTCCCGAGCAGGAAGGCAAGGTCCGCCGTCTCGTGCAGGCCTATGGCGAGAAGACGCTGCTCGACAAGGAAGCCCGCGACGATCAGCAGGGCCGCCTGGCGCTCTTTCTGGAGATCGCTGCCGAATTGACGCCGCAGCAGCGGCGGATGCTGCTCGAGCGCGTCCGCGGCGAGGGCTGACTCAGGACTTCATCACGGCATCGACCTGCTTGCGGTCGCTCGCGCTCATGCCATCAACGGGCGTGTGCTCGAGCAGATCGTCGATGATCGCGTCGGCCGTGATGCGGTCGGCCTCGGCATTGAAGTTGGTCAGGATGCGGTGGCGCAGCACGGGCCGCGCGACCGCCTTGACGTGCTCGGCAGTGGTCATGGGGTCACCGCTGAGCAGGGCCTTGGCGCGGGCTGCGAGCACGAGATACTCGCTGGCGCGCGGGCCGGCACCCCAGGACAGGTACTCGCTGACCAATCGCGGGCGCTCGCCCTGGTTGTCCGTGGGCTCGTTGATGCGTGTCGCACGAACAAGGCGTAGGGCGTAGGCGATGACGTGCTCGGTGACGGGGTGGTGCTCGACCATGCGAGCGACGCGGTCCATGTCGTCGGCGCTCAGCACGGCGTCGAGCTGCACGGCGCTCTTCTCGCTCGCCCGGCGGATGATCTCGGTCTCTTCTTCGAGGCTTGGGTAGGCGATGCGAATCTGGAACATGAAGCGGTCGAGCTGGGCCTCGGGCAGCGGGTAGGTGCCCTCCTGCTCGATGGGGTTCTGCGTGGCCAGCACGAAGAAGGGCTTGGGAAGGTCGTGCCGCATGCCGCCGATGGTGACCTGGCGCTCTTGCATGGCCTCGAGCAGCGCGGCCTGGGTCTTGGGCGGGGTGCGGTTGATCTCGTCTGCAAGGACGACGTTGGCGAAGATCGGCCCTTGCACGAAGCGCAGCTCACGGTGGCCCGTGGCGCGGTTCTCCTCGATGACCTCGGTGCCGGTGATATCGCTGGGCATGAGGTCGGGCGTGAACTGGATTCGGCTGAAGTCCAAGCTGAGCGTGCGCGCGATGGTTGAGATCAGCAGCGTCTTGGCGAGGCCGGGCACACCCACCACCAGCGCATGCCCGCGGGAGAACAAGGCCAAGAGCATCTGGTCGACGACCTCGTCCTGACCGACGATGACCTTGTGGATCTCGCCCTTGAGCCGCTTGTAGGCGTCCTGGGCGAAGGCGGTGTCTTGCTGGGTGGTGTCGCGCGAATCGGCCATGCGTGGTCCCTCCGTGGATGCTCGATGCTACCAGGGTCGGTCAGGGCCTGCATTCTCATGAGCAAAAAGGACCGCCGGGCCTGGATCCTGCCCGATCCGAGGCCCGGCGTAGGGGAGTTCGTGATCGGGGCTGGCTACCTGGGTTCGGGTCGTTCAACCCGGCCGGCCGGCCCCGTCGCGTGAGGTTCACTCCCGGGTTTGTTCCGCTTTGCGGGGCCCGGGTTGCAGGGCGGGCTAGAAAATTCCGGCTCGGCCCTGCGAGGACAATCGAGGCTCAGCGGCCGCGGCGACCATCGCGGTCGTCGAGGGCACGCTCGAGACGCTCCATGAGCCGTTCGATCATGGTCTCGGTCCGCTCTTCCATGCGATCGATGGCCCTGTCGAAAGTCTGCTCGAGGCGATCGAGCCGCTGCTCGAGCTCATCGATGCGATCTTCCCACTCGTCTTCCATCTCGTCGGCTGGGAAGCGGAGGGCAAAGCCTTGGCCGCCATCACCCGGCTCGGCCCAGAAGCGACGCTCCTGGTTGCCGGCAAGGTCGCCACGGAGGCGCTCGACGGCCTCTTGCTGCATGCGGCGCATGTCCTCGATCTCAAGGCCAAACGCTTCGCCTTCCTTCATGGCGGCGATGGCCTGCTCGATGGCCTTGGACGCCTGCTTGTGCGCCTCGGCCGACTTGTGGTCGAGATCGCGCTCCATGCGAGCGAGCATCTCGGCGGCTTCCTTCATCGCCTGCTCGGCGCGCTGCATGTGGGAGTGCTGCAGATCTCGATCGAGCTCGAGGGCTTGCCACTGGTTGTCGCCGGGAGGCGCCAGGCGACGAAGCTGGCCAACCCCACCCATGGCGGGCTCAGGGGCGCGGCCCAGGGCCTGCGCGTTGAACGCTTCGAGCTTCAGGTCGACCGTGACGGGGTGGCCCTTGCGGATGACCTTCACCTTGACTTTCGTGCCAGGCTCGGCCTTGGCGAGCACCTTGCGGATGTCGTCTGCCGAACGGGGCTCGGCGTTCTGGCCGAAGCCGATGATGATGTCCTTGGCCTGCAGTCCGGCCTTCTGGGCGGGCAGGCCCTCGACGACGCGTTCGAGCATGACGGCCTTCTTGGCGTCAAGGCCCAGGTGCTCGAGGATCATCGCGTCGGGCTCGGCCATGACAACGCCCAGCATGACCTTCGGCTGTGCCTGGGGCGCGTCGGCGGTCTGGGCCTGTGCCCAGACGCCGCCGGTGTTGCCACGCAGGCGAACGTCGGCGGGAAGCGGCGCTACCGGCTCGACCGGACGCACCGCGACGCGGCCCACAAACGGGTTGCCGGCGTTGTGCTCGGGCATCTGGACCTCGATGGTGCGATGGCTTCCGGGCATGGTGATGACCACCACACCGTCCTTCATCTTGTAGTGGTCCTTGGAGATTTCCTTGCCGTCGAGCTTGACGACGATGGGCTGGTTGTTGACACGGCGCACGGTGACGGCCTTGCCATCGACGGTGCGGTTGATCTCGACGACCGTGCGCACTTCCTGATAGGCGTCCTTCTTGTCGGCCTGCTGCTCACGGGGCGTGTCGACGATCACCTCGTATGCGCGCCCACTGCCGCCGCCGGTCTGGGCGAAGGCGGCGCCGGCCAGGATGGTGAGGGCGAGCGCGGGCGTGGCAAGGCCAGCCCTGACAATGCGATCGACCACGGTGTTGCTGCTGTGGATCATGGTGTGAACCTCCTATCCGCTGCGACGATTCGTCGTGATCGGTCCCCGCCGAGCGGCGGTGCTTGGCCGATCCTTCAGATGTGGACGCGGGCCGGGGTGCGGCCCGTCGATCTGGAACTCGGTAAGCGGCCTTTTGACAGCCTGCTAGAGGCCTGACCGGGTTGCTTGGGATCAGATGGGCCCCGACGAGGGGCGCCTGGTGCGATACGGAACGGTGCGATCGATGCCGGCGTCGTCTGGCTTGACCTGGTAGAGCTCGCCGTCTTCGACGATGGCCCGCTCGATGAGCTTTCGGACGTAGATGAGCTCGAGCCTTCCATCGGGAAGGGCGCGAACCTCGAGCAGCGTGCGCTCGGGCATCTCGGCGAGTTGCTCGGCGGCGGTGTTGCTCGGCCGCGACTGATCGGTCGAGACGTTGCGATATGGGCCCAGGGCCGAGTCGGGCAGCACCGGGTTGCCGCGCGCCAGGATGGACGTGGTGGGCCCCCGATCGGTCGGGTCGACGATCTCGAATGCCTTGGCTTGGTTCGAGCCGCCACTCAGGATGTTGTTGCCGGTCGGCTGGATGCCGGCAACCGTGGCTCCTTCGAGCGGAGTCGTGGAAACAGGCTGAGCGATGAAGTTGGGTGCTACCCAGACGACCGCCACGCTGGCGGCGATGGCCCAGCCGGCCCAGCTTGCGGCCTTCCGCACGCGGAAGCGGAAGCTGGCGGCGGGCATGTCTTCGATCGGCGCGTCGATGCCGTCGGCGATGGCGATCGCCTGCTCAACAGCCTGGGCGAGTTCGGCCTGGGCGTGCTGGGCCTCGAACAGCTCGCGCCACACGCTGGGGTCGTACTCGGCGAGTGCCCGCAACTGCACCCAGTCTTGGGCCGAGGCCGCGTCATCGACGACGCGGCTGATCAGCAGGTCGCGGTCGACCGGCGCGGGATTCGGGTTGTCATACTCGGACTGGCTCATTCCTTCACGTCTCCGTTCGCCCCCGAATCACTGGATGCGCCGGTGTGGCCGGCCTTGCGGTCTCGCTCGATGGCGACGCGTTCTCGGAGCATGCGCCGGCCCCGTGCGATGCGCGTCTCGATGGTGGTCTCGGGCAGGCCCGTCAGCTCGCTGATGGCCTTGTAGTTCATGCCGCGGACGCAGCGGAGGACGAGCGGCTCGCGATAGCTCTCGGGAAGCTGGCCAATCAAGTCGAGCAGCCAGCGGGCCTCGTCGGCGTCGTCGGGCACCATGGCGGTGCGGTCGGGCGTTTCGTCCCGCTGGAAGGTGCCCGGGTCGTTGGCGGCCTGGGTGTCGAGGGCGTTGCGGCGGCGGGTTTTCTTGCGGCCCTCGGCGCGAGCGGCGTTGATGGCCACCGTGCGCAGCCAGGGGCGGAGGGCGCCCGGCGTGCGCAGCTCTTGCACGCTGCGGACGAAGGTGGCGGCGATGTCCTGGAGCAGGTCGTCCAGGTCGGCCTCGCGGGGCATGTGGGCCAGGACGATGGCGGCGACCCAGCGGCGGTGGCTCTGCCAGAGCTGCTGGACGGCCTCGCTATTGCCAGCGGTGGCGCGCTCGACCAATTCGGGATCAACGCGGTATCGGTCGACCGACGCGGCGCTCCTGGCGTTGGACGTTTTGTGGCTCATTGGCAGCTGCGCCCCCCTCTGGCCGCGTCGGCGGCCCGTCCCGTGCTCGTCGAGATGCGCTGGTCCGGGGTGCCCGACAGCTTTCGCCGGCCGAGTGCAAATTCACGATGGCCCTGTGGTCCGCCCATGCCGTTATACTTCGGATTCTCGGGCCGGCGGGTTCACGCGCCATACCTCTCAAGAACCAAACGGCAGGAATCGAACGACGTGCCATTGCCGCCCGCCCCACGCTCCAGACGGCCGCAGGACGACGTGCTGGCCATGCCGCTGGGCGACCACATCGAGGACCTGCGTCGGCGTCTGATCGTCGCACTGCTCGGGCTCGCGCCCATCCTGCTGCTGTCGCTGATCTTCGGCCGGCAGATCATCGGTCTGATGCTGATCCCGCTCCGGGGCGCGCTGACGGCGCGCGGCCTGCCGCCCGTGGTGCAGGTGACCGGCCCGATGGAGACGTTTGGCGCGTACCTGCGTGTGTCGATCGCCGTCGCGGTGCTCATCGGGCTGCCCTGGCTGTTGTTTCAGGCGTGGAAGTTCGCAGCGCCGGGGCTGTACGCCGCCGAGCGACGATTCGTGTACGTGCTGGCGCCGATGAGTGTGGGGCTGACGCTGATCTCCATCGCGTTCCTCTACTTCGTGATGATGCCGATCGTGCTGGCGTTCTTCATCGGCTTTGGCCAGACGCTTGGCGGGCAGAATCCTGGGACGGCCGAGCCGCCGTCGGGCATGGTGTTTCCGGAGATTCCCACGCTGCCCGGGGACCCGCCCGATCCGCAACCGGGGCAGATGTGGGTGAACACGCGCCTGCAGGAGCTACGCATCGCGATCGCGCGATTGCCACAGATCGAGGTGGCCAACCCTGACGAGGTCGTGCAGGATGGTGCGAAACCGCCAGAGGTCCGCATTCTCGGATCGCCCTTGGCGCTGACGGCGGGGCTGAGCCAGCAGTTCCGCGTGTCGGAATACATCAAGCTGATGTTCCAGCTCACGCTCGCGCTGGCGATCGCTTTCCAGACTCCCGTGGTCGTGCTGCTGTTGTGCTGGACGGGGCTGATCGATCCCAAGGCGATGGGCAAGCACCGCAAGTACGCGATCCTGATCGCCGCGGTGCTGGGCGCGGTGCTGACGCCTGCCGACCCGCTGTCGATGATCGCGCTGGCGGTGCCGTTGTATGCGCTCTACGAGCTGGGCCTCTTGATCGCGCGGGTGCTGCCGGCCGAGCGACTCGCTGGCACGGCTGGTGAGGGCGACGTGGACGACGAGACCACGTAGATGCTCGGGAGATTGTTCAAAAAACGCCACGAAATGCAGGTGCCGCAGCCGCTGCCGGCCGAGCGTGCGACGGAGGCCGATCGCCTCATGATGGCGCGAGCGATCGAGCTTGCCAGAGAGGCCGCTGAGGCGGGCGAGGCACCCATCGGGGCGGTGGTATACGAGACTTCGAGCGGCCGAACCATCGCCGAGGCGCGGAACACGCGCGAGTCGGATGCCGATCCGTGCGGGCACGCGGAGTTGCTCGCGGTGCGCGAGGCGGCGTCGGCGCTCGGTGACTGGCGGTTGAGTGGATGCACCGTGGTCGTGACGCTGGAGCCCTGCTGCATGTGTGCTGGGGCGCTCGTGAATGCGCGGGTCGCGAGGGTTGTGTTTGGCGCGTTCGACCCGAAGGCGGGCGCGGCCGGTAGCCTGATGAACCTGCTTGCCGATCAGCGGCTGAACCACAGGCCCGAGGTCATCGGCGGCGTCGAGGCGGACGCGTGCGGTGCGCTGCTTCGCGAGTTCTTCAGGAGCCTTCGCGCACGGAAACGCCCTTGACGTTCTCGATCTCGTCGAGCAGGCCCTCGCAGGCGGCGAGCAGCATGTCGAAGACTTGGTCGAATCCGTCGTCGCCGCCGTAGTAGGGGTCCGGCACGTCCGGGGCCTGGCCATCGCGGTAGGCGGGGTCGTAGGACCGCATGAGGCGGAGGCGGTCCCTCGGCGCACCAAGCTCGAGCAGGTTCTGCACGTTGCTGGCGTCCATGGCGATGATGTGCGTGAATGCCTCGAAGTCTTCGGCGGGGCGGACCTTGCGCGCGCGGCTGGGCAGGTGCACGCCGCGGGCCTTGGCAACTGCGAGCGCCCGGCGGTCGGGGCCTTCGCCCTCGTGCCAGCCGCCGGTGCCGCACGAGTCGACGACCAGCCCGTCGACGCCGCGTTGCTGGGCGAGATGCAGAAAGATGCCTTCTGCCAGCGGGCTGCGGCAGATGTTCCCGAGGCACACGAAGAGGATGGAGGGTGCGGCTTCGCTCATGGGGCGAGGCTAGGACTGCAGGCCGCGCACGTCGGCCCACTTGTCGATCGCGTCGAGGTGGAACCCGGTCGTGTCGCGGGTGGTCCAGTGCTTGTCGACGGTTTCGAGGGCGGCGTCGGGGTCGGCCAGCGCGGCGTCGGTCATCAGGCCGAGGCGTTCGAGCGTGGCGATCGCGGTTCGCGCGTCGAAGTGGCTGGCGATCTTGAAGCGTTCTTCGAGGTAGTTCGACGCTCGCGAGCCGAGCTGCTCGAGCGGCCAGCGGTCGGGCTCGTCTTCGTCGTGGCGCGCGGCGAGCATGGCGTAGGCGATGATGGCGGCTTTGGCCTCTTCGTGGGCGATCATGCGGCAGAGCGTGTGCAGCACGGCGGCGTTGTTGGCGAGGTTCTTGTCGTAGAGATGCTCGGTTCGGTGGCTGGTGCGTTGCTTCTTCTTGCGCTTGTAGCCGAAGAAGCTGCGAACGGCCATGCCTCCGAAGCCGATGGCGGCGGGGATGGCCAGCGCACTGGTGCTTGCCGCCCCCACCACCGCCACCTTGGCCAGCGAGCCGAGCGAGCCGGCGCCAAGGCCGACCACGAGCGCACGATCGAGCACGGTCATGGTGGCCTCGGCGTGCGGCAGCAGCGCTTCGACGTCCGCAACGGGAATGTCTCGGAAGAGCTTGAGCCGCAGGCACTCCTCGCCCGTGAGTTGGGCGACAACGGCGAGGCGGGTGTAGATCTCGACCTCACGCTCGATGCGTTTCCACGGCTTCTTCTTGTCTCGGCGGACGAGCACGAGCGTGCCGCGACCACGCACGTGTAGCGCGAGCGCGCGGACGCGTTCGGGCTTGATGCGCACGCGCAGGCCGTAGGCGCTGCCGGCGCGGATGGCGGCCTCGATGCCCACGTCGGTGAGCGGGGTGAAGTTGGCGCGATCGAAGAGGTAATCGAGGGCGGCATGCAGGCGTGGGTCGCCGAAGTGCGCCTGCGGGTTGGGCTCGGCCAGGGCGTCAAGGTCCGGGTTGGCCGCGGCGTAGAGGCGGTCGAGGTGGCGGTGCAGCTCTCCCACTTCCTGGGCGATGACGCGCTCGGTGGCCTTGCAGATCTTCTGTGCCCAGCCGGCCAGCTCACCAAAGCGCTCCGGGTCGGCATCGATCGCGTCGACGATGGCCTCGATGCGGATGGGGATGAACCGATCGCCGAGTTCTGCGGGGTTTACGGGATTGCTGGGCGCTTTGGCCATCGGGGGAACGTAGACAGGAGCGGCCCATCCGGACGCGGGTACCATCTCGTATGGCACGCACGATCTCGGCTCTCAGTCTCATGTTCCTGACGCTCGCTCTGGCCCTGGGGCTGCCGGCTTGCGGCGAGACTTCGACCCCGGCCGCGTCGATTGGCTCGGCCCAGTCGGTTGTGTCGCTGGCCGAAGGGCGGTCGCTGTACCAGACGCATTGCATGATGTGCCATCAGCCGCAGGGCGAGGGCGTGCGGGGCATGCAGCCGGCGTTAGCGGGTAACGCGGCCGTCGAGGGCGACGTGGGTTACCTAGTCGAGGTCACCGTGCTGGGCCAGGGCGACCACGACGGAGCGCTGGCGGCGAGCGGTGACTATCGCCAGCAGATGCTCGGATTTGAGTATCTCAGCGACGCGGAGATCGCGGCGATCCTGACGTTCATCCGCAAGTCTTGGGGCAACAACGCCAGCGCTGTGAGCGAGGATGAGGTCTGGGACATCCGCCAAGAACTCTGACGGACCAAATTTTTGCGGCTCACATCGTCGATTTTGGCTTGCATTCTCAACGCGTTTGCATCACAATGACATGGACTGAGGTCTGTGCTCGGTGTTAAGTTAGTCAACTCGCGGAGATTAAGAAATGTACAACAAGACTCGCTCGTTTGTGGTCGCCCTGGTGGCCCTCGCAGGCTCGACCGCATGCGCCCAAGAGCGAGTGCTCGTGCTATCGAGTGGGCAGGCGATCACCGATGACTCGGTGGTCCTGGCTCTGGAAGCCGTTGGGCACGAGGCAACGCTGGGGCCCCAGTACTTTGAGTTCGACGGTAGCGACATCGATCAGTACACCGTGATCTACCTCCAGCCCAATCACAACTGGGCCTCGGGAGACATGCCAGGCTCAGGGCAGGCCAGCCTCATCGACTTCGTATGCAAGGGCGGCGGACTATTGACGACCGAATGGACCAGCTACAACGTCTACATCCGTGGGACGTTCCAAGCGCTTGGTCTGATCATCCCAAGCGACTACACCGAGTGGAATACTCTAACCGAAGCAACATTCACGCTCGACACGCCGGATCCGGTCATCAACGCGGGCCTGCCCGACCAATTCACGTTTCCGCTGACAAGCGTGGCGGGCACAGAGTCGAACATCTCGCCGAGGGATGGTGCTACGAGCTTCTACACGACCTCGTCTTTCCCCGGCGGCTCAGGCGTCGTCGGTTGGGACTGGGGCCTCGGACGCGTCGCAAGTTTCTCCACCGTGAATGGCACGCTGCAAGTTGGTGACGAGAACTTCCGCCGACTGATCGGCAACTTGGCAATCTGGGCCGGCGATGCCAGCCCAGGCGGCGGCTTGCCGTGCCCGGCCGACTGCGATGGTGACGGCACAACCACCATCTTCGACTTCCTGTGCTTCCAGAATCGCTTCTCGATGGGCGATACCGAAGCCGACTGCGACTGCTCGGGGGAGTTAAACCTGTTCGACTTCCTCTGCTTCCAGAACCTGTTCGACTTGGGCTGCGACGGGTAAGCTCTACGCGAGAGGCTTGTTCGAACCTACGCCCGCCAGGTCATCGTGCATGGTGATCAGGCGGGCTGTGTCATTGTCGGGCGGGCGGGTGTTGCCGAATTCGTCGACGAGCTCGCACACCGCGTAGCCCTTGCACGCTTGCTCGTAGTTGCGAAGCCACGCGTTTACTGGTTCGGTTGCCTCGGCGAGCTTCTCGAAGGTCAGCTTGGGTGTGCCGCGGATGCCGATACGCCAGGGCTTTGGGCTCAGGCGCGCGCGGAAGCTCTGCTGGGCGCGGCAAAGTCGCGCGTAGAGCGGATCTGCGCCCAGTTGCTGCATGAGGCGGTGGGTGTCGTCGCCATCGGGGGCCATGCCCGGGCTGGTGAGCAAGTAGCGCAGGCCGGCGGCGGTGCGGTAGACGCGGGCGCCATAGCGTGCGTCTTGCCGGGCCCAGTGGCGGAGGCGCTCCAGGGGCTCCTCGGCAGGATCGGCCGCCTGCAGCTTTCGACCGAACAGCTTGCCCAGAATGCCACCGCCGCTGTCGGGCTTTGTGTCGAGGTCGACGTCGACGAAGACCAGCCGGGACGTGTTGAGTACGTTGGCGCCGTATCGGTTGATGGTGACGGCTGCGATGCGATCGCCCGCGGTGTTGCGGAGGTCCTGCACGATGGGCTCGGGGAAGTCGCGCTGCTGGTAGGCGTACTGGTGGATGACCTCGCCGTCGGATTCGATTTCCTCGGCGAGCAGCCGCTGGGCCTTTTCCTCGGCACGCTGGCGTGCATCTTCGAGGCTCGTCTCGGATGAGGCCCACGCGCCACGGCCGTAGACGTCGCGTTCGGCTTGCGCCCTTGCCCAGAATCGCGCGACTCTCATGTGACCCCCAGGAACTGATGGCCGGCGAACTCGATCGGGGGTAGCCTAGAGGCATGGGGGTGGTCGAGTCTGTCATCGTGTTGCTTGGCATGCTTGCCGGCCAGGTCGGCGATCCGCAGGATCAGTCCGCACCCGCCGAAGCTGATGAGCGAGCGGGGGCGGCCGAGCAGCCGCTTGTGCCGTTCCCGCACCCGCTGATTACCGAGGTGCTCTTCGCGGTTCCGCCGAGCGGCGGGGACGCGAACGGCGATGGCGAGCGGCACGCGACGGGCGACGAGTTCATCGAGATTACCAACCCGCACGACGAGGCGATCAGCATCGCGGGCTACAGGCTCGTCGATCGCCATCGCGGCCAGGACGGTCGCTTCGCGTTCACGTTCCCGGATTGCATGCTCGAGCCGGGGCAGACTGTTGTTGTGTTCAATGGGCTCAACGCGAGGTGGACCGGCCCTGTGGGCGATACGCACCGAGCGCCGCCGGGCCCGAACCCGCTCTTCGAGGGCGCTTTCGTGTTCACGGCGGGTGTGACGTCGCGATACCTGGCGTTCAACAACTCGGCCGATTTCGTGCTGCTGGAGAACGCGCTGCGCGTGCCGGTGCACGTCGTGGTCTGGGGCAGTCCGGATCAGGCCCCACCCACCGACGCGTACCACACGGACACGATCACCGGCGTGCCGCGGGCGAGCGTGCAGCGAATGGGCGCGACCGAGGCCATGGTCGCCCACGACCGCATCAATGGCAAGACGTGCAGCCCCGGCGTGGCGTTCCCCAAGCCGCCATCGGTGGAGACCGAGCCGGTGGAATCACCCTAAGGAGCTCGGCCCGGTCCGGGGTCGTGCGCGCTACCATCGAGCCGTTTCGGCCAGCGAGTGATTTCTTCGGAGCAGCGACCCATGGCGTGGATCCCCAAGCCCTCGGCGACGACCCAGATCGAGCGGCGCGACGAGCCTTATCTGACCCAGGCCATGCGCGACGAGCTCGCTGAGCGGTACCTGCCCCGCTTTGAGACGAAGCTTGCGGCGTTGCTGCCGGCCCTGCACATGATCCAGCACGAGTACCACTGGGTGCCACCGCAGGCGATGGAAGAAATCGCCGCGTTCCTCGAACTCTCGCCGGCGGACGTAATGGACACGGCCAGTTTTTATGAGGAGTACGCCCTGGCGCCGCGGGGGCGCCACATCATCGGTGTGTGCCGATCGATCGCGTGCGAATTCTGCGGCCAGCCCGAGGTAAGCCAGGCCATCAAGGACGCGCTCGACATCGACGTGGGCGAAACCACCAAGGACGACAAGGTGTGCCTCGTCGAGCTCGAGTGCATCGGCTCGTGTGGCACGGCGCCGGTCGCGCTGTACGACGAAGAGCTGCACGAGCAGCTGACGCCCGAGCGGGCCGCACAGCTTGCCAAGCAGTTGCAGACTTCAGACGATGCACCCAAGGCGACCGGCCGGGAGGGGCTGAGCCCCGAGGCCGTCAGCATTCCCGACTGATCACGCGCCGACGGGAGGGGCGTCCTCATGTTCGGCAGCGACTTGATCGAGTCGATCGGGCCCCGGTTCGGGAAGGTCGGCCGCGAGCCCGATCGCCCTCGCGAGTTCATCGCTGCGCAGACTACCAATGAGCATGGATTTGTCTTTGCCGCCAGCGGTGTAATGCACGTGGACGCCGCGGTCTCCGCTGATGTTGAGCACCCAGCCGAACTTGCGGGAGATGCGCACGCCCCAGCCGCCGCAGTCGCCGATCGGGTTGTACTTGATGGCCTCGGCTTTGCGCACGCCTCCGATGGGCACGACGAACTGGAAGAACACCAGCGCCCGCACGCGAATCTCCCGTTCACTGACCGTTGTAAACATGGGCAGCTGCATGAGCAAGAGCGGCAGTCCGAACCCCAGAACTACGACCAATGCGAGTACGCCGGCCGACTGGCCGCTGGCAACCATGACCGCCACAACCAGGATGACCGACGACAGGGTGGTCACGGGCACGAGGTAGCGAACGATCGTATTCTGATGCAACCGCTGGGTTTCCTGGAAGATCGCGTCGTCTTGCGTCGTCGTGTCTTGCATGGGTGGCACGCTCCCTTGCATCGGGTGTTCGCTTGTCTTGTTCCGAGTCTACTGCTGGTGCTTTCGGCGTGTGGTGGGCCTCGGCTGACCATTATCAACGAATCGAGCGCCTGGCTGCGGCTGCACGCGGGCTCGGAGGTCGACGCACGCCAGGCCTACATCACCGGGCCACTGGCCAGCGATGGCACGGTGACGTTCGGCGTGCCCCCGGGCGCCCGCCACGAGCAGCAATTGGAGCGTGGCGGCTCGATCTTCATCCAGCGGCGGCTAGGCGTGGTGATGAACCTGACCGCCGGACCCAAGCCCGGCAGCGGCGACACGCGCAACCCGTCGTTTACGACCGCGTTTAGTGTGCGCTTGCCGCCGCCTGGCCCGTACGTGCTCAAGATCACCGGGCAGCCGGGCACCGTGGAGATCTCGCGCGTGGATGCCAACGGCGAGCCGCTGCCCGAAGATCGCGCGAGCATCCTGCCGACAGCAGCGCTCATGCAATGGGAGATGCTGCCGTCGCGGTAGCGCGCCCTACCACCGCTCGAGCATCGCGCTGCAATGTGCGAACAGGAATTCAGCATCGTGTGGTGTCCGCAAGTCGACATCAAAGTTTGTGAGTGCTCCTCGATTCGCTCGCTCCTGAAGTTGCGGGACCTCATCCGAGTCGTCCCCAATCTGAACTAAAGGAGCAAGCCATGCTGACCCATGCACGCACGATCGTGACGGCAACCATCACCCTTGCGCTGGCGGGGGCGTCTATCGGGTATAGCCAGACCATCACGTCTGTCGAGCGTGTGAACTCGGCGGGCGAATCTGGCTACACCGGTGGGGTGTACTTCCCGAGCCGGCCCAAGGTCGAAGCGTTCACGCTCGTGTGTCCGAGCGACACCTTCTCCAAGGAGATCATGTCCGAGGCGAGCGTGGTCTGGAACGCGTCCGCGGGAACGTCGGCCGGCGTCGAGTGGGGGCCGGTACAGGCTTCCGTCGAGGCGCGGATGGGCGTGGAGATCGGCGAAAAGAAGTCGATCACGCGCACGTACAACTACGGGCCCATCCCTTGGTACAGCCGGCGGTACTGCATCTTCGTGTCCTATGGCAAGTTCAGGATCAAGGGCACCGACCGCAGCGGAAGGGCCTTCGACATGAACATCTTCATTCCCGAGGGGACGTTCACCAAGACGACGCGTGTGGCACCCGACTGCCCGTGCCAGGAGGTATCGCGCGCGGCGGACGAGGCGCGCAGCTACGCCGATAGCTTCCCGCCCTCGAGCCCGGCGCACGCGCTGATCTCCGCCGGCGCCGCGTCGATCGAGTCGGCGGGCTTTGGCGGATACGAGGCGCTCGCTACCGGGCTCGTCTCAGCAGTCGGCCCGTTCTCCGAGGCGGTCGTCCATGGGGCCGACGAGGTGATCCTCAACGACTTCCTGCTGACCGCATCGACGGCGCTCGAGGTCGGTGTCGAAGGCGAGCTGTCGTACCTGGCGAGCAGCGATCCCTCGACCGGCGGGGCGTACACCGACCCGGACGTTGTTGTGCAGACGGTGGCCGCCGCGGCCGCACAGGACTTCCTGGATCAGGGCCGTGCGATCGCGCATGCACCAGGACCGCTTGACCGGTGGTTCGAGGCGCTCCAGCAATACGAGATGGCGGTGCAGTCGGTGTTTACCGCGGGCGACGAGCTCGTCCCCCAGATGGAGGACTCGTCGTGCGCGGGCGCGGGATCGATCCCCGGTTCCTGCTGCCAGGCCGATCTCGATCTCGATGGGCGGCTGACGATCTTCGACTTCCTGGTGTTCCAGAACCTGTTCGCCACGGGCGACCTCACCGCGGACTTCGATGGCGACGGCGCGCTCACGCTGTTCGACTTCCTCGCATTCCAGAACGCGTTCGATGCCGGTTGCCCGTGAGCCGGCCCGGATGCCCGAACGTTGATCCCTCTCCTGGCGCCCGCAGCCGAACGATTGCGGGCGTCCGTTCACGCTACGAGCGGGCGCGCCAGAGCAATTCGGCGTGGCTGCGGTAGTGCGAGGGCTTCTGCGCGTAGAGGCGGCGGCCCAGATCGAAGGCTTCGGCCTCGATTGCCTGGCAGCGCTCGGAGATTCTTTGGTGCAGTTGCTTGCGGAGTTGGGCGTTCACGGCTGGCTCGCCGGCATCGATGGAATCGATGGCATCGGCCAGCATGGCAAGGTCGTGGTGGTCGCCCAGCAGGTCGCTCAGCCGCTTGGCCTGCCCCCGGACGGGCTCGATGACCGGCGCAAACAGGCCGCGGAGCAGGCGGAGATGGGTGCGGTTGTACTTCACGAGCTTGCGCCACTCGTGCAGGTTGTCGATGCTTGGCTTCTTGATAGCGCACTGCATCGCCGACTGGCAGCGGGCGTAGGTCCTCTCCAGCCCTGGGCCGATGGCGTCGAAGCCCTGGTCTTCGAGCGTCCACTTGCGGGCGCGTTGCCTTGCTTCGGCCATGCGCTTCGCGAATGCCTGCAGTCGTTCGCCGGTGTCGGATGACAACTCGGCGCGTTCGGTTGCGAGCGCGCCGCGGACGGGCGCGAACCGCTCGGTGTCGTCTTCGGTCAACGCATCGAACGCATCGAGCACGGTGGTCGCGTCGCGTAAGTCAGCCAGCAATCGAGCGGCCGTGCGGAAGGCGGCGTTCTCACGCTGGTATCCATCGAAGCTCGGGCGAACCAGGCGGATCAGTGCACGCAGTTCCTTGCAGCGCTTGCGTGCGTCGTGCACGGCGAGGTCGATGTTCTCCCGCGAGGCTTCCGTGGTACGCGCGGGGTCTACGACGGCGATCGCCTTGTCGATCCGCTCGACCGCGATGCGCCGCACGCCGGCGCGAACTTTCTCGGATTGGGTGAACTGGAACCCCATCGCTCCCTCCCGCAGGAAGGCTAGGAGTCGGGAGCGATGGCGATGCGGCCTAGCTGTGCAGGCCGGGAACCTTGCCCTGCCGCCGCTCGGCGCTGTAGCGGTTTAGGGCATTCTCGATGATCGGGTGGGCCGCCTCGGCGGGCATGATCTCGTCGACCTCGACGTCCTTGCTCTCCAAGACCTTGTAGTCCTCGAGGAAGCGTTTGAGCATCTTGAAGGTGTGCCGCGGGAAGTCGCTGGCGCTCTTGTAGTCGTCGTAGATGGGGTCCTGCTCGAGCACGGCGATGATCTTGTGGTCGGCCTGCCCCTCATCGATCATGCTCATGAGCCCCACCGCCCGTGCCTGCACGAGGCACATGGGCACGACCTCCTCGGCGCTGAACACCAGCACGTCGAGCGGATCGTCGTCGTCGGCGAGCGTCT
Organism: Phycisphaerales bacterium; assembly: GCA_965227775.1. Lineage (GTDB taxonomy): Bacteria > Planctomycetota > Phycisphaerae > Phycisphaerales > UBA1924 > JAHCJI01. The sequence goes on from OZ245777.1 coordinate 152,626, forward strand.
GTGGGATGAAGCCGTAGTTGGCCGGGTAGTAGACGGCGCTGCTGAGGACACGGTCGAGCTTGAGCATGCCGCTGGTCTTGTCCAGCTCGTACTTGTTGTGGCTGCCCTTGGGGATCTCAATGACCGCGCGGAAGTGCCCGGGCAGGGGATGGATGCCGGAGCCGGGGGTGACGTCGTGCCAGGGATGGATCATGGGCATGGAGGGTAGGGGGAATCTGGGTCGGCCGCCGGGTCCGAAGGTCGCGGCACTTGCCGCATAAGAGCGCCTAGTTGGGGCATCGGCGGCATCGTGCGACGGCTTCAGCCAAAATCGCTGGGCGGCGGGAGATCGTGGGTTACCGAACGCGCGGGCGGGGGTTCGACGAGCCTTTCCTCCGCGGACCTGTCCTGCTGGGGAGGTGCGCGCCGTGCGCGACACCGAGGCCAATCGCGGGCGCTGACCTTGCCTCGCATCTCGAAGCTGGGCGCGGGCGGTGCGAATCGGCTGTGACCCACGCGAAATCGCGAACGCCAGGAGCACTCGGCGGGCTCGGCGTGATCGCATCGCCGGAGCAAACCAGCCGGCTGCGTGACACCTGCGACCCGCGCGCCGACCGCCCACCGGGGCCGATTCCCAACATCTTGTGGCACTCCAAGCCCCGACCTACCATGGGCGGAGCCGCCGTACCGAGGGACGACCGCACCCCACCGAAGCATGATCTGCCCCTTCTGCAGCCATAACGACGACAAGGTCATCGACTCGCGGCCGGCCGAGAGCGGACGGGCCATCCGCCGGCGGCGGGTGTGCAACCAGTGCGATCGGCGGTTCACCACCTACGAGCGGGTCGAGCAGCAGGCGCGGCTGGCGGTCGTGAAGCGCGACGGCAGCCGCGTGCCCTTCGACCCCGACACGGTGCTGCGGGGCATCCAGGCGGCCTGCGGCAAGCGGCCCATTCCCGAAGCGGCCAAGGCGGGCATCGTCGAGGCCGTCGAGGACGAGCTGCACCAGACCTACGAGCAGGAGGTCGAGAGCAGCGTCATCGGCGAGCTGGTGATGGCCCGGCTCCGTGAGGTAGACGACGTTGCGTACATCCGCTTTGCCAGCGAGTACCACCAGTTCATGAGCGTGACCGAGTTGCAGCGCGAGCTGGATCAACTGCGAACGCGGCCCAGGGAAGTGAAAGACCAGCAAGCCCTGTTCGAGACCGGCGGAGATGGTGCGGCTCCGCCCCGATGAGGACCCCTCCTCCACCACCTTGCTGATAGGATTCAGTCATGGACCAGCAACGCACGGATGGCGTGGTACGCAAGAGGATCGCGATGGCTGCGCTGGGGGCCGGCATGCTGTCGGTGGTGGCGTGCTCGAGCACGCCGGCGCCGCGACCGCTGCCCGAGCCCCGATCGCAACAAGTCTCGCAATCGGGTTCGCAACGAGCGACGCCGCTTGCCGAACGCCCAACGGCAGCCGAGCCCGAGCGTGCTGATGCGTCGACGCCGCAAACGCAGTCTGCGCCCATTCCCACCCAGCTGGAGCCCGCACGCTCGGCCGCCGAGACGGTCCCGCCTACGTGGTTCCGCGACGGGGCCTTCGAGATCGATGGTCGAGAGCATCGGGCGTTCGCCGTAACGGCCGGCGACGTGCGCGCGGCCCGCGGCCGGGCGATGGCCCTCGCCTACGAGCGATATCCGCAGGGCCACGTGGCGGCGCACGAGGCGGTTCGGCAGGCAGACGGGAGCTGGCGCTTTTTTGTCCTGATGGCCGCTGGCGGGTAAGCAACGGGCAGCTTGCAGGGCTTCGGGCCGCGCTCACCGCCGCCGGGCCGTGCCATCTTGCGAGCGGCCCCATGCGGGCGGCTTTTCACGCGCATCGGAGGCAGCATGTCCGAACCCGGCACGACGCTCGAGTCCCCGCAAGTCGTTGAAGCGAACAAGGGAGCCCCGGAGGAGGCCATCCTCGACGGGGCGGTCGAACGCGGCGATGGCGGTGTGTGCTGCGACTGGCTCGAGAGCGCCAGCACCGAGCAGACGATCCACGCCGTCAGCGCGATGGACACCAGCGAGCAGGCAAGGCTGCTCGCGCTGCTGCCAGCGGACACGGCGGCCGAAGTGTGCGAAGCGCTGCCGCGCGTGCAGGCGGCGGGCGCGCTTGCTGCGCTCGGCCAGCTCGACCACGAGAAGGCCGCCGACATTCTCGAAGCGATGACCAGCGACGACCGGGCCGACCTGGTCGCCGCGATCAATGAGGACGAGGCGCACGCCATCCTGGCGGCCATGCCCGCCGAGGTTGCCGACGAGACGCGTCGCCTTGCGAGCTACGAGGAGGACTCGGCCGGCGGGCTGATGCTCACCGAGTTTCTCGCCTTCAACGAGTCCATGACGGTTCGCGATGTGCTCGCCGACATGGAAGAGAACGCCGAGCGATATCGCGACTACAACATCCAGTACTCGTACGTGGTCGACGCGGCCGGCTCGCTCCGGGGCGTCATTCCCATCCGCAGGCTGCTCATGGCCCGTCGGACGACACCGGTCGCCGAGATCATGGTGAAGGACCCGGTGTCGGTTGCCGACACGACCGACTTCGATGCGCTGCGCGGCGTGTTTGACGACCACGGCTTCCTGGCGTTCCCCGTGGTAGACGGCCAGCATCGATTGCTTGGCGTTGTCGAGCGAAGCGCGGTGAGCGAGGCGGCGCTGGAAGACGCCGATGACATGTACCGCGCCAGCCAGGGTATCGTGGGTGGCGAGGAGCTCCGCTCGATGCCGCTGACGTTGCGCAGCCGCCGGCGTCTGGCGTGGCTGAGCATCAACATCGTGCTGAACATCGCCGCCGCGAGCGTCATCGCGTTCCATCAGGAGACGCTCGAGGCCGTCATCGCGCTGGCGGTGTTCCTGCCGATCATCTCGGACATGAGTGGCTGCTCAGGCAACCAGGCGGTGGCGGTGAGCATGCGGGAGCTGACGCTCGGTGTGACGCGACCGCGGGACATCTTCCGTGTTCTGTTCAAGGAGTGCAGCGTCGGCATCATCAACGGGATCATCCTGGGCATCCTGATCGGCGGCGTTGCGTTCTTGTGGCAGGGCAATATTGCGCTCAGCCTGGTTGTCGGCAGCGCTCTGGCGGCGAACACGCTGATCGCGGTTTGCATCGGCGGCGGCGTGCCGCTTCTACTCAAGGGCTTCAAGACCGACCCTGCCCTCGCGAGCGGACCGATCCTCACGACCATCACCGACATGTGCGGCTTCCTGATCGTGCTCACCCTGGCGAGCGCAGCGATGGGGTACCTGACGGCTGGATGATCGAAACGGCGAGCGGACGAATCCCAACAACATGGCGACGCACCCTCGATCCTGGGAGGACCCTCGCCATGCCCGCCGCCATGACCTGCTGCCACGCCGCCCCGCCGCCGCTTCCCGCCGAGGCCGAGCAAGCCCCTGGGGGGTCGAAGCGTCGCGGCCGCTGCCAGGCGATGACCGCCTCGCCCGGCCGGGCGATGATGGTCGTCATGACCCTTGCAACCGCGCTGGCGACGGTGGTCGCCCTGGGCCAGTTGGCCGACGGCGGCTCGGGTGAGCAGGCGGGCGAGACGCTGTTCATCGTTTCGGCGTTCAACCTGGTGTTCACGGCGCTCTTCGCGCCGCTGGTGGCGATCTTCACCCTCCGCTCTGGCTTCTGCCGCGCCATCGGGTCGTTCTTCAGCACCATCTTCACGGGCATCGCCCTGACGCTGGGGCTGCTCTTCATGAGCGTCACGATCCTGTTCGGGCTGTCGGCCGTGTTTGGCTGAACAACGAGCGATCACCCTGCCGGTCGAGATAACCCGCAACGCCCGATACACTGGTTTGTGCCCGAGACCGAGCCGAGCAAAGCACCGAAGACCGAAGGGCCGATAGAAGCTCGTGCGTCCGGTGAGGGCGGTGAAGCTCACTGTTCTTCGAACGGCGCGACGCCGGCTTCGCCCAATGCCAGCCCGGTGACGCCCAGTGCGCACATCGCGGACATCTTCCGCCAGGACGGCACGACGGCGAGCTTCGAGTTCTTTCCACCCAAGAACGCCGAAGCCGCCGAGAAGCTATATCAGGCCATTAGCGACCTAGAAGAGCTTCGCCCGAGCTTCGTGTCGGTGACCTATGGCGCCGGCGGCAGCACGCGTGAGCTCACAAGGGAACTCGTCCTGCGCATCCGTCGCGAGACGCCGCTGCATCCGGTTCCCCACATGACGGGCGTGTGCCACACGCCGCAGGAATTGGACGAGATGCTCGAGGACTACGCCCGTGCTGGCGTACGCAACATCATGGCACTTGGAGGCGATCCTCCGCTCCATGATGGGATCCCTCGGGGCAGGCGCGAGGGCGAAGACCCCTTCGCCCACTTTCGCTACGGCGTTGACGTAGTCCGCGCAATTCGCTCGTACTCGGACAAGAACCTTGGCGCGGACCGTGCCTTTGGCATTGGCGTTGGTGGGTACCCGGAGGGCCACGCCGCGACGCCCAACCGCCTGAAAGAGATGGACCATCTCAAGGCCAAGGTCGACGCTGGGGCCGACTTCATCATCACCCAGCTGTTCTTCGACAACCACGACTTCTACGACTTCCGCGAGCGGTGCGAGCTCGCGGGCATCCGCATCCCTGTCGTGGCGGGCGTCATGCCCATCACGAGCACGAAGGGCATGGATCGCATGGCCGAGCTTGCAGCGGGCAGCCGGTTCCCAGCGCCGCTGCTGCGGGCACTGCGGCGTGCTGGCGACGATCCCGATCTGATCCGCCGAGTGGGCTTGCACTGGGCCACCGAGCAGTGCCGCGACCTGCTCGATCACAAGGTTGCCGGGCTGCATCTCTACACGCTCAACAAGAGCACGGCCACGCGTGAGATCTATCGCACGCTTGGAGTCAAAGACTCGCGGTCATTGTCTTGACACGGGAGCTATTGAGTGTGCCGGCCGACCATGCAGCGCGCACGCTGCTTGGGTGGGTGCTTTGTCGCAGGCTCCAAGAAGGCGACGAGCTCCGCGGGCGCATCGTCGAGACCGAGGCCTATCTCGGCATCGAAGACGAGGCCGCGCATACGTACCGAGGGCGGCGAACGAAACGCAACGAGTCGATGTACGCCCAGCCTGGCACGGCGTACGTGTACTTCACGTACGGCATGCACTGGTGCATGAATGTGGCGTGCGCGAGCGAGGGCGATCCGCAAGCGGTGCTGCTTCGGGCGATCGAGCCGGTCGAGAACGCCGCTCGGATGGATGAATTGCGTCGCCGAAGTCCGAAGGCGGCGGCGAAACTGGCTGAGCACAAGATCGGCTCAGGGCCCGCCCGCCTGTGCGCGGCGCTGGGCATCGATCGAGACTGCGACGGGCGTGACCTGCTCGAACCGCCGAAGGCTGGCGAGCCGCTCTGGCTCGAGCCGGGCGATGCGGACGGGAAAATTTTGCTCGGCCCGCGGATCGGCATCGACCGTGTCGGAGATCGCTGGCGAGAGGCACCGCTCCGATTCGGCATTGCTGGAAGCAGCTCGCTGAGCCGGCCGTTCCCCTGAGGCAACGAGTGGCTTCCCTGTTCGGTCCTTGTGGGGAGTTGGGGGGAATCGCCGTCGCGTGCCGATACTGGGTGCGCCCGCGTGTACGATGACCCGTCGGCCGGGAATGACTCGGCCCTCCAGGCAGGTTTGGACAGGTATGGACGAGCTCATCGACTGGCAGCGGATGCGGACACTGGCGCCCTTTTCGCCCGAGGCGTTCCGCTTCGTGCAAGAGGGCCTGCAGCACACCCTCGAGAAGGTCCGCGGTGACGCGTCCGACGAGACAACCGCCGACTCGACTATTGAGATGAGCGAAGCCCAGAGCGAAGAGGACCTCGACCTCGCGCTGTTGGGCGAGATCGCGGGTATCGACCCCAGCGACCTGGACGAGATCGCCCAGACACAGAGCCGTCACGTAAGCGGGCAGGAGCTGTGCTTTGGCCTCCGATCGCTCGCGGTCGAGAAGTACGGCCTGTTAGCACGCACAGTGCTCCGCGGATGGGGTGTGCGAAGCACCGAGGACTTCGGCAAGATCGTGTACGCGATGGTCGACACCGGCCTGCTCCGCACGAGCGACAACGATTCCCTGGACGATTTCCGCGGCGTGTACGAATTCGAGGAGGCCTTCGATGGCCCGCTCGAGCGTGGCATGCGCGGTCCGAGTGCGACGGCGGCAGACGGCGCCGGCGAAGAGGCGGGCGGAGTTGGCTAAGCGTCCCGCCGCACCACAGTCGGGCGACGGGGACGCCGCGCCGGAAGAGCCGGCGCAGCCAGCTGATAAAAATTCTCTCAAGGGCCAGCCCTGGTACGCCAGGCATCTGTGGCAGATCCAGCCGATCCGCGACATCCTGCTGTTTGCAGCGGTGTTCGGCGTGCTCTACCTGGGTTACGTGCTGCGAACGGTGACGGTGCCGCTGCTGCTGGCATTGCTGCTGGCGTATCTGCTCGAGCCCGTGGTGCAGCGGCTCGAACGGTCGAAGCACTTCACGCGGCAAGGGGCGGTATCGGGCATCCTGTTCGCAGTCGTGCTGTTCGTGGCTGTGCCGGCGGCGCTGGCGACGGCGTTCGCTGTTGTGCAGGGTGTCGGCTTTGCGAAGACGCTCGGGACCAACGCCGATCACATCATGACGGTCACCGACTATGTGAAGCAGCACGAGACCGACGCTCGGCCCATCTTCACGAAGGGCGAAGACGGATCGAAGGGCACGTTACTCTTCTATGAGGTTGTGCCGCAAAACGAGGCCCTGGCAGACCCGGACCCGCAAGCGGCCGACGTCGAACCGTCCGAGGCGCCGCGGGGGCCGTTGATCCAATCGCAAGAAGCCCGGAAAGCGTCGAACGCATTCCTGGCGCTTCCCGAGGTGATCAAACCGGTCGTGTACGAGTACACGAGGCGGACGGTGGAGACTCTCGACGACGATGGCGGAGCGGGCGGCGCGACCGACGCGCTGGCCCAGCTACTCGACTGGACCCTTGGCATCGTGCGCGGAAACGCGGCGCGCATGACCGATGCGGCGGTGCAGGGTGGACGCATGACGTTGGCAACGGGGCTGGCAACGGTCACGTCGATCGGCATGCTGCTGTTTGGCTTGTTCCTGACCGGCTTCTTCTTCTTCTTCCTCTCTACCGGCTACGCCCACGTACGCGGCTTTGGCTACGAGGTCTTGCCCCACCGCTACCGCGACCAGATCGTCGATCTGCTGCAGCAGATGGATCGGGTGGTCGCAGGATTCGTGCGCGGGCGCATCACGATCGCGATCATCCAGAGCGTGATCTTCACGATCGCGTACTGGCTCATTGGCGTGCCGGCCCCGCTCATCTTCGGCCCACTCGTCGGCATCCTGAGCATCGTGCCGTACGTCGCGCTGCTGGGCATCCCGATGACGATCGTCGCACTGGCGATCGATAACAGCGGGTGGTTCGGCTTCCAGCAGACGTGGTGGTGGACGCTGGCGGCACCTGTGGCGATCTACTTTGCCGGCCAGGCGGTGGACGATTACCTGCTCACGCCAGCCATCCAGGGCAAGGCCACGAACATGGACACGCCCACGATCTTGTTCGCCTCGCTGGCCGGCGGCATCCTGGCCGGCGTCTACGGCCTGCTGCTTGCGATCCCCGTCGCCGCGTGCGTCAAGATCCTGCTGCGAGAGGTGTTCTGGCCTCGTTTTAACGCGTGGCTCCGGGGCGAGGAGAAGGATTTCTTGCCGCTCAAGCGGTAGGGTTGGCCGATGTCTCTAAGCGCATCGGCGTTCGACAATCCGTCTCTAATTCGGGGGTAGCAACATGAGCCAGGTTCCGCCAACCCAGCAGGGTCCCGCTGCCGCGGATCCGAGCGCGGTCCGCACCGCGATCCTCGTTTCGGCGATCTTCAACATCATCTCGGCGGTGAGCTGGGCCTTCACCTGCGTGGGCATCGTGCTCAGCGTGCCGCTGGTGATCCTGGCGGTTTTCGAGATCATGCACTTCAACGCGCTCGGAAAGCCGCCTTATGGCCCCAAGCGCGGCCGGGCCCAGTTGCTTGGCATCCTGGAGATCTGCACGATCCTCGCGGGGAACCTCGTGTCGATGATCTGCGGCATCATTGTGCTGGCGATGCTCGATAAAGTGCGCGACTAGGTACGCGGCTCACGGCGACGCCGGGCGAACACCAGAAGCCCGCCCAGTACGGCAATCGATGCCGGTGCGGGGATGACGCGAATGGTTGCCTCCCCTTCGACCACGTTGCCGAGATAGCTAACTGTCTCAAGTGACTCGGGCATGAAGTAGACGTCGAACTCTGTTGTGCGCGTCGTTAGATCAACGTTGAAGCCCGATGCGACGAACGCAGGCGCCGTATACGTTGCTTGCCAGAACGCTATCGGGTTATCGCGGAGCGGGCATCTCGGCGCAGTCGCACACAAGTTGACTTGCCACGCGAAGATGCCATCGACGCCCGTCACTGATGCCTCGCCAGCGGACGTAGCCACGAAGTCCATCGGCGGGATGAGTTCAAAGCCGGACCACCCCTCGGAGCCGACGCTGGTCCAGAGATTCGTCTTGGTGCGCGCGAACGCAAACTCGTGCTCGGGCCATGCCGCCCAGAGCGTGACAGTCGTGCTCTGACCGGGCAGCAGCGTGTCGCCTTCGATATCGATGAGGATGGCCGAACCGGGCGTCTGGGCGAACACCGGCGCGGTTAGTGCGAGCAGGAAGATGGCTGCGGTTCGCATTGGTTTCTTCTCTCACCTGCGACGACGGCGGGCAACCGCGAGGCCGGCCAGCACGATCGCGCTCGCTGGAGCGGGGATGACTCGGATGGTGGCGTTGCCCTCGGTGAGCACGTCCATCAGGCTCTGTGTCTCGGCCGAAGCGAACTCGATGTAGACCTCGAACATGCTGGTCTGTGTCGTCAGATTGATGTCAAAGGGCTCAGCGATGTCGGAGGGCGCGGTGTACGTGCCCTGCCAGAACAGGATGGGGTTTGGATCTGGCGGGACGCCGGTCGAGGGAAAGTTGAGCTTGCCTGCAAGAACTCCTTCGATGCCAAGGGGCGTGAGCGCTCCGGCAGATGTGCCCGGCCCATCCATAGGGGCAATCAGTCTCAGGTCGCTCCAGCCATCACTGCCGGTGGAGATGAGCAGGTCCGTGCCGACGCAACACATGGCGAAGCCCTCGTTCCAGAGTGCGGCCATCGTGACCGTCGTGCTCTGGCCGGGCAGCAGCGTGTCGTTGTCGATGTCGAAGACGATCTCGGCGCTGCTGGTCTGGGCCAGGGCCGGGGTAGTGGCGGCAAGCAGCAGGACGTAGGCAGTCGTACGGCGCATGGGGCTCTCCTCGCTTGGGTAGAAGGTACCTGAAAGCGAGGGGCGATGCAAGGGGTTTTTGTGTGGGCCGTCGCCCCGCCCACGCGGGAGATCCAAGGCCCTGGTTTTGCTCGGCTACCTGCGCTTCTTGCGCTGCTTGAAGCCCTTGGGCTTGCCGCCCTTAGTGCCCTTCTTTCGCGCGATGCTGGGCATCATTGAAGCGGCCGCGGCGGCGTCGCTCCCGCCGGCGGCGCCCTGGGCCATGTGGGTCATGGTGCTCATCTTGCTTCGGGCGCTCATGTCGCCCATGCCCTTGGTGAGCTGGTTGATGGTGTTGAACTGCTTGACCAGCTTGCCGACGGTTTGCTGATCGACGCCCGCCCCCTTCGCGATGCGCCGCTTGCGGCTGTTGTCGATGAGCTTGGGCTTCTTGCGCTCCTGCTCGGTCATCGACTGGATCTGGGCCTCGACCCTGTCGAGTTCCTTGTCGTCGATGTTGATGTCCTTGAGCGAGGCGCCCACGCCGGGGAGCATGCCGAGTACCTGCTTCATGGGCCCGAGCTTGCGGATGGTCTTGAGCTGCTTCAAGAAGTCGTCCATGCCAAGCTCGCCGCGCATCATCTTGTTCTGCAGCTTCTCGGCTTCCTCCTCGGTAACCTCCTGCTGGGCCTTCTCGACGAGCGAGACCACATCGCCCATGCCCAGGATGCGGCCCGCGAAACGCTCGGGGTGGAAGGGCTCGAGCGCGTTCAATCCCTCACCCGTGCCCACGAAGCGGACGGGCGCGCCCGTGACTTCGCGCACGCTCAGGGCCGCACCACCGCGGGTGTCGCTGTCGAACTTGGTGAGGATCACGCCGTCGATGCCGAGCTGCTCGTGGAAGGCCTTGGCGCTGCGCACCGCGTCCTGGCCTGTCATGCTGTCGACGACGAGGAAGATGTAGTGCGGGTTGCACGCGGCCTTGACCTTCTTGAGCTCGCCCATGAGGTCGTCGTTGACGTGCAGGCGGCCCGCGGTGTCGAGGATGGCCACATCGCTGGCGTTGGCGCGTGCCTGCTTAAGCCCTCGCTTGCAGACGTCGACGGCCACACCCACGCGCTCGCCATAAGCCCCGATCTGGTCGAGCTCGCCGTGGAAATTGACGGGGGCGCTGCCGGGCATCGAGCCCGCCTGCGCAGCGACTGTCTCCAGCTGCTCGACGGCGGCGGGACGCTGGAGGTCGGCGGCGACAAGAGTGGAAGACAGGTCCTTCTTGCGGAGCCACGCGGCGATCTTGCCGCAGGTGGTCGTCTTGCCGCTGCCCTGCAGGCCGCACATCATGATGACCGTGGGACCGGGCGACACGGTGTGGATGCCCGGGTCGCTGGCCTTGCCCGGCTCGCCGCCCAGGAGCTCGACCAGGCGGTCGTGGACGATCTTGATCATCTCTTCGCCGGGCTTGACGCTCTCGGTGACCTTCTGGCCCAGGGCGTCCTGCACGACCTCGCTGGTGAACTTTTCGACGACCTCGAGCGCGACGTCGGCCTCGAGCAGGCTCTCGCGGACTTGGGCCATCGCGTCGCGGACGTTCTTCTCGGAGATTGACCCCTGGCCGGAGAGGTTGCGGAGCGCGGACTGGAAGCCTTCTGTGAGTCGTTCGAGCATGTCTGTCCTTCGGGCGGCCTTTCGAGAATCCCGGGTCGGCGAGCGATACAGCGGGCGGTGGAGATTGTAGAGGGTACCGGCGGGTGCGCTTGTCCTACCGTTTGCCCGGATGGATACCGCGCCAACGCCTGCCGACGCCTCCGAACGCACCGTCCGCCCCGCGCCACAGCGCCCGCTGCGCCTGGCCGCCATCGACGTGGGCACAAACTCGATCCGCCTGCTCATCGCCGAGCGCGACGACGAGGGCGGCTACCGCGTGCTGGACGAGGAGAAGGTCAGCCCGCGCCTGGGCCACGGCATGGCCGAGACGGGCCTGATCGCCCCGGACCGAATGGAGGAGGCCATCGACGCGGTAGAGCGGATGAAGCAGATCGCACTGGGCTACGGCGTGGCTGAGGTCCGAGTGATCGCGACCAGTGCCGTCCGCGAGGCCAGCAACGGGCACGAGTTCGTCAACGGCGTGCAGCGGCTGAGCAACCTGCGGACCGAGGTCATCGGTCACGAGGACGAGGGCCGCTTGGCGCACAAGAGCGTGGCGGCGGCGTTCGACGTCACCAATCTGCCCTTCGCGGTCGCCGACATCGGCGGCGGCTCGACCGAGGTCGTCTTCAGCCGCGGCGGCGCCGTCGAAAAGGTCGTCGGACTCAAGCTCGGCGCGGTGCGCGTGTCGGACATGTTTGGCGGGGCGGGCGCCAGCGAGCCCAAGGCCTTCGACGAGATGCGCCAGTACCTCAAGGGAGCCATCGAAGCCGCCATCGGCAAGATGCCGCTCAAGCCCAAGGTGCTGTTCGGCACCGGCGGTACGTACGGTGCGCTCGCGTCGATCCAGATGGCTAAGGACGGCGTGAGCGCCGACAGCGTGCAGGGACACCGCCTGGCCCGTGAACAGGTGACCAAGACGCTGACGAAACTCCGGAGCGCGCTCGAGAAGGGCGAATCGGTCGCGGGGCTGAACAAGGACCGCTACGACATCATCCTGCCCGGTGCGGCCATCGTCGAGGCGCTCATGAAGACGCTGAAGGTCGACGAGCTGGTCGTGCACGACCGCGGCATCCGCGACGGGCTCATGCTCTCGATGCTCGAGGGGCACACCGCGGCCACGCGTGGACGCGGCGCGCCACCGACCGCAACGCCTACGCGCATCTCGCTGGGAAGCCGGGCCGAGAGCGTCCGCCGCTTCGCTCGCAAGTGCCGCTACCACGAGGCGCATAGCGAGCACGTCACGCAGCTGGCACTCGAGATCTTCGACGAGCTGCAGCAACAGTTGCCGGCCATCGCTAAAGAACTGGGCAAGAAGCACCCCAGCCACCCGCTCGCGCTCGACCACGAAACGGCCATGGACGACGATGGAAGGGCCGTGCTCGAGGCCGCCGGCGTGCTGCACGACATCGGCTACCTGGTGAACCACAGCAAGCACCACAAGCACAGCTACTACATCATCGCCAACGGCGAGTTGGACGGGTTCACGCCAAGAGAGCGCGAGCTGATCGCCAACATCGCGCGCTACCACCGCCGAAGCCACCCCAAGAACAGCCACGAGCCCTACGCCGCGATGGACAACCACGACCGCAAGATCGTGCGTCGCCTCGCGGGCATCTTGCGCGTGGCCGATGGCCTCGACCGCACGCACACGCAGGTCGTCGAGCGTGTGGCGGTCACGATCGAGGCACGCGACGGCGCCGACCACCCCAACACCGCGACATTCACTATTGAGTCGCCCAGCGACGTGAGCACGGACGTCTGGGGCTCGCAGCGCAAGTCCGAGCTTTTTTGCTCTGTGTTCGGCCTGCGAACGGCGTTCGAGGTGGCGTAGGTGGCAGGCGACACGGCCCGCATGCGCGACGCGATGCTCGCGGCCGATCTCGCCATGCTGCCAGAAGCGGTGCGGCGATGGCGCCCCATGGACGACATCCGATCGGCGCGAGCCAAGTGGATCGACGAGCAGCTCGCTTGGTGCGACGACCGCAAGGTGGCGGTCAACCGCGCGACGAACTTCATGGTTGGCGCGCCGCGCGACTTCCTGAACGTCGTCATCGACGTGGCAGGAGCGCAAACGTTGTGCGGCATCCGGCACTACGGGGGCGATGGGAATCGACCGTTCGTTGACCTGGTGGCTACGACCGATGCGGACGCGTGGATGGGTGATCGTCTTGGCCAGACCGCGAGCGCGGCGATGGCGGCGTATCCGGCGTTCGAGCCGCCGATGGTGCGGATTCCCGTCGCCGGCAGCACGCCCCCACCGCTGCCCGCCGGCTGGGTCGCCGAGGTCGACCAGGCCCTGGTCGGCGCAACCATCGACGAGATGCTCGAGCGAACGCCCGCGGCCGAGTTGCCGCTGGTCGTGCTGCGAGGCGCGACGGTCGACGACGCCATGGAGTTCGAGGCCGACAGCTACGACGCGTTCCAGGAACGCAACGCGGCCCTGCAACGGATCATCCGCCCGTCGGGCCGCGACGAGATCGAGGCGTGCGCAGCGGATGGACGCGTGCTGCACTGGTTCCTGCAGGACGAGCCGGATACGCCCGCGGGCTTGCTGTGCGTCCAGCGGATCGACTTCCAGGCGATGGACGGGTACCTCGTGGTCGAGGAGTGTGTCGCCGGGTGGGCGGCCGGCCGGCGATCCGCGGCCGCCGCGCAGCGTGAGCTCGCCCGCTCGCTCGTCGCCGACGACGGGGCGAACGCCTCGCTCCCGATGTTCGGCACCATCATGGGCGAGAACGCGCCCAGCCTGGCCACCGCTCGTCGCGCCGGGCGCGAGACGATCGGCGCGGTCTGTTTCCTCCGGCACCGCAGCGCCCGCTGAGGGCGCGAGGCCAGAACCGCCAAATCTTCACAGTCGGGCTATTTCTGTTCTGTGGCGACTCGACCCCGGCTATCTCCGTCCGAGGCGGGATCTGCAATGAGATCGCCAACGCCATCGGGTATCTAGGTAGAAACTATGCCGTCATGAGGCCGTACACCCTTATGAGCCCGGGGCTTGCCCGAATCGTGGGGCTCGTGCGGGGGTGGGGATGGGCCCTTCTCCGAAATCGAAGCGGTCCGACGGCGGACCATCCGGGTCGGCTCTGAAGCAAGCCACCAGCCTCCCGGCACGCAAGGGAGGACCTTCATGCGCGCCACTCGTCATTCGAGCCTTGGCACCACACGCAACCCCAGTCGCCGCACGGCCGGCACCGTGCTCGCCGTCGCGGCGCTGACCGCGCTGGGCAATACCGCGCTCGCCGATGACCTGCTGGTCCCCAGCCAGTACCCAACCATCCAGGCCGCGCTCGACGCGGTCACCGCCGGCGACACGGTCGTGCTCGCGCCGGGCGTCTACTCGGGCGCGGGAAACGAGGCGTTGCAGATGCCCAGCGTCGCCTTCACGTTCCGCGGCGAGACTGGCGATCCGGCCGATGTCGTCATCGAGGGCCCGTCCGATCCGTACATCCGCGTTATCCACGCGATGGACTTCGGGGCGGGCGCTTCGGGCACAAGGCTCGAAGACCTGACGGTCACGGAGTTCAGCGGGGTCGACGGCGGCGCCATCCGCGTCAATGGTGCCGACCTCTGGTTCGACAACTGCGTCTTCTCCGGCAACACCGCCGGCAACATGGGCTGCTTCTCGAGCGGCTATGGCGGCGCGTTCTATACCACTGGTGGCGAGCTGCGGTTTACCGACTGTGTGATCCGCAACAACTCTGCCTACGACGAAGTGTGCAGCGGCCACGGCGGCCGGGGAACGGGCGGCGGCATCTACGCGCGCGGCACCAGCCTCGTGTTCGAGCGGTGCCTGATCGAGAACAACCGCGCGGGCGGCTACAGCGGCGGCGACGGCGCGGCCATCGGCGCCACGTCGTCGACGGTGACCCTCATCGACAGCACGGTCCGCGGCAATATCCTGGGCGGAACGGGCGGCGGCGGCGGCGTGTCGGCCAACCGCGTCGTCTCGATCAACACCGACTTCATCAACAACCGCGCCTCGGGCGTTGAGGGCACGGGCCGGGGCGGCGCGATCACGGCTCAAGAAGTCACGATCATCGGGGGTAGCTTCGTCGGCAACATCGCCGGGAGCGACTCGTACGGCTCACGCGGCGGCGCGATCAACGGCCGGATCGTCGACATCACCAACGCCGTGTTCACCGAGAACCGCCTTGCGTCCTACCCCGGCGAGCCCATGCAGGGCGCCGCGCTCTACGTGCAAGACGGTGGCACGCTGACCAACGTCACGTTCGCTGGCAACACGGGCGCCGTCGACGGTGAGGCGGTCTACGCCCTCCAGGGCGCCCTGGACCTGCGCAACTGCATCGTCGACAACGGCGACTGGCTGGGCGTGGACACGGCCACCGTCACCGCCACTTGGTCGTGCATCGTCGGCAGCTACCCGGGGGCGGGCAACATCGACGCCGACCCGATGCTCGACGCCGGGTACCGGCCCATGGCGGGCTCGCCGGTGATCGACGCAGGCAACACGATGCTGCTGCCAACCGACGTGTTTGACATCGACGGCGATGGCGACGTGAGCGAGCCCATCCCCTTCGACGCCGCCGGCCTGGCGCGGGCGGTCGACGATCCGGCCACGCCCGATACGGGCGTCGGCTCGCCGGTGGTCGACATGGGCGCGTTCGAGGTGCAGAGCGTGTGCCGGGCCGACTTCGACGGCGACGGCGCGCTGACGATCTTCGACTTCCTGGCGTTCCAGAACGCGTTCGATGCGGGCGACCTGGCGGCCGACTTCGACGGCGACGGCAGCCTGACGCTGTTCGACTTCCTGGCGTTCCAGAACGAGTTTGACGCGGCGTGTGCGTAAGGCGCGCGTCGGGCGGGCGCCCACGGTTGACGCCTGCGCGGAGCCGTCGCGAGGACGCGACGACTGCGCTTCGGCTCGACCAAGGGTGGTGCTCTATGGCGCTCGCGGACTCGCTTCTCGGCCTTCGGCCGGGCCGCGGGGCCGGCCTCGACGGGGACATGCGCGGAAGACCGCGGATGCCCCGTCGCACGCGCACCGTGTCCGACGCCGCAGCATCCGCCGAGCCGGTCTTCCGGCGAAGAGCGCATGCGGAGGCGCGGCGGCCCCCGGCCGCCCGGGCGCAGCCCGCAAGCGAGTCCGCGAGCGCCACAGAACACAACTCTTGAGCAAGCCCCGGCGCAGCGACCCTGTCCTCAGGGGCGCTCCGCCGGGGCGTCGAACATCGGCGCTCCGCCGACTCGAAACACAAACATATCGCAGCCGACTTACGCCGCCTGCTGATCCCCCGACCCATCCAAGCCCTCCGGGCTCCCACCGCCGGTCGGCTCGCCCTGGACCTGCTGGCCGCTGACCTGATTGGCCGCGCCGAACTGCACGGCGTACTGGCCGGGGTTGCCGGTGCGCGTGGCGGTCTGGGCGGTCACGCGGTAGGCGACCTGGCTGGTCCCCAGCGGGATGCTCGCGTCGGTGAACCGGCGCTCCAGGGCGCTCATCAGGAACTCGAAGGCGCCCTGGGCTCCCAGGCGACGCTCGACGATGTAGTTGGCGACCGTGACGCGCGGCGGGTTGGGGCAGTCGAAGCTGACTTCGATGGCCCCGTTCTGCAGGAGCGAGACCTCAAAACCCTCGGGCGTGCCGGGGGCGGGGGTCGGCGAGCGGTCGGCGGGGGCCGGGATGCCGGCGTCCTCGTAGACCGTTGCCGGCTCGGCGCTGCCGCGTGCGAAGGTGCGGATGCGCTGGACCTGGAGCGAGGCGAACTCGCGCATCGCGTCGGCCGCGCTGTTGAACGAATTTGTCGCGCCGCGCGCCGCATCGCGGCTGTTGTTGCGCGTCTGCTGGCGGGTCTGGGCCGTCTGCGCCAGGCCGGCCAGCTCGGTGACGGACGCCGCGTCGAGGCCGATGCTATCGGGGTCGGCGGTCCACTGGGCGATGTGATCGACGACCCAGGTGAGTGCTTCGTCGTTGCTTTGTGGGATGGTGCTCATGATTGGCCTGCCTTTGCGCTGATGGTGCGCTCCGAGTTGAGATCGACATTGGCGTGCCAGACGAGCCGGGCCGCCGACGGCTGCGAACGAAGGTCGTGCATCGGGTGCACTCCTGCGTTGTGGCCGGTCGCGAGCGAGAACATCGTGCGGGCGGTCGGCCTGGATGGACTCGACCGGAGCCAACGGCGGCCCGGTCCGATCATGCATCGGGGTGATTCGGGGGCCGCTTCATTGGAAGTTGGATGGCCTGCGCCGATTTTCGGCCGGAAGCACGCCGAACCGCCCTCAGGGCCTCTCAGAGAGGTTGGAAGGTCCGATACGTCCGCAGCGGATTCGTTCTGTTCATGAGCGCGGCCGTTCTGCAGCGGAGTGGGGCGATGTTGTTGTGGAGCGAGTCAGCCGCCCCAAGAAGGAAAGTGGTTGCGCTACGGAACCGTGCGGTTTGGCTTCCGAGCACAGCCATGCTGGTGCGGAGCGCGCCGTTTTGGGCCTCTAGGGCCGCAGCGGCGGTGCCGTGGCTTGGCTTGGCTTGGCTTGAACCAACACCATTCACGAACTCGCTGCTGAGGACATAACCAAAGGGGCACCTTCGTTCCTGGACGGATACTTGGACTGCTGCCATAAACTCCGCTCGTGAGCACTGCGAAACATGAGCCCTGGTGTCCTCCAGCGCCACCCAATCATCCGCCTGATCGCCCGTGGCCACCGATCATTCCTTCGCTTGACGACGTCAATCCACCAAGGAATGGAAAAGGCAACGAGCCCTATCGTGGCAATCTGGCCCGTAATGCGTTCGGTGAAGCGTTTTTTGAGTCCTTGCGTGATTCGCAGCCAAGCTACAAAGGTAACTGGTGGTTGTTAGCCACCCTGCTGCGTTTCGAGGAAGCGACACGAGGCGATCTCCGGCCGGATCGTTTCACGTGGTGGACGGGGTGCATTTCACGACTGCGAGGCCTGCATGCATATTTGTCCTTGCAGCATGCACAACTGAACGAGCTCGACCTACGAAGTGTTAGTCTTCGCGGCATGCATCTTTCGAATGTGCACTTGTCGTGCGTTCAACTTGACCACGCAGATCTGAGCGACAGCAAGTTGACGAACGCCAAATTATTTGACTGTCGCGGACGTTACACAGCGTTTCGCGGCGCCGACTTGCATCAAGCCACTCTCACCCAGTGCCACTTCATTGAAGCTAGCTTTGCTCACACCCTTTGTCGTGAGACTCAGTTCCACTCATGCAGGTTTCACAATTGCAGTTTTCGTTGGGCCAAACTAAACAAATCTGTGCTGAATGACACTTCCCTGCGGGGATCGAGGATGCACCTGGCCAGTATCTCGCAACTAGCTATCTCAGAGGCAGATCTATCCAACGTTAAAGGACTATTTGGACCCGAACGTGCCTTCGCGTCGCTGGACATCAATCACCGCGTGCAGGACTATCACGTTGAGTCTGCCCGCTTCCACCGGCCATGGAAGGTTCGCAAGGGCTTGATCGGCCTCGCCGACCGAGCCATCGACGTTCTTGAATTACACGCCGCAAGTTGGGAACGCCTGCGCACCATTGGCCAACTCCGCCTCTTTGGCGTGTCATACCTCGCCGTCATCGCCATCGCTAGCTACACACTGCTCGCCAAGTGGCACAACACCCGTGTGGTCGCCAGTGCGCATGCGGCGGCCGAACGGGCCGAGGCGCTTGGCGAGAGTGATCTTTGGGCTACGTTCCTTAGCGCTCTGCCTGAACTTCCCACGCCCGCGCACCTGGGCTTCCAACTCCTGGCCACGGCCTCGCTGGCCGTCGCCGCCACCATTTATGCGCTGCGATGCCCCAACGAGGTCCGCGAAGCCACTGAGGTGGGCTGGACCCGCCGCATGGACCAGCCGCTGTGGGAGTATCGCTCCGCCAAGTGGAGCCGGGCTTTGGCCCGCTACTTGTGCCTTGTCTTCTTCCTGGTTGGAGGCCTCTACACGCTCGGGTATCTGCTCGCTCGAGCCAGTTCGGCGATCGCTTACTTGCTCCGGGGGCTCTCTGTAAGCTAAGCCCTTACTGCAGCCGGCGTTCAGGGCCCTTCTGACAGAGGCCCTTCTTCCCGGCGCAGCCGAGTCTTAGAACCCCCGCCGCCCCTCGATCGCGTCCTCGAGCACCGCCTTGCTCGCCCAGTCGATCTGGCCGCCCGAGGGCAGGCCGCGCGCCAGGCGGCTGACGCGGACGCCGCGCTTTTCCAGCTCTTCGGCCAGGAACAGGCCCGTCGCGTCGCCCTCGAGCGTCGGGTTCAGGCCCAGCACGACCTCGGCGATGCGCACGCCGCCGGCGTTGCGCGCGGGGTCGTCGACGCGGGCGAGCAGGTCGGCGATGTTCAGGTCGCCCGGGCCGACGCCCTCGAGCGGGCTGAGCCTGCCCATGAGCACGTGGTAGACGCCCGCGAAGGCGCCGCTGGCCTCGATGGCGAACAGGTCGCGCGGCTGCTCGACAACGAGCACGAGCGAGGCGTCGCGTGCGGCGCTCCCGTCCGGCCCCGGCATCGCCGCCCGGCACACGCGGCACGGCGGCTCGTCGGCGAGATTCCCGCAGATCGGGCAGGGCTGCGACCTCGTCCGCATCTCGGTGATGGCCTGGGCGAGGCTCTTGGCCGCGTCGGGCGGGCCCTTGAGCAGATAAAAGGCCAGCCGCTCGGCGGTGCGCCGGCCGATGCCCGGCAGGGCGGCCAGCTCGTCGATGGCCCGCTGCACGCTCTGGGGGTAGGGCGTGGGGGCGGGCCGCTTCGGACCGGTGGGCCTGCGGGTTGGTCCTGCGTCCTTGGGCGCATCCTGTGGCATCTCCCAATCGTATTCCTACCCTTGGCCATGACCGAGAAGCCCGATCAACAGGCCGACGCCGCCGCGACAGCAGACACCGAGCCCACGGCCGCGCCGGCCGCCGCCGAGAAGCCGTCCAAGCGCGGCAAGATCGTGTCCATCGTGGTCCTGCTCGTGCTGCTGGCCGGCATCATCTGGTACGTCGACGACGGGCACGAGCTGCTGTGGCCCAAGCGCTGGGGCGTCGTGAAGGAGGGCGCGATCTACCGCAGCGGCGAGCCCCTGCCGATCGCCACGGCCAGGCCCGTCAAGGCCCACGGCATCCGCACCATCGTCGACCTGGGCGCCCACACGCCGGGCACCGACGAGGAGATCGCCGCCCAGCAGAAGGCTGAAGAGCTGGGCATCACCCGCTACCGCTTCGGCCTCATCGGCGACGCAACGGGCGACCCCAACGACTACGTCGCCGCGCTGAACCTCATTAACGACCCGGCCAACCAGCCGGTGTGGGTGCACTGCGCCGCGGGCAGCGAGCGCACGGGCATGCTCATCGCCCTGCAGCGCGTCATCGTCGACGGCTGGGACGTCGACCGCGCGTACGAAGAGACGCACGCGTACGACCACGACGACAACCCGCACCTGCGCGAGATGCTCGACCGCTGGCTGCCCGACATCGAGCGTGCCTACCGCTCGGGCGGGGTGATCGCCTACGACCAGGCCACCGACGGACTCGGCGCGGCCGGGCGCGGCGAGACGAACGGTGGGCGGACCGGGCCGTTCGAGCAGATAGAAAGCGCCTCGGAAGTGCAGGAACTGCCGGAGGGCGGCTGACATGAACCCCATCCGCGTCGCCTGCGTCCAGTACCTCAACACGGCGCCATTGGTCGAGGGGCTCGAGAAGCTCGAGGGTCTGACGCTCATCCCCGCCGTGCCATCCGACATCGCCCCGATGGTGCGCGCGGGTGAGGCGGACGTTGGCTTGGCTTCGGTCGTCGACGCGGTGAGCGACCCCGAGCTGGCGATCCTGCCTGCGGGCATGATCGGCTGCGATGGCAAGACGCTCACCGTGCGGCTGTTCTCGACCGGCCCGCTCGAACAGGTCACCACGGTCGCCGCCGATGCGGACAGCCACACGTCGGTCGCGCTGGCGCGTGTGCTGATGGCCGAGCGCTTCGGCGTGACGCCCGAGATCGTCCCCTTCGACGCGAAGGAACGCGTACCGCTCGAGGGCAAGACCATCGAACAGGATGACGACGGTTGGCCCCAATGCCTGCTGCTCATCGGCGACAAGGTCGTGACGCACAGCCCGCCCGCCGTGCGCTACCCGCACCAGCTCGACCTGGGCGAGGCGTGGCGCGAGCTGACCGGGCTGCCCTTCGTGTACGCGGCGTGGCAATGCCGCACCGACGCGTTGCAGGACGACGCGGGCCGGAGGCGGATGGCCCTGGCCAGCGCCATGCTCGATCGCCAGCGGCGGCACAACCAGACGCGGCTCGACTGGCTCATCCAGAAGTGGGCCCCCCAGGCGCGGTGGCCGATCGACCTCGCCCAGCGGTACATCGGCGAGTTGCTGCGGTACGACCTGGGTGAGCGCGAGCGTGGGGCCGTGCTGAGATTCTTCGAGCTCTGCAGCAAGCACGGCATCATGGAGCGCACGACCCCGACGTTCGCAGAGCTGCCGCGCGCCGAAGCCGTCCCTGGGAACGCCTAGCCCATGGGCACGCGGAGCCCGACCAGCCAACCGGCGGTCGACGCGCTCGCCGAGCTCCGCCGCGCACCGCGGCACGTCATGCTCCGGGCCATCGAACGATTGGAGTCGGCGGCCAACTCGCTGGACACCAGCTCGAGCGTTCCCGC
The DNA here is from genome assembly GCA_965227775.1 of Phycisphaerales bacterium. Classification (GTDB taxonomy): domain Bacteria; phylum Planctomycetota; class Phycisphaerae; order Phycisphaerales; family UBA1924; genus JAHCJI01. Next base: position 174,130 of record OZ245777.1, read on the forward strand.
CGGCTGGTTCCTCAGTACGGCCTCGGGCTACGCCATGAAGGTCGCCGGCCGCGTCCCGGGCGAAGTCGCGCTGACCGATGCGTGCGCGATGATCGAGGGCCTCTGCGTCGCCGCGGACCTGCGGGAGGCCGACCTGCCCGAAGGCTCCCGGGACATCCGCGAGCTGTCTGAGAAATGGAGCGTCGCTCAGCGCACGATCAACCGCTACCGCGCCAGGGGACTACCGTCCCGAAGCGTTCGGTCGGGCAAGACGCGCAAGCTCGTATTCACGTCCGACGCCGTCGCAGCATTCGAAGCTCGTCGGCCCGAGACCATCGAGCGTGCGCGTGCCTTCAACCGCATGGACAGCGAAGACCGCGCGCGTGCGCTCGCTCGCGTCGCCGAGCTGCAAGAGCAAGGACAATCGCCGAACGCTGCCGCCCGCGCCGCTGCCGAAGAAATGGGACGCAGCCACGAGACGATCCGGCAGCTGCTCGCGCAGGGGTCGGGCGGCACAACGGGCTGGACCGCGCGGGAGCGCCGCGTCGCCCTACGCGCGCACGACCGGTTCATCGAGCCGGCGGACGCAGCCAAACGGCTGGGGCGCGACACGAGCGCGACGCGACGGACCATCGACGCCGCCCGACTAGAGCGCCTGCGCAACCTTGAGCTGCACGGCACCGGCCCTGACGAACCCAGCTTGCCCCACGCCCCGCTTGGCGCGCCCGGGCCGACGCAACTGGCGGACCTCGTGTCTGAGATGCGCGAGGCGAGCGTGCCGGACCGCGCCGCCGAAGGGCAGATCACGGCATACGCCTGCTTCCTCACCGCTCGCGCCGCGTCGACAGTCTCGCGCGAACGAGCGGCGAGGCTGCGGGCCGAGCCGATCGATCGGGCCGAGACCGATCTGCTGTGGGCCGCCCGACTGCGCGTCGAGGCGCTCCGACCTCTGCTCGGGATCGTTCTGCGCGGTGTGGAGGCCAGGCTGAGCGCACCGATCGAATCGCTCTCCGTGCGCGCCGCAACCACGCGGCTGCAGCTCGCGCTCGCCGCCGCCGCAGAGGCCGCCCACCGCTACGACCCGGCGCATGGCGGCAGGCTCAGCGCCGCCGTGACGGTCGCGGTCGATCGGGCGGCCGGCGATGTGCACAGACCAGAGTCTCGCCCCAGCGGTGCACGACGGAGCTTCTCCCAGGCCACGATCGAAGACTGGACCCGCCGCGTCAGCCCCTGGCAGGGCTTTCTCGAAGCGCCCCGGCTGCTGAGAGCAGGCTTGCACGAGATCGATACCGACCGGCGGTCGCTTCTCGAGGCACGCTTCGGGCTCGGCGAGCGGCCGCGCACGCTGGCCGAGCTGGCCGAGCGATTCGAAGTTCCGCGGCCATGGATCGCGCGGCGGGTGAGAGAAGCCGCCCGCGACGCGATCGCCGCCGGCCGCGGCGCTGCCGATAGGATCGTCCGATGACCACGACCACACCCGAGATGAACGCGCAGGAGCGCGCCAGCGCTGAGATTACCGATGTCCGGCTCGTCGTCGGGCTCGAGGTCCACGTCGAGCTCGCAACACAGAGCAAGATGTTCACGCGGGCTCGCAACCCAACGTCGGCGGCAGCACGCGGCGTCGAGCCAAACACGCTGATCGATCCAATCGTGCTCGCGCTGCCGGGTGCGTTGCCAACGCCCAACGCACGAGCCATCGAGCTGTCCATCGCCGTCGGGCTGGCCCTGGGCTGCTCGATCGCCCAAGTCACACGTTTCGACCGCAAGAGCTACTTCTACCCCGACCTGCCCAAGGCATACCAGATCAGCCAGTACGATCAGCCGCTTTGCTTCGAGGGCCGGGTCGACGTTCCGACCTTCAACGATCGCGGCGAGGTCGACCTCGATGCGCCCCGCACGCCGATCCGCGTCACGCGCGCCCACCTTGAGGAAGACGCCGGCAAGCTGCTGCACGAGGCGCCAGGCGGGCGCGCGATCAATCACTCGATCGTCGACCTGAACCGCGCCGGCACACCCCTACTCGAGATCGTGACCGAGCCCGATTTCACGCACGCGTCGCAGGTCGAGGGCTTCTGCCGCTGGCTGCGTCACACCGTGCGGCTCATGGGCGCGAGCGAGGGCGTGCTGCAGGAAGGCCACGTTCGCTTCGAGCCCAACATCAACTGCGTGCTCACGCTCGAGGGTGGGCACACGGTGACGACACCGATCGTCGAAGTCAAGAACCTCAACAGCTTCCGGGCCGTTGTCGGCGCCATCGAGTACGAGCACCGCACACAGCCCGAGCGCTGGCGCGAGGACGGCCGGGTGATGGGCCCGGGCGCCAAGGCCACGTACGGCTGGGACGACGCAAATCAGCGCACCATCGTGCAACGCGAGAAGGAAGACGCCCATGACTACCGCTACTTCCCCGATCCCGACCTGCCACCGGTGCGCATAACGAGCGATATGCGTGAGCGCGCCCGTGCGCTCTCCGCAGAGCCTTGGTTGCAACGCGTGGAGCGACTCACGGGCGAGCTCTCGCTGCCAATCGCGGACGCATCGATCATCTTGAACGACTCGGCGACTGCCGCGCTGTTCCAGGATGCGCTGGTGTTGCTCGTAGCGAACGGAACGGAAGCGCGCAAAGCGGCGAAACCACTTGCGAACTCGATCTCGCAGAAGCTCGCGAGTCTGGCCAACGAGCGCGGCTGCGCACCGGGTGAACTCGACACCACCGCGAAGCAACTCGCGGATCTGATCGGCCTGCGCCTGGCCGGCGACGTTAGCAGCAACGGGGTCGATGAACTGCTCAAGGCAATGGCAACGTCACCGACCGACACCGATGCACGCTCGCTCGCAGAAGCACGCGGGCTGCTGATCGTGCAGGATGCAGGAGCCATCGACGCGTGGTGCCAGGCGGCCATCGATGCGCACCCCCAGGCAGCCGAGGAAGTCCGCGGCGGCAAGCAGCAGGCCATCGGACGTCTCATCGGCCACGCGATGCAAGAGGCCAAAGGCGCCGGAGACCCCAAGGCCATCCGCGCCCGCTTGCTCGAGATGCTCTCGTAGCTAGTAGATCGAGGGAATGGGGGGTGTGCCGACGCGTGGTCGCACACCCGGCACGGGGTACGGGACGTACTCGTACGCCGTTCCCAGGCCTTCCTCGAAATCGGTGTGGCGGACCGAACCGTCAAGGTACAAAACGTTGCCGGTATCCGGCTGGGGATGCCACGAGGCCTCGACGCGCCACTCGCGGTCGACCACGATCTGCCACTGGGGAACGGCGATCATCAACATGCGCGACGGCGCGACCTGCACCTCGTGCTCAGCGATCGGACCGGCGGAAGACTCGGGGTTGGTCAGACGCCGATCGAGGAGCAGCGGGTTCGCCCGGTAGCTCGTGCCGAAGCGCTCGAACACCGTCGGCTGCGGGAACACGTCCTGCTCAACGGGCTTGCCCGAACGCTCGGTCCAGCGGTAGCCGCGGTCCAGAGGCGAGCGGAAGAGATACGCAAGACCTTCGGACTCCTGCTCGCCGTCGGTCATGACGTAGCCGTTCATCGGCCGGTCGCTGGAAAGCACGGCACGTCGCGAGGCTCCGAGGAACGAGGCACCACCGTACTTCCAATCGGCGTCTTCGCGGAAGGGCATGGCTTGGTGGTCGTCGACGTATTGCCGCCAGCCGATACCAATCTGCCGCAAGTTGGTCGCGCATACCGCGCCGTTGGCAGCGTACCGAACGTATCGCAGCGATGGCAACAGCAGCCCGAGCAGGATCGCGACGATGCTCATCGTGACGAGCAACTCAAGGATCGAGAACCCACCGCGGACGCGTCGACGCGGCGATCGCCTGGAGTTCGGCAGCGTGTTGGTAGTGCCCACGGGCATTGTCATCGAGGCAGAATCCTAGACAGGCCGCTGGAAGGCTCCGGCCAAGGTCGGCCAAGCCGGGGCGACGGGCCGACGCCGGTTATATGCCTTACCCGTGCGATGCGTTGCATCCGTGGCAGACTCTTGGCCCGAGAAGCACGAATCACGCAGGTCTCGTTGCCACTCACTGGTGGGGAAACCGCTCGAGCGGCCTAGGTCTGGACGCTGGTGGCAGCTGCGGCCGCCGCCGGAGCGAGCAGCATGGCCGGCAGAAAGACGCTCAGCCAGCCCGGCATGCCCGCGATGGGCGCGGAAACGCCAAGAGCCGACAGAACCAGGGCCGCCAGCACGATCGGGGCACACTTGGCCGCCTGCACGCCCATGTTCCGCGGTTCACGCGTCACGAAGAAGGGGAACGCGATCACAAGCGACAGCCCCATCGCCACCCATGAGCCCACGCGGCCCCACCGGTCTCGCTGGAGCCGCCGTCGCAGTTCGGGCGTGAGGCTCTCGTCCTGACCCAGCATGCGGCCAAGCGTGGCAAAGCTCAGGTGCTGGCCGAGCCCGGCGAACCGCCGCACAGCCAGCGCACTCGGGTCCATCTCGGTCTCGATCCGATCGATCGACTCGGGGACGCCCGCCTGCCCGATCGGCTGCGCGATGCCGCCCTCAAGCAACCAAGCAGAGCCATCCCACACGGCGCGCTCTGCCGAGATGAGACGTAGGGGCACGCCCACCTCGTCTCGTTCCCACACCTTGAGCCCCCGCATCTCGCCCGCGTCGGGGTCGAACACGCTTGCGAAGAACAGCCGCCCGCTCGCGTCGGCGGTCGTGGGCAGGTTGGTCACGCCGATCTTGGCGTCCTCACGGCTCACCCGGGGATCATCAGCAAGCAAGACACCCACGATGCGCGGCAGCACGAACTCCTGGTTTGCCACGCCCACCAGCATGAAGCCCAGCGCAACGACCAGCACCGGCGCCATCGCGCGCCACAGGCTGATGCCGCTGGCGAGCACGGCGACCAGCTCCCGCCGGGCGACCAACTGCGCCGCCGTAAAACCGAGGCCGGCCACGAGCACGAATCCGAGCGTGAAGTTGAAGAGTTGCAGCAGCCTGGGCCACCACAAGCTCCAGATTACCGAGATGGTGGCCAGCGATTTCGAAAACAAATCGTCGTGTTCGCCCGCGTACCGGACATACCGGTGCAGATTGAGCGACGCATCGACCACCACGATGAAGCTGCCCAGGATGAGCAGCAGCAGCGTGACATTCACGAAGTACTGCGATGCGATGGTTCGATCGAGCAGCCGCACGCGTCCCCCTCAGCCCTTTCGTTTCGCGATTCCCACGCACGTCCACGCGACGAGCCCAGCGAGAACGACCGGACCGCCCCACAGCATGGGCAAAGCGATCGGGCCGTAGTCCTCGACCATTTCCTGGCCCGTCGAAACGACGAGCACCATCGCGAGCGCCGGCAAGAAGGCGGCCAGGTAGGCCGAAAGCGGTGGTGCTTCCTGGAAGCGGATCGCCGCGACGGCCCCGGCGATCGCCAGCACAAACGCCGCAGCGCTCAGCGCTAGCCGCTCCTGATGCGTGCCGAGGATCTCCTTGCGCGTCTTGGCGATGCGCTTGCGTAGGTCTTCGGTCGGCGGCGTCAGGAACGGGTCTTCGCTGCCCCACCGCTCGTTGTGCGCCTCGACTGCCGCAAACAGCTCTTCGCTCGACATCGCGAGCGTTTGGGACACCGGATCGCCCTCGACTTTCAATGGGCCGAGCGTCATCTCTTCGCGAACGCCACCCACGCGAGACTCGGCGTCGGGCGTTTGGGCGACGGCCGTCCGCACGTTCTCGCCCAGCAACATGAGTTCCACGCCTCGGTTCGCCGGGTCGCCGGTCAGGTTGGCCTCGATCGTGGCGGCCTCCATCTCGAAGCGATCGAACGATCGGGTGCCGCTTCGCTCCGGGCGGTACCTCTCAACCACGATTGGCTGCGCGCCCCGCGGCTTCAAACGCCAAGCACTGGCCTGCTCGTCCCAATCGATGCCACCCGCACGGAGCACGAGCGTGGAGTCATCGGCCCCGATGACCTGCACCGCCCCGCCGCCGCGCAATTCGTTGACGGTGCGCTCGATGATCATGCGCAGCGCGAGGTGGAAGGCCAAGTCCCGGCGCGCCGCGTCGATCGGACCCAGTGGATCGGGGTTGCGGTAGGCGCTGCGCATTTCGCCCCAGGTCAGGAACTTGGGCCGGTCGCCCGCGCCACCGGGCATGAAGAGGGTGTCCTGGAATTCGCCCACCTTTCCGTCAGCCAGCCTGCCGGCATCGCCCACGGCCTCGCGAACGCGGTAGATAATCTCGCTCACACGCTCGCCCGGTGCTCCGGGCGGGTCGCCCGGACCGGCCAGATCGGCCTCGGTGATCTCGCGCGGCTTCATGACGTACAGGTCGGCCCGCTCGGCCGCGCCCCAGCTTGCCATCTCGCCCTCGGGGTCGAGCTTCACAAGGTGCGCCCCGAGCAGCACGAGGTGGGCCTGCACGCCCGGCTGGTCGACTTCGGGCGTGAACACCTGGTCGGCGTATAGCAAGAATCCCTCGACCTGGACGGCCTCTCCTCGCTCGATCGTTCGGCTGATTAGCCCCGCCGCCTGACCCGAGGCGACCTCGCCCATCCGCTGCAGGAATCTCGGGATCACCTGCTCGCTCAGCACGCCCAGGGTCGTGGTGAGCACGACGCCCGTGACAATGGCCGGCGCGAGCAACGCCAGTAGGCTCATGCCGCCCGCCTGGGCCGCCATGAGCTCCCGCTCCTGGGCCATGCGGTGGTACGCCAGCGTGCCCGCGAGTGCGCCAGAGAACGGGATCGCGTACGCCAGCATGGGCACGGCCGCCAGTCCCATGAACTTCAAGGTGTCAAAAGCGGTGAGCTGGCCCTTGGCGTAGTGCTGCACCGATGCGCCAAACGCCGTCACAAGCACCAGCACCGCCGTGATCAGCACCACGTGCCGCCAGAGCTCGAGGGAGATATGCCCGATCAGGGTCCACGACACGCGCACGCCAGACGATAGGGGCCGGCCGCGCCACCGGCCCGGCGGGGCTACAACCCTCGCATGCCCTCCGAGGCCGACCACGCCCCGCCGCTGACGAGCTTCGTCATCCCCTGCTACAACCACGGCCGATTCGTCGCCGAGGCCGTCCGATCGTGCCTCGATCAGACCGACGCGCGGGTCGAGGTCATCGTCGTCGACGACGGCTCGGACGATGGCTCGACGCCACAGGCCTGCGACGAGCTCGAGCGACCGGGCGTCCGGGTTGTGCACCAGCCCAACGCCGGCCTGCCCGCCGCCCGCAACGCCGGGGCGCGGATCGCAACCGGCCGTCACTTCGCGTTCCTCGACGCCGACGACTGGGTGGAACCGACGTTCGTGGCGACGCTGCTCGCAGCACTCGATCGCGTCCCGGATGCGAGCCATGCCTACTGCCAGGAGCGGCTGACCGACCTCGGAAACAACGTCGTGTGGCGCGTGCCCGAGTGGGACCCGATCCTGCTCATGGTGACCAATCTGCACCCGGTGACGTGCCTCGTCCGCCGAGATCGTTTCGAGGCCGTCGGCGGTTTCGACGAGACGATGACCGAGGGCTACGAGGACTGGGATCTCTGGCTGCGCCTTGCCTCATGTGGCTGGCACGGTGTCCGCTGCTGTGAGCCGCTGTTCAATTGGCGTCGGCACAGCCAGCAAACCATGATCGACGACGCCGTGGCTCGTCACGAAGCGATCTATCGCCGACTGCTGGAAAACCACCGCGACTTCTTCCAGGCGCACGCGGTGGATGTCGCCACGCGCGCAAACGGCCTTCTGCGAAGGGCCGATGCGCACTGGATCGATGAGAGCGGCCTGCCCATCGAGTTGCAGTACCTCCATGCCGTGCGCGACGCGTACCACGCCTCGGGCGCGATCGCGATGGCTCGCAAACTCGACGGCTTGATGCCCAGCCCGCTTAGGCGGCTGTTGCATCGGATGGTCGGCTCCAGGGCGAACACCATCGCCCATCCCGCTTCCGATCCGCGCAACAAAAAGCCGGGAGCTTGAAACTCCCGGCCTGTGAATCGAGATCCGGCTGCGATCAGGTGCCGATGCCGCCGTCGAAGAAGTCGTCGGACAGGTCTCGGATGTCGCCCTCGGCGAACGTGCCCGTGCTCATTGTCACCGCACGCCCGCTCACGCCGTCGTCGCCGATGCGCGAGATGGAGACGCCGAACTGGCCGTCCTGCACCGCGGTGCCACCGCCCGGAGGCAGCGCGATGCCCGCGATGAAGATCGAGTAGCGGCCCCAGTCCTCACCCAGCGTGATGGTGGCCAACACGTCATTGAACTCACGGGCGGAGATGTCGGCCCGCTCACCTGGATCGAGCATGGGCAGGAAACCGAACTGCACGAACTGATTGCGATCGAAGAAGTAGAACTGCACGGAGAAGTTCAGTGTGATGTCGGCCGTGTCGTTGTACGGGTTGTACAGCGAGATGATCTCGCCGTCATCACCGGCGTCGAAGCCGCCCGAGAGCACAACCAAGTTCGAGAGTTGCGTCTGGAACATCGCCGACTGCGTCTCGTCGCCGATGGTTGCGGTGTACTGGCCCGCAACGGGCAGCGTCGAGTCGTAACGAATCGTCAGGATCTCGCCGGGCGTGAACTCGCCGCCGAGCTCGAATACGAGCGCCTGCAGATCGAACGCACGGCGGTCACGTGGCGCGAGCACGAGGTTTCGCATGCCTTCGTTACCGTCGTCGTCGCTGATAGTCAGCGTCACGACCGAACCCGAAGCTCCCGTGTTTAGGAAAGTCAGGTAGGCCTCTTCATCTGGGTCGCTGCTGTACCGCACGCCGGCAAGCACGCCCTCGGTGTCGCCTCCGCCGATGGCACCGAGCGTGCCGTAGGCGACGTTGGCAAAGGCCGCCGCACCGTCGAAGGTGAGCAGCGAGTCGTACGTGCTCATCGCCGCGATGATCGGCACGTCGGAACTAACGTGGATCGCCTGCACGCCCTGCGTGGCGAATCCGAACAGGTTGTGCAGTTCAGCGCCGCCGCGGCGGTGGCCCTCCAGCGGGTACGAAATGGTGTTGAATGTGCTCGCATCGGTGTACACCGTGAGCGTCACCGTGCCGGCCATGCCTTCCAGGTTCTGCCAGACAATGTACGACTCGCGCGACTCGAGGTTGTCGATCGAGCCATCGAGATCCTCATCGCCGATGGTCGACGCGAGGCCGCCGAAGCTCCACGTGTTGAACGCGCCCGCGCCGCGGGCGTCGAGATCGGCAAAGTTAATGAACGACTCGGAGATCGTCGCGCCAAAGTCGGTATGCGTCAGCGAGGCGCTCATCGCCTCGGTGCTCTGGATCTCGATGGCAAACGGCGTGAACTTGCGGGCCTGGGGCTCGTCGGTCAGCGCGGGATCGCTCACGGCGATGCGCGTCCGCGTGCCAGGCTGGAGCGTGCCGCTCGTCAGCACCTGGTCGCGCATGCCGGTCTCGTACCGCAAGACGATCTGGTAGAACGACTGCGTGCCGCTGGCCAGGTTGGTCGTCAGCTCCACATACGTCACGCTCGTGTCGTTGGCGTATCCCTCGGGGTTGCCGATGAGGAAGGTGTAGAACTTCTCCGCCTCGGCGGGCTTGATGATCAGTGTGCTGGTCACCTGCACCAGGAACCGCTCTTCCAGCGATGTGCTGCGAATCTCGCCGGGGGCGATGAAGCCCGGATCGCTGCGCACCGGCACGTCAGTCAGCGCGAAACTGACCACGTCGGCGTCGGGATCATCGAGGAAGAACGGCGACGTCGAAGGATTGCCCAGGTTGTCGGTCAGGTTGCCATCGTTGTCTACGAACACGTCGGCGAACACGAACGTGTCGAGGTTCTGGATGGCCTGCACCACCGACCACGAGCGGTCGTTCGCAACGCGGCCGAACACGGTGAAGTCCTGGGCGTCCAGATCGATATCGCCGAAGCCCTGGCTGCCGTTGTTGTCGCGCAGGTTGATGAAGAACTGGCTCGTGGCGGTATCGGTTCCCAGGCTGGTCACCAGTGCCATGGCCAGCGAACGCTCGACGTTCGAGCGGTCCGGGTTGGCCTCGTTCGCGATGGCCTCGTCGGTCTCGACGCGGCTGAGGCCGTCGTCATCGTTGAAGATGAACCCACCACCCTGGATGATGAACGGGTCGCCATCGATGTCCGGGTTGGTCGAACTGACGTTCACCGATCGGTGGAAAAAGCTGTCGAAGTAGCGCCCACTGTTGACGTAATTCAGGAAGTTCTCGACGGTAATCGGGGCCGCGCTCGCGCCGCCCGGGCCGCTCTGGTCATACAGCTCGAAGTCGATCTCGCCCAGCGTGGTCTTGAAGCGGACGACGGTGTTTTCCGGGTCGACCAGGTCGGTGATGTCCGGGAAGCTCGCGTCGAGCAGCACGCGAGGCTCCAGCGTCTCCATGAGGGCCGTTTCCTTCGGTCCCTGCCCGCGGCCAGCGATCCGATCCATCCAACCCAGCGCGCGTCCATACAAAGACATGGTTCAACTCTCCGTTTGGTATTCGCCCGCCGGGCGTGGGGCCGATGTCCATCGGCCGGTGGCGGGTCGTCCTGCCGCTCCGTCGGGCGGCGGTGGTGGGCAAGCATGCTAGCGTCGGCCCTCAGCCGGGACCTACGCGTCGCCGCGCCGCGTTGTTCTCACACTGCCGTACGCTCCTGCCCATGGAACGGTTGACCGAACACGGCCAACAACCCGCGCCCCCGGGCCCAACAGACCGAAGCCCAGAGCCGAAGCTCTGGGTTATCAGTCCATGCTTCAATCGGCCCGCCGACGCCCAAAACCTTTGCCGGGCGCTCGCTCACCTCGAACTTCCGCCTGATCTCTCGCCGACGCTGCTCCTGGTCGACAACGCGAGCCAGCCGCCGATTCGCGAATCTCTTGCTCACGATGCACTACCCGCTCCATGGACGCTGACCCACCTGCCCCAGATGACGAACACCGGCGGCAGCGGCGGGTTCAACGCGGGCCTGGCCAAGTGCATGGGGCAATCCCGTATAGTCGATCTTGTCTGGCTGCTCGATAGCGACGCCGAACCTGTGCCGGACGCCCTTCGGCACCTGCTCGATGTGCTTTCGAACACGGACGCGGCGATGGTGGGCTCCTGCCTGGTGGATCCGCAGACCCGAGAGCCGTTCGAGTGCGGCGGGTTCATCGATCGGAAGTCTGGGGAGTACGTCCAGCACCCGCCCAGCGACCATCAGCCGGTCGAGTGCGACTACCTCGCGGCGTGCAGCATCCTGACCACGCCAGAGGTCGTCCGCCGCTCGGGCCTGTTCCCAGAGACCTTCCTGAACGGCGACGACGTCGGATGGGGCTGCAGAGTCCGCCGTGCCACGGACAAGCCGCTGCTGGGCGTGCCCGCCAGCCGCGTGGCCCATCCGCAGCCCGATCGCATGCGCACCGTCGCCCGCTACTTCGCGGCCCGGGGCGCGATGATCGCCCTGCCCGAGGCCGGAGTGCCCATGTTCAGCCGGGCCATGCGGGAGGCCGCAAGAGCCGCATCACTCCATGCCGCTGGTCTACACGCGCTCGGGGAACTGCACTTGATCGGCCTCCGCGACGCCGCGAGTGGCCGCGTCATGGGCGCCCTGCCCGCGGGCATCGACCCGGGCAACCCCGACCTTCCCGGCCTCACACCGGAGCAAGCCGAGCAGAAGGTCACCGGCCGCGGCCGCGTAGTGAGCGCGCGTGCTCGCCGCGGCGATCTGCTGAATCCCCGCGGCTCCATCGCGATCGACAGCCAGGGCGGCTGGTCGATCAGCACGTCAAGGTTCACGCAGGCCAGAAAGGCGATCGGTGCGCTCGTGCGCGGCACTGGACTTGCGCTGAAGCTCCGCAAACACGGAGGAGCCTTCGGCCATGCGCCGCCCGCGCCAATGGCGAACCAGGTTCGCGGCGCAGTCCACGGGCTGAGCATTGTGATTGTCGCGTACAACCGCAAGGACGCCTTGTTGCGCACGCTCGAGCATCTCAGCCATGCCGAGCCGGCGGCTAGTGCCGAGGTCATCGTGGTCGACAACGCGTCCAGCGATGGCACAGCGCAGGCCTTGGGCGAGCGCTTTCCGGCCGTCCGATGCCTGGAACTCCCAGAAAACACCGGCGTCGCTGCGTTCAACCGCGGTGTCGAGGCCGCGTCGGGCAAGACCGTGCTCATCCTCGACGATGACTCGTGGCCCGACGCGACGGCCCTTTCCCTCGCCCTCGAGCTCCTTGACGATCGAGACGACGTGGCGGGCATCGCGTTGCACCCAAGGCACCCCGATGGTGGACGCAGCGAGTGGCCGTTCGCACGGCGCATCGGGCAGGCCTGCGATGCCTGGCCGCTGATGGGTTGCGGCAACCTCGTACGCGTGGATGCGTGGCGGCGCGCTGGCGGCTATTGCGAGGGCTTCTTCCTCTACCGCAACGACACGGACCTTGCGCTCAGCCTCTCGACCATCGGGAAGATCTGGTTCGATCCCTCGTGGGTCGTCTGGCACGACAGCCCCGCCGCGACACGCAAGAGCGTTCGGTGGTGCCACCTGGCCACACGGAACTGGATGTGGATGGCGCGTCGACACAGTCGGCACCCGGGCCGATTCTGGGCGTGGCTCGGCGTTCTGCAGGCGTTCCGCCTTGCCGGGCTGCGCCCCGCGGCGGTCATGGCCGTTGTTCGCGGCGTGCTGGAAGGCCTGTTCGGCAAGGCTCCCACGACCGCCGCGAGCTCACCTAAGGGCTGGAAAGCCCTCATCTCACTTCGGCTCGGCAAGCCGGTCGCCCACGCGGCCCGCTACGTTGGCCCATGCCCGAAGAACCAAACGCGCCAGGCCCCCAGCACCTCACGCCCGAGCAGTTCCGAGCCCTCGCCCACGAGACGCTCGACCTAATCCTCGACTACCACGCCACCATCGACGCCCGGCCAGTGCGATCGGAAGCCGCGCCGGGCGATGTGCTCGCAGCGTTGCCGAACACGCCACCCGAGCAGCCGGCGGGCGAATCGGAGTGGCCCGCGATCTTCGACGATGTGCGCAGCATCATCTTGCCCGCCCTTACGCACTGGCAGTCGCCCGGCTTCTTCGGGTACTTCCCGGCCAATGGCTCGTGGCCTGCAGTGCTCGGCGACCTCCTGAGCACCGGCCTCGGCGTGCAGGGCATGCTGTGGCAGACCGGCCCGGCGATCACCGAGCTCGAGACGCGCATGCTCGATTGGATGGCCGAACTGTGTGGGCTTCCGGAGCGCTTCCTCAGCACCGGAAGGGGCGGCGGCGTCATCCAGGGTACCGCGAGCGAGGCGACGCTCGTAGCCATGGTCGCCGCGCGGCATCGATTGAAGGCGGTGCATCCCGACCTCGACCAGCGCACGCTCGTCGCGTACACCAGCACGCAGGCGCACAGCTCCGTGCTCAAGGCCACGCGCATCGCCGGCATCGAGCACCTGCGGCTGATCAAGACCGACGACAACCACGCGCTCGACCCGCAAGACCTGCGAAGACAGGTCCAAGCGGATCTCGATGCTGGTCTCACGCCGTTCTACCTGTGCGCCACGGCTGGCACAACGAGCAGCGGTGCGTTCGATCCAATCGACCAGATGGCCGGCGTTCGCGACGGGCTGTGCCCGGATGCCTGGCTGCACGTCGACGCCGCCTGGGCCGGGTCGGCGGCGGTCTGTCCCGAGCATCGCGGCTTCCTCGACGGGCTCTACCGGGCCGACAGTTACTGCACGAACCCGCACAAGTGGCTGCTTACGAGCTTCGATTGTGACCTGTTTTACGTTGTCGATCGCCAGACGCTAATCGACTCGCTGAGCGTGACGCCCGAGTACCTGCGCAATTCGGCGACCGAATCGGGCACCGTCATCGACTATCGAGACTGGCAGGTGCCCCTCGGCCGCCGCTTCCGTGCGCTCAAGCTGTGGTTCGTCATGCGGCACTACGGCGCCCAGGGCCTGCAAGCCCACATCCGCCAGCACGTCCAATGGGCCGAGTGGTTCGAACGGCAGGTGCAGGGTGACGAACGGTTCGAGCTGGCCGCCCCTCGATCGCTCTCGCTCGTGTGTCTGCGGCTGGCCGGCGATCGCGACCACGAGACCCGGGCCCTGCTCGAGGCCGCAAACACCACGGGCAGCGTGCTGCTTACCCACACCACGTTGCCCGACGAGCACGGTACCCAGCGATATGCCATCCGCGTTGCCATCGGCGGATCGAACAGCACGTTCGAGAGCGTCGAAGCCCTGTGGAAGCTGCTATCCACCCATGCCAACTAGCACGGGCGTACGCTCCTACGTGACGTTCCGCGTGCTGGCCATCCTGCTGCTTGCCTCCTGCCTGGGCGGATGCGCCTCGAGCCGCCCCTCGACCAAGCCGGCTGCGGCAACCTTCGTCGTGGACGCCAGCGATTACGAGCAAGCGTTCGAAGCGGCCAAGGGCGTGCTCCTCGATCGGCAATACGAGCTCGAGCGCGTGGATGCCCGGGCGGGCATCCTCCTCACCCAGCCGCGCACCGGCGCGGGGCTTCTGACGCCGTGGAAGATCGGGCCCGGCAGTCGGCTCGGCGAAGACACGGTCAACGCGCAAGCCCGCGTGGTCGAGATCCGCTTCGAACCGGCCGCGGAAACCGAACGTGCACCCGGCGGGGTCCCCGACGCACTCGCGAATCCGCGATCCCCGGTGCCGCCGAGCGCAGCCGAGGGCGTCATCATCGTGAGCGTGCGCGTGCTGATGGAGCGCCGCGTCTCGCCCACGCGCCGTCTCGACCCCACCGCCGTCCAGGCGGCCTCTGTGTCATTCGACCCCGGCTTGGCCCGCCGCGGCCTGAGCATGACCTACTACGCCCCGCACGATCTCGACGAGGACGCGTCGGCCGCGCTGGCGAAGAGCCTGCAACGCAGGCTCGCGCCAAGCTCCTGATTCCTCGACCGTGCTAGCGGATGTCCAGAGCCCCGCCTCCAAGGTCGGGAGGCAGCACGCCCGCCGTCGCGCATCCGACAAGGGCTGCACGCGAGCGGACACCGAGCTTGCGATGCAACGACTTGACCTGATCGTGCACGGTGTACTTGCTGCGGCCAAGCGTCTGGGCGATCTCGGACACGGAGCGACCCTCTACCAGGCGATCGAGCACGACGCGCTCGCGATCGGTCAGCCACTTGCGAGCCTGCATGCCCTGCTGCTCGCCGAGTGCCGACTGCACGATGGCGTGCATCCAAGGCAGGATGCTCCTGAGCAGCCCGGCACGCGACGCGGTGCCTGCGGCATCGCTCCCAAGGTCACCGCCAACCTGGACAGTCAGTGTCAACGCCGTCGGGCATCGCCTGCAGGCGAGCGCCGCCAGATCGATCCTGAGGCCCACCGAGAGGAACACGTTCGAGATGGTGCACAAGCACGCTTGGTGTTCAGCGGGCTCGCTCACGAGATAGATCGAGCTCGGACCTCCTGTGGGTATGCTGGGCCACGGGATTCTCTTGGGAGCCAAGGCGACGCTCTCGGTCAGTTCGCAAAGTCGGCCGGCCACGCCGACGGACTCGCCGGACCACCCGCCTTCGCCATCGAGCCGCCCCACCTGCACCATCACACCGCGGCCATCGCCTGGCAGTGGCGTCAACGCCTGTGCGAGCCGATCCGCCAGATCAAGCACGGGGACCGCCGGAATGCGGGCCAGCGCCGATCCGATCCGCAGCACTCGCTTCGCCATATCGAGCTCGAGAGATCGATCACCTGCCGTACCGCATTGTGACCCGCTGCCCGTCGTCGCGATACGTTTATACTCTTCTCCAGCAAGCATGCGTGGTCCCCCTCGTATCGGGGGAGTATCGGATACCGAACGCGCGCATGGCGGGCTCCAGATCGGCTCGCGGGCCGCTCTCGCACGGATTCGTGTGGCAACGAGCCTGTTGCATCCGACCGCACTCGGAGTTGTGCGAAACAGTGCCACATCCGTCCAACGCCATCGAACGATAAAGGGTCGAGTTCTTGACAGACGATCGCCATCAATCCGCGAAGGGTCGGCTCACCGGCGACGCGCGCATCCTGATCATCGGAGCCGGGCCGACGGGGCTGGGTGCCGCGTGGCGATTGCGCGAGCTGGGGCACAAGAACTTCACCGTGCTCGAAGCACACCCGTACGCCGGCGGATTAGCGCACTCTTTCGTCGATGATGCCGGATTCACGTGGGACATCGGCGGCCACGTGATGTTCAGCCACTACGACTACTACGACAAGGTGTTCGACGAGGTCATGGGCGATGAGTTCGCGCTGAACAACCGCGAGAGCTGGGTGCGCATGCGCGGCACGTGGGTGCCGTACCCATTCCAGAACAACATCCGTTATCTGCCGCCCAAGGACGCCGCAGATTGCCTGATCGGGCTCATCAAGGCCCAAGCGGCCGACGCGCCGAGCTTCCGCGATGCCGCGAACTTTGGCGAGTTCATCGACCGTGTGTTCGGCGAAGGAATCGCGCGCCTGTTCATGCGACCGTACAACTTCAAGGTCTGGGCCCACCCGCCCGAGATGATGAACAAGCACTGGATCGGCGAGCGCGTCGCGGTGATCGACGTCGAACGCGCGGTGCGGAACGTCGTCGAAAGCAAGGACGACTTCGGATGGGGCCCCAACAACCAGTTCAAGTTCCCACTGCGGGGCGGCACGGGTGAGTTCTACCACCGCATCGCCGAGCGACTGAAGGACAAGCTGCGATTGTCGACCACGGTCGAGCGCATCGACGCCGCGCGCAAGATTGCGGTGGTGCGCACGTCCGATGGCTCCACGGAAGAACTGCCTTACGACGCGATCATCTCGGCCATGCCGCTCGACGTGCTGTGCACGCAGATCGTGAGCGACGCACCCGATGCCGTGCGCGACGCCGCCGGTGGGCTCCTGCACTCGGCAGGGCACATGGTGGGCGTCGGCCTGGAGCGCCCGTGCCCGAGCACCAAGAGCTGGATGTACTTCCCCGAGGACAACTGCCCGTTCTACCGCGTGACGTACCTGAGCAACTACTCGCCCTACATGACGCCCAACCAGACGGGCGCGAACGACACGCACTACTCGCTGCTCTGCGAGACCAGCGCCAGCGGGCACAAGCCCGTCGACCCAGCCGCCGTCGTCGAAGAGACCATCACCGGACTCGAGAACGCCGGTCTGCTCGAGCCCGGTGAGCGGGCCGACATCGTGAGCACCTGGCACCACGCCGTGGAGTACAGCTACCCAACGCCCTCCGTCGATCGGGACGAGCGGCTATCGGCGGCCATTCCGTGGCTCGAAGCCCACGGCATCTACAGCCGGGGCCGCTTCGGCATGTGGAAGTACGAGGTGGCCAACACCGACCACACCCTGATGCAAGGGGTCGAGGTCGTGGACCGCCTGATGCTCGGTGAGCCCGAGCACACGATCGGCATCGTGTACAAGGTCACCGAGGACGGCCGCGAAGCGGCGGGCCACGACCGACCGAAGGTCGCCGGCTCGGGCGAGAAAAGGCTCGTTGGATCCGGGAGTTCCTCAACTGCGAATGACTCGTCGCAAGATGTGGCTGAAGCGGAACTTGGAGCTTCGCTGAGCACCAGTCGACAGTCAAACGGCTCGTGAATCGGGGCTAACCCGAACAATAACCACGAGCGGACCTATCGCAAGCCTGCGAACGGCTTCGGAATCTGTCGCTTGCACCGGCTATTCCGGCGATTGCTGGCCGACTTGCAATCCCGGCGCACAATTACAGCACAAGAGGAACACGGCTCCCTCGTGGTGGCCGGAACAGGGGTACGGCAGTCCGCCCTGCATGTTGTGTTGTTGTCGGTCACGGACGGAAGGCTCCGGGGTATGGGCGTTCTCACCAGCCAATCGAATAACCCCCTGCTAGGGGGGCGGTGGCAGGCCGATGTGCTGGCCATGGCCGACGAGTCCCATCTCGTCGCGTGGTCGCCCTCGCCCAGGCGCCAGCTGGACTTTCTTGCCTCGCTGGGCCAGTTCCTGCAGGCCCAGCGGTACACCGAGGTCTTCCGGTTCCAGGGCCGGCACATCCACGACCTCGAGTCGTTCTGCGCCCAGCTTGAGCGGAGCGTGCCCGGGCCGTCACTGGCCCGACGTGTGCACGGCCCGCGCGGCGTCGTGTCGATGCTCCGCGGGCGCGACCCCGCCCACTGCGGGCCGGCCAGCCGATACCGCTTCCTCCTCTGGGACGATGCGCACGTGTTGCTCGAGAGCGACCGCCAGCTCTTCGGCGAGCTCGTCGATGCCATCGTGGGCGTTTCGGCCGAGTCGGAGTACGTCGGCGACGACCTGCTGCTGATCCAGCGGGCAATGTTCGCGGGCAACGCCGCGTTGAAGACCTACGCCGATGACCCGCGCGGCCAGTTCAACATCTGGCTCCCCGACGGCTTCGACGAGCCCTTCTGGGAAGTGGTCACAGGCATCGAAGCGCCGTCGATCACGACGCTCTCGATCGATCGCCTGATCGACCCGAGGTAACGCGAAGCTCGATCGCTCGAATCAGCTGCACCCGGCCATGAACGCAGCCTGGAAGCAGGCGAAATCGTCCATCGAGACGGTGCCATCGCTGTCGCAGTCCGCGGCATCGTCGCCGGACGCGAACGCGTTCTGGAAGCACAAGAAGTCGAAGATGGTCAGTTCGCCATCGCCATCACAATCAGCTGCGCACGAAAAGCTCCCGTAAACCTCGTACGGAAGCGAGACCTGCACGCCGCCCTCGGTCTTGCTCCGTGCTGGTCGCCACGCACCCAGCACGCGCTGACGGGCCTCACCCGTGACGGGCCGCGCATCGTCTCCCAGGTACGGGCTGTACGGACCACCATCGAGGCTGCCGGCCAGGGTCCACACGAGCCAGTAGTCGCCGGCCTCGACGGACCAATCGAGATCCCCTGCCGTGAGCGCAAACACCGGGCGATCGATCGTGAAGGTCACTCCGGTCATCGCGACGTAGGCGTTGGCGGACTCGACGGTCGTCAGCATATTGGCGTCGATGTCGCCTTCTACTCGCATGCTGCCGGCATCGCCCGGACGACCCGACCACAACTCCAGCCCGAGCGAGTCGATGGTCGGACCATCGATGGCGCCCTGCTGGTACGCGTAGACCACGACCGACTCGATCGTCGCGTCGGCGTCCAGCGTGATCGGTTCTGCAAGGCGGTACGCCAGCGGCGCGTGAGCACTCACGCCCGCGGAGGCGCCCTCGGGGACGGCCCAGATCAGGTCGGCTCCGGTGTCGTGGGCTCCGGGCATGGCCGAGAGCGGGCCGTTGCTCGCCAGGCGCTCCTGGCCGAAAGCAGCGGCACACCCGAACGAAGCAAGAACGATACCGATCTGCATCGCGGCGTTGGTCGTGGTCTGGGCCATGAGTCTCCTCCGGATGCAGATTACGCACCGCCCCGGTTCATCGCTACACCGCGAAGCCCCTCCCGGCCAGCAGCAGGCATCTCTCGTGGCTGACATCCGCGATGGGCGGGGCGCAAGATCCGCGTGTCCGGAAAATCTCGTGAAGTCTGCAGAACCGCGATAAACCACCCACCCGGTCCGAGCCGATGCGATAAGCGGAGCGAGAGCCATGGTGGCGAGGGACGTCCCGAGTGGCCAGGTGGTGGGCCGCGGGCGAATCGGTTTCATCCACACGGTGGTGACTGACAATGGATGCAGCGCAGCAGATCGAACTCAAGCGGCTGAGCACCAGGACGAAGGCCGACGCGATGCCCGACCCCGGGCCCTACGCGTTCGACCGGCGTCGCACGGTGCGCACCGCGGCCAACGGACAGCGCCTGGGCGTGGTGTTTGGGGTCGAGGGCGGCCGATGGCTCCTGCCGCTGGAACTTCGCGACACGAGCGCGAGCGGCGTGGGCCTGGTATGCGGCCAGCAGCTCGAGCCAGGCGATCGCGTGACCCTGTACGACGAGGGGCGCCGGGCCACGTTCGTGAAGGGCCTGGTGACGCGGTGCCAGTCTCGCGAGGACGGCCGGTTCGACCTCGGCCTGAGCTTCTAGCAGCCAGGAAAAGCAAACACCCTGAAGCTCAGTCGATCGTGCGGCCCAAGCTGGCCCACGTGTTCCTGTAACGTCGCGCCATGTCGTCGAGCGCCTGGGGAACGACGCGTACCTGGGCGACGGTGGTGATGAAGTTCGTGTCGCCGCCCCATCGCGGAACGACGTGCACGTGCAGGTGGCTCGGCACGCCCGCCCCAGCGGCCCTTCCCTGGTTGACGCCCATGTTGAGCCCCTGGCACTCCAGCGTGCGCTCGGCGAGATCGCAAGCGAGCTCGGTGAGCATCCACAGGTGCGCACGGTCTTCGGGCTCGTAGTCGAGCAGCCTCGGTCGAGGATCGCCCAGCGCAATGAGCAGGTGCCCATTGGCATACGGAAACGCGTTGAGCAGGATCATGCCGCGCTTTGTACGCGCGATGACGTGATTGGCCTCATCGCGCTCGGGGTTGTTCCAGTAGGCCGAAAGGAACGTGCCGCCCGAGCCGTCGCCCGCCTGCGCGTCGGCATCGCCCAGCGACTCGAGGTACTGCAGCCGCCACGGCGCGTGGATGCCATCGGGGCCGGCGGGGCGATTATCGGGGCCACGGCCCGGCACGGCGCGGTCATCGGTGGGCATGGGCGACTGTAGCGGCTGCGGGCGTCCCTCTATCCGGCCGATATCCAGGTAAGGGCTTCGGAGGCACACGGCATGAAGATCTCGGACATCATGACCCGGCAGCTGGTGACGGCGGACATGGACGACGACCTGGAGCACCTGCGCGAGCTGTTCACGCGCTATCGCTTCCGGCACTTGCCGATCATTGGCGACGACGGCAAGCTCGCGGGGATTGTGTCGGATCGCGACGTGCTGGCTGCGGTCAGTCCGTTCGCGGGCACCATCAACGAGCGAACAGCCGACGCGAACAGCCTGAGGCGGCGTGCCCACCAGATCATGACCCGCAGCCCGAGCACGATCTCGCCCGATGAGACGGCCGAGAACGCAACACTCATGCTGCTGCACCGGCGGATATCGGCCCTGCCTGTGGTGGACGATCGGGACCACCTCGTAGGCGTGGTGACCATGCGGGACCTCATGCGGTGGCTCCTGAATCACGCGGCGATCGATCCGCGGCAGGGTGCGGCCTAGGGCTTATCCTGACAATCTGGCGGCCCGGATGGGTGCCCGTCGCTGGCAGCGGGGATATACTCTCCGTTCCACGCACCAGACGAATCTTCGGAGCCGGGCCATGAAGCAGGACACCCACCCCAAGTACTACCCCAACTGCAAGGTCTACCACAACGGCGAGGTCGTCATGACCGTCGGCGCCACGGTGCCCGAGATGCACGTAGAAGTCTGGTCGGGCTCGCACCCGTTCTTCACGGGCAAGCAGGCATTCGTCGACGCGGCCGGCCGCGTGGAGAAGTTCCAGCGGAAGTTTGGCGGCAACTACTTCGCCGGCAAGGACAAGAAGAAGGCCAAATAGGCCCGACACTCGCCCGCATTCTGAAGCAGATTCGACCGCACGGAACGCCGTGCGGTTTTCTTTTCGCGATTATGGGGCCCAGCAACTTGCCCAACCGGCATGACTGTCTTGCGTTTCGGCACGACCGGACCGGGATCGCTTCAGTCCGGCAGCGCTCAGCAAAAACAGTCGATAGACGGTACAGGAAGTCCCATGTTCTCGGCAACGGAAGCCAGCCAAACCGCCAGCCCATTCGCCGCCCAAACGGCGCGTGCTGCCGCTCCCGGCCAGAAGACCGAGCGCTCCAAGACCGGCGAGCAGCTCAGCGATGCCGAGAAGCGCAAGCTGGATGAGCTCCGCGAGACCGACGCCCGCGTGCGTCGGCACGAGGAGGCTCATCGCGCGGCGGCGGGCGCGCTCTATCGAGGCGGGCCCAACTACACGTTCGAGACCGGTCCCGACGGCAAGCGCTATGCGGTCGCCGGCTCGGTCCAGATCGATACCTCCCCCGGCCGGACGCCAGAGGAGACCGTGCAAAAGGCGGCCCAGATCCGTCGAGCGGCGTTGGCGCCGATGGATCCATCGGGCACCGACCGCGCGGTTGCTTCGAAGGCCACACGCATGGAAGATGCAGCGCGGCGGGCCATCGCCAAGCAGAGCCTCTCGGGCAGGCAGGCGGCCGAGGTCACGACGAGCGAACCCCCGCCTCCCCCCATCGCCGCGAGCGCGAGTGATGAGCGGGCGCAGCCGCAGGCCGAAGCATCCGCGTCCGAGCGGATTGAGCCCGCCGCTGTTGAGACACTCTCCCCGGGTGACTTGGGCAGCGAGGTCTGGTCGACCGTGAGCGCACTGAGCGACTCGACGCAGTTGAAGCAGGAACGCCGGGCAGATGAGATGCCCACGCCCGCGCCGCACATCGACGTAATGGCGTAGCTGGCGAATCAGGCCGGCCTGCTCGCCTGGCTCCTGAGAATCACGATCAATGCCGGTGCCGCGAGGATCGCAACGATCACACCCGTCGGCAGTCGGCCTGTCTCCATCGGTAGCAGCCGGGCGACGCCGTCGCTCGCGAGCATGAGCACCGCACCAACCATCGCCGCGCCAACGACGAGCGACGCGTGCCTTGGTCCCATCAGCATGCGCACGAGGTGCGGGCAGACCAGGCCGAGGAATGCGATTGGTCCGGAGAGCACGACGGCGATGGCGGTGAGCACGCCGGCGATCAGCACCATCTCGACTCGCAGCCGCCGGAGTGGCACGCCCGTCGTCAACGCCTCGTCCTCGCCCATGGCCGCCGCATCGAGCGCCCGGCCGCGCAAGGCGATCCACGCAACGCCCGCGAGCGCGACGCCGCCGGCCAGCACCATCTGACCGGTCGTGAGCGACTCGGTGAGCGATCCGAAGTACCAACCACCCTCGAGCCTCGCGCTGGGCGGCATGAGCGCGCGCACGGCGCTGGCGAGCGACCCCAGCCCGATGGCGAGCGCTACGCCGACGAGGATGAGCGTGACAGGTTCGACCTGGCCACGCCGTCGGCCCAGCATCAGCACGAGACCCAAGGCGCCAATCGAGCCAACGAGCGCGGCAAGATCGTCGCGAACAGCCCAGCCCAGGGCATGCACCAGTGTGACAGCCAGCACAGCGCCGGCCGACATGCCCAGCAGGTCGGGCGACGCCAGCGGATTTCGGAGCATGGCTTGCAGCGCGACGCCCGCCGCACCCAGGGACACCCCGACGATGGTGGCGGCGATTGCGCGATCGAGGCGAATGCCCCAGACCACGGCCGAATCTGGCATCGCGAGCCCGCCGCCAGGGTCGATCAGCAGCCGAACACCAACGGCGGCAACGAGCAACCCAGCGAGCAGGATGAGCGCGACCCGTGCGGGCATGGGCCAGCGTATGGCGCTACCATGGCGGCCCCGGCCTCTTCGGGCCGGCCTCGACCACCCAACGACCCTTCTGCGACGGAGCCGGGCACGCATGAGCACCCTAACCTGCAAGCTGATCACCCCCGATGGCGTGCTCTCGGATGGACCGGTGCAGTACGCCTCGGTGCCTGCCCACGACGGCCAATTCGGCGTGCTGCCGGGCCGGGCCCCCGTGGTCGCCAAGCTGGGCCTGGGGCTGCTGACGCTCAAGACCAGCGACCGACAGGAGCAGGTCTACCTGGTCGAAGACGGCTTCGTGCAGGTCTCGGGCGACACCATCCGCGTGCTTGCGAGTAGCGCGAAGGCGCCGGCCGATCTCGACGAGCAGGACGCCAAGGCCGAACTGGCCGAGGCCGAGGCCCGCCGCGTGCCGAAGGACCACCCCGATCCGGTGGCCGAGCAGGAGCGCATCACGCGGCAGATGGAGCGTGCGAAGCTGCAGCTCAGGCTGATCCGCGAGCGCGATCGACGATAAGTCGAAACGAACTTCGTGCCAGAAACCGCGTGAGGACGCGGTTTTTCTATGCGCCCAGCGCGCACATCTTGTAGAGCACTCGAGTCCCCACCACCGCGTCGATCGATCGAACGCTCGGATCGGGATCGGGCGCGACCTCGACAAGATCGAAGCCGACGACGGTCTTGCCGCTATCGACAATGGCCTTGATGACCGCAGCGGCCTGCGAGAAACTCAGGCCGCCGGGCACGGGCGTGCCCGTGTTGGGGCACAAGAAGACCTCGAGCACGTCGATGTCGAAGGTGACGTAGAGCCTGTCGGGCAGCGCCCCAAGCGCTCGATCAACGAGCGACCGGAACGCAGCCGGATCGCCGCCAGCATCGGCCACGTCTTCGCCAAAGATGGTGGTGACGGGCTTGCCGAGATCCGTCTTCGCCGCATGGGCGAATTCGAGTTCTTCCTTGCAGTAGTCTCGGATCCCGATCTGGGCGAGCGCCTTGACACCAGGCGACATGATGAGCGCGTTGCGCATGATCGAGGCATGGCTGTGCGTGAGCCCGCAGTAGGCATCACGCAGGTCCATGTGGGCGTCCAGTTGCAGGATGCCGATCTCGCCCGCGTGCTCGGCGCAGGCCTCGATGGCGCCCAGGGGCACGCCATGCTCGCCACCAACCAGCCCAGGAGTCTTGCCTTCGCTCAGGATCTGCGCGACGTGCTCGTGCGTGTACCTGCGGATGCGCTCGCACGCGGCGTTCACCCGTTCGCGGGCTGACTCATCCACCGGCGGTTCGCCCTCGACCTCGATCAGCATCTCGGCATCGGGTCGGACCGCGGCCGAGAGTTCGGCGATCCACGGCTCGATGGGCTCCATGACGATGCCCCGGTCGGCGATTCGGCCGAGGCGCGTGTCTTCCAGGTCGACCTGAGCCGATGCCTCCAGCACCGCCAAAGGCCCCCGGGCCGTGCCGGGTCGATAGCTGGTGGTCGCGTCGAAGGGCACGCCAACGAGCACGACGCCCGCGTCGGATCGTGCGACCGGGAGGCGGAGGAAGTCGGGCTGGGTCATGCGAGCGTGCTCCGGTGAGCCGATGGAAGGTCGGCGACCGCGCCACGGTAGGGCTTGCTTGGCCCACCCGGGGTGGGTAGGTTGCTTGCGATTCGAACCGGCTCGAACCCGATGCTCGTGGAGACGCCATGGACCCCAGCGACACCCCGACGCCCAACACGCCCGCCGAACCAAAGCTGAGCAGCAAGCGACGTGGTGCGCTCGACTGGGTGGAGTGGCTCGGCAACAAGCTGCCGGATGCGGCCACGCTGTTCCTTCTGGGGGCGATCGTGGTGATGATCGTCAGCCACATCGCGTACACGCAGGGCTGGTCGGTCGAGGTGCAATCGCTGCGCGAGACCGTTGATCCCGCGACCGGCGAGGCAACGACCGAGCTCGTCCCCACCGGCACGGTGCTAACTGCAAAGAGCCTGCTGACCAGCGATGGCTTGTATTGGTGCCTGAGCACGATGGTCGCCAACTTCATGGGCTTCGCGCCGCTGGGCGTGGTGCTCACCGGCATGCTGGGCATCGGCGTCGCGGAGAAGACCGGGCTGATCGGAGCCGGGCTCAAGGCGTTCATGAAGGTCGTTCCCAACCAGCTCCTGACACCGGCGATGGTGTTCCTGGGCATCATGAGCAGCTTCGGCCTCGACGCGGGATACGTCGTGCTGCCACCGCTTGCGGCACTCTTGTACAAATCGGTGGGTCGCTCGCCACTGGCGGGCATCGCCGCGGTGTTCGCGGGTGTTGCCGCGGGCTTCAACGCGAACCTCGTGGTGACCGGTCTCGACCCCATGCTCGCGGCACTCAGCACACAGGGTGCACAGATCATCGATGCGGACTATCAAGTTGCCGCAACTTGCAACTGGTGGTTCATGATTGCGTCGACGTTCGTCATCACCGGCGTGGGCTGGGCGACGAGCGCCTGGTTCGTCGAGCGAAGGCTCAGCCGCAAGAGCATCGAAGAGGGCGGCCCCGCCCCCATCGAAGCGGTCGATCTCGAGAGCCAGCAGATCACGCCAACGGAGCAGAAGGGCTTAGTCGCTGCGGCACTCACGGGCATCGTTGTCATCGGCATCATCGTGGCAACCGTCGTGGTCAAGGATTGGCCGCTCTACGACTACAAGGTGCCGGGCGTGGCAACCGTTGAGAACCCCAATCCCGATCCATCGATCGCCGACCGCGTAAAGCTCAACGGCGAGCCCATCGAGGCTCCGGAGTCGATGCCCGAGGGTGCGGTGGTCGTTGACGGTGCGGGCTACTACGCCGACGAAACTCTCACCACGTTCGTGACCGACTCGGGAGAGGTGCTGCAGAAGCGCTCGCCACCCTTCGCCCGCTGGGTCGTCGTCATCACGCCGCTCATCTTCATCGGGTCGATCATCCCGGGCATGGTCTACGGAGTCGTCACCGGTAGCATCAAGAGCACGAAGGACGCCGGTGCGGTCATGATCAAGGCCATCGAGATGATGGCGCCGATCATCGTGCTGGCGTTCTTTGCCGCCCAGTTCATCCAGTACATGAGCTACAGCGGGCTCGACGTGATGATGGCGCACGCGGGCGGGCAGTCGCTCGCGACGAGCGGCCTGAGCAACTACGGGCTGGTCATTGCGTTCATCGTCATGACCATGTTCTTCAACCTGTTCATCGGGTCGATGAGCGCCAAGTACACGCTGTTCGCACCAATCTTCGTGCCCATGCTCATGTTCGTGGGCATCAGCCCCGAGCTAACCCAGGCGGCCTACCGCATCGGCGACAGCACGACCAACATCATCACGCCGCTCAACGCGTACCTGGTCATCATCCTCGTGTTCATGCAGAGGTTTGCACCCCGTTCGGGTATGGGCACACTGATCTCGATGATGATGCCCTACACGATCGTGTTCGCGATTGTCTGGACCATCATGCTGATGCTCTGGATGGCCCTCGGCCTCGAGCTCGGGCCCAATGGCCCGCTGACCTACAGCATGACGCAGGGTTGAGATCGCTGAGAATTCCTTAAGAATCAGATATCGAGTTAGGACCGATCGACTTTTGCCAGTACGATGTTCGTACGGCCGAGATCGCCTGCGCGAATGAGCCGATGAAGCAGCACGGGAGTGGGCTCGATCGTTGTGGGGCCGCTGCCGGGTTTTTCGATCGGGTGTGGTGCTATGGGACCTTCGGGAGATGCGAAGCTCGACGCGCTGCCCGCTCAGGGTGGCCAGGGAGCTCCGCGCGCCCACCCCGTCGAGGAGTTGCTTCTTTTTGCGGGAGCCGTGCGTCACTCACCGCTGCTGAAGGCGACCCGTCGCAACGTGCTCGATCTGCCGTTGCTCGACGGACAGACCATCGGAACGCAGTGGCAGGACGCGCTGAGCGAGGTTTGCGCGTCGGTGCCGATCCGAGTGTTAACGGACGCAAAGAGCCCGGTGCCGAAGTCAATGAGCGACGAACGCACCTCGATCGAGCCTGACGACGTCGCGTTCCTTGGAACCGGCGGCGTATTGCGGGCGGCGGCGCGCGGTCGCAAGGGCAAGCTCTTGATTGCCACCGGCGGAAGCGTGCTGGGCGGCTCGCTTGCCGTGATCGTCGAGCAACTGCTCTCGCTCGACGCCGACGTTGGCCTCGTTGCCGAGCACGATGGAACGCCGACAGGGCTCATGCTCGTCTCGGCCGAAGTCCTGCGGGAAATGCCCGGAGCGGGCTACATGGACTTCAAGGAGCAGTGCCTCCCGGGCATCGCTCAGCGACACCGTGTACGCGTGTTGCGAGCGTCCGCGGCCGAGCGCGTGTGCTTTCCGGTCCGAGACCGTGAGCAGTATCTCGGGGCACTGTCACACCTCTCGGATCGTAAGTCTTTCACGGTCATCGAGCCGGGAGCCGAGATGGCGACCACGAGCCGAGCGCGTGATGCCGTGGTGCTGGCCGGGGCGCGCGTGGGCGACAAGGCAATCGTGGCACGTTCGATACTCGGGCCTGGCGCTTCGATCGCGAAGGGGCAGGTTGTGACCGATGCCATCCTCGGGAGCGGGGCATGAGCTCGCCCGGCCACGGATGGACGAGCTGGACTCCCCTGCAGGCGTGCATCGCCGTTGCAGCAGCGCTCTTCGCGTGCTTTCCGGCCTGGAAAGATATCTATTTGTCCGCGACGACGGATCCAGACAACGGTTACATCGTGCTGGTTCCCGCTGTCGCGGGCTGGCTCGCGATTTGCCGACGCAAGCGGCTGCGAAGCGTGGGGCGACGTGGGCTATGGATGGGCCCGTTGATCGCCCTGCTTGCGGCTGCGGTGTACCTGTTGGGTGGAACGTTCAACGCGACACTTGCGGTCCACTTCGGCGCTATCGGCGTGCTCATCGGGGCCATCTGGTCGGTCGCCGGCCGGAGCATCATGTTGCGGATGATCCCGGCTGTTGTCGCGTTGTTCTTTCTGGCGCCCGTTCCGATGGGCTGGTTGCTCCCGATCTCGCACGTGCTCAGCACATGGAGCCTGTCCGTGACAGCAGGCGTGCTCGAGATCTTCGGTGTGCCCGCGTACGCCAGCGGCAGCGAGTTGATCATCGGCGCCGATCAGGTCATCCTGGGCGACTTCGCCGGTGTTCGGATGATCGCCGCAATCGGCTTGGTAACCTACGCCTTCGCGTTCGGAACCCCGTTGCGTCACGGTGTCCGCATCGCCATGGTGCTCGCCAGCCCGCTCGTGGCCGTGGTCGCGAACATCGTGCGCCTGGTGCCGTTTGCAATCCTGGCCGAAGCCTGGCCCGAGTCGATCCGCGTGCTCGCGCAGCTCAGCGGCTGGCTCACGCTCGTGCTTGCCCTTGGCATGCTGTACCTGTCTATCCGCCTACTCGCCTACGCCCAGGTGCCGGCGCGCCGCTATGCGCTCGCGTACCAGTAGTCTCGAAGAAGGACTCTCGTTGCGTCAAATCGTCCCCGTCATCACGATGCTGGCCTTAGCCCTCGCAGTCTGCGTGGCCGATCCAATCCGTCGTTCGGGGGCGGTGATCGATCTCGAATCCCTGGATGCCGAGGTCGCCAGCCTTGTTCGAGCGCCTCGCGGATGGGTTCGCGTCGAGTTTGCGCAGCCACTACCCAAGGCATATCCACCCCACTACGCGTTCATCGACGAGACGACCCAGTTTCGCCGTCTCGCGGGTACAGGAATCGAGAACGCGACTCTGATCGCGTTCTTGCGTATCGCTGTCGTGCAAGATCGTCGCGACTTACTGGCATTTGATCCCGCCGAAGCCATGCGAGCCAATGGATGGACGAGCGAGGATGGGGCCGCTGACCAGGACGCCCGTCGCACTGTGCACGGACGCGGCACAGACGCGTACGGCGATCGGGTCACCCTGGACACGATCTACGTCGTACCGGGGGACTGGGGACCTGATCCCGCGCTCATAGCAAACGCGGGACACCGAGGGCCCGGGTGGCCCGGCCCGGGCGCGATTGTGCAGGTGCTCGTGACCGAAGGCGACGAGCAGACCGATGTGCCGGCTCTATCCGCGCTCGCCCTGCAGATCGCAGAGTCGCTCGCCGAGTCATTGCCGGGGAGCGACCAAGAGTGATCGCCGAGCCAGCACCCAACCCGACGGTCTTCGGGCTCTCTCCCGTCGCGTTGCACGATCGCTTCTGGGCATCGCGCGGCGTGCAGGTTGTTCGTCAGGGCATGGCCACCCCACTCGTGCGCCATGCACAACTCTTCTTGTTGTTGCAGCCACGAACGTTGTGCCTCTTCGAGTTGCCGCAGGTGGTCGACCATATCGTATGGGACGACGCGGATCTTGTCATGCTACGACTGCATGACGTTGATGAGCACGCGTACCGCGAACGCATCATCTCGCAGCACGACGGACGATTCGTCAAGATTGAACGCGTGTACGGCAGCGACGACTCGAGATTTGCGCGCGCTGCGGTGACGAATCGACCGACGGTTGCCCGACTCTGGCAGGAAGCCGAGGACCGTCGAGATGGCTGGCGCAAGCTCCGCCGTGCCGTGCGGCGCGGGCAGCGTTGGCCGATGGCCATCGATGCACGCGTATTCGACGCCGACGACCAGACCGAGCTCTCGCGCTGCGCCCGCCTGCTCGTCGAGCGTTGGCACACACCGAACAGCACCATCGACCGGGCCAAGCCGCGCGGCAACGGGGCCTGGATCGACCCCACGGCGACACTCGATCAGGGTGCTCAGTGCATCGGTCGCGTGTGGGTCGGCGCGGGGCGCTCCATTGAAGGCGACGACCTGCTCGTCGGACCCGACATCGTCTGGGACGATCCCGCTCACACACCGGATCCCGGTGACGTGCGATGGCTCGACCTGCAGCCCAGCGAGCGCACCGAGCCGCTCCGGCCGCGATCGGTCCCCACGCTCGAACGCGCGATCAAGCGTGGCTTCGACATCGTCTTTGCCCTCGCGGCGCTTGCGGTCACGCTGCCGATCTATCCGATCGTCATGCTCGCAATCTGGCTCGAGGACGGCCGCCCATTCTTCTTTGCGCACACCCGAGAGTCCCTCAACGCGAAGGACTTCCCGTGCCTGAAGTTCCGATCGATGCGCAAGGACGCCGAGAACATGAAGGCCGAGCTCGCCGCACTCAACCAGGTGGATGGGCCCCAGTTCTACATCAAGGACGACCCACGACTGACGCGCGTGGGCAAGTTCATCCGCAAGGTGCAGATCGATGAGTTGCCGCAATTCCTGAACGTTCTCGTGGGGCATATGTCCGTCGTTGGACCGCGGCCGAGCCCGTACAAAGAGAACCAATACTGCCCCGGTTGGCGAGAGGCGCGGCTCAGTGTGCGTCCAGGCGTGACGGGCCTGTGGCAGGTCAAGCGCACGCGGGCGGCCGACAGCGACTTCCAGGAGTGGATTCGCTACGACATTGAGTACGTCGAGAACATGAGCCTCTGGCTCGACCTCAAGATCATCTGGCGGACCATCGCGACGATCATCCGGTCGATCCGGCGTTCGTGAGCATCTACCAGGCTTGCTCGCCCAACGGCTCGCCTTCATACTGCTCGACGGGCACACCCTCTGGCATGGCCTTGACAAATAGCGATCCATACCGTGCGGTGACGACGCGCGGATCAAGCACGACCACCTGACCGGTATCGCTCGCGCTCCGAATGAGGCGGCCAAAACCCTGCTTAAAGCGAATGACCGCGCGTGGCAGGCTATCGACTCGGAACGGGTCCTTGCCCTGCTCCTTCAATCGCTCGGCCCGTGCTTCGGCCAACGGTCGATCGGGAGGATCGAATGGCAGCCGAGTGATGATGACATTGCGGAGGTTGTCGCCTGGAACGTCGACGCCCTGCCAGAAGCTGGCCGCGCCAAAGAGGGCCGAGCTCGGATCCTCGCGGAACCGCTCGAGAATGAGCGCCCGAGAGCCATCGGCTTCCTGCGCGTGCAGGTTGATGCCCAGGCGTCCCAGTGGGTCGCGGCAGGCCCGAGCCATCGCGCGCAGCAGCCGGTGGCTTGTGAACAGCACGAACGCGCCGCCACGCGTCGTGCCGACGTGCTCCACGATCGCCGCGGCCAGGCGCTCTTCATAGCCGCGATCGAGCCCGCGGCCGGGCGTGCCCACGCGCTGGTCGACGACCAACCGGACCTGCCTCCCGTAGTCAAAGGGCGAGCCCAGCCGGAGCGTGGAAGCGCCAACGGCACCGAGTCGCTCGATGGCGTGATCGAAGCCCGAATCGTCATCGCGTCCACTGGTCGCCAGTGTCGCGCTGGTGAGGCTCACCGAGAAGTCGCGGCCGAAGAGCTCTTCGCCCAGGATCGGCCCGACGTCGATCGGTGCGCACGTCAGGCTCACGCGTGGGCGGCCCGTGCTGCTGCGGCTGGCGTCGACCCAGTACACGAAGCCCGTCTGGCTCTGCTCGACCAACGCGTCGCACGCTCGCCCGATCTCGGCAGCGCGCATCGTGTAGCTGTTGAGCTCGAACTTGTCGGGCTCGTAGCGAGGCTCGTCGGGCAGGGCCTCCTTCAGCCGCTTCAGACGTCCCGCGAGCTCGTCGAACGCCGGCGTCACGCTGTTGCCAACCACGCCCGGCTCCCGGACGCGCAGGCTTCCACCCTCACCGCCGCTCTTCTCGCCCGCGACGACGCCCAATGAGCCGAAGAACTCGCGAGCCGCAAGCTCCGCCTCGTGCACAGCGTTCGCCGCGGCCAGCAATGGCCGATCGTCCTCGAGCTCGAGGTTCGCCAGGTAACCCTTGTTCGTCCGGCTGTTGAGCAACACGCCGAGCAGGTGCATGACGCGGCCCTCGGTCAGCGAGAGCCCGAAGTGGTCGGCGGCGACTTCCTCGACCGTGTGGGCTTCGTCGAGCACGACGTGGTCGTACCGCGGTAGAAAACCCGTGCCGCGCGCACGAAGGGCGAGGTCGCTGAAGAAGAGCGCATGGTTTGTGACCAGCAGATTTGCCCGTTCCATGTCTCGCCGGGCATTCTGATAGAAGCACTGGCTGTGTCGTGGGCACTTGCGGCCCATGCAATTGCCGCTGTCGCTCTGTACGCGGTCCCACACGCCTGGCTTCTCGAGCGCGGGCAGCGTGCTGAGCGTGCCATCTTCGGTCACGTAGGCCCACTCCTCGATCGTGCCGAGCGAACGCCGGCTGGGCTCATCGCCGAACAGCTTGAGCCGTCGCTTGCTTGCCAGCTCCAGGCGGCGGATCGACAGGTAATTGCCCCGGCCCTTGACGAGCGAGGCGTGCAGTTCGCTGCGGCTGCCCGGCTGGGCCAGCAGCGCCGGCTGCAGCACGCGCTCGAGCAGCGGGATGTCTCGCGCAATGAGCTGCTCCTGCAGTGCGATGGTGTGCGTCGAGACGACGACGCGCTCCCCGAAGCAGATGGCCCGGACCATCGCCGGCACGAGGTACGCAAAGCTCTTCCCCACACCCGTGCCCGCCTCGGCCAGCAGGTGCGCACGGTTCTCCATCGTGCGCTGCACGGCGTCGGCCATGCCAAGCTGCTCGGGCCTGGGCTCGTACCGCTCGCCCAACGCCTCGGCGATGGGTCCGTCGGATTCGAGGAGATCGCGGGCGTCGGGCATCAGAGCCCCAGTGGCTTGCGCTTGGGCTCGCCGTTGCCGCGCGGGTAGGCCTTGGGTGTCGGCCGCAACTTTTCGAGCATGACGATCCTGCCCGTGGGCGTCTCGAGCGTGCCGGCGTGGGCGCTCAGCAGCAGGTGCAGGGCGGCCTTGGCGTTCTCGAGTTCCTCGCCCGCCTTCTCGCCCTTGATGAGCAATGCAACGCCGCCGGGCTTGACGAACGGCGTGGCGAGTTCGGCGATGGTCACCATTGGTCCCACGGCTCGCGCGATGGCGGCGTCGTAGGTGTCGCGATGGGCGGAGTCACGGGCGGCCTGCTCGGCCCGTGCGGTGACGACTGTCGAATGTTCCACGCCCAACACATCCAGCACGGCGCGCACGAAGGCGGTCTTCTTGGCCGTCGCATCGAGCAAGGTGAACCGAAGATCGGGCCTCACGATCGCGAGCGGCACGCCGGGAACGCCGCCACCGGTGCCGATGTCGATGACTGTCGCGCCCGTGTGCAACTCGGCCAGCGGCGCCATGAGCGTCAGGGAGTCCAGGATGTGCCGCGTCCAAGCGTCGGCCGGGGTCTTGATGGCCGTCAGGTTCATCCGCGTGTTGGCGTGCAGCAGGATGGCCAAGAAGCGGCCGAGCTTCTCGATCTCGCCGGGCTCGAAGGCGATGCCGAGTTCGGCGGCGGCCGCGACGAACTCGGGCGGCGCGGTCAACGGCTCGGCCGGCGCATCGGCGAGGACCTCTGCGATGAACGCTTGAACATCTCGATCAGGGGCTGGGACGGGTTCGGACGTTGCTGAGGACCGGCTGGGCATCGCCCTCAGCGTATTCAAACGACGGGCGGTACGACTGGCTCGTTCTCCGCAAACCGACGCCCAGCACGAGCCCGGTGGTGAGCCAGACCGCCACGATGCTCGAGCCGCCGTAACTGAGGAACGGCAGCGTGATGCCCACAATGGGGACGAGCCCAACGTTCATACCAACGTTGACGATGGTCTGTGCAGCGATCAGGGCTGCGAGCCCCACGCACAGCAGCCTGCCGAACGGGTCGGCACACGTCGCCGCAACGCCCAGCGCCCCGAGCAGCCAGGCGAGGTACAGCCCCAGGATGCCCACGCCGCCCCAGAAGCCGAAGCGCGTGACGAGGACGCTGTAGACCATGTCGTTGTGCGCCTCGGGCAAGCGGTTGTACCGGATGAGGGCACGGGCGTGCTCGTCGGCGTTGCCCGTGGTCTGGCCCGCGCCGATGACGCGTTGGGCCGTGCCGCCCTGGAAGTTGATGCCATCGGCTCCTTCGGTGCTGCCCTGCAACTGGCGGATGAGACCTACGACGCGCTCCTTCTGGTAGTCCTTCAGGAAGGGATAGCTCGCGGGCGCGGCCATGGCAGCCACGAGCGCGATGACGGCGATGTGCTTGAGCTTGGCGCCCGCGGCCACGATGATGGCACCCAGCGCCGGCACGATCATCATGGCCGTACCGAAGTCCGGCTGCAGGATGATGAGCGAGATCGGCACAAACGCGATGAGCCCCGGGCCGACGAGCCCGAAGAACCGCCGGTGGCTGCTGCGATACCGCATATGCCAGGCAAGCGTGATGACGAACACGACCTTGGCGAGTTCGGCGGGCTGGAAGTCCATAGGCCCCAGATCGATCCATCCGCGTGTGCCGTTGCGCGGGCGGACGATGGACTCGGGCACCGCCGGAATGAGCAGGAACACGAGGAACGCGAGCGTGGCGGTGATGAGCGGCCAGCGGAGGATTCCGAACCAGCGGTAGTGCGGCACGCACGCGAATCCCGCGGCGATGATGCCCACGCCCACGAACAGCAACTGGCGGTGTGCGGTGGGGCTCAGACCCGTTGCGCCGTCGCTCTTGGTCGCGATGTCGATGGCGTAGACGCCCAGCAATGAGAGCGCGATGGCGGCGGCAAAGCTCAGCCAGCCGAGATTGGCGATGGCCCATCGGGCCCTGGAGCCCGATCCCTCGGCGAGCATAAAGCCGTGCACGCGGTCGAGCATTAGCCTTGCTCGCCCGCGGACCCGCGTGGCAAGTATCCCTCGGCCTGCAACGCGTGGATGACCTGGTTGGCGATGGGCCCGCTGACGCGGCCGCCGCTGCCGGCGAACTCCATCATGACGCTGATGGCGTACTTGGGCTTCTCGCCCTCGGGCGCGACGAGCCCGACGAACCACGCGTGCGTGTAGTTTGCCCTGACGGGGCGGAACCTCGTCTCGGTGCCGGGCGGCTCCTCGTTCGGTGGCCAGATGATCGAACCGTCGGGCGCGACACGGACTTCTTTCGTGAGCGTGGCGTTTTGCTGGGCCGTGCCGGTCTTGCCCCAGACGCTGACGCCCGGCGCGGTGAAGTAGCGGATGGATTCGTCGTTGATCGTGGTGCCGAATCCGGTGCCGCCCATTTCGTTCACGCTCTGCCAGAGGCCTTCGAGTGCGCGCTCGATCGAGCTGGGGTCGAGGCCGATGTCCTGGCGTGGCGGCGGGGTCTCGCTGCGTATGAGCGTTGGGCCGAGCCGCACGCCACCGCGCGCGAGCGTGGCGAACGCGTCGGCGGCGTGCAGCGGCGTCCACGCAACCGGGCCCTGGCCGATGCCCAGCATCACCGCGTCGTTGCGCGTGGGTCGCACCTCGATCGGGTTGCCGTCTTCGTCGCGGCGCGGGATCAGGCCGAGCACACCCTGGGCGCACGGCACGGCATCGAGCGGCGACGATCCAACGCCGAACTGGCGGTACGCCTCGATCATGCGGTCGTAGCCCAAGCGAGCGCCCAGCGTGTAGAAATAGATGTTACAAGATCGCTTGAGCGCCTCGGCCTCGTCGAGATCTCCGCCCGCCACCATGTTGTGGGTCAGAAAGCCGTGTTCGCGGCGATAAATCCAGCATCGGAGCACGTCCTTGCGGTCGGGCAGGTAGTGCCCGTCGCAGGCGATGCGCTCGCCGAGTTGTTGCTCGCCGCGGCTGGCGGCCCAGACGAGCGTCAGGGCCTTGGCAATGCTGCCGGGCGCGTAGATCGCCGATGTGGCGCGATTGAATCGCGGATCGTCCCAATCCTGGGTTTCGAGGCCATCGGGCCTCGTGGCGCTGCCGATGGGGTCGTCGGGGTCGACCGTGGGTGTGCTGACGAGCGCGAGCACTTCACCCGTTTCGATATCTATGACGACCGCAGCCCCGGCGAGCGAAAGCCCTTCGTCGCGCCGGCTCTGGTTGCTCCCGTGCCAGCCCTGGGCAATGGTCAGGCCGACCTCCGGGCTCATGGCCGCGGCGATGCGCGCCTGGAGCACGGCGTCGAGCGTGAGCGTGACATCCTGGCCCGGAGTGCGCTCGATCGCGTGCTGCTCGCCGGTGTCGAGACGGCGCACGCGCACACCGCGCAGTCCGCGGAGCATGTGCTCCATCTTGTATTCAACGCCGCTGTGG
This sequence comes from Phycisphaerales bacterium, assembly GCA_965227775.1. GTDB lineage: Bacteria > Planctomycetota > Phycisphaerae > Phycisphaerales > UBA1924 > JAHCJI01. The sequence continues at coordinate 210,325 of OZ245777.1, forward strand.
CCGACGTGGTCTCCCTCCATGTATCGTCCGCGGTCATCGCCTCGGTCGGTCGTGGCGAGCACGACTTGATTAGCGTCTGCAACTCCATCGAGCCAAGCCGCTCGGCGATTCACGTCTTCGGCATAGACGGCGCGACGCGTGCGCCCGATGATGGCGTCGAGCGTGCCCCCCACCGTCACGCTGAGCGAGGCATCCCCGCGGCCGTCGCCCTTCAGCGGGCCGGGGAGCGTCGCACGGTCGAAATCGACGGTGATCTTGCGATACGGGTACTGGCGATCGCGCGCATCGCCGACGCTCAACCCCGGAACGACCGGCAGTTCGACTCGGACACGCCTGCTCGTGGCCTTGCCGTCAACATCGAGCACGGGTGCTTCGAAGGGCACCGTTCTCTCGGCGAGTTCCATGATGGTGAGGCCCACTTCGTCCTCGACGCGCGAGATGACCGTGTGGGGCTGCTCTTGCTCGGCGACGGGGCGGCGGGCCTGGGCGGCGAGCCTGTCCTCCAGCTCGTCGGTGAGCTCTTGGCCGCGGGCCTCGGCTCGCTCCTTGAGCTGGTTCATGCGGTAGCCGGCGTAGAGCTTGGCGATCTTGCCGACGCGGGCGACGATGTGGGTCTGCCGCTCGAGAATATCGGCGAGCGGGACGTCGGCAACGCTGGCCAGCTCGATCATCCCTCGCTCGACGTGTTCTTGGAGGAAGGGCTCGTACGACCTTGCCAGCGCGTCTCGTTGTTCGGAAGCGAGCTCGGGCCATGCTTCTTCATGGGCCGCTCGGGCGAAACGGACGGCCATGACTTCGACCCATACGCCGCTGAGCACGGCGTAGTCGAGGCGAACATCGAAGCTGGGGCGATCCTGGGCGAGCACGCGGCCTGTGCGATCGAGGATTCGGCCGCGAACAGTGGGCTCGTAGGCGAGCCGCTCGAGGCGTCGCTCGGCGTCGGCCTTGAGCCGGTCGCCGTCGATGAAGCTGAGCCGGCCGAGTTGGGCGGTGAGGGCGGCAAAGCCAACCATCCCAAGGGCGGCCAAGAGCACCAGCCGCCCGTGGAACATTCCTAATCCGTCTTTCTCGTACATGCCCATGGGCGACGTCCTTGCGCGGGCGATGCGATTCGGGCCTTCCGGTGGCCCCCTGAGGGTATCGGGTGTTGGGGCGAGGGGGCACGAAGGCCACTGCGTCTGGGGGGGCTTCATCCGTTAGGGACGGCCCGACTTGGCGTACGCTACTGGCCATGTGCACCTCCCTGCCCGACCCAATCCTGAACAACGCACCGACGGGCACCATCGCCGGAGCGGCCCGCCGGCATGACCTGGATGCGCTCCGGGCGTTCGCGATGCTGCTGGGCATCGCCCTGCACGCGTGCCTGGCGTACACCGATATCCCCTGGGTCGTGCGCGAGCCAACGGGCAACCCGGCGTACTTCCACTTCTTCTCGTTCATCCACGGCTTCCGCATGCCGCTGTTCTTCCTGCTCAGCGGGTTCTTCACGGCCATGCTGTGGTATCGCCGGGGCACGGGCGGGCTGTTGAAGCACCGGTCGAAGCGCATCGCGCTCCCGCTGGCGATCGGGCTGGTGACGATCGTGCCGCTGACCTTTGCCGTGGCCATCGGAGCGAGCATCGTGACCAATATGGCCCCTGGGGTCGGGCCCGGTGCTGCCGAGAGCACAAGCGACGCGGACCTATGGACAGCGGCAGCCCAGGGCGACGAGGCTCGCGTGGCGTTCTGGATCGATCGCGCCGAACGTTCAGATCAGGATGGCGACCCGATCGACCTGAATGCTCAGGACCCGCAGTTCGGGGTGACCGCGCTGGGCTGGGCGGCGATGACCGGGGAGGCCGAGGTCGCGGCGCAGCTGCTCGAAGCCGGTGCGGACCCGAGCGCGCGCAACCGCGACAGCAATACGCCGCTGCACTCGGCGTGCTTCTTCGGGCGTGCGGAGATCGCGCGCATGCTGCTGGAAGCCGGGGCCAATCCGCTCGCGATGAGCGACTCGGGCGAGAGACCGCGCGACACGATGCGCCACGGCGCCGGCACGGTGAACTTCATCGCCTCGCTGACAGGCGTGCAGGTGGAGTTTGAGATAGTTGAAGCGGGGCGCGAACAGATTCGACCGCTGCTTGAGGTGGCGATCGACGATGCTCAGGGCGGCGAGGCGACGGAGTCAGCGGCCGAGGGCAGCTCTTACGGGGAGATGGTCGTCGGCGCGTTGGTGGCGTTCCCGATCTTCAATCACCTCTGGTTCCTATGGCACCTTTGCTGGCTTGTGGCGGGCTTCGCGATCGTTGCGGTGATTGCGGGACCGCTGCTGCGCGGCCTTTCGCAAGCGGGCATCGCACGCGTGCTCATCGGCTCGCCGGCGTGCCTGCTGTGGCTCGTGCCGCTGGTGGCGGTGTTCGAGTTCGCGATGGACGGTGGGCTTAAGCTACCCGCTCCGTGGCCGATGCTGCTGGGCACCGCCGAGGGGCCGGTGCTGGGGCCGGCGACGAGCGCGGGGTTGATCCCCATGCCGCTGGTGCTGGGTTACAACGCGGTGTTCTTCGGGTTCGGGGCGTTGCTGTACCTGGTGCGTAGTGCACCGGCAGAAACTGGATCACCCCGAGCGCGGCTGGGCGCGGGCTGGTGGCTCATGCTGCCCACGGCGTTGCTCGTGTACTTGCCGACGATGGTGCTGCTGTATGCGACTGAGCCGGAGGTGGGTGAGACGGCGCTGACCACCGCGGTGACCGATCGCAGCACGCAACTCATACTGGCCGGGCTCGGCCAGGGCGTGTTCGTCTGGGGCTTGTCCTTCGGGCTCATCGGGCTCGGCGAGCGGTTGCTGTCGACCGAGCGCCGCTGGGTCCGCTACGTCAGTGATTCGAGCTACTGGTTGTACGTCGCCCACCTGCCGCTGGTGTTTGCCTTGCATGCGGCGTTCTACTTCGTGCCGATTCCGGCATGGAGCAAGTTCCTGCTGGTCACAGTTCTGACGACCGGACTGTTGCTGGCGAGCTATCCACTGTTCGTGCGGTACACCTTCATCGGGCGGCTGCTCAACGGCAGGCGCGAACGACCGCGCGATCGCGCAATGCGAACACCACCCGACACGCCCGAGGGCGCGCCGGGTGGCTTGGGGGGTAAGTGAACTCGCACCTGACCGTTCGCGTGCACCTTCGGCAACGACCCTCGGCACACCACACCTGCCCTTTGTCCAACGTGTCCCAACTCAGCTGAGTTCGCCGAGTGAGTAGTTGAGTAGCATCGCAAGCGCTTTGGCGAGAGACCACCGCACGACGCGGGCCAGTGCGCCAATCAGATCTCGGCACTCAACGACTCCGTTTCCCAGTCCGAATCCCCACACTCGCGCCCGCGATTGCCTATTTACGCCATCTTTACGGCACCACACTTGCAGGGGCGTCCGTCCGTCGTGCGTATCGATGCGTGGCGCTGGCGCCCGTGGGTTGTTTCTTGGTAGCATGAGTACGCAGCACGTCGCAAATGCGACGTGCTGCACGCAAGTGCGCAGGCATCGTGCGACCGACTTCACGTACCTTGACGCTTGCAATGGCAACAATGCCCCACGAGGTGCTTGGTGTTGTCGCAGTACAATGCTGATATCGCAACCGATCGGATCCATCGCCGACATCGGGAGCTCACGTGGGATGATTGCCAAGTGCGTGGTCGTATCGACCCTGCTCATTTGCATCGCTGCTGGCGCGGGTGCTTGCACGTATGTCGGTGCCCCGAGCGCGAGCGAGCGATCACGAGTCGCGCGGGGTGAGGCGGCAGTCGTGATGTATCGCTATACCAAGGGAGCCGATCGCAAGCCGAGCGGATTCGGGCTCCCGTTCGTAGACCCGGCCGACCGATTCGACTCCAGGGGTTCGCGACCCCTTCCTCGAGCACTGTCGAATGAGCTCTCCGATCAGGGCTGGTTCTACCAGGTGCTCAAGCCGGGGCGGCATGTCAGCCTTGTCGAACACAAGGGCCTGTTCGATACGGAACCGCAGCTTGATGCGCCGCGCGTCGACTTTGGCGTGCCCAAAGGCGTCGCGATCGTGTACGTCGGGAGCATCCACGTCGACACCAGAACCGGCGGCGTTGTTCTGACCCACGAAGACGAGCAAGCACGAGCGATCATCGAGGCAGAGCGGGAAGCGGGCGGCAGGCTCGCGCGTGTGCCTGGATCGGTGTCGACTTCACCGATGCGGCGTTATGACCGTCCTGTTCCATCCCACGATCGCCTCGAGCCGGGCGTGACGGTGTTCGCGTTCGTCGACGATGCACCGGTGCCGTCGGGGGGCGCGCTCGGCGGCATGGTGGCGGGCGCTTCGCCTGGTGCTTCGATCATGCTGGGCAGCATGGAAGCGGCTCAGGATCCGCTTTCGACGGTGTTCATCGCGGCCCCTGGCGTCGTGATCGGTACCTTTGTGGCGGGCGTGGGATCGGTGTTCGGGTCGATCATCGGTTCCGATGACGCCGAGCGAGAACGCATCCGGAAACTCGAAGCGGCGTTTGCCGAGGCCCAGGTCGGCCTTCTGCTGGCCGATCGCGTCGCGCAGGGCCTGCAGGGGCGAGTCGTGACCGATGGCAACGCGGACGTTGCGGCATGGATCACGCGGATGGACTTTCCGCGCATCAAGCAGGAACGGTGCATCGAGATCGCCTTCCGCGTGCGCGCCCGAGACGCGCGGGGCGCCGTGTGCTTTGATCGGATCTACGTGTCACGGCATCCCGATGCGAAGCACTCACGCCTCGCGGCACTCCACGAACTGCCGCTCGAACGCGAACCAGTTCTGAGGCCCAGAACTGAATGGCGGGGTGAGGATGGTCCGGATCTGATCGTCGCGGAAGTGGAAGCAGCAATCGCGGCCTTGGGCGAGCGTTTGCGAACCGACCTTGGCCCCTGAGAATCGGCGCGTTTGTTGCGCAGAGGTAGAAGTCGTCGGGAGAGAGTTCGGACTCTCACTGCAGAAGGAGAGAGACATGCCGGCCGCACCCAAGTTCGCGTTTGTAAGTACCGTCCGCGTCATGCCGGCTGCCATTGGTGTGGCGTGTATAGGCGTTGCGCTCGCACAGGATTGCTCGCCCGGCCAGGGCTTCGACGGACCGGTGGGATACGCCGCGGGGTCGTTCCCCTCGGGCATCGCACTGGGCGATCTCAATGGCGATGGCAACCCGGACATGGTCGTCGCCAACTCCTTCAGTAACGACGTGACCATCCGGCTGGGCGTTGGCGACGGCACTTTCGGGCCGTCGAGCAGGCGGGACGTGGGCGAGCAGCCCCAGGCCGTGGCCCTCGGGGACATCGACAACGACGGCCGACTGGACATCGTCGTGCCCAACGCGCGCACCGACGACGCCAGTGTGCTGCCGGGCAACGGCGACGGCACGTTCGGGCCCGAGCGGCGCGTGGATGTGGGCGATCAGCCGCGCGACGTAGTCTTTGGCGACCTGGACCGCGACGGTGACCTGGACATGATCGTGCCCAACCAGGACCTGGATGTCGTCAGCGTGATGCTCAACACCGGCGGCCTGTTTGCAGCGCCAGTGACCTACGCTGCCGGCGACCGGCCATGGCGGCTTGCGCTGGGCGACCTTGACCGCGACGGCAGCCTGGACCTGGTCGTTGCCAACGTGCTGAGCGACGATGCCAGCGTACTGATGGGCAACGGCGACGGTACGTTCGGGCCGCAGGTGCGCTACGCCGCGGGCGACGTGCCCCAGAGCGTGGCCGTGGGCGACCTCAACGGCGACGGCGAGCCGGACATCGTCGTGGCCAACGAGGTGACCGACGACGTGAGTGTGCTGATCAACCGCGGTGGCGGCACGTTCGATCCGCAGGTGCGCTACGCCGCCGGCAACGGACCGTTCGATGTCGCGCTTGCCGACCTGGACGGCGACCGCGTGCTGGACATGGCGGTGCCCAACCTACTTGGCAACAGCGTGAGCGTGCTGACGGGCGTTGGCGACGGGACGTTCGCGCCGCGGGACCTATACAGCGGCGGCCTGGGGCCGGGCGGCGTGGCCTTGGGTGACCTTGACGGCGACAACGCCCCGGACATCGTCGTGTTCAATGCGACCGGCAACGCCGCGAGCGTGCTGCTGAACATCTGCGGCCCATTCTGCCCGGCGGACCTCGACGGTGATGGTGATCTGACGATCTTCGATTTCCTGGAGTTCCAGAACCTGTTCAACTTCGGCGATCCGGCCGCCGACTTCGACGGTGACGGCATGCTCACGTTCTTCGATTTTCTGGTATTCCAGAACGAGTTCGACGCGGGATGCCCGTAGCAAACGTTCTCGGTGCCCTGAGTCTCGGCGCGATCCCGGTGCTCATACCCTGTTGCCATGCCAGCTGGTGGCGAATCTCGCACCATCCTCCACGCCGATCTCGACGCGTTCTTTGCGTCGGTGGAGCAGCGCGACAACCCGGAGCTGCGGGGCAAGCCGGTGCTGGTTGGCGGGAGTGGTAAGCGCGGCGTCGTCGCGGCGGCGAGCTACGAGGCGAGGAAGTTTGGCTGCCGAAGCGCGATGCCCGGGGCCGTCGCGGCGCGGCTTTGCCCGCAGGCGATCTTCGTCAAGGGCAGCTACGAGAAGTATAAGGAAGCGAGCCGCGCGGTCTTCGAGGTGTTCGAGTCGGTAACGCCGCTCATCGAGCCGCTGAGCATCGATGAGGCGTTCCTGGACGTGACGGGCAGCCTCCGCCTGCTGGGCGACGGCGAGACGATCGCACGCAAGATCAAGAGGGACGTGCTCGAACACACGCAACTGACAGTGAGCCTTGGCGTGGCGCCGAGCAAGCTGGTCGCGAAGATCGCCAGCGATCTGGACAAGCCCGACGGGCTCGTGATCGTGCGCGAGGGCGAGGTCGATGCGTTCCTGAAGCCACTCGAGATCGCACGGCTCTGGGGCGTCGGCGCCGTCGGGCAGGCAAAGCTCGAACGCATGGGCGTGCGCACGTTTGGCGATGTGCAGAAGCTCGATCTGAAAACACTGAAGGCGATGTTCGGCAGCCTGGGCGACAGCTTGTACAACCGCTGCCGCGGCATCGACGATCGGCCGGTTGTGACCGATCGCAGGGCCAAGAGTATCGGACACGAGCGCACGTTCGGCGACAACCTGACGACGCGCGAGCAGTGCCACGCACAAGTGGTCGATCTATCCGAGCGTGTCGGGTGGCGGTTGCGACGCGCCGATCGTGCGGCGGGCACGATCACGCTCAAGGTGCGCAACGGCGAATTCAAGACCATCACACGATCGCACACGTTGAGCGAGCCGACGCACGACAGCGCGGCGATCGTGCGCGAGGCGTGCGCACTGCTTGATTCCTGGGCAACCAGGAGCTTTGAGCCCGTCAGACTGCTCGGCGTCAGCGCGAGCCAGCTGCACACGCCCGAAGGCCCTGGTCTGTTCGATGCGGCCGAGCACGAGCGGGCCAGCCGCGTCGACGAGGCAGCCGACGTCATCCGTAGCCGGTTCGGTGATGCGGCGATTGGCCGGGCGAGCTCATTGGACGCGTAGGTTGTTACTTCGAGAGTTTGAGCCGGATCGGGCCGCGTGCATCGTCAGGGTCGACCACGCGACCACCTTTGGTGATGGCCAGCTTGCGCTTGCGGACGAGGCGCCGCGCGGCGCGGCGGGTGCGCTCCATGAGCGGCTTCCAGTCCTCGGGCTCGACGGCACGGGCCGCCTCGCTCGGGCAGATGGTGGCGCCGCGGTCGCGATTGGAAAGAAGCTCGAGTATCGCGGCTTCTAGCCGGGCGTCGAGGTCGCCGGGTTTCTCGCGGCGACACAGGTCCGAGCAATAGCGGACCTCGTCCCACGAGCGCTCCCACTTCTTCCGCCACGCGAAGGTCCGGCCACAGGATTCGCAGATCTTGGTCGGAAGGTCGTCTGGCGTCACTGGCTTGCCGCCTGCGGAGCCGCGAGCGGATCGACTCGTGGTGTGGGATCGCCATGGCCTCGGATGCGCTGGGCGATGCGCGGCCAGGCCTTCAGCGGCATGCCGCGCGGCAGCGAATCGAGGATGCGGTCCTGCTCGGCCTTCGTCAGGACGAGCGCTTGTTCGACGGCGACCTTGCCAAAGCGGCGCGCGGTGAAGGCGGCCATGACCGCGCGCAGCGTGCGGGCGATGATCGCGCGGCGGGGCAGCACGCCCGCGCCGATGGCCTCGAGCGCAAGGCTCGCCTGGGTGCGGATCGAGTGGCGGCTGCGATCGCGGCTGAGACGGTGCACGCCCTGGCAATCAGCGACGGCGACGGTGGGCGAATCGCCATCGAAGGATACGATGAGGTTGCTGGGCTTGTGGTCGCGGTTGTGCAGGCCCGCCGCGAGCAGGCAGCCGACCTGCAGCCCGACCGCGTCGGCCAGGGCGTGCTGGCGCTCAAGCGGCATTTCGCCCCGCCTTGCCTGATCGAGGCAGTGCAGCAGGCTGACACCCTCGAGCCGGCCCATGACAAGGCAGTCCTCTCGCACGCTGCGGTCCTTGCGGCTCAGGAGCGCGAGCATCGGGGCGCATGGGATGCCCTCGGTGGCGAGCAGGGCGGCTCCGGCCCAGTGGCGGTCTCCCGCGGCAATACCGAGCCGGGCCCTGGTCCGGTCGAGCGGGCCCTCATAGCGATAGAACTTGAGGACGACCGGCCGGCCGCGCAGCTCGACGGCCATGACACGAACGCCGCGATCTTGCTTCAGAAGCGTCGCGGAGTCGGCCCAGGGCTCGCTGGTGAGGGCGCGGGCCCACTCGGGCCCGTCGCCCGTGGGGCCGTGCCGGCGTGCTGAAAAGCTGGGTGCCTCGGCCATCTGGCCCTAGTGTATGTTCGGGCGGTTTCCGGTCGCCGGAATGCGGTCACGCTCGATGCCACGCCCGGGATCTCGCTCTGAGGACGCCCATGCCCGATGCTCCCTTGCCGCTCTCGGTGGCGATCATCTGCAAGAACAACGAGGCGACCATCGGCCGGACACTGGAGAGCGTGCGCGGGCTCGGCCGCGAGATCGTGGCGGTCGACTCGGGCTCGACCGATGGCACGCTGGGCATCTTGCGTGAGCACGGGGCGCGGGTTATCGAGATCGAATGGCTGGGGTACGTCGAGACCGTGCAGTATGCGTACGAGCAGTGCCAGCAGCCGTGGATTCTGCCCCTCGACAGCGACGAGTCGCTCGAGCCCGAGTTGCGGGCGTCCATCGAGGCGCTGGATCTCGAAGCTGAGGGCGGGCCGAGCGGGTACCGAGTGAACCGCAAGGTGTTCTACGACGGGCGTTTCTTCGAGCACACGTGGCAGCCCGAGTGGCGGTTGCGACTGGTCCGCAAGGACCGCTACCAATGGCACGGCATTAACCCCCACTATGACCTGCGACCACTGAAACCGGGCGAGGTCATCGAGGACCTGAAGGGCGACCTGCGCCACGACAGCTTTGCCAGCTTCGCCGAACTCATGCGCAAGCACGTTGGGCACGCCGAGCTCATGGCGAAAGGACTGCATGAACGAGGCAAGCGGGCCAGCGGCTGGAAGCTGGCCGTCTCGCCCGCGCAGTCGTTCGTGCGTCAGGCCGTGTTCCGGCGTGGGTATCGGGATGGCAAGCGGGGCTGGGCGGCTGCCGGCGCGATGGCCGCATATACCCTCATGAAGTACGTGTGCCTGCTGGAGTTGCAAGACCGAGCGGGCCGACAGCGAGAGGAGCGGCGGTGACCACGACCCAGCAGGAGCGAGCGCCCGTGAGCGAACCTTCGGCCATTGACCTGAGCGGTGTGAACAAGACGCTGCAATTCGAGGACGCCAGCGACCCGCGTGTGGCCCCAACCGTGGCCGACATGAAGAAGTGGGTACTGCGCTGGCGGCTCAAGGGTGAGCCGCTGGGCGTGAACGGCGCCGTCAAGAAGCGCTGGTATGTACGGCCGCACAAGATGTGGGAGTACAGCAGGGGCCTGGCGCTCACCGAGGCGAGCGGGCCGACGCGCGAGCCGGACTCGAAGCTGCACTGCCTGGACGTCGGCGGCGCGATGACGCTGCCGATCTTTTACCTGGGCAGCCTGGGCGACCGCGTGGTGTGTTTGGACATCGACCCCACCATGACCCAGCAGAGCATGGATGCGGCCAAGCGGCAGAACCTGGACCTGGACTGCCGGACCACGAACCTGGGCGAAGAGGATCCGTCGGCGGCGGACCTGGGCGCGCCAGAGGCCGGCTTCGACCGCGTGTTCTGCTTCAGTGTGATCGAGCACATCCTGCCGCCCGAGCAGGAGCGGGTCGCCAGCCGGATGGGCAAGCTGGTGCGGCCGGGCGGAATGCTGTGCATCACGTTCGACTTTGGCGAGCACGGCCCGATGGAGGCGCCGATGCGGACGATGGAAGATGCGCACACGCTCGGCGACCTGATCGGTCTGCCGCTGGTCGGCGGGGACTTCGTCGACACGGGCGACCGATATCCGCTGAACCGCAAGCATCCGCAGGCGCGGTACACGTTCGGTTCGATGTTCTTTCGCCGGCCCGAGGCCTAACGCCGGGATCGATTGGTGCTAGCATTGAGGCCCTCATCGTGAGGGCATGAGACGTGCCCGCGGCAGATGCCGCGTCGAGGACACAAATGGCCAAGAAGACCACGAAGAAGGCCGGCACCACCGGCAAAAAGACCAGCAAGAAGACGTCGAAGAAGACGACCAAGAAGAGCGTGCCCGCCGCCAAGGTTGGCAAGAAGACGACGAAGAAGCGCACCACCAAAAAGACCAGCAAGAAGGTCTCGAAGAAGACCACCGCCTCGACCGGCCGGGGCGGCAAGAAGACCGGCAAGAAGACCACGAGCCGTGGCGGTCGTAGCAAGGTCACCCGCACCAAGGTTCACGCCATTCCGGCAAGCTGAACCCACTGACTTGATCGGGCGTCGCCCGCAGAGGCGCGCCCGCACGACCATGAGGAATCACACGCTGCCCCCTTCGAAGAAGACCAACAAGAAGAAGCCCGCGAGCAACACCTCGAAGCGAGGCACGAGCGGACGATCGCCAAAGGGCGCGGGCAAGAAGGCCGAGCGAGACGAGACCATCTTCGATCGCTCGGTCACGTTCGACGATTTCGATCTGGTCGAAGATGTATTGGACGGAGTGGACGACGAGGGCTTCGTCCACCCGACCATGATCCAGTCGATGCTGATCCCAGTCGCGCTGACGGGCAAGGACGTGCTGGGCCAGGCCAAGACCGGCACGGGCAAGACGGCGGCTTTTGGCCTGCCGCTGCTGTCGCTGGTTGATCCTGGCGACAGCTTTGCAGCGCTGGTCCTCGCACCGACTCGTGAGTTGGCGCTGCAGATTACCAGCGAACTGCAGACGCTGGGCAAGCACAGCGGGCTGAACGTGGTCGCCATTTATGGCGGCGACCCGATCGAAAAGCAGGCGCGCAAGCTTGCCAAGAAGCCCGAGATCATCGTGGGCACGCCCGGTCGCGTGATGGACATGGAGCGGCGCGGCTACCTCCGGTTCGACAAGATCCAGGTGGCGATCCTCGACGAGGTCGACCGGATGCTGGACATCGGCTTCCGCGAGGACATCCGTCGCATCATGAGCGCCTGCCCGAAGGATCGGCAGACGATCTTCGTCTCGGCCACGCTGACCGAGGAGATCGAGAAGCTGGCTCGCCAGTACATGAACAACCCCGAGAAGCTGGTCGCCTCGGCTGGCTCGCTGACCGTCAGCGTGGTGGAGCAGCACTACCTGACCGTGCAGCCTTGGGACAAGAAGCGGCTGCTCGTGCACCTGCTGACGCACGAGGAACCCGCGCTGACGGTGGTGTTCTGCCGGCTGAAGCGCGTTGTTGATGATCTCGAGAAGCTCCTGCGCGATAAAGGCATCGACGCGGTTGCGATCCACGGCGACATGCGGCAAAGCCGTCGCAACAGCGTGATGAGCCGGCTGCGCACGGGCGAGCTCGGCGTGCTGATCGCAAGCGACCTTGCAAGCCGCGGCATCGACGTCGAGGGCATCAGCCACGTCATCAATTACGATCTGCCCGAGGACCCGGACCTCTATATCCACCGCATCGGTCGTACCGCCCGCGCGGGGCGCGGCGGCGTGGCGTGGAGCCTCGTGACGCCCGAGCAAGGCAAGCTGCTGACCGAGATCGAGACGCGGATTAACACCCACATCCCGTACATGGACTATCCCGACTTCAAGCCCGGACCCGAGCCGGCTGCGGTTCGTGAACGGCGCGAGCAGGACGCGGCCCGCGAGGAACGCTCCAAGCAGCGCACGCTCGAGCGGCAGGGCAAGGTCTTGCCGAAGACGGCCGACGAGAAGAAGTTCCCCGGCGGCGTGGTTCCGACAAAGCTGCCGCCGAAGCGAATGGGCGGGCGGCTTTCGGGCCGCCGCTAGGCCGGTTGGGCTTGCGGCTCAGCTGCCGATCTTGGCGAGCGCCTTCTCGCGGCTCGCGGTGATCACGAACAGGCGATCGACGCGCGTTGTCTTGAGCACGGCTGCGATTGGCTTGGCCAGATTGCAGAGCGCCAGCGAGCCGCCCTCGCCGATGCACGCTTCACGCAGTTGCACGAGCATCGAGATACCGGCGCTGGACATGTACTCGACGCGGGCCATGTCGAGCACGACCCTGCCGCGCGCCTGGATCGCGTCGGGGGTCGATTCAGCGAGCACATCGCCGGCGTCGGTCTCGCTCAGGCTTGGGCCCTTCGGCGAGATGACGAGCACCCCCGAATACGACTCGCGGATCGTGTTTGGGCCCTCGGTCGCGGGCGAATCCGGGCTTGTGGCGGGCGTGGGCATCGGTAGCTCTCCGAATGGTGCTCAAGCGTATACGCACAGGGTCCATCGGCCTTCGGCTGCGAAGCGGCCAGTGCGTTCGCGCCAGGCGCGGCCGAGTGTATCAAAGGGTATGGCTGCTGTCGTTACCGGACGTCAGGGATTCTCGCCGCGGCAGGCCAGACCGCTTGACGCACCCCTGGGATCGCACTGGAATCTTGCATCACATCGAGCAAACGAAGGAGGGACCACTTGATCAACCTGATGGAATCGCTGCCGACTCGCATGATCGCCGCGGCCGGGATCGCCGCCTCTGCCGGCGCTGCGTTCGCGCAGTGCGAGCCGGCGTGGGATGTATCGATTGGCAACCCAGGCGTTGATGACGGCTATGTACAACCGCTTTTCGTATGGAACGACGGCGAGGGGGAGGCCCTGTACGCCGGCGGCTCGTTCGGCAGCATGGGTGGCGTTCCCGGCACGCTGCTGATCGCCGCATGGGACGGAAGCGATTGGAGCGGGCTGGGCAGCCCCGGCCTGAGCACGGGCAGCACCAACGGCTTCGTCACGAGCATGGACAACTACGAGGTCGACGGCAGTGACGCGCTCGTCGTTGGCGGCTTCTTTGCCAGCGCGGGCGGGCTGTCCGGCACGCAGTCGATCGCGGCATGGGACGGCACGCAGTGGCTGTCGATGGGCGCCGATCTGGTCAACCCCGACGCCATCTGGGCGCTCACTTCGGGCGATGCCGGCAACGGTGATCTGTTGTACGCCGGTGGCTCGTTTACCTCGATTGGCGGCACCACAGCGGGCGGCATCGCCTCGTGGGACGGCGACTCTTGGGCCCCTGTTGGCACCGGCGCGCCGCTGACGGGCGTTGTCACGCCGAACGTATTTGGCGCGGTCGTCTTCGACGATGGCTCGGGCCCGGCGCTGTATGCTGGCGGGCGATTCGACGAGATCGATGGCGTGCCGGGGACGACGCTGCTCGGCCGCTTCAAGGACGGCGCGTGGGAGCCGGTCGGCGATGGGCTCGTGCGCAGCTCGGTCACCGGCGACGCGGGCCAGCTCGCGGTGTTCGATGACGGCAATGGTCCGGCGCTCTACGTCGGCGGGCGGAGCTTCTTCGCCGCCAGCGCGAGCGGCACGGGCGATGTCTTCAAGTGGGACGGCAGCGAATGGTCTGTGGTCGGCCAGGACATCAGCGGTATCGTCACTCGGCTGTTCGCGTGGGACGACGGCAGCGGCGAAGCGCTCTATATGGCCACCAGCGACTCGTCGCTCGGCCGGGTTGCACGCCTCGAGGGCGACACGTGGGTGACCGTCGATGGTGGCGTGGCTGGCGGGTCAGCGTTTGGCCTCGGCTCTTGGAGCGGCGACCTGTTCGTGGGCGGTAGCTTCGAGACGGTCAACGGCGAGGTCGCCAGCGGAATCGTGCGCCGCACGGGCTGCGACGGCGGTTCGTGCTACGCCGACTTCGATGGCGATGGCGAGCTGACGATCTTCGACTTCCTGGCGTACCAGAATGCGTTCGACGCGGGCGATCTCGCGGCCGACTGCGACGAGGATGGGTCGCTGACCATCTTCGACTTCTTGTGCTTCCAGAACAGCTTCGACGCCGGCTGCCCCTAGGGCACGCCCGAATAACTGGCATCGAGTACGCAGACACACTGATTCCCCCTCGCTTGCTTGGCGGGCGAGGGGGTTCTGCTGTTATGATGTCGCAAGAGAGCGAACACCATTACGGAGGAGTGCAAGATGAAGGTGAAGACGACCATCGGAGTAATCCTGGCCGCCGGCGTCGCGACGAGCGCGTTCGGCCAGTGCGAGCCGGCGTGGGATGGACAGCTCGGCAACCCGGGCGTTGATCGCGGCTACGTCCAGCCCATGATGAACTGGGACGACGGCAGCGGCGAGAAGCTGTATGTCGGTGGTTCGTTCGGTGGCATCATCGGTGCGCCTGGTAGCACGATCCTCGCGTCGTGGGATCGCGACACGAACACGTGGTCGCGCGTTGGCACGCCCGGGCTGAGCACCGGCAGCACCAATGGCTTCCTGACCAACATCATGCCGTTCGATGTGTTTGGCGAGGAGCGTCTGGTTGTCGCCGGGTTTTTCGCGAGTGCGGGCGCCGTGGCCGACACGCGTTCGATCGCCGCGTGGAACGGCGACGAGTGGATTTCCATGGGCGCTGGCCTGCCTGCGCCGCAGAGCATCTGGGCAATGATCAAGGCTGACATCGGCGATGGTGAGAACCTCATCATCGGCGGCGCGTGGCCCGAGATCGGCGGCCAGTTCGGTGCCGATCTGGCGCAGTGGGATGGCGAGGAGTGGCTGCCGGTGGGCGACGGTCTGGGCATTACCGGCTCGTTCAGCCCCACCGTGTTTGCGCTCGAGATGTTCGACGACGGGTCGGGCCCGGCCCTGTATGCCGGCGGCCGCTTCGACAGCATCGGCGGAGGCGCGGGCACGAGCCTGCTCGGCCGATTCAACGGCACGTCCTGGGAAGCGGTTGGTCCGGGATTGCTCCCTGGAGGAGTCACCTCCCAGGTTGCGGCCATGACCGTATTCGATGATGGCACCGGTCCGGCGCTGTACGTGGGCATGGGCAGCGGTGTGCGTATCTCCGGCGTGCCCTTCGCCAGCGTGTACAAGTGGGACGGCGTCGAGTGGTCGGCGGTCGGCCAGGAGTTCGGTGGCCGCGTGACGGACTTCCAGGTCTGGGACGACGGCAGCGGCCCTGCCCTGTATGTCGCGGGCACCGCCGTTCCGCCTATCGAGTACCTCGCGAAGCTCGTGGACGACGAGTGGGTGCCCGTCGACGGCGGCATCGCCAGCCAGCCGGCGACGAGCGGCTCGTTTGCGAGCGTGTTCGGCCTGCACGTGTGGGACAACGATCTCTACGTAGGTGGAAACTTCACGCTGGTCGGTGATCCGGCGATCGAAGTGCGTGGACTCGTCCGTCGCACGGGATGCGCCGACGCTGGTTGCTTTGCCGACTTCAACGGCGACGGCGCGCTGGACATCTTCGACTTCCTGGCGTTCCAGAACGCGTTCGACGCGGGCGACCTGGCGGCCGACTGCACCGAGGACGGCTCGCTTGATATCTTCGATTTCCTGTGCTTCCAAAACGCGTTCGACGCGGGCTGCGATTGATCGGCGTCGATCTCGCTAACGCTGGTCGAACTGCTTGAGCTTCAGGCGGGTGCGGTGGTGCTCGGGCGCCACCGTGCCGCCTGCGGTCTGGCCCTTCATGTAGTCCTTCTGCCAGGTGTCCTGCCCGCCCTGGTGGCGGGTGATGGCCTGCTGGCGGCTGGCGGCCCAGCTCAAGTATGCCTTCTGCGTAACCGGCTCTTTCTCGATGTTGGTCGCTCCCGGCTCGGTCCACTCGAGCAGCGCGAGCGGGTAGGGCATGATCATGCAGATTGGCTCGCCCTTGCGGAACCAGACGTCGGTGCCGCGCTTCATGACCTTCCAGTTCATCGTGAAGGTGCTGGGCGACCAATCGGTCTCGACCAATCCGTCGAGCGGGACGGCGTAGTCCTTGGGGTAGTTGGTCGCGCCGCGGACAAAGAGGCCGATCTTCGGCGGCGTACGGAAGAGCCAGGGCAGGCGGAACGTGACGATGCCGCTGCCGAAGTGGCTCACGATGAATTGGTCGATGCCCTTGGGCCCGTCGTGGACCTTGATGGTCAGTGCATCGGGCATGTCCTTTCCGTTCCACTTCATCGAGACGGTGGCCGGGCACGGGATGACCCAGCCACTCTGGTTTGCCATTGCCAAGGGCAGGCAGCGGTACGCCCCCTTGCCTGGAGTCTTGTCCATCCACTCGCGGGTGGGGCCGGCGGGCTCGATGCTCCAGCCGGTGGCGTCGCTGACGATGTAGGCCGTCAGGGGGCAGGGGCCGTCGATGGTGATGGACTCGGGCATGGTGTCTCGCTCCTCGGGTGCTGCCGAGCAGCATATGGGGCTGGAGGCGTGGCAACGAAAACTTCACACAGATCATGACCCGAACACTTGACGGCTTGTTCGGGCTCTGGTACACTCGGCCGGCCGGGCACGCGACCAGCGCCGCCCCCGGCCTCCGACGCCCTTCGGTCACGGTGGACCGGGCCCGGGCCACGAGCGCTGCAGCGGTGTGACGCCCGGCTGGAGAACGAGATTCTCCCGCAGGCCACGGCACGCCGAAGACATCTGGAGGTGCCCCATGGCACGCACGAAGGGTTCTGCCGGTTCCGCGACCGCCGAGAAGTCCTCGAAGGCCGACGCTCAGTCCAGCGCCAAGCCGGACAGCAAGTCCAACGGCGCCGTCGAGGTTGTCGCCCCCGAGAAGGGCGACACGAAGGCCCCCACCGCCCCTCAAAAGACCGAGCCCAGCCCCGAGAAGTCCAAGGCGCTGAACCTGGCTGTTGGGCAGATCGAGCGCAACTTCGGCAAGGGCGCGATCATGCGCCTGGACGAGAACGCGGCGCTCAACATCCCAGGCATCAGCACGGGCGCACTCTCGCTCGACCTGGCGCTGGGCGGGCGAGGCATCCCACGCGGCCGCATCGTCGAGGTGTACGGCCCCGAGTCGAGCGGTAAGACGACCCTGGCGTTGACCGTGGCGGCGCACGCCCAGAAGGAGGGCGGCGTCGCGGCGTTCATCGATGCCGAGCACGCGCTCGATCCCTCCTGGGCCCGGCGGCTGGGCGTGAACATCGACGACCTGCTGGTGAGCCAGCCCGATACGGGCGAGCAGGCGCTGGAGATCTGCGAGCTGCTCGTCCGCTCGAATGCGGTGGACGTGATCGTGGTCGACTCGGTGGCGGCGTTGATCCCCAGGGCCGAGATCGAGGGCGAGATGGGCGACAGCCACGTGGGCCTGCAGGCACGGCTGATGAGCCAGGCCATGCGCAAGCTCACGGGCATCATCGCCCGCAGCAACTGCACGGTGATCTTCATCAACCAGATCCGCGAGAAGATCGGCGTGATGTTCGGCAGCCCCGAGACCACCCCCGGCGGGCGCGCCCTGAAATTCTACAGTTCGGTGCGCATCGACATCCGCCGCATCGGCTCGATCAAGGACGGCGATGAGGCCGTGGGCAACCGCGTGCGGGCCAAGGTGGTGAAGAACAAGGTGGCGCCGCCCTTCCGCCAGACCGAGTTCGACATCATGTTCAACGAGGGCATCAGCATCTCGGGCGACCTGATCGACCTGGGCGTCGAATACAAGGTGGTCGACAAGAGCGGGGCGTGGTTCAGCTACGGTGAGGTCCGCCTCGGCCAGGGGCGGGAGAATTCCAAGCAGTTCATCCGCGAGAATCCGGACCTGGCCAAGGAGATCCGCTCGAAGGTGCTCGAGCGGTACGTGGCCAAGGCCCAGGCCAAGGAGCAGGGCAACAAGCGGTAGGGCCGAAGACCGTTTGCGGTCCGTCCGAGCGTGGCCAGCGGTTGCTCCGAGGCGGGGACGTGGGCTACACTCCCCACCGCCTTCTGGCGCCACCGCGGATGTGGCGGAATTGGCAGACGCGCTAGGTTCAGGTCCTAGTGGGAGTAAAATCCCGTGGAGGTTCGACTCCTCTCATCCGCACTCTGAAGCCCCGGGCAGTGCCCGGGGTTTTTTACTTGCTGCCGTTCGTTTCCACCACGCCTAGGTGCGTGCGAAAGAACTCGATCATCGCTGGGAAGGCCTCTCGCCTAACGGCGGCGTCGTGGCGGTCGAGCGGCGTAAAGGCATGGCCCGAGAGACCGTGGCCGGCGTTGCGATCGACGATCAGCAGCGTGTCGAGTCCGGCTGCGTCGCGACGTTCCTTGATGTTGCGGACCATGTCGCCCGAGTCCCAGGTGGTGTCGGCGTCGCCGCCGATGAGCATGACGGGCTCGTCGATGAGCTCGACCTCGATGCGCGCCTCGGCAACGCGATCGGGGTTGGCCAACCGGCCAGCGTCGTGTGCGAGGCGGATCTTGACGGGCTGGTCGCGCTCGCCCTTGGCAAACTCGGCACCCATGCCCAAGTAGGGCACAAACGGCAGCGGCTCGCCTTCCCAGCTGAAGCTGCTGGGAGACGGTTGGCCGCGCCCGAGGCCCCAACCCTCCCAGATGACGTCGCTGGGCACGTAGGCGACGATCGCAGAAAAGCCCTCGATGCGGCTGGCGCCCGCGAGCGCAAACTCGCCGCCCTTCGACACGCCCCACACCCCGATGTGTTCACCGTCGAGATCGTCGCGTGCTCGGATCCAATCGCGTGCATCACGGAGGGGTTCGAGCGGGAGGTTTGCAAACGCACGGGGCAGGTCGGGGAACTGCTGCGCCTGATCACCCCATGCTGGCGAGTAGTACGGCAGGCCAAACACGGCGAAACCGCGCGACGCGAGCTGCCGGCCGACGCTGCGAGCGGCACCGTCGTTGCCTTCCGAGCCGCCGAGGGCAATGACGACGGGCAGGCGTTCGTCGCCGGGCGGTCGCAGCAAAAACGCGCCGGGCAGCGAGTCGCCGACTCGCGTTTCGACGAGGTCGTCCCGGCCGCGAAGGAGTTCGACCTCACCCGTGGCGTCGGGCTGGCCGTCTGCGTCGGCGTCTACCGAGAACGTGATGAGCCCCCATGGGCGGGTCGCCGTTGGTGGCTCTGCTTGAGTCGCCGAGGATTGCATCGACCAGAACAGGCCGGTCGGGTCGGCACCGGACCAGCGAGCCGCAATGGGCGCGTCGTTCATGGGATCGATGCGTCCCTGCTCATTGGCGCGGAATGCGGCGAAGCTGTCGTACCAGGTTTGGGAACGGCTACTGAATCGCTTCGCGCTGATGATCGCCAGCGCGTTCGGCTCGAGGCCGCGAACGTCGAGCGACACGGGATCCCCGGCGAGTACCTTCTCGCGCTCAACAACGACCTCGGGCTGTGCAACGGCGTTCGTCGCCAGCGCCATGGCCAGGGACATGAGGAGCGTCGTCTTGATCATGCTCGCGTCTCCTCCTGCATCGATCCAACGCGTTGGGCCTGCCACACGGCACCGCACTCGGGACAACGGAACGCCCGCTCGAACGTCTCGATGCGCTCGGCGTGCAGGCCAGTCAGATCGTACAGGCAACCTGGGCATTCCCCACGCTTGAGACGCTTGGGGATCTGGACCGAGGGCCTCCGGCGTCGCAGAAAGTCGATGACAAAACATCCAAACAGCGGGAGGTACAGGAAGGAGAAGACGACACCCAAGATATCGCGAGCCGCTGTACCAGACGGGACCGCGTACTGCCACGTCAGAGCGCTGACGCCCATGACCGAGAGGATGATAGCGACCCGGAAAACCTGATCCTGGACCGACACGGGCACAGGCTTGCGTCCCTTTGCTCGCCGGCGTTCTTCGTTGTACGACAGGATCACCCGCGGGATGCGATGGCCCAGATCATCAACCCACCCGTTCGGTGCATTCTGGGCTGGGTTGATCGCGGAGTCCAAATGCCGGAGGGGGGACTCGAACCCCCACTGGTTTTACCCAAGCGGATTTTGAATCCGCCGCGTCTGCCAATTCCGCCACTCCGGCTGCGGCGGTCATCATACGCCTGGCGATCTCCTGGCTCTGGCCCACAGAACTGCCCCAGCGGCGACGAACGCGACAGCAACAAGTGCCAGCCAGATGGTCGGCACGGCAGACGGTGGTGCGCTGGACGCCGGCGATTGCGTTGCGACGGGCATCAGGGGCTGGCTGACCGTGGAGACGTCCATCCCTGCGGAGACTTCCGCGACGGGGACGGTCATGTACTGCTCCTCGGCGTCGGGCAGTTTGAAGACGACGAAGACCTCGTCGAGGACGTGGGGCGAACGCACGCACAGCTCGGCGGTGCCGTCGGGGATGCGTGCCTCGAGCACGAACGGCATCGCGATGGGCAACCGCCACGATGGGTTATCCAGTTTCCATTGCTGCACATGCTCGAGGGCAGGTGCGTGCACGAGCTGGTAGTCGATGCGATCGCCGTCCGCGAGCAGCCAGAACCCCGACTCGAATCGCTCGCGGGCGTCGGTGAGGGCGGCCGCGATCGCGTCATCGGGGCCTTCAAGCAGCTCGTACATCTGCCAGTCCAACACCTCGGCCGAGGTCGAATTGAGCGCGTACGCCGGGACGTCGTGGATGACACGGATCTCGATCGACCCGCCCTCATTGCCACGCGACGCATCGATGATGACGTACGTCTGGAGCGCTGGATGCGCGCATGCGCACGAACCCGCGAGCAGCAACATGGCGCACGAGCGGGTCATTGCGGAGCGTTGCCCAGCAGGGTGCCGAGCGCCTTCTCGGTCAGCGCCTGGTCCCAGATCGTGAGGTTGGTCAGGTCGCCCTTGAATTGATAGCGTCGGTCCCACGGGTCGAGCGGCGCGATATGGATGACGTTGGCATCGTCGGAGAGTCGAACGGTGCGCTGGCCGACGGGCTTGCCGTCCTTGTAGAGCCGGCCCTCGCGACCGTCGTAGGTCGCCGTGACCATCTGCCAGCGGCCGAGGTCGTACTGCGTGCGGCTGGGCACGTCCTGGTTGTGGCTCCACATGTGCAAGCCGCCGGCAAACTTGGTGAGGTATCGCGCCTGCCCGCCGTTGCGTGCGTCGCAATTGCCGAACCCAACCAGCGGCGTTCGGTTGGTCGGCTGCTCGTCCATGCGCACCCAGACGTTGATCGTCCACGCGTCTTCGGCGTTGATCGGCAAGTTGGGAACGTTCTCGACGCTCGTGCCGTACCGGCTCTTCTCGATGAGGTCGAGGGCGTAGACCGGGCCCGAGATGACGAACGTCTGGCGATCGCTCTCGAGCGTGTTCGCGGCAGGCGATCGGTCGCGCACGGACTGGACATGCAGCGTGTAGGGCTTGCCCACGGCTGGAGCGCTCGCGAGTTCGACGGTCGCACCGCGATTGTCGTCGTCCATGGTGACGCGCCGGACGGCGATTGAGGGCTCGATAGAGACTCTGTCCGGTTCCATCGCCTGTATGGGCTCGGAGAACGCGACGCGGAGTTCGGGCATCTCGTACATTGCGAGCACGTCGCGCACGCTCGGGGCGGTCTCATCGACCACGCGAATCGTGCGGCTCTGGACGGGCCCCATGCTTCCATTGGCGTCGACCGCGGCGGTGCGCACGGTCATGGTCTCGCTGAGCAGCAGCGGGCTCTCGTACACGGGCGAGTCGGCGGACGGGTTTGATCCATCGGTGGTGTAGCGGAACGAGCCCGGCGCCCAGTAGAGGCTTGGCTCGATGGTCGCCTCGATCGTGTCGGTGTGGCCGCCGTTTCGGCCGGTGGGCACGCCGGACACTTCGATGGTGGGCGGCCGCAGCTGGTGATCCGCGAGCGTGTCGAAGAGCGCTCGCCCGGGGGTGGCTGCGTGACCAACGCGTGCGACGGTAGCGGCGAAGATCTTGATGCGTGGGTCGTCGGGCAGCGTGATCAAAGACGCGCCAGCCGGAAGTTGGATCGCCGTTCGGAACAGATAGCTGTAGCGATAAATGGCGTCTTCGCCGCCGACTTCATTTGCGGCGTGATGGTGCGAGGCGTACCACGCGATCTCGTCGGGCTTCACGTAGCCCGGCGTCAGACCGATGATGTCGGTGCGACCCCATGGGTATCGAGGGTCGGTGATGTCACCCGGCCATTCGCGGCGGTCCCACTGGCCGACGTATCCGTCCCAGGCCTGGGCTCGGAGAGCATGCTCGTTGCCATCGATACTGACAAGCGACTCAACATCGCCTTCGCTCGAGGCAATCAAGAGGTAGAGCGTATCGAACTCGCCGTCGGGCAGGCTCAGTTGCTGGCCGCTGCATGTCACCGCGTTGGCATCGTGGCCACCCATCTGGAAGTCCACACCTCCGACGGCGAATTGCCGGGGCAGTTGCTCGGCCGGGTACGAGCGACCGTCGTCGGTCATGCCACCGGCGGCACGGTCGTCGTTGGCCGTCACCGCATCGATGTCATAGGGCAGCTTGACCGTCTGCGTGCGCGGCGGCTGAACGCTCGCTCCGACGTCGTTCACGTCGATGGCAATGGCCTTGAGCCCAAAGCCTCCTAAGTCGGTGGTGACCGAACCATCGGTGACGGCCATGTCCTCGATGTGGCGTTCCTGCCCGTCGATCTGGCGGGCGTTTGCGATGGTACCAAGATCGCTGGTGATCGTGACACTCTCTGCGGGGCTTCCGGTGTGCTCCCTTAGTCGGATAACGATCTCGCCGGTGTCCTCGGCCTTCTTCATGGCCTGCACGCTCACGGCGTCGTTGTCGACGCTCAGCAGCGAAACGACCTTGCCGAGATCGCCCGCGTGCGGGGTTGTGCGGAAGGGGACGAGCGGCTGGTTGAGCGCGGCTGCGTGCCGATAGCTCTCACCCTCGCGCCAGTCGCCGGCGTGGCCCTGCACGGCATAGAGCACGTGGTGGCGGCCGATGTCTTGGCTCTGCTGGTCGGGGTATCCGCCGCGCACGCCCGGGGTGAACAGCAGGGTGAGGCGGACGGTGTTGTCGTCGGGCTTGTCGGCGGCGTACTTGCTGTCGCACATGATCGTCGCACCAAAGTCGCCGCTGGTGTCGGTGAGGTTGAACCACTGATGGAAGAGGTACTCGTACTGCCGCGGATGGCCGTTGCCCCGCTCGGTGGTGCCGAGATGGATGTCGTACGTGGCCATGGGATTGCTGGCGACGAGCGGGAATGCCGCGCGGACGCTGCGCTCCCGCGTGTTCCAATCAACGTCGGTGTCGAATTCGACACGATCGCTACCCGAGCCGAGGCGGATGCGCTGAGTGAAGGTCGAGCCCTCAGCCTGCCGCGTGACCTCGACCGCGACGCGGGCGGGCCCGTTCTCGATGACCTTGAACTCGACGGGGCCTTCCTCGCCGACGAATGCCTTGGCGGGGAGCTGGCGGTCGGCCCAGTCCATATTCCATGCGGGCCACTGGCTGGGATTCTCATA
Organism: Phycisphaerales bacterium; assembly: GCA_965227775.1. Taxonomy (GTDB): domain Bacteria; phylum Planctomycetota; class Phycisphaerae; order Phycisphaerales; family UBA1924; genus JAHCJI01. The sequence goes on from OZ245777.1 coordinate 233,957, forward strand.
GTGCAGACCGATGCGTGCAGGGGCGCTGAGCATCTCGGCATCCGCCTGCTTGTCGAAGATCGATTCGACGTCGCCCCGAGCGTTGAGCGTGACGACGTAATTGCCGTTCTCCAGACGGCGCCCATCGGGGGTGATGCTGAGCTCGCTTGGTTGACCGGGGAACGCGGCATCACCGAACCGCACGTCGTAGGTTGCGAAGCCGACAGAGGGCACCGTCGCGGCGAACGCGATGCGGGCGAAGCCATGATCGCTCGCGCCCAAGATCTGCGCCGGCACCGGCCTACCGGTTGGGTCGAGCACCACCACCGACTCGGGTGCTTCGCCATCAAATTCAAGCTCGGCCTCGACGATGTCGGCCCGCTCCCACGAGAGCGGGTTGTAGACGACGACAGGCGTGCCCTGCGCGCTCGTGTCCATCGCGCTGATGATGGCCGATGCAGAGTCGGTGAGCACGGCGGCGAACTGGTTGGCGGCGATGACCTCATCGTTCCACGAAAGGTCGTAGGCCAGCGGCACGCTGGTGCCGGGCAGGATGTCGTGCATCTGCGAGCCCAACACGAGCTCCCAGGCGTCCTGCAACCGCTGGCCGGGGTAGTCGCGAGCGCCCAGGAGCATCGCGCCCACGGCGGCCTTCTCGGCGGCATCGGCGAGCTGCTCGTTCTTGCGATTCCAACGCTTCATGTAGGCCTGCGAGCTGATGCTGCCGGCCGAGTGCTCGATGAGCTGGAGCTCGCCCTTGTATGTCGGTAGGGCATCGCGTTGCTCAGGGGTGATGGCCTCGAACATCAGGTCCGCCCGATCGGCGATGACGTTGATCTTGGCGTCGGCGTTCTTGCTGTTGGCGACGCTCTGCTCGACCATGACCACCGAGGCCTCGCGCGGTGCGCCGCCCTGGTCGCCCACGCCGTAGTAGTGGTAGTCGACGTAGACGCCCGATTGGTCGCCGTTGTTGTTGATGCGCGCCAGCCAGCCATCGTCCTTCGAGAGATCGCTGCGCACATCGCCGACGTACGCGCCCGGGTCGAGCGCGGCGATGATCGAGTTGCCATCGGGGCCTTCCCACACGCCCACCTTGAAGGGGATGGGTGTCACGGCGTTCCACGTGAGCTTCTGCGTGCTGAAGCCATCGAGACCGCAGTGGGCGAGCAGGCTTGGCAGGGCGGCCGGAAAGCCGAAGCAGTCCGGCAGCATAAACTCGTTGCTTGTGACGCCGAACGCATCGCGGACGTACTTGTTTCCGTAGAGGACCTGGCGGATCTGGCTCTCGCCGCTGGGCACGTTCGCGTCGTTTTCGTCGACGGCCGAGCCAGAGGGGAACCAACGGCCCTGGGCGACATACTCCTTGAGGGTCTCGAAGTCTTCGGGGTAGTACTCCTCCATCATCTCGAAGCGGCGAGATCCTCCGAAGTTAAACACGTAACCGGGGTGCTTCTCGAAGAGCTCGAAGTTGTCGTGCAGCGTATTGGGAATGAAGTCGCGGATCGTGTCGTAGTAGGTCCAGCGCCACTGCGTATCGAGGTGGGCGTAGCCGACGACAAAGAGCGTGGGCTCGGTGAGGTCGATGTCGGTTGGATCGGGGCGCTCGGCCTGCTGGCCTGCGTGGGCAGCCGCGAAGGCCATCGCCGCTGCGAGAAGTGCTGACGTCCGAGCGTTGCATGCCATGCGTATGTCCCCAGAATGGTCCCAGCGGCGATGATCGCCAGCTTCGCGGATGGTACGGCGGGCCATCGCTGCAACGATCGTCCCCATGCCAAGCGTACTGGTAGGATTGGCGCTCGGGCCCGAAGAGGCCCGCGACGAGCCTGGGGGTTGGCCATGGAAGCGTTCGTTCAGGAACTGAAGAAGCTGCGTCAGCACCTGCTGACGGGCGTGTCGTTTGCCATCCCGTTCATCGCGTGTGGCGGCATCCTGATCGCCCTTTCGCTCGCATTCGCCCCCAAGATCGACGGCATGGGATTGGGCGAGAGCTTGGCCATGCTCGAGCCCGAATGGGCCCGGAACCTGCTGCAAACCACTCTGGCCATCGGTGTTGCGGCGTTCACGCTGATGCTGCCCGTGCTGGGCGGATACATCGCGTACTCGATCGCCGGCAAGCCGGGCCTCGTCTCGGGCATGCTGGGCGGCTGGTTCAGCGGACACCTGAGCGTGCCGTGGGACCCGGACGCGGACGAAGTGAGCGCGGGCTTTCTTGGCGCGATCGTCGCGGGGCTCATCGCGGGCTATGTGGTCCAGGCGCTCAAGAAGATACCGGCGAATCGGTACGTCAAGCCGCTGATGCCGATCCTCGTCATTCCGGTCGTCAGCGCGGTCGTCATCGGCGTGCTGATGCTGCTCGTGGTCGGGCCGCCGATCGCGGCGCTCATGGGCTGGATGACCTCGGGGCTGGAAGGCATGCAGGGCGGGAGCGTGGTGTTGCTGGCGGCGCTGCTGGGCGCGATGATCGCCTTCGACATGGGTGGGCCCGTGAACAAGGTCGCATTCTTCTTCGCGGCAGGGCTCATCCAAGAGGGCAACATCCTCGTGATGGGTCCGGTGGCGGCGGCGATCTGCACGCCGCCCTTGGGATTGGGGCTCGCAACCATCATCGCCCGCAGGATGTGGCGCGAGGACCAACGCGAGGCCGGGCTGGCGGCTCTGGGCATGGGCATGATCGGCATCACCGAGGGCGCGATTCCCTTCGCGGCAGCGGACCCTCTGCGGGTGATTCCGTGCATCATGCTTGGCTCGATGAGCGCAAGCGTGACGGCGATGCTCGCGAGCGTGGGCAACAACGCGCCCCACGGTGGCCCGATCGTGATCTTCGTGGTCGAGAACAAGCTGATGTACGTCGTCGCCATCCTGGTTGGGACGGCCGTCACGGCCGGTGCGGTGCTGTTGGTCAAGAGGCTCACCGGCGGTGTACCGCCATCTGATGCGTCCGCGTAGGAGAAGTGGAATGAAGATCGTCGCCGTTACCGCCTGCCCGACGGGCATCGCCCATACCTACATGGCCGCAGAGCAGATCGAGCGTGCCGCCGTCGCCGCGGGCCACGAGGTCTCGGTCGAGACCCAAGGCTCGATGGGCATCGAGAACGAGCTCAGCGACTCGGCGATCGGCGCCGCGGACGTGGTCATCTTCGCGGTCGACATCGAGGTCGAGAAGAAGGAACGCTTCGAGGGCAAGAAGGTCATCCAGGTCGGCGTGGCCGAGGCGATCAAGAAGCCCGACGCGCTCATCGCCCGCGCGAGCGCGTGATGCCCGATACCGCAGAGCATCGGTTCACGTGCCAGCTCGCGAGCGGTCTGCACGCGCGGCCCGCGAGTATGCTGGCCGAAGCCGCCGCATCATTTGCATCGGCGATCGTGATGGAGCGAGACGATGGCACCTCGGCCGACGTTCGCAGCGTCCTCTCGGTAGTCGGCCTCAATGTACAGCAAGGGGACGCATTTAGGATTCACGCATCCGGCAAAGACGCGCTCGACGCACTGGCGGCCCTGCGGTCGATCGTGGAGACAGGTCTCTCGGACGATGAAGCCCCGCCGAGCACAGCCGTCGAGTGCCGCCTCCCGCCGGTGCTTCGGCAGCTCGGCGTTTCGCACACGCCCGGCCTTGGCATGGGTGGCGGTAGCGGCATCGGCCAAGCGGTCGCTGTCGGTGGATTGACGCTCTCGGAAGAAGCGCTGAATGCCGAGAGCGTCGGCGTCGACCGAGAGCTTGGCGACGCACTCGATGCGGTACGAGCCCTTGTGAGCGACCTGAATGACCGGGCCGCCGCGGCTTCGGACGACATGGAAGCCTCACTCCTGAAGGCGCACGCCCAGATCGCCTGCGACTCGGCCCTTTGGAACGCGATCGAGTCCCGGATTCGCGAGGGTGAGACGGCGGCTCGCGCGGTCGTGGCCGGGGCCGAGGAGCTGGCCTCGCGGCTTCGCTCGGTGGACAGCGCCTACGTGCGTGAGCGTGCGGTGGACGTGATTGACATCGCGATGCAGCTGGTCGATCGACTCATTCCCGGCATGCTCGACGCCACCTGCCCGAAGCTTGAGTCCGATGCGATCGTCTTCGCGGACATGCTGACGGCAAATCAGCTCCTTGCGCTCGATCGCCGGCACCTGCGAGGCCTCGTGCTCGGGCCGGTCGGGCAAACGTCGCACACCGTCATCCTGGCGCGCAACATCGGGGTTCCGTGCGTCATCGATGTGTCGGCTGCAGTTGGGATCGCAGAGAGCGGCGTCGAAGCCGTCGTGGATGGCGACGGGGGATTCGTCGTCAGCCCCGTTGGCCAACGCGTCAAGCGGTTCTATGAGTCGGAGCAACGCGTCCGCACGCGGCGGAAGGATTGGATGCGTCCGATCGTCTGCAAGCCAGCGGTTACGGCCGATGGCAAGAAGCTCGAAGTCGGTGTGACGGCCATCGATGCCGACGAGGTCCGCAGTTCTATTCGAGAGGGCGCCGACGGCGTTGGACTCTTTCGTACAGAATCCCTGTTCCTCCATCGCGACGAGCCGCCGAGCGAGGACGAGCAGCGCGAGACGTACGCTTCAGTCATCGAAGCGGCCGATGGCAGGCTCGTAATCCTTCGGACATTCGACATCGGTGGTGACAAGCCCGCACCGTATCTGCGGATGCCCAAGGAGGACAATCCGTTTCTCGGTATGCGGGGCATCCGGCTGCATCAGCGTCGGCCCGAGTTGCTCGACACCCAGCTTCGCGCCATGGTTGCCGCGGCAGCGGGCCGGCCGATCAAGATTATGGCGCCGATGGTCTCGACCGTTGCGGAGATGGCATGGTTCCGCGAACACGTCCGACAAATCAGCGACTCGGCCGAGGTTGGCATGATGATCGAGGTGCCGTCCGTCGCGCTCTCGGTCGATCGGTTCGCTCCGCACGCGGACTTCTTCAGCATCGGGACGAATGACTTGTGCCAGTACTGGATCGCGGTCGACCGCGGCAACGCGAGTGTTGCGGCGATCGGCGATGAGCTCCAGCCGGCATTCCTCCGTGTGCTGCGAAAAATCGTCGACGATGCGAAGGCGTCGGCAACGTGGATCGGCGTGTGCGGCGAGATGGGCGGCCGAGTCGAACACACCCCGCTGATGATCGGGCTCGGCGTGGACGAAGTAAGCCCTGGGCCGGCGAGCGTTGCCGATATCAAACTCGCCGTGGGAGAGGCCGATTCGGGGCGATGCCGTGAGCTTCTCGACGCCGCGTGCGATGTGGACTCACCCAACGAGGTTCGCGAACTCACTTCAAGATTCGCGTGGCGTGCTGTGCGCGATGGCCCCCCGATCATCGATCGGCACTGCATGGAGCTAAAGTTCGACGCGACCAGCAAGGCGGAGGCAATCAAGGCTGCGGTCGACCTGCTCTCGATCACAGGCCGCACCGATCAACCACGCGAGGTCGAAGAGGCCATCTGGGCCCGCGAGGAGACGTACTCCACCGGGCTGGGGCACGGCGTTGCCATCCCCCACTGCAAGTGTGCATCGGTGAAGTGGCCGACTCTCGCCGTGGTCACGCTGCGCAATCCGGTCGACTGGCAGGCGATGGACGAGCAACCCGTGCACACGGTGTTCCTGCTCGCGGTGCCCGATGGCGAGTCTGCGGGCGGCGGCGGAGCGGCCCATCTGAAGATCTTCGCAACGCTTGCACGACGGCTGGTGCACGAGGACTTCCGACGCGGTCTTCAATCGTGCACGGATCCGTCAGGGATCGAGGACTATCTTCGGAAGCAACTCAGCGTGTAACTAGACAGTTGCCGGCTGATTGGCCTGGATAGCCGCACGATCGGCGATCTCAGCCGATGGCAGGCCGGGCGAGTGCACGCCCGCGTACGACAATCCGCGTCGCTCGCACAGCATGCGGCTCGTGATCTGGCTCGAGAGGAAGATCACGGGAAGACCACTGCCCGGGTGCGTGCCGCCACCGACCATCCACACGCCCTCCAGGCCCTGGAGCTCGTGCCGCGGGCGCTTGTGGAGCATCTGACCAAGGTTGTGGGCCAGGTTGAAAGTTGCGCCGTGGTTGATGTTCATCGCGGCCCAGTCATCGGCGGCAACCATCTTCTCGCATTGGATGCGATCCTCGATGTTCTCGATTCCAAAGACGCGCTCGAGTTGGTGGAGCATGTCCTGACGCATGCGATCGCGCTCGGCCGCAAAGTCGACGCTGCTGCGCATGTTTGGCGTTGGCATCAGCACGTAGAGGGCGCTGCAGCCGGGGGGAGCCATCGACGGATCGGTCGTGATGGGGTTGCAGACGTAGGCCGATGGATCTTCGCTCAGCGTGCCAAGGCGCGAGATCTCATCGAGGTTCTGCTCGTAACGGGATGAGACATAGATCGTGTGGTGCGGCAGATCGGTCTGGCCATCGATGCCCAGGTACAGCATCGATGTCGAGCACGAGTACTTCTTCGCGTCGATCGCATCGGCCGAGGAGTAGCCCGAGACGCGCCGGAGCGCGTCGGCGGGCAGCAGGTGCTTGAGTGCCCAGGGTGCGTCGGCGTTCATCACGATGTCGGCGTGCGCGTGGTGCTTGCCGTTGACAACCACGCCCGTAGCCCGCCGGCCATCGAACGTAAGCCGTTCAACCGGTGAGTCGGTGAGGATCTCGACACCCATATTCTCACACGCATCCGCCATGGCGTGCATGATGCGGTTGAGCCCACCGGTCGCATGCCACACGCCATACTCATACTCGATGAACGGCAAGATTGTGAAGAGGCTCGGGCAGTCGAACGGGCTCATGCCGAGGTACTTGCTCTGGAAGCTGACCGCCAGGCGCACCTGCGGGTGATGAAAGTACTTGGTCAGCAGCTCGTGCACGTTCTTGTGCGGGTTGATGTGCGGCAAGGCGCGCACGGCATCGGGCTTCAGAAGATCCAGCGGCGAGCGGATGGCACGGCGCAGGATGGGCTCGGCAGCGTGGAGCTTGGCCCGGTTGTCTGCGATGAATCGCTCGAACGCGGCGCCGTCCTTCGCGTCGACCTCGCCGATGCGACGCGCCATCTCTGCCACGTCCTGCGTTGCGTCGAGTGTGATTGGATCGTCACCTGGCCGGCCGAGCAACAACCGGTACATGGGGTCGAGGCGGGTCAGCTCGACGGCATCTGCCAAACGCCGGCCCGCGGCCTGGAAGATCTCGTCGAGCACGTAGGGCATCAGGAAGAACGTGGGCCCGAGATCGAAGTGGAAGTCGCCGCTTACACCGTTCAGCGTGGTACGGCTGGTGCGGCCACCGACGTGCGGCTGGGCCTCATAGACCCTCACCCGGGCGCCGCTGGCGGCAAGCAGCATCGCCGCGGCCAAGCCTCCCGGCCCGGCGCCGATGACAGCGATTGGATTGTCGGCTTGGGATGAAGGGCGTGGAGCGGAGCGGGTCATAGCATTCACTATACTGCCGCTGATGACGAATGCAGAACAGCCAAGCACGCCCGACGCGGGACTGCCCGCACCCCGCGGGGGTTTGGCGCACCCGCGAACACCGCTGAGCGAGCGGCTGGCGTGGGTGCGGCGCTTCCGGCGGGCGGTCGTTGCCGGGCAGGACGAATTGATCGCGCTGGCGGGCGAGGAGGTCCGCAAGGACGCCTTCGAGACGCTGGTGAGCGACATCGTGCCGTTGCTGAGCAGTTGCAAGTGGCACGAGCGGCATGCGGGGCGGGTCCTGCGGACGCGGCGGTTGCGCGGCGGGAGCGTCTGGCAGCTCGGCCAGCGGCACTGGGTGCGGCGAGAGCCGCTCGGGCTTGTTGGCATTATCGCGACGTGGAACTACCCGGTGCAGTTGCTGGGAATCCAATTGGTGCAGGCGGTCGTTGCGGACAATCGGGTGGTCGTGAAGCCCAGCGAGCGGTGCCCGAGGACGCAGGCGAAGCTGCTAGAGATGGCTCAGGATGCGGGACTCGCAGAGGGTGTGTTGCGCGTGCTGCCGGCGACGCGTGAGGCAGGTGCAGAGATGCTCGAACTCGAGCGGCTGGATCACTTGGTGTTCACGGGGTCGACACACGTCGGTCGCACTATCGCCCAGACACTCGGCGCCAAGCTCATTCCCAGTACGCTCGAACTGACGGGATGCGACTCGGCAATCGTCTTAGAAGACGCGGATATTGATCTGGCTGCGAGATCGATTGCAGCTGCGGTATGCTTGAATGCGGGGCAGACGTGCATGGCACCACGTCGAGTGCTCGTGCATCAGAACGTGATGGACACGTTTGTTATGAAGCTTAGTGCGTTACTTGGGCAGCGTACAGAAACGGAGTTGTGCGACACAGCCGAGGCTGATCGTGTTCGTTCGCTGGCGGGCTTGGATGGTGGTGGAGCATCTTTGCAACCCCGCGCGATCGTAGTACATTACGGGAGTCCGTTGCTCCGCGGCGAGCACTTTGGACCGGTGGTTGCTGTAACACCAATCGGCTCGAGAAATGACGGGGTACTGCACAGCCGACACTATGGCCAGCATCTAGCGACGAGCGTCTTCACACGTCATCCCAGGAAATTCGAGGAACTTGTCCCACTCCTCGCCGCCGGCACGGTCACGTTCAACGACGCCGTGATCCCCACCGCGCATCCTGGCGCGCCACTGCCCGCGATGGGTGCAAGCGGGTGGGGCGTGAGCCGGGGGGAACTTGGCCTCCTCGCGATGACGAGACCGGTGCATGTCACAATGACGAGTAGAAAGGTCCGTGTGCCCACCGACCCGCCAAGCCCAAAGCAGGCCGAGCAGGTGAAGAAGTTCGTGCGATTTCTATACGGTCGCTAGGTCAGACTCTTGAGCCAGAGCTCGTGCGGGTGATGCTCACCGCCGGTGTCCTTGTGCTCGCATGTTTGTGGCTGGTGCACGTAGCCAAGATGCGAGAACAGCGACTGCGCCCGGCTGTTAGTAGGTTGCACGAAGGCGCGCACCGTCGTGCAACCCAGCCCGGCGGGAAGATCGGCCATCGCGTGCTCGGTCACCGCCGCGCAGGCTTCTCGGGCTATGCCCTTGCCCTGCGACTGCGGGGTAAGCCACAACGCAATCTCGGAGTACCACTCGAGCCCACGCTCGATGGTGATGAGGTTGCAACAGCCGAGGATAGAACGGGGATCTTCACGATCGAAGATCGCGCGGCGCAGGGCGCCGCCGGTGCGCAGGCCCTTTGCGGTCAACTCAAGCTGGCGCTTGACAATGTGCTTGGCGTGCTCACCGGGCAGGTTTACGCCACTCGTGGCATCCCCAGAAGCGATCAGCGAGTCGAGTGCGGCCTCGAACGCCTCGGCGTCGTCGGGCGTGGCCGGTCGCAGGATGAGCCGGTCCGTATCGATGCGGGTGCCCGGCGTGTCATGGGCATAGACCTCCACGGGTCGTGAGGCCGGAGGAGAGCCAATGCTCGTATGTTCTTTGCGTTCCATGTCGCTGCCTTCCGTGGCGTGTGCGGAACTCGATGGAAGATGCTTGCCGCTGCGATGATAGCTCTACTCGACCGTCACGCTCTTGGCGAGGTTTCGGGGCTTGTCGACGTCGTGCCCACGCAGGACGGCCGCGTGGTAGGCCATGAGTTGGAGCGGAACGACGGCCACCATCGGGCTGAGGCACTCGGGCACATCAGGAATGAAGAACACGTCCTGGGCGTGGTTGCCGATCTCGGTATCGCCCTCGGTCGCAACGGCGATGACGTGCCCGCCGCGGCTGCGGACCTCGCTGATATTGCTCATCACCTTCTCGTACTGGCTGCCTCGGGTGGCGATGAAGACGGCCGGCATGCCATCATCGATGAGCGCGATGGGCCCGTGCTTCATCTCGGCAGCGGGCATGCCTTCCGCATGGATGTAGCTGATCTCCTTGAGCTTCAGCGCACCTTCGAGCGCGGTTGGGTAGTTGTACCCGCGACCGAGGAACAGCCAGTTCTCGCGCTCGATGTACTTTTCGGTGATCGAACGTATCGAGTCGTTGAGTTCGAGCACCTTCTCGATCTTGTCGGGAACGACTTCGAGCTCCTTGATCAGGTCGGTGCACTGCTCGGCGCTCATGAAGCGGCGGCGCGCCATGAACAGGCTGATCATCGTGAGCACGGCCACCTGCGCGGTAAAGGCCTTGGTGCTCGCGACGCCGATCTCTGGTCCCGCGCGCAGGTACACGCCCGCGTCGGTCATGCGGGGGATGCTCGAACCCACGGCGTTGATGACGCCCAGCGCGAGCGCACCGCGTTCCTTGGCCTCGGTCAGCGCGGCCAGCGTGTCGGCCGTCTCGCCGCTCTGGCTGACTGCGACAACGACCGTGCCCTCTTCGATGATCGGGTTGCGATAGCGGAACTCGCTGGCGTACTCGCACTCGGCGGGCACTTTTGCCAGGTCTTCGAGCAAGTATTCACCGATCATGGCCGAGTGCAACGCCGTGCCCTGGGCGGCCAGGATGACGCGCCGCGAGCGCACGAGCTGGGGCGCGAACTGGCGGAGTCCGCCAAGCACGACCATGCCGTCGGCGCTGTTCAGGCGCCCACGCATGCAGGTACGCAGCGCTTGTGGCTGCTCGAAGATTTCCTTCTGCATGAAGTGGGCGTAGCCGCCCAGCTCGATCTGTTCGAGGTCGAGCTCGAGCTGCTCGACACGCGGCGTGACCGGCACGTTGTGGATCGTGCTCGTCGTGAATTTTTCGCGCGTGATCTTGCAGACGTTGTAGTCTTCGAGCGGGAAGGCCTGCGTGGTATGCGCGACGATGGCCGCCGGGTCCGAAGCAACCACGAATTCGCCGCTGCCCACACCCACGAGCAGGGCGCTGCCCTTGCGGGCGCAGACCAGCGTGTCGGGCTCGTGCTCGCAGATGACAGCGATCGCGTAGGCGCCGGTGACTTCACGAAGCGCGGCCTGCACGGACTTCTCCAGGTCCATGCCGTTCTCGGGGTCGTAGAGCTCGCCGATGAGCATGGCGAGCACCTCGGTGTCAGTCTCGCTATGGAACGTGTGACCACGCTCGGTGAGGTAGGTGCGCAGGGCGCTGTAGTTCTCGATGATGCCGTTGTGCACCAGTGCGATGCCGTTGCGGTCGTCGCGGTGCGGGTGGGCGTTGGCCTCGGTCACCCCACCGTGCGTTGCCCAACGAGTGTGAGCGATGCCGAGGGTGCCCTCGAAGTCGGCGTTGCCCTCGACCATGGCCTCAAGGTTGCTCACCCGGCCAACCGCACGGGCGAGATGAAGCCCGCCGTCGATGACCGCCATGCCGGCCGAGTCGTATCCGCGGTACTCGAGGCGCTTGAGGCCCTCTATCAGCAGCGGGCGGGCCTGGCGGTGCCCAAGGTAGGCGACGATTCCACACATACACCGAATCTCCTGGTTGCGCTGGGCTTAGGACGCCCGCGACGTAACGGTACACGATCGGCATTCGACGGGTTCGTGGGGCAACCAACGCAGCCCCGTGACAGCGGAATCCGAAACGGGCCAAGCACGGCCGGCCCTAGCCGGTTACATCGGACCATTCCGATGCCTTGTGTCCCAGGACTGCAATCCGAGGAGCGAGCCGCATGAACCCGTATATTATACGAACTTTTTTTGCTTCACTCGCCGCCACTTTGGCCGCTTACGCGCAGCCTGCCACGCCGGCGGCCGAGCGGCTGACCCCAGATGCGACCGAACGGCTCGATCTGGCGGGCTACCAGCTCGCCGCCACCGGCGACTGGCTCTTCATCGCCCTGCCCCAGGACAACATCGTCGGATTCAACTCCGGCTCGGTCGCACCCTTCCGCTTCGATGAGGCAACGGGCACGTGGGTGGAAGAGGACACCGTCTTCAGCATCGGCTCGTACTCCGGCCAGTTTTGGGGGACGGCAATCGCGGCGTCGGCCGACACCCTGGTCGTCGGCTCGCCCCAGGACACACGCATCGCGCTGGCCGGCGGGTTCGTCGAGGTGCTTGAGCGCCGTGGCGACTCGTGGGTGTTCGCCCAGGACCTGTTCACCATCACACCGATCGAGCGCGGCGACCTCTTCGGATCGTCGGTCGCGATCCGCGATGACGTGCTGGTGGTCGGCTCGCCGTCAGCCCAGAGTCGTGGCCCGTACTCCGGACGCGTGAGCGTGTTCGAGCGCTTCGGCGATCGATTCGAGGCCGTCGCCGAGTTCGAGCGGGGCGACGAAGACGATCTTTACGGCTGGTCGGTCGCGGTCGGCGATGGCTTCTTCGCTGCTGGCACCTTCAACATTGAAGGCGATACCTACACCTATCGGGGTCGCGGCTCGGTGGACATCTACGAGAAGATCGGCGACGACTGGGAACTGACAGCCACGCTCGAACAGGATGTTCCGGGCTTCAACGAGCGGTTCGCGTGGTCGATGGATGCCGCGGGCGATGTGCTCGTGGTTGGTGCGTACAACGAGGGCTCGGTCCCATCGCTCTTCACCGGGCCCGGTGCCGCATACGTGTTCGAGAAGGTCGGCGGCGTCTGGACGCGGACGGCCCGCCTCGAGCCGCCCGACCTCAAGTGGGATCAGCAATTCGGCTTCGACGTCGACCTGACCGAGGACGGCACGGGCTTGCTCGTCGGCGCTCAGAACGATCCCGAGGTGGCCGAAGACGCTGGCGCAATCTATGCGTACGAACGCGACGGGAGTTCGTGGCGGTTTGTGGGGAAGTACGTCTCGCCCGCCTCCAGGGCAGTCGCTCGCAGCGAGCAGTTCGGCACCAGTGTCGCGTTCGCCAAGACTGCGACGGGAACTTCGTGGCTCATCGGTGGTGCCCCGGAATCTGACGAACTCGGCTTCCGAGCCGGCAACGTGTACGCCGTCGAAGTCGCGGGCTGCCAGGTCGACTGCGACACCAGCGGGAGCCTGGACATCTTCGACTTCTTGTGCTTCCAGACGCTGTTCGATGCGGGTGACCCTCGCGCCGACTTTGATGGCGACGGCGATTTTACCATATTCGATTTCCTGGCATTCCAGACCGCGTTCGATGCGGGGTGCCCGTAAGCCGCGAGCGAAGTGGCCCGCCCCTACCCTTGGGGATGACCACGAGCACGCCCGTTTCGAGTGATTCCCGCACGCTTGTTTCGCCGCTGACCATCGCCGACCGGACGGTGGACAGCCGGCTCTTCGTGGGCACCGGCAAGTATGCCAGCTACGACCTGATGCAGCGCGCCCTCGAAGCGAGTGGCTGCCGCGTGGTAACCGTGGCCGTGCGCCGCGAGCGACTGGTGAACGAGAAGGGCGAGAGCCTGCTTGATTACATCGATACCAGCAAGTACACCATCCTGCCCAACACCGCCGGCTGCTTCACGTCCGAGGACGCGGTGCGTGTAGCCCGGCTGGGGCGCGAGCTGCTGAGCCAGATCGACAACCCCGGGCAGGACTGGGTAAAGCTGGAAGTGCTTGGCGACAAGCGCACGCTGCTGCCAGACCCGGTGGGCACCGTTGAAGCCACGAAGCAGCTCATCGACGACGGCTTTAAGGTGCTGGTGTACTCGAGCGACGACCCGATCGTTGCCAAACGACTCAAGGACCTCGGCGCTGCGAGCGTCATGCCCGCGGGCAGCCCCATCGGCAGCGGCCGAGGCGTGGTGAACCAGGCCAACATCGTGCTGTGCCTCGAGGCGCTCAAGGACGGTGACCCCGAGTACCCCGTCATCGTCGACGCGGGCGTGGGCAGCGCGAGCGATGTGGGCGTGGCAATGGAACTCGGCGCGGACGGCGTGCTGCTCAACACCGCCATCGCCCACGCCAAGGATCCGGTGATAATGGCCCACGCAATGCGAATGGCCCTCGACGCCGGCTATCTGAGCTACCGCAGCGGCCGCATCGAGAAGAAGCTCTACGCGACGGCCAGCAGCCCGTTCGAGGGGGCGATCAGCTACATCCCGGGGGAGTAAGGCTCTTGCGCTACGGGCAACCGTCCTCGAACACCGACTGGTAAGCCAGGAAGTCGAAGAGGGTGAATTCTCCATCGCGATCGAAGTCGGCAAACGGATGTTGGTCGTTGAACAGAGCCTGGAAGGCCAGAAAGTCGAAGATGGTGAGTTGGCCGTCGTAGTCGAGGTCGGCGCAGCAGCGCGGTGAGCGACCCAATACCACATAAGCTGCGCCACCGACGCCGGCACAGTAAACGGACCCATCGTCCCTGGTAGCGGGCGATCCAATCATCAGGTCGTCCAGGCCATCCCCATTTAGATCTCCAGCCGGCGCTATGGCGACTGCGGCGAATCCCTGGACATCCTCCGGCTTGGGAGCTAAAAGCCAAACACCGTTGACCCCATCGATGTCAGCCACGTCGTATCGGGGAGCAAACTCAGACATCCGGTCGTCTCTTCCGAAGAGCACCATGACGGCGCCAATCAGGCCCCCTCCGGACGGGTCATCCAACAGAGTCCTGCCGGCAATCACGTCGGAGTAACCGTCCCCATTCAAATCAACACCCGCAAGTGCGCTGCCGAACCTTGTTCTAGGACCAAAGTCAGCTATCACGAATCCATCTTGTCCGTTCAGGGCCTTGAGATCTATGACATCAGAAGAGCCGGAGCCACCATCGCGACGGCCAAAAACGACGAACGCTCGTGCAGCAAAGCCAACGCTCAAGTCGCTCGCATATGCTGCACCGATCAGTATGTCGTCAAGGCCATCACCGTTGACATCGCCTGCCGATGCGACGGTCCACCCCGACAACACTCTGGGCGTGTCAACAACCTCCAGTCTTAGCCCAAGATCTCCAGCGATCGTGCCAGCACAGATAACATCTGGGAATGCGCCTTGAACAAGGGCATCACGCCCAAAGACCACATACGTACGACCGCCTTCTCCGATGAATCGTCCGGGCGCACCAACCGCGAGATCATCGTAACCGTCGCCGTTGATGTCTCCAAGGTTGGCAACGCTGCGACCGAATTCCTCGCCTTGCTCGGCACCGTCAATGCGAAATCCACAGCTCTCATTGAAGAGTGCGAGGTCAATCTCCGCCGGAAACGCCGAACCACTCGTACTGTCTCTCCCATAGAACACGAATGCAGCACCGTTGATTGGGTCGCCGTAGCCGGGTGCGCCGAGGATGAAATCATCTAGTCCATCGGAGTTGATATCGCCCGCTGCAGACACCGACCATCCGAGAAAATCACCGTCGGCAGCACCTCGGATTCGGAATCCATTCTGGCCATCAAGTTCGTCAGGATTGATGCGGCTCGGAAGATCTTCTGAACTTCCGAAGATAACAAACACCTGGCCTGTTCCGGCGTCGACGTAATACCCGTACGGTATCTCCGGCTGCCCGATCGCCACATCATCAAACCCATCACCGTTGATGTCTCCTATGAAGGCGACGGAATGTCCTGTTCGACTGATTCCCTCCCCTGTGCCTGGCAACACGCGCACCACACCAACCGGTGACTCCACAAGGGAACGATCGGGATGCGGGCCAGCGGCCGGACCACCGGCGTTGAGCACGATGTATGCCGATCCGTTTCCAAGTCTGAGGTCAAAGCTGCAGTACCGCCCAACCGCGCCCTCGTGAGGTGCGCCAACGACAACATCCAACAGACCGTCACCGTTGAAGTCTCCTTTGCCGGCCAAGGCTCCACCGATCATCGTGTCCGTGTACTGCGTGGCCAACCCGAAGTGCCGGTACCCAGTCCAGCCCTCACGTTCCCAGACCGGCTCGAACAATTCGAATGGCTCGAGCAGGCGCGGACACTGAGCGTGAACCGAGGCGGTAGTTCCGAGCACCAAGAGGATCTGGCAGGCCGCCGTTGCCCGGATTCGGGTCGTTATCGAGGTCATCGGATGGCTCCATCATCCCATCATGGGATGTGCGGTCGTTTCCGGTCCCGCCGCAGTCGTCGGTGTTGGCTCAACCGCGAGTCTGCACCACCAGCATACCCAATCTTCGCGTTGGTTGCAAGGGATTTCGCCGACTGTGCATAGCAGTATCCCGGAGGGACAGGATGGGGGTACGCCACGGAGCATCCCGGAGACCGACCAGACGCGCGTGAAGCAGCCCCAATAGACTCGATTTGTGCCGGGGCGATCGGAATGAAACCCGCTACTCCGGCTGTTCCATGATGACCCACACAGCCTCCGGAGAATTCAGTTGGACACTCTCGACGCCATCTACCAACGCCGCGCCGTGAAGCACTTCGATGCTGATCACCAGATGCCCGAAGCGGACCTGACCAAGCTGCTCGAGGCGGCGATCCAGGCTCCAACGAGCTTCAACATCCAGCACTGGCGGTTCGTGGTGATCAAGGACCCAGAGCTTCGCAAGCAGATCCGCGCGAACGGCAACGACCAGGCCCAGATGACCGACGCCAGCGTGCTGATTGTGATGACCGCAGACGTCGACGCGTGGAAGAAGGACCCCAACCGATACTGGAAGAACGCACCGGACGAGGTCCGCGAGTTGCTCGTGGGATGGATGGGCCCGTTCCATGAAGGCCGCGAGTGGCTGCAGCGCGACGAGGCCCAGCGTTCGATCGGCATGGCGATGCAGACCATCATGCTCGCCGCAAAGGCCATGGGCTACGACAGCTGCCCGATGATCGGCTTCGACATCGAGGCCGTCGCGAAGCTCATCAACCTACCCGATGATCACTGCATGGGCCCCCTTGTCGCCATTGGCAAGAAGACCAAGGACGTGTGGCCGAAGCCCGGTCAGTTGCCGCTGGATGCGGTTGTGATCCACGATCGCTTCTAGCCTCGCGACTGTGTTTCATCCGGGCTCGCGCGCTCGATATGCATCCGTCGGCACGCCTGCAAACCCCCAATTCTGCTCGTCGATCTCATCGATGACGATGTGCGTGTGCTCGGGCGCCTTGCCAAGCACGCGGCCGAGCGTGTCGGTAATCTCGGCGATGATCTGTGCTTTCTGTTCTCGCGTGGCGGCGGGCGTGATGCGAACATTGACGTAGGGCATGCGCGGTTCCTTGGTGTCGATCCTTGTACGCGGACGGTCGCCTCGAGGTTTGCTGACTGATGGCTATCTCAGAACGGGCAGCATGACCGCCATAGATGCAGCAACCAAGAGGAAGCCGGCGAGGAAGTAGCGGGCGGCCACGCGCTTGCCGTTTCGGGCGCCGCCGTGGACAGCGGCAAGGTACGCGACTCGGGCGGACACAATTCCCGTCGGCACGCCGATCGTGAGGGCGAGCAGGGCGTACGACGTCAGAAAGAACGACGAACCACCAGAACGAGCGAATGGCACTACGAGGGCTACCGGGGCGCTGATGGTGGAGATGATCCAGGGCGCGATCACGTAGACGCGCGTGCTGGCCCCCTCCCCCGAGTCGGCACCTTCACGCATGCTGCCTTCTGCCTCTGGCGGCCTCGTGCTCGGGCATCTCGGTTGAGAGCCGCCGCGCGACTTCGATCACGAGCGTGTCGTCTTCGGGCATGCCGTGGCGACGGCTGTCGAGTTCGCCGATGATGCGACGGGGCCATTCGCCCGGGTCGCACTCCACGCGAGCGAGCATGGCAGTCAGCCACGAGCGGCCGATGCACTTGCCCTGCTCGTTACGGGCCTCCATCGCGCCATCGGTGTAGGCGATGAGCATGTCGCCGGGCACGAAAGGGTGCGACCGCGGATCGGCGTGGAAGTCTTCGGGCAGGCACGCACCCAGCACGATCGCGGTCGAGTCGAGCTCTTCGATCGTGCCGTCGACGCCGCGCAGGAACATGGGCGGATGCCCGGCGTTGGCGTAGGTCAGCTCGTTGGTCGTCGGGTCGATCCTCAGGCAGACCGCCGACGCATAGATGCTGTGCTGGGCGAGCGTCAGGTGCACGTAGCGATTCAACAATCCCAGCACGTGGCCGGGGTCGGCGTGCGGATCTTCCGCGTAGATGCGCTCGAGCTCACCGTGCAGGCGGTTCACCGTAAGCGCGGCCGCCAATCCGTGGCCCGTGACATCGAGCAACACGAGGTTGATCGGCACGCGGCCTTCGATACCCGGGCTCTCGCTGAAGAACAGGAAGTCTCCGCCGATCTGGCGCATGGGCTGGTAGGTGTAGCGGAAGATCATATCGCCGACGTCGCGCGGCTCGGGGAAGAGATCTTCGTGGATGCGCCGGGCATCGGTCATCTCTCGCCGGACCTCGCCGTAGCGAGTCGACAAGAACCGCATCTTGTACGCTCGCATCCGGCTGCTGTGCTTAACAGCACAGATCGCAAAGCCCGGCGCAACGAAGGCCGGGAAGAACGCGAGCCACAGCCAGGCGAGGCTTGGCGGAAGATTCATCGCCACGTACGCCACGGCATGCAACCCGAGCACCAGGCCGACCGTCTTATAAACCTCGCTGGGTGACCACGGCAGGAAGATCGACGCCAGGAAGAACGAGATTCCGAATCCAAAGGTCGCAGTCGGGAAGACGCCACCAAAACTACCCATTCCCGGCAAGTCCAGCAGCGTCGTGATAAGGCCGATTGCGCCGATGTACACGAGCAAGACGCGCGTGAGCCAGAGCAGAGCCGGCTTATCCGGCCTGCTGCGGCGCACTCGCACAAAAAACCAGACATAGACGCCGATGTCGACGAACGTCACGGCAGTCATGCCAAGCCGAGAAGCCAAGGGCACTTCGGCCGGACTGATCCACATCAACACGGCGCCAAGCAAGCCAAAGGCCCAGAGCCCCAGCATCGCACCCAGGAACCACAGGAACCGCCGACGGAGCAGCACGCCGGTCTCGGCGTCGAACTCCTGCGCGAACTCACTGGTGTATGTGGCGGTGGCCATGTCGGCTCGACTCAGGCGTGCGGGTGATTGGTGTCCCGGTTCGCGCCGGGCTTCCACAGAACGTCGCCGCTGGTGTTGGCAACGCGGCCGAGCACGAAGAGCAGGTCGCTCAGCCTATTGAGATATCGGATTACGGTCGGGTTCGTTTCGTCGGGCTCGGCCTCGAGCACCTGGGACGACAGCCGCTCCGCCCGGCGGACGATCGTGCGGGCCAGATGCAGGGCGGCGGCGGCACGCATTCCACCCGGCAGAACGAAGCTCTTGAGCGGCTCCAAACCCTCGTTGTAGTGATCGATGAGGTCCTCCAAGCGCTCGACCTGTCCCTCGATCACCCTGAGCCGCTCGTCCTCTTTGCCATCGTCCTTCACCGGCGTACAAAGGTCGGCTCCACAATCGAACAGGTCGTGCTGGAGGCTCTCAAGGATGGTCGCCAGAGCCTCGACCGGGCCACCGGCGTCCCGGCAGGCGATGATGGCCAGCCCCAGGGCGGCGTTGGCCTCGTCTGTCGTGCCGTAGGCCTCGACGCGCGGGTCGGCCTTCGCGACGCGAGAGCCATCGCCCAGGCCCGTGCTGCCGTCATCGCCCGTTCGGGTGTAAATCTTGTTGAGCTTGACCATCCGACAGCTTCTCCCGGTAGACCCGCCTGCGAACCGAACTAGTCTACGGCTGATGCCCCCCCCCGCTCCCCAAAGTGCTCCCCAGATTGCCTCCGCAAGCCTTCGTGGACTCACGAAGCGGTGGCGGCTTCCCGAGCCGGCAGGAGTGCTCGATCCATCGCTGCCGCCGCTGGTCGCCCGGGTGCTGGCGACCCGACCAGCCTTGAGCGCCGCTGGCCTGGACCCCAAGCTCACGGGCCTGCACGATCCCTCGGGCATCCCCGATCTCGATCGGGCCGCGGGGATGCTGCTCGAAGCGGGGCGGGCGGGCGAGACCATCGCGATCTACGGCGACTACGACGTCGACGGCACCACGGGCTCGGCCATCCTGCACCACATCCTGCGGGTGCTGTGCCCAGCAGCGAAGCTGCTGCACTACGTGCCCCACCGCCTGCGCGACGGGTACGGCGTGCACGCTCACGCCATCGACACGCTGGCCGGCAATGGCGTTTCGATCATCGTGACAGTCGACTGTGGTATCACGGCCGCCGAACCCGCCCTTCGCGCGCGCGAGCTCGGTGTTCGGCTCATCATCACCGATCACCACAATCCGCCGGCTTCGGTCGACGATCTGCCGAAAGCCGACGCCGTGGTGCACCCCGGCCGGCCCGACTCGGCCTACCCGTTCGATGGGCTGTGCGGCGCAGGCGTTGCCTTCAAGCTGGCGTGGCGCATGGCGACGCTGGCGGGCGAGGATGGGCGCGCAGCCGCCGAGCCGCGGGCACTCCTGCTCGACTTGCTGCCTCTGGCTGCGCTCGGCACCGTCGCGGACGTGTCGCCGCTGATCAATGAGAACCGGATCCTTGTCACGCACGGGCTGGCGCTCATGCGGCGAACCCGCGTGCGCGGCCTGGCGGCGCTCGCGGACCGATGCGTGCGCGAGCAGCGACCGATCAGCGTGGGCGATCTTGGCTTCCGGCTCGGCCCACGCATCAATGCCCTCGGGCGCGTGGCCGAGGCAGACGAGGCCATCGAGCTCCTGACGACCAGCGATGAGGATCGCATCGAGTCCATCTGCGACGCGATGGACGAATTGAACCAGCAGCGCCAGGCGATCGAGAAGCTGATCGTCGAGCAGGCCTGCGCCGAAGCCGAGCGGCTTGGAATGGATCGCGACGATCACCGCGCGATCGTGCTTGCCCACGAGGACTGGCATCCTGGCGTCATCGGCATCGCCTGCTCGCGTCTGGTCGAGCGTTTCAACCGGCCGACCATCCTGCTCCAGCGCGAAGGGGAACGCTGCAAGGGCAGCGGGCGGAGCATTCCGGGCTTCAACCTGCACGGCGCGGTCACGGCGTGCTCCGACTGCGTCGACTCGTTCGGCGGGCACAACGCCGCGATCGGCCTCAAGATCTCGACGAACAAGCTGGTTGCTTTCACGGACGCGCTTGTCGCGCACGCGAACGACCACATCACGGTCGACGACCTCACGCCCGAAGTCCGCATCGATGCGGACGCGCCATTGCGCGAGCTCGATGAATCCACGGTGCACGCGCTCGAGAAGCTGGGCCCGTTCGGTAGAGGGAATCCGACGCCGCGCGTACGCCTGCGGCACGTGCGGGTCGCCCAGCCGCCGATGCTGATGGGCTCGTCCAGCTCGCACATGTCCATGCTTGTGCGCGATGAGGCGGGCGCGGTGCTGAAGCTCGTGGGCTGGGGCTGGGGCCGCCACGCCGAGCACGTCCGCAATGGAGAAACCCTGGACGTGGTGATCACGCCCAGGGTCGAGGAGTATCGCGGTCGACGTTCGGTTCGCGGCGAGATCGCCGACGTCCGAGTGTCGGATGATTGACGGGGCTTACTGGCCGTCGTCGGGCACGGTCACGAACGTCTCGGCGTACTGGGCGTCGAGGGCGGCGATCATGCGGGCGACGTTCTCGTTGCTCGGGTCCAGCTTCTGAGCCGCCTCGAAGCTCGAGCGGGCCAGGCCGGGCATCTCGGCCTGCTGGGCGATGAGGCCCCGCAGGATGAGCGGCGAGGCATCGTCCTCGCTGCGTTGGATGGCCAGGTCGAGGCTCTGCAGAGCCGCGTCGAGGTCACCCATGCCTCGCTGCTGAAGAGCGCGGAGCAGGTAGCCCTCGCTGCGCTGGGGAGCCAGCGCGATAACGCGCCCGGCGGCGCGGCGCACACGCGCCATGTCGCGCAGCTGGTAGCACACGTGACCGAGCTGGATCCAGGCGTCCAGATCCTTCTCGCCGCCCTCGCCCTCGGTCAGGCTCACGAGCACGTCGCGCGCCTCAACGGGGCGATCGACCTCGACGAGGCAGCGGGCCCGCATGTGCTGCAGGTCGCGGCGATCATCGAAGCCTTCCTTGTTCATGAGCTCGGCAAGGTTGAACTCGGCCTCGGCGAAGCGACCGGCGGCCAGCTCCGAGCGGGCGAGGTCCTCGAGCACGCCGGGATCATCGGGCGCCAGGAAGCGGGCCTCGGTGAACCAGTCGGAAGCCTGCACGGCGTCACCGCGCATCATGGCGATGTGGCCGAGCGTCTGGCGGATGCCAGCGTTGTGGCGATAGAGATCGAGGCGATCCTTGAGGTAGCTCTCGGCATCATCGGTACGGCCGATGTCGATGAGCATCTCGGCGGCGGCGACGGCGTAGATGGCGCGGGCGGTGTCAAGCTCTGCGGCGGCCTGATAACGCTCCATGGCCTTCTCCTTCTCACCAATGCGTTCGTAAGCAACGCCCAGGAAGTACTGGGTGTCGACGTCCTCGGGGTCGAGCACTTCGGCCTTACCCAACGAGTTCATCGACTGCTCGAAGTTGCCAAGCTCCATCATGATGCGCCCGCGGAGCACGTGCGATCGCACGACTCCATCGTTCAGCGCAATTGAGCGGTCGATGTGGTCCAGCGCCTTCTCGGGATCGCCCGAGAGGAATGCCTGGCGGGCCATGTCCCACTCGGTGCCGCTCTTCATGCCGGCCATGCGCTCGGCGGCGGCGTTGCGCGCCTCGGCAGAGGCGCGACCGTTGCCCGAGCACCCGGTCAGGGCCATGGCTCCCACCACCGCGCCGGCCAGGATCGAGAGCTTGGCGGCCTGCGTCATCGTGTTCATGCGTCGTTCGTTGTGCATCGTCCTGCGTCCTCTCGCGCCCGTTTCCTCGGGCTCGGGCTTCTCGACGCGTGGTTACCACACGCGTCCGGCTGCTACGTACCTTCGGCCCTTTTGAGGCCACGCTGAACCGGACGTGCACGCGCACGCCCGGGTGATGGGGTTATCAGTCCTGCGACGGGTTCTCGGAAGTGTCACCGTCGCCCGAGTCAGACTCGGTCTGACCGTCGATCTCAAAGTCGGCTTCGGCCGTCTCGAGCTCGATGGTGCTGACCTCGGTGTCGGTGGTCGTCCAGCTCGTGGGCTCGGTGTACCCGTCCCGCGTCACGCTGGGCGACCACTCGAAGCTGTTGAAGCTGAGCGAGGAGAGGAGCGCCTCCTCGAACTGGTCCTCGATCTGCGTCTCGATCGGGCTCGACTCGTCGAAGTTCGGCGTGAACTCGACGGGCTCGGGCATCTCGATCTTGGCCGGAGCGCTGTACGACGAGATCGTGAGCGGTGCATTGGCGACCGTGCCGCTGCCGGCGTTGGTCACGACATTGCTGGGTGCGTTGTCGGCCTCGATCTCGCTCGCGGTCTCGGTCTCTGCTTCTGTCTGGGCTTCGGCCAGTCGGACCGCGTTCAGCGCCTCTTCCTCCGCGAGGCGCTCGGCCTCGGCGATAGCGGCGGCTTCCTCGGCTGCAGCCTTCTCGGCGGCGGCGATCGCGGCGGCCTCGGCAGCGGCGCGATCGGCCTCCTGCTTGGCGATCACGTCAAGCGGAAGCACGCGGATGACCTTGCCCTCCTCGACGAAGCCGAGGTTCTGCTGGCCGAGGACCGCGTCGAGGGTCTCCTCGAGCGACAGGCCGTAGAGCGAGGCGCTCACCGTGCCGGCAGCTTCCGGCGAGACGATGATGCTGCGGCGGGCCTGGCTGGAGAGGTCCCGCAGGAAGGTCGGGAGCGGTGCGTCCTGCACGTTGACGTCAAAAGTGCGTGCCTCAGCGTCGTACGTGATGGCCGGTGCCTCAGGCTCGGTCGTCGTCTCGACAACATCGCTGACGGGCTCTGCATCGGCTTCCTCGGCGGCAGCGCCGATCTCGGCCTTGGCGAGGCTGCTGATCCAATCCGAGCCCTCGAAGGCGCTCTCGCTGGTCTCGGTCTCGCTCGTCTCGTCGAGCTCGACCGCATCGTTGTCGTTGGTCTCGCGAGCGCTGGCGAGCTCGGTGTCCTCGAAGCTGGTCTCGGCCGCGGCGAGCGCCTCGGCTTCGGCGGCAACAGGGTCGACCGATTCGATCTCGTCGGTGCCCACGTCGGCTTCATCGCCGGCAGCGGTCAGAACGTCATCGGTGTCATCGATGTCATCAATGGTCTCGATGTCCGAATCGATCTCGGTGGCGACGACTTCTGTCGTCTCTTTGCCCTCGGTGCTCTGATCGGCGGCCTCGGTGAGGGCATCGATCTCGCTCTCGAGCGAAGCGCCCTCGTCGATGGTGTCGACCTGCGTGGGCTCGAACATGTCGCCATGCTCGTCGAGATAGAGGTCCATCTCGGTGTCGAACGTGCTGCCGAGCACGCTCATGGTCGGCCAGTCCTGTACCTTCGTGGTCAGGCGCTCGAGCAGCAGGCGTGCCTGCGGCTGGTTGGGGTTGAGCGAGAGCGAGCGGCGGACGCAGTAGAGGGCCTTCTTGGTGTTGCCCTCCGAGGCGTGCTGCTGGGCCTCGACGAGCAGACGCGAGGCCTGCTTGTCTCGGCTGAAGGGCAGCAGGCCCTCACGTGTGCCGGAGACGGCGGCGTCGATCAGGTTCTTGGCACGCTCGGCGTGCTCGGAGACGATCTGGTCGTTCACGATCGTCGGCGTGATCATGAAGATGATCTCAGCGCGATCGGTCGAGTCTTCCCGGCCGCGGAACGGCGCGCCGATGAACGGCAAGTCGGCGATCCACGGGACCTGGCGGCGGGTGTACTGCGTCCGCTCGCGGAAGAGGCCACCAAGCACGATGGTCTGACCGTCGCGGACCATGACGTTGGCCGTCAGCTCGTTGGTAGTCTCGTCGGGGATGGTCACGGCGGCGCCGCCCGAGTCGGTGGCGTCGCGGATGACGGCCTCGGACACCTGCGGCTTGAGCTCCAGGCGGATCAGTCCGTCGCGCGACACGAATGGACGGAAGTAGAGCTGGGTACCGGTATCGAGGAACTCGACGGTCTGGGTCGTACCCGTCTGCGTCGTGGTGCTGCTCAGGTAGCCAACACGCTCACCCACGAGCACGCGGGCGGGCTGACGGTTGAGCGTGAGCACCTTCGGGCGTGCGATGATCGTGGTGTCGGTCACCTCGTCGAGCACGCGGAGGAAGGCGGCGAAGTCGCCATCGACGTAACCGACCTTCAGCGTGGCTGGGCCGTTGGTGCGACCAACACTCGATACCGCGCCGTTGGCGCTGCCGTTGTTGGTGCTGGGCAAGGCGGTCGGCGAACCAGACACGTCCTGGCCCTGGCCATCGATGAGGTTGTTCACGGCGTTGAGCGGGCCGCCCAGGAAGTCGCCAAAGTTCATGTTGCCGATGATCGAGAAGTCGACGCCGAAGGCGTTGTTCTCGGTCAGTGCGGCCTGGAGGATGGTCGCCTCGACCAACACCTGGCTTGGCTTGGTATCAATCTGGACCAGCAGATCGCGGATTGCGTCGACGTTCTCCTCGAAGTCAACGACGACGATGAAGGCTTCGGTCGCCAGATCGTCGGCACCGACCGGAGCGTTATCGGGAATCTGGAAGGGCGAGGTCTTGCCCGGGGCTTTGATCTGCCCATTCTCGCTGAGCAGCGCCTGAGCGAACTCGGCGGCGTCGCTCGAGTTGATGTAGTCAAGCGGGATCACGGCGGTGGTGCGCTCGCGGCTGCTCTCGATGAGAACCTTGATCTCCTCGGCGGTGTAGACGTAGATGAAGTTTCCTTCTTCCACGTAGCCAAAGCCGTTGACGTGCAGGATGGCGTCGAGCGCCTCGTAGAAGGTCACGCCGTAGAGGGTGGCCGTGACGTTGGCGGCCACGTTCTTGCTGGCCACGATGTTTCGCTGGCTCTGGATCGAGAGGAGCTGGAGCACGTCGGCGAGGTCTTCGTCGACGACGTGCAGGTCGACGATCAGGTGCTCGTCAACCTTTACCTCGCCCTGGATCGGCACGCTGGACTCGTCGCCCTTGGGCTTGCCGTCGGCTGAGATGAGTTCGGGAGTCTTCTCAAGCGAGAAGGCGTCGCCCGACTGCGCGAGCGATGCGGGGCTGCCGGCCAACGCGCCAAGCGCCGCGGCCGAGGCGGTGGTCAGCGTCACGTTCTTGCCGGACGCGGTCTGCTTGTTGCTGCTGTGAACCGTCATGGTGCTGTTCCCTCGATCCGTGGTGTGTCAACGCATTGCCTGATGGTCACGGCCCCTGCGGCTCGCCCACGGCAACATGCCCCCTATTCCTCGACACTCTGCCAAACGCACTTCCTGATCCAGTACCCCAAATCGAAACAACCGGCCAACCTGTGCTGCGTGGGCAAGGCGTGCCGGTCGTGCGGGGTATGTGGGTTGGCTTAGCGTGCGCTATCGGCGGCGTTGCGCGATGCACTATCGGTCTGCGCTTGCTTTGTCTCGGGCGCGGCGTAGGCCTGTCGAGGCACATCGGTCACGAGTCGAAGGCGTAGCCAGATCAGCGCGGTAAAGAGGAGCACCGCGAGCGCAAGCCCATAGCCGGAGCGTCCGAGAAAGGCCGCGAGCGCTGTGCGAGCCGGGGGACGCGTGCTTGGTTGGGTGGTCGCCATAGGTCGATGCCTCCGACTTGTTAAGTCGGGTCGATCACAACTGGCATTGAGTGAAAGTGCGGACGAGCCAGGCCGGAAGGAGTCTCGTGCCTTACTCGCGCTCGACGAGCACGCGGCCCGTGTAGGCCTCGACCGTGATGCGGAAGGTCTGGCCGATCGCATCGCGGATGAGGATGAAGCCGCCCGAGCTTGGGCGGTCTCCCGTGGCGGTCTCGACCGGACCACCCAGCTCGTCGAAGATCAGGATGTTGTCTCCGTCGAAGTCGACATCGACGATCGCAGCCCCGGCGGTTCGATCCTCGTCGAAGAGGACTTCGTACCGGGCGCCATCGCGCGTGATGTCGAAGAGCGCGTCAACGTCCGGATCGATGACCGAGCCGCGGACCTCGCAGAGCACGTAGCGCCCCTCACCCTCGAAGAATACGATGGCCCGCCGCGTTTGGTATGCGACGGCGTCGCTCTGGGCAAAGGTGATATCGGACACCATCTCGCGCACGGCGGCCTGGACGCGCAGGTTGCCCGCGGAGCTCATCGACGGCACAACCATCGCGGCAGCCGTTCCGAGAATGGCCACAACGACGAGCACCTCGAGAAGCGTGTAGGCACGAGCGCGCATGGAGACTCCTTTCGTCACAGGGGGTGCACTACGGCTGGCGAGGAAGCGGAACATCCTCGTCATCGAATCCCCCCGCCCAGACGCGGCCGGTCGCTGCGTCGTAAATCCACGCGTGATCGGTCTGGTAGGTCGCGTCGGGCGCATCGCCGAACGAGATCACGCGGCGGTTCTCGCCGCCGACGTACGAGTTCACTGGCGCCGACATCAGGTAGCTGGTCGTGTCACCCACGATCTCGCCCCACGTGCCGTCGCCCTCCTCGATGGTCGGGAAGGCGTCCTCACGTGAGCGGTAGACGACGAGGTGGCGGCGAATCTTGCCCAGGTCGTAAAGCGTCGAGTTCACCTGCGACTCTTCCTGGGCCCCCACCATCTGCGGCACCACGATCGCCGCGAGAAGCGCGAGGATCACGACTACGATGAGGATCTCGACGAGCGTGAATGCGGTGCGCACCGCGGAGACGCCGTAGGCCATTTCGCGAAACCTCCGTCCAACCTGCAACCGAAAGGCCCGATCTGGGTGTTACCCCAGAACGGGCGAAGAGTCATGCAATCAGGCCGATTTACGGCTCGATCCAACCGCCGGTGACCTCGTCGAAGCCATTCATCCAGATGCGGCCGGTAGCTTCGTCGTAGACCCAACCGTCGTCGCCCTGGGCAACGGCAGCGGCAGGCGCGTCCACGCCAGCAACCACGGTGGCGGTGCCGGTGCGGGGGTTCTGCGGGGCCACGCGGAGGTAGTCCGCGTTGACGATGCTCAGCCAGCCGCCGGCCGGCTCGGTGAGCGGATCGGCCGCGTCACCATCGAAGATGTCATCCAGAGCCGGGGGGGTGCCGTTGTTGCGAACGCGGAACAGCTCGATCTGGTTGCGAACCGTCTGGAGCTGGCTCTCCGCGCTGCTCACCTGAGCATCCTCGCTGGCGCTGGTAAACTGGGGAATGACGATCGCGGCCAGGATGCCGAGGATCACCACAACGATCAGAATTTCAACAAGCGTAAACGCCTTACGAACCTGTGCGCGCATCTTGCGTGCCCTCCTAGGTACCCGCCGCCCGAGCTCTCGCCGAACCCTTCGGCATCGCGTCGTCACGCTCGCGCGGGCGACCCTCTGTCACGGTCCTCGCCGGACACCATGTCCGCCGAAGCCAAGACCAGCATCGGATTCGCGCGTCGGTCGATCCGGCTCGCGTGCGTCGTCGAGCGAGAATCGGCACCGGTCGTATGGGTCGTGACGGATGGGGCACGCGCAGACAGGCAGATACGGGTTATCGACCCTGGTTTGGCGTGAAATGCGCATCAAAAAGCCCGGGCTCGAGCCCGGGCATTACTTCAAGCTGGTGAACTTCTACCTGTTACGAGCCGCGGCCGTCGAGGATCAGGGCGGCAAGGTCCTCGCTCGGAACGCCCAGCGAACCCAGGAGACCCGCTGCGGCGATGGCCTCGGCGTCATTCCCAGCACGGGCGATCTGCAGCAGACGCTGGATCTGACGCTCGAGCAACTGGTTGCCAGTACGGCGGGCCGAGTTCGACGTGTGCCCAAGCAGCGCGACGCGCTGGGCGCCCTGCGCCTGCACGGCACGATCAAAGATGGCCTGCTGGGCCTCGGCCTGATCGATCCAGGACAGCAGCTCGGCAAGGCGAAGCTCGAGCAGCCCCTCATCGTTCTCGAGCGCCTGGACGAGCTGGCTCGTGGCGTCCGAAGCAACAATCACCTGATTCTGCGAGATTGCAAGCTCGAGCAACGCGTCGATAGCCTCGGCGGCGTAGATGGTGGCCTCTTCTTCGGAGATCGGTCCGCCCAGCGTGCGGTCGGACAGGTCCTCAATGGTGGCACGCATCTGGTCGCTGCGGATGCCGGCAGTGCGCACCGCGATGGTGCGATCCGACCCGTAGCGACGGCCGAGTTCGATCTCGTCGGTGCCATCCGACAGCAGCAGCAGCGGCGCGGCCATCAGGCGGTTGGTGGCATCCTTCTGGGCAACCAGACCGACGGACTGATCCAGCGGCAGGCTGGCGACGATGAGGTCGACGCTCGCGGCCGTCTCGTACTCCTGCTGCAGGGCGTTGAGCGACTCACCCGCGGGGCTGACGCGGTAACCCATGCCTTCGAGCATGCGCTGCAGGCCACGACCAACTTCGGGATCGCTCGCAACCACCAGGGCGTAGCGGTCGGTCGCGCCACGAATCGACGAGGCAAGGATCGGGGCGACCAGATCGCTGCGTTCGAACGGTGCGTTGGGCTGCGCGTTGGCAAAGGCGAGGGCCGCCTCGTACTGCACGCGGCGGTTGGGGTAGGTCAGCGACTGCACGAGCGGCTGCGAATTGCCGGTCGAACCGACCCACAGATCGCTGCCGCCGGCGGTCTTGCCGATGGCCTCGATTGCCTTGCGAGCGAGCTGGGTGTTGCTCGTCGCGATTGCACGCGAGAGCACGTTCTGGGCGATCGTGGAGCCAGCCGCAACGGCGTAGTACATCGGCTCACGCAGGCCCAGATCGAGGTTGGCGTCCTGCGGACGCTCGATGTCCAGGCGGAGGTACGACGCGACCCAGAGAGCCGCAGCGGTCGCGTTCGGGCGGCGCACGAGGCGGAGCGAATCCTCGCTCAGCTTCATCGCCATCATCTCGTGGTAGACCGGCGTGGGAACCGACTCGAAGAGCAGGCCGCCGGCGGTTGCTTCGTAGCGCCACACGGGCTGGCTTGCCTCGCCCGGGAAGCTGGTGACGCCGGCCTCTTCGGCGGAGTAGTTCTCGGCGACGTCGACGTAGAGCTCGTGAGCGGGCGAGCCGCCGCCGGTGCCGATGGCGTCCATGGCGCGCTGGGCGGCATCACGGACCTCTCCGTTGCTCGAGTTCTGCGCGACCTCGGCAAGGAACGGGGCGGAGGTGTCGTAACCAATCTGGCCGAGGAGGTCGGCGATAGTGCGCTGGGTCTGCGGCGCGGTCTCGCGCAACGCAACACTCAGCGGCATGACGGCCTGCTGGCCAAGCTGCACCAAGACGGCGCGCACTTCCCGGACCAAGGCGGGGTCGCCGCCCTCGTCGATGACGCGGAGCAGCTGCGGGACGGCATACTCACCGGCGGCCACAAGGCGGTCCTTGGCAATCAGCCGGCCACGCAAGGGGCCGGTCAGCATCGCGATGTTCTCGGCGATCTCCTGCGGATCGCGGGCGCGCTGCAGGCGGCCCTCGCTATACAGCTGACGCAACGCGGCGGCCTGTGCTTCGGCAAGCCCGGAGCGGATGGCCTCGCTCACGGCGCGATCGAAGCGGTCTTCGAGGCCCGCGTTCTCGACGAGATCCACGAATGCACGCGGGTCGATGCTGCGACCGAGCAACTGGGCGGCGTAGTCGGCCGCCACGTCGTCGCGATCGATGAAGACGAAGTGGATGAACTCGTCAAGCAGCTGGCGATCGGTCAAGCGATCGGGGCCGTCCTGAGCAAGGGCCGGGGCGGCCAGATGGGTCGAAAGGGCCAGTGCCAGGCAGCCGGCGAAGGTGGGCAGGGTCGATCGCGAGAACATGGGCACGAGCTGCACTCCTCTATTCATCAGTTCGGTGAGGCCTGACACGACTCCACGCCGATCCCTGGGGCCGCAAGGGCCCCCGAGGGGGTCGTGAGGATAGACCAGCGCCGGCCCGGGGGCAGGCTCGACCAAAACGGACCTGGCGCTGGTGGGTGACCGTACGGGCCCGACGCGGGACGGATGCATGGACAGGGCGCCGCCGCACCCAACGGCTGAGGCTCCTCGCACCTCTCTCGGTAGAGCCGATAGCCGGTTCTCGTTCGTCCCAGAACGGCCGTCGGAGGCCGCTATGTCCGCCTAACCCACAGAAACTGCAGAACTTACGGCGTATTCATCGCTTCCGGCGTCAAGCGACCAGCCCGCGCCGCCGATCTCACTGGCGTCCGCAGCAGGCCGCAGCGCTCGGGGCGCTGGGAAGGGATGTGAGGTGTAGCCATGCCGTTCGAGAAGGACGTGCTGACGACTGGAGAGGTGGCGGAGATCTGCAAGGTCGCCCCGCGCACGGTGAGCAAGTGGTTCGATTCGGGAGAGCTCGAGGGTTATCGGATTCCTGGTTCCAAGGACCGGCGCATCCCCCTTCCCGCACTCGTCAAGTTCATGAAAAAGCATCGCATGCCGTTGGACGGCCTGAAGACCACCGGCACCCGCGTGCTGCTTGTTGATAGCGATGCCGCGGTCATCGAGGGCCTCGGAAGCATCATCGCCGAGCAGACCGACTACGAGGTCTCGACGGCGACCACCAGCTTCCAGGCCGGCATGCTGTGCGAGAAGCTCCGCCCCCACGTCCTGCTGATCGACCTGCACCTGGGAGAGAACGAGGCCCAACAGGTGGTGCAGATGGTCAGGTCGAACGACCAACTCGCGATGACTCGCATCATCGCCCTGAGCAACCGCCTGACTGACGGCCAGGCCCAGGGGCTGAAGAGCCAGGGCTTCGACGCGTTCCTCCGCAAGCCGTTCCCGGCTCGCGAGGCGCTTCGGATCATCGACGCGATGACGACGATGATCTGACCCCACCCACTATGCGGACGAGAACAGAACGAGCCCGCGCCGTGATGGCGCGGGCTCGAGTCGTTGATGGACCGAGTTCGTCGAGAGCGATCAGAGTGTGGCGAGCGCCGCCGCGACGATATCTCGCGCGGCGCCAAGATCGCGCCGGTCGATCATCTCGGTCACGGTGTGGATGTATCGCGTGCCACACACGATGCCAATAGCCCTGGCGCCGGCAGCGGCCTGCTGGGCGGCGGCGCCGTCCTGCCCGCCACGCGCGAGGATCGTGCGCTGGTACGCGATGCGCTTCTTCTTGGCGATCGACTCGATCTGGTCGACCAGCTCGTAGTTGGCAATGAAGCTTGCGTCCTGGATGTGCAGGCCGAAGCCCTTGCCGTGGTGGTTCACGGCTTCGGGCTCGGGAACGCCGGGCGTATCGCAGGCCAGCGAGACATCGATGCCCAAGCCAATATCGGGCTTAACGGCGTAGCTCGCGGTCTTCGCGCCACGAAGGCCGACTTCTTCCTGCGTGGTGAACGCAACGACTACCTCGCACGAGTGACCGCTTCCGCTCTTGTGGAGCTTGCGGATACTCTCGATGCCCAGCCAGCAGGCAAAGCGATTATCCAGCGCCTTGCTGACGACCTTGGTGCCGATCTCGATGAGCGGCTCATCCATCACGACGTAGTCGCCGATGCGGACCCTCTCCTTCACCTCGTCGGCGGGCATGCCGGTGTCAACGAAGAATTCCTTGACCTCTGGCACCTTGTTGCGCTCTTCAGGTCCTGAGATGTGCACGGGCCGGCCGCCGGGATTCATGACCGCCTTGAGGTCCCCGCCGCTGGTGCACACGAGCACGCGCCGGCTGAACAGGTTGCGCGTGTCGAAGCCGCCGGCCGGGTTCAGACGGATGAATCCCTTGTCATCGATGTGGCTGACGTAGAAGCCGATCTCGTCCATGTGGCTGAGGATCATGACGCGGGTGGCGTCGCTGCTGGTGGCCGTCTTCTTCGAGGTCTTCTTTCCGCTCTTCTTCTTAGTGCCGCCCTTCGGCCGCGGGTGCCGCGTGCAGATGAGCGAGCCCATGGCGTCGACGCGCATCTCGTCGAAGAGGTCCTTGACCTCTTCCTCGATCAGGGCACGCACGCGTTCCTCGCGGCCGGGGATGCCAGGGGTTTCGCACAGTCGCTTGAGCAGGTCGATGTTCAGGTCGTCTTTCACAGGAATCGCTCCTTCTCCCTGGGGTTTTTGCATCTGGAAGCCCCCAGTCTACGGGCCCCAGACCCCGCGGGTGTACCATCCGAAATGGCGACCCGGAGCCCGATGACCGAGACGTATCAAGAGCGGGAGGCCGTGCTGCATCCCTACGGCGATCCGCAGCGGGGCCTGCTCGTACCCATGGCCTTCGAGCACGTCGAGCTCGAGTACGCGGCGATTCGCAAAGGTGCCGCACTGGTCGATCTGCCGCAGTCGGGAACGATCGAGGCGACCGGCGCCGACCGCGTGAGTTTCCTGAACAACCTGGTTACCCAGGAACTCAAAGGCTTGGAAGCCCTGCGGTCCGTCCGCAGCTTCTGGCTGAACCGCAAGGGCCGCATCGATGCCGACCTGCGGCTTGTCGATGACGGTGAGCGTCTGCTGATGGCAACCGATGCGCTCGTCGCCGGGCAGACAGCTGGCGCGTTGGCCGAATTCGTATTCGCCGAAGATGTACAGCTGCAAGACGCGACCGAGTCGATGCACCGCCTTGCGCTCCACGGCCCGCGCGCGGCGCAGGCGCTGATGTCCGTGGCCGATACGGACGAACACGTCGCGCTCGAAACCGGCGGCGCAATGGTGGTCATGATTGCGGGAACGCCAGTCTTGGTTGAGCGCGAAGACAGCGCGGGCGAGTTGGGCTTGGTACTCACCATGCCCACAGAGCATGCGCGAGCGGTGTACGGCGCGATTGAGCAGATCGAGGGCGTGCGCCCCTCCGGCTGGCTCGCGTACAACATCGCGCGGATTGAGGCGGGCTGGCCGCTATTCCAGATCGACTTCACGAGCGAGAGTCTGCCGGCAGAAACCGGCGTGTTGCACGACCGCGTCTCGTTTACCAAGGGCTGCTACCTGGGCCAGGAAGTCGTGGCCCGCATGCACGCGCTGGGCAAGCCGAAGCAGCTGCTCGTCTCGCTGCGCCTCGTCGAAGGGCAGCAGCCTTCGCTGCCCGGCGAGAAGGCCGAGGTGTTTGCCGAAGCCGAAGCAGACAAGACCATCGGCACCGTGACCAGTTCGACCATCGCGCCGATGCTCAGCGCCACGCCCATCGCGCTCGCGCAGGTGCGCACGGCGCACGCCGACGCCGGGACGACCGTGTTCGTGCAAGCCGAGGGCGAACGCGTCGCGTTTACCGTTCAGCCATCGCTGGCGTCGTGGCCACCCGTCGAGGCGTCGTCTTCAGCATCCGATTCCACGCCCGACGGGCAATAGGTCAGCTCGACGTCCTCGCCCACTCGGCGCACGCGACCCAGCCGCATGTGCACGCCCGACGACAACGCCGGCGAGACGCGTCCGACCGCGACGGGCTTGGCTTCCTCGTCGGCAAGCAGCATGGGCGCCACGTAGGCGATCGCGGTATCGACGACACCTGCCTCGAAGAGCGCCCCGAGCAGGCCCGCGCCGCCCTCGACCAAGGTCGTGGTCACGCCGAAGGTCGAATACAGCTTCTTCAGCGTCTCTTGCAGGTCCAGCCCGCCCTTGCCCACCAACCCCGCCGGGCATGGCAAGATGCGCACGCCGGCCTTGGCCAGCTCGGCCCGCTTCGCCTCACTGATGCCGTTGCCCGCGAGCTTCTCCTCGCAGCACACGATGGTCGGTACTTCCCGTGCCGTGCGCACGAGCGTGCGGTCGAGGGGGATCTCCAGGTCCGGGTCGAGCACGACTCGCATGGGCGTTGTTCTGGGCTTGCCATGCCGCACGGTCAGCGCCGGATCGTCGGCCATCACCGTGCCCATGCCGGTCAGGATCGCGTCGACCCTTCCCCGCAGCGCGTGCACGCGGCGGCGCGAGGCGGGGCCCGAGATCCACTGGCTCTCGCCCACCCTGGTCGCGATGCGGCCGTCGAGCGTCTGCGCCCACTTGGCGATCACCCAGGGCCGACCATCGACCACGCGTTGGCGAAACGGTGCGCTCGCGGCGACCGCCAGCGCGCTCGCATTGCTCTTGCGGACCTTGACGCCGGATTGCTCCAGGACTTCACCGCCGCCGCACGCGAGCTCGTTTGGATCGCTGGCGGCGTAGACGACCTCGGCGATGCCAGCGTCGATGAGTGCGGTCGTGCAGGGCGGCTGCTTGCCCGTGTGGGCGCAGGGCTCGAGCGTGACGTACGCCGTGGCGCCGCGCACGTCGTGACCTTTGGACACCGCGCTTGCGAGTGCCCGGGTCTCGGCATGCCGCCCGCCGAAGCGTCGGTGCGCACCCATGCCCAGGACCTCGCCTCCACGCGCGATCACGCAGCCAACGAACGCTCCATCACCCACGCGGCCGAGGCCCAGCATCGCCAGCCTCGCCGCGGCGTCGAGGAATCGTGCATCACGTTGTGTGGGCGAGGCTTCGGGGTGCACGTTGCCACAGTAGGTATTCAGGCGAATCCGAGACCTCGCTCGTTGCTACGCCAACCGCACCAGAGCCCGCCGCTCGTCAGCGGAGATTACCCCCTCCATGTCCGCCAGCCACCGCCTCGCGTCGGTCGTGTAGCCCGCCGTGGGCTTGACCTCGGGGCGACGCGCGCGCCAATAGGCGTTGAAACGCTCCATGGTGAGCTCGCGCACCAGCTTGGCCTGCATCGATGCGAGCGCAACGGGCAGGTGGGCGTCCTCGGCCTTGGGCTGCACGCGGATGCGAGCGTTCGGCACGTCTTCGAACTCGTATGTGCTGGCCTCCGGCGCCTCGGCAAGCGTGCGGATCGGCCGGGCGAACACGTGCGCCAGCGCGTCCCGATACCGCGTGCGCCCGCTCTGGCGGTCGAGCACGATGCGCGTATGGACATCGCCATGCGCGCGATTCGTCCTTTCGACAATGTCGAGGATCGCCGGCGCGTGCTCGGCGATGGCAGCCAAGGTCGTGTTGGCCTTGGAGCGACCGCCCGCGAGCTGCGCGTTGAAGCGGACCTCATCGGTGCGTGCCACCCGGAGCAGCTCGCACGCCACACCCTTCTGCTTCATGGCCTGGACGAGCGTGTTGGCGGCGATGCGAGCTTCCGCCCCATCGGTGTGGGATGGACACGGGTACGTAGGCCCGCCATACCAGCCGAGGTCACACGACGCAACCGCGAGGCGTTCGAAAAGGTCCACGTCGGTTTCGGGAATGTTGTGCGTCAGCGCGTGCACGAAGCCCAGCACGCTTCGCTCAGCCTCGGCCAGGCGGCCCGGACCCTGGGCCATGGGCTTGCAGAGCTTCTTGCTGTCGGCAACGGCCAGCCGCTTTCGCTTGTCCCTCGGCGAGCGGCAGACCGCCGCATCCAGCCGCTCCCACAGGTCGGGCACGCCGTCGTCGGGCCCCCAGGAATCGACGCGCATCGCGGCGACGCCCACGCACAGGGGGCCGAGCATGGGCCCGTAGCCCGCCTCGTCGATGCCGATGTAGAGGAGCACCGGGCATCGTTGCCGGCACCCCCACCGCTGGGCAAGCCACCGACCCTGTCGCTTGCGGGCAACGTACGATGTCGCGATGCAAGACCGACGCCCCACACGCCCCATCTACGTTGGCAATGAGAAGACCGGCATCGTCCAGGTGGGCGGCGGCCTGCCTGACTCTTCCGGAAAGGCCACGACGCTCGCGCCCGTTAGCGTCCAGACCATGACCGCCGGCTACACGCACGACGTCGACAAGTGCGTCGCGGAGATTCACAAACTGCAGTCGGCCGGGGCGGATGTGGTGCGCGTCGCCGTGCCCGAGAAGAAGGATACCGAGGCGCTCAAGGAGATCCTCGACCAGACCAGCGTGCCGATCGTGGCCGACGTGCACTTCCACTTCAAGCGGGCTCTCGAGGCTGTCGAGGCAGGCGTGCACAAGATCCGCCTGAACCCCGGCAACATCAACGATCGCGAGCAGGTGATCGAGGTCATCAACGCCTGCAAGGACGCGAAACTACCGATCCGAGTGGGCGTCAACGAGGGCTCGATCATCGAGCGGCGCGACAAGCAGAAGCGTGCGAAGGAACTCGGCGCCTTTTTCAGCGACCACAAGCACGGCTACATGCTGGCCATCATGATCGCCAAGCTAGAAGAGTACCTCGACATCTTCTACGAGCAGGACTTCCACGACGTGGCCATCAGCGCCAAGAGTATGGACGCCACGATGGTGATCGACGCGTATACCGAGATCTCCAAGCGCTTCGATCACCCCCTGCACCTGGGCGTAACGCACGCGGGGCCGAAGGAAACCGGCTGCATCCGCTCGGTCGTCGCGCTGGGCACCTTGCTCGCCAATGGCATCGGCGACACCATCCGCATCAGCTACGCCAATGACCCGATCTACGAGGTCGAGGATGGGCTCGAACTCCTGTATTCGCTGGGCTTACGCGAACGCATCGGCGCCGAGCTTATCGCCTGCCCAACGTGCGGCCGCATCCAGGTTGATCTGTTCAGCCTGGTCCAGGAAGTTCGGGCGAAGCTCGAGAGCGACATCCAGGTACCCATGAAGGTCGCCGTGATGGGCTGCGTGGTCAATGGGCCGGGCGAAGCCGAGGGCGCCGACGTGGCGGTGTTCGCAGGCGACCGCCGCGGCATCATCTACGTCCAGGGCGAGAAGGTCGCCAACGTGAACGAAGACGAGATCCTCGATCGGTTGCTCAAGGAGTGCCTCACGTTCCAGGATGCCGTCCGCAATGGCTCGGCCAAGCTGGGCGAGAAGAAAGTGGACATCGTGCCGCCCGACCCGCTCGGCGAGCTTGGCAGCGGATGGGAGAAGATGGCGGCCGAGCGGATAAAGGGCGCGGACCTGACGATCGGGCAGTCGTAGGACCGAATCAAATCACCCGCGCCGCTGGCGGCTTCCCGCTCGTCAGCCCCGCCGTCGCCAGGCACTCGTGCAGCGCATCGGCGTCGCGGGTCGTAAACGCTCCGCGGATGAAGCTGTCCAAATCGAGCACGCCCCAGCACATGCTGCGCGAGTCGAACAGCGGGATGACCAACTCAGCGAGGTCCTTCGGGTCGCACGCCACGTAGCCCTCACCCAGTGCCGCGACGTCGCGCACGACAAGGGTGATGCGCTGCTCGAACGACTGTCCGCACGCGCCGTGCATGCCGATGGGAGAGCAGGCGGGCTTGTCGCGACGCGGGCCGAGCAGCATCTGCGTGGCGTCTTCCGCGTCGGGCACGTAGAAGCCCAACCACGAGACGTCTTCGCTCGCCAGCGCGTCCCATGCAAAATCGACAAAGCCCGCCATCCGCGCTGCGCGATCACCCGAAAGGCTTCGGCAGGCAGAGAGCAGGCCCGTGTAGTCGCGGACTCGCGACGCGGCTTCGCTCATGCTCGAATCAGAGCGTGGCGGACGTGTAGGGCAGCAGGCCCATGAAGCGGGCTCGCTTGATCGCCTGGGCGATCATGGCCTGCTCCTTGGCGGTGGTGCCCAAGCGCTTGCGGCCGTAGATCTTGCCGTTGGGGCTCATCATCCGGCGCAGGTTGTCGGCGTCCTTCCAATCGACGTACACGACGCCCGTGCCGGCGGTCTTGATCACGCTCTTCTTGTTGGGTCCGCCGCCGAAGCGAGAGAAACGGCTCATGCTGGCCTCCGTCGTGGGCTCTGGGCGTCCCGCGGGTTTCGCGTGGACGCGACGGGTGAGTGGTTCAACTAGTCCCAGCGGGGCTTGGGCGGCGTGTCGGCCGGCTTGGGCTCCGGGGGCGGAGATGATAGCGGGGTTGGCCGGGCGGGGTCCAGCGGGATGGAGCCCTCGTCCCGCCCTGGGGCTTCCCGAGCCGGTCGGGGCTCGGCACTCGGCGTCTGGGACGAGCTCTCGCTGGGCTTGCGCGAACCGATCAGCCGGTCCAGCGACGCCCGGCCGCCACCGCGGATGACCAGGTACAGGCAGCCTGCGGCCAGCACACCGTTGCGGTACATCTGGCACATGCCCACGGTCTCGTCGCATGGGAAGTTAAAGTTGCCAAAGCAGCCGCACTCGACGTTCAACTCGCGGACGATGACGGTGTAGATGGCGTACATGAAGACGCCCAAGGCACCCAGCATCGCGAAGGAGGCCGCCCTCGTCCAGAGCCCCAGCAGAATGAGCACGGCGCAGATTGCTTCGAGCCACGGCACGGCGAACGTTGACACGACCACGATGTGGTGGTGGTCGAAGTGATCAAGCAGCTTGAACGCCTGGATCGACTCGGCGAACGCCTTCGCAGCGTCTTCGCTCTGTAGCTTCATGAAAGCCGCGAAACCGAACACGCCCGCCAGGAACAGGCGCACGAACACGGTGATCGCAACGTCAGCTCGCTGGCCGGTGGTCACTCAGCCACCCCCCACCGGCTCGGTCGGGTGCCCAGCGGCTTCCCACGCGCCATAGCCCTCGTGCATGATGTAGACCTCTTCATAGAGGCGGCCGACGAGCCGCTGGAAGACGTTTTCCGAGGCGTCGCAATCACCGCCACCGCAGAAGATGATGACCGGGAACGCCGGGTCGATCTGGTCGAGCACGGGCTGGGCCAGTCCGCTGATGAAGTCCTGCGTCTGCAGGTGAAATGCGCCCTCGACGGTGCCGACGGTGCGCTCCGAGTCGGTCCGTGCATCGATGAACGCCATGCCCTCTTCCCAGAAGTCGTAGGCATCCTCGACAGAGATGTAGTACTCGGGCAGGTCCGGCGGGGCGGTATCCTCGGCCTCCACCACAGGGTCGGGCGCAGGTGTTGGCCCGGGATCGGACGCGGGCGGGTCTTCCACTTCCGGCGCTGGATCTTCGCTCCGCTCAGGGGCGGTCGACTCGCCGGACGTGTCGGATTGCGGACCCTTGGTCCCGTGTTTCGCGTCACGACGCGCGAGCGCATCGGCGCCATCGCGGGTGATCGGCCACTGCATGGAGTGGGCCACCGCGGCACCCACAGCTACTAGCAGGATGATGGCGAGCCGTCCGACGAATCGCATCGATTACTCGCCCGCGCTGGTGTCGACGATGCGGCCCACATAGGGCAGCATGACCTCTTCTTCGAGCGGCACGTTGGTGAGCAGGACGAAGTTGCCGCGGATGCGGCCGGCCTGCTCGATGCTGGGCATGACCAAGCGAACGCGGTAGCCATCAACCGCCTCGCCGTTGGCACCCGCCTGGGCGTCCAGGGGCTCGACGGAGTAATCGATCTTCATGGGTGCCATGCCCGAGGGCTGCAGCGGACGCAGTTCGACCCCCGTGATCTTGAACGCCTCGTTGCGACCATGGCGGATCTCGATGACCTCGTCCACCTGTCGCCCGACGCTCATCGTACCAAGCGACATGCGAGCCGGGTTGACGACCACGTCGCCTTCGACCTGCGCACCGACGGGCACGGTCACGAGCTTGCGGCGATCATCGTTCGTACGGATCGCGGCGAGCGCCTGGGCGCGGCCGGGAGGCGCATCGTCACGCAGCGAGACGAGGATGTCGGTGCGCGCGACCGACTCACCTTCGACCTCGAAGGGGTCGGTGCCCAGGATCTCGACGTCGAAGTACTTCGCGCCGTCGCCCACCAGCGTGACGTGGAACGCCTCGAAATCCACATGCGAGCCGGTAAGGCTGATGAGCGTTTCCTTGCGGGTGTGCTTGGTGACCTCGCCCAGGTTGACCTGTAGGGGCTCGATCGAGATCAGCGGCTTGACGAACGCGCGGACCTTCA
Source organism: Phycisphaerales bacterium (assembly GCA_965227775.1). Classification (GTDB taxonomy): domain Bacteria; phylum Planctomycetota; class Phycisphaerae; order Phycisphaerales; family UBA1924; genus JAHCJI01. The sequence continues at coordinate 274,051 of OZ245777.1, forward strand.
CGGCCACCATCGGGTTGGCGCGATCATTGGTGCGGAACGTCACGGTCTGCTCATGCCGACCAGCGGTCTTGCCGCGGGGGTCGAACTCGACCTGCAGTTCGATCGACTCGCCGGGGTCGAAGTCGTTCTTGGGAAGCTCGGCAACCGTGCAACCGCAGGTGCTGCTGACACTCGGAACCATGAGCGTCGAATTGCCTGCGTTGCGGAAGCGGATGGTGCCCGCGACGGGATCTGTGTCCAGGATGGTGCCCAGGTCGACGATCGGCGTTTCGAGCTCAAACGTCGGCTGCGCGTTCTCGCCATCCACGGTCCGGGCCTGCTCTTGCTCGGCCGCCTGGGTCGTGCCGGCCTGCTGGGCCAGCAGTGTTGTGGGCGAGAGCGTCAGGCCGATGCCCAGGCCCATAGCCGCGAGGATGGTCACTCGAGAATCGATGCTCATTGCGGTTCCCCTCTCTCGTCGCCACATCGGGCGCACTCCGCCCGTCCAACCGGGCTGGTCACTCATTATTGTTCGGCCGCCCGGGCCCAGGGACAGCATACCACGGGGGGCGTCTGCTGCCCACCGTGAAGCGCCGTCCGGCACAAGCCGTCACGGTCGTCCGGTATTTCCTGAGCGAAAAAGCTGGGCCTGGCCGCCTACTCCATAGCCTCGGCCAGCTTGTTCAGGGCGTGGACGTAGCAGGCCGTCCGCATTGGGATGTTCTCGGACTCCATGACGCTGTACACGTCGCCGAAGGCCGTCGACATGATCTCGCCCAATCGCGTGTGGACGGTGTCCAGGTCCCAGTAGTAGCCGCTGACGTTTTGGCACCACTCGAAGTAGCTCACGGTCACGCCGCCGGCATTGGCCAGGATGTCAGGGATAACCAGGGCGTCCTTTTCGGACAGGATGTCGTCGGCTTCCTTGGTCAAAGGGCCGTTGGCCAGTTCGACAAGCACCTTGGCCCGGACGTTCCCGGCGTTGTCCTCGCGGACGGCGTTCTCAAGGGCGGCTGGCACCAATACGTCGACATCGAGCTCGAGCAACTCCTCGTTGCTGATCTTCTTGCCAACGTCGGGCAAGCGACCGGAATCGGTCTTGGTTGCAATCGTGGCCGTCACGTCCAGGCCCGAGTCCAGGTGGATGCCCCCGCGCGAGTCGCTGACCGCGACGACCTTGTAGCCGACTTCGTCGGCAAGCTTGGCGAAGTGCTGGCCGGCATTGCCAAAGCCCTGGATGGCGATCGTGATGTCCTTGGGGTTCCAGCCACGCCGCTTCTCGAGCTCTCGCAGGCAGACGAAGCCACCGCGACCCGTTGCGTCGTTTCGACCCAGCGAACCACCGCGCGCCACGGGCTTGCCCGTGATGACGCCCGGGTAGCGGCCACGCTTGATGGTGTCGAACTCGTCGCTCATCCATCCCATGATCTTCGCGTTGGTGTACACGTCGGGGGCTGGCACGTCGATGTCCGGGCCAAGCACGTCGGCCATGCCTCGCATGTAGCCGCGGCTCAGGCCCTCGAGCTCACGCTCGCTCAGCTCGCGTGGGTCGACGATCACGCCGCCCTTGCCGCCGCCCAGCGGGATGCCGACCGTCGCACACTTGAATGTCATCCAGAACGCCAGGGCCCGGACCTCGGCCGCCGACACGTCGGGGTGGTAGCGGATGCCGCCCTTGCCAGGCCCGCGGACCGTGTTGTACCGGCATCGGAACCCCGTGAAGACCTTGGTCGAGCCGTCGTCCATCTTGACGGGGATACCCACTTCGGTGAACCGTTCGGCGTGCTTCAGCCGCTCGACAGTCTCGGCCTTGGCCTTGCTGTACTGCGCGGCCTTGTCCAAGCGGGGCAGGGCCTCTTCGAGGAACACATCGCTGCTCGAGTGGGTCTGCTCGGCTGTCAACACGTCGGGGCTCATGGGCTTCTCCTGATGTTCTTACCTCGGGCCGGCCCACAGGACCGGACACGAGCGAATCATTGCCCGCTCGCAACGTGCGTGCTTGTCATTTGTCGCCCTTGAAGCCCAGCCGCGTGTACGCGAGCGAGAATCCGAGTCGGATCGCGCTCCGCTCGGTTGGGATGCCCGGCTCGCACTCGATGACGGCCACGCGACAGCCCTCGGTCAGGCCCTGTTGTAACCGCCGGGCGATGAGAGCCTTCTGGATCCCCTTGCGGCGATGGGGCTCCCCCACGACGGCGCCCCAGAGGGAAGCCACTCGAATCGGCTCGCGGTCTTGGGCGGGGGCCAGCTCGATGATCTCCATGCCGCATGTTCCCGCGAGCTCGCCATCGATGAACGCGCGAAACCCGCGGGAGCGAGGGTGCGTCTGGCTGCGCTCGGCCGCCTCGAACTCACCCTGCTGCGGCTCGATCCCCGGCTCCGAAAATCCAAGGACGCGATGACGCACGAGCTCGCGCAGACCGGCCTGGTCTTCGTCGTCGAGCAGCTCGATGCGAAGGCCCGGGACGTCGACGGAGTCGACTGGGTCTTGCAGATCTCGCGCGTACACACGCTCGGCCTGCTCGAGCTTGAACCCTGCCTGCGCAATCGTGGCGAAGGCAGACTCTCCGGACAATTCAGTGAGATCGATGCTTGGCCGCGCTCCGCGCTCTCTGAGGAAAGACGAGATGCGTTCCATCCCACGCGCCGTGATCTCTGCGTCGAGCCCGCAGCCGATGGCTTGGCAAAGCCAGTCGACGCCCTGCTTGAACGAGACGACCCCGCCGCCCTCGGCGAGTGGGATGGCCTCGTGCTCGTCCGACAGCTCGGCGATGACCGCCTGCTGCCGCCGCTCGTTGAGCTGCATGATCGTCTTCGAATCTGGCGGTGCGGACATGGCCCAAGGTTACGACGCGCGGGCGCATGAAGATCGTGGAAAGACAAGGACGGACGCGAACGCCAAGGAGAAAGCGTTCGCGTCCGGCCCCTGGGGGTTGAGAGCGGAGTGCTCAGCAGCCGCCGGAGAAGGCGTTCTGGAAGCACAGGAAGTCAAAGATGGTCAGCGCCCCATCGCCGTCGCAGTCGGCGGTGGCGTCACCGCTCGCAAAGGCGTTCTGGAAGGCGAGGAAGTCGAAGATGTTCAGGACGCCGTCGCCGTCGAAGTCGGCGTAGCACGACGTGGTGTCTTCGAAGGTAAAGGTACCGGTGACCTCGCCGACGCCAGTGAGCGGATCGACCTGCCAGTGGCCCTCGAAGCCGATGTGGTTCGAGCGATTACCGCTGATCTCGCCGGTCCCGAGCACGGTGATGAAGATCTCGTCGTTCTCGATCGGCACGCTGAGCTCGATCATGATGTCGCGACTCGGAGCCGGAGGGGGACTGCCGGGATCAGCCAGCACGGAGTCGATCGCCTTGGATAGATTGACCGCACCCTTTGCGCCGTCGATGATGCCCCCGGCGCCCGACGCCTCGTAGCCCACGTATCCGCCCACGATGACCTCGAGCGCGACGACCCACCACTTGGGCTTTAGGCTGCCACCATCGTCGGCAACCTCGTGGTACTCCAGTGACAACAGCTCGCCATCGGCGTTTGTGCCCCAGAAACCCTGGATCGCGCTGTTCCATTGCTCGTCGAGGATCGTGCCGAAGCCTTGGACGTTTGAGTCGTAGCCGTCGGCCGTCGCCGTCAGGTCGCCAAAGTAGTCGACAGTCATGACGCCACCACAAACGTCGCCCTGGCCGACGGCGCTCCACGTCTGCGCGTTGAAGCTGCCGGTAATGTTGAGCCTGCCGCCAGAACACGTTTCCCATGCCGAGTCCGGATCGGAAGTCTGCATGTGCAGGCCGTGTAGCATGCTCTCAATCATCATTTGCACGTTGGCGTGCTGCTCGATTTCAAGACGCTGATCCTGGGCGTTGGCGACAGTCCCAGCGAGCAACGCGAAACCACAAAACGACTGCATAGCAAGAGCGCGAGCCTTCATGAGACACCTCCACGGAAACGAGTGAGCTTGGTGTGTTGCCGGAGCAAACTTCGCCCTCGGCTACATGTACCAGCGGGGTTTCCGCGTTCTCATCACGCGGCCTGTTCACAATTTCTGAACATGGCAAGCGCTCGCCGGGAGGAGCTTTACCTATCCTGCCAGCATGCTGAAGCACGAGCACCTGGCGCAGCCCATGACGTATACATGCACCCTGCTTCGTGCGGGCCGATTGCTGCTCGACGCCGGCGGCATGTTCGGGCTGATCCCGCGCGTGGTGTGGCAGACGATGGTCGACCCAGACGAGAAGCATCGCGTCGAGTTGCACCATAACTGCTTATGGCTCGTGGGTACGACGGACGATCCGGAGCTCGGCCGGCCGCGCCAGGTCATCATCGAGGCGGGCACGGGCGACAAGCTCGACCCAAAGATGGCCGGCATCTTCGGGCTGGACGGGCGCACGGTTGAGACGGCGCTGACCGAAGCCGGCGGCGACCCGGCAAAGATCGATGACGTGGTCATCAGCCACTTGCACTTCGACCACGCGGGCGGGCTCACGCGCCGGCTGCGCCCCGGCGAGACCGCCGATTGGACCGCCGGCCCCAAGGAAGCCAGCGGCGATGCGAGCGAGGTGAAGCTGACGTTCCCGAATGCGACGGTCCACGTCCAGGAGAAGGAGTGGCACACCGCGCTGGCCGGCGACTCGGTCATGACGAGGACCTACTACGCCGATCACCTCGCGCCAATCGAGAGCAAGCTCCGGCTGCACGACTCGCCGCGGCCCTTCGAGCCCGGCCGCGTGCCGCACAAGGACGAGCGGCCCGCGCTGCCGTGGGAGCGGCGGGCCACGACCATCCTGCCGGGCATCAAGGTGTTCCTGACCCCCGGACACACGTGGGGCCAGCAGGCGACGTGGTTCACGGACGAGCAGGACCGGACGGTCGTGTTCGTGCCCGATGTCATGCCTACGGCCTGGCACGCGGGCAAGGCGTACAGCCTGGCCTACGACGTCGAGCCGTACACGAGCATGGTGAGCAAGGGCTGGCTGTTGCGAGAGGCCAGCGAACGCGGGTGGACCCTGATGCTCGACCACGAGCCGGGGGATCCGTGGCGGCGCGTCGAGCCCAACGGCAAGGGCTGGTACGCTCTCAAGCCGGCCGGCTTGGCATGAGCGGACCGCTCTGGGTGCGGGGGTCTACCATCGGGCCATGGCCCCCGCGGTGAACGACACCACGGCTTCCAAACCCCTACCGCAGGCCGAGATCGAGGCCTCCGAGGACGGGCGCGCCCCGAGCGAACGGCCCGCGGCGTCGGAGGGCCAAGCCCAGCCGGACGACGCGCCCCAGCCCCAAGCCTCTGCCAAGCGCAAGCGCAAGCGGACGCTGTGGGAACGGGCCGAAGCGTTCGTCAGCCGCCTCAGCACGCGCAATCACTTCTGGCATCGTGTGTGCTCGCTCATCTGGCTGCCGTACGCATTCCACAGCGGCATCAAGATGAAGATGGTCGACGCCACGACCTTCCAGGCGGTGCTGCCCTTCCGCCGGTTTAACCGCAACTGGTACAACGCCATGGCGGGCGCGGCGCTCCTGGGCAACGCCGAGATCGCTGGCGGGTCGTACATCTTCAAGGTGTGTGGGGCCGACTACACGGTGGTGTGCAAGAAGCTCGAGTACAAGTTTCTTCGACCCTGCCTTGGCCCGGCCGTCTACCGCATCGAGCCCGAGGAAGACATCGAGGCGCTTGTCGCCAGCGGCAAGGAATTCAATCTGACCATCACCATGAACGTGGTGCAGCAGATCCGCCGGCCAAGCGACCGCGAGAAGCGCGTGGGGCTGGCGACGGCGACCTTCCACGTGACACCCAAAGCCCACCAGCGCAGCCGCGGCCGGCTCAAGTAAACGCCCATGGCCGGGCCACGCGCTCCATCCGTCCCAACTCAAACGTCGCCGCTGGCCGCCCTCGGCTGGGGCTTCTACTTGGCCGTGTCATGGACTTGGGTCATCGGCATGATCCTGCCTGCGCTGATGCTGCGCGACTTTGGCTGGTGGGGCCTCCTCGTGTTCCTCGCGCCAAATGCCATCGGCGCGGCGCTGATGGGCACGGTGCTGCGCGATGCAGAGTCGGCCAAGCGGCTGCGATCTCAACACAAAGACGCGATCGGCCTGTTCTCGATTGTCACGATCGCATTTCACTTCTATGTGATCGGAGCGATTGCACTCTCCGTGGCCGGGTGGCCCACGTTCTCGGGCCAGATCTTGATCCTGGTGTTCCTGCTTCTCCCGCTGCTTGACATCGCACGCAGTCGTCACACGAAGCTCGTTGCCGTCGTGATCTGGCTCGTGAGTGTCTTGATGGCTGGCTTGTATTGGAGTACGGGTGGAGGCGATTCGGTCTTGGCTGGGGCCGGGTACGCGACCGAATTTTCACGTGACTTATTGATGCTTGCTCCGGTCGTGGTGTTCGGATTCGCCTTGTGCCCATATCTGGACGCGACGTTCCTCCGTGCTCGTATGGAAACCTCCCGTGCTGGTGGCAGAGCGGCTTTTGCGTTCGGCTTTCTGTGCCCGTTCGTCATCATGATCGCGTTCACGGTGTTGTACTCAACGATCATCGCAGCCGGGAACGAGGTCGGCTGGCGATTGGTCCTCTTCCATCTGGTCATCCAGTCAACGTTCACGGTCGGCGTTCATATTCGAGAGGGTCTGGGTCGAAACTCCAGAGCGCTTGGCGGCTTCGTACTCGCAGTCGCGGCAGGACTTCTCGTGTGGCTCCTCCCATCCGGCCCCATCTCCTGGGCCGACAACATGCTCGCCTGGGAGGTCGTCTACCGCCTCTTCATGTCTGCTTACGGCCTGTTCTTCCCCGCGTACGTGCTCTTCGCCGTGGTGCCCGGCGCGATGAAGATGGGCCCCATGCCCCGTGCCGGCCGTGCCGTCACCGCAATCACAATCGCCGCCGTGCTGCCGTTGTACACGCTTGGGTTCATCGCGCGCCAGGAACAGTGGCTCCCACTCGCCCTGGGTCTTGTGCTCGGCGGAGCGTTCATCACGTTCACGATGCGTCGCCGTGCGTCGGAGCCGCGCGATGACTGAAGCGCGCTTCCTGGCTGCGGCGGACCTGCATCTGGGTCGGACAGCCAGCCTGCCCGAGGCGCTGCGCGATCGTTCCCGTGAGCTTGGGCCTTTCGGCGCGCTCGAGCGGTTGGTCGATCTTGCCAGGCGCGAGCGGGTCGACGCGGTGTTGATCGCGGGCGACGTCGTCGACGATGATGGCGCGTACTTCGAGGTATTCGCCGCGCTGCAGGACGCCGTCGCGAGGCTCGATGGCATCCCGCTCGTCACGATCGCGGGCAACCACGACGCACGCGTGCTGCCACGCCTGGCCCACGCGATCGACGGGTTGACGCTGCTTGGGGCCGACGGCATGTGGCAATCCGATCACATTGAGACCGACATCGGCAGCGTCGAGATCCTCGGCTGGAGCTTTCCCGCACCACATTGCACGGCGTCGCCCTTCGACTCGCCCCCCCCACCGAAGGCGGGGCCCCGCATCGGGCTCTTGCACGGCGATGTCGACACGCCCGGCAGCGTGTACGCACCGTTCCGGGCGACAGACCTTCGCGACCACGGCGCCGATGCGTGGTTGCTCGGCCACGTGCACGCACCATCGCACGCAAGGCTTGGTGCCCAACAGCCAAGCGGCTACCTCGGGAGCCTGTGCGGGCTCGACCCAGGCGAACCGGGGAGCCGCGGCGCCTGGCTCGTGCGGCTCGACGGATCTCGCACCTCTCTCGAGCACTGCCCGCTCGCCCCGATCGTATGGGAAGGCGTGACCGTTGATTGCGGGACACTCGGATCGCGTGATCTCGATTCGGCCCTTCAAAAGCAGGCCGAGCAAGCCACGTCGCGCTTCGAGCACGCCTCGGCCGTCGGCGTGCGCATGACACTCACGGGCGAGCACGAGGCCTGGCGCGAGATCAACGCGCGCGCCCAGGAGATCGAGACCGATCGTCCGTGGCGCAGCGGTGGAGTTTCGGTGTTCATCGAGAAGCTCGAGGCGTGCGTGACGCCACCGCTGCAACTTGAGCGGCTCGCGGGCGAACGCAACGCGGCCGGGCGTATCGCGACCCTCATCCTCGAACTCCAACGTGGTGAAGCCGACCAATTGGTGGAAGCAGCTACTCAGGAATTCGCCACCATCGCGAGCAACCGATACCTCCGGCCGCCCGATCTTGGCGAGCGCAGAATCCCGTTGCACGATGCTCGTCAGATGCTCCAGCGGGAGGCTCGTGCGGTCCTTGGTGAGCTGCTCGCCCAGCATAGCGAAGGGGATCGTTGATGCGCGTACGCCGTGTCGAGATCATCTCTAGCGCCGGAATCGATGCAGCGTTCGCGATCGAGGACTTCGATGCCCAGCTGACGGTCATCGAGGGCCGCAACGAGTCTGGAAAGAGTACCTTGGCGGGCGCCATTCGCGCCCTCTTGTGGCCCGAGCGACATCACCACCTCAGAGCGCGCGGCATCTTCGAGGCTGCCGGCTCCACGCATCGATCGTTCGTTGATGCGCATGCTGGCGGCTGGCAGGGCGAAGAGCCCACACTTCCGGACGAGAGCGCCGGGCGGGGCATCATCGTCGGCATCGGCGATCTCTGGGCCGACGACGCGCACGACGAGGCGATCCGCCAAGCCATGACGCGCGAACTGCACGGCGGCTTCGACTTGCGGTCGCTGCACGAAGCCGCGCGGGCCAAGACGCCAACGGCCGCCAAGCGCGAAGCCGAGCAGGCCGAGCGGCGGCTGGGCACGGCGCGGTCGGAAGCAACAGCGCTTATGGCACGCGAGTCGCGCTTACCCGAGCTGCGGGAACGCGCCAGAGCGTGTCGCGAACGGGCAGCGAAAGGCGACACCGCCAGGCATGCCATCGAGCGTTTGGACGCGATCGCGACGTTGACAGACCTGCGCGCACAACTCGCGAGAATTCCCCCTGGCTCGTTGCGGGTCAATGGGGACGAGGACCAACGACTCCGCGAGATCGCGGGGCAGATCGAAGACGAATCCGCGGCAATCGAGCACGAACGCACGACTGCGGCAGAGTCCCGCGATCAGCTGGATGGCCTGGCCCTGCCGGCAGACGGCATCGATGAAGGCGACCTCGCGGCACTCGCCACCCTTGAGAGCGAATTGCTCGGCCTGGATCGGCAGCGAGTCGAGGCGCAGCGTCGCGTCGAGGAATTGCAGGCAGCGATCGACGCGACGCCGGCTTCCATGCGATCGCTGGACGACCACTCGATGGGCAAGCTGGAAGCCGCGCTCAACAAGGCTCATGAGGCGCGTGAGCGACGATCACGCGACCGGGCGGCAGCCGAAGCTCCCTCGCAGGCCACGGCTCCCGGTACAACCCGTCCATTGATCGTGATCACCATTGCGCTGGTCGTGCTCGCCGGCATGGCGGCAGGATTCGAGCGGGCGTGGATCGCGCTGGCGCTCTCGGCGGCTTCTCTGGTGAGCGGTCTCGTGTTGTTCGTGCGAACCCAGCCGTCGCCCGACCGATCAAATGACACTGAGAGTGTGGCAGACCGGAGCGATGCGGCATACCAAGCCGCGATCGAAGAGGTCCGCACCATCGCGGGCGACGATGAGTCGATGCTCTCAACGCTCGCGATCGCAACAGCAGCCGATCGGGCGAAGAGATTGGACGCCAAGCAACTCGACCTGCACGCCGCACGGGCGGGCGTCGAGTCGATCAGGTCGCAGCAGGGCGACGCGTTGCGGCGAGCACTGGACCTGTTGTCGCGCTACGGCCACGCCGAGTGTGAGGGCATTGGCGACCTGAGCCGCATGCGGGCAGACGTCGAGCGCCGCGGCCGCGAGCACGAGCGGCTGACGCGCGTCACGCTGGAGGCAAACCGCCTGCGCGAACAGGCCGAGCAGCGTCTTGCCAGGGCGACGCAACAGCGAAGCGCGTTGCTCGAGCGGATCGGGCTGGCCGAAGATTGCCCCCACGAGCTCAGCGAATGGCTCCGTCTACGCGACGAAGCGCACGCGCTACGCGACCAGATCCGCCGGCACGAGGCCGTGCTCGAGCGGCTCGACGCGGCGATCGCTGATGCTCCAGAGCTACTCGAGCTCGATCGCACGGCTCTGGAGGAGCGAAGCCGAGCGTGTGAGGCGGCCGCGAACGAGGCCGACGAGCTGCGCGAGCAGATCGGTGAGATCGAGGGCCAGATCCGCATCGCTCGAAGCAAGGCGGATGTGGGCGAGGCGCTCGCCGATCTCGAGCGAGCCGCCGAACGCGTGGCAGCGGTGCGGGGCGAAGAGTGCGCCAAGGCCGCCCGGCGGCTGATCCTCGAGCACGCCGTGGCCAGCGTGCAAGGCGACGACGTGCCGGCCATCGTGCGGCACGCCGATCAGTGGCTGGCCCGGTTCACTGCAAACGCGTACGGCCTGAGGATCGAACAAGGCCAGCCGGTCGTCTACGACCTGCGTAGTGGGCGAGAGAAGGAGTACGACGAGCTCTCGACCGGTACGCGCGCCCAGGCGCTGCTGGCCATGCGCTTGGCGGGCGCGATGGACGCCGAGCGCCGGGCCGGCGTCTCGCCGCTCCCGCTGATTCTCGATGAGCCGCTCGCCACGACCGACGATGCGCGGTTCGAGGCCGTGTGCCAATCAGTGTTCGAGCTCGCGCGCGAGGGTCGGCAGCTGGTCTATCTCACGTGCGACCCGGGGCATGCCGCGAGGCTCGAGCGGCTCTCGAACGAGCACGCGCTCTCGTGCACACGCCTGAACCTCGACGAGATCCGTGGCCGGCATGCCGCTGCTCGCGTGCCCGCCTCAGCCCTCTTGGAGCACAAGCCCGGCCCTTCGCCCGAGACCATGTCTCGCGAGGCCTACTTGGGAGCCATCGGCGTCGGTCCACTTGACCCGTGGCGCGGCGTCGAGACCGTCGACCTGTACTACGTGCTCCGGGATGATCTGGCGACCCTGCACGCACTGCGTCAGCGCGAGGTCTCAACCGTGGGTCAGTTGCTCGCACGCCCCGAGTTGGTCGATCGGCCCGAGATCATCGACGCGTGCCGATGCGCTCAGCGGCTCATCACGGTCTGGCGCCGCGGGCGGTCTCGGCCGGTGACCCCGCGGGACATCCTCGACTCCGGGGCTGTTTCCGAGCGATACATCGATGCCGCGATCGAACTGAATGACGCAGTCGGCCGCTCGGCCTCGGCGCTGCTCGAGGCCATCGACCGGGGAGAGATCAAGGGCTTCCGCAGTAACAAGGCCGACCAGCTGCGGGCGTACCTCGCGGAACAAGGCCTGCTGCCCGACGCTTTGCCCCTCACGAGGGCAGAATTGCTCGCCGAGGCGCTAATGGGCGATGTTATAGGTACTTCCAACCAGGATGCATCCCCCATGCTCGCCATGGCGAAGGGCATGTTGGACGTGCTCGACACGGTCGGCACGTCCGATGGTGAAGCGCTAGCGGAACAGCGAGCGTAATCCTCACGACGCGCGAGCCCGGCACGTCGCGGCAATGGCCGAGGCGTGGGCTCGTGGTACTTTGATGCGGCGGGCACACCCGCCACCGGCTCTTCCGATCAAATGCCAAACGCAGACCAGTCTGCCAGAGGCGACAAGCCCGGACCGAGCCATCCAGGGAGGTTTCGATGATGCATTCGAAGATGGGATTGATGCTGGCGTGCGGCCTTGCCGTCGGCTTGGCGTCGACGCTTACGCTCGCCGACGAGGCGCTCGAGGGACCGGCGGTTTCGCTGCAGGCCTCCAGCGGCGACCACCCCACGCTCGCGTTCAATGGCAAGCCATTCCACGACGCATCAGGCGCCGTCGTCGATCTCGAGCAAGCCCAGGTGCCCGGCAGCGATGCCGTGCTGATCGCCTGGAAGGAATTGACGGCTCGCGGTGAGGTCGGCTACAGCGCCATCTCGCTGCGCGGCGACCGCATCGACCGCGTCTCCGAGACCGACAACACCATCCATCTTCGCTACGCGGAATTCGATCCTGACGTGTTCACGCCCGCCGTGCCGGCCGATCTTTCGGCCGCTGCGGGCAACGACGCGTACATCGTGCAGTTCATCGGCCAGCCGGTGTGGGCCGCCGACAAGGCTCTCGAGGCCGCGGGCGCGGCGATCCTTCGCCCGCTGCACGACCACGCCCGCATCGTTCGCATGGATGCCACCGCGAAGGCCGCGGTCGAGGCCATGGGCATCGTCCGCTGGGTGGGCGCTTACCACCCGGCGTACAAGCTTGAGGAAGAGATCCTCCAGCCGATGATGCTCGGCGGTTCGTTCGCCGACTTCGGCGCACGCTACTCGATCGAGTTGCTCACCGATGGCGATGCCGCGATGGACCGCATGGTGCAGCGCATCCAGGAGATTGGCGCGACTGTGGAACTGACCGTACCGCAGGTCGGCCGCCTCGAGGCAACACTGACACCCGCGCAGATCCGCATGGTCGTGGCAAACAGCGACGTGCTCTTTATGGATCGCTGGCAGGCGCCCGAGACCGACATGAGCATCGCCCGCTCCATCGGTGGTGCCAACTACATCGAGGGCATCACCGGCTTCTCGGGCGAGGGCGTCCGTGCTGAGGTGATGGACAGCGGCATCCGCCAGGATCACCAGGAGTTCTCGACCAACCCGCCGCTGATGCACACCAGCTCGGGCGTCGATAGCCACGGCACCAGCACGTACAGCATCAACTTCGCGCGTGGAGCCTCTGGCGCAGCCCGCGGCATGGTGCCCGATGCACAGGGCATCTTCGCCAGCTACAACTTCACTGGAAACCGCTATGCGCACACCGCGCAGCTCATCAATCCCTCGCTGCCGTACCGCGCCGTGTACCAGTCCAACAGCTGGGGCAGTGGCCTGACCACGACCTACACGACCAGCAGCAGCGAGATGGACCGCATCATCTTCGATCAGGACATCCTGATCACGCAGAGCCAGTCGAACCAGGGCAGCCAGCAGTCTCGTCCGCAGGCGTGGGCCAAGAACATCGTGTCGGTCGGTGGCGTGTTCCACCGCAACACGCTGTCGAAGGCAGATGACTGCTGGTGCGGCGGCGCCAGCCGTGGGCCCGCATCGGACGGCCGCGTAAAGCCCGACCTCACCCACTTTTACGACTTCACCCGCGCGGCAACGAGTTCGAGCCGCACGGCCTACACCGAGTTCAGCGGCACGAGCGGCGCAACGCCGATCGTGGCCGGCCACTTCGGCCTGCTCTTCCAGATGTGGGGCGAGGGTGTGTTTAACAACCCGACCTCGGGCGGCGATGTGTTCGAAGAGAAGCCTCGCTTCACGACCGCCAAGGCCATGATGATCGCCTCTGCCGAACCGTACAACTTCACCGGTACGAGCATCGCCAACGACAAGGCCCGAGCCAAGCAGGGCTGGGGTATGCCTGACCTGCGATCGCTCTATGACAGCCGCGATGAGGTCTTCATCGTCGACGAAGCCGACGTGATTGAAGAACTTGAGACGGCAGTCTACCCGCTCAAGGTCTCCGCTGGCACGCCCGCGCTGCGTACGACGCTGACGTGGGCCGACCGCCAAGGCACGACCTCGAGCACCGTGCACCGCATCAACAACCTCGACCTGAAGGTGACCTCGCCCAGCGGCCAGGTCTATTGGGGCAACAACGGCCTCAACGGCGGCATCTGGAGCACGGCGGGCGGCTCGGCCAACACGGTCGACACCGTTGAAAACGTGTTCGTGCAGAACCCCGAGGCCGGCACGTGGACCGTCGAGGTCATCGCCGCCGACCTCAATACCGACGGCCACCGCGAGACCTCGACCCGCGACGCAGACTTCGCGCTCGTCGTCATGGGCACCGACGGTCTGGCCGCCGCCTTCGAGCTCCCGTTTGAGGATGACTTCCCGAGCCTCACGCTCGACACCGAGAAGTGGACCGAGGTCTCGGGCAGCATCGCGCCCACGACGCTCGGCCTCAACCCGCCGAGCGAGCCCTACAGCGTCCTGCTGTTCAACGACTCGACGCTCTCTTCGGCGCGGATCAACGCTCCGTCGTCGCTGCTGCCCGATATGCCCGTCGAGGTCGCCTTCCACAGCCAGCACCGCGGCGTTGAGAGCGGCAAGGTACTCGACGTGGACTACTTCAGCAGCTTCCTGGGCGAGTGGCGCGACCTGACCGAGATCGTCTCCAACGGCGTCGACCAGTCGACCTTCGTCGCCAGCGCGATCGAGATCCCGCTGGATGCGTACGGCGATGGTTTCCGTGTCCGCTTCAGCACGCCGGGCAGCGATGCCTCGGATCAGTGGTACATCGACGACATCGCCGTTCGGGTCATCAGCGACGACCCGACCTGCCGAGCCGACATGGACGGCGACGGGGAGCTGACCATCTTCGACTTCCTCGAGTTCCAGAACCTGTTCGCTTCGGGCGATCCGCTCGCGGACTTCGACGGTGACGGCCAGCTCAACATCTTCGACTTCCTCGCGTTCCAGAACGAGTTTGCCGCTGGCTGCTGATCGGCTAGAACGCTGACAAGGCAAATCGACGCAGAGCCCGGCATTGTCCGGGCTCTGCTCGTTCACGGTCCGGGCGCTGATCTTCCAGTCTTCACGAGCACGCTCCGCGGCCCACACAGCCCGCCCGTTGTCCGTCATCCTCGCAACGCACCCATGGGAGTTCGCGCTCAACCGCCAGTACTGCGGCCATTGCTACGACGCGGTGGCACGCCTGGATGAGCTCGAAGCGACAGTCGCCACGTGCATCGTCACGCCTTGCCGTGCCGTGCCAAGCCGACTTCGACTTCGATGGCGCGCTGATCATCTTCGACTTGTCGGCCTTCCAGAGCGTGTTCGACGCGGTCTACGAGTAGCGGACTTCCGCTCAACCGCTTGACTCCTTCGAGCCGATGGGAATCATTGAATTCATGTCCAGCCGCCACGCCATCTCCTGCAAAGCCAAAGCCAAGGGAACCAAACCCTCCGGCGATGGTCGCGTGCGCGTCCGCTAGCTCCCCCTTGTAAGCACAATTGCAAGGCCCGCCGGAACCACTCCGGCGAGCCTTTTTCGTCGTGTTTTCCTGCATTTTCGAAGGAGTATCACCATGTCCCAAGTCGCTCAGCAAGCTATCACCCCCACCGCCACACCTGCCACCGAGACCATCACGGCCACGTGCCCCGAGTGCGGCTCGACCATCACATTCGCCCGCGCCCCGCGCCGCCACGAGTTGGTTCGCTGCCCCGATTGTGGGGCCGAGCTCGAGGTCACAAGCGTCTCGCCCATCACCCTCGCGCTGGCCCCCGAGGTCGAGGAAGACTGGGGCGAATGAGCAACACCCGCCATCTCGGACGCACGCCGGAGCCACGCCATGAGACTGACACTGCTGCACACACGCATCCGCGTCGAAGAGCGACTGCTGCTCGACGAACTCGAACGCCGCGGCATCGACACCGAACTCGTGCTCGCCGACGAGGCCGTCGTTGACCTCACCCAGCGGCACGAGGCGGCTGATGAGCCGCACGTCGTACTCGATCGGTGCCTGAGCCACAGCAAGGCCCTGGCCATCGTGCGTGCGTACGAGAGCCGCAGCGCGATCTGCATGAACCCCTCCGGCGTCACGCACGCATGCGGCGACAAGCTACTGACGACACTGTCGCTCACCGACGCAGGCGTGCCATCACCGCGCACGATCGCGGCGTTCGGGCCGGAGGGCGCCATCCAAGCGGCGGAGCAACTCGGCTACCCGGTGGTCATCAAGCCGTGCGTCGGCTCGTGGGGACGCATGGTGGGTCGTCTGAATGACCGCGACGCGCTCGAGGCGGTGCTCGAGCACAAGCTGACGCTGGGTGGCCCCCAGCACGGCGTGGTCTACCTGCAGGAACTCATCCGCAAGCCCGACCGCGACATCCGCGCCTTCGTCGTGGGCGGGCAGACCATCGCCGCCATCATGCGCTACGGCGATCACTGGATCACCAACACCGCGCGGGGCGGGCGGGCGGAGGGACTGCCCGTCTCGCCGGAGTTGGACGATCTGTGCCGTCGCGCCGCAACGGCCGTAGGCGGCACCGATGCGAGTCTGCTCGCCGTCGACCTCATGGAGTGCCCGGATCGGGGCCTCGTGGTGTGTGAGGTCAATTCGACGATGGAATTCCGCAACTCCATCGAGACCACGGGCGTCGACATCCCGGCCCGCATCATCGACCATGTCGTCCAGATTGCCGAGGCGGCAGACGCCCGGGCGGTGGTGGCATGAGCATCCGGGTAGGCATCGTCGGCGGCGCGGGATTCACGGGAGGAGAGCTTCTTCGTTTGCTGGCCGTGCACCCGCAGGCCACCGTCACCTGGGCCACCTCGCGCGGTCGGGCGGGATGGCCGATCTCGTCTGTGCATCCCAACCTCCGCGGCGTGCTCGACCTGGCGTTCATCGATCCAGAGGAGATCGACCGCGTCGACGTCGTCTTCCTCTGCCTGCCGCACGGCGAGACGGCCGGCAGCATCGAGCGATACGCGGCGCTCGCCTACCGCGTGATTGACCTCAGCAGCGACTTCCGTCTCCGGGACCCTGACCTCTATGAACGAACTTACGGCCAGCCGCACACAGCCCCGGACTGGCTCGACCGGTTCGTCTACGGCCTGCCCGAGGTCTACCGCGACCAACTCAGCGACGCGCGCTACATCAGTGGTGTTGGTTGCAACGCGACGGCCATGAACCTCGCGCTGCTGCCGCTCGCCCGCGCGGGCGTCATCGACCGAGTGATCGCCGACGTCAAGGTCGGCTCAAGCGAGTCCGGCGCCGAGCCGAGCGCCGCGAGCAACCACGCCGAACGCAGAAACGCCCTGCGCACGTTTGCTCCGGTCTCACACCGCCACGCGGCCGAGGTCGAGCAGGCTTGCGGCGACTTCCCGCTGCACGTCACCGCGACCACCACCGACCTCGTGCGCGGCGTACTGGCAACATGCCACGTGCTGACCAATCGCGAGCTCTCTGATAAGGACGCTTGGCAGCTCTACAGAGACACGTACGGCAACGATCCGTTCGTTCGCATAGTGCGCGAGCGTCGCGGGCTCTACCGCCTGCCCGAGCCCAAGATTCTCGCTGGAACGAACTACGCCGACGTCGGATTCGCGATCGAGCCGGGCGCGAACCGCATCGTGTCACTGTGCGCCATCGACAACCTCGGAAAGGGCGCCGCCGGCTGCGCTGTCCAGTCCATGAACATTGCCTGCGGCTTCGACGAGGCCGCCGGACTCACATTCCCGGGCCTGCACCCGGCGTAGGAGCGCACCATGATCGTGATCAAGATCGGTGGAGCCGAGGGCATCGGGCCCGAGCACGCGTGCGACGACATCGTCCATCTCGTTGCCGATGGCGAGCAGGCCGTCGTCGTCCACGGCGGCTCGCACGAGACCAACACGCTCAGCCAGCGCTTGGGCATCGAGCCCAGGTTCATTACCAGCCCGAGCGGGCACTCCAGCCGTTACACCGACGCAGCGGCCATCGATGTCTTCCAGATGGCGTGCCGACGGCTCAACGCCCGCATCGTGGGCATGCTGCGCGAGCGCGGCATCGACGCCGTGGGTCTGAGTGGCATCGACGGCGGGCTATGGACCGGCACGCGCAAGGCAGCCATCCGAGCGGTCGACAACGGCGTCACGACCATCATCCGCGACGATCACAGCGGCCGGATCGACCGCGTCGACGCCACGATGCTGCGCTCGCTGCTGGCAATCGGCAAGGTCCCCGTGCTCTGCCCGCCGGCCATCAGCCACGACCACGAGCCCATCAACGTCGACGCCGATCGGGCCGCAGCGCAAACGGCGGGCGCGATCGATGCGAACACCTTGGTCATCCTCTCCAACGTCCCGGGTCTGCTGCGCGCATTCCCCGACGAGTCGACGCTGGTGCCGAGCCTTGCCCGAACCGAATTGGACAGCGCCATCGAGCTCGCGCGGGGCCGGATGAAGCGCAAGATGCTCGCCGCGGGCGAGGCGATCGATGCGGGTGTCGCACGCGTCGTGCTGGCCGACGCGCGCCGGGAGCGCCCCATCCGCCGCGCACTCGAAGGACAAGGAACCGTGCTGACATGAACGCATCGGACCACGACGCTATCGCCCTGCTGCGCGACCTGGTCGGCACGCCCAGCGTCTCAGGACAGGAGTACGAAGCTGTGCTCTTGCTCGTGCAGCGCATGCATGCCCTTGGTCTAGACGCCCGCATCGACGAGGCCGGCAACGCCGTCGGCGTTATCGGCAGCGATGCGCCCGAAGCGACCGAGATCCTGCTGCTGGGCCACATCGACACCGTACCGGGCCAGATCCCCATCCGAATCGAGGACGGCGTGCTCTGGGGTCGCGGGTCGGTCGACGCCAAGGGCCCGCTGTGCGCTCTCGCCGCCGCCGCTGCGACCGCAAACCTGCCGGAACACACACGACTCGTCGTCATCGGCGCGCTCGGCGAGGAAACACCCTCGTCGCCCGGCGCGTCGTTCGTCCGAGACAGATACCGCCCGTCCGCCTGCCTCATCGGCGAACCCAGCGGCTGGGATCGCTTTGCCATCGGCTACAAGGGCCGCCTGCTCGCCCATGCTACGTTCGCGCAAGATTCTGGCCACAGCGCCGGGCCGGTGGGCTCGGTCGCCGAGGCCGCCATCGCGTGGCACCGCCGCGTCACCGCGCACGTCGATGAGTGGAACCTGGGCCACGAGGGCAACTTCAATACGGTGCAATCGAGCGTACAGAGCTTCAACACCGGCAGCGATGGGCTTCAGGACACCGCAACCGTAACGCTCGGCTTCCGGCTTCCCACGTGGATCGGGCCGAATGACCTCCAAGAGTGCTTGCAACGCATCTCCCCCGATGTTTCTGTTCGCTTCGAGGGGCACGCCAACGCTCACCGGGGAGATCGCTCGGGACCCATCGCCAGCGCACTGTCGGGCGCCATCGGCTCGCTCGATGGGCGCCCGACCGCGACCGTCAAGACCGGTACCAGCGACATGAACACCGTCGCCAACGCCTTCGGCTGCCCCATCGTCGCCTACGGGCCGGGCGACAGCACGCTCGACCACACGCCGCACGAGAGGTTGGATTTGAGTGAGTACCTCCGCGCCATCGAGGTGCTCCGCCAAGCGATTCCCGAGTTGGCCCTCGCGCTCAGCCCCGCACGCTGCGCGACATGACCTGCTTCATGTCGGCCACGGCCGTCCGAAAGCCGCTGTAGATCGCCCGGCTCACGATCGCGTGCCCAATGTGCAGTTCCTCGACACCCGGTAGCGCGGCGATCGGCCCGACGTTGTGGTAGTTCAGCGCATGCCCCGCGTTGAAGCGCATGCCCTTCGACGAGATCTGCGCGCCGGCGTGCGCCACGGCCTCGAGCGCTGCTGAGAGCTCTTGTCGCCGAAAGTCACCCCCGCAACGCGCCCACGCGTGCGCGTACGGCCCGGTGTGCACCTCGCACACGTCGAAGTCGGCGGCGTGAGCCGCCTCCACCTGCGATAGAACGGGATCGATGAACGCGCTCACGATCAGCCCGGCCTCCTTGAGCCGACGAACCACTCCGGTGAGCGCATCAAGCTGCCCCGCGACGTCGAGCCCGCCCTCCGTGGTCACCTCCTGACGGCCCTCGGGAACGAGCATCGCCGTGTGCGGCGTCAACTCACAGGCAAAGTCGACCATGGCATCCGTCGCGGCCATCTCCAGGTTCAGGCGCACGTTGACGGTGTCGCGCAGGCGTCGCAGGTCGTGGTCCTGTACGTGGCGCCGATCCTCGCGAAGGTGGGCGGTGATGCCGTCGGCACCGCCGAGTTCGGCTTCATGCGCCGCGCGCACGGGGTCGGGCTCGACGCCCCGTCGCGCCTGGCGGACCGTAGCCACGTGATCAACGTTGACGCTCAGCTGCACCATGGCCAAGCCTATGCCGCGCGTGCTAGCGCTCGGCCTCGAAGCTCAGGCTCAATACCGCGAGCGCCAGAATGTGCCGGCGATCGACGGCCGCCTCGCTCTCAGCCCGGCGGTCGAACGCCTCCTCGATGTCAAGCCGCATCGCGCTGCCGTCGTCCAGCCGGTGCCCGGTCGCCACGAGCCGACCACCCAGCCTGAACTCCATGCGCTTCCACGGCCCGTTAAACGCCAGCGCCAGACCGATGGGCCCGGAAACAAGGCTGCCCACGATGGACGCGAGATTGAGATACTCGCGCACGATGGAGACCGCCAACTCGGGCGTCTTGCCCTCAGGCACACGCTCCTCGCTGCCCATTGCCGCGCTCCACGCGTAGAGCCGGGCCGCGAGGCTCGACACTTCCGCAGCGGCGGCCGCCGACTTTTCTTCCTCGGTCTGCGGCGGTGGCTCGACAGGCTCGAACCCTCGCACCCGCCACTTCCCCAGGCGTCGGGCCACGTCCCCGAACATCCACCCTCGTTCGTCCAGCAGCGAATACCACGATTGCTCGCCCGACCGCTCGGCGAGCGTCATGAGCGGCGTCCGCTCCAATCCACCTGGCAAGTCGTCATGGAAGCGATACTCGCGCGTCGGCTGGGCCATGAGTACGACAACCAGACCCACCAGGCCGACGGCAACCGCCATCGCAAAGCCCAGCAACGGCGGCAGCCCGATACCGATCGGGATGAGTGCCGCCAGCAGCACCGTGAGCAGCACGCCGGCAAGAACGACAAAGAACCGCGTCCGGTTCACCCGCGGACGCACCGCCAACAGCAAGCGCACCGCCGAGTCGCGGATGCCGATGCGAACACGCTCACCGTAACGATCCTGCACGCGAACCAGGACGAACTCGTTGCCGTCGACCAGCAGGTCGAGCCCGTCGACCGGCGGCACGAGTTCTGCTGGTCCGAGCGTCGCCATCGTGCTCGGTTCAGGCCGGGCTCGCCGATCGGTTCGTGCCGATCAGCGCCTCGTTGCTCTCGAAACGCTTGAGCGCGTTGAGCAACTGCTCGATCTGCTGAGGCGGCGGCATCGAGAGCAACCGCCGGCGGAGCGCGTTGACGGTCTCCAGCTCCTGCTTGGGCATCAACAGGTCTTCCTTGCGCGTCCCGCTCGCCGCGAGGTTCATCGCAGGGAACAGCCGGCGCTCGGCTACCTTGCGGTCGAGAATGAGCTCCATGTTGCCGCTGCCCTTGAACTCTTCGAAGATCACCTGATCGCCCTGGCCACCGGTGTCGACAAGCGCCGTGGCGATGATCGTGAGCGAGCCGGCCTCTTCGGTCTGACGGGCGGCACCGAAGATCTGGCGCGGTACCTCCAGCGCCTTGCTGTCGATGCCGCCGCTCAGCGTGCGGCCGCTGCTCGAATACTCACGCGATCGGTTGAACGCCCGGCCGAGCCTCGTCAGCGAGTCGAGGATGATGACAACATCCTTGCCAAGCTCGACGAGCCGCTTACAACGCTCCATGGTCACGGTCGCCACCTGGATGTGTCGCTCGGCATCGTGGTCGGCGCTAGACGCCACCACCGTCACACGCGAGCTGTCCCAAGGCCGATCCGGATCTCCAGCACCATGACCGGTCAGCGAGCGGCGGAAGTCCGTGACCTCCTCCGGCCGTTCGTCGACAAGGAGCACGAACAGTTCGGTGTTGTCGTGGTTGTGCAGGATCGCGGTGGCGATGTCCTTCAACAGAGTCGTCTTGCCGGCCTTGGGTGGGCTCACCACCATAGCGCGCTGCCCGAATCCAATCGGGCAGAACATGTCGACGAGGCGGCACGACGCGGGGCAGCCCCGATACTCGAGTGTCATGCGCGGGCACGGGTCGACAGTCGTCAGCTCTTCGAACGGTGTCGGTTGGGGCGCATCTTCGGGGTGGCCGCCCTCGATCTTCAGCACGCGCTCGGCGACCGGCGCCTTCGTGCCGGCGCTCTTTTGCGGGCGCCGGTTGCGGCGGTTGCGATTGCGACCACCGCCCTGGCCGTTCTGGCCGACGCTCGCTTGCTTCTCGCCAAGGCGCACCTCGACCTGCATGCCAGGCTTGAGCCCGAAGCGATCGACGAGTGATCGCGGCAGGATTGGGTCGTCATCGCGGAATTGCACGGTATCGCCCACAATGGGCCGAAGCCGGACATCCCCGCGCCGTGGTTGGTCCACCAGGCCGGAAAAGGTCGTCATGTTGTCCATCGTCCGCGAGATCCCCGCGTCAAGGAGCCAGACGAGGCCCCGGTCGCGAAGATCGGCTTCCCTGTGGTATCGGTCCGCCAGGGGGCAACGCTTTGGGCCGCCCGGCGTGACTGGCGTATCAGAGGCGTGCATCGCTCCGATGTCAAACAAGCCCTGTCGGGCAATCGGGCATTCCCAGCCCCGCACACGCCTCAGCATGATCTACGCATGGCCAGCCTCGCCGGATTCGACTATGCTCGGCGTTTGCAGGGTGCGGGGTTATCGGTAGCCCAACGACCGCACTCGCTCGGCGTCCATCATCCCTCGTTCTTTCGGAGCCCGTCCCCGTCATGGAGGTCCTTCGCGGCATCGCGGTCTCGCCCGGCCTGGTCATCGGCCGCATCTTCCTGCTGGAAGACGAAGACCGCCGCGTCGTGCGACGCTTCACGCCCTCGGCAGGCTCCGACGAAGAAGCCGCCCGGGCCAAGGCCGCGCTTGAGGCCTCCGTCACCGACCTGCAAGAGGTCAAGCAGCGCGCCGAGAAGGAGATGGGCGAGGAAGCCGCCAAGATCTTCCTGTTCCATATCGGCGTGCTGCAAGACGCCTCGCTCCGCAGCCCGATCTTCGAGCGCATCGAGAATGAGCACATGGCAGCCGAGCACGCCGTCGAGCTCACATTCGGCGAGTGGGCAAGCCGCTTTTCGAAGATGGGCGACTCGGCGTTCACCTCCAAGGTCGATGATCTGGAGGACCTGCGCAACCGAGTGCTGGGCCACCTCATGGGCGAGCACAACCGCACGCTCGACGAGCTCACGCAGCCTGCGGTGGTCGTTGCCGATGACCTGACGCCCTCCCAGGCGGCGGGATTCAACCGTGAATTCGTGCAAGCCTTCGTGACCGATCGCGGCGGGCGCACGAGCCACACCGCCATCGTCGCGCGCGCGCTGAACATCCCCGCCGTCGTCGGCCTTCGCGACATCGCCAGCATCGCCGAGGAAGACACCACCATCATCGTCGACGGGCTCGAGGGCGTGGTCATCCTCGACCCCACCGATGAGCAGCTCGATCGCTACAAAGACCGCCAGACCCGCCTCGCCCGCCGCGAAACCGTCTGGAAGGAGCAAGCCTCCGAGCCGAGCGTCACGACCGACGGCGAGCACGTCCGTCTGCTGGGCAATATCGAGTTCCCCGACGAGATCTCCCACGTGCTCGAAGTCGGCGGCGAGGGCATCGGCCTCTATCGCACCGAGTTCCTCTACCTCGCCAGCGACACCGAACCCTCGGAAGAAGAGCACTATCAGTCGTACGTGCGTTGCATCCGCCAGCTCGAAGGGCGTGAGCTGGTCATCCGCACCGTGGACCTGGGCGCCGACAAGTACACCCAGCACAGCTTCGAGCTTCCCGAGCGCAACCCCTTCCTGGGCAACAGGTCGATCCGCTATTGCCTCAGCAACCTGCCGATGTTCAAGCGGCAGCTCCGCGCGCTGCTCCGCGCCAGCGCCGAGGGGCCGCTGAAGATCATGTTCCCGCTCGTGACCACCGTGCACGAGCTGCGTCAGGCCAAGTCCATCGTCCGAGATGTCATGGAGGATCTGGCCGAAGAGGGCGTGCCCTTCGATGCGGACGTCCCGATGGGCATGATGGTCGAAGTGCCCGCTGCCGCGGTCATCTCCTCGAGCTTCGCCCGCGACGCCGACTTCTTCAGCGTGGGCACCAACGACCTGGTCCAGTACACCCTGGCGGTCGACCGCACCAACGAACGCGTGGCCGACCTGTTCACCGCCATGCACCCGGCGGTACTACGGCTCGTCCGAGACGTCATGCGGGGGTCCAAGAGCCGCCAGATACCCGTGTCCTGCTGCGGCGAATCGGCCGCCGAGCTCGACTTTGCCGTGTTGCTGATCGGGCTGGGCGTGCGTACCCTCTCGGTGGGTTCGTACTCGATTCCGCAGGTCAAGCGGCTGGTGCGAAGCGTGTCCGCCGAGGAATGCGCCCGTATCGCCCGGCGAGCCCTCTCGCTCGAGTCACCGTCGGACGTCACTGCATACGTCCGAGAGCGTGTCCGCAAGGCCATGCCCGGTGTCTTCGATTCCGGCGAGGATTAGTCTCGAATCATCGGCAGTATCGGCCGATAAGACTCTGGCTGGGCGGCTCTTTGGGCGCCCGGCCAAACCCCACCCCCACGAGGGCCGTAGATGTTCGTGGGACCGGCTGGGGCGCTTGAAGACTCGCGCAACCACGGCCCTTGCACCCGCAGCAAGCCATCGGCTCGCAGCGGCGACTTGAAACGATAACTTCGACGCCCGCCAGAGGCCGCGGATTGGCCAGGCCCGGCCGGCGTCTACCAGGCATGATCGATTCCGATCACAGCCGTTCACACCTTGCGGAGCATGCCGAAGTGACCCCCCGAATCGCCCTCGCAGGCCCGACCGCCGCCCACGGGTGTGGCGTCGCCGGCCGCGCGGCGGTGGCGGGCGGACCGGCCCTCCCTGCACGAGAGCGTCCACATCATGGCACGAAAGTCCAGCACCTCCGACAACGGCTCAACCACCAAGGCTGACTCGAACGACACCGGCTCCAAGAAGACCTCAAAGAAGAAGACATCTCGCTCGTCCTCAGGCCGCGGCCGCGGCCGCTTCCAGAGCGACGCCATCGAATCCAGCGGCGGAGCCTCGGGCGCGAGCCGCATGATCGTCAACTACATCCCGGGCGACGAGTGCCGCATCGCATTCGTCGAGGACGGCAAGCTCGAGGAGTACCACGCCGAACCCACCGCCTCGACCAGCCGCGTCAACAACATCTACCTCGGCGTCGTGCGCAACGTCAACACCGCCGTGCAGGCCGCCTTCGTCGACTTCGGTCTCGACGAGCACGGCTTCTTGCACACCACCGACGTCCACCCCCGCTACTTCCCCAAGAACGAGGACGCCGCCGAGCGCGTCGGCATCAAGACGCCGCGCCGCGATCGCCCGCCAATCCAGAAGTGCTTCAAGCCCGGCGACCGCATCATGGTCCAGGTCTTGAAGGAGGGCGTGGGCACCAAGGGCCCCACCCTCACCAGCTACATCTCCATCCCTGGCCGCTACCTCGTCATGATGCCCGGCATGGACAACGTGGGCGTCTCCCGAAAGGTCGAAGACGAAGACACCCGTCGCGCCATGCGCAAGGTGCTCGACCAGCTTGACCTTCCCGAGGGCTTCGGCTTCATCCTGCGCACCGCCGGCATGGAGCGCACGAAGACCGAGCTCAAGCGCGACCTGGCCTACCTCAAGCGTCTCTGGAGTGACATGGACAAGCGTCAGAAGAGCAAGAAGGCTCCTCAGGCGCTCTACGCCGAAAGCGATTTGCTGCTCCGCGCCCTGCGAGACCTTGCCGGCACCGAAGTCACCGACATCATCATCGACGACCCCGGCGCACTCGCCCGTGCCGAGCGATTCATCAAGATCGCGTCGCCCCGCAGCCGCCCGCAGTTGCGGCAGTACACGGGCCGCGCGCCGGTCTTCGCGGCCTTCGGCATCGAGCAGCAGATCCACAACATCCACTCGCGCGAGGTACCGCTGCCCAGCGGCGGCCGCCTGATCTTCGACGAGACCGAAGCGCTCGTCGCCATCGACGTCAACAGCGGCCGCAGCCGCAGCGCGCGAGACGCCGAGACCAACGCCTTCAACACCAACATGGAGGCGGCCGACGAGATCTGCCGCCAGCTCCGCCTGCGCGACATGGGCGGCCTGGTCATCAACGACCTCATCGACATGCGCCACGCCAGCAATCGCAAGGCCATCGAGCAGCGATTCGCCGAGCGCCTGGGCCGCGACCGCGCCAAGAGCACCATCCTGCCGATCAGTGAGTTCGGCCTGCTCCAGATGACGCGCCAGCGCATGCGATCGAGCCACGAGCGCACGCACTTTGCAGAGTGCCACCTGTGCAAGGGCCGCGGCGTCATCCGCCGTCCCGATAGCGTGGCCGCCGAGGCACTGCGCGATCTCTCGCTCGTTGCGAGCTACGAGAAGGTCGCTCGCGTCGAGATGGTCGTCTCGGCCCAGGTTGCCAGCCATCTGCTCAGCGGCCGCCGCAGGCAGCTCAGCCGCATCGAGCGCATCAGCGGCGTGATCACCGAGGTCCGCGTCAGCGAGAACATGGCCGCCGAGCGATTCGTGCTGCACGCCTACGACAGCAGCAACAACGACATCAACATCGAGAAGCTGCCCAAGCTGCCCGATCCCGAGGAGTCGCTGGTCGAGGCCGAGGGCCTGGCCACCGCCGACACGGCCATTGTCGAGTCCGCCGAGGCGATCGACGATGCAGCGCACCATCACGACGATGATGGCGACGAGGTGCACGCCGTCGAGGCACACCCGATCGAGCTCGATGTCGACTATGACGACAGCGAAGACGGCGAGGAGCGCACCGGCCGGCGGCGTCGCAGGCGCCGGCGTCGCCGCCGCGGCGGCGGTAGCGATGCCGCCCAGCACGACGGCGCCATGGCCCGTGATGACGAAGAAGAGGACGAAGACGCACAGCCCGAGGCCGAGGACCACGATGCGCACGAGTCAGACTCGGAGGACGACGACCGCCCGCGACGCAGGCGTCGCCGTCGCCGCCGCGGCGGCCGCGGCCGATCCGGCGCGAACGCCCAGTCTCGCGACGATCGCGACGACGAGCGTGATGATGATTCCGGTCAGCCCGACTCGCTCGCACGCCGGCTCGCCAGCGCCCTGGCCACACCAGTGCCCGAAGCCGCCGATGATGATGAGGAGGAGGAGGGCGAGACCGTCGAAGACACCCGCGACACGTCCTCCGACGACGAACACGAAGACGACCGCCCGCGACGCAGGCGCCGTCGCAGTCGTCGGCGTGGCGAGTCTCGCGAGGAAACCGCCGAGGTATACGCCGAAGAAACCGATGCCGAGCTGACCGAAGCCCAGCCGGCCGAAGCCACCAATGAAGACCGCGACGACGAGGCCGAGGAAGACCGCCCGCGTCGCAGGCGTCGCCGTCGCCGCGGCGGTCGAGGCCGCAACCGGGGCGAGCGCAGCGACGAAATCGAGGTCGTGGCCGACGAGCCTGAAGCCGCCGAAGCTGATGTCGAAGATGAGATCGAGGACCTCGTCGAAGAAGAAGAGGAAGAGGCGCCCACCGTCGAGGTCGTCTCGGCCGATGACGAGCCCGAGCCCGCCGGCCTCATCGAGCCCCGCCCCAAGCGTGGCCGACGCTCGCGCGGTAGCGACGAGCCGGCGGAAGCAGCCAAGGCCGACAAGAAGCCCCGCCCGCGCTTCCTCTACGCCGCACACCGCCGCACCAAGGGTGGTGGATCAGACGGGGCCTGACGCATGGCCCCTCGCACGCGGCGGCTGATCGTCCTGGGAAGCACCGGCTCCATCGGCCGGCAGACCCTCGACGTGGTCGCCCACCTCGCATCGCTCGCGAAGGCCAACGGCCAGCCCCCGCCCATCGAGGTGGTGGGCCTGGCCGCCGGCCGGCGTGCGCGCGAGCTGCGTGAGCAAGCCGACGCCCACGGCGTTCAATACACCGCGCTCTGCGAAGGTGACGACGGCGCGGCGACGGTCATCGGCGAAGACGCCGCCGAACGCCTCGTGCGTGAGGTCGAGGCCGACGTCGTGATAGCCGCCGTCGTGGGTGCCGCGGGCCTGCCCGCCACGCTCGCTGCCGTCGAGCTCGGTCGCGACGTGGCGCTCGCCAACAAGGAGACGCTCGTCGCCGCCGGCGCGCTCGTCGTCCCTGCGGCCCAGCGATCGGGCTCGAAGCTGTTGCCCGTCGACAGCGAACACTCCGCCCTCTGGCAGTGCCTGCACGCCATCGCCGGCCCCGAAGCGGCGCCACCCATGACGCCGCCCGCGCAAGTCGCACGCCTCGTGCTCACCGCCTCGGGCGGCCCATTCCGCACCGCCTCGGCCGAAGAGGTCTACAACGCCACGCCGCAGCAGGCCCTCGCCCACCCGACGTGGGACATGGGCCCGAAGGTCACCATCGACTGCGCCTCGCTCACCAACAAGGCGCTCGAGGTCATCGAGGCGCACTGGCTCTTCGGCTTCGGCTCATCGCGCCTCGGCGTGCTCGTGCACCCACAGTCCATCGTGCACTCGCTCATCGAGACCGTCGACGGCTCGGTGCTCGCCCAGCTGGGCGTCAGCGACATGCGCCTGCCGATCCAGCTCGCCCTCACCCACCCCGATCGTGTGCCGGGCAACACGCCGCCGCTCGACCTCGCCCAGCTCGCCCGCCTCGACTTTGAAGAGCCCGACGAGCAGCGATTCCCCGCCCTCGCGCTCGCACGCTGGGTCATCGACACCGGCGGCACGGCGGGCGCCATCTTTAATGCCGCCAACGAGGCCGCCGTGCACGCCTTCATTGCCAACCACATCCCCTTCGGCCGCATCGGCGAGCTCACCCAGCACGCCTGCGAGTCCGTCGAAGTCACCCCGCTCGAAACGCTCCAAGACGCCACCGACGCCGACGCAGCCGCCCGCGCCCACGTCGAACGCCACATCGCCGCGGCCACACGCTCGTAAGGACCGCAACCCACAAACGTCGGGCCGGTACCCTCCGGGCATGCCAGAAGCCACACTTTTCCGACGCGGCGGCATCTTGAAGAACCTGCTGGTCGCGATGGCCGTCGTGCTCACCCTCGTGATCATCCTGGTCGCGCTCGAGGCATACGCAGGCGCGACCGCCCGGCCGACGATCGCCACCGACTACGGCCGCCAGCTCCACGACCTCGCCCTCGAACAACAACGCGCTCGCATGGGCGCTGAAGCCGCCGACAGTCTGAACCAACGGCCGGCGTTCGTCTCGGTCATGCAGGCCGTCCGCGAAGCCAACGAATGGCTCGACGAATACACGAACCAACTCATGGACCAGGACGAGGGCCGCGAGGACGCGTACGACGACCCTTGGTTCTACTTCTCGCTCGACGTCATCTACGCTGTGCCGGACGAGGGCACGCCCGAGCAGTTCGAGCGCGCCCGCCAACGTGCGATCTACGCGCTCGAGGAGTGGGAACGCCGCGGCGTGTTCGATCGCAGCGCCGAACTGGTGGACATGCACCTCGTCGCGCGCGAGCCGGGCGACGGCCCGATGATCGACTTCCTCTTGCCCTACCTCGGTGTGGGCCGCCAGCTCGGCCGCGCACAATCCGCCCGCGCGCGTCTTGCCGCCGAACAGGGCGATCTCGAAACGCTCTACTGCGCGCTCGAAGAGACGTACGTCCTGGGCCGCCAGATCGCCAGCCAGGGCCTTCTCATCGACTGGTTGGTCGGCGCGGCGTTGCAGGCCCTGGGCCGCAGGATGCTGCTCGACAACCTCTTGCTCTATCCGGTGAATAACGACGCCTGGCTCGCGCGCGTCGACGCCATGGTCCAGCGCGAGGCCATCGATCGCTACCCCCCCATCGGCGACTCCATCCGAGGCGAGCGGCTCTTCGCCTCCGACTTCACCCAGCACTGCTACACCGACAACGGAAACGGCAACGGACGCTTGATCCCGGTGCTCTATGCCAAGCATATGGGCGACGATCCGCCCGAGTCCGGCAACCTGCTAACTCCATTCGGCGACTCGCCGCTGTCCAACATCCACGGCCGCATCTTCTTCAGCCGTCGCGAGCTCGACGAGTGGATCGACGGCGCCCACGAGCTTGCCCATGACTGCGCCGAAGCAACCGGTGCCGCCGCCGTCGCCGCCGACAAGGCCTTCATCGCATACACCACCGCGGGCGACAACTGGCGCAACATCGCGTCGCCCATTGTCCCCAGCTTCCGCCGAACGATCATCACCGCCCGCGGCCAGCGCATCGAGGCGGCAGGCACCCGCGTCGTGCTGGCGATCGAGCGCTACCGGCTCCGCAACGACGGCGCCGTTCCGCAGTCCCTCGCCGAACTGGGCGACCTGCTGCCCGATTCGCTCCGCGCCGACCCATTAACCCTCAGTCCCTGGGACTATGAGCCCACGGCGCTAACCGCGACCGACCGCGGCGATCCGCTGCTGCCGGGTGCACACGCATGGCCCTACACCCTCAGGAGCAAGCCGCTGGCCGGCGGCGAGAGCACTTCAACATACCGCCACGCGCACAATGGCTTGCTCATCAACGAGCCCATCCAGGGACCCGACTACGAACAACCCTACGAGGAGCCCGCTGATGCGCCGTAAGCCTCACAAACCCGTCTCCCGCCGCGGCGGCATCCTCGCCAAGCTGGTCATCAGCATCGCCATCGTCGTGCTGGTCATCGTCATCCTCGCGATCGCCGAGCTCCTCGCCGCCGTGAACGCGACTCCCAGCATCACCACCAACTACGGCCAGCGCATCCATGACCGCATCCTCGAACGCCAGCGCGACCTCCGCGGCGACGGACTCAACCAATGGCCACGTTTCGCAGAGATCATGGAGAAAGTCGAAGAGGGGCGAAACGACCTCACCAACCGCAACGAGACGTTCCAGCCTGTTGCCGATGACCCGTTCACGTACATTGACTTCTGGATCATCCGCGGACCCCGCGACGAACCGTCGGCCTACGGCGTTTCCGCCGTCGCCGGTCACTACGCGCGGGCGCGCCAGCGCGGCATCGAAGCGCTCGATCACTGGCACGACATCGGCGTCTTCGACGCATCCGCAGATCTGCCCGACCTCCACCGTATCGTCATGCCGGTCGACGAAGCCCCCGCCGTTGAGTCACCGATCGATGAACTGGGCCTATCCCGAGCCCTGGCCCGCGCACTCGTAGCGCGTATGCGCCTGGCTTCCGAATCTGGCGAACACGCCGAACGCGTGTTGGTGCTGGAACAGGGCGCCGCGCTCGCGCGCATCATGGCCGATAGCGGATCGCTCCTGGGATGGCTGACCGCATACGGCGTGGAGGCGTTGATGGTCGACTGCTTCCTGCATGACGTCTATCTCTTTCCCACGAACGACGCCTCCCTCGCCGCCGCCGACGCCGCGATCGAGCGGGAGCTCGCCGACGCCTACCCGACGCTCGCCGACGTCATGGCCAACGAACGCGACGCCGCGCTCGACCACGTGCAGCGCGTCTACACGGCAACGGGCCGCTTCATCCCCCTCGCCCACGCACGCCTGTGCTTCACCTACGACATCAGCGACGCCCCCGAAGAACTGCTGCCCCTGGGCGACTCCAAGTTCTCCAACATCCACTCGCGACTGTTCATCGATCGCGACGCCGCGACGGCCTGGATCAACGAGGCCTACGACCTGGCCGACGCCGCCGCGACCGCGACCGCGACCGCGACCGGCACCGACGCCATCGCCGCCGACATCGCGCTCAACGCCCACTACACCGCGCCGACATGGCGCAATCCCGCCAAAGACATCGGGCTCGAGCCAAACCGCATCATCGAATCAGGCCGCCGCCGCAATATTCAGGTCGCCGGAGGGCGCGTCATGCTGGCCATCGAGCGCTACCGCCTCGCGCACGACGGCACCCCGCCCGCAACGCTCGCCGACCTCGGAGACCTGCTCCCCCAGACCCTCCGGACCGATCCCTTCACGGGCCAGCCATGGCTCTACGAGCCCACCGCGTCCACGACCGGCTGGAACAACAGGAGCCTCGATGCCCACGAGGTCGCGTGGCCCTACACCCTCGCGAGCCGCCCCCTCCCGGGATTCGAGACCGCGACGCCCAAGTTCTTCAACCACCCCGACACCGGCGTCCTCATCACGATGCCGATCGAACTGCCGATGGATCGGCGATAGTGTGATCGATCCCGCTCGATCCGAGCCTGCGTGACCAAACCTCCTCCGTTCGCGAGCACGCACCCGCCGCCCCTACCCTCCCTCATGCGCACGCTCCTGGCCCTGCTCGTGCTCGCCCTCCCCGCGTTCTCGCAAGACGCTCCACCAACCGGCCAGCCCGCCTTTGACGCCTTTGCGCGCGCCAGGGCCATCGTGTTTGGCCAAGAGCTTCGCGAGACCGAGCTGCCATCAACTTGGGGTGTCGCCGTCACGGTGCGCGAGGACGGCCGCCGCTTCATCGCCGACGCGTTGGCCTTTGATCGCCCCCGCGCAGCACTCATCGACGCGGTCGCCCGCGAGGTCCGCTCGCCGACCTCTGACGCCGCCCGCCTCACCGTCGAACTCGCCGGCCGGCCCTCGGCGATCGAAGGCGAGCGCGGCTTGGCCGACGTTGCGCTCGCGATCCGCCCTGGACTCGATGCCGTCGCCGTGCGCGCGGGCGATGCGATCGCCGTCGTGTTTCCCGACGCCGCACTCGCCGGCGGCATGCTCCCCAGCGACATGATCGCCGACGCCCTGCGCGAAGCGTTGGGCGGCGACCTGCCCGCGACCATCGAGCCCGGCCCCGGCGCCTGGACGCGCTACGCCGACGCGGCGCTCCGCCAGGGCGAGATCGCCGTATACCGCGCTCCCGTCACCGTGCTCGCCCAGCCACCCGACGCGGTTGCCCCCACGCTTGTCTATCGAGGCGGCCGGGTCGTTGGCCTCATGGAGCTCACGCCATCGGCCCTGGTCGACTGGGCCGGCGACATGGCAAGCCACCTGCAGCGCCGCCGCCACGCCGGTCTCGAGCCCTATGGCCTGACCGGCACGCCCGACGCGCGCACCGGCCGCACCCTCGCACCGATCGACGAACCTTTCAACCAGGCCCTGGCCGCCCACGCGTTGCTGCGCTACGGCACGTCGACGTGGACGCCAGAAGATGACGCCGAACGGGCGCGCACCACCGGCCTCGTCCTCCTCCGCCAGCTCGCGCTCGTCACGCCCGTTCGGATCGGCGCCATGGCCGATCTGGGCGACGAGGCGCCGCTCGAGCCCGAGCCCTGGGCCGACGTGGCCTCGGCAGCCATGGTCCTCGTCGCCATGGAGTCGCTCGAGCCCGACGCGTTCGAGGCGTACCCCGAGCTGGCCGCCATGCGCGACCGCTGCGCCGCGGTGGTGCGCCCGCGCGTGGGCATCTCCATCACCGGCTCGGCTGTGTTCGATCCGCAGACGCCCGCGACTGCGTACGCCCTCGTCGCGCGCGCGATGGTGGCGCTCGGCAATTCCGACGTTGCCGAGCGCGACGACGCCGAAATCGGCCGCGCCGCCGCCCGCGCGATCCTCTCCCGCGTCGAGCCCGAGCTGCTCGTCGCGCAGATGCCCTGGGCCCTCACCGCGCTCGGCCCCGTCCAGCAACTTGCCAGCGCCGACGCGCTCCAGCAGATGCGCACGCTGGTGTGGGGCCACCAGCTCGAGGGCCCAAGCGTCGAGGGAGACAACCGCGACCTGGAGGGCGGCATCGTCTTCACCCGCGGCGGCACCCCGCTCCCCACATGGCAGACCGCGCGGGCCGCGTCCGCCATGGGCGCCCTGCTGCTCGACGAGCGCCTGACCACCCCAAACGAGCGGGCCGGCGAGTTCCTGAAACTGCTCCGAACGCTGCGGTTCCTGCGGCAGCTGACCGTCGATGACGGCCTCGCCCACCTGCTTGCCGACCCAGCCCAGGCAGCCGGCGGCGTGCGGGCTGCGCCGTGGGATCAACGCCAACCGTCGGTCGCAACCAGCCTCACGCTCCTGGCCGTTTGCGACGCCTTAGACGCGGCCTACCAGCCCACTCGCTAGAGCCAAGATCAGGGGTTTTCGAGCCCGGACCGACCTACAATCTGCTTCGCCAAAATGGCCCGTATGCGGGGCCTTTGTTTGGTGCTCTTTGATCGGTTCTGGAGGACTGCCGCTTGGCCGACGAGCATGATCAGGCTGGAATTTCGGACGACGGCGACCAGGGCGATTCATCGCAGGCGCCGGTCATCGGCGGCGGCCGAATCGTCGACCTCGAGATCGACCGCGAACTCCAGGAGAGTTACCTCACCTACGCCATGAGCACCATCATGGACCGGGCCCTGCCCGACGTCCGCGATGGGCTCAAGCCCAGCCAGCGACGCATCCTCGTCGCGATGAATGACAACAACCTCAAGCCTGGGCGCAAGCACCTCAAGTGCGCCAAGATCGCCGGCGACACGAGCGGCAACTACCACCCCCACGGCGAGAGCGTCATCTACCCCACCCTTGTCGGCCTTGCCCAGAAGTGGCGCATGCGCGTGCCGCTGATCGATCCTCAGGGCAACTTCGGCTCCATCGAGGGCGACCCGCCCGCGGCCATGCGATACACCGAAGCCCGCATGCACCACGCGGCCGTCGACATGCTCCAGGACATGGACCTGAGCACGGTCGACATGCAGCCCAACTATGACGACCGCCTGCTCGAGCCGAAGGTCCTGCCGGGCCGCTTTCCGAACCTGCTCGTCAACGGCTCGCTCGGCATCGCCGTCGGCATGGCGACGAGCATGCCGCCGCACAATCCCAGCGAGATCCTCGACGCCATCACGCGCGTCGTCGACAAGCCCGAGATCGACCTCATCGAGCTGATGCAGGACGAGCTAGACGCTGACGGCAACGTCACGCGGCTGGGCGTGAAGGGCCCAGACTTTCCCACCGGCGGCGTCATCGTCGGCCGGCGCGGCATCGGCGAGGCGTACGCAAACGGTCGCGGCAAGGTTTACCTGCGCGGCGTGTGCCACGTCGAGGAACTGAACAAGGACCGCCAGCAGCTCGTCATCGACGAGATTCCCTACAACCTCAGCCAGCGCAACCTGGTGGAGAAGATCGTCGAGGCCGTCCAAGACGAGCGCATCAAGGACATCAGCGACATCCGCAACGAGAGTGGCCGCCAGGCCATGACCCGCGTGGTCATTGAGCTCAAGCGCGGCGCCGACCCGGCCGTGGTCGAGAACCAGCTGTACCAGTTCACACCGCTGCAGCAGACGTTCAGCATCATCAACATCGCGCTGGTCGGCCGGCGCCCGGTCACGCTCGGGCTCAAGGAGCTCATCGAGCACTACATCGACCACCGTGTCGAGGTCATCCGCCGCCGCACCGAGCACCTGCTGCGCGAGGCCCGGCGCAAGGCCCACCTTCTCGAGGGCCAGATCTACGCCGTCATCGACATCGACGAGATCGTCAAGCTCATCCGCGGCAGCTCGACGCGCGAGGAAGCGATCCAGAAGCTCATGGATCGCCGCTACCGAATCCCGCCCGAGCACCCGGCCGCCAAGCAGATCCCACAGCGCCTGCTCGACCACGTGGCGAAGTTCGACGATCTCGGCGGCGTCGCACTCACGCGTCACCAGGCCGAGCAGATCGGCTCGATGCGCCTCATCCAGTTGGTGGGGCTCGAGATCGAGCGCCTCGTCGACGAGTACACCAAGCTGGTCGGCGAGATCGAAGACTACGAGGAGATCCTCGCCAGCCGCCCGCGCGTGCTGCAGATCATCCGCGAGGACTGCGAGGCCATGAAGGCCCGCTACGGCGACGACCGCCGCACCGCCATCGAAGACGCCGTGGGCGAGATCGACATGGAGTCGCTCATCCGTGAGCACGACGTGGTGGTCACCATCAGCCGCGGCGGCTACGCCAAGCGTGTACCCGCCGAGACCTACCGCGCTCAGGCGCGCGGCGGCAAGGGCATCCGCGCCGGCACAAGCAAGGATGAGGACTTCGTCCAACACCTGTTCGTCGCAAGCACGCACGACCACCTGCTGTGCTTCACCAACACGGGCCGCGTTTTCAAGATGAAAGTCTACGAGCTGCCCGAGATGGCCCGCACCGCCAAGGGCCGTGCAATCGTCAACCTGCTCGACCTGAAGGAAGGCGAGAAGGTCTGGGCCTTCCTGACCATCAAGGACTTCGAGGCCAACAGCCAGTTCCTGACGTTCGCAACGCGTGGCGGCATCGTGAAGCGCACGCCCTTGCGGGCCTACCGCAACGTCAATCGATCGGGCCTCATCGCCGTGGGGCTGAAGGAGGGCGACGAGCTCTACGACGTCGCACTGACCAACGGCAACGACGACATCCTGCTGGTCACGAGCAACGGCATGGCCATCCGATTCGCCGAAGACGACGTCCGCGTCATGGGCCGCTCGGCCGCCGGCGTGAAGGGCATCGACCTCGGCGAGAGCGCACGGGTCATCGGTCTGGTTGCCATCCCGATGGTCGAAGACGACGACGGCGATCTCATGACCGCGCCGGAGGCAACCGAGCGCAACCTCTGCCTGCTCACCGTGACCGAGACCGGCTACGGCAAGCGAACGCCTGTCGACGAGTACCGCGTCCAGCCCGAGACCGGCAAGCCCCGCAGCCAGAGCCGCGGCGGCAAGGGACGACGCGACATCGCCACCGGAGACCGCAACGGTGACGCCGTCACCGCCGTCGGGCTCTTCGACGGCGAAGAGATCATGGTCATCTCCCGCAGTGGCCAGCTTGTGCGCATGGCCGGCGAGAGCATCCGCGAGACCAACCGCGGCACGAAGGGCGTCCGCGTCGTCAAGCTCAACGCCGGCGACGATGTCATCGCCGTCGCGCCGGTGGCCGAGAGTGACGCCGAAGTGTCCGCCGAGTCGTCGGACGAAGGAGACGGGGCCGAGTCATGACCACCGATTGGTCGGACGACATCGTGCTGGCCAATCTGGCAGACGAGCCCGCGCTCAGCGACGAGCTTGGTACCATCCTCGTGCGCATCAATGGGCTCGAGGGCTCAGACGCGATGCCGAACGTCGTGCTCGATTTCTCGAACGTCACCTACATCAACAGCTCCAACATCGCCCAGCTGCTGCAGCTGCGCCAGGCGCTCGAGCCGGCCCGCCGCCACCTCCGCCTCGTCAGCGTGGGGGGAGACGTGCTCGAAGTCATGCGCACCACGGGCCTCGATCGCGTGCTGCAGTTCTCGCCCGACATGCTCACCGCGCTCGCGAGCGTGCAGATGGACGGATCGACGGGCGACCAGACCTAGGGCTACCCAAGAACAACACGACGGAGATCACGGCATGAAGCTCCTCCTCAAGATCCTCGCCATCGCGATCGTGCCGCTCATCGGCCTCCTCGTCCTGGCCATCGTGCTGGCGTGGGTCTACGTCGACAGCCTGGCCGAGCGCGGCGTCGAGCGTGGCGCGACGTACGCCCTCGACGTCGACACCCAGCTCGACTCGGCAGACATTGGCATCACCAGCGGCAGCGTCGAGCTCTCGGGCCTCTCGGTCGACAATCCCGAAGGGTTCGATGCCGATCACTTCCTGACGCTCAGCAACGCCAGCATGAGCGTGTCGCTCAACTCGCTTATGGAAGACACCGTCGAGGTGCCCAGCCTCGTCCTCAGCGGCATCGAGCTGCGACTCGAGCGCACCACCGAGGGCGCGAACTACCGCGTCATCATGGACAACCTCGGTCGCTTCGAGGGCGGCGAGCAGAAGGCCCCCGATCCCGACGCGAAGAAGTTCGTCATCCGCACCATCGCCGTCCGCGACGTCACCATCCACGCCGACGTGGTGCCCATCGGCGGGGCAATCGGCGACCTGACCAGCGCCAAGCTCTCTGTCGACGAGGTCGTGCTTCGCGACGTCGGCTCGGGTGGCGAGCCGATGTCGATCGCCGAGATCACCACCGTCGTGCTCAAGGCCATCCTCGCCTCGGCCATCGAGGTCGGCGGCGGCGTCATCCCCGAAGACGTGCTGGGCGAGTTGAGCGATCAGCTCGGCTCGCTGCTCGATCTGGGCGAGATGGGCGTCGGCACGATCGAAGGCCTCGGCGAAGCAGCGGCCGACCTGCTGGGTGTCGACGTGGACGCGGCCGTCGGCGACGCGGCGGACACCGTGGGTGAGGCGATCGAGGGCACGGGCGAAGCCATCCAGGAAGAGGCCGAGCGCGCCCGCGAACGCCTCGGCGGCCTGCTGCCCGGCCAGAAGAAGCAAGAGCCCGAAGAGCAGCCAAGGGACCCGGGCTGATCCGTCTGCCTACCTCGGCTGAGACTTGAACTCGCGCTGGTCGGCCAACCGGTCCGCCAGCTTCGAAGCGCCGGCGTGGCCCGCTTCCTTCGCACGCCTGGCGTACGCCAGCGCCGTCGGTCGGTCCTCGGCGCGATCCAGCCACACGGCCGCCTCGAACGCAAGCTCGGGGTCCTTGGGCTTCGCGTCCGACGCCGCGCGGTAGAGCTGCGCTGCTTCGATCGGCTGCCGAAGCATGCCGTAGCACTCGCCAGCAAGCCGCAGCACGGGTTTGGTCTGCATCGCGCCCGGCGAGAGCGAGTTGATGACCACCACCGCCTTCGAGGCGTCGCCCATGCGCTTGAGCGCCCGGGCCTGGATGATCTTCCACGCGTCGCTCTCGGGGTCGTGGTGCCGCGCCCGGCCCGCGTGCTGCATCGCCATCTCGGCCTTGTTCTCGCGCAGCGCGATCTCGGCCAGCATGCCCCAGATGCGCGGGTCATCGGGCGACGCATGCCGCGCCCGAGCCAGCGCCGCGGTCGCCGGGGCGTAGTTGCCCGCTTCCAATTCGGCCTGCCCCAGGAAGAGCGCGTACTGCGGATTCGACGGCTCGGACTCGTGCGCCAACCGGAGGTGGGCGATCGCCTCGGTCTGCCGCCCGAGGCGCGAGGCCAGCGTGCCCGCCGCGAAGTGCAGCTGCGGATCGGTCCGGCCCAGCGTGATGGCCTGGGAGAACTGGTCGTACGCCGCCTCGTCGTCCTCGATCGCCAGGTACGCCTGTGCGAGCGCGACTCGTAGCTCGCGATCGCGGTCGGCGCGGGCCACCATCGGTTCGAGCACGGCAAGCGCCATCGAGGGCTCTCCGTCTGCGATGTACGTCTGGGCCTGCTCCAA
Source organism: Phycisphaerales bacterium (assembly GCA_965227775.1). GTDB lineage: Bacteria > Planctomycetota > Phycisphaerae > Phycisphaerales > UBA1924 > JAHCJI01. Next base: position 312,694 of record OZ245777.1, read on the forward strand.
TGCGACCGTGATGTCCGCCGACTTGGGAGGGCTGCCCATGGACGCCGCGGCGGCCGAACTCGGCGACGGCTTGGCCCCTTGCCAGAAAATGGCCAGCGCCACGACCAGCCCGATCGAGAGCACCCCCACCGCAAGCGTGCCGACGCCCAGCCCCTTGCGGGGCGGCTCCTCGGACTCGTATCCGGGGAATCGAGATGGCAGCCGGTCCAGGGCGAGCCTGGCCTCTTCACGCGGTGTCATTACTCACAACTATCGGCTTGCTACACTCGCTTTTCATCCCCTCCAGCCCGGATAACTGCCGGCAGACCAACGCCCGGCCCCTTCGACCATGCCCGAACTACCCAAGCAGTACGACCCGAAAACCGCCGAGGCCAACGCCTGGCGCCGATGGGACGACGCCGACGCATTCTCGGCCGACCCGAGGGCCGTCTTGCGCGGCGACCGCAAGCCCTACGCCGTCGTCATCCCCCCGCCAAACGTCACCGCCCGCCTGCACCTTGGCCACGCCCTGAACACCACCGTGCAGGACGCCCTGGTCCGCGCCCACCGCATGAAGGGCTTCGAGACGCTGTGGATGCCCGGCACCGACCACGCGGGCATCGCCACCCAGACGGTCGTCGAACGCCGCCTCATGGCAGAGCAGGGCAAGCGGCGGACCGACTTCGCCCGCGACGAGTTCGTCGCCCATGTCCAGGCCTTCAAGGACGACTTCGAGGCCCAGATCACCGAGCAGTTCAAGGCCATGGGCGCCTCGTGCGACTGGGCACGCCAGCGATTCACCATGGACGAGACCTGCGCCCGCGCCGTCCGCGAGGCGTTCTTCGTGCTCTTCCGCGACGGCCTGATTTATCGGGGCAAGCGGCTCGTCAATTGGGACCCCGTCACCGGCACCGCCCTGGCCGACGACGAGGTCGACATGGTCGAGGTCGACGGCACGTTCACCTACATGCGCTACCCCCTCGTGCACGCACCCAAGAACGAGGACGACCCCCGAGACACCGAGCCGGTGACTTGGAGCGAGCTCGCCGCCCGCGGCTACCCATCCGAGCACATCGAGGGCGAAGACGAAGAGCCCGCTTATCTCACCGTCGCCACGACGCGCCCGGAGACGTACGTCGGCGACACCGGCGTGGCGATCAATCCCAAGGACGAACGCGCCAAGGCCCTCCACGGCCTGCGCGCCCAGCTCCCCATCGTCGGCCGCGTCGTGCCGATCGTCGAGGACGACTACGTCGTACTGCCCGACCCCGAGAGCGACGATGCCAAGGCGAGGATGGCCACCGGCTTCCTCAAGGTCACACCGGCCCACGACCCCAACGACTACGAGATCGGCCGCCGCCATCACCTGCCGATCATCAATGTCATGGCACCCGATGCCAGCATCAGCGCCGACTTCGGCTGGGCCGAGGCCGACCCCGACGGCGCCCGCGATGCGCACATATTCATGGGCAAGCCGCGCGAAGAGGCACGCAAGCTCGTGCAGCGCGAGTTCGAGGCCCGCGGCCTGCTCCAGGGCATCAAGCCCCATCGCCACAGCGTCGGACACAGCTACCGCAGCCACGCCGCCATCGAGCCCTACTTCACCGACCAGTGGTACGTCCGCGTCACCGACGACAAGCTCCGCGGCAGCGCCCAGCGCGCCCTGCACCGCACGCAGCGCGAGAGCGAGGGCTTCAAGCCGCGCACCGGCGTCAAGAGCGACTCGACCCTGAAGGTCTATCCGGCCCGCTACGCCAAGACCTACGAGCAGTGGCACGACAACCTGCGCGACTGGTGCATCAGCCGCCAGCTCTGGTGGGGCCATCGAATCCCCGTGTGGAGCAAGGCCTTCGGTACGTTCACCAACTTCATCGGCGAGGAAGACAGCAAGCAGGACAAGCTCGTCAACCTCATGATGAGCCTGCGCGACCACGATCCTTCGACTCCGATCGTCTACCGCCTCGTCAGCGCGAGCGATATGGGTGTGCCGCTGCGAGACCCCGCCGAGATCCAGGAGTGCGACGACTTGGTCTGCCTCGTGTGCGTGCGGCGGCCCGGCGCCTTCGAGACCGAAAAGTACGGCACCATCGAGTTCGAAAGCCTGCTCGAAGAAGCCGGCTTCGCGCGAGATCCAGACGTACTCGACACGTGGTTCAGCAGCGCACTCTGGCCGATCTCCACCATGGGCTGGCCCGAGCCGGCGATCGCCGGCGAAGAGTTCGACGGCTTGCTCGATGCGTTCAACCCCACGAACGTGCTCTGCACCGCGCGCGAGATCATCACGCTCTGGGTCAGCCGGATGGTGATGTTCAATCGCTACTTCCTGGTAAACCAGCAGCAAGATCAGCAGCAGGAGCCGGGCACCGGGGTCGTGCCGTTCAAGGACGTCTTCATCCATGCGATGATCCAGGACGGCCAGGGCCGCAAGATGAGCAAGAGCCTGCGCAACGGTGTCGATCCGATGGACATCATCGACAGCCACGGCGCCGACGCCATGCGCTTCACGCTCGCGCACATGACGACACACACCCAGGACGTGCGCATGCCAGTCGAGGCCGACCCCAAGACCGGCCGCAACACGAGCCCAAAGTTCGACATGGGTCGCAACGTGTGCAACAAGCTCTGGAACGCCTCCCGCCTCGTGCTGGGCATCCTCGACCAGTGCGATCCACCACCGGCGAACATTGCCACCGATGACCTACGCGTGCTCGACGCCTGGATGCTCGCGCGCGTCGGCCAGGCTCTCCAGGAGGTCGACGAGGCCCTCGCCGGATACAACTTCCACGCATACGCCGAGGCGTTCTACAACCTGTTCTGGCGGGACTTCTGTGATTGGTACCTCGAGGCGATCAAGCCAACCGTGCGCGAAGATGCAAACCAGCGCGGCGTCATGCGCGTGGTCCTCGAAGCCGTCCTCCGCGTGGCCCACCCCGTGATGCCCTTCATTACCGAGTCCATCGGCGAGCAACTCGGCCAGCACCCGTTGCCCAACCTCGACGGCCTCTCGATGGGTGATGCCCGCGCGTCGGGCGTGCTCGCGACCGCCGCGTGGCCCACGGCCGGCGAATCGATCCGCAACGCCGACGCCATCGCGCTGTTCGAACGCGCCCGCGGCCTGGTCACGGCCATCCGCGAAGTCCGCGCCAAGCACAACGTCAAGCCCCGACGCATGGTGACGCTGCACGCACCGAGCGAGCTTGCCGGCTCGATCGCAGAAGTCGCCGGCCTCGTGCGCACGCTCGCCGAACTCGACGCCATCACGACCGACGCGGCCGAGGGCGAGGCCGCGACATTCACCTGCGACGGGTGGGAGCTGCGGCTCTCGAACCTGGCCGACGAGGTCGACGCCGGCGCCGAACGCGAGAGGCTCGAACGAGAGATCGCCGAGCTCGATGGCTCGCGCAAGACGCTCGAGGGTCGCCTGAGCAACCCTGGCTATACCGAGAAAGCGCCCGCGAAGCTCGTCGAGCAGTCGCGCGCCCAGCTCGACCGCGTGAAGCAGGACCTCGCCACCGCCCAGCAAGCGCTGGAGCGATTGAGCTGAGGCGCGCCCTCCCGCTGTTGCTGCTTGTTGTCTCGCTGCTCGCCGGCTGCGCGAGCGATCCTGTCGGCCCCGACGGCGTGCAACGCCGCGAGCCCTGGCCCTACATGCAGCGCCAGGGCGAGCAGATCACCACCAAAAACTACGTAATCCTCACTACCGCCCAGGATCGACCGATCGCACGTGAGCTTCCGGCATTCCTCGAGGCATCGCTCGCGCGCCACCGTACCTTCGCCGGCTCAAATCTGCGAGGCCCCGCGCTCCCGGGGCCGCCCGGCCGCATGCAGGTGTTCCTGTTCGCCGACCGGGACGAGTGGGCCGACTTCACCCGCGCGACGATCGACGCGAGCGCCGACCCATTGCTCGCCATCGAGATCGGCGGCTACGCCTCTGGCGGCCGCGCGTTCCTGTTCGCGCTCGAACCATCCCGCAACGACCTGACGCTGAAGATCGCCGCCCACGAGGGCTGGCACCAGTACGTGCAGCGAAGCTTCCGAGAACCGCTGCCGACGTGGGCCGACGAGATGATTGCTGTGATGGCCGAGGGATTCGTCGTCAACGACGCGGGCGACTACGTCTTTGAGCCCCTCGCAAACCCAGAGCGATGGTCGCAGCTGAGCTCCATCGCGCAGGCGAATCGCTGGCAGCCGCTCGAAGACCTGCTCACCGGCAATCCCACCGATCTCCTCGGCGAGAGCCCCATGCGCGCCGTGGACTACTACGCGCAGCTCTGGGCGTTGGGCCTCTACATGGCAACCGATCAGAATCGCTGGGCCGGCATCGAGCGACTCCTCCGCGACGCCGCATACGGCAGGCTGTTCCGCGAACTTGGCAGGCCCGAAGGCGCACGCCTCGGCACGCTCGCGTTCCGTCGATATGTTGCAGGCGACATCGAGTCTTTCGACGCCGACTACCGCGCGTTCGCCAACGCACTCGTCGATGAGGCATCGGCCGACTCGCGATCGGGCTCGACACCCAAATAGGGCAGCACGCGCTCGACGATCCGGCGCACAGCCGGCCCCGCAACGCTCGATCCGTAGTACTGGTTCCGGCGGATCGTCTCGGGCCCGGGGTCTTCGATGCTCACCATCACCACCACGCGCGGTCGGTCGAGTGGCGCCCCGGCCACGAAGCTCGACACGTACTGCTGCTCGAGGTAGCCCCGCGCGCCGGGCGGCCGGCGGTGCCACGCCTCCGTGCGCTCGGGGGCCACCTGGGCGGTGCCAGACTTGCCGAACATAGAGTACGAGAACGGCCCCTCGCGCCGCATCTTCTCGTCGAGCTTCTTCGCGATGTCAACCATAACGGTCCGCGTCGCCATCGCCGCTTCGGGTGAGACCGCACGACGGGCAACGAGTCCGTCTGGTCCGTCAACGTCTACCGCGGTCAACCGCAGCGCCGGCACCGTGCCCGCATCGCTGCCGTTTCGCGCAAACGCGCAATAGGCTCTTGCGACCTGCGCAACGCTCGTCGTCACCTCCTGCCCGAAGGCGATCGACACGTGCGTGTAGTCGTTCCAATTCTTGAGCGATCGCAGCGTGCCGTGCGCTTCGTCGGGCAGCCCCACGCGTGGTGGTTCGCCGATTCCGAACCGCTCGAGCGATGCCCTGAATTCGGCCGGCGTGAACTCTTGTGCCGCCGTGGCCATGCCGATGTTGGACGAGTTCACCAGCACCTCGGCCCACGTCTGCTCACCGTTGGCACGCACGTCGCTCAACCGGCGCCCGTTGATGAACGTCACGCCACCGGGCGCCGGCTCGAACACGCGATCGAGCAGTTCGGGATGACCGTCGGTCAGCGCCGCCCACACGAACGCCTTGAACGTCGAGCCAGGTTCGTACGCGTCTTCGATCACGCGATTACGCGCGATCGCGGGATCTTGCTCGCGCAACATGTCAGGCCGGACAAATCGGAACCGCTGGAACAGATCGACCCGTCGCGGCCACTCGCTCTTGGGCACGCGCGCGTCGGCCCACGGGTATGGCACATTCTCGACCTCCCGCAGGAGGTCGGTCATCGCCAGCACCTCGCCCGTGGAAGGATCGAGCACGAGCACCATGCCGCCGGCGGCGTCGGCATCCTCCATCGCACGCTCGAGCTCGGCTCGAGCGATCCGCTGGATCTCCAGGTCGATCGAAAGGTGCAGCGGCGCCGCTGGCTCGGGCGCCTTCGCGTCACCGCGTGCGATCCACAGCGGGTGCCCCTTCGCGTCGTGCGTGTACGTGATTGCGCCCGGCTCGCCCTCCAGCCGCTGGCGCATGGTGCGCTCCAACCCCTCGCTGTACTTCGGGTCGCTGCCAACTTTGCCAACGATCGACGCCGCCAGGTCGCCGCCGACGCGATCGCGGATCGCCTCGCGCTCCAGGTGGATCCCCGGCAAGCGGTTGGCTCGCACGATCGCCAGCTTGTAATCATCGAGAAACCCGCCGATGCGCACGTAGCGAATCAACGGCTTCGGCTTCTCGCCTTGCTCACCACCCGCTCGGTATTGCTCGATGGCCCGTCGGCGATCACGGTTCGCCGCCAGCGTGGTCTGGATGCGCCGGTCGATGTCGAAATCGTCCTCGCCCGTCATCCACGCCATCGCCGCCGCGAGTTCGTCGATGCTGATGCGCTCTTCCTCGATCTCCTCGGCAATCTGCACCGGATCGAAGAACACACGGTGGACGTACCGCGAGACCGCAAGCGGCCGGCCGCGCCGGTCGAGCACGTCGGCCCGCGGCACGCTGATGGCGTGCTGACGCTCGCGAGCCTCGAGCACCGGCAGGATCTGCTTGGGAGGCATCGCCTGCAGCATCGCGACGCGCACCACGATCACCAGCAGCATCGCAGAACACCCGATGCCCAGCGCGGGCGCAACCCATCGCACGCGTGTGGCTGCCCGTTGCTCCTCAACGCCCATACGCGTCTTCCATTGCAAGCTCGGCGTCACCGGCGTCGGCTTCTAGCTCTGCCAGCCGCTGATGCAACTCGTCGGGGCCAACGTGCTTGGAGATGTCCGCCCGCAGCCGCTTGGAGTACTCGTCCACCTGCATCACGCGAAGCCGCAAGGACGCGAACTCGTGCGCCGCCTGCGTGCGCATCTGCCGGATGGTGAGCAATGCCCCGGAGATGCCCACGAGCGCAACGACGCAGAAGGCCAGCTTGCAGCCAAAGACGCCGTCGATCTGCACTTTTGGACGCGCCATCGGTCAGGAACTCGGCAGCTTCAGCACCATGCCCGCTCGCAGGTTATCGGGGTCTCGCAGCACATCGCGGTTGAGCGCGATCAGCTCGTGCTGGCGACGCACCGTGCCGAGCACGTCCTGAGCGATCTCGCCCAGCGTATCGCCGGACTTCACTGTGTACGTCAGCGGCCCCTTGGGCGCGGGCGTGGCCTCACGAGCTTCGGCGACGCGCACCGGCACCGGCTGGCCGCCCGGCGTCGGATCGAAGATCCGCAGCGTCACACCCTGCCGCACGGAGCCGTTCTCACCCACGCGGCCAACGTTGTCCTTCGCGATGCGACGCCACGCGTTGCCATCGCCGTAGTACTTCTCGGCAATCTTGTAGAGCGACTCGTTCGGCTGCACATGGTGCTGAATGACAACCGGCTCGGTCGAGACCTCTCGCGACACCTGGCGGCCGCTCTCGTCACCCATGGAGGCCATGCCGTTGGGCTTGGAGATCTGTGCCAGATTCGTCAGCCGGCGCACGCCGTCGGCCACAGCCTCGGCGCCTTCGGCGACCGAGTCGCCCACCACGTCCAGCACGCTCCGCCCGCGCTCCGTCTCTTCGGGTACGAACGCCCCACCGCCCTCGCCCATGACCAGCTTGATGGGCCCCGGGCGCGGCCGCTCGGCCGCGATGGTGTCCCGCGTTTCACGTGCCTGCTCGATGGCGGATCGCTCCTCGCCACGCGCCACTTCGCGCTCGCCCATGCCGGGGGCCTGCCGCACGGGTCGACCGCGGTACTCGTTGGTCGTCGACGGCATCGCGACCGCCCGACGCATCGCCTGGCCCTCGTCAGCATCGATCACGACCGTCGCGTCGTGGGGCGCGTCTTCCAGGTCGGCCGTCCGCGCGGCCGCCAGGTGATCGCTGATCAACAACCCCACCACCATCACGGCGGCGAATCCAAGCACCAAGGCCAGCTTCTGCTCTCGGGTCAACGCGACGGTCCCCCTTCCACGCTCGGGGTCAGTTCGATGGCACGCAGGCGGGCGGACCGGGCGCGACGGTTGACCGCGGTCTCCACGTCTCCCGGCACGATCGGCTTGCGGGTCAGGCGGCGGGCCAGCCCGGCATCGCCCAGGGACGCAAACGAACGCTTGACCATCCGATCCTCAAGAGAATGGAAGGAAATGACGGCCACCCGTGCCCCCTGGGCCAGCCACCGGCGGCCCTCGTCCTCACGCACCGTCCCGCCTGCTCGGACCGGTCCGCTCATGCTCGTCGTCGACCCGGCTTGAGACGAAATCGCATCAAGCAGGGCCGACAGCGCACCCAGCTCGTCGTTGACAGCTATCCGTAACGCCTGGAACGTCCGAGTAGCCGGGTCGATGCCGCCACCAGTGGTGCAAGACCGGACGAGCGCTGCGAGCGCGCGCGTGGTCGTTATCGGTTGCGAATCGCGACAGGCGACAACTTTCCGGGCGATCCGCCGAGACCCCCGCTCCTCGCCGAACGTCCACAGAATCTCGGCGATTTCTGCCTCCGTCGCGGTCGCCAGCAGCTCGGCTGCGCTCACCCCACTGGTCGGGTCCAGCCGCATGTCCAGCGGCCCGTCACGCTTGAACGAGAAGCCCCGTTGCGGGTCATCCACCTGCGGACTGGAAAAGCCCAGGTCGGCCAGCAGCGCGTGGGCTTGAAGGCCCAGATCTACCAGCGCCGCCGGCAGCCCCGCGAATGACCCGCGAACGGCTTCGACGCGCACGTCGGGGTGGGCTTCCCGCACAGTTGCCGTCGCCCGCTGCAGCATCGAGGTGTCGAGATCGTTCAGCACCACCACGCCATCGGGCCCCACCAGGCCCGCCGCGATCGCCGCATGCCCACCCAGCCCCGCCGTCGCATCCACGTACACATCGCCTGGCCGCAGCGCGAGCACGTCGATCGACTCTCGGGCAAGCACGGATTGGTGTTCGTTCTGGGACATCCAAGGCATGATTGCACGCCGCGTGCCCGGCCGCAGTACAGTCGGGCATGAAAGCGATCATCCCGCTCGCGCTCGCCGTCCTCCTGCTCACAGGCTGCTCGCCCCTGGGCCTCACGGTGCGCCTGGGCCCGGCCAACGACCAGGTCGTCGCATCCCAGGTGCTCGAGGTTGGCGAGGGGCCGGGCAGGGCCAGCGACCGCGTGGCGATGATCGTGGTCCGCGGGCTCATCACCGATACCCCCACCACCGGCCTGCTGGGCACCAGCAGCGCCCCGATCGACGAGATGGTTGCCCAGCTCAAGATGGCCGCCGACGACCCCAAAGTCCGGGCGGTCATCCTCCGCATCGACTCGCCCGGCGGCACCGTCGCCGGCAGTGAGACGGCGTTCAACGAGGTCCGGGCCTTCACCGAGCATTCGGGCAAGCCCGTCATCGTCTCGCTGGGTGAGGTCGCCACCAGCGGCGGGTACTACCTCGCGCTCGCGGGGGACCACATCATCGCCGAGCCCGCCACGCTCACAGGCTCCATCGGCGTACTCATCCCCAGCTTCAACGCGAGCGAGGGCCTCGACAAGCTGGGCATCCGCACACTGTTCGTAACTAGCGGCCCCAACAAGGACTTAGCCAATCCGCTCGCGCCCGTCCAGGAGGGCCACTACGACATCCTCCGCGGCATCGTGGGCGAGTACTACGCCAGCTTCCTCTCCCTCGTCCTGCGCCGCAGGCCCGGCCTGCTGCCCGACGAGGTGGCCACCGCCACCGACGGCCGCGTCATGACCGGGGACACCGCCGCCGCAATCGGGCTGGTCGATAGCCTCGGCGGCGTGCGCGAGGCCATGGACAAGGCCATGGAGATGGCAGAACTCGAACGCGCCGTCCTGATCCGCTATGGCCGCCGCGGCAATGCCCCGCGCACCGCGTACGCCACGAGCCAAGTGCCCTCGCCGCTCATGGCCGACAACTCCGTCAGCCTGCTCCGCGTCGACGGCGGAGCGCTGCCCACGAGTGCGCTCGGCCTGCGCCCGGGCGTGGGCTACTACGTCTGGATTCCCTGAACCGAGCTCCGCCACCCGGCTTTTGCATCGGCAGATACCGGCCGCCCGATAGCTCCTCCTGACACGTGCGCCCGGGCTGGACCATCCTGATCTGCGTGCTGACGCTGCTGGGCGTCGGCTTGGTCATGGTGCGCTCGGCCAGCACCGCCGTCGAGGAGATCGATAAGCCCGCTCCGCTCGACTTCAGCCCCGGCGCGGCCCTGGTCGTCGTGCCCGATCCGGATCCTCCCCAGGACACGACGTTCCGCGAGGCGCTGCTGGATATGGCCGGCTCGCGAGCCGCGGTCTACGCCGGCCTGGCATTGCTCGCCACGCTCGCCTTTGCCGCGTTGCCCGCCTCGTTGCTCGATCGCGTCGATGCGTTCACACGGATCGAGCGCCCAGCCCTGTGGCTAGCAATCTCGATCGCCGTAATCGTGGGCGTGCTCCTGCTGGTGTACGTGCCCGGCATCAGCAGGGAAGCCAAGGGTGCCAAGCGCTGGATCGAATTCACCCTCCCGGGCGCCGGCCTGCAGAGCCTGCAGCCGAGCGAGATCGCCAAGTGGGTGCTACCCACCCTCATCGCCATCTTCGCAGCCGCCCGCGGCCCGGCCATCGGGACCATCCTCAAGGGCCTCTTGCCCGCCGGCATCGCCGTCGCCCTCGTGTGCGGGCTCATCATGCGTGAAGACCTCGGCACGGCCGTGCTCATCGGCGCTTCGTGCGGTGTGGTGCTGCTGGCCGCGGGCATCCGCTGGTGGCATGTCGGTGTGCTCGCCGCCGTCGCCCTTGCCGCCTCCGTCCACGCGGTCCACACCAGCCCGTACCGCATGGACCGCATCACCAGCTTCCTCGACCCATGGGCAGACCCGGCCGGCAAGGGCTACCACATGATCCAGAGCATCGCCGCCATCTCGGGCGGCGAGCTCACCGGCCGCGGCCTGGGCAACGGGCTCCACAAGCTCGACTACCTTCCCGAAGACACCACCGACTTCCTCTTCGCCATCATCTGCGAGGAGCTCGGTGTGCTCGGCGCCGCGGGCGTCGCGGGCGTGTTCGCGCTGCTCATCTGGGCCTGCATCGGCGTCGTCCGCAACGAGCGCAGCTCGGCGTGCCAGCTGGTCGCACTCGGCATCACCGCGACGGTCGCGCTCCAGGCAATCATGAATCTCGCCGTCGTCACCGGCCTCGGCCCGACCAAAGGCATCGCCCTCCCGCTCGTAAGCGCCGGCGGCACGGGCTGGGTGCTCACCGGCGCATCGCTCGGCCTGCTCGTCGCGATGGATCGCCGCCAAGCCGCGCGCGGTATCGCGGTCGAGCGAGAGCCCGCGCCTGAGCCCGCCGGCGTGCAACGCAGCCTCTTCTCGCGAAGCAGCGGCCCGATCGTCGAGGCGCCGGCTTGAGCCGCAAGGCGCACATCGGCATCGCATTCCTTGGTGGTGGCAGCGGTGGACACATCTACCCCTCGCTCGCCGTCGCAGACGCCGTCGCCGGCCTCGTTCCAGACGCCCGCGCGACGTTCCTCACCGGAGACCGTCCTGCTGACAAGCAGGCCCTCGCGAGCGAACTGGTCTTCAGCGAACCCGCCGAACGCATCGCCCTGCACGCGCGCCCACCCTCGACACGCCCACTCGCGATGTTCCGCTGCGTGCGCGCCTGGGGCCAAGCCGTGCGCGACAGCCGCGAAGCCCTGCGAGACCTGAAGGCTGAATGCGAGCGCGTCATCGCGATGTCCACCGGCGGCTACGTTTCGGCTCCCGCCGCCATGGCCGCCCGCGCCGAGCGGGTCCCGCTCGTGCTCGTGAGCCTCGACGCGCGCATCGGCAAGGCCAACCGCTTCGTCGGCAAACTCGCCGCACACAAGCTCGTAGCCCAAGACGACGCGCCAGAGGGCTGGCGCGGCATCGGCCCCATCATCGGAACCCGCGCCATCGCGCCGGGCTCCAAGGCTGACTGCCGGCGCATGCTCGGGCTCGATACCGACCAACCCACGTTGCTTGTCATGGGTGGCAGCCAGGGCGCGACATCCATCAACCAGCTCATGAAGGCGCTGTGTGAGCAGAACGCCACCTCGTTGCGCCCATGGCAGGTGATCCATCTCGCAGGCTCCCAATCGTCCGCAAGCGAACTGCAAACCGCGTACGACGACGCCGGCGTGTTCGCGAGCGTGCTCGATCGCCTGAGCCCGATGGGCCCGGCCTGGGGTTCGGCCGACCTTGCGCTTTGCCGCAGCGGCGCCGGATCGGTCGCTGAGGTCCACGCCAACGCGGTACCCGCCGTGTTCCTGCCCTACCCCTACCACCGCGACGGGCACCAGGCAGCCAACGCGCAGCCGCTGGTCGACGCCGGCGGCGCGGTACTACTCGAAGATCGCATCACCGCGAAGGCAAACCTCGACGCGATCGCGCCCACGCTGCTGGAGCTTTTGGGCTCGGCCGACAAACGACAGGCGATGTCCGACGCGTTGCAACGCGCGCCCCGGCGTGATGGCGCCGCAGCGTGCGCGCGCGTGCTCGTCGAATCAGCAGTTCGCTGCTGATTCCCACGAGTTTGCGCAGGCGAGGCGGCGCGATCTGGTATACTTGCGGCGATGGGGCAGAATGGTCACAGTAACGCCCAGGAAGCCAACGGCCGCACGCCGTGCTGCGTGCTCTGGACGCCCGCCGGAACGCAGCCTCCCGCCGAGCTGCTCGCCTCACTCGAGCGCCGCTCGCTCACCTGGGTGGGCGTGCAGGACGGCTACTCGGCGATGACAGAAATCCTCCTCCGCCAGCGAGCCGGCGAGGGGTCCAAGTCGGCGGTGCTCGTCTTGGTGCATCCGACAAAGCTCGATTTATCGGGCCTCGTCGTCGACGCCCTCGGCCGCTTTGCCGGGCCCGTGGCGGTGTGGAGGTTCGATCCTGACGCCCAGCCGGTGCTCGCCGCAGCCCAGCGGCACGAACTGGCCACGGTCTTCGTGCGAACACAAGAGGGGGAGCCCGGCCAAGCCGATCCCTCGCGAGCTCGCCCGCGCCCTTCGCCCGAAGCCGGTCCGAGCCCGGGCGAGCAACGCCCGATCGAGCGCGAGGAGGAGGAGCCGACAACCGCGTCGCTGCTGAGCGACGAGGAACTCAGCATGCTGCTGGCCGATCGGCCGGGGAAGTAGGCAATGGCGCTGGGCGGACGGTTGATGGGAGCAATTGTGGCCACAGACGGAGCATCGCAGACCGGCGCAACCACCAACGGCCCGACGCGGGCCGAGGGACCGGCTCGCATCGTGCTCGTAGGCCAGACGGGCCTCGACGGCGTGCTCGCCGCACCGGCGACGACCGAGATGGTGCGCGTCCGCAGCGGCATGGACGCGCTGGGCGAAGTCTCGGTCTGGAGCCGCCAGCGACACGAACACGGCGGCGAGCAGGTCGTCGTACTGGGCGAAGCCATCGACGCCGACCCGACACTGCTGCGCGCACGCAAGCTCGTCGACGCGCTCCGGCGCCTCGACCCCGGCGTGCGCGTTCTGGCGATTGGACGACCACTCGAGAGCGAGAGCAGAGGCAATGGCAGCGAAGGTGGCGAGGACGCCTTCGACGGCTGGCTCGACATCGACGATCCGGTGTTCTCTTCACGCGTGCTACTGCACGGCCAGCGCGCCGCGAGATCGACGCCGACACCAAGCCCGCAACGCACCGTTGAGGTGCCGGCACCACCGAAGCCTATAGCGCCCGCACCACCAGCCGACGATCGCCGGCTCGTCGAGATGCTGCTTGCCGGCGAGTCGATCGAAGCCGCCGCTGTCGATCTCGCATCACGTCGCGCGGGCGCGCCGATGTCGTTGCGTGATTTGGCCGAGGCATCCGATATCGCCGGCTACGCGCGCATCCCCGGCGTCAACGACCGCGTTCTCGTTGGACCGCGTACAACCAGGGAACAACTGGCCGGCGCCGCCGAGTGGCTGGGCGGGTGGTTGAGGCTCGAGGCTCAACATCGCACGCTGCAAGACGAGGCCAACACCGACCCGCTCACCGGTGCCTGGAACCGCCGCCACTTCGAGCGTGCGCTCACAGACGCCATCGAGGCCGCCGGCGAAGCCCGCCGCGACCTCTCCGTGCTCGTGTTCGACATCGACGACTTCAAGAACTTCAACGACGAGCACGGCCACGATGCCGGCGACGAGATCCTCCGCGAGGTCGTCCAGCTCCTGCAGAGCGTGATCCGCCCGAGCGACAAGGTCTGCCGTATCGGCGGCGACGAGTTTGCCGTCATCTTCGACGACCCCGCCGGCAAGCGCGAACCCACGAGCCGCCATCCGCGATCGGTCGTGGGCGTTGCGAAGCGATTCCAGAAGCAGGTTGCCGCGAAGCGATTCCCCAAGCTGGGCGATGATGCGCCCGGCCGCCTGACGATCTCGGGCGGGCTTGCAACGTTCCCGTGGGATGGCCTCGACGTTGCCGCTCTCGTGCGCGCGGCCGACCAGCGCGCGCTCGACAGCAAGCATCAGGGCAAGAACGCCATCGAGCTCGGCCCCACCGACGACGCCGAAGACTGATATTCTCAGGCCCGCCCCACGCCGATGCGCAGCAACCGCGTACCGCCAAGCGGAGCCGCGGGATCGCACACGAACGACACGCGGTCGGCGCAAGCCGGGGGCACGACGATGGTGTGCCCCGCGTGTACCGGCAGGCTTGCGTCGTCGTTGCCTTCAACGACCACCTCGCCCACGCCGCTGACGAGCATCAGCACCTGGCATCGCCCGTCGAAGCTCAACGGGATTTCGTCGCCGCCGTGCGGCCGGGCCTCGTCGATCGAGAACGCGTCGAGCTCGCACAGCCGGCCGGCTTCGTCGCCGGCCTCGAGCCGTGCTGTTGCCGGCGGCAGCCCTTCCAGGATGCACTCGGCCGCCTGATCGAGATGCAACTGCCGCCCCGAACGGCCGTACTCGCGCGCCCAGTCGTAGACGCGGAACGTCGTGTCGCTGGGCGTCTGCACCTCGGCCACGAGCGTGCCAGCGCCGAGGGCATGGATGGTGCCAGTCGGCAGCGTGTGCAGGTCTCCCACCAGAGACGGTGCGCTGTGCAGCATCGCTGGCACATCTCCACCGCCGCGCGCGGCATCGGCGACGCCTGCGGGCGTCACGCCTGGTGCCAAGCCCTTCAGGATGCGCGCGTGCGCGTCGGCCTCGACGACGTACCAGCACTCGGTCTTCACGTGCGCGTCAGCGTGCGCTGCGGCATACGCCGGGCTCGGGTGCACCTGGATCGACAGGTCCTCGCGTGCATCAAGATACTTCACGAGCAGCGGGAAGCGGCCATCGAGCGACGCCACGGGCCCGAGTAGGTCGACGCCCCAGAGCTTGATCGCCTCGCGGATGGTCTTGCCAGCGAGCGCGCCGCGCGCGATGACCGACGACACGCCCCCACCGCCGGCACCCGACGCGCTCGTTGTGTCGAGGTCGGCCAGTTCCCAGCTCTCGCCGACGCCTGCACGATCGGGCAAGTCCTTACCGAGCGTCGCCAGTCGCCGACCACCCCAGACCTTCTCAAAGAGGCTGGGCTCCAGCACGAACGGGAGTGGTTCTTGGCTTGCAGCAGCCACGGCAGCCGTTAGCCGCCGGGGTTCGCGTTCGGATCGGCAACCGGATCCATCGCCATGCCTGAGATCGTGGCCTCGAACGCAACACGGTTCTCGACCACGCCCTGCACGGTGGCCGTGAAGCGACGCCGCCCGAACTTGATCTCTTTGCCGAGCACGAACAGCTCGTCACCTGGCGCCACCATCGACCGGAAAGCTGCGTTTTCGATCCGCAGGAACGCGGCGAGGTACGGGCCCTTATGGCGAACGAGGAACATGAGGCACGCGAGCTGCGCCCCGGCCTCGATCTGCAGCACGCCGGGGAACATGGGCTTGCCCGGGAAGTGCCCGGCCACCCAGAATTCGTCGTCGCTGACCGAGCGGACGGCAACTGCCTGGGTGTAGCCCTCGTTGTGCCACACCAGGCGATCGATCAGCCGCATCTGCCCGCGATGGGGCAGGATGCGCTCTACGCCGGCGGTATCGAGCACGTACGAGCCCAGGTCGATCCCATCGAGTGGGAACAACAGCCCCTTGGCGCTCGCGGGAGCGCCGGCGGGGTCGGTGGCGGGCGTGTCGCTCGAAACGGTCGGCATCGTGGGTGGTCAGTCCTGCTTACGCAGCTCCAAGACCTCCTTGCGGAGCTCCTGCGCCAGGTTCTTGACATCCTGCATGGCCGTCCGCACGCGGGTACCAGCGGCCTTGTTGCCCGCCTTGACCTTGTCCATGTCCTCGGCGATGGAGTCGAGAATCTGCTTCATTTGCTCGTATTGCTGCATCGACCAGTTCTCCCACGTGATGCCCGGAGTGCGATCGGCCCCATTGGGCCGGCTGTCATACTTCCCATCCCCCGCGGCCGGGGCAAGCGAGAGACCCGCCTGGGGGCCCAAGAGGGGGCCAAAACCGCAAAAATCGACCGAACAACGGCCTGCCCGATCCCAATCTAGCCGCTCAGGGCCTTCACCGATCGCTCCAGCACGGCCAGGGCCCCGCTCAGGTAGATCGCGTCGCCCTCGTGCTCCAGATTGGCCGGTGCGGCCGCAGAGGCGATCAGCCGCTTGCACTGCAGCAGCCGGGCGTAGTCCTGCTCCACGGGCAGCCCGGCCTCTCGGCGGGCCTTGGCGATCATGGAGACCGGCTTCAGGCCGCACAACCGCTCCGTGCGACCCCAGAACTGGCGCTCGAGATACAGGCCGTCTTCGGCCCAGTGCCCGGGGTGGACGAGCCCCAGGTCGATGAGGGCGCATCGCTGGCCGGCATGGCCGTGCCCGTTGTCTGAGGGCTGCCGCCACATCGCGTTGGCCGGGTGCACGTCGCCATGCTGCCACGCGTTCATGGGGCGTGCGTTCCAAATCGAGAGGGCCTCGGGCAGCAGCTTGCGGGCGCTCTTGAGGGCGTTGTTCCAGTGCTGGGCATCGGGGATGGCGTTGTCGTGGGCCATCTGCCGGGCGTGCTCGTGGGCGTGGGCCCAGTCGGGCTCGACGGGCCTGCCCGTGGGGGCCCAGTGGCGCTCGGCGCGGATCTGGAAATCACTGGCGGCCTCGATGAGGGCGCGCAGCCCGTGCTCGTCGAAGTCCTTCGCGACGGTGCCGCCCTCGAATCGCTCTACGACCAGCCAGCACAGGTCGTACGAGCCAAGCTCATCTGCCGACGCCAGCACGCGCGGTGTCGAGAGCGCGAGGCAATCGGGCGCCGACCAGCCCTGCTTCCAGCTGTCTCCCAGCGCTGCCGCCCAGCGTCGCTCGATGGGCCCGACGGGCACCTTCACCATGCACGGCACGGTCGAGCCGTCATCGAGCGTCCACGTCGAGAAGCCGGTGGCCGCGCCGCCGCGCTGCCAGCTCGTCCTAAACCATTCGATGTCACCGAGGTTGTCGCCCGCGGCCTGCTTGACCACCGGTGCCAGCATCGCCCCGAGCGCCAGCGGATCGCTGGTGTCCAGGGCGGCCGCGTTGGGCTGCGGATCGGCCATCGCCAGGTGGCGCCTCCCTTGCCCGCTCTGCCGAGTCCTACTCGGGGCCGTCCTGACCCCGACACGCTCGGACGAACACAGTGTACACGCCCGAACCGAGCGGTCCGTTTCCGCTTCGCTCGGGGTGCCACTGCACACCTACGTAGAACGGGCGCTCCGGGTTGTGCACCGCCTCGATGGTCCCGTCGGGCGCGACCCCTGCGACGGCCAGTGAGCCCGCATCGGCGATCGCCTGGCGGTGCCGGCTGTATGGGTTATCGGTACTGTTCGAGAGCCACGAGGGCGCACCCGATGTTGCGACTACCTCGTGGGGCTTGTGCCAATGCACGTTCCACGCCTCGCCCAGGGTGTCGGGCAGGTGCTGGTCGAGCCGGCCGCCGGCGAGCAGCGACATCATCTGCATGCCGTAGCAGACGCCGAGCACGGGCGCGTCAGGGCGGTCCGTGAGCGCCTTCAGCAGTGCTGTGTCGTATTCCTGACGCAAGTCGACGACGGGCGTCACGCGCGGGTCGGTCGGCTCGCCATACTGCTCGGTCCGCGGGTCGTCGCCGCCAATCAGCAGCACGCCATCGACCAGATCGAGCTGGTCGGGGATCGACTCGATCGTGGGTGGCAGCACGATGGGAAGCCCACCGGCCGCGACGACGGCATCGACGTAGGTCATCCGGCAGCACGATCGCAGGGCTTGGGGGGCCGCGGGGTCGCTGCTTGGCGCGATGTCCACGTCGCCGGCGATGCCGATGAGCGGTCGATCGTGCTGGTCGCGCTGGCCCATGGTCAGCCTCCATGCCGATGGTGCGTTGGAACGAATTGGCTGCCCCGAGTCGAGGGTAGCGGGAGTATGCTGCGCCGATGCCCACCAGGCCGGTCATCTTGAGCTTGCTGACAGCCATCGCGGTCGTCGTCGCCTCGATCTGGCTTCTGCGACCTCCATCGGCCAGCGCGACGGCGGGGCCGCAGGCGGTCCTCGACGTTGATGCCGCGTCGATCGTCTCGTTCGAGACCCGGGGCGAGGGCGGTCCAGGGCAGCGCATCGAGCGATCGCTGGCCGGCTGGCAGCTCGTCGGCACGGACGGCCCGCCCTGGGCCGTGCAGGACGGCCGCGCCCGAGCCGCGGCCCGGATCCTGGCCGACCTCTCGGGCCGCCCGGTCGAAGACGAGGTCCTACCGCCGGTCGCCTCCACGCTAACGATCACCGACGCCCGCGGACGCACCATGTCGCTCGGCCTGCGCGAGCCTGTGGTCGGCGGACGCCGCGTCGTCGATCGCATCGACAACGAGGGCGCCGTGCAACGCTTCGCGGTCGACGAGCCGCTGTATGAGGCGTTCGTACAGACCGGCCTGAACGCGTGGCGCGACGAGGGCCTGCTCGGCGCGCTGCCGGGCCGTCCGGCACGACTCGAACTCTCGCGCGGCGACAATCGTCTCGAGATCGCGCGCGTCGACGGACGTTGGTCGCTGCGCTCGCCGGTGGCGACCCGGGCGAGCGAGCAAGGCGTCGACACGCTCCTTCAGGCCATCGCGCGTCTGCGAGTCGAGCGATTCGACGAACCTCCGCCGCCTTCGGTCCAAGCGCAGTCGCCAGTCACGATCACGATCGAAGCGGATCGGATCGAGCCCGCGGGCGACGAACCCGAACCAACGAGAGTCACCGAGCGGCTCACGCTCACGCTGCACGGGCCGGCCGACACGGGTGGACGCCTCACGCTCGTCGGCGTCGCCCGAGAGCGGCGGTATCGCTCCGCGGGCGCAGCGATCGAGTTCCTGGGCTCCACGTTCGTAGCGATCGATCTCGAACCGCTGCAGCGGATCACGCTCGAACCGCGCGGCTACGTGGCGACGACCGCCATCGAGGGGGACGCCACGCTGGTGACCCAACTCAAGCTGAACGACCGGGTGTATGCGCGTGTGGGCAGCGGCTGGGCCGAAGGCGGCGAAGCGCTCCCCCCAGAACGGGGCGCGGCGCTGGACGCGCTCGCCACGTTGCTGACAACGACCGCGATGTCGTTCGTGGACCTGACCGATTCGCCGCAGACGACTGGCAGAGCATCGAGGCCGGTGGCGATCGAGGCATCGGCGATTGGCGGCGAGCTGCTCACCCCCGTTGGCGGGCTCACGCTGCGCACCGTGGAAGCACCCGGCGGCGCGGCGGGCGTGGTCCTGATCGGCGACGGCGTGACGCGTGAATACACCGACGCCGCGAGCGCCGCCACCGGGCGTGCCACCCTGGTTCTCAGCGAACCGACCCCGGCCAGCCCGGGCGGCTAGTAGCTAGTCGAGACCATCTTGGCCGCACGCTCGCGGATGCCGTCGAGCAGGTCGCGCACTTCCGCGGCCATCTTGCTGTTGGGAAACTCGGCGATGATGCGCTCGCCGTGGTTTGCGGCCTCGATCCAGCGCTTGTCGCGCACCGCCAGCTTGAATTTGGCGCCCAGGTTCTCGCGCGCCTTGCCGATGACACCGCGTGCGACCTCGCGGAACGGAGCAGCCTCTTCCTCGGAGAGATGCTGGTCAAGCCGCTTCAGCAGCTCCATGGCCTCTTCGACGCGATCGTCCTCGGCGGCCTCGAGGAACTGACGCTCGAGATCGACCTTGAAGCGCTCGACCTCGCGCAAGACGCGCTCCGGAGCCGCTTGGGCGCGCGGAGCCTCGGGGAACGTGCGGGCGATGCGAACGGCCTCGCGTTGGGCTTCCTCCCACTGGCGATGCAGCACGAGGTCCTCGAGCTGGGACATCGCGCCGTTGAGCTGGTGCTCGAGCGTCGCGCGGCGTGAACGGTCGATCCGACGCCGGAAGTTCTCGGCGTCCTGCCGATAGCCGAAGCGATCCGCGAGCTCGCCCGAGAGCACGAGCGCCGCATCCCAGTCTTCGGCGGCGATATCTTCTTCGATGGCCCGGCGCAGCAGCGTGCGCTCGCGCGTGCGGTGCAGCACACGGCGGGCATCGTCGCTGAGGGCCGCCTGCTCACCCAGCGAGCGCAGGGCCATGGTGGTCGTGTACAGGTCCTTGCGGGTCTGGCGGACGTCGCGGATGAGGTATATCAAGCCCACCGAGGCGGGCGCCAGCACGACGGCGAGCACCATCGCCAGCAGGCCGGCGACGCCGAGGCTCTCGGGCACCAGCAGCCCCGCGGTCGATGCGACCTCTCCGGGCGTAAGGGCAGCCTGGGGATCGCCTGTGAGCAGGCCTTCAAGATCGATCCCGGCGGCCTGCGTTGCGGCGGCCGGGCGCAAGGCCCAGAGCACGACGGCCGCGAGGCCCATCGCGAACACCGAGCCGTGTGCGAGGAGCACCATGGCCATCGGCAGGCGGCTCGGGCGAGCGCGGAGCACGACCGGCTCGAGCGGGTCGTGATCGGAGTTGGTGGGTTCTGGTGGCTGGTGGCTCATGGCGGCTCTCCATGCCGGCGCGGCGCGATGGCGACCGCACTCCTCTTGCCTGCTTCAGTATAACGGTTGATCGTCCGAACTGATGCACCAGAACGAGCCGGCACGGCCCGGGGGTACACTGGGTTCATGCAGCAGATCGACGTTTCCGGACGCATACACAACCAGAACAAGCAGGCATCCGACACTGACGCCGCGCTGTGGACGGCCAGCCTGGGGCCATTCGAGACCAACGCGTACGTCTACACCCCCGATGGGCGCCATGCGTGGATCATCGACCCCGGGCAGGGCCCCGAGGACGTCATCGAGCTGGTCAAAACGCAGGGGCTCAACGTTGAGGCCGTGCTGCTGACGCACGCGCACGCGGACCACATCCTGGGGCTTCGCGAGGTCTTGGAGGCGTTCCCGCAGACGCCCTTGCTCATCCATGAAGCCGAGCGGGATTGGATCGGTGATCCAGCGCTCAATCTGAGCGCGGGCTTTGGAATGCCGTATAGCGGGCCCGAGCCCACGAGCGTGTTCGAGCACGGCGATGAGCTGACGATCAGCGGAGAGGCTTGGACGGTGCGACACACGCCGGGGCACAGTCCGGGCGGCTGCGTGTTCCTTGCGCCCGGCGGCGGTGTTGCGATCGTGGGCGACACGCTCTTCTCGGGCAGCATCGGTCGCACCGATCTGCCCGGCGGCGACTTCGACCAGCTGGCCGAGAGCATCCGCCGGGAGCTCTACGGGCTCGACGCGTCCTGCCTGTGCCTGCCGGGGCACGGCCCGCCGACGACCGTTGGCGAAGAGCGAACGGGCAATCCGTTCGTGCGTCGCGAAGGCTGATTGCTGAAACTCGAAATCACAAACCGGGGCCGACCCAAAGGCCGACCCCGGTTTGCTCCAAGGAGGGGACGCTTGTGCGCTGGCTGATCAGCAGCCGGTGTCGAACTCGCTCTGGAATGCCAGGAAGTCGAACAGGGTGAGACTTCCGTCGCCATCGAAGTCGGCGACGAGATCGCCGCTGGCGAACGCGGACTGGAACGCCAGGAAGTCAAAGATGGTCAGCTCGCCGTCGCCGTCCATGTCAACGCGGCAGTCGCCGCACTCGAGACCCTCGATGCGGAGCGCATCGATGGCGACTTCCATCACCGAGTCATTCGGGCTATCTGAGGCGGTAAAGCGGACCTGGACCTGCGACGTGAGGCTGATGTGGTCGGTCAGGTTCCAACGCATCTGGCTCCACGAGTCGCCACCCATCGAGTGATCGACGCGCTCGAGCTCGACCCAGCGGCCACCGGCATCGTCGGAGACCTCGACGACGAGGCGATCCTGATCATCGATGCCCGCGCGCTGGTCGTCGTTGGAGTACCAGCGGGCATAGCTCAGCACGGCGTTGCTGGGTGCGGTCGACAGGTCGAACACAGGCGAGGTCAGCACGGAGGGGCCACCATCGAGGTCTTCGCCGCGATCGGAACCTGTGACGTACGCGTTGCCCGAGCCGTCGAAGTCGCCCGACGCGACGCCGCGGAAACCATCAGGCTCGCCGAGTTCCCAGCCACCTTCGGCGACCGCGTCGTTGGTAACCGTCCAGCCGGGCGCCGACTGGAAGTCCTGATCGACGGCGGTGATGACCGCGGAAGCGGCCAGCGCGTCGTAGGTGATGCCGGGAGCACCGAACGGCTCGATGGTCTCGCGACCTTCAGACGTGGCGCGAACGTAGTACTGGACGAACGAGCCGCAATCGAGCGCGGGGAACGTCGCCTCGAACTGATCGCCGCCCAGTGGGACGAGCAGGGCGCTGTCGAAGGCGCCGCCATCGACGCTGTAGAACAGCTCGGCCGAGCCGGGATCGAGCAGGCCGTCGACCTCGATGATCGTCACGTTGAAGCTCTGGGGCGAGCCGGGATCGACCAGGTCGAGGTCGGGCAGCGAGATCTCGATGCCGCGGATGGGCGGGCAGCAGACGCCCAGCGGGTTGGCCAGCGCATCCTGGAACTCGGGGCGGTCGATGGCCGTGCCGTTGTTGCCCGAGGTCGTGCTGCAGCCGGCGTGGGTGTGCACGCCGATGGCCAACCCCGTGGTCTCATCGAGCACGGGCGAGCCGGAGTTGCCGCCGGTGGTGTCGGTCTGGTATGAGATACCGAAGCCGTCCTTGCGGACGAACGGGCCGGTGTGGGTCTTCTGCACCTGGTTCCACGCGAGCGGGGCGCCGGTGCCGCGGGTGCTGCCGTAGCCGGTGATTCGGATATCACCGGTATCGATGGGCGCCGCGTCCGCGAGGCGGTAGAACTCGCCCTGGGCTTGGCCGGCGGTCAGGCCGGTGTCGCTGTTGGGGAAGGCGCCGAAGTAGGCCCAGTCGTTGCCGATGCCAAGGCCGCCGTTGGACTGCATCGAGTCATCGTCGACGGGGTACTGGTCTTCGGGGGCGGCCATCACGATCGAGCCGCTCGTCGAGCTCAGCGGCACGTTGAATTCGACGACGTCTGCGCTGAACGTGCAGTGGCCGGCCGTGATGAAGCACTTGGCGCAGTCGTCGATCAGCCACGCCGTGCAGCCGACCGGCAGCAGGCGCGCGTTTCGCGGATCGCTCGAGAGCTCGCGGTCGTCGACCGAGCCGCAGATGCTGTCGAATCCCGCACCCTGGGTGAAGCCGCTGCCGGCGGTGAGGCCTTCGATGACCACGCGACCGACGCCAGCGCCGGGGCGAGCCAAGACCTCAACGAGCAGGGTGTCGCCGTTGAAGTAAGCCGTCTTGTGCTTCCATTGGCCCAGCGTGTGGCTGGTGAGGTGCTGATCGTGCTTGTCCTTCAGGCTAGTGATGCGAAGACGCATGTTGTCGGGCAGCACGGTCGACTCGGCGTCGAACCGCACGCGGCTCCAACCGGCGCCGGGGGCCGTCATGGTGACCGAGTAGATCACCTGCTCTTCGCCGGCCACGCCGGGCAGGCCGAGTGGGCCGGTGTCGAGGCGGTTGGCAACCTCGAACTGCTGCAGGGGGTCTGCCGCCTGGGCAAGCACCGGGGCGGTCGCGCTCAGCACACCACCGCATACGCACGCGAGCATCGCGGCGGCCGCACCACCACGGCGAACGCCCTTGAACACAACGTCAGTCATCATGGTCCACTCCTGGGATCACGGCCGACCCTTGGAAGCCCGGCCTGATGGATGGGAGAATGAATTCGGGATAACCCGATGCGCGGCCCGCGCTCCCCTCTTTCGCTGGCACGCCGGAGCAGTTACGCCGCCCTGCATTAGGACGTTTCATGTCATGCATCCATGACATCCCCAGCATCGCATGGCAACCTTTGCCGCGGAGGGCTTGTAAGGCCGGTCATGCCGATGGACGCCTCCCCCGCCGCCGTCGCCCAACGCGTGCGCTTTTTTCGAGCCATCACGCTGTGGTCATGCCGCCTCTTTGGCCTCGTGCTGCTGGTCCGCGGCGTGTACCTGCTGGTGAACCGCGTGGCCTTCGGCCTAACGCAGGGTGATGTTGCGATCGGTTGGAACACGTACAACGGCGTCGGCGAGGAGCACATGCTCGCGGCCGGCATCGCCGCCACCCTCGTGGGCCTTGCGCTGGTGTTGCTGGCGCGAACGATCAGCCGGCTTGCCATCGCGATGCCCGACGCTGGCTGCCCGGCGTGCGGCCACACGGGCGAGGTGGATGGCGAGAGGCGATGCGTGGAGTGCGGGTGGGAGCTGCGCGGTGAGCGTGGCTCGAGCTAGACCTCGACGCCCTCGGGAACGCCGCTCTCGCGCGCGAGCAGCGCGCGGACCTGGTTCTCGATCCCCTTGGCATCGAGCCCGACTTCGGCGAGCTGGGCCTTGCGGCCGTCCTGCTTGATCCAGCGGTCGGGCATGCCGTGGCGACGGACTGTCGCGTTCTTCAGACCCATCTCTTCGATGGCCTCGAGCACGGCGCTGCCGAAGCCGCCCTGGAGGGTGTGCTCCTCGACGGCCAAGATGGGCACGCCGGCCTCGACGAGGTCGCGGACGAGCGAGCGATCAACGGGCTTGGCGAACCGGGCGTCGTAGACGGCCACATGCAGGTCGGGCGCGAGCGATTCGGCGGCATCCACGCACGCGTGCGCGGGCACGCCGAAGGCGAGGATCGCCGCATCGGGCTTGTCGCCTTCGTCGGTAAGCAATCGCGCCTTGCCCAGCTCGAAGGGCGGGCACTCGCTGGCGAAGCGGTCCGACACGTCGTCGCGCGGGTAGCGGACGCTCGACAGTCCACGGTCGTACTCGCGCATGAATTCGAGGCTTGCACGCAGGCTCGGCTCATCGATCGCCGCCATGATCGCGGCGTCGGGCAGCGTGCGGAGCAGCGACACATCGGCAAAGCCGTGGTGCACGGCGCCATCGCCGCCAACAAGACCGGCGCGATCGAGGCACAGGCGGACTGGAAGGCCTTGCAGCGCCGCCTCTTGGAAGGCCTGGTCGTATGCGCGTTGCAGGAACGTGCTGTACACGGCGAAGAACGGTTTGGAGCCGGTCTTCGCGAGCCCGGCCATCATGTCGAGCGCGTGGCTCTCGCAGATGCCCGTGTCCCACACGCGGTCTGGGAACTTCTCCATCGCCTCGGTCACGCCGGTGCCATCGGGCATCGCGGCGGTGCAGGCGACGACGGCGTCATCTCGCTCCATGAGGTCGACAAGCGCGTCGCCGAAGGCGCTGGTGAAGCTGCGGCCCCCGCCCTTGACGACCACGCGGCAGCCCTCGGACTGCAATTGGGCGCCGTCCTGGGCGGCGAACGGCTTGGGCGAGTGGAACGTCCGCGCGTCGCCCTCGCTGAAGGCAAAGCCCTTGCCCTTCACGGTCTTGACGTGCAGCACGCACGGGCGATCAAGGTCCTTGACAGCCTGCAAGAACTCAATGAGCGTGGGCAGGTGGTGTCCGTCGATCGGACCAACAGTGAGCAAGCCAAAGTGCTCGAACCAGGTGTTCTCGGGCGCCCCGTCTCCCACCATCGCCTTGGCGGCCTCGCCCATGCGGTGGTAGGCATCGCGCAAGGCCTCGCCGCCCGGGATGCCCTTGAGGATTTCCTTGCCCGTGCGCTTCAGGCCGGTGTAGGTATGGCTCACGCGGACACGGTCGAAGTGCTGGGCGAGCGCGCCCTGCGGGCCGGCGATGGACATGCCGTTGTCGTTCAGCACGACGAGCATCTGCCGCTTCAGCGTGCCGGCGTTGTTGAGCCCTTCCATCGCGACACCGTTGACGATCGACGAGTCGCCGATGATCGTGACAACGCGACGGCCGTCCTTGCGGGACTTAGAGTCGTAGGCCTCGCCATTCAGCGAGTCGCCGCGCGCCATGCCGACGGCGGTCGAGATGCCCGTGCCGGCGTGGCCGACGCTGAAGAGGTCGTACTTGCTTTCGGCCGGATCAGGGAAGCCGGCCATTCCGTCGCGCGTGCGCAGCTTGCTGAGCAGGGGCAGCCGCCCGGTGAGCAGCTTGTGCGGGTAGCACTGGTGGCCGACGTCGAAGAGCAGCCGGTCCCACCCAAAGTCGAAGACGCGGTGCATGGCGATGGTGAGCTCGACCACGCCCAGGTTTGGTGCCAGATGGCCGCCGGTGCGCGAGACCTGCTCGCAGATCGCCGCGCGGATCTCGCCGGCAAGCTGTTCAAGCTGCTCGATCGACATCGAGCGGAGTTGTTCGGGCCCTGTCAGCGTGTCCAGCAATGCCATGCGAGCCCTCCAGATCCCAGCTTGGCGCACTTGGCGCCTCCGCAACCCTATTTCTTAGGCGAAACCCGGTCTATTTTCAATGATTCTTGAAAATATCGGGACATCCCTGATGGATCAAGCCCTGTTTTCATCGACCTCATCGCGTTCGGCTGGCCAACACGCGGACGAGGTCCGCGAGATCGCCGCCCGTGCTGCCGAGCGATTCGACCGCGGCAAGGCTCGACTCCAGCAGGCGTGCGACTTCGGCTCGTGATGCCTCGACCCCCAAAACGCCGGGAAAAGTCAGCTTGCCGGCGTCTGCATCCTTACCCGTGCGCTTTCCGGCCTGTTCGGTCGATTGCTCCACGTCGATTAGGTCGTCGACTACCTGGAACATCAGTCCCACCGCCTCGGCGTAGGTGGTGATGGCCTCGAGGGTGGCATCATCCGCCCCTGCGCTGATGGCGCCCATTCGGCATGACGCCCGGAGGAGCGCGCCCGTCTTCCAGCGGTGGATCAACCGGAGCCGCGCCTCATCGTCCGATAGAGCCGATTCGAAACCTCCGAGCGAGTCGAGCGTCTGGCCGTCGATCATGCGGGCGCTGGCGTCGGCCAGTTCGGCAATGAGCGCCGCGCTCGTCGCAGGATGCCGTACCCGCTTGCAGAGCGTCCAATAGGCCGCGTTGAGCATGGCATCGCCCGCGAGCAGTGCCACCGCTTCCCCGGCGTGCACGTGCAGGGTTGGTCGCCCGCGGCGGAGGTCGTCGTCGTCCATGCAGGGCAGGTCGTCGTGCACCAGGCTGAACGCGTGCACGAGTTCGACGGCAGCGGCCGCGGGCAGCGCGGGAGCGTCATCGCCACCGCAGGCCCGGGCGCACATGAGTGTCAGCGCGGGCCGCAATCGCTTACCGCCGCCGAGCGCGGCATAGCGGGAGCCGTCACGCATGATGGCACTCTGGCAGGCCTCGTCGATGACAGAAGCGATCTCGCCCTCCACCAGCACGGCGAGTTCGGCAACGAGCGCGCGGATTCGGGCTTCGGTTGCGTCGCTGCTGGTCTTGTGGGCCGTGGGCTCGCCGGTCATGGGGCAACGGTACCATCAGGGCCCTAGCAACGCCGGAGCGATTGAGTGGAAGCCCTAGTCAACGGCATACGACAGTGGTTCGAGGTTGGCGGCTGGGTCATGGCGCCCCTCGCCCTCGTCAGCGTCGTAGGTCTCGCAATCGTCTTCGAGCGGGTGCTCTTCTGGGCTCGACTGACCGGCTCGGGCGTTCGTGGCCGGACCGGCTCGCTGGCCGAGAAGTTGCGTCGCGGCGAATTCGCCAGCATCGTCAAGAGCACGAGCGAGCGACGCGATCCGTACTCGCGGCTGGCGCGGGAGCTCTCGCAGGACGTCTCGGGCCCGATCGGCGAGGCCCGGGCTCGCGAGGCGATCGAGGCCCAGCGATACGCCGTCGAGCGGTTCCAGGGCGCGCTGAGCATCATCATTACCGCGGCGCCGATGCTGGGCATCCTGGGCACCGTGACGGGCATCATCACAAGTTTCGCCGCCATCGGTGAGGCGGGCGACGGCGACCCGAGGCTCGTCGCCGGGGGCATCGCCCAGGCGCTGTATACCACCGCCTTCGGACTCGCGATCGCCGTTGCGGCGCTGTTTCCCTACGGCATCTTCAAGGGTCTGGCCGACCGAGCCCTGACCCGGCTGGAGTTGCTGGCGTCCTCGGCCATGGAAGGCTCGAGCGAGCTCAAAGACCGGCCATCTGGCGGATGATCTTGTCGAGCTTCGTGGGCACGGGCATCACGCTCAGCCGCGATTGACGAACGAGATCGAAGTCCTTGAAGCGATCGTCGGCCTTGATGTCCTTGAGCGTGACCGGCGTCTTGGCCTTCTTGCCGACCGTCACGTCGAACAGCGGCGCCTTCATCTCGCCGTTGCCGTTCAGGCCGGGCTCGCCGGGATCTTCGTACGGATTCGTAGCGATCTTGACGACGCCGATGATGGCCTTGTCGTTGCCCGTGTGATAGAAGAACGCCTCATCGCCCTTCTTGACGGCGCGCATGTGCATGCGGGCGGCGTTGTTGGCCACGCCCGTCCACGCGGTGCGCTTGTCGCGCGTCATGTCGTCCCAGGAGTAGTCGCCCGGCTCGGTCTTGATCAGCCACGTCGCCATGGCCGAGGATAGCGCACGAAAAACGACCGCACGCTGCGTGCATGCGGTCGCCATCGTTTGATCGGAGGCAGCGCTTGGCTGCTGAATCTACTCAGCCAGACTTACTGAGGGGCCTTAGCCAGTTCCTTGCCGGCCTCGCACTTGCCGCAGCAGGCGTCGGCGTCGGTGCCGCAGGCGTCGCCCGCGCAGGCATCACCGCACGCGTCGGCGCAGTCGCTGCCGGCCTCGGTCGAGATCATCTCGACCTGGGTGGCCTCGCCCGAGCATGCGGAATCGCAGCTGGCGTCGGCATCGCAGCTCGCGGCCTTCTCGCCGCCGCAGGAGCTCTCACAGCTGTCGCAGCTCTCGCCGGTCGAGACGAGGGTGGCCTCAGCTTCCTTGGAACTGTCGCACAGAGCGCAGCATCCGTCGCCCTCGGCGGCGACGGCGGTGGTCGTGACCTCGTTGCCGGTCACGGCGCAGGCGCTGCAATCGCCCGACATCATGCGATACCCGGCGATGCCGAGAACGGAAAGGCCTGCGATCGTCGCGATCACGATGCTGGTGGTCGAACCGGTGCGCTTCATCTGCTGCCTCCTCGATGCACGCCTGGCCGCATCTGCGGGCCGGCGGGGTTGGTGGAATGACTCTCGTAAGCATACTCACCGCGCGACCCGCGCCGCCGGTGTTGCACCCTCACCATACTCGCATCGGCTCAATTTGTTCCCGAAGGTTGTTGGCGTTTACCCCAATACACTGTCGTGCCGCAACTTCGGCCGAGACCGATAACTGATGCGGCCCGGAATTCCGTCGTTCGGACCGGCACTCGGCGTTCAGACGGCCCTCCGACGGGTCGATGTCTGCTCCGGAAACCATGCCCCGATCGCGTCACCTCGGAACGGACAATGCCGCAGCACGAAGACCAGCCCGGAATCGACGAGGCCCCCGACTTCGGGGGAGGGGATCGTCCTGTAGACGGTGTCGGTGATGCCGAACCGGACGCCGACGTTGACAACGTGCTGGCGTCGATCGAGCAGGAGCTCAGCGCCCTGGTCGAGCGGTGCGAGCAGACGACCGCCCAGCACGCCCGCGAGCTTACCCAGCGGCAAGCTGAGATCGACCGGACGATCCAGATCGCGATGAAGCGGCAGGTCGAGATCGACCGCAGGACCACCGAGCTGCGTCGCCTGGCCGACGAGGTGGTCGCCGCCGAAGCGAGCCTGGGCGAGCGCCGCCGCGCACTGGCCGAGCGCCTCCGACGCCGCCGGGCATGGATGGACGAGCGGCTGACCGCGGCCGTTGATCAGCACGCCCGACGAGCGGCGCAGGAGCTGGAGGCCCGCGCCCAAGAGCTCGCCGAGCGCGAGACGCAGTTCTCTGAGGTCCAGTCCAGGCTCGACGAGCAGGCAGAGGCGGTCGAGAGCGAGCGTGCGAAGAACCTCGAAGTCCGCCGGCTGATCGAAGAGCAGGCCACGATGACGGCCTCGCACGCCGACGCGATGGACGCCCACCTGGCCAAGCGGGACCAGGCATCGCTGGAGTTGCTCGAGCAACTGCGAGACGCGTGCGGCCTGGCAGACCGGGTGCGCGAGCTGTCTAATGAGGTTCGTGAGAGCCGCCTGGAAGTGCGCGAGAGCGCCGAGCGCGTGGAGCACGCCGAGCGCGAACAGGCGGAAGCCAGATCTTCATTGGAAGCCGCCCGGGCTCGCATCGCGCAGCTCGAGCACCGCATCGAGGAACTCAGCCGCGACAACCTCTTACGCGAGCAGCGTGCAGCGCGCACGAATCACGAGATCGAGGCACGTCACGCGCGCCTGGACGAGCGAGAGCGGCGGCTGAACGCCGAGGCCGAGCGGCTAGCGAGCGATCAGGCCGCCTGCGATGACAAGCTGCGTGAGCTGGGCCATGGGCTCATCGAACGCGACCGAGCGGCTCGGGCCTTACGGCTCGACCCGCGCACGCCGCTGGCGGTGAGCTCGCTTGGCATCCCGGTCAGCCCACGGCGGCGGCCCGACATCCGGTTGGTGAACTGAGGCATCGACATGAACAACGGCGACATGGCACAAGCAGGCAACGAGCAGAACCCGCGCGTCAACTCCGCGGGGCTGACCGAGGACATCCGCGGGGTGATGAGCGACATCGAGCGTCGGCTCGACCGCCTGCGAGCCGCGCACGCCGATCGTGAACGCGAGCGCGAAGAGCTCGAATCGCGTAGCCAGGCGGTCCAGAAGCGCGCCCGCCAGCTCGAAGAGGCTCGCCAGGAACTCGCCGACCACCAGCGGGCGCACGAGGATGCGGTCGCCGCCGCCGAGGCCCGATTCGTTGAGCTCGATCGTCGTGAGGAAGCCGCGCGGACGGCGTTCGAGGAAGCAAAAGCGCGCCACGACGCGACGCGCTCCGAGCTTGCCCAGGCAGCCACCGGGGTCGAGCAAGGACAGCAGGAAGTGGCTGCGCAGCGCGAGGCGTTCGAGAACGAGCGCGAGCGGGTCGAACAACTCGCTCAGGAAGCGGCGCAGCAGGTGAAGGACGTCGAGGAAGACCGCGCGGCCCTGGAAGCCACGGCGTGCGAGCTCGATGAGCGGCAGAAGGACCTGGACGAGCAGGCGTCAACGCTCGCCGAACGCGTCCGCGAGATCGAATCGCGGAGCAAGTCGCTCGATGAGCGGGCGAAGATGCTCGAAGAGCAGGACCGCAAGCTGGCCGAGCTGAGCCGCGAGGCCGCCGAGCAACGCGAGAAGCTCTCGGGTGACAGCTCCGATCTGGAACAGCAGAAGCAGTGGCTGGCCGAGCAGACCAGGCAGACCGACATGCTTCGCGCACGCGTGAAGCAGCTCGAAGCCGAGCTGGCGGCCGCACGGAACGAGGCTTCGCAAGAGCACTCCGCTGAAACTGACGACTCCCTGCGCGAAGAGCTGGACACGACGCAGCAGAAGCTGCGCGATGCAGCGGGCATCATCGCGCAGCTCCGTGAGCAAGCTGAGAACGCCGCGCCCATCGAGCCGGCGGACGCCGACGCCGCCCACCTGCAACGCCGGCAGCGCCGGTTGCGATTCATCCGCCAAACGCTGCAGCAGGAGCACGCCAAGATCGCCAAGGCGAGCGAACTGCTGAAGACCCGATCCGACGCGCTCGCGGCCCGAGGGGGCGACGCGCCCCAAGCCTCGCCGGCGCCGGTCGCCAAGGGGCCGATCGCTGCCATGGCTCGCATGGGCATCGGCATGCTGAGCGTGGCCGGTGCGATCGCCGTCCTCGCGGTCGTCAGTTGGATCGCATCGGGTGAGATCGTGACGCCGACGTACGCCTCGAGCGTGACGGTCGCGCATGACGCACGCGGCCGCGAGGTGCTCCCAGAGGACCTCGCCGGTTGGCAGGCCTTCCACGAGGGCCTGATGGAGGACCCGCGGTTCTACGAGTTCGCCGCCGAGCGCATGCGGCAGCGTGGGCTTCTGGAATTGGGCAACGCCGTGGCAGTGAAGTCGTTCGTCGAGGAGTCGGTGGGCTGGGCGTCGGGCAAGGACGGCGAACTCATGCTCGAAGTGCGCCAGCAGGGCGCCGATCGATCTCGCCGGGTGGCCGAGACGCTGGCGATCGCGCTCGTAGGTCAAGCCAACTCGGCCCGAGAGCGCCGCCCCGATGGCTTGCCCAGCGTCATCTCGAAGGACGCGACACCCGACCGCCGGCCCATGACCAACGAGCGCCCGATGTATGCGGGCGGCATCTTCGCCGGATTGGCGCTTGCGAGCGTGGGGCTCGGCGGCGTGGTGTCTCGTCGAATCGCGAAGCTGCGCCAGCAGGCCGCCGCCGAGGGTCACACCGACTACGACGACATGGGCGAGCAAAGCGAAGGCCGAATCAGCATCGGCTGACACGGCCGTTCACGAATCAAGCTGGTTTGCGTCAGACGCCGGCGATCAGAGATTGACCGTGGTGGTCGCCATGATCTGCTTGGTGCCGCTGGCAACGTCGACGCTCACGAGCGCCAGACGCATGCCGTTCTCGAGCACGAAATCCTGCAGGTACTGGCCCGTGAGTATGCCGTCCGACTCGAACTGGCGAATCGAGCGACCGATCTGGTTGCGGCCGTCCAACTCGACCAGCGCGTACTCGATGTTGTCACTCTGGGGCAGGTAGGCGCAGCGGAGGGTTCCGGCGCTGCCTTCTTCGAGGTACTCGATCATCACCATGACGCCGGACGTCGAGTCGACCGGGGTGAAGGCGATCTCTCGCACGTTCTCCCGGTTGAAGATGAACTCGAGGGCGTCGGCTTCATACGCCTGGATGTCGCGGTCGAGGCGTAGGTTGTTCACGAATCGCGTGTTTAGGTCGTTGTACCGCAGCGAAGAGTGGCCAAACGCAACGCCGAAAGCGATGGCTGCGGCCGCGGAGGCGATTGCACCAATCCGCCAGACGCTCGAAACGCCGTGGCTCTTGCGGATGCTCAGCGGGCTGTCGGTGTCGTCGGCCTCGGAGGCCTTGGCGATGGCGTCGGCCAGCATGGCCTCGCGGACGGCAGTGATGACGCGTGCTCGCATGTCGGCCGCGGGCTGCACGTCGGGCAGCAGGCCCTCGAGGTTCGCCAGGCGGGCCTGCTCGTTCAGCACGCGATCCTGCGTTGCCGGCGGGGCGGCCTTGAACGCGGCGTCGAAGGACGCGGACTCTGCATCGTCGAGCATTCCCAGTGCGTCGAGGACGGCCAGTTCTATCAAGTCAATCGTGTTCATGTCGCGGCTTCCTCGACGGCTCTCTCTCGCAGACGCACCAGGGCCCGGCTCAGGGCGGACTTCACGGTTCCGATGGGCGTGTCCAGTTCTTCGCCGATCTGGCGGAGCGTCTGTCCCCCTAGATACGCACGGATGACCACCCTCTGTTGCAGTTCCGGCAAGGTCTTTACGAGCTCAAGCACGTCTTTATAACGCTCGTGCTGCTCCAAACCGGTCATTTCCCCCGACCCACCGCCGGGCAGCTGTCCGGCAGACTCCCCGAATGCGGTGGTCTTGAGCCTCGCTTGGCTGCGGCGGAGGCGGTCCACCAGGTGGCGCCGGCTCAGGAGCATGACCCACGTGACCAGCGCGGCCCGCTTTGGGTCGTACCGGTCGGCGGTCTTCCAGAGCCGAACGAAGATCTCCTGGACGGCATCCTCGGCGTCGGCTCGCGTGGGCATGGTCTGATAAGCCATGCGGTACACGAGCGAACCAAAGCGGTCGTAGAGATCGCCGATGGCGGACTCCTCTCCCGCAGCCACACGCTGCATCAGGTCGAGGTCTGCCTTCGGGTTTCGCGGATGCTTGGCCATGTCCCACCTGCCACCAGCAAGTCACCGCCGGAGGCGGCTTCGTTATGCCAGCCGGCGGCCCAACGTTTCTATTCGCGGGCGCCCCGATCAGGATCCTTCCGGGATGCGAGTGCGGCACAGGAACGCACGATTCACCAGTTTGAAAGGTTTTTGATTGGGTGTTTCGTCAGGTTCCGCTGGGATCCAAATAATTCTCTTGTGTTGACCCGTTGGTTTCGTGTATACTCACGTCACACGACCAGCCGCCTCGGGGAACGCGGATGAGTGGGGCAAATGTGATAACTCGGTATCCGATGGCAACTCGGCGACTCGCCAGAAGGCGCTCCCGCGCGTTCACGCTTGTGGACGTGCTGGTGTCGATCGCTGTCATCCTGGTGCTGATTTCGCTCATGATGCCCGCCCTGACCAAGGCGACGGAGACCGCCCACCGGCTCGTGTGCTCGTCGAACGTGCGGCAGATCGGCATCGCCATGCTGATGTACGCCGACACGAACAAGGATCTGATCCCCCCCACCACGTTCTACGACCCCAGACAGAACCGGGCCGAGCAGATGCTCATTCTCAGGCTCACCAGCGTGTCGTCGGTGCCACATGACTACAGCCCCGAGACCGGCGGCTGGGATGGATTGGGCCTGCTGTACTTCGGCGGTTATCTCGACCACGCCTCGTGCTATTACTGCCCCTCGCACGATGGCGCCCATCCGCTGTCTGAGTACGCCGACAGCTTCGGTGATCTGCCCGACAACGTCGTCGGCAACTACCAGTATCGTGGTGCCGGCCCCAATGGCCAGCGTCACCTGAGCAAGATTGAGCCACGCCGCACGGCACTCGTGGCCGATGGCATGCGTCTGCGGAGTGACTACAACCACGATGTTGGCTCGAACGTGATGCGGGCTGACCTCTCGGTCACGTGGTTCCGCGACTACGGCGGCCGCGTCGTATCTCGCCTGCCGCTGCAAGAGTCCGAGGCTCGTTCGTCCGTCGTAATGGATGCCTGGGCCCTGATCGACGAGCAGCTCGACGCCGGTGCCGGCGATTCGTGGCCGCCCCGCAAGAAGTAGTCTCCGCCCAAACGGTGTAATCGACTTGTCTTGAGCCGGGGTCTTCCCGGCTCTTTTCGTGTGTGCTTGCGATTGGCTCTGCATCGCAAGCGCCAACCCAATACAGTTGGAGCCGCGTCGATCTACAAGCGTCACCCACCCGGGTGGCCTCGACCGCCGCACCCACCCAGGAGGTACGTTCATGGGACTGCACCGCGTTCTTTCCACGACGCGCTCCGCGCTCTTCACGGCGATGGCGGCCACGGTGCTGCTGCTTGCCCCGGCCGCCGATGCCCAGCTAACTCCCGACCGGACGTACTACGGCATCGACCGCGAGATCCCGATCACTGTGAACCTTCCCGGTGGAGCCGAGGGCGAGGCGACCATCGCGATCTTTAACGAGCGTGGCGACCGCGTGGCGCAGGCGAACGTGCTGGCCGGCCGCGTCGATCTGGCGACGTTCTTCCCGATCTTGTGGGGACAGCAGCAACCGGTCGTGTTGTTCGCGCAGCTGTACACGTCCGCAGAGTCCGACGCAGCGGCCGATGCAGAGACTCCCATTGGGGCCCCGCTTGTCCTGCAGCCGCTCGTGTCGCCGCGGCGCGCCGAGGTAACACAGTCGCTCGCTTCCTTCCGACGGGCACGCCAGCGGGCTGAGTGGAGGTGGAACGATGACGCGTACGTCCCCTTCTTCTCGGGCATGCGCATCTATGAAGACAAACTCGTCAAGATGAACACAACAGAGGGCGAGATTATCTTCCGATTGCGCCCAGACGCGGCGCCCAACACCGTTTGGCACATCAGGGAACTCGTGCGCGGCGGCTTCTACACCGACATCCCGTTCCATCGTGTGCTACCGACGCATCCAACGGGCAAGCCGTTCGTCATCCAGGCTGGCGACCCGACCGGCCAGGGCACCGGCGGGCCTGGCGTCCTCATCGATCTCGAGCCCAGCACCCTGGTCCACGATTTTGGCGTGCTCTCGATGGCTCGAGGGGACGACCCGGACAGCAACGGCTCGCAGTTCTTCGTGGCGCTCAGCCAAGAAGCAACAGTGCACCTCAACGGAAGCTACACCGGCTTCGGCCAGGCGGTCAGCGGGGCCGAGACGATCATCGCGATCGAGCAAACGCCTTTGGAAGATCAGCGGATGGGCCGCCCCGCAAATCCGCCGCGCATCGTCAGCGCCGAATTGATCGATGCGCCGCCGTTCGGCACCGGTCCGGAACCGGTCCAGCGTCCGCAGGGCTCGGGCGAGCGCTAAGCGGGCAATCGCTAGAAGCGATAGGACAGGCCGGCGTACAGCACGATCGTGGGGTCGGTCTCCACGCGGGTCAGACGGCTGCCGTTGCTGTCGCTGATCTTGAATCGCCGCCAGAGCTCGGATCCGACGCCCCCCGTGATCTCGACGCCGGGGGCAGGTTTCCAATTGGCGCCCAGGCGCAGGTCGATCGACTTGTCCTGGAACACACCACCTGGTGCGAAGCCGTCTTCATCGAGGCGAAAGTTGCGCTCGTTGTAGCCGGATCGCAACTCGAACGAGAGCTCTTCGCTGGCTTGGTAGGACAGCTTCGCGCCGGTCAGGGTTCCGAGGTGCAGGCTCCACCGCTCGTCGAATTCGAACGTTGCGTCGATGGCGGGTAGCGGCAGGAACTCGACGCTTCCTTCTTGCTCTGCCGTTGCGAACAAGCTGACGCCCAGCGAGATGTTCTCGGTCACCTGATAGGTCGTGCCGATGCCCGCACGCCAGACGATGGAGTCGCTGACGTCGGCGTTCCGCTCGCGGGCGAGGCCAATGCCGCCGATCGCGAGCACGGTCCAGCGGCGATCGAAGTTGTGGCTGACGAGCACGTCGATGTTCTGCCGGTTCGTGCTGCCGACCGGGTCTCCGTCGACCGGGTCGAGGCTAAAGGCCTCTTTGAACTCAAAGAAGGCGAGTTCGTTGCTGACCTGGAACACGGCGCGGGTCCGCATCGACAAGAACCAGATCAGATCGAATTCCGTCCGCGTCGTCGCGGTAGTCGCGTCGCCCCCGCCATCAATGTGGGGCACGCTCGCCCCTCGAACGCTCTGAGCAACTTCATAAATAAAACGAGGCGGCCCCTGGGGCGCTTGCTGGCCCTCGGGCGAGCCCTCTGGGACCGGCGTGCTCGCGGCGGCCTGCTCGGCGGGCGGTGGGTCGGGTCGCTCGTCCTGCGGCCACGCCGGAGCCGAAGCCGTAAGAAGGGCGAGAATCGCGAGCATGCTCCGCATGGCCGGGCTCCTTGAGGACGGGGGACGCCGGAAACCTGCGTGGCCCGGGGCGGGAGGATAGTCTTCACTAATGTCACCCGACGGCGCGGCGTTCGCGGCGGTTGACCCCCATAGGATGGCCGCCATGACCCCACCAGCCGCCCCAGCCGCTCCCACCGATCCGCAAGCCTCGCCAGGCCAGTACGAGGGCAGCGCGGCCCCGCTGCTCTCCGTGCAGAACCTCAAGACGCACTTCCCCGTCCGCAGCGGTCTGCTGCAGCGGGTGACCGGTTACGTCAAAGCGGTCGACGGCGTGAGCTTCGACCTGGGCCGGGGCGAGACGCTGGGGCTTGTCGGCGAGTCTGGCTGCGGCAAGACCACGGTCGGCCGGTCGCTGCTCAAGCTCATCCCGGCAACGGGCGGCAAAGTGACATTCGAGGGCAAGGACGTGCTGAAGTCTCAGGGCGCCGAGATGAAAGCGTTGCGGCGGGACATGCAGATCATCTTCCAGGACCCGGCCGGCAGCCTGAACCCGCGCATGCGCATCGCCAGCATCGTGGGCGAGCCGCTGATCGTGCATGGCCTGGTGAAGGATCGCCGGACGCTGCGCAAGCAGGTCGAAGAGTTGCTGGTGCGATGCGGCATGCCCGCGGCGGCGGCCGACCGGTACCCGCACGAGTTTAGCGGCGGGCAGCGGCAGCGCATTGGCATCGCTCGCGCGCTCGCGCTCGAGCCCAAGTTCATCGTGTGCGATGAGCCCACCAGCGCGCTCGACGTGAGCATCCAGGCCCAGATCATCAACCTGCTGACCGACCTGCAGGAAGAGTTCGGCCTCAGCTACCTCTTCATCAGCCACGACATGGCGGTCATCCAGCACGTGTGCAAGCGCATCGCGGTGATGTACAAGGGCCAGATCGTCGAGACCGGCTCGCGTGATGAGATCCTCAAGAACCCGCAGCACAAGTATACCCAGAGCCTACTGAGCGCCGTGCCCGAGCCCGATCCCCGCCGCGTGAAGCAACGTGTGATCTTTGAAGGCGGTGCGATGTAGCGGATCGCGCATTGGTGACTACACCAAGGCTCGGTAGCCTTGGTAGAACGGCCCTACGGGCCGCTTTTCATGCGCGGTGGATCTCTTGCTCTCGTTGGTTGCGAGCATGGAACAGGAATCTTCGTAGGTCGTCTCGGATGAGTCCGGCCGCGGTCGCCTGCAAGATGATCGCGACGAGGGCGACGAAGAATATGGCCAGATTCACCAACAAGAGAACGGTCTGAACAACTGTGACCGCTGGCGAAGAAAACAGGCTCAGGATCAGGCTGGTGACAAGAACGGTTGCCACGGAGCCCGCAACGATCATCGTCGCCCACCACACTTGGCGAGCCTGATTCGCTGCGCGCCGATTGCCCGCGCGGGCGGCCAAACGTCGAAGAACGACGGCGCCACAAGCGTACTGGGCGAGGAGTACCACACCGAGGCCAACGCCAGCGAACGGCAGCCGTCCGCTCACGAACGGCTCGATGATCGTCAGCGCCGCGAAGTAGAGCCCAGCCACAACCGCGAGCCAGCGGGCGCTCAGCGGCGCCCGCGAGCCGGCGGGGTCGCCGAGACTCGGATCGGGCGTCGTTGCCATCCACCACCCGAGCGCCCAGAGACCGATGCAAAGGACCGAAGGAACGCCGACCAGCAGCATCCGCAGCCACGGCAGCGCACCGCCACTCGTAAGCAGCGAGACCGCCAGACTGAGCACGATGCCACCGATCCACACCGAGAACAAGAGCCCGACGCCCAGCCGCGTGAACAACAGCCCGCGGTCGAGCGCGCGTAGGTACGCCACGCCGGAGAACGCGAGCCCATCGCCGCGCATCGACTGAGCGGCCGGCGTGGCGCACTCGGGGCAGTGGCCCTGGTCGGGCAAGCCCGAGAGGTCGTAGCCGCACGTGACGCAGTGAATGCTGGGGCGCCAACCGCATTCTGGGCAAGGCTGGGTCAATGGAATCGAAGTGAGATCATGGCCGCATGCGCTGCACGATCGGCCGCGATCGATTGGCTTGGGTTGTAGCCGGGCATGCCGTTTCGACGTCATCAATCATGATACTGCTAGTAGCCTTGTACATCTTGGCGCAGGCTTGATCCTGGTTTAGCGCAGGACGCGATCGAAGCAGATACTCTGCTTTATGCGAAAGAGCATCATCGCCTCGGTGATTGCGGCCGTAGCTCTTGCGGCAGCAGTCGCTGATCCGGCAGGTGTCCAGCGTACCGGACTCCTTGCATCATCGACGCACGGGCTCACGCTCTCGCTCGGTCCCTGGCAGGGATTCACCGTTCCTGATCTGGGCGCTATTCAGGGTGTGAGCGTGATTGGCGATGCGCTGTACATCTATGGCGGTGCGGAGACAGGCGTGATCGCCGAGTTTAGTCTCGAAGCCGCACGACGCGGAAGACTCGTGCCCACGGGGCGCCGGCTTGCCCTCACTGCGAGTGGTGCGGATGCGCTGCCCCACCCGACTGGGCTGACGTCGCTCGATGGTGAGACGGCGATCATGGGTGATACCGTCCGTGGCGTCGGCACGATTCACTTCATCGATTGGCAGAAGGCGTGGGCACAGGGCACGCTCGACGGAGCCATCTTGCACACTGTTCGCGACGATGAGGCAGTCAATGGCACGCGCCCACACTTCGTGCGGCATGGCGGACGCTGGCTGATCGCCACGTCCGACTACGGCAACGCTGGCAACGCCGTCCGTCTGTACGACCCTGACAAGCTGCGGCGGGCATCACGAACGGGCGAGAGAGGCGTACTGGTCGCCAGTCTCCCCTGCGGGCCATACGTTCAAAACGTGCATTGGGTCGAAGACCTTGGAACGCTCGTGCTGATCCAGAATCGAGAGCCGGGCTTGCTGTATCGCTTCGGTCTGGCTTCACTAGCCGGCATCGAACAGGGCGCAGACCTGCGCGATGTTCCTGCCATCGATTTGGATTCCCCCACGGACGAACTCGAGGGATTTGCAACCCTCGGCGGAGGCATGTGCATCATGGTCAGCGCGATGCGCGAGCACAACGTGTGGATCGGGCCGATTGGAATACGCTAGAGCCTACAACAGCCCCTTCGCCCGCGGATAGCTCCCTAGCACCGTCAGCCGCCGGCACTTGGTCTTGGCATCCTCGATGGCGCCCACCACCGCCTCGTCCTGCATGTGGCCGGCGGCGTCGATGAAGAACATGTAGGTCCAGTTCTCGCGGCCGCTGGGGCGCTTCTCGATGTGGGTGAGGTTCACGCCGTGGGCGCTGAAGACCGCCAGCACGTCGGCCAGGGCGCCCGGCTCGTCGCTGGTCTCGAAGAGCATGCTGGTCTTGTCCTGCCCCGTACGACCCGTCTTCTCTCGGCTCAGGATCACGAAGCGTGTGATGTTGTTGGGCTGGTCCTGGATGGACTCAACCAGCACGTTGAGGCCGTAGAGCTCGGCAGCGAGTGGTGTGCCGATCGCCGCGCTGCCGGGGCGGGCGCCGATGGCCCGAGCCTGCTCGGTTTCCTCGGCCGCCTTGATCGCCGCCCGGCTGGATGACGCCGCTGGAAGCAGCTCGGCCTTCGGGTATCGCGCGCTCAGCCAGTTGTGGCATTGGGCGAATACCTCGGGCTTGCTGTAGATGCGCGTGATGTCTTCGGCGGGGCAGCCGGCCATGAACGCGTGGCGGATGGCGACCTGCGCCTCGGCGTAGATCGACACCTCGCCGGCGTGTTCGATGAAGGCATCGAGCGTCTCGACAATGCCGCCCGCCGTGCTGTTCTCGATCGGCGCGAGGCCGTAGTCGACATGGCCCTTGATGACCTCGTCGAACACCGCGCCGATGCTGGTGACGCTGGCGAATTCGACGCTCGCACCGAAATGGGCACGGGCGGCCAGGTGCGAGTAGCTGCCCGCTGGTCCGAGGTAGCCGATGCGCAAGGGGCGCTCCAGTGCGAACGAGCCGGACATCATCTGCCGGTAGATCGCCTCGATGGTGACGTCGCTGAGCGGCCCCTGGTTGCGAGCCTTTGCCTTATCGAGGACCATGCGCTCGCGGTCGGGGGCGTAGATGGGCGTGCCGTCGTTCTGCTTGCGCTTGCCGACCTCGACGACCAGGTTGGCCCGCTCGTTGAGCAACGCCACGAGCCGCTCGTCGGCATCGTCGATGAGGCGCCGGAGCTCTTCGAGGGGGCGGGGGTGGTCCATAGGTGGATTATCGGGTGGCAAAGGCCCCAGCGTGAGGGCGAT
The DNA here is from genome assembly GCA_965227775.1 of Phycisphaerales bacterium. GTDB lineage: Bacteria > Planctomycetota > Phycisphaerae > Phycisphaerales > UBA1924 > JAHCJI01. The sequence continues at coordinate 353,910 of OZ245777.1, forward strand.
CGGCGATATCTGGCGTGACGCCACGCCAACGTGGCCGTTTTCGTCCGACTCTTGGCGAAGATTTCGTAGTCGCTGTCCGTGAGGCCGTCGCGATCGAGGTCAAAGTCAAGATGACTATCCCGACTTTAGTCGTCCACTGGCTCACGAATGGAATCTAACAGCGTCAAAAGTTCGGACTCGCTCTCACCCCAACGCTTCATTTTCTTCCGGATGTCCTTTGACAAGCCCTGCCAGTACAGCTCGTGTTCGTTGGTGGCATCTCGGATGAGCTCAATTAGCAATGGAATGTGTTCTTGCTTGAAATGAAATGTGATCGCATTTGCGAGAACGAATCGGTATGACAGCCAGCGATGCCACATGATCGACTCGAGTTCTTCGCGGGTGTAGAACTCCGTTGCCCGAGTCGCCATGACGAGTTCCACGTCATCGCGTTGCTCGTCGGATGCGACCCGCAGATCCGTCGTACGCTTGTACTCCTCGACCAATCGATCAAACGCCCCAAATGCGAGTTTGTCCGTGAGCGCGCGAACGATGCCCTCACGAATACTGGAAGGATACGACTGCTTGAAGTGCTTGAGCAGAATGGGGATGGCTTCTGGATAGGCGGCGATCGGCACGTCATTGCGCCATGGCTCCTTGCGATTGAAGAGATCCCAGGCGCTCTCGACATTAAATCCAGCCTTGCGTAGATCAGCCACGAGCGGGGCTTCGGGGTCGTGGATCGCATTCCCAAGCGCAGCAATTTTGGCTTCCCGAGCCTGTTGACGCGCAACCCATTTAGGGTCAGATTCGAGTTGATCTGTTAACTCTTGAGCAGTAATTGGCTTGCTTCTCTTCTTCATAGTCGATTTGAGAGAATTCTTTGTCTGAAAGCCCCGGACTATTACCTTCGCGAACAGCTCGACAACCTCGTATTGTTGCCCCACACAACGAATGACTCGAAGCCATGATCGTGGAGCCAATAGAAAACGCCCGACCATGGGTCGGGCGTGAGAAGTTCGAGTGGAGTCGAGAATTAGCGCTTCGAGAACTGGAAGCGACGGCGGGCGCCGGGCTGACCAGGCTTCTTACGCTCGACCTTACGGGCGTCCCGCGAGAGGAAGCCGGCGTCGCGGAGCGCATCCTCGAGGCTCGGGTCGTAGTCGCGCAGGGCGCGGGCGATACCCAGGCGAACGGCCTGGGCCTGGCCCATATAGCCGCCGCCGGTGCAGCGGACGACAACGTCGAAGCGGCCCTTGGTGCCGGTGACGTCCAGCGGCGAGTACACGTCGTTGCGGTCGCGGTCTTCGGTGAAGTACTCGCTGACAGCCTTGAGCTTCTTGCGGGTGCACTGGATTTGCACGTCGCCCTTGCCTTCGTCTGCGGCGGGCTTCATGCGGACGCGAGCCACGGCCCGCTTGCGGCGGCCGGTGCCCCACCACCAGCCGTGGCGGTCGGGCGGGAGCGCCTCGCGAACCTTGCGGGTCATCTGCCCGCCCTCGGGCGAGCCTTCATCGGCGGCGACGGCCTGGGCCAGGGCGCTGCCTCCCAACAAGCTGGAACCAGACTGGCTCGAGCCGGCGGGCGGGGTGGATTCGGTCGGAGGGGTGTTCGTGTCGGCCATTAGAGCTTCATCTCCACCGGTTGCTGGGCCTGGTGCGGGTGCTCGCTGCCCGCGTACACCTTGAGCTTCTTGAGCATGACCCGGCCGAGCCGGTTCTTGGGCAGCATGCGACGCACGGCGTCCTCGATCAGCATCTCGGGCCGGCGCTCACGCAGCGAGCCAAAGGTCTCGACCTTCAGACCGCCGGGGTAGCCCGTGTAGCGGGTCCGGACGCTCTGGGCGTCCTTGCGACCCGTGAGCTTGACGTTCTTCGCGTTGGTCACGACGACGTAGTCGCCCGTATCCACGTGGGGGGTGTACTCGGGGCGATGCTTGCCCATGAGCACCTGGGCGATCTCGGTGGCCATCCGGCCAAGCACCTGGTCCGTGGCGTCTACCACGTGCCAGTTCTGCTCGACCTCACCGGCCTTGGCCATGTAGGTTTGCCGACGCATAACACTCTCCTGCGGCCAGCGACGCCAAAACACGTCGCCGGGGGCACTTCACGTACGCCGCCTACCGGGCGGGGCGGGCAGACGGGCTGGTGGGCCCGGCTGCAGGATTGACCATTCGGTCCGTCGAGCGAGAAATGGGCCACCAGCCGCCCCGCTCGACGCGAGGAGAAGGGTAGACGGCCGCCGAGGCCCGTCAAGCCCCGAACGTAGCGCGAAGCCGGTCGAGAACTGCCCGACAGCCCGTTGAGACCCCTGCCTGGGTGGCCCAGGCGGCGCGCATGGCCGATGATTGCACGATGGACCAGCCTCCCCAGACCTTCGGCGACGCCCGGCCTCCGATCGACCCGCCGCCGGCGACGCCTGGCCGCCGGCCCGACCCGGGCTCTCGCGGAGCGGCCAAGCTGGCATGGGTGGTCCTGCTGCTCGTGCTGCCGCTCGTCGTGTTGATGCAACAGCTGCAGGTCCTCGGCCAGCCAGACGACGACCCCTCGAAGATCCAGCCGCCCCAGGGCGACAACGTCGAGGTCACGGCGCGCATGGGCACGCGGATGGCCTACGACTTTCCCGCCGCCGCACCAAGCTTTGAAGTTCAGCTCGACGACGCAATCGAAGTCGCCGACACGCCACTACAGCGGTTTCGCGCGGCGATCGCCTATCGAGAGCTGACCGACGCCAATCGCACGGTGCGCGAGCTGCGAGATGTGGTGGCGACGCTCGAAGACGACGCGGACGAGTTCTATGACCCCGACAACGAGGACGCCCAGGCAAGGCGGGCGCAGCTCTTGGCGGACGCACGCGCACTGCTGCCGTACTACGAGCGCATCGCCCTCGACGAGAAAGACCCTCCCTCGCTCGATGACGAGACGGTCAACGGGCTGATCGAGCGGCACGGGTTCTTCGGCGAGCTCGTGCGCGTGGCTCGCCTTCCACAGAAGCACGAGCTGCGCGACGAGATGTTCTCCGGGTCGCTCGGGCCATTCCTCATCGTCGGGCTGATGATCGGCCTGATTGGCCTGGCGATCCTGACCGGCCTCGTGCTCGGCATCATCGCGCTGGTCATGCTGGGCACCGGCAAGGTCCGCCTGGTGATGCCCCGGCCCGGACCGGGCGGCAGCGTATACCTGGAGACGGCCGTGCTGTTCGTGCTGTCGTTCGCACTCTTGCAGATATTGCAGGTCATCGCGTCGCTCATCGGCGAGTCGGCCGAGATGATCGCGGGCCTCGTCTCGCTGCCCGCCCAATGGCTTCTCTTGCTCGTACCCCTATGGCCCCTCGCCCGCGGCGTGTCGTGGAGCCAGATCCGTGACGACCTCGGGCTGCGGGCGCCGCAGGGCGTCATGCTCGAGATCGTCATGGGCATTGCCGGCTATCTCGCGATGCTGCCGATCGTCATCGCGGGCGTCGCGGTCATGTTCGTGTTGCTCTTCGTGCAAGAGACCTTCTTCCCCGCCGACCCCGATGCCTCCGGGCCCACCAATCCGATCCTCGAGCTCGCGCGATCGCTCGATCCGGTGCTGCTCATCATGATCTTCACGCTGGCGACCATCTGGGCCCCGCTGTGCGAAGAGTTGGTCTTCCGCGGCGCGCTATTCCGCCACTTCCGCTCGCGCATGGTATTGCCGATCGCCGCTGTCCTCAGCGCGCTCGTGTTCGGAATGATGCACGGCTACGCGATCATCCAGCTCATCCCGGTCACGGTGCTGGGCTTCAACTTCGCGCTCATCCGGGCGTGGCGCGGCTCGCTCGTTGGGCCGATCGCAGCCCACGCGCTCAACAACGCCGTCGTGCTCACGCTGCTGTTTGCTTTCGCCCACGTGCTCTACGGCTGACGCCTACACGAGCACGTCGATCAGGCCCGCGAGCCCGAGCAGCACGCTGATGATGCCGTTGAGCGTGAAGAACGCCATCGGGATGCCCGCCGCCCCTCGCCGCGAGAGCACGACGTGCTCGTATGCAAGCAAGACGACCGCGGCCGCGACGCCCACCCCGAAGATCACGCCGAACGTCGGCTCGACGAGCAGCACGCCCACGAGGCACGCGACCGCGCCAACGTGCATCACGCGGCTGAGCGTGTTGGCCCTACGCCAACCGAAGCGAGCGGGGATGCTGCTGAGCCCGGCCTCGCGATCGAAATCCAGGTCTTGCAGCGCGTAGATCGCGTCGAAGCCGGCAACCCACAGCAGCACCATGCCCGCGAGAAGCCAGAGGGCGGCGCTCTCAACCGCTCCAATGCCGCCAACGGCGATAGCCGCCGCGAGCGGGCTGGCCGCCAACGCGCCGCCAAGGAACACGTGGCACCACCAGGTAAACCGCTTCGTGAACGAGTAGAACGCGATCCACGCAAGCACGGGGATGCCCAGGATGGCGGGCCACCAGTTGCCAAAGAACACGCCGAAGAGCGCGCACGCCGCCAGAAAGAGCATTGCGCAGGCGGCAAGCGTGAGCACGCCGGCGCTGGGCGAGAGCGCTCCAGACGCAAAGACGCGTCCCTTGGTCCTCGGATTGGCCGCGTCGATGTCTCGATCGGCCAGCCGATTGACCACCATCGCCCACGTGCGGGCGGCCACCATGCACACCAGCACGAGGGCGAGCAACCCGGCCATGCGGACCCAATCGATGCCGCCGGTCGAGACGCGCGGCGCCACCATGAATGCCGCGAGGACCGCAAAGGGCAGTGCGAACACGGAGTGGGCCAGCTTGATGTCGCGGGCGATCAGCGTCAACGCGCCGGGCGTCGATTGGGCATGGCTGCTCATCGGATCTCACGATACGCCATGTTCACCAAACAAGAAGCCCGGCCGGGGCGAACCCGGCCGGGCGTTCGAGCACTCAAGTTGTCACAGACCGATCAGGGGCAGCCCGAGGAGAACTGGTTCTGGAATTCCAGGAAGTCGAACACGTTGAGCTCCGTGTCGTTGTTGAAGTCGGCAAAGGGGCTTCCGCTGTCGAAGGCCGTCTGGAAGGCAAGGAAGTCGAACAGGTTGACCGCTCCGTCTTCGTTCATGTCGATACGGCAGAACTCATCGATCGAAATGCTGTCGATGAACCATGCATCGGCCGCATCGGCACCGACCGACGTGATCCGCAGACGGAACTCATCACCCGGAGCTTCGAGCGGGAGCTTCCACTCGTTGAGGATGAACTGCTGCTGCGCCGAGCCGTCCGACTGGATGTCGCCCAGCAGCTCCCACGCTCCGGTAAACCCAGAGAAGTACTCCACTTGGAGGAACTTGCCGGGCTCAACGAAGCGGTGCTGAGACCAGATGCTCACGTACGAGGGCTTGTCGCTGGGGAAGGGCACGTCGTAGCGGGTCGTGGTCAACGTGCCATCGACCTGGAAGGTGAGCCCATTGGGCGGCGTGATCGGGTTGACCACCGAAGGCGTCACGACGACGTTGTCGGCCTCGGCCCAGCGATCGGGATCGAGCGAGCGAGAATCGTCGAAATCCTCGATGAACGGCAGCGGCTGCGGATCGGGCTCAGTTACGAGGTCATCGATGCAGGGCCGCGAATCGAGGAACGATCGGATGACGTTCCGCGACGAAGCACCAAAGCGGAAGATGTCGCCAGCACAACCACCGATGCCGGCACACATGATGCGGCAGTCGCTGCCCGAGCAGTGCCGGGCGTTGCAGTTGTGGCCGATCTCGTGGGCCAGCACGGCCACGCGGGCCGCCGGGCTCAGCGAGACGTACTGATTCACGTTGTAGCCAAGCGTCGTCGTGCACAGGCCGGACAGCCAGGCAACGCCCAGCGTGCCACCGGCAAAGTTGCGGCCACTGATCAGCGAAGCTGTGTCGCGGCGGACGCCGGTCTGCTGCGAACGCCAGTGGTTGGTCATCTGCTGGAGCAGGCCGCCACCGTCGGACGTCGTGTACGGGTCGGAGGAAGTCGGCCGCACGATGATCGTCGTGATCTCGATGACCGTATCGACGTCGCGCTCGTAAATGGACGAGACCGAGTTGACCTGCGCCTCGACCGCCGCGATGACCGCCGGCTCGGACGAGCCGCGCGAGGTGTAGAACTCGAAGTCGGTATCCACGCCCAGCTCGAGTACGAGCGTGTTGTCAACGCTCGGTGCCAGCGGGTCCTTCTGGAGCAGCCCGCCAACCGGGTTGTCGATCGTGCCGCAGAAGCCACCCTCACCCGAGAGGTCGTTGGCCTCGGAGTAGACGATGTGCAGGGCCTCGTCGGCACCGGCAACACGGTCCTGAAGGGGCTCGATGACCCAGCTGCTTGCAGCATCGTCACCGATCGCGATCAGCGCGGTCAGCGAGCCGTCATAAAAGCCGGCCGAGACCACGCTGCCATCGATGCCGGGCACACGGCCGCGGTAGGTGGTGGGCGCCGGCGGAACCATGCGCTCCATGGAGCCATCGGGCTGTTGCACCTGCACCTCGAACACCGCCGAGCGGACGCTGTGGGGCCACAACTCGACTTCGACCACCTGCTCACCGAGGAGCACCTCGGTGACGATCGATCCGTCGGCGTTGGACGTGAAGTCGAGCCGCTCGATCGAGTACTCAAGCAGGTCATCGAACATCAACGGTGACTGTTGTCCGGCGGGCGATTCGCCCTGCTGCAAGAGCGATCCCTGCGCGAACGCCCCGCCCGCCGAAACGAGCAGCGCGGTCGAACAGGCCAAGAGCCTCGCGGCGATCCCGCGAGCTGGCATGCGAGTCATCATGGAAACAAACCTCCCCGGATGCATCCGGTCCTGGTGCGCATCAGGACCAATTTCAGAGTCTGGGCTCTTCCGTCGGCGCGTGCAGGCAGGCCCGCGCGAACCCGGTCTATCAGGGACATAGCGGACGCCCCCAGCCACCGTTACGCCCACTTTTCACCGCCTACGCAGGCACCCTACCACCGTTGGCGGACCCGGCAACTGCCTGCGCCGGCTTCTTGTCGCAATCGCGTCGTTTTACGTTTTATCGGACATTCTTGGGCCCCCGCGATCGATCCGCGTATGCTGGGCGCTATGGCCGAAAGCAATCTCGATCGTCTGCGGGGCCTCATGCGGGTGACGAGCCAGCCGGCCATCACCGTCGCCACCGGCGAAGAGGTTTACGCGCTCAACCTCGTGCGAGACGCCGCCGCCGACCAGGGCATGGTCTGCCATCGCTGGACGCTCACCGGGGGGCTCCAAGACGCCGGCTTCGAGGACACCGGCGAGTCAAGCGAAACACAGCTGCCCGAGCGGGCGCTCCGCCAGATCGCCAGCAGTCGCAAGCCGGGCGTCTATGTTTTGCTCGACCTGGGCCATCACATCGAAGAGGTCAAGGTTGCACGCGCACTCCGCGAGTGCCTGTTCAGGGCCAACGAGCAAGCCCAGCTCATCGTGCTCATCGACCACGATCGCATCACCGCGCCCGTCGTGCGGCAGTACGCGGCCGAGTTCGAGGTCATGCCGCCCGACACTGAGGAGATCGAGCGTCTCGTTCGTTCGCAGCTGCGTGCCCACCACCGCCACACCCCGATCGACATCGAGATCAAGCGGAGCGAGTGGGGCGCAATGGTCCGCAACCTGCGCGGGCTCACTCGCCGGCAGATCCAGAACATCGTGGCCGAGGTCGTGCGAGACGACCACCGGCTGGACGCCGACGACCTACCCCGCATCGTCGCTCGCAAACGCGAGTACGTGCGCGCAGATGGGTTGCTCGAGTTCATCGAAGCGCCCGCCACACTCGACGACATCGGCGGGCTGAAGAACCTCAAAGACTGGCTCTCGAGCCGACTACTGACCACCGAAGCCGAGGCAGAAGAGCATGGGCTCGACACGCCCCGCGGCGTGCTGATGCTGGGCGTGCAAGGGGCGGGCAAGAGCCTGTGCGCCAAGGCCATCAGCGCCGCCTGGAAGCGCCCGCTGCTCCGGCTCGATCCAACATCGCTCTATGACCGCTACGTGGGCTCGAGCGAGAATCGCCTGCGGACGGCGTTGCACCAAGCCGAACTCATGGCCCCGATCATCCTCTGGATCGATGAGATCGAGAAGGGCTTCGCGTCGGTGAGCAACAGCGGGGCCGACGGCGGGCTCAGCCGCCGCATGTTCGGCAGCCTGCTGACATGGATGCAGGAGCACCGCGAGCCGGTGTTCATCGTCGCGACTGCCAACGACATCGAGAGCCTGCCGCCCGAACTGATGCGCAAGGGACGCTTCGACGAGATCTTCTTCGTCGACCTGCCCGGTGAAGAGGCTCGCCAGGCGATCCTCGAGATCCACCTCCGCAAGCGTCGGCTCGATCCGGACGAGTTCGACATCTCCAAGCTCGTCAAGGTGACCGACGGGTTCAGCGGAGCCGAGATCGAGCAGGGCATCATCGCCGCTCGGCACGAGGCGTTCGCGCAGAAGAAGCAGGCATCCACCGAGAGCCTCGTCGAGGTGTACAAGCAGAGCCCGCCGCTAAGCGTGACGATGGCCGAAAAGGTCGCGGCCCTCCGCAAGTGGGCGAAGGGCCGCTGTGTGATGGCAGGCTAAGTGTCGGCAAGGGCCTCAGCCCTCTTCGGCCTGGTCCATGTCGAGGTTGAGCCACCACTGCGGGAAGTTGGCTCCCGTGGTCGAGTGGTACCAGCCTTCGAGCGTGTCGTCGATGAACCGGAAGAAGACAGGCTCGTCGTGGATGTGCCCGTAGCTGGAGCTCTCGAATCTGTACACGCGGCGATCGCGGACCTCATAGATCAGCACCTGCCCGGCGTCGTGGTTCTTCGAACCGCGGAATACTGCCTCCGGGAAGATCTTGCGAAACTGATCGACCGTGGTGTCCGGGCCGAGCTTGCCAAGCCGGGCACTCTCGGCCTGGCTGAAGCTGGGCACGTCCTCGCTCGAGCGAACAACGTCGGCCTGTGACTGCTGCGACGAGGTCAGCCGCGTCTTGGAGGGCTCGTGCCGCTCGTTGCCGCTGCCAATCGAGAAAACGCAGCCCTGGGCCAGCAGTGTCGCCGCCGCCAGTCCCAATGCCAGGGTCGCTTTCGTATGCATCTTGTTCGGCTTCATGGCTCGCTTCCTTTCCCCCTCTATCGAGGACGGTGATGTGGTCGAGCCATTGTAGTGGGAAGCAAGCGAGGTTAGTTTCAACAAACTTTGGGGTGGAAGCCCAGATACTCCTCACACCCTAAAGATCGCCCCCATCTTCTTGCCCAGCAGGACGCTCGCCCCCACCAGGGTGATCGTCAGCAGCGCCATGCCCCACACGCCCATGGCGCTGGCGATGTAGGGGCCGTCGCCCTGCCGGTTGCTGAACGCGTAGATGGCCCGGGTGATGGGCCAGTCGTCCTGCTTCTGGGCCAGCAGCAAACTGTCGGAGACCTCCAGCATGCTGAAGGCAAACACCAGGAGCGCGCCAGCGATGATGTTGGCCAGGATCAGCGGCAGCACCACGCTGCGGATCGCCCTCAGCCGCGTCGCGCCCAGGTTGAGCGCCGCCTCTTCCATCTCACCGCTGGTCTGTTCGAGCCCGGCCACGACCGACCGCACGATGTACGGAAGCCGGCGCACGGCGTAGGCCAGAATCAGCAGCGGGATGGGGTTCGGATTGACCCCCACCACCGAGACGACGCCGTCCAGCGGGGCGCCGATCTCGCCGAAGCCCAGGTTCAGCGTGCCGCGGAAGGGCCACGCGAGGCTCACCGCCACAAAGCCGAATGCCAGCACCAGCCCCGGCACCGCGAGCGGCAGCATGCAAAGCGTGTCGAGCACGCTTCGGCCGACCGCCCGAGTGCGCACGATGAGGTACCCCACGGTCACACCGATCGTTGCGTTGAGGATCACGGCCAACGCCGAGTACACCAGGCTGTTGGCGATGGAGCGGAACGCCGCATCGCTGCCCAGCGCCACGCCGAAGTGGGCGAGCGTCAGGCTCTTCGGCAGCACGCTCTGGTACCACTGGCCTACGCCGCTAATGCTCATGAGGATGACGCCCACGTGCGGTGCCACGGCCAGGATCGTCACCAGCAGGAACGCGCCGGTCGCGAGCCAGCCCTTCGCGCCCTTCAAGGGCGCCTCGCTGCCCGCGCGGGTGGCACGCGTGCTCATGGCGTATCCGCGACGGCCGAATGCGAGCTTGCCCGCTGCGTAGGCGGCCAGCGATGCCGCTAGCAGCACGAACGTCAGCGCGTAGGGCCTTGCCGAGCCCTCGACCTCGCTGAGGCCGTAGAAGATCTGAACCGCCGTCACGCGGTCGTAATCGAACATGAGCGGCGTGCCGAGCTCGGTGAACGCCCAGATGAAGACGATGGTGCCGCCGGCGAACAGGCCGGGCCTGATGAGCGGCAGCGTGATGCGCGTGAAGCGCCGCCATGGGCCCGCGCCCAGGTTCTCGGCGGCCTCATTCATGGCGGGATCGAGATTGGCCAGCGCCGCGGTCGCGTTGAGGTAGAGGATGGGGTAGAGGTGCAGCGCCTGCACGATGATGACGCCCAGGCCCTTGGCCTCGCCCATGACATCCCACTGCGTGCCGAGCAGCGTGTTGAGCATGCCCTCGCGGCCCATGATGGCCCGGAAGCCGATGGCGCCGACGAATGGCGGCAGGATGAGCGGCACAAGAACGAGCGCGCTGAATACGCCCTTGAACGGGAATCTGTGGCGGGCCGCCAAGAGCGCCAGCGGGACGGCAATGAGCCCGCTGAGGATGGTCGTGCCCGTCGCGATCCAGAACGCGTTGAACAGGCCCTCGCGCGTGACGGGGTCACGAAACACGCGGAGGATGTGCACAATCGTCCATCCGCCGTCGCCGCCGGGGTCGCTGGCGAATCCGCCGCGGATGGTCAAGACAATCGGATAGATCAGCGCGAGCCCGAGAAACGCGATGAGCAGCACGACCAGCGTCTGCTCAATGAGCCGGCGCAGCGTCAGTGCGTGCATGAATTCAGGCCTCCGCCCGAGCGGGCTGGGCGGCCAGCGACTGGCCGAGCGTCAGGATGGTGGCCGTGCCGCGATCGAAGCTCGACAGGTGCGCCCGCAACGCGTCGAGCGTCACGGCGTCGATCTCGGCGACGCGCTCTTCGAGCGTACGGCAGCGGGCCAGCTTGCGATAGTCGTTGGCCATGGCCCCCGCTCTCGCCGCTGTCGACTCGCCGCCGAACACGATGCGGCTCTTGAGCCCCACGCGGGCCCGTTCGAGCTCTTCCTGCGTCGGTGCGCCGGCGTCAGTGGCGATGCGGTCGAGCTCCGCCCGGAGCACCTCGAGCGACTCGGCTGCCCGCTCGGGCGTGGTGCCGACGTAGGCCGAAATCCAACCATTCTCACGCTCGGGCGTGTACCCGGCGTGGACGGCGTAGCAGAGGCCCCGCTTCTCGCGCACTTCGGTAAACAGACGCCCCGACATGCCGCCACTGAGCACCGCTGTTGCCAATCGCTCGCACGCGGCCTCGGGCGTGCCATCACGCGGAGCATCGCGGACCACCATGATCTGCACCTGCGCACCATCGTCGTCGACGTGGTGCTGCCCACGCTCGGCAGCGCCCTGGGCCATCGGTTCGGCGGCCGTGCCGGTCCAGCCGTCGAGTGTGTTGTCCAGCGTTTCCTGGGCCAACGCCGGATCGACGTCGCCAGCCAGTGCGATGATGCTGCCCCGCGGGACGTAGCCGTTGTTGATGAACGCGACCGCGTCGGCGTGGGTGCAGGCCTCGAGCCCCTCACGCGTGCCATAGGTCGAGCGATTCAGCGGCGGAGGAAGGTACCGAGCCATGGCCTCGACACCGGCCCACTCCTGCGGGTCGTCGGTCAGCGCATCGAGTTCTTGGAGCGCCAGGCTCTTCGCGGGCGCAAACGACGCGTCATCCATGTTCGGGCGCACGAGGGCGTCGGCTAGCAGCGGAATCGCGCGGGCGAGGTCCTGACCGACAAACGTGGCCGAGAGGCGGCTCGTACGGACCCCGGCATCGAGGCTGCGGCTGACACCAGCGGCATCGAGCGCGTCGGCGTGCTCGCGGCTGCTGCGCCCGCCCGCCCCGCGCTGGGCCATCTCGGCGGCAATGCCCGCGATGCCCAGCTTGCCGTCTGGTTCCGCCGCTGCACCCGCGGGAAGGGTCCAGCTCAGGGCGCAGCTCTTCACGCCGGCCATCGGTTCGACCAGCAGCACCGCCCCGCACGCCAATTCTCGGATCTCGATCGCCATGGTTGGGCGCAGTTTAGCGGACGCTCGCCGCCCACGCCCACGCCCCAACCAGCCACTACGACCCGCACAGACCACCCACGATCCGTCGGAGGCGTCGGTCGGCCGCGGCGCGGGGGCGGCTACGGGTCGATTCCTTCTATTAGAGAGGTACGCGATGTCGAATGGACGCTCCAGCATGCGCCGGATCGTGGACGTGGTCGCCTTGGGCCTGTGCCTGGTAGCCGGCGCCCTTGTGCTGATCCAGCAGACCCAGCGTGAGACCGTCGAGAACGTCGTCGTGCAGACGGAGCTGTCGCTTGCGCAGTTCCACTCCACGTTGAAGGTCCAGGCGACCACGCGCGGCGTGGCCGTCAATGGCCGCGGCTGGCCCAACACCATCGAGGGCTACTGGTTCGGCGACGAGCCGCCGCTGAACTACCTCCTGACCGGCGATCGCCCGTGGGTCGAGATCGCGCCTGCGGAGGACGCCGACCGCGACCACCCCGCCAACCCGGTCGCGTTCGACTTCGATGGGGAACGTGCTGCAAGCTTCTGGTATAACCCGTATCGGGGCGTGGTACGCGCAAGAGTTGCGCCCCAGATCAACGACGACGAGACGCTCGCGCTGTACAACCGGGTGAACGGGGTGTTCTTGGCAACGCTGGCACCCGACGGCGGCCTCCGCAATGCAGCGCGGGAGCGTGACGACGCCGAGCGGCTGCGCGAGATGTCCGAGCGCGTCCGCCAGATGGCCGAGTCGACGGGCGCGATCACATCAAACGACAGCGTCGTGCAGGTTCGTCGCGTCGAAGACGAGCCCGAAGAAGCGCCCCCGCCACCGCCGGAAGCGTCACACCAGAGCGAGCCCGATCCGGTATCGATCGATGAACCTGCCGAGGAGCCGAGCGAGCCTGCCGAACCGGGCGACAAACTGGCGTAAATCGGCCCTAACGCGCTCTCAGAGGGGTTTTTGGGGCGCTTCATCTCGCAAGCCGATCGCATCGACCATGTCGTACAGGCCGGGCTTCTGATCTACGAGCCACGCCGCAGCGTGCAGCGCGCCGCGAGCGAACAGATCGCGTGAGTGCGCCGTGTGCTTGAGTTCGATGGTCTCGTCGGGGCCGTCGAATCGAACCGCGTGCTCGCCGACAATGCTGCCCGCGCGCACCGACGCAACACCCCGTTCGCCGAAATTCGAAGCGCCTTCATCGGCGCTTTCGATGGCCGATCGGAGCGCATTTGCAGTGCCCGAGGGCGCGTCGCGCTTGCCCGAACGGTGCCATTCGGCGATCGAAGGCGAAAAATTTTCACCCAACGCGAAAGAAATTTTTCGGACCAATTGGATGAGCACGACACACCCAACGGACGTATTGGGCGCCACGAGCACGGGCACGTCTCCAGCAAGCTTTGAAAGCGCCTCGGTGTGTTCCTGTTGCAGCTCGGTCGTGCCGACGAGGAGCGGCGCACGACGGGTGCGCGCGAGTTCGATCGACGCGTGCGTTGCGCTGAAATGCGAGAAATCTACGATGATTTCGCGGTTTTTGCGCGCAATGTCACGTGCTTGGGTATGCGGGCGCGTCCGGTTGACGCGAGCGGCCACCTCGAAGCGACTGTCTTCCGATGCGAGCGTGTCGATGCGCGAGCCAAGAGCGCCCGATGCACCAACGAGCAGGATGGAGGCGGGTTGTTTCATGATGATCGCTCGTGCAATGGTGAGGTCGCGGGGCTTGAAAAAATTGTGGACGAATCGGAAAGTTCTAGTAGACTACTCAAGCCGCGTGGGTAACAGACCCGATACACGCTGCGCGCGCCCTTTGTCCGCGGATTGCCCGACTCGCACATCGGCGCGTGTGGTAACCAAGCGAAGTCGGGCAACAGAGCAGGAGATTGCTCATGGCGAAGAAAGCCGCAAGGAAGAAGGCCACCCGGAAGAAGGCGGCCAAGAAGACGGCCAAACGCAAGACCACTCGCAAGAAGGCAACCCGTAAGGCCGGCGCTCGCAAGACCGCCGCCCGCAAGACCGGAACCCGGAAGAAGGCAGCCAAGAAGACCACGCGGAAGAAGGCCACTCGCAAGGCTGGTACCCGCAAGAAGGCAGCCAAGAAGACGGCGAAGAAGGCCACCCGGAAGAAGGCCACTCGCAAGAAGGCGACCCGCAAGAAGGCTGCCCGCAAGACCGGCACTCGCAAGAAGGCCGCCAAGAAGACCACCCGCAAGAAGGCGACCCGGAAGAAGGCCACTCGCAAGACTGCCGCTCGCAAGACCGGCACTCGCAAGAAGGCCCGCCGCCGCACCGTTCGTCGCTAAGTCGTCGTTCATGCCAGGCTTTCTCTCGGCGATCCGGCTCGTTCCGGATCGCCGATTTCGTGCGCGCTCGCTTGTCGAAGGCAACAATCGCCCATGCCAGAGGCCACCAACAGCGAGCAGCAGCACGCCAGGGCGAGGCTGCTCGCACACCTCGTAGGCGTCATGGTGTGCGAGGCGGGCGCCGAGCCCTGCAGGCTGGTCGTTGCCGAATCGGGAGGTTCGGTCACGCTACCCATGCACCACGAGTTCGACGAGGCCGGCCGTTGGTCCTTTGCCGCGCCAAAGGAACTAGACCCCGCAATCGAGCTCTCGCTCGAGCCACTGGGTTCGCCCGACGAACTGCCCGAACCAGCCGAGATCGAAGCCGACCGCTGGCTGGCGTACCACGGCTCGACGCCGCCCGCATGTCGGCTGGTGTCGCTTGCGGTCTCGTTCGCCCGGTACGCAGACGCAGATGGGCGAACCCAGGTAGCCGAGGACATATTGACGCCCAACCCCCTTCGATCGAGCATGCCGGCGCTGTGCAAGCTCCTCAATAGCGAGAAGGCGAGGCTGGCCGAGGCGTGCGCCCGCGCTACGGGCGTGCGACCCGAGTCGCCCCTTGCAGTTGGCATCGATGAATGGGGCGTGCACGTGAAGGCCGCGTTCGACGTGCTGCGGCTGGAGTTCAGCGAGCCGGTCAGGGAAGAAGCCGCCGCGGGAGCGGCGATCGAGGGGGTGCTTGGTGGGTGAGCGGCCTGCGCACAAGCCAGCGAGCATGCGAGAAGCCCATGCGCACGTGCTGGCGCACGGGCGAGCAATGGACATGGTGCAACTCGATGCGTGCAACTCAGCACAGGAGATGCTCGACGCGATTGCTGATGGATCGGCCGGCCGACAAACCGTCCTCGCGCACGGCGCCCGGCCGGAGGCGTGGATCGAACCCGGCTGGCCGACGCTCGACCAGCTCGACCAATCGAGCCCGGAAGCAAGCGTCGCGGCGTGGTGCTTCGACTACCACGCCATCATGTTGAACTCTCGCGCGCTCGAGGCGATCGGTGTGGGAATCGACACACCCGACCCCGAGGGTGGCCAGATCGGCCGCACGCCGGACGGCTCGCTCACCGGCGTGCTCTACGAAGCTGCCGCCGGCATGGCTTGGAGCCAGCTCGAGCCCAAGGGCATCGATCGGGACGCACTCCTGCGAGCCCTGGAGGATCTGTCTAGCCACGGCTTCAGCCACGTGCACGACCTGAAGGCCCAGCCGGGCCTGGGCGAGGCGCTCGCGGCAATCCCGTTCAAGGGCGAGTTGCACTTTACGCTGTACCCGCTCGTCAATGACCTTTCAGAAGTGCTCAAGACCCGGCGGGATTGGGAGTCCGACCAGGTTCGCCTGGGTGGAGGCAAGATCTTCGTCGACGGCACGCTCAACAGCCGCACTGCTTGGATGCTCCATCCGTTTGCCGATGGGCGGGCCGAGCACCCCGCGGGCATGCAGCTCATGAGCGACAAGGCCATCGAAGATGCGATCCGGCTGTGCGTCGGCGAGGGGCTGCAGCTTGCCGCTCACGCCATCGGCGATGCGGCGGTGCGCGCGGTGCTTGACGCGGCCGAGCGGGCGCGGGCGCCTCGGGGGTCGGTGCGAATTGAGCACGCAGAGCTCATCGACGGGGCCGACGTGCCACGATTCGCGGAGCTTGGGGTCATCGCGAGCGTGCAGCCGTGCCACTTGCTGTACGACATCGAGGCCCTTCGGCGAGCCTGCCCCGATCGGCTCGATCGCGTATTGCCCGTGCGTGAGCTGATCGACAGCGGCCTGAAGCCGGGCCGCGACATCCTCTTCGGCAGCGACACGCCCATCGTCCGGCCCGATCCGGAGGACTCGATCCTCGCGGCGACGAATCGTGGGCGCGCTGATATGGCGCTCGAAGACGGCATCGCCCCCGGCCAGGCGATCAGCGAGGCGGAGGCGTGGGCGTGCTTTGATGCAAACACCTGAAGCGTCCTACGGGCAGCCGGTGACGAAGATGTTCTGGAACACGAGGAAGTCGAAGATGGTCAACTCACCGTCTCGGTCAAAATCGGCCTGGAAATCCCCGGCATCGAACAGGAT
The DNA here is from genome assembly GCA_965227775.1 of Phycisphaerales bacterium. GTDB lineage: Bacteria > Planctomycetota > Phycisphaerae > Phycisphaerales > UBA1924 > JAHCJI01. Next base: position 370,437 of record OZ245777.1, read on the forward strand.
CTGGAACACCAAGAAGTCGAAGAACGTCAATTCCCCATCGCCGTCAAGATCAGCCAAGCAATCGCCCGCACATCCATCGAGCCGCGCGACGTGGTTGACCTCGTCGCCGTCGATCTCGATGAAGGCACCGCCCGCGTAGAGCTTGCGTCCGCCTCCATCGTCGTAGGTGGTAAGGGCGTAGACGGGGGCCTCGAGCCCATCGCCGACGGCCGCCCACTCGCTGCCGTTCCAGCGGGCGAGATAGTTGGTCACCAGGCCGTCGGCCATGGTGAGAACACCGCCTACGAACAGTTCGGGGCCTCTGCCGGCATCGTGCACCGCCATCGCCTGCACGGCCGGAGCGGTTGAGGTCGTGCTCTGGACGCCGGCACCCAACGGCTGCCATTCCCGGCCATTCCACTGTGCGATGTTGGTCAGTTGCAGAGCGCTGCCGCCGGCGGGACCATCGAAGTCGCCCCCGGCCACGAGCACGGGCCCGGTACCGTCGTCGTACACCGCCAGCGACACGACCGCCGGCCGCCCGCTAACTTCCGTCAGCCCAGTTCCGACGGGTGACCAAGCGTCGCCATCCCAGTGTGCGATGTTGAAGGCTGTCTGCCCGCCCGCGACCGAGAATCGACCGGCGGCGTAGAGCGCGGGCCCGGTGCCGTCGTCGTGCACCGCCATCGCCCTGACCGCACCGGTGACGCCGCCGCCAACGTCCGACCACGCGAGCCCGTCCCACCGAGCGATGCCCGTAACGGGCACGCCCCCCGCGGCGGTGAAGACCCCGCCAACGTACAAGGCCTCACCCGAGCCGTCATCAAACACCGCCATCGCGACGGCCGTGTCGTCGTCGGGATCGAAGCCGCCACCCACCGGCTCCCATCCAGTGGCTGGTGTCCACTTGGCGATGCGTTCTGCGGCTGCGCCGCCGGCCTCGAAGAAGCTGCCGCAGGCGTAGAGCGCGGGCCCGGAGCCGTCGTCGTAGACCGCAAGGTCGCGGGCCCCGGAGAACCACAGCCCCTCACCAAGGGGCGACCATCTCGCGCCGTCCCACTTCGCCACGCCGTACGCGACCCCGCCGCCAGCCTGCTGGAAGTCTCCTCCAGCGTACAGGGACGGTCCCGTGCCATCGTCGTAGACCTCGAGCGTCTGGACGCTGGGGTCGAAGCCGCCCTGGGTCCCGCCGCCGAGGCCGGACCACGTGCAATCCTGCCCGGCAGCAACTCCTCCGAGCATCGCGAAAACCAAAACGCCCGAGCACACTCGACGCCGATCGGTGGTTCGCATTCTCGATGCCCTCCCTCTGTTAGAGATACGGCGTTCTACGAAACCATGTTGCGGCTTTCCAGATATCCAAACACGATCCAATCAGTTGGATTCGGAGGCGCACGACCGCTCCCTAGACTTGCTGCATGCCACCGCGTTCCTTCGAGATCGTCAGCAGCTTCAAACCCATGGGCGACCAGCCCTCGGCGATCGAGGCGCTGACGGAGCGGCTGTCTGCGGGTGCCGACGCCGCCACGCTGCTGGGGGCTACGGGCACGGGCAAGACGTTCACCATGGCCAACGTCATCGAGCGTCTTGGCAAGCCCACGCTCATCATCAGCCACAACAAGACGCTGGCGGCCCAGCTGTACGAGGAGCTCAAGGAGTTCCTGCCGCACAACAGCGTGAACTACTTTGTCAGCTACTACGACTACTACCAGCCCGAGGCGTACATCCCCCAGCGGGACATCTACATCGAGAAGGACGCGAGCAGGAACGAAGACCTCGACCAGCTCCGCCTGGCCGCGACGAGCAACATCCTGAGCCGGCGGGACACGGTGGTGGTTGCCAGCGTGTCGTGCATCTTCGGTCTGGGTTCGCCCGAGGCGTATGGCGAGAAAGTGCTGACCTTCAGCAAGGGCGTGCGCGTCGATCGCCGACAGTTGTTCGCATCGCTCACGGCGATGCAATACAAGCGGAGCGATTACGAGTTCAGCCGCGGCCGCTTCCGGGCGCGGGGCGACGTCATCGAGGTGTGGCCCGCTTCGGAGCGGTTTGCCGTCAGGCTCGACCTGTTTGGCGACGAGCTCGACCGCCTGGAGCTGATCAACCCGACCAGCGGCGAGGTGCTGGCCGAAGAGGACACGTTCCACCTCTTCCCGGCGGTGCACTACGTGCTGCCCGAGGAGCAGCTCGAGACGATCTGCGACGACATCACCCGAGAGCTGGACGCCCGCGTGCTCGAGCTCCGCAGCGACGGCAGGCTGCTCGAGGCCCAGCGGCTGCTGGCTCGCACGAAGTACGACCTCGACCTGCTCCGCGAGACCGGCAGCTGCCCGGGCGTGGAGAACTACAGCCGCTTCTTCGATGGCCGCATGCCCGGCGAGCGGCCTTTCACGCTACTCGACTACTTCGACTACGCGCCGCGGCCGGGCATGGGCGAGGCGTCGATGCTGCCTCGCGCCGAGACGAGCGACCAGCTGGTGCAGCGAGACGACGGGCGCCGGTCGGGGCGGCCCAACATCGACGACTGGCTGGTCATCATTGATGAGAGCCACGTGACGCTGCCACAGGTGCGGGCGATGTTCAACGGCGACCGCATGCGTAAGGAGACGCTCGTCGAGCACGGCTTCCGCCTGACCAGCGCCCTCGACAACCGGCCGATGCGGTTCGAGGAGTTCGAGCGGATGGTGCCGCAGTTGCTGTTCGTCAGCGCAACGCCGGGGCCGTACGAGCTCGAACGCACGGGCGGAGAGATCGCCGAACAGGTCATCCGCCCAACAGGCCTACTGGACCCGGGCGTCAAGGTGAAGCCCGCCGACGGACAGGTGCCCGACCTACTGGAAGAGTGCAAGGCTGCGGTCGCGCGCGGCGACCGCGTGCTCGTCACGGCCCTCACCAAGCGGCTCTGCGAGGACCTCGCGAGCTACCTTGACCAGAACGGACTTCGCACGCGCTACCTGCACAGCGACATCGAGACGCTCGAGCGGCTCGAGATCATCACCGACCTGCGCGAGGGCGCCTTCGACGTGCTCGTGGGCGTGAACCTGCTGCGCGAGGGCCTCGATCTGCCCGAAGTGTCCCTCGTCGCCATCCTCGACGCCGATAAGGAGGGCTTCCTGCGGAGCCCGACGAGCCTGATCCAGCTCATGGGCCGGGCGGCCCGCAACGTGAACGGCCGGGTCGTGATGTACGCCGACACGATCACTCCCGGCATGCGCGACGCGCTGGACGAGACCGACCGCCGCCGCGAGAAGCAGACCGCCTACAACGAAGAGATGGGCATCACGCCCGCGACGATCAAGAAGGAGATCCGCCGCGGCATCGAGATGCAGCTCCGCGCGCGCAAGACGGCTCGGGAGGCGGCCGGCAGCGCCGAGGAGGCCTTCGACATCGCCGAGCTGTTGCGCGAGATCGAGGCCGAGATGCTCGAGGCCGCCCAGTCGCTCGAGTTCGAGAAGGCCGCCCGCCTGCGAGACCAGGCACGCAAGCTCAAGGAGCGCATTGCTCAAGGCGACACGGCGAAGGTCCGGCGGAGCGAACTGGACGAAGGCAAGCAGAACAAGCGCCAGCGCCGCAGCCGCAGCGGAAAGCCCGGTACCCCTGGCAGCAAGCCGACCCGGCGGAAGAAGCGGACTTCCTAGAGATCACAACGCACGATGGACCGACGCGAAAAGCTCAAGACCTACTTCACCGGGTTCGGGATCGGCTTGATCCTCGTTGGCTTCATCGTGTATGCCCGCTGGCGGTTCGCGCAGGCGAACCCGCCACCCCCACCACCGCAGCAACAGCCCCAACAACAGCCACAACAGACGCCCTAGCCACGCAGCGTGGTTACGGCCTCGGGGATCTGGTCGGCCAGGTCCGTGGGCGTGAGGCCCGCGCTGGCGTTGTGCCGCTCGCGCCAGAGCCTGGCGGCCTGAGCGTGTGCGACGACTGCGCACCTGGCGATCTCGAACAGCGTGAGCTTGCCGTCGTCGCCCATGTGCTTCACCCGCTCGCCGAGCTTGGCACGAGCGAGCTCGTGCGTCACGGGGCGCGCGTGCTGGGCGATGAGCCCGCCGATGAGACCCGCGAGCACGTCGCCCGCGCCGCCGGTCGCGAGCGCCGAGTCGGCGGTGTCGTCGCTCCACGTCTGGATGCCGTCGCTGACCACCGTCCGGGCACCCTTGAGCACCACGACGCAACCGAGCCGCTGGGCGAGTTGCTCGGCTGCCTGCTGCCTGTGAGCGTCGTCCGTGGCGTTCGTGTCCATGCCGAGGGCGCTCGCGAGCCGCGCGAATTCGCCCGGGTGGGGCGTGAACACGGCGGGGGCGTTGAAGTCGAGGGCGAGCTGCGGTGTTTCGGCCAACTCGTTCAACGCATCGGCATCGATGACGACGGGCGTGAGCTTCTGCTGAATCGCCCGTAAGGCCAACGCCGCTGGGCCCGGTCCGCGACCGAGACCCGGACCGATGACGATCGCATCTGCAATGTCGACAGCCTCATCGAAGGTGGCGACCGCCTCGCTCGCGAGCACCGCGCCGTCTGCTTCGGTCTGCAGCGCCCGACCGGTTGCCTGGCTCGCAATCGAGAGCACCTCATTGAGCACGCCCTCGGGGCACAGCAACTGCACGAGCCCGGCACCGCTGCGCGTCGCCGCGAGAGCCGCGAGCGCCGGGGCGCCGATCATCCGCGTGGACGACAGCGCACACCCGCCGACGACGGCAACGCGACCAAAATCGCCCTTGTGGCCGGTGGTCGCTCGCGGCGGCAGGATTGGCTTGCCCAGCGCCATCAGCGCGTCGCCTCGACGTCGATCGAGATCGTTCCAAGCGTCGACGCGAGGCCGGCCCAGAGATCGTCAGGATCCGAGCCGTCCGAGAGCGAGAGGGCGATCTGGCACGCGTGCCGCGATCGCCGACGCTGCGTGGCGTCGAGATCAATCCACTGCTCGCCGGCTCCGTCCTCGACCAAAGCCTGCGTCCACACGTGGTAGACAAAGGCCGGCGGTGTGCCCGGCCCTCCGGGCTCGTAGATCAGCCCGGCGACGAGTTGCGAGGGGATGCCGTTCCCACGCAGCATCGCCGCGAGCAGCACGGCGTGCTCGGTGCAGTCACCCTCGCGGCTCTCGGCCGTCTCGGCGGCGCTGCCGAGCGCAACGCCCAGGGTTTTTCGATTGATGTAGCGATGCACAAACCCCCGCATGGCTTCGGCCCGTGCTGGGTCCGTCGCTGACGCGGGCAGCGACGCGACCGATCGCTCGGCCAGGCGTCGCACACGCTCGTCGTTGATTTCGAGCAGGTCGGTCGGTGCGAGCATCCGACGACGATCATCGTCGCCGAGTTCGACCCTTGCGCTCTCGGAATCGAGGTCGATCGCAACGCGAACCGAGCCATCGTCGAGCCGCTCGGATCTCTGCACGGTCGTGGAGAGTGCGGGCGTGTCGGCGCTCCCCTTCAACAGAAACGACGCGGTTCGGAGACGCTCGTGGCCTCGGATCGCCCGCGAAGCGAACACACGCGTGGCGTCGATGAGATCCGGCGGGCGCGCCAGGGCTTGCCTCGCGGTCGCCTCATCACTCAGGATGATCTCCTGCGTCACGGCGCCGATGGCCGTCACCGCGCGCACGAGATTGCCGTCGGCGTCGAGCCACTCGTGCACGAGTCGATCCTCGTCGCCGCGACGCGTCTCGAATCGCACTGCCTCGATGGTCACGCCCAGCGCGTCGATCGCCTCCTGGCCCATGCGCGTGCGGCGGGTCGGGACGGGATCGAGACCGCTGAGCGGGTCGGCCACTTGTGTGCTGATCGATTCGTCTCCCGCGGCGATGCGCTCGGCGAGGTACCGCCGCTCGGCGTCCGGGCCGATGTACAACCCGTCGGGCGCGGGCTTGATCGTCTCTTGGCCATCGTGCTCGATTCGGGCGGTGCGTCCGTCGAAGCGCCAAGTCGTCACCTCGTCGCGGTCGCCCTCGATGCGGCGGCGCATGCTGCTGAGGTTACCGTGGTCGAACTCGATGACCTCACACTCGAACGCGGTGACCACAACCGCGCCCTGCCGACCGACAGCGACGCGCATGGCGGTGGTCGTGGTGATGAGGTCGCCGGCTTCTTGCCGCTCGATGGTCATCCAGCCAGCGGGCTGGCCCTGGAGCTCGACCACGTACCACCGAGTTTGCGCGATCGCGCTCGTGGAAAGTGCAACTACGAGGCCCACCATGGCCGCCAACCGGAGCATGGGTCATCGTAGTGGGCATCGTGCCGGGCTGGCAGGGGGTACGGTTGCCGGTGATCGATACGCACTGCCACCTGACGTTCCCACAATTCGAGGGAAGGGTCGACGAGGAACTCGCCGAGGCTGCCCGCCACGGCGTCACCGGCTGCGTCACCATCAGCACGACGCCAATGAACGCGCTCGAGTGCCTGAACCTCGCGATGCGCTACCCCAACGTGTGGTCGAGCGCGGGCGTGCATCCGCTGTATGCGGCGGAAGGGCCGTTCGACCTCACGCCGCTGCGGCACTGCATCGCCCAGGATCGCTGCGTGGCGTGGGGCGAGATGGGGCTGGACAACCACTACAGCGATCCGCCGAGATCTCTGCAAGAGCCGGTGCTCATGCAGCAGCTCGCGCTCATACGAGAGATCGACCAGCCCAAGAGGGGTAAGACGATGGCTGGGGCTGGCAAGCCGATCGTGCTGCACTGCCGCGAGGCCTTCGATGATCTGATTCCGATTCTGAAGGACAGCGGCATCGCCGGAGAGCGATTCGTGTTCCATTGCTTCACGGCCGGACCGACCGAGGCGAAACAGGTGCTCGACTTGGGCGCGATGATCAGCTTCACCGGCGTCGCAACATACAACAACGCCCCAGAAGTGATGGCGGCGGCGGTGCTGACCCCGAGCGACCGGATCATGGTCGAGACTGACGCCCCCTACCTGAGCCCGCAGCCCGTGCGCGGCCAGCGGCCGTGCCGGCCTTGGATGGTGTCACTGACGGCCAAGTTCATCGCCGAGGCTCGCGGGGAGCCTTTGGAAGAATTCGATCGCACGACGGACGCGAACGCTGGTCGCTTCTTTGGCATCGAAAACCCGGGTGCATGAGCCCCGATGCCGTGCTGACTATCGCGTTCGGATCCGCCGGTGGTACGCGTAGGAACCGCCCGCGTAGTTGTACCCGGTTGGCCGGTAGTACGACCGGCCGAACGCGGCGTTCGGGCTGTACGTGTACGTGCCCGTGTTGCGGTTTACCGTGTACGGCGAAGCCGAGCGATACGCGTACGTTGACGGCTGGTAGGTGTTCCGGCGGCCAAAGTGGCCACCGGTGTGACGGTTGCTGCCCACCCCCATGTTGAGCCGCGTGTTGAAGTCGAGCGCGTACTGCGCAACGACGACCGTGGCGCTAAACGCCAGAACAACGCACGCGCCGGCGATGAGCCACATCTTTGTATGACGGCCTCGCATCAGCGCACCTCCAGCAGCTTGACGTCGCCGATCAGGGTCTCGTTGGGACCCACGCCCATCTCGGGCTTGCCGAAGCCGCCGTAGGCCAGCGACGGCGGCACGGCCAGCTGCCACCAATCACCGGCGGACATCTGCCCGATCAGCTCGCGCACGCCCGGTGTGAGGTCGGCCATCTCGACCTCGACCGCTTCGCCCTCGGTGAACACGCGGCCATCGAGCAGGGCGCCGCGGAACGTGACGACCACCTTGGCGGCAGCGCCAACAGGCTGGCCCTGGCCCGACTCGATCACGCGGTATTGCGCGCCGCTTGGCAGCGTGACGGCGCCGGGCTGGTTCGCGAAGCTCGCGTGGAACGCCTCGCTGCGCTCGAGGTTGCGGTCGTGTAGAGCCTTGAAGTTGGGGTCGTTCTGCAAGCGACGCTCGACGATTCGATCCTGCACGACGTGGTGGGCTGCGGCAAGCGCGTCGTCCATGGCCCTTGCGTCGACCTCGGGCTCGTTGCCCGTGACCGCGGCCGAGAAGCCCTCGACGATGCGGGCGTTGTCGAGCGTGATGCCGTCGCTCTCGAGGCCGAAGCGGACCTCATCCCCCAAGAAGTAACCAATGGCGTAGGCGACCGCGTCGGCATCGGCCTCTCCGACGCGAGGCTGGGCTTGCTGCTGCGGGCGGGCATCGGCCTCGGGCGCGGCGTTGACAACGGCCACGCCTACGAGCGCTGCCGAAAGACCAAGGCCCAGCAGAGCGGCGGGCATTCGAGCGTTCTTCATGACATTCTCCGTTCTAGGTTCCGCCTGGCTGCCGGTCAGCGCTCAGCGGTCGGCGGTTGATTCGTCGTCGTTCGATTGCTCCGGCGGCGCATCGCTCACGCAGCGGAAGCCAAGGTGGCTCATGGCGGTGTCCGAAGGCGCCGCCATGCGGGCGCTGGGGCGGTAGCTGGCGCAATAGCTGTCATTGCAAAGGAACGAACCTCCACGATGGATGTAGCTGGCCGCCGCAAGCGGGTTACGCGGATCGGCAGCACGTTCCGGGCCGCGCGGATTCACAAAGACAGGGTTCGCATCACCAGCGCGACTCGACTCGGATACACGACGCACGTACTCGTCGTGGCGGTACCGATCACTCGTCCACTCCCAGACGTTGCCTGCCACGTCATAGAGCCCATAGCCGTTGGGCGGGAAGCTGCGCACCGGCGCGGTGCGCAAGTGGCCGTCTTCGAGCGTGTTGTTATGCGGGAAGCGGCCGTCCCAGATGTTCGCGCGCTTCGGTCCGACCGGCTCATTTCCCCAGGCATTCACCGCACCATCGAGCCCGCCGCGCGCGGCAAACTCCCACTCGGCCTCGGTGGGCAGCCGCTTGCCGGCCCATCGGGCGTAGGCGACCGCGTCCTCCCAGGCGATGTGCACGACCGGGTGGTCCATTCGATTGCCAACGCCCGAGCCCGAGCCCTCGGGGTGCTTCCAGCACGCGCCAGTCGTCCAAGTCCACCACTGGTCGTAGCGGCGCAGGTCGACCGGATGATCAGGCGGAGTGAACACGAGCGAACCGGGCTGGAGCAACTCGTCGGCCGGCTTGGGCGTGCCCTCGGGCAGCTGCTTCTTCAGCTCGTCCCAATCGACCGGCCGCTCGGCAACGGTCTTGTACCCGGTCGCGTCGACGAAGGCCTTGAACTGCGCATTGGTCACTTCGGTCGCGTCGATCCAGAAGCCGTCGACACGCACGCGGTGCACCGGGGCCTCGTCCAGTCGAGCCAGCGGATCGGTCGAACCCATCCAGAACTCGCCGCCTGGAATGTAGACCATGCCCTCGGTGCTGGCGGTCGTCGCTTCCTCGGGCTGGGCCAGCGCGGCGAGTCGCAGCGACATGGCATCAGGCGGTGCGCAGCATGGCGGCGGCTCGGTTTCCGGCGGATCCGCCTGGGCGAGCGCGAGCATGATGGTGGCCAGGGCGAGCATCGGTGGATCCTACGGGAAGATCGTCTTCCATTCCTTGGCCATATCGACCACCACCCAGCCGCGCTCGTTGGCCTCGTCGAGCCCGCGTTCGAGCCGGCCGATATGCGAGTCGCGGTCGTAGGCCCACTCGCGATCGGCGTCGGTGTGGTGCACGATCATGGCGAAGCGTGGGCCATCGCCAGCAGTCGTGTACTCGAGCATCTGGAAGTCGCCGTCGGAGTTCCCCGCAGCAAAAACGGGCCGGCGGCCGATGTGCTGGTAGATGCCCACCGGCTTGCCCTCCTTGTCGTCGACGAACAGGCCCTCGGGCTGCTTGACGAGCACGGGCACGCCGTCACGCACCTCGTACTTCGCGGCCACGCTCGTTCCCACGACCTGCTCGGGCGGGATGCTGTAGACCTCCTCGGTGAACACGCGCATGAAGTCGATGCCGCCGCCCGAGACGATGAAGGTCTTATAGCCGTTTGCTCGCAGGTACTCGAGCAGTTCGAGCATGGGCTTGTACACCATCTCGGTGAACTTCTTGCCGGTCGTTGGGTGGCGGGCAGTCTCGACCCACGCACGAACCGAGTCAGCGAATTCATCCGTCGTCATGCCGGTGTGCGAGGCGGCCAGGATCTGCATAAGGCCTTCCTTGCCGGTCGCCATTAGGGCCTTCATGTCGCCGGCGATGGCGCTCTTGAACGGCTCCTGATCTTGCCACTCGGGATGGTCGGCGGCCATGGCCTTCACGCGATCGACGGCGAAGATGAGCTGGAAGTATGCCGGCTGCTCGGCCCACAGGCAACCGTCGTTGTCGAAGGTCGCGATGCGCTCGGCCGGGGGCACAAAGTCGGGCGAGCCCTCGGTCGTGGTCTTCTCGACGAAGTCCATGATGGCCTGCTTTGAGGGGCCGTCGTTCCAGGATGGCAGCATGTCCTGCGCGCCACTCTGAGCCCGGGCGAGCACGGACGCGCACGCCAAGATCACCATCGCCGCCAGCATTCGGAGCTTCATCGCGTCTTCCCCCTTGTGATAAAGCGGCCGATCGCCTTCCAGCGCTCGGTCGCAAGTGCGGCCGATCACCGCCCGCGGGCGGCGTCTTCCATTTGTTCTTGGATCTTCTCGAGGTTGAACGATCCTGGCGTCTGGCTCGGGGGGTACTCCTGCAGGGTCTTAAAGAAACCTGCAGCGATCTGTTGCATCGGCACGATCACGTACGGTCGGTCGAGGAACCAATCGTTGTAGGTGTTGGCATCGATCTGGGCCTTCTCGAACGGATCTCGGCGCAGGTGGAACAGCAGGGGAACGCGCAGCTCGGTGAAGGGCTCACGCCAGATCTCAAACGCATCGGCCCGGTTCTCCAAGAACACACCCTTCCAGTCTCCCAGGCGCATGGCCACGACCTGGCCATCGTCGTTGACATAAAAGAACTCTTTGCGAGGGGACGCCGCGATGTTGTCGTGGAAGGTCTCAAAGCTGCCGGCACTCGCGAAGTACTCGTTCATGTCGTAGCCGTCAAGATGCTGGCGGTAGGTGCGGCCGATCGCCTCATATCCGTCCAGCATGTCCTCCTTGAGGTCGGACTTGCCGGCCGCGGCGGCGAGGGTGGGCATCCAGTCCTCGTGGGCGACGATGCCGTTGAGCGTCTCGCCGGCGGGCCACTTGCCAGGCCAGCGGGCGAATGCCGGCACGCGGTAGGCACCCTCCCAGTTGCTGTTCTTCTCCTTGCGGAAGGGGGTGTAGCCGGCGTCGGGCCAGGTGTTGAAGTGCGGGCCGTTGTCGGTGGAGTACATGACGATGGTGTTGTCGGCGATGCCAAGTTCGTCGAGTAGGTCGAGCAGCTGGCCGACGTGCCCGTCATGCTCCATCATGCCATCGTGGTACTCGTCGCCGTGCGGCGCCGAGATGCCCACAACCTCGTCCTTCAGGTGCGTGCGGAAGTGCATGCGTGTGCCGTTCCACCAGCAGAAGAAGGGCTCGCCCGACTCGACCGTACGCTTGATGAAGTCGATGGCCTCTTCGACGGTCTCATCATCAACGGTCTTCATGCGCTCGATAGTGAGCTGCCCGGTGTCCTCGACGTTGTGCGTGCCGTCCTCGCTCATCGACGAGCGGATCACGCCGCGCGGGCCATACTGCTCGAAGAACGTCTTGCCGTTCGGCAGCACGAGATCGCCCGGATAATCACGGTTCTCGGGCTCTTCCGAGGCGTTGAGGTGGTAGAGCGGGCCGAAGAACTCATCGAACCCGTGGTTGGTGGGCAGGTGCGTGTCCTGATCGCCGAAGTGGTTCTTGCCGAACTGGCCGGTCGCGTAGCCCTGCTCTTTCAGGACCGCGGCGATCGTGATGTCAACCTCTTGCCAGCCCTCGGCGGCGCCCGGCAGCCCCACCTTGGTCATGCCCGTGCGCAGGGGCACCGTGCCCCCGATGAACGCCGCGCGCCCGGCGGTGCAGCTCTGCTGGGCGTAGTAGTCGGTAAAGCTGAGGCCCTCCTTGGCGATGCGATCGATGTTGGGCGTGTGGTACCCCATCATGCCGCGGTTGTTGTGGCTGATGTTCCAGGTGCCGATGTCGTCGCCCCAGATGATGAGGACGTTGGGCTTGGCCGCCTGCCCCTGGTTCCTTTGGTTCTGCTGGTTGCCCCGATTGCCACGCTGGGCAAAGGCCGAGGCGGCCAGCACCAGGACAAGGGCCAGCACGATCGTGCTGCGTACCTGCGTCATTCTCAGGCTCCTTCTTGCGTTCGGCGGCCGGCCGGCCCCCGCGCCATGCGTGCACGCACGCCCCCACAGGACGCGTCGCGAGCGTCCAGTCTATCACGAACCGGCCCGGAGCGAGATGCGTGTTGTCCCGGCCCGGCGCGGCTCCCTGGGGATGCCCCCAAATGGCCGGAACTTCGATCGGGGCGGACCGAGGGCTGACCGGGCTCCGATTTGGGGGGTCACGCCGCGTTCGATCGGCGAGACCGGCCACTGGATTACAGCACCGATCCCCAGCGCGCACACAAAACGCCCCGACACGCGTGTGCAGGGGCGTCGCAAGAAAGGACGGGAGTCGATTCAGGCCGCTTCGCTCTCGGGCGTGGCGGCGGACAGCGGGCCACCCGCGCTGCCGTCGTTGCCGAAGTTGGTCACCGACGGCTCGCTCCACTCGCTGGCCACGCCGTTGCTCAGCGTGGTGCGGACGCGGTAGAGCACTTGGCGCAGGCCGACCGGGACGGCCGGGTCGATGAACTCCTTCTTGCCGATGGTCGCCAGCGACGTCCACGGACCGACCTCGCCGGTGAGCAAGACGGTCTGCCGCTGCACGTCGTAGGTCGCGCCGCCGCCGCTGGTGACGGTGAAGGCGACCTCGATGGTGCCGTCGGTGCGCACGCGTGTGCGCACGTCCTCGGGCTGGGCGGCCTCGCTCCGGGGCGTCGGCGGCGCGGGCGGGTCGATGTGGGCCCGCTGGTACACGCCCGGGTCGCCGCTGGACTTTGCGTAGCCCTCGACGATGTCGATGAGCCCGCCCAGCTTGGTGCGCAGGTCCTTGAAGGCGTTGCGCTTGCCGGTGCTGGCGGCCTTGGCGCTGCTGGCGGCGGCCGATTGGGTTGTCTTGGCGTTCTGTGCGGTGGTCAGCGTGGTGCCCAGCTCGGCGACCTGATCGGCCGTCACGCCGATGTCCGGCGGCGTGCCCTGGTTGCCGCTCCACACGGCGAAGAGGTCGGCGGCGTACTGCAAGAGCTGCGCGTCCTTAATCGGCTTGCGAGGCATTGTTTCATCCTTGAAATGGCCCGGGCGCTGCACGCGACCCCGGGCTGCCATCCCACCCCGCCGTCCGGACCCTCCGGCACGCCGCGAGCGGCTATCGAGGGGTTCATCGGGGGGATCGGGAAGTGACTTTACCGCGTAAGCGGATTTTTCTGATATTGAAACCTCTGCAACGGCCTCTGGCTCAGATCACCCCTCAAGACAAATTAGCGGTATCTATGTTGAAGGGGTCGTGGGTCCATCGCCGCTCTTGTCCGGCGGTAACCGGGGGGGCCCTGCTCGCATCAGCCGGTAGTTCTGCTTCTGGGCTCGGGTCAAGAATGCGACGAGTTGATCCTTGGAAACCAGACCAAGGACACTTAGGAGAATCACCGCGATCACAAGGAACACCGCGATAGCTACCGACGCGACTGCAAATCCCATCCAGAATCCGACATTTGTAAACACCACCAGCACCGTGGCAACGATGACGACAAACATGACAAGCAGCACGCCTGCGACAATGACCGCGCTCCGCATGTTCGTTGTACTCGGCACCGGGTCGCCCTTGGGAACATCCCAAGCCTTTGCCACGAACCGCCGATCACCCGGCACCAGCCCGAGCAGATCACCTACCCGGTATGACGCTCGCGTGTCTTCCGGCCGGAACATGTGATCAGATCCATAATCTTCGACCAACCCTATCAGATACTCGTAAGACACAGATACTGACGGGTTGTCCGGCAGCGGGATGCGGGCCCTTGCGCCGATGTCGCCCTGGATTTCGTGCACGCTTTGCAAGTCGTCGCGTACGAGCCGCATCGCGTCTATCCGCTTGGCCTCGGGCCCGCGCACCCGGATGTCGATCACCGACTTGCCCGGCGTGGCCTCGACCAGCGCCTCGCAGCCATCGGCTGCCAGCAGCACCCCAAACCGCCACATCACCTGCGGTTCCGTCAGGCGGCGGTGGGCCCGCACGATGAGCCGGGGGATGAGCCCGGCCGGCAGATGGTCGTACGTGTAGCGAAGCCGCAGCACGTCCTCGCCCCAGTCGCCGGTGTATTGCCGCGATGCGGGCAGCGCTTCGGCAATCAAGTATCGCTCGCCGGCCTGGGAACCGCCACCGGCCATCTGGTAGCACAGCTCCAACTCTGCGCTCTTCATCATGTCCAGGATGAACTCGTACCACTGCTTGGCATACAGCGATGTGTCGAGGATGTCCGGAAGGTGAGCCCGATCGAGCACACCGTTACGTTCGCGGACGCCATCGTCGTTGAGAATCAGATAGATGGCCCCGGTGAGCCAATTGGGGTCAAGCAGGTGTACCTCGCGGGCGCTTGCCCGCGAGGGCTTGTGCTCGCCGTGGGCGACAACGACGCCAAGATCGTCCAACAGTTGCAAGAGGGCGCGTTGCTCGGGGCCGTCCACTACGCGATCGTTTTCGTCCGCCGCCTCCATGCAAAGCCGCGTGAAGTCGCCGCGGTCAAGCACCTTGCGATTACCGGCAAGCGTTGCAAGTTCCTCTTTCACTCGTTTCCACGCCGGGACCAGCGGCTCGCGCACGTGCGGCAGACCCGCCGTGGTGCGCACGATCAGCTCACGCAGGCTCGCGATGCTCTCCTTCGATCGATCATCGTCATCGCAAGACGTACGGACGAACCCAGCGATGGATGGGAAGTCGATCAGCAGCGAGTCCTCATCGATCGCCAGGTCCTGGCGGGGCTCATCCATGTGCTTGTTGATGACCACGATGATGGGCGAGTCGCCACCGCGGCTCTGAATCGTTTGCAACCACCACCGGACGCGACCGTGGATGTTCTCCTGGTCTTCCCGTCGGGCCTCGAGCACGAGGAGGTACACGCTGCGTGCGGTCAGGAAGAACTGGTGGGTGCCATGCATGATCTCCTGACCCCCAAAGTCCCAAATGTTGAGCCTGAGACCGTCCGAGCCGGTGTCCCATTTCTCGGTTTTGATGCGCTCGTGGATGGCTGTTGCTCGGGTCTTGATGTGGCTTGGATTGCGGGGCTGACCCTTGACGAGGAAATTTACCAGGGAGGTCTTGCCTACAGCCTCGTCGCCTAGCACCAGTACCTTTGCCTCATTCAGCGGCTCCAACTCGGAGGCCTGGAATCCACGTACTCGCCGCCAAGACGAGAGCAGCGCCTGAGCATCGGAACCATCCAGCAATTCTGAAACTATCGGAAGACCCTCAGGATCGTTCCCGCTCAGGTCGAGCCTAGCGATGAGCGCTGAATCCACTCGCTCAACCAATTGATCGAGCAGGTACCGCAAGCCCACTTGGCCGATCTTGTTGCGGCTCAGGTGGAGCGATGTCAGGCCCGTCAGGTGCTCGGCGATCGCGCGGGCGCCATCGTCGCCGATTGAGTTGCTGCCGAGTTCCAGCGATGTCAGGCCCGTCAGGTGCTCGGCGATCGCGCGGGCGCCACCGACGCCGATCGAGCTGTTGCTGAGTTCGAGCGAAGTCAGGCCCGCCAGATGTTTGGCGATCGCGCGGGCGCCATCAACGCCAATCGAGTTGCTGCTCAAGTTCAGCGATGTCAGGCCCGTCAGGTGCTCGGCGATCGCGCGGGCGCCATCGACGCCGATCGAGTTGTTGCCAAGGTCGAGCGATGTCACGCCCGCCAGGTACTCGGCGATCGCGCGAGCACCATCGTCGCCAATTGAGTTGCTGCTGAGTTCCAGCGATGTCAGGCCCGTCAGGTGCTCGGCGATCGCGCGAGCGCCATCGACACCGATCAAATTGTTGCCAAGGTCGAGCGATGTCACGCCCGTCAGGTGCTCGGCGATCGCGCGAGCGCCATCGTCGCCGATCGAGTTGCTCCACAAGTTGATCGATGTCAGGCCCGTCAGGTACTCGGCGATCGTGCGGGCACCATCGTTGCCGATCGAGTTGTTGTTCAGATTGAGCCATGACAGGCCCGTCAGGTGCTCGGCGATCGCATAGGCGCCATCGACGCCGATCGAGTTGAAGCCAAGGTCGAGCGATGTCAGGCCTGCTAGGTGCTCGGCGATCGCACGGGCGCCATCAGCGCCAATCGAGTTGCTGTTTAGGTTTAGCGATCTCAGGCCCGTCAGGTGCTCGGCGATCGTGCGGGCACCATCGTTGCCGATCGTGTTGAAGCCGAGGTCGAGCGATTTCAGGCCCGTCAGGTGCTCGGCGATCGCACGAGTGCCATCGACGCCGATCGTGTTGAAGCCAAGTTCGAGCGATGTCAGGCCCGTCAGGTGCTCGGCGATCGCGCGGGTGCCATCGTCGCCGATTGCGTTGAACGCAAGGTTGAGCGATGTCAGGCCCGCCAGGTGCTCGGCGATCGCGCGAGTGCCATCGACGCCGATCGTGTTGAAGCCAAGTTCGAGCGATGTCAGGCCCGTCAGGTGCTCGGCGATCGCGCGGGCGCCATCGTCGCCGATTGAGTTACTGCTCAGGTTGAGCGATGTCAGGCCCGTCAGGTGCTCGGCGATCGCGCGAGCGCCATCGTCGCCGATTGAGTTACTGCTCAGGTTGAGCGATGTCAGGCCCGTCAGGTGCTCGGCGATCGCGCGGGCGCCATCATTCCCGATCGAGTTGATGCTCAAGTTTAGCGATGTCAGGCCATGGATGATCCTGAGTTCCGCCAGATCCTGCGGCCACCGGGGGAGGGTGGCGAGCCGCACGACCCGATTGGCGGGCCAGTCCTGGTACTTGACGAGCCATTGTGCGTACCGGTCCTGCACCGTGACGGCCAACCGCGTCCAACCCTCCCGGGCAGCCTGCTCGACAACGTCGCGGAACCTGCGCGGCTCGAAGTACATGAATCGAACATAGCCCACGACGACCCACGACGCAGGGATTGCGGTCGGTGAGCGCCCGCGACGGGCGGGCGCACGCGCGCAACACCCCACAATCAGGGGGTAAAGGCCCCACTGCCGCGTGCGGGGCCCGGCCGCGGGCGTGCGATCGGTCGCATCGCCCGAGCGCTGGGCCAACGAGGCCCAGTGGCGGCGCGTGACACGCATTTCATGCCCCGCCGAAGGCGTGCGATGGACCATCGCATCGGTGCGAAGAACTCGATAATCGCCGCGGCGGGCCCCGCGAACGCCCCTGGCACGCCGCCACGGCGGATGCGCAGCCGCGATGGTCCTGATATATCTCGCCGCGCTCCACAGGTATCCGGACGTTCGCAAGCAACGGCGCATTCGCGCAGCACGCAGCCATGCGCAAGAACTGCCGGGGACGCGGCCCGGGCCAAGACCGACCAAAGTCGGCCGGATGAAGGACCGATACCCACGGCATGACCGAGGACCACGCCGATCGCTTCGCCACCCCCATCAACAGCGCCCCCACCGCCGCCAAGCCGGCGACGGACGCCCAGCCGGCCACGGACAACCGGGCAACCTACACGCTGAAGGAAGCGTGCGCCCTGGTCGGCCTCACGCGTGACGCGTGGCGGAATTGGCAGAAGCGCGGGCTGCTGCCCGAGGGCACGATCGGCACCGGCCGCGAGCACGACCGCCGGGTCCAGCTCTTCACGCGGGCCGAGGTCGACGCCGCCCGCGCGGCGGTTGAAAGCAGCGGGCTGGCGACACCCGAGCACACGATTTACTACGACGAGGTCGTCGAGATGCTGGGAATCTCCAAGTCGCGCATGTACGAGATGATCAAGAGCGGACGCTTCCCCCCCGGACGCTGGGCCGCGCCCGCCGAGGGCAACGGCCGCGGCAACCGCCGCAAGATGTTCACGCCCGCCGAGGTCGATGAGGCGCGCGCGGCGCTGGACGCGTTCATGAGCCAGGGCCCGCAGATCGACGGGCGGCCGGCCATCACGCTCAAGGACGCGGCCGCGCGCCTCGGCCTCTCGCGGGCCCAGTGGTACGCGTGGCAGAAGAAGGGCTGGGCGCCCAAGGGCACGCCCGTGTCGCGGCCGGGCGCCAACGGCAAGACCCAGATGTACACCGTCGCGCAGATCGACGAACTGGAGTCGTCGCTCGAGCGCGGCGAGCACCCGGGCGCCGGCCAGTTCGCCACGCCGCGGCACACGATCACCAAGGAAGAGGCCGCGCAGCAGGCCGGCATCGGCAGCCACGCGTGGCACGAGTTAACCAGCCGCGGGCTGCTGCCCGAGGGACGGTGGACGCCCAACCCCAAGGGCTCGGGAAAGGGCGGCCTGCGCAAGCTGTACACGCCCGAGGATGTCGCGGCGATCAAGACCGCCATGGCGCAACTGGAAGCCGAGCGGCGACCGACCATCGACGGCAAGCCCGCCCTGACCGTGCTCGAGGCGGCCGCCATCATCAACATCTCGCGCCCGCTGTGGTACCTGTGGGACCGCAAGGGCTGGCTGCCCAGGGCCCACAGGGTTGCTCGCAACGCGAGCGGAAAGAGCGTCAATCTCTACACGCTCGAGCAGATCGAGGAACTCAAGGCCTCGATCGACCGCGGCGAGCACCCGGGCGCACAGGGACGAGGCACGGCCGAGCACACCGTGACCCGCAAGGAGGCGGCCGAGCAACTGGGCATCACAGCGGCCCGATGGTCGCGCTGGGAGAAGGACGGGCTGGTGCCCCCCGGCAAGCTGCCGCCGCTCTCACCCACGCTGGGCATCAATGGCACGATGCGCCTGTGGACGCCCGCCGAGGTCGAAGCGGTGCGCGTCAAGGCGACCGACATGGGCATCCTCGAGCCCGCCGCCACAGCCGAGCACACGCTCACCCGCAAGGAGGCGGCCGAGTTGGCAGGAATCTCGGAGGCCACGTGGAGCCATTGGTGCCGCCGCGGCGTGATCCCCACCGGGCGCTGGCGGACGAACCCGGAGGGCTCGGGTCACGGCGGGCTGCGTCGGATGCACTCGCCAGAGGAGGTCCGCCGGGCGCGTGCCGCGCTCGACGAGATCGGCTTCGGCCGCGGCCCCAACGCGACCGAGGCCCACACGCTCACGCAGCGTGAGGCCGCCCGCATGCTGGGCGTCGAGGCGACGGCGCTGCAGGGCTGGGAGAAGCGCGGCATCATGCCCATGGGCGCATGGGGCCACGCGAAGAAGGGATCGGGGCTCCGCAAGCTGTACACGCCAGCGCAGGTCGAAGAGGCCCGCGAGGCGCTCAAGGCACACGGCATCCGCTGCTTCTCCCGCGCGACAGATGAGCATACCTACACGCGCCAGCAGGCGGCGCGGTTCATCGACGTACCGTTCTCGACCTGGTCGCACTGGGAGCACCAGGGCCGCACGCCGGTGGGCGCCTGGGGGCGACAGACCAAGGGCAGCGGCCGGTGCAAGATGTTCACCCACGCCGAACTCGCGGCGTTCGCCGACGAGCTCGAGAAGCTGCACCAGCCCTACGCCGACCTCGATCGACCGGGCGTGCACCGCGTGCCCATCCGCACCGGCAAGGGACGGATGGAGGCGCTCATTGACTCCATCGACTTACACCTCGTCGAGGGCAAGCACTGGAACTACTCGGAGAAGACCGACGAGTACGGGACCCACGGCGTCGTCGTGCTCTCGACGGCCAAGGGGCGAATGAAGCCGATGAAGCAATACATCACCGGCGTGAGCGGGCATCGCTGGCGCATCCGCCACGCCAACGGCGACTTCCTGGATTGCCGGCGCGAGAACCTCGTCGTGCTGGACATCGCCCAGCAGGCCCGCGGCAACAAGAAGATCAAGATGCGGGCCGGATACGAGACGACATCGAAGTACAAGGGCGTCTGCTGGGACGACCGGCGCGGCAAGTGGCTCGCCCAGATCAACAAAGACGGGAAGCACCACCACCTGGGACGATTCAACGACGAAATCGACGCCGCCGACGCCTACGACAACGCCGCGCGCGAGCTCTTCGGCGAGCACGCCTACCTGAACTTCGACGGCATCGTCGATCGTACCGAAGAAGAGCCCAGGTCGGCCGCGTAGCCCCTCGATGCCACGATCGCCCCGACGGCGGTGAGCCCGCACCCCACACACACGCCGGGCGCAGCCCGCGCAGGGCCCCGCTGGCGAAGCGAAGAGATCACCTCCGCCCGAACATCTTCTCAAGGTCCCGCATCGTCAACCGCACCGACGTCGGCCGCCCGTGCGGGCAGCTCGCGCTGCGTTCGACCTTCTCGCGGAGTTCGAGCAGGGCGCTGAGCTCCTGATCGCTCAGCGCGTCGCCGGCCTTGACGGCCGCCTTGCAGGCCATCATGTCCAGGACCTTGCGCAGCGCGTCCTCCTGGTCCTTGGGCAGGTCGTCCTTCTCCAGCAAGTCGCCAATGAACTCGGCCGGGTCGACGCCGCGGCTGAAGAGCAGGCTGGGGAAGGCGTGCACGGCGACGCGCGTTGGGCCGGCGGCGGTGGCGTCGATGCCGAGCGTGTTCAGGATCGGCGCAAGAGCGTCGAGCTTCTCGGGGGCATCGGCGACGCCCACGATCGCGGGCGTCAATAGGCGCTGGCTTTCTAAGTTCCCGTGGCTGGCGACCCGGCTGCGCAGGGCCTCGAACATGACGCGCTCGTGCAGCGCGTGCTGGTCGATGATGACCACGCCGTCGTCGTCGTGGGCGACGAGGTAGCTGTCGCGGATCTGCATGGCCCGGCGCATCCACGGGCCGTCGGGGGCGCGGTCGATGGGCGCTGGATCAATGGACGGGCCCGCGCTCGCGTCCTTTGGTTCGACCTGTGCTTCCGGCTGGGGCTGCGGCTCGACGCGGCTGAGCACCGCGTGCACCTCGGCGTCGGTCAACCGATCGGCACGCTCACGCGCATCGCCAGTGAGATCGGACGCCCGCGTGCCGGCAAAGATCGCGCCGTCGGCGGGCACGAACGGCTGCCAAGGACGTGCCGAGCCCGGACTCACTTCCGTGAACGACGCCGTCAGGTCTTCGCCCGCCAGCGCCTCGCGCACCGAGCCGTGCACGACGGCATGGATGGCCGACGAATCGCGGAAGCGGACCTCGGCCTTGGCCGGGTGCACGTTCACGTCGACCATCGACGGATCGACGTCGATCAGCAGCACGGCCACCGGATGCTTGCCCGGCTCGATCAGCCCGCGGTAGGCCTCCCTCAACCCGTGGGCGATCGTGCCGTCGCGCACGACCCGTCCATTCAGCACGATCCACTGGCCCTTGGCGTTGCCGCGCGCCGCGTGCGGACGGCCGACGAGGCCCCAGAGGTTGACGTTGTACGTCTCGGCCGCGACGCCCTTCGCCTCGATCATCGCGCCGGCGAGGTCTTCGCCGAGGATCGCGCGCACGCGGTCGGGGGCGCTCTGGTCGGCGGGCAGGTCGAGCGTCGTGTGGCCATCGCACACCAGCGTGAAGCCGATCGCGGGGCGCGCCAGCGCAAGGCCCTTGACGGCCTCGACGCAGCGCTGCTTCTCGGTCTGGGCTGTGCGTAGGAACTTGCGGCGCGCGGGCGTATTGAAGAACAGGTTGCGCACCTCGATGACCGTGCCCGGGGCGCCGCTGGCGGGGCTGGGGCCCTGCACGTCCTTGCCCTCGACACGCAGTTCGCTGGCTTCGCTCGCGCCACGCGTGCGCGAGCGGATGCGTAGCCGGCTGACGCTCGCGATGCTCGCCAGCGCCTCGCCGCGGAAGCCCATCGTGGCAACCGCGTCGAGATCGTCAGGCGACGTGATCTTGCTCGTCGCGTGCGGCGCGACGGCCATGGGCAGCTGGTCGGGCAGCATGCCGCAGCCGTCGTCGGCGACACGAACCAGCTCGATGCCGCCGGCTTCCAGCTCAACGCGCACCTTGGCGGCGCCCGCGTCCAAGGCATTCTCGACGAGTTCCTTGACGACCGAGGCCGGCCGCTCGACGACCTCGCCGGCGGCGATCTGGTTGACGACGAGCGCGTCGAGCGCACGGATGATCGGGAGGGCTTGCGGCGCAGAAACGGGCATCTGAGCGATCGTAGGGACGAGCGGGACCTACGCTGCATGATGACCAGCGATCCATCAGCGACAACAACCGACAACGCCCTCTTTGCGCGCGCCGCCCGCGATGCCGTCGCGCAGGCGGCCATCGTGTGCCGGGCCGTGCAGGCCAGGCTCGACGACCTGCGGGCCATCACCAAGGACGACAAGAGCCCGGTGACCATCGCCGACTTTGCAAGCCAGGCGGTCGTCGCGAAGGTGCTGCAGCAGCATCTGGGGACGTCGATCGTGCTCGTGGGCGAAGAGGGCAGCGAGTATCTGCGCCAGCCCGAGCACGCGGCACACCTGAAGGCCGCGCTCGAGGCCGCCCATGAAGCCTGGCCCGAGGCGACCGAGGAGGAGTTCCTGGGCGCTATTGACGTGGGCGACGCCGACCCAACGGACGACCACACGTACTGGACGCTCGACCCCATCGACGGCACCAAGGGCTTCCTGCGCGGCCAGCAGTATGCGGTGGCTCTCGCGTGGCTCGACCACGGCGTGCCCACTGTTGGCGCCATGGCCTGCCCCAACCTGCCGATCTCGCACGCCGCGCCGCTCGATCGGGTCGACGCGCACGGCTCGATCTACTTGAGCGTGGCCGGCGAGGGCACGCTCGAGGCCCCGCTGGCCGACCCCACCGCCGACGCGACGCGCGTCCTGCGCGAGGATCTGGCACCCGATGAACCCGTGAGCGCGTGTATGTCGGTCGAGAAGGCCCACAGCAGCACCGACGACACGGCGCGCGTCATGGCCCTCGTCGGCCCGGAGCGCGAACCGGCGCGGCTCGACAGCCAGTGCAAGTACGCCGTCGTCGCGCGCGGCCAGGCCGACGCGTACCTGCGCCTGCCCACCCGGAAGGGCTACGTCGAGCGCATCTGGGACCACGCCGCCGGCGCGCTCGTCGCGACAGAGGCCGGCTGCGTCGTCAGCGATGCTTCGGGCCTGCCACTGGACTTCAAGCATGGCAAGGGCCTGGAGCGAAACCGCGGCGTCGTGTGTGCGCCCCCGAGCGTGCACGATCGCGTGATCAAGGCAATCAAGGAACTCGGGCTGCTGGGCTAGGCGTCCAGGTCAGCCCTCGCGCACCACCACCAGCACGCACCGGTCATCGACCACGCGTTCCTCGCTGAAGGCCCCTACTGCAACGCGGATGGCCTCGGCGATGGCGTCGGGGTCGGGCTCGGCGTGCTTGATGGCCTCGTCGAGGCGCTCGACGCCGAACTGCTCGCCGTGCTCGTCGAAAGACTCGATGATGCCATCGGTGTAGAGCACCATGCACTCGCCCCGGCGGAGCACGCCTGCCGCGCCCACCGTGTCCAGGTGCTCCAAGATCCCAAGCGGCGGGCTGGCATCGCCCGTGATCGCTTCGACCGTGCCATCGCGGCGACGCACCCGCGGCACGTGGTGGCCGGCGTTGGCGTAGACGAACCGACCGCTCTTTGGATTGAAGGCGACGAAGATGGCCGTTACGAATCGCTCGCCATTCAGGCTCTCAAACAGCACGGCGTTGACGTCGGTTACAACGGTGTTGGCGGGCCTGCCGAAGGCGCGGTAGGCCATCAGCACGCTTCGAAGCATGCCCATCGCCACAGACGCGGGGGGCCCGTGGCCCGAGACGTCGGCAACAACCACCCCGAACTGGCCGTTGCCGAAGTCGCGGAAGTCGTAATAATCTCCGCCCACTTCCTCGCTGGGCTCGTACCACACCGCGAAGCTCAAACCCTTCACCGCGGGCGGATGGGGCGGCACGATCGAGCGCTGCGCATCGAGGATGGACTCGAGCGACTCGCTCAGACGCTCGTTGAGCGCCTCGGCACGCTCAACGAGTTCCTCGCGCTCGCCGGCAAGGCCCATCATGTTGGCCATCTGCGTGAGCACGAGCAGCTCGTGCTCGCCCAGCTCCCACGCTTCACCACGGAAGAACACCGACCACTCTTCCGCACGACCACCGTGGAAGATCGGCAGTACAACCGCGTGCATCGGCGTCGGACGCCCGCCAAACGCAACCGTCGGTGTGCCGTGCCCTTCGATCTTCAACATGCACGGACGCTGATGCTGGGCGAGTTGCTCAAGGATGGCCGACTGATGAAACTCGGGTTGGACCGCCATGCCCCACCGTCCATCCACCATGACGGTGTCCGGATCGAGCTCCCCGGAGGGCAGGTCGACCACGCTGAGCATCTGGAACCAGCCGGGGCGGTCCGACGCGAGCATGAAGTTCACGAAGAGCTCGGCGCCAAAAAGCCCACGCATGCGCCGAAGCAAGCGATAGCCGTGCTCGGCCAGCGACTCGGCCTCGCTGGCCTCACGGAGGAGCTCGACATAGTCCATCGAGCCGATCGAGTTTTCTGATGCACTCGGCGGCACGCGGGAGGGTATCCGACGCCCGGCGATGCGGGCACGGATCGGGTCTTCCTCCGCCGTCTTTCGCCGAGAATCAGCCCAAGAGGTCGAGCACCCGCTCCTGGTTCTGCAAGCCCGCGCTGATGGCTCCCAG
Organism: Phycisphaerales bacterium; assembly: GCA_965227775.1. Lineage (GTDB taxonomy): Bacteria > Planctomycetota > Phycisphaerae > Phycisphaerales > UBA1924 > JAHCJI01. The sequence goes on from OZ245777.1 coordinate 394,894, forward strand.
TGTCGCCTCGGTGCGGATGTTCGCCCGTATGAGGCGGGCCGACTCCTCCGCGAAGTCGGCATCGCGCACGAGCGATCGGGCCGACGAGAGCGACTCGATCTGCACGCCAATCGAGGCCAGACGCGGCGCGATGACGTTCTTGCTCAGGGCCCCGAGCGCACCGAGCTGGGTGTTCACCTGCTCGCGGGCAGCTCCCAGGATGCGCTGGGCGAGCCCCGGATTCTCAAGCAGCGAACCCGCCCCGCCGGCCGCGAGATCGGACAGGTTCACCTTCACCGCGTCGGGATCGACGATGACCTCGCCCGTGTCGCTGACCTCGGGCTCGATGTCGTAGACCTCACCCAGCTTCGAAGGGTTGAGGGCCGCGATGGTCTCGAACGACCCATCACCCAATGGAATCTTGAAGGTGCCGTTGAGCAGCTTCTGATCGTTGAATTCGGCCCCGGACGCAAGGCGATCAACCGTCTGCAGGATCGAGTCCATCTCGAGTTGGAGCGCCTCACGCTCGCTCTCGGAGAGCCCCGCGGTGTTGGCAGCCGTCACGGCGAGCCCCTCGGCCTGGATCAAGAGGCCCGAGATCTCGGCGATCGTGCCCTCGGCCGCATTGACTACTGACTGGCTGCGGTCCAATGCCCGAGACTCGGCCTCGAGCGACTTGAGCGCCGCCGAAATCGCCTCGCTCGACATCAGGCCCGCCGGATCGTCGGACGCGCGGTTGATCCGCAGCCCCGTCGAGAGGCGTTCGAGCGCGCTGTTGCGCTCAGCCTGGTTCAATCCCAGGATCCGCAGGCCGGTATTCACCGGCGACGAGCCAATTCCGATCGGCTGCATGTCGCACCCTCCCTTGGCGCTCGACTCCGCGGACCGCCGCCCCCACGACGCAAGCCCACGCTCAATGTGTCGCTTCCGCAGGGCAAATGGCCCATGCGAAAGCGACCGGGCGCGATCCGATCGCGCCGGAACAGTCGTCCCGATCGTCCTGATCGGAACTCCAACGGAGCTATCGGGCGGTGTGAAGCGTGACTTCAGGCCGATTCGGCAGCCGGGCCGAAGAGCCCCTCGACGAACGCCTCGGGGTCGAACGGTTGGAGGTCCTCGGCGGTCTCGCCCACGCCGATTAACTTCACGGGCACACCGCAGGTTTCGCGAACGGCGATGACCACGCCGCCCTTGGCCGTGCCGTCGAGCTTGGTGATGACAAGCCCCGATAACGGCACAGCCTTCGCAAAGTGCTCGGCCTGGGCCACCGCATTCTGCCCGCTCGTCGCGTCGAGGACCAACAGCGACTCGTGCGGCGCGCCATCGATGCGCTTGCCGGCAACCTTGGCGATCTTCTCGAGCTGGCGCATGAGTGCTTCTTGCGTTTGCAAGCGACCGGCGGTGTCGAGGATCACCACGTCGACGCCCCGTGATGCGCCGGCCGCGCAAGCATCGAACGCAACGGCTGCCGGATCTCCGCCTTGCTGGCCTCGCACGACGTCGACGCCAATGCGCTCGGCCCATACCTCGAGCTGGCGCACGGCTCCCGCGCGGAACGTGTCGCACGCGCCCAGCAGCACGGTCTTGCCGTCCTCACGAAGGGCGTGGCAGAGCTTGGCGATTGTAGTCGTCTTGCCCACTCCATTGACGCCCGTGATGAGCAGCACCGTCGGGCCATCCTCGGCGTACCTGAGGCCCAGATCCTCGGGCGGCCACATGGCCGAGACCGATCGCTTGAGGTAGCCGATCGCGTCCTCGCCCTTCTCGAGCTTGCCGGCCTTAACGTCCGCTCGCAGGCCTTCGATCAACCGCCGCGTCGCCTGCACGCCCACATCGGCGCGCAGCAGCACGGCTTCGATCTCCTTGATGAGCGTCTCGTCGAGCTTGCGACCCGCGACGAGGTCGCGCAGCGGGTCGATGAGCACCGACCGGGTGCGCTTGAGCGAGTCCTTGATCTTGCGCCCGAGCGACTTCAGCACGCGTTGGGCTCCACCGTGTCGGTCGGCTGGCCTGCCAGGCGTCGCATCGCCGCGTCGAGCAGCGCGTTCACGAAGCTCGGGCTCTTCTCCGTGCTGAACTGACGCGCCATGTCGACCGCCTCGTCGATGGCGACCTTGGGCGGGGTCTTCTGCGAGGCCATCTCGTGGTATGCCAGGCGGAGGATCGCGCGATCGACGGCCGGCTGCCGCGACGCGGGCCAGCCCGGGCTGAGCTCCTCAAACAGCTCGTCGGCCTCACGCCGCGCAGCAAAGGCGCTCAGCGCCAGCTTCTCGGCCTGCCGCAGCTCGCGTGGCTCGAGGTCTTCGCTCTCTTCACCTACCGAGTCCCGCAGCGAAGCGAGGACGGGTTCGTCGGGCTCGTCCGGCGCTCCGACAGCATCGAGCCCGTACAACAACTGGAAGGCCGCGATGCGTACGCGCTGGGTCGAGGTCATGCCGACCCCTTGCCGTTCATGCCCGCGGCGGCCGCCTTGTCGGTGCCGCCCGCCAGGGGAGGCATCGCCTCGGGCGAGAGCATCTCCGGCTGGTTGCGCACCGCGGCGGTCCGCATGCGGCGGAGCTCGTCGATCGACTCGAGCGCCGCAGCCATCGCCTCGGCCCCCTTGTTGCCCTTGGCCCCGTCGGCCCGATCGCGAGCCTGCTCGTCGGTGTTGGCGGTGATCACGCCGAAGCACACCGGCACGCCCGACTCGGCGGCCAGATGGGCCAGCCCCTGGGCGACCGCGTCGTTGATGTGCTGGTCGTGGGTGGTCTGCCCCTTGATGACGCAGCCCAGCGCGACCACGGCCTCGAAGGCCCCGGTCCGCAGCGCGGCCGAACTGAGAGCGACCAGCTCGAACGCCCCGGGGGCCCGCAGCACGGCCGGTCGCGCGCCCGGCCACCGCTTGGCGAGCGTCTCGACCGCCCCGCGCAGCATGGGTCCTGTGATGGAGTGGTTATACCGACTGACCACGATGGCCACCGGGGGAGGTTGCTCGGAACTGTGCATCGGGTCATCGTAGGGGCACGAACGCGGCAGGCCGCCCCGGAAGCGGGGTCCCCGGGGCAGTACCATGGCCCTTGCGGCAGCGCCTGGTCAAACTCACCGACGTGCTCCAGCTCACCCGCTTCGCCACCGCGTTCGCGGCCGTGGGCAACGTCTGGCTGGTCATCCTCTGGACGCGGGCCACGCCCGACGAGCTGACCACGCTGCCGGTGACCGCCCCGATGCGCACGGCACCCCTGGCGTTGCTGCTGCTGGGCGGGGCCGTCGCGGCGATCGGGCTCTATGCCTTCACGCTGGGGCTGAACGACATCGTCGACCGCCGGCGCGACCGGGCGCTGGGGGCCGACCGCCCGATCCCCACCGGCCGGATCGGGCTCGACCTTGCCACCATCATCGTGGCCGGATCGGTGTTCGCGGCGGTACTGGGCGCGTCGTTCTTTGGCACCGGGGCGGTCCGCCTGACGGTTCTGGTCGCCGCGGCCGCGCTGGCGTTCAACGTCGTGGGCAAGTTCGTGCCCGGTGCCGGGCCGCTGCTGCTAGGGCTGATCTTTGCTGGGCACATGGTGATACCCAATATCCAGCTGCACTTTGTCTGGCCCGTGCTCGTGGTGATGACCCACGCGCTGGCTGTTGAGTGGGCGGCCTGGGTCATCGGCCGGCGGAGCCCGGCGATCAGCCGCCGCGCCGTTGCTGCCATCACGCTAGGCTGGCTGTTCTGGGCGTCGGTCATCCTGCTCATCGGCTCGTTCAACACCAGCGGGCTGGAGACCTGGCCCAAGTGGCCCAGCCGCATCAGCGCGCTGCTCATCACGGCGCTCGCGATCACGTTCATCATCTACATGACCCATAAGGTGCGCAAGACCGGGCCCGGCCCGCGCGCCGCTGAGAAGCTCCGCCGATATGGCGCCATCTGGCTCGTGCTCTACGGCGTCGCCTGGGTGATCACCGAGGGCTACTGGCTCGCGACGTTCATCCTGGCCGGGCTCGGCATCGTCGGGCTCATCGTGATGACGGTGGCGCGCGAGGCGTACCACCTGGCGCACCAGCCGATGGGCTACCGCCGGTAGGCTCGGCCGGGCTACCTCTTCGTTCGCCCGCACTCGGGACACGTCGCGCCCGCAACGCGGCGCAGGTCGTAGCCACAGCGCACGCACCGGCCGGCCATGTGGCGGTGCAACGAGCGAAGCAGTTCGATGCCCGTGATCAGGGCGAACCAAGAAACGGCATAGAAGAGCGTGTTTGCGATCGCTGCTGGCGCGATGACGCCGAAGGGCAAGGAGAGTGCCACTGGCTGGCCGCCGATAGGAGGTGCGCGCTTGAACGCGTCGATCGTAACTAGGCGACTCTCGAACTCGGTCTGCTGGTATGACGAGCCATCGGATGTGGCTTCGAATCCAGTGATGCCCACGAGCATCGGCAAAGGCCAGCCGGCACGCATGATGCCTACGAAGAAGTTGTCCGCTTGCATCGTGGCCATGCGCCGTTCGAGGATCGACGGAGGAAACGAAGCCACCTGTTCGTCGATGCGCTCTATGGGTGGCAACAACGCCGTCATGTCATCAATTGGATCGGTCAGACTGCCCGACGACTTGTTGATGACTGCCTCGACCTGGGTTGCGAACTCCCGAAGTTCACGCTCTCGAACTTCGGCGTACGCCGCCCCGCCCATTTCCAGCACTCGCTGCGCTTCACGCTGATGGTACTCAGAACCGAGGTACGTTCGGTTCAGCCGATTCCCACTCCACGACTCGCCCTCAAGGCCAGGGCGCCCATGGGCCTGATGCTCGAGGAGCCACGGCTGGACGACACCAACACCCCGTGCGACCCACGCAGGTGAGGCTTGCATCCAGCCGGCCCACATTGCGAACGTCAGGCCCCACGCAACCAGCCATGCGGTAGCAAATCCCAGCACGACGCTCCACAGAGATCGGCGGATCCAACGAGCCATAGAAGAACGTACCGAGCCGGCTGTTCGAAAGTTGCTCTAGAAAAGCCCCAAGGCGTAGAACATCGCGGTAAACACGAGGTCGGCGATGACGACCGCCACGACACTCTCGACCACCGTGCGCGTGGTGGCGGCGCCAACGCCCGCCGCACCGCCGGTCACGCGCAGGCCGTTGAGGCAGGCGATGACGCCGATGAGCAGGCCGAACACGAGGCTCTTCGCCACGCCCGTGAGAAAGTCGACGACCTTCACCTGGGAGAGCAGGTTCTCCCAGTAGATCACGAATGGAAGGTCGATCACCAGGATCGACACGCCAATCGATGCGCCGATGGAGACCAGGCTCGCGAACACGCCCAACGCACCCATGCACGTGCACGTCGCGAACACGCGCGGCACCACGAGGAAGCGCACCGGGTTGAGCGCGTGCGCTTCGAGTGCTTCGATTTCTTCGCCCACCACCATCGTGCCGATCTCGGCGGTGATGGCGGCGCCCGCGTACCCGGTAAGCACGATGGCGCTGATGAGCGGACCAAGCTCGCGCAGCACGGCCACGCCGATGATATTGGCGAGCTTGTCCTTCTGACCAAGCTCGTCCAGCGGCGGCGCCATCTGCAGGCTCAAGATGAGCCCCACCGCCGCCGAGACGAGGCAGATGATCGCAATGGATCGCACGCCCACGCGGATGATCTGGGTGTTCAGGGCGGAAGAGCCCAGGCGGATGCGCGGGTCGCACACCGACCGCACGAGCCACACCACGGCCTGGGCCAGCAGGACGAGCATGTCGCCCATGTGATCGACGGTATCGACCACGATGCCGCCCACGAACCCGAGCAGGCGCGTCATGCCTACACCGCCGACGTCGTCTTGATTGCTTCGTCGAGCGTGCCGGCGATCGGGAAGACCGTGTCGAGGCGCGCGATCTCGAAGATCGAACGCACGCGGTCTTGCAGGCCGCAAAGCACCAGCCCAGCGCCCTTCTTGCGGCTGAGCTGCAAGCCGCGCACGAGGGTCGCGACACCCGAGCTATCCATGTACGTCACGCCCGAGAGGTCGACGACCACGCCGCCGCCCTTGGGCGCGCGGCCTACGGCATCTTGCAGCGCCGTCTGCAGGTCGGGGGAGCGCATGATGTCGATCTCACCCCCAAGGCTGACCACCACGGCCTTCTCGCCCTCGGAGCGGATGTTGATTTCCTTCTGGTCGTGATCGTTGCTCACGCTCACCCTTTCGCCGATCGAGTCGATCCGCCCTGGTCTCCAGCCGGCCGGGAAGGCCCGTCGCACCCGCACGTTCCGTCGTCGCAGCCGGCCGCGAGCGCCTTGGTCCGCTGGGCGCTGGGGCCGTCGGTGCGCTTCACGAGCGTCAGGCTCATGCCCGACTCTTGCCGCGGCGCGTACTCGGCCCGATCGACCACCTGGCGGATGATGTGCACGCCTAGCCCACCGGGGCGAACGTCATCGAGGTCCCGACCCTGGATCTTGCTCGGGTCGACCTGCTGGGCCTCGTCTTCGATCACGATGCAGATACCCGGGCCGTGCTCGCCGTCGTCGTTGAGCGGCCAGATCTTGACCCAGATCGGCCGGCCGAGGTCTTGCTTGTACCCGTGGCGGATGACGTTGCAGAGCGCCTCATCGACGGCGAGCGCCAGATGGGAGCTCGAGTCGTGGCTAAAGCCCATCCGCTTGGCCACGCCGGCCACCAACTCGCGAGCGCCGGCCAGGTATCGCACGTCGCTGACCACGCGGAGCAAGATGTCCGGGGGCGACTGGGTGACCTCTTGGGGTAGGGTGTCGGTCATAGAAATGGGGTGTACTCCGCGGCCCGATCAGGGCGTCTCGGATCCTGCCAGGCTCGTTCCTTCTTGCTGATCGAGCCACCGCTTCCATCGGTCGATCGCGGCGCGGCGCTCGGCTTCTGGAGCCCAGGCATCGTAGCCGAAGCGGTCCTGGGCCGTCCGTTCCAGCGCGGCGATGGACATCGACCGCAGGGCCGGGTCGTCCGAACCGAGCGCGCGGACCATCTGGGTCAGATCGTCGTGCGAGGGCTGGCGAGCGGTGGCGACGACCGCCCGGATGCGCGAGCCGGCGTCGGGGGCCTCGAAATCGGCCGGTAGTGAGGCATTGCAACCCGCCATCGCGAGACCGCCGACCAAGATGGTTCTCAGAACCGTCCGCATGGCCAACCGTAGCCAATGCGGGCGGGGGACCTGCCGGCATATGCTTCGCGCTTCCCCATCGCGTGGAGGCAGTCCCTGATGATCCCAACCCCACATGACGAAGTCGTCCTGATCGTCGACTTCGGCTCGCAGACGGCCCAGCTCATCGCCCGCCGCTGTCGCGAGCTCGGCGTGTGCGCCGTGATGGTCTCGCCCAAGGCCACCGCGGCCGAATTGGCCGAGGCGAACCCGAAGGCCATCATCCTCTCGGGCGGTCCGGCCAGCATCGAAGACGACGGCGCGCCCGCGCTCGCCGAAGGCATCCTGGACATGGGTCTGCCGGTGCTTGGCATCTGCTACGGCATGCAGATTGGCTGCCACCGGCTGGGCGCACACGTCGAGAAGGCCGACCATCGTGAGTTCGGGCGCGCGGCGCTCGAGGTCGCCGACGGCAGCGGCCTCCTTGGAGCCATCCCGAGCAAGACGACCGTGTGGATGTCGCACGGCGATCAGATCAGCGAGCTCAAGAGCCACGGGTTCAAGATCCTCGCGCGCACCCCAACGTGCCCCGCGGCCGCCGTCGCCCACGTGCAGGACGGCGTGCGGTTCTATGGCGTGCAGTTTCACCCCGAGGTGACGCACACGCCGCACGGCATCGACATCCTGCGAAACTTCCTGTTCGAGATCTCCGGCTGCAAGGGCACGTGGCGGATGGCCGACTTTGCGCAAGCCCAGCAGGAACGCATCGCGGAGGTCGTCGGCGACCAGCGGGTGATCTGCGGGCTCTCGGGCGGGGTCGACTCGGCCGTGTGCGCCGCGCTGCTGCACAAGTCGATCGGCGATCGGCTGACGTGCGTCTTCGTCGACACGGGCTTGCTTCGCAAGAAGGAGCGCGAGCTGGTCGAGACGACGTTCCGCGACCACTTCGACGCCGACCTGCGCGTCGTCGATGCGGCCGACGACTTCCTTGGCGACCTCGCGGGCGTGACCGATCCGCAGGAGAAGCGGCGGCTCATCGGCCATCGGTTCATCGAGGTGTTCAAGGACACCGCCAAGGACATCCCGGGCGCGACGGTGCTTGCGCAGGGCACGCTGTACCCCGACGTCATCGAGAGCGGCCAGGGCCACGGCGGCGTGTCGGCCACCATCAAGCTGCACCACAACGTTGGCGGCCTGCCCGCCGAACTCGGCTTCGCACTGGTCGAGCCCTTACGAGACCTCTTCAAGGACGAGGTTCGCACGCTTGGCGAAGTGCTGGGCCTACCGAGCCAAATGGTCTGGCGGCACCCCTTCCCCGGCCCGGGTCTGGCGGTACGCGTGCTGGGCGAGGTGACGCGCGACAAGCTCGCCGTGCTGCGAGAGTGCGACGAGATCCTGCTCGAGGAGATCATCTCGGCCCAGCTCTACCGGCAGACCAGTCAGGTCTTCGCCGTGCTGCTGCCCGTGCAGAGCGTTGGCGTGATGGGCGACGGCCGCACGTACGAGAACGCCGTCGCGATCCGCGCCGTCGAGAGCGAGGACTTCATGACCGCCGACTGGGCGCGCCTGCCCTACGACGTGCTGGGCCGCATCAGCAACCGCATCATCAACGAGGTCCGCGGCGTGAACCGCGTTGTCTACGACATCTCGAGCAAGCCGCCCGCGACGATCGAGTGGGAGTAAGCAAAAAAAACGGGCCCGCGCCTTGGGGACGCGGGCCCGCTTGAAGAAGAAGACTTGGTCATTGATCAGGCGGCGTCGCGCTGGCTCACGTTGATCGTGGTGCCGGCGGCGTTACGCAGCTCGCTGGGGTTGCCGTGCGAGCCCTGGGCCTGGAAGCCCGTGGGGTACGCGGCCTGGAAGATGGGCTGGCCGGTGAACAGGTTGGGCGTGTTGCCGGTGATCGGGCCGTTCCAGCCCTGACCGACGAACTGGCCGCCAACGGGGCTGGCGAATTGGCCGGCGACGAGCTGCGCGGGCAGCGTGCCGTAGGTGCCGATGCCGGTGGGCGCAAAGCCGGTCTGGCCGAGGCCGAAGCTGGTGTTCAGGGCCGGGTTCGGCGTCGTGCCGTTGAAGCCGGTGCTCGGGCCGGTGCCGGTGCTGACCGGGGTGCTGCTCGAGTAGCCGTGCACGTTCTGGCCATTCAGGCCGCTGGTGCCAGTGCTCACGCCGCCAAAGCCCGTGGTCTGGCCGATGGGCGAGGTGAAGGGAACGCCGGTGTGAGCGGTGAGGCCCGAGCTGATCGGCGAGAAACCGCTCGGGATTGGCTGGTTCCAGCTACCGCCGAGGGGTGAAACAAAGTTGCTGGTGATCGGCGAGAAGCCGGTGAAGCCGGTGTTCCAGCCATTCTGGAAGCCGAAGGGGCTGCTAAACGAGCCGCCGAAGGGCGTGCCACCGAACTGGCCGAAGCTGCCAAAGGGCAGGCCGAACGAACCGGCGAAGGGCGTCGAGAACTGGCTGGTGAACGAGCTCGGGAAGCCGCCGAAACGACCACCGAAGATCGACCAATCGCTCTGGGGCTGGCCGCCGAAGCTGCCAGCAAAGCTGCTGCCGAAGGGCGTGCTGAACGGCGAGAAGCCGCCGAAGGGCAGCTGGCCGAACGAGTTGAAGCCGAAGGACGTGGTGTCGAACGGCGTGCCGCCAAAGGGCGCGAAGCCAAAGGGGCTCACGGGCGGGGTGAACTGTCCGCCAAAGCCCTGGTTCCAGATGGGCTGGCCGAAGCCGAAGCCGTTCACCGGCGTGGTGAAGGGGCTGAAGCCGCCGAAGGGCGCGTTGAACGGAGTTCCAAAGCTGTTCGAGAAGCTGTTCGTAAACATGGGGGTCCCAATCTGGCCGAAGCCGCTGGCGAACGGGGTGCTAAACGGAGACGAGAAGGACGGGGTAATCGGGGCGCCGAAACCAAACGGGGTCGTTGCGAACGAGTTGTTGATCAAGCTGTTCATGCGGGTGATGCTCCTGCTTTCCGTGAGGCCGCGCGACATCGCTGACGCCCGGCCGAGCCCTCCGTCGAGCGCGCGACCATCGCGCACCCCCACACCGGGGCCCATGCCTTGGATCTGAACGTTCCTTCGTGGACTGCGAGCCGGCGTCCGTGCCCTGACTCGCACTCCTTGTTTCGGCAGCACAGCCCGCCGGCTTTGCCCGATCCATAGAAACCGCACGAAATTCCATTCACGCGCAGGATTCGCCGGTCAAAGTGCCACCCGACCCGAGCGAATCCGCCGTACTTCCACCCATCGCGGAACAAACGAGGGCCGCCCCGCGTCCAATCCTGCGGCGGCCTCGCCATCGACCGCCCCCCGCAACCGCTGCCCCACCCGCGTGGTATCAGATGGCGCCCACAACCGGCGGCCCGGAGCCGCCGATACGATGGAGGGTGGCCCGCAAGCCGCTCCGCCCACATCGGGGCACACAGAGGGCTCTCGGGCGAGCCCGCCACGCCGGCACACGGACGCCCCGCTTTCGTCCGACCCGGCCCGCCCAGTAGCCCGTCCGATAAAGGAGGCACCACATGCGTCGCCTGACTTCGAAGTTCACCGCTCCCGCCATCGGCCTCAGTGCGCTGCTCGCCGCTTCGGCAGCCGCCCAGCAGAGCCCCACCGGCACGACCTCTACCCGAGAGGCGGGCGCTCCGGCACAAGTGACCGCTGGCGCTCGGCCCGAGCGTGTGACCCTCGCCCGCATGATGACGCCGCTGACGGCCGACTTCCAAGACCAGCCGCTGCAGGACGTGATGAACTACATCGTGCAGCAGACCGGGGCCAACCTGGAGATCTTCTGGCTCGACGAGCGCACCGGCACGGGCCTGGACCCCGAGCAGACGATCACCCTGAAGGTCGAGAACCTGCCGGCCATCACCGTGCTCGAGCGCGTGCTCGCCAAGGCCGAAGACGCCTTCGGTAGCGGCAACAACTGGCAGCTGACCGAGTGGGGCGAGATGCAGGTGGGCCCGACCACGCGCCTGAACCGTTTCAACCGTACCGAGATCTACGACATCAACGATCTGCTGCTCGTGCTGCCCGAGTACCCCGAGGTTCCCGAGATCGACCTGCAGCAGGCCTTGCAGAGCAGCCAGGGCGGCGGCGGGCAGAGCCCCTTCTCCGACCAGGGCGATAGCGAGATCGACGAAGAGCCCATCGAGGACCGCGCCGAGGAGATCATCAGCCTTATCGAGGATCTCGTCGAGCCCGACCACTGGATCGAGAACTCGCGGGCATCGATCCGCTACTTCAAGGGCACGCTCATCGTGCGGGCGCCCGACTACGTACACCGCGGCATCGTCGGCTACACTTACTGGCCAACGCGTCGCATCAGCGCGGTCGTCGAGGGGCGCCGGTACGTCACCATGGGCGTCGACACCGGCATCTCGACCATCGACGGCTTCGGCCAGCAACCCGTCAGCGCGGTTGTCGGCGGCCGGATCATCTCGAGCGGCCCCGGTGGCGGCGGCTAAGGCCCCACCACAACTCGGATCGCAACAAGTCTGACACGTAGGCTCTGCCAAGGAGATCATCCATGGCAGAGCCTCGCGTCGTTCGGGTCAGCATCGGCAAGGACCACTACCACACCGATATCACCGCCGGCGGGCACACGATGGTGGCCGACGAGCCCGAGGGCGTTGGCGGGACGGACCACGGACCGGACCCCTACGCGCTGCTGCTCGCAGCCGTCGGCGCGTGCAAGGCGATCACTGTTCGCATGTACGCCGATCGCAAGCAGTGGCCGCTCGAGCGGCTCGAGCTCGACCTGTCGCACGACCGGGTGCACACCAAGGACTGTGAAGACTGCGAGCAGGAAGACGGCGTGATCAGCGTCATCGACTGCCGACTACGCGCAATCGGTGACCTGAGTGATGAGCAGCGGGGCCGGCTGGTCGAGATCGCCAACATGTGCCCCGTGCACAAGACCATCGACGGGCCGAACCACCTGCGGACAACACTCATCAACGAGTAGGAATCAGCCGTCGGTCGGCTGTTCGAGCGTGGGCTGCGGGGCGGTTTGCGGCTGCGGCGGGTTGTGCCAGAGCGCGAGGTAGACCCACACGCACGTCGCAAGAAAGGCCTGCACCAGCGCGACCCAACCGACGATCTGCTTGAGCTGCGGCTTGCCATCGAGCGGCGTGCTGGCGCGGCGGGCGCCGGCGACCATCGCGGTGCCCGTCCGGCTCGCGGCACGCACCACAACCGGCTTCGCAACAACGAGCGCCCGCTCGGCAGCCGCCCGCCACTTGGGCTTATCGACCACGGGAACCACCGCCGCAGCGGGTGTGGCCGCGGGTGGCTCAGGCTTCGTCTCGGGCTGGGGCGTTGGCTCGGGTGTGGACGCGGGTGCCGGCTCCGACGCTGCGGCCTCGATGGGCTGCGCCTCGATCTGCGGCTCGGGCGCCGGCGAGGGCAAGGTCGGCTCGGGCTCCGGCGCGGGCTCATCGGCTTCGAGCTGCGCATCGGCGAGCGCGGCGAGCTGCTCGTCGAGCTCGCCGATGAGTTCGGCCTCGTCGGTCGGCAGGTTGGACGTGCGCTCGGGCGGGGTAGACGGGGCAAGCAACTCCGCCTCGGCTGCCGAGTCTGTGTCGTCGTCGGGCAGCTCGACCGGGTCGGCAGACTCGTCGATGCCCATCTCGCCGACAGGGTCTTCGAACACGCCCGAGGCCAGCAGCGACTCAAGCTCTTCGTCGAGTTCTCGTTCGAGGTCGGCCGAAGCGACCGGCGCACCATCGATGTCGTCGCTCGCCGGTTTGGGCGCCTGCTGTTCGGGCTCGATGAGCAGCCCGTCGTCGAGCACGGGTTCGGCTTCGTCTTGCTGCTCTGCCAACTGCTCCGAGAGCTCTTCTGGCTGGGCCGCGTGGGCCTCAGGCTCAGTCGCCTGCGGTTCTTCGACCACCTGCTGTTCGGGCTCGTCCGTAGCCTGGACAGGTGCTGGCTCGGTCTTCGTAACTGCCTGTGGCTCGAGCGCAGGCTGCTTGGGCCTGGGGGGTGGCGGCGCGTCCTCATCGAGGGACGCACTCGCGCGCGCGACCTCCTGAGACGACTCTTCCAGCGCGTCGAGCAGGGCATCAAGGCGCTCGCCGATATCCTCAATCTTCGAGATGTCTTCGGCGTGGTGTGCCATGGGCCGCTGCGTTCATCGACCGAATCTGACCGCGACTGAAGATCTCGGACCTACGAAGCCTCCGTCCGAGAACCTGCCATCAACCCTAGTAGGCCCAGCGCCAGCCCAGCACCGAGCCACACCATGCACCACGTCATCGTCGATCAACTCGATCCAGACCAGGCCGAGGTGGCCATTGAAGGAGAGCAGGCCCGGCACGCCGTCCGAGTCCGGCGGATGGAGCCGGGCGAGCGGCTGGTCTTGATGGACGGCGCCGGCGGGATGGCCGAGGCGGTTGTTGAAGGTTCCGATAAGAATGGGCTAGATTCTTCGTGGCGATTGCTGGTCAGGATCGCCGAACACCGCCGCCTGCCGCGGCCCAATCCCGCCGTCCACCTGCTCTGCCCGGCCCCCAAGGGCGACCTCCTCGAGACCATGATCGATCAGCTCAGCCAGGTCGGGGCGGCCAGCTGGCGACCGCTCGATACCGAGCGCACCGAGCGTGAGCCGCGGCAGGGCAAGATCGATCGGCTCGTCCGCATTACCCACGAGGCGGCCAAGCAGTGTGGGCGGCCGTGGTTCTTGGACATCGGCACAGGGATTCCCTTTGGGGAGGCCGTACGCCTGCCTGGCGCCGTGATGGCGAGCGCCCATGGAGAGCCGGCAGGGGATGTCCTTGATCGATTGGCGGCGGGCTCCCCCTCGGAGGACATCCACGTGCTCGTCGGCCCGGAGGGCGGTTTTTCGGATCGTGAGCGAAGCTTGGCGGCCGAAGCCGGGTTGCCATCGGTGGCCCTGGGGCCCCACGTCCTGCGGATCGGGACGGCCGCAGTGGTCGCGGCGGGCGCGTTCGTGCGGGCAAGCTCGCACCCGTGACCGTCCGGTGACGTTCGTTTGGGAACGTCGGGCCGCGCTGGACGTATCCCTGATGGGCGGCGGGCCTGTCAGGCACGCGCGGATTGAACCGATAGCCTCATCGAGCGAACGCCGCCGATTCTCAGGATGGGAGCCCGAGCCATGGCCAGCACGCACACCGGACACGCCAGCGCCAAGCGATTGCTCGGACGGCTGACGCGCATCAGACGCCAGGCGAAAGTGCTGCTGGTGTCTCGCCGGCTCGGGTGGGCGCTCGCGGGCGTCATCGGAGGGCTGGCGCTGGTCGCGCTGCTCGACTATGCGGTGCGTCTGCCGAGCTGGGTGCGCTACGCAGCGCTGTTCGGGGCCATCGCCGCGATCGCCTGGGCCCTTGCCAAGCTCGTGTTGCCCGCACTGCGGATGCATCCAAGCCTGACCGACCTCGCGCTCCGCCTGGAAAACGGCCGCCCAGAGCTGAAGGGCCGGCTCGCGTCGGCCACCGACCTTGCGAAGGCCGGCTCGCTCGACGCTCGATACGAGCCGCTGATCGACAATCTCTCGCGCGACGCGTTTCCCGACATGATGAAGCGGCCGCCGACGCTGCGAGCGGGTGGCGTGTTCGTGCTGGTCGCAGGTTCGATCGCAACATTCTGGATTGCGCGCCCGGAACCGGCTGTGCTTGGCGCCGAGCGCGTGCTCGCGCCGTGGACTGGCATCAAGTGGCCGTCGCGTACGGCGGTCGAGCTTGCCGGAATGCCGGCGTATCACCCGCTCGGCGATCCGATCGCGATCCGCGGAGAGCTAACGCGTACCGATCGGCCCGTGGGACGCACGCGTGTTGAAGCCTGGTACACGCTCGATGGTGGTGCGCCGCAGCGGCTTGCACTCACCAGCCAGGGCGCGCCCACGGATGGCGATAGCCCGGAAGTCTACGAGCGGCTGGTCAACCCGGCGGCCGAGGCACTGCGACAAACCCAGCGCGTGACGATGGAGCTATGGCTGCAGACGCGTGACGATCGGACCGAGACGACGACCGTCGAGCTCGTGCGCCCACCGAGGGTGATCCGCGCAAGCGCGCTCGTTGAGCCGCCGGCGTACGCCGAGCGCGCGTCGAGCGCCCGCGTGCTGGGCCTCGGCGAGCGACGCGATCGCGTGCCGCTGGCGATGGGCGGCGAGGACACCGCGGTGCTCGGGCCGGTGCTGGCCGGTTCGACCGTCGAGTTCGACCTGCGATTCAGCACCGCTGCAGCTCCTGAGCTCTCGGTCGACGCCACCGACGAAACTGGCGAACGCGTGACCTCGAGCATCGAGCCGATGGCCGATGGACTGGGCGCGATTGTCCGCGTCGGCGCTGAGATCCCGGCGTTGCTGTCGATCGAGCTGCGCGACGAGCTCGGCATCCCTTCGACGCGGCCGTTGGTGATTGCCCTCGACGTGCTGGCCGACGCCGACCCGACAGCGGCCGTGCTCGAGCCGGCACAGGACGAGTCGGTGCTGCCCACCGCAACGCTCGCGATGGTTGGCGAGGGTCGCGACGACTTTGGGCTGGTGTCGGTCGAGCTGCTCGCCCAGCGCGCGACACCACCGGCCGGTAGCCAGGGGGCGCCGCCCGAGCCCGTGGGCGAGATCGTCACGCTCGCAACGTGGGGCGACGAGACCGCACCGCTGGAGGCACGCGCCGCCGCGGTTGTCGAGCTGGCAGACTTCGACTTGACGCCCGGCGATGAGCTGCTCGTGCACGCGCTCGCGATGGACCTGCGTCGCGGCGAGCCGACCGAGTCGGCCATTCGACGCCTGCGCATCATCGGTGAGACCGAGCTCGTCGAGCAATTGCGCGCGGAGATGTCGGCCGTGCGCGAGAGCGCCAAGCGGCTCGACCGCACCCAGCGGGATGTGCTCGACGAGGCCGCCCAGCTGGGCGAGGCGAGGGCATCGCAAGACGACGCCGAGCTTGCGCGCGAGCAGGGTGACCTGACAAGCCAACTCTCGCGGCAGGCCGAAACGGTGCGCGAGATCGCGGACCGCATGGAGCGCAACGCGCTCGACGACGAAGCACTCGCCGAACTCTTGCGGATGGCAAGAGAGCATCTGAACGCCGCGGCCGAGCAATCGGACCGGGCACAGGCATCACTTGGTGAATCGAGCGAGTCACAGGAAGCCGGCGAGCAGCAGCAGTCTCGCGACACTGCGCAGCGGGCGCAAGAACGCGTGCGCGACGAGTTGGGGGGATTGGTCGGCCTGCTCAGCCGCGACGAGGACGAGTGGCTCGCACGGCGTGACCTGGACCGGCTGATCGAGCAGCAGCGTGAATTGCAGGAGCAGACGCGACAGGCCGAAGCCGAGAGCGCGGGTCGCTCGCTTGATGAGCTGACCCAGGAGGCGCGCTCGCGTGTCGAGCAGATCGCCCAGCGGCAGGCCGAGCTCGCGCGGCGTGCGCAGGACGCGATCGATCAACTTGCCGATCGGGCCGAGGCCATCGCCGAGAGCGATCCGGCCCGTGCCGAGACGCTGCGCGATGCGGCCCAGCGCGGGCGCGAGGGTGAGGCCCCACGCGAGATGCAGCAGGCCGCCCAGCAAGCCCAGCAGAATCAGATGTCGTCGGCCCAACAGAGCCAACAGCGTGCGCTCGACGCGCTCGAAGAGATGACCGATCGACTGGACGAGGCGGGGCAAGACCGGGATGCCGAGCTCCGCCGCGTGCTGGCCGAACTCTCTGCGGCTATCGAGGCGTTGATCTCCCGGCAAACAGATGAGATCGCGCGGCTCGAGGTCGCGCAGGTGTCGCGGATGTTCGACGGGCTGGATCGCACGATGATCGGCATCTCTCGCGACACGGCGGCGCTCGCCGAAGACCGCGCCTCGAGCGATGAGTCGCTCGCCGGGATTGCGCGAAAGTTACTCGACGCCGCCGAAGCGCAGGACGCGGCGATCGTCGCGCTGCGTGCGCAGCCGATCGATGATACCGAGGCGCTCTTGCAAGAGCGTGCGAGTCTTGAGCGATTGGAATCGGCGCTTGAGGAAGCGCAGATGCTCGATCAGCAAGCGCAGCAGCGCGAATTGGAGCGGCAGCGGCGCGAGCTGCGCAAGGCGTATGCCGAAGCGCTGGCGGGCCAGGCGTCGCTGCGGGAAGAGACGGCAACGTACGCCGACCAGGAGCTTTCACGCCGGCAGAAGATCCTGGTTCGTCGGCTGGGCGAGCGCCAGCGGAAGCTGCTGGCCGAGCTCGAGGATGTCCGCCAGAAGACCGAAGGGCTCGACGAGGCCACAGCGTTCAAGCTCGCGCACGATCGCATCGAGCGATCTGGCGCGCGCGCCGGCGAGCTTCTCGAGGAGAGCACCGTGTCGGGCGACACGCTCTACTCACAAGACACTGTGGCCACCGTGCTCCGCGGCTTGATCGAGGCGCTCGACAGCAGCACGCAGCGCGGCGACCAGGACTTTGCCCAGGGCAACCAGGGCGGCCAGGGCTCGGGGCAGCCGGGCCAACAAGGAGAGGAAGAGGGCGTTGTACCGCCGATGGCCGAGCTCTTGCTCCTGCGGACCATGCAAGTGGAAGCGGCCCAGATGACACGGGCTATTGATGATGGCGTGCTCGGGCCGGAGCGCGTGACCGACGCGGGACAGCTGCAGCGTGAGCTGAGCGAGGCGGCCCAGGAACTCGTGCAGAGACTCAGCGAGCAGCAAGGGCAACCGCAGCGGCCTGAGCCGGCGGGCGTGCGGACGCAACCGTTCGGGTTCATGATGCCCGCTGTGTGGACGGCGTGGGAAGCGCGGCAGGAGGAATCGCCAGCGACCCAGGATGACCCGCCTTCACAGGAAGAGCCCGCGGATGAGCCGACGCTCGACGAACTGCTTGGCATCACCAACCCTGCCGGTGTCAGCGAAGCGCCGACCAATGACGACCTCGATCGCGAGCTCGAGGGTGGGCTCGCGGGCGCGTTCATGCGTGCGGTGGATCTCATGGAGCGGGCTTCGACGCGACTGAACAGCGACGGCGGCACCGGCATCGGCACCCAACGCGTGCAAGAGGAAGCGATCGCCGCACTGGACCAGCTCATCGAAGCGGCCCGCAACCAGCAGAACCAGCAGCAGCAACAACAGCAGCAACAGCAACAGAATCAGCAGCAGCAACAACAGCAGGCCCCGCAGCAGCAACAGCAGCAGGATCAGGGCGACATGCAGGAAACCCAGCAGTCCACTGATCCGCAGGGCGTGCAGGGCCGCCCGCAGCAGGGTGGGGCGCTGGGCGACGAGGCTGCGGTGGGCGCCACCTGGGGCGCGCTCCCCCCGCGCGTGCGAGAGGCGTTGCAGCAGGGCTCGTCGGACGCGTACAGCGCGGTGTACCGTGCGATCACCGAGGCGTATTACCGCAGGCTGGCCGAGGAGGCGAACAACGAATGACGCGGACGGCGATCGCGATGGTGTTGGCAGCACTCACGACCGGGCCTGTATCGGCGCAGGATGCCCGTGCGCCCGCCGACCAGCCGTTCGTTGAGATCACGCCCGAGCTCGACCAGACGATCGCGGATGGCCTGGCCTTCTTGGCTGCCCAGCAGAACGCCGACGGCAGCTTTGGCGATGGCGCATGGGGCCGGGGCGTGGCGGTCACGTCACTTGCGGCGCTCGCGTTCATGGCGGATGGGCAGATGCCCGGGCGCGGCCAGTACGGCGACGTCGTGCGACGCGCGCTCGACTACGTGCTCGAGCGCTCGGGCGAGAGCGGGCTGCTGGCCGACGACCAGGCGCCAAGCCCGATGTACGGACACGGCTTCGCGGCGCTCTTCCTCGGCGAGGTCTATGGCATGAGCCAGGGCAGCGAGGCGTTGCAAGAGCGCCTGCATGAGGCGCTGGTCAAGGCCGTCCGCCTCATCGAGCGATCCCAGAACGACGAGGGTGGCTGGCGCTACAACCCCGTACCGAATGACGCCGACGTGAGCGTGACCATCTGCCAGGTGATGGCGCTGCGCTCGGCGCGCAACGCGGGCATCGAGGTCAGCAGCGACGTCATTGATAAGGCCGTCGAGTACGTCAAGCGCTGCCAGAACGCCGATGGCGGATTCCGGTACCAGGAGCGCGCCGGCACGAGCGCGTGGCCCCGATCGGCCGCCGGCGTCGCAACGCTGTATTACGCGGGCGAGTTTGGTGATGAGGCGATCGATCCCGGCGTGCAGTACCTGATCCGTGAGGCGCTGCCGGGCCAGGGTCTGCGTCGCGGATACTTCTACTACGGCCACTACTACGCCGTGCAGGCCATGTATCTGGCCGGTGGTGAAGCGTGGGAGACGTGGTGGCCCGCAGTGCGCCGCGAGCTGATCCAGCTCCAGCAGGGTAATGGCTCTTGGCCCGATCGCACGGTGGGCACGGCTTATGGGACTTCCATGGCACTCATCGTGCTGCAAATGCCCAAGCGATACCTGCCGATCTACCAGAAGTGACGCCGCCAACGATGCAACGCCGCCCGAGCCCTGACCGCATGAACACCAACGCCCTGGCAACAACGACGATCTGCACGATGCTGCTCTGCTGCGCGAGCGCGCTCGGGCAGGCGTCGCCCGATCGCGTGGTCATCGATGCCGAGCTCGAGCGGACGCTGGTGACGGACGTGCGCTTCGAGCCGGGCCGCCTGGTGTACACGACCGCCGGCCGAGACGTGAGCGCGTCGCTTGATGGCTCGGTGGTGGCGCTCGTCGAGCCCAGCGGCAAGGCCCCGCGGCCACGCGGCAGCTGGGTCGAGCTCGCCGACGGGCAGCGGTTCGTTGGCATGCCGGTGATCCTCTCGACCAGCCAGGCCGAAGAGTTTGCTCGCGCGAGCGGCGAAACGGGGATGGCGTGGAGCACACCGCTGCTGGGGAACCTCCGCGTGCCACTGGCGGCGCTCCGCAGGGTGGTGCTCCGCGAGGAAGGCATGCCCGCCGAGTACGACGACCTCAACGACGTCCTGGTGCTCTCCAACGGTGATCGCACACGCGGGCTGCTGGAACGCGTGTGGCCCGACGTCGTGCTCGATGTAGACGGCCAGACGCGTTCCTTCCAGCTCAGCGAGGTCGCGTCCATTACGCTGGCAAACCCGCTCCAGGAGCAGGCAGGCTCGCGCGTTTGGCTGAGCGATGGCTCGATCGTCGCGGTCGATGCACTCGAGACCGTGCCGGATGGCGTCGCTGTTGACCTGGCCGAGCCCGTCGGCACGCCCGACCAGCTGCTCGCGCCGCTGACGATGAACGAGGTGCTGGCCGTCGCCTTCGAGAGCGGCGGCGTGGTGCCCTTGGCGGCGCTGGGCGAACCACGCTGGTCGCAGGGATCCTCGTGGACGCTGCCGCCCGTAGTAGGTGACCCGGACCGCGAGTTGCTCGGGTCGGCCGCGATCGAGCTCATTGGTCCTGTATCGGCGGCCTGGGACATTCCCTCGGACGTGCGACGCGTGGCAATCCGCGCTCGCTTGCGTGAGGACTGCCGGGTGTGGGGAGACTGCGAAGTCACGGTGCGCGTGGGTGGCCGCGTCGCGTTTACCGAGCGGCTGAACGGCAACTCTCCGCAAGCACGGTTCACCATCGACCTACCCGCTGGTGACTCTGCCGACGGCCCCGCTGGTCCGCTCGAGGTGCAGATCGACGAGGGCGAGGGCGGCGCCATCCAAGATCGCGTGCTGCTCGACGGCTTCGTGCTGCTGTCCAGTCAGGCCGGTTGATTTTCCTATAACCCTGTCTGGTCGTATGGACTGGCGCGGAATTTGCGCCGGGTTACTGGCCAATCCGCCATATTGATGTACCTTGCCTCTAAGAGGAGTGATCGACGGGTGTGTGTGCCCCGTTGTGTTGGCGTGTTCTCAGAGCGCCGGCCGTCGCACGGGAAAGCCGTGCAAGCTCCGGCATCTTGATGCGCCTCGGGAGGTTGGGTATGGCTCGCCAGTGGACAATCGGTTCGTGTTGCGCGCTCGCGCTCGCGGCCGCCAGCGCTCAGGGCCAGATCGACCCGGGCGACGCGGGCATCCGCACCATCTCGCCCGACGAGACGGCGAGCGTGGCCCTGAAGGCCTTCTCCCGCCGTGGTGAAGAGATCATCCACGGCCAGGAGCGGTCGCTGCTCATCGATCAGGCATTCCAGAGTGTCGGCCCCTTGCTGGGAGGGCCCGATGTCGTCCAGGCCAAGTGGAGAGAGATCCGCGGCACGGGCGTGAACGTGCTTCAGTTCGAGTTTCGCTCGCGTGATGGCAGCGCCCTTGTGCCCTCGGACTATCTCATCGAGGGAGAAGAAGCCGAGTTCATCGGCTGGGAGATCGGCCGGAGCGATCCGGTCGAGTTCCTCGACTTCACGGGCGACATCGAGGTCATCGAGTACAAGGTGTTCGTGAGCGAGAACGGTGGCATCGACTTCACGGTGTACGACCTGACCAGCTCGTTCCTCAACCCCTGGGACGGCGTGGACTTTGGCCGCACCATCCCCCTGCGAACGCCGGGCGGGCCAGTCGAGTACAACCTCATGATCGTCGAGTACGAGTACACCTACACGGTGCCGGCACCGGCCACCCTAGCCGTGATGGGCGGGCTGGGGCTCGCGAGCCTGCGGCGTCGCCGCTAGGGCTTCCGCCACCATTTACAGACACTATACTGGGCCATGTGCACCCCGAAGCACGTGGCCCTGTTCTTTTGTACGGCGTTGCTACTGACGAGCGCTTCGATTGCCCAGCGCACTGAGCTCGAGCTCTCCCAGCAGGGCTGGCAAGCCGCACAAGACTCCGAGCCCATGGACGCCGACGAGGCGTACATCCGTGAGGCCTGGGCCACGCTGCTGGGCGGCAAGCCCGGTACGGCTCGGTCGATGCTCACCAAGTGGCTACGCGAGAACACCGGGACGGGCAACCAGTGGATACCGCTTGCTCTTCTCGTGCGTGGTGACGCCAAGGTCGCCTTGGACGACGAATACGAGGCGCTCTTCGACTACGAAGTAATCGCTCGAAACTACGCGGGCAGTCCGGAGTTCGTGAAGGCGGCCGAGCGCACGATGGTGATCGCCGTTGACTACATCAACGGCAAGAAGCGCAAGTTCCTGGGTCTCCGCATCAGCAGCGCCACGCGGGATGGAGAAGAGTTGCTCGTGCGGATCGCCGAGCGCTTGCCCGGCAGCCAGATCGCCGAACGGGCGATGCTCGAGCTTGGCGCGCATTACCGGCGGACGGGCGAGTTCGAGCTCGCGCGCGAGGTCTACGGCATCTTCCTCGAGGCGTTCCCGACGTCGAGCTTCTATCGGGCGGCGTTGCTGGCGCGCATCGAAGCAACGTTCGCGCAGTACAACGGTCCGCAGTACGACGGCTCGGGGCTCATCGAGACCAAGGAGCTGCTGGACGTCTACGAGGCAAAGTACCCCGGCGACCTGGAAGTGCAGGCCGAACTCGACTCACTGCGGGTGCGCATCGACGAGAGCCAGGGCCAGCAGCTCCTGCAGATGGCCCGCGTGTACCTCATGCGTGACGAGAAGGCATCGGCCCGGTACGTGCTTCGCCGCCTGCTCGTTGAGCACCCGCGCACGACGGCCGCACAAGAAGCCATCGACACGCTGCGCAAGCGGGGTTGGCTGCGACCGGGAGATGGCCCGTGAAGTCGCGACGAGTTGCTTCGCTCGCAGTCGTGGTGGCATGTTCGCTCGGCCTCGCCGGCTGCTCGAGCGATCCGTCGACGGGCTATAGCTTCGCGTCGAGCTACGACGATCGCGTGCAGAGCATCGCCGTCGAGGTCTTCCAGAACAACACGTTCCACCCCGGTCTCGAGTCGGACCTGACCTCGGCGCTCATCCGCCGCGTGCAGCTCGATACGCCGTGGGCCGTCACAAGCAGTGAGTCGGCGCAGACCGTGCTGACCGGCACCATCCGCGACGTGCAGATCCGCCGGCTGACCCAGGACACGCAGGGCGGCATCACGCAGCAGGCCGCCGTTCGCCTGACGGTCGACTTCACCTGGCGCAGCAACGTGACCGGGCGTGAGCTGGCGCGGCGAGGGAACCTTGCCGTCACCGAGTCGTTCCTTCCCGCGGCGGGCGAGCCGCTGGACGTCGGCCTGTCGGCGGCCGCCGAAGAGATGGCCGCCGCCATCCTGGAAGCCATGCGTTCGGTGTGGTAGCACGACCCGGCGCCCGCAGCAGGGCGTACGAGTGCATGACGGGCGAGGAATGCACGCATCGGTTCGGGGGTTGGTCCCCGCAAGCCCCATAAGCGGGCGGCACGGGCCAGTCGGTCTCTAGGATGACCCGTTCGCGGGCCGATGCTCGTGGTATCAATGTCGGAAACCGGTGGCCGCCGAATCGCCCGAGGCGCCAACGCCGCCCCACCGCGGAGCATGCATGCGTCGATACGCGATGAGCCAGGAAGATCAGAGCCCCAACCAGCCCCCCAAGGGACAGGGTGGAGGGCCCGGTGGCAAGCGGCCCGGCCCGCAGCCCTCAGGCCCGACGATGCCGCAGGGGCGGATGATGATCCTCGTCGTAGCTCTGGTGCTGCTGGCCGTCATGGTCATGCTGATGTTCCAGAGCGGCCGCGGCGAGCCGATCACGCTCGAGCAGTTCTACAGCCTGTACGACTCCGGGCAGATCGATGAAGAGAGCGTCGTGATTTCGGACGGGGCAGTACGCGCCGTTCGGCTCGATGGGCCCGACAGCGCCGAGCGCACCGCGGTCCGTATCGATCTCAACGCCGCAACGCGCGAGACGATCAGCGATCAGGTCATCGTCAAGACCGAGGGCAAGGCCCAGACGCAGCCGAGCAGCAACTGGCCCGTGTACCTCATGCTCGGGCTGCCGATCCTGCTTTTCATCTTCCTGATCTTCCTGTTCCTGCGCAGCCTGCGCGGGGCCGCGGGCGGTGCGGGCATGCTGGGTAGCTTCGGCAAGAGCCGCCACCGTGTGTTCAACAAGGAAATGACCGGCGTCACGTTCAAGGACGTCGCGGGCATCGACGAGGCCAAGGACGAGGTCTCCGAGATCATCGAGTTCTTGAAGACGCCCAAGAAGTTCACCAAGCTCGGCGGACGAATTCCGCGCGGCGTGCTGCTGAACGGGCCTCCGGGCTGCGGCAAGACGCTGCTGGCCAAGGCCATCGCGGGCGAGGCCGACGTGCCCTTTTTTAGCATCTCGGGCTCGGACTTTGTCGAGATGTTCGTGGGCGTTGGTGCCAGTCGCGTGCGCGACCTATTCAAGCAGGCCAAGGACAACTCTCCGTGCCTGATCTTCCTCGACGAGATTGACGCCGTGGGGCGCCGCCGTGGCGGCGGGTACAGCACCGGCGGGCACGACGAGCGTGAGCAGACGCTCAACGCCATCCTCGTCGAGATGGACGGCTTCAACGCGACCGACGGCGTGATCGTGATCGCGGCGACGAACCGGGCCGACGTGCTCGATCCGGCGCTCGTGCGCCCTGGCCGCTTCGACCGCCAGATCGCCGTGAGCCTGCCCGACCTGAAGGGTCGACTGCAGATCCTCAGCGTGCACGCCAAGAAGGTGAAGCTGGGGCCTGACGTCGACCTCGAGAAGGTCGCGCGTGGCACGCCCATGTTCAGCGGCGCCGACCTGGCGGCCATTGTGAACGAGGCGGCCATCATGGCCACCATGGAAGACAAAGACTTTGTCGAGCACGAGGATCTTGAAGAGGCCCGCGACAAGGTGAAGTTTGGTCGCGCCGGCAAGAGCCGTGTGCGCGAGAAGGACGAGAACAAGCTCGTCGCGTACCACGAGGCCGGTCACGCCGTGCTGCAGGCGCTGCTGCCAAATGGCGACCCGCTACACAAGGTAACCATTATCCCGCGTGGCGGCATGGGTGGCGCGACGTTCAGCCTGCCCGAGAAGGACCGCATGGGCTACGGGCTCAAGTGGATCAACACCACGCTAAAAGTCATGTGCGGTGGGCGCATCGCCGAGGCGCGCGCGATGGGCGACATGTCCAGTGGCGCTGCGCAAGACATCGCCCAGGCAACCCAGCTTGCGCGCACGATGGTGACCGAGTGGGGCATGAGCGAGAAGCTCGGCTTCCTGCGATACACGGGCACCGACTCGCGCGAGGCGTTCGTGCCCGACAAGGACTACAGCGATCGCACGGCCGACCTGATCGACCAGGAGGTCCGCCGGATCGTCGACGAGGCGTACGCCGAGGCGAAGCGACTCCTAGACGAGAACTGGGGCAAGGTGGAATCGGTCGCCGAGTCGCTGCTCAAGCACGAGACGCTGACGGCCGAGGAGGTCCACCTGCTGATCAGCGGCGGCTCGCTCAACAAGCCGTCGGTGTCGGACCTGCTGCTGGCCGACCGCGACCGGACGCCCAAGCCCAGGCAGGCCCAGCCCGATGATGACGAGGGCCCTGAGATCGCCGGCGGCATGTCGCCCAGCCCGGCCTGAGACGCAGATTCAACACGGCCCGGGCGAGATCCCGGGCCTTTTCATGCGCGGCGGGCCTGCGCCGGGCTTTCATCTGCCAAGATGACACCTTCGCGGCACCAGATGCTGGGGTGACAGCGGCGTGAGCACGCCGGGGGGGTCTTTCTGCTCGAAACTCCGGCCCCGTGGACAGGCACGCGGCTTGTAACAAGCCTTGCGTGAAGCCCTCGGCTGCCAACCCGAACGGTTCGAGTGCGGGACCGTCCCGCCTGAATCTGCTGCTGAGCGACGCCAGCCGGCCCGACCAGTCGTGGGCCGATCGACTGCCGCCGCTGCTGGCACCCATGGGCGTCCGCACGGTGCGGGCCCACAGCGGGCGGGAGGCTTCTGAGGTCATCCGGGCCACGCCCATCCACATGGCCGTGGTCGACCTGGCCCTGCCGCTTGACGATGGGTCGGCCGAGGACGGCGGGCTGCGGCTGCTGGAACTCCTGCAACGCAGCGAGCAGCGGCCGCCGACCATCGTGATCCGCCGCGCGAGGACGGCCCGGGAGGCCAGCCGCGAGTCGATGCGGGCGCTGCTCGCCGACGCGTTCGCGGTGGTTGATCGCCCGAGCCACCACCGAGACGTCGAACTGCTCCTGGAGGTGCTGCGCCGCGTTCTGGCGCGTCACTATCGAGGCCAGTGGCCCGGCGCAACATGACAATCACCGGCACGTGCCGAGGGCTGTTCGCCGGGGAGGGCGGGGCGGCTTTCGGGACGGAGCCCGTTTCTGGATCGAAGGTCAGTTAGCTAGAACCGAGAGAACCAACCCAGTGCCCGTTGCGATCGGGCCTTTCGCAGAGGAGCGTTTGAACGATGGCCGCCACGAAGACACGCAAGAAACTGAACATCCGCCCGCTGCACGACAAGATCATCGTCCGCCGCGACGAGGCCGAGAGCGTCACCGCCTCGGGCATCTTCCTGCCCGAGAGCAGCAAGGACCGCCCCAAGACCGGCGTGATCGAGGCCGTCGGCGACGGTGCGCTCAACACCGAGACCGGTGATCGCGTGCCGCTGGAGCTCAAGAAGGGTGACCGCATCATCTTCAGCAGCTACTCGGGCACCGAGGTAAAGCTCGACGGTGACGAGCTGCTGATCATGACCGAGAGCGACGTGCTGGCGGTGCTCGAGGGCTGAACCAGTCCCGCAACTGCGGAGGGGACGGTCCATGACCACCGACGAGCTGCGCGCAGCGCTCAAGGAATTGACCGGCGGGCGTGACGCCACGTTCGCCTTCCACCATACCGGCGAGCAGGGATCCCTGCTGCTGGTGCCAAACGCGATGCTCGTGCCCGAGGAGGGCGACCACATGGTCAAGGTCACCGACGGCCAGAGCATCGCCATCATCGACGCCGCAAGCGTGGCATGGGTGCGGATCGGTCCGCCTCAGTTGAACAGTTAGTAGAGAACCACAACGTACGCACCGCCCCGGCCAACGCCCGAGGGCACGACGAGCACACAACCGGCCGGCACGGCCGCGAACGAACTTTGGGAGTGTGAACCATGGCTGCGAAAGACATCGCATACGACAACGACGCACGCGAGCGGATCCTCCGCGGCGTCCAGAAGCTCGCCCAGGCCGTCAAGGTCACGCTGGGCCCCTCGGGCCGCGTGGTGGCGATCCAGAAGTCCTTCGGCGCCCCCACCGTCACCAAGGACGGCGTGACGGTCGCCAAGGAGATCGAGCTGGACGACCCCTACGAGAACATGGGCGCCCAGATGGTCAAGAGCGTGGCCAGCAAGGCCAGTAAGGATGCCGGCGACGGCACCACCACCGCCACGATCTACGCCGAGGCCATCTATAGCGAGGGCCTGAAGAACATCACCGCCGGCGCCAACGCCAACGAGGTGAAGCGCGGCATCGAGAAGGCCGTCGACGCCATCGTCGCCGAGCTGAACGGCATGTCGAAGAAGGTCTCCTCCAGCAAGGAGATCGCCCAGGTGGGCACCTGCAGCGCCAACCAGGACGCCGAGATCGGCGACATCATCGCCAAGGCGATGGACAAGGTCGGCAAGGACGGCGTCATCACCGTCGAAGAGGGCAAGAGCCTGGACACCGAGGTCGAGCTCGTCGAGGGCATGCAGTTCGACAAGGGCTACCTGAGCCCCCACTTCGTCACCGACGCCGCCGACATGGAGTGCGTGCTCGAGGACTGCTACGTCCTCATCCACGAGAAGAAGCTCAGCAGCGCCAAGGACCTCGTCCCCATCCTGGGCAAGGTCGCCGAGAGCGGCAAGAGCCTGCTCATCATCGCCGAGGACGTCGACAGCGACGCGCTGGCGATGCTCGTGGTCAACAAGCTGCGTGGCGTTCTCAGGGTTGCCGCCGTCAAGGCGCCGGGCTTTGGTGACCGTCGCAAGGCCATGCTCGAGGACATCGGCATCCTGACCGGCGGCACCGCCGTGATGGAAGAGCTCGCCATCGACATGGAGAAGCTCGAGCTTCGTGAGCTGGGTCGCGCCAAGAAGGTCGTGATCGACAAGGACAACACGACCATCATCGAGGGCGCCGGCAAGGGCACCGACATCAAGGGCCGGATCGACATGATCCGCCACCAGGTCGAGGCCGCCAGCAGCGATTACGACCGCGAGAAGCTCGAGGAGCGGCTGGCCAAACTGGCCGGCGGCGTCGCCCAGATCAACGTCGGGGCGGCCACCGAGGTCGAGATGAAGGAGAAGAAGGCCCGCGTCGAGGACGCCCTTCACGCCTGCCGGGCGGCCGTCGAGGAGGGCATCCTGCCCGGCGGCGGCACCTCGGTGCTCCGCGCCCGCAAGAAGCTGGACGCCCTCCGCAAGAAGGCCGGCGGCGACGAGGGCCTGGGCGTCGACATCGTGTGGCGCGCCCTGAGCGCCCCGATCAAGCAGATCGCCAAGAACTGCGACCTCGAGGGCTCGCTCATCGCCAGCAAGATCGAGGAGAGCAGCGACGCGAGCTTCGGCTTCAACGCGCTGACCCGCGAGTACGGCGACCTGGTGAAGATGGGCGTGATCGTGCCGACCAAGGTCGAGCGCGTCGCGCTCGAGAACGCCGCGAGCGTCGCCGGCCTGCTGCTGACCACCGAGGCCGCGGTGGTGGAGCGGAAGGAGAAGAAGGCGAAGGTGCCGATGGCGGGCGGGGATGACTTTGATTATTGATTGAACGACCTCGCAGTCTAACGCGACACTCCAATCTAACGGGCCTCACCATGCGTGAGCCCGTTTTGTTTTGGCTCGTGCCGAATCACCCAATCACCCAAACTCGAATAGTGCCAAGTGGGTTCGCTGGCATTTGACATACTGCATTGGATGTCGAGCGTCACGCTGCTGTTGCTGGGGATCCTGATCTCGTACGAGAAGCTGCTCAAGGCTCGGATGGTCAGGCGATTGCCCCCGGGCACGGATGTCATCCCGCCGACGCCCTTGTTCGGCGGGCTCAGCCTCATCGGCGGCGTGCTGTTGTGGCCCGTCGACATCGGGTATTGGAGGTGGGTGGCCGTCGTGCTTGCGATCGTTGCCGATTGGTCGATCTGGCCGATCTTCTGGTGGCCCATCCTGATCCCGCTCGAAGTGCTTTACGACAAGTACGGCTGGATGCCGCCGAAGTGGACGCGGCTGCCGCGGTACGGCGACTGGCGGGCGCGGGCCCGCGATTGTCGGCGTGGACTTTGATGGCGAGGTTCGCAATGCCGATTGACGATGCCAAGATACACCCGCCCCGGCGAAGCCGTCTCCGCCGGGGCGTTGGGTGTGGGTCTCTCTCCTCGGATCTGGTGTGCGTGGGCGTGGTTAGCCCGCGTCGAAGGCGGTCTGGAAGGCCAGGAAGTCGAACACGGTGAGCGAGCCGTCGTCGTCGAAGTCGGCGATGAGCAGGTCACCGGCATCGAAGGCCGACTGGAAGGCGAGGAAGTCGAACAGGTCGAGCACGCCATCGCCGTTGATGTCGGCCGACTTCGTGTCGGTCAGCACGCGGATAGACGCGCTGGCCGAGCCCTCGTTCTGCCGCGTGACGGTGCCGGCGAAAGCCCAGAGATAGGTGCCCCCACTGGCGAGGTCGAAGGCCTCACTGCCCGAGGTCGACACGAGGCCCGAGGCTTGCTCGAAGAGCGTGACGCCGGTGGTGGCGTCGAGCAGCACGACGAGAGCGACGCTCTCGGTGCCATCGATGTCGGTGAAGTCCCACTCGACGACGACAGTGGTGTCCTCGTCGACCGTGAAGCCCGTGTCGAGCGCGAGCACGGACTGGCCGTCGGGGGCGTCGGCCGAGAAGCTGCCCTGGGCGAAGTCGTCGCCGAACGACGCCTTGGCGAAGAGCTCGTCGCCGAGACGGACCTCTGCGGCCTTGCCGGGCGTGTCGCGGGTGAAGCTGGTGGAGGCGGCCCCGCCGGCCCCCTGGACGGTAAGCGAGCCGCTGATGTCATTGAACTCGAGCGTCTGGCCCAACGCCGGACCGGCGGCCGCGACGGCGCCGATGACGATCAGCTTGGTGCGCTTGGCGGGCACGATCGATAGCGCGGCCCCGGCGATGCGGGCGGCGGTGGCGATCCGGTTCTGGTTCTTGGTGATGGTCTTCATTTCGTCCTACTCCTTTGGCCTGCGTTTTCAGGCCATGCGATAGCTGTGGGCGCACATGCGCCCTTCTCCTTGGAACATCGCGCGCAACATTGCGCGCGGTGGGTCAGCCGTTGATGGTGTGGACTCGCCCGGGCGGGAAACGCTCGATCGCGCTCAGCATGCGTAAATACGCATTGGCGCGACCGAGGTCACCGGGGTTGGTGCTGCGAGCGAAGGAGATCGCGACATTCGTGTTCCGCGTCCGGGTCGCCTCCCTCCGAAGCGACCGAGCGTGAGCATGTTCGAATTGTGCGATGGTGGATCGCTTACGCGCAGGACCCGCCCGGGCGACGCATTCGTCGACAACAGGGCATGGGTTGGCGCATCCTGGCGATCATGTGGCCCAACAATACCGCGCATTTCACCGAGATCAAGCCGGTCGGCGCAAGATCATCGCGGGTAACCGAAGCTTCACGATTCGTTACGCGTTGCCCGAACGCGCGGCCCGCAGCTCTTCGAGCGTTGACTCATCGAGGCCCAGGTACTCGTACATGTGCTGGTCGTAAGCCTCGGCGTCCTTGTCCTGGCTGAGGTCGAGGCGGAGTTCGTTGATGACCTTGGTGCCCTGGCCGATCCAGGCGTCCCAGGTCTCCTTGCTGATGTTCTCGTAAATCCACTGGCCGATGGGGCCGCGGAAGGGCGGGCGGGGGAGCTGGTGGCCGCGCTTGCCGGTGCGCTGGCAGAGGAAGTCGCCCTCTTCGAGCTCTTCGGCGGTGGGCTTCTTCTCCTGCACCTCGGGCACGGGGGCGCCGAGCTTCTCGAGCATGCCCTTCATGGCGGTGGCGGGCATGCGATCGCCGCGCTCGGTGGCGCTCCTGTAGCCGGTGGTGAGCAACTCCGTGGCATCGTCGTTCTGGCCGGCCTCCATGAGCTGCTCGCCGGCGAGCTGGTAGGCCTTGCTCATGGCGGGGTTGAGCTCGATGCAGCGCATGTAGCTGGCGGCGGCGTCGGCGTGGCGGCCGGCCTGGGCGTAGGCGTTGGCCAGCGAGAAGTGGGCCATGTCGTTGTCGGGGTCCTCCCGAGACATGTTCTCGAACTGGGCGATGCGGGTCTCAAGGTCCATGGCTGCTCCTGCGGTCGCGATTCGGTGAGACGCAGCATCGTATGGGCAGAGCGAGCGGGGCGCGTGCGCAGGACGGCGGCGGCCGGGCACTCCCAAGCTCCCAGACCGCCGCCGGTTATAGGCGTTTTCGTGGCTGATCCCGGCGCTGCCGGGTGTCCGTACATGTTGCGTCGCGGGGCGGTGGAGACGATGAACGCCCGCTGAATCTCGGCTCATAATGACATTCACCGAACGCAACAGCGAAAACCCGCGGCGCGGAAGTGTCGTGGCGACAGGCTTTTGTGGTATGCTGTGCGGGTCTGGACGCCTCGCCAAGAAATTGACGCCAGAAGGAGATCGCCCGTGCTACCCAACCTCCGTTCGGCCCCCACTGCCCTGGCCGCCGCCGCGATGCTCGCCTGTGCGGGCTCGGCCCATGCCACGTGGTCCATCCTGCTGGTCGACACGCGGACGGGCGAGATCGCCCTGGGCAGCGCGACGTGCCTGACGGGCTTCGACCTGCGGGCCAACACGCCGGTGATCATCACGGGCGTTGGCGCGGCGACGGCGCAGAGCTTCGTCGATAGCTCGGGCCGCAACCGGGTCCGCATCCGCGATGGGCTGGCGCAGGGCTTGACGCCGGCGGAGATCTTCGATGACTTGTCGACGTTTGACCCCGGGCACCAGACACGCCAGTACGGCATCGTCGACGTCACCGGCGGCACGGGCACGTTCTCTGGCACCGGCGCCGGCGTATGGGCCGGCGGGCTGACCGGCGAGCTCACGGGCATGGACGACGGCATCTTCTACGCCGTGCAGGGCAACCTGCTGACCGGGCCCGCGGTCGTGAGCGACGCGGTCGACGCGATCATCTCAACGCCGGGCGACCTTGCCGAGAAGCTGATGGCCGGCATGGAAGCGGCGCAGGCCATCGGCGGCGATGCGCGGTGCTCGTGCTCGCCGCTGCCGATCCCCTGCGGCACGCCGCCGGCCGGGTTCCTCAAGAGCGCCGACATCGGCTACATGATGATCGCGCGCACGGGCGACACCGACGCGTGCAATGGCATCTACCAGCTCACGACCTCAACGCGTGATATCGAGATCGCCGACGTGGACGGCGACGGTGCGGCAGACGCGGTGGTCGCAGACGGCGCCGGCAATCGCCTATCGACGCTGGCCAATGCCGGACCCGAAGTGCTTGGCGCGATGCCCGTGTTGCTGGACCCAACGATCGACACCCGCTTCGGGCGCGTGGCGGACTTCCTCATCATCGATGCGACCGGTGATGGCATTCTCGACATCGTGGCGTACGACGAAACAGCCGATGCGATTGCCATTGCCGCTGGTGATGGCGTGGGCGGATTCGCCGACCCCGTGCGTACGGGCATCGCGGTTGAGGCCGGCGCGTTGCTGGCGATCGACGTTGACGCCGACGGCGGGCCGACCGACCTGTTCGTCGGCGCCGAGAGCGGCGGCCGGGCCTTGCTCCTTCGCAACGACGGCTCGGGTAGCTTCTCGATCGAGGAGTTTGCCTTTGCTGGTGGACCCCAGCAATGGGCCGTCGGAGATTTCAACGGCGACGACCTCGACGATGTGGCGTACACCACGAGCGGTGGGCTGGTTGCAGCCGTGCTCAACGACGGCGTCGGCTCGCTGGCTCTCGGACCAATCGGCGCCAGCGCGCTCGACGGCACGGTGCTGCAAGCCGCCGACATGGACGGCGACGGTGACGATGACCTTGTGGGTGTCAGTCGCTCGGGTCGGGTGGTCGGCGTCGTCTCGCTCGACGGCGGAACGTTCACGCAGGCAACGGCCGACCTGCCGCGTTCGCCGAATTGGGCCGCGGTTGGCAGCGTGACGAGCCCGGATACGAACGAGGTGGTCGTGGGCGTGAGCGATCTGTCTGCAGATCTCTTGACGTATCGCCTGAACGGCGGATCGCTGGAGCTCGTCGACAGCACCGGCACGGCGCTCATCCCGCGGAACTTCGTGCTGGCCGACCTCACGGGCGACGGCTTCGACGAGCTCGTCGGGACCACGGGGAGCAACCTCAGCGTCATTGGAAATCAGGGTGGGACGTTCACGCCCGGCCCGGGCTGCGGCGCTGGCGAGTACTTCATGAACTTCAACATCGCCAACTCGAGCCGGAGCGATCCCGACCCGGTGTTCCAGCTTCGCGACTTGTTCGACGATTGGCGGAGCGACCTGGTTGGGCTGGCCGACGCCGTGCAGAGCGAGGCGGAGCTCGACCCGCCGCTGATCGCGGCGGGCGAGATGGCCACGCTGCGCATCGAGCTGCGCGACTGGCGGGGTGATGCCGCGAACATGAGCATGGTGGTGCCGCAGGTGATCATCGGCGGGCCACCCACGATCAGCCTCGGCACGCCCGTCCCGCTGGGCGGCGGCGTGTGGGAGGTCGACCTGACGGCATCATCGAGCAGCGCCGCGGGCATGGCCGACGTGTCGATCACGATCGCCGACGCGGGCACGCGGCCCGTGACGCTGATGCCACCGCCAACGCTCGAGGTCACCGGCGGCTGCTACGCCGACTTCGACGGCGACGGCGTGCTGACGATCTTCGACTTCCTCGCGTTCCAGAACGCGTTCCAAGACGCCGATCCGATCGCGGATTGCGACGGGTCGGGAGCGCTGGACATCTTTGACTTCTTGTGCTTCCAGAATGGGTTTGATGCTGGGTGTTGACACGCGACTAACTGGATTCGTCGTTCGCGTACCTGACCAACCCGCATAGCTCGGGGACGAAGCGTTCGAGAGCGGCTGGCTCGACCGTGAGCACGGTCTTGCACTCCCACTCGTAGCCACCCATTGACACCGACAACTCAAAGGGCTCCAGGGCTCCGGGCATCGCCACACGCAGTTGAAGTTGCGAACAGCAACTGCTCCAGCTGCGTTCGCCACGTTGCTGGCGATACGAGTCCACCACGCCGAGCATGAAGTTGACCAGCGGCCCGAAGCCACCGGCTTCGCATCCCGGCTCATTGAGCTCGCTATCGAGAACAGCGAAGGACGCATCGGAGCCGTTGAACTCGAACCGCCAACGCAGCTCATCGTGCGCCGGCAATCGATCGATGATCTGGAACGTCAGTATGCCACGGCCGCATTCAAGTGACGCTTTATCGAACATCACATCACTCCGATGGGACCGAGCCTGCATCAGCCCCGCCCCATCAGGCCGAACTCCTCACACTGCCTCCACCACCATCGCCACGCTGTTGCCGCCGCCCAGGCACAGGCCGGCCAGGCCGCGCTTGGCGCCGGTGCGCTTCATCTGATAGAGCAGGGTGGTCAGCACGCGGGTGCCGCTGGCGCCGATGGGGTGGCCCAGCGCGATGCCGCCGCCGGCGACGTTCAGCTTGTCCTCGGGAATGCCGAGCTCCTTGATGTTGCACAGCACCTGGGCGGCGAAGGCCTCGTTGACCTCGAACAGATCGATGTCGTCGATGCCAAGGCCCGCCTTCTCGAGCACGCCCTGCACGCCGGTGATCGGGGCGGCGAAGATGTCCTTGGGCGCTACACCACTCGTGGCATAGGCGATCACCTTGGCCATGGGCGCGATACCGAGTTCGTCGGCCTTGCTCCCGCTCATGACGATCGTGGCGGCGGCGCCGTCGTTGATCTGGCTCGCGTTGCCGGCGGTGACGGTGCCGGCCTTGTCGAACGCGGGGCGCAGCTTCGCGAGGCCCTCGGCGGTGCTGCCGGGGCGGATGCCCTCGTCGGTGCTGCAGCCGCCCTCGGGGCCGGGCACCTTGCGGTTGCCGACCTGCTCGCCCGTGAGCGCGACCATCTCGTCCTTGAACCAGCCCTCGCTCGTTGCCTTCTCGGCGCGCTGATGGCTCTGGGCGGCGAAGCGGTCCTGCTCCTCGCGGCTGATGCCATACTTCTCGGCGATGTGGTCGGCGGCGTTGCCCATCATCCAGCGCTCGAAGGCGCAGGTCAGGCCGTCGTGGGCCATGACGTCGGTAAGGTTGGTGTTGCCGAACTTCACGCCCTGCCGCACATGGGCGAAGTGCGGCGCGCCGGTCATGTTCTCCATGCCGCCCGCGACGACGACGTCGTTGTCGCCCGCCTTGATCGACTGGGCGGCCATCATGACGGCCTCGAGGCCCGAGCCGCAGACCTTGTTGATGGTCTTGGCGCTCAGCGTGTCGGGCAGGCCGGCCTTGAGACCAGCCTGACGCGCCGGGTTCTGGCCCAGGCCTGCCTGCAGCACGCAGCCCATAACGCACTCGTCGACCATCTCGGGCTTGAGCGCGGGCACGTCCGCCATGGCGGCCTCGATCGCGTAGGCGCCAAGTTGCGGCGCGGGCGTGTTGGCCAGGCTGCCGAAGAACTTGCCGATGGGGGTGCGCTTGGCGGCGACGATCACGGGCTGGTTGGACATGTGCGGTGGTCTCCTAAATGGGCACGGGGGCCGCTAGGCCGGGGTGTCCGGGTGGGTTTCTCGGTGGCGAACGAGATTCTAGAAGCCACGAGAGATGGTGTCTGGAACACCTCAGGGAAGCGAGCATGCCAGCCACCGGCTCTCTCGTGTCACGCCGGCGGCTGGCTTGCTCGGATCTCAGGGGTGGTGTGGTCGGGCGGGGTCGTGGTCCTTCGTCTCACGCGGCGGGCTTCTTGACCTGCCGCTTGTCCTCGCGGCTCATCTTCTTCCACTCGCGATCGGCCTGCTCAACCAGATCGTCATGGTCGCCCTTCTGCCAGTCGGTGCGCGTGTTGGCGAACAGGCCGTCGTAGAACAGGAACAACCGGTCGTTCTTGACGATGAAATTCCTGGGGTCGGGCTCGGTCGTTCCGCCGCTGACCATGGCCCAGCTGCACCAGCCGCCGTGTGCCGGCTCGTAGCGACCGGGCGCCTTCTTGAACAATTCCAGGTTGGCCTGGCTCTTGAAGCGGTAGGTCACACCCTTGTAGGTGTGCTCGAATCGCTTGGAGCCCTTCTTGGCCTTGCCGCCGCCCTCGGGGAAGTAGGCGACCGGGTCGTAGCCGCTGATGGCCAGCTTGGTGCGCTTGGGCAGGTTCCAGGCCGAGGTGTTCCGAACGGGCTCGGCCTTCTTCGTTGGCTCGACGGCTTGCGTTGACTGCTGCGGGCTCGCGGCCCAGACGGGTGCGTTCATGGCGACGGTGGCGGCTGCCAGGGCGACCAACACGCGTGCTTGCTTCGTGACGTTGCGGTTCATGACGGGCTCCTCTCGGTGTTCCTGCGTGCGGCGTGGGTGGTTTTCCAAGGGACCCTTGCCGTGCGCGCTTTGTTTAGTGTTCACTAACAACGAGAGGGCAAAGCACCCCCGCCGTCGGCCTCTTCCCAAATCCAGAAAAAAAGTCCGCTAGACTCGCGGATGAGGACCCTTGCCTGCCTGCTTCTTGCCGTTTCTCCCGCTTTTGCACAGTGCCCCGACTACCGCCTCGACGATGGCTCGGGCGGGTTCACGATCGGGCCCAGCGAGTTCGATGCCGTCGTCACCTGGGGGAACTACTTCACTGCCGACTCGGGCTGCCCATGGCTTCGCGAGGTCAACGTGTCGTTCCCGGGCAGCTTGCCCGAGGGCACACCCATCACCGTCATCGTGTACGCGGACCCCGATGGAGACGGCGATCCCACGAATGCCACCGTGCTCTCGGCTGCATCGCACGAATCAGAACCAACGAGCACGAGCACGTTCGCGACGTATCCAATCCGCCCGACGAACGTCGGTGATGTTGGTTTCTTCGTGGCAATCGCCGCGTTCGTGCCGCAGCGGCAGTCCGTAGCGCGAATGGATCAGGACACGCTCGGCGTGGACTCGTGGCTGTTCTACGACGGCGAGTTGCTCATCGATCCGGGCGCGGCGCCGTTCATCCTCCGCATGAGCGACAGCCCGTTCAACGGCACGTGGATGGTCCGAGCCGTCGCCGAAGCCGGAGGATGCGAGGTCGATCTCGATGGCGACGGGTTTGCGACAACCTTCGACTTCCTGGCCTTCCAGAACGCGTTCGCTGCGGGCGACTTGTTGGCGGACTTTGACGGCGATCTCCGGCTAACGCTCTTTGACTTTCTGGCGTTCCAATCGGCATTCGACTCCGGCTGCTGAGCATTATCGGACATCATTTGCAGTAAGTCTGCCGCTGGTAGCGTTTCCTCCGTGTGACCTGGTACGGCTGGCTGCGCTCTGGTCTTGAGCGCGACCAACCATTCGGGTATATTGGAGTTCCCTCGCCCTGCGAGGGGCACCGAGAGACGAGAGGGACGCTGCGATGAACACGAACATGGTGAAGACTGCGGCCGGCCTGGCGCTTGTCGCGGGCCTCTGCATGCCGGCCTTGGCCCAGGACGACCCCGCCGACCCGACAGGCCCGGTGGTGGAGCCTCGTCCCGAAACGCCCGACCGTCGCAGTTCGCTCGTGCAGCGGGCATACGTCACGCGATTTATGCCCGTGTTGCCGCTGGGCGACCCCAACGCGCCGGGCGTGGATAACCCGGCGACGTTCCCCGACGAATTCCGCACCATCAACGGCCGTTTCAATAACCCCGTGGTGCCCTGGCTCGGCTCGACGGGCCAGACCTTCCTGCGTCGGACCCCGGCCGCGTACGGCGATGGAGCCGGGCGCATCCCGGCTCGCGCCGATGGCAGCAGCCCTCGCGCGATCAGCCAAGTGATCGCCGATCAGGGAGGCGAGGACATGCCCAGCAACGTGGGCAACTCGAACATGTTCTGGTTGTGGGGACAGTTCCTCGACCACGACATGGACGAGACGCCCATCGCGGTGCCCCTGGAGCGGTTCGACATCGTGGTGCCGACCGGCGATCCGTGGTTCGACCCCGATCACACCGGGCTGCAGACGATCGAGCTCGACCGATCGGGATACCAGCTGGGCGCCGGCCCACGCGAGCAGATCAATGCCATCACCGCGTTCATCGATGCCTCAAACGTGTACGGATCGGACCAGGAGCGCGCTAACGAGCTGCGCACCTTGGACGGCACGGGTCGCCTCAAGACGAGTGACGGCGACCTCTTGCCCTACAACGTCAACCGCTTCCCCAACGCGCCGACGCACCTGGACCCAACGATGTTCCTCGCCGGTGACGTGCGTGCGAATGAGCAGATCTCGCTGATTGCGATCCACACGCTGTTCGTCCGCGAGCACAACTACTGGGCCGACCAGATCCGCGCCGCCAACCCGTCGTTCACAGGCGACGAGGTGTACGAGCACGCCCGCGCCATCATCGGTGGCATCATGCAGGCCATCACGTACAACGAATTCTTGCCGCTGCTACTCGGGAACGATGCGATCCCGGCGTACACGGGTTACGACCCCGATGTCGACCCACGCATCTCGAACGTGTTCGCGACGGCGGCGTTCCGCATGGGCCACTCCATGCTGCCGACGTTCCTGCATCGCATGGACAGCGACGGCAGCGAGGCCGACGAGGGCCACCTGTCCCTGGCCGAGGCGTTCTTCCAGCCCGCTCACATCGGCACCTACGGCATCGACAGCGTGATTCGCGGTGTTTCGATGAAGCGGGCCCAGCAGCTCGATGGGCTGATCATCTCCGACGTGCGCAACTTCCTGTTCGGCATCCCGGGCGACGGCGGATTCGACCTTGCTTCATTGAACATCCAACGCGGGCGCGACCACGGGCTTCCCGACTACAACACGGTTCGCGAGGCCTTTGGCCTGCCGCGCGTGTCGGACTTCATCGGCGTAACCAGCAACGACGAGATGCAGGCCAAGCTGGCATCGGTCTATGCGGACTGCGATCAGATCGACCCTTGGGTCGGCTTCCTTGTGGAAGACACCGTGCCCGGCGCGATGGTGGGTGAGACGCTGCAAGTTGTGCTTGCCGACCAGTTCATCCGTCTGCGCGACGGCGACCGGTTCTGGTACGAGGCCTACCTGCCCGCTGACCTTGTCGATACGGTCAATCAGCAGTCGCTCTCGACGATCATCCGTCGCCACACGAGCATCGGCGATGAGATCCTCGACAACGCGTTCATGGCGCCGCCGACGTGCCTGGCCGACCTCGACGACGACGGGGCGCTGACGATCTTCGACTTCCTGGCGTTCCAGACGCTGTTCACCGCGGGCGACCTCAAGGCCGATTTCAATGGTGACGGCGCGCTGGACATCTTCGACTTCCTGGTGTTCCAGAACGCCTTCGACGCCGGCTGCGATTGATCGGAATTTGGATTCAGCTGCCCTGGTTGCTCGGCCCCGCGGCCTCGCCGGCGCCCAACTCGAGGGCGCGGTCGAGCAACTCCTGCTCTGCCTTTCGATAGCGTGAGAAGCTCGACATGAGCTGCTCATTCAGCTCTTCGATGGCACGCTGGCGGCCTGGCACATCGACCGGCCCGCGCTCGTCGGTGCTCAGCGAGATGAGGCTCTCGCTTGCGGCGCGCAGGTCGCTCGCGGCCTGCGCAAACGAACGCGTTGCATCGTAGATCAGCTCGCCCTCGAGCTCGCGGGTGGTCGGCCTCTGAAGCAATCGCCACGGGCTTCGCCGGACTTCGAGCATCGTGAGCTTTGCCTGGTCGGTGGCCAGGCGCAGGTTTGCGAGTGATCGCCGAATGCCGGGCGTTTCGGACTCGAACAGTGCAGCGGCGTCGGCAGCGAGGGCGGCTCCGTCTTCGCTCGCGAGCCGGGCATTCTCCACGGTGTCGATCGCGGACGGCAGCAGTTCCTCATTAGTGCGCTCGGTGATGGCGGCGAGGTCTGCGATAACGCGATCGATGTTGGGCCGGTTGTCGTCGATCGTGTCGCGGACACTCTGGATCACTTCGCCCAGCTCGACTGAGCGCTCGTCAAGCCTCGTTGCCAGGCCGGTCCACACATCGACACTCTCGCGGACCTCGGTGAGCGCGCCCTCGACCTGATCTCCCAATCCCGGCAAGCGCTCGCGCAGGTCGCCCGTGATCGATCGTGCATCTTGCAGCGCGAGGTTGAGCTCATCGATCGCGACGCCGACCTCAGGCTCGACATCGGTCAGGATGCGGCTGACCCGTTCGCTGGCCTCGGCGAGCGATGCGATCGACCGGCGGATGTTCTCCATGTCTTCGTCGTTCAGGCCTGTCTGAGCGAGCAACCCGGGCGAGGGCCTGCCCGGCACGCGACCGCCCTCGGAAAGTCGCGGCCCCACGCCAACGCTAATGAAGTTGACCACAGTGCCCGTGCCCAGCAGGGGCACCTCCAGGCGGACAACGGCGTCTTCGTGCAGGAGCAGGTCATCGTCGACCTCGATCTCGACGTCGAGCGCGTCAATGGCGCCGGCGTCGTCGGCCAGTTCGATCTTCGAAACGCTGCCGACCCGCATGCCGCCCACGCGCACCTCGGCGCCCGGGGTGAGCAAGCCCGCGTTGTGCGAGAGCTCAAATCGGACGACGTAGGACTTGGTGGGCTCGAGTGCGGCAGTAAGATCGCTCAGGATCGCCGTCACAAGCACGGCCAGCGCCACTGCTGCGATGAAGAAGGCGCCCACGATGGCGTTTCGTCCACGGGCCGGCGGCATGTCGGGTGCGCTCCCTTCGGTCGTGCGTGTCTTGGGCTCGGATGCTCAGGCTTGCAGGATTCGCCGCAGCCGTTGCAGCACGCTCTCGTCTTCGGTCCTGGGAACGATACGCGACGGCTCCACGCTGCGCATACCTGGCACGCCGGGGCGGACGCCCAAGATGTCCTGCTCCCAATCGCTGCCGCTCTGGCGCTCGCTCAGCGGGCCCTCGGCCGAGCCTCGCAGGAACTGGTGGATGATCTGCTCGTCTTCGCTGAGCGATTCGACCTCGGCATCGGGCACGTCCCGCACGCGCTCGAACCACGCCTTGGACTCGACGGCGAGCATGCGGCCCTTATCGAGCATGGCCATGCGATCGGCGATGGTGAAGGCCGAGTCCATCTCGTGGGTTACCACCACGCAGGCGATGCCGAGCTTCTTGGTCAGGTCGAGCAGCAGGCGGTCGATCTGCGCGCTGGTGATCGGGTCAAGCCCGGCGCTCGGCTCATCGCAGAACAGAAGCTGGGGATCGAGGGCCATCGCTCGGGCCAGCCCTGCCCGCTTCTTCATGCCACCGGAGATCTGCGCTGGGAACAGGTCGGCAGCCTCGCGGAGCTGCACCTGCTCGAGCTTGATCTTCACCTGGATGTCGATGATCTCCTGGCTTAGCCGCGTGTGCTCCTGAAGCGGCAACGCGACGTTCTCAGCCACGGTCATGCTGTTAAAGAGCGCGCCGCTCTGGAACAGGATGCCAAACTTCAGGCGCACCTTGTTGAGCTTCTCTTCGGTGAGCCCGCAGATGTCGTGATCGAACATCGAGATGCTGCCGGCATCGCTCTTGAGCGAGCCGATCATGAGGCGCAGCAGCGTGCTCTTGCCAGATCCGGAGCCCCCCATGATGACCATGGTCTCGCCGGGCATGACGTCGAGGTCGATGCCCTTGAGAATCTCACGCCCGTCAAAGCTCTTGCGCAGGCCTCGGACACGGAGCACCGGGCCATCGTTCTTGCCCGGCGGCATGGCTCAGCCCTCGCCCGGTTCGCTGCCGTCGCCGCCATCCTGATCGGGATCGGCTGGAGCCGGGGTGCTTGGAGCCACCGGCGCGGTCGAGCCCGCCGGCGGCAACAGCCACACCAGTGAACCGTCCGACGCCTCGAACGCGATGTTGTGGACGACGTTCGAGCCGCTGGCACCCTGGTTCGGGATGATGACCACAAACAGGACCGTGCCCTGGTCGTACGGCAGCGCGAGCGGGGCCGCGGCGTAGCGACTCTGCGAATACACCTGGCCCGCGTCGGCCTGGGCGGTCTCGATGCTCGGACCAACCTCGATGGCGAGCTGGATGAGCTCCCACATACCCTCGGGGCGCCCCTGCATCGTGCCGTGCTCGGCGGCGAGCGCATCGCCCCAGGCATCCATCACAGCCTCGTCGAGCAGCGACGCCTGCGCGCTGACCATGTAGCTCTGCGCTTCTTGCAGGTCGCGAGCCTCGACGGCTTCGACCAGCCTTCCGAGCCCGCTCCACTCGCGACCAGCCGCGGCCATCCCGAAGATGATCGCGATGTTGATGGCCCCAGCGACGAGGCCGATGACGATCGCGGCGATAGCCAGGCCACCGCCCTTCTTTCGATCGCCCGACGTGGAGATGAGCACGAGCGCCAACACGCCGAGCAACAAGCCAAAAGGCCCAACGCCGGGGATGCAACAGGCGATCAGGCCGACCAGCGAGATGACGAACGCGAAGACCGCGAGAAAGCTGGTCTTTGGTTCGAGGTACTCCGGGCCGCCGACAGAATCGTGAGGCTGGGCGTAGGGATTGTCGCTCATGCCGCAGGGTAGCCCGCTCAGAAGCCAGTCATCGCACAAGAAACGACACCGGGCCCGGGCTCAGATGGTCGCCGTGACGACCTGATGGGCCTCAACGATCGCGTCGGCGGCGAAGCGGACCTCGTCTTCGGTCGTGAAACGCGAGAGGCTGATACGGAGCGAGCCGGCGGCCATCTTCTTGTCGAGCCCCATCGCGCACAGCACGGGGCTTGGTTCGAGCGATCCGCTGCTGCAGGCCGAGCCCGCCGAGACGCACACGCCCATCTCGGCGAGCGTCAGCAGCATGATCTCAGCCTCGGCCCCGGGGATGGCGAGGTTGGTTGTGTTCCACAACCGCTCGCTCGGGTCGCGGGGCCCGTTCACGCACGCGCCCTGGATTCGTTCGAGCACGGTTCGCTCGAGCTCGTCTCGCAGGCTCGCGACGCGGGCTCGGTTGCTTGGGTCTTCCAGCCACGACTGCGCGCCCCTCGCGGCCTCGCCCAAGCCAACGATGCCGGGCACGTTCTCCGTTCCACCGCGGCGCCCGAGTTCCTGCGAGCCGGGCGCCTGCCGACAGATCTTGAACCCGCGGCGGACCCACAGCGCGCCGATGCCCTTTGGTCCGTGGAACTTGTGGGCGCTAAACGTCAGCATGTCGAACGGACACTCGCGGACGTCAGTATCCATCCTACCGACCCACTGCGTGCCATCGACGTGCACGGCGGCCCCCGCGTCCTTGGCCATGTTCGCCAGTTCGGCGATGGGTTGGATGGCGCCGGTCTCGTTGTTTGCCCACTGCACGCTGAGCACCGCGACCGAATCGTCGATCATCGAACGCGACTTCTCGAGGTCGATCACGCCACCGGGCCCGATGGGAAGCCACCGCACCTCGGCCTTGCCGCAGGCGTGGAGGCTCTTGGCGAGCTCTCGGACGGCGGGGTGCTCAAGCCCGCTGGTGACCAGCACACGGCGGTCACAGGTCTTCTCGGTTTCCTCGAGCGCACCGCGAATTGCAAGCTGGCAGCTCTCGGTGCCGCCCGAGCAGAAGACAATCTCACGCTGGCCCGCGTGGATGAGTTCGGCGACAGACCGCCGGGCCTGCTCGATCCGCGCCCGCGCCGACTGCCCTGGACGGTGCACGCTGGACGGATTCGCCCAGCAGTTCTCAAGGCACTCGGACACTGCCGAAACCACTTCGGGCAGCGGTCGCGTGGTCGCGTTGTTGTCCAGGTAGGCGTTCACCGA
This sequence comes from Phycisphaerales bacterium, assembly GCA_965227775.1. GTDB lineage: Bacteria > Planctomycetota > Phycisphaerae > Phycisphaerales > UBA1924 > JAHCJI01. The sequence goes on from OZ245777.1 coordinate 438,438, forward strand.
ACGAGCAGTCCTCCGAGAAATCCAACGTTCATGGCGCGATTGCCTCAGCGATCGTCGTCGTCCTCGTCGTCGTCTTCCTCTTCCTCGTCGTCTTCGTACTCGTCGTCGTCTTCCTCATCCTCGTACTCGTCATCCTCGTACTCGTCGTCTTCGTACTCCTCTTCTTCCTGGGCCTTCTGCCGCTCCTCGAGCAACTCTTTGAGCTGGTCGGGGTTTAGCACTCGGACGAGGCCGTCCTTCAGGCGACGCTGGGCGAAGTTGATGATGAGACCCAGCTCGAGCTCGAGGGCACGGAGCTTGGCACGCGTCTGCAGACGCTCGCCCGTGCCAACGTCACCGGGCCGCGCGACCAGGTCCACGATAAATCGGTCCTCGACGAACAGCGACGCGGTGACCTGGCCCACGAGCTGGTCCTGGTACTTCACGTCGATGGTCCGGTCGGCAACGTGCTCGATGCCGGCTTCCTTCATCTCGATCTGCAGCGCCTTGTTGTACATCTCGATAGGCAGGCCCGGGCCCAGCGCCTTGTGCACCTCGATAGCGCAACCGATGACGCGGCGGCTGATGTCGGTCAGCTCCGGGTCGAGCGCGCTGAGCGGGATGCCCTGTCGGTCGTGCCCATGGCCGCGGCCGTGACCGCGACCCCCGCCGTGCCCGCCACCATGCCGGCCTCGGCCGCCGTGACCCCGACCGCGTCCGCCGCCGCCACGTCCGCGACCCCCACCGCCGCCGCGTCCCCGATACTCGCCTCGCTCGTCGTAGTCTCGCCTGTCGTTGCTCATCTGAAGTGCTCCAAAGAGATGGGACCAAGGGTTGGAAACTGGTAATTGGGGTACGGCCCGCGGGTCGGGCTCGTTCCACGCGACGCGAGGGCCGCTACGCGGGTTCTGATGGTGGAATCGGGTCGCAGGCCGGGTTGGTGGCCTGCCGATGGATCGGGCTCTGGTAGGAAGCCGAAGGGGGCGGGCCAACCCGTACCGCCACCGCCGTATCCCTGAAGGATACCACGAACCGGCGTCCGGCGACACGCAATCTTCTCGGAGAGCCCGGAACTCGTCAGAACGCCGGTGTCCGCCCGCCGTCCACCGCCAGCACCGTACCAGTGATGTACGAGGCCGCGGGCGTGCAGTAGAAGGCGACCGCGGCGGCCACCTCCTCAGGCTCGCCCAGGCGCCCCATGGGGATCGAAGTGATCGCCTCATCCTTCACGGCGTTCGCATCGCTGCCCAGGCGGCTCGCCTTGGCGTCGAACAGGCTGCTCAGGCGGGCAGTGTCGGTGAAGCCGGGCAGTACGCTGTTGACGGTGACCTTGTCCTTGGCGACCTCGCCCGCCAGCGTCTTGGCCCAGGCCGCGACCGCGGCCCGGACGGTGTTGCTGACCCCGAGCCCGGGGATGGGGCACTTCACACTCGTGCTGATGATGCTCACGATCCGGCCGAAGCCCTTCTGCCTCATGCTCGGCAGGACGAGGTTGGCCAGGTTCTGGTTGTTCACCAGGTGGGCCGTCATGCCCTTGATGAACGCCTCGCCACCCGCCTCGGTGATCGGCCCGCCGGGCGGCCCACCCGTGTTGTTCACAAGGATGTCGAAGCCGCCGGCCCGATCGAGGGCCCCGCTCGCCTCGTCCAGCACCATCGCGGGGTCGTGGAAGTCGGCGATGGCAATGTCGTGCTCGACTCCATCGACCGCGGGCAGAGACGCCGTCGCCTCGTCCAGCCGCTGCGGATCGCGGGCGAAGAGCGTCACGCGGCAGCCCAGCGAAGCCAGCGCTACAGCCGAAGCAAATCCGATGCCCTGGCTGGCACCGCAGACCAGAGCGGCACGTCCGTGGAGGTTGGTGTCCATGGGCGACCATAGGAGAGGGTGGGCCGCGCTTGGAGCGACCCCGGGATAGCGTGCCCGGTTCGCACATCGCTCGAATGCCAGGAGGAACGCCCATGAATCCGAGAATGAAGATCGCCGCCACATTAACCGCCGGGCTCGCGTGCGGGCTGGGAGTCTCGGTCATGCTCGCAACGGCCAAGACCGGCGAATCCGACGGAAGCCCCTTCCAGGCAAGCGTCACGACGCACGGGGATTGGGTTGCCGTGTGGCGTCACCACGAGTCTGGCGCCGAGTTGACGCTTGCTGGCGTCGCCGACGCAGAGACGCAGATAGCCCAGCGGCTCAACGCTGAGTTCCGATATGCCAAGCAGGAGTACGGCGCTGATGATCCGCGAACGCTGGAAGCCGGCCGCATGATCGATCGCTTTGCCAATCGGCGCTAGAACCAGGTTCACACGCCTGCGGAAGCGAAAACTCCGGCTCGGATCGTGCCCTTTTCGATTACATTGGAGCAGACGCACACCGTCGAGCCGCCCCCAAGCAGGAGAGAAGAGATGGCCCGCCCGACCCCTACAATCATCGCAGCTGCAGTTGTCTTGGCCTGCACGGCCCCGGCCCTCGCCCAGGCCATCGACATCTTTGCCGACATCCCAAGCCAGCCCGGCGAGACGGCCACGATCACCCTCGGGGCTCGCTTCGATGGAGCGGCCGACTACGCCATGGCAGGCATCGCCACCAGCCTGGTGCACACCAGCATGCGCGGCCAGTTCTTCTTGGACGGCCAGCGATTGGTCGCGCCCATGGACGGACCTGGCACGTCGGCAGGCATGGCCACCGGCTCGTCGTACGACGGCATCATTGCCGGCCAGCTCAACTTCCCGCCAGCGGGCATCTTCGCCGACCCGACGAACCCCATCGCGTTCTGGCAGGTCGACTACAGCTTCGAGTTCGATCCGCGCGGCGGCCCGGCGGTGCTGGACCTTCGCACGCTCACGACCCGCTTCGACGTCTACGTCGACCGCGACTCGGGCACGAGCGAGAGCCGCTTGGACGGACTGGTCGAAGGGGAAGGCCAGGTGGTCATCTTCCCGGCACCCGGCACGGGCATCGCGTTGCTTGGTGGCCTGGCGCTCGCCTTACGCCGGCGGCGTTAACTCGCCGCGATCTGTTCTCGCGAGCCGCTCGGGAGCAACCGCTTGCACAGCACATCGACCAAGGTTCTTCCCTGGCGGTACTGGTCGGGCGGCCGCCAGTAGATCTCGTGTAGGGGCCGTTGCGTGTCCGCGTCGCGGCGCTTCGCGCCGCCGCTGCTGGGCGTCAGGCTCGTGAGCGAACCAGCAACGCCCTCGAGCTTGTCGAGCACGGACCGAGGATCGGCGGCGAACAGGATGACATCGGCCCCGCGCACGGCGGCGCTGCTCACGCCCGCGCTCGCCAGCGCGACGCGTAGCTCGGCCAGGCTCAATAACCGCTCCACTTGACCCGGCGGCTTGCCGTACGCCTCGGCCAGATCCTCGCGCACGGCGTTGACCTCATCCAAGCTGCTGGCGAGCGCCATGCGGCGGTAGGCGGCCATGCGGCGCACATCGCCGGGGATGTAGCTCTCGGGAATGTACCCCTTCAGCCCAACATCGAGCGCGATGCGGCTGTGCGTGACGCTCCGCTGTCCTGTCATCTCCTGCACGGCCTGTTCCAACAACCGGCAGTACATGTCGTACCCCACCACCGCGATGTGGCCGGACTGCTCGGAGCCCAGCAAGTTGCCCGCGCCGCGGATCTCCAGGTCGCGCATCGCGATCTTGAAGCCCGCGCCGAGCATCGCATACTGCTCAACAGCCGCCAGCCGCTTCTTGGCGACCGCACTCAGGATGCCATCCTCGGGAAGCAACAGATAGCAGTACGCGCGTCGGCTCGATCGCCCGACGCGGCCGCGGAGCTGGTGCAGGTCGGCGAGCCCGAAGTTGTCCGCGTCGGCGATGATCATGGTGTTCGCGCTGGGCTGGTCGATGCCGCTCTCAATGATGGTGGTACTGACCAGGATGTCCGCCTCGCGGCGCACAAACTTCAGCATGACCTCCTCGAGCTGACCGCCCGGCATCTGGCCGTGTCCCACCACGATGTCCGCCTCGGGCGCCAGCCCCTGCACCTCGGCGGCCCGCGACTTGATGTCCTTCACGCGGTTGTGGACGAAGAAGACCTGGCCCTCGCGCGCGAGCTCGCGGGCGATCGCCTGCTCGATGCGGCGGCGATCGAACGGCATGACCTCCGTCACCACGCTCTGCCGTTCGGCTGGCGGTGTGGTCAGGCTCGAGATATCTCGCAGGCCCAGCATGGCCATGTGCAGCGTCCGCGGGATGGGCGTGGCGCTCAGTGTGAGCACATCTGCCTCGGTCCTGAGCCGCAGCAACTGCTCCTTGTGTTCGACGCCGAATCGCTGCTCCTCGTCGATGACGACCAGTCCAAGATCGCTGAAGCGCACGTCCTTGCTTAGGAGCCGGTGCGTGCCGATGATGACGTCGACCTCACCCTTGCGCAGGGCCTTGAGCGTGCTATTGGCCTCCTTCGTTGTCTTGTATCGTGAGATGCTCTCGACACGAAAGGGATACGCCGCGAAGCGCTCTCGAAACGTCCGCTCGTGCTGCTCGGCCAGCACCGTCGTCGGCACGAGCACGGCCACCTGCTTGCCAAACTCGACCGCCTTGAACGCCGCACGGATGGCAAGCTCGGTCTTGCCAAACCCAACATCGCCGCAGATGAGGCGGTCCATCGGCCGAGCGCTGGACATGTCTCGCTTGATGCTGCTGAGGGCTGCGAGCTGGTCGTCGGTCTCCTGATACGGAAACTCGGCCTCAAATTCCTTCTGCCACGTCGTATCGGCGGGGTAGGCGATACCCGGGCTGGCCTCGCGCGCGGCACGCACGCGCAGCAACTCGCCCGCGAGGTCCTTCACCGACTCGGCAACCTTCTCCTTCTGGTTCTTCCAGCGAGCCCCGCCCAACTGCGAGAGCGGTGGCGTGCCGCTGAACCCACCGACGTACTTCTGCACCAGATCGACCTGCGTCGCGGGCACATGCAGGCGGGCGCGATCCTTGAACTCGAGGGTCAGGAACTCCTCGACGTTGAAGTCGTTGGGTTTCTTTTTCTTACCCTTGGCCGCCTTTGCAATGTCGGTGCTCTTGCCCGAACCATCGATCTCCATGAGCGTCAGGCCCACGAACCGTGCGATGCCATGATCAGCGTGCACGACGTGGTCGCCCGGTGCGAAGTCGAGGAACGCGTCCACCGTGCGCGCACTCTTGATCCGCGCGTGCCGCCTGCGAACGGGCGCGCGGCCGAGCATCTCGTGCAACGGCAGGACGGCGATGGTGTTGTCTTTCTCATCAACTCGCCGCCACACGAAGCCGTGGGCAATCGCGGCGTGCCAGGGCTCCAGGTTCTTCACCTTTGCCTCTTCCATGAGCTCGCCCAAGCGGCTGACTTCGCCCGGCGTGGCACACGGCACGAGCGCACGGGTGCGCTTATCGGCGGCCCACCGGCTTGCCGCGGCGATGACTTCGATCGCGCCGCCCGCGCCATCGGCCCTGAAGTCCGGTGGTCGCTCGACGGGAAGGCTCAGCTCGTCGGCATCGCCCGTGCTCGAGTACTGGTTCAGCTCCGCGAAGGCGTGCAGTCGCTCCTGGGCAAGCTTCACCACATTGGTGTGCGAGATGACGCCCGACTCGGCACGCACGCGTTCGAAGTAGCCGCGGCCCTGCTCGCTAACCTCGAGCGTCTCGACAAGCACACCGAACGCGTGCTCAGGGCAGTGCTCAACGAAGCACACGCCACTGCCCTGCGCCTGCTCGCCCTCGATGGCGGCTGGCAGGTCGACGGCGTCCATCGTCGTCACGCTGGCCAGGCTCTGCACGTCGATCTCGGCAATTCGATCAACCTCGTCACCAAAGAAGTCGAGGCGCACCGGCACCGCAGCGTCTTGGTCGGCGCCGGGCGCCGCGGGAAAGACGTCGATGATGCCACCGCGCTGGGCGAACTGGCCGGGCTCGTCGACGGCGTCCACCCGGTCATAGCCGGCATCGCCCAGCCATCGGATCAGCTGGCCCGGGTCGACGCGATCGCTGCGCTGCACGCGTCGGCTGAGCCGTTCGAGTTGCTCGGCCGCGGGAGCCGGCTGCATCCACGCGTGGATCGACCCCACGATTGCGAACGGCGTGTCGGTCGCTCCCAGTTCTCTCGCCCGACGCACGGCCGCGACACGCCCGGCGAGCGCTCGGGCCGACACGCCATCGGGTCCGGCCTCGATCGCCGGCAACTCGACGACCTCGAGGCCCACGCCTTCGAGTTCGTCGGCCGCGTGCTGGGCGTCTTCGACGTGGGCGTGGATGAGCACGACTGGCCGGCAGAGCCGCTGCGCGAGGGCCGCGACGGTGAAGCTCGGCGACGCGCCGATGGCGCCGCGCACGCGCGGCCTTCCCTTGCCGCTCAGGGCATGGGCCAATTCGTCGAGTCCGCCGAGATCTGCGAGCAACTCGTGCAAGCGGGAGAAAATCTTAGGTCGCTACTTTGGCTCGCCTGCCGGCTCGATGCGCACGTACGGACGAACCCCTTCCACGGTCGCTGGGCCGATGCCGCGGACGCGCGCGAGGTCCTCAACCGTGCGGAAGGGGCCTTGCGAATCTCGGCTCTCGATGATCGCGGCCGCTCGTGATGGGCCGATGCCCGGCAGCAGCTGGAGTTGGTCGGCCGTCGCCGTGTTGACGTCGATCATCATGCCCGCGGCCGGCGCCGGCTTCGGCGCGTACGGAGGAGCGGCTGTCTGGGCGGAGGAGGCGGGATCGGCCATCGCAGGCTCAACCGGCGTCCCCGTGCGCGGCTCGATCTGCTGCGGCACGAACACCACCGGCCGCGGCGGCGGCGTTGGTCTTGTTGCAAGTCCGTAGCCGACGCCGGCAAGACCAACACCGGAGATGAGCAGCGCCGCGACCCAGCGGGCGCTCTGCGGCGAGGGCGCTGCGCCTGTCACGTCGTCGCACCCGGTGAGTGGCCAGCCCGGACTGACTCACGCAGCCGGGCGAGCGCATCGAACGCCGGTCGGGCCGCGCCGGACGAATCAACCAGGCCCGCGCCGCCTTTCGTGCGCGCGGAGTCTTGCGCGAGCCCCCAGCAGATCGAGTGCACATAGGGCTTCGCAGCCGCCACCGGCAGCACGCGATCGATCCAGTCCGCCTGGACGGCCGGGCTCCAGGGCCCATCCCACTCGCCGCTCTCGCCATTGGTATCGACGGGCGAGGACGGGCACGCAGCAAAGGTCACGGAGATCGGCCGATCCATCGCCGCATAGCTGTCGAGTACTTCAGAGAACGCCATCGCATCGCGCACGGCCGCGGCGGTCGTGGCATCGGTCAAGTCGAAACGCAGGCCGATGGCGTCGAGGTGCGTCCCGCTCTGAGCGAAGAGCTCGGCGAGTAGTAACGGAGGCACCGACCGCTTCGACCGAGCGGCATACTGCGCGAACGGGTCTGCGATCTCCACCTGCACGCGAGCCTGTGATTGAAGTTTGCGCGTCACCATCGCCGCCACGCGTAAGAGATCTGCGATCTGCTCGAATCTAAGGAACAACGCGCCCTCGACACCGAGCGAGCTCGCGAGCGTCCACCACTGCACGGTGCGCCGGTAGCGCGTTACGACCTGCCGCATGTGCTCGTACACGAGCTCGCGCAGCGTGTCGTAGTCGTTCTCCCAGATGAACAGCCACTCGGGGAGCCGACCGGGCGCCAAATCGAGCACCGGACCGGCGACGACCGGCAGCTTCCCCTTACGCACGGCCCACTCGATCCAGCGATCGGTCGCGGCGTACTGGTACTTGCCCTCGGCCGGCTCGATGGCCGACCACGGCATGGGCACGGTGATGAAGTCCGCCGTCTTGGCGATTGCTGACTGGGCTGGCACCTCGAAGCTCAACGGATCGACGGCGCACCCCACGCGCGACACACCGGCAAGCGTCACGCCGTGGGCCTCGGGCGCCTTGACGACCGCGATGGGCTTGTTCGCGGGTCGTCCGATCGAACGCTCGGCGCGCTCGACGGCGTCGTTGAACCAAGAGCCGTCGGCTCGGGCTGTCAGCCCGCGGCGAGTTGCCTCGGCCACGAGGAGCTCGCTCGCCTCCAGCGCGTCTCGCAGCGCACGGCGCGACTTCTCGTCGGCGGCGGCGATGGCGGGGTCGTCGGCCGAGAGGTCATCGTTCTGCAGGCTGCGCCACGAGACGAGCGCGGCCGAGAAGTCCTCCCGCGCTCGCTCGAAAGTCTGCAGCGCCGCATGCTCCGCCGGCAGCATCGCCAGGTTCCACTCCTCAAGCGCGTTCAGGAAGCGCATCAACTGCTTGCGAGCTAACTCGAGCGGTAGCAGATAGGGACGCTCACGCTGGGGCAGCAGCGTGGTGGTCAGCAGCGTCTTGCGATCGGCTCCGGCCCCGCCCTCACCCAAGCCCAGCGGGAACAGAATCTCGAGCGACACCGTGCCCGGATTGCTCGGCGCCACGGTCAGCACACCGTGGTCGATGCGGATCTCGCCCGGGGCGGTTGCGCCGTCGGTCGCCACGATGCCCGCGTGGGCCAGCGGCCAGCCATCGGCCGGCTTCCCATCGCGATGCACGAAGAACTTCAGCATCCGCCAGCGTCTCTCCAAGGGGCCTGGGCCGTCCGTCCGGGCCTCGTCTTGGGCCGCGCCCACTACCATACGGCCATGCCGACCGCCGAGCCGACCCAGGGGGCCACGATAGCCCAGACCCGCCTGAACCTCCCGCTGCTGCACCGCGGCAAGGTTCGCGAGGTGTACGCCCTGGCCGACGATCGTGTTGCCATTGTCGCGACCGACCGGCTGTCGGCCTTCGACGTCGTCTTGCCCACCGCCATCCCGGGCAAGGGCCGCGTGCTTACCGCGCTCTCGGCCTGGTGGTTCAGATGGCTGCACGAGCGCGGGCTTGGCCCGACGCACTTCCTGGGCGACGACGCCAGCCTTCCTGCGGCCGCGTTTGATCTCGATGGGGCGACCGATCCTGCGCACCTGCAAGGGCGCACCACCATCGCGCGGCGCGGCGAGATCATCAAGCTCGAGTGCGTCGTGCGCGGCTACCTCGAGGGATCGGGCTGGAAGGACTACAAGGAAACCGGCAGCGTCAGCGGCGTGCAACTGCCGACCGGACTGAAGCAGTGCGACCGTCTGCATGAGCCAATCTTCACGCCGAGCACCAAGGCCGAGCCGCCCGAGCACGACGAGCCAATCTCGGTTGAGAAGGCGTCGGCATTCCTCGGCGCCGACCTCGTGCACGACCTGCGAGATCGCTCGCTGGCAGTGTACAAGGCCGCCCAGGATCACGCCGCCGATCGGGGCATCTTGCTGGCGGACACCAAGTTCGAGTTCGCATTCCCGCTTGATACGGTGAAGGGCTCACGAGAGCCGATGCTGGCCGACGAGGTGCTCACGCCCGACAGCTCGCGCTTCTGGCCGGCAGAGGGCTACGAACCCGGGCACGCCCAGCCGAGCTTCGACAAGCAATTCGTTCGCGAATACCTCATGGAACTCGTCAAGAACGGTGCGTGGGACAGGAGCAACCCGGGGCCACAATTGCCGCCCGAGGTCGTCAAGCAAACCACCCAGCGGTACGAGACCGCGCTGCGATTGCTCACGGCCTGACCTGCAAAAGCCGGCCTACTTCACCTCTCGCTGGATCTGCTCGGTGCGACCACCGAATTCGCGGTCGAGCATCGCGCGGAACGCCGGCATGCCCTCGGGCTCGGGGAACACGGAATCGAAGCTGCGACCCTCGACGACGGGGTTGCCCTCCTCGTCGTCGAAAACAGGCTTAAATCGCGAGACGAGCTCGTCGTACGCCCACTTCTGGAGATCGGGCGGCGCGTTGCTGTACGCGGCCTGCGCGAAGTCAACGTTCAGCTGCGGCAAGAGCGAGCCAAACACCTGGCCGGCGACGAAGTCGAATCGACGATCGAGGAACTCCATGCGCACCGTGCCCAGGCCCGACTCGCGGATCTGCTGCTCGCGATACAAGGCGTGGTAGGTCTTCGCGTAGTCCAGCGAACTCTCAAACACCTCATCGTCGCCCCCGACCAATCCAGTCAGGTACGCGTCGTAGAGCGCGCCGATGACCTCCTGCAGCGCCACCGAAGGCGATCCCAGGCGGTCGGTCAGCTCGGCTCGCACGAAGCGATCGATGTCCTGGGAAAGCCACTGGTAGCGGCGATTATCATTCTGATTCGCGAATTCGATGGTCGCGAGCTCGTTCTTCATCTGCGTCGCAAGCTCGCGATTGCCGCGCCGGTACACGTACCGGATGGCGTCCTTCATCATGTTCTCGTAGCCCGCGACGTACGAGCTGTACGCGCGATCGTTGTCGTAGTAGCTCCGCTCCACCACGTCGGCGAGGATCTCGCCGTACACCGGCACGAATGCGGGGTCGGGGATGCCGAGGTAGAACGGCCGGCGATCGCCCGTGCCCAGCCGCATACCGCCGTAGTCGAAGAAGATCTGGCCGGTGCGCCAGAGCTCCTGGATGGACTGCACGACCAGGCGATCGGTGTTAATGAAGTCGTAGTCCCTGATGTTGGTCGCCTCGATGCGGGTCATGCCGCCCTCGACGCCCTTCTGCCCCCAGTAGAGCGAGTGGGCCGCGGGGTGCCGCCAGTCGAGCGGGCCATAGGCGCTGGTGTACCGCAGCATCCGCCGCGGCTCCATGTTGAAGTCGTCCTGCAGCACCTGCTTGCGGGTGTAGGCGAGCAGCGCATCCCACGCCTGCTCAAACTCCGGATCGTGCACGAGGTCGGTGATGTCCAGGAAGCGCTGGTCGGCCGAGGCTCTCAACTCGGGCCACACCGCCGACGCGCGGCCCATGCGCACCCGCGTCACGATCTTGAGCATGCGCTGGCTGGTGGGCTCGAGGTCGAGCGCCGCCAATCGATCGATCAACTCATCGACCTTGGGCTCGGCCTCGATGACCTGGGCGATCGTGTCGGGCGCATCGGCGATCGGCCGCAGCCAGTCCTCGAACTGGGCGATGCGCGTCTCGCGGGTGTAGTCACCGCCCACGCCCGAAGGCGGCGGGCCCAGCAGCTCGTGCCATTCGGCGGCGAGCTGCAGCTTGTAGTACCAGTGGGCATCGTCGGCGTAGGCCTGCACCTTGTGCAGGAACAGCCACGCCAGCTCCTTGTGCACCACCATGTCGGTCGGATTGTGACGGACGCCCTCCTGGCGCAAGAGGTCGATGCCCTGGCTGACCCAGTTCCACCGCTCCGCCTCGGTGTTGGTGGTCACCGAGATGTTGTACGCCATGTTCCACGCGTGGAACGCCCACACCTGCGGGAAGCGCGGCTGCAAGCGCGTGATCGCGCGGGCGAGGTCGACGGCTTCGTAGTACTTGCCCTCTTCCTTCAGCTCGTTCGCGCGAATCCACAGGATGTTTACGAACAGCCCGCGGAAGGCGCCCATCGCGATGCCCAAGGCCACCTGCGGCGGGTCGCCCTCTTCGGCTCGCTCGGTGTAGGTCAGCTTGTGCCGGCCGGCGGACGCGGTCAGGTCGGCCGAGACGAACCCCGACAGGCCTAGCAACGCGAAGCACGCGACCACGGCGATCAACTGCGTCATCCGGCCCTGTGGCATGGCGGTTCGCCTCCGCTGTGTTCCGGGTGCCACCACGGCGCCCCGATCTGTCATACGCCGGTGCGAGGCCGCCGGGTCGCTACTGGCCCGAGTAGATCGCAAGCTCCCGCGATCGGAAAACGAACCACCCGATCCCGAACAGCAGGACGCACCAGATGCCCAGCACGATCATGCCCAGCGCCAGGCTGGCCCACGACACGTACTCGCCTTGAACAAGTTTCTCGGTCGGATTCAGCTCGGCGTACACCCCGAAGACCCATATAACGCCGGTCGAGACGAATTCGACCACCGCCAGGATGGCCGGGCCAATGCCCTCCCCGAAAAACGGGTTGTACACCTCCATCGACTCTTCGAGGAAGAGCGCACTCTCGGCCGCGAAAAACGCGCCGAACGCGACGAGGCAGGCGACCGGGAAGCTCAGCGCCGTCGAAGCGGCGATCGCCAGCAGCGACAGGAACGCCAGCTTGATCCACAGCACCACCACCACCCGCAGGAAATTCATGCGGTACCCGCCCACGCTATAGCTCAGCTCGAGCCCGCCCGGCGGGAACGTGATGGTTCTGGGATTGCCCATGATGCCAACCTGGCCCTGGCTGTTCTGCACCAGCGAGCCGTTGACGATCGTCATCTCGAGCTCGCCGTCCTCGTTGATCGCCAGCGGTGGGATGTCATCGATGATCAGCGTCTGCGCGAGGCGGACCTCGCGCTCGAACTGGTAACCGCCAAAGTCGAACATGATGCGGTACGACTCGTCAGGCAGGTTCGCACCGGACTCAACACGGTAACGCAGCAACAGTGGCGCGTCCTGCAGGGCGGCCTTCTCGAGCCCGCCAAACAGATACGTCTTGGCCTGCCCAGGGTCGAGCGATCGCAGGCGGGCGATGTAGTTCTTGTACAAGTCGTCGCGAACCTGCGCGCGCGTCTGCGGCTGTTCCTCGGCCAGGTCCTGGAAGGAATCGAGCGCCTCGCGCTGATCGATGAACTGGTCGACGACCTCGGCGAATTCTTCGCTGTCCTTTGCCAGAGGTATGTCGATATCGCGCGCCACGCGGGCCTGGAGCACCTGGTTGTGCAGGATGCGCCGGTCCTCGCTCAGGGCCGCGCCGCCGAGCTCGACGCCGCGGGCCACGTACGCCTGGCGTTCGCCGTCAGCCGGCTGCTGGCGGAGATACTCGGCAAACAAGAAGATGCCGGCTCCGCACACCAGCAACAACGCCGCGTTCAGCGAGATCACGCCCAGCCACTTGCCAAGCAGGTACTTCCAGACCGAGACCGGCTTGGTCATGGTCTGCCAGATGATCTTGTCGCGCTGCTCGAAGGTCATCGTGGCCGCCGAGAGCAGCAGCGTCAGGATCGCCAGCATCCAGAACACGCCGGCCGTTCCATACTGCAGGAAAGCTTGCATGCGGTAACGCAGCGGCGTGCCCTCGTTCAGCAGCATCGGCACCGCTGCGAGCCCAAGAATCAGCAGCACGATGAAGACCAGCGAGACCTTCATCCGCACGGCTTCGGCAAGCACATTGCGTGCCACGGCGAACACCGGGCCCGACGAGATCGACAGCAGCAGCCGCAAGACTTCGAGGACCGCGACAAACCAGAACGCCAGCGTCGCCGCGCCGGCGATGATTCGCGCTAGGGCCTCCACGTTCGGTCCGGCCCTGCCGTAGTACACCGCCAGCATCATCGGCCCAGACATCAGCAGCACAACGAGGTTGAGCAGCACATACGTGAGCCCGAGACCCAGCCAGATGATGATGAGCGAGGCGCCGACCACGACCGTGATACCAAGCGTGACCGCGAGCGGGCTCCGATCCTGGTTCAAGACGTTCTGGATGATGCGCTGCTGGCGCTCCGCCTGGGCGCGCATGATCGGGTCTTCGATGACCGAGGTATCGAAGAACTCGATCTGGTCGGAAGCGCGCTCCTGCGAGCTTGATTGGGCGATGTAGACGATGCCCGCCGTGATCGCCAGCGCGAGCACGATCAGCGACGCGACGATCTTGAACACGTGCGACTTCTGCAGGCGGTCGATGCGTGCCCACAGCTTGCTCATCGGGGCGAGTCCTTCTTCTTCGCGTCGCCGTCGTCGTCCTCATCCATCAGCGAGCCGATCACCCCGAGATCGACCTCGGGCTTCTCGTCGGCCTGCTCCTCGGCGGGCTCTTCCTCGATCAGCTCTTCGACAACGACCTCGTCGACTTCTTCCGGCTCGGGCTCGGGCTCCGGGGCGACGTTGGCCTCCGGCTCTTCGGGCGGCTCCTCGCGCACCAGATCGCTAATCAGCGCCTCGCCCTCGTCGCGCGATTCGCCTTCGGCGCGCAGGAACTCGGCTGTCAAGCCGCCGCTCTCGGCGCCGGCAGTCTCGAGCCGCTCGGCCTGCGCATCCTCCACGATCTTGAGGAACAGCTCCTCGAGCCGCTGCCGCGGGTGCGACACGCGCTGCACGGCCTTGGCGCCGCCCGTTCGGCGGCGGATGACCTCGTCGATCTCGGCCAGCGTTTGCTCGTCGAGTGTGTCAGCCTCGATGGTCGTGCGTTCGGTAGAGAGCAGCAGCTGCTCGCGCGTGCCCTCCTTGCGAATGCGCCCGCCGTAGAGCACCACCATGCGATCGACCACATCCTCGACGTCGGCCAGCAGGTGACTCGAAAGCAGCACGGTCTTGCCGCGCCTTCCAAGCTCGACGATCAGGTCCTTCACCTGCCGCGTGCCAATAGGGTCAAGTCCGGTGGTGGGCTCGTCGAGAATGAGCAGGTCCGGATCGTTGATGAGCGCCTGGGCCAGGCCGATGCGGCGCTGCATGCCCTTTGAGTACTCGCGCACCTGGCGATACTGAGCAGCCTTCAGGCCGACCATGTCGAGCAACTCGTCGATGCGCTTCTGCCGCGTGCCGTGATCAAGGCCGAACAGCCGGCCGTAGTAGTCGAGCGTCTCGCGCGCGTTCAGAAACGGGTACAGGTAGCTTTCTTCGGGCAGGTACCCGATGCGCTTCTTGATCTGCACATCCGTGGGCGACTTGCCGAAGACGGCGACGCGGCCCTTCGTCGGCTTGAGCAGCCCGAGCAAGATCTTGATGGTCGTACTCTTGCCCGAGCCGTTCGGACCCAGCAAGCCGAAGATTTCGTGCGGGCGGATGTCGAACGTCACGTCGGTCACCGCACGTGCCCTGGGACGCATCCAGAAGTCCCGGAACGTCTTGGTGAGCCCCTGCACGGCGACAACCGGCCGGGCCGACGGGTTCGTGGCCTCGGGCGGGGGCGCCGTCTTCGGGGTTGCCATCTGGGTCATGCGGTGCGTGCTCCCTGTCGCATTCCTACGCGGCGATCAGCCGGCGAACTCGCGCATCTCTGTATCCGTGCGGAACTCCCGGTCGCGATCCTCGCGCTGGCGGCGCTCCTGTGCCTCGCGGTTCAGGCGCTCTTGCGCGATCTCGTTGATGAGCCGGCGGATCTCCGGATCCGGATTCACCAAGAGGTTGATGTCACCCAGCGGCAGCTTGATGACCTCCACCGTGTCGCGATCGAGCACCGACGCCATCATGCGAGCCCAATCGCTCTGCAACACCAGGTTGGGATTTTGGCGGAACTGAGGCAGCTTCGCGTTGTAGAGCTCAAGCATCAGCTTGGCCGAGAGCTCCGTCTCCACGCGCTGCTGCTGGGCCCGATTCAAGATCTGCGAGACCTCGCCGCTCACGGCGAACGACTGGATCTCGCCATCGATCTCGACCGGCTCGCCTGCCATCAGGCGATGGATCTTGGAGAGGATGACGTCTTGCTCGTCCTGCTGCTCGAGCTCGACGGCCTGCTCATACTCGTTGATGAGCTGGAGGATCGGCTGGGCCGCAGCGCCTGCCACACGACTGAGCTCGTTGGACGCAAAGCTGTCGGCCTGCACACGCTGGGTCTGGCTCTGGCTCTCGGCCGTCTGCACCTCTGTAAATGCCTGCCACACGCTCAGCGGCGGCGTACGCGTCCGCATCGTGAGCTGCTCAACCACGATGCCCGCGTCGATTGCCTCGAGCGTTTCCTGCGCGATGCGCTGGGCCCGGCTGGCCACGCCGCCCGCGGCGCCGGTCTCACGCAGAAGGTCATCAATCGCCGTCGTTGACACCGCTCGGATCACGCCGCGCTGCACCGCCGTCCGAACGATCTGCTGCTCGTCTTCGGGCGTGACGTTCCGGGCGAACTCCCGCGGATCTTCGCGGCGGTACACCACCGTCCACTGCGTGTGCACCAGGTTCTGGTCGCTGGTAATCAGCGCGCCGTCGCGCTCGGGATCGAGCGAACGCCTCGGCGACTGGGCAAGCTCTTCGAGCGAACGGCCGCGGTCGCGCTCGTCGACACGGAACCAGAACTCTTCTTCGAGCTGCACCGTGCGCTGGCCGGTCTGGATGCGGATGAGCTGGCCGAGCGGGTATGGGAAGTTCCAGGTGATGCCGGGTGGCACGGTCTCGGCGGCGGGGCGACCAAAGCGCACCTTGATGCCCGACTCGCCAGCGTTGACCGAATTGATGCCGCTGAGCACGTAGATAACAACGAGGCCGACGATCGCCAGTTGCAGCAGCCGGTACATCGTGCGGAAGGCCGCCGCCAGCGACTCGTTGGCCGCGTGCATGTCGTTGATGGCCTGCTCGCCCGTGCCGCCATCACTGCGCAGGCGTACCGACGCCTCACGCGTCGGCGTACCGGCGGCCTGCTCCTCGCGCAGCTCGGGCAGCATCGACTCCAGCAACTGGTCGCCCTTGCGATTGCCCTCGCCGTTGCCGACCCGATCGCCTGGCTCACTCATCGCCGCGGCCCTCCGTCTCCGTGGGCTCGCCAGTAAAGAAGCCAACGCCCGGGATGCTGCCCGCGTCGCTCGATTCCTGCAGCGAGGGCTCGAGCAGGTTCAGGCCCGGCGTATCGGTCGAGAAGATCAGCGTGGCGCGGCCGAACATCGTCTCTTCAAGCAACTCGACGTTCTTCAAGAAGATCGCCAGGCCGGGAGCCTCGCTCATCTGCGCGAGATACCGGGCGGCCTCGATATCGCCGCGAGCCCGGATCTGCTGGGCCCGGCTCTTGGCAAACTCAAGGATCTTCGCCGCGTCACTCTCGGCCTTCGAGCGGATGGCATCCGCCTCGCTCTGGCCGGCCTGCTGCAGCCCGGTCACGATGCGGGCCCGGTCCTGGCGCATGCGCTCGAGCGCCGCCTCGGTCGTCGTCTGCGGCAGGCTCGTCCGAGCGATGCCCGCCTGCACGACCTCGATGCCGAACGAACGCTCGCCCTGGCCCTCGAGGTTGGACTTCATCTGCGCCAGCACGCGCTCCTCGAGCTCTTCCAGCCGCGAGGCCTGCTCGTTGGGCGTGAATAGCTCGGCCATCGAGTACGCGCTCAGCTCCGACATCGAGCTGCGCAGCGTGTCCTCGACCAGCGTCGCCGCGGCGCGGTAGTGGTCGGCGGCTCGCGGTCCGGAGTTGCTGAAGCGGCTGTAGAACGTCGAGACCTCTTCGGGCTTCACGCGCCAGATGGCGAACGCGCCCACGATGAGCTGGCGGTCGTCGCGCGTCTGGTACGTCTCGATGCGCGCCTGCGACAACCGGTTGGTCGTCTCGTACTTGGTTACACCCTGGATCGGGTAGAACCATTTCCACTGCAGCCCCGGCTCGGTCACTTCTTTCGACACCTCGCCGAAGTTGGTGACAACGGCCGCCTCCGTGAAGCGGACGGTGTAGGTAATCGCATAGAGCAGCAGGACAATCACGAAGAGGATCGCCACGCCAAATGTCAAGATGAACTTACGCATGCCAGAACAAGCTCCCGCTGCGATGGACGCCCGTGAGCGCCCTGCCCGAACACCATCACGAACGAATCAGCCGCCCGAAGAAAAATCATCCTGCAAGATCGCGCCACCCTGGCGGTCGTGCGAGAGGTCGACATCGACCGTCATATCACGCCCACCGGGCACGATCATCACGCTCTTGCCATCGAGCGCGGCAAAGAACCGATCAAGGTAGAGCTGGGCCCGGAAGTACGGGCGGTTGGCCCGATCAGCCGCAGCCTGACCCATGGCCAGTTGCGCCTCGCCCCACTGGCCCATGTGCCGCTCCCATCGCTGGGCCTGCGCCTCGGCAATGAGCGACGCCGCCTGCCCGCCGGCCTCGGCCAGCAAGCGGTCGATCTTCAACTCCTGCTCCACGATTTGCGACTCGAGTTCATCATCGACATCGGTCCCGCGCTGGGCCTGAAGGCGACCGAGCGCGTCGATCTCTGCGACGATCTCGTCGGCAAGCTCTACCGAGCCCACGGCCTGCGTCAGCGAGCGGATCGCCTCTGCCTGCGCAGCGTTGAGTTGCGCCTGGTACTTCTGCTCTTGCTCGACGACCTGGCCGAATTGCAGCGCCACGGACGCGGGCGGCGCGACGCCCGACACGCCTACCGAGAGGATGCGCACCACCGGCTCGCCGTTTTGCTTTGGGTTGGCCTCGATGAAGGCCCGCTCCAGCCGCTCCCGGATCTCGCTGGCCATCTGGGCGCGACGCGGGCCGAGGATCTCGTCAACGCGCGTCCGAAGCAGGTACTGCATGACCACCTGTTGCGTCAGGCGATACAGCATGTCCAGGTGGTTGCCATCTTGCGTGAACAGCTCCCACGCCTCCACGTCGTCGACGGTGTACCGCACCGGAACCTCGACGCGGAGCATGCTCAGGTCTTGCCCCAACGCCACATCCGAGCCCGCCTCGACCTCGCCGCGCGAGGGCTGGACGAGCAGGGTCGACTCGTTCTCGGCCATCAGGTTCGTCCACAAGTACGCGTCGGTCTCGACCGTTCGTGGCGCACTCGCACCATCGATGGTGCGCACCGTCGTCGTCGAAAAACCGACCAGCCGCTGCACGCGGTCCTCGTCGAACTCGTAGACGCCCGGCACCTCGATGCGATCGATCGGCCAGGGCAGCTTGGGCCGCAGGCCCGGCTGCACGTTCGCGTTCACGATCCGGCCAAAGCGGGTGTGGATGCCGGTCTGGTCCGGCCGCACAACGACGAACGAAGACATCGCCCAGAGGACGACCGCAGCGGCGGCCACCAGCATCCACGCTCGACGCGTAAGCAGCCGGTACATCCAGCTGCGCGAGACTTCATAGCCAAACTGATAGTCGATGGCACCGCTGACCGATTCGGCCACCACCTCGGGTGACGCGACCGGTCCGAGCAGTCGAGACGCGAACGGCGGGCGGAAGCCCTCATCGGGCTTGCGCGGGCGATAGAGCTCGAGCAGGAAGTTCAGGATCGACTCGGCCCCGAACACCACGAGCAGGATGGGCGACACATACAGCATCGCCCGGAGCACGTCGTTGCTCCCGAGCTGATCGACCACGTGCCCCGCGCCAACGAGCAGACCGAACAGGCCTGTGCCCGCGGCGATCGTCGCGCCGCCCTGCAGCGCCTGCCACGCGGGCCGCTTGGCCATGCCAGCGGTGTACCGACTGAACATGAAGCCGATGACCGCGATTGCCAAGCCCAGCGTCAGGCCGACCAGCTCATGCGGCGGAACGGCGAACTCGTCCGGGTTGGCAAGCGCCCGCCCGGGACCGATCCGCAGCACACCTGCGAGGATGAGCGCCGCACCGAACACCAGCCCCACCGCCGGCACCGCAACAGTGCGGATGAGCTTGAGCCTGCGTCCGGCAACCCGCAACCCACCCTCGGCCTCTTCGAACACCGAACTCGTCGCGGCATCCGTCGCGGCGAACGCCTCGGCCTCCATGGCCTCGATGCGTTCACGCCGGTGCTGGTCGTACAAGATGAGCAGCACGATCCAAGGCACGATGCCCACCAGGGCGAAGATCGCGCCGGTGACGGCGGTGGGCTCCTGACCCACAATGCCGTAGATGAGAAGCCCGATGCCGAACACGCTCTGGAAGATCAGGCCCAGGATGCAATGGCTGGCAGCACGCTTGTAGGTATTGAAATCACCCGACATGCACTCTGGCTCCCGGATAGAGGCTCCCGGAACGAACATTCCCGGCAACGAGGCGGCCCCAAAGAACTCGCCCGCGGTCGATCACGCGAGCGGGGCAGGCCACACGAGGGCTTGCTCCAGCCGCCCGCCTAGGCCATCGACCGCCCATTCTCACGCCCCGGGGCGTCGCTTTCAACACGCCCGGGCCGAGATTCGCTCGCCCTCGCTCACCCCTCCCGAGGCGCGCCCGAGATCCGGGCGACCAGGATCGAACTCCTGGAGTGACCCGCGGACGCATTCGGCAGCTACGCCTGCACGAACCCGGGGTTCGCCCTCGAGTCAGAAGAATTTCGTGCACCAACCGACCCCAAGGGCCACCCGAGGCGAATCATTGCATCCCTCGACGGCCCGGCGATCCGCTCGCGAGGCCGTGCACCACCGGGAGGCACATGCTCAGCCAGCTCTTCACCATCGCCCGCAACACCTTTGTCGAAAGCGTGCGCCAGCCGATCCTGCTGCTGCTGGTCCTCATCAGCGGCATCGCGCAGGTCTTCAACACCTGGTCGGCCAACTTCAGCATGGGCCGCAGCAGCTCGGCCGAGGTTTACGGCGACAATAAACTCCTGCTGGACGTAGGTTTAGCCACGATCTTCGGCGCCGGCGTGCTTATGGCCGCCTTCCTTGCAACCGCTGTCATCTCCAGTGAGATCGACCGAAAGACCATGCTCACGGTGGTCAGCAAGCCAATCTCCAGGGCCTGGGTCGTGGTGGGCAAGTACCTGGGCGTGGGCGCCGCAATCTCCGGCGCCGTCGTCATCATGCTGACGTTCCTACTCCTGGCCATCCGCCACGGCGTGATGTCCACCGCGGCCGACACCCTGGACATGCCCGTCATCCTCTTTGGTCTTGGCGCGGTCATCGGCTCGCTGCTTCTCGCCGCCGCGGGCAACTTCATGTACGGGTGGTCCTTCAACCAGACCGCCACGCTCGCCATGCTGCCGCTGGTGCTGCTGGCGTACCTAGGTGTCCTGCTGATTTCCGCGGATTGGGAAGTCCAGCCCATCACAACGGACCTGCCCGTCAAGATCATCATCGCCAGTTCGGCCATGGTGCTGGCTATCCTGGTGCTCACGGCGGTCGCGACCGCTGCCAGCACGCGCCTTGGCCAGGTGATGACCATCGTCGTGTGCGCGGGCGTGTTCGTGGGCGGGTTGCTCTCGAACTACTTCCTGGGCCGCCAGGCCTTTTCCAACGAGATCGTCGCGGTGGTCGACTTCGCCCAGCCGCCCGAGACCGGCGAGAACAACCCATCTGCCCGTGGCGCATTCATGGAGGTCACCCTCAAAGAAGCGCCCCGTGTCGAGATCGCCCAGGGAGCCTCGTTCTACTACGGACCAAACCCCAACGGAGTCGCTCTGGTCACCGGCAACTTCACCCCCTTCGTGGGGGACCCGACAGATACGCCAGGGCTGTTTGAGGCCGGCACGCCGAGCGGCCTGATTGTGCAGAGCTCGAGTGGCAAGGAGCTTCTGGTCCAGAACATCGGGCGGGAGCCGCTCGAGCTCTTCCGCGAGCCCCAACGCGACGATTTCGTGTTCATCACGCCCACCACGGTGGAACCCGTGTCGGCCACCCTCTGGGCCATCGTGCCCAACATGCACTACTACTGGCTTCTCGACGCCGTCACGCAGAACCGCGACGTGCCCGCCTCGCACTTGTTCAAGATCGTTATTTACGCCGTACTCCAGATCGCGGCGTTCCTCGCACTGGCGATCGCGCTCTTCCAGCGTCGAGATGTAGGGTAAACCCCTTAAACCGGCCCGCACGATTTGCGTATCATCATCCTGTCAGGGCCCGACTAAACTACTGTGTCGGGCGGCGGTCGTGCCGCCATATCGAAGATCTCCCCCCGGCCCATCTCGCGCCGGCATCGAACGCATCGGAGGCCCAGCATGTCATCCTTGCTCGACGGCATCGAAGTCAATGAGTCCAGCGGCTCCTCTAAGTCGGGCGGCGGACCGGACCCGAAGGTCATCAAGATCTCCATCGCCGCGGTGCTGTTCCTGCTGGCCGGCACGCTGATCGCAATGCAGTTCGGCATCATCCCGGCGCCCTGGGGTGGCGAGACCGTGAAGAACAGCTCGGGCGAGAAGGTCGAGTACACGCCGCCCCCGAAGGAAGAGATCGAGCGCATCGAGGAACAGCTCAAGCAGGAAGAGGCCGAGTTCATCCGCCGCGGCGGAACCGTCGGCGGCTCCTGATTCGAGTCCACCACGCGACCGTCTTGAACACGCACGGTGCGCCGGTGCGCGCACCGAGGAGGTGACGCATGGCTTCTCTGCTCGATGGCATCGAGTTCAACGACGACAACACGAGCACCAAGCGATCCGGCCCGAGCGCCGCGGCCCTCAAGGTCTCGGCTGCAGTCGCGATGCTGCTGCTCGCGGGCACGTTCTTCGGCATGCAGGCCGGCGTGATCCCGTGGCCCTTCGGCTCGAGTAACCCGCAGGTTGCCCAGCGCGGCGAACGGCCAAGCCAAGATGAGATCGAGCGAATCGAGCGAGACCTGCTCCAGCAGCAGCAGGACTTCATCGACGACGGCGGCCAGATCGGCCAGTCCTGAGCGGCTCGCCCTGATCAGTGTGTCCCGAACCGAGCAGCGCCGATTAGCCTTCGGCGTTGTTTTCGTCCATATCACCAAGCTGGCGGAAGCAGGCCTCGTAGCCCAGGAGCAGGTGGGCTGCAGCCTTCACGCTGTCGTCCGATCCCAATGCGTCAGCGGGTACGTCGAGCGGAGAGCGGAACGTGAAGAGCATGTCGTCCGAGCGGAAGTGCTCGAATGTCGGTCGCGGGCCCTCGTAGCCCAGGTCGATCATCTCTTCCTCGATCAACTCATCGAGTTTGTCGCCCGTGTGCACGAGATCGGCCTCGATCGACTCGCTCTGCCAGCGGTCGGCCATCTCGAGTGCGATCCACACGCGACCGCCATCCCAACGCACGCGGTAGTACGCCTCCTCGGCAGACCCATCGGCCAGGCAGTCGAGCCTGTTGTTGATGATCTGGCACGAGGCGAAGACGCCCGCCTGCTCCGCGCGAGCACGGAGGTTGTCCAGGAGCGTGGCAAAGGCGGGCGGGGCGGCGTTGGACGTCGATCCGGACTGAGGCATGGACCCTCCGAGCGAGGCGTGCGGGTGCGTAGACGCGTGCGAGCGTCATCGTACGCTCGACAGCGGGCGGCTTGCCCGCTATCCTCACCCCGCGCCGGGTTTCCCGGCCTCGCCCCACGCCCAGGTGGCGGAACTGGCAGACGCGCTACCTTGAGGTGGTAGTCCTGGAAACAGGGTGGAGGTTCGAGTCCTCTCCTGGGCATTCCTTCCCGCTCCGCGGCCCGTCCGATAGCCGCCCTACTTCTCACAACCGGCACGACCGATTCAAATGAATTCGGGCCCTGAGCAGGCCGATGCATGGATATCGGTCCGCATCGCCGGCCGAGGGAGGGCTCCATCCATGCCGCAGACACCTGCCAACGCCAACGCCCAGGCCACGATCACCGGCGAAGCGTTCGAACGCCTGGCCGAGGTCGTGTCGGAGCGCTCGGGCCTCGCGCTCGCAGCCGAGCGCCGTTCCGAGCTTGCGCCGTGGCTGCTGGAGCGCTTCGAGCAGGTTGGTCTCGAGAACTTCGACCAATACCTAACGCTGCTGACCACCGGTCCACTGCGCAACCAGGAGTTCCAGACCCTGCTCGCAGCGATGAGCCCTAGCAACGATCGGTTCTTCGGCCACGATCAGCAAATCAGCGCGTTCGAGGCCTCGCTCTTGCCACGGCTGCTCGAGGCGCGGCAGGAGTCGCGCCGCCTGAGGATCTTCTGCCCCGCGTGCGGCACGGGTCGAGACGCCTACACGCTGGCGATGATCATCCACCGCACGCTGGGCGTTCGCATCATGGACTGGTGCATCGAGATCTACGGCTGCGACCTCAACGCCGCCGGCATCGATGTCGCCTCACGAGGCGTGTACGACACCGATAGCGTGCAGACCGTGCCCGAAGTCATGCGGCTGCGCTACTTCGTGCAACACCAGGATCGCTTCGCCGTCAACGACGAAATCACGCAGATGACGGGCTTCGAGGCCATCGACTTGCGTGATCAGGCGGGCATCCGCCGGCACGGCACGTGGGACGCCATCGTCTGCCGCGATACGCTGGGCGACTTCGAAGAAGATGCGCGCACGGGCGTGCTCGAGATGTTCCACGGCCTGCTCAACGACGACGGCGTGCTGCTGGTCGGCGAGTCGGAGATCCTGCCGCTCGAGCCGGCAGCCTTCACGCCGCTGCCCGAACGTCCGATTGCCGGCTATCGCAAGGCCTGAGCGCGCACTCTCGGTGTGTCCTCCCACAAAGGAGCACGCCCGTCCCACGTCTGGGCCGGGCGTGCGGAGGACACAAGGCGCCGGTCCGCCTTTCGGCGAAGGGCACGTCTCTTTCAGAGAACGGGGGCTTACTCGCCGGACTCTTCGCCGGCCGAGCGGGCGAGCATGTCGCGCAGGTAGCGGTTCTCGCGGCGGGTGGCTTCGAGATCGAACACGAGGTACTTCACGCTGAGTCGCAGGTAGTCGAGGGACTCCTGCATCTCGCCGATGGCCTTCTTCACCCTGTCGTGGCGGGTCTTGGTCTCGTCGGCGAGCTTGCGGAGGCGATCGCGCTCGCCCTCGGGCATGTCGTTGATCTTCGTGAGAAGCTCGCCCAGGCGGGCGTGGAAGTCGCGATCGTTCATGGTGTCCTCCGTCGATCGAGTCTCAGGTTGTGGTCCGCCCCCGCGGCCTGTGCCAAGACCTGATACAACCGCCGCGCCGGCGTGCCAGAGCCGGGCCCCGGTTGGGGCACAAAGTGCGCCCCGTCCTATAAAAACCGCCCTCGCGGCTCGCCAGGGCGGTTCTCGGTCCGTCTGTCCTAAAAGGGCAAGCTGGGCGCTCCCGCCCGCTCGTGGGGGCCGTGGTGCGGCGTCAACGCCGGACGTTGCGTCCGCGCAACACGTCCTGCGCGTCGTTGGGCATCGACAACGCGATCCGACGGAACTCGGCCTCGTTCTCACGCTTCATCTGGCGGCCCAGCTCGCGGAGGTGCTCCTCGAGGCCGCGGCGGAATCGGGCGAAGCTGTCCTCGATCTCGTGGCGGGGAAGCTCCGATAACGGATCGACAAGCCCCGTCTGCATCGCGGCCCAGTCGACGAGCGAGCCGCCGCGGCCGTTGAAGCGGAAGAGGGCGCCGGTCTCCTGAAAACGGTCTTCCAGCGGCCGGAGCGCGTCGCGGACCGACTCGGGCAGCGAGACCATCTTGGCCTGGAGGGCGGCGGGCTGCAGATTGACAGGGCCGTCGGCGGTCGCGGCCAACGCGGGCGAGTCGATCACCTCGCGGACGCCCGCCCGCGCGAAGCGGATGCGGACCTTTCGCGTGGGCTCGCCGTCGACGATCGTCGAGATGATCGACAGGACCTCGCCGTGGCCCCACTCCGGACGGGTCGCCAGGCGGACCCGGTCGCCCTTCTTCACTTCTGCCACGCTGCTGGACACCCCTTACCCTCCTCGCTTTGGGCCGCCCCATTTGGGTCTGGGGGCCGATGGTAGCGGCCCGGAGCGACCGCGTGCGGGCCTAGTATTCTCATCATCGCCAAGGACACCCAGCACCGCCCGGCGATCCGGGTGCGTGCTGCTCGTGCGTCATCGGGAGCCCACAACTGCCATGATCGAAGCCCTCAAGAGCAACGAGATCGCCTCCAAGGTCGGCGGTCGCTTCAAGCTGACCGTGCTCATCCAGCGCCGCCTCGTCGAGCTCCTCGATGGCTCGCGCCCGCTGGTGGACCGCAACGGCCGCAGCGACCTCGAGGTGGTGATCGAAGAGATCATGCAGGACAAGATCACGCTCGAGTTCGCAGAGCCGCAGGCCGCCGAGGAACTGCCCCCGGCTCCGACCCGCTCGCAGGAAGCCCTGCTCTAACGCCCCTTCGCGATGACCAGCCAACCCACCGCTGACCTGACCGGCCGCCGCGTGTTCATCGGCGTCACCGGGGGCATCGCCGCGTACAAGACGGCCACGGTCGTCAGCCGGCTGAGCCAGCGCGGGTGCGACGTGCGTGTCGCGATGACCGAAGCCGCCACGCGGTTCGTCACGCCGCTTACGTTCGAGGCGCTTTGCGGGCATCCGGTCGTCACCGGTGTTTGGGATCATCACGATCCGGGTGACGTGCAGCACGTGAACCTCGCCGATCGCTGCGAGGTCGCGCTCGTCGCGCCGTGCACGATGGACTGCCTCGCGCGGCTGGTGCACGGACACGCGAGCGATCCGGTGACGCTCATCTTGAGCGCGATGGACCGCGCGAAGGTTCAGGTGCTGCTCGCACCTTCGATGAACACCGTCATGCTCGCCCAGCCGAGCACGCAGCGAAACCTCCAGCAGCTCCGCGATGATGGGTACCACGTGCTCGACGCCGAGAGTGGCTGGCAGGCGTGCCGCCACGTCGGGCCTGGGCGGATGCCCGAGCCCGAGACGCTGATCGACGTCGTCGCCGAAGCGCTCGCGCGTCGCTAGATGACAATCGGTATCGATGCAAGCCGGCCATCGATTGCTTCCGGCAACAGTCGAGCGAGGCCCTGCGGGAAGAACGTCTCGTTCGATCGCGCAATGTCATTCATCGACCACCACCGCATGTCGAGGATGGGTTCGTCGGTGTGGTTGCGTAGCGTCGCCGGCTTACGCACACGCGACACGTAGTAGCGCTCATGAAAGTGCTTCAGCTCGCCCTCATGCATGAGCTGATGATCGCGCGTCCAGATCCATGGCAGCTCACCCGTCAACGCGATGCCGGTTTCTTCCTCGACCTCTCGGACGATCGCCGCCTCGAACGACTCGCCCTCCTGCACGCCCCCGCCCGGCGGCACCCAGAATGACATCGGGCCCGAGAGCCTGGGATCTGCGGGCACGAGTTCTTCGTACCTCATAAGGAGCACTCGCTCCTGTTCGTTGATGAGGATGATTCGAGCCGCGTTTCGCACGAGCATGACTCGTGCATTGTTGTCGCGCATCCTGTCGGTACCGATGGATGATCTCATGCCTTCACGCACGAAGAACCCGGCTCTCGCACTCGTAGCGCTCTCGGGGGTGCGTGTGCGGGAGGAATCGCTGGCTGAGCTTGGCATGAGCCTGCCGGGCCTGGGGCCGCGCGGGTCGGCCATCGCAGCGCTACCGCCGCTGGGCGTGCTCACGCTCGCGGGGCTGACGCCCGACGACTGGGGCATCTCGCTGCATGAAGCAGCAGCGGTTGATGACGGACTGATCGAACGCATCGTGCGCGAGCGACCGACGCTGGTGGGCATCTCGGCGCTGACGGCATCGATCCTCGAGGCCTATGCGCTCGCTGACGCCCTGCGTCGCGAAGGGTTGCGCGTCGTGCTGGGAGGCCTGCACGTCACGACCTGCCCCAACGAAGCGATCGGGCATGCAGACGCCATCGTCGTGGGAGACGGCGAGCCGGTGTGGCCCCAGGTGCTCAAGGACGCCAGCAAGGGCGTGCTTCGGCCCGTGTACAAGCCCGAGAAACCGTTTGACATGCGCCGTGCACCGCTGCCGAGGTATGACCTGTTGGGAAGTGCTCGTCGCCAGCGGTTCACGATGCAAGCCTCGCGCGGCTGCCCGTTCGCGTGCGACTTCTGCGCCGCCAGTCGGCTGCTCGGCCCGTTTCGAACGAAGCCGGCCGATCGGTTGCGCGAAGAGCTGCGGGCCATCACGGCGATCGATCCGAGACCGGCGATCGAACTCGCCGACGACAACACATTCGCGCGCGGCGGGCCCCACGCCGACCTGCTCGACGCGCTCGGCG
Organism: Phycisphaerales bacterium; assembly: GCA_965227775.1. GTDB lineage: Bacteria > Planctomycetota > Phycisphaerae > Phycisphaerales > UBA1924 > JAHCJI01. The sequence continues at coordinate 465,732 of OZ245777.1, forward strand.
AGAGCGACGCCCGATGGTTTTCCGAGGCGGACTGGCGCTTGGGCGAGAACCCGGCCGTGCTCGAGCGGCTCGCCCAATCCGGATGCGTGCAGGTGCTGGTCGGGCTGGAATCACTCGTGCACCAGCACGCCGGCATGGGCGCCAAGAAGAGCGAGATGCCCCGCATGCTCGACGCCGTGCGGGCGATCCAGGCCGCGGGCGTCGCCGTGATCGGTTGCTTCATCGTCGGGAGCGACGGAGAAGACCAGGCCTCGCTCGACCGACTCGTCGACTTCCTTCAGCACGATCCCTGTGCCGACGCGCAGGTGACCCTGCAGACACCGTTCCCGGGCACCGCCCTGCGGCGCCGCCTCGAGCGTGAGGGTCGGCTGCTGCCAGATTGTGATTGGTCTCACTGCACGCTCTTCGACGTGACGTATCAGCCCGACCGGATGACGCCCGAGGCCTTGCAATCCGGCTATGCCCGCGTACTGGCGAGCGCGTTCGATGAACGCGCGCACCGTCGTCGCGGCGCGATCCGACGTGAAACCTGGCGACACAACCCGAGGATGCGACCATGAAGGCATCAACGCTCCCGTTGCTCCTGGTGGGGAATCGCAAGGCGATCCTTGACGTGGCGCGGTCACCTTGGTCACCGCTGATCGGCGCGCTGTTTGTGCTGTCTGCGGGGCTTGCTCGTGAGTACGACGGTGAATACCTGTTGCTTGAGCCTTGGCATGCGCTGCGGCCATTGGGAGCCTCGCTGGCGTCGGGCACGCTGCTGTTCGCGATCGTGCATATTGCGGCCGTCATCCGCGGGGACTCGGCCGGTGCAAACGAGCGGCCGCCGCTGTTCCAGGCGTACTTGGCATGGATAGGGCTGTTCTGGATGACTGCGCCGATGGCGTGGCTCTACGCGATTCCCTACGAGCGCTGGATGTCGCCCGAGACCGCCATCGAGTGGAACCTGCTCACGCTCGCGTTCGTGGCTGGCTGGCGTGTTGTGCTGATTACGCGCGTGATTGTCGTGGTGTATGGCGTGAGCCCGGTGCCGGCGTTCTTCCTGGTGATGTTGTTCGCCGATGCGGTGGTGATCGCCGTGCTGGGCATCGCGCCGTTGCCAGTGATCGATGTAATGGGCGGCGTCCGCGGGCCGGCGCGAGAGCAATTGCTCGGGGCCGTTGCACTGAACACCGGCCTGCTCGCGGCGTTGAGCGCACCGATTTGGATCTTGGGCTCGCTCATCAGCCTCGCCGGGTTTCGACCGATGTGGCCGGTGGTGTCGCATCCGAGGCCTACTCCGTCACGCGGGCTGTTGATCTTCGCGGGCGTATCGATCGTGGCGTTCGTGCCGCTGCTGGTGTGGGCTCAGCCTGCGCAGGCCTTGCGGCATCGCGTCGAGGGTTTGCTGCTCTCGGGCCGGATTGCCGAAGGACTGGCCGAGATGTCTGCAAGGCCGTACGAGGACTTTCCGCCCGACTACAACCCGCCGCCGAGGCTTGGGTTCCGCGAAACGCAACCGCCGATGGACGCGGTGCGAGCAGCAATGCATGAGAAGTGGCCGGCAGATTGGGTAGCGGAGCTGTATCTGTACAAGACGCGCCGAGAGATCGGAACCGAGTACTACGCGGATCCTGCAGACGACTATTTCGCAGGTCGCATCGACGACATCGAGAACGAGCGGGCGCTCGAACGAGCATCGGGCCTACGAGACGCGTTTCAGTTCCTTGTAGACTTCGACACGTCGATTCCGGAAGCCAATCTGGACGCGATGCGCCGACTACTTGAGGCCGTCGAAGCCCATCAAGAGTCCCCACCCGACGCATCAGCCGGACCGACGTAGACCACGATGTCGCCGCTGCGCCGGTCTTCGTCGGCCAGCTCGTCGCTCCAGCGGTCGACCATAACGATGGTGAGCACGTCGGCTCCGGAGCGCTGCCGCTTGAGGTATTCGACGGTGGCGCCATCGAAGGCGACGTGGAAGCGGCCGATGACCAGCGCGACTGGCTCGTGCCCGGCCCGCAGCGCGTCGGCAACGCTGTCGGCCATCGTTGCGTCCCACACGAGCTGGGCGCGCAAGAAGTCGGGCACGCTCATTCCGGGCTGCGCCTTGCCCGATGCGTCGCTCGAGCGCATGCCGCCCATGATCTCGTTGAACCGCTCGCGGTATGCGTCGGGGCCGTCCTCGGTCGGAGGCAGCTCGAACGTGGCGCGTTGGGCGGGCGTCATGGCGCGCAGGCGGTTGTAGCCATCGGTGCGCGCGAGGCGGACATAGCGTCGCGGCGCATTTGCAGCGATCACGACACCGCCGGCGTTCTTCGTGGCGTTGAACATCGCCTGATGGGCATCGGGGAAGTTCGACGCGCTGCGGCCAGCGTCCTTCATGAAGGTCTCCTCGTCGATCATGCCGGCGAGGTACTCGTCGATGGCGAGCTGCTGGTCACGCTCGAAGAACTCGAGGAGCAGGGCGGGCGTCTCGTCGCGATCGCGGACGCTGAGCATGTCCTTCCAGATCGCTGCGGCAACGGGAAGGCCCACAGGGTGGCCGTGGAGCTCACCAAAGAGCACGGCGTCGGCCTTCTTCACCCGATCGAAGATCTTCAGGTCATTGAGTTCCTCGCCGGTCCGACCATCGAAGAACTTCGCCTCGGGGTTTTCGAGCATCTGGTTCCGGATGGAGTCAGGCCAACGCGGCTGGACCATTGGCCCGAAGACTCCGCATCCAGAAACAAACAGCGAAACCACAAATAGCGACAGAATGAGGGCTTTCTGGGGCATGTGATCTCCTGCGTTCGAGTCTCGGTGGCAACCGCCCCTGTTCTATGCTCTCGCCGCCTTCCTCGCCTCCACGTTCCTCGCTGCCACATTGCCGGAGCTTCCACCCCTTGGACCCCACCACCTACGCCGGCTTTGCCGCCGGGCTGGTCACGAGCCTGCTATGGGCGCTCACCAGCCTTTGCTTTGCCGCAGGCGGGCGGCGTATCGGGCCGACCCTGGTCAACGGGCTCCGGCTGTACGTGGCCATCCTGCTTCTGACGGGCATGGTGTGGATCACCACCGGCGAGCCGTGGCCCCTCTTGAGCGATCGGCAGTTCATCCTGCTGGCGGTCTCGTCGCTGGTGGGCATCGTGATCGGTGACCAGGCGCTGTTCACGGCTTTTGTCGACATCGGACCACGCCTGAGCCTGCTCATGATGAGCACCGCCCCGATTTGGGCGGCCGTGCTGGGCTGGATGGTGCTGGGCGAGTCGCTTGCCTGGCCCGCACTCGTAGGCATCGCTGTCACCATTGCGGGCGTGGCCTGGGTCATCATGGAGCGGCCGGCGATGAAGGCCGACGAGCGGGCCCACCCGCATCGGGTTCGCGGCATCGTGCTCGCGCTGGTTGGCTCGATGTGCCAAGGCGGCGGGCTGCTCATCAGCAAGGCCGGCATGGGCCACGGCTGGCTGGACGAGAGCGAGCACCTGGGCCCGCTCCCAGCCACGCAGGTGCGCATCGCGGTGGCGATCGTGTGCATGACGCCCGTGCTGCTCGCCCGCTGGCGGTTCCAGGCAGGGCGGAACGCACCCAAGATCCCGCGGCGCACGCTCAAGATCGGGCTCGCGTTCACGGCGCTCGGGGCGTTTGTTGGCCCGTTCCTCGGCATGTGGATGAGCCTGGTGACGGCCGACCTGACGCCCGTGGCCGTGGCCCAGACGCTGTGCTCACTCGCGCCCGTGATGATCCTGCCCATGGTGGCCTGGAGCGGCGATCGGGTGTCGCCCAGGGCGGTGCTGGGGGCGTGCGTGGCGGTGGGCGGCGTGGCGATCCTGGCGCTACTGCCGGCCATCCTGCCCGAAAGCTGGTCAAAATCCGAGCCCGCGCGTGAGTCGGAGGCGTTGCCTGCGCTGGAAGGGACATGATGACCGCTCCCATCCGCCAGCCCGCACACCGAGCACCACGTGTTCGGACACCCGAACACACGGGGAAACGCAGGCCCGACGGTTACAATCCCTTGGGCAAGAAGCTCCGGGGGTATTCGATCATGATCCAGGACCAATCGGACCGGGACGGCTCGGGCGATGCGGCCGTTGATCCGTGCGAGGCGCTGCTCTCTAAGGCCATGAAGGGAGACCGCGCCGCGCTAATCGACCTGCTCGAGGAGTGCGCACCGATGCTGCGAGGGCGGCTTGAGGGCAAGATTCCCCCTCAGCTCCGCGTCACCATCGAAGCGGACGACGTGCTCCAGGTGACCTACATCGAGGTCGTCGGGCGCATGTCGCAGTTCAAGACCGGCGGCATGAAGGGCTTCCGAGCGTGGGTGTCCCGCGTCGCCGAGAACAATCTGCTCGACGCCATCCGCTCGGCCCACGCGGCCAAGCGGCCAGACCCGGCCAAGCGTGCGCACACCCCGCGAAATGCCGACGACTCTGCCGCCACCCTCATCGAGGTGTTGGCGGGCGATAGCAAGGCCACGCCCTCGCGGTTCGTCGCGCGCGGCGAGGCGGTCATGGCAATGGAGCGCATGCTCGCCACGCTGCCGGCCGACTACGCGAAGGTCATCCGGCTGTATGACCTGGCCGGGCATCCGGTCGAGGAAGTCGCCAAGGAGATGGGCCGGTCGACGGGCGCCATCTTCATGCTCCGCGCTCGTGCGCACGACAGGCTACGCGAGGCTATGGGCGACGAAGACCAGTACTTCTCCCGCCCGGGCGGTTGACACCCCTCTCACGACGGACGCACCCGCATGGACGACACGCCGAACCAGGGAAGTGACCAGGGGCCGCCAACCCCCGACGATGCTGCGCGCAAGCCGAACGAGGGCTCGAACGCCGAGCGCCGTCTGATCGAGGATGCGATGAAGGGCGCCGAGCCGGCAAGCGGCTGGCCCGAATCGACGCAGGCGTGGTTCGAAGGCGCGCCGCTGCCGCCGCACGGGGCCTTCCCCGGATACGACATCGTGCGCGAGATCCACCGCGGCGGCCAGGGTGTGGTGTACCAGGCGGTCCAGCTCAGCACGCGGCGCCACGTTGCGATCAAGGTCATGCACTCGGGCCCGTTCATGGGCTCCTCGGGCCGAGCGCGCTTCGAGCGCGAGGTGCAGGTGCTGGGCCAGCTCGATCACCCCAACATTGTGCGCATCCACGATAGCGGTGTGACCAAGGACGGCTCGTGCTTCTACGTGATGGACTACATCAGCGGCAAGCCGCTCGACCGATTGATGGGCGACGGCCAGCTGCCGATCCGCGAGTCGTTGCGCCTGTTCGCCAAGATCTGCGACGCCGTCGCGGCGGCCCACCTCAAGGGCGTCATCCACCGAGACCTGAAGCCCAGCAACATCCGCATCGACAAGCACGGCGAGCCGATCGTGGTTGACTTCGGCCTCGCGAAGCTGGCAATCCCCGAGCTCGACGCCGAGGGCAGCGGTAAGCTGATGAGCATGACCGGGCAGTTCATCGGCTCGCTGCCGTGGGCCAGCCCGGAGCAGGCCGATGGCTCTCCCACCAACATCGACGTGCGCACAGACGTGTACTCGCTGGGCGTGATTCTCTACCAGCTCTTGACGAACCGCTTCCCGTACGAAGTGCTCGGGAACATGCGCGACGTGCTGGACAACATCATGCGCGTCGAGCCCGCGCGGCCCAGCACGATCCGCCGGAAGATCAACGACGAGGTCGAGACGATCGTGCTCAAAGCGCTCGCCAAGCAGCGCGAGCGACGCTACCAGAGCGCGGGCGAACTGGGCCGGGACGTGCACCGCTTCCTCGAAGGGCAACCCATCGAGGCCAAGCGGGACAGCGGCTGGTACGTCATCACCAAGACACTGAAGCGGTACCGGGCGCCGGTGGCCCTTGGTGCGAGTTCGCTGGTGGCGCTCGTGGTGTTTGCGGTCGTGGTGTCCGTGCTGTATCGGGACGCCGAGGTTGCCCGCGGTGTTGCCGAGCAGAAGACCACCGAGGCGCAGCGTTTGCTCGTAGCAGAAGCCGAGCAGCGTGCACTCGCCGAGGCGCGGCTGGCGAGCGTGTTCGACCTTACCGAGACCATGACCACGGTGTTTTACGACGCGGTGGTCAACCTGCGTGGCGCAACGCCGGCCAAGCTCTCGCTGGCCGAGCGAGCGGCCGCCGCACTCGACGAATTCGAGGACGACGTTCAGGGCGACCCGGTACGCATGCTGCAGATCGGCCGTGGTCGGCTGCGGCTCGGAGACCTGTACGCCGGCCGCAGCGACCTGCACCGGATCGGCAAGCCCGAGGAAGGGCAGGCGCTCTACGCGTCCGCCCTCTCGATCGCCGACGAGGTACTGGCGATGGACTCGGGCTCGGTCGAGGCTCTGCGGTTGCGTGGCGATGCCCTGACGCACCTCGGGCACGCGGCCCGGCTCATGCGAGACCACGAGCGCTCGGTTGATCTCTACGAGCAGTCGCTGGTCGCATTCGACAAAGCGATCGACGCTCCGCCGGAGTCGGACGTCTTGCTGGGTGCGATCAGGCTTGCGCACGCCGACGCGCTGCTCGAACTTGGTAACTCGCTGGTCGGTCGTGCACTCAGGAGCGACGACGCCGACCAGCGGTCGCGATTCAACGCTCGCGCTGAGGCGACGTATGAGCGAGGGAGAGCGTCCTTCGACCGGCTCTCGGATGAGTTGGCTGGGCTGCAGCAGAATCGTGCCCGCTTGGGCGCTTCGAGAGCGGAGGTTCGGCTCGCGCTGATGCAGATCCGTGCGAGCGAGACTTCGATCGCAGATCCCGCACAAGCAAGCCGCGGCCTAACCGCGATCGATCGCGCAGTCTCGCTGCTCTCGAGCGCAAACGACGCTCTGAAGTCGCTTGCCGATGCGGAGCCGGCCAATGGCGTGTACCCGTCCGACATGGGCGTCGCGTACGACGCGTGGGGACAGGCCCTCCGCCAGCGTGCCAGGCTTTACGAAGCAATGGCAGGCCAAGCGACCAGCGAAGATGCCGCCAGCTTCCTTGAGCAGGCAAGCAGCGCACGGGGCGATGCGGTCACCGTGCTGACCGACGGCATTGACATCACGCGTCGCTCGATCAACACCGACGACTCGGACGTGACGTTCCATCGCACGCTCGCCCATCTCTTGAACAAGCGGGCGCGGGCACTCGACGCGCTCGAAGAAGGCGGCCGTGCCGAGCAGGACTTCGTGGAGTCGGCGAGCGTTCGAGACATGCTCGCCGACACCGATCCCACGGGCCAGCACCTGAACGATGCCATGGTGGGCTGGTACTACGTGGGCGTGTTCAGGGAAGGCCAGGCCGACGAGACCGGGCAGGAGGCAACGTTGCGTGAAGCGCTCGCGGCCTTCGAGAAGGCACGGGGCTACATCGAGCAGCAACAGCAAGCGGGCATGAGTACCGATAATTCTAATTTGTCGACGATCGACGCCCGTATCAAAGCCGTACGGGAGAAGCTTTCGTCTGGCTGAGCGAGCCGATCGTCACGAATGGCCTTGAGTCGCCGTTCGCATTCTGATATCTTGCACCTTAGAGAGACACGCCGCAGTTGCGGCGAGAGGAGAGAACATGGCGACTCTGGGGCTCCCCCGTGTGGTTGTTTCCATGGGTGTGTTGGGCATGTGCGCCCATGCGTCCATGGGGCAGGTCATCGACGCGACGTGGATCGACGACACGTCGGGCATCTGGTCCGACGCGGCTCGCTGGTCGTCGCCCGACTTCCCAACGGCTCGCGGTCCGGACCGCTACCGGGCCATCATCGACTTCGACTCCGGCGGGGCGTACACGATCTCGCTCGGGGCCGCGATCGACCTCGACAGCCTGAGCTTCCTGAGCACCGACGCCACCATCGACGGCGGCGGCACCGGCACCATTGTGGTGCGCTCGGAGTTGGAGTTCGGCGACGGCACGGCGCGCGCGATCTCCGAGCTCATGAGCGAGGGCACGCTGCTGTTCACCGGAGACCTGGTGGCAGAGATCGATGACACGCCGCTGTGCCACGTGGGTTCCATCGGCCGTAAGACTGGCTCGGGCGAGATCCTGCTCACCGGCAGCACGGTCTTCGAGATCATGTCCGGCAGCTCGTTCACGATCGAGAACTCGGGCGATTTCATGGGCGACACCACCGCCCGCATCGTCAACGATGGCATCTTCGCGAAGCAGTCGCCCGGGACCACGCTCATCGAGGACGTGGGCTTCGTCAATACAGGTACGGTCGTTGTCGAACAAGGCAGGCTCGAGGTCACCAACCCGATCTTGCCGAGCCTCGGCACGCTCGGGCCGGCGACGTATGACATCTTCGATGGTGCGGTGCTCGACTTCTCCGGCACGCCCCTGGACACCAATCAAGCCGACGTCATCTTTCGCGGGCCCGACTCGGCGTTTGTTGGCTTCTCTTCGGTCGAAACCAACCAGGGGCTGGCACGGGCCGAAGGCGGCGCGAACATTGCGTTTACGCCCACCAGCGGGCTGTCGAACGAGGGCGTGCTCCAAGCCGACGGCTCGGGCTCGACGATTACCGCCACCGGCACGCTGAACAACACCGGGCAGATCACCGTGTTCAACGGCGGCATCGTTCGGTCAACGCTCGTTGAGAACAACCTCGGCGTGGTCGAGGGCAATGGCTCGATCGAGACTGCCTCGTTTACGAACAACGGCCTGGTCAGCCCGGGCAACTCGCCGGGCGTGCTCGTCACCGAGAATCCCGTTGGCACGCACGTGTTCCAGCAGGGCGTGGACGGCACGCTCCTGATCGAGATCGAGGGGCGCACGCCAGGCGTCACGCACGACGTGCTCGACGTTCGCGGCATCGCGCTGTTCGACGGCACGCTGCAGCTCGAGTTCTCGCCCTTCTCGGGTGAGCCGCCCGTGCAGGCGGGCGATCAGTTTGAGATCATCCTGGCAGATGGCATCGACGGCCAGTTCCGCGATATCCAGCTAAGCGGACTCGGAACCCAAGGCCAGGTGGATGTGTTCTTGAACCCGAGCGGGGTGCTCGTGGTGGTGCGTGAGGTGCCTTCGCCCGGAGCGTTGGCTGTGCTCGGGCTCGGCGGGGTGCTCGCGGCCCGTCGCCGCCGCTGAGTCAGTCCAGCTCTTTGAGGGCCTTGGCCACCTCGTCGACGTGGCCGGGCACTTTGACCTTGCTCCAGACCTGCGCGATCTTGCCGTTCGCGTCGATCAGGAACGTCGTGCGCTCGATGCCCATGTAGGTTCGGCCGTACATGCTCTTCTCGACCCAGACGCCGTACTTCTGTGCGACAACGGGGTCTGGCTTGCCCTCGTCGTTCTCTCGATCGTCGGCCAGCAGCGGGAAGTTCAGGTCGTTCTTGCTCGCGAACTTTGCCTTGCTCTTGGTGTCGAGGATGCTCATGCCGAGCACGGTGGCACCGAGCTTCTTGAACGCCGGGAACTGATCACGGAAGTCGCAGGCCTCCTGCGTGCAGCCGCTCGTTGAGTCCTTGGGGTAGAAGAACAGCACGAGCGGCTTTCCGGCGTAGTCGCTCAGGGCATGGGTGTTGCCGTCTTGGTCCTTCAGCTTGAACGCCGGTGCTTTTCGGCCGGCCTTGATCGGTCCTTCGGTCGTTGTGGGCATGCGTAGCTCCTTACGAAAAGAAGGCTACGGCGCGGGGCGGGCGATCTGTGCAGGGCGCAGAGCAGGATTCAGGAAACCACCCACCGGATCATCGTTGCCGCCAGCACCACGCCGACCATCATCGCGATCGCGAATCGAGCCATCACCGGCAAGGTCGCCTGCTGCGGCGTGTGGGCGGGGCGTATCAGCGGGAGCCGCTCGGCGGTCGCGAGGCCAAGGGGCTCTTCTCCGCAGCGGGCCGAATCCTGGACGATCGCGATGACCAAGTTGGCGTCGAACTGTCGGAGCCCGAGCCGCGATGCCTGACTAAGGAGTCGATCGCGGGACTCGGGCCGCAGGATGGCCGCCCGGCCGCCCTCGATGCTCGCTGCGACGCGGCAGGCGAACACCCAGCGGGCGTCGGCGGCATCGATCGACGCGGCCTGTCGGTTGGCCCGGGCCACCTCGAGCTCTCGGGCTGCGCGGAGCGCCGCCTCGCTCGGCTGCTCGGGTGCCGTGGCGTCGCCCACCAGTGACGCCACGGCCCGAGCCGCGTTGCGTGCTGGCAACGCCGTTGCACGCACGCCACGCCCGTCGCCGGCGAGACGCAACGTATGGCTTGTTCCGGCCGATTCCATCATCAAGGGAGCCAGAGGTGCATTTCTCGTGCCGAACCGGCCGTGATCTGGCGATACACTCGGCGGCATGGCCGAGGGAGACACCCAGCCCGAACAGTCCTCCCAGCCGGACCCACGGTCCGGCGAGGCGCTGCCCGATCTCGAGGTATCCCTGGACGCCCAGGCCGTGCTGGAGCAGCTCGGCCAGGCAGCCCGGCGCGGCAAGCTGCCCGAGTACGCCCGCGGAGGGCCAGACGGAGCGCAGTTCAAGGCCAGCGCCCTGGGCCACCCGTTCGATCGAGACCTGCTGGCGTGGGCCGAACCGCACGAGGGCGGCACACGGCTGCGATTCGGGCTGCATTGGCGGAAGAAAATTCCGATAATCTACATCATCGCCATGATCGCGACGGTCGAGCCGGGCCGGTACTTCCTGGATGTCATGATTCCGGGCTCGTGGGGCTGGGGCTCGATCATGTGGTGGTACTACCCCCTGACCATCCTCTCCATCCCGCTGATGTGGTGGAGCTTCATGCGAAGCTCTCGACGCACCACCCTTGAGGCGGCCCGCGAAAGCCACGAGGCGATCCGGACGATCCTGGGGGCGAAAGCGGCAGGATCGGACGACCCTGAGAAGGAAGTTTGCCTACCGCAGGGAAAGGGCGGGCCGTCTGTTCCGATAGACTAAGGACCGACGTGGCCCGCCCACGCTCTCAACAAGCACCCATTCGGCCCGGCCGGCTCCAAAAGGCCAGGAGGAAGCACATGCTCAAGTCTGCTCGTTCGTTCGAAGGCCTCGCCGGCCGAATGTCCTGCGTTGTTGCCGCCTGCGGGCTTGCAATCTCGGCTCCGGCGCTCGCGAAGCCCCAGGTGCTTGACTGGGTGCCCACCGAAGCGAGCGGCGTGATCGCCGTGAACAACCTGGGCGGCGCTTCGGGCGATCTGCAGGCCTTCTACCGGGCCAGCAACCTGCCGCCCATGGAAGGCGAGCTGCAGGCAATGTTCGCCGAGGTCGACGGCGTGGGTGTGGATGCCGGCCGGTCGGCCGCGTTCTTCTTCGTCGGCGGCGATACGAACAGCGTGATGCTGCTGCCGGTGACCAGCTACAAGGAGTTCGTGACCGCGCGCGGCGGTGTGGGTGCGGGCGTCGAAGAGATCGAGTTCGGCGGACAGAGCGTGTTCGTTCGGAAGGTCAACGAGACGTACGTCGCCATGAGCGACCGCGACGATTTCCTCGAGATGTGGAAGCCCGCCGATGGCCACATGGAAGCGCACGTCGCGGCCATTGGCGATCGCTCGTTCGACGCCGCCGGTGACGCCGACGTGTTCATCGTGGGTTCTATCGCGGCGCTGGCCGATGATTGGCGTCAGAGCTACGAGGGCATGAAGGGCATGGCGATGATGTTCGGCGGCCCCGAGGCCGCGCAGGGCTTCGGCGCCATCGACCCGCTCGTGGGCGCGTTCCTGACCGATGCGCAGACCGGTGTCGTCACGCTCGACTTTGCCGAGGACGGCGTAACCGCCCGCATGCTCAGCCGCTTCAAGGAGGGCTCGATGCTTGCCGGCCTATTCCAGGGCAAGTCGAGCACCGAGGGGCTGCTGTCCCGCGTGCCCGACATGCCCTTCGCGATGGCCGCCGCGTTCGACACGTCGTCGCCTGGCGTGCAGAGCATCCTGGGCATGATGCAGGAGGGCATGGGCGACGAGATGGCCGGCCAGGGCCGCGCCATGATGGACATGCTGAACAACTCCAGCGGCGGCGCCATGGTGCTGGGCGCTCCCTCGATGCAGGAGATGAGCATCGGCGCTGGCGCTTTCGTGCGCAGCGCTGCGTACTACCGCTCGGACGAACCCGGCAAGCTGCAGGCGGCGATGGCCGACGGCATGAAGGTCGCCGATGGCCAGCGCACCGAGCAGGACGGCCTGGTCATCACCACCAACACGAGCTACCGCCCCGAGGCCCGCGTGATCGATGGCGTGACCGTCGACGAGTGGGGCGTGACGACCAACATCGAGGGCGAGGCCAACGAGCAGGCCATGCAGGCCCAGATGGCTATGAGCATGATGTTCGGCAGCAACGGCCTGGGCGGCTACGTGGCCCCCACCGACAACGGCGTGGTCATGACCATGTCGCGTAACAGCCAGATGCTCACCCAGACGCTGCAGACCGCGGCCAACGGCCAGGGCCTGGGCGCCAACGAGAGCATCGACGCCATCTCGGCCAAGCTGCCGGGCGACCGCGCACTCGAGCTGTACATCGGTGTCGACCACCTGCTGGGCATCGGCGCTGCGTTCCTGGGCGATATCCCCGAGATGCCACCGGTGGCGATCGTTGCGGCCAGTGGCGACGGCACCGCCGAGATCGCGCTGCACATTTCCCCAACAGTGATTGCCAAGGGCATGGAGCTCGGCATGATGTTCGGCGGCGGCATGGGCGGCCCGGGCATGGACTTCGATGACGGCGGGGAAGACGGACCGGCCTTCTGACCAACGACTCGAACCAGCACGGACACTGGGCGCTTGCCCACGGACGCGCGGTCGCCCTCCAGCGGCCGCGCGTCGTTGCCATATTGAACGCCACACCCGACAGCTTCTACGACGGAGGAGAACTGTCGGGCGCTCACATTGCCGTCGAGCGCGCAAGCGAGGCCGTGCGTGATGGCGCGGCGATGGTCGACATCGGCGGCGAGAGCACACGCCCAGGTGCGCAGCGCGTGCCGGCCGATGAGCAGATCGCACGAGTCATTCCGATCATCGAGGCCATCCGCGCGTGCGATGATCGCGGCGTAGCAAGCGTCCCGATCAGCATCGACACGACGCTGGGCGAGGTTGCTCGTGCCGCGATTGAGTCCGGAGCCGACGCGATCAACGACGTCTCGGGCGGCACCGAAGATCCCTCGCTGCTCGAGACCGCAGCAGACCTGGGCGCCGGGCTCGTGTTGATGCATAGGGGGGCGCCCCCACCCAAGGACAAGTACGCCGATGAGTACGGCAGCGAGCCAGCGTTCCCCGAGGGCGTCGTCGCGGCCGTACGAGCGACGCTCAATGAGCACACGCGGCGTGCGATGGGCGCCGGCGTGCTACGCGAGCGGATCGTCATTGACCCAGGTTTCGGTTTTGGCAAGAGTGTGGAGCAGAACCTCGAGTTGCTTCGCAACCTCGATGAGCTGGCGTCACTCGGATTCCCGCTCTACGTTGGGGCAAGTCGGAAGCGCTTCGTTGGGCGCGTCTCGATTGGGCCCGAGAGCGAGCCGGCGGATCGGATGGCCGGCTCGATCGCGTGCACCGTGCTGGCCGCCCAGGGCGGGGCCCTTCTGCACCGCGTGCACGATCCGGCCGAACACGTGCAGGCGTTATCGGTGTGGAAGGCATGGAATGCCCAGCGCGATGCGGGGGTTTAGCTCTCGCCCCGCGATTGCGACCGCCCGAGCGATGAGCACTGGTGGAAGGCAGGGTGGGGCTCGCTAGGATCGGGTGTTCGATTCTCGCGAGAACGAGACGGACGGGTCGTTCGCTGACCCAGATCGACGCAAGGAGCCACGCATGGCCAACGAGCATGTCCAAGAGTTTACCGATGCTAACTTCGAGGCCGACGTGCTGAAGAGCGATCAGCCGGTGCTGGTCGATTTCTGGGCCGAATGGTGCATGCCGTGCCGGATGCTGGCGCCGATCGTCGATCAGCTCGCCGAAGACTTCGCCGGCAAGGTGAAGGTCGGCAAGCTCGACACTGATGCCAACCGTGAGGTCGCGGTGAAGTACGGCATCCACGCCATCCCGACGATCATCCTCTTCAAGGACGGCGAGCCGGTGGAGAAGTTCATCGGCCTGAAGAACCGCGAAGAGCTCGCCGCCGCAATGGACGGCGCCGTCGGCGCGGCCTGACGACTTCTTTCCACGCAGGCGATACAGTCACCCCCTGGTGAGCAGCACAGACCAACAGCCCGGCACGACCAACGGCGCCCGCCTTCGCTGCGGAGCCGTTGGTGTCGGTCGTATGGGCCGCCACCACGCGCGCGTGTACGGCCAGCTTCCCGACACCGAGCTGGTTGGCGTGGTCGATGCCGACATCGAGCGCGCGGCCGACATGGCCGAGCAATTCGGCGGCAAGGCATTCAGCAGCCTCGACGAGTTGCTGGCTGAGGGCGTCGATGCCGTATCGATCGCCGCACCGACGACGGCCCACCGAGACCTGGCCGAGCGATGCATCAATGCTGGCGTGCACTGCCTGATCGAAAAGCCGCTGGCCGGCACCTCGAAGGACGCCGAGGCCATCCGCGACCTGGCCGAGCAGCGCGGCGTGGTTCTCATGGTCGGGCACATCGAGCGGTTCAACCCGATCATGCGGGCGATGCAGAGGGCGACGGCCGAAGACGATTCGATCACGCCTCGCTTCATCGAGGTGCACCGCGTCAGCCCGATGACCTTCCGCAGCGTCGACATCGGCGTGGTCATGGACATGATGATCCACGATCTGGACGTCGTGCTCATGCTCATGGGTGGGCAGGAGCCCGACGAGATCCAGGCCGCCGGCGTTGCGGTCGTGACCGAGCACGAGGACATCTGCAACGCCCGGCTGACCTGGCGCAAGCCTGGCGGCGCGTGCGTAGCCAACATCACCGCCAGCCGCCTGGCGCTCAAGACCGAGCGCGTGACCCGCATCACGGGCGAAAAGGCCTACATCAAGCTTGACTATGGCGCCAAAACGGGCGTGATCATCCGCCGCACGGCCAACGAGTTGCAGATGCAGGAGATCCAGTCCCAGCTGCGCAGCGGCGTCGATCTGACCGACCTGAAGTGGGACGAGTTGGTCAACGTCGAGCAGCTCGAGATCGATGACGGCGAGCCCATCGTCATGGAGATCCGCGCGTTCCTCGACGCGATCCGCACCGGAAGCCCGCCGCCGATCGACGCCAAGGCCGGGTTCGCTAACGTGCGGACCGCCCAGCGCATCGTCGAGGCCATCCGCTCGACCATGGGCGAGAATCTCGCCGCGTCCAATCCCAACATCGAAGGAGTGACCGGCCCGGGGCAGGAAGCACCCGTCGGCCGACCCACCAATCGCTGATCAGGCCGACGCACCGCCAGGGCGACCCGCTCAACGGCGCACCAGCCTTGCTCGCCCGCACGGACGCAACTTCCGCTAGACTTCCCCCCGTTCCGGTGGCGTCGCCCGCCGGTCGCACGCTCACCCGTCCGAGACCCAACGCCATGGCCGACCAGCAGCCCAGCACGACCCAGAGCCCCTCGCCGACGCCTCCCGCCGATTCGGCTCCGAAGCCCGAACCGACGACCCAGGCTCCCGAGACCATGCCCAAGACCGAGGCGCTCAGCGACGAGCTATCGAAGCAGATCGACGCGGCCATGGAAGCGTCGACCCCGCCGGCAGACGGCGCGCCAGGCGGCGGCTCGGGCAAGCAGCCCGGTCAGGGCGGCATCCGCGGACCGCGCGTTGTCGGCGGGCAGGGCCGGCCCAACCTCCGCGAGGGCAAGGTCGTCAACGTCACAGAGAGCGACATCTTCCTCGAGTTTGGCCCCAAGGAACTCGGCATCGTCTCACGCGACCAGTGGCGCGAGGGCGAGAACCTGCCCGAGGCCGGCCAAGACCTGGAAGTGATCGTCGAGCGATTCGACAAGGCCGAGTCGATCTACGTGTGCGCCCGCCCCGGCGCCATCCGCAAGGCCATCTGGGACACGCTGCAAAGCGGCCAGGTCGTCGAGGCGACGTGCGTGGGCACAAACAAGGGCGGGCTCGAGATGGAACTCGCCGGCGGGCACCGCGCGTTCCTGCCAGCCAGCCAAGTTGCCATCGAGCGTGTGAACGACCTGGACAAGTTCGTGGGCCAGAAGCTCGAGTGCGAGGTGCAGCGCGTCGAGCGGCGCGGCCAGGGCAACGTCGTGCTCAGCCGGCGGTCGATCCTCGAGAAGGAGCGCGCCAAGGAAGCCGAGAAGCTCAAGGACACGCTGGCGGTCGGCCAGGTGGTCGAGGGCACGGTGCAGCGCATCGCGCCGTTCGGCGCGTTCGTCGACATCGGCGGCATCGACGGACTCGTGCACGTGTCGGATCTCTCACACGACCGCATCGGCCAGGGCGAGAACGCCGTGCGCAAGGTCGTGAAGGAGGGCCAGCAGGTCCGCGTCGAGATCCTGAAGATCGACTGGGAGAACCAGCGCATCGGCCTTGGCATGAAGCAGCTCCAGGCCGACCCGTTCACCGAGAAGGTGGGCGAGATCGAGGAAGGCGCCGAGGTCTCGGGCCGCGTCACGAAGATCATGGACTTCGGCGCGTTCGTTGAGGTGGCCCCGGGCGTCGAGGGCCTCGTGCACATCTCTGAGCTCGACCACAAGCGCGTCAAGGCCGTGAGCGACGCGGTGAAGCCCGACGAGGTCGTGAACGTGAAGGTCCTGAGCATCGAGCCGGGCAAGCGTCGCATCAGCCTGAGCATCAAGGCGCTCAAGCCGGCCCCGGCCGGCGCGAAGGGCAAGGGCGAGCGTGGCCCGAGCGCCGACGAGATCCTGAAGGAGACGCCCCAGCTCCGCCGCCTTCGTGAGAAGTTTGGCAACAGCGGCTTCAAGGGCGGCCTGGGCTGAATTCGTCTTGGAGCTTGAGGCAAGAACCCACGCGACGGCGTGGGTTCTTCATGCGCCGGCCGAAATGCCCGTGGAGCCGAAGCCTTGTGCACCTCGGGCGGTCTCGTCGAGGTCGTCGACGACGACCACGTCGCACATGGCGACCGGGGCGATGACGAGCTGGGCGATGCGGTCGCCGTGCTCGATGGTCTGGCGGTCCTTCGAGAGGTTGATCAGCGCAATGCGCAGCTCGCCGCGGTAGTCGGCGTCGATCGTGCCGGGCGCGTTGGGCACCGTGATGCCGCGCTTGGTGGCCAGGCCCGACCGCGGGCGGACCTGTCCCTCGAAGCCGTCGGGGATGGCGATCGCCAGGCCGGTGGGAACAACGGCGATCTCGCCGGGTCCGAGTGTAATGCTGGGTGCCGCTTCGGGCAGGCACGCGCCGACGTCAAGACCAGCGGCCAGCGCGCTCTGGCGGCGCGGCACGGTCGCGCGCCCATCGAGCACGCGGAAACGAACCGGCGGGGGCGTCATCGAGCGTGGGCCCAGCGGTGGCCGCTCTCGACCTGAGCCGAACTCGACAGGCTGGCAAGCTGGCGGTCGGCCGAGGCGATGATCCGTTCGGCCGACTGGATGGCGCGGTCGAGGCTGCTGACGCCGGCCACGCGCTTATAGGTGTCACCGCCAGGCCGCTGGGCCATGCGGGCCTCGCTCTCATCGCGAGCGTTGCGGAGCTCTAGCAGCGCCACCTCGGCCCGCGCACGCGTGGCGCGGAGTTCGGCCAGCAGCGTCGGCAGGTCGGGCTTCTTCGTTATGGTGGCGGTGGCCATTGTGTGGTGGGGTCTCGCGTGCGGGCGTGGCTCTGCAGAGTTGGAGCGGCTCCGCGATGGCGTGAACGCAAGTTTAGCCGTCTCTTGTTGGTCGGATCGCCTCCTGAGTTTCTACCTGCGTGTGCCGAATTAGTGGTTTCCCGCACTCTCTCCGAGGCTGGGGATCCATCGCCGCAGCTCAGCAAGCACCGCATCGCGGTTGGTCGGGTCGGGCATGGCTCGGAGCGACCGCAGGGCCTCGAAGCCATCGGGCCAGCCCGAGCCGTCGCCGGCATCTCGCAACCGAAGCACGCCGGGGCAGGAAGTCTCGATCAGTTCTTCGGCCGCATGGACGAGCACCTCGTGCAGCTTCTCGCCGGGTCGGATGCCCGTCTCGATGATCGGGTGTTGGCCCGGGCCGGTGGTGCCCCCAGTCCAGGCAGCATCAAGGCCGTGGGCCCGGGCGAAGCGTTCGGCCAGCGTCGCGATCTCGACGGGCTCGCCCATGTCGAGCACGTAGACGCCGCAGCCCCCGTCAGACGAACCTTCATCCGGCTCGAGCGCACCTGCGTGGGCAACCAGCAGCGCCGCCTCGCCGATGGTCATGAAGAACCTTGTCATGCGGCGGTCGGTGATGGTGATGGGCTGGCCCTCGGCGACCTGGGCACTCCAGATGCGCAGAACGCTCGCGGCCGAGCCCAGGACGTTGCCGAAGCGAACGATCGAGACGCGCGTCGGCCGGCCCTCCGCCCTGGACCGCGCATCGGCAGCGATGCCATAAGCCTCGGCCAGCCGCTTGGTCGCGCCCATGACCGAGCGCGGCGCGACGGCCTTGTCGGTCGACACCAGCACGACGCGGTGCGCGCCGGCCTCGATGGCCGCGTCGACCAGCGCGGCCGTGCCCATCGCGTTGTTGGCGATGGCCTGGGCCGGGTGGTCTTCCATGAGCGGCACGTGCTTGTGCGCCGCGGTGTGGAAGACGATCTGGGGGCGCTCCTGGCCCAGCAAGCGCCGCGTGCCGGCGCGGTCGGCCACGTCGTGCAGCAGCGCGCGGCGGGCGACGTCGGGGTGCGCCCACGCCAGTCGACGGTCGATCTCGAAGAGCGCGTTCTCGGCGCGCTCCATCAGGATCATCGACGCCGGCGAGAAGCGCGCGCACAGGCGGGCCAGCTCGCTGCCGATCGAGCCGCCCGCGCCGGTGACGAGCACGCGCTTGCCGTGGATGAGCTCGCGCAGCGGCGTCTCGTCGGTCTCGCGCATGGGCCGGCCGATGAGCGCCTGCAGATCGATGACCGGCGCGGTGCTCATAGTCGCGCCGGCTCTGGAATCGGGCGGCCCACCGAGCCCAACCAGCACCGGCGGCTGGCGCTTCAAGAGATCAACGACCGGCGGCAGGAAGCGTTCCTCGAGCCCGGCCTCCTGGATCGCCTGACGCACGCGCGCGATGCCCGCGTGGTCGTCAAGCGGCAGGCTCACGATTGCGACGCGCACGCCCATGTTCTCGCGGACGTTCTCGAGCGCTTCGAGCGAACCGAGGGTCGGCACGCCGATCAATCCAGTGTGCCCCCTCTCGCCGATGCCGGTGAGCACGAGGCCGACGATCATGGGCCCGCCCTCGGGGATCGACCGGGCGGCCAGGGCAGCCGTTGTTGCATCGCCGATGATGACGCTGGGCACGCCCGCGAGGGGCAGGAGGCTACGGGCCGTTGCCCTGGTTGTGGGCGTGGGCGCGGCCCCGGGCGTGGCACTCTGGGCAAGCTGGCTCATGGGTGGTGTATCGGCCGGATGGCGCGGACAGCGGCAGTCGAGCACGGATATCCGAGTCTGGATTGCCAACTCCGCAATGGTAAAGCCGGGTGTGCATCAGTCGCGTTAGGATCGTCTGATGCTCGAATGGGCGGAGACCATCGCGGCGTGGCTGCTGGAGTTGCCCAAGGGGCAGAAGCTCGGAGTCATGTGGATTTCGGTGATCTACGTCGTGCCGATCCTCGTTGCCACCTCGTTCGCCGCGTCGATGCACAAGTGGATGGGACCGAGCGACCCCGTGAAGTGGTGGCGGAGGATCTCCGTCAAGCCGTATCGCCAAGGGTTGCTTGCCAGCCGGCGGCGGGCGGTGACGGCCTCGCTGGTGCTCGCGGCTTGGAGCCTTCCGCTGCTGGTTGCCGTCGCTGTCGAGCACGCCGCGTGGACGGCGCCCGAGGCCATCGCCGTGTACGAGCGATCCGTCGAGGCCGGCCAGACGTTCGACGATGCAACTCAGCAAGAAGGGGAGCATGATCCCGCAACCTGGGCCAGCCACGGCCGGGTCTATCCGTGGGCGGTCCTTGGTTTCGTTCTGGCGATGGCCGTCGCGTTCCAGGTTTTCTTATGGCTCGGCTATTGGAGGCACGCTGCCAGCGTGCAGGCATCTGCAGTCACGACCGATCGCGGTGGCTACGTCGGACCACCATCCCGAGTCGAGTGATCAGACGGGTGGTAGCCGCACTCGGGGCAGCGGATGGCGCCGTCGCTCGACGCCGATCCCGGAAGGCCCGAGAGGTCGTAGCCGCAGTTCATGCACAGGCCCTTGGTGAATCGACCGACGGGCAGGAACGGGGCAAGGGCGAGCGCGGCGATGGCGCTGCCCAGGGGGATGACGCCCAGGACCATCGGCATCGCGGCGTCGCCCTGGGACAACAGGCCGACCCGGATCATCGCCAGGATGACCAATGGCGTGGCAACGGCGGCGGCCACGCCCGCGAGCGTCATCGCGGCCATCAGCATGTGCATCGAACGCGTGCCCAGCCGGGCGGCGGCGACGCCCAGGCCCGTGAGCTGGCCGTACCACACCGGCGTGACGAGGATGGCGACGAACGTGCCGATGACGACGGCGAAGCCCATCGTCGAGCTCGGGTTTGCGTTGAGCCGGGCGTAGCCCGCGAGCAGGCACGCGGCCATGCCGACCGCGACGTAGAGCCACGCCCACGCGTAGGCCGGGCCGTCGCTGGCGAGCCGGTTCTTCGGGCCGCGCTTGTTGAGGATCAGCAGCGCGGCGATGCCCAGAGCGCCGGCCAGGAGCAGCGCGATGGCTGCCTGCGGCAGGCCCCAGCCCCACGACTCGCGGACGAGGTCCATGGCTCGCGACTCCTACGAGGCCTCGTCGCTGCTGGGCCCATAGATCGAGGGCACCTTCACGCCCAGCTGGCGGAAGTACACGCTGAGGATCGCCCGGTGGTGGATGCTGTGGCTGATGACCCAGGCGCGGAACGCCGCGACGCGGGGCAGGCTGAAGAGGGCGGTGCCGTTGTCGCGCAGCTCCCAGGGTTCCATCAGCTTCTCGTCCTTGGCAGTCTCGATTGCCTTGGCGCCCGCGGCGACGTTGGCGTCGAACAGCTCGAGCATTGCTGCGACGCTTGTGAGCGTGGGCGTGTCGTAGGCCTCGCCGCCGGGCGGATTCATGTCGAAGAAGGGCTCGTGAAGGATGTTGGCCGCCCAGCCGGGCATCTCGCACAGGTGGGCGCCGTTCCAGGCGAGCGTGTGGCTGCGGTCGTCCATTTTCCAGTCGAGCCTGTCTTCTGGGATTCGCTCCAAGAGCTTGCGCGTGGTGGCCATCTCGTGGGTGAACTCTGGAAGGGTCATCTGGGCGTACTGGCCGATGGGCTGGCTGGACATGTGGGGTCTCCCGTTTTTTCAGCGTATCCAGGTGGGCTGCGAGGCGGGGTTGGAGCTGGTGCGAGGGCTCTCCACCTCTCGAGGCGGGAACACGGCAGGTTCGGGCGGTGATCGCAGCGTGGGCCGCGGCTTTCCTATCATTGGTGGAGAGAGTCCGCACCCCTTTTTGACCGCGAGGGACGCTTCATTGATGACCAGCCTCGAGACCGGCTCCAACACCAACCAGAGCGCCCACCAGGGCACTTCGACCGACGCCCGCACGCCCGGCGGGCTCGCCCCAACCGACACCTTCATCCATCGCCACATCGGGCCGGATGAGGCGGAGGTCGCCGAAATGCTGGGGCTGCTGGGGTATGACTCGCTCGATGCGCTCATCGAGGCGGCGGTGCCGAGCCAGATCCGCACCGATGCCCCGCTCAGTGTTGGCCCGCAGCGCGGCGAGCACGAGCTGCTTGCCGAGCTGCGCGAGATCGCCGGCAAGAACGAGGTGCGCCGCAGCTACATCGGCATGGGCTACACCGGCACCATCGTTCCACCGGTCATCCAGCGGAACATCCTCGAGAACCCCGGCTGGTACACGCAGTACACGCCCTACCAGGCAGAGATCAGCCAGGGCCGGCTCGAAGCGCTGCTGAACTTCCAGACCGTCGTGAGCGATCTCACGGCGTTGCCACTCGCGGGCGCCAGCCTGCTGGACGAGGGCACCGCCGCCGCCGAGGCGATGGGGATGTGCGTATCGGTGAAGAATAAGTCGAGGTTCGTCGTGGCCGACGACTGCCACCCGCAGACCATCGCGGTCGTGCAGACGCGGGCCGACTCGATGAACGTCGAGGTCGTCGTGTGCCCGGCTTCGGATGTCGAATCCAAGCTCGATGGCGCGGCGGGCGTGCTCGTGCAGTACCCCACCACCGACGGGCGCGTGGAGTGCTACGAGTCGCTCGCGAATAAGGTGCACGAGGCGGGCGGCATGCTCGTGTGCGCGTGCGACCTGCTCGCGCTCACGCTGCTGAAGCCGCCGGGCGAGTTCGGGGCCGACGTCGCCGTCGGCAGCGCCCAGCGCTTCGGCGTGCCCATGGGCTTCGGCGGACCGCACGCGGCGTTCTTCTCGACGCGGGAAGAGTTCGCACGCAAGATGCCGGGCCGGATCATCGGCGTCAGCAAGGACGCCCACGGCAACACCGCGTATCGCATGGCCATCCAGACGCGCGAGCAGCACATCAAGCGCGACCGGGCGACCAGCAACATCTGCACAGCCCAGGCGCTGCTGGCAATCATGGCGAGCATGTACGCGGTGTACCACGGGCCCGAGGGGCTGCGCCGCATCGCGATGCGCGTCTACACCATGACGCAGACGCTGCGCGCTGGTTTGCTCGCGGGCGGGCACGAGATCGCCGAAGACCAGGTGTTCGACACGCTGCGCATCAAGCCCAGCGGGGCGAGTGCCGCCGACGTGATGCACGCCGCCGATGCTCACAAGATCAACCTGCGCGACTTCGGTGATGGCACGCTTGGCGTCACGATCGACGAGTCGACGATTCCGGAAGACATCGCCGATCTGCTGGCGTGTTTCGGCGTCGAATCCGATGTCGACGAGCTGGCTGCGAAGGCACGCACCGAAATCGCACCGGTCTTCCAGCGCTCCAGCGGCTACCTCACGCATCCGGTCTTCAACACGCACCACAGCGAGACCGAGATGCTGCGGTACATCTACAAGCTGCAGCGGCGGGACCTGTCGCTGGCCGACAGCATGATCCCGCTGGGTTCTTGCACGATGAAGCTCAACGCCACCAGCGAGATGTTGCCGGTGACGTGGCCCGAGTTTGGCGCGCTGCACCCCTTCGCGCCGGCAGAGCAGACGACGGGCTACGAGCTCATGTTCGATCGGCTCGAGGAGTGGATCGCCGACATGTGCGGCCTGCCCGCCGTCAGCCTCATGCCCAACGCCGGCAGCCAGGGCGAGTACACGGGCCTGCTGACCATCCGCGCCCTGCACAAGAGCAGGGGCGAGGACCGCGACGTCTGCCTCATCCCCACGAGCGCCCACGGCACGAATCCGGCCAGCGCGATCATCGCGGGCATGCGGGTGGTGGCCATCAAGTGCGACGCGAAGGGCAACATCGACCTCGACGACCTTCGGACCAAGGCCGAGCAGCACAAGGACAAGCTGTCGGCGTTGATGGTCACATACCCCAGCACGCACGGCGTGTTCGAGCCGACGATCAAGGACATCTGCAAGATCGTGCATGACCACGGCGGCCGCGTGTACATGGATGGTGCGAACCTGAACGCGCAGGTCGGCCTGTGCCGGCCGGGCGAGCTTGGTGCTGACGTCATTCACCTCAACCTGCACAAGACGTTCTGCATCCCCCACGGCGGCGGCGGCCCGGGCATGGGCCCGATCGCCTGCACCGAAGAGCTCGCGGCGTTCCTGCCGGGCCACCCGGTGCGCCAGCCGTCGAACGCCGGCAGCGAGGCCATCGGCCCGGTGAGCGCGGCGCCGTATGGCTCGCCGAGCATCCTGACCATCTCGTACGTCTACATGGCGCTGATGGGCTCGGCCGGGCTGAAGCGAGCGACCGAGATCGCCATTCTCAACGCCAACTACATGGCCAAGCGTCTCGAGGACCACTACGACGTGGTGTACCGCGGGCCGAGCGGCCGGGTGGCGCACGAGTTCATCATCGATTGCCGCGCTTTCGACAAGAGCGCTGGCATCAAGATCGATGACATCGCCAAGCGCCTGATGGACTATGGCTTCCACGCGCCCACAATGGCCTGGCCCGTGCCCGGCACGCTCATGATCGAGCCGACCGAGAGCGAGGCCAAGGGCGAGCTCGACCGCTTCTGCGACGCGCTCATCGCCATCCGCCAGGAGATCCGCGATATCGAGGAGGGCAAGGCCGACCGCGAGGACAACGTCCTGCGCAACGCCCCGCACACGCAAGCGGCGCTCATGGCCGACGCGTGGACGCACGCCTACGGCCGCGAGCAAGCGGGCTTCCCGGTCGAGTGGCTGCGCGAGAGCAAGTTCTGGCCCAGCGTCGGCCGCATCGACAACGCATTCGGCGATCGGCACCTGGTGTGCACGTGCCCAAGCGTCGAAGAGGTCGTCGCCGGCTCGGCCTGAGTTCGACGCTCACGATCCGGCCGTCCGAGTGCCGATTTCTTGGGCATGAAGATCCTGACCACCGCGATCGGACTCATGGCTCTTACCTTGGTGCTCGGGGTACACGCCGGCGGGCGCCAGGACTCAAAGATCCTCGAACGACACGAGTCGGGACCGTGGACGTTCGAGGTGTCTTTGATCTTGGGGACCGGCGAGAGGCTCGCCCGCATTCACCACGGCAACGACGTGCTCTGGGAAGGCGAGGGCATGTACATGGGCTGGGGATTTGAGGATGCCGAGGGCGAGCTTCGCGGCGTTGGCGACGACATCACGGGCGACGGAACGCCGGACGTGGTCCTCTGCCACAACCGTGGCGACGCACGGGGGCGCAACACGGTTCACCTGGTCTTTGACCTCGAATCGATGGAACGCTGCACGATTCATGCTCGGGTCCAGGAACTCGGCAACGGCCGCTTCGAGGATCGGGATGGGGATGGCGCCTTCGAGTTCTACGAGCGCGAGGCCATCCGATCCGATCGCTTGTCACAGGCGATCGGCGTCTGGAGCCAATGGCCAGAGGTGTGCTACGTCTTTCGCGACAATGACCCGATTCGGGGCGGCCGCTACGCGATCGACGTCGATCGCATGCGGCGACCTCCCTTGCATCCCGACACGCTGCAGAAGCTGATCCAGGAACGGAACACGCCCTGGGATGGCGACAGCCCGCACAACTACGAGATTGGCCATGCGGCAGAGCAGGTCTTGGGGATGCTCGCGGAAGGCAACCACGAGCAAGCGTGGCAGTACTGGAACGCGGTTCGGCCTTGCATAGAGGAGATTTGGTCGTTCGAAGAGACAACGAACGACCTGAAGAAGCTGATCGAGGAGGGCCCATATCGACTTCTTTTGGAGAGCACGCGGGGGTAGTCGGGAAGCCAATCGTGGAGCAAGCGATCACGAGCCTGCTCCACGCTGTTCCGTAACAGGACGAGCACGAAGATTCCTAGCATGGCCGATGATCACGGCCATGCTTGTCGTTCTGGGCACCGTCGCTTCCACAAGTCTGGAAGATCCGGATCGATCTGCCCTGGTCGTTCCAGGCCATGCGTGGGCCGAGATCGACGAGCATCTCGGGCTCGATGGAGCCAACCTCGGATACACCGCTGAAGAACTCTCGAGCTTCGGTCGTGATCTCCACGTTCTTCGCCCGGTGCTCAGGCAGTTTGCCGACGTGCGCCGGTCCTTGCGTTTCAGCGGGCGCTCCACCGACTTATTGCTGGACAACGCGATGTACGAGGACGAGTTCATCCGTCACGCGTTCGCACAGTTCCTCGACGAGAGCGTGGGACGTCGCATCCGCCTTCCGGGGCTCGACGCCCAGGGCACCAGCGGGGAGTTGCCAGATTCGTTCGATGCCTCGGCCCAGACCGGCGGATGGAACGTCTGGTGGCTCGAGGATCTGGACACAATGAACGCGTTGGTGTTCGCGCTCGATGAGATCGGGGCCAAGGACGTGCCCGGGCCACTGCTCGAGTTGACCGAGCCGGAGCAACGGCTGATCACCCGGCTGCTCGTGACGATCAGGGAGAGCACACGTTCCGTGACCAACGCGTTCGATCAACCTTCGATCGCTCGGGCGAGGGAATCGGCGCAGGAGCAATTCGCCCACGACAGCGGCTATGCGGTCGCCATCGCACCGCGACTCGATTTGAAGGGGCAGTCGGTCGCGCGCCAACTGATGGACGTCGTGGGCACGACAGACCTCGGATACCTCGGCCACGCCGGCGTGTTTGCCGCCAAGAGCGTGCGCCTCGCGGTCGGCGAGTTCCACCGAGCGCAACCCGAGGGAGCGACGTTCACCGAGACCATCACCCTCGAGACCTCGGCCGGGCCGATCCTGATCGCTGGCGTGGGCGCGGATGTTCACGCCCACGATCTTGCTCAAGGCCCGGCCCTCGTGATCGACTTCGGCGGCGATGATCGCTACGAGGGCGCGTTTGCTGTCAGCGACGGACTCCGCGACCGCCCCGTATCAGTCTTGGTCGATCTTGGGGGACGCGACACGTACCTGCCGGGCGAACCAGAGGTGTGGATGCCCCGCGATGTTGCAGACGCCGAGAGCGAGGATCGATCCAGCCCGACGCTGGCGGCCGGCGTGTTCGGCCTTGGGATGTTGTGGGACCTCGGCGGCGAGAATGACACGTACGAGGCGATCGAGTCGTCCATGGGTGTCGGCATGCACGGCGTCGGCGTGCTGATCGACGACGGCGGGGACGACACGTACCTCGCCCGCAATAGCTGGGGTCAGGGTGTGGGGCACGTCGGGCTTGGGGCACTCATCGATCGCGGCGGCAACGATGCGTACACATCGGGGCGCAACTCACAGGCGCACGGCTCGACTCGGGGTGCCGGCGTCATCGTCGACCTCTCGGGCAACGACACGTACACCATCCCCGACACCACCGCGCGCAGCGAGTTGTATCTGGGCCGCGTGGTCGCGATGGGCCAGGGCTGCGGCTATGGGCGACGAGCCGATCTGGGCGACAGCCGGTCGATGGCGGGCGGATTCGGCGTGCTCGTCGACGGCGCGGGTGACGACGAGTACAGCGCGATGGCATGGAGCCAGGGGGCAGGGTACTGGTGGGGCGTCGGCCTCCTCGAAGATCGCGGTGGCGACGACGTCTACCGCCAGGGCAAGTACAGCCAGGGCGCCGCGGCCCACTTCGCCGTCGGCATCCACATCGATCTCCAGGGCAACGACACCTACAACGCGAACCCCGAACGGATGGTCAACCCATACACCGATCAGGAGCAGTGGATCGCCGAGAACCAATACGCGGGCCATGCTCGCGACGGGGCGTTGGGCATCTTTGTCGACGGCGCAGGAGATGACGCGTATGTCTTGCGCGCGAACTGCGCCGGGAGCGGCGACCTGAATTCGGTCGGCTTCTTCTGGGATCGATCCGGCAATGACCGCTACATAGGCCTGGAGATCAATCCGTCGCCCGGCAACGCGAACTGGAGCCGCCCGCCCCTGGGCACCATCACGATCTACCCCGAGTTGTTCCGGTCGTTTCGAGACGACTTGATGGCCTACGGCGTGTTCCTCGACACCGGCGGAACCGACGTGTACGAGCGCCTCGAATCGCCCGCGCAAGATGAGCACGTGTGGCACGAGGCCCACCCGAACGGCCGCGCGGTAGGCATTGACCGCTAGGCGTCTGGCTTCGTCGTGGAGACAAATTCGCTCGAGCTTCGAGCCTTAAGAGGCAAACGCGAGACGAGCCCTTACCAGGAGTATCCCAGCTCGAGCAATGCAGGCTCCATGTGCGGTCGCATGCGCTCGAGTTGCTCGTCTGAGTTTGCGCCCTGCCGCTTGGCGAAACGTCCCTGATCGACACTCCCAACGAACCGATCGACCATGCCATCATCAGGCAGGCCGGCGAACTCGAGGATCCGCGACATCGTCGGACCGGGGTCGGCCACGATGTCCTCATACCGGAAGATCAGCACGTTGGGCTCTTCGCCCCGGGCCTTGGCCTGCTCGACCATGGCGTTCACGTCCCGGAACGCGGTCAAGATCGTCGCCGACCATTGCTTGGCTCGCACAACATCGGGGTGGTCATGGCCCACCCACTCTCGCCAGCCGGGCGGCCTTGGTCCCCAGATCGGCAGCGGCTTTCCGAGCACTCGGCGACGAAACACATCGGCCGCACGACCGGCCTGCGCGGGCCACTCGTGCAGCGGCGTGCTCGCGGCGCGATGAAATGCGATGTGCAGCTTGCCCTTGCGTTGCTGCACGTCCGCGGTCGAGCGAACCACGCTCCGGCCGTCACGCAACACGAGCAGGATCTTCGCCTGCGGGAACACCGCCCGCAGGAACGGAACGCGCAGGCAGTTGCTGGGCGTCTTCTCCATCAGCCGGGGCTTGCCTTGCTGGGCCTGAATCTTCAAGAACGCTCGGTGGATCCGAGCGATCGTGCGTGGCGTCGCATCCGCCTCCGTTAAACGGTCATCCGGTCGGTACGCATTGCCGCGGATCCAGATATGCCGCGGCTCGTTCGCGCTGGCAACCTGCGGATGCTGGCTGAACATCTTGTACAGCCAGGTGGTGCCGCTCCGCTGGGTACCAACCAGGAGGATCGGACTCGGGTCGAGCGAGACACCCTCAGAATGCACGCTGGAATGTGGAGGCCCGCCGTTGCCCTGCATGGCAGGAGCGTAGGCAAACTTCGCCTCCCGACTTACCGGCAACCCTCGTCGCTACGATGCGCTCGAGGCAC
This sequence comes from Phycisphaerales bacterium, assembly GCA_965227775.1. Taxonomy (GTDB): domain Bacteria; phylum Planctomycetota; class Phycisphaerae; order Phycisphaerales; family UBA1924; genus JAHCJI01. The sequence goes on from OZ245777.1 coordinate 494,263, forward strand.
CACCGGGTGGGCGATCGATGCGCCTCATCGGTGCGGGTCGCAGGTACGTCAGGCTCCGCCACAACCACTCCATCGGGCCAAAGCGGAATTGTGAGAGCCAGATCGGGCTGATGATGAGCTGCAGCGCCCACACGCCCAGGACAATCGGCACGAGCTGGCTCCGGCTCAGCTCACCGAAGTACCCCAGGCCCCAGCCGTAGAAGATGAAAGCGCCGATGAGCGATTGCATGAGGTAGTTGGTCAGTGCCATCCGGCCGACCGAAGCGAGCGCGTGGCGCAACCAACCAATCGCCCCACTCTTGCAGAGCAACATGATCAAGGCAATCCAGGCGAGCGCAACACCAATGCTCCCAAGGTAGTTGAACCAGCCCACCACCCCGAAGAAGGCCACGGGATCAAACCCGTTCGCACGGTTTACGAGCACGCCAGCGACCACGAGGCCGCCGCCGAAGATCGCGCTCGCAGCGAACATGCCGGCATAGAAACGCATCGATCGCGCTGCCTTGAAGACGCCCGCCTGGTGCAAGGCCATGCCGAGCAGCATGAGTGCCCCAACGCGCCACAAGACGTAGGTCGCGAACACCCAGGTCTGCATGAAGATGACACTGGGTGCTTGGCCGAGAGCCCGCGCGATGAAACCACCAAGCGCGATGTCTCGCTCGTCCTTGAGCGAAGACTCGGTGGGATAGAACATAATGCTCGTGCCCTTCCACGCTTCGGCCAACCCGCCGCTCTCAGCATTCCGCATAGCCTCAAACATCAGCTGCTGGAGACCGTTCAAGGCGAGCCCGACAATAACGAGCAGCGAGGCAATAAGCACGAGCCACATCCGCCGGAGCTTGCGCAGCGGATAGACCATCATCCCGACGAGCGCATACGCAACCAGGATGTCGCCGAACCAGATCACGTACGCATGGATCATGCCGATCAGCAGGAGCCAGCCCATACGCCGGTAGTGCACGCCAGCAGCGCTCCGGCCCGTGGCATCCATTCTCTCGGCCATCAGCGCCACGCCAGCTCCGAACAGCATCGAGAAGATCGCCATCATCTTCATGTCGAAGAGAAGGTGGCTGAATAGCCAGGTGAGGTAGTCGGCGCCCTCAAAGCCACCGCCGGCGGGTGGATTGAAGAACGCCGTGCCGGTGAAGGCGAAGATCGGGATATTCATCACGAAGATGCCCAGCAGGGCAACGCCACGGAGCGTGTCGATGGAACTGATGCGATCCTGGCGAACCGTCGGGCCGAGCGGCCCTGGCTCAGGAGGCGGCGTCTCAAAGGACCGTGCGGCAGCGACCGGGGGCTGGTCTTGCATCGCCCATGATACCGACGGGGGAGTTACCCAGTCTCGCACGAAGGTCTACACAAACGCAAGAACCCCGGCGAGCTGCCGGGGTTCCGATCAAAACAAAATGAGCGCAACAGGACTCGAACCTGTGACCTCTGCCATGTGACGGCAGCGCTCTAGCCAACTGAGCTATGCGCCCGAGCTGGCAAGTATATCCGAGGTGCCGCCTCACGTCGCGGGCGTGGCCGCCCTCCGCCGCAGGGCCAGCACGGTGCGATCGTCGTTCGCCGCGGCCCCTCCTGTGAAGCGATCGACCTCCGCAAGAAGCCCGTCAACAACCGCCTGCGGCCCGCTCGGGGCCAGCCGCTGGACGAGCTCGATGATGCGATCCACCCCGAATTGGACGCCGTCCTCCCCCGCCGCTTCGGCGTTGCCATCGGTCGCCACGAGCAACAGATCTCCGGGCTCCAGCGCGACGGAGCGTGCGGCGTACTCCGGCAGCTCGGCCAAGATGCCCAGCGGCACGGTGTCCGTCGGCAGACGCTCGACCCGGCCCGTTGCCGCCCGAACGACGAGCTGCGGGTCCTGCCCCGCGCTCACCATCCGCACGACGCCGCTGGCTTCATCGAGCACGCCCATCCACGCCGTGACGAAGCGACCATCGGGCAGGCTGTCATGCATGCGCTGGTTCAGCACGCTCGTGATCCGGACCACGTCGTGCGCAGGCTCGTGCTGCCAAGCCAGCTTGGCCATGGCCTGCAGCTGCGAGACAGCGAGCGCCGGTCCGATGCCATGACCCGTCGCGTCGGCCACCATCATCGAAACACCGCCGCCGTCCAATATCGTGAGATCGAACGTGTCACCGCCCGTCTCCTCGGCGGGAATGCTCGTGCCGGCAAGCTCGTAGCAATCGAGGGCCGGCAGCTCGCGCGGCAGCGCCGCTTGCTGGATACGCCGCGCAACCTGGAGGTTGTCGCGCATCTGCCGGTTCAACTGCTCTTGCACGCCCTCAAACCGATTCATGAGCGCGTTGAGACCGAGCCCTGATATCCCGAGCACGCCGATCGCCGCGACGCCGGCGAAGATCAGCACCCATTGCGTGCTCTCGCGCCCAACGTTGACGACGCTCGCCACGGGCTGATGCACGAGCAGGCGGAGCCCATCATCACCCACCGGCTGCGTGCCCACAAAGTGATAATCGCTCGTGAACCGAACGACGCCCGTGCTTGGCATGCCGAGAGAGCCCGCTTGCATGAGCGGCACCGACTCGTCGCGATGCTCCAGACTCGCTGCGAGTGCTTTGCCGTCAAAGCTGAAGCTACGCAGATCCGGATTCTCGCGAATTTCCGGATGGCACAGCAACCGACCATCGGGCTCGACGAGGCACACGAAGCCGCCGGCGGGAAGATCGCTGAGCGCCTCGCCTTCGATGATCCGCTGGAGGCGATCCCACTCCTCGCTTCCAAACTCGACATCGCCCATCGTTTCGGGCAACAAGTTGGCGACGTTGGCGGCAATCTCGGCATTCTGTTGCTGGACCAGTTCTTCAACAACACCCGCGAACGAACGCTGCACGATGCGAAACGTCACAATCCAACCGATGCTCAAGACGATGGCTTGCAATGCGAGGGCCGACGCAAGCAAGGCGCGCCGGCTCTTGGGCCGAGCGAGAATGCGAATGATCTTTCGACTGCGCAGGCCAACCACGACGCAACTCCCAGTGCGCTCAGCGCACTCGGAAGCCCGAATCGCTGCGAACGCTCGACTGTTCCCGAGTTTCAGATACGGCCAGAACCCGGTTCAGGCGTGCCGGAGGTTCTCGCCGGTCTCGCGGAAGATCAGGTCGCGGCAGATGCCCGCCATGACATCGGCGGTCCGCTCCAGCTCCCGGCCCACCCGGTAGATGTAGAGCCCGGCCAGATCGCCCTGTGGCTCGTTGTTGATGAGCTCGAGGGTTTCGGCGAACAGGGTCTTCTCGAGGTCGTCGATGACCTCGTCCTCGGTGATAATCTCACGAGCAGCCGCCAGGTCTTCATCGAGCACGGCTCGCAGCGTCTTGTGACAGCACGCCGGAACGCGGTGGGCCATCTCGATGAGCGACGTCGGCCAGCGCGGCTCGAGCCCGGCCTTGACCATCCGCGACGCGCACTTGGCGATGCTGGTCGCGTGGTCGCCCACACGCTCGACCTGGGTGTTGACACGCAGGACGAACAAAACCTCGCGGAAGTCGCTGGCGACCGGGTGCTGCATCAGCAGCAGGTCGAGGCAGGCCTGCTCGATCTCGAGTTCCTGCCGATCGATGACATCATCCTGCTTGCGAACGGCCTTGGCCTGCGGCCTGTCAAGCCGCAGTAAGGCGTCGAGGGCCTGCTCGATCATCGCCGTCGCGTACGACGCTTCCTTAATCAGCTGCCGCTTGAGGCTGACGATCTGCCTGGGCAGGCCCTGCCCGCCGATCGGTCGATCGAATGCCGGTCGAGATTCCATCAACAAGCCACCCCTCCGTGGAACGAGGCGGTCTCCGCATGCTGGATGCCCCGGAGACCATCGGTGATTCTAGGCATCACGCTCCATCCGGCGTACGCTCTCACAGATGCCTCCGCCCCCGCAGACCAGCCTCGAGAGCCCGCCATCCGCCCGAGAGTCCATCTCGGATTCCGAGCCAGCAGACGCACGGGGAGCGACAAGCGAACCCAGACAAAGCGCAGCGAAGCCTGCCCCGCCGGGTCCCGTGCGACCCGCGCGACACATCGCCATCGCCACACCTCCCAGGCGCGGGCGTCTCGCATCAGCCGTTGTCGAGGCGTGGAAGCGAACGATCCGCCGTGTGCTCAGGCCAGCACTTGTACCACTCGAAGACGCGATCGCTGGCGCTGGCGGCTGGCACGCATGGCGCGGCGGGCTCGACGGCAGCCTGACGAGCGCAATCGGCGATGTCCACATCGAGCGACGCCTGCGCGACGAGCTCGCGTATTGGGTCAAGGCCGTCCGCGTCCCGGGTGCACACGAGGCCATCGATCCCACGTTCGGCGACTTCCATGACGTCTTCGCCCGCTGGCAGACCGATCGATGTAAGGAACTCGCCGCCTGGTTGGAAGTGCCCGACGTCGCCGCATGGCAGCTCAAGACTGCCGCGCTCGAGATTGGAGGCGGGCCGCACCCGATGGTCGCCCAGGGCCGCTGGCGATTCGCCGCCGCGGTCGACCCGCTCAACGACGGGTATGCCGCGTGCGACCTGTTCCCACCGGGCCCGCTGGGCTTCACATCCATCGCCGCCTCGGGCGAGCAGATGCCCGTAACGAGCGCGAGCTTCGACGTTGTGGTGTGCGACAACTGCCTCGACCACGTGGCAGACCCGGGTCGCGTCGTCGCCGAGATCGCACGCGTGCTCGCACCCGGCGGCCACGCCTGGATCCTCGTCGACTTGCGCACCACGATCGACGACATGCACCCCCACGCCTTCACGCCCGAGCTGCTGGCCGCAATGCTCACCAGCCAGGGCTTGGACGTCGTCCGCGAACGCATCGGCGAGCACGCAAGCCATCCGCTCGCGCACGGCGAGGTCCGCGTCCTGGCGCGAAAGCACCACGATCGGCCAGGGTAAATCGAAAACCGCCGGGAAACCCGGCGGTTTGTGAAGAGAGCGATCGAGCGGACGAGTCAGCGGCGGCGACGCATGCCGGCGAAGCCAGCTGCTCCAGCGAAGGCCAGCAGCGACGCGGGCGCCGGGACGACGTAGATGTTGTCCCAGCCCATGATGTTGCCGTCGCTACCACCCACGAAGAAGCGGAAGTCGTCGGGCAGGGCGAGGGCCGAGCTGGCACCACCGGTCATGAACCAGCCATCAGGGTTGGCCGTGCTCGACATACCAGTCGTCAGGTCGAGAATGGTGACCGACAGGATGCGGTTGCTCGTGAAGTCGATATCGATGATCTGGCGGTACCAGTGGTTGGTGTCCAGATTCTCCCACGCGGCGCCGGGCGACAGGTTGTTGGTCGCAACGCCGGCAGCGTCGAACACGTTGAACTCGGCCTTGAAGCCGGCCGACGGGTTCGTCAGGTCAATAAAGTTGTTCAGGGCGATGAATGACTTGAAGCTACCGGCCGCGGCGCCGTCGCTCTGCAGCGAGAAGCTCGACAAATTGAGGGCCGAGTCGCCCGCACCATCGAAGTTAGCCGCCATGTCGTACGCGATCGTGTACGAACCACCGCCGAAGTCGAAGCCCTTCTGGGCCCGGGCAAACTGCGGCGTGCCGCTGCTGCGACCACCAATGAACTGGTTGCCGCCCACGGGGTTCTGGGACAATCCAAGCGTGTTGCCCGAGTAGGTGTACAGGCCGTGCTCGATGCCCGAGGCGACGGGCTGGTACCAGCCTTCCACGCCAACGAACGAAGAGCCGGCCGCCGACCCGACGAAGTTGGGCTGCTCGAAGCCACTGATCAGCTGGGCATTGGCGACACCCGCGGCCGAAAGGCTCAACGCCACAAAAGCGACCTTGGTATTCACGTGCATGTCTCGCTCCTCCACAAGCAAGCAGCCTCGAGCACTCCTCCTAAAAAGTGCCCGCGCCAACATGATCATGACAGGACCGAAGAGAAAAAGCAAGATTATCTCGATCGGTTTTCTTGCCAATCCTTATGTTTGGTTCTTTTTCGATCTCCCAATCTTACATCGAGCATCGCCAAGAATCCTAAAATACCCATATTCACACAAACTGTCCGGCTTGGTTCCAGTTTTTGGACTACGCACTACCGCCCAACTGGTGCATCCCTGGAGCCGATGGATCCCAATATGAAAAACCCCCGGGCCTGGTGGCGGGCCCGGGGGCGGGTGGCGATCATCGGGACCGGGTGGTGGCGAACCCGCCGTTGAGAAGGGGCGGGCGTGATCCCGACGATCTTTGGGAGAGAAGGAGGTCTTCAGACCGACACGCTCGCGCCCCGGTCGTTGGCGATCAGCTGCACCCCATGCTGTTGCCGCAGTTCAGGCACTTGTAGCACGTGCCGTTGCGGACAGTGATCGTGCCGCACACGTCGCAAGCGGGCGCGTCGGCCATGCTCTCGAGCATCGAAGACAGCTGCGCCGCCTCACCCGTCTTGGTCTGCCCCTGCGTCTGGCTCGACGCTTCAGCAACCGGTTGGCGACCGGTGACCACAACCTCGGCCGCGCGAGAAACCTTGGCCGTGCCCGTCGCCGCTTCAGCACGCTCCAGGCTTGCCTCTTGCGTCGCGCGGGCGGCGATCTCGACACGCCCACCGGACCCCTCCGTGGGTCCGGCGAGCGAACGAATGCGGTCACCCGTCCCTGAGTTCGTGTCGCCCTTCGATGACTCGCCCGAGCCACCACGCTTGGGCGTGTTTGCCTCGCGGTAGCCCGGGATGAATTGGATGCCAAGCCAGCGGAAGATGTAATCCACGAGGCTCTTGGCCAGCGGGATGTCGCGGTTGGTCGTCATGCCCGCTGGCTCGAAGCGCTGGTGCGTGAACTTGCGCACCAGGCTCTCCAGCGGCACGCCGTACTGCAGCGACACGCTGACCGCCGTACCCAGGCTGTCCATCAGGCCACCAATGGTCGAACCTTCCTTGGCCATGGTGATGAACAACTCGCCCGGCATGCCGTCCTCATACAGGCCCACCGTCAGGTAGCCCTCGTGGCCAGCAATGTTGAACTTGTGCGTGATCGAACCGCGCGTGTCGGGCAGGCGTCGGCGCATCGGCCGGTGAACAATGCGCTCGACGGTCTTCACCGTTGCCGCCTCGTCGGCCTTGCTGGCCTGCTCGGCAGCGACCACGGTGAGTTCCTCGACTTCTTCGAGCGCTTCGGCCTCACCCTGCTCGTCGATGTCGGCGTCGTCTTCGAGATCCACCGCGACGAGCACGGGCTCTTCGGCCTTCTTCTCGTCGGCCTCGCCGGCTTCCTCATCCTTCGCGTCGCTCTTGGTGCTCAGCGGCTGGCTCAGCTTGCAACCATCGCGGTAGAGCGCGTTGGCCTTCAGCCCCAGCTCCCAGCTCAGGCGGTAGCAATCCTTGATGTCGTTGACGCTCGCGTCGTTGGGCAGGTTGATCGTCTTGCTGATCGCACCACTGATGAACGGCTGGGCCGCCGCCATCATGCGGATGTGGCCCTGCGGCTCGATGTACCGCGTGCTCAGGGGGCCACAGGTGTTTGCGCAATCGAACACCGACAGGTGCTCGTCCTTCAAGTGCGGAGCACCCTCGAGCGTCTGCGTGCCGCACACCAACAGGTTCAGCTTGCCCACCTGCTCGCGCGACAGCCCGAGCGCCCGCAGCAGGTTGAACGATGGATCCGCCTTGGCCTCGGCAGCATCGACACCCGCACGCTCGAGCGTCTCGTCGCCCAACGCCCACGCGCTGAAGGCAAACCCAAGCTCGAACACGCCCGGCAATGCGTCGGTGATGGTCTTGAGGTCCTGCTCGGTCAGCCCCTTGCTGCGCAGCCACTGCGCAAGCGTCTGGCCGACCTGCGCGCCCGGGACGCCCTCGGGTAACTCCACCTCGAGGTGCAGCGTGCCCAGCAGGTACCGCAGCATGTCCTGCCGCTGGCTCTCCTCGTAGCCCATGGCTTCGAGCGCGGGCTTCACGCTCGCGTTGGCGATCTTGAAGTACCCGCCGCCGGCCAGCTTCTTGAACTTCACCAGCGCGAAATCCGGCTCCACGCCCGTCGTGTCGCAGTCCATGAGCAGGCCGATGGTGCCCGTCGGCGCGATCACCGTGGTCTGGGCGTTGCGGTAGCCGTGCTTCTCGCCCAGCTGGATGGCCTGGTCCCACGCCATCTTCGCGCGATCGAGCAGCTCGGGCGTGTTCGCCACGGGAATCTCGCCGCTACGGCAGCGCGACTGATCGATCGGCACCGGACGCGTCTTGGCGTTCAGGCCCTCCCACTCGGCCGCACCGCGCTTCACCCCATGCGCGGCGCGCCGGTGGTTGCGCACGACCTTCAGCATGTTCTCGCTGTCGGCCTTGTACCCGGCGAACGGCCCGAGCTCCTTGGCCATCTTCGCAGACATGCGGTACGAGCCACCGGTCAGGATCGCCGTCAGGCAACCGCAGATCGCGCGCCCATCCTCGCTGTCATACGGAATGCCCGCCTGCATGAGCATGGCGCCCAGGTTGGCGTAGCCCAGCCCCAGCGTGCGGTACTTCCAGCTCAGCTCGGCGACTTCCTTGCTCGGGTAGGCCGCCATCAGCACGCTGATTTCGAGCACCATCGTCCACACGTCGATGGCGTGCTCGTACGCACGCACGTCGAAGTGCCGCGTGGGCGCGTCGTAGAACTTCATGAGGTTCAAGGACGCCAGGTTGCACGCCGTGTTGTCCAGGAACATGTACTCGCTGCACGGGTTGCTCGCGTTGATGCGGCCACCCTCGGGGCACGTGTGCCACGCGTTGATCGTGCTGTCGAACTGCACGCCCGGGTCGGCGCATCGCCAGGCGGCGTACGCGATGTCGTCCCACAGCTTCCGCGCGTCGACCGTCCGCGCCACACCCTCGGCCGTACGCCAACGCGTCTCCCACACGCTGCCCGCGTCGACCGACTCAAAGAACTTGTCGGGCACGCGCACCGAGTTGTTGCTGTTCTGCCCGCTGACGCTGGCGTAGGCCTCGCCGTTGAAATCGAAGTCCAGCTTCAAACCCAGCCGCTCGGCGGTCTCGCCCACGGTCTCGGGGTCGTGCATGCTGGCGCGCTCGCCGGCAATCTTCTGCAGGCCCTCGACCATCGCCGCCACCTTGATCTCCTCGCGAACCTTCCAGTTCACGAAGCTCTCGATGTCGGGGTGGTCCATATCCAGGCACACCATCTTGGCAGCACGCCGCGTCGTCCCACCGCTCTTGATGGCGCTCGCGGCGCGATCGCCGATCTTCAGCCAGCTCATGAGCCCGCTGCTCTTACCGCCGCCGCTCAGGGGCTCGCCCTCGCCGCGCAGCTTGCTGAAGTTGGTGCCCGTGCCGCTGCCATACTTGAACAGACGCGCCTCACGAACCCACAAGTCCATGATGCCGCCATCGTTCACCAGGTCGTCGCTCACGCTCTGGATGAAGCACGCGTGCGGCTGCGGGTGCGCGTACGCGCCCTCGGCCAGCTTCACCTCACCCGTCTTGGGGTCGGGCACCCAGTGGCCCTGGGCCGGCCCGTCGATGCCGTACGCCCAGTTCAGCCCGGTGTTGAACCACTGCGGGCTGTTGGGCGCCGCCATCTGGTGGATGAGCATGTACACCAGCTCGTCGTAGAACGCCTGCGCATCCTCGGAGCTGTCGAAGTACTTGTGCTGCTCGCCCCAGTGGCGCCAGCACCCGGCCAAGCGGTGCGCGAGCTGGCGCACGCTGCGCTCCGGCCCGGTCACGACGTTGCCATCGGCGTCCTTCTGCACGCCGGAGGGGAGGCCATCCTTGGCCCGCTTGGCGGCGGCCTGCCACCCCCCGGCGATGATCGAACCGGCCTTCTCCATCTGCGGCACGCCCGCCTTGCGGAAGTACTTGCTCACGGCGATATCCGTCGCAAGCTGGCTCCACGTCGCCGGCACCTCGGCGTCGTTCATCTCGAAGACGATGGACCCGTCGGGGTTGCTGATCTTGCTCGACCGCGTCGTCCACTTGACGGTGTCGAAAGGATCCTGTCCGGCCTTGGTGAATTTGCGGGTAATCTTCATCGCGTACAAACCTTCGCGTTATCTCGATGCGTGATGGAATGCTCGTTCTCGGCTCGTCCTTGACCCGAGACTTCGTTGCCGAATCCGTCTGCTGATTCTCCCCCAAGCGAACGTTGCTAATCGACCTTCGGCAACGTCAACCCACTCTGATCCTGATACTTCCCGGCCTTATCCGCATAGCTCGTGGCGCACACCTGGTCGGCCTTCAGGAACACGAGCTGCGCGATGCCTTCGTTCGCGTACACGCGCGCCGGGAGCGGCGTGGTGTTGCTGATCTCCAGCGTGATCTTGCCGCGCCACTCGGGCTCGAGCGGCGTGACGTTCACGATCAGGCCGCAGCGCGCATACGTGCTCTTGCCAACACAGATCACCAGGCAGTCGCGCGGGATCTCGAAGAACTCGACCGTCTCGCACAGCGCAAAGCTGTTGGGCGGGATGATGACGTGGTCGGTGTCGTGGTGGTCACAGTTCACCTCGACGAACAGGTCGTCGGTGAAGTTCTTGGGGTCCACCACGGTGATGCCGCCGCTGCGGGGCGTGGGCGTGAAGATCTTGAAGGTCGGGCCCACGCGGACGTCGTAGCCGTAGCTCGAAACACCGTACGAAATCTTACCAGGGCGTCGCTCGCCGCGTTCGAACGGCTCGATGCGCACTAGTTCCCTGATCTGTTCGTCGCACAGCACGGGCATCTCGGATCCTTCCGTTTTGGGTCCCCACCGGCGCCCAGCCCACCCAGCCAGACGCGAATATCGGTGCCACCACTCTACCCACTACAATCTGTGGACGCAAGACTTTTTGACCACAAGATGGAGTATGGACAACCTGTCGGTCTGCCCATCTCGCAGCTAAATCATGCCATCAAACGCACTTGCGCGCCCTTCATACAACCAACCGACAGCACAAGCGCCAATATTCAACAGCTTGTGGTTCTGGTAAACGCGTATACATCATGCTGTGTCTAACGTGAAATTCACCCAGCTTTCGCGGATTGCGAGCAACCGAGCCCCTGGCCGCCAGCTAAATCCGGCCGCAATCCGAACAAACACAGCCTATCCTTGTATGCCGCTGCAAGCCAGGTGCAGCAATCCCCCATGGCGCTCGTAGAGTCTGGGCCCAGCCCGTGAACGCCGGAGATCGCCGCATGTCCAGAAGCACGCCCTCGACCCGCCTTGCCAGCCCCCTGACCGCGCTGGCGCTGCTCGGGATCGCGCTGGCGTCGGTCACCGGCTGCAAGAGCAGCGGCCGCGTGGTGAATCCCGGCGGCGGCGTGGTCGTGCCGTTCGACGGCCCCAGCGTGCTCCGCGGCACCGTCGGCGCATCGGCCACGCTCATCGGCGTCGAGCCCACGCTCGTCTCGGGCCTGGGCATCGTCGTGGGCACCAAAGGCCAGGGCGGCCCGCTGCCCCAGGCCGTCGAGGCCACCGTCATCCGCCAGCTCTCGCTGCGCGAGGGCGCCCGCGGCATGGACATGTTCGAGGGCACTCCATTCGAAGGCGAGAGCCCCGAGAGCTTCCTCCGCCGGCCCGACGTCACCGTCGTCGCCGTGCTCGGCCTCGTCGCACCCGGCGCACCGCAGGGCTCGACGTTCGACGTGCTCGTCTACGCCCTGAACAACGAAGAGCTCACCGGCGGCAGCCTGTGGCAGACCGACCTGCGCCTCGGGCGCCCCTCCGTACAGGGTGGCCCAACGACGAGGCTCGTGGGCTTCGCCCAAGGGCCGGTGTACGTGAACCCCTTCGCCGCGGGGCCGCGCTCGAACCCGACCCAGGGCCGGGTCATCGGCGGCGGCACCATGACCAACCCGCTGGAACTCGCAATCCGCCTCAACGTGCCCAGCCCTCGACGCACGCGGGCGATCGCCTCGCTCATCAATAGCCGCTTCGGTAACAGCCCGGTCGATCGTGGTGACATCGCCAGCGGCCGCCTCACGGGCCAGTCCGACGCGACCGCCTCGCTCGTCACCGTCAGCATCCCTTGGAGCTACAAGGACAAGCCCGAGGAGTTCCTGCGGCTGGTCGCGCACATCAACCCCGACGCCCAGGGCCGCGAGGAGCGGTACGTCGGCCGATACGTGCGGGCCCTGCAGGAAGAACCCGGTTCAGCCGACCGCCTCGCCTGGGCGCTCGAGGCCCTAGGCCCGGTGTCGGTACGCGGCTCGACCTCGGTCTCGACCCTGTACGACTGGCCCGAGATCGCGCCGCGCATGGCCGCACTGCGCGTGGGAGCCAAACTCGGAGACCCCAACGCCGAACGCCCGCTCATCGCTATCGCACGCGGCGACAACGAAGCGTTGCAGATCGAGGCCTTGCGGCTGCTGGGAGAACTCGGCACGGGGGCGATGATCGACGCCACACTGCAAGACCTGGCCGCCGCGCCGAGCGTGTCGGTGCGGGTCGCCGCGTATGAGGCGATGGCCCGGCGCGCCGGCATGCGAGAACTCCAGAGCTGGCTCGAACGCACCAGCGTGCCGGCGGGCGTCGACCCGGTGGGTGTCCTGCGAGAGTGGAGCGACTACGCCCGGACGAATTTCCGCGGCAGCCTCGCCCAGGGCCTCCGCCGAGACGTCATGCCGGGCGGGTTCGTGGTTGATCGGGTGCCGATCGGCGAGCCGCTCATCTTCCTGCGACAGCAGGGCCAGGCCGGGCTCGTGCTCTTTGGCCCGGAATTGCAGATCGAGCCCGGTGCGGTGCTGCGGATCAGCGATGACCTCATTTTGGCGCGGCCCAACGTGGGCGAGTCGGACTACGACCCAGAGGGCTTCGACGTACGCGTGCGATATCGCCACATGCCAGCCGATTGGCTGGTGACCGTGCCCGATGCCCCCGCGACGCTGCACGAGTTCATCGAGTTTCTGGCGACAAAGCCCACCGTCGAGCACCCGATGGGCGGGCTGGGCATGAGCTTCGGCAACATCGTGTCGGTGGTCTCGAAGCTGCAAGAGGTCGGTGCCGTCAAGGCCCAGTGGCAGGTCGAGCGGAACATCCTCCGCGAGAACGTCGACCGCTCGACACGCGGCGCCATCGCCGACCGTCCAGAACTCGAGGGCGACGCGCCGGGCGACGGCGACCCGCTGCAGCGGTTCATCCAACGGTCCATCCGCGGAGAGACGACGGGCGAAACGGCGGACGATTCGCCCGCCGAGAGCGAGGGCTGATAACCCTCCGCCGAGGCTCCAAAAGGGGTCGAAGAATCCCACGTCTCTGATGGTCAGGGGCCGATACTGTGGGCTCGGGCGGCAGGATGCCGGCCCGGTCCGCGGTGACGCGGGCCAATGGCGACAGGAGGTCTGATGCGGCTTGCCAAGCTGACGCTCAATGGGTTCAAGTCCTTCGATGACCGGACGGAGTTCCACTTCGACGATCCGGTGACGGGCATCGTGGGCCCCAACGGCTGCGGCAAGAGCAATGTCGTCGACGCGCTCAAGTGGGTTTTGGGTGAGCGCAGCAGCAAGAGCCTGCGCGGCAAAGAGATGCTGGACGTCATCTTCGCCGGCTCGGCCGCGCGCAAGCCGGCGGGCATGGCCAGCGTCACCCTCACGTTCGAAAACCCGCTGCTCGACGAGATGCCAGAACAGGGCACGTCCGAAGCCAAGCCGCTGGAGATCGACGCAGCGACCGATGTGCCCGAGGACGACACCAGTGAAATCGATGACGAGCCGGACGCAAACAGCGTTCTGGCCGATCGCCGGACGGTGCGCCGCGGGCTGCCGGTGGACACCGACATCGTGGAGGTCGAACGTCGGCTGTATCGCGATGGGGGCAGCCAATACCTCATCAACAGCAAGCGATGCCGGCTGAAGGACATCCGCGACTTATTTCTCGACACCGGCGTCGGCGCCGACGCGTACTCGATCATCGAGCAGGGCCGCGTCGACGCAATGCTGCTGGCGAACCCGCAGGAGCGTCGGACGATCTTCGAGGAGGCCGCTGGCATCGCGCGATATCGCCAGCGCCGCGTCGAGTCGATCCGCAAGCTCGACCGGGCCGAGCGCAACCTGGCGGTGACGCGCGAGCAACTCGCGAACACCGAGCGACGGCTGAAGATTGTGCGTGGGCAGGCGGCCAAGGCCCGGCAGTTCGTCGAGCTCGACGCCGAGCTGCGTGCATGGCGCGCCTCTCGCGCGCTGAGCCAGCACGATGCGCTCACGACCGCGGTCGAGCGCATCCACGCGGACATGGAGGGCGCCCGCGACCAGCGCGAGACGGCCGAAGCAGAACTGAGCACGCTTGAGAAGGAACGCCAGGAGGCGGATCTGAAGCGGCACGAGGCGGCCCAGGCCGTACGCCAGGCCGAGGAAGAGCTGGCCGAAGCACAGCAGGCTGTCGAGCGCGCAAAGCACAAGAAGGAGCTGGCCGAGCGGTCGGCGGGCGAGGCGCTGTCTCGCCTGGACGCCGACGGGCAGCGGCTGGCCGAAGTAGAGCGCGCCGCCGAGCAAGCGGAAGTGCAGGCCGATCGCGCGGCCGAGCGTGTGGCAGCGGTCGCCGAGCAGCTCGCCGACGCGGAGCGCGTGCTTGAGCAGGCCTCTCAGGCGCGCCAGCGTGCGCAGCAGGAGGTCGCCAGCAAGCGGCAGGCGCACGCCGAGAAGCGACGTGAGGTCGAACGCATCGAGCGAGACCAGCTCTCGGCCCAGGGACGGATCGAGGAGGAGCGCCGCCGCGCAGATCAGCTTGCCGAGAAGGCACGGCAGGTCGAAGCCGAGCTCGCATCACTTGATGACGAGGCCGAGCGAGTGGTGCAGCGCCGCGATGTGGCACGGGCCGACGCCGAGAGCCACGCTCACGCGCACGAGGAGCGCACGCGTGAAGCCGCGGCGCTCGAGTCAGAGGCATCGTCGCTGGGCGAGGGCCGGGCAAGGCAGGCGAGCGAGGTGAAGTCGCTCGAGGAGCGCCGCCTACGGCTCGAGACGCGGCACCATGCGGTCGCGGAAGTGCTCGCGTCTCGTGAGGGGCTGGGCCAGCCCGCGCGCGACGTGCTACAGCGAGCGGCGAGCGGTGACGGATTTGCGACGGTCATTGCGCCGCTGGCTGAGCTGATCCGCGTGCCGATCGAGCATGCGCAGCAGGTGGAGGCGGCGCTGGGATCGCTGCTCTCGGCGCTGGTCGTTCCATCGATGGACGCCATGCCGGGGCGCGAGGAACTGGCGACGCTGACGGGTCGCGTCAGCTTTGTGCCGCTGGGGCTGGGTGTGCCCGCGGCGGCGCAACGCCCTGATCATGCGGCGTTTGAGGCGATGCGCGCCGCCGGGCGGCTCTTGCCGCTGCGTGAGGTCGCGGGCGTCGACGAGCGTGCGTGCCGTGAGGCGGGCGTCGACCCGACGTCGGTGTCCGGCTTACTCGACGTGCTGCTGCATGACTGCTGGCGAACGGGTGACTTGGAATCTGCGTCGCTCTTGAGCGCGGGACCAATCCGCGGCGCGACGATCACCGATGCGGCGGCGAGCGTGCTGCGGCACCCGGGCGTGGTGAGCGCCGGACCGCTGACGGCGGGCGACGGCGAGGGGCAGGCCGTGGGCGTGCTGCAGCGGCGCGCCGAGCTTGAGCAGTTGAAGGTCGATCTTGCCGAGGCGACCACCGAGCTTGAGCGCGCTAAAGCATCGCTGCGAACGCTCGACACCAAGGCGGGCGATCTTGCCGAGCGGCAGACATCGCTGCAACGCACGCTGAATGACCTTGTGCAGTCGCGGCTGAAGGCCGAGGGTGAGGCGGAGCGTGCGGGCGATGCGCTCGCGAGGCTCGACCGCCAGCGGCAGCGGGCCCGAGACGAGCGCGAGACGGCGGCGTCGAGCGGCGAGGCTGCGGCAAAGCAGGTGGGTGAGCTCGAGGCGAAGCTGGCGTCGCTGGCGAGCATTCTGGAAGACGAACGCGGGGCGTTGCAGAAGCTCGAGGCCGATGCCGAGCAAGCCGAGAAGGACGCGGACTCGCTTGCCGAAGCGTTGACGGTGGCTCGCGTGTCGGCGAGCACGCTTGGCGAGCAGATCGGCGCCGCACGTCGGGAGGCCGCGAGCGTGCGCGAGGCGGCGGCCAAGCACCGGGCGAGCCAGAGAGACCTCGCAACGCATGTGCAGCGGGCGAGCGAGCAGGCGCAGGCCCACCAGAAGACGGCGCGCGAGGCGGCGGAAGAGATCAACACGCTGCAGGAGCGGGCCGAGGCGCTTCGAGGTGGCATCGACGGCAAGCGGAGCTCGCTGCACGCGGCCCAGGAGGCTGCGCTCGGGCTTGAGCGGAAGTTCGATGCTGCTCGGCGGCGTGCGGGCGACATCGATAAGGCCTGGCACGACTTGGAGCTGCGCGGTCGCGAGGCGGACATCCGGCTGGAGAACCTTGTGCAGCGGACGCTGGACGAGGACGGGCTCGACCTCCCCGCCGAGCTGCCGGGCTATCGCGAGGCGCTGCACGATGAAGCGCACGGCCTGATGCGTGGCGTGGGAGATCAGGAATCGGGCGAGGCGATCTCGACGCTCAAGAAGTCGATCGATCGGCTGGGCAGTGTGAATCTATCTGCGATGGACGAAGAGGGGCAACTGGCGGGCAAGAACGAGCAACTTGCCGCGCAGGTCGAGGACATCGATAACGCGCGCATCCGCCTCGAGACCCTCATCGAGCAACTCAATGAAGCAAGCCGGCATCGCTTTGGCGACATGCTCGAACGCGTGCGCGAGAGCTTCGCGGGCGACGATGGGCTGTTCCGCCAGCTCTTCGGAGGCGGGCGAGCCGAGATCAAGCTCATGCCGCTCGTGCGTGAGGTGGACGGGCAGAAGGTCGTGACCGACGAGATCGATCTGCTGGAGAGCGGTATTGAGATCGTCGCGCGGCCTCCGGGCAAGCAGCCGCGATCGATCAGCCAGCTTTCGGGCGGCGAGAAGGCGATGACGGCGGTGGCGCTGCTGCTGGCGATCTTCCAGAGCAAGCCGAGTTGCTTCTGCGTGCTGGACGAGGTCGATGCGGCGCTCGATGATGCGAACGTCGACCGATTTAGCCGCGTCGTGAAGCAGTTCAGCGTCAAGAGCAACTTCATCGTCATTACCCACCACAAGAAGACGATGGCGATGTGCGACCGCCTGCACGGCGTGACCATGCAGGAGCGCGGCGTGTCGACGCGGGTGGGCGTGCGGTTCGACCAGGTCGGGGCCGATGGGCGGCTGAGCGCGGCGGCGGTCGATTCATCGGCCAAGCGCGAGGGCGACAAGCCCAAGCTGCGCGACGCGCTGGCGAGCATGAAGCGCGGCGGCGCGGCAGAGGTTGACGCCGTCGAGCCAGCGGACGCAGACCAGGCTGAAATGGCCGAGGCTAACGCGTGATCGAGGCGTTTCAGAACGCGAAGCTGGCGCTCGAGGCGTTCCTTGCCGACGGGCAGAATTTCACGACGCTCGACCTGGCGGCGGACATGCTTGCTGAGTCGCTGGCCGAGGGTGGCAAGGTACTGGCCTGTGGCAATGGTGGATCGGCGTGCGACGCGATGCACTTCTGCGAGGAACTGACCGGCAGGTTCCGCAAGGATCGCCCGCCGCTGGCGGCCGTGAGCCTGACGGACGCCGGGCATATTACGTGCGTGGCGAATGACTATGGGTACGACGAGGTTTTTGCGCGAGGCGTGCGGGCGCTGGGGCGCACCGGCGATGTGCTCGTCGCGCTCAGCACGAGTGGCAATTCGGCGAACGTGATCCGTGCCGTTGACGCGGCTCGCGACATCGGCATGCGGACGATCGCACTGCTTGGGCGCGATGGTGGGAAGCTCGCTGGCGTCTGCGACCTGGAGTGGATCGTGCCGGGCGTGCCGGTGGCGGCGCCGACGGCAGACCGCATCCAAGAGATCCACATGCTGGTGCTGCACGCCCTGGTCGAGGGCGTCGAGCGGCGGATGTTCGGCGACTCCTGAGCGGATCGCCCGGCGGCTTCATTCTTTGTTTGGCGTTCGTTGCTACGTCGCGGCTCGCACAGGCCGGCGAGCACAATCGCGCACACTTTCGTGTTCGGCGTGGACCGTTTTGTGGTAGATTGGAAGAGGACGGGAGACCGATCGGTCTGCCCGCGCGATCTGGCACAAGAACGGAGGACGAACGATGCGAGGTATGCTGGGTTCGGTGGTGCTGCTCGCGGCGACGTGCGGGACGATGGGGCAAACGTGGGAGATCTTCTTCGACGTCTCGAACCCCGAGCCTGCGCCCGGAGAGACTATCACGATCACGATGCAGGCCGGGTATGGCGGCCGGGACTACGCGATTGCGGGCGTGGTGACGGACGTCGAGTTCTCATCGTTGCAGGGCGAGTTGAGCAACTTGCGCCTTGTCGCGCCCATGGATGGACCGGGTACATCTCGCGGCACGCTGGTCGACGGCGTCGTCGAGGAGATCATCGCGGGCCAGCTCAATTTCCCTGCGACGGCGGGCATCTTTGCGGACCCGACGAACCCGATCCCGTTCTGGGCGATCGACTTCACCGTTGACGACGTGCTAGCGGGCCCGATCTTGCTCGAGGCGGTGACGCGAACCAATCGGTACGACGTCTACATCTCCATGGACTCGGCAAGAAGTGAACCCCGTATTGACGAGTTGATCGAGGGCGAGACGCGCGTGCTGGTGAGCCGGGACTGTGCGGTGGACTTTGATGGTGATGGCCAGGCGACGGTGTTTGACTTCTTGTACTTCTTCAACCTGTTTGATGCGGGCGATCTGTTGGCCGATTTTGACGGCGACGGCGAGCTGACGATATTTGACTTCATCGAGTACCAGAACCAGTTCATGGCCGGGTGCTGAGTTCCTGAGCGCGGGAGGAGTGCGTGATGTGCAAGGCGCATGCGTGCGTGGTGTTGGTCGCATCGACCGGGCTTGTGGCGAGCGCCGCGGGACAAGCGGCCTTCGAGGATGTTGCGGGCGAGGTGGGTCTTTCGGGGTATCGTGCCTCGATGGGCGACTACCGCGGGCCGGGCGGCGTGTTTGCCGACCTGAATGGTGACGGCTGGCCCGACCTGTATCTGGTGCGGGCGCCGCTGCTCGACCCGGAGGGCACGAACCAGCTGTTCCTCAACGTCGAGGGAGCCGGCGGACGCATGTTTGTTGAGGCGCCCGATGCCGCGGGCGCGGCAGACCTGGGCGAAGCGGTCGGCGCGGTTGCCGCAGACTATGACAACGACGGCGACGCCGACCTGTACGTCGTGAACTACGACCAGCCGAATGTGCTGTACAAGAACATGCTCGTCGAGACGGGTACGTTCGCCTTCGAGGACGTCACGGCGAGCACCGATCCGACACCGGGCGTGACCGACGACCAGCACGGCGTGGGCATGGCGTACGAGGACGGCGTGCCGCTGGACAACGGCCTGACGGCGGCCTGGGGCGACGTCGATCGCGATGGCGATCTCGACCTCTATGTTGGCAACCACAACGGCTACTTCGATCCCGTGCTCCCAATCGAGGGTCCATACGACGTGCCGGGACGACGGGACGTGTTCTACCTGAACAACGGAGACGGCACATTCACGGAGGCGACGATGTCTTGCGGCGTGCCAGGGTGGGAAGCCGCAGACGGTTCGTTCGAGTCTGCCAACCAGCGGTACAGCTCGACGAATGCGGTGATCTTCGTCGACGCCGACAACGACGGATGGGTCGATCTGTACGTCACGAACAAGATCGGCGGCCCCGACGATCGAGACATGCTGTACCTTAACCGTGGCGAGGACGGCGACGGATCGTGGCTTGGCTTCCGCACCGCGACGTACGACCTTCCGGGCACGTTTGGTGCGGCGTCGACGTTCGCGATGGGCATCGACGCGGCCGACCTCGAGAACGACGGCGACCTGGACTTCTACATCACCGATATGTCCGACGCGAGCGAGCCGACCTCGCCCGGCATGAACGACCTCTGGCTGTCGCGGCTTGCCGACACGGGCGCTCTGTCGTACGAGTTGGCGGCCGATGCGGCCCCGTGGTACGACGCACCGGCCAAGCTGGGCTGGGGCGCGCAGTTTCAAGACTTCAACAACGATGGCTGGCAAGACCTGCACACGACGACCAGCTTCCCGTTCCGCGACTACTTGTACATGAACACCGGCGATGCGTTCGATGAGCGTGCTGTTGAGCTCGGCATCGATCGCGACCGTCGCGAGGCTCGCGGCAGCATGACGGCCGATTATGACCGTGACGGCTGGGTGGACGTATTCGTCATCAACATCGACGGGCTGCCCTCGGCGCTGTACGAGAACCGCTTCGATGCCGCCGGTGCGGATGTCCACGGCTTCCTGAGCGTGCGACTCGTGGGCGACCCTGAGTCGGACCGGAGTTGGCGTTCGACCCGGGACGCGATCGGGGCGCGCGTGCGTGTCTCGGCCGATCTTGATGGTGATGGAGCTGTGCAGGACGGTGAGCGTCAGATCAAGGACGTTGTGAGCGGCAGCAGCAACGCCGCGAGCACAAGCAGTTTGGAACTCGAGTTCGGGCTCGGGCTGGCGTCGTCGGCGATGGTCGAGGTTCGCTGGCCGAGCGGCGTGACCACGATGCACGAGATCGCGCGCGACGCGTTTGTCGTGATTCATGAGGCCGAGGCGTGCCGTGCCGACCTGACGGGAGACGGCGAGCTCACTATCTTCGACTTCCTGGCGTTCCAGAACCTGTTCTCGGCAGGAGATCTGGCGGCCGACTTCGATGGTGACGGGTCGCTGACCATCTTCGACTTCTTAGCGTTCCAGAACTTGTTCCAGGACGGCTGCGCGTAGCGCGGACGCGTCACGCACTTGGTGTTGGAGCGAGACACCAAAGGAGCTATGCCATGCGCAGCGTGATCGCGGGAGTCGGAGCAGGTTTGGCTGGCGTCGTCTTGGGGGGTTGCACGGCCGCGCCCCTCATGAGCCACAGCATCTCGGAGACGACAACGGAAGAATCGGTGCAGGGCCGCCCCGCGCTGGAACGGCCGATCAGCCTGCCCGGGCACGAGGTGGTGCTGGTGCCCTTCGTGATGGAGGACGACAAGGGCTGGTTCCAATCGGACGATCCATACCAGAGGCGCGGCACGTATCGGGCGAGTCGAACAGCGCCCGGGGACGGCTGGCTGGAGAACGCATCCTACGGCTCGGGTGGCGGCGCGAACTACGCAGCCAGTCGGGTTCGATGGCACAACGCCTTCGGGCGAGATCTTTCGAGCAATGAGCGATGGATGCTACTCGATCGTCGCGGTGTGATTAGCTCGGTAGCGTTCCTGACACGGCCGCGGTCGAGCGATCAGGGCGTGTGGGCCGTGCTCTACCTGGCGACGACCGAGGATACCAACGGCGACGGCTTGCTCGACAGCCTGGACGCACGGCGGGCATGGGTGGCCGATGGCGATGCACGCAACCCGCGGGTGGTCACGCCCGAGGGCATGCGTGTCGTGCGCGCATGGATCGATTGGGATCGCGAGTATCTGTACTTCCAGTTGCTGGGCGATACCAACGGCGACGGGAAGTTCAGCGATGCCGACGAGTCGGCGCCGTGGCTGCTGAAGATGGGTGATCGTGGCGAAGCACGACCGCTGATCGACGATGCCACGATGCAGCGGGCAAGGGGTCTGCTGGAAAACTGAGTTCGGTGCTCTAGGTGGACGTTTCTTCGCCCGGTACAGCCGGGCGCTCTCGTGTCTCTCGAATCCAGCGGGCTGGGTAACCTTGCAGGCACTCGTGAGGCGAGCGAAGACGGGACGCGTAGCACAGGGGTTATCGGTCTCCCTGCCCGAGCTTCACGCCGTCAAGGGCCTCGCTCGTCCGCAAAACTGTCGACGGATGCGTTAGACTCAACCAACGCGCGATTCGATTGATCGCGCGAAGGGGGTACGCATCATGAAGACTCGAGCACCCGCGGTCGTTCTGGCGTTGGCTGGCTTGTCGTGCACGCCCGTTGCGCTCGCGCAGGGGCCCCTTCGCGTCGTCGACCTCGAGGACATCGACGGCTCGAACGGCCTCAAGATCCTGGGGATGTCGCCCGCAGACTTCGCGGGCATCTCGATCGCAAGCGCGGGCGACGTCAACGGCGACGGCGTCTCCGATATCTTGATCGGCGCGAACGGTGCCGACGTCGGGGGCGCACCCAACGCGGGCACCGCATACGTCATCTACGGCCGGACCGGATCGAGCGCGGCGACGATCAATCTCGGCGACGTCGATGGCACGAATGGCTTTGCGATTCGTGGCGTGACGACCGACGCCTATGTCGGCACGTCTGTTGCCGCCGCGGGTGACGTTAATGGCGATGGCGTCGATGACGTGATCGTTGGTGCGACCGGCGCCAACTACGGTGGCGGCGCATTCGCGGGGGCCGGCTACGTCGTTTTTGGAAGCAGTGTGGGCATCCCACCGAGCATCGATGTATCGTCGCTCGATGGATCGAACGGATTCCGGTTTGAGGGCGCGTTTGGAGCCTCGTACACGGGCAGGTCGGTCTGCGGCGGCAACGACGTAAACGGCGACGGACACGACGACGTGTGCATCGGGTCGCCGCTGGCGGACGAGGCCTACGTCATATTCGGGCGCGACGCAGGCAATCCGTTCCCCGCGGCGCTCCGCAGGGCCGACCTTGACGGCGTCCTTGGGTTCATCGCCCGAGGCGACCCTCGCTCGCGGACCGGCATCTCGGTGGCTATGAGCGACGATTTCGATGGCGACTCGATCGACGACCTCATCATCGGGGCAGAACTTGCCTCTCCTGGTGGCAAGACGAGCGCTGGTGCGGCGTACATCATCAGCGGCCGCTTGGATTTTGATGACGAGCTCGGGCTCGATCCGGCGCTCATCGGCATCCGCAGGCTCGAAGGCCGGATCGCGCTCGACAGCCTGGGCGGCGGTGTTGCATCGGCCGGTGACGCGAATGGTGACGGACGAGCGGATCTCGTGGTCACAGCTCTCAACCCCGGCGAGGCATACCTGCTCTTTGGCGCCGACGATTGGCCCAGCGAGTTCACCCCAGACTTCATTGACGAGACCAGGGGCGGCGTGTTCCGGGGCAATGGCAGGGCCGACCGCATTGTGGCCGTGTCGGGGGCCGGTGACGTGAACGGCGACGATCGTGACGACTTCGTTATTGGCGCGAGTTTTGCCGACGGCGGTGACGTGCGGTCGGGTGTGACCTTCTGCGTGTTCGGCAGCGACCGTTACACGGGGATCATCGACATCCGTGAGCTGGAGCCCGAAGAGGGGTTTGCGTGCTTCGGCGAAGGGTTCGACGACCTTTCGGGATTCGCGTGCGGAGGCGGCGGCGACTTCAACGACGACGGCGACGCCGACTTGCTCATCGGATCGCTGAATAACGATCCGCTCGGCGTGGGCGATGCCGGCGCGGGCTACATCGTGTTCGGCGGCCCGAGCGATCCTCCAGATCCGTGCAGGGCTGACCTCGACGGCGATGGGCTGCTGACGGTCTTCGACTTCCTCGAGTTCCAGAACCTGTTCAACGCTGGCGATCTTCGGGCCGACTTTGACGGCGACCTGTTGCTGACGTTCTTCGACTTTCTGGTCTATCAGAGCGAGTTCACGAGTGGGTGTCCATAGGACCAGCCTCAAGGCGCCTGAAAGCCCGTAGGCATCCAGGCATCCAGGTCTTGCAACTCGCGGGCTGGGCGATCGCTCAGGGGTACGCCCCACGCAGCAAAGTACGGCTCGAGGTTGCGCCCCACCGTTCGGCTCATCTGAATGACGAAGCGGTCCCGCTTCTCGGCATCGCTTCGTGGCAGTTGGTCGGCGGGTAGCGACTCGTACGAGCGGAAGGCCCGGTCGAACGCTTCGAGGCCAAACTCATGCCAAATCAGCGCATAGGTCTGTAGGGCAAGGAAGGGATCGCGCTGCCAACGATGGAACGGCGCCCCCTTCTCGGCGTGGGCTTGCATAGCGCTCAATGCTCGCTCGGGATCGCTGCGCATGACTTCGTCATCGAGGGCGTAGCCGTTGATCGTGTGCAGCGCAAGCACGGTGAAGATGTTGACGGTGACCTCGCCCGTTCCATCGAACGTCCACAACGGGTTCTGATGCGCGTGGCCCATCTCGTGGTACTGGCCCCAGAGTCGGTTGGGCCCGTCCGCATCGAAGTTCGCGAGATCAACCATCGGAGCTGCTTCGTGCAACGGGATCACGATTGGCGCGTTGCTCGGGCAGTACATGTAGCCCCAGCTGAGCTTCTTCTCGGCGACGTAGCGGTACTGACGATCCGGCCAGTGCCTTGGCGACCGCGGCTCGAGCGCCTGCATGGCGGCGTGCACGCGGTCCCAGTGCTGCATAACGAGGTCGGGTCGATCGAGATCTCGGATTGCCGACGCTGGGAGCGAGAACGCGAGCTCGTCGGATTCGAGTTCGGCCCACGGCGCGCGCAAGCGACGCAGCCGCTCCCGCCACTCGGCGAGATCGGTTTGGCCGAGCCGATATCTGGGCATCTCGATTGCGCCCGCGATCTCGATCGTGATGTTTGCCGGCGTGTCGCCCAGGTCGAGGTAGATCGACCCGCCGATGGGTGACGCGAGCGTGGCGGCACCGCCCTGCAACGGAGCCCGGAACGTCGCCCTAGGCATGCGCACACGATCGTCGAAGTTCTGCGGGTCGAGCCAGCAGCCGACCTGGAGCGTGGCGCCGGTGGCGTCGCCCTCGATGACGCGCAGCGCGATGGCCTCGCCGGCCGGCGCGTACAGGCCGGTCGTTCGCCAGCCTGGGATTCCATCGTCGAGCGTGATCTGGCGGATCACCCGCGGCGCGTCGTCGGGCACGGCCCCGGGAAAGGCGACGTGGCTGGGGTGGGCCGTTACCTGACCGGTGGGCGCCGCGATCATCGCGCGGCGGGCTTCAAGGTCGAGCAGCGCGCACGCCAGCGGTTGGTCGGCGAGCTTGAGCGGTTTCGTAGCCATCGAGGCGTACGCGGATAGCAACACGTCTGCGTGGCGCTGCGCCAACGCATCGGCGGTCGCGACCAGCGGACCATCGAGCGGCACGATCGCCAGCGCCTCGCGCGCAACGCGGGCAGAGCGGACCACGTCGCCCTCGGCTTCGCCGGCGAGGATCGCAAGCGCGACGGTCCCATTGGCCGTGTCGTTGGCGCTGGCATCCAACGTGTACAGGCCATCGCGCCCGGGCGAGAGGGCGCGCTCGGTGTAGAGGATGCCATGGTCCGCGAGCAGCTTGTTGGCGGCAAGGTCGTGGGCGCCCGTAGCGTGGCCGAGTTGGATCTGGCCCCACGCCGTTTCGACGCTGAGGAGCGCCCCACCGTCTTGGAGCCAGCGTGCGAGCTCGTCGAGTCGGCCGGCGCGTGCAAAGCCTTGGGGGGATCCAACGAGCACATCAACGGCGGACAGGTCGACGGTGCGCGCGTTGCCCTCCACGGACTCCAGCACCAGCCCTTGTTCTGAAAGCCGGGCGAGACGCGCTTGGGTCACGCCCCAGGCGCTGGTTGCGCCATCCTGCGCAAGCCAGCGGATCTGGTCGTCGATGAAGGCCCGCGTATCGCCGCGGTCATCGTTCAGGAAGCCGCCGTGACCGATCGCGACGACGCGCCCGTCGCCCACACGGCCCGAGGCGGCCAGTACCGTGCCATCTTCCAGCGTTGCGATCGACTCGGCCTTGCCGTAGACCACGAGCGAGGCGGGGTTGCCACCCGTGGCGATGGCGCGGACGCGTTGCTGGCTCGCATGGGTCCCGCCTTCTGCATCTTGCAATGCCAACGCGGAGAAGGGCGCGGCAAGCAGGGCAAGGTGGACCAGATGGAGCAGGAACAGAGGAGAATTCAGCATGCCGGAGCGTATCCGGCAGCAGCCGATCATCCCAAAGGGCTGGGCTCCTTCGAAAAGTCGTTCCGATTCGCCCGATTTTCGGGTAGGCTGTGCAAGTCTGACTGGAGGATGAGCCATGATGGGACTGACCCCATGCCACGTAGTCACGCTTGCCGTCGCCGGCGCGTCGACGCTCGCGAGCGCCCAGGATGAACTGCGCGTCCTGACCTGGGACGACACCCGCGCACGCGCGTGCGGCGACCAGACGTTCTCGCTGCTGGGCGACACTGTGCACGCCGGCCTGCGCGATGCGTTGTTCGACCCGGGCGCGTTCGGGCCGGGCGGCGTGATCGATCGCTCGATCGTGCTCACCGGCACGCCCGAGCTGACCGAGGCCGCGCTGCGCGATGCCGACGTGGTAATCATGCCGCCGTTCGGCTCGCTCAACGCGTGCGAGGCGCGCCTGCTGCGGCTGTTCCTCGACCAGGGCGGCGGTGTGCTGATCTTCGAGAATGGCAGCCCCGACGCGATGGCCGAGGTCGTCCCCACCGGTGGCGCCACGAGTTGTGGCTCGAACGCGTTCGCCTTCACTGGAGCGCACCCCGTGGTCGACGGGCCGTTCGGCGCGCTCTCGGGACCGTGGCAGCGCGTCTTCAACTGCGCGATGGACGACCTGGGTGGCGGCGCGACGCCGTTGGCGACCATCGGCACCGGCGCCGTAACCGCCGCCGCGTTCGAGCGTGGTGATGGACGCACGGTGGTCGTCGGCGACGAGGAGTGGGCGATGAGCATTGCGCCTTGCCCTGCCGCGCCGGCATGGAACGCCGACGGCCGCGTCTTCTCACTCAACGCCGTCGCCTGGATCGCGCCCGACGAGGGCTTCGCGTTCGACCCGCCGCCCTTCGTGTGCCCGGCCGACCTCGACGGCAACTGCCTGCTCGAGCTGTTCGACTTCCTGGCGTTCCAGAATCTGTTCGACGCGGGCGATCCGGCCGCCGACTTCGACGGCGACGGCTCGCTGACGATCTTCGACTTCTTGGCGTTCCAGAACGCGTTCAGCGCCGGGTGTGACGGCTAACACTCAGGGCAGTTCCGAACGATCCACTTGGTCGGCTTGCTGCCAGCGGATCACGCCGCCGCACTCGGGGCAGGTCGCCTCGGCGGTTGGTGCATCGCGCGGCAGTCCGTGGGTGTCGTAGCCGCAATGGGGGCAGGGCTCGCGGGCAGAGCTCGGCCTGGCGATGGCCCACACGAAACCGGCGACCGCACCGAACGAAGCGCCCATGGCGGGGCCGAGCGCCAGCCAGCCGGCCATCGCGCCGGTCACCGACCCGGCGACCACGCCCAGCCCGAGCCCCGCCGCGCCGCCGATTGATCCGCCCCAGGCCATGCCAATTGCGAGGCGGGCTTCGATGCGGGTGTCGTCCATAAATGAGAGTATGGGGAGGGGGGAGGCACGATCGTCTCCAACTCCGCAAGATCGAGCTTGGGCTGCGGCGCGTTGTCGGCGACAATGATCTCGACATCATCGGGCAGCGACTCGGGATCGAGGGCGCGCAGCACCTCGAGCAGCGAACCGCCGCGATCGATCGTCGGGATGACGATCGAGAGGGCCGGGCGTGACGCTGGGGGCGTGCTCACGGGCCATGTTAGATCGGCGATCGCTCCACGCACGCACGGGCGCAACCGCCCCGCCTTCGGGGTGGCCGCGACCGTGTGCCGGCAAGGAGATGTACGCCGATGCGAGGCTCAGGCCGCCTGGCCGCCGCTCTGGCCGCCGGTCTGCACCTGCTCCTGGTTGCCCGGCTTGCCCATGAACACGACCATGGGCGGCGTCCAGGCACTAAAGCGCGGCGCCCGGTCGGGGCTGCCGGCGCCTGCGGGGCCCTTGACGCCGCGGATGCGGTAGTAGGCCCGGGCGGTTCCCTGCGGGACGGTTTCATCCAGGGTCTCGCGGGCGGGGATGCTGGCGATGGTGTTCCAGCTCGTGCCGTCGTCGAGGCTGCGCTGGACCTCATAGAAAGTTCCGCCGGCGAGCGAGCCGTCCCAGGCGATGTCCACCGAGCCCTGGGCCCGCATGAACAGCGTGATGTTGGTCGGCACGGCCGGCGGGGCGCTGGGCGTGGGGTCGGCCGGCTCGGGGATGCTGGCCAGCGCGTACACGCCCGCGTCGTCTGTTGCTTCGGCGAAGGCCTTGATGGTCGCGATGAGCGCCGCGCCGAAGTCGCGCAGGCTGTCAGTGTTCTCGTGGAACTGGATCGTCGCGTCCTTGCTGTTCTGACGCTGGGTCAAGGCTTCCTGGTAACTCGTCGAGGCCGTTGCCGTCAGTCCCGCAAGCTCCGTGACCTGCGCTGCGGACAAACCGATCTGCTCGGGGTTGGCCTGCCATGACGACAGGCGCTGGGTGAAGAACTGGATGACCTCCGAACGCTTCTCGCTCAAGACACTCATTGCGCGAATCCTTCCGCCCCACGAGTGGGACTCACCGTTCGCCTCGGCCCCGCGGCACCGTGCCGCGACCGCCTCGGCCTCACGCCCGCGACGATCCATCGCCGCGAGCCAAGACAACGTCGACGGTCCGGAAAGGCGACTTTGGTCCGATTCGAGAAGAACGTGAAGATTCTCGGGCGTCCCGATCAGGGTCCCACCGGCCTCGCGACAGCCCAAACAAACACCACGGACAATAAGCCGCGTTCTTACAATGACTTTCGCCAATGCAAGGTCCGTATATGGGTCGCCGGATGGAACATCCGGCTTGCCTGATGTTGTTTCCGGGGCCTTCTGGCGAGGATCCGAAGGTCCTGAGTTTGGGTGAGGCGGGCCGGATACTTGGGTGGAGGGGCCCAATGAGACTTTCGGCGAGCCGGAGGACCAGCGGCGGCGACGCTGGTCCCTTCCCGGGGTCTTCTATTCGGCGGACGATGTGCCCTTGCGTGCGCGGCCGGCACCGCGATCTACGGGCCTGGCCCCGCGATGCCGTGGCGATATGGTGTGCTGCTCGGAGGGGATGACGCGGTGCAGCCCTCTGCAGTGCGAGAAGCAAGAGACGGAGGAGGCCGGGTGGGAACGCCGACGCGCCCACCCAAACGGCTACCATACTTCACAGGACTGGCGAGGGGCCGCCGCACAGATATTAGTAAGGTGGGCGTGCACGCTGGAAGGAGGAGCCCCGTTGAGAAACGAAGCGAAGGAAATGCAAGACATAGGGCTGCAGAAGCTGCCGCGATGGGCAAAGGTCGCCTTTGCGGTGCGATGCGCAAAGCGACTGTACCCCATGCTTGTCGAAGCCTGGCCCGATGATGAAGAGGGTTTGGTGCATGCTGCTCATGTGGCTATCAATCTCGCGCACCAGGCCGCAGCCAATCCGCAGACAGCACGACCTGACCCGTTGTGGAAGGCAGCCGACGCCAGTACGGATGTGGGCTACAGGACGCATGCTTCCGGCAATGCAAGCGAGATTGCAGGACAAGCGGCATGGGCAGCCGCAAAAGCTCTTGTCGGGCAAGGTTCTAATGACGCCGTGAAAGCTGCTATCAACTCGGTCGATGCCGTTCTCGAGACGGCGGACCCAATTCGTCGTGACTGCGCAGCCATGCAAGCCATGGCCAAGTTGCAAGACTGGTCCGACGACACGCCGGTTGATCCGGATGCCCTCGGACCGCTCTGGCCCGGTGGTGAGCCGGAGGGCTGGCCCACGAGTCCGCCGCCCAAGTTCAAGCTCACAATTGACCCCGGTGATGCTACGACCGAAGAGGTGCAGGAACTTCTCGCGGCCGTTTCGGAACTACACGAGGTGCATACCGGCTATGCGCTGACCTTTCGAACCGATGGCACGCTCATCCGCGCCGGCGAGGAGGTGCGGGTATGACAGTGTGGCCGGACCCCGGCACCGTCGTGGTCGTCCTTACTGCCTCCGCTGTGGCGCGCTCGAAGTCGTTTCGGGCGATGGCCAGCTACGTCTCGGTATCGTTCGCTGCATCGATGAAGGAACGATGTACAAATAGGCCGGCCCCGCGGCTGCGCGAGCTCGAACAGCTTTGCTACGAAAACGTCAAGGCCCAGATCGCCGCCGACGCCGCTGAGGCGCACAACCGCAAGGTTCAGGCAGCTGTCCAAGCCGACACGGCGCGAATCGGCACCGAGACTTCTGGCCCAGCCACTAGCAAGATCTACGGCCGTCGCGAGCTCCAACGCATCGAATTCGAGTCCGAAGCCGCCAAGAAGCGGCTTGAGGATGCGCTCGCCCGATTCGAGCGGGCAATCGCGGTCATCGAGGCGAAGGGTGGCTCGGTCAGCTACGAGCCGGCCGACATGGCCGACGGTGATCCGAAAGAAATACAACAAGTCGAAGTCGATGATTCCGTCAAAGTGGGCATCCGCGTACCTGATGTTCGCGTTGAATCGAAGGATCACGCTCAATCAGACTCCAACGACACCACCGGATCCGTGTAGCTCGCCGAGTCTGATGTCGTCGCGTGAAGAACCGCGTTTGACGCATGGTGCTCCTACTCACTGGGCCGGGGTTGGTAGGTGGCATCGCTCCTACCCTCCCCTCCCATGACGACGACTGCATCCCAATCCCCCTCCCAAACCGGCGAAGCCGGAGTCCTCTCCACCGCCCGCACGGGCGACATCCACCTTTGGAGCCAGACCCTCATCCCAACCACGCGCGAGGCACCCGCCGACGCGACGACGCCCAGCCACGTCTTCCTTGTGCGGGCGGGATTCATCCGGCAGCTGGCCGCGGGGGTGTACGACTACCTGCCGCTGGCCTGGCGGAGCCTCCGCAAGATCCAGGAGATCGTGCGCCAGGAGCACGAGCGGATCGGGGCGATGGAGATGCTCTTCCCCGCGTTCGAGCCGATGAGCCTGCTGAAAGAGACCGGCCGCGACGAGGCGTACGGCGACGACCTGTTCACGCTCGAGGACCGGCACGGGCGGGCGCTCGCGTTGGCCCCTACACACGAAGAACCCGTCGTCGAGATGATGAAGGGCGCGGTGACCTCGTATAAGCAACTCCCGCTGAGCCTGTACCAGATCCAGACCAAGTTCAGGGATGAACCAAGGCCGCGTTCGGGCCTGCTGCGCTGCCGCGAGTTCATCATGAAGGACGCGTACTCGTTCCACCTCAGTCAGCAGGGCGAGGGCGGGCTGGACGTGACCTACGACCACTTCTACGACGCGTACACGCGGATCTTCACGCGGTGCGGCCTGACGTTCACCGCCGTCGAGGCCGAGAGCGGGCCCATCGGCGGCTCGGCCAGCCACGAGTTCATGGTGCACGCCGAGAGCGGCGAGGACAAGGTGCTCGTGTGCCCGGCGAGCGGGTACGCGGCGAACGTGGAGAAGGCGGAGATCGGCGAGCGGGCGTGGTCGTTCGACGGTGCTGCCTCGCAGGAGCTGAAGAAGCACCACACGCCGGAGATGCCGGGGATCGAGCTCGTTGCGGGGCACCTGGGCACGACGGCGGCGGGGATGCTCAAGACGATCGTCTTCGAGCGCGTGCTCAAGGACCCGGACAAGACGAAATACGTCCTGGCCGTCGTGCGCGGCGACCACGACGTGAACGAGGGCAAGGTGCGCGACGCCGTGGGCTCGGGCGTGAAGCTCGCCGACGAGGCGAAGGCGAAGGCCGACGGGCTGGCGATCGGCTACGTGAGCCCGAGCGCGTTCGCTAGGCTGACCGGAGCGACGATCGTGGTCGATGCCGATGCGGCCCAGGGCGCGACCGCCTGGGCGACCGGCGCCGACGAGATGGACCACCACGTCACGGGCTGGCATTGGCAGCGTGACCTCGGCTACGAGACCGAGAAGCTCAAGGTCGCCGACATCCGCAACGCCGAGGAGGGCGACCCGTCGCCGAGGGCCGAGGGCGCGAGGCTCGAGACCCAGCGCGGCATCGAGGTCGGCCACATCTTCAAGCTGGGCACGAAGTACTCCGACGCGATGGAGTTCAAGGTGCTCGCTGAGGACCAGAAGCCGCGGTCGGTCACCATGGGCTGCTACGGCATCGGCGTCAGCCGGACCATGGCCGCGTGCGTCGAGATGAGCCACGACGACAACGGCATCGTCTGGCCGGCGGCCGTCGCCCCGTACCACGTGCAGATCATCCTCATGAAGCCCGAAGACGAGAAGCAGCGATCCGTCGCGGACGATCTGGCCCAGCAACTGGCCGCGAAGGGCGCCGACGTCTTGATCGACGACCGCAAGGAGCGCCCGGGCCCGAAGTTCAAGGACGCCGACCTGATCGGCATCCCTGTTCGCCTCACGCTGGGCGACAAGGCGCTGGACGCCGGGGGCGTGGAGTTCAAGCTCCGCAAGGACCAAGGGAAGGGCGAGGTCGTGCCGATGGCCGAAGTCGTCGATCGCTGCGTGAGCGCGCTGGAGAGCGCATGAGCGTGCTGCTCAACGCGAAAGACGTTCACAAGACCTACAAGCTGGGCCGCGTGCCCGTGCCGGTGCTGCGTGGCGCTTCGATCACCCTCAAGGAAGGCGAGTGGGTCGCGATCTTGGGCGCCTCGGGCAGCGGCAAGAGCACGCTGCTGCACCTGATCGGCGGATTGGACAAGCCCCAGGACGGCACAATCATCTTCCAGGGGCGCGACATCTCCCGCCTCGGGCCGGGCGGGCTGAACCGCTACCGCTCGCGCGACGTGGGCATCGTCTTCCAGTTCTACCACCTGCTGCCCGAGCTCGACGTGATGGGCAACGTGCTACTGGGCGCAATGACCCAGGGCGTGCTGGGCCGGAAGGTGCCGGCCGAGCGGAGGTCGCGGGCGAAGGAGCTGCTAACGGCCTTCGGCCTGGGCGAGCGCTTGCGGCACAAGCCGGCTCAGCTCAGCGGCGGCGAGCGCCAGCGGGTGGCGATCGCCCGGGCTCTGATCGCCGACCCCCCACTCCTACTGGCCGACGAGCCCACGGGCAACCTCGACCAGCACACCGGTGAGGGCATCCTCGACGCCCTCGAGAAGGTCGTACGGCCGGATGACCCGGACGCCCCGAAGCGCGCCATGCTCATGGTCACCCACGACCAGCACGTAGCCGAGCGGGCCGACCGGATCGTGCAGATGGTGGACGGGCAGATCGTCGAAGCCGAGGCGGTCGCACAAGCTAAGGGATAGCACTTATTCGGATTGCGGGGTCTCTGGTTGGTCCCCACTAGGTTCCACCCCGCGCCGGGCGGTGATGGCGCGTAGTATGCTCGCGATTGGGCTCGCCCTGGGGGGCAAGGGGCCGTTCGGTCGCCGAACGCCGTTGCACCCTCGTTGCCGCGGGCCACAGGGCAGGGAACCCAGCACGTTGACACCCACGGGCGCCACCGGACAGCACGCTTCGGCCGACTCGGCCCATACGGCCTCCTCGCCGGCAAGCGGGCGACCAATCACGCTGCGCGGTCTGAGTGGCACGGTTCCGGCGACGGTCGAGGAGGTTGGCGCTGGCGCGGCCGTCGTATTCCTGCACGGGCTCGTGGGCCTGAACGAACACTGGGAAGAGGTCGTCCGCCTGGCCGAACCGAGCGTGCGGTGCGTGCTGCTGCAGGTGCCGCTGCTCGATCTGCGCGGCGAGGATTGCTCCATCGACGGCGTCACGGCCCTGACGATCGATTTTCTCGAGAAGCACTTCGATCACCCGGTCGTGCTCGTGGGCAACAGCTTCGGCGGTCACGTGGCGTTGCGCGTCGCGTTGCAGCGGCCCAACCTCGTCCGGGGCCTCGTGCTCGCGGGCAGCAGCGGGCTCATCGAGAAGTCGATGGTCAGCGACATCCAGCTCAGACCCAGCCGTGGCTGGCTGGAACGCAAGATCGGCGAGTTGTTCTTCGATCCCGCGACGCACATGCGCAGCAGCGACATCGAGCGCGCCTACCAGCAGCTCAGCGAGCGCGGCGGCGCGCGTGCGATGGTCCGGCTCAGCCGCAGCGCTCGGCGGAACCACCTGGGCTCGCGCATGAGCGGCATCGGCGCACCCACGCTGCTGATCTGGGGTAAGCAGGACATCGTCACGCCGCCCGAGGCCGCCGAGCAGTTCGCATCGATGCTCGGCCGCTCGCGGCTGGTCTGGTTCGACCGCTGCGGGCACGTGCCCATGATGGAGCACCCCGAACCGTTTGCGCAAGAGCTCGTCGAGTTCGTCGAGTCGCTTGGCCCCGAGAAGCCGGACGGGTAGGCCCCGCACGTGGCACGCACCCCGATGACGAACCAGACCGGCGGCCTGCGATGGACCTCGCTCATCGGCGTGGGCCTGCACGCGCGCGTCGCCGGCCGGGCAAAGAAGCTTCGCAAGCACGACTACTGGAACGCCAACACCGCGTACATACAGCGCGCCCAGTTGCGTTCACTGCTCGAGCAGGCCAAGGACACCGCGTTCGGCCGTGAGTATGGCTTCGCAAGCGTGCTGAAGGCAGGCGATGCGGATATCGCGGGCGAGTACCGCAAGGTCGTGCCTGCGCGCGACTACGTGGCGTTCCTGCCCTACGTCCAGCGGATGGTCGAGGGAGCCGAGCCGGACGTGCTCTGGCCGGGATTGGTCAAGCAGTTCTGCCAGACGAGCGGCACCACGGCGGGCGACAAGCGCATCCCGATCAGTGATGCGATGATGAAGAGCAACTTCAAGGCGTCGCTGGACATCTTCTCGCACGCCGTCAACTGGGGCGTGTCGATCCCCAAGCTCTTCGGCGGGCGGGCCCTGTTCCTTGGCGGTTCGAGCGCGCTCGAGCGGCAGGACAACGGCATGCTCATCGGCGATCTGTCGGGCATCGCGACCCAGCAGATCCGGTGGCCGCTCAGCGAGATCTATTCGCCGGGCAAGGACATCGCGCTCATGGACCACTGGCCGAGCAAGCTCGACGCCATGGCCGAGCTGACGAGCCAGCAGGACATCCGCATGATCAGCGGCATGCCCAGCTGGACCGTCTCGCTCATGGAGAAGGTGCTCACCAAGACCGGCAAGCAACGCATCGATGAGGTCTGGCCCAACCTGACACTGTTCACGCACGGCGGCGTGCGATACGACCCCTTCGAGCCCACCGTGCGGCGGCTGTTCACCGGCGGCGAGCGCGACATCCCGGTCCGACTGGAGCTATACCCCGCGAGCGAGGGGTTCATCGCCGTCCAGGACGAGTTCGGCGAGCCGAGCATGCGCCTCAACGCCGACCACGGCAATTTCTACGAGTTTGTCCGGCTCGAGGACATCGGCAAGGACGACGCTCCGGCCGTCTGCGCTGATGAGGCCGAGCCGGGCCAGCGATACGTGGTGGTGATGAGCACGTGCGCTGGGCTGTGGCGGTACGTCATCGGCGACGTCGTGGTCTTCGACAGCGTGCCGAACCGCATGGGCTGGGGCGGGGGGACCGGTCCGGCCCGGTTGCGAATCGTCGGGAGGCACAAGCTGTTCATCAACGCGTTCGGCGAGAACCTGATCGTCGAAAATATCGAGACGGCCGTGGCGCACGCAGCCCGCGAGACGGGCATCGAGGTCGGCGAATTCACCGCTTCGCCGGTGTATCCAAGCGACGGGGTGCGGTCTGGGCTGCAACTGGCCGTCGAGGTCGTCCGCCAGGGCGACTTGGGGCAGTTCGCAGAGGCCTTCGACGCCAAGCTCCAAGGCGAGGTGGTCGACTACCGCGTGAAGCGGACCGACGGGCTTGGCATGGCGCCGCCCATCGTGACGCCGCTCGAGCCCGGCGCGATCCATCGGTGGATGGAATCTCGCGGCAAGCTGGGCGGGCAGCACAAGGTGCCGCGATGCGCAAACCACCGCGAGTTCATGGACGCCCTGGCTGGTCCCGTCGGAGCAAGCCCGGCGGCCGCGAACCGCCCATAAGCCGGCCGCTCGCAGAGAAGCCGCGGGCGCGGCGCACTATCCTTGCATCGCCCGCACACCGCCCGCGAGAGCCTGGGGCGAGCTTGCCCGTACAAAGCCCTTTATGCGCATCCTGATCTCCAACCCGGACACCATCGGCGACGTCGTCTTGCGCGAGCCGCTCTTTCGTGCGCTGGCGGAGGCCGGGCACGAGCTGGCACTGATTGTGAGTCCGCTGGTGCAGCCGATCGCTCGGGCGGTTGCCCCGACGGCCCGACTGATCGAGCTGCCCTTCAACGTGTACGACGGGAAACTCGATGCCGAAGACGAGCGGCTTGACCCGCTCGTTGAAACGGTGGCCGAATTCGATCCCGAGGTGATCATCGGCGCACCGTTCACGTGGACGCTCCTCGAAGAGCGGCTGTGCGCGGCGTTCCCCGACGCCCGGAGCATCGGCCAGGCGGGCGGCAAGTTCCTCGACCCGGGTGTGGGCCGCGACGGCGCAACACCCGAGCCGTTCGACGAGGTCGTTCGCGTGAACGAAGACCTGCACGAACTGCGCAAGACTGAAGCGCTGGCGCGTGCCATGCTGGGCTCAGGCGTCCATCTTGATGAGCCCCGGCTCGTGCTCGATGACGAGTTGCAGACCTCTGCGGACGCCGTGCTCGGTCGTCTTGAGCTCGAGCGAGGATCGTTCGTGGCCGCATGCGTGGGCCATCACGAGTACACCGCCGTTCGCAACTGGCGGCCCGAGCGATGGGCCGAGGCGCTTTCGCACTGGATGGAGCGATACGAGCGGCCGGTACTGCTGCTGGGGGCCGCGGGCGAGGCCGAGGTCGCACGCACGATCGGCGATGCGCTCGAGACGAAGGGCCTCGAACCGAGGCACTGGTTCGGCGGGCCCGAGGGCGACACGCTGCTGCTCGCGGCGTTGCTCGACGCGTCGCGTGGGTACGTCGGGCGAGACACCGGGCCGATGCACCTGGCCGCGGCGCTTGGCAAGCCTGTGCTGGCTGTCTTCGGCGGAGGCACGTGGCCCCGATTCCGGCCGCTCGTCAAGCCGAGCGTGTCAATCACGCTTTCGGTGCCGTGCTCTCCGTGCGATTGGCGCTGCGAGCAGCGTCGCTCGCATTGCGTCAAGGACGTACCAGTGAGCGCCGTGACGGCGCAGATCGATCTGCTCGAAGCCGGGAAGATCGAGAGCGCCGACGTCGTGCAGATCGAACCCAGCCGGGCGATGCTCGTGGGCATGGCGGGCGATGCGGCCCGCGCGGCCCAGCAGTATCGCGCCGAGCTGTCGGTGGCCCGCCGAACGATCGCGAAGAAGGACCAAGAATCTCGGAGGAAGACGATGAGCGAGAACGCAGTCATGCAGCGGCTCGACAGGCTCGAGCAAGCACTGCGAGATTCGAAGTCCAACGAAGCGGAGCGGCGAGCGAGCGAGGTTGCCCAGAAGCTCACGCAGAACACGCAGGCGCTCGAGCAGGCACGCAAAGAACTCGCCCGGGCCGTCGAGCGGGCCAATGAGGCAGACCAGAACACGTCGAGCCTGAAGGCCGAGATCGAGAAGCTGCGTTCGCAGCTCGGCGAGACACGCCAACAGCTCGAAGCTTCCGAGGCCAAGGCGGCCCGGGCAGAAGAAGCTCGTACGCAGATCGCAATGCAGCGCGATGCTGCCGAGCACGAGGCCGCGGACCTGCGCGCGAAGTACACGGGCGTCGATATCCCCAAGCTGCGCGCCGATCTGTCGAACGCGCGCCGGCTGGTTGGAACGCTGCAGGGCCAAAGCAACGACTTGCGGCTGCGTGCCGACCAGTTGCTGGAAGAGCGCCGAGCCATGGAGAAGCTGGCCGACCAGCGGCTGGTGGCGATGCACAACCTCGAGAACAAGCTGGGTGAGTTGCTGGCCAGCCGGTGGCGGCAGATGGGCCAGCGACTGCATGTCGCGATGGTGCTGCCGTGGGAAGACGCCGAGCGGCGCCGCCTGCTGGGTACGGGCACGAACGGGCAGCACTAGGGCCGCATGACGCAAGCCGACCGGGATTCTGAAGGGGAGCGATCGATGAGCACGACCCGCACCACGAGCACGGGACTGTTGCACCAAGCCCGGCGACTTACTGAGAACGCACGCGCGTTGGATGCTGGCGCAACACTGACCGACGCGCTCGAGGCGGCATTGGAAGGCGAACAGGGCGTCGTGCTCGTAGGCGGTGAGCCGCAAGGCGAGGTGCTGCGCGCGCTCGAGGCTGCGTGCGGCGAGCGGGGATGGCAGGCGTACATCGCAACAGGTATTGCCGAAGCCGCCAAGGGAGTTACCGACAAGCTGCGCCGAGCCGTGATCGTCGAGCACAACGCGGTGGAGTTCCTCCGCACGCTGCCGGTGAAGCCCTGTGTCTCGATCTTGAATGGAGAGATTGCACTCTCGGCCGTCGCGGACGCGAGCTGCGATGGTGGTCTTGCAATCGTCTTGGGTGGGCACACCGAGGGAAACACCCAGTGGGACTTGGTACGCCCAGGCGATGGATTCGCGCTTCTCGCACGCGCGAGTTCGGCGTCGGGCGTCATGCCCGTGCGACTCGATGACGAAGTGTTCGGGCGCCTGAGCGACCTGACCCGTCGTGCGCTGAGCGAGGGCCCGACGCCCGCGCCTGAAGCAACCATGCGTACGCCGGCGGTTGTGGCGCCTGCTGGTTTCGGGAGCCACAAGACACGGCACGAGCTCGTCAAGATGGTGACGCACGCACGCGACGTGCTGGTGCCGAAGCGCGATCGGCGCTTGCTCAAGGACCTCAGCCGATGGCCGTGGGTGGTGCCGCAAGGCAAACCGCTGCCGCCGACCATGCCTGATGGCTCACCATGGCCCAAGATCTCGATCGTGACGCCTACATACAACCAGGGTCACTTTATCGAAGAGACGATCCTCTCGATCATCCACCAGGGGTACCCGAACCTCGAGCACATCCTGATGGATGGCAAGTCAACTGATGACACCATGGAGGTTGTCGATCGGTACCGGGACCACTTCTCGGTGATCGTGTCTGAGAAGGACGATGGCCAGAGCGACGCTATCAACAAGGGCTTCGAACGCGCTACCGGCGACATCTTCACCTGGATCAACAGCGACGACATGGTTGCACCCGGCGCCCTTGCCGCCGCCGCCATCGCCTTCAAGACGAGCGGGGCCGACTTCATCAATGGCATCTCGCAGGTGTTCCGCGAGGATCGCATGGTGCACCAGTGCATCACCAGTTGCGGCGAGGGGCCGATGCCGCTCCAGGACATGCTCGACCTGGAGAACTGCTGGCTGACCGGCCAGTTCTGGTGGCAGCCCGACTGCTTCTTCACGAAGGACCTGTGGGACCGGGCCGGCTCGCACGTTCGTGTCGACTGGTATTACTCGATGGACTACGAGCTGTGGCTTCGGATGGCCCAAGCGGGCGCACGCGTGCACAGCATCGGGCGGCCCATCGTGTGGTTCCGTACGCACGAAGACCAGAAGACCAGCGAGGGCGATGGCGGCGGGTTCAAGGGCGAACTTCCCAAGGTCGTCATCGACCACTGCGAGAAGCACGGCATCGTGCGCGAGGAACGGCCGAAGGAGCAGGTCAAGCAGCGGCTTCGCGTGGCGTTCTTCAACGACGTGGGTTTCGAGTACGGCGCGGGCATCGCGCACAAGCGGCTGGCCCAGGCATTCGCGCTTGCTGGTCACGAGGTGCACGCCGTCGCCGCGACGCACCCGGAGCCCATCCGCGAGCACCCATCGGTGAGCGCGGGCGACGTGCTAACGGCGCTCAAGGGCATCGACCCAGACCTGGTCGTCATCGGCAATGTGCACGGCGCCGACGTTTCGCCGGAGGTGCTCGGTGCCATCGCGGCCGAACACGAGACCGTGTTCCTGATGCACGACATGTGGCTGCTGACCGGCAAACAGACGTATACCGCGGACAGCACGCACCACCTCGATGGCACGGTATCGGAGGAAGCCATCAAGGCGACCTATCCGAGGCTGCCCGCCGACCGCATCCGCTGGTCGTGGGAGACGAATCGACGCTTCCTGACCGGCTCCGATCGGTTGACGGTGCTCACAAATAGCCGTTGGCTGGCCCACCGGACCGAGGAAGCGCTCGAGCAGCCCAACACGCAAGAGAACGGCCAGGCGGCGTTCGACCTCGGCGGGCGTACGTCGGTGCTGCCGATCGCGCTGGGATTGGATACCAAGATCTTCAAGCCCCGCGACAAGGCGACCTGCCGCGATGCGCTCGGCCTCCCGCAGGATGACTTCTTGATCATGGCCTCGGCGTGCTCGCTCGATGACGAGCGCAAGGGCATTGCGCACCTTGCCAAGGCGTTGAAGCAGCTCAACCTACCCGATGCCACGGTCGTCGGCGTGGGCTACGTGCCGCCGAACGCCAAGCCGCCGATCCCGGGCATGCGCGCGATGGGCTACATGCGCGACCCACAGCAGCTCGCGATGCTCTACTCGGCCTGCGACCTCTTCGTTGCACCGAGCACCGACGAAGCGTTTGGCCAGGTGTTCATCGAGGCGGCGGCGTGCGGCACACCGGCGATCGGCTTCCCCGTGGGCGGCGTGCCCGAAGCCGTCACGCACGGCGTCACCGGATTGGTCGCACGCGAGGTGTCGGCGGAAGCGCTGGCCGAGGCGATCGACACGCTCTACCGCGACGACGCATACCGACGCAACCTCGGTCAGTGGGCCCGCATCCACGCCGAGAACGAGTGGAGTCTGTTCACGAGTTACCAGCGGATTCACGTCGCCCTGACGCAGAGCGGGGCCGGCAAGCGCATCGGCCTGAGTCGCAAGATCGACTTTACGCGACCCGCGCCGGTTCCCGAGCAGGCAACGCTCTTGCCCACGACCGGCCCGGCGTACGAGCCGCGCTTCGGCTTCGATCACTGGGAGGGGCCGAACCAGGATCAGAATCTTGGCCGATTCCGCTGGCTCCGTGGCACTTCGGCCGCGGTGCTTCATGCACACAAGGCGGGCTCGGCCAAGCTCGCGATCACCTGTCGAAACCTGCACAAGGGCCAGCGGCTGCGCGTCGTGCTCAATGGCTCGGTCGTGCACGAGGATTCGATTCCCGTGACGGCGCCGCGAACCGACCACGCGCTGACGCTGCCCGTGAAGGTCTCCCAGGGCGCGAACCACCTGCAACTGCACTTGTGGAAGTGGAACCAGGCGCAGGGCCGGCCAATCGCGCTCATGCTGACGGATCTACGGCTGATCGAAGACTGACACCACCGCTAGATCACGTCGCGAATCTCAGAGCGCGCCGCCCGCAATGCGAGCAGGCCCAGCGTCATGAACACCACGGCCCAGCCGAGCGCCGCGGGCAGCAGCCACAAGTCTGGCATGCGGCCCTCGAGCATCATCTGGCGTCCGGCTTCGAGCGCGGGGTATGCGGGGTTGTACGGCAATACCGCTTGGGCAGCCTTCGGCAAGATCTCGGGCTTGTACACCATCGGGTATGCCCAGAAGCCGATCATCATGACGATGCGGATGACCTCGGTCATGTCCTTCACGAAAGGCACGACGGCCGCACCAAGAGCGCCAACGCCGAAGCCCAGGAGCAGGAGCAGCATGAATGGCACGGGCGCGAGCAGCCAGTACGCGTTGGGCACGAAACCGAACGGGATCGCCGCAATCGCAAGGATGGCGTAGCTGATCGCCAGGCTTATGGCCGCCGAAACCACGGTCTGCGCGACGAACGCGCTCTCAGGGATCGGGAGCTTACGAAGGTACTGCGAGTTCGCGACGACGGCCTGGCTGCCCCGGGTGACCGTCTCGGCGAACGCGAGCCACGGCAGCATGGCGCTGCACAGGTAGATCACGTACGGCGCGTCACCCGTGCCCTCGCGGCTCATGATGTTCGCAAAAACGAGCGAGTAAATCAGGATCATCGAGAGCGGCTGGATGATGTTCCACAGCACGCCAGCACTCGCGCCGGCGTAGCGGTGCCGCACGTCGGAGAGCGCGGTCCGCCAGATATAGGAAGCATGGGGCAGCAGTTCGAGCATGGCGATAGTCCCGGTCAGTCCCCGTGCTTCGCGCGCAGCTTCGTGCTCAGGCGGCAGACGAGCTGCGCTCGCTCGGTCTCGTTGATCCAATCCTGCAGCGTGGCGGCGATCTCGTCTTCGGGCACGGGCGCGCCAGGCAGCGGGCACGAGGCGCCGAGCTGCCGATCAGCGATAGCCCGGTACCGCGTCAGCGAGCGATCGCCGTACATCGACACGAAATCGAACTCCTCATTCAGAAACAACACGACCGGCACACGATTGCCATCATTGATGACCAATCGTTGGGCAAGGTCCATGTGCTCGTCGCGATCGAGCACTCGCAGCTCGATGAG
The DNA here is from genome assembly GCA_965227775.1 of Phycisphaerales bacterium. Classification (GTDB taxonomy): domain Bacteria; phylum Planctomycetota; class Phycisphaerae; order Phycisphaerales; family UBA1924; genus JAHCJI01. The sequence goes on from OZ245777.1 coordinate 536,086, forward strand.
GTCGGGGCGCAGGCCCGCAATCGCGTCGAGCATGGTCACCTGCTGAACGCAGTCGCCGCACCACGTGCCGCTGACGCAGAGCACGTGCATCCGGCGCTTGAAGCCCTGAAAGAGCTCTCGTTGGGCGTCGGTGGTCTGCACTTGCTGGCGGAAGTCGTTCCAGGCGTGCCGGTGGTTGTCGCGGCCGGTCGCGACGTAGTCGTCGTAGCGCAGGCCTTCTTTGAACTTCTCTCGCAGGAACGTTGTTTCGATCATGCAGTGACGATACGCGCAGGGCGCTGTGTGCCGCACTCGGGGCAGGCTTCCCCCACAACTCCCGAGAGGTCGTAGCCACAGGCAAGGCACGCTGGCGTGCGAACGCACCGCCGGGCCTCGCGACCGACAACGGCGTACTGCGCGGCGAATGCGGCGGCGGTGCCGATCAGCCAGGCCGGCCCGAAGCCGAGGATGGCTGAAGCGAGCAGCGGGTACACCGTGATGCCAAATGGCCCGGTCGACTCGGTGCTGGCGACGGAGCCATCCGGATTGAAAGTCGTGACCTGCTGATAGACCGTCGAGACGGCCTCCACGAAGCCAAGCCATCCGCCCGCCCCAGCGATGAACGCCGCCGAGATCACCACGATCTGGGGCATGCGACGCCTTGCCAGCAGGGGCTTGAGGGTGCGCCGAGCCTCGCGCGTGGACAGGCCGGTTTCCCGGGCGACGGCCATAGCGGGCGCCACGGCCCAGAACGGTCGGGAAGCTGCTCGATTCATGCGATGGTGATTGGGAAGTGGAGCGGAAGAGATTCGAACTCTCGACCTCATCATTGCGAACGATGCGCTCTACCAACTGAGCTACCGCCCCTCGCAGCCGAGCCCTCGGGCTCGCGCGGGCGGAGTATAGGGCGGCCACCGTTCTGCATCAGAACGCGCTCATATAGACCGATAACTTTCACTTGGTGCTCACTTTGATGAACAGTTTTCTGGCGCACGCGGGATCAGTTGCCGTTATATTGGCTAGTACTAACTAAACACCTGTGCGTCCGGTCGGGGCGGGCCGTGGAGGGACGGCCCGACCCGGCCGAGGCCGCAGGCACGATCGTGAGGGTGATGACGATGGACGATCGAAGTGGACGAATCGAACGCTTGCGCTGCCGCACCGCGGTGCTCGGCATGATGGGCCTGACCGCCGCAGCGTTACTGCTCTCCGGTTGCTCCTCCCACTACCACTACGGCTACGGGAGCCACGGATACGGGAGCTACTCGTACGGCCACTGCGGCGGCGGGGGAGACGCCGGACTGTGGCTGCTGCTGGTGTATGGCGCCGCCGGCATCCTGCACTGGTGTTTCAACTAGCGGACGCGCATCAGTTGATGTAGAAGATCGAGCGGAACAGGTCGTCGCCGAACGTGTCCTCCATGTCTTGCCAGAGCTCGTCGCGGGTGACCGGCCGGTCGTCAACGGGCACAAGGTAGGGCGCGGCGGCCGATCCCTGCACCCAGTAGAACACGTCGAAGTCTCTCGGCTGCTCGAAGAAGGCCCGCACGTCGATGCCCTGGGTCCCATCGCCGCGCCAGAACCGCAGCAGCTTCTCGCCTTCCAGCAACGCCTCGGCCTCGTCGAGCAGGTCGAGCCACATGGCGACCTGTGGCTCGCCGAGTTCGACGCCGCGCATCGCGGGCGACTGGTGCGGGGCGGGCAGCCACTCGCGGTCGTCGTCCGTCTCGGCCCGGGCGCTCTTCCACATCTCGCGGCTATGGCCGATGGCGTTGAGCAGGTGCTGGCGCGCCCGAGACATGCGCTCCTGTCCGTCGGCCGCGAGCGGGAAATCGAGGCTGCCGGCGAACGCAAGGATATCCGATACGTCGATGTCCATGCCGGTCGGGTCGAGCGGCTTGTTCTGCATCAGGAACGGATACGGCGTCTTGGGCTTGGGAAAGTAGAGGTGCGCGCAGCGGTCGAACATCTCGCGGTTGTCGTAGGCCAGCATGATCTCGCCTGCAGCCATGAGCACGTCGTTGTACGCGCGCAGCCAGTGCAGGTCGGTCGCATCGAGCCCGAGCACGAACGATCGCTGCTCCTGCGGGATATTGATGCCGTTGCGAAAGACGATCGCGAACGCGCGCGCCGGCTCTTCCTCGCGCGACGCGTTGCCGTCGCCGTTGAAGTCCAGCGGGATTTCGGCCATGTCGAGGCGGAGCTTCCAGTCGCCGTCGGTCGGAACCGCGTTGAGCAGATCATCGGCCTCGCCAAGGTCGTCGAGCCAGCGTTGCATGATGCTGCGCACGTCCTCGGCGGTGACTTCCTTGGGGTCGGGGTTCATGCCCGCCTGCATCATGCCACGGAACATCATGATGCTGCCGGCGCGGATGGGCTGGCCCGCGCCGTACTCATACAACCGCTGGACGGCGTGCTCGCCGCTACGGAAGAAGACCGCCAGCGCGTGCGCGAATCGCGTGCGAGCGTCGGCGTCGCCGCCCTCGACCCGGGCGCCAAGCGTTTCCACAGCGATGCTGAGCGTCGCTCCCTCGGCGTTGAACGCGTCGGTAACTGGGTCGATGGCAGTGTTTGCGTGGGCGTGCGTGGCGACAAGGCACCCGCACAGGCCCAGGAAGCGTCCGGCTCGGATACGCATGGTTTCATCCTCCCTCGAGTTGGTCGCCCGATCCCGCGCATCCGCGCTCGTGGGCGTGTACCGTGGATGTTATGGCAACCCCTTCAAACGAGCGGCACGACCCCAACGACGGCCTGACCCGCCGGGAATTCATGCGGACGACCTCGGCGGGCCTCGCAGCAGCCGCGGGAGGCGGGTATCTCGCATCGCACGCCTCGGCAGCGTCGCGCGAGCCGCGGCGGAATGATGTGGGCGTGGAAGTGCGCGTCGTAGAAGAGTCCGAATCGCTGCCGCAGGATCGCTCCTGGGGCGACGGCCCCTTCGGCTACGACCTGCCGTACACGAGCCAGCGCATGCCCGTGCTCGCGCGCAACTGCGTGGCAACGAGCCAACCGCTCGCTGCACAAGCGGGGCTCGAGATGCTGCGCTCCGGTGGCAACGCGGCGGACGCGGCCGTTGCCACCGCCGCCACGCTCACCGTGGTTGAACCGACCGCCAACGGGATTGGCGGCGATAACTTCGCGCTGCTCTGGATGAAGGACGAACAGGGCAACGCGAAGCTGCACGGCCTCAACGCCTCCGGCCGCTCGCCCAAGGGGCTGAAGCGCGAGGACTACGACGGGCTCGACCGCATGCCGCTCTACGACTGGCGCGCGGTGACGACGCCCGGCGCGGTATCCGGCTGGGTTGCCGTGAACGAGAAGTTTGGCAAGCTTTCGCTGGAGAGGGTGCTCGAGCCCGCGATCCGGTACGCGCGCGAGGGCTACCTGGTCAGCCCCGGCATCGCGTCGGGCTGGAACTCGTCGAGCAGGCGATACCGCGGGGCCGACCGCTTCGAGGGCTGGCAGCAGACGTTTGCACCCGGCGGCAGTGCGCCCCAGCCTGGCGAACTATTCAAGATGCCTGGCCATGCGCGCACGCTCGAGGCGGTCGCCGGCACCAAGGGCCGGGCCTTCTACGAGGGCGAGATCGCCAAGGCGATCGAGGCCGAGAGCATCAAGCACGGCGGCTCGCTCAGGCTCGCGGACCTTGCGGCCCACGAGGCGCGGTGGGTCGAGCCGATCTCGATCGACTATCGCGGCTGGCGTCTGCACGAGATTCCGCCCAACGGCCAGGGCATCACCGCGCTCATCGCGCTGGGTATCCTGCGGCACTTCGACGTCGCGGGCATCGACATCGACACTGCAGCCTGGATGCACCCGCAGATCGAAGCGATGAAGCTGGCGTTCGCCGATGCGCACCAGCACATTGCCGACCCTGAGCACATGCGCGTGTCGGTCGATGACCTGCTGGACGACGGCTATCTAGAGTCTCGCGCCAAGCTGATCGATCCCGCCAAGGCCGGCAACTTCGACTATGGCGACCCCAAGGAGGGCGGCACCGTGCTGCTGACGGCGGCCGACGCCGAGGGCAACATGGTCAGCTTCATCCAGAGCAACTACACGGGCTTCGGCTCGGGCATGGTCGTGCCGGGCTTTGGTGTCGCGATGCACAACCGCGGGGGCAACTTCTCGCTCGAGCCGGGCCACGCCAACGAGATCGCGCCCGGCAAGCTGCCCTACCACACGATCATTCCGGCGTTCGTGACGCGCGACGGGCAGCCGGCGATGGCGTATGGCGTGATGGGCGGATTCATGCAGCCGCAGGGGCACGCACAGGTGCTGGTGCGCATGGCTGACCACGGGCAGAACCCGCAGGCGTGCCTCGATGCGCCGCGCTGGCAGATCGAGCGCAACGGGCGCGTCATGATGGAGCCGGGTTTCAGAACGATCGCGGGTGAGGGTGTGTACGACGAGCTTGAGAAGATGGGCCACCCCATGCGGCGCTACCGCACACGCAACGCCAGCTTCGGGCGCGGCCAGGTCATCTACAAGCTCGAGGATGGGTACATCGCCGCGAGCGACTTGCGCGCCGATGGACAGGCGGTCGGTTTCTGAGCCTGTGCTACAACTCGTTGGCGCGCTTGTCGGCGGCGTCGATCCACGCTTGGGCCTGGTCTGCCCACGAGGTGCCCGGCGCCGCGCCGATCACGCGATTGAACCAGTCGCGGGCCTTGGTCGCCTTGCCCATGCGGTCGTAGCCGCGGGCGATGCCGATCATGAGCTGGCCCTTCACGCCAGTCGGCTGGTCGTTCCAGTTGTCGTGCAGCTCCAAGAGCGCCGCCTTCGCGTCTTCGATGCCCTTGGCCGCGTAGCCCTGGGCCATGCGGTCGATCGGGTGGTACGCCGCCAGGTTCAGCAGGGTTGTCGCCGCGACCATCCGCACGCCCGGATTCTCAGGCTCGAGCTCGCGGGCCTTGTCCAGATCCGCGAGCGCTTCGTTGGTATGCCGCATGGCGGCCATGAAGTCGCCGGCCTCCGAGGCAGTTCCGGCATCGAAGAGCTTGACCGCGCCCAGCCAGGCGATGGCCTCGGCGTTCTTGTCGTCGGCCTCGATCGCCTGCTGGCACGCGTCGACCAAACGCTGCTTCGCGGCCTCGTCGCCCTGGGAGGCCTTGACGAAGTCGGCGAACACCGTTCGCTCGAAGCCGCGATACCCAGAGCTGCCCGGATCAACCTGGATGAACTCGTACTGCGGCTCGGGAACCTGGGTTGCGTCGTTCTCGCCGGCAGGCTGGGCGAGCGCGAGCGGCGTCGCGGCGAGCACGGCAATGGCGGATCGGAACACGTGATGCATATGGAGGCTCCTGTCTGGCCGCGGCGGGGCGGGGCTCCCTGGTATTACGTTTCCAGTGCGTTGGCTTTCAGGGCCTCGCGCAGCGGGGCGATCAGGTCGCCGTACTTCGCCGCCCGCCCCTTGGCCGACTTGTAGATCGGCCGGCGGACCTGCGTGACGCTCAGGGTGCGATCGGCCCGGTTTGCCTCGTGCGGGCGTAGGCAGCGGTCATCCCAGGGCAGGCCGACGAAGTCAATGATCTTGCGGGCGACCGTGGGAAGGTCGTTGACCAGGTCCTCGTAGCGAATCGTGAGGAAGTCGTTTCGGCAGGCCTGCTGCCAGTGGGCTGCCAGCCGCTCGTTCTCGGCGTAGACCGCGGCGAGATTCTCGAAGTTGTCGGCGTAGGGGATGGAGGATGGCCGAAGGCGTTCGAAGTAGCACGACAGGCAATTATCCGCCGGGTCGCGCCGCGTGTGGATGAACTTCGCGCCCGGCAGGATGCGATCGGCAAAGCCCAGCCGCCGCATATTGGCAAGGTCCTTATTCGAGATGAACTTCACGCTGGGCGCCTTGGCACGCATGGCCTTCTCGTACTGCTCGCCAGCGGCCGTAATCTGCTCGGGCGTCATGTCTGGAACAAACTCGGGCCACTCTGTTGGGGCGAACCCGGTCTGTGCGCCTCGCAAGATGAGCTGGAGCGTGAAGTCTTCGTCCGCTCCGAAGGCGTCGGGATGGGCGTGGATGATGCGCTCAGTTAGCGTCGAGCCGCTCCGCGGCATGCCGACGATGAACACGGCCCACGACCCGTCGCACTCGGCGCGGGGGCTCGTGCGCAGCGATTCCTCGCTGAATGTCTCGATGATGCGGTCGTTCTCGGCACGATACTCATCGATGCTGAAGGGCATACGCAGCATGGCGTTGCCGCGGCGCGCGGCCTCGAGGGCTTCCTCGAATTGCTTGTTCCGCTCGTACGCCCGAGCCATCGAGAGCATGGTGCTGCGCAGCTGGGGCTCTTCGGGAAGATCGGCCGCCATCACGCGTTCGCCCAGCGCGATCGCCTCGCGCAGCTTGTTCATCTCCATGAGCACACGGACCCCCACCGCCGAGAGCGATGGGTTGGTCGGGTTGGCGGCCACGGCCGGCTCGAGCGTCTTCCACGCGCGCTTCGAGTTGCCCTGCATCTCGTAGACCTCGGCCCGCCCGGCGATCGCCGGTGGGAAGCCAGGGTCGAGCTTCTGCGCGTCGGCATAGTGGGCGAGAGCATCGCCGAGACGCCCCGCGTGCACGTAGGACTCGGCGAGTTGGACCTGCCGCAGGGGCGAGGGCGGTCCGCTGTCGACGACGAACTTACGATGCTCGATGGCCTGATCGATGTAGCCCGTCGCGAGGCACACATCGCCCATCAGGGCGCGGACATCCGGATCTCGAGGGAGGTTCTCCAGGAGCGTCAGCCCGAGTGCGTAGGCCTGGGCGAAATCGCCGCGGGCGTTGGCCTCGCGGGCCTGCTGGACGAGCTGTCTGGACCGATCGGGGCTGAGGCTCATGGGCCCATCATAAACCCTGCCGCGGCCTTGGCGAACGGTCGCAGAACCGATCCCAGCCTATCGTGAGGTGCTCGTGCGGGGGGAGGTCGATGTGCGCAATCTGCTTGATCTGGACCCGTCGCTCGAGCCCATCCAGGGCGAGCTTGCTTCCTACCTCGGCCGCGTCGTTGATCGATTCGACGACGCGCTCCAGAGCGACATCCTCGCCGTCCAGCGATTGACCCAGCACGTCGAGCGATACCGCGGCAAGATGTTGCGGCCTGCGCTCGTCGCGCTCGCGGCGGGCGCCGCACACGGCGATCTTGCGGCCGTGCTGCAGGGTCCGAAGGGCGCGGCTCTGGAGATCATCGGAGCCGTGTGCGAGATGGTGCACATGGCAACGCTCGTGCACGACGACGTGCTCGACGAGGCCGACACGCGCCGCCGGGGGCGAACCGTCAACGCTATGAGCGGCAACGAGACGGCGGTGATCCTGGGTGACTACCTCATCGCCGGCGCGTACCACCTGTGCTCAACACTCGACGAGCAGGCAACCGCGCTACGCGTGGCGCGCGCAAGCATGGTCGTGTGCAGCGGTGAACTTCTGCAGCTCGATCGGCGCGACGACCTCTCGCTGGACGAAGCGACCTACTTCGAGATCATCGACCGCAAGACCGCCGAGCTCATCGCCGCGGCGTGCGAGCTAGGCGCGACCGCGGGCGGTGGATCGCCCGAAGTGGTCTCTGCACTCGAGGCCTTCGGTCGGCAGATCGGCGCCGCCTTCCAGGTCCGCGATGACCTGCTTGACCTCACCGGCCGTGAGGAAGTGGTGGGCAAGAGCGTGGGGCGAGACGCACGCAAGGGCAAGCTGACACTTCCGGTGATCCACCACCTCGCGCAGGCCGAGCCGTCCGAGCGGGCCCACAGCCTGGCGCTCGCCCTTCGGGCCGCCCGCGAGGACTCGGGCGACGCACCGGCCGAGCTCCGCGGCCGGCTCGATACCACCAGCTCGGTCCAGCACGCCCAGGCCGCATCGGAGGCCATCGTGGACCGTGCACGCGAGCGGCTGGGGCCGCTCGCCGACACGCCCGCCCGCCGGACGCTTCTGGCGATGGCCGACGCGGTCGTGAATCGATCTTTTTAGAGCACTGCACGCGGGTGATTGCTGCTGGTGCGGGCCTTTGGTCGGCGAGCGCGCAATAATGACCTTCCGGCGGAAGTTTCCGGCGGAACAGCCCCGGGCGTGTGCCAGAGTGGACTAATGGGGCGGATTGCAAATCCGTTTGGCGAAAGCCGTTCGTGGGTTCGAATCCCACCGCGCCCTCTTTTCCTTCGCGATCGTCGCGACACCCGAAAACTTCCCGATCGGAGGCTTCCATGACCACCGCCGCACCCGCCCAGAAGGCCGGCCTTGAAGGCGTCGTCGCCGGCGACACCGCGATCTGCAACGTCGAGCAAGACGCCCTGATCTATCGCGGCTACGAGATCCACGACCTGGCCGAGAACGCCAGCTTCGAGGAGGTCGCCTACCTCTTGCTCGAGGGCGACAAGCCCAACGCCGAGCAGCTGCAGTTCTTCAAGGACGAACTGATCGCGAACCGTGCCCTGCCCACGCAGGTCATCGACTACCTCAAGACCGTGAAGCCGATGGTCATCGCCGGCAGCGCCGTGCCGATGGACATCCTGCGAACCGCCGTCAGCATGCTCGCGAACCTCGATAAGGAGTGCCAGGACATCTCCGCCGAGGCCAACCTGCGCAAGGCCAAGCGTCTGACCGCGAAGATTCCCACGGTCATCGGCCACATGCAGAACGTCATCGACGGTCGCGAGATCGTCGCGCCCGATACGGGCGGCGACGCCAACCTGAGCCACGCCGCCAACATGCTCTACCTCATGAGCGGCGAACGGCCAGACGCCGAGGCCGAGAAGGTCGTCGATGTCTCCCTCACGCTCTACGCCGAGCATGACTACAACGCCAGCACGTTCACCAGCCGCGTTATCGCCGGTACGCTGAGCGACATGCACGGTGCCGTGACGGGTGCCATCGCCGCTCTCAAGGGCCCGCTGCACGGCGGTGCCAACGAGGCCGCCATGGACATGCTCCGCGAGATCATGAAGGATCTCGACGGCAAGATCGAGAAGCCCGCCGTTGAGCAGTGGATGCGCAAGGCGTTCGAAGAGAAGCGCAAGCTCATGGGCTTCGGCCACCGGGTCTACAAGAACGGCGACCACCGCGCCCCCATCCTGCACAAGCTAGGCCGCGCCGCCGCCGAGAAGCGCGGGGCCGAGTTCGTCAAGTGGTTCGACCTGGGCGAGATCGTCCAGCAGATCATGCTCGACGAGAAGAGCATCCACCCCAACGTCGACTTCCCTTGCGGCATGACGTACTACGCGCTGGGCATCCCCGTGCCGCAGTACACGCCCATCTTCGTCGCCGCGCGCATCACCGGCTGGGCCGCTCACATCATGGAGCAGCACGCCAACAACCGCCTCATCCGCCCGCGGGCCAACTACGTCGGCCCCGACCTACGCAAGTGGAACGGCTGATGCGCAACTGATGTCGCAGCGCGAGTTCGAATCGACACTCCACACGGACCTGGCCGACCGTATGACCTACGGCGGCTATCTGCATCTCGAGAAGATCCTCACGGCCCAGCAGCCGCTGAGTGATCCACCGCACCACGACGAGATGCTGTTCGTCATCCAGCACCAGACCACCGAGCTTTGGCTGAAGCTGATGATCCACGAGCTGCGCGCTGCGATCGCCGCCGTGCAGGCGGGCGACCTCGAGCCCAGCTTCAAGATCCTGGCCCGCGTGAAGCACATCCTGGCCCAGCTCTTGAACCAATGGAGCGTGCTCGCGACGCTCACGCCGACCGAGTACGCCCAGTTTCGCGGCGTGCTGGGCAATGCCAGCGGATTCCAGAGCTTCCAGTACCGGCTCGTCGAGTTCTTGCTGGGCAACAAGGACCGGCGCATGCTGAAGGTGCACGAGCACGACGCCGCAAACCACGCCGTGCTCAAGGAAGCACTGGAGTCGCCAAGCATCTACGACGCGTTCCTCACCTACATGAAGGGCCAGGGCCTGCCCGTCCCAGACGCAGCGGTCGATCGCGACTACGCAGAACCGCGCGAGATGGACGAGGGCGTCATCGCCGTCCTCAAGTCGGTGTACGAGAACCCGCACGATCACTGGGCCAGCTACGAGATGGCCGAGAAGCTTGTGGACGTCGACGACCAGTTCGGCCAGTGGCGTTACCGCCACCTGCGCACGGTGCACCGCATCATCGGCATGAAGCGCGGCACCGGTGGCTCATCGGGCGTGCCGTTCCTGCGCCAGATGATCGACCACCAGTTCTTCCCCGAGCTTTGGGAAGTCAGGACGCGGATCGAGGAGCTCTGAGCACTCGATCATCCGCGCGGCCTACGGACATCCGGCGTCGAACAGCGTCTGGAACGTCAAGAAGTCGAACAGCGTGAACATGCCGTCGCCGTCGACATCCGCTCGCGGGTCTCGATCCTGGAACAAGTTCTGGAATTCCAGGAAGTCGAAGATCGTCAGCGTGCCGTCGTCGTCGAAGTCGATCGTGCACACCGTGCTCGGCAGGGTGACCCGGAACGCTTCCTTGATGCCGAACTGATTGATGCCGTACCCCACAATGACGGTGCCATCGTCGGAGATCGACGTGGCCTCGAGCAGCCCGCGCCACTCACCGGCCTCGAACAACCCAAATTCGTCGACCAGCCAGTCTTGGAGGGCACGCACGGAACCGTCCTCGAACCACACCGCTGCGGCGTAGGGCGCACCTCCGACGAAGGCTCCCACGGTTCCCACGAGCAGCCTGCCGTCCGCTGATACGCCCTTGACGGCGTCATCAATGAGCCTGAATCCAGACGACGGAATCGTGTCCAGGATCTCGATGCCCACACCCTCACGCCAGACGGCTGGCTTCGCTGGGTTGGTAAACGGGTCGTAGTCGATGGGCAGCAGCGTTCCCGTCACGACGGACGCCTCGGGCGACGTCCCGAGGATCGTGAAATCGGCATAGCCATCGGGCAGCATCGCGCCGACGGCGCGCGGCAGGCCGTCGGTCCACAGCACGATGTGATCGACACCGCCTGGCGCGCCGAACTGGCTGCCGACGATGGTGCGCCCGTCGGTGCTGATCCGATTTGCCTGCCCGCCGGTGCGCCCTTGCAGCAAAGCGAGGCGATCGACCGCACCAGTCGCCGTGTCCCACACAACCGGCTGCCGGCGGCGGACCTCGTCGAACGAGACCCCGACCGCGAGCGCTCCATCGCCCTGCACATCGCCGACGACCGTGTAGGTTCCCGACAGCGGAATCGCGTCGGATAACGGCAACAACTCGACACCCCACTGGCCAGGCTGCCACGCCATCGATAGTCGTACGAGCGTGCTATCGACGAACGTATTCCACGACCCGACGGTCACCAACCCCTGCTCGCTGACAGCAACGCCGCGCCCGGGCGCGAGACCACCGTCCGGATCGAGCAGCAACTCGGGAAAGAACGCGCGATCATCCCATGAGGCAACCAGCGTGCCCATATCCGTGTCGTCGCCACCGGTAGCGGCGACCCCGTCGGGGCTGACCGCGTCGGCCCGGCTGCCCACGAGCGCAGCCCCCAAGCCGCTGTAGCCCAGGCCTCGGAACGAGGCGTCTTGTGCGATTGCGCAACTTGCGACAGCCAGCACGGGCGCAAGAACGCTGCGATCGATGCACTGCTTCATGACATCCCTCCAAAAGCGATACCGGCGAACGTCACTTCGCGTTTCAAGAGTGACACCAGTCGATCGCTGTTACGGGGTTGCCCCCGGGAGCGAGATCACGAAGTCGGTCCCGCGTCCCGCCTCGCTCGTAAATGTCAGATCGCCGCCGCTGGCCTGCACGATGCGTCGGCTGGTGGGCAAGCCCAAGCCCGTGCCGCCTTGCTTGGTGGTGAAGTAGGGGTGGAAGATCCGTTCGGCGGTGTCTTCGGGCATGCCGGGGCCGGTATCGGTGACGTGGATCTCGATCATGCCGTCTCGGGGGCGGTGACGCACGCGAATCATCAGCTCCTTGGAAACGCCCTCGCCCGCCTCGGCCATCGCTTGCGTCGCGTTCAGCATGAGGTTCAGTACGGCCTGCTTCAGCCGAGGCGCATCGACGTTCACCCAAGCGGACTGTTCGGCCAGATCGACCCGGATCCGCACGCCCCGGCTCTCGGCCTGCGGCAGGAAGAAGTCTGCAAGTTCCTCGACGAGGCGGTTCAGGTCAACGCGCGTTGGGCTGAGGCGCAGCTCGCCCGCGAAGTCGAGGAAGTCGCTGAGAATGTCGCCCAGCCGCTCGACCTCTCGCTTGAGCGTGCCGGCACGCCGAGTAAGCCGGCCGCGCTGCTGCTCATCGACCGAGGGCAGGTCGCCCACCGCTTCGGCCAGCAGCTGCGCATTCATGCCGATGGTCGAGAGCGGGTTCTTGATCTCGTGCGCGAGCCCGCCGGTCATCGAGCCGATTTCGGCTAGGTGTTCGGCCGCCCGCGCACGGCCCTCGGCCTGCCGGGCGCGCCGCATGAGCACGCGCGTGGCCCACCACCCGGCTGCCGCGGCCACGAGCAAGCCGCCGCCGAAGCCGGCAAGAAGATTCGTGAACGGTGTGCCCCACGCCTCAACGGACATGCGCACAGGGTAGTGTGCTGGTGGAACTACCGGCGTGGCGATCGCTTTGCGCTCTCCGGGTCGGGCTTGGTCTCGACGACACCCACCCGCTCGACGTGCGTGGCCTTCCAACCCCGGTCGGTCTTCTTCGCGTCGTATTGCACCATCGACCCATCGCGAAGCGAGCGGTAGCCCGGCCCCTTGATCACCGAGTAGTGCACCATTACGTCTTCGCCGTTCGGGCCGACGATGAAGCCGAAGCCCTTGCGGGCGTCGAACCACTTCACCTCGCCCTCGAGGCCTTCAAGCACGTCCGTCGGTTGCTCGTGCATGCGCACTGCTCCGCCGTCCGTTCCCGCGAACAGCCCCACGCTGCGGGCAAGTCGGACGGCCCGCAATCGGATCGAAGCGTGATCCGCACCGGGCTTACCCAGCTTACCAAGAAATCAGAGCGAGCGTTGCACGAATCCGCGTTTTGACGGCGAGTTTGACCAATCTTCACGAAACAGGCGCCGCACAACCGCACGCGGAGGGAACTGAGCAGCCAAGGACACCCAATCCGGGGATACGAAGTCGCGAACGCAAAAACAGAAAAACCCCGCACTTGGCGGGGTTTATGGCCATCGAGCACCAAGCTGATCAGCTTGGTTCGATCAATCGACCGTTGCCGGCCGGCGTCCGCCGCGCCGCTTCGAGCGTCGGCCGTCTCGCCCGCCATCACGGTCACGGTCACGCCCGCCATCGCGATCACGGTCGCCATCCCGATCGCGGTCTCGGCCGCGACCGCGGCCACGCGAGCCGCGATCGCCGCGCGAGCCACGCTCTGCTCGGTCACCGTCATCATCGCCGCCGCGCTCCTCGGGCGGGAGCGCCTGCTTGCGGCTGAGCTTGATGCGACCCTGATCGTCGACCAAGATGACCTTGACCGTCACCTCGTCGCCGACGTTGACGACATCGGTCACCTTCTCGACGTAGCCGTCCTTGAGCTCGCTGATGTGGCACATGCCATCGGTGCCCGCGGCGATCTCGATGAACGCGCCAAAGTCGCGAACGCTTACGACCTTGCCCGTGTAGATCGAGCCGACCTTGATCTCTTCGCCGAGCGCTTCGATCTCCTGCTTGGCGCCGGCGAGGCTGTCACCGTCAGTCGAAGCAACCGACACGGTGCCATCCTCTTCGACATCGACCTGCACGCCCCACCGCTCCTGGATGGCGCGAATGGTCTTGCCACCGGGGCCGATGAGCTTGCCGATCTTCTCGGGATTGATCTTGATCGTCTCGATGCGCGGTGCGAAGCGCGAGATGTCCGAACGCGGCGCCTCGATCACCTGCTCCATGATGTCGATGATCTCCAGACGTCCTTCGCGGGCCTGGTCGAAGATCAGCTCGATCTGGTCCATCTCTAGGCCGCGGGCCTTGAGGTCGAGCTGAATGCCGGTGATGCCGTCGCGCGTGCCGGCGATCTTGAAGTCCATATCGCCGAAGAAGTCTTCCTCACCGATGATGTCGGTGATGTAGACCTCGTTCTCGCCGTTCTCGTCGGTCATGCGACCGACCGAGATGCCCGCGCACGTCGCGCGGATCGGCACGCCCGCGTCCATGAGCGCCAGGCAACCACCGCAGATCGATGCCATCGACGAAGAGCCGTTGCTCTCGGTGATGTCGCTGACAAGGCGGACGGTGTAGGGGAACTCGTCGGGCCCGGGCAGGATGCCGAGAAGGCTGCGCTCGGCGAGCGCGCCGTGGCCGATCTCGCGGCGGCCGGGGCCCATGATCCGGCCGGCCTCGCCCACGCAGAAAGGCGGGAAGTTGTAGTGCAGCGTGAACTTCTTGCTGTACTCGGGCATGAGGCCGTCGACGATCTGAGCGTCCTTGCCCGTGCCCAGCGTGCAGCTCACGATGCTCTGCGTCTCGCCGCGCTGGAACAGCGCCGAGCCGTGCGTGCGCTCGAAGTAGCCGACCTGGCCGTAGATCGGGCGCAGCTCGGCGGGCTTGCGGCCATCGGCACGCACGCCCTTCTCGACGAGCAGTTGGCGCGACACCTTCTTCTCGAGCGTGCGGAAGGCTTCCTTCGCCATCGCGCGGCGCTTGGTGCTCTCCAGGTGCTCGCCCGGGGTGCCATCTTCGATGATCTGGAAGTGGGCGTCGAGGACCTCGTCGCGGATCTCGCCAACGGCCTGGCCGCGCTCGTGCTTGCCGGGGATCTGACGGGCCTTCATCAGCTTGGCCTTGGCAGCCTTGGCAACCGTGTCCACCACATCTTGGGCGGGTAGGTTAAGGTTGTCGCCGATGCGACTCTCCTGGCCCGCCTCGGCGGCGAGGTCTTCGATGAGTTCGAGGATCTCGCCGATCACGTCCTGACCGAACTCGATGGCGTCGAGCACATCGTCGTCGGGCACCTCGGCCGCGCCGACCTCGATCATGTTGATGCCGTCGACGTGGCCGCTGAGGACCATGTCCAAGTCGCTGTAGTCCATCTGGCTGGCCGTCGGGTTCGCGACGAGCACGGGGCCGTCATCGGTGTGCACGCGGCCGACGCGCACGGTGGCGATGGGTCCCTCGAACGGCGCATCGCTCAGCGTCAGGGCGGCCGACGCGGCCACCGAGGCCAGCACGTCGGTGTCGTTCTCGCCGTCATGGCTCATGACCCAGCACTGGATCTGCACCTCGTCGATGAAACCGTCGGGGAAGAGCGGGCGGATGGGCCGGTCGATCATCCGCATGGTGAGGATTTCTTTCTCGTTTGGAGCGCCCTCACGCTTGCGGAACCCGCCGGGGAACTTACCCGCGGCCGGCAGCTTCTCGCGGTAATCGACCTGCATCGGGAAGAAGTCGAGCCCGGGCCTTGGATTGGCCCGCACAACCGTCGCGAGCACGGCGCTGCCGCCGTACCGCAGGATGACCGCCGACGAGGCAAGGCGTGCGACGACGCCGGTCTCGATCGACATGGTGCGGCCGGCGATCTCGCGCTCGACCTTGATTTGCTCGGAAATCAGAACGTCTGCCATATGTATAAACCTCTATCACCAGGAGCCGTGCGAGCGTTGGTCGCGGGCTCGTCAATCAGCGAACACCGGCATCAGCAACGTGACGCCGGCCGCGAGGGAGAGAGGGACGAGGAGGTGGAAGGGGCAGAGGACGTAAGGCAGTGTGGCTGCGGGATCGAGCTCGCTCACTGCGTCGCGCCGACTGCTCCTTCGGCCTTCCGGAACCCTCGCATGAAGTTGGACCGTCCGGGCACGAATCGCCCGGATTGCGCGATCCGGATGTGGAACGGGCCGGCCTCTTTCCCCGGCGCCCATGCGCCGGGCCCGACCCGGAAATGCCTCGAACCAAAACAAAACAAAAAACCCCGTCGTGGGGCTTTGTACGCAAATACTCTTTACTTGCGCAGACCGAGCTTCTGGATGAGCGCCTTGTAGCTCTCGTTGTTGGTCCTGCTCAGGTAGCGGAGCAGGCGGTTGCGCTTGCCGACCATCAGGATCAGGCCGCGACGGCTGTGGAAGTCGTGGCGGTGCTCACGCAGGTGACCCGAGAGTTCCTTGATGCGGCTTGTGAGGACGGCAATCTGCACCTCCGGAGAGCCCGTATCGCCCTCGTGACGCCTGTGCTCGCCGATGACCTCTTGCTTGACCGCAGGTTCGATTGCCATAAACGCTGGCCTCTCCGATGCTTCGTAGGAACTCGATATAACCACCACGCGGCGCCGGCCACCCCGGCATCCGCCACAGCCCCAATGGTAGCCCGCAGGCCTTTGCCGGGTCCAGCCCTAGCCGAACCACCGCAGCCGCCAGCTGCCATCCTCGTAGATCATGTCCATGAAGCTCCAGCGGAGCCCCTCGCGGGCTAGCCCGGTCACCTGGAGGCGGATCACGTTGTTCCCAAGCGACTTCATGATGACCTGAGGCGAGTTCTCCGCCAGCGGCCCGATGCGGTTGAACAGCAGCAGCACGTCGTCCCGCCGCCTCAGGAGCGTGTAATAGGCCTGGTCTGGCGGCAGGTTCCTGGCCTCGTACTCGGCCCGCGTGGCCTCGCTGAGCAATTGTTCGGTGAACAACTCACGCTCCAGCGGCTCGTCATCGTGGATCAGCGCGTGCTGGAGGTGGGCCATGAGGTCCCGCCCGGTCCGGGCGCGGAGCACGATCTCGCCATCGGGCAGTTCCTGGCGAATAGGCGGCAGGCTGGCCGGGTCGACGCCGCGGCCGGGGGAGACCGCGTCGGACCGCTCCCGTGGGGCACCGCCCAAACGGCCGAACAGGTCGTTCTTGGGCCGCTCGTCGAGCACCACTTCCTGGCAGCCCGACTGCCAGCCAGCCAGCAGACCCAGAAGCGCGCAGATCATGGCCGCCCTACCGCTCGGCATCGCTCCCGCCGGCCTTTGAAGCGCAGCCGCAGCCGGGCCCGCACCCGCCGGCGGGCATCGCCTGCGCCTCGGGCATGGGGCCTGCGAGCAGCTCGATCTTGGCATTGAGGAACCTCGCGTGGTGCTCCAGGTGCCAGGTGGCGAACGCCAGCATGTCGCGCACCGTCATGCTTCCCCGTTCGGGGTGCATGGCCGAGCGGTTCTGCACGTCCTCGTCCATGTCGAAGAGCCAGTCGAGCGCCCAGCGCCGCAGCGTGTGCACCACCGCGACCGAACCGGCCACGGGTGGCGCGGTGCTCACGCCGCTGCGGGTGCCACGGCCATAGAGCGGCCCGTCGAAGAACGCCTGCTCGTCGAACACGTTGAGCATGGGCGTCTGCTCAGCCACAGCCCGACGGATCCGGTGCAGGTACACGAGCTCGCAGTCCGCCAGATGCGTGACCAGGGCACGGATCGGCAACTGCCCAGCCCCCGAATCGGGCTTGAAGGGGGTGTCCAACTCGCCCTCAGGCAGGTGGAAGAGCCGAGGGTCGAACCACTCGACGCCGACGGCATACCGCCGGACGAGGTCGGGCCAGTCCATCGCCGTCAGCGCCTCGATCGGCGCGACATCGAGGCGGGTGCTGAGCGGGCCGCAGGCTTGGGTGTTGGTCGGGGCTTGCGTCATGCCCGCATGGTACGGGCCCGCCGCCTCCCTAACCTCTGGATGGTGACGAACCCTCCCCCGACGTCCAAACCGGCCGAGAGCCCGTGCAGCGAGGGCGACGACTGGGCCTGCAGCCTGCGCGTCATGACCATGCCGCGCGATACCAACCAGTACGGCACCGTCTTCGGCGGGGTCATCCTCAGCGCGATCGACCAGGCGGCCTTCGTCGAGGCCCGCCGCCATGGCGTGCACCGCTGGGTTACGGCCAGCGTCGATCGGGTCGAGTTCAGCCAGCCCGTGCACGTGGGAGACCTGGTCACCTGCCTCACGCGGACCACCCGCAAGGGCACCAGCAGCGTAACCGTGGAGGTGTGCGTGGACGCCGAGCGGTACGAGGGCGGCGACACCGTCCGAGTAACGAAAGCCCAGCTCACGATGGTCGCCATCGGGCCCGATGGGCGTCCCGTCCCGATGAGC
This sequence comes from Phycisphaerales bacterium, assembly GCA_965227775.1. Classification (GTDB taxonomy): domain Bacteria; phylum Planctomycetota; class Phycisphaerae; order Phycisphaerales; family UBA1924; genus JAHCJI01. Next base: position 553,998 of record OZ245777.1, read on the forward strand.
AACCCCGCGACCGCCCACCTGCCGCTGGTCGCCGCCTCAACCGATCGGCCGCCCGAGCCGTAGAAGCTTGCAGGAGTGACGCCCATGGGCGACCAACCCGAGCCACCCCGGCTGCTCGCGCTGCTGAGCGGCGGCGGCCGGACTCTCATAAACCTGCTCGACGAGATCGAGGCGGGACGGCTGCGCGCTCGCATCGCGGGGGTTGTCGCGTCCAGGCCGTGCCCGGGCGTCGAGCGCGCCGAGGGCCGCGGCGTCCCAGCTCGCGTTCTTCGCGGCGTCATCCCCGCCGCCGACCTCGAGGCGCTCGCTCGCGAGCACGACGCGTCGTGGGTCGTTCTCTGCGGCTATCTGCAACGCATCGAGATACCCGACTTTCTCGAAGGCCGCGTTGTGAACATCCACCCCGCCCTGCTGCCGAAGTTCGGCGGGCCGGGCATGTACGGCGACCACGTGCACCGGGCCGTGCTGGAAGCGGGCGACGACGAGAGCGGCTGCACCGTGCACTTATGCGACGCCGAATACGACAGCGGTCCCATCGTGCTGCAGAAGCGGTGCCCGGTGCTGCCCGGCGACACGGTCGACACGCTCGCCGCCCGAGTATTCGAGGTCGAGTGCAAGGCATACCCCGAGGCGCTCGCGATGCTGCTGGCGCGAGACGAAGCCACGAAGGAAGCGACGCGATGAAGAATCTGCTGCCGCTGTGCATCCTGTTGATCGCCTGCCTTGCCGCGATCGCGCAAGACACACCAGTCGTTCCGATGTCCGATGCGCAGCTCGAGACCGAGGCGTACGCCCTCGCGACCGAGGGTGACTATGCCGGCGCGCTGCCGTTGTTCCGTGAGATGGCGCGCCGCGATCCCGAGTCGTTCGTGCCGCCGTACAACATCGCGAGCTCGCTCGCCCAACTCGATCGCGTTGAGGAGTCGCTCGACGCCCTCGACCGAGCGCTCGAGCTGGGTTTCGATGACCTCGCCCATCTGCAACACGACCCCGATCTCGAGCCCATCCGCGACACGAAGCGCTTCGACGCGATCGTCGAGGCCTGGCCCGAGCGGATGGAAGCGCTCGCCCAGGCGCGTTTCGATGCGCTCGTCAAGCGCTTTGGTGGCAACTACGCGACCGAGGAAGACGCGTTCCTACGCCTGCGTTTCGCCGTAGGGCTGCCGCAGCAGAGCTTCGCGATGGCGCGAGACGAGCTCGACCTCGTGAGCCGCTGGGCCGTCGCGCACCTATTTGAGAACCTGACCGAGGCCGATGACGCCTCGGTGCCGTGGGTCAGCGTCGTGGTTCCGACCGACGGAGACTTCGCGCGATGGGCCGCTCAGCGGCACGGCGCCGCGGCGCGCGGCGCGACGCGACAGATCGCCGGCACCTACGACCACGACCGAAAGGAACTCGTCTGTAAGGACCTGGGCGCCACGCTGCGGCACGAGGTGTTCCACGCGTTGCACTACCGCAGCCAGAGCCTGATCGGCCAGCGGCACGCGTCGTGGATTATGGAAGGCATGGCGTCGCTCGTCGAAGACGTCGACATGAACTCCGATGGCACGCCGGCGTTCGCGCCCTCCTGGCGGAGCAACCTCGTTCGCAAGGCCCACCGCGGCAATGGGCTGAAGACGCTCGAACAGCTCGCCCAGACTCCCGATCACCTTTTTGTCGGCACATCTCAGCTGCTGCACTACGGGCACGCGCGCACCGTCATGCTGTACCTCGTGGCCGATGGCAAGCTCGAGGCGTTCTACGACAACTACGTCGACACGTGGGATCGCGATCGCACGGGCATCCAGGCGCTCGAACGCACGTTCGATGCCGAGATCGATCAGATCGAGCTGAGCTTCCGTCGCTGGATCGAGCGCCTGCCCGTCGCGCCCGAGCAGCACCACCCACCAACGGCGACGCTTGGAATCGACGTCGACGGCGAGCGCGGCGAGGGGCTTGCCGTTCTGCGCATCGCTCGCAACTCCCCCGGTCGCAAGGCGGGCCTGCGACCCCGCGACGTGCTGGTGGCCGTCAACGGCCAGGGCACGCGAGACATCAACGAGCTGTATCGCGTGGTCGGGCGCTACCTGCCGGGCGACACCGTGATCCTGAGCGTGCGCCGTGGGCGACGCATGCTGGAGCTTCCCGCCCAGCTCGCCAGCCGCCGCGAGTTCGACACGGTGCGCATCCCGGGCGGCTGACTACTGCCTGGGATCGGCCGGAGCCGGCGTCGGCTCGGGCTCGGGTTGCGGCTCGCTGGCAGCCGGCTCTTCGGGCTGTTGTTGTGCGGGCGACTCTTGGGCGGGCGACTGGCCGCCTTCGCGCGTGGCCCTCTCTTCTGCGGTTTCGACCACGGCGTCCTCATCGTCGCCGCTGACCTTGAGGAATGGGATGGTGCTATCAATGCTGTTCAGCGTCTTGCGCAGCGAGGCAAGGTGCGCGTCGATGCTCGACAGCGAGGCGTTGGTCGTCTCGAGAGCCGTGAGCTTCATGTCGAGGTCGGCCAGCACCGTGTTGGTGCGTTCGAGCTTCTGGAGGCCGCTGTTGACGCTGTCGAGCTTGATCTTGACGTCTTCCATCGACGCGTTGACGAGCCTGAGCTCGTCTCGAATCTCGAACGCCAAGCAGCCCGGAAGGCTTGCCAGGATGGGCAGGCAGAACAGCACGGCAGCAGCGCGCGAGCGGATGGTCATTGGGAGCGGTCCTCTCGTTCTCTCGTCGGATTTATTTGGTTCGATCAGTCTTCGTCGGCGTCGGGTGACTTCTCTGCGTCGAATTCTTCGAGCAGCATCCGGGCCTTGGCTTCGTCGGTAGCGGAAACCAGCAGCCGAACGTAACCCGGGCTCTCGGCCTTGAAGCCCGAACTGGCACCACCCACCATCTCGCAGCGGATGCCCGCCTCGCGCAGAGCGTTCATCGCGAAGCTGGCCTGGATCTCGGTTGGGTACTGGCCGATGATCACCGGCTCGGGATGGTTTGGATCGCTCATCGGTGCTCCGGGTATCTCACTTGCGCATGAAGCCAAGGCCAAGCCCCGCGAGCGCGGCACCAGCCGACGGAACGTAGCCCGTCACGAACGCCTGGAAGCCGCCTAGCTGTGCCTTCAGCCACGCTTGGAGTGTGTCGTACTGGTCGGCCATGGCCGTCCACTTCACCTCTACCAGCCCGGCGTACTGCAGGCCAAAGAGCAGCAGGAAGAAGATGCCCGCCGACACGATCGTGACCTTGGCGAACGCCTTGAGCGCGTACGCGATTGAGAAGCCCACAAAAAAGCCAAAGCCCATGCGGAAGATCGCCGGGCTCCATGGGTCAGTAACCTCGGCTTCCGCGGCCTCGACGGGTGCGCCCTCGGCGGGCTCCCCCTCGCCTTCGGTCGGCGTGCTGCCGGGCAATCCTGGCACCGGGAAGGGGAACGAGACGTCGCCGCCCTGGCCCACGAAGCCGCTGGCCATGTCGTCGGTGGCTGCTTCCTGATCTCCGACCGCGGCGGCCTGCTGCTGCTGGATGGTCTCGACCGCGGCCTCGTCCTCGAGCGTGCCCATCACGCCCAGCGCCACACCGGCGACCATCACGAGCCCGCTTAGCAGGAGCAGGATCATCTGCAAGGGGCCGGGACGCGTGTGGTGGGTCTGCTCGACGCCGTCTGTGGGGGTGTCTTCGCTCACGAGGAGAGGATACCCACCGGCCTCAGGCGCGAGCGACACGCCCTAACACGCTCAAGACCGCGTCCTTCAGGTAGGCGTTGGTGGCGATTGCGTCGCCTCCGTCGAGCCGGGGCACGCCCTCCCAATCGACCAGATGGCCGCCGAGTTCGCCCAGGATGCACGCCATCGGCGCGATGTCCCAGGGCTTGATCGTCGGCTCGACCACCACATCGCAGCGACCAGTTGCGAGCAGCACGTGTGCGTAGCAATCGCTCCAGCCGCGCGTACGTTTGCAGGCCTTGGCCAACCTCGTGTACACGTCCTCGCCGGTCTGCGGATCGAAGTACTCGAGCGCCGTGGTCACGAGCAATGCGTCGGCGATGTCGCCGGTCTCTGTGAGAGACGCGGGGCGCGCGTCCTGCGCAGCGCCGGGGATCCACCACGCGCCACCGTTGCGCGCGGCGTACACGGTCTCGGCGAGCGCAGGCATGTGCACGACACCGACGACCGGATCGTCGCCCTTGTACACGCCGACGAGTGTGCCATACAGCGGCACACCCTGCACGAAGCTGACCGTGCCGTCGATGGGGTCGAGGATCCAGCGATAGCCCGACTCGCCACTCGCCTCGCCGTACTCCTCACCGAGAATCGCGTCGTCGGGGAACGACTCGCCGATGGCCTCGCGCAGCACGCGCTCGGCGCCCTTGTCGGCCTCGGTCACCGGGCTGCCATCGCCCTTCGTGACCGTGCCCAGTTGATCGCCCTGGAAGAACTGGAGCGTGACCCCCCCCGCCGCGCGCGCAGCCTCGAGCGCAAGCTCGAGGCGCTGCATCACTTCCCGATCAACCCTGTCAAGCGGTTCCGACACGACTCAGGCGACCGCTGCGGCGACCTTCTTGGCCGCGTCGCCCAGGTCCTTGGCGGCCTGCAGCGTCGTGAGCTTGCCGCTGGCCTCTTCGAGGATCTTGCGGCCCGCGTCGACGTTCGTGCCCTCGAGGCGAACGACCAGGGGCACCTCGAAGCCGATCTCGGTCGCCGCGTTCACGATGCCCTGGGCGATGACGGCACAGTCCATGATGCCGCCGAAGATGTTGACCAGCACGCCCTTCACGGCCTTGTCGTCCAGGATGATCCGGAACGCCTCGGTCACGGCCTCCTCGGACGCGCTGCCGCCGACATCCAGGAAGTTCGCCGGCGTGCCGCCCTCCAAGGCGATCGTGTCCATCGTCGCCATCGCCAGACCCGCGCCGTTCACCAGACAGCCGATGTTGCCGTCCAGCGCGATGTAGCTCAGGCCTGCCTCTTGCGCGCGCAGCTCGCTGGCGTTCTCTTCGCTCGGGTCGAACATGCCCTGCAGGTCCTTGTGCCTGAACAGCGCGTTGTCATCGAAGTTGAACTTGGCGTCGATGGCCAGCAACTCGCCGTCGGGGTGGGCCTCGCTGGGCGGGGTGACGATGAGCGGATTGATCTCGGCGATCGTGCAGTCCTTCGCGAGGAAGGTCTTCGACAGCGCCATCATCGTCTTGACGGCCTGGCCCACCAGCTTGCCCTTGAATCCAAGCGCGAACGCGACTTTGCGTGCCTGATAGGGCTGCAACCCCAGCAGGGGGTGCAGCCGCTCCCTGACGATGGCGTCGGGATTCTCCTCGGCGACCTTCTCGATCTCGACGCCACCCTCGCTGCTGGCGATCAGCACGTGCTGCCGCGTCTTGCGATCGGTGGTAATGGCCATGTAGTACTCGTGAGCGATGTCCACGCCCGCGGCCATCAGCAGCTTGGTGACCTCCAGCCCTTCGGGACCGGTCTGCACGCTGACCATCTTGTTGCTCAGCATGAACTCGGCCGCCTCGGTGGCTTCCTTCGCGGTCTTGACGAGCTTGACGAAGCCCGCCTTGCCGCGCCCGCCAGCGTGCACCTGGGCCTTCACGACGGCGAGCTTCTGGTCGCCCATGTCCTTGGTGACGTCGTCGAACACGGCCGCGGCCCGGCTTGCGTCCTCGATCACGACAGCCGGCGGCACGGGCACGCCCGCCTGGCTGAGGATGTCGCGGGCCTGGTACTCGTGGATCTTCATGGACGGGGCCTCCGTGCCGGGGTGTGCGCATGGCGTCGGCGGGTTTGTTGGTGCTGAGCGCAGGATAGGCGGCGGCCGTGGACATCCCGCGTGGCACTCGGCTCGCGACAGGGCCCTCGGGTCAGGATCCGTCCGGAACGCTGACCCCGAGGTGGCTCAGCAGGTGGTAGTACGCGATGACGGTGAGCACGCCCAGGCCGAGCACGACCAGCGTGCGGTGCTTGAAGCCGTGGCGGTGGTGCTTCTCGCGGTTGGCGTGCGAGGTCACGTCCATCATCTCGTCGCCGAACCAGATGGACAGCGCCGTGCCCAGGGCCGAGATCAGCAGGATGCTCCAGTACGGCCACGGCGTCGTGAGGATGGAGTACAGCAGCCGCGTGATCGGGGCGTCCTGGTAGCTGTCGGGCGCCACGCCCACGGCCACGATGTTGATCGCCACCGCGAGCACGAAGACGACCGCCTGCGTCACGACCATGCGGACCTTAAAGAGCAAGCGGACCGGGAACGCCACGAGGAAGCCCCCGTCGGCGATGGGCGTGCACAGCACGAAGAAGCTCCAGCTCAGCACCGCGAGCCACGCGCCCGTGGCGGCGTCGTACTTCCAGCTCATGTAGCCGAAGTACGCCACCAGGATCAGGATGAGCGCCGCGAAGCGGAGCAGGCTCTCGCGGTGCGTCTGATGGGCCTTGTGGTCGAACTTCGTTGCTCTGGTAGACATGAGATCACGCTCGGCAACCGCGGGTTGGTCACGATAGGGCCGACGCGCAAACCGAGGGGCTGCCGCGAGCGCCCCACCACCGCCACGCCACTCGCGCCCCCAGCACGACCGCGCCGTACACCAGCGCATTACCCAGCAGACCCGGCCACAGCGGCAAGTAGGGCACGAGGTACGGCCGCCCGAGCAGCCCGATGACGCGCTGGCCGCGCGACTCGGTCAGGTGCTGCGGGCCCAGCACCTGCGCGCTCTGGCCGTACGCCGCGCGCCACGGCCAGCCGACCTGGGACTCCGAGCGGGTGCGCCGCCGCCCGTCGAGCGCCGTGCGGAGGCGCGGCGGGCGCACGTCCTCGGTCGCGTCGCGCGCCTCGGCCGACCAGGCGAGGCGGAGGGTCGTCGCGTCCTCGGCCAGCGGCTCGCTGGTCGTGAACCAGACGGTCGCGACGAGCAGTTCGGTCCGCCGCGTCAGGATGACGTGATCGACGGCTTGACTTCCCGCGTGGTCTCCGGCGTGCCCCTCAACATGCAGCGCATCGTTCACGGGCACGCGCTCCCACGACGCCGGCACGTGCTCGGCAACGATCGCGAGCACCGGCACGCCCAGCACCGCCAGTACGAGCCCGATCGCCAGGCTCTGCGGGACGAGTCTCGGTGTCATGGACCGGGCGTCCATGGCACGTCCTGACCGGGTCTGGTGCGATACTGGATGACAGGCTTGGCACGACCATTCTGTACGAACATGCTGAGTATGGTGCCATCATCCGCCTGGATATAGAACTCCCACCTGCCGTCATTCCTGTACAGACGACCATGGATGTTCTTTTCGTTATCAACGAGTTGGAGATCTCCGACCAACAGAGTTGGTATCTTCTCCTTGCCTTCCAACATGCGAGCTTGCCGCTTCAGGCCATCTAGTACATCACCGATTTTCTGCAGCTCAGGGTCTTGCTTGATTTGCTCAAGCATGACCTTTAGCCTCGTGATGTCAGCGTCTGAAGGCGTCGAATCCAATGCACGGTACATCCCTTCTATTCGACCACGGGCTTCAACCAGTACCAACTGCGTTTCTTCCAAGATGAGTTGAGACTTGCCGAGCTCCTTGTTGGCGCTTGCCACCTCTTCACTTACGCCGCCCAGTAGTTTGACAGCCGCGTCCTTAAACTGCTGGTAGTCTCTGGTTTCTACTTCGATCTTTTTTTCCACCTTATCGACTGCGGTTCGCTCGATCGCCTTGTACAACAGCCCCGCGACTATCAACACTGTTGCAAATCCGGAGAGAAACCCCGCAACCATCGACCAAAACTGCTTCCACCTTCTCTCAACAAGATCTGATTTCCGAGTCGCCTCAACCTGTGCCCATCTTTGATACACCTCCTGGGTGATGTGATCGAGGATCTGCTTGTCCGTCAGCGGCTCTTTCTCCTTCGCCATCGCACGACCTCCTTCGCATCGTCCTTGTACACCCGAAGCGGCCCGACTCCCTGCGAGCCGCAGCGTTGGGTAGGCCGATGTGCCGCGCGGTTCCTCTTGTTCAGTCGCAGTTGCGTTTGTCGAGACCACCCAGAATGCGTGACCGGGCGATCAAGCGGCTCTCCCATCCGCCCCAGTGTTCACCAAAACCCCCCAAAACAGGGGGCTGGCCGCTCGAAACCGAATTTGCCCCGTCCGAGGCCGAATCTTGACCGAGCCAAACTCCGCTTGGACCGCGCTGAATGGGGGTCGTTGTTCGGTGCAGTCGTGCGCGTGCACCGCATGGGACGCCCCACGCGGCATCTGGCGCGCCTCGGTTCCTAACAAGAAGCCCCGCTCCGGCGCATCCGTGGGCACGGAAACTTTTTTCGCGATTTCGCACAACTCGGACTCAAGCCGGTTCCCGGACCGCTCGATACCTCCCGTGCAGCGGGACGCGACGCGAGGCCACGGTGGCCGGCGGGCGGGCCCGGGCGACGCGCTCCGATGGATTGGACACGCGTCCAGAGCAGCCTCAGACAGGAACGGACCCCGCCATGAGCACCATCCCACAGAGCTACCCCGCCGCCATCGACTGGACCATCGACCACCTGGCGAATTGGCCCAACGACCCGACCGAGATCGGCCTGGACGCCGCCCGTGTGCTCGAGCTGACCCAGCTCAAGGACGTGGCCGCCGCCGCGCTGGCCAACGCCCGCCAGCTCGACGACGACAAGAAGGCCGCCTTCGAGGCGTACAACAACGCCGCCAAGGCCATGCGCGACTACGCCAGCCAGTCGGTTGGCATCATCCGCAGCTTCGCCAAGGCCAGCGACGACCCGTCGGCCGTCTACAGCCTGGCGCAGATCCCCGCGCCGGCCGAGCCGAGCCCGGCGCCGGCGCCCGGCGTGCCGTTCGGCTTCAACGTCAACCTGCTGCAGGACGGCGCGATCGAGCTGAGCTTCGAGTGCGACAACGGCGGCGAGGGCGGCGTGAGCTACGAGGTGCGCCGCCGCGACGGCACCGGCCAGACGGCGCCGTTCAACTTCGTCCTCAACGCGACCGAGCGCCGCTTCGTCGACGACACCATTCCGCCGGGGACCCCCACCGTCACGTATCGCATCGTCGCCTTCCGCACGACCGGCCGCGGCAACCCGGCCGTGTTCCTGGTCAGCTTCGGCGCGGGCAACTCGGCCGAGGTGATCTCGACCGAGGCGGCCTGAAGCCGAGGTTGTTTTCTCCGCCCCGAGCCACCGCGGCGGGCCGTGCGTTCCCCGGCCCGCGGCGGTGCTTTCGTGCGCGCACGGCGCTTGCGCGGCACGAGGCCCGGCCGCTAGCATGCCCAGCGAGGAACACAGGAAGGAACACCGCCATGCACCCAATCCTCATCCGCCGCACGCTCACGATCATGCTCGCGCCACTTGCCCTGCTGGCCGCCTGCACGACGACGAACACGGCCGGCGACGCCCCGCGCGTGGAGTACCTCGAGATCGTGACGCCGCAGGCCGACGCGACCTGCAGCGTCCTGGCCGAGATCCGCGGCGTCGAGTTCGGCGAGCCGATTGCCGAGCTGGGCGGGGCGCGGCTCGCACCCCTTGTTGAGGGTGGGGCCGGCGGCGGGAGCATCGCCGTTCGCGGGCCACTGCGCCCAGACGAGGCGCCGGTCGTGCGGCCGTACCTGCTGGTCGACGACCTCGACGCGGCCGTCGCCGCCGCGCGCGAGGCAGGCGCCGAGATCGCCATCGAGCGCATGCCCATCCCCGGCCGGGGCGCCATCGCGATCTACATCCTCGGCGGCATCGAGCACGGGCTGTGGGAGGCGCAAGACGAAGGCTGACACCTTCGACGCGCGTTGTCCTTACGGATCTACGGGCACTGGGCGCGCACCGTGCGCCTGGCCGGCCAGCCCACACTCCGGGCACGCCTCGAGCCCGGCGAGCTCGTACCCGCAACCGACGCACCGACCGCGCTGGCGCCGAAGCGCGCGGCGCACACGCGTGAAGAGCCACACGAGCAGGAACGCGCTCAGCCCGTAGACCGCGACGTTGCCGATCAGGCCCCACCACAGCGGGCGGATGGGGATGAAGATATCGCGAGCGGGCGCGGCCATCGGGATGCGGATGATGCCATGCCAGACGTCCGTGGGCGGGCCGCCATCGAACAGCGAGCCGGCCTTAACGTGCCACCCGCACACCGAGCGGAAGGGGAAGCCTGACCACCATACCTCGTACCGGCCGTCTGGCTGCGCGAGCAGCATCGACTCGAGCCGCTCGGGCATGCCGATCTGTCCGGGGGATGACACGCGGTACCCCCCCACGATGGCGACGTACCGCATGGGCTCGAAGTCCGGGTGGCCCGGTACGACAACATCGACCCACGCTCTTGCCGACCGCTGGGAGAACGGAACGCTGGGGTACGGGTCCGACTCCTCAAACGGCGATGCCGCGAGCACGGTGACCGCTGACACCAGCACGCCAACCAAGGCATACACGGCGACGAGCTGCGCCAGCCGTGCCGGCCAACCACGGCGCGACAGATCTCCAGCGTGCCGTCGGCGCTCGGACATCGCTCACTCCAACGCCTTCTTGCCCCACGGCAGATCGAACCGGTCCCGCGTGGTGCAATAGCTCGGCCCACCCATACGCCCGAACGCGGCGAGCTTCGAGGCATCGGCGTGGTGGCGCTCGTTCACGAGCCCCTCCATCGCGTGCACGCGGACGACCTCGCCCAGCACGAGATTCCCGCTCGAGGGCACGCCGGGGTTCGTGCGCACGACCTGATGCGTGACGCACTCGAACGCCGCCGGGCATTCTGCCACGCGCGGCGGCTTCACGACGCTGCTGGCGATCGGCGTCAGCCCCGACAGATCGAACTCGCTCTGGCCGTGCGGCAGGGGCTCGGCGCACGCGGCCATCTGGCGAGCGATGGCTTCGGTCACGACGTTGACGACGAACTCGCCCGTGCCGCCCTCAGACTCCGGCAGGCAGTTGCACAGCGTGTCCTTGTCTTCGCCCGCCTCATCGGCAGCCGGGCAGAACGCGAGCATCATCGGCTCGCTCCCCACACCGCAGAAGAAGCTGAAGGGCGCCAGGTTCGTCATGCCATCGCGTGAGATGGTGGAGACGAACGCGATCGGGCGGGGCACGATGAGGCCAATGAGCAGCTTGTAGCGATCGCTCGCGGCGAGGTCTTGCGGTGTGAACTCCATGCCGCGAGCGTACGCCGGGTTGCGGATGCCAACCGGGCCACCAACTGGGCCTCAGCGCCGGCGGCGGCGGGGCGTGTTGTTGTTGCCATCCTGCTCGCGATCCTCACGGCTCGACTCTGCCGTCTTGGCGGTGCTCGTGACGTCGAAGAGGATCATCTGCTCGGCCCGGCTGGGCTCGGCCGGCGTGGCGAAGATGCCCCAGAAGCCCGGCGAGTTGTACGCCTTGACCGTCAGCGGCGGGTGCACGTGGTGAGCGAAGGGCGCCCAGTAGCGGGTGTCGTCGATAGTGCCAAAGCCGTCCCAGGACTTGCGGAGCACGTCGATGTCGGAGATATCCGGCGCACGGCTGGACGAGCTCATCATGCCGTTGAGGTCGACGGGGATCCAGGTCGTCCGCCCGTTTTCAACAAGCGCGAACTCGACCCAGGCGATCATCTCTCCCTCGCGATCGTTGCGCTGCGTCAGCACGTCCTCGTCGTCGGCCCGGGCATCGGCGATGATGCCGATGACCATGCGCGCCGGCAGGCCCGCTCGCCGCATCGCGTACACGAGCAGCGCGCACGTGTCGAACTGGTTGCCGCGGCGTCGCGAGAACGTCGTCGGCACGCCGTTGACCTCGATGCCCTCGATCTCGCCCGTGCGCGCGGTGTTCAGGCCATCGCCCGAGCGCGAGCGCACGTGGGCCCAGACCGCGCCCGTGAGATACTTCGCGACCAGGTACGGCGGCACGTTCTTCGGATCGGTGCCCAGGCGCTTGATGACGTTGTCCATCGATCCGGCAACGCGATCGAGCCCGCGATACTCCTCACCATCGAGGCCGAGTTCGATCCCGACCTGGGGGTCGAGGGCGCTGAGCGCGTCCTCGGGCCAGTCGCCGCTGGGCCACTCGACCGCGATGGCGCGATCGTCATCGACCCTGACGTCGTAGGACGTGATGCCGATCTCGGTGACGACCTCGATGTCGCGGGCCGTGCCCCCCGCGATCGCAAAGCCAAGGTACCGCGAGCCGGCGTGCTCGTTGTCCAAGCGTCTGAACGGGTCGGTGCTCGCGGGGATCGCATCTCGGTCGTTGACGCGCACCTTCATATCGACGCGGTTCTCGTGCACGCGGTGCATGCTCGTGCGATTCAGCACCGGCACCACCACGGTCGCCTGCTCGAACTCCCAGTTATCGCGCGAGGCGCCGCGTTGCTGCTCGACGCTGCCGAAATCTTGCCAGGCGCGGATGTTGACGCGAAAGCGGATCGTCCAGTCGCGGCTCTCGCCCTGGCGCAGCACGCCCTGGGCCAGCACGCTGCTGGCGACGGTCATGCCGGCAACCGCGGCAACGAAGCGGATCGATGAGAACATGGAAGGGGCCCCCTTCTATTGCCCGACGTGTTGCGTGCCAGGCGATGGGCGATCGGGCGGGGCGGCGTCCGAGCGCCGCGCGACCAAACACTGTACGGTCGGCCCCAAGCCGGGTTGCGGCTGGGCCCTTCCCACTCGCATGCCCCGCTCACATCCCGTGCGTGGCCCATACGATTCGAACGCAGCCCAAAAACGGGCCAATCCGTCCCGCAGCCCTTCCAGGAGCCCCCATGACCGCATCGAGCACGATGACCGCTTCCAAGACCCGAACCGAGAAGGACTCCATGGGCACGATGGAGGTGCCCGATGGCGTGCTCTACGGCGCCAGCACACAGCGGGCCGTGCTGAACTTCCCGATCAGCGGACGCCCGGTGCCCATGGCGATCGTCCGGGCCTACGGCATGCTCAAGGCCGCGTGTGCGCGCGCCAACGCGGAGCTGGGCCAAGTGGACAACGATCGCGCGAGCGCTATCGAACGCGCCTGCGAGGCAATCACGAGCGGGCTGAAGGAGCATGGCGGGCTCGAGCGTCACTTCCCGGTCGACATCTTCCAGACCGGAAGCGGCACCAGCACCAACATGAACGCCAACGAGGTAATCGCCAACCTCGTGTGCCTCGAGCGCGGTGCTCCCATCGGCAGCTCGAAGGACCAGGCCTACCTCGACGCCGGCGGCGTGCACCCCAACGACCACGCGAACTACGGGCAATCGTCGAACGACACCTTCCCCACCGCCATGCACGTCGCCGCGGCGGTCGCGATCAAGAACGACCTTGTGCCCGCGCTCGACCGCCTCGCCGGCGCGCTCGAAGCCAAGGCCAAGGCGTGGGATGGCGTCGTCAAGATCGGCCGAACACACTTGCAGGACGCAACGCCCATCCGCCTGGGCCAGGAGTTCAGCGGATACGCGCGGCAGGTCCGCCAGGGCATCTCGCGTCTCGAGCGCGCACTCGAGACGCTCGCCGAGTTGCCACTCGGTGGCACCGCCGTCGGCACGGGCATCAACACGCACACCCGATTCGGCTCACTCGTCGCCAAGGAGCTGAGCAAGGCAACCGGATGCAGCTTCCGCGAAGCTGAGAACCACTTCGAGGCCCAGCACGCCAAGGACGCGTTCGTCGAGACGTCCGGCCATTTGCGCACGATCGCGGTCAGCATGAGCAAGATCGCCAATGACACGCGCTGGCTGGGCAGCGGCCCGCGCTGCGGCATCGGCGAGTTGAAGCTTCCCGCCGTGCAGCCTGGCTCGAGCATCATGCCCGGCAAGGTGAACCCGGTGATCTGCGAGGCTGTCATGATGGTCTGCTGCCAGGTGGTGGGCAACGACGCGGCCGTCGCGATGGGCGGGCTGGGCGGCGTCGGCAGCCTGCTCGACCTCAACGTGGCGATGCCGATGATGGCCGCCAACGTGCTCGACTCGATCGAGCTGCTGGCCAACGGCAGCGACGTGTTCCGCGAGAAGCTCGTTGATGGGCTCGAGCCGGACCAGGAACGCTGCGCGGCGCTGATCGAGGGCAGCCTGGCCATGTGCACGAGCCTCGCGCCGGTCATCGGCTATGACCAGGCCGCAGCCATCGCCAAGGAGGCCTTCGCCAGTGGCAAGACCGTGCGGCAGATCGCCACCGAGAAGAACGTGCTGCCCCAGGACGAACTCGACAAGCTGCTGGACGCGCGGAGCATGACCGAGCCGGAGGGCTAAGGCATCGAGCGCACGGCCCCGTCGACGCTGACCCGGCTGGACTACGCGTGCATGCCGTCGGCGGTGTACGCCGCAGGCGTCTCGGCGGGCACGATCGCGATGGCGGGCGGGGTTGTCGTGGGCACGCAGCTGCTCGCAATCGCGCTCATCACGTGCATCGCATGGATGGCGCACCTGCTCGATCGAGCAAAACCGCTCGCGAGATGGCACGACCCGGCCGACCGCATGGCCGACGCTGCGCGCGACGCGTGGGTGGTCCGTCGGCGACGCTGGCTGAACGCGTCCGCACTCGCATCGGGCGCCGCAGCGTGTGGGCTCGCGCTCGTCATCGAACCGTGGCTGATCGTGCTGGCTCCCGTCGGCGCCGCAGCGGTCATTACCTACGGAGCGCGGAACAGCAATAGCCGTCGCATACGGCCCAAGGACGTGCTCATCATCAAGAACGCGCTGACCGGGCTGGCATACGCCACGCTCGTCGGGTGCGTGCTTTGGGCGGTGCTGCCCGAGCGTATTGGCCTCTGGATGTCGCTCGCGGTGATCGCCCTGCTCGTCGCGGCGGACGCCATGCTTAGCGACATCGACGACACGCCCGCCGACGCGACCTTTGGCACGCGCACGGTCTCGGTGCTCGCCGGGCGGCGATGGGCGAGCGGCATCGGACTCGCCCTCCACAGCGTCGCCGTTGTGCTCTGGATGGTTCTCGGAACCGGCTCGGGCGAGGCCTTTGCATACGGGACGCCACTGACGGCCGCCGCCATCGTGCTGTTCCCGACGCTCCGCAGGGCGATCGACCTCCGAGCGGGGGTACTCGGGGCCATTGCGCTCGGGTGGCTTGTTCTGCGCTCGTAAACAAGTGCCTGCGAATCCGAGTATAGTGATTACTAGCAAAGTCCCATGCCTGCCCGAAGACGGACCATCTCGACCGCCCTCTGCGCCCTCTTGGCGGTGCTGGTAGCCGGCTGCGCGAGCGATTTGCGGCCGATCCAGCAAACCTTCCGGCAGGGTGGCTTCGCCGAGGCGGCCGACGACATCCGCGCGTACGCCGGGCGGCACGACGGCGGCACGCCCCAGACCGTCATCGCCCACATCGAGCACGGTTCGATGGCGCGGATGGTCGGGCGGTTCGCCGAGAGCGATCGAGCGTTCGCGATGGCCGAGGCCCGGATGGCGCAGCTCGACGAACGCCCGGGCATCAGCGCGGCCGAGCGCCTGTCGGTCATGGCTCGCACGCCAGATCGCATCGCCTATGAAGGCTTCTTCTACGACCGCCAGTTCGTGGCCGCGTATCGGGCGCTAAACGCGATGGCGATGGGCAACACGGAAGACGCGCGGCAGCACTTCGTGCGGGCCGACCGCTGGCAGACCTACGCCATCGCGAAGAACCGCGAGCGGGCCGAACGCGTGCGCGAGGAGCAGGCGGCCGCACGGCGCCAGTTCGGCTCGTTCGATCGCGTCGCCGCCGATGCGCGCCTGGACCAGGCGACGCGAGACAGGTACGGCGACCTCTCCCAATACGAGGCCTACGCCGAGTTTGCCAACCCGTATGTGGACATGCTGCGCGCCGTGTACCTCATAGGTGTCGCCGAGAGCGCGAGTGACTACGACGTGGCGCGCAACCTGCTCCGGCGCGTCGCGGGCATGGCGCCCGACAACGCCTACGTGCAGCAAGACCTCGACCTGGCCGACAGACTTGCACAGGGAGAGATCGATCGGCCGGATCTTGTCTACGTCTTTTTTGAGACAGGGCTGGCGCCACGCCGGGAGCAGACGAAGATCTCGGTGCCGACGTTCCTGTTCACCGACGTGGTCCAGATCGTGCCCATTGCGGTGCCGTACATCGTGTTCGACGGCAACTACGTGCCATCGCTGCAGGCCAGCACGCCCGAGGGCACGCAGCAGTCGTCCCTGCTTGCGAGCGTCGATCGCATCGTGGCGGCGGAGTTTGCTGCCCAGCTGCCGGGCCTGGAAACACGCATGATCGCAGCTGCGGCGTTCAAGGTCGGCGTGCAAGCGGGGCTGTATGCAGCCACGCGCCGTTCCGACCCGATCATCCGCATCTTGACCATGATCGGCGGCGCGATCTGGGCGGCATCCACGAATGAGGCCGACCTGCGAACGTGGGCGACCCTGCCCAAGCACGTGGAGTATGTCCGGCTCGATGCGCCATCGGATGGTCGTGTTTCGCTCGACGCGGGCGGACGCCGCTACTCGGTTGCGGTCGAGCCCGAGGGCATCACCCTGATCACGGTCCGCTCGGTACGGCCGGGCGCATCGGTGCTCATCACCACCACCAAGCTCGAGCCCGAACCCCGGACGCTCGAACCACTGGAGACCCAGTCAACCCCTGGAAGGGAGCCAATGCCATGACAACGAACCTGTCCATGAACCGAGCCCTGCTCGCGGCGTGCCTCGTCGGTGCGCTGCTGGCCTCGGGCTGCGCACGCTGGCAGCCGCGCGTGAACACGACGCAGGAGGCCGAGCGCGAGGGCAAGCCTCAGCAGATCGAGGACGCCCGACTGATCTGGGACAAGGACCTGGCCAAGGCCGTGCAACTCATCGGCCTGATCGAGGGCACCGCCCCGAATGGGTTCAAGAAGGTCGAGGCCGAGCTGTTCAACGCGACGCGGCAGCGGATGGCGATCCGCTATCGGTTCGAGTGGTTCGATGCCGAGGGATTCGCCGTAGCGGCGCCCATGGACAGCTTCCGCGATCGTGCGCTGCTGTCGGGCGAACGCACGCGCATCACTGCCGTCGCGCCCAACGACCAGGCGGTCGACTTCGAGCTCGAGATCATCGGCGCCCCGTAAGGACTCCACCGAGGAAAGGACACAACCATGCACAGCAAGATACTCATCGCACTCGCGGGCATTGCCGCCGTCTCGATCCTGCCCGCCTGCCGGACCGACGCCTTCGGCCCGCGCGAGCAGGCGCGCGGCACCGAGGTGACCACTCACGGGCTCAACGTGCAGGACATCGAGCGGGTAGCCGAGGAGCTGAGCCAGAGTCTGATCCGCTCGAACTACATCACGGCGGACGGCGACCGGGCAGCGATCGCGGTCAACCGGTTCGTGAACAACTCGAGCCAGATCAACATCGATCGCGACCGCGTGACCAACATCATCATGCAGACGTTCATCAACAGCGGACAGGCGGTGGGTTACACGCCGGCCGACTTCGAGACGCTGGTGACGCGCGGCCGGCTGCCCGAGCGCTCGTACATCCTGGACACCAAGATCTACGAGGACGTCGCCGAGATCGGTCGCGACTTGCAGGTGTCGTACATCTTCCAGATGCAGCTCCTCGACTACACGGGCGACGGGGTGAACCCGATCATCTGGGTCGAAGAGGAGCGCATGACGACCGAGAGCCGCAGGCGGCGGTAGGCTTGCCTGGTTCGCAACCGGGGAGCTGACGCATGCTGAGAGTGCTCGCGGGGTGTTGTCTGGCGATCGGCGTTGGGCTCACAACGCCCGGCGTCGCGTGGGCGCAGCAGGCTCAGGCCGTTGCCGAAGCGCCCGCGTGGAGCGCGGCGGTCGATCAGGCCGTGCGCGAAGAGATGGAGCGACAAGAGCTCGTGGGTGTCGCCATCGGCGTAGTCCGCGAGGGACGCGTCGTGTACACCGCGGGCTTCGGGCTGGCGGATCGAGAAAACGAGGTGCCGGTCACCGATGACACGATGTTTCGCTGGGCGTCGATCTCCAAGCCCGTGACGGCCGTCGCCGCGATGCAACTCGTGGAGCGCGGCGAGCTCGACCTGCACGCCGACGTTCGAGACTACGTGACGGAGTTTCCCGACAAGGGGACGCCGATCACGACCGAGCAGTTGCTGAGCCACCTCAGCGGCATCGTGCATTACAGCAACGGGCCCGTGATCCGCCTGGCTCGCGAGTATGACTCACCGAATCCGTATGGGAGTGTGATTCTGGCTCTGGACCGCTTCTCGCCTTCGCCGCTGGTGAGCGAGCCGGGCGAGCGGTACAACTACAGCACGCACGCGTACATCCTGGCGAGCGCCGTCGTCGAGCGCGCAGGCAAGGGGACGTTCTGGGAGCAGGTGCAAGAACGCATCTGCGAGCCACTGGGGCTCGAGACGCTGCAGCCAGATTACCAGTGGATAGACATCCCGAACCGGGCCGTCGGCTATCGGAAGATCGGCGAACACGTGTTCAGGACCACGAACACCGACGTGAGCTGGAAGCTCGGCGGTGGTGGCTTCATCTCGAGCGTGCACGATCTGGCCCGCTTCGCGGCGGCGCTCATGAACCATGAGCTCGTCGGCGAGGCAACCAGCCTCGACATGTGGACCGAGCGGCGCGATCGGGAGGGCGAGTCTCGGAACTATGGGCTTGGGCTGAACGTCTCACGCCCGAACGGGAATCTGCGCGTCGCCCACAACGGATCGCAAGAGAAAGCGCGCACGCGGATGGTGTTCTACCCCGAGCTGCGCCACGGCGTGGTCGTGATGAGCAACACCGAGCACGCCAATCAGGGCGCGATCACCACGGCGATCTATCGCGCGATCAATGCCTTTGACGCTGAGGCTGCTCAGAATCTCGAGAGCGTCGGCCCGTAGATGATCGCGTTCATCAGCAGACGCATGCCGGCGAGATGGAAGCCCCGGATGGTCACGTCGTCGGCAAAGACGATGACCGAACCGCTGCCGACGCGGTGATGGATGATGAACGGCTCGCCCGCCATGCGGTCCTGGTTCTCCTGGCTGACGGGGCCCGAGATGATGGGGCTGGTCTCGTCGTAGCGGGCAACCACGTAGGCGTCGTCTCGCATGGGCAGATCGCTCATGCCGCGCACGAGCACGCCCATCCAGCTCTGGTGATCTTGCAGGCCCGACGTGAGCGGGTGCGTGCGATCGAGCTGCGTGAGCGCCATAGCGCCAGCGACGCGGCGGGCCACCGACGCGTCTTCGCGCTCGGCCCAGGACTTGGTGTTGGACTTGGGGCTGTCGTTGTCTTCGCGATCGCTACGCTCGGCGCCGGCGATCTCACGGAGCGCCCACCCCGCGGCACCGTCACTTGCGACCACCGCACCACCCCTGCGAATCCAGCGGCTGATGTTCTCCGTCGCGCTGCTGGAAAGGCCGCCCATGGATGGCAGCACGATGACGCTGTAGTCGCTCAGGTCCGTGCGGCCCAGATCTCCCGAATCAACTCGTGAGTAGGGGAACGGGAACGTGATGTCGAGCATGTGCCAGTGCTGGCCCGCGCTCAGGCTGCTGGTACTCGGACCCGTGACCAGCAGGACCTTGGGCAGGCGCATGATGGGGTTGGCGTTGTTGCCCAGCATCGGGCCGCTGGTGGTAAAGCCCTCGCTGGCGCGGTGCACGCTGACTCCGCTGGCCAGCACGTCGCGCACGAATGCTTCCAGATCTCGATCCGGGTTGCGGATGAGGTGCACGAGCAGGCTGCCGCGGGCGAAGGTCTTGCCGTCGACCTCCACGGCATCCCCCAGCAATCGGCAGAAGATGTCGTGTTCGACGGCGTGCCCCACCGCGACGGGGAAGTTATGGTGGCTCGAATCGATGAGCAGCGCCACACCCCCATTGCCGGTGATCCTCGCGGTCGGCGGGGCGAAGCGGGTCACCGGCTCGGTCGCGGCATCGAGGAACTCATCGCTCAGCCAGGCATGCACACCGAAGCTGATCGGCAGGCTCCACGCGGTGATGTCGTAGGTATCGGGATCTTCCACCGCGGTCACGCGCTCGAACATCGTGCGCACGAGGGCGGACATGGGCTGGCGAGCGTCGATGATCCACGTGCCCTCGGGCAACTCGAGATCGTCGACGACCTCGCCCGTGTCGTAGGTCATGAACTTGCCGGTGGTCAGGCCCTCGGTCAAGCGTTCGACCTCGATGCCGTGCATGAGGCAGAAGTCCCAGACCTTCTTGAGCACGGCCGGGTCGTTGTCTGCCGAGATGGCAAAGGCGCGCGGGCCCGGGCCGTCACCATTGGCGCCCTCGGCCCAGAACCTCGCGAATCGCTCGAGCTGGCCCTGGCGGTTCTCGGCAGTCACCTCGGCGTAGTTCATCGCCGTCACGAAGTGGTCGCGCACGCGCTCGGGGAGGGTCAGGATGTACTGATCGCTGACGCGGATGCCCAGGCCCGCGCGCCCGTGGCCAGCCTTCTCGAGCAGCAGGCCGATGGCGCCGTGGTAGACCGGCAGCACCTTGCCGTAACCGGGGTAGAGGTAGTCGAAGCGCTCCCGGGTGGCGTACACGATGCCGCTCTCGTCGAAGGCCTCGGCGTTAGCGCGCCCGTAGAGGGCGATCCAGTCCTTGGTTTCCTGCGAGATGTTCTTGTTGTAAGGCGTTGCGCCCTCACCGAAGAAATAGGGGCTGGTGAAGCCCTGCTCGTGGTAGTCGAGGTGGAGCTGCGGCAGGTAGCGCCGCATGGCGGCCAGACGGCCGCGGCTCTCGGGGTGCACGCCCCAGACGAGGTCGCGGTTGAGGTCGAAAAGGTAGTGGTTGCTGCGCCCGCTGGGCCAGGGCTCCTGGTGCTCGAAGGCGTCGGGGTTGGGATCGGGCGCGATGCCCATGGCGTTCTCGTACCACGCCACGTAGCGCATCTGGCCGTCCGGGTTCACCTGGGGATCGATGACGATCACGCACTCATCGAGGATGTCGGCGACCTCTTGGTTGGTCGCGGCGGCGAGCGTGTAGGCAAACTGCATCGAGATTTCGCCACAGCTTGCCTCGTTGCCGTGCACGCCGAAGCTATACCAGATGATCGCGGGATTGCTCTCAACAATCTCGTCGCGTCGCGCTGCGCTGAGATTCTCGGGGTCGCGCAGTTCGGCGTTGGCGGCGAGGATCTCGTCGAGTCGCTCGAGGTTTTCGGGGCTGGAGATCGTGAGCGTCACGAGGGGGCGATCCTGATGAGACCGGCCGTGCTCGGCGTACCGCACGCGATCGCTCGCCTCGGCCAGCGCCTTGCAAAAGGCAACGCGGTCGTGGTGCCGCGTGAAGCGCTCACCAACTTTGTACCCCAGCGTTCCCTCTGGCGTGGGAATCGCTGGATCGAACCGCAACCCGTCGAAGTACTCGTACGGCACGTCTGCGTTGGGCGAGACGTCGCTGGCGCCGAGCGTTCCCTGCGCCGCGGCGCTGGGCGTGATGGCGAGTGGAGTAAGCACGCACACGGACAGACCCAGCACACAAGCGGCGATTGCACGCATCCGACATCTCCTCAGGCGAGCGCTTTTGGCTCGTCACGAATCATCAACCCACACCGGCCTCAACCGCCGCACCCACGGGCGGCGATGGCGGGCCATCGGTGGGCGGCAGCCGCAGGTATCGCGCCAGCCACCTGGAACCAATATAGAACGGCACGGTGTCCACCAACGCCGCGAAGAGCTTGAAAGCGTACCCGGTGGCCACGAAGAGCAGCAGTTGCGGGGCGATGGCGCGGCTCTCATCGACCGGTAACCCGTTGGCGATGAAGTACGTGATGAGGATTACCGCCACGGTGTCAACAAGCTGGCTGACCAGCGTGCTGCCGTTGTTTCGCAGCCAGAGGTGCTTGCCGCCCGTCAATCGCTTCCAGAAGTGGAAGACCTGGACGTCGACGAGCTGGGCCACGAGGTAGGCGATCATGGAGGCGAGCACTGCGGCGAACGCCAGCGAGCGGACCTCGAAGAACACCGGCACGCGGCCGGCGGCGTCCTTCATCAGTTCGCCGGTCTGTGGGTCGATCTGCTCGAAGCCCGGCAGTATGCCGCCGAGCCAGAGCACGCCGATGACCCACAGGTTGACCACGAGCCCCATCCATACCACGGCATTCGCGCGCCGGCGGCCATACAGCTCGCTGATGAAGTCGGTGCACAAGAAGGTGATGGGGTAGGGCAACACGCCCACCGCGACGGCGAAGGTGAGCGTGAGCGGATCGGGGCCCGAGCCGACGCTGACCTCGCCCAGCTTGATGAAGCGGCTGATGCCCAGGATGTTGAGCATGGCCAGCGATGCGAGAAACAACCCGGCGAGCACCAGGAACACGCCCTCGCGCCGGCGGTAGAGCGTGGCCTCGTCGAGTTCGGCCAAGCCGTCGTAGGCGTGCTGCTGGCTGGGCAGCGTGGCGCGGGTTTCGTCGGGCTTACCCATGACTCGGGACGATAGCAAACACCGAATGGCCCGGAAGCGGGTCGTAGAGCGGGGCAGGCACAAACCCCATCCGCCTAGCATCGCGGCGTGAGCACCACTGCCAACCAAGCCCGAAACGCTGCCAAGGACGCCAAGGCCGCACCCGAGTTTGGGCCCGCCCCTGTGGGCCTGGCGGCCGCGTTCGAGGCCATCTTGCTGGCAGCGGGCAGGGCCGTGCCCGCAGATGCGGCGTGGGAGGCTCTCTCTCTGCGAGAGGGTGCGGCTGAATTCGCAGGTGATGCCTCGGCAAAGGACACCATCGAGGCGCTCGCACAGCAGTTGAACGACGAGCTCGAAGCAGCCGGGCGGCCGGCGCGCGCCGAGCGGCTCGCGGGCGGGTATCGCCTGATGGTGGCGCCCGAGTTTAGCGCCGTGGTCGCGACGTTTGACCGCAACCGCCAGAGCACCAAGCTCAGCCGGGCGAGCATCGAGACGCTCTCGATCATCGCCTACCGCCAGCCGATCACGCGAGCCCAGATCGAGGCCATCCGCGGTGTGGCGTGCGGCGAGGTATTGCGGAGCCTGCTGGAGCGCAAGCTGATCGTCATCAAGGGCCGGGCCGAAGAGGTCGGCCGGCCGATCCTGTACGGCACGACGCCGCAGTTCCTCGAGCTTTTTGGGCTCGCGAGTTTGAAAGACTTGCCCGGTGCCGCGGGAGCGATCAAGACGAACGAGTCATAGACGGCGCGCACGGACGCGACGAACGCCCTCCACGAAGGAGACCGACCATGACAACCCAAGCCCGCGTGCTCTTACTCAGCGTGGTGGCGTTGGCCGCCGTGATCTTGCCAGGCTGCCAGACCCCCAGGCTCGAGGGCGTGGTGATCCCCGGCCCGCTTGGCGTGGTGGCGGTGATCGATCGCGACGATACGAGGCTCGATCAAGTGGGTATTCCCGATGCGCGCGTTCGCGTGAGCCTGACGGGCAATGGGCGGATGCTGGTCAACACCACCACCGACGAGGAGGGCCGCTTCAGCGTGCCCACGAGTGGCGAGCAGATGGCGCGCGGCACCGTGCGCGTGATCGTGGAGGCCGAGGGCTACGCGCGCATCGACAAGACCGTGCCGCTGCGGAGCTTTGGCCGATCGCTCTACATCACGATGGTGCAGCGGTCGGGATCGGCGCGTTCTGAAGATGACACCGCCGGAGCCGATGCCGGCGAAGATGACGCGGGGACGCCCGGCTGAGCGCCAAGCGGACCAAGCCAGCCCGACCGACCCGGCGCTACCACCTGCACCTGCCGGGCGTGGCGTACGTCATCGTGACCGCCTTCGTGCTGCTCGGGGCGATCAACAGCCAAAACAACTTGCTCTTCTGGGCGCTGGGGCTCGCGATCGGCGGGCTGTTGGCGTCGGGCTTTGTGAGCGGGGCATCCCTGCTGGGCGTTGCCGTCGAGCGAGAGGTCGTGCCCGAGGCGCAGGTCGGGCGGCCGTTCCAGATCCGCTACCGGGTGAGGAACCGCAACCGGCTGATGCCGGCGTACGCGCTGCTCGTCGAAGAGCTGCCGCCCAAGGGCGTGGCGCGCAAGGACGGGGTGCTGGTCGGCAAGCCTGTGGCGAGCATCGGGCGCGTGCCGCCCAGGCGTGTCGTTCGGTGCGAGACCAGCGCGCTTGTCGAGCGGCGCGGGCCTTTCGAGCTCTCCCGTGTTCGGGTGAGCACGACGTTCCCTTTCGGTGTGGCGCGCAAGAGTGTGACCTTCGACCTGACCCAGCCCGCGCTCGCGACGCCCGCCGTGCACCGCTTGCGCAGCGATGTGGTCGAGACGATCCTGCAGCCCACGCACGACGGGACGGAAGCGATCGCCAGCCCGGGAGCAGGCGAGGACTTCTTCGGTGTGCGGGAGTATCGCGTGGGCGATCGCGTTCGCGACGTAAGCTGGCGCCTCTCTGCACGCAGCGACACGCTCGTGGTCACCCAGCGTTCGGCCCGGGCGCCGAGGCACCTCGTGCTGCACCTCGACCTCGATCCCGAACTCGCTAAGGCGCGCGACCCGCGAGCGGAACAACTGCTGAGCCTTGCCGCTTCGTTTGTTGTGGAAGCGGGCCGGCGAGCAATCTCTGTACGCCTGAGCATCCCGAGCGTTGGGCTGTCCAGCGGCGCCGTGACCACGCCGGCTGGCCGGGCGGGTTTGCTGCGGCGGCTTGGTACACACGGATTCTCAGGGGCTACCCCTCATGAGGGTCCGAAGCCGACGGCCCGATTTGGCGCCGTGGTGTTGACCCTGACGCGCGGGCCGACGACTGGTGGGGTGCACACGCTGAGCGGCGAGGATCTGCCTCGCCTCAGAGCCGAACCTGACAAGGAACCGCACCGAAGCAGTTGAGTACGCCGAACCCGCACCGAGCCCTTGCATGACCCTTGAACGATCCCTGCGACTGGCGCTGATCTGGACGGCGCTGCTGGCCATCGCGATCTATGCGATTGCGGCGGAGTCGCTGATGGTCGCGATCCTGGGGATGCCCAGCGCGTGGCTGTGCTGGTGGGCGGCCAATCAGCCATGGGGCCCGCGGGTGCCGCGGATGCTCATCAACGCGGTGCTGCTCATCGTGGTGGCGCTGGGGCTTGGGCTCGCGTCGCTTGACGGCCAGTTCAATGTCGAGCGCATCGCCGAGATGCTGGCCTCGCTGCTGGTGATCAAGCTGTTCGATCGGCGGACGGCCCGTGATGCTGCCGAAGTGCTGGCGCTGTCGGTGTTCCTCGTCTTTGGCGCCATCCTTACGAGCCTGAAGCTGAGCGTGGGCGTGACGTTGCTGGTATTCTGCCCGCTGCTTGTGTGGGCGGCGCTGGTGCAGCAGGTGGTAGCGACCGACGAGCGGGTCGCGTCGTACCAGGAGTCGATCGGCGTCACACGGCGGCGTTTGCGCCAGGGCGGGGCGATGTCGCGCGGTTTGCGCCGGATGACCGGGCTGCTGACGATCTCCGCTTCGCTGATCGCGGCGGCGGTGTTCGTGCTGGTGCCGCGCGGGCTGGCGCCCAGCTTTTTGGGTGACTTTGGCAGCGAGGGCGGCTCGGTCACCGGATACACCGAGACGGTGGAGCTCGGTCGTGCCGGGTTAATCTCCGAGAGCCAGCAGAAGGTGCTCGACCTGCGCGTTACCGATCGCTCGGGTGGCAACATGGGTTCATCCGGGCGCACGTATTACCTTCGCGGGGCGGTGCTCGATAGGTACGAGAACAGACGCTGGACGCGCGAGCGTCGGCGGCAGGACTTCGTCGAACTCGAGACCTCGCCGGAGCTCACAGTTGAGACGGGCATGACGCAGTCGCGCGCCGTGGTTCGGCAAGAGATCTCGCTCCGCGAGCCGCCGGCTCGTGGATCGGTGCTCTTCGCGATCCAGGAGCCGTTCCAGTGGGAGTTTGCCGAACCGCTGGAGTTCTTGCTGCACCGCGACCACGGGACGCTGCGGCTTGAAGACGCTGCCAGAGCGCAGAGCTATGTCGTGCTTTCGGGGTTGCCGGGCGTGCGCGTCGAGGGCAATCGGCCGCCCGTGGCCGTGGATCCAGATGATCTGGTAGATTTCGACAGCGACACCATCCGCGGTATCACGCAGGGCGTGCTACGAGAAGCCGGGCTCGTGGCCGATCGCGTGCCGCGTAGCCCGACGGAGATCGCCAGCGCGACAAGGGCGATCCGCGACTACCTCGGTGGCTTCGAGTACACGCTCGACATCCTGCGCGCCGAAGGCGACCCGATCGAGTGGTTTCTCTCTGAGGACGGTCGGCGGGGGCATTGCGAGTACTTCGCCTCGGCCATGGTCGCGATGTGTCGCACGGTGGGCATCAACGCCCGGCTCGTGACCGGTTACGTTGCGATGGAGTACAACGACGCCACGTCGCAGTACACCGTGCGCGAGAGCAACGCGCACGCGTGGGTAGAGGTCGAGCATGCCCCTGGGCAGTGGCGCCGCCACGACCCGACGCCGCCAGCGGATCTGGAGCGCGTGCACGCGCCGGACACGAGCCTCGCGTCGATGGCGCGGCGCTGGTTCGACGCATTGGAGTTCTTCTGGGTTGACTCGGTGGTGAGCTTTGATCGAGGCTCGCAGCGCCGCGTGCTGGGGTCGGACGAATCGAGGAGCGAGCCTCAGATTGCGGCGCTGGAGTCCATCGCGGAATTCGTGGACCGCGCACGGGCATCGGGCACGGCAGGCATCGTGCAGGCCGTGCTGGCCGGGGCGATGGCGTTTACGGGCGTGCTCGTGATCACCATCCTCGCGCAGTCGTTCTTCCGCAATCTCGGAATCGGCGGTGGACGCGGGCCGAGGGTGCGCATCTTGGGCGGCACGCGGGACGTGGGCGAGTACTTGCTTCGCGTGCTGGACAAGGCCGGGCACCCCAAGCCGGGCTGGAAGCCGCTGCTCGCGCACGTGGAGGGAATACCGACGAACGGCGAGGGTCGTGGCTTCTCGGACGTGGTGGATCGGCTTTATCAGGCCCGCTTCGGCGGGCGGCCGCTGAGCGCGCAGGAGGCCCAGGACCTACGGCGAGACATCGCCCTGGCCGTCGACCGGCTCAACGAGGCCAAGGACGGCGGGCCTGCCCCGGGCTGAAGTCGCGCTCGGATTCGCTCGATATGGGTCGTGGTGGCCGAATGCCGGCCGAAGCCGGAGACCCAGCATGAATACCAACCGATCCCGCACTGAGCGTTGGCGCGACTGCCTGTGCCAGATCCGCGACCGTGGTGGCTCGCTTGAGGTGAGCGTCGACGTGGGCGACTCGTCGGCCATGGGCATGGCCAACCTCGTGTGGCGTGTTCGGTTGATGGCCATCGATGACGAGCGGCTCGTGCTCGAGCAACCCGTGGCGCTTGGCCAGACCATGCGGCTGGAACCCGGGCTTGGCTTGATCGTCGCGATGTCGATCGGGCAGAACCGCTGGATGTTCCGCACGCGGTCGATCGAACCCTCTGCCGGTGACATGCGCGGGCTGCTGCACATCGCGGCGCCCACGCTGGTGGAGCGTTGCCAGCGGCGGAACTTCTTCCGCGCGACCACGGCAGGGTTCAACCTGCCACTGGTGCAGGGCTGGCGGTTGGTCGACGCCGAGACGGCGGTGGCGGCCGAAGTCGCCAGCCGCATCCCGTTCGAGGATGACTCGCCAGTGGGATCGAAGACCGGCGGGCTGGAGGCACCGATCGCGTTGATGCCCGAGGTAGCCGGCGCGTTCCAGGGACAGTTGGTGAACGTTGGTGGCGGAGGCGCGGGTCTGATCGTGCCGCCGGCGTCGCGGCCGGGGTTCGATTCCAGCGGCCGCTACTGGCTGCGGCTCGCGCTGGGCAACGACATGCCCGGACCGCTCGCCGTGACGGCCCGGTGCGTGCACCAGCACCTGGACAGCTCGCAGAACCTGCACCTGGGCTTTGCGTTCGATTTCTCGCTGCACGCCGAGCACCGCGACTTCATCGTTCGGCAGATTACAGGGTACGTCGAGCGTGTCACGGGCATGCAGCGTGCCCGGCAGGCTGGCTAGACCGGCTTTCTTAGAATCGTTCTCAATGCAATGGCAGGGTGATGACTACGTAAAGATCGCAACCACGCGATCAGGTTTCTGCTATAGTCGTGAGGCCGGGGGAACCCTCGGCTGACGCTCGACCGACTCGGCTCGAACATCACCCTGATCCCTCGCGGGGATCCACGAATGTTGCTCCCCGCGTTCACGGCCGCCGATGCATCGGTGGCGACAAGCAGGCCAGAAGACGCAACGCCGCAAGTCCGGCGGTTGCGTCATAGGGCGATAGTTCGAGGTTCTCCGTGGCGGTTCGGGCGTGCGATGCACGCGTGACCCGTTGAGCCGCCTCGATGCCCGAACTCGTTCCCATCTTGATCGGACTCGGAGGCGTCGTGCTCGGCGTGCTGCTGGGCGCGTTCGCGCATGGGCGGCTGATTGCCCGCACGCTAACGCAGGCGCGCGACGAGGCGAGTTCGATCATCGAGCGCGCGCAGACCGAGGCCGAGGCGATCCTGAGCAAGGCTGAGGCCGACGCCGAGAAGCGAGTTCACCAGCGGCTTCGCGAGGTCGACGAGGAACTCGACACCGAGCGGAAGCGGCTGCGGCAGGAAGACAAGGACCTCTCCAAGCGCGAGTCCTCGCTGGACAAGGCCGAGTCTCGCCTTGCGGAACGCGAAAAGCAAGCCGACAAGCGCGACCGGGAGTTGCACGATCGCGACTCTAAGCTGGAAGAGCGGGCGAGCGAGTTGGAAACGCTGATCGAGCGTCAGACCCGCGCCCTGGCCGAAGTCGCGGGCATGACACCGGAGGAGGCCCGCGAGGCGTACATCGATCGTGTCTCGGAGGATTCTCGGCACGAGGCGGCGGCGGTCGCCCGCAAGATCACCGAAGAGGCCGAGAGCCAGGCCCGCGAACGGTCAACGGAGATCTTGCTGCAGGC
Source organism: Phycisphaerales bacterium (assembly GCA_965227775.1). Classification (GTDB taxonomy): domain Bacteria; phylum Planctomycetota; class Phycisphaerae; order Phycisphaerales; family UBA1924; genus JAHCJI01. Next base: position 582,651 of record OZ245777.1, read on the forward strand.
GGCCCAGCGATACGCGGGCGAGTTCGCTACCGAGCACCTGGTGCGGTCGGTTGCCATCCCCAACGACCAGATGAAGGGGCGGATCATCGGCCGCGAGGGCCGGAACATCCGTGCCATCGAGAAGATGACCGGCGTGGACATCATCGTGGACGACACGCCCGGTGTGATCACCGTTTCGTGCTTCGACAAGGTGCGTCAGGCGATCGCTGTGGAGGCGCTCGAACGGCTGATATCCGACGGTCGAATGCACCCGACGCGCATCGAGGAGACCGTCGAGAAGGTCCGGGCCGAATTCGACGAGCGTATCCGCAAGCACGGCAAGGACGCGCAAATGGAGGTCAAGATCGGCGGGCTGCACGCCAAGGTCATCGAGGCCATGGGCAAGCTGCACTACCGAACGAGCTACGGGCAGAACGTGCTTGCCCATTCCATCGAGGTGGCGACCTTCAGCCAGATCATCGCCGACCAGCTCGGTCTCAACGGCAAGCTCGCGCGGCGGTGCGGCTTCCTGCACGACATCGGCAAGGCGATGGACCACGAGATGGAGGGCGGGCACCCAAAGATCGGTATGGACTTCGCCAAGCGGTACGGCGAGAAGGAGCCCGTACTGAATGCCATCGGCGGGCACCACGGGGATATTCCATCGACGAGCTTCTACACGCCCATCGTGATGGCAGCCGATGCCCTGAGCGGTGCTCGCCCTGGCGCGCGGCGTGAATCGATGGAGCTCTACATCCAGCGATTGAACGACTTGCAGGACATCGCGCTCTCGCACAAGGGCGTGACCGAGGCGTACGCCGTGCAAGCAGGCCGCGAGGTTCGTGTAATGGTCGACGCCAAGAGCGTGAGTGATGACGAGGCGCACTACGTCGCCACGCAGATCGCCAAGCGAGTGGCCGATGAGATGACGTTCCCCGGTGAGATCCGGGTGACGGTGCTGCGTGAGACCCGCGCAGTGGAGATTGCGCGATAGGGGAGGGCGTCTGGTGCAATGGTGGTTGGCCGCACTGCTGTTTCTTGCACTTGCATGCCACGCCGCACCCGCCCAGCACGACGTTGCGACACTCGTGGATCAGCTTCGCCATGACGAGCAGGACATGAACGCCGTCCGCGCAGTGAAAGCGCTCGGGTCGCTCGAGTCGCCGCCTCTCAGAGAACTCCACGCTGCGCTCGACTCATCGGATTGGCAGCAACGCCAGCTCGCGGCGGGTCTTCTGTGGGACTTTCTGCACCCGAGATCGTGGCATTGGAGCGAGTTGCCAGAATGGCGCAGAGAACCCCAGGGCGACGTGACGACGCGCCTCATCGAAGTGACGATCGAGGGCTTTCGAGATGACAACCTGCCGTTGGACCGACGGCGGTCGCGCTACATGTTCGCGTTCAACGCGGCCGAAGGATTCCGGCATCTTCGTCATCACGCCAAGCAAGCCGAGACGCAGCTCGTTGCTGGGCTATCAAGCGATGACTACCAGCAGCGGTTCTTGTGCGCACTCGTGCTCGGGTTCGGGGGTGTATCGAGCCAGGCCGAGCCGGTTGCTCGCATCCTGCTGCCGCACCTGCGCGACAACGACATTCCTGAAGATGCCAAGTGGTGCACGGCGGCATTGCTTCGGCTGGGTGAGCGCGTAATGCCGCTGCTGGAGTCTGCCCTGCCGAACGCTGATCAGCAGCAGGGCGATCTCATCGAGTTGCTGCTGCTCGATCTGAAGCAACCACCACGCACCGATGAAGAGTTGGTATCGCGCAAGAAGTACAACAGCGTCGCTGGTTCGGTGTTTGATTCGGCGATCCAGGGCCCGATCGATCCGAACATGGGGTGGCTGCACAAGTTGCGCGATCCGACCCTCGATCGGCAAGCCTCGCCCGTCGCCCCGTCGGAAGGAGATCAACCCTGACTACCAAACCCATCGAGCTTTCGGATCTGAAGGCCGACACGATTGCGGTCCTTTTGGCGCACTGTCGATCGGCCGATAGCGACCTCCTGGTTGTCATGCGCGATCTCACGCCCGAGCAACTCGATCGCTCGTTCGAGATGGGCCCCGGGTCGATCCGCGCTACCCTCGAGCACAACCTCGGGGCGTTGCGAGGGTGGGCCGATGTGTACGCGAATCGAACTCGACGTCCATGGCTGCCGGACGAGGGGCCGTACACGATTGCGCAGCTCGAGGCGATCACGACCGAGCTACACGACGACTGGGCCGAGATCGCCGACAAGTTCCCGCTCGGCGAGGTCATCGAGCGGCCGCGTGGCGACTCGGTGCGGCGGTTCACACGGGCTCACATCCTGGTGCACGTCACCACCCACAGCATGCACCACCGAGCCCAGATCATCAACATGATGCGGCATGTGGGTGTAGAGACGTTGCCAACCGGCAGCGTCATGAGCTGGGTCGACACCGAGATCTTCCCGTAGTCCGGCCCCGGCGGCGCGGCCACCTACCATCCAACTCGCTCGGGGCGTCCGCACGTGTTTGTGCGGGCTGAGAGGTACCCGCACCACCTGATCCGGATCATGCCGGCGGAGGGAACGCGTTATGACGACCATCGATACCAACGAATCTCACGTGCGAAGCTTGGCGGCTAATCCGCAGGCGGACACCCCCACCGCTCGCTTTGCGGTGCCGACGCGCGGGGCGGGCAACCCCGGGGACGACGGCGTGACCACGCCCGGCAGCTTCGCAAACAAGGCCGAGGTTGGCAAGCCGCTGACATTCAGCTCGCCCGACACGCCCAACATGCCGCAGACGAGTCCGTTCACGGCGTGGGATTTCCTGCCCGAGGGATGGACGATCGAGGCGGCGAGCGATCACGCGAGTGGCTGCTCGGGGCACAACCAGGATGCAATCGGCACGTTCATTCGTTGCGTTGCGCCCGACGGCTTCGAACCGATCACCCAGCTCGAGAGCGCGCGGCTCGGTGTCGTTACCGAGCAGATGCGGCGCGTCGCCGAGCGAGAGGGGCACCTGACGGCAGAGCAGGTGCGCGACGAGGTGGCCGCGGGTCGCATGGTGATCCCCGCGAACGTGACGCACCTGAAGTACAAGCTCGACCCGATGGCCATCGGCCGTGCGAGCAAGACCAAGGTAAACGCGAACATGGGCGCGTCGCCGGTCAGCAGCGGGACGGACGAGGAGGTCGAGAAGCTCAAGTGGGCCGAGAAGTGGGGCGCTGATACGGTCATGGACCTGTCCACCGGTGGCGACCTGGATGAGTGCCGCGAGGCGATCCTGCGTAACAGCACCGTGCCGATTGGTACCGTGCCGATCTACAGCATGATCATCGGGCGCAAGCTGACCGACCTGGACGAGCAGATCGTGCTCGACACGCTCGAGCACCAAGCCAAGCAGGGCGTGGATTACTTCACCATCCACGCGGGTGTTCGGAAGAAGGACCTGAAGTACGTCAAGAACCGGCTCATCGGCATCGTGTCTCGCGGTGGCAGCCTGCTTGCGAAGTGGATGCTCGAGAAGAACCGCGACAACCTGATGTACACGATGTGGGACGACATCTGCGAGTTGATGCGTCGCCACGACGTGACGTTCTCTATCGGCGATGGCATGCGGCCTGGCGGGTTGGCCGACGCGACCGATGACGCGCAGCTGGCCGAGTTGGAGACCATCGGCGAGTTGACCGAGCGCGCATGGCGGCACGGCGTGCAGGTGATGGTCGAGGGGCCCGGGCACGTGCCGCTGGACCAGATCGAGTACAACATGAAGCTGCAGCGTCGGCTGTGCCACGGCGCACCCTTCTACGTGCTCGGGCCGCTGGTGACCGACGTGTTCCCCGGCTACGACCACATTACCAGTTGCATCGGCGCGACGAACGCGGCGTATCACGGCGCGAGCATGCTGTGCTACGTGACGCCCAAGGAACACCTGGGCCTGCCGAAGAAGGGCGACGTGAAGGAGGGCTGCGTGGCGTACAAGATCGCCGCGCACGCGGCCGATGTGGCGCTTGGCATTCCCAAGACGCGTGTGTGGGACGATGAGCTGACCCGGGCGCGCGCGGCGCTCAACTGGGAGAAGCACTTCGAGCTGGCCTTCGACACCGACACCGCCCGCGCGTATCACGACGAGGACCTGGACGTTGATACCGACTTTTGCGCGATGTGCGGGCACGACTGGTGCAGCGTGCGCATCAGCAAGGAGATCCAGGAGTTCGCGAGCGGCAAGGCCGAGGGCTTTGATCGTGGCAAGCCGGTCAAAAGCGCGGCGCTGAGCGAGGAACAGCAGAAGATCCTCGAGCAGCGTGGCTATCTCAAGCCCGAGGAGATCCACAAGCTGGCCAGCAAGGTCAAGGGCAAGCTACCCGCGACCGACGACGGCAAGGCCGCGTGCCACAGCGATTACGTGGACGACGAGGACGCGAAGAAGATCCAGGAAGAGACGCTGGTGCAGGTGGATGTGCGGCCGGCGCTGGGGATCGGTAAGGAAGATCTGGTGTACTAGTAGGGCGTGATTGAACGCAAGCCCGCTGCTTCACAACGCACGGCCATGGTTTGGGCGTGGATGTAGGAAGAGATGAACACCGCCGAGCCTCTCGGCGGTGTTTCAATACCCACCACCGGCCACCCCCACAGCGTCTTGCCGTGGTTCTTGGGATCGTCGTCGATGACGCATGTGACGTTGGCGCTCGCGAGCACCTCGGCGATGGCCATGGTGTGGCGGCCGGCACCGTAGATGGCGATGGGTCCTTCGATGTTGGCGAGGGCCTTCGCAGCCCGCTCGGGGGCGTCGGGGGGGACGCTTCCGCCGGTTGGTTGCGAATGGGCGGACGTGAGCGTGCAGGGTCGATCGAGCGGCCACCAGCAGGGCTCGGCTGCAAGAGTGCTCGCGAACAGCTGCTCGCAAGCCGCGCCGTGGACTTCAAGGCTGTATCGCTGGGTTGCGCGTTCGTGGGCCGCGGCGCGCATGGCGTCGAGCGTGGTGCGGTCGGACGCGAGCGAGGCGATGGCGCTCACGATGCGTCGGGCGATGGCGTGCTCGTCTTCGTGGTAGCCGGCCTCGATCAGCAGCCCGGAGACGCCGTGCTCGATGGCTTCGGTGGCGCCAGACTCGACACGGGTGACGATCGGCGCAACACCGTTGGCCATCGCCTCGAGCATGGCGACATTGAGCCCCTCGTAGCGCGAGGTCAGGAGCAGCGCGTCGGCGGCGGCAATCTTCGGGCGCAGCTCGCTCCGGGGCACGCCATCGATCCGGCGCGCGTTGGGAAGGCTTTCGAGGCGCTGATCGACCTCGGCCGCAGCGGGACCATCGCCCACGAGCGTGAGCCGGTGTGGCACGCCGTCATCGTGTAGGAGTTGGGCGACCTCGCAAAGCACCCCCACCCGGCGTGCCTCGTGCTCCATGCGGCCGGGATAGATGAGCTCGATGGGTCGCTGCCTGCGTGGCTCGGGGGGTTCGCCGAGCTCAACGCCATACGGGATCCGGTGAACATCGGTCGATCTCCACGGCAGGCGCTGGCGCAGCTTGTTGGTAATGTGCTCGCTCACGCAGGCGACGGCCGACAGCATGGGCTCGTAGTTCTGGAGCATTGAGGCGTCGAACGGGTTGTCGCTGTGCTGCCAGCCGATGACGCGGATGCGGTCGGCGTGGGTCGACGCGAGGGCGGCCGCGGCGGCATAGCAGTTGGCCTCGAGGCTGGGCAGCACGATGGCTGGCTGAGCCGCTGACCAGCCGAGCGACTCGAGGGCGGTGCGATACGCCTCAACGACAGTGGCGAGCGGCTCGCCCGGCGCGTCGATGGGTGGCAGGTGGCGCAGGTCGGCGAGCTCGACGCCTGCCCTGAGGTCGTGATCGACACGGGCGTGACGCTCTGGCTCTCGGTGCGCCGCGACGACGACGCGCCAGCCTCGATCGGCCATCGCACTGGCCAGCCGCAGGCCCCAGCTGACGACGCCGTTGACGCCCAGGCCCTGGGGCATGGCGATGAGCAGCGCTGGCATGTCGGCGTTGGCGGGCACACCCCACCATCGGTTACTTCGGGGCTCCCAGCGCACTCGCGCGAATCGTCGGACGCGCGCCAACGATTGTCCGATGCCATCGCGTTATGACCTCATCGCCATCGACCTGGACGGCACGCTCGTCGGCCGCACGGGCGCGATCTCGCAGGAGAACCTGGAGGCGGTTCGGCGCGCGCGGCAGGCGGGTGTTGGGGTCACCATCTGCACGGGCCGCGTGCTGAGCGAATGCCACGCCGTGCTCGACATGCTCGAGCAGCTCGACCCGGTGGTGGTTTCGGGCGGGGCGCAGATTGCGTGCGGCCGCGAGCGGCGGACGCTGGACGGGTTGTCGCTCGAGAGCTCGCTGATTGACCGGGTAACCGAGCTTGCCAGCGGGCTCGACCTGGCGATGATGATCCAGAAGGAACGCAACGACGCGGGGTATGACTATGTGATCCTGCCGGCCGGCGGCGACCCAGACGCCGAGCTGCACCCGGTGCTCAAGCTCTGGAAGGTCGACAAGAACAAGAACGAGGCGATGGGCGTCTCGTATCGCATCGGTCGTGAGGGGCCGATGCACCACATCCCGAGCGTGCGGGCCGTGGCGTCGGGGTCGGCCTCGGAGATCGCCAAGCTGAGCGAAGCACTGGCGAACGAGCTCGCGGGGCTCGCGATGTTCCACGCCTTCCCGCTGAGCACGCACGTGCCCGAGAACGCCGAGCCACCGCATGTTCTCGAGGTCTTCCCGCACAGCGCTGACAAGTGGAGCGCGCTGCAGAAGCTGGCCGATCGCGTCGGTGTCTCGCACGATCGCATCGCGGCCATCGGCGATCAGGCCAACGACCTGCACATGCTCGAGGGTGCGGCCCTGGGCGTTGCGATGGGCGAAGCGCCCGAATTCGTGAAGGCCAAGGCCGACCGCATCGCCGAGCCGTGCGCTGAGCACGGGGTTGCACTGACGATCGACCGCATTCTCAGCGGCGAGTGGTAGCGCGATGCAGACGCTTGCGGAGATCAAGGAGTTGCTCGAGGCCCGCGGGCTGCGCCCGAAGCGATCGCTGGGTCAGAACTTCCTGGCCGACCAGAACCTGATCTTGAAGCTGGTCGCCGCGTGCGAGGTCGGGCCGGATGATCACGTGCTGGAGGTGGGTCCTGGTACGGGCACGCTTACCGAGGCCCTGCTCGAGACGGGCGCGCAGGTGTTGTCGTGCGAACTGGATGACGCCCTGGCGGACCTCTTGCGTGAGCGGCTGGGCGATCGCATGAACTTCACCCTGGCGCACGGGGACTGCCTCTACAACCGAATCCTGAGTCTCAAGATTGCCAATCTGCTTGGCGACGAGCCGTTTAAGCTCGCTGCGAACCTGCCCTACGGCTGCGCGAGTCCCTTGCTGTCAGACCTGCTGCTCAACTGGCCGAAGTGCTCGTTGATTGTGGTCACGGTGCAGAAGGAACTTGCCGACCGGTTGCTCGCCAAGCCACGAACACGCGAGTATGGGCCCATCTCGGTTGTCGCCCAAGCGGCATGCACTGGCGATCGGATTGCAAAGATGCCTCCCGAGTGCTTCTGGCCACGCCCGAAGGTCGACAGCGCAATGGTTCGATTGCAGCGTCGCGAGAAGCCGATCTGCGATTTGCACGCTCTTGCGATTGTGTGCTCGGCCTTGTTCAAGCAACGCCGCAAACGCATCGCGCAGCCCCTCAAAGACCTTCTTGGCAACAGCGCTCCGCCCGAGGGCGTGTCGCCCGATATGCGGGCCGAGGAAGTTCCGCTCGAAGCGTTCTGCCGGCTGGCGGATCAGGTCGCGGCCATGCGAGCGGCCAGCGACGCGATGCGTTCGCCGTAGAAGCGCGCGGTCTCGAGATCGCCGGAGGGCGGTGACTCCTCGGGCGAGACGTTGTTCGACTGCGCGTAGGCACCCAGGAATCCACCCATGCGGTTTGGCTTGTCGTCGGCACGGCCCGCGTCGTCGCCAGGAGGCATCATGCCCAGCGGCACCCAGATCATGCTGTGCTGACCGGCGAAGCACATCAGGTCTTGCAGCGTGTTGAGTTTGTCGCCCGCGAGGCTGCCGCTGTTGCTGAAGCCGCCGGCCAGCTTGTCCTTCCAGGCTTGCTGGAACCACATGCCGCTGCTGTTCTCCATGAAGACCTTGAGGCCGGCCGTCACAGAGCCCATGTACGTTGGGCAGCCGAAGACGATGGCGTCGGCTTTCTCCAGCACGTCCCACGGAGGAGCGTACTGGTTGTTCTGGGGCGCGGGGAAGTCTTCGGCGGCGTGCAAAGCAACCTCTGCCCCGGCGTCTTTGGCACCCTGGGCGACCGCTTCGGCCTGCTTCTTCGTGTGTCCAAAACCACTGTGGTAGACGACAGCGACGAGCGTCATGGGAGTTTCTCCAGCTTGGAAGGAAGCGCAAACGTAGCCACCCGACCCCTAGCGGTTGACCATGAAGAGCGCCGTCTGCGTGAAGAACACGCGGAGCTCACGGTAGAGGTCGGGCTCAAGACCCAGTTCATCGAGCGAGGCGAACATGATCTCGAGCCAGCGTTCGGCGGCGGCGTGGTCGATGGCGAAGGGCATGTGCCGCATACGAAGGCGCGGGTGGCCGCGCTGGTCGCTGTAGGTCGTTGGGCCCCCGAAGCGTTGGATCAGGAAATCCCGCAGGCGGACTCGGGCCTCTTCCATACATGGCGCGAGCAGCGCATCGTCGTTCTCGTCGAGGCCGTGCTGCTGCGCAAGGTGCTGGCGGTACATCGGCCCGAGGATGTCGTCTCCCGGAACGGCTTCGTAGAAGCCGCGCGTGAGGCGATCGAAGCCCTCGGCGCCGATGCGTTGGTACGGAGTTTGTGGCTCGGTCACCCTGGATCCTTAGCGCTCGACGGGCGGAGCCACAGGCCGCATTCGGGACACCGATCGCTGGCCAGGTCGGCGAGGTCATAGCCGCAGCAGGGGCAGATGGGCTTCGGTACTGGCACCAGGAAGCGCAAGCCATATCTGCTCAGGAGCTCAAGCAGTACGGCAACGCCCATCATGGCGATGGATGGCATGAACCAATCAACTCCCAAGAACCGAGGCGCACTCGATCGGTGGGCGTGGAACCAGCTCTGGTACCTGAATTCAGGAACACGAGCAATGGCTAGGCCGATCGCGGCGACAAGGACGAGCATCGCGAGCACGCGGAGCACTACGCGCACCCTCATGCGTGTTGCGATGATCTCTCGGGCGGTCGGCACGGGCATGGCTCAGTCACTTCCCGATGCGTTTTCATCGCTTGGCGATCCGCGAAGTCGGGTGCCACACTCGGGGCATCTGTTGCCGCGCAGATCACTCAAGTCGTAGCCGCACTTGGGGCACTTGAGTCGCGGCACCTCGACGATCATCGCCAGGCCGAACTGCGCAACCAGCGCCAGGACCAGAGCGACGGCGAGGATCGCAATCGGCACGGCGAACCACTCGAAGTCGAGCGGGTGGGGAGACCGCGCGAATCCAGAGGATGCGATCTGCCGCACATGGAGGAAGTCTCGCAACCGCAGGCCGATCCAGGCCAGTGCGATGATGGTCAGGATGAGCGTGGCGAGTCGGAGCAGGATCCGCACGCGCCACCGCATCGCGATGACCTCGTTGGCATTCGGCACAATCATCAGGACCGCTCGCTACCCAACCGGCCTCCCGCAAGCCATCGGGCGAATGCTGGCTCGAAAAGTATCAGCACTCCACCAAGCACGAGGTATCGCAAGATAGCCCCAACGTAGTACGCGTCCTGGTCACCCGACATGCCGTTGCCCGCGTACTCGACACGATACGCAAACCAGTTGATGATCCAGAAGGCGCTGAAGATCAGGCACAGGCCACCAACGAATCGCACAACCATCGTCGCGACCAGGGCGGGTGTCCAGCGTTGAGGGCTGTGGCTTGGCTCGGCCATGATTAGTGCCCGAACAGGTTGGTCTGCGCAAACATGCCGGCCTCGTCGAAGTGGGCGACGGCTTCCTCAACGGTCGAGAAGATGCGGGTGGCGGTCTCGGTAATGAAGGGGCTGGGAGCCTTGCTCGGACGCCAGACGACGTAGACCTCTTTGGTGTGCTCCCATGCGTGCTGCAGCTCGCGCTCGACGCCGCTGGAAAGGCCCGGGATGCCGCCGGGAAGCTCGGGGATGTAGCTGACGATCATGTCGCTCTGGTCAATGAGCTTGAAGTCTCGCATGTAGATCTGGCCGTCGATGTCACCGGCGATGTCGAGGACCTCGCGCGTGCGGACGCGCAGGGGCTTGTCGCTGGCCTTGCCGCCGCCGAAGCTGTGGGGCGCATGGTCGAAGAACTCCTGGCCCTGGCGGGCGGCCTCGAGGGCGCGGTCGAGCAGCAGCTTCTCGTCGACGTCGCCCGGGTCGAACGTGATGAACTGCTCGGCCAGCTTGGCGCGGAAGGCGTCGATCTCGGCCAGCACCTCGGGCATGTCCACCACGTGGCTCATGGGGAAGCTGGGGTAGACCTTTCGCATGTCGGGACGACAGACCAGGCGGAACATTGTGCGCACCGTGCTCGCGTGTCGGCCCCGGCTGACGATGTAGAAATCGCTGCCCGGGACAGCCTGGCTCATGAGTTCGGTGGCGAGCAGCTCTTCTTCGCGCCAGACCATGCAGTCCTTCATGGTGGCGTCGATCTCGTGGTCGCGGTGCAGCCGCTCGTGCACGGTTTCGATGTTGTCGACCAGGCAGATGAACAGGTCGGGCTTGAGCTTGTTGATCTGGTCGAAATCGAACGCGCTGAACAGGCCGTGACGCCAGCGGAACGTCGCGTGCGTGTTCACGAGGACGTTGGGATGGTCGCGGCTCTCGCTGATGACGTCCTTGAAGGCGGCTCGGCGGAGTGAGTGCAGACGGCTGAGGGGAAGGTCGAGGATGCGGCCGGGTCGCACATCGGGCGCTTCGGCGTACATCCGATCACCAACGTTGAAGAGTTCGATGCTCTCGCCTTGCTGGCCTGCGAAGGCCGCGACCTCGTCGAGGTAGTTCTTCTTGTCGAGCCCGATCTGGCCCGTCACGATCGCCCGCATTCCGCCCTCCAACGCTGTGAGGTGGGTTTTTGATGGTCTCTCGAGCACCGCACGGGGGAACCCGACTCGGAAGTCTATTCGCCGGCGCTGGCCGGGCTTGACCCAACTGGATCACTCCTGAGGGCATCGCTACTCTTGCGACTGGACCGCCGCGCGGCGAGCCAGGGGGTATCGCCGGCCGCGCTCTTCCGATGCGACTTGCCCTGAAGGTCTCTCTCGGATGCATTCAATCAGGGCAGGAGTCGGAACCGTGAAGATTTATGTTGGAAACCTCCCCTATGACACCTCCGAGGGCGCCCTTCAGGAGCTCTTCTCTGAGTTCGGCGAGGTCGATAGCGTCTCGCTGATCATGGATCGCGAGACCGGACGCCCCCGTGGTTTCGGCTTTGTCGAGATGACCGATGACGCTGCGGCTCGCAACGCGCTTGAGGGCCTGAATGGCAAGGACTTCGGCGGACGCCCGCTGACCGTGAACGAGGCCAAGCCCCGTGAGGGTGGCGGCGGTCGCGGTGGCTTCGGCGGTGGCCGTGGCGGCGGCGGTGGCGGCTACGGCGGTGGTCGTGGCGGCGGCGGTGGCGGAGGTGGCGGCGGTGGCTGGGGCCGTCGCTAAAGACCATCGGGCTGCTCGCCCGAAACAAAGGTACCTATGACAACCATTCCTTCTCCGACTCCCGCGGTCGTCCGAAGAGACGCCGCGGCGAGGGCTACAGCCCAAGCCGCGGTCCGCGAAACCGAAGACTTCGGCCCGCTGCCGCTCGGTCAGCGCATCGCAAACCTGATCTTCATACTCGTGCCGCTGTGCATGCTCGTCTGGGCGATCGTGTACGCCTGGGGGCGCGGGGTGGGATGGACCGAGCTCGGCCTGATGGTCGGGCTTTACTTGTTGACGGGCTTCGGTGTCACCATCGGGTATCACCGCTTGTTCACACACAAGTCGTTCCGCACCGGGCCCATCATGACGACCATCTTGGGCGTGCTGGGCTCGATGGCCAGCGAGGGGCCGATCATCACCTGGGTGGCCCACCACCGCTGCCACCACCAGCACAGCGACGCCGAGCACGACCCACACTCCCCCCACGGCCATGGCTCTGGGTTCAAGGGGCTCGTGAAGGGCTTCTTCATGAGCCACGTGGGCTGGATGATCGTGGGCGGACGGCGTGATCTACGTAAATACGTGCCCGATCTCGAGGCCGACCCGCTCATCAGCCGGCTGAGCAAGATGTTCCTGGTGTGGATGGCGATCAGCCTTCTGCTGCCGGCGGTGCTGGGCGGGCTCATCACGATGAGCTGGTGGGGCGCATTCCTGGGCTTCGTGTGGGGTGGGCTCATCCGGATTGCGGTTGTGCACCACATCACCTGGAGCGTCAACAGCGTGTGCCACATCTGGGGCAGCCGCCCCTTCGAGAGCCACGACGAGAGCCGGAACAACCCCATCGTGGGTGTGCTGGCGCTCGGCGAGGGCTGGCACAACAACCACCACGCGTTCCCCACGAGCGCACGGCATGGTCTGAAGTGGTGGCAGTTTGACAGCAGCTACCTCATCATCAAGGCGATGGAAAAGGTGGGCCTCGCCTGGGACGTCAAGGTGCCCAGCGCCGAGCGATTGGCCAAGAAGGCCGTCGCGTAGGCACGGTCCTCGATCCGTTGATTGCATGCCGCCGGAAGTTCCGGCGGTTTTTCATTAACGCGACTGGAGCTCGCGGCCGAACTCGGCGAGCTCGCGTTCGAAGGTATGGTCGAGGTTACGACGTAATTCGCGGCTCTTGTAGATGGTCTCGCGTGCATCGTTGGCTTTGACCCAGTCCTCGTTAGCGTTTGCTGTGAGCTTGGCGTCGAGCGCGGCGGCCCAGTCTCGATTGATGGGCCCGGCTCGCTCCGCGTACCTGGCGGCGATCTCTTTGAGCCGCTCGCGATCGGCGTCGGTGAGCGTTCGATTGAGCCGCAGGGCACCGATGACCTTCTGCGGGCCGCTCCGCCGGTAGGGCTCGGGCCAGAACGCCTCGCGCACGGCTTGATCCCATCGATCGTGATCATCGGCGGGCAATGCTTCCTTGATCCGCCGGGCGAACTCGATGTTGAGCCTCTTGGCGCGGAGCCCAAGCAACTGCAGATCTTCGGCGGACGCTGCTTCTCGCTGGGCGGCGGGATCGATGGAAAAGTCAACGATCTGCGCCGTGCGGATCGGGTCGATCGCAATCTCGTACTCGAGGAGGACATCGGCGATCGGCTCGAGCTCGTGGTGGCCCAGGCGGCGGGCCATCTCGATTACGTCGGCCGTGTCGCCCATGGGGTTCTCGATCGCCGAAGCTCGATCCCGGCGCCAGGCGCGCTCGACGCGTTCGACACCCGCGCGCTGCTCGGGCGTGACCGCGAACGCAACGAGGTCCTCGATGAGTTCGTGCTCGATGCGTTGCGGCTTCGTGTACACATCGAGTGATCCATCTACATCCGCCGTCGCGCGCAGGAACGATCGGAAATAGGCCCCGGCGATGCCGTTCTCACGCAGGTCCTTGGCACTATCGATCGCCTGGTCCATGGCCATGTCGCGCAGCGCATTGGTCGCCTCACGCATCTCCGCGCGATACACCCGGTAGCGCTCGATCGCGGCGGCTTGCTGCTCCTCGTCCAGCGAGAGCAACTCGGCGTAGTGGCGCACGTCGCTGGCGTCGATCGCGGCTACGTCCTGAGCCGCGACCGTCGCGACGCACGAGAGAACCGCAACGGTCGCGCGAAGCGGTGCCCTCATGGCTTACCCCCCGCCCATCTGGCGGATGACCTCGTCGGCGTCGACACCGCTGCCCGCGTTCGTTGGCAACGCCTCGCGCTGCTCGGGCGTCAGGACGGCGAGCACGCGCTCAACGAATCGGTCATCGAGCTCCGAGCGGTCGGTCCGGGCCTGCTGGACGGCCTCGCGCGTGGCCTCATAGGCCTCCCACTTCTCCTGGGTCCACTCGCCGCCGATCTCGCGGTTGGCCTCCTCGCGCTCTGCGATGGCGTCGATCCACTTCTTGTTGGCCGGCTCGGCCTCGCGCACGTACTGGCTCATCGCGGCCTCGATGGCGCCGCGTTGGTCGTCGGTCAGGCCCTGGAGCCCGAGCGCTGCGTCGTGCGTGCGGTGAAACTCGCCCGGGGCGTAGACCTGCGGCCAGCGGGCCTTCTTGTAGGCAAGGTCCCAGTCGTCGCGCATCGAGGTCGGCATCGCGTTGTGCACGCGACGGGCGTATCGCTCGTTGACGGCGGAGATCTGCTCGACCATCGCCTCCATCTCATCTTCGAGGCGGCTCTCAAGCATGTCGTCTTCGTTGCCCGCGCTGAACGCCTCGGCCATCTCACGGAAGGCACCCAGGGCGCGATCGACGAACGCCGCGCACTGGTCGCCGAGCTCGCGCTCGTATTCGTACAGGGCCTGCTGGGCAGCGCCGGTATCGCCGAGCGCACCATCCTCGGGGAGCACAGGTGACTCCATAGTTCGCGCGATGGCAACCAGGTCGATAAGGCCGCCATTGAGCCCGCCGTTCATACTGCTCATGGCAACGGCCATCTCGCGAGCACGCGTGCGCACGACGCGCTCGTGGCCGGCCTGCTGCTGGTCGCTGGTGGCAAGGGCGCCCAGGTCTTCGACGTACTGCTCACCCAAGGTGACGGCCCGCTCGAAGAAGCCCAACGCAACCCGCATGGTGTCTCGCATGATGTCTTCCATCTGCTCCCAGTCGAAATCTTCTTCTTCCATCCGCTCTTCGGTCTTGCGCATGACGTCGCGCATGGTGGTGGCCGCGTCCCGGTACTTGCCGAGGTATTCGCGGTGCATCTCCAGGGCGATCTCACGCTGGAGCTCGTCCATGTCCATCAGGTCGGCATAGAACGTCGCCGACTCGCGCGGGATGCTCAGGACCATCATCTCCTGCATCATCTCGTCTTCTTCGTCGGCCTGCGCTTCGGCTTCCTGGGCCCACGCCAGCGAACCACCCGGCAGCACGCATGGCGCCGCCAGCGTCATCCCCAGACCAACGGCCAACGCCATCATCCACTTCGATTCCATCTCGAGACCCCTTCCCGCCGGAGAACCCGGCTTCTTAGTTATAGGGGTTCGTACATGTTTGGTTGCGGGCTCGGCGATCCGGCTTTGTTTCGCTCCCGCGCTCCGGGCACGCTCCGTCGGCGGCCAGCCCGCGGCGGTCATAGCCGCAGGCAGTGCACCGCCCGCGACGGCGACGCAGCGCGCGACGGATGACGCCCGGCGAGCGCCACGCGATGAGCAGCAGCGGGGCGTAGTAGCCCGTGTTGATGGCGAAGCCGGGCCAGAGGGGGAGCAGCGGGAGGGCGAAGCGTGTCTGCCAGACAGCGGGACGAGTGGCGTCTGGCCACGCCTGGATGCCGCCGTGCAGCGACAGACCCGGCGTCTGCGCCACCGCCACGATCGGATGCGGCCAGTCTTGGTCGCGCTGGTAGTACCACTGCCGCAGGCTCATGGCTGGCCATCCGCAGTCCGTCAGCGTGAATTCTTCGGGATGGAAGCATCGTTCACCGCCCTAGTCCCAGGAGATGAAGGTAAACTCCCGGGTCCGCTTCCACCCAAAGCGTTCATTCAGCCCGGTGCTGTACTCATGCAACTTGCGTGCTTCATCCGCTTCGGTCGGAGTGATTGCGATCGCGTCCCACTGCGCTTCGCTGAAACCCCGGTACAACCCGACTCCCCCAGGATCGCGAGACACGACGCGGCTGTCAAACCGCCAGAAGTACGCCGCATGGATCGCCCACGACGTGAGCACCGTCGCGACCGCCCCCAGCAGGACGAACACGAGCAGCGTGCGGATGGCGCGGCAGCGTTACATCATCTGAGGATACGAACCAGATGGACGCGCCGATCATCTTGGCATGGGCGGCTTCCATTGCGGGGCCTGCGAACGATGCAGCATGGAAGGCGGCAGGGCAGAGTGGCCGGCAGCGTTGCAGGCGTTGATCGATCCTCGAACGCCGCGGGACGGGCCGCCATTCGCGATTGGCCGGCTTGGAAACACCATCGCGCGCATAGGGCTTCGCGGGGGCGGCTTGGCGATCCTCAAGCGGGGCGGGCCTGGCGAAGCGGCCGACGACGTGCACGCCGAGGCGGCACGGCTGGGCTGGCTGGCTGGCCGTGGCGGGGCGCCGCGGCTCGTGTGGTCCGGTCGAATCGGGAGCGATGCGGCCTCGCTCGTTCGAGCGCTCCCCGGTCGGCCTGCACACGAGATGACTGATCACCCCCGGCACGCTATCACGTCGGCGGCGGTTGCGCTGCGAGCGGTGCACGCCGTCCCGATCGATGATTGTCCATTCGGCATGGCTTCGAACGCATCGTGTGTACTCATCCATGGAGACTTTGCGCTGCCCAACGTGGTTGTCGATGACGCGAGCACCGGTGTGGTTGACTGGTCGCTCGCAACGATCGGTGATCGCGAGTCGGACATCTGCGATGCCGAGCGGAGCATCCGTCGGAACTTTGGAGCGGAGTTTGTTCCGCACTTCAGAGAGGCTTACGCGCAGCGGTAGACCCGTCGCATCGAAGCTAGCCAGACACGTCTTTCCCGCACTCCGGGCACGCCGCGTCGGCGCTGAGCCCGCTCAGGTAGTACCCGCACGCGAGGCAATCGCCACGCCTCCTTCGAAGCGTGCGACGCAAGGCGCCGGGTGTGCGCAACGCCAGCAAGATCAGCATGCCGTAGAGAGCGGTATTGATGGCAAAGCCGGGCCAGAGGGGGAGCAGGGGGAGGGCGAAGCGCGTGGGCCACATGGAGAACGTGGTCACGTCGGGCCACGCCTGGATGCCTCCACGCCATGAGAGCCCGGGCGTGCGTTCGACCACCACGACCTGGACCGGTAGTCCCTGGCTTCTGTGGTAGTACAACTGCGTGAGGCTCCTCGCGGGCCATCCAGACTCTGTTACGACAAGCCTCTCGGGCTGGACGGCGAGATCGCTGCCCTCCCACCACCAGACGGCGGCGACCTCGTGGACTCGCCGCCAACCCAAACTCTCGCGTCGGCCCGCGATGATGAACTGCCGCCACCGAGATGGCGATGGCAGTGTCGCGAGCGGGTGTACTGCCTCCCAATCTGCGGCGCTGAAAGGCGAGACGATTGCGGGCCCAGGAGGTACGTAGGACGCGACGCGGTCGTCGAAGCACCAGAACTGCACCGTGTGGATCGCCCACGACGAGAGCACCGCCGAGACCATTCCCAGCAGGATGAACGCGAGCAGCGTGCAAATGGCTCGGCGCGGATGGATGCGTCGGCGGTGTTGGTTACCTGGTGATCGGGCCCGCTTTGTTCGCGCCTTGCCCACCGATCACTCGGGCAGCGGTGCTCGCCAGAGGCCGTAGGGCTCGCCGGGCATCAGGCCGTTGAAGCTGAAGCCCTTGGTCTGGTGGATGCGGCTGGTCGTGACGAAGACGCCATCGGGCGTGATGGCCAGGCTGTCGGGCCAGGCGAGGTCTTCGTCTTGCATGAGCGTGCGGAACGCGCCTTCGGGCGTGCGATAGACGATCGCGTCTTGCTCCAAGGCCGTGAAGTAGACGTTGCCTTTGGCGTCGGCGTCCATGCCGTCGGTCATGACACTGGGTCCGAGGTCCTCGATGGCGCTGGCGATCTCGGAGTCACGCGCGTCGAAGTTTGCGAGCACGGCGGCAGGAATGCGGTACAGCGTGCGCGCCGTCAGGGCCTGGTAGTAGACGTAATCGTCCGCCGGGTTGTACGCGATGCCGTCGGCATGGATCTGGGGGACGGGGCCCCCTGGCGTCTGGCCGACGCGCAGCTCGCGTCCGCCGATCTTGGGAACGACGCCCCACTCGGCCTTGGTGCTCGCATGGTTGGCGAGCACGCGGCGGGCGGAGTTGGTGTTGAGGTCGACGACCACGAGAGCGCCAAGGCCGGAGTCTGTAATGAATGCGACGTTGCGCTCGGTGTCGACGCGGATGTCGTTCAGGTAGCTCTGGTCTGGCGCGATCGATGGATCGAATCGGATGACACGGACGACGCGGTCGGTCTCGAGGTCGACCTCGACCAGCTTGGCGGCGCCCGGAACGACGCCCTCGAAGCCCGGGCTGGCCGGGTCGAGGATCCACATGCGGCCCTTCGCGTCGACGTGCACGCTCTGCACGCACACGAACCGGTAGGCGGGGTCGGGATCGAGATCGGTCGAAGCGGGCGGCCAGCGGTTCCACTGCCCGTCGGGGTAGGGCCGCTGCACGCCGTCGACGAGCTCGACCACGGCGTATCGATACGGGCCGTCCCAGTTTGGGAAGCTCACGAACACGCGGCCATCGTCGGTCGCGGCCACGCCCGTCCACTGGAATCCGACGATCTGGTGGATGGGCTCAAGGCGGTCGGCGGGATAGTCAGGCGCGGGGGCCGCCCCGCGGATCGGACCGATACGGGCATCGACCAGCGACGAGGTGGGCGTGCAAGCGACGAGAATGGCGGCGAACGAACCAAGGAGGACGGTGCGCAGCATGACGGGCTCCTGTTGCGGGCAGCTGGACGCTAGCGCTCCAGCACCGGAAGCGAGACCGATGTCGCTCGCGGGGACGGTTCGATCTTCTTCTGGCGGCCGAGCACGCCAAGGCCCGCCTCGATCACGGGCCGCGTGACGTTCAGGCGCTTCGCACGGATGGCCAGGTCCCACGCGGGCCCCAGTTTCCGCCAGGCTGCGCTGTAGCCAAAGTGCTTGCAGCGCGAGAGAACGCGCTCGTGGTTGGTCGCCGCTCGCGCGATGTTGGCCCAGCTATAGAACCGTTCGTACGCCCGCCAGTATCCGGCCTCGAGCTGCGCGGGTGACATGTGCATCGGCTCGAACACCGCGTGCCGCGTGTCGTACAGCCGCCAGTCTCTGTGGATGATGCGGCCCTGGCCGTTGATCTCGTCCCAGTAGGCGGTGCCGGGGTACGGCGTGGCGACGTGGAACGTCGCGGTGGTGATGCCGCGATCGACCGCCCAGGCCACGGTGCGATCGAAGACGTCCGGGCCGTCGCCGTCAAGGCCGAAGACGAACGAACCGTTGACCATGACGCCGAGCGAATCGAGCCGCTTGATCGCAGCGTCGGCGTCGCTCTTCAGGTTCTGGGTCTTGCGGCTCTGCACCAGGCTTGCCTCATTCACGCTCTCGAAGCCGATGAAGATGCTGCGGAGGCCCGCGTCGACGGCGCGCTCGACGAGATCACCCCGCAGGATCGAGTCGATGGTGGCGGCTCCCTGGAACACGCGGCCCATGCCCTTCATGCCGTCGAACAAGGCTCGTGCAAAGTGTGGATCGCCCAACAGGTGATCATCGAGGAAGTACAAGTGCTTTCCGGGCAAGCGTTCGATCTCGGCCAGGGCGTCATCGACCGCCTGCGTGTAGAACCTCCGTCCGCCCTTGTAGAAGCCGCTGTTGTAGCAGAAGGTGCAGCGGTGTGGGCAGCCGCGGCTGACGACGATGGAGTTGGGGACCAGGTACAACTGACGACTGATGAGGTCGCGCCTGGTCGGTGGCAGTCGCTTGAGAGTGCGCAGGAAGTCCTTCGAGTCGTACAGCGGCTTTGCGCCACCGTTTCGCAGATCGTCGAGGAATGCCGGCCACGACGCATCACCCACCCCAATGAAGAGGTGGTCGCAGAGTCCGCTGGCCTCTTCGGGCAGGCTCGTAACGTGCAGCCCACCCAGGCACACACGTACACCGAGTGCCTTGTAGTATCGCGCAATGGCGTACGCCCGGTGCGCGTTGGTGATGTACGCCTGGATGACCACCATGTCCGGGCGCTCGGCGAGCGTGCCCCGCCATCGCTTGCTGAGGATGCCGAGTCCGTCTTCGTAGTTGGTCAGCACGCCGGGCATCACGTGCTCGTCGATGATCATCGCCTCGTCGTCGGCACCGAGAAACGCCGCAAGCTGTGCCATGCCCAGCGGTGGGAACAGGGCGTACTTGATGGGACGGAAGAACGGCCCCGTGGCCTCGGTCAACGCCGGCAGCACGAACAGCACGCGCACGGATACCCCCCTGCCGGCTCCAAGGCCGGCGCCACAACCCTCGTCGAGCGAGGCACGACTCGTGTGGGATCGCCCCTTCGTTGGGGGCAGAACGCCCCGTACTACGCGCGTCAACGGCCGGGGTTCGGCGGCCGCGCCCACCGCCCGAGGCCTACGCTGGCCTGAATCCGCGAAACCTACCTTCGGAGGCGCCCCATGGCCGTTCTCGTCGACGCTGAAACCAAGGTCATCTGCCAGGGCATTACCGGCAGCTTCGGGGCCGTTCACACCAAGGGGTGCCTTCAGTACGGCACCAAGCTTGTGGGCGGCGTGACCCCTGGCAAGGGCGGCACCAAGGACGACAACGGCCTGCCCATCTTCGATACTGTCAAGCAGGCGACCGACGCGACGGGTGCGACGGCGACGATGATCTTCGTGCCTCCACCGTTCGCGGGCGACGCGATTATGGAGGCCGCCGACGCGGGGCTCCGGCTGATCTGCTGCATCACCGAGGGTGTGCCCGTGCACGACATGGTCCGCGTGCGGGCCGCGCTTGATTCGATGAACCTGGCGGCGCGCGGCGCCGACGTCCAGCCCTGCCAGGACCTGTTCACGCTCATCGGCCCCAATTGCCCCGGCGTCATCACGCCCGGCCCCAAGACCGGTAGCGGCGACAGCGCGAGCGATCCCTACACCAACGCCGGCTGCAAGATCGGCATCATGCCCGGCTACATCAACACGCATATCAGCGAAGAGAAGTGCACGACGGGCAAGGCCGTGGGCATCGTCAGCCGATCGGGCACGCTCACGTACGAAGCCGTCTGGCAGTGCTCGCAGCTGGGCATCGCGCAGAGCACCTGCATCGGCATCGGCGGTGATCCGGTGCGCGGGCTGAGCCACGTCGATTGCCTACGGCTCTTCCAGAACGACCCCGATACGCACGGCATCCTGATGATCGGCGAGATCGGCGGCAGCGACGAGGAAGACGCCGCCCGCTACGTGCGCGAGCACGTGACCAAGCCCGTCGCCGGCTTCATCGCCGGCCAGACCGCCCCCCCCGGCAAGCGCATGGGCCACGCCGGCGCGATCATCAGCGGAGGAGAGGGCACGGCGGCAGCCAAGATTGCCGCGATGGAAGACGCTGGCATCACCGTGGCGCGCAGCCCGGCGGAGATGGGTCAGGCGATGGCCACGGCGATGGGCCTGGAGCTGGCGGTGGTGTGATGTTTCGCCGCCGCGTGGCGGCCTCCCGGGGGAGTTGTTTTGCCCGAGAACGCCACGTCCGATGGACTACTTCGCACGCCGTTGGCCGCGCCGGCAGGTGTTGCGCCGCCTCTGCAGAAACGAAGCAGGGAAACCTACGAGAAGATCCTCGACGCTGCGGACCGGCTGCTGGCTGAGCAGAGCTTCGATGCCCTGCGCATCGAGGATTTGCTCGCCGCCGCCGAGGTCTCGGCCGGCTCGTTCTACGCGCGCTTTGAGGGCAAGGCAGCGCTGCTCGCAGCGCTCTATCACCGCTATCAAGAAGAACTGGTCGAGTTGCTCGACAGCCCACCGCCGAGCGTGCCCGCGAACGCCACGCTCGAGGATCGCGTTCGCGTGTTTGTGCGTACTCGCATCCGCCGCTATCGTGCGCGCAAGGGCACCCTGCGCGCCGTGGTGCTCGATCTGCGGCTTCACCCGGAGCGATTCCACCCGCAGATGCGCGAGCTGAACGCGCTCGCAGTAAAGCACATCGTCGAGGTCATCCGCCCGAGCCTGCCCGAGATCTGCGGGAGCGAGGCCCGGCTCATCAGCCTGGCGTACTTCGTTTCTGCTATCTGCCGAGACCGCATCTTGTTTGCGACGTGGCCCCACGCCTCGATTGCCGGCGGTTCGATGGCACGGCTGGAAGAAGACCTCGTGCGGCTGGCCGTCGGATTCCTGCGGAGCGCATGACGCCCGGACGCGTCGGCAACGCCCCCGCCGCCGTCACGCAGAGACAGCAGTAAGAGCGCCGCATTGTGGAGGCCCGCCTCGCTCGCACGCCTATCGCGGACAGTCGATGCCGACGGTCCGCGGGGACTGGGTGAAGGCGCGATGTCGAGTCTGGGTGGCTCCAGCGATGGAAGCATGAACCGCGCCCCGGACTCACGTGCTTCCAAAGACACTCGTGCAGACTCGGGACTCGAGCTACCACCCGATCCGTATCCCCTATTTCGGGGGATTGCCGTTGCCGTGGAGGAAAACTAGTGTTGCATGTGGGCCGTCCCGCAGGGGATGGTCGAGTGCCGCGTCAGTGTTCTCGGGGGTCAGAAATGATGGATACGCATCACACTGCGTCGCGCGGTCGCGTCGCGCGCGGACTCGCAAGTCTCGCTGCTATTGCGGTCTTTCTCAGTGGGTGCATGGGCCAAGCCGGTGCGCATCGGCTCGGCTTCATCCCCGTTGCTGCACTGATCGGCAACGAGGACGGAAAGACGCAGTTGCCGGCCGATCCCGATCTCTACGTGGACTTCGATGACGGCCAGGGTGGCTTGGTCCGCACACCCCTTATTCGAATGGGATTCTGGACCCCCTACAACTCGAAGAACCTCGGGTGGCAGCGACGGCTGCAAGATCCGTCCAAGACGGCCAACCTTGCCGAGTCTTTCATGATCGTAGACGTCTCCAACCTCTACCAGTACACGGCACTCGGTCTCGAAGACTCGCAAAAGGAAGACTTTCAGCGCAGGCTCAGGAAGATCGCCGAGCAGTTACTGATCGCCGCAGATCAGAACGGGGATATCTACTGGCGCAAGCTGGTGGCCGATCTCGAGTCGGTCCAGCTTTACGAGAATCTCTCGAAGCTGTTTATCGGCGGCGGTGCTGGCGCAACCTTCGCTTCACCGACGATCGGTGTCATCCTAACGGTCACCGGCCTGGGAATCGAGATTTTCCGCGAGTCCTACGTTGACGGATTGGAGGTCGACGAGTACGCATCGCTCCGCGAGTCGGCCGCACTGTATCGGCAGGCCATCCGAGGAAAGATGTACGAAATCATCGATGAAGCCCAGCCTGGTCGGCACGCCGTGCAATCTGTGCTGCGCTATGCGCAAGACTATGCGTTCACGTATTCTATCAAAGGCTCGCTATACGCGGTGCAAAAGCAGAACGAAGAGTTGCAGAACTTGCTGGTCACGGGCGAGTCTTCGTGGAAGCCGTTCTTCGAGGCCCAGCGACGCAACTATCAGGACTCGCGCAACGAAGACCTCGAGCAGATGCAAGAACGGCTGCAACGCGAGATCGCACTCATCCAGACGGCCATCGAGCGCGGCAGACTCGGCGCAGACGAACAGCAACCTAGTGGGGGCGACTCCGGTGACGGCGCGAGTACCGGGCCGGGCAGCGAGGAGGCGGGAACCGAGTCGGGAGGAGCCGACGCACCGACAGCCGGTCAGCCGGAGGAGTCGACCACGGGCCAAGCGAGAGCTCCCGGGCAGCAGCCAACTCCTGCGACGAGCGGGCAGTCGTCGGGAAGCGCAGGCGGGCCCGCCGATCCAACAAATCAGCCCGTGTAGGCGGTTATCGCACCGCAGCTACGACCCCTTTCCCCGAACCCGCGTCCGCCTGAACGCATACCACGTCCGATGGACGCCGACGAAGACCAACCCGCCGCGAGTGCGTCGGATTCTGCCACCGACGCCCTCATGGCCTTCCTCGGCGACCACGACGCCCCTTGCCCGGCTTGCGGCTACAACCTTCGCGGCCTGACGCGGCCGGTATGCCCCGAGTGCGAGCACGAGCTCGTGCTGACCGTCGGTCTGGCCCAGCCTCGTTTTGGCTGGCTGCTGGTGGCGTTGGTGCCCGGCATGTTCTCCGGCCTGGCGGGGCTGTTCCTATCAACCCTGATCGCGTTCATCGCGATCATCGAGGGTGATCTCGCCCCGCCGGGCATGATCCTGCTTGCGATGTTCGGGGTTGGGAGCGGGGCGAGCGCGGTCGCGATGGCGCTCGCCCGCCAGAAGCTCATGGCTCGCCCCGTCGCCGCGCAGCAGAAGCTCGCCACCATCGCCTGGAGCGTGCACGTGCTGGCGTTCCTGGTGCTCTTGATCGCAGGCTTCTGGTAGCGCGGATCGACCTCGCTCCGATGAGCGAGCGCCTGCTTGTCAGCAACCCCCTGCGTCGAAGGCGTTGCTGAACTCGAGGAAATCGAAAAGCGTCAGCATTCCGTCGCAATCGAAGTCCGCCTTTAGATCGCCGGCGTCGAAGAGATTGCTGAATTCCAGGAAGTCGAACAGCGTCAGCTCGCCGTCGCCATCGATGTCACCCTCGCAGGTGCCGTCGGGCCCTTGCACCGAGACCGCATCGACGATGCCACCGCAACGCTCGGGGCTATCGGACAGAAACTGGATGCACGTCGCGCCGGCATTGCCCTCGAAGACGAACACGAACGGGCGCCAATCGCCCTGCGACCCACCGGTCAATCGCCGCTCTTCGCTCCCCCAACGGAAGATGACTTCTTTGCTACCCGGGCACTCGTCATTGCTAGACAGGCTGAACTCAATGGTGTAGAGCTCCCCGCGAATCGTCTTGATTCGTTGCCGGATGCCGCCGGGGCCGGGAGTGCCCACGACGTCGACCATCTGCCTGCCGTCGGCAGCGGCCCATCGTGGCTCGGCGAGGATATCGACAGAGCCGCGCGTGACCTCCCAGCCCAGAATGAACGGGTCCCCCACACCCACCGTGCGGAATCCGCCGGGCATGATGGCCGGGAACTCGAAGCTGCCGTTGGTGATCTGCTCCTGGCCCGCGGCATTTGCGGCGGTCAGCGCACACACGGGGACGACGAGCATCGCGGTGGTGGTTCGACGGTTCATGGGATCCTGCTCCTCTTCCAGATAAACACCGCACGCGGCGGGCGTACGACCACGCAACATAAGAAGTGTACAGCAAATCGGCGTCGTGAAGGTGACAGTGGGAAAAACAAAGTATGAACAAGGAAAGAGGGGGAAGGAAGGCAAACAGAGAAAGCGGATCAAGGCCCGTCTGGAGAGCCGCGAGAGCGCACGAGGGCGTTCTGGCATGCATCTGCAACGATCAGCGATGCCGCAACAAGCCACTGCCCCACCGCGTACCGCTGATGAATCATCCGCTACGGCATCCATTTCACGATCACCCGGAGGAGAGCATGCCCAACGCCGTCCGCCGCATGCGAGGGCTTGCCACACTGGTCTTTGCCGCAGTCGCAACCAGTACGGCGGCCGATCCGGTGCCACTGGTCAATCCTGGCTTCGAAACGGTGAGCCGTGCGCTCGTGCCCGGCGAGCAGACCAACGGCATCGGCGGCGCGGGCGTTCAGGTTGGCACGATGTTCCCCTTCCCGTTTGGTGCCGGTGTCGTTGATTGGACCGACCCCGTGATCGTGCCCGGCTGGCAGTCGCCGACGCTGCCGTTCGGAGATCCGAGGCAAGTCCTCGCGGGCGTCTTGCATCCGACCGAAGTTGATGGACAGCCGTTCATCACGGGCGTCGATGGCGAGTACGTCTTAGCGATCCAAGCTGCCCAAGCGGGACAGAGGACCAGCGCGGTGCTGCAACCTGACACGGAGTACACACTGAGCTTCCTCGGTGGCATCAGCCGGTTCGACTCGGACTACTTCTTTGCAGTTTCGCTCATCGCAATCGATGACACCGCCACGCTGCCCATCGAAGGCCGTGCGGGCGTGACGCGCCTGGAGATCGGCCGGTTCTTCCCGCCGACCGGGCCCGAAGGGATCATCCGCCGCTACGAGTTCAGCTACATCACGCCCGCGACACTGCCACCCGCGCTCGTCGGCACGCATGTGGGCATCAACGTGTACGGCAGCGACGGCATCCCACGCGTGCTGTACGACGACTTCGCGCTGACGGCAACATCGCTCTCCTGCGTTGCCGATCTTGACGGCGACGGCGAGCTGACAATCTTCGACTTCCTCGAGTTCCAGAGTCTCTTCGACTTGATGGACCCGACTTCTGACTTCGATGGCGACGGAGAATTCACCATCTTCGACTTCCTTGCCTTCCAGAACGCGTTCGATGCGGAGTGCTGAAGACCCCGGCTCTGGAGAGCCGGAACACTGGCATGCCTACAACTTAGCTCGACCATGCCCATCGGTGAACACACGATCGACCACCTGCTCGCCTGGCTGCCCTTTGCGGTCGTCCTCCTGGTATCGATCTTCATCGGCCTGGGAATGACCGCGTGGATGCGCCGGGCGAGAGCGGCTGACCGGCGGGTGCACCTGCAGGTCGCCGGCCTCGTGCTGCTCATCGCCACGCTGGTCGCCTTGACGATCACCCTGCCCGCCTCCGAGGGCGGGCTCATCACCGACGGCACCAAGGGCAACCTGCTCGGCCTCATCGGCCTGGGTGTCACAGCGCTGCTCACGCTCAGCTCGACCACGCTGGCCGCCAACGCCATGGCGGGGCTGATGCTCCGGCGCGTGGGCGCCTTTCGCATGGGCGACTTCATCCGCATCGACACGCAGTTCGGCCGTGTCACCGAGCGCGGACTGTTCCACACCGAGATCCAGACCGAAGACCGCGATCTGGTGAGCCTGCCCAACCTGTACATCGCGACCAACCCCGTGCGCGTCGTCCGCGCCAGCGGTACGATCGTCACGACGGAGGTTTCGCTGGGGTACGACGAGTCGCATGCGGTGGTGCGGCCGCTGCTCATGCAGGCCGCCGAGTCGGTCGGCTTGGCGGACCCGTACGTGCTGATCGTCTCGCTCGAGGACCATGCCGTGGTATACCGCGTGTGCGGCTTCCTCGCCGAGATCAAGACGCTGATCTCGGTGCGGTCGGCGCTGCGCGCCGCGGTGCTCGACTCGATCCACGGCGCCGGCCTGGAGATCGTCTCGCCGGGCTTCATGAACCAGCGCCCGCTGGACCCGTCGGTCCCTGTGATCCCGCGCGAGCCGGTCGCGCCCGTCAAACCGGAACCAGAGAGCACGGCAGAGAGCGCTCCTGAGAGCATCGCCTTCGACAAGGCCGAGCACGCCGAGAGGATCGAGCAGCTGTCCGCCGAACGCGAGTCGCTCGCGAAGGAACTGGCCCGACTGGGCCACGACCTCAAGGCCGCCGACGACGCGGACAAGGCAGCAATAGAAGGCGAGTGTGCGCGTGTGCAGGCCCGGCTGCAAGAAGTCGACGAGGAGATCGAGCGGGAAGTCGCGCCTGCGCCGGAACCTGAGGCCACTCCAGACAACAAGCGCGGTTAGAGCGTACCGGTTCGCCGCGAATTATCGCAACTCTCACACTGGCGGATACTCGTAATCGCGTGTGAGCTCCAAGGCTGCACGGGTTTCCCAGAGAAGCCGCCAGACGCTCATACAGCGTTGACCGCGTAGCGCTCCTGGTTGTCGTGCAGGTGCTTGAGCTGCTTGCGCAGGTCGTTCACCAGATTCCAGTACAGGATCAGCGCGATCAGCGGCCCGACGAGGATGATCGCGCCCACTGTCGCCAGCAGCGGCACCAGCCACGCGTTGCGCTTGCCGCGCCTGTGGATGTCCTGGTCGGGGATGCGCTGGCCCAGCCAGCCCACGTAGAGCATCTGCACGATGTAGCCCCCCACGCCAACAAGGGTGCCCAGCAGGCCGAACCCGCCGACCAGGGCGATCGCTCCCATGCTCGCACCGGCAGTGCCCGGGCCGGACGGCGCGGTGGACGCGGGCGAGACGCCGATGGCCAGGCCCGCGACGAACTGCAGCGCCGTAAGCCCGGCGCTGGCGATCAGCAGCCCGCGCACCCAGATCCGGGCCTTGTCCAAGTGCGTCGATTTGTGCGCCGGCATCGCGGTGCTCAGCAGCCACCAGCCGTAGAGCAGCACCAGGCCCAGCACCAACCCGCCAATGCTGGCCAGCGCCTCCACCACCACCGGGGCGGTCCCGATCGGGCTGCTCGCTGCGAAGTACATCCCCACACCAAAGCTCAGGACGAAGAACACGACCATGACCAGGATCGTCACGACGACGATGGAGGCCCCGCGGTGCAACGTCGCGAGGTACGCCGCCGGAGCGAAGGCCAGCAGGTCGCCCCGAAGCGAATTGGCGATGGGCGTGCCGCACTCGGGGCACTGGCCGTTGGGCGAGAGCCCCGCCAGGTCGTAGCCACAGCCCACGCACAAGGCCCCATCGCGGACGCGGCCGGTGGGCAGGCCGCCGGGCGTGGTGGGCGGGGCGCTGGGCCGGAGATGATCGGGGACGGGCGGCGGGGATGCGACCTCCGCCTCGGGTTCGAGCTCGTACCCGATCTCGCCCTCGATCTCATCGTCAAAACCGTCGCCACCGGGCCGATCGCTGGTATTGTCACGCATGGTTTGAGCGTAGCAAGCGGCGTCTCGATGTGCCCAGGTCCTCAAGGTCGCTGCCAGACTCGTGTCCAAACTGAGCCAAGACAGACACGTGACAGACTCTGCGCAGAGACACAAGCTAAGACTTGATGTAGTCCTCAAGCCGCTGCTGCTGCTTCCTCAGCTGATCCGACAGCTTCTGTAGAGTCTGCTTTAACTCGTCGACCTTGATCCTACCAATGCTCTGAATTGTTAGTTGAGGTTGAACAATGCCACTAGTGGCTTCGATGTACTCATCAAGCGCGTTTTCCCATCGACTAGACAGCTTGCTGATTCGGTCATCCCAGCGGTTCTCATGATCGCGAAACTC
This sequence comes from Phycisphaerales bacterium, assembly GCA_965227775.1. Lineage (GTDB taxonomy): Bacteria > Planctomycetota > Phycisphaerae > Phycisphaerales > UBA1924 > JAHCJI01. Next base: position 611,283 of record OZ245777.1, read on the forward strand.
CCCGCTGCTGCGTGCCAAGTGCAGTGCGACAACCGTGTTCCTTTTGCTACCGAATCGGTTTCCCTGATACTGCTGACGAATTTTCTCAATTTCTTCGGTGTGCTGTAGCCTGTATTGCACATATGCACGGGACACCGGACTGAGACCATCCAGCTCCTTTGTTGCCTGCTTGACGACCGCAAGAGCTGGCTTTGCCTGTTCAGCAACTTCACCTGCGGCTTCCAACTCAGGTACGCCAGAAGACGACCCTAGAACCTTCAGCGTGGCAGCCACCTTGTCCAAAGCACTAGAGGTCTTCTGTACAACAGGCTCAATCTGCTTGCGCCAGCGCTCCAATCTAATCTGCGTGGACAATGCAACCGAGGTGTCTTGATCAATCTTTTTGAGACCACCTACAATGGCGTTGTGCAACTCCGCCAACTGTCGGCCCTCAGTTGCAAGACGACCCCAAGTTTTGCGTTCGTTGTCATACCACTCCTGGTAGAGGTCCGACAGTCGGTCCCGGTCCTCTGAATACTTGTCTTTCCAAACCCTAGTGGCTTCACCCCAAGCATTGCTGAGCTCGCGCCGAGCCACCTTACACGCCGCGGTCCACGCACCCGGGTCGCCTCTTTCCGATGCGATGATCTTGTCTAGCTTTGCAAGCTGGGCCCGGCTCACCTTTATGTAGTCTTGAAGGGGCGCCAGGACATCGGGCGGTGCGGCCACCGTTGAGCTGAGCCTGGGTAAGTCTTCGCCGGCAAGCGCCTTACGAGTCGTCGTGACGCTGAGCACCATACACGCGATGACTAGAAGGGCTGCGTACGTCTTGCAGGTGTTCAAGTTATTCATCAGAAAGTCACCCCGAAACTGTTGATGATGTACCACTGGCCACCGTCTTCGCGCTCTAACTGGAGCGCACGCGGGCGTGCGGTCTGCACGCCGCGCACATCAAATAGTCGAACTTCTACGGTTACTTGCTCGATCTTGACGACGCCGTCGTCTTCTTGCTCGTCCGCCCCGCCTCCATCGCCAAAGAGATCCTCCAGCGCGTCGGCCGCTTCGGTACCACCCTGGATGACCTCGATCTCGCCCACCGACCATGGCTCGGCGTGGGCGTGGTGCTCGACAAATCCCTTTATGTTCTGATCGTAGATGTAGTCCACGCTGGTGCCCGTGCGTTCGTCGGGGTTCATGCACGCCAGGTATAGCTCCTTGTTCTTCTCCTTGATAGCTGTAACAAAGAGCCGAACTACGTCATCCGGCGACGCGTCTGCGGGAACGCCGGTTGCCGTGAAGGTCAGCGAGTTGGCCAATTCGTCCTCGGCAGAAAAAGTTGCTTGCGGCGGGTTGCCACTGACCTCGGCCGCGACGACGCCCGGAACGGAGAACGCGACCGGTTCGACGACCCAGCCAACATACGCGTTACCGACGCCGCCCTCGCCCTCGCCTGGAACGAGCAGGTGCGAGCCCACGACCTTGGCGATAATGTGCCAGTCTCCCTGGTCCAGCACGCTCACCGCGCGCTGGTAGCGCCGCATTGCCTCGAACAACGCCGTGTACGCCCGCCCGCTGGCGTCAATGTATACGTAGCCGTACTCGGCCGATCCCCCGCCGATCCAGTTCAGGCCATTCTGGCGAAAGAGATCGGCCTCAACGTCTGCCACAAAGGACACGTGCGTGCCAGCTACCTCCTCGAGCTCGGTCTGCATCGGGTCTGGCAGCGACTCGAGTCCCACCGGTTTCGTCGAGTCTGATACTCCCTGCCAGTGCTCGGCCGCCCGCTCGGCGATGATGGACGCGACGTCTTCCTCACGCGAGCGATACGCCAGCATGTCCTCCGTGAGTTCCATGCGTGTGCCCAGACGCTGCTCGTAGACCAGCTTGGCACGCGCAAACAGGGACTGCAGCGTCTCGTGGTCTGGGTAGTCACGAGCCAGTTTGCCGATCTCCTGGAGCAACTCGATTTGCCCGGAAGACAGCTCATACGGCTGCCCTCGCAGCATGGACACCGTGTCCTCGATCTTCTCCAACTGATAGTCGTAATTGTCCAGTTCCAATCGACTCGGCTGCGCCGTTGCCATCGCGGCGGCTAGGACGATGACCAGGACAGCCAAAAACCAGGATGCCTGAGCACCCCGGACACACCCCGTTCGTTCTTGTACTTCTTGCATCCATACCCCCTTGCTGCAATCAAGCCTTACCGACAGCGATGCGCGACCTAGCCACCTCCGGTACGCGGCAAGGCCACATTTGAGATAGCGTACAAGGAAGCTTCTACTCACGCAAAAAAACATTCTCCTGACATGCAACACCCGAAACTTCGGCGGGCCGGGGTCTCAATGAGAACGCGCAGCTCCTGCGCGTCCGGACATGGGAATGGGGCGAGTTCGCGAGCGCCGCCACATCGGACGGATTAGGCTACCGCGATACGACGCGCCATTTTGGGGGCCACCGCCATGACCGAACCATCCGCAGCACTCGCCCTGTCGCCCGACCCAGGCTCTAAGGATGCCCGTGCGCTGGCACTCGCACTCCAGGACCAGGTGCTCAAGGCCTGGGAGTTTTACATCAAGTTCTACACCGTGTTCCACGCGGTGAACTTCGTGGCCCTTGGCCTGGTTATCGAGAAGGTCAACGACCCGTGGAACCGGCTGTTCATCGCGCTGGCGTTCATCGCCCAGAACGCGGTGTCGGGCGTCACAGCGGTAGCCATGGCCCGCTACACCGAGCGCGTAGCCGACCAGCAGTGCGAGTTGGGCTTTGCACAACTGGTCCGCTATCGCAAGGCCGGCGTGTGGGGCGGCTACGGCAACGCCATCGGCCACGCGGTCATCGCTTGCCTGTGGTTCGCCCTGATCATCGCGGGTTTTGCGAGCGACCCACACGCGGGCACGGCCGACGGCACGGGGCACACCACCGTGACCACGACGACCACATCCACGACCACCAGCCCAGCCCCGACACCCCCTCTAGGCGAGCCTGAGCCGTAAGCCGGAGTGGCCAGGTTGTGACGCGCAGCGCCTCCGCGCCCGGACATGGGATTGGGGCTGCGGGCCGTGCGGCGGTTCAAGGTGGCTTCGGGCACGCCCAGAACTACCTTGGACCCCCGCCTGTACCATCGACCATGGCCGAGCCCAACCAGCCCATCGACCAGCCCGCGCCGCCACCACTCCCGCCAGAACTGCCGCGGCCGCAGCGCGGCGGGGAGGACGCCGGGCTGACCGGGCGGCTGCGCGCGGTCGAGGTCCGCACGGACGATCTGGTCAAGCTGCGCGTGGTGTTCGTCGCACTGGTGCGGCTGGCCGGGCTCATGCTCGCGTTCATGAGCCTGTTCCCCTTCGCCTGGTGGCTCGCCGAGGGCCTGGCCGACGGCGACCTGTGGTGGCTTGGGTACTACTGGCCGCGCATCACGGCGGGCGCTGTCATGCTGTTCGGCGGCGTGGCCACCGTGTTCTTTGGCGGGCTGATCGGTCGCTTCTTGCTGCGGCCGCGCGGCGGGCCGGTTGCCTGCCCGATGTGCCGGTTCGAGCTCACGAGCCTCGATCAGGGACGATGCACCGAGTGCGGCTACGAGGTGACGCCCGCCCTGCCGCGCTTGGCGATGCCGCCGATGGAGCGCGTGTACGTGGCGCGCATGATCGCGGCCGCCTGCGTGCGCGGCTTTGCCGTAGTATTGCTGGTCATCGCGGCGATCCGCCTGATCCAGTTCTTGGCAGAGGCAGTGTTCCCCGACGTCTTCGTCGCATACTGGGACGACGGCTCGGCAATGTACTACTCGCTTGCAAACGGAGTCGCGCTCGCAGCGATCGGCCTGGCCTTGCTGCTCGCCGCCGGGCCCATCGCGGCCGTGCTTGTGCCAAAGGCGTGGGCCCGCAAGCTCGCCGAGAGCCGCGAGCCCTAGACTCGGCCGATGCCCCCCCACTGGCCGACCCGCACGCCCCGCCACAAGCCCGCCCGACGGATGTTTCCCCTCGGGCTAGCGTGCGCGATCGGGCTCGCGGGTGCCGCGCACGCCCAGCCGACCAGCGAGCGGTTTACCGAAGAGCAAGTGTTGAGGTTCCAGATCGATCCCCTTGCGATCACGGGCGAGGGGTTCGGCCCCGTTCGCCTGCCGGTCGGTTCTAGTGACCAGGCGGCGGTGCGCTCGATCGAGCTCGCGGGCCGGCGGGCCTGGACGTGGATCGATGAGCCGCTGATACCCGGCGCGGCTCCGACCAAACGCGTGCTCATCGAGGGCGACGTGCGTGTCACGATGGGAACGCTCGAGCTGCGAGCCACACGGCTGCACGGGTGGGTGCAGTCTGTCGATGATGCGCGTGAAGGCCAGACGCCGGCTTCGGGCGGCCAGCAGTTCTACCTGCTGCTCGAAGAAGCGACCATGCCGACGAGCGCGCCGGGTTCGGGCATCGCCGGACCGCTGGTGCCGATCGAGGGCCTCCTGGCACGCGGTGGCAGGATCGAGCTGTCCGCGATCGTGTCGAAGCCGGGCCCGCCTGCGTTTGAGGTGTCGGCCGTCGAGCGGCGCGAGTACCGCGCCGTCACGGTAGCCGAGGCGGTCTTCGCGGATCGATTGCGTGAGGCGGTGGGCCTGGCCCTCCCACGCGTGACGAGTGAGCAGCTTGCCGCCGAGGATCGCGCGCTGCGCAGCGTGCTGCAGACCGCGCGCGAGCGGCTCGCGCTCGGCGAGGTACGCGACCCGATCCTGCCAGCGCGCGGCCGCGTAAGCTTCTCGGCCGCGGGCATCGAGCAAGTACGACTGGGTGATGGCAGCGATGGCTCGCCGCCCTACGCGGTCGTGATGCGCGGGCCGGTGACCATCTTGTTCGACGACGCGGCAAACGGTCGCCGGGCACAGCTCACGGCGCAGGACGCCGTCTTGTTCCACAAGGCCAATCTCGTCGGAACGCCGCGCTTGGACGCTGCGGACGTCTTGGGCCTGTACTTGGAGGGCGCCGTCATCGCCGACATCGAGCGTGCCCAGGGCAGGCGCGGCGTCGATCGCTACCGCGTGCGCTCGCCACGGGTGTACTACGACCTCGCCGGCGACCGCGCACTCTTGCTCGATGCGGTCTTTCGGGCCGAGCCGGCGGGCAGCCCAACGCCCATCTACGTCCGGGCGCGCGAGATCCGCCAGCAGTCGCTGGGCGAAACCGTAGCCGACCAGGCGCGCATCACCACGACGGGCTTCTTCCGCCCGCACCTGGCTCTGGGCGCGAGCACGCTGACGCTCCGCCTCGAGGATCGCCCGGGCGACGGGCTGCAGGGCGGCACGCGGATGATCGCCGATGCGCGCAACATCACGGCTCGGGCCATGGGCATCCCGTTCCTCTACTGGCCCATCTACGTCGGTGATCCCTCACAGATTCCGCTTCGCGACATCACGATCGAGACGAGCGATCGCCACGGCGACGTGCTGCGGACGACCTGGGACGCGTTCGCGCTGGCTGGCTACGAGCCGCCACCGGGCATCGATCTCGACCTGCTCATCGACGCGTATTTCCAACGCGGCGCAGCGCTCGGCGGTGAGCTGACCTGGGACGGGTATGCCGGCGGCAGCGGCAGCCTCTTCGTATACAACCTCTTCAACGACACCGGACGCGATCTGCTGCCCACCGGCGCGCGCATCGACCGCGATGGGGAGAACCGAACGATCGCCATGCTCGAGCACCTCGGCCGCCTGAACGACGAGTGGACGCTGCGGGCCGAGGCATCGTGGTTCTCCGATGAGAACGTCGTGGCTGCGTTCTTCCCCGACATGACCTTTACGCGGCGTGAGCCCTCGAGCGGCGCCTCGCTGCAGCGTATCGATGATCGCAGCATGATGCTGCTTGGTGTCAACGCCCAGATCAGTGATTTCGTTGTCAGCGACTACCAGCTTCGCGCGCGCGGATACGAGACCGAGCGCCTGCCCGAGCTGCGCTACGTGCGACCGGGCGACGACCTGCTGGCAGACGGGGCTCCGGGTCTGCTGACCTATCGCAGCGATAGCCGTGTCGGCCTGCTGCGACTGAGCTTCACCGAGCCGACGGCGGCCGACCTTGGCTTCACCTCGGTCTCGCGCGCCCAGGCGGCGCTGGGCGTCAATCCGAGCGAGAGCCCGGGCGATCGCTTGCGCGCAGAAGGGCTCGACGAATCGTCGGTCTTCCGCTTTGACACGCTGCACGAGCTGAGCAGCCAGCTCGAAGCCGGACCGGTGCGGATCCAGCCGTTTGCGACGGGGCGACTGACGGGATACGACACCGATTTCGACGATTACTCCGCCGTCACGGGCGAGGATGCCGACTCGCTGATCGCTCGGGGCGCCATTGGCACACGCCTTTCGACCCAGCTGACGCGCGTCTACGACGGCGTCGACATCGACGCGCTCGACCTGCACCGCATTCGGCACGTGGTCGAACCCAATGCCACGCTCTGGTACGGAGACTCGACGGTCGCCCAGGGCGCGATCCCGGTGTACGACGAGAACGTGGAGAACTTTGCAGAGGGACCGGCCGTGCGCTTCGGCGTCGACCAGACCTTCCAAACGATGCGGGGCTCGCTGGGCACCTACGAGTCGGTCGACGTCTTACGCCTTGGCACGCACTTCACGTTCGCCGGAGAGGATCGCATCGACGAGGACCGCACGCCGCGGTTCTTTGACGCGTATCCGGAGCGCAGCCAGCTTGGCGACACGTTTGACGTTGAAGCCGCGTGGCGGCCAACCGACGCGCTGGGTATCACCGGCCAGTGGATCTACGACCTCGAAGAGAATCGGACGGCCGAGGGTGTGGCTGGTGTCTCGATTGACCACATGCCCGACGTGCGCCTGTTCGCCGAGGTGCGGCACCTTGGCTTCAGCGACGACACGTACCTGAACGCTGGCGCCGACTACGAGCTTGGCGACCGCTACACCCTGGGCGCCGTGGGTGTCTACAACGACCGAGCCGGACAGTTCCAGAGCGCGACGTTCCGCGTGGGCCGCGAGATGCCCCACGCCATCTTGACAGCGCGTGTAACGTACAACGACATCACGGGCGATACATCCCTGGGCTTTGGCATCGAACCTACTGGCATCGACCCATCACGCGAACGCGTTCGCAGGCTTGGCGCCGCGGCGTTGGGTTACTGATGTTTGCGAGCCGCGTACGATCAAGCATGCAAAGGCAGACCATTCTCATTGCCATGCTGGTCGCCTGGGTTCCCCTCCTGGCGTTTGGAGTTGGTTGTGCAGGCAAGCCCGAGGTGCTGCCCCAGCAAGCATTCTGGGAGAGCCTGAATCAGCTCTGCGGCAAGGCATACCCCGGGCGCGTCGTCGAAGACTCCACCCAGAGTCCGGTCTTCGGTGGGAAGCCACTCTTGCTCCACGTGGCCGAGTGTGATGGCACGTCGGTGCGCATGCCCCTGCTGGTCGACGGTCGCCCTTGGGCGACCATCATCATCTCTCAGAACGAGCGCGGGCTCGTGCTCGAGCATCAGCACGAGAGCGATGAGGGCGCCGGGGGGCCGCCGAGCGGGTACGGCGGCTCCACGCGCGGCACGGGCACCGAAGTTTCGCAGGACTTCTACGCCAGCGAGTTCACCATCGCGCTCGATGAACAAGCCGAGAACACGGTCTGGACCATCGAGTTGCGCACGGGCGCGGTGCTGCAGTATGGGTTGAGCCGTGAAGGCACAGATCGCCGATTCCGCGCGGCCTTCGACTTGTCGCGCGGGCGTCCGGCCCCCACCGTTGCACCGATCCGCTAAAGCTCACAACGCCCGCGTGGGCCACCACGCACGAACCGACACGGGCTCGGCTAGATGCAGGATCGCTTCGCTTGCAGGCGTCGAGACTCCGATGGGCGATGCCAGGCTGTTGTGCTCGACCTCGCATACGGCGCGCGAGAGCAGCCATGGATCATGGTCGATCTCACCGATCCAGAGACGTTCTGGCGACCGCGGCGGCAGATCGCTCGCGAATAGCCGATACCGATCGGTGAGGAACGACTCAAGGGAGCCCGACCCGGCACGCTCCGGTGGGCCCTCGCCCTGGTACCAGCACGACAGATCAGCGGACTTTCCACGCGAATCCGTCCGTTGGCTCCCGTACGCGATCCCACCGTCACGCTCGCTGAGCGACATCCGGGCGTTGAAGTATGCCAGGTGGAATGTGCGGCGCGCGGTTTCGACGCCAAGCCGGCTGGCCGCGTCGAGGCTGAAGAACCACACGCCTGGCTTGCCCTCGTGCGTCACGTAAGTCCGCAGGTTCAGCTCATGGAACGCACCCGGGCCAGGCAACGCGGGTGTGAACCGAGCTCGCACGCCCGACATCGTGAATGGCACGACCGCAAGCCACGCGGAGCCGTCGAAGGTGTCGATGTCCAACATCGGCGGTACGTGCGGCCGAAGGGCGTCCACGGGTACCGGCCAGTGCATGAAGAGCAGCCGAGACCATCGCATCGCCATCACCCAGGGCGACTTCGGCGGCGGATACGGGCGATGGCTGGCTGGCATGGGGGAACGTATGCCCAGAGCGGTCACTACACGTTGAAGTACTTCGCCTCGGGGTGGTGCACGACGAAGGCGCTGGTGCTCTGCTCGGGGTCGATCTGCCAGTTTTCGGTGAGCCGGCAGCCGATGCGCTCGGGATCGAGCAAGCGCCAGAGGATCTCCTGATCGCTCATGTCGGGGCAGGCGGGGTAGCCCGGGCTGTAGCGGCTGCCGCGGTACTTCTGGCGGAAGAGCTCTGATATCTTGGGCGAGTCATCACCACCGATGCCAAGCTCAGCGCGGATGCGCTTGTGCCACAACTCGGCAAGGGCCTCAGCGGCCTCGACGCCCATGCCGTGCGTGTAGAGGTACTCGGTAAAGTCGTTGTTATCGAAGAGCTTCTTCGCGAGCTTGCTGACGTCTTCGCCCATCGTGACGCAGGTGAGGCCCAGCACGTCCTTCTGGCCGCTGTCGACACTCTTGAAGAAGTCGGCGATGCAAAGTTTCTTGCTGGAGGTCTGTCGGGGGAACCGGAATCGCTCGACTTCCTTGTCGTGGTCCTTGGGGTCGAAGACGATCAGGTCGTCGCCATCGCATTGCACCGGCCAGTATCCGTAGACCACGCGCGGGTGCAGCACGTCGTTGTCCCGCAGCTCGGCCTTCAGGCGATCGAACACGGGCTCGACGGTGTCCTCGAGGTACCGCTCGTATTGCTCGGGGCTCATCGAGCCCTTCTTGAACTGCCACTGGCCGCGGAAGAGCGCGGTGGTGTTGACGAAGGGATAGATCTCATCGAGATCGAGCCCCTCCACCACGCGCGAGCCCCAGAACGGCGCTTCGGGGACATCGACGTCGGTCGCGACGGTGCTCCGCACAACCGTGGCGGTGCCACTCTCATCCTTGCTGGCGGCGAAGTCGTCCTGCTGCTCGGCCTTCTTCGCGCGCGCTTCGGCGACGACCTTCTGGGCTTCGCTGCGCTTGCCGAGCCGCTCAGCGATCTCACCATCGAGCACGTCGGTCTTGCCCGCCTTGAGCATGTCCATGGTGCGCAAGCCTTCAAAGGCATCCTTGCCGTAGAACACCTTGCCGGCGTACAGGTCGCGTAGGTGGCTCTCGCAGTAGTGCCGCGTGAGGGCGGCCCCGCCGAGGATGACCGGCACATCGATGGCCTGCTCGGTCATCTCCTTGAGGTTCTCTTCCATCACGGTGACGGACTTGACCAGCAGGCCGCTGAGCCCGATGGCGTCGGCCTTGGTCTGCTTCCAGGCCTCGAGGATCTGCGGCAGCGTCTGCTTGATGCCGATGTTGTGCACCGTGTAGCCGTTGTTACTCAGGATGATGTCGACGAGATTCTTGCCGATGTCGTGCACGTCGCCCTTAACCGTTGCGAGCACGATCGAGCCCTTGCCCTCACCCTCGACCTTCTCCATGTGCGGCTCGAGATGGGCAACGGCCATCTTCATAACTTCCGCGCTCTGCAGCACGAAGGGGAGCTGCATCTGGCCGCTGCCAAACAGTTCGCCCACGGTCTTCATACCGTCGAGCAGGTGGTCGTTGACGATTTCGAGTGGCTTGTACTGCTGCATCGCCTCGTCGAGCGCCGCGTGCAGGCCCTCCTTCTCGCCGTCGATGATGTGGGCGCGCAGCCGCTCCTCGAGCGTGAGATCTTTCTTCTCCTCGGCTGTGCCGCCGACGCTGTCGACATCCTTGAAGAGGTCGATAAATGCCTGAAGGGGGTCGTAGCTCTTGTCGTAGGTGTTAGGCAATGGCAACTTCCTGCTCGTCTGGTGTGGGCAGCCCCGTGCCGCCGACGCTGGAATCGCGCTTGTCGTAGACGAGGTGCATTGCGACGCGCTTCTGGTCGTCGTCAATCTTGGCCAGCGGCAGGATCTTGCTGGCGTGCACGATGGCGCTGGTCATGCCGGCCTTGACCAACTCATCGAGGAACACGCTGTTGAGCACTTGGCGTGCAGCGGGCTTGAGGCCGAAGCTCACGTTACTCAGGCCGCAGGTGATCTGTACGTTGGGGAACGCCTCGGCGATGCGCTTGGTGCCCTCGACAAGCGCGAGGGCGCTGCGACGGTCGTCGTCCATGCCCGTCGAGATGGGCAGCACCAGCGGATCGATGAAGATGTCCGTCTCGTCAAGCCCGTGCACCTCCGTCGCCCGCTCGATGGATCGCTCGGCGATCGCGAACTTGCGATCGGCCGTACGAGCCATGGCAGCCTCTGGGTCTTCATCGATGGTGCCAATGACCAGACCGGCGCCGTATGTCTTGGCGAGTTTGCAGATCTCGTCAAATTTCTCCTCGCCGTCCTCGAAATTGGCGCTGTTGATGATGCACTTGCCGCCGGCGCACTGCAGGCCGGCCTCGATAGTCGCGACCTGCGTGCTGTCGATCATGAGCGGGGCGTCGACCTGGCGGACCAGGCGTTGCACCACCTCACGCATGTCGCGAGCGTTGTCGCGGCCGGCGTAGTCGACGTTGACGTCTAGCACGTGGCTGCCCTCGCGTACCTGCTGCTTGGCCAAGCCCACGATGCCGTCCCAGTCTTCTTCCTCGAGCAATCGCTTGAACTTGCGGCTGCCCGACGCGTTGCACCGCTCACCGACGATCAGAAACGAGTTGTCCTGGCGGTACTCGACGGGCTGGTACAGGCTGGTGCAGCTAGGCAGCATCGTCGCACGCTCGGTGCGCTTGGGCTCGCGATTGCCCACCATCTCGGCGAGCGTCTTGATGTGCTCGGGCGTGGTGCCGCAGCAGCCGCCAACGAGACCGACGCCGCTGCCCTCAACGAATCGCTGGATCGCCTCGGTAAATGGTCCGGGCTTCAACGGATACTCCGTGCGCCCCTCGACAAGCACGGGCAAGCCGGCGTTGGGGACGACCGAGACGTGGCGGTCCCAGTACTTGCCCAGCCAGTGGATGTACTCGGCCATCTCCGTCGGGCCGGTTGCGCAGTTGAGGCCAAGGCTCAGGATGGGATAGCGGCGCAGCGCGTGGGCGGCGGCTTCGATGCTGGTGCCCATGAGCATGGTTCCGGTCTGCTCGATCGTTACGCTGACGCAGATCGGGATGTCGGCGACAGACTTGCCCTTCTGCTCGAGCGCTCGCAGGCACGCGTTCACCGCGCACTTTACCTGCAGCAGGTCCTGGCAGGTCTCGATGAGGAACGCGTCGACGCCGCCCTCGATCAAGCCGACCGCCTGGTTGGTGTAGCTGTCGAGCATGGCCGGCCAGGTGGTGTTGCCGAGCGTAATGAGCTTGGTGCCCGGGCCCATCGAGCCCATAACGAAGCGCGGCTTGTCCTCGGTCGAATAGGCGTCCGCGGCGGATCGGGCGATCTCGGCCGACTTGCGGCTGAATTCGGTGGCTTTCGCGGCCAGATCGAATTCGCCCAGCACCAGCGTGTTCGCGCCGAAGCTGTTGGTCTCGATGCAGTCGGCCCCGATCTCGAGGAACTCCTTGTGGATCTCCTCGACCACGTCGGGCCGGCTGTCGACCAGGATGTCGGTGCAGTTCTCGCAGCCGCAGTAGTCGCCCTCGACCGTCAGGTCGCGGTTGTAGAGGCTGGTGCCCATGGCCCCATCGAGCACGAGCACTCGGCTGGCCAACGCCCGGGCGAACGGGCTCGAGAACAGCGGGTCTGCGTTCTTCATTGGTGAGTATATCCGTTCATCCGCATGGATGGATGGAAGCAGCTAGGTTGACTCGAAAACCGTCGCCAGGCCTGCGCAGGCGGCTGGCCGCGGCCCATAACATCGCCACGAGCAGGTGCCATCTTGCGCCAAAGCTGGGGAAGGGGAACTGCGGTGGCGATTCCAAACACAATACAAACTCAAAACCTCATCAACGGCACCTGGGTCGGAGCCGACTCTGGCAAGACCATCGCCGTACTCGACCCGGCCACGGACGAGAAGCTCGCCGAGATCCCTGACGCGGGTGGCGCTGAGTCGACGCGGGCCATCGACGCGGCGCATACGGCGTTTGGCTCGTGGTCGAAACGGCCCGCTGCAGACCGTGGCAAGCTCGTGCGAAGGCTGGGCGAGTTGATGCTGCGTGACGCCGATCGCCTGGCCGCCATCATGACCGCCGAGCAGGGCAAGCCGCTGAGCGAGGCCAAGGGCGAGATCAACTACGCCGCATCGTTCCTGGAGTGGGCGGCTTGCGAGGCGACGCGTTTGTACGGCGAGATCGTGCCCGCCAGCAGCGCCGACAAGCGAATTCTGGTGCTTCGCCACCCCGTGGGTGTGTGCGGCATCATCACGCCCTGGAACTTCCCCGCCGCGATGATCACGCGCAAGCTCGGGCCGGCGCTGGCTGCGGGCTGCACGGCGGTCATCAAGCCGTCCGAGCTCACGCCGCTGAGCGCAATCGCCATCGGCGAGCTTGCCATCGAAGCCGGATTGCCCGAGGGCACGGTCAACATCGTGACCGGCGAGGGCAGGGCGATCGCCGAGCCGTGGTTCAAGGACGGGCGCGTCCGCAAGCTCAGCTTCACGGGCTCGACGCCTGTGGGCAAGAAGCTCATGGAGCAGGGCAGCGAGAACCTGCTCAGGCTTTCGATGGAGCTCGGCGGGCACGCGCCGTTCATCGTGTTCGACGACGCCGACCTCGATCGCGCCGTGGGCGCGGCCGTTGCGTGCAAGTTCCGCAACGCCGGGCAGACTTGCATCTGCGCGAACCGGTTCTACGTGCAGAGCGGCATCTACGACGCCTTCATGGATCGCTTCGCAACGGCCGTGAGCAAGCTGAAGGTTGGTCAGGGCAGGCTAGACGGCGTCGACATCGGCCCGCTAATCAACGACGCCGCCATCGAGAAGGTTCAGGATCACGTGGAGGACGCGAAGAGCAAGGGCGCGGCGATCAAGGCCGGCGGCGAGATGGCGAAGCTCGATGGCCTCGCAGATCGCTTCTACGCCCCCACCGTTATCGACGGCATGACTCCCGACATGAAGTGCGCCACCGAAGAGACCTTCGGCCCCGTCGCGCCGGTCGCGAGATTCGAGCAAGATCAGGAAGCGATCGACGCGGCCAACAACTCGCCCTTCGGCTTAGCGAGCTACTTCTTTACCAGCGACGCAACCCGCCTGATGCGCACGGCCGAGGCCTTGCACTATGGCATTGTGGGTGCGAACGACGCCGCCCCCTCGACCGCCCAGGCACCGTTCGGCGGCGTGAAGCAGTCCGGCTTTGGACGAGAGGGCGGGAAGTACGTGATGGACGAGTACACGAGCCTGAAGTACGTGAGTTGGGGATTGGTCTAGCCGAGTTCGGATAGTCCGGTCGAAAGCGCACTCGACGAAGCCCCAAGAACGCGGACGGGCGCAGGACCCGTTTGAGGCGCCCCAGGAGGGTTGTCCAATGTTGCGTTTCGCGTGCTCGCTGTTAGCAGGGGCATTGGTTGCGAGCGGCTCGCAGGCTCTGCCATCGATCGCAAACTACGACGCAGATCCTGGAGCACTGCCGCTCTTGGACGAGCAGCGTGTGCACTTTTACGTGCAAGAGGCTTACGAGGGCTTTCCGCCCGACATCACGAACGCGGTTGCAGATCGGTATGCCGAACTCGTCGATGCGGGCATGGACTGTTCTCGCCACCTGCTCGATTGGGCCGATCTCGAACCCACTCCGGGCGTGTACGACGTAGCCGGGGTCATCGAGGCCCTCGACGCACGCATTGATATGGGTGCCCCGCGCCAGTTCGTGAACATCACCGTTGTCGATAGCGGCGGCCCGGAAGCATTGCCGCAGTATGTGCAGGACCTTCTTGCCCAGGGCGCGAAGTGGGATGACCCGCGCATCACCGGCCCCTTCGGAGACTTGCTCGAGGCGATCGTGCCGGCGATGATCGACCGTGGCGTTTATATGATCGGCTTTGCCAACGAGGCTGGCGGTTACTACGAAGACGAACCGGCCGCGGCCGCGTCGTTCGAGGGCTTCGTGGCAGCAGCGATCGACCGGACTAGGTCGATCGAGCCCCGTCTGTCGACGACGGTGGTGTTCGCCGGTACGAAAGACGCGTCGATACCGGCGCTCATGCCGTTGATCGATGTGGCCTCGTTCAATTGGTACGCTTACGAGTTGGAGGTCGAGCCGGCTTGCAGCTTCTTTGGCGAGGCGTTGCCACTCTGGCGCGCAGCCGGGCCGGATGGCATCCCGGCCGTCCTCGATGAGATGATGCGGGTCTCGGGCGATCGGTTGGTGTGCATCCAGGAGTTTGGGCAGGCGACCGGCTGGAAGGACCGGCCGACGACCCTCGGGCCGCTGGCGGGCGAGGCGTTGCAGTCGCGGGTGATCGAGGCGTTCGCGGAGGCCGTGGTTGAGCGACAGCACCGCTTCCGCACGGTCTCGCTCTGGACGCTCAACGACCACACTCCTGCCGGGATGCGGTACCTCGTAGACGCCATTCTGGCCGAGGGGCTGCCGCAGTGCTACGCGGACAACGTCGCCGAGATCTTCGGGCCGACCGGCATCGTGGAGAGCACGCCCGAGGCGCGCCGAAAGCAGGCGTTCGAATCGCTCAGGCGGGCCATCGCTGAGGTTTCGGCGCGGTAGTCGGCGGCCGCGTGGACAGACGGCGGGCACGAGGCAGAGCCGGCCTGCGCATACACTTTCTGCACGCCCTTTGGATGGGTGTTTACAGGAGGTCTCCGTGCCAGCTGCCACGTCAGAACCATCAGCCGCCACCGCCTCGGAATCCCTCGTCGCACGCCGCCAGAAGGTAGTGTGCTCGGGCGTGGGCATGCTCAGCCCGATGACCGCAGCCAGCGCATCGGGCGCGATCATCACCGACGCCAATGGAAGGGAATTCATTGACTTTGCCAGCGGCATCGGCGTGATGAGCGTGGGCCATAGTGACCCCGCCGTCATCGACGCGGTCAAGGCCCAGGTCGCCAGCCTTCAGCACGCGTGCATCCACGTCGCAACGTACGAGCCCTACGTGGCGTTGTGCGAGAAGCTAGTCGACCTCTTCCCCCACCACGAGCGGACCGATGACAGCACGAAAGCAATGCTGATCAGCACCGGTGCGGAGGCGGTCGAGAACTGCATCAAGATCGCCCGACAGGCTACCGGCCGCGCGGGCATCATTTGTTACACGGGTGGCTTTCACGGCCGGACGCTGCTGGCGGGCACGCTAACGAGCAAGGTGCACCTGAAGCACGGCTGCGGCCCGTACGCGCCGGAGGTGTATCGCCTGCCCTACCCAAGGCCGCTGCCGGGCGAAACCATCAGCGAGGCCGACCTGGTGGAACGCGAATTGCACCGTCTCAAGCAGGCGTTCCTCGACACCGTGGCCGCGTCGCAGGTCGCGGCGATCATCATCGAAGTGGTGCAGGGTGAGGGCGGCTTCAGCGTTGCGCCCAAGGGATATCTCGAGGGCCTGCGGCGCTTGTGCGACGAGCACGGCATCGTGCTGATCTTCGACGAGGTACAGGCAGGATTCTGCCGCACGGGCGCTTGGGCCTCGTACGACCACTTCGGCGTGAAGCCCGACCTGAGTCCCTGGGCCAAGGCGATGGGCGGCGGGCTACCAATGGCCTGCGTCATCGGCAAGGCCAGCGTGGTGGACCGCGTGAACCCCGGCACGCTTGGCGGCACCTACGGCGGGAACCCGGTCGCGTGCGCCGCGTCTTTGGCGGCTATCGCTCGCATGGAAGAGCTCGACCTCAACGATCGCGCGGCGCGCATCGGCGAGATGATCCGCGAACGCTTTGATGTGCTCAAGGACAAGATCACGCAGGTCACCGAAGTGCGCGGCCTCGGCGCCATGATGGCGATCGAGTTCAGCGAGGGCGGCGACCCGGCCAAGCCCGCACCGGCCATGGCTAAGGCCGTCATCGACGACTGCCGGAGCAAGGGCCTGCTCGTGATCGCAGCGGGCCTGTCGGGCAACTGCATCCGCGTGCTGACGCCGCTGGTGATCACCGACGACGAGCTGGCACGCGGTCTCGACATCCTGTGCCAGAGCATCGAGCAGCACGCACCAAACCACTGATCTGTACATCTTGCGAGGTAGTTCCGCATGCGTCCATTTGCCATCGCCGGCCTGCAACTCAAGGTCTCCGGCCGCCGCTCGAACCTCGAGCACGTGACCGACCGCATCGAGATGCTCATGCACCTGTATCCGTGGGTGCAGATGGTCGTGGTCAGCGAGCTCGCGACCTTCGGCGGCTGGACCGGACACGCCATGGCGCTGCCGGGCGACGTTGAGCAGCATTACCAGAGGCTCGCCGCGCGGCACGGCATCTGGCTGCTGCCGGGCTCGCTCTACGAGAAGACCCCCGAAGGAATCTACAACACTACGCCCGTGATCGATCCGCACGGCATCGTCGTCGCACGGTACCGCAAGATGTTTCCCTTTATGCCGTATGAGACGGGCGTCGAATGGGGCACCAAGTTCTGCGTGTTTGATGTTCCGGACGTCGGCCGCTTTGGCGTGAGCATCTGCTACGACATGTGGTTCCCCGAGACCAGCCGGACGCTGGCTGCGATGGGTGCCGAGGTGCTCCTGCACCCGACGCTGACGCCCACGATGGACCGCGACGTCGAGTTGTCGATCGCGCGTGCGACGGCGGCGATGAACCAGATGTTCGTGGTCGACATCAACGGCATCGGTGACGGTGGCAACGGACGGTCGCTCTTCGTGGCACCCTCGGGCGACGTGCTGTATCAGGCCGGCAGCAACGAGGAGTTGCTGCCCATTGAGATCGATCTCGACCGCGTCCGGCGTTCTCGAGAAGTCGGGTTGAAGGGGCTCGGCCAGCCGCTGAAGAGCTTCCGCGATCGGCGCGTCGAGTTCGACGTGTACAAGCGCGAGTCCCCCGCCAACGAGTACCTCAACACGCTCGGCTCGCTCGAGAAGATGGCTCGCGGCAGCCGCGCGGGCATCGGCTTCGGCGAGCACGCACCGCACGCCGATCAGCCACTCGCGTCATCACCTTCCGCAACTCCCCCGCCGGCTGACGCACCGCATGCTTCCCCACCGCAGGCTCCTACGTCCGCCCCGGCACCCACTCCTGGAACAACGCCATGACGCGAGCCGGCACGCAACCAGATGCTCCGGCCGGCGATGCACGCCCACAGCGCCAGCGAGGCCGCCAGTACAGCGCGTTCCAGCTTCGCATGGATACCTGGAACGAGCTCCAGGTTCGCACGACGTGGCTGCGAGAGATGACGCGCGCCGGGCAGGATCCGGCCGAGCCTCGCGCGCTGGTCGGCGAGAGTCTTGAAGTGCTCGCGAGCCTGGAGCCCTACTGGGCTTTTCCCGGCTCGGCGCGCATGGACGAGCTTGCGCGTCTGTATGAGGCAGGCGCGACCGGCGAGCTGGCCGATCGGGTGGCGGGCATTAGCCGGCTGCTTATTGGCGACGCTTACCGCGAGCGCGGCGGCGCGGCGTTCGATGAGCCGGGCCGCGACCACCGCAACGGCGGGCAGGACGCCGAAGCGCGCTCGCGTGCTCGTGGACGGCCCTACTTCGAGGTGCTGTTCGTCGACGGCACGGACGCGTATGACCACGACTCCCTGAGAGACGGGCTTGCCGCATGCCGGCGAGACTCGGACGAGTTCGTATACGACGTGCTCACGGTGCCCAGCACGCAGGACGCCGTCATCGCTGCCCTGTTCAACCCGACAATCCAGGCCGTGTTCCTGCGGTACAACTTCGGCTTCTTCACGCAGAACCACCACCCGGCCCTGCGTCGCTATCTTGATGCGCTGTCGGCGGAGAAGATGCCCAACAGCTACGGACTTGACCGCAGCCTGCAGCTTGCGAGCGTTCTGAAGAAGCTGCGACCCGAGCTCGATCTCTACCTCGTGACCGACACGCCGCTCGACTCGGTTGCCGGCAATGTAGGCAGCGCGTTTCGGCGGACGTTCTATCGGCTTGAGCAGTACATGGAGCAGCACCTCAGTATCTTGCGAGGCGTCCGCGAGCGGTTCGAGACGCCGTTCTTCGACGCGCTTCGCAAGTACGCGGCCAAGCCCACAGGCGTGTTCCATGCGTTGCCAATTGCTCGCGGCAAGAGCATGACGACCAGCCACTGGGCTAGGGACTTTCACGACTTCTACGGCTCGAACATCTTTCTGGCCGAGACCAGCGCGACTAGCGGCGGACTTGACTCATTGCTACAGCCCCGCGGGCCCATCCGAAGAGCTCAGGAAGCCGCCGCTCGTGCGTTTGGAGCACGCCAGACGTTCTTCGTCACGAATGGAACGTCGACGGCCAACAAGATCGTGCAGCAGGCCCTGGTGCAGCCTGGCGACATCGTGCTGGTCGATCGTGACTGCCACAAGAGCCACCACTACGCGTTCGTGCTGGCCGGGGCACATCCGGTGTACCTGGATTCGTATCCGCTGCAGAAGTACACGATGTACGGCGCTGTGCCGCTCGAAGAAATCGAACGGCAGTTGATTGCGCTCAAGAACGCCGGCAAGCTCGACCGCGTGCGAATGCTCGTGCTGACCAACTGCACGTTTGATGGCCTGACATACGACCCGATTCGGGTGATGCAGCGCATCCTGGCCATCAAGCCCGACATGATCTTCTTGTGGGATGAGGCGTGGTTTGGCTACGCACGCTTTAGCCCCGCGCTGCGACGCCGGACGGCGATGGATGCCGCAAGTCGGTTGCGCAAGATGTACCGCAGCGACGAGTATCGCAAGGCCTACGCAAACCGGAGCGAGGCCGACGGCCCGATGGCTGATCCGAGCGAGGTGCGTGTCCGTGTCTATGCGACCCAGTCGACGCACAAGACGCTAACGAGCCTCCGGCAAGGCTCCATGATCCACGTCTATGACGAAGACTTCGAGCAGCGGGCCAGCGCGGCGCTGCTCGAGGCGCTCATGACCCACACGTCGACCTCGCCCAACTACCAGATCATCGCGTCGCTCGATGCCGGACGCCGGCAGGTCGAACTCGAGGGCTACGAGCTTGTCGAGAAGACCATCGATCTTGCGATGACGCTGCGCAAGCGAGTCAACGAGCACCCGGACATATCACGCTTCTTCCGTGTGCTTCGACCGGCCGATATGATCCCGGCCGAGCATCGACCCAGTGGGCTCGAGTTCTACTACCACCCAGAGCAGGGCTGGGGCCGGATGGACGCGGCGTGGCGCGAGGACGAGTTCACGCTCGACCCGACGCGTGTGACGCTCGAGGTGTGCGCGACGGGCCTGGACGGCGACACGCTGCGGCACATGCTCATGGATCGCTACGACATCCAGATCAACAAGACCTCGCGTAACTCCATGCTGTTCATGCCCAACATCGGCACGACGCGCGGTGACGTGGCCTACCTCATCGAGACGCTGGCCGACATCTCACGCCGCGTCGAGGACCAGCTCAGCACCGAGAGCAGCGCGGGCCTCAGCCTACACACGCAGAAGGTCGATTCGCTGCTCGAGGGGCCGCCGCTGCCGAACTTCAGCCGATTCCACGACGCGTTCCGCGACACCGATTCCACGACGCCCGAGGGTGACCTGCGGCGCGCGTTCTTCTTGGCATACGACCAGGACAACACGGCATGGGTGAAGCTCGACCGCGACCTGCTGCGGCAGATCAAAGACGGCCGAGAGTTCGTGTCGGCAGCGTTCGTGACGCCCTATCCGCCGGGATTCCCCATCCTCGTGCCGGGGCAGGTGTTCAGCGCCGAGATCATCGCGTACCTACTCGCGCTGGACGTGAAGGAGATCCACGGCTATCACACTACGTACGGCTTGCGTGTGTTCGAAGAGCACGTGCTGCAGTCGTGAAGCGTGTTTCATCCGCCTCGATCACACCGCCAGGGGGCTCCATGACCACCGTGACCACGCCGCCCACCGGCCAGCAGCCGAATCTGCAGGCCAATATGGTCAAGTCCAAGCCACTGACGAGCAACGTCGTTAAGCGCAAGAAGAAGAAGGACACGCTCAAGGGCATCTCGGAGATCCGGCGGTTCTTCCACCGCAACGTGGAACCCATCTACTTCATCAGTGCGACGAACTTCAATCTGCTGGGCATCGACGAGTGGGTCCGCAACTTCACGTACATCAACTACATCGACTGCTTCGATAGGCAGCACCCGAACGTCTTCGTGCCCAACGAACGGCCGCATGAGCCATTCGAGAGCATCGAAGACATCAACAACTACCTGCTGCGCCACCCCGACGTACGCGCACTCATCAAGAACCGCGGAAAGGACCACAAGACCAACGGCAAGGCCGTGTTCTTGATGTTCGATGAGACCACCGAGAAGCTCTGCAAGGACCTCGACCTGGAGGTCTGCTTTCCGCCCGCCTCGCTTCGCAGCCAGGTGGACGACAAGATGGAAACAACGCGCATCGGCAATCGCGCACGCGTGCATAGCGTGCCGAACAAGCTCGTCCGTGTCAAGAGCTACGAGGATCTTCGCAACAAGACCAAGAAGCTCGGCGACGATGTCGTGATCCAGACCGCCTACGGCGACTCGGGCCACACCACGTTCTTCGTCACGGACGAGGCCGACTTTGCCAAGCACGAGGCCGACATCACCAGCGCACCAGAAGTGAAGGTGATGAAGCGCATCCGTTGCCGCGGCAGCGCCCTGGAAGCTTGCGTGACGCGACACGGCACCATCGTCGGTCCGCTTATGACCGAGCTGGTGGGCTTTAAGGAGCTGACGCCCTACCGCGGCGGCTGGTGCGGAAATGAGGTCTTCGCCGGCGCGTTCGACAAGCGCATCCGCAAGAATGCGCGCCGGGCGGCCATGGCCTTCGGCGACGAACTCCGCGAGATGGGCTACCGCGGGTACTTCGAGATCGACTACCTGACCGACCTGGATTCGGGCAAGGTATACCTTGGCGAGTGCAACCCGCGCATCACGGGCGCGAGCAGCATGACGAACCTGGCCGCGTTCGCCCACGCCGACGCGCCACTGTTCCTATTCCACCTGCTCGAATGGATGGGCATCGACTACGAGTTGGACGTCGACGAGCTCAACGATCGCTGGGCCGACCCGCAGAACATCGACAGCTGGAGCCAGCTGGTTATCAAGCACACCGATGACACAGTTGATCGCATTACGCACGCGCCGCCTACGGGCATCTATGAGCTCGACGCCAAGGGGCAGATGCACTACGTGCGCATGCAGACGCACCGGCGGACCGTACAGTTCGAGAATCGCGCGTTCTTCCTGCGGATCAGCAAGCCCGGGGATTATCGATACGAGGGTGCCGACCTGGGCATCCTGGTGAGCCCGGGCCGCTTCATGGACGAGAACTTCCAGCTCACGCGACGCGCCAAGCAGTGGATCAAGGGCGTGCGGTCGTTCTACCGCGGCGACTCGGACTTCGGCGGCGAGGCCGCGCCCGAGCTCACGGGCTTCAAGCTGCTGTGAGTCCACCGGCGACCACATCGCGCACGATGCTGTTCCGCGCGATGCACGACAGCGACGAGCTCGATCGTGCGTTCGAGGCATACTGGCCAGCCTACCAGAAGTGGATGGCCAAAGCGAAGCCAAGGGTGAGCGCCAAGGCCGCCTGCGAGAAGCTCAGCGAGCACATGCCCGAGCTCGTGCCCGCACACAAGTCCTTGCTCACCCGCTTTGGCGGTGGTGCCGAGATCTCGCGATTCCTCACGCTCTATCGACCACCACCGCTTGTGCGCGGCTGCACGCAGGCAATCTGGCAGGGCGAGGGTGGCCCGACACTCGTACGCAACTACGACCACGCGCCACACCTGTCCGATGGCATCGTGCTACACGCCGAGTGGGACGGCGTGAAGACCGTGTGTATGACAGACTGTGTGTTTGGCGCCCTCGACGGCGTGAACGAGCACGGGCTGTGCGTGGCGCTCGCTTTCGGGGGCAGGCAGGTCTCCGGAGACGGCTTTGCCGCACCGCTTCTCGTTCGCTATGCCTTGCAAGCTTGCAAGACCGCACCCGAAGCGGCCGAGGCCATCGCGCGGGTCCCGTGCTACATGACGTACACGTTCGTGTGCCTCGATGCCTCGGGCGAGCACGCCACGGTCTACGCCGCACCCGACCGACCGAGCCGGATCGACCATGCCACGGCCAGCGCGAACCACCAGGGCAAGGTCGAGTGGCCGCAGTACGCTGCCTCCTGCAAGACTGTCGAACGACTGCACAAGGCCCAGGACCTGCTCGATGCGAAGGGCCAGACCCTCGAGGGCATGACCCAGGAGTTCTTGCGTCCGCCGCTCTATCGCACGGGATACGCCAGGGGCTCGGGCACGCTCTACACCAGCGTGTATCGCCCAGGGGAGCGTGGGCTCGAACTGCGTTGGCCCTCGGCCCGCATGCACCAGTCGGTGGACCGATTCGAGCCGGGGGCAGTGGAGGCCCAACTCGGCGGCGCACGACTTGCACCGCGGACGACGTGAACCCGAAGCCTGTGCATCCTGTACCATGGAGCAGGCCATGAAGGGGGAACGACTATGTGGGGATGTCGCGTACGAAGTGTGGTCGGGTCGTTCGTGCTTTCGGCGGCTGCGCTTGCCGATCCGGCGCCGATCTCGGGCGTGGTAACAAGCGAAGCCGGCGGCACCATCGATGGCGCGCGCGTTGTGATCTGGACGGGCGAGGCGATCAATGAGGTCCCGCTGCTCTGTCCGAGTTGCTACGCCGATTGCGGCCGGGCCGAGACTACCGACCAAGCTGGCGCGTTCACGTTCGATGAGGTCGACGACGAGGTCGCCTTCCGGCTGGTCATCGTGGCCGATGGGCACCACCCGCTGCACACACCCTACGTGACGCCGGGACAGGAGCCCCGAACGTTCCAGCTGCGTCCGCGAGAGGCCGTCGAAGACCCCGCCCGGCTGATCCGCGGCAGGGTTGTGGACGCCGAGGGGCGGCCCATCGCCGACGCGATGGTGGATCCACAGCTCTGGTGGTTCGAGGGACGCCGTGGCGGAAGCTATCTCGAAGGCTCGGATCCGTTCGCCTTTACCGGCGCCGACGGTCGCTTCGAGCTCGCGGCTGGCTCGCCGGTGCACGGAGCCATGCTCCACATCGAGGGCCCGGTGATGGCGCCGAGATACGTCGAACTCGTGCGGTCGGGCTTGCCGCCAGAAGACCAGCCCGACATCACGCTGCACACCGGCGTCACGGTCAACGGTCGCTTGGTAGGGACCGATGGCCAGCCGCTGCCCGACGTCACGCTGAACCTCAGGTCCGTCAGTCGATTCATCGGCGTGTACTACGGCCCGGTCACGTATGGCACCGACGAGAACGGGCGCTTCAGCTTCCAGAACGTGCCCGCAAATATGGCCGTCGAGATCGTCGGCGGCATGGTCGAACTCCGTGGTCACGGCGTGCCCGAGGCGACGCTGTTGACCACTGGCGACAACGACACAACCTCCGACGTGGGCGACATCCACCTCGAGCCAGGACACACGATCCGGGGCCGTGTCGTGCTCAGCGACGGCAAGCCGCTGCCCCCGAACGGACGGAAGATCGAGTTTGGCGCTCGCGGAGACCTGCAGCGTGCGGACGTCGGTGATGACGGCTCGTTCGTGCTCGAGAACGTGCCAGCGGGCGAGGCCAGCATGAGCGTGCAGATGCCCGGCTACCACATCAGCCGCTGGAACCCCAACCGCGACCAGGTAAATCGCGGCCTGATCGGCACAGTCACGGGCAACATCGACGACTTCGTCGTGCTGCTCGAACCCGGCTTGGAGCGGCAACAGGCCGATTGGCATCGATTCCGCACGGGCGAGCACGTGCCGACGCTCCGAGGTATCGACGAGCCGCTCCCCCAGGCGGTCGGTGGACGCCTGCGCGCCATTACGATCGACCCACGTGTCGCGAGCGCCGAGGGTTGGAAGAACCAACCCTGGCACGCAACGGTGACGCTTGCTGCCGACACAACTCCGGACACTCCTCGAACGATCGATGTGTCGGCGAGCGACCCGACACGACCATACCTGCCCGCCCAGCAGTGGACCATCGAGGCGATGCACGAACTCGTCGGGCTCCAGTGGCCTGAAGAGTTTGGTGACGCCCGCGTGCTGCGGTTTGAGCTGCGCGAGGGTGAGAACCACGCAGACACCATCGTCGATCGTGGCTTCCCGGGCATGAGCCGCTTCGTGCTCCACGAGCCGCAGCAAGCGGGCGAGGCGAACGTTTCGCTCGGCCGAGTGCTAGACGCATCGGGCCAGCCCATTGCCAGCGCGCACGTCACGCCCGTCGCGTACTGGAAGCACAGCACCGGACGCTCGCCGTGGCCCGGCGGCACTCGGATGACCGCGACCGACGACCAGGGTCGCTTCGGCGTGAGCGCCACCGAGGGCTACGACCGCGTGCAGGTGCGCGTCTCGGCACCGGGACATGCCGACCAGCAGTTCGACATCGTGCCGGATGAGCAACGGCGAGATCTGGTACTGGCGCCGTCCGCGGCGTTGTTGATGATCGCCCTCGAAGCCGCAGGCGATCCGGCCCGGCACGCAGTGGCAACGCTCTGGCGCCAGAACGACTCGCGGCTATGGACGGTCATCGACTTCGCTATGGCCGACAGAGCAGGGAGCATCACCTTCGAGCAGGCGCCCTCGGGCGAACGCTTGCAGGTCATCATCGAGGATGCTGCGGCAGACTCCAACACTGCCTGGAGCGTGGTCGAGGTCGATCCCATCAAAGCCAAGTCTCATGATCTCGGAGAGATGAGAGCCGTCCAGACCGCGCTTATCACCGGCCAACTCGTCGCGCGCCACGATGTGGACCTTTGGGAGCGGCCAGCGATCGTGCTCCTCCGTGCGGCAACAGGTGAACGCTTCACCGTCTGGCCCGATGACCAGGGACAGTTCGCCTTCCCACCCGTTCCCGCCGGCGATGCATACGCGTTGACCTATCACGGACCGGGCTACCTGCACCCAGCGCACGGCGCCACCATCCAGGGCTTTGCCGCTGGATCGACCGCCGTCGGCGGCAGGCTGGAGGGCGATACGTTCCTGCGTCTGATGATCGAGCCCACGTGGGATGGCGGTGAGTCGCCGCAATTTGTGGGACAGGACCGCTCGCGGCCATTTACGAGTGTGTTCGGGCGTGGCCAGACGAGGTAATGCTCGGTCGGTGCCTCAAGTCTTGGTCTTGCGCGCATCGAACCTACCATTGCGGGTATGGCAGACCTTGCTCCGAATCAGCAGCAGACTCCGGCCCTGCGCATCACCGAACCTCTGTGTGCCGTGTTCCGGCGTCAGCTGAAGGCCGAGGGCCAGAAGTACACCCCCGAGCGGGCCCAGGTGCTCGACGCGATCATCCAGATCGACCGCATCTTCGAAGCGGAGCAGGTCATCGACGAGCTGCGTACGCGGGGGCATCGCGTCAGCAAGGCCACCGTGTACCGCACGATCCACCTGCTGCAGGAAGCCGGCATTCTCCAACGCGTGCTGACCGAGGGCGATCAGGCCCAATACCAGCTCGCCTACGGCGAGAGCCCCAGCGACACGCTTGTCCGGCTCGATACGCGCGAGACGGTTTCGATCGACGTGCCCGAGCTCGCCGCGATTCGCGACCGCATCTGCAAGGAATTGGGGCTTTCACCCCAGGGCCACCGGCTGCAGATCTTCGCGGTTGCGCCCGAATCGGCGCCAGCGAGTGACAACTCGGCCTAAGCGCTTGTGACGCTAGATCGTGGCTTGAGAAGCTGAGTCCCGTGCTGCTCCCGACTGGGCATCGTACAAAGCGAGCCTTGCTAGGTATCAAGACTCGCGAGCAAACGATCTGAAGCAGACAATCCGCTCAGAAAAGCGCCCTCGACGCGGCCGCCGTGGCACCAATCGCCGGCAACGGCGAGGCGCGCCCTCGCATCGAGCATGCAGCCTCCATTGACCTGCGCCTGCGTCTGCGCGTATCGCCACCGGTGCGCAGCCGCGTGCTCGGGCGCAGGCAGGTCGATCTGTAATGCCTCGCCCAGAGCTGGCAAGAGCGCGTTGACCACGTTCTCTCGCTCCAACTCGATGTTCGCCTCGCTCCATCGCGGCCCCGCGTGCAGCACCCATCGTTCGCCCGCCGGCCTGCCGGGCTTGTTCGAGTCGCGAGCGGCCCAGGAAAGTGGATGACCGTTGAGATTGATGAACACTCCATCGGCCTCGATCGGCAGGCGGTCGTCGAAGGCAGCCATCACCGCCCAGCACGGCCGCATCTCGCAGGCCTGGGCTCGCCCTGCCAGTTTGGGCAAGCCTTGCAGCAAGGCGACAGACTGCGGCGCGGGCGTCGCGACAACAAGTGCGTCGTAGCGCGCTGCTTCTCCATCTGACAGGTGCACGAGCCACGCACCTTCCGATCGCTCGATCCGATCAACCGTTGTCGAGTATCGCACGACGACATCGCTTGCCATCGCAGCCACGATGGCGTTCATCCCTGGCGTGCCAACAAACCTAGTTGGCCCGTCGGGCTTCGGAAGGGCCTTCCCTGGCTCGTCGACGGTACCGATGACGGCGTCCCAAGCGGCACACACCCCCTCGTGCTGCCACCGCTCGACAACTGGAATAAATCGCTCGTCCCGTGCTGTGAAGTACTGCGCACCATGGTCAAAGGAAACGGCGTTGCCTGCAAGATCGACTCGTCGAGTCGATGCCCGACCGCCGGCGCCGCGGCCCTTATCGAAGACCTCGACACTGACGCCACTCTCGGCAAGTCGACGCGCCGCCGCCAACCCCGCGATACCCGCGCCGATGATGCCCACACTCGGCGAACGTCCCTGCGATCTTGCGATTGACATGCCCAACTATTGGCTGCACGCCGCCAGGGTGCGCTTCATTCTGGGGATGACCACGAGGCACTACCTACCATCGGGTGGTCACTCGCACGATTGGTGTGCGGCTTGGCGTGGTCTATCGCGGAAGCCTGAGCGGAGAGATCGATGATGAGAGTGTGGTTTTTCCTGGCCGCGGCAATGCTGTTGGCGAGCCCAATGCGTTTACTCGCCCAGGATGGTGCGAGTCTTGCACCTTTCGCCCCCACCGACGTGTTCGAGCTCGAGCGCGCCGGCGATCCACAGATATCACCCGACGGGCGCACGATTGTGTACACGCGATTAGGCTTCGATGTCCTGCAGGACCGCGGAACATCATCGCTCTGGATCATCAACGAGGACGGAACGGGGCACGAACCGTTGGTTGTGCTCGAGGCCGGCGTGTCGCAGCCGCGGTGGTCTCCTGCAGGCGATCGCATCGCCTTCGTCTCGAGTTTTGATGGGCGCTCGCAGATCTTCGTGCATCACATCGGTAGCGGCCGAACCGCACCGATCACCCGTCTAACGCAGTCGCCCAGCTCGCTGGCGTGGTCGCCCGATGGTCGCCATATCGCGTTTGGTATGTTCGTGCCCGGTGAGGGCGCGCAGGCCGCGGCGATGCCCCGCGCCCCCAAGGACGCGGACTGGGGTCCACCCATCGAGATCATCGACGACCTGGTTTATCGAATCGACGGTCGTGGCGATCTCGAGCCGGGCAACACCCACCTGTTTGTGGTCTCCGCCGAGGGCGGTACAGCGCGACAGCTCACCTCGGGCGAGTTCGATCACAACGGGCCCTACTCGTGGACACCAGACGGTGCGAGCATCGTGCTCAGCGCCAATCGCCGCGAAGATCGCGAGCTCGAGCCGTTGGACGCCGACCTGCACGCTCTCGACGTCGCGACGGGCGAGGTCACCCAGCTCACAACGCGGTATGGTCCGGACACGCAGCCCGCAGTCTCGCCCGATGGGCGCACGATCGCGTACGTCGGGTTCGACGACCGCTTCCAGGCGTACCAGCCCGAGAAGCTGTACCTCGTCGACATCGATGGCTCCAACCCGCGTATCGTCACCGAGGGGCTCGATCGTGAGGTCGCGGCACCGGTGTGGAGCGCCGATGGTCGGTCGATCAACGTGCGTTCCACCGATCTCGGGCGCACCAAGATCCTCCGCATTGATTCAACTAGCGGCACCATTACTGAGGTCGCCAGCGACCTGGGCGGCATGTCGCTCGGTCGTCCCTACGGCGGAGGCTCGTTCACCGTCAGCAACAATGGCATCGTTGCTTTCTCTCAGGCGTCCCATACAAGGCCCGCCGAGCTTGCAGTCGCAAGGCGAGGCATCGTGCGAACCATCACCGATCTCAATGGCGATCTTATGGACCATCGAGATGTGCGACCCATCGAGATGTTCTGGACCGACTCGACGATCGATGACAAGCGAATCCAGGGCTGGTACGTGACGCCACCCGGCTTCGACCGATCGAAGAATTACCCGATGATCCTCGAGATCCACGGCGGGCCCGTTGCGGACTACGGCCCCCGATTCGCGAGCGAGATCCAGCTGTTCGCTGCCGCGGGCTATGTCGTGCTCTATGTCAATCCCCGAGGCTCGACGAGCTATGGCGAGGCGTTCGGCAACGCCATCCACCACGCGTACCCGGGCGACGACTACCAGGATCTGATCGACGCGGTTGATGACCTCATTGCCAAAGGCTTCATCGATGAGGACCGCCTGTTCGTCACCGGCGGCTCGGGCGGCGGGGTGCTGACCGCGTGGATCGTCGGCAAGACCGATCGGTTCGCGGGCGCCGTTGTCGCCAAGCCGGTCATCAACTGGTATTCAATGATCCTCTACGGCGATTTCCCGGCTTTCTTTATGAAGTACTGGTTCCCTGGCCCACCTTGGGAGCACCAGGATCACTACATGGCGCGCTCACCCATCTCACTCGTTGGCAACGTGACGACGCCCACGATGCTGTTGACGGGATCAAACGACCTGCGCACGCCACTGGCCGAAACCGAGCAGTACTACACCGCGCTCAAGCTACGTGAGATCCCGACCAAATTGGTGCGCGTCCCAGACGCCGCCCACGGCATCGCGGCCAAACCCTCGAACCTCATCGCCAAGGTCGCCGAGATCCTCGCATGGTTTGAGGAGCATGATCCCGCACTCGAGAACAACTGATTGGTAGTCGCACTCGTATTACGCACTTGCCACGAGCATGGGCCACCGCCGCAAGAGTATCAGTCCGCGTCGAGTGGTTCAGACGTCAGTCTTCGTCGATCAGCACGCGCGATGCGGGTGTGTCCAGATCGTCGCACTGGCCCGAGCGAACCATCCAGACGAATCCCCATACCGCGGCTGTCGCCAAGGCGAGCGCGATGGGCAGGACAATAAAGAGCACGCTCATGCTGTGGACTCCATGGATACCTCACCTTTGGCATGGCCGGCACCAATGGCGATCGCAAGAACCGTGATCGAACTGATCGGCATGATGATCGCAGCCGCGATAGGAGACATCAGCCCGACAAGCGTCAGGCCTGCAGCCAGTGCGTTGTAGCCAATGGCCAGACCAAGGCACACGCGGATGCGAGTGATCACGCCGCGACTGGTGCGAGCCAGGTCAACCAACGGCGACAAGCCGGGACGCGTGAGGTAGACGCCCGCCGCAGCCATGGACGCTTCTGCCCCACCACTGACAGCGACTCCCATCGTGGCCGTCGCGAGTCCGGCCGCATCGTTCACGCCATCGCCCACCATGATCACGGGACCTTCTGCCTTCAAACCCGCAACGATATCGCGCTTGGCCTCGGGTAGGGCGTCGCCTTGCGACTCATCAATCCCAACCTGTGCCGCGACCGCCGCAACTGTTCGCTGATCGTCACCCGAGAGCACGCGGGGACTCCACCTCAATGCACGTAAGCTCCTGACCGCATGGGCGGTGTCCGAGCGCAGCGCATCACCTAGGACCGCGAGGGCTTCGACACGGTCCCCGAGTGCCACGAAGACCGCAGTCAGGCCCGATGCTCTGGCCTCCGTCGCCGCAAGTGAAGCCCACTGCGGTACCTCGGTGCCAAGTTCTTGCATGAGCGCGGACGAA
The DNA here is from genome assembly GCA_965227775.1 of Phycisphaerales bacterium. GTDB lineage: Bacteria > Planctomycetota > Phycisphaerae > Phycisphaerales > UBA1924 > JAHCJI01. The sequence continues at coordinate 641,519 of OZ245777.1, forward strand.
CCAACGGCAAGTTGCCCGCGCTCATGTGTAGCCGTCACGCCCAGTCCGGTACGATGCTCGATGTGGAGCACATCGCCGGTGCTTTCACAAGCCGAGAGTGCGCGGGCGATGGGGTGCGACGCGTCGGCCTCCATAGCGGAGATGATGGGCTTAAGGGTCTCATCACCCAGCCATCCACGCAGTTCGAACGCGCCCTCGGTGAGGGTGCCAGTCTTATCGAGCACCACCGTTGGGCTGCCAGCAAGGGTCTCGAAGACATCTCCACCCTTGACGAGCGTGCCTCGCGAGGCGAGGCGGCCAATGGCCATCGAGGTCGCGAGCGGTGTTGCCAGCGCTACAGCGCACGGGCAACACACAATGAGCATGGCCACCGTCGACTCGAAGGCTGCATGCAAGCCGGCGGGTAGCCGCAGTGCGAAGCACGTCGCACCCAGTGTGACGACACCGAGCACGAAGGGCTTGGCCAATCGATCGGCGCTCCCGATGACGGGCGTGCGTGATTGGCTCAGACGTTCGATATCGGCCATCAGCCTGCCCACGCGGGTGTCTCGCCCCGTCGCCGTTACGCGCACACGGATGGTGCTGGCTAGATTGAGCGTTCCTGCTGCGACCTCGCAACCGATCCCAGCCGCGACAGGCCGGCTCTCGCCAGTGATCACGGCTCGATCGATGTGGGTGTCGCCGCGCTCGATGACACCATCAACCGGGACGCACTGCTGGGGCGCAACCTCAACCACATCGCCAATGCTGACCGCATCGATCGCAGCATCAACGGGCTGATCGTCCTTGATCAGCACGACTCGTCGAGGCGTAACCGAGAAAAGCAGCTCGATCGCATCCGTCGCTCGTCGTTGCTGACGCATCTGCAACCACCGGCCGATGAGCAGCAGGAAGATCAGCATCGTGATGGAGTCGAAGTAGATCTCTCCCGCATCGATCACAACGGCCACCAGGCCCGCGCCGGTGCCGGCCAGAAGGGCGAGCGCGATGGGCGTGTCGAGGTGCCATGTCCGCGTTCGGACCGCTGCGAGCGCGCCACGGACGAACACGCTACCCGGCCAGAGCAACGCGAGCACACCGATGGCGGCACTCAGGTATCGGAACGCGGTGCGATACGGTTCGGCGATCGCGTCGAAATACCCGCTGTACAGTGCGAAGGCAAGCAGCATGACGTTTCCCGCGCAAGCAGCGGCAACGCCAATGCGGATGAGATACGCACGATCCTCGAGCCTTCTCGCGTCCCGTGCGGCCGATGGCTCGACCGGGTGGGGCGGATACCCGAAGCGTGCAAACTCCCGCGCGATTCGGGAGAGCGACACCTCTGCCGGACTCCACACGAGTGAAGCGGTCCGCCGAGCTAGATCGAGCTCGACGCTGTGTAACCCCTGAATGACAGTCGGCAACCTCTCTAGTAGCCACAGACACGCGGCGCAGTGCACACCCTGAACATAAACCTCCACCCGCATGAGTCCATTGGGTAGCCCCTGCGCGTGACGAGCCAGGAACGCGGCGTCGTCGAGCTCCGCAAAGCTGTCGCCGGCTTGGGTCGCCGGCTCGCGTTGGCCATCAAGCCGACGCTTGAGGTCGTAGTACTGCTCCAGCCCACAGGCGGCAATGGTTTCGTACACCGTCTGGCAACCATTGCAGCAGAACCGCTCGCCCGCGATCGAAGGCAGTCCGCAGTGCGCACATGGCTGGCGCGTGGCGGCTTGCACCGATGTGGGCGCCGTGTTGGGCGTGGCGACGATTGTCATGGGCAAAGCGGGCAATGCGCGTCGGTGGGCATTGCTTCAAGGGACGTCGGTTGCACACTCGGACCTGTCATGAGGCCGGACAGATCGGCGCGGTACACCCGGATGACAGTGAAGGCCGCGATCGAGATCATCGCGACAGCTGCAACAACCCGCAAACGCGGGCTGAGTCGGGAACGCAACGTGCCCGCACCAAGCCCCAGCGCGGCGAGTATCGGCACGGTGCCGACCCAGAACGTGGCCATGACCGCCGCGCCCCATACTGGTGACGCAGTACCTGCGGCGATGATCGCGAACGCCCAGAGCCATCCGCATGGGAGCAGAGCCGTCAGCAGGCCAATCGCCAACGCGCGACCGGTGGCACCGAAACGATCGGCCTTGGCAACACCAGCGCGAAATGCTGCCTTCACGGTTGCTGGCGTGGAAATGTGAGGGAGCCGAACACCGGCCTCTCGCAGCAGCCATGCGCCGCCAACAACTAGCATCGTGGTGGCGGCCAGAACAGCCGCAGCATGTTGAAGGCCCGCCGCCCGCGCGCCCATGTCGATCGCGCTGCCAAGCGTCCCAGCGAGCACGCCCAGCACGCCGTACCCTGCGAGCCGACCGCCGTGGTACGCGAGCTGTGCACGAAGGTGCGTTCGGCGTCCGGCGTCGCGATGCGTGCCACACGCCATCGCCACAAACACACCGCACATACCCGCGCAGTGCGGGCTGCCAGCCAGACTGGCCAGCAGCACCGCCGATAGTGTCGCCACGGTCGGCGTCATGGTGCTCCCTTGCGACTGACAAAGTCCTGCGTGTGCACGAACTGGTCACGCCCGCGTGAAGCCCGGACGCGAGCCTGCCATTGGCCTTCCCGGGGCCGCTTGAGCACAGCCGTGTAGCTTCCATCGCCTTGGGATGTAAGAATGAGTTGCTGGGCATCCCCACGGCGGGCATGGTGAAACACCGTTGCACGAACCGAGGCATCGGTAATCCAGACACCCTCCTCGTCTTGAAGCGTGATCGTGAGTACGCCTCGATCTGTGACCAGTGTTGCGTCGCACTTCCATCCGAGCTGCTCGCTCGCGCGTTGGATCTCGCGAGACTTATCCCAATCGACCGCCTTCTGGTAGTAGTCGTTCTCGATGGCGTAGCTGGGATCGCTCACCGCGGCGATCACCGTGATTGCGCACACGGTCATCGATACCGAGAGCATGCCAACCACGGCCACCGGCCAGACCCACGCCCGGCCCGAACGAGGAGCATCGTCGTTGTGTTGCGGCTCTTGCATATCAGTTCTCTCCCGCCTGATGCACCGGGCCGCGCATCGTGTACTCGGTGCTCTCGTCGAACCCCTCTCCCCACACGCGGATCGTCACGGGCAGCTTTCCGGAGGCAAACGCCTCGGGCGGCACCACAAGCGTCAGGGGCTTGGCAAATGTCTCGCCGGGTTCGACACGCACACTGGTGAGTCCGTCAATCTGGCCACCATCGATGCCCTCGAGCGCAATGCTGTAGTCGCCGCCCAACTCGGAGCGATCCTGGATCTTGAACTTGATGGGGTTCGCCACCATGCCGCTCTCGAGCACCGTGAACGGATTGCCAGGGCCGCGCGTGATTGTCACGAGCGCCGGCGTGCGATTGACCAACAAAACAACCATGATGGACACCAGGATCGTGATCGCAACGGGGTACACGATGACGCGTGGCCGGAACCAGTTCCGTCCTTCCCCGTCGATCGTGCGCTGGGACGCGTACCGGATGAGACCTTGCGGCCGGCCGATCTTGTCCATGATGTCATCGCACGCATCAATACACTGCGTGCAGTTGACGCACTCCATCTGCAAGCCGTCCCGAATGTCGATCCCGGTAGGACACGTCTGCACGCACATGGTGCAATCGATGCAGTCGCCCAGCTCATCGGACTCCTGAACCACCTTCAGCGCGACATCCGAGCCAGGCTTGACGCGCTGGCCCTTCTTGCCGCGCGGCTCGCCGCGCCGGCGGTCGTACCCGACGATGAGCGAATCGCGATCGAGCATGACGCTCTGGAACCGTCCATACGGGCACGCCACGATGCACGTTTGCTCCCGAAAGAAGCCAAAGTCGAACAGCATCGCGCCGGTAACGGCGGCCATAACCAGAAAAGCGATCGGATGGTCCAAGGGCGAACCCAGGATCCAGTGCCGCAAGTTGTCGGTACCCACGAAGTAGCTCAGGAACGTGTGCGCCAAAGCGAACGCCAGCACCACGTACACGAGCATTTTGAGCAGCCCACCGGCCGCACCAAACCTGCTCTTCCCCTTGCCAGGCGTGCCCTGGAAGAACCGCTCGATGGGGCGGAACACCAGTTCGAGATACACGGTCTGCGGACAACCCCAGCCGCACCACACGCGACCGAACATCGCGGTGAAGAAGAAGACAGACAGCGCAACCGTGATCAGCAGCAACGCCAGGAGCAACGTGTCGGTGGGATAGAGTGTTATGCCAAAGAACGTGAACTGGCGTTCCAAGATGTTCAGCAGCAGCGGCGGCTTACCAGAGATACGAAGGTGCGGCAGCACCACGAAGAGGGCGATCAACCCATACCCCACCACACGCCGACGATTCAACCAGCGCCCCTTCGAGGGGCGCGGCTTGAGCCAGCGCCGCGTGCCGTCGGCATTGAGCGTCGAGAGCACGCGTTCGGGCTGGGCTGCGGTGGTCGACATCGCGGCGTTCCTCGCTATCTCAACCGCCCTGATCGGGCACGGGCCAAGCCGGGATGGCCTCGCCCTCTGCCCCCTTGCCCGGCAGATTCTGCCCACGCAGCGATGCCACGTACGAACTCAGCAGCACGATCTCGTTGGGGTGCAGACGCTTGCCCCACGCCGGCATCGCGCCGTTGTTCGCCCCCTCATCGATCACCGTGTGGATGTCGGTGATGGTCTTGACGTTCAGGTATGTCTCATCAGTCAAGTTTGGACCAACACCGCCAGCGCCGGTGCTGCCATGACACGAGGTGCACTGCGCCCGAAACACCGACGCGCCAAAGTCCATCCACTGCGGATCATCCATGAGCGACACGATGGTGGCCTCATCACCCTCCAGATCGCCGATGGCGGCAAAGAGTCGCTCGATCTCGGCCACTTGCGCCCGCTCGAGTCGCTCCGTCTGGTGCACGAACCAGGGGCTTTCTAGTGATAAGAAGAAGTAGATCACGCTGAAGATCATCGAGCCCAGCCAGATCAGGTGCCACCACAGCGGCGTGGGATTGTCGTACTCCATGATCCCGTCGTACTCGTGGCCGCGGATCAGGGTGCTCTCGGTTTCCTTAGCCATGCCCCAGGCCCTCCCTTTCCGGTCGCACCGCGACGGGTGTCCCTTCGTCGAGTGCAGCAGCGGCCATGGTGCGTTCGAAAGCCTGACCCGCCCGAAGCGTTCGTAGCGTGACCACGACGAACACCCCGACGAACAGAATCAACGCAGCTGCAGGCCACACGGATAGATCGATGTGCCGGATCGTGTCGGACAGCATTACGGCGCCTCCCCTTCGGCGGGCTCGTCTTCGGCCACCGGTTCCTTGGAGATGTCGGTCCCGAGCCTCTGCATGTAGGCAATCAGCGCGATGATCTTGCGATCGCTCAGGTCGAGGGTCGGATCCCGCAACTGGTCTGCGATCTGATCAGAAAGCTCGCGTGCCTGCTCTCGCGCTATGTCGGGCGCGTTCTTCACGGCTTCGCCATAGGGCACACCCAGCATGGCCATTGCGCCAACGCGGGCCTTGATGCCTTCAAAGTCGAGGTCCTGCTCGATCAGATGCTTGTAGCTCGGCATGATCGAGCCATTGACATGCTCCGCAGGGTTCTCAAAGTGCAAGTAGTGCCACGAGGAACTCTGTCGACCGCCCTCTCGCGCAAGGTCTGGACCGATGCGACGGCTGCCCCACTGGAACGGGCGGTCATAGACGAACTCGCCTGGCTTGCTGTAGTCGCCGTACCGCTTCACCTCGGCGAAGATCGGCCGGATCATCTGCGAGTGGCAGTTGTAACACCCCTCGGCGATGTAGATGTCGCGCCCAGCAAGCTCGAGCGGTGTGTAGGGCTCGACCGTTGCGATCGTCGGCACGTTGCTCTTGATGAGGAACGTCGGGATGATCTCGAAAAGCGAAGCAACTGCGACCGCGATCAGGACCCAGATCGTGAACTTGATCGGGCGTCCCTCCAGCCGACGGTGCCAGGCACCCTGCAGCCAGCGATCGGCGGCGTGGCCGATCTCAACGTTGGAAGTTAGGCGGCTGGCCGCTTGCTCGTACTTCTCATTGAGCGGCGCGAGCGGAGCGGCCTCGTGCATGACGACGTCGTACTTGTCCGGACGCATGCGCCACGTCTGGAAGAGGTTCAGAACGCCGATCACCATGCCGGCGAGGTACATCACACCACCGATGCCTCGAATCCAGTACAACCACTCGAGCGAGGTGACGGTCTCGATGAACTCGCCATACATCAGCTGGCCGGTGCTATCGAACGCACGCCACATCAGGCCCTGCGTGACGCCCGCGGCATACATAGATAGCACGTAGAGCGCGATGCCGATCGTGCTGATCCAGAAGTGGGCGCTTGCCAGCTTCACGCTGTACAGCCCCTTGGTCTGGAAGATTCGCGGTGCGAGCCAGTACGCCATGCCGAAGATCATGAATCCGTTCCACCCCAGCGTGCCGCTGTGCACGTGGGCAATGGTCCAGTCGGTGTAGTGGCTGAGGCTGTTGACGGTCTTGACGCTCAGCATCGGCCCCTCGAACGTCGCCATCATGTAGAACGTGATGCCGACGACGAAGAACTTGAGGACCGGGTCGGTGGTCACCTTGTGCCACGCGCCACGAAGTGTCAGCAGGCCATTCAGCCCGCCGCCCCAGCTGGGCATCCACAGCATCACGCTGAAGACCATGCCCAGGCTGCTGGCCCACTCGGGCAGCGACGTGTAGTGCAGGTGGTGCGGACCCGCCCAGATGTAGATGAACACCAAGCTCCAGAAGTGCACGATGCTGAGCTTGTAGCTGAACACCGGGCGCTCGGCCGCCTTGGGGAGGAAGTAGTACATGAGCCCGAGGAACGGCGTCGTAAGGAAGAACGCGACCGCGTTGTGCCCATACCACCACTGCATGAACGCGTCCTGCACGCCCGCGTACAGCGGATAGCTCTTGAGCGCGATGTCCGGGCTCGAGATCTTGCCGGTAGTGAACAGCTCGTACACACCGACGGGGATCCACAGGTTGTTGAAAACGTGCAGCACGGCAACGGTCACGATCGTGGCGATGTAGAACCACAGCGCGACGTACAAGTGCCGCTGACGCCGGTGCACCAGCGTCATGAAGAAGTTCACGCCGAAGAAGCCAACCCACACCACCGCGATGGCCAGGTCGATCGGCCACTCCAGCTCGGCATACTCCTTTGCCTGGGTCACGCCGAAGGGCAGCGTGAGGGCCGCCGAAACGATGATCGCCTGCCAGCCCCAGAAGTGCAGGCGGCTGAGCTTGTCGCTCCACATCCGAGCCTTGCACAGCCGCTGGGTCGAGTAGTACACGGCCGCGAAGATCGCATTACCCGCGAACGCGAAGATCGCCGCGTTCGTGTGCAGGGGACGCAGCCGGCCGAAGGCAACTTCCGGAAGGAAGTTGAGCTGGGGCACGGCCAGCTGGAAGGCGAGGATCACGCCCACCAGCATCGCCACGATGCCCCAGGCGAGGGTCGCCCAGAAGAACATCCTGACGATGGCGTCGTCGTAACTGAACCGATCGAGCTTGCTCTTCGACCCGACTTGGGCATCACCCGGTCCATCACCCAAGGGAGATCCCGCCCCCGCGGGTTGAGGTGCACTGGAGCCCTCTGGCGGGCCAGATGGCGAAGGAATCGACGACTCGGGCATCTCGGACTCCTCGGCGACCGCCCTCCCTAGGGCGGTTATGTGCTGTCAAACCGGAATCTGGACTGGCTTACAGCATTCCACCCTCGATCGGTGGAATCAAGACATAAATCTATATTTTTATGCACAACTCGCCCTTTGCTTTCGCCGAGGCTATAAGTAACCGATCCCAAGCAGCCAGCTCACGCTGGCGGACCCCCGGAGGAGGCCCGCTGGATGTTCTCGATGACAACGGAGTACGCGCTGCGGGCGGCGGTCTTTCTCAGTGAGAGCCGGGGCGACGTGCAGACCGCCAGCCGAGTGGCCGAGGCCACGAAGACCCCGGTTCGCTACGCCTCCCGAGTCCTGCAATTGCTCGTTGAGAGCAATCTGGCCACCAGCCAGCGCGGTCCTACGGGCGGGTTTGCCCTCGCCCGAGAGCCCGAGGCCATCACCCTGCTCGACGTTGTTCAGGCCATCGAACCCATCCAGCGGATTCGGGAGTGCCCGCTTGGCCTGCCAGAGCATGCGCAGGAGCTCTGCCCACTGCACAAGGCGATGGACGCGGTTGCTTCGGACGCCGAAGCGACCCTCGGCCGCCTAACTCTGGCCGACGTCATGGCAGAGCCGATCGTGCCACTGGGGATCTCAATCGCCAAACAGCAGCCAGGCTAACGCCTGAAGGCATGTAAGCGCGTGCCGAGACGGTCCTTGCCAGCAGGGTGCATCGCCAACAATTGCGTGCATGAGCGCTCCCGAACATCTCGACGCAGATGTTACATACATCCTGCGCAACTGGTCATCGCTCGATGATCCGGCGGGAGAGCTGTTTCCAGTCGTGTACGCCCAGCTTCGATCACTGGCCGCAGGAATGATGCGCTCGGAGAGCGTGGATCACACGCTGGGCGCCACGGCTCTCGTGCACGAGGCTTTTGTCAAGCTCATGTCAACGAACGAGCGCAGCGTGGCGATGGAGTCGGCGCAGAATAGGGGTTACTTCTTTGCTGCGGCGGCCCAGGCAATGCGTCGCGTGCTCGTGGATCACGCGCGTGCACAGGCCGCCGAACGCCGGGGAGGGGGGCGAAAGCCCATCGACCTGGGGCGACTTCCGGCGGACATCGGCGAGCTGGCCCGAGAGGACTCTCCCGACCTCGTCCTTGCAATCGACCACGCCCTCACAGCGCTGGAATCCGAGGACGAGGACGCCGCACAGATCGTCCGGCTTCGGTTCTTTGGTAGTCTGACGGCGAGAGAGGCGGCCCAGCTGCTTGGCGTCACCGAACGAACGGTCATGCGCCGCTGGTCCTTCGCGCGTGCTCGCCTGTTCCAGATTCTGGAATCCGATGTATGAGCCGCCCCGCTTCTGATCGCGTGAAGGAGATCTTTCTCGATGTCCTGGAGTTGCCCGAAGAGGAGCGCGAAGCTGCCGTTGAGTTCGCGAGCGATGGAGATCAAGAAACGCATCGCGCTGTGATGGACTTGCTCAGGTCTCACTCGAACGCCGGCCGCTTTCTCCAAGTACGCGATCCGCACCCCCCTCCGCAACGCGTCGGGCGGTACACGCTTGGTGAGCGCATTGGAGAGGGCGCGTGGGGCACGGTCTGGCTTGCGCAGCAGGACGAGCCAACGCCGCGAACCGTGGCGATCAAGTTGCTCAGGCCGGAGCTCGGTCTCACTTTTGGCGGCATCGGCTCTGGCGAGGTCGGCACACGGTTCGATGTCGAGCAGCGTGTTCTGGCCAGGATGGAGCACCCCGGAATCGCCCGCTTGATCGAAGCGGGCGTCGAGACACTCGGCGGAGTCGGCGCGCAGCCATACCTCGTGATGGAGTTCATCGACGGGGTATCACTGACCTCGTATTGCGATGAGCAAAGGCTCGGCCTTCGGGATCGCGTGGAGCTACTCGCGCGCGTGTGCGACGCCGTGCACCATGCCCACACGAAGGGCGTGATCCACCGCGATCTCAAGCCGCGCAACGTGCTGGTTGCCGGGGAAGATCAACAAAAGCTTGCTCAGCCTCGCGTGATCGACTTTGGCATCGCCAAGTTGCTCGACCCCATCACCCACGACGAGGGACTGACCCAAGCCGGTTTCATCGTGGGCACGCCGCAGTACATGTCCCCCGAGCAGTCCCTTGGCGATGTGGTTGATGCACGATCCGACATCTTCGCTCTGGGTGTCATGCTGTACGAGTTGCTCTGCGGCGCGACACCGTTGGATGCGTCGGAGTTTTCGGGTTCGACGCCCTCATCGGTCTGGACCCGCCGGCAAGAGCGCCCGCTTCCACAGTTGGTCTCAACCTTCGAGGGCTTGGATGCAGAGCGAAAGAACACCGTTGCTAGTGCGCGCGGTGTCCAGCCGGCAGGCCTGGCCTCGAAACTCCGAGGAGAGCTGGGGTGGATGTGTGGCAAAGCCTTGTCGATCGGGCCCGAGCGTCGCTACGCCTCAGCTGCGGCAATGGCCGACGATCTGCGTCGCTGGCTCGCGTCTCGACCGGTAGAAGCGGCTCCGCCGAGTGCGTCGTATCAGATTGGCAAGTTTGCCTCCCGCCACAAGCCGGCCGTCGCGGCGGCTTTGATTGCAGTTTTCGTGTTGATCACAGGCTTGGCAACCACGAGCGCTGGCTTCTATCTCTCGGTGCAGAACGCGCGACTCGCTGACGATCGCGCGGAAGAGGCAGATCGCCAGCGCGCGATTGCAGAGGCCATTAGTGCGTTCCTGATTGACGACTTGCTGGCTGCGGCCGTTCCTTCGACTCGGGCGGGCGAAGGCCGGGATGTCTCGATGCGCGAGGTGCTCGAGGTTTCTGCTGAAGAGCTCGAGCGCGCGACCGCTCCCGGTGGACGCCTGGCTGCCGAACCGGAGGTCTCGGCAGCGCTCTGGCGTGCCCTCGGTCGCACGCACTCTCGGATCGACCAGCACGAACAAGCCTTCGAGGCGCTCGAACGGACGATCGAGCTGCGGACTGCCGCGCTGGGCGCCAAACACCTCGATACCCTGGCGGCCAGAGCCGAACTGGGCGAGTCCTACCTCATGGCCCAGCGGTTCGACGACGGCGAGGCGGAGCTGTCGGCAGTCGTCGACGCGCTTCGAGCACAAGTGGGCGAGGATGATCCGAGGCTCATCCGTGCCGAGGGCTGGCTGGCTGCGATCTACCGGAGATTGGGCAGACTGGATGAGGCACGAATGCTGTACCAGTCGGTGTTCGAGCGGTCACAACGCGTTCTCGGTGCCGATGACGCCTACACGCACGAAGTCGAGAACGGTCTCGCCCGAACGCTCAACGCGACTGGTGACGCCGACGCGGCAATCGACATTCTTCAGAGCCTCTTAGCACGTCAGCGTGCGCAGCGTTCCGCCAATCACGCCGTGACGCTCGTCACGCAACAGAACCTTGCCGGCGTGCTCGTCGAGAACAAACGCTTCGAAGAGGGCGAATCGCAGTTCGCGGACCTCGCCAGCCGGATGGATGAGGTGTTCGGGCCTTCTCACCGCATCACCATTGGTGTCTGGGCCAACACCGCAACGCTCCGATCGCGCATCGGCCGCGAGAGCGAGGCGTTGGAAATCGTTGTTCGCATCGGGCCGCTGGCACGGGACGCCCTCGGTGAATCAAATCCGGTAACCCTCTACATCGAGAGACTGGAGGGACAGATCGCTTCGAAGATGGGTGACTACGACCGTGCGCTCTCGGTCTTCGAGGGAATGCTGCCCAGGTACGAACAGCTGCATGGGCCAGAACACCCGTCCACGCTCATCTTGCTCAACGACATGGGTCTTGCTCACATGGGCGCTGGCGACCCTGCTTCGGCGCAGCAAGCGTTCGCACGCGCGGTCGACGTTTATGACCGAACGCTCGTGGGCCATCATCGCTTGCTCATCTCGGTCCGGCAGAACCTCGCAGAGGCCTGCATGGGCATTGGTGACTGGGAAGAGGCCCAGCGTCAGTACGGGCTGTTGGCTGAGGCAACGAGCTTGGATCAGGGCCCCCAGGCCTATCTGCCAAGTGTGCTCTTCGCCCGCCAAGCGCTCGTCTTGGCGCTGGCAGGCGAGAGGTCCCATGCCCGATCGGTTCTTGCCGGAATCGATGGTTCGTCCCTCGAAGGCGCCCAAGTGGCGGAGCTGCAAGCCATGACGGCGGTGGTCGAAGCGACCCTCCTTGAGGCGGAAGGACGGGGCAACGAGGCACTCTCGCTCGTGTCGGCGGCACTCGAGTCAATGGGCGAGTTCGAGGAGGACGACCCGATGCTCAAACATGCCAGAGCCCTTCGTGAACGCCTTAGCGGACAGAGCTGAAGATTCTCAAGATTTTCGTGTCATGATGGGGCGCCCCTTGCCGCGACCTTGGTTGGAGGCGTGCGTGTTTGCACGCCCATGTGCCAATCAACCAATCCACCGAGGTCCTCCCCATGCCGATTCCCTGGGCCGATGCCGCATCCCGTCTCCTGATCATCCTGTCCACCGCGGGATTTGCGGCCACTCCCGCTTCGGCTCAGGTCGAGATCGACCTGAGCGTGTCAGCGTTCGACCGCTTGCTGCCGCACCATGGCTTCGGCAACGAATCCATGACCGTCTTTGGCGCTACCGAAGACGGACGTGACAAGCTGCTGCTCGTCCGCGTCTTCGAGCAGGGTGCCGCGTGCGAAACCGATGCCCCGCTGCGGGTCTATCGACAAGAGACTGACGGAAGTTGGGCCATCGAGGCGGGGATCGATCCCGTGTTGTTCCAGCACCCGGTGGCCGCAGCCATCTCGGGCGACACATTGGTCATCGGCGATGCGCCGGGATACCGATCCTGGGAAGGCCGCGCCCTCGTCTATCGCCGCATCGATCGGCAATGGGTGTTCGAGTCCGAACTGCGAGCTGTCGGGCCGGGCTTCTGGGACTTCTTCGGCGAATCGGTTGCCATCGACGGCGACACGATTGTCGTGGGCGCACCCAACTTCAACAGCGGTTCGACGGCGACCAACCCCACCGACGGCGAGGGTGCTGTATTCGTCTACCGGCGGACCGGCTCGTCGTGGGATCTCGTCCGACGCTTTGAGAATCCAGCCCGCGACCCGATCGCCGGTGAGTTTGGAGCCGCGGTCGATGTCGTTGAAATGTGGCACGGTGCGGAGGTCGGCATCGGAGCTCCGGGCCTGATTGGAAGGGACGGACACCGCGGACACGTGTACCGCTACGTCGAGAGCGATGACTGGGGCGCGCGTGGCGGAAAGCACGGCCCCGTGAGCACCGAGGAGACCTTCGGCACCCAGATCGGCATGGGCACAACCGCCGCAGTGTTTGGTGGCACGGCGGCTGGAATGCTCATGGACACCAGCACGCACCTGTACGACGTCGATGTCCTATACGTGATCCAGGGCGGCTTAGTCGACCGCATGGATGCGCACTTCACGCGCGCGCTGCTGGGCTTCCCCGACGTTGACTCCGCGGGTTCGGATGCCGGCGCGTTTCAGATGTGGGACCGAGTAACTGCCGCAAGTGAGTATCGCGACTTCACGCCAACACTCACTTGGCAGCTGGACGCTGGTGACCGCCTGGGCGATCGCGTGGCCATCAGCAACGACACCATTGCCGTTGCGGCCCCAGGCGACGACGACGCCGGCCACAATGCCGGGGTGGTGTACACCTGGGATAAGGATCGGTTCGGCGACTGGAGCGAGGGCGAGCGCATCTCGGTCGGATTCGCCACGCCCAACGGCCGGATGGGCACATCGATCGCCGCAACGACCGATCGGCTGTTCGTCGGCGTGCCCGGCGGCGAGCGCTGCGACAAGCCCGGCGGGATGGTGTTCACGTATACCAGCCAGGGACGGGACTGGCTGCCCGAGTCCCGCATCCAGGCCCCAGATGTCAGCGCAACCGCTGAATTCGGCGCAGCCGTCGATGTCGACGGCGTGTGGGCCGTCGTCGGCGCGCCCATGGATGGCGACCGACTCGAGGGCTCGGCTCACATCTACCAGAACATTGCAGGCGAGTGGATGCTTATGCGTTCGTTGCAGCCAGACGCTTCAGAGTCGGACACCGGATTTGGCGCCACCGTCGCGGTCGATGGAGAGTGGATGGTGGTCGCCGCACCAGATGGTCGAGGTGGATCCACCGAAGCGAGCGGTTTCGTAGAGATCTACAGGCAAGCTGGTGTCGATTGGACGCTGCATCGCCGCCTTACGGGCGACGATGCGCTCGCAGGGCGTGCCGAGATCGGCGCTGCCGTTGCCTTGGAGGGGGGGCGGCTGCTCATCGGTGCGCCCGGCGCGTGGGGGGAGGCGGGCGCGGTGCTGGCGCTCGAAGAGCCCTTCACCGGCGCCCCACAGGTGATCGAGGCCGACCTGGCACTCCCCGGCGATCGCCTCGGCCACGCCGTTGCGTTCGACGGAGATCATGCACTACTCGGCGCGCCCGGCACTGGGGCTGACGAAGGCATGATCTACACCACCAAGTTCGGCGGCGCGTGGAGCGCACCCGAGGAGATTCCAGGGCTTCCCGCCACGCCGGGGGCTCGCCTTGGCTCATCGGTCGACCTGCTGGGCCGGGCCGGCATCGCCGGTGCTCCCGGCGCAAACGCGGCATCGATGGTCTACCGCACCAGCGAAGGCTGGCAGTGGTTCAGTGATCGCCAGGGCAGCGACGATTCGCGATACGGCGAGCGCGTGCAGCTCGTCGGCGACCTGATGCTGGTGTCGGCGCCCGAGGACGGCACTCTGACCGAGCGAGGCGGCTCGGTCGAGGTCGATCTATTCGATTACTCGTTCGAGGTTGTCGAGTGTCCCGACTCGGCCGACCCGCAGCCGATCGACACGATCATCAATCCCCTGTTCGGCAGATTCGACCTGATGGGCTACTCGATCGCCGTCTCGGGTGACGCTGCCGTGATCGGCGCACCGTACGCGGACATCGAGTACATCGATGTTCGCGGAACACCACGCATCGATCCAACCGGCGGGACTGCGTACGTCTATCGCCGCGTCGAACCATACCGATGGGAACGCGAGGCCGACCTGAACCGTCTCATCGGCTTCGAGCCAGCCAACGGGTGGTTTGGTTGGTCGGTTGACATGCTCGGAGATCGCATCTTCGTAGGTGCGCCCGAGGCCGACACGCCCGCTTCTCCGCGGGGTGGAGCCTTCCTGTTCGAGCGCACGCTGGATGGCTGGCAGCGTGTGCACAGCATGACGCCACGTGACGGCCTACCCGTCACACCATTCGGATACGCGGTGGGCATGAGCGAGCGCACCCTGGTCGCCGGGCAGCCCGAGATGTCTGTCGACGGGGTGCAGTCGGGCGTGGTCTGGATCTCCGAGCGTGAAGGCCCGGTGTGGCTGACCCCGGACATGGTCTCACCATTGCAACCGCAGGACGGCGAGAAGTTTGGCCGCGCCATCGAGGTCACCGATCAGTGGCTCTTCGTGGGCGCACCCAACCACTCCGTCGGCGCCGATCAGTCAGCCGGCCGAGTCGTGATATTCCGCTGGACGGGCGACGTCTGGACCGAGCACCAGTCGCTCTTCGCACCGATGCCCGAGAGCCTCGATCGCTTCGGCACCGACATCGCCTGCTTCGGCGACACCGTCGTCATCGGTGCGCCCTACGGGGATGGCATGGGCGTCACCAACTCCGGTGTCGGGCACGTCTTCGAGCTCGATGCGGCAACAAACCAGTGGACGCACCGCCAGACGCTGGCTTCAGCCGACGTGAGTGGCGGGGACCACATCGGCTTCTCGGTAGCCGCGGGTGAGTTCACGATCGCGCTCGGTGGGTACGGGCTGGCCGATCCCACCACGGGCACACAGAGTGGCGCAGTAGCCGTCTTCAAGCCTGATGCTGCCGGCAACTGGACCGAGGCGGCCACCCACTACCCCGCGACCGGAAGCGATCTCGAACGCTTCGGCCACGACGTGGCACTCGAGGGCGGCAACCTCTGGGTCGCCTCGCCCTACGCCGATGATGACCCCGCCGGCATCGATCCCGTGTTCGACTCGGGCCGGGCGTACACCATCGACCTGGCGTGCCACACGGCGTGCCCGGTCGACCTGAGCGCCCCATTCGGCTCGCTGGACGTCTTCGACTTCCTTGCGTTCCTCGACCTCTTCGACCGCGGCGACCCGGCCGCAGATCTCAACGGCGACGGAATCTTCGATACGTTCGACTTCTTGATGTTCCTCAACGGATTCACTGCCGGGTGCTGACTGCACCAGAGCTTGAACGACAAGCAGTGCTCCCGATCGGAGAACTGCTTGCTTTCGCCTCATTGCCGAATGGGCGGGCGGGGACTCGAACTCCTGGTAGATTCCCCGAGACAAACGCTCGGTCTGCGAGCAGGTGGCGCACGATCAGACGCATTCACTCCCGCGAAGACCGCCGTGGTGAGCTGGATGATGAGCACGCCCGAGGGCATGGGCTTGGGCTACGTGGGTGGTGCGGACGGGGGACAAGTTCGGATTTCCAAGTCACAGAGTCCATCTGACCGTCGAAGCACCATGCCTCGAATCGGACACCGAGCTGTCCGATTCGATGAGTTTGCCTCAGTTTCGAAGCGAGCGTGCAGTGCCACACGGCGTAGCCCAACCATCCGACTCGCGATCTGAGTGCCCGATTGGACTTCGCGAAGTTCGCAGTAGCTCTCAACCAGCACGACCTGTTCTCCGATAGAGACGGCAGCAATTAAGCTAGCACGGAGTATGGCCCTATAACATCATGAACATCCCTACACGAGCCAGTGTTCGCCAACAAGTGAACGTACCAGGATCTCTAGTACCGTTTGGTGCGTCCGACGCTCCGGGTGTTCGCGTCCAAGTCACAGACCTCTCGCCGGACGGGGCAGCACTGTCAGGAGACACTTTGGTCAGTGTGGGCACGAGCTGGACGTTGCACATTCACTCGACGGCCGGTGGCCCCGATCGGTCGGTCCCGGTCACCGTCCGTTGGAGTCGGACTGACGAGCACGGCTGTGCATGCGGAGTGGAATTCAGCGCCGAGCCTGAGAACTCTGCCACAGTCTCTCCGGATGAGGAAGCTCCGGCATCGAGCGAAGCGGTTTCACGCAGCGACACCGATGCCGACCAGCCCGGCGTCGTCGCAGCCGAACATCTAGATGTCAAATCGCTGCGCAGCGTCCAGGGAAAGGTCGATGGCAATGTGATATTTACGGCAGAGCTCGTTGATTGCTCGCTACAAGTGAACGGTAGCGTCGAGAGCGATTCTGGCACGATCCGAGGCGGGAACATTCGCGTCGGAAAGAACGTGCGGGTTGGGAAGCTGGGTGACCATGAAGGCAGCCCGACCGAGCTCGTCTTAGGGAGCGTTCCCAGCGCTGAATCGATGCTGGCCTTGGTACCAGGCTATCTGAAGTCTGTTGACAGCCAGATGTCGAGCCTCAAAGCCGAACTCGCCGACCTCGAGGCAGACGTCGATTCGCTTGATCACTCCCAGAAAGAGCGGGCAACCGAGATCGCGTTTGAAATTCAGGAACTGCAAGCCAAACGCGATTCCATTGAAACCAAGAGGGAGCGCCTAGAAGCGGCGCTTCGATTGTCGGGGCCACCGCGATTAACTGTGCACGAGTCTGTGCACGCCGGCGTGACCATCCGATTCAGGGATCACGAGCTGGTGTGCGATGAGCACATGCCCGGGCCAGTATCGATCACGTTCGATGAAACGGCCGGCTTGGCATGGAGCACGCCCGCCGCAGCCTGACCAAAGAGCGCCCGCTCTGTAGCACCTGCGATCTTCAAGACACGATAGAGATCAAGCGGCGCCTTTGGTCCGGTCGATCGTCTGATTCACCTTCTCGCTGAGGCTTTCGGGAGTGAAGGGCTTCACAACGTAGTTGTTTACGCCTGCTTTGATCGCCTCAAGCACGTTGGTCTTCTCAGATTCAGTAGTTACCATGATCACCGGCGTTACCTTGTCCTTGGTTCGAAAGGCCTTGACAAACTCCAAGCCGTTCATGACAGGCATGTTCCAGTCAAGCAGGATCACGTCGGGCGCGAATGCATCGACAGTTTCCAGTGCTTCCTTTCCGTCAGCGGCCTCACCGACTTCGGTGTGACCCAGGCCCGCGAGCACGGACTTGATGATGTTGCGCATGGTTTTGGAGTCGTCGACAACGAAGAAACGCATGGTGGCCTCAACTTTTCGCTAATGGGTGGATGTCAACTGGCTGCGCGAACGTTTGTAGTGGCGCTCCGAACAGCCATGTCCACGTAGAACGTCCCAAACTCTGTCGAGCAAGGTACACAGATGCACTTGTCATCGCTTGCAATGGCCGGCTGGGTATCCGTGCCCGCTGATACGGAAGGTACGGACATCTTTACACGACCGTTGTTGAGCTTCGACTTGGCCGTGCCGGCGATTAGGTTAATGAGCTCGCCAAAAGCATCAGAGAAATCAGGCTCGCTGGCTTTGCATGTCTCACCGGAGAATCGCTTTACGATCGATTCTGCCATCGCAGCACTACTGGATAGCACGACCACTCCGGTCATGTCTCCAGAGAGCTCAACGGCAGCGACGATCTCTTGACGCTCGATGCCGTCACGTACGAATGGCTCGTCAAATTCGACCTTGACGTGAACCATGGTACTGAAGACCACATGCACGGATTCGATCAATGATCGGATGTACTGCTCGGTCATAGAGACTCTGCTCCGTTGCTGGCGTCACTCGAATATCGGCTCAGAAAGAGGTCAGAGCCAGCCCTCGTTCAATCAGCTTAACAATTGGGTGCGGCTACCCAATCATGCGCGATCCGCGACCTTCCGATACACACTGGAGCGGTCGGTCGCCGCGCACCGCACTGCTACCGGAGCAAGGCATGCTTGAGAACTTACCAGAACGGGTCGAGCAACTAGCGCGCATGGCCGTTCTTACGGACTCTGCGGACCTCCCAGGCCTCGTTGCCATGCAGGAACAAGCTGCAGCCCTTGCCGCCGACATCCCTGCCGATCAGGCCGATGAGATCTCGAAGATGGCCACTGAGATTGGCCGCCTGGCCGAGGCCATCGTTCTGCGAGAGGTGTCCAGCGCCGATGAGGCCTTCCACGAGATCGGCAGCATCATTGAGCGGCTACAAGACGCTGCGTCCCAGCCTGTCGTTCTGAAAGCCGAAGACGACGGGTCGATGGACGCCGCAGAGGAAGCCGAGCTCATTTCTGGCTGGATTGCGAGCTGCGAGGGCATGCTCTCGGATGTCGAGGGCTGGCTGCTGACCCTGGAGCAAGAGCCGCAGAACGCATCAGATGAGATCGCTGACATCCGCCGATCGATGCACACACTCAAGGGCGAGTGCGGCGTGCTTGCATTCCATACGGCTCAGCAAGTGTGCCACGAGGCGGAGACTCTCATCGACGAGAAGCTCGCCGCCGGCCAATCCGTACCTATCGACCCTTTGCTGAAGCTGCTCGACTGGCTCAAGGACTTCATCCACCGCTTGTCAGCGGACCACAGCGCGCAGCCGACGGACCACCAAGCCGTGCTGGATGTCATTCTGGCCGCCCAGGCCGAGCAGGGGGATGCCGAACCCACGCCGGCGGCACCAGCCTCCGACGAATCGTCGAAGGTCCCGGTTGCGGAAGCTCCGGAGCAACCCCGCAAGCCCGAGCCCACGCCAACGCCCAATCCCACCGTGCCAGCGGAAACTGGCCCACTCACGTTCGCACCACAGGAAGGCACCGAGGACAACCTGGCCGACTTTCTGTGCGAGGCTCGCGACCACATTGCCGCTTCCGAGGAAGCCCTGCTGGCCCTTGAGCAGAACAACACAGACGCTGAGCTCATCAACACCGTCTTCAGGGCCTTCCACACCATCAAGGGCGTGTCGGGTTTCATGGCACTCAAGCCCATCGTGTCCCTGGCCCACAGCGCCGAGCAGCTGCTGGATGCCGCCCGTAGCGGCAACATCGTGCTCGAGCGTGCCGAACTCGACCTAGTACTGGCCTCGTGCGACATGATGAGCAAGCTGCTCGACGTGCTCGAGGATGGCACTGGCCCGGATCGCACAGAGTTCGACACACTCATCGAGCGCCTGGACGCGGCCGCAGCTGGCCAGCCCACTCCTTCTGCCCAGAGTACGGTCCCGCAGGCGTCCACATCAGATGTGCAACCAGAGCCTGCGGAGGCCAAGCCGGCAACACCTTCCGCCGTGCCAAGCAAGCTGCGCAAGGCCGACCAGACCGTCAAGGTCAACACCTCACGCATGGACAACTTGGTCACCATGGTGGGAGAACTGGTCATTGCGCAACAGATGATGGTGCAGGATATCTCGGGCCTGATGGAGGCCTCGGGAAGGGACCCTCGCTTGCAGCGGTCGATGGGACAGATGGGCAAGATGATCCGAGACCTGCAAGAGGTATCCATGTCCTTGCGTATGGTCACGCTCAAGGGCACGTTCCAGAAGATGAACCGTCTGGTTCGAGATGTCTCTCAGAAAGCCGGCAAGCAGATCGAAGTGATCACCGAGGGTGACGACGTTGAGCTCGACCGCAACGTGGTTGAGGCCATCACCGACCCGCTCGTCCACATGGTTCGCAATTCGTGCGATCACGGCGTAGAGAGCGCCGAGGAACGCAAGGCTGCTGGCAAGAACCCTAAGGGCCGCGTCACGCTGCGGGCGTACCACTCGGGCGGCTCGATCGTCATCGAGATCAGCGACGATGGTCGCGGGCTGCGACGCGACAAGCTGCTGGCCAAGGCGAAGGCCAAAGGCCTGCTACCCGAGGATTTCGACGACGACTCGATGCCCGATGGCGAGGTCTTCGCGCTGGTCTTTAAGCCCGGGTTCTCAACCGCTGAGAAGGTCACCGACATCTCGGGCCGCGGTGTGGGCATGGATGTTGTGCGACGAAATATCGAGGCTCTGCGTGGCAAGGTCGAGATCCGCTCAACACCAGGCAAGGGCTCAACGTTCTTGATGCAACTACCCCTGACGATGGCGATTATCGACGGGATGGTGGTTCGCGTCGGCCAGCAGCGCTACGTGTTGCCCACGCTTACGATCCAGCAGAGCTTCCGGCCACGACCCGAGGATCTCAAGTCGGTGATGGACACAGGCGAGATGGTCCGCGTACGCGAGTCGATGCTGCCGATCTACCGACTCAATCGCGTCCTGGACCTGCGCGATGGCACACAGGACATCGAGGACGCTCTCCTCATCGTCATGGAAACACACGGCGCGCGATTCTGCGTCATGGTCGACGAGATCATCGGACAGCAGCAAGTCGTGATCAAGACACTCGATCAGACCGGTCAAGCACTTCAAGGTGTATCGGGTGGGGCCATACTTGGCGATGGGCGGGTAGCACTCATCCTTGATGTGGCGCAGTTCGCCGAGATCGCCAGAGAACATACGACGCTCAGCGGAGACGCTCTGCAAGCAAGCGAACGTTCCAACGCCCGCTGTTCTGTCGTGTGAGTCACCATTCAATCGCTCGTAGCTTCAAAGGAAACCGACCATGGCACCCACAAGCTCATCGCAACCCAGCGACACAAACGAACCGCAGAGCTCGGGACCTGCTCAAAAGACCCTCTCATTCGGGCTGGGCAACGAAGAGTACGGCCTTGACATTCTGGTCGTTCGCGAGATCATCGGCGTTATCGACATCACCCCGCTCCCGCGGACCCCGGACTATGTGAAGGGGGTGATCAACCTGCGAGGCAAGATCATCCCGGTCATCGAGCTTCGCAAGCGATTCGGCATGCCCACCGTCGAGTACACCGACGAGACATGCATCATCGTCGTAGACGTTCCCGTCGAGGGGGAGGGCGAGGCCGAATCGCGGCTCATGGGCGTGGTAGTTGACACCGTGCAAGAGGTGCTCGACATCCCCACGTCGGCCATCGAGCCGGCCCCCGAGTTTGGCTGCAGCGTGCCGATCGACTACATCACGGGCATCGGCCGCGTGAAGGGCATGGTGGTGGTTCTGCTGGACGCTGCGAAGGTCATGAACCCGCCTGCGGCCGGCGACGCGCTCGCCGCGGCCAAGGGCCTGGCACCCGGCGGTGGCAGCGCAGCCGCCTGAGCGTGCCGCAAATCGACCAAAGTCGGCCCGGCGAGGGACCGATACTCACCGTGCCATGCCGACGACCGTTGTCATTGCAGACGAGCACGAGCTCTTTCGGGACGCCGTACGCCACGTGATGGAACGGCGGCTCGGCGTTCAGGTGGCCGGCAGCGTCGCCGACGCTCAGGCGGCCTTTCTGGCCTGCCAAGCCGAGAAGCCGGACATCCTCGTCCTTGATCTGGATATGCCCGGCCGCGACGCGATCGCCACGCTCAGCGACATCCGATGGGCTTCGCCCGACACACGTGTGGTCATCCTGACCGGTCGCCATCACGACTCACTCATCCAGGCCGCTCTGGAACAAAGAGTGGCAGGATACCTACTCAAGTCCGATAGCACGGAGTCGCTCGTCGCGGCCTTCCAGCGCATAGCCGGAGGGCAACGTGCCTACTCAGACTCCATCAAGGACCGCTTTGTAGAGCATCCCCGACGCAAGACGGGACAGGCGATCGAGGCCACCCGTCTTTCAAAGTTGACACCACGAGAGAACGAAGTGCTCCGGTACATCGGACGTGGGATGGACAACGGCGAGATGGCCCAGGTGATGATCTTGAGCAAACGCACCGTCGAGCGGCACGTGTCGAGGCTGATGGACTCGCTGGACATCCGCGATCGAGCGGAGCTCCAGCGGTTCGCCAACTCCGCAGCATGACTCTCTCCGTTGAGGCTACCCCGCACGGTCTCAACGTATCCCCATCGCCCAAAAGCCCGCTTGCTCCAACGAAAATCAGCAACTTGCGTGCGTACCCCCAACAAGATGCTTGCTTCCGTTGTCGATGTCTTAACAAATCTCGCGGGTCCTGATGTTTGGAGACGCGAAGACAGCCACCTTCCGATTCACTCGGGATGATCTTGCTGATCACGACGGAGCGTTGCTATGAACCTGAGTCACCGACTTCTCTCATTGGCCGTGGTCCTGTTGGGCACAACGGCCATGGCATCTTCCTTGGACGCGGGACCAGATGGCGGCCCCGACAAGCTGCAGCCGGGCACCAGTTCCCAAGTTGTTGCTGATCGCGCGAGCCAGACCGCCGCCCCCCCCCAACACGACGGAAGTCAGGACGAGTCTGGTGACGTTTCTCACGCTGGAGCCGCCGGAGCCGGATCCACGGGAAGCTACAGCCCGCCGCCCGCACGCATTCCGCATCGCGCCGCTTTCGGCAGCAAGGCGGGCACGGCGATGCCCTACGACCCTGTCCCGGATGCAATCGTGGACAACGGAGGGATCATTAAGATCTTCTCCGCAGTGACAGTTCTGGCAGTGCTCGTCACCTTCGGACTCGCGTTCTGGAGCTCGCGCACCACGAAGGCCGATGGTTCGCCGACGCGGGCCCTCACCCTCGGCACCAAGCTGACGTGCGGCTTTGGCGCGGTTATCACGGGCATCCTCCTGTTGACCGTGCTGTCCACTCGAGCCAGCATGCTCACGAAGAACGCCGCATTCGAGGCCGAGCATGTAGCCGATCAGGATGTGCTTGTTGCCAACATGAAGGCGGACATGCTGTCCGCCCGCCTGGCGATCAAGGACTTCCTGTTGACGAACAGCACGGAAGACCTGGACAAGTACTCTGATGCTGCCGCTACTTTTGCGCTCAAGCACGAACTGGCTGGCCAGACCATCACAAACCCGGAGCGGCTGGCCATGGTTGATCTCATCGGGACACACTTCGATGAGTACGAGCACACATTTGCCGAAGTAGTCAATCTGGTCGATCAGCGCAACGCCATCATCTGGGATCTCATGGAACCGAGCGCTCACCGAGCGATCGAGCTGATCGAGGCAATCGATCACACGGCCCACGCAGATGGCAACCTGGAGGCCAGCATCCTGGCGGCCGAAACCGAAGTCAAATTCCTCGAAGCGGAGCTCTACTTCTTCCAGTTCCTTCGCAGCGCGGAAGAAGAGCACGCCTTGGAAGCCCTCCGCTTTGCGGATGAGACCCGTCAGCATCTCAGCTTGCTGCTCCCAGAGTTGTCTAGTCCCGAGCGTCAGCTGATGGCACAGGAGGCCAAGGGAGCCATCACGTTCTGGATCGCGCAGATGGAGCGGGCAGAAGAGCTGCAGTTCGAACGCAACGCTCTTGTCAGCGACTCGCTTGAACCTTCCGGTGACCAGGTCGCGTCCGAGGCGAGCGGGCTGGTCAAGTCGCTTGACGCGTACAAGAAGGAAGAGATGAACCGAGCGGAGGCAATCGCTCGGAGCGCGAAGACGCAGACCACCATGGTGTCGATCGGCGTTGCCCTGATGGGGGTCGTGCTCGCGTACTTCATCACCCGCGGCATCCTCAAGGGCCTGAACACCCTGGAGGCCCGCCTGAAGGACATCTCGCAAGGTGAGGGAGACTTGACCAAGCGAGTTGAAATCAAGACTCGCGACGAGATTGGCCAGGTGGCTCACTGGTTCAACGAATTCGTCGACAAGATCGAGCAGGTGGTCTCCGAGGTAAAGTCGGGCACTGCCCAGATCGACTCTGGCGGCGTCCAGATCGCGTCTGCAAGCCAGACGCTCGCACAGGGCGCCAGCGAGCAGGCCAGCAGCCTGCAGCAGATCAGCGCATCGATCGAGGAGCTCTCGGGCCAAACCCAGCAGAGCGCCGAAAACGCGCGTCAGGCAAACACCCTTGCGGAAGACAGCAAGAGCTCAGCCGACCGCGGCCAGCAAGAGATGGCCTCGATGGCCGATGCCGTGAACGAGATCAAGCAATCCAGCGCCGAGATCTCGAACATCATCAAGGTCATTGACGAGATCGCCTTCCAGACTAACTTGCTTGCCCTGAACGCCGCGGTCGAGGCCGCGCGTGCGGGCGAAGCCGGCAAGGGGTTCGCAGTCGTGGCCGAGGAAGTACGCAACCTCGCGCAGCGATCGGCCGAGGCCGCCAAGAACACGGCCACGATGATCGAGGCATCGGTCAAGCGCTCGGAAAACGGCGTGCAGATCGCCGGACGCGTTGGCCAGGCCCTCCAGGAAATCACGACTTCGACAAACAAGGTAAACACCCTGCTTTCGGAGATCGCCTCGGCCGCCAGTGAGCAGGCGACAGGCATCAGCCAGATCAATCAGGGAGTCAGCCAACTCGACCAAGTGACCCAGCAGAATGCGGGCAACAGCGAGGAGATGGCCTCGTCCGCCGAGGAATTGTCTTCACAGGTCGCAAGCCTGAACACGCTGGTCGAGCAGTTCAAGGTTGGCGGCGGCACGTCGGCACAGCACGCTTCGGCTACAGGCCAAGCGACACCGCGCTCGACCACGACGGCGCATGCAGCGCCTGCGAAGAGCGCGCCAGTCACATCTACTGCGGCCAGCGCACCGACAGCAGAGCAGCTCATCCCGATGGATGAGGACGAGGTTCTCGCGTCCTTCTGACTCACTCGTGTCGGTCTGGGTTAACGCCCGGACCGGTGCTTTCACAACGCCGGGCCTAAGCCAGCCCCAATGGGAGGGCCTTCGCTCGACGAGGATCCACCGCATGCCGGCCGTCGACTCGCTGTCAAACGATCAGTTCGCACGCATCTCCGTGCTTGCCAAGCGCCGATGGGGACTTGCGCTGACAGAGAACAAGATGCAGCTGGTATCCAACCGGCTCACCTCGTTCTTGCGCAAGTCCGAGTTTGCCGGCATCGCCGAGTATCTCGAGTATTTGGAAGACGGCGCATCCGAGGCGGACATGCTGATGTTCTTTGACCTCTTGTCGACGAACGTGACCAGCTTCTTCCGCGACCGGATGCACTTCGACTATCTCGAGCGCGAGCTTTTCACGGCGCTCGCCCGCGGCAACCTGGCACTGCCCGGCCGAAAGCTGCGGCTGTGGAGCGCCGGTTGTTCGACCGGGTGCGAGCCGTACACGATGGCGATGGTGGCCTACGACAGCCTGTGCGAGCGATCCGATTGGGATGTGCAAATCCTCGCGACAGACCTCTCGAACAAGGCCGTACGCGCCGCTCGGGCCGGCGTGTATCGCGAGGACGAGATCAAGACGCTACCCAAGGACCTGCTCGAACGCCACTTCGAGCGGCAGGGCAATCAGTGGGTTGTCCGGCAGCACCTGCGCAAGATGGTCAAGATCGCGCAGCTCAATCTCATGGGCCCATGGCCAATGACCGGACCGTTCGACGTGATCTTCTGCCGCAACGTCATGATCTACTTCGACGGGCCCACCAGGGCGTCGCTTGTGGACCGGTTCGCCTCACTGCTGCGTCCCCGAGCGCTGTTCGCAGTCGGCAGCGCAGAAACACTGGCGGGCATGCAGACCGGTCTTGATTCCGTTATTCCATCGATGTACTCGAAGTAGGTCCGGAGGCACGGATTGGAATCGGCTAGCACCATTCAGACCCCCGCCGCGAAAACGGAGCGACTCGTTGTCGGCATTGCCGCCATGGAGGTGTCGAACGACCCGAACGCCACGCTCGTGACCTATGCGCTCGGCTCGTGCATCGCCGTGACGGTGTTCGATCCAGTGACGCACGTCGGCGGCATGTTGCACCTGATGTTGCCCCAGTCGTCACAAAGCCCCGAGAAGGCCAAGACGAATCCGTGCATGTTCGCAGACTTGGGTATCCCCATGCTGTTTAAGAGCGCTTATGAGCTTGGCGCCAAGAAGGAGCGACTGGTGGTGTGCGCAGCGGGCGGGGCGGAGATCCTGGCCGATGGAGGGCACTTCAAGATCGGCTCGCGCAACCGCACCATGCTCCGCAAGCTGTTCTGGAAGAACAGTATTCTGCTTGCCGCTGAAGACACGGGCGGTTCTCAAAGCCGCACCATGACACTGCGACTGTCCGATGGCTATGCCTCGGTGAAGAGCAAGAACGAGGAGCGCGCACTATGGCCCAACTGAGCGACATCCTCGCGATCGAGAATCTGCCCGCAATGCCCTCGGCCATGGCACGAGCGGTGCCGCTGCTGCTCGACCCTGATTCTGACCTCGCCGATCTCGAGCAGGTCATTCGCCAGGACGAAGCGATGACGAGCGCCGTATTGCGGCTGGCCAACTCGGCTCGCTATGGTGCTCCTGGGCAACAGTTCGACTTGCGCCGTTCGATGGCGCGACTCGGTCGCGACCCGCTCCGACGGTGCATTCTCGAGCAGCACGTGTGCAGCGTCGCAGGCGGCGACAACCCCGCGTTCGGCCTCAACCGTGGTGCGCTGTGGCGCAGCGCCTTGGCCGGGGCGCTCGCCGCCGAACACCTGGCAATCGAGCACAAATTCGACCAGCCCTCGTTGGCTTTCCTGTGCGGCCTGCTGCGAGACATCGGCAAGCTAGCGCTCGACTCATTCTATGGATCGAGCTACCTATCGCTGCTGGACCAACGCTCTGGGACCGGTGCGACCTTTGTCGAGCAGGAGCATCGCTCGCTTGGCTTCGATCATGCAACGGTTGGTGCCGAGCTGGTACGCCGATGGAACTTCCCCGATCGCGTCGCGTTCGCGATCGAGCATCACCACGCGCCGCCAAAGCTTGACGAGAACCACGACGATCTCTGTGATCTTGTCCACACGGCCGACACGATTTGCTTGTGGGCCGGCATTGGCACGGGCGTGGACGGTCTCGAGTATCGCCTTTCGCAGCACGTACGCGAAGGCTTGGGCATCGATCGACGTTCTGCCGAGCGACTAATCGCCACGGTGTGGCAGAAGCTGTGCGAGGCCGAGGCCTCCATGCACGGACCTAGCGACCAAGGAGCAGCGGCATGAATTGCAACGTTCTGATTGTTGACGACTCGGCAATCCTGCGCAAGGCAATCCGCAAGGTCGTCCGCCTCGCGGGCATTGAGGACGACCGCATCCATGATGCGGGCAATGGGCAAGAGGCTCTGGAAGTGCTCGAGACGGTGTGGATCGACCTAGTACTGCTCGACATGAATATGCCGGTGATGGACGGGGAGCAGTTCGCCACGGAGCTGCGCAAAAATCCCGATCTGGCCGACGTGGCCATTGTCGTCGTCTCAACCGAGGCCAACAAGAACCGACTCGACCGTATGCGTGAGCTGGGCGTGATCGACGTGCTGCGCAAGCCCTTCGAGCCCGAGGACCTCCACCGATTGATCCCCAAGGTGCTAGGAGTCAAGCTATGACCGACCTTTCGGCAGACTATCTGATTGAGGCGACGGTGACCGCTCTCGAACGAACCGCAATGGTGCTCGCCGAGCCTGCCACCGACGCGGACGACCACGAGCCCGCCACCGCATACGCACGCATCTTGTACAACGGCCCCACTTCGGGCACGCTCACGCTGGCCGCGACCGATGGCTTCCTGCGCGAGCTGGCCTCGAGCCTTCTAGGCGTCGAGCCCGAAGAGATCGAAGTGGCCGAGCAGGGGCTGGACGCGCTTAAGGAGATGGCCAACATCCTCGGCGGCTCGGTCATCGTCGCCATGTCGGGCGACACCTGCGATTTCTCGCTGGGCTTGCCAAGCATCGTCTCTACGTCGGATGCTCCTATGCCGGGTGATTCCGCGAGCCATGCTGCCTGCACCGTGACCACCGATGACGGCGTGCTACGCGTGACGTGGACGCGCGATTCGGCTTCGAAGGCAGCCTAGCGAGGATTAGTCGATGACTCAGCCCATTAGCGTCCTCATTGTCGACGACTCATCGATCGTACGCCAGGTTCTTTCGCGCGAGCTGTCCAAGCAGCCTGGCATCAAGGTTGTTGGCACCGCGCCCGATCCATTCGTAGCGCGCGACATGATCGTCCAACTTAAACCCGACGTTGTCACGCTCGACATCGAAATGCCGAGGATGGACGGCCTGACTTTCCTGCGCAAGCTCATGAAGTACCACCCAATGCCGGTGATTATCGTCAGCTCGCTGGCAGCCAAGGGTCGAGCCATGGCTGTCGCGTGCCTCGAGGCCGGCGCAATCGAGGTAGTACCCAAGCCAAATGAGAGCTATTCCATCGGCGACGTTGCTGGGCAACTCGGGGAGATGATTCGCGGTGCCACGCGGGTCCAGCTCAAGGCGCGCGTCGCAACATCCCCAAAGAAGATTGCCGCTCCAACCTCGCTTGCGGAGACCACCCACAAGGTGGTGGCTCTGGGCGCCTCCACGGGCGGGACCGAGGCGCTTCGAGTGGTGCTCGAGAGCCTGCCCAAGCAGTGCCCAGGCATCGTGATGACCCAGCACATGCCTGAGGGCTTCACCGCTTCGTTCGCTGAACGCTTAGACGGCCTCTGCGAGATCGAGGTGAAGGAAGCCGCTGATGGGGACTGGGTCGTGCCAGGGCGCGCACTGCTCGCCCCGGGCAACCGGCACCTGAAACTCGACCGCGACGGCGCTCGCTACATCGTCCGTGTCATCGATGGCCCTCGCGTGAGTCGCCACAAGCCGAGCGTCGACGTTCTATTCGAGTCGGTTTCCCGAGCGGCAGGCAAGAATGCGATGGGCATCATCATGACCGGCATGGGCAACGACGGCGCACGCGGCATGCTCTCGATGCGAAGCGCCGGCGCGGTCACGCTCGCCCAAGACGAGGCTTCGTGCGTCGTGTACGGCATGCCAAAGGAAGCCGTCAAGCTCGAGGCAGCCCAGATGAGTGCTCCACTCACCGACGTCTCACGGCACATACTCGAGTTTGCTGCAGGCCAGCTAAGGGCCCAAGCAGCCTGAGACCTGTCGACTATTTGCTCACAGCCAGCCCACTCCCACAGCTGGGCGCCAATCCCCAACTGCCGGGAGTCGTACCCCCTACAACACTCGTCATCCATGCCATGCGTTGCCTATAGGGCTGCTAGACACACACCTAGACTTTGAAGCGGTTGATTGCGGATCGGAGCGTCCCCACCTGTGCGACAGATCCTTGCGCGCTGGAGGCTAGCTCCTCAGAGTTACCAGCAGTCTGCTGCATGACATTGTCAAGATCTCTGACGCCCGTCCCAATCTCACTGATGCCGCCCGCTTGCTCCCGACACGCGTTCGCTATCTCACCAAGGATCGTGTTGACTTTCTGAGTACCGCCCGCAATCTCATCAAGCGCGGTCCCTACGTTGAGCGCAGCAGACACGCCATGCTCGATTCGTTGTGTCGATTGCGCGATCATGGCTCCCGTGCTCTTGGCCGCCTCGGTGCTGCGTAGCGCAAGGCTCCGAACCTCTTCGGCGACAACAGCGAATCCCTTGCCGGCTTCACCAGCTCGCGCGGCTTCGACCGCTGCATTCAAGGCCAGAATATTGGTCTGAAAAGCGATGTCATCGATCACTCGAATGACGTCCTCGATCTCTTTGGCGGACTCGGTCATGCTCTCGAGCGCTTCGTTCATAGCCTTGGTCTCGCTCCTGCCACGAGACGCGTTCTCGAACGTCTCTGCTGCGATCTCTGCAGCTGCTCTGGCACTCTTGGCATTGTCGCTTGTTTGACTCGTGAGTTCTTCAAGCGAAGCGCTGATTTGTTCGAGGTTGGCCGCTTGATGAGATGCACTTGATGCCATGGACTCGCTCGCCTTGGCAATCTGCTGGGACCTCTGGTCTATGGTATCTGCTCCGCTCGCGACTTCTCGAATGACCGGCGCCAAGTTATCAAGGAACACATTGAACAAAGATGCCAGTTCACGTAGCTCTGATGCCGAGTGGAGATGAATCCTCTGCGTGAGATCACCATCACCCTTGGCCACATCGAGCATGCGCGCGCGGAGGAGACGGATCGGCTGAAGTACGGTGTAGATAACCCACACATTGAGTATCAGGAGCAACGCGATAGTGGACATCGCAATCACACCTGTAGTGGCACTTTCTGATCGAGCGGACATATGCACACCACGGGCGGACGCATTCAGGTCGTTCGCCAGGCGATCCTCGATAGCTTTGAGTTCTTCAATCTTCGACGTGATGGTCTGAAACCAGTGATCCGCATCGATGCCAAACTCGCCATCGATGTTCTTGGCATTAGCAATGTCGCGCATCTTCTGCACATCACCAAACACCGCCGACTGGCTGGCCAGCGTGAACATCTCTTGGTGTTCCCGGTTGGCGAGCAAGCCAAACTCAGTGAAGTACGTGTCCTGCTCACTCACGAGCCGAATGAACTTGTAGTAAAACCCATCAGGGAAAGCGTCGGCACTAAAAGTGGCGGACAGCACCGCGCGCTCGATTCCCGCACGCTCCTTTCCCTTCAGAAACTGCATGTATGCGAGAATCTGGGAGCTGATCTCGGGGTTTGAACTGACTTGGCCCATCGCTCCGATCGAGTCCAACATCTGCTGGTTGACTTCGGTGTAGTAGGCGATGGCGTCGGACGTTTGGAGTTCAAGAGCGGAGACCTGGGTTCGGAGCTCGTGGAGCTCTTCTAGTTGGCTGAGTCCATCTTGAAACGAGGCTACGAATGCGCTCGGGAATTCTTCGATCTCAAGCTCTGCGACGAGACGCTCAAGATCCTCTATTCGGCTGTCTGTCTCCAATCGCTGCACGCCCAACTCTGGCCCGAATTTATCGCCGTTTGAGCCAAGAAATCCCGCCGTACGACCGCGCTCTTTCTGTAGCTCATGGACGGCATCACTAATGCCCCTTGCGAGCTCAGCCAATTGTGCAATCTGCTCCATCTCGCGGACCACAGCCTGGGCCGCATAAAAACGGCTCACCGACATCACCACGATTACACAAACAGGCACGATCGCGAGCAGGAGTATGCGCGCAGCGACGGATTGCAGAAGATAACGCATGAAAACCTCCAGGCCGAAGAGACTCAGCCTGGAATCTGGATCGGACGATTGAAGGCCGATATCCACTGATGGCCATCGCAAATGAGCGAGTGGCAAGCCAAGTGACTCGTGTTATCGGAGCATATGTATGCGGCCGCGCTGTCTGTGTGCTGGCGGGGCCACTCGCGATGCGGGCCATTCACGTTCGATGCCTGCCCACGTTCAACACCGTGTCAGTAGCGGCACTGCCTGACCAGATGGCACGCCATCGCCCACAGTGGCCGAGTGTTGGTGCTGATCGCCGAGGTTTGCCCTCCGACTCCATCTACCCCACGCACCGCGGCAGGCGATTCTGCAGGACCACTGGGCTAGTGGGCGGCGCTCAACGCAACGCACCGGTGAGGTGAAGAGCGACTCGTAGTATCGCGGCAGATCTCGGCACCGAGTCGAAGTGCACACGGCAAACCCTTGAACTCGAGGACCTTCTGCCGCACGTCACCGAAGGTTGCAACGATGTACAGAAGCAGCTAATGGGCGGGCGGGGACTCGAACCCCGGACCCTTCGCGTGTAAGGCGAATGCTCTAGCCAACTGAGCTACCCGCCCGGGTATGCTGCAATCCTACTCGCCAACTACCACGGCGGCGTGTCGTCGTCGGCTTCCAGGTAGTCCGGCTTGCCGTGATCGACGCGCTCGTCAAAGGGTCGGTTGTCCTGGGCGCGGTCGGCTGTGCTCGGGCGGTGGCCGAAGGCAGATCCCCCGCCGCCGTTGGAGCCCATGTTCGGCGCGTGCGGGCTGGTGCCCGCGTCCGCCTTGGGCTCGAAGCTGCCCACGGGCTCGTCCTTCGCCCAGGTGTCGTTGCGAGCGTAGCCGGCGCGGTTCTTGAAGCGCGTCGTGTGATTGTCCCACACCAGGCGCACGATGCCGGTCGGGCCGTTGCGCTGCTTGGCGATGATGAGCTCGGCCTCGTTCACGCGGTCCTCATTCTCTTCCATCCAGGCCGGATCGCTCAGGTGGTAGTATGCCTCGCGGTGCAGCAGCAGCACAACGTCCGCATCCTGCTCGATGCTGCCCGACTCGCGCAGGTCGCTCATGCGCGGGCGGTTGCCCTCGCGTTGCTCACTGCCGCGGTTGAGCTGCGCCAGGCACACGACGGGCAACTCTAGCTCGCGGGCCATGGCCTTGATACCCCGGCTGATCGTGCTCACCTCAACCTGGCGGCTCTCGCGACTTGCGCCCGGCGCGGTCAGCAACTGCAGGTAGTCAACGACGACGCAGCGGATGCCGAATCGTTGCTTCATGCGTCGTGCACGCGCACGCAGCGCCGTCACGCTCAGGGCCGGCGAATCATCGATGTACAGCGGCGCACGCTCTAGCGTCTCGCACGCGGGTCGGATGCGATTGACCAGCTCGTCTTGACTGAACTGGCCCGTGCGCAGCTTGTGGCTGTCCACGCCCGAGTACGCGCTGATAAGGCGCTGCACCAGGCTGCTCTTGCTCATCTCCAGGCTGAATACGCCAACGGGCACGCGCTCGTCGCCCGCGTGCTCGAACGGCGTGGCGCCTCCCATCGCGATCTGCTCGGCTAGGTTCAGCGCGAGCGCGGTCTTTCCCATCGAAGGACGAGCGGCGATGATGATCATCTCGCCGTCTTGCAGGCCGCTGAGCGGTTCGTCCAGATCGCTGAAGCCGGTCTTGAGCCCGGTCGTTGCGCCGGCGTCGCGGTCGGCGATGCGTTCATACTCCGCCCGAAGCAACTCCTCGAGCTTCTGGATGTCCGCCGACTGGTCATCGTCGGCGATCTCGAAGATGCTCTGCTCGGCCCGGTCGATGAGCTGGCGCGCCTCTTCGGGCTCGTCCTGGCCCGCGTGCATCGCCTCGTGCACGATCTGGTTTGCCGCAGAGATCAGCTTGCGCAGGCGGCTCTTGGTTTGCACAAGCCGCGCATACATGCCCGCGTTGTGCGGCGTGCTGACGGCCTCGGCCAGGCTTGCGAGGTAGGCCGCCCCACCGATGGTCTCCAACTCGCCCCGCTCGCGCAGACGGTCTGCTACGACGTTCAGGTCGGCTTGGGGCTCGCGCTCGTAGACCTCCTTGAGCACGCGGAACACCGTCGCGTTGCTCTGGCGGTAGAAGTCCTCGGGCACCGAGACGAGCGGCAGCACGTCGGCCAGCGTGTAGGGGTCGAGGATGATCGACCCCAGCAGCGCCATCTCGGCCTCGGGCGCGTGCGGAGGCAGCTTGTCGTACACGCGGCTCAGGTCGATCGCCGGGCCGCCGCGCTCCTTGCCGCCCTTGCGGTGGTCCCTACGTCCGTGCAGGTTTTCCGTTCCGTTCGCGTCCATGCGTGCTCCCGAATCGTGCGACGTGCCAGAGTACGATCACGCATGAGCACCGGACAAGACCACGGCAACCAGAACATCGAGCACCCCTCGTCCACGGGCTCGCAGCGGGCTTCCGACACCCCGACCGACGCGCATTTTTCTGGTCCGCTCGACAGCATCCACGCCTACGGCACCACCCACGACGAGCACTTGCCCGACGAGCTGCCAGACGACCCGTTTCCTACGCTCCGCAACTGGATCGAATACGCCAAGGCCAACAAGGTGCAGCCCAATCCGACGGCCATCGCGCTGGCGACAACAAGCGACAAGTCACCAAACGTGCGCATCGTGCTGTGCCGTGGCATTGACGTAGAGACCGGCTCGATCTGGTTCTTCACCAACGGCCAGAGCGCCAAGGGGCAGGAACTGTCCGCCAACGCGCACGCGGCGGCGGTGTTCCACTGGGACGCCCTCGATCGCCAGGCACGCGTGCGCGGTGTCGTCGAGCCACTGCCCGCCGCCGAGAGCGACGCCTACTTCGCCTCGCGATCCTGGGAAAAGCGCGTGGGCGCCTGGGCCAGCGACCAGAGCCAACCCATCCAGTCCCGAGAAGCGTTGGTCGACAAACTCGCCGACACGCTCCGCCGCTTCGGCATCGACCCCAAGAACCCCCCGCCCCACGGCGCCGACGTGGACATCCCCCGCCCCCCGCACTGGGGCGGCTTCCGCATCAACGCCACCGAGGTTGAGCTCTGGGTCGGCAGCCCCGCCCGCATCCACGACCGCGCGCGGTGGACGCGTAGCACGCCGGGCGAGGCCTGGAGCGCGACGCGGTTGCAGCCGTAAGGTCTCGCGCTCGCTCCCCACTGCACCGCAAACGCGAACGGTCGACCCTGCGATGCCTGGAGAATCTGGGATCGCTGCTTTGTGCGGGTTTACGTGAACCCTCGAACTCAACGCGGGGAAACCCAATTTTTGCAGCTCGCATTCGCCGCTCCGTAGCAGGAAGACCAAGTCGAACAGGCTTTGAGCCGACGTTCAGGGACGATGTCCCAACCCTGCGGCACCGAGCACTCCATCGACACCAATCCCGCGCGGTCGATGCGCCGCCGCTACATCGCCGGCCTTCTCGTCGTGGCAGTGCTCAGCGTGTCCATGTTTGCGGCGCTGGAGGTCCTGGTACTGCGGAGTGAAAAGTGGGGCACGGTGATCAACGTCGCCGGCCGCCAGCGGATGCTCAGCCAGAAGATCGCCAAGGCCGCCGAACGCCATGACAATGGCCAACTTGCCAGCGCGCTGGCCACCTTTGAGCGATCACACCGGGCCCTGATCGATGGCGATCCCGCGCTGCACTTGCCACCCACAGTCGAGCCCCAGGTCCTCGAAGCGTTTCAGGAAATGACCCCCGCGTACGAGGGGCTGGTGCGCGCCGCCCGTGCGATCGCCGAGTTGCCCGAAGACGAACCCGTACCGGCTGAGTTGTCTCGGGCGATCGCACGCTACGAGGCCGACTTTCTGCCGCAGATGCACAACATCGTCGGCATGTACGAGGGCAGGTCGCGGACCGAGAACGGCACGCTCGTGCTCGTGCATCTGTTTGTCGTGCTCCTCACACTGCTTGTGCTGCTTCTGGAGGCGATCTGGGTGTTCGAGCCCGCCGCACGACGTCTACGCGAGCAATGGGCCCGCGTGCGCGCCAGTCAGGAGAGATTCAGCCTCGCCATCAAGGGCTCGCAGGACGCCATCTGGGACTGGGACCTGCTCCAGAACCAATTGTACTTCTCCCCCCGCTGGGCAGCGCTCTTCCGAGACGACCGCCTGCTCGGGTCCGCCGATGCCGACGCGTGGTTTCGCCTGGTCGCGTCGTGCGATATAGAGCGGCTGCACGAGCACCTCGATCTCCTCCGTAGCGGTCGCGTCGATCAGATCGACCTGGAGATCGAGATGCGCACGCCGCAGGGTGAGGCCGTGTACGTGCTCTGCCGCGGCGCCTCCGTCCGTGATGAACACGGACGCATCGCCCGCATCGCCGGTTCGCTGGCCGACATCACCGAGCAGCGTGAGGCACGCGAGCAACTTCGCGATATGGCCGAGCGCGACAGCCTCACAGGACTCGGCAATCGCTCGTTCTTCTACCTGCACTTGGAAGTCATCGTGGGCCGCGCCCAGCGGACGCAGAAGCACGACTACGCGCTGCTGAGCCTCGACTTTGACGGCTTCAAATCCGTGAACGACGCGCTGGGACACTCGGTGGGTGATCAGTTGCTCATCTCCATCGCCAAGCGTCTGCAGCAGCACACGGCTGAGAACGCGACGATCGCCCGCCTGGGTGGCGATGAGTTCGCGATCATCCTCCGGGATGGTGATGCGGACTCGGTCATGGCTCTCAGCGATGCGCTGGTGCAGGCTTGTGCCAAGCCACACACGCTGGGGCAGCACCAGATCGTCTCGACCGCGAGCATTGGTGTAGTCGTGGGAGACGAGCGCTACACCAACGCCGAAGACGTCGTCCGTGACGCCGACTCGGCCATGTACAACGCGAAGATCTCGGGCAAGAGCCAGGCACGGCTGTTCGATGACTCAATGCACACCGAGGCTTTGCGTCGACTCAAGCTGGAGCACTACCTGCGAGAGGCCAACTTCGATCGCGACTTCGAGATCAAACTGCAACCGATCGTCAGCCTCGAGAGCGGCGCACCGACGGGATTCGAGGTGCTCGTGCGGTGGGTCAGTCCAGGCCTTGAAGACGTGGGCCCGGACACGTTCATCCCAATCGCCGAAGAGATCGGCGTTATGGCAGATCTGGGGCAGTGGATCCTGATCAAGTCAGCCGAGACACTGGCCAGCTTCGACGGTGCGCTGGGCCACCAGCGCACCGTGCTGCACGTCAATGTCTCGAAGCGTCAGATCCTCCATCCGCAACTGATGCCGCTGCTCATCGAGCTGGTCGATCGTTACCCCGAGCAGCGCGGGCGGCTCATCCTCGAGATCACCGAGACCGCCGTCATGGATCGCCGGGCCAACCTCGTGCCCCGCATGGAAGCGATTCGCGAGATCGGCTTCCCGCTGGCGATGGACGACTTCGGCACAGGGCACTCGTCGCTGGCCTGCCTGCACAAATTCCCGCTCGACGAGGTCAAGATCGATCGCAGTTTCATCTTGAATATCGAAGAAAGCCGCGAGTTTACGGCCATCTACCACGCGATTGTCAGCCTGGCCGACCATCTCGGCCTCAAGGTTGTTGCCGAGGGCGTGGAGACCGAGGCCCAGCTTGTCCAGCTGCAGGCCATGGGCTGCGCATTCGGGCAGGGCTACCTGTTCGACCGCCCGCTCTCGCCCGACGACGCGTTGGCGTTTATGCGACGCGGCGGCATCGCACGTCCGGCGGCGTGACGCGATCAACGCCACCCACGCGCCCGTGATCGTGGTCCTGGATGGATGGCGTCCGAGTCGATCTTGGACAGGTGTGCATCAATGCAGGTCCGTATAAGCTCGACTCGATGGGTTTCGTGCATCGCGCCGCTTTGGGCTGGTGTGTGCCTGTATCGAGTCCGGGCAGCATGATGCCTCTGCCCGCACAAACCGCACGCTCAGCCCCTCTCCATAACGATCGGGACGAAGTGGCCACGATCGACCGCCGATGTTCCCATCGGTCGCCCGCGAGGTCGTGGGTGCGGGGGAACGCCCTTGGCAGGCAAGGTTCGCGCACAACTCAGCAGCGCCGAGGTCGAAGCGCTTACCGACCTGCTCATGCGCAAGCTCGATGCGATGATCATCGAGACCCAGCCCGAGGTAGCCGCGCGCCTGCTCGAGCTGGTCTCGGACCCCGAAGCCGGGCTGAGCGACTTCGCGACCGTCATACGCAACGACACCGCCCTGAGCGGCCGGCTGCTTCGCATGAGCAACTCGGCCTACTTCGCACAGCGCGAGCCGGTGACCACGTTGGAGCGCGCTTGCGTGCTTCTGGGCATCAACCGCATCCGCGCGCTTGCGCTCGGCTTCTATATGAGCCGCGCGATCGATGCCGGGGGTGAGAAGCGTTACGGCCGCACCATGTGGGGCAAGAGCCTGCTGCGGGCGTGCTTTGCCGCCAAGCTGGCCGAGGCCATCAAGCCCCAGCTCTACGCCGAGGCCTTCCTGGTGGGCCTCATGATGGACGCGGGCGCACCGCTGGTGCGCACCCTCATTGGTCCATCGGTGTACGACGAGCTCTGCCCCGCGCACACCCCGCCCTCTCGCGTGTACAAGGCCGAAATGGAAGCCTTCACCTACACCCACGTGGACATGGCCCGCGCCCTTATCCGCCGCTGGCGCATGCCCGACGTACTCGCCAAGCCCATCCTGTGGCATCACAGCGCCCCGCAGAACCTCAAGAGCACCGAGCCCATCCACCTGCTGCACCGCATCTCGTTCTACGTAGGGTCGATGCACATCGAACACGAGCCGCCATCGGCCATGGCCGTCCCGCTGCCGACGCTGGCCCAGAAGCTCTTGGCTCTGCCCGGCAACACGCTGGGGGATACGTTCGCCGGCGCGTGCAAGGAATATGCGGCCGTCCGCGAGTTCTTCGGCCACGTCGCCGAGAGCATCACGGATGTCGAAGCCTTGGGCATGCGGGTGCACGGCGCGCTCAACGAGATCATGGAGCGCACGATCGAAAATGAGCTCAAGAGCGAGAGCAGCATGTCGCCCGCCACATTCAAGTTTAATGCCGGGCAAATCCAGGTATTGCGCGACGACGAGGACGAGGACTTCGCCGTCGCCTACGTGCTCGACGGCGTCGGCACTCGACACGCTCGGCACCGCTTTCCCATCGGATCGGCTACCGCAGCCGACGTGCTTACCGAGCTCTGCCTCGAGCAGGGCGACATCGACAGCGCCGAGCTCGAGAGCATGACCGACTACCTGCGGGCCATGGCGGCCTGATCTCTAGTCGGCCAGTTCGCTCTCCGGCCGCACGCGCCGGGCGCGCCACACCATGCGGATGAGTTCCCACGATCCCACCGGCTCGCGGCCCATCGATCGCCGCATCTTGCCGAGCCGATACGCGTGCGCCCACTGCTGGCTCATGACTTCGATGGCCCACCACCACGTGCGCGTCGGGTCGTACACGTTGGTCGCTTCGGCGGACGACCCGTTGAGTTCGATTACGCTGAACCCGCGGCCGGCCCTCAACTCCGCCTCGTCTCGATAGCGGATATCGAAACGCCCGATGTCGAGCCCGCCAGGCATGCCGTCGGTGTTTGGGAAGCGCCTGCAGATGCCATCGATCACGTCGCTCAGCTCGTCGGTGATCAGGTCGGCACCATCCTCGAATCGGCAGCCCTGCGCGTGGTTGCCCGCCATACCCATCTTCACCCGTTCGCCTTTGGGTGGCACGCGGTCGATCGCGCGCCCGAATCGTGCGACGAACACCCGCTCTTGCACGCGGAAGCGATCGTCGGCCAGCACCAGTTGCCGCAGCGTGCGCTTCCCATCGCCCACGATGACCGGGAAGACCTTCCGTGTGACCGCGAAGATCTCGCCCTCGCGTCCGTGTTCGTCGGCTTTGCCTGGCTCACGCAGCCGTACCCAGAACAGCCCGACCTCGAAAGGCGCCGGATCGAACTTCTGTAACACCAGATCGGCGTGCACCCGCGCCACCTGCTCGCGAACGTCTTCGACGCCGTGGCACACTCGCACGGCGCGGCCGCGTTCGCCGCGATCGGGCTTGAGCACGACCGGGTAGCCGCCAAGCTCGGGCCGTGCCTTCAGTAACCGCTCGACGCGACGCACGCGACGCTCCGGGTCGCTGTGCATTCGAACGAGCACCGTGGGCAACAGCGGCGCACCGGCGGTCTCGAGCGCCGCGGCGATTGTGCTCTTGCGCTCTCCAACAAATCCGCCCGCACCGGCGATGCCCGGATTCGTCGCGGTGAACACAACCGGGTGCCGTGCCCGCAGCGTCTGCGTCACGAACGTCGGCGCCAGTAGCACGTAACTGATCCAGCTCGGCCAGAACTCGTGGCTGATCCACCGCCACACCTGGGCCCGGATGCGCTGGCGGCCCATGCGGGTCCACACGCGCGGCAGCACCCAGGTCAGCGGCGCCACGATCAATAGCACGACCAGCAACGCGGCAACGCCGTGCGACTCCACCGCCCACCACCCGCCGAAGCGCACCAGCAGCCACGCGGGCAGCAACGCGACCATGCCGATGACCAGGCACGCCGTCCGCCGCCACACGCCCGGCCCGCGCACCATCACCGCGAGCGCGAGCCCAACGCTGGCAACTCCGTAATCGACGTACATGCCCGCAACGAGCGCCGCGGTCACGACCAGGCCCACGCGCCACCAGGCCAGCGCGAGCAGCATGACCACGAGCGCTTCAAGAGTCCAATGCCGGGAGCGCAGCCAGGTGGCGATCGCGTCCAGGGACCGCGTCACGGCGCCGTGCTCGGGCTTCACCGCCAGATCCACCGTCGCCCGCACGGGTGCTACGCCCGGTTGCTGGTGGCGTTGCACGAATGCCGCAATGTGCGACGCCAGCGGCTCGGGCTGGGTGAAGGGCATGATGTGTCCGCCGTCCAGCCGCACGAGCGTCGAGCGAGGAGCCAGCTCGTGGTGCACTTCCGCCGCCCAAGGCGCCACAAGGAAGTCCTGCTGCGCCTGCATGATCAGCAAGGGTTCTTGGAGCGTGCGCAGGGAGCCCGCCAGCGGGCGCTGGTCGGTATGCATGAAGTTCGCAATAAACGAGTACCAGAAGCTCCGCGGCCCGAGCAGACCAAAGTGCGGCACCAGCTCCATCGCGGCAAACACGCCCACGTATCCCAGCGCGTACTTGGCCTTCTCGAAAAGGTAGTCGCCCGAGCCCTCGGTTCGCTGTGCGCCGGTCGCCATCATCATGGTAATGGACGCGACCTCGACGCTGTACTCGCCCTGCAGGTCGGCCATGTTCAGCACGACCGCGCCACCGTTGCTCCAGCCAAGCACGTGCACGCGCAGCGGCGCATCACCCGACCCGTTCAGATCCTCGAGCAACGCCATGCACGTTCGGGCCATCGCACGTGCCGAGTAGTCTCGCACCCATGGCTCAGAGGCACCAAACCCCGGCAGATCAACCGCGATCGAGTCAATACCGCGCGATGCAAAGGCCGGACCCATCTCCTGGAAGTTTGTCGCATCGCCGGGCGAGCCGTGGATCATGAGGAGCAGCGGCGCATCTTCCTGCCCGCTGGGGTACGCGACGTATGCAACCTGGGACTCGTGCCCCTCGCGCGGGCCATCGGCGGTCATCTCCGGCAGCGTCACGCGATCGGTGGGCTTGGGCGGAAGCATCGCCGACAGAAGCGTGGGATCGATCGCGTACACCACGTGCGACGCGAGCAGCAGGAGCAGGTACACCGCCAGCACCCACCGCCATCGCACGCGCCGCTTTGGCCTGGTCCAGTGCTCGACGCCCCGCACCGCGGCTAGCTTTCGCCACCGATGGTGATCGGCGTGAGCGGCCCGACCACCTTGCGCCGCCGGATCGCGGGATTGCCCAGCTGTCCGCACGCGGCCATGGTGCTGCGGCCCTTGGTCCGCCGCCGCTTCACGAACACGCCATGCGAGCTCAGGCGGTGCACGAATGCCTCGACGTCTTCCTCGTGCGGCGCGGGCCAGGGGCTGTCGCGCCGCGGGTTGTACGGAATCACGTTCACCATGCACCGCAGCGGCGCCACCCACTCGGCCAGCTCGTCTGCGTGCTCCATCGCGTCGTTGAGGCCCGGGATCAGCACATACGCGATCAGGTAGGGCTTACCGGTGCCGTTTGGAAGATCGAGCAAGGCGTCGCGTAGCTCGCCCATCGGCATGGCCCGGTTGATGGGCATGATCCGATCTCGAATCGCGTCGTTGGGCGCGTTCAGGCTGATCGACACGCCAAGGCGGTGCCAGCCCGGCTGCCGCACGGCCTCGCGCAATCGCTTGAGTCCGTCCAGCCGCCCCACCGTCGAGACGGTGATCTTGCTCATCGCGAGCGCACAGCCCGCCTGATCGGTGAGCACGGCGATGGCCTGCAACACCGAGTCGGTGTTGGCTAGCGGCTCGCCCATGCCCATGAACACAAGGTTGCTCGGCTGCGCCCCGAGTTGATGCCGCGCGGCGTGCCACTGGCCCACAATCTGCGCGGGCGTGAGCGAGGCCATGAGCCCCATCTGCGCCGTCTCGCAGAAGCCGCAGCCCATCGCGCACCCGACCTGGCTGCTGACGCACAGCGAGTGTGCAAGCCGACCCTTGCGCCCGATCATGGGGATCACGACCGACTCGGCCTCGAGCTTCACGCCCTGCCGCTCGACATCGAGCTGCTGGACGAATTTCGTGATAACGCCCTCGGGCGTGTCCTCGCGCTCGCGCCTGACCAGCGGGCCCACGTGCGGCACGCCGATCTGCTCGAACACCGGGTCGTCGGTCCGCCCCTCCCGCAGGAACGCCTTGTAGGCGCGCAGGGCCCATAACCCGCGACCCTTCACGCGCGGTCCGACGGCCTCCACCCACTGCCGGCTGGTAAGCCCCAGGGGGCTGGGCGTGTCGGTCGTCTGTTCGGCCCGGGCGTGCATCGCACCGATCGTACGGGCCACCCGGCCTGCACGGGCGCGGCAAGTGTGAGGATCTGGCCCAACTGGCCAAGCCGCGTGAAGTCGCCTCCGAAACCGGCCGAAGTCTGAGCTACGTGGACCGCCCCGCGCAGGGGCTGGGCGGTCATCACGCCAACGCGGAGGCGCTGATGCCCAATCGCCAACGCCCGGCCCGGCCCGGGTTCACGCTCGTCGAACTCCTGGTCGTCATGGGCATCATCGCCGTGATCGCCGCCATCACGGTCCCAGCCATCGCCAACGCCCGCCAGACCGCCCAGAGCACCGTCACGCTCCAGCGGCTCGGCCAACTCAGCACGGTGGCCAACGTCTACGCGACCGACCATATAGACCGAATCTGGACCGCCCAGAACTGGCTCAAGACCATCGAGGGCGACACCGCCCAGCCCGGCGTGCTCATCGATGGTGGATATCTCACTGACGACGAGATCCTCGAATGCGCCGTGAACGGCCGACGCCTGCCCCACCGAGCCTCGGGCGGCCACGCCCCCACGCCGCCCCCGGGCCTCTACGACCACGTCGAGGTCGATAGCGACTTCGCCTTCGTGCACCAGGTCGAGGGTGCTCGCCTGGGTCTGCACACGCAATTCGCTTACTACCGCGACCCCACGCAGCGCGGATGGAGCGGCGGCGTCTGGCTCGAGGACGAGACCGCCCTCGTGAATCTGCCTGGTGTGCCTATCTTCGTCGAAGAGAACCCGGCGTTCTACCACGCCAACGACGAGATGCTCACCTTCAAGGGCTTCGACCAGCTTGACCGCCGCCACGACGGGGGCGGCACGGGCAAGAGCCTGATGGCCTTTCTCGACGGTCACGCCGAGGGCACCGCCCCACCCGCCGACGACTCGCCCGAGGGCCTGGAGGTCAGCGACCTGACGGCCGCGCACTTCTACCTGAGCGCACGCGGCGGACGCTGGCGTGCCATGACGCTCAGCAGCGAGTACAAGTACGGCTGGGTCAACGACCCCCGCTGACAACCAACTGAAACCCCGCGCGTCGCATCACGCCCCGTGGTGCCACGCTCGCATCATCCACACGGTCTTCTCGATGTCGTCGCCGATGGCGTCGAGGAGGTTGACCGTTGTGCGATCGCCCGCGCTCTCAGCATCGTCGATGACCTCGCGAACCTCCTTGTGGATCGCGAGCAGGTCGGCCACCGTGTTTTCCACCATCCGCTTATCGTCGGGTGTTCCCTCTTCTTCGCCGATGCGGGTGTGCTCCAAGCACCGCGCCAGCGTTGGCAGCGGTGTTGCTTCCTTCGCGCGGATGCGCTCGGCCAACTCGTCAAGGTACCCGGTCCACGCGGTGTAGATCTTCTCGAACTGTTCGTGCAGTTCGAAGAACTGCCGCCCCCGGACATTCCAGTGGTAGTTCTGGATCTTGTAGCGGAACACCGCCGCATCGGCCAGCAGCCTGTTCAGACCGCTGATGATGGTGGCGTCGATCTCCGTGTTCGTTGCGTCGGCCATGCGTGCCTCCCGTTCTCGGGCCAGGCGTCCGCATTTGGCGGGCAATAGCCATCGCACACGCCCGTTTCCCGTGTATTATTTTAGCCAGCAACGGATACACACTGGGGGTTCTCTCGATGCACAAGACGCTCTGCTCGCTCTCCGCGGTTGCCTTGACACCCGCCTGCTGGGCGCAGTGCGACTTCGGCGCGGCCGACGCGCTCGCCGCCGCAATCGTGGACGACTTCCCCCTGGTCTCGGGTGCGAGCCTGCGCCTGGAAGACCCCCTGCTGCCCGGCCCGAGCCTCGAACGCTTCTACGGCGACTACGACCGTGGCACGGTCGTGCCTATCGCGAGCGCGACCAAGCTGCTGTCGGCCATCGTCGTCATGTCCTGCGTAGAGCAAGACGGCCTCGATCTGGACGCGCCCGTCGCGACGTACCTGCCCGAGTTTGGTGGCACCAAGGGCACCATGACCGTCCGCCAGATGTTCAGCCACACGTCAGGCCTGCCGAGCAATAGCGTGTTCGCGTTCGATCCCTCGATCACGCTCGCACAAGCGGTGACACGCATCGCGCTGTTTACACCGCTGGAAGCAACACCGGGCACCGACTTCTGCTACGGGCAGGTGAGCATGCATGTCGCCGGTCGCGTGTGCGAGGTCGTCAGCGGCACCGACTGGGACACACTGTTCGCCGAACGCGTCGCAATGCCACTGGGCCTGACCGACACGAACTACGACGGGCTCTACGAGACCACCAACCCGCTCATCGCCGGCGGAGCAGAGAGCAGCTTGGAAGACTACTCGCGCGTCATCCGCATGCTCATCGACGGTGGCATGTACCGGGGCGAGCGCATCATCGAGCAGTCCTCGATCAACGCTATGTTCACAGATCTCACCGCGGGCCTGCCCATCCGTTGCACGCCCGCATCGCGAGACACGCAGAACTATGGCCTGGGCGCTTGGGTGC
Source organism: Phycisphaerales bacterium (assembly GCA_965227775.1). Lineage (GTDB taxonomy): Bacteria > Planctomycetota > Phycisphaerae > Phycisphaerales > UBA1924 > JAHCJI01. Next base: position 686,172 of record OZ245777.1, read on the forward strand.
TCACGCGCGCCGATGGCTCGCGCCGCGTCGATAGCCCTGGTGCCTTTGCCTACACACCCTGGGTCGAGCTGGACGACGCCGGCAATCCCCTGCTCGGCGGCGTGTACATGATCGAAGACGGTGTCTCTTCGCTCAGCGATCCGATCGACGCGGTGCAGGACGCCGCACTTGATTCGAGGCTCGCCTGCACGCCGTGCGCGGCCGACATCGACGGTGATGGAACGCTCACGCTCTTCGACTTCCTCGCCTTCCAGACGGCATGGACAGCGGGAGACCCGGTCGGCGACTTCGATCGCGATGGCGTGCTCGATCTCTTCGACTTCCTGGCGTACAGCAACGCGTTCGACGCGGGCTGCTCCTAAGAAGTCCTTTTGCGCTTGCGGGGAGTGGGCTGGTCGGCTTTGAGCTGCGCCGCGGTGAACGAGCGGCCAGTGGTGCGCTTGTCCCACGTGTGGGCAGGGCCGCGGCTGGTTTCGTAGCTCATCCAGAGATCCAACCAGTAGCTTCGGAAGGCCTGCCCGCCCTGGCCGATGCCGAATCGCTCGTAGTGCGCCGTCACCAGCTTGAGCACCTCACGATCGGTGCCCGTGAAGCCCAGCACGCTGCGCCCATGCCTGACGCTCTCGGTGTCGAGCGGCAGGAATCCATAGCGACCCATGAGCTGCATGATGTTGTGCGCGGCATACGGCCCGATGCCCGGCAGGTCGAGCAGGAAGCGGCGGACCTCGTCGTCTGGCGTTTGCGGATCCTCAAGCCAAGCCTGGGGAATCTGTCCCTTGTAGAACATCCTTGCAAGGTCGACGAGTCGCTGATCTCGGTAGCCCACGCGGCAGCGCGAACGCAGCCATGTCGCCTTCTTGCGCGCAAGCTGCTCTGGCGTAGGAAACGCGTGCACGCCACTCGGCGTCGGCGATCCGACACGGGCGCACAGCGCGGCGTTCATATCGATGGTGCCCGGCCACTGCACGTTGCAGCTTGTCACCGTTTTTGCCATGTCCTCGAACAGCGTGGCCGATCGCATGAGGCGGCCTCGCCCGCTGAAGCGCCAGCGGTCATCGACGGCGTGAAACGCCGCAATGTCCTCTTCGCTCTCATCCAGACGCAAGATGCGGGTGACCATGGCGCGTGCCTGCGCGCTCTCATCTCGCGTGAGCGAGCGATCGGCAGTCACGTTCAGGTGCATGCCCACGCGCTGCTGGCGGATGACCACGCGAGTTCCACCGTGCTCGAGCGCAAGCGCCGCGGAGTACACACCCGAATCGGGATACCACTCGTAGGGCTCGAGCAGGAAGTAGCCATAGGAGCACGCGTCGCGTGCCAGATCGAAATCCGCCGGCGCGGCGATACGCAAACGCGTGGGCCTGGGTGTCGCTTGAGGCGCCCCCACCGCTACACCGCCAAAAGACGGTCGAACGGCACCGCGAAGGAGGCGATGTTGACGCACAAGCGGTCGGAAGCCCGCGCGAACATCGCGTAGTGCTCGTCCAGCTGCGCTTCGATCTCTTCCAGCGTGCGGGGCACCTCGCCCATCACGCGCTTCAGCACGGACACATGCCGCGTGATGCCCGGGCGATCGAACTCGAAGTGGTACTGGAACCCATAGGTTCGAATACCAACCTTGAAGCACTCGACGGGTGTCGTCGCGCTCTTGGCCAGCACCGTCGCACCGGGAGGCGCCTTCGAGACGTGGTGCTCGTGGCTCTGGAACATCGGCAGCTTCCAGGGCATGCCGGCGAGCATGGTCTCGGTCTGCCCGGGCACGGTCAGTTCCACCGGCTCGAAGCCCAGGGCCATCTCCGGCAGCTTCTCGACCTCGCCGCCCAGCGCCCGCGCGATGAGCTGGTGGCCCATGCACAGGCCGATGACGGGCATCTTGGCCTCGTGGGCCTGGCGGATCAGGTCGAGCGTGCGCGTGATCCACGGCTCATCGCCCAGCGGGGACTTCGGGCTGCCCAACACGACAAGGCCCTGGGCGTTGTCCATGTCGGCGGGCACCGCCGCCTCGCCGTCGCGGTCGATGCGGCGGTAGTCGATCTTGAACCCGTGGTCGCGCAGGGTGACCCCCAAGCGGCCCGGGCCGAGGTGTTGTCCGTCCTGAAGAACGATGATGGTGGCCATGGGAGCCGATGTTAGCGTGTGGCGACCCCGTTCGCCCGCGGCTCGGCACGAGGCTCTAGCCTCTCTTGGCCGAGCGAAGGCTCGCCGCCGGACCCCAGGCCCAGGAGATCGACGTGAAGAACCGCACCGCTGAACTTATCCGGACCCTTCAAGCATCCGCGTGCGCTGCCGTGCTCGCGGCAGGCGCCGGCGTTGCTGTGGCGCAGGCCACGTCGCTCACCACCGATCAGGCCGAATCCCAGGCGGCCCCCGCCGACATCCGTGAGTCGACCGTCAAGATCTTCACGACCAGCCGAGGACCCGACCTGACTCGCCCCTGGACACGCCAGCAGCCGGCCGACTCGACGGGCTCGGGCCTGGTCATCGAGGGCGGCCGAATCCTGACCAACGCGCACGTCGTCGAGTACGGGCAGCAGATCTTCGTGCAGCCCTACCTCACGAGCCAGCGCCTGGCCGCACGCGTCATCGCACGCAACACCGGCATCGATCTCGCTCTGCTGGAGCTCGAAGACGAGGGTGCTCTCGACGGCGTGCCCATGGCCGTACTCAGCGACACGCTTCCGGATATCGGCGACAAGGCAAACGCGCTTGGCTACCCGATGGGCGGCGAAGAGCTGTCGATCACCGAGGGAATCGTCTCACGCATCGAGTTCGTGGGCTATCAGGCCGGCACGCTCGGCCTGCGCATCCAGGTCGACGCCGCCCTTAACCCCGGCAACTCGGGCGGGCCCGTCACCGTCGATGGCGAGGTCATCGGCCTGACCTTCAGCGGCATCTCGCAGGCCGACAACATTGGCTACATCATCCCGAACGAAGAGATCCGACTGTTCCTCAGCGACATCGAGGACGGCGAGGTCGACGGCCGGCCGTTCCTTCGCGAGACCTTCGACAACACCCGCAACCCCGGCGTGCGCGCCAAGCTGGGCCTGACGCCGCAGCTGGAGGGCATGGTCGTGGCGGGCGCCGTCGAGGGCAACCCGCTGCAATCCTGGGACGTCGTCACCAGCATCGCCGGCCGCAGCGTCGACAGCCAGGGCCTTGTCAGCGTCACCGACGACCTGCGGCTGTACTTCGAGTACTTCGTCCATCATGGACTGAACGATGACGACACGATCACGCTGGGCGTCTTGCGGGACGGCGAGGAGATCGAGGTCCGCTCGCCCGTCGTGCGCGGCGCCGACGACTTCTTCGACGCGCTCGACAACACCTATCCCAGCTACATGGTCTTCGGCCCGCTGGTGTTCACGCCGGTGTACCAGGCGCACGTCTACGGGCTCGACCTCGACCGCATGGCCGCCCGTCGCAGCCCACTCGTCAAGCGCGCCTTCACCGGCAAGGACGAAGAGGCCGAAGTGCAGCAGTACGTCATCCTCGCCGGTGGCATGCTCAACCACCGGGTGAATCTTGCCTATGACGTCCCGCCGTTCGCGACGCTCAAGAGCATCAACGGCACGACGATCACGAGCCTTGAGCACTGCATCACCACGCTCAAGGAGCTTGCCGATTCGTCGGAAGAGTTCATCACGTTCGAGTTCTACGACCGCGGGGCCGATCGCTTGGTCTACCGACGCAGCGACATCCTGGCCTCCATCGAAGACGTGCTGAACGAGAACGGCATCCGCCGCCCGATCTCGAGCGATCTCGCAGATCTCTGGCCCGACCTGGGCGAGTAACCACGCTCACGCGTAGAGCGCGACGGTGGCGTCGTGCGGGCCGAGATAGTCCTGGCGGAACAGCATCCGCCCGCTGGCGCGCTGCGCCCACTTGAACACGTGGCCGCTGTTGAAGCGATTGGCCGGGCCGGTCGCTTCGCGCCGCTTCCGCCCGGCCGAGCTCAAGAAGTTGAATGCCAGCACCGCGCCCTCGTGCCCGTAGAGCGCGTCCCACGCTCGATCGAGCACCGCGAGCGCCGTGCGCTCATCGAGCGTGTTGAGCGAGCCGCTGAAGATCACCCGATCGACGCCATGCTCACGCACCAGCCTGGTAAACAACCCGGCATCTCGCACGAAATCCGCGGTCTCCCAGCAGCTGCCGGGGAAGCGCTCGCTGACCGACTCGACCAACTCGCTGATGCCCTCGACGCCTACGTACAGCCGAGGCTCTTGCTTGGCGGCTTGCAGGAACTCCATCAGGTCGCCACGGCCCGCGCCCATGTCGGCCAAGACCGCGCCCTTGGGTCGGCAGACCTCCGCAAGCACCTTGAAACGGGTGACCTGATACTCTTGGCTCCGCCACAGCAGTGCTTCAAACCCAGGGCCATGGGCACGCACCGCCTCGCGGTACGGCTCGAGATACCGCGGGTCGGGCTGATTGGTGCTGTCGGGCATGCTCGGAGTCTTGTTTAGCCGAAGCGGACCATGCGGGCAAACTGCTGGAAGCGCTCGTCGAGCTCGCTGGGCTTCAGGCTTGCCAAGCGATCGAGGCTAAACGACTCGATGTTGTAGCTCGCCACGATCGTGCCGTGCGCAACGGCTCGGTGGATGGCCTCGAACGACGTCGGATCGGCGCCCGCGTCGCCCTCGCGCGCCAGCGAGCCCATCATGCCCCCCGCGAAGCTATCGCCCGCGCCGGTTGGGTCCACCACTTCCTCGGTCGGGTACGCCGGGAGCGCCGCGATGCCGTCCTTATGCACGATGATGCAGCCGTGCTCGCCCTTCTTGACGACCACGAACTTCGGACCCATGTCGATAATCTGCCGTGCCGCGGCAACGGTGTTGCGCTTGCCGGTAAGCTGCTCAGCCTCTTCGAAGTTCAGCACCAGCCCATCGATCCTTTCGCACAGCTGCATGAGCTCGGGCTTGGCCGTATCGATCCACAGGTCCATCGTGTCGGCGACGGCCAGCTGACGATCGCTGAGTTGCTCGAGCAGACCAAGCTGCACAGCCGGATGCGTGTTCGCGAGGAAGACGTACCAGCTGTCGCGGAACTGATCGGGAACCACGGGCGGCTCTTCGGCCACGACACCAAGGTCGGTGTACAGCGTCTCGCGCTGGTCCATGTTGTCCATGTACTTGCCGCCCCAGCGGAATGTCTTGGAGCCCTTGCGAACCTCAAGCCCGCTGTGGTCGACGCCCTCGAAGCGCTCCATCGTCTTACGAAGATCGTCGGGGAAGTCTTCTCCGACCGCCGCCACCACCCGCACGGGCTGGCAATAGAACGAGGCAGCCGCGGCAAAGTACGTACACGAACCGCCCAGCACGTTCTCCCGATGGCCGTGGTCGGGGGTGTACACGGTGTCGATACCAACGGTTCCGGTGACAATCAGGGGCATGGACGGAGGGTAGGGCGAGCCCTCCCAGAAACAACCCACGGGCCGCTTCGCGTGGGAATCTCCAACGCCCTTGGGCAGCCCGCTACGCTCGCCCTCCATGCCGCCCGCCGCGCCCACAACTTCACCGAGCACGAGCCCAACCGCCGGCGTGGGCTTCGGCCTGCTGGCGTACTTCTGGTGGGGCAGCGTCGTGCCGATCTACATCAACGCGCTCACGCGCGGCGAGTGGGCCACGCCCGCCATCGAGCTCGTCGCGCAGCGCGTCATTTTCGGCATTCCTGTGTTGCTGCTGCTGCTTGCATTCACCGGCAGGCTGAATGAGCTCAAGGCGGCGCTTACCGAGCCCGCACGCCTGCGCGTTCTCCTGTTGAGTGCCGCGCTCATCGCCATCAATTGGTTTGCGTTCATTTACGCAGTCTCGACCAAGCGCCTCATCGACGCGAGCCTTGGCTACTACATCACGCCGCTGGTCTCGATCGCGCTGGGCGTCGTGCTCCTGGGCGAACGTCCGCGCAAGCCGCAGATCGTCGCGATCCTGCTGGCAGTCGCCTCGGTCGTCGTGCTCACAATCGATCGTGGCGGCCTGCCGTGGATCGCCGTTACCCTCGCGCTCAGCTTCGGGTTCTACGGGCTTGTCCGCAAGCGAGCTCAGACCAAGCCCGCGCCCGGCCTTTGCGTCGAGATGATCGCCATGCTGCCGGCGGCCATCGCCATATACGGGTGGCTCTTCGCCAACGGCACCGAGCGGATCACCGAGGGGCCACCGCTACGCACCACCCTGATGCTCCTGGGCGGCGTCATGGTCACGGTGCCGCTCGTCGCGTTCGCCGCAGCGGCCCACCGCCTGCGGCTCGCGACGCTCGGCATGCTGCAATACCTCGCGCCGACAGGCCAGTTCGTTCTTGCCATCGTCTATGGCCAGGAGCTCGACGCTATGACGCTGCTCGCGTTCGGCCTCATTTGGACGGCGCTCATGCTGTACAGCGCAGATGCCTGGCGCTGGGGCCAGAAGAACCGCAAGCCGGGCCGCTAGGACTCAGCGAGACGCGTTGAGCATGCCAGGTCGCTGGAAGCTCTGATACGCCACATCCATAGCCCGGCGATAGATCCACGCCCTCTCGAATGCCTGCGGCTCACGTCGCGCCTCGGCAAGGCTCTGCTCGAGCCGCTCGGCAACACGGGCATCAAGATCGTCCTTGCCAAGCAGCAGCATCGACTGGATCGTCACCTCGTAGATCGCGGCGCATGCGGCGTGCTGGCCTGCATTGAACAGCGGCACGCCCCGGTCAACTGCCAACTCGTACAAGCTCGCGGCGCGGGCATCGAACGATCGAGCCGTCGCCTGCTCCGGCTCGGGCGACGACGGCAGCAGCACCGCATCGATCAGGTGCACAACGCCGTTCGCCGCCTGGATGTCGCTCGCAACGATGGAGGCGCCATTGACCTGCAGCGCGCCATCCTCGATACCAAAGCCGATCACTTCGCCGGTCAGCGTCTGCGTCTTTCCTGCGCCCAGCAGGTCGCGAGCCTCCAACCGGCCCGGGACGACGTGCAGCGCGAGCACGCCCACGAGCTGCTGGCGGTTCTCCGGCCTGAGAAGGGCTTCAACCGCTCCATCAGGAAGTGCAGCAAAAGCACTGTTCACGGGCGCGAACACGGTCCACGGGCCGTTCTCCGGGCCGAGCTGATCGGCCAAACCAGCGGCCGTCACCGCCGTGACGAGCGTGCTCAGGTCGTCGGTCTCTGATGCGATCGTGGTAATTGGGCGAAGCTCGGGCAGCAGAACGCCATCGATGACGTGCACAAGGCCCCCGTCGAACGGCACGTCGGCCGCAACGAGCCCGGCCTCTCCGATCGTCGCGGCACCAGCGGCCCCGATGGAAACACTCTGGCCGTTCAGCGTCTCGATCGATCGCCGGCCAAGCACCTCCGAGGAGGACAGCGTGCCCGCCGCCACGTGGTAGGCCAGGATCGCCCGCAACGTGTCGCGGGCTTCGGGCTTCAGCAGTGCCTCGACCTGTTCGGCCGGCAACGCCGCGAAGGCGTCGTTGGTCGGCGCGAAGATCGTCACGGGCTCATCCGGCAACGAGAGCTCCGCCGCTTCGACGAGTTGCAGCAACGTTGTGAGGCCCGCCCGTGTCGCGACCGAAGCCAGGTCTCGCCCTTGCTCGCGCTGCGACGCCTGCGACTCAGAGCCGTACGCGCGAATGGAACCCACCTCGAGCTGGAACGCGCCGGGGTTCTTATCCGAGAGGGAGAAGCCGATCGACTCGATGTTCGTTGGCGTGATCTCGGGCGCACTCGACACCAATCGGCCGAACGAGTACAGCCTGAAATCATCGAGCGGGAGGCGAATGGTCTTCCACTCGCCCTTTGTCGTCTGGAAGTCCTGCTGGTACGCCCCGGCCATCATGCGCACGTTCGAAAGGCGGACATCGAACTTGTACGTCCGGCCGTCTCCGCGCACCTCGATCTCGATGCCCTCGGCGCCTTCGAACGCCGCTCCGTCAACAGCCGTCCGCGCCTGGCTGAAGCCGCCGTTGTTCTCGAGCCTTAGGTCTCCACTGAAACGCATGACGCCCGACTGCGGTGACGAGATCCGGCCCGTCGACAAGCCACCCATGACGCCATCGACGACCGTTCGCCATCCGTCAACACCGCGGTCGAACTCCATCTCGAAGTCCTGCGCGAATACGGATGCCGACGTCACGCCGAGGGCCACGATTCCCGAAGCAAGTAACTTGTTCATCCCGCATCACTCCAGTCTGGCGAGCTTCCGACTCCCCACAAGGGCATCGGCTCCGCACGGGAGTGTCGCCAGCGGGATGACCGTCGGTCCGCCTTGCCGTCCGAGACACGGGACAATGAGCGAACGGATCGGGAATACGTGTATCGAGCGGCTTCCAAAGGGCCCTAGCGAGGGATCATGGCCCGCCATTGTGGACGAGTGTCAGAGAACGCGGCGCTGCAGTTGCCATCAGCCCAACAAGAAGCTCGCACCTTGAACGAGATATGGGACGCTCACATCTGCTGTGCAGTGGAGGTATCGCTTCGTTGATCGTGCCCGACTCAGGCCTCTTCGTGGAACGCACCCGTGGAACGCCAGATGGACTCGAGCTGATCGATTCGTTCGCGTGCGCTCTTGCCGAGATCCGCAGCGACACGAGCAACAAGCAACTCGGCAGCCACGACCGCGGGAACAGAGCTGTCGAACGGTCCGACCGCGGGAACGCGCAGCTCGCACCAGTGCTGGGTGAGAGATGCCAGCGGTGAGAGCGGGCCATCGGTGATGGCGACGAGCGTGACTCCAAGGCTGGCAAGCGTGCGCGCGGCCATGACGGATCGGCGACGATAGCGGGCAAAATCGAAGACAACTGCGGCATCGCCCGATGAAGCCCCGCTGAGATCGCGCCCGATCGAGTGTTCGCTGACGAGGACGACGTCGGCCCGGATCATGCTGAGTCCGCTCTGCAGCGCCCGTGCGCCCGCCATAGACGTTTCACCGGAGAGCACGTACACCCGACGCGCGCGGGCAATTGGCAAAGCCAACGCGTCAAGCTTGGATTCGTCGAACACCTCGAAGACCTGCTGGACCGCATCTGCGATGGCCGAGCGGGTGTCGTCCGATTCACTCGAGTGACGCCGGATGCGCGCGCTCGGGCTCGAGAGTTGCTTCGACAGCCCGTCGCGGATCCACTCCTGCAAATCGGTGTATCCGGAGAATCCGAGCTTGGTCGCAAAGCGCACAATGGACGGCCGGCTCGTGCCCGCTCGCTCTGCGAGATCGGAAACCGTGCCAAACGCCAGCAGCGTCGGGTCGCCCGAAACCACCTCCGCGATACGACGTTCGGTAGGTGTCAGGCGGTCGCCAACGCCCGCGATGAGGTCCTGAACAGTCATACGGAGCGGCACCCTCGGTGATCGTGGTCATTCCGTTGCAACTGGTCGTTCATACTGTACAATGCGTTACAGCAATCGGCCACCCTTTCGTTCCTTATCCCGGAGCTCCAGCCCATGATCCAAGAGCAGAGCCACGAGTACGTTCCCACCGATCGCGAGAAGGCGTTCCTCGAGACAGTCGAGGACCCCCGCTACGAGCGTGGAATCATCAACGGGCTCAAGCCCTTCTTCGATGAGAAGGCCCCCGATGACATGCTCAACTTCTACGGTGGCGACGAGATCGTGGCGCTCCGGGTGCGCAAGGGCACCGAGCGAGACGTCGAGTCTCGAATGCCGGTCAAGATCACACGGCACTACTACGAGATCGCCAAGAACAGCGCGGCCATCCAGCGCATCGTCAAGGCCAGCCCCGACGAGACCGACAACCTGCAAGGCTCGGAGGATCCGGGCAACCAGATGGACTACAGCCCGGTCGAGGGATTGCTGCACAAGTACGAGATGGGCCTTATGTACGTCATCTCGACCTGCTCGGCTCACTGCCGCTTCTGCTACCGCGAGGAGTTGATCGCTCGCAAGGACGTCAAGCGAATCGACGGAACGGTCAAGAAGAAGGGCCTGGCCAAGATTTCAGAGATCATTCCGTACATCAAGAAGCACAACGCGATCGTTGCGGCCAACGGAGGCGTCCACCCCGACACCGGACGCGAGAAGCTCCGCGAGATCCTGCTCTCCGGTGGTGATGCGATGGTGCTGAACAACGCCAAGCTCGCGGCTTGGTTTGCAGCGCTCGCCGAGGCTGGCGTCGAGACGATCCGCGTGGGTACAAAGGAGATGGCGTTCTACCCACAACGGTTCGACAAGACATTCTTCGATATGCTCGATCGGTTCCATGAGAACTACCCAGAGGTCGGCATGAACTTCATGCTCCACTTCGAGCACCCCGACGAGATCCTCGCCAAGGACGCCGACGGTAACTACATCGAAGACGAGAAGGGCTTCAAGCAGTGGATCCCGGCAACGGGCGAAGCGATGCGGAACCTGGTGAGCCGCGGCTGGCTGACGGTCCAGAACCAGGCCCCGATCATCAAGGGCATCAACGACGATGCCGACGCGCTTCGAATCCTGCAGCGTGAGTTCAAGCGCGCCGGCGGGGAGAACCACTACTTCTTCTGCGGTCGCGATATCGTGGCGTACAAGGCCTTCAACGTCCCGATCGAAACGGCCTGGCAGACCCTCAACAAATCGCAGATGGGTCTGTCCGGCGTCGAGAAGCACGCCCGCCTTTCGATCACGCACTACAAGGGCAAGACCGAAGTCGCATCGGTGACCAACGAGCCGATTCCGGGCCTCAAGGGTGCGGAGAACGGCGTCGTGATCTTCAAGCTCCTGCGCAACTCGGGCGGAGCCAACGAGATCGGCAAGGTGTGCATCGTGGGCCGAAACCCCGAGGCACTGTGGTTCGATGACTACGAAGACCGCGTGCTCTTTGATGAGGCCGGCCTGTTCGACTACACCCGCACCAAGGCGCACGGTGACTCGGCGATGCCGGCTTCGATGCCGCAGATGACCGGACCCTGCGGATGATCAACAAACGCGTCGGCAGCCCATCCGAGGCCGTCGCGGACGTGTTCGATGGCGCGGCGATCATGGTCGGCGGCTTCGGCGAGGCCGGCAGTCCGATCGAGCTCATCCATGCTCTGATCGATCAGGGCTCGAGCGATCTCACGGTCATCAGTAACAACACCGGCAGTGGCGAAGTCGGGCTGGCCGCGCTGCTCAAGGCCGGCCGCGTCTCGAAGGTGATCTGCTCGTTCCCGAGGACGGCGAATTCGACCGTGTTCCCAGAGCTCTACCGGGCAGGGAAGACCGCGCTCGAGCTGGTCCCGCAAGGCACGCTCGCAGAGCGCATCCGCGCGGGAGGAGCCGGCATCCCTGCGTTCTACACGCCCGCGGCGGTCGGCACGCCGCTCGCCGAAGGGAAAGAGCAACGTACATTCGAAGGCCGCGACTACATCCTTGAGAGAGGACTTCGAGCCGACTTCGCGCTCATCAAGGCCAAGGCGGCCGACACGCACGGCAACACCATCTACAACAAGACCGCTCGCAACTTCGGCCCACCGATGGCAATGGCGAGCGACGTCGCCATCGTTCAGGCCGAGAGCATCGTTGAGCCGGGCATGATCGACCCGGAGATCGTGGTGTCGCCGGGCATCTTCGTCGATCGCGTGGTCGAAGTTGCCGCCCCCGCTCACGAATCGGAACTCGTTGCGGCCGGAGCCACCTACCCATGACGCAATCAGCGGCAACAGAACGGGTCGGACGCACGCGCGAGCAGATGGCAGAGCGTCTCGCCCATGACATCGCGGATGGCTCGTACGTCAATCTCGGCATCGGCATTCCAGAGCTCGTCGCGAAGTACGTCCCCGAAGGACGCGAGCTGGTGTATCACACCGAGAACGGCCTGCTCGGCATGGGCCCCTCGCCTGCTGAGGGAGAGGGCGATCCGGAGCTGATCAACGCCGGCAAGCGGCGGGTGACGGCAAACCCGGGTGCATCGTTCTTCCATCACGCCGACAGCTTTGCCATGATCAGGGGTGGCCACATCGACCTCTGCGTGCTCGGTGCACTCCAGGTTGCTGCCAATGGTGACCTGGCAAACTGGTCGACGGGAGCGGCCGACGCGATCCCGGCCGTTGGTGGTGCGATGGACCTCGTAGCGGGCGTCAAGAAGGTGTACGTAATCACGCAGCACACCACCAAGACGGGCGAACCCAAGCTCGTCAAGCAGTGCACCTACCCCCTGACCGGCCTCGGCGTGATCGACCGCGTGTACACGGATCTGGCCGTCATCGACATCACGCCCGATGGATTCTGCCTCGTCGAGCTAAGCCCAGGCGTTGATTTCGACTTCGTACAAGAACGCACCGCAGCACCATTGCTCCAGCCATGACACAACACACAGCCAAAGCCACTCGAAGCGCCGAGCTCTTCGAGCGTGGTCAGCGGGTCATGCCGGGCGGCGTGAGCCGAAACACCGTGCTCCGAGCACCACACCCCGCATACGCCGACTTTGGGACGGGCTGCCGCGTCACCGATCTCGAAGGCGTCACGCGGATCGACTTCTCGAACAACATGTGCTCGCTCATCCACGGACACGCCGATCCCGACATCGTCCAGGCGGTGACCAATCAGCTTGCGCGTGGCAGCGCGTTCATGATGGCGACGGAAGCGGAGGTTGAATACGCCGAGCACCTTTGCAGCAGGTCGCCTTCTTTCGAGAAACTCAGGTTCGTCAACTCGGGCACCGAAGCACTCATGGTCTGCCTGAAGGCCGCACGCGCGCACACGGGCCGGGCCAAGATCGCCAAGATAGAAGGGGCGTACCACGGCGGCTACGACTACGCCGAGGTCAGCCAGGCACCCAAGCCCGACCGCTGGGGCCACATCGATCGCCCCGAATCAGTGCCGCTGGTTCGCGGGACGCCGCGGTCGGCGCTCGACGATGTCGTGATCCTCCCGTTCAACGACGTGGCGCGTGCGATTACGCGGCTCAACGAGCATGCCGATGAACTCGCGTGTGTACTCCTCGACCTGATGCCCCATCGCGTGGGGTTGAACCCGGTTGAAACTGAGTTTGTCGACGCGATCGCGCAATGGGCATGCGACCACGGCGTGCTGCTTGTGCTCGACGAGGTCATCACGTACCGCTCCGAGTACGGCGGGCTCCAGACGCGGTACGACCTTCGCCCGGATCTCACCGCGATCGGCAAGCTCATCGGTGGAGGCTTTCCCATCGGTGCCGTCGCTGGACGGGCCGAAGTGATGGACACGATGAATCCACGCGGTGACAACTTCGTGTTTCCACATTCGGGCACGTTCTCGGCGAATCCCATCAGCACCGTCGCGGGCCTGACCGCTATGCGCAAGTTTGATGAACCGGCCGTACAGCGTCTGAATGCCCTCGCGGATCGCGCCAAGCGCGGCATTGCGGAGGCCATCGAACGGACGGGTGCTACTGCGTGTTTGACCGGCACGGGCTCGATGTTCCGTGTTCACATGAAGCCGTCCGCACCGCGCAACTACCGCGAGGCTCACACGACGCCCGAAGAGAACGCACGCCTGGCAGCAATGCTGGACCACCTCTTCCAGGAAGGCTGCATCATGATCAACACGTGCACCGCCGTGCTTTCGACGCCCATGGGCGAAGCCGAGATCGACCACCTGGTGGCCGCGATGGAATCCGGCCTCGCGAAGATCGCGTCGATGCCCTAGCCGATCGAGCGCCTAAGCGAGTTCAAAGACAGTCGCGAGCCCCTGCCCAACGCCGATACAAAGCGACGCGATCCCCCGTTCGGTCCCGCTGCGACGCATCTCGTGCACGAGCGTGGCGGCCAGCCGTGCGCCGCTGCAGCCCAACGGATGCCCCATCGCGATCGCGCCCCCGTTGACGTTGAGACGATCGTCACTGATCCCAAGCTCGCGCTGGCACGCAACCGCTTGCGCCGCGAACGCCTCGTTGATCTCGAATCGACCGACGTCGCCGAGCGCGAGCCCGGATCGATCGAGCACACGACCGATCGCGGGAACCGGGCCGAGCCCCATGAGCGCCGGAGCAACGCCCGCTGAGGCGCCCGCACCGACGTACGCCAGCGGCGCATAGCCCAACGATTTCGCCAACTCGGATTCCATGATCAGCAATGCAGCCGCACCGTCGTTGACGCCAGACGAGTTTCCAGCGGTGACCGTTCCTGCGTCGTCTTTGGCGAACACCGGCCTCAGCTTCGCGAGCGCCTCGAGCGTCGTACCGGGCCTTGGGTGCTCGTCGGTGTCGAACACGATCGGATCGCCACGGCGCTGCGGAACCTCGATCGGCAGCAACTCGTCATCGAATCGACTGGCTGCGTGGGCCAGGGCCCAACGCTCCTGGCTACGAAGCGCAAAGACATCCTGGTCTTCGCGGCTGATGCCGTGCTTCCTCGCAACGTTCTCTGCGGTCACTCCCAGCGCGTCGGTGTGGCCGAGCCCATCCATCAATGGGTTGACAAATCGCCACCCAATCGACGTATCGAACATCTCTTGCCCGCGCCCGAACGCTGTCTCCGCCTTGCTCAGCACATACGGCGCTCGGCTCATGGACTCGACGCCGCCAGCGATGAAGACGTCACCCGCACCCGCCTCGAGCATTCGCGCCGCCACGTTGATCGCTTCCAGTCCGGACGCGCAGAGACGATTTACGGTTGCGCCAGGTACCGTTTCGGGCAGTCCAGCGAGCAGAACGGCCATCCGGGCGACATTTCGGTTGTCTTCGCCAGACTGATTGGCCGCGCCAAAGTACACGTCGTCGATCGACGCGGGATCGACACCCGACCGTTCAACGACGCCCTTGATGACGGCAGCGGCGAGATCGTCGGGACGGACGGAAGCCAGCTGGCCGCCATAACGACCAATCGGCGTGCGAACGGCTGACACGATCGTTGCTCGTCTTGGCATCGGTCCATTGTAGTTTGCCGAGTTCCCACTCAAGCTCTTGATGGTCTATCGGGCTTCGAGTCTGACGCTGTCGCGGCTTGGCGCACGCAGATAAATGGATCCAGAACTGAGCTCCACTTTGGGATGAGGCGCGAGCCTGTTCCACGCACTGGAATCCGCCTTACGAGATGTTGATCCGCTCAGTCCGCAACGTGCAATGATGCGAGCTCTGCCTATCACCGGAGTACGGAACCGCACACCCACAATCACAAGCCCGTTGGGCGCAGTTGGAACCTGGCAGCCGGAGCCGGAAGGTGCAATCAGAGGACCGACACCCGATGCGGCTGGGCGCGACGGACTCCGAAGCTGAGATGCTGGCGAAGTAGGGCTCGAAGCCCCTGGGCAGGCCCACCTGCGTGGGCGAGCGCCGGCTCATAGGCGGCCAGAGCGAAAGTACCCCCCACAGGACTCGAACCTGTAACCCGCTGATTAAGAGTCAGCTGCTCTACCGATTGAGCTAGGGAGGCTGGGTTGAGTCGTTATTGTACCACGAATTTTGCCGCTCGCCCGGCTCTAGGGCTCATCTACATAAGCATTTCCCCGCAAAACTGCGCTCCAGACGCAACGCCGACGCATGAAAGCTAGTAAGGCTTTACTAAACACGCCCGCCGCGGGATGCGGGCGAAGGAGGTGGCAACATGATCCGCACAACGAACCTGCGCAAGGGCCTCGCGGCGATCGCGGCGATCGTGCCGCTGGCACTGATGAGCGGCTGCTCCAACGGAACCCAGGGCGCGCTTTCCGGCGCCGCTCTGGGCAGCCTTGCCGGCCTGGGCATCGGCTCGGTCACGGGAGACCGCAGCGACGCCGTCACCATCGGCGCCATCCTGGGAGGCGTCGGCGGCGCGATCATCGGCGATCAGAACGCGCGATCGTCCCGTCGCTCCTACGGGCCATCGCCCAGCGTGTATTCGAGCCAGCCGATCTACGTCGACCAGCCCGTGTACGTCGAGTCGCCCTCGCCGGCGTACTACAAGAGCTGGGGCGGCAGCGGTCACTACCACCACCAGCGCCACTACTACCGTCATCACGCCCCGCGATACCACGCGCCCAGATACCACGGGCACCGGTACTACGACTACTGCCGCTGATCGCAGCTGCTCGGTCTTCGGCTCCTGCGCTCGGGCTCTATCGATTCGGCTTCATGCCTTCGGCAATGTGCCGCAGCGTGTCGGCCCAGAGTCCGGCCTCTTCGCGCAGGTCCTCTTCCAGCAGGTCCGCCACGGTGGCGAGGTCTTCGTCGCCCACGGCCCGCTTGAGGTCGTCGAGCTGCCGCGCAAGCGCATCCGAACGCGCGTCGAGCGCGCCATCCGTCGTGTACTGCGAGAGCGATACCCCCACCGCCGCACCGCCCTGCACCACGGCCTGCCGCACGGCCTGCCAGGTCGAGAGCAATTCCGCGAGCGCCTGCATCGCCTCGTTCATCTCGCCACGATGGATCATCTCGGCGCAAGCGGCGTGTTCGTCCTGGGCGCCATCCATCGCGTCCGCCGCGTCGAAGAGCGTGACGCGCACCAGCGACGCTGGGTCAGTCGAGGTCATCTCCAGCACCTGGGCCTCCAGCGGCTCGTCGCTCGGCTCGCCCAGCCGCTCGCCCGTGACCGGCTCGCCGTCTTGGAGGACCTCGACCACGATGCGCCCCTGGCTGCGCGCTCGCTCAGCGCCGGCCTCGATGGCGGCGGCCAGCGTGGGGCGGTCGATCGCCAGGTCTTCACCGTCGAGCGTGGCCTTCATGGCTGGACTCCTCACAGATCGAGATCGGCCACGACGGGCGCGTGGTCGGAGATGCCATCGGCAGCTTCGCGGTCGATCCAGCAATCCTTCATCGCCTTTTTGGCCGCCGGATTGGCAAGCAGGTAGTCGATCCGCCAACCCCGATCGAGGGACCGAGCCTGCCCGCGGTTGCTCCACCAGGTGTACGGCCCGTCCACGTCGCCGTGCTTCTCGCGGATGACGTCGTGCCACCCGGCGTCGAACAGCCCCCCCACCCACGCGCGCTCGTGGGGCAGAAAGCCGCTGGTCTTCTGGTTGCTCCGCCAGTGGAAGATGTCGCGCTCGGTGTGCGCCACGTTGAAGTCGCCGCCCAGCAGCACGGGCGTCCGCTTGCGCCGCAGCGGCTGCACCCATTGGCTGAACTCGGGCATCCACTGCTCCTTGATCGCCTGCCGATGCTCGCCCGACGAGCCCGAGGGCAGATACACGCTGGCAACCACCAGCCCGCCCACGTTTGCAGAGATCAACCGGCCCTCTTCGTCACCATCGCTGTGGCCGTCGTGCAATCCAAATCTGACTTGCTTTGGCTTGTTCTTGCTGAGCAGCGCAGTCCCTGAATATCCCTTGCGCGCCGCCGGATTCCAGACGACGTGATACTTGCCCGCATGGATCAGCGGCTCAGGCGCCTGCTCGCGAAGCGCACGCACCTCCTGCAACAGCACGACATCGGCATCGATCTCGTCGAGCCGGTCTCCCAAGCCCTTCTTCCAGGCCGAACGGATGCCATTGATGTTCCACGTCAGGATGCGCACGTGCGAGTGTAAACACACGATTGCGCCGAGCCAACACCGGCTCAGCAAGGACTCCACCGTCGCAGCGATCTGCTCGAAGGAACGCAGAGCGGATGGAGCGGGTCACCAGTCCGAGCTGTACCCAGGCACCACAGCTCGCGGCCCTCAAGTACCGCGATGCTCGACGACCTCTCGCGGCGTCGCCAACGGTCGATCGACGCGCCCCAGCCCACGATCACGCGGTCAGCCTGATCGACCGCAGCCTCGACGTAGCGGGCGTTCTCGGGGCCTTCCGAGTCTGGAGCCGTCATGAGCTCGGCTGGATTTGTCGCTCGGTACGCGTAGAGATTGACGACCACGATGCGGCCCAGGTGCCCACACGTAGAAGCACTAAATCCCCGCACGCGTCGAAGGGTCTGATCGTCGCTGGTCGCGTCCGCGGTGCTCGGGTTGAGCATGACCCACACGACCGTCGCGCCGCCCGCCGGATCGACGATCCGATCGAGCCGGTAGCGATACCGACCGCACTGCGAGAAAACCGCCGACATTCGCGAGACTAGGCCGGCTCCTGCCCATCGAGCCCGAGCGCCTTCATCTTCTTATAAAGCGTCGTGCGGTTGATGCCCAGGTCGTCGGCCGTCGCCTGCCGGTTCCAGTCGTTGGCCTTCAATGCCTTGAGGATGATCCGCTTCTCAGGCTCACGCATCGCGTCGGCCAGCGGCATGGGCGTCCACGGCGTCTCGGCTTCTGGCTCGGCCGGCCGCAACGACGCGGGCGTCAGTGGCCCGGTGGCGTTCTCGATGACCTGTGGTGGCAGATCGTGCAACGCGATCGTCGGCGTGCGCGTGAGTACGGCGGCGCGCTCCACGATGTTCTGCAACTCGCGCACGTTGCCCGGATAGCTGTATCGCCGGAGCGCATCGAGCGCCTCATCCGCAAAGCCGAGCAACGCCTTGCCAAGCTCCTCGGCGTGCTGCTTCAGGAAGTGCTCGGCCAGCATCGGCACGTCGTTCACACGATCGCGCAAGGGCGGGATCTCGATCTTCACGACGTTGATGCGATAGTACAGGTCTTGCCTGAACTTGCCCTCGGCCACGAGCGCCTCCAGGTCCTGATTGCTCGCCAGCACCACGCGCGTGTCGACCTCGATGGTCTCGTTGCTGCCAACCGGCTCGAAGCGCCGCTCCTGCAACACACGCAGCAGCTTGAGCTGCATGGCCGGGCTCGCGCTGTTGATCTCGTCGAGGAACAGCGTGCCGCCATCAGCCGCCAGGAAGCGCCCAGCCTTGTCTGCGTGCGCCCCCGTGAAGGCGCCCTTGACGTGACCAAAGAGCTCGCTCTCGAGCAGCGTCTCGGGGATCGATCCGCAGGAGATCTCAACGAACGGCTCGTTCCGCCGCGGGCTGTTCTGGTGGATGGCGCGCGCGATCAGGCTCTTGCCCACGCCGCTCTCGCCGGTCATGAGCACCGTCGTCCGACTCGGGGCCACGGCCTCGATCAATTCGAAGATACGCTGCACGCGGTGGTCGCGGCCGACGATGCCCTCGAGCCCGTACCGGCCGGCGAGCTGCTGCTTCAGTCGACGGTTCTCGCTGAGCAGCTTGTGCTGGCCCAATGCACGCTCGAGCGACACACGAAGCTCGCTATCAACAACGGGCTTGGTCAGGTAGTCGCTCGCACCCAGCCGCAGCGCCTCGACTGCCGACTCGATGGTGCCGTAGCCGGTCAGCATGATGACCGCGGCGTCGTGCTCCTTCTGGATGTGCGCGAGCAGGTCCATCCCGCCCATCCCCGGCATCGAGACGTCGCAGATCGCCAGGTCGAACGGGTGCGGCACGCGGCTCGGGCCGTCGGTGTGCTGTTCTGCCTCGGCCAGCGCCTCCATCGCCTCGGCAGCGTCGAATGCAGTCGCCGCCTCGTAGCCCTCGCGCACCAGGAACTCGGCCAGACTCTCGGCGATGATCGGATCGTCGTCGATCACCAGCACCTTGTGCGTGCCGGTGGACTTCTTGCTTGGTAGTGCGGCGGCTTCGGTCGGCATCGAACTCACCCGATGCTCTGCGCGCCGCGGTCTTGCGGCACGGGGTAGCGAGCCCGAAGCACGGCACCACCTTCGCGGCTTGCCGAGAGCTCGAGCGTGCCGCCCATGTCGCGCGCGACCTCGGCGCTGATCGCAAGCCCGAGCCCGAAGCCCTTGCTCTTGCTGGTCACGCCGGGCTCGAATAGCTTGCGCGGGGAGGTCGACACATCCAGCCCCGCCCCGGTGTCGCGAATCTCCAGGATCACCTGAGGCCCATCGTCTTCGTCGTGCTCCAGCCGCAGCGACAGCGTCACCGTGCCCGGCTTGCCCGACCGCTCGACGGCCTCGATCGCGTTGCGCAGACCATTAAGGATCAACGGGTACACCGGCCCCGCTGCGATCGTCTGAATATCCGCGTCGAGCTGGCCCTCGAGCCTCGCCAGCGCCTCACCGGCCGCCGGCCCGACCACCGCGAGCGCGTGCTCGGCCGCCTCAGCCAGCGAGATCGGCGCGCCGCGAGAGATGGTCGGCGAGCCCGGCCCGCCCGGAGCCCCACTGAGCGTCGCGTGCAGGATGTCACACATCCGCTCCATCGCCTTGTAGGCCGTATTCACGTGCTGGCGGACGCCGTCGAGCTCCTGGGCGGCAGACGCCGTGAGCTCGGCGTCGAGCGACTGCCGCGCGAGCGCCAGCTGCCGCATCGAACCATCCAGCAGGTTGTTCAGGTCGTGCGCCAGGCTCGTCAGCTTGTCGGCC
This sequence comes from Phycisphaerales bacterium, assembly GCA_965227775.1. Classification (GTDB taxonomy): domain Bacteria; phylum Planctomycetota; class Phycisphaerae; order Phycisphaerales; family UBA1924; genus JAHCJI01. The sequence goes on from OZ245777.1 coordinate 706,270, forward strand.
ACGGGCACCATGCCGGACACGCCCGGCTGGGCGCGACCGGCCGGTCGGCGATCATCGGGCGAGGGCTGGTTGTCTCGATGTTGCTCCATCGCATCGGTCATCGGCCGACGTGCGGGCCCGGCTGTGTTGCTTCTGTGCAACACTTCCGGGTCCGACATTCTCGGACGTTGAATACCGGCAACATCCCGACCACACGCGCAGAACGTGCGCGTATGGCCTAGGCGACGCCCAGGGCCTCGGCGTCGCGATCACTGAGCATGCCACCATCGGAGCGTTCCTTGACGGTGCCGTCGCGCTTCCAAGACCGCTCGCAGCGCGGGTCGGAGCCGTGGTCGGTCACCGCGATCTCGGCAGCGCCGACTTCGACCTTGCTCACGCCGAGCAGGTCGGCCAGGTCCACAGGGTCGAAACCGTCGAGCAGGCCTTCGGGGCTGGGTAGGGCCACCCACGCGTCCAGCGGGTTGTCGATGTCCATGCCGCCCTTGTCCGCCGAGCCGCGCGCGAGCTCGATGGCCGCGAGTGCCTTGTCGCGTAGGGCCATGACCTTTGCCCAGCGCTCGTCGGCCGCGATGCCGCTCGCCGGCAGCACCGTCTCCAGGTGGACGCAGGTGTCGATCTCGTCGGCCGCGACTCGATGCAGGGCGCGGAAGGCCTCGTCGGCGGTGTGGGGCAGGATGGGTGCGAGCAGCCGGGACAGCCCGTCAGTGATGTGGTGCAACACCGTCTGCGTGCGCCGGCGGCGAGCGTTGTCGGCCTTATCGCAGTACAGCCGGTCCTTGATGGCCGCGAGATACACCGCGCTCATCGTGTCGTTGCAGAAGGCGTACAGCTTGGCGTGCGCCGTGCGGAACTCGTACTTCTCGTACGCGGCCAGCACGTCCGTGCTCAACGCATCAAACTTCGAAAGCGCCCACGCGTCGATGCTCGTCGGCTCCACGGACCCGAGATCGACTGCCTTCGACGAATCGAAATCGCCCAGGTTGCCGAGCATGAAGCGCAGCGTGTTGCGAACCTTGCGGTAAGCTTCGCCGGCGATGGCGAAGAATTCGTCATCGACCTTGGCGTCGTTCTCGTAGCTGAGCGAGGCAACCCACCACCGCAGCACGTCGCATCCGTACTTAGTGAAGAGCGCCTCGATCGTGTCGCCGCGGCTCTTGCTGAGCTTCTGGCCGTCCTTGTCGACCATGAAGCCGTGGGTGACCACCGCCTTATACGGCGGCTTGCCCGTCGACCCCAACGCACACGCCAGGCTCGACTGGAACCAGCCGCGGTGCTGGTCGCTGCCCTCAAGATACAACTCGCTGGGGAACACGCCCAAGCGATGCCGCATCACGGCGTTCCATGTCGCGCCGCTCTCGAACCAGACGTCGAGGATGTCCTCGCCCTTGCGCAGCTCGCTCTTGGAGATGCCCTTGAGCTCGTCTGGCAGGTCGGCGTCGGCGGCGGGGTTCCAATTCGCCAGCAGATCGCTGGGGCCCTCGGTGAACCACGCGTCGCTGCCGCGCTCACCGAACACGCGCGCCATCTCGCGCACCAGGCTCGGCGTGAACACGGCCGTGCCGTCCTTCGTGTGGAACGCCGGGATCGGCAGCCCCCACGCGCGCTGTCGGCTGATGCACCAATCGGGGCGGCTATCGAGCATGCCTCGCAAGCGATTGCGCGCCCACGCGGGGTGGAAGTCGACACTCTCGGTCGTACCCGCATCGACCCAGTGCAGCGACCGCTCGCGCAGGGACTTGGCCTCGTCGCCATCCACGGTGAACCCACCGTCGATGCTCACAAACCACTGCTCGGTGCTCCGGAAGATCACCGGCGTCTTGCTGCGCCAGTCGTGCGGGTAGCTGTGCATGAACTTCGAGCTATGGAATAGGTGCCCGCTGTCGCGCAGCCTGTCGGTGATGGCCTCGTTGGCCTTCCAGATGTGCTGGCCCGCCAGCCAATCGGGCGTGGTGTCGTCGTAGGTGCCGTTGCCCTGCACGGGGCAATAGACCGGCAGCCCGACGCGCTTGCCCGTGTCGTAGTCCTCGGCGCCATGGCCCGGGGCGGTATGCACCAGGCCTGTGCCGTCCTCGAGCGTCACGTACTCGGCGTCGTAGATCGTCCAGCACGCGTCCTCGCACGCGGCACCCTGTCCCTTGGGCGTGTACTGCAAGAATGGATGGCGATACTTCAGCCCCACGAGCGACGCGCCGGTCGTCTTCGCCAGGACGTGCACGTCTTCGGCCTTGCCCATCTTCGCAACCGTGTCGAGCAGCGCTTCGGCGACGATCGTCAGATTGCCATCGATGCGCGCGAGCACATATTCGAACTTCTTGCCCACTGCGACGGCAAGGTTCGCCGGCAGCGTCCAGGGTGTCGTTGTCCAGATCATGAAGCTGGGCGTCTGGCCCGGTCGCTCGGCATCGGGAATGCCAAACGCGTCGTACACCTTCTCCTTGTCGACCGCCTCGAAGTCGACGTAGATCGAGATGTCCTCGCGGTCCATGTACTCCAGCTCGGCCTCGGCCAGCGCCGTCTCGTTGGCGATCGACCAGTGCACGGGCTTGAGCGCGCGATACACCAATCCGCGTTCGCACAGATCAGCCAGCACCTCCGTCACAGCCTTCTCGAACTCGGGCTGGATGGTCAGGTACGGGTGCTCGTAGTCGGCCATGGTGAGCAGGCGGATCATCTGCCCGCTCTGCAGCTCAACGTACTTCTTGGCGTACTGTTCACACTCGGCGCGCACGCTCGCGCGCCGCGCCCACGCGTCTAGACCATCGAGCTCCTTGATCTTTTTGCTCTTGACCAACTCCCCCATCACCTTGTGCTCGATGGGCAGGCCGTGGCAGTCCCAGCCCGGCACGAAGGGGCAGTCTTTGCCCATCAGCGTCTGGCTGCGCACGACGAAGTCCTTGAGCGTCTTGTTCGTCAGGTGGCCCAGGTGGATGGAGCCGTTCGCGTAGGGAGGGCCGTCGTGGAACGCGAAATCGGGCGCGTCCTTGCGCTGCTCGCGGAGCTTCTGGTAAACGCCCGCTTTCTGCCACCGCTCGATGCTGGCCGGCTCGTTGTTCACCAGCCCGGCGCGCATCGGGAAGTCCGTTTGCGGCAGGTTCAGGCTCTGGCGATACTTGTTCTTGTCCGCCTTGCCGCCCTGCTTTTGGTTGGGCGTGCGATCTTTCGGTTGGGGCTTGGTCGTATCGGGCATGGCGCTGACGCTCCGCGATGGGCCGACGGCGATCGAGCAATGGCCCGGTCGGCTGAGGACGAGGCCCGTTGTCGGTTCGGGCCCAGAGTTTGGCTGTGATGGTACGGATGCGGACCGATCGGCCCGCGGCAAGGCGAGTGCGGCTTGGGCCCCTTAGCGGGGCGACGTAATTCGGCGCGCAGCCAGCATCAACGATCGTAGCAACAGCCTGTCGCTTATGGCGGGCTGCTCGATGGTGCGTCGATACGGATATCCGCCACCCTCCGGCCCCGGGGGGCCGCTATCTTTCGGGCCCGCAGGTCCGCGGAAGCCTTTGTTGAAGGAGCCCATGGCCGACCCCACGCGCCCAGCACCCAGCCTCGATGCCCTGGCCGAACTCGGCCGGAGCGAGGGGCTGCGCAAGGCCCGCCTGCTGCCGGCCGGCCTCCGTGCGATGGCCCTGGGCGAGGCCCTGCCCTGGCTGGATGGCAACGACCGCATGCGAGCCGCCGCATGGCTCATCCGCCGGGCCGCGCACGGCGACGGCCTTGCGGGCCTGGCTTCGATTACCGCCAGCGCCGGCCAGCTGATCTTCGGCGGCAAGGGCCTGGCGGCCAGCCAGGAGTCGCTGTTCCAGCTCACGCGGAACTGGCAGTCCGTCCCCGAGCCGCTCCGCGCCCAGGCCCTCGACGCCGCCGGACCGGCCCGATGGGTCCGCGCGATCGAGCGAGCCACCCACCTCGACGAGCCACGAGCCCGCGCGTCGGCCGCCGAGGTCGCCGGCTTCGTGGGCGGCCGGATGGGCTCGCTCCAGGCCCTGCGACTCGCTGCCCCGTTGCTGGGTGACGAGGATCGGGGCGTTGCTATGGCTGCCGAGCGGGCGCTCGTGCGCGCCACGGGCCGCGCCGCCGAGATCGACCTCGCCGGGCTGCACGCCCGCGAGGGCGACGCCGAGCCCGAGGTAAGCGAGCTGCAGGCCGGGCTCGCGACCGTGCAAGGCGTCGAAGAAGTCATCGCGCAAGCAGTCATCCACTTCGACGAGCACCGCCGCTTCGGCGTGCTGCTGGCAGCGCTGGCGCTCTTGGGCGAGGCCAGCGCCTCAGCCGGGCGTCGCGGCATCGGCACGCCTCTCGCGCAATGGCTCGCAACCAGGCCGACGAATCGCCGCGGCGACACCGCCGGCGCCCACGGCGCGCTCCGCACCGTGCTGCGCAAGGCCGACCTGCCCCTCGCTCGCCAGCGCGCCCTTGCCTGGATCGTGATGGATCACCTGTCGCAAGCCGCGAGTGACCGCCTCAGCCGCGCGAACACGCCCGCCGAGCACGAGGCCGTGCTGCACCGGGCGTTCCTGACGCGGCGCCGCCTGCGTGCGAGCCGAGTCGCCGGCATGCAGGCCAGGCCGCGCATCCGCCAGACCGCCGAGCAGCTGGTGCCCCCACCGGACGCGAGCGACACCACGCTCGACGATCGTGGCGCGCCACCGCTCGATTGGCCCGAGGCCTGCCCCGTGCCGGGCGAGGCGACTATCGAGCGGCTCGACACCGCGGCGCGCGCCGGGCTGGCCGAGTGGCTGGCGGCGCTTCAGCTCGATCGCCAGGTCCGCGCGCGTGTGCTCACGCCGCGCCTGACCGACGACGAGCCCCGCGTGCGACACGCGCTCGCCCGCTTCGGTCCGCCGACAATCATCGAAGACCTCGTCTACGACGCCGACGGTGCCATCGCGCGTTCGGCAGCGCTCAGCCTCAGCCGCCTGGGCGAGCCGCTCGAGGCCGTGCCCGCGGCGACACAGCCCGTGGATGGGTGGATGGCCTCGCTCGATCGGCACCCCGACGCCGTCGTCCGCATGATCGGCAGGCAAGAACTCGCCCGCGCCGGCAAGCGCGGGGCCGGGGCGCTCGCCGCGTGCTCGGCCCGCGCCGCGCTCAAGCGCACCGATGCGCGCGGCAGGTGGCTGGTTGCGGCGCTCGAGTCTGGTGATCCGGCACAACAGATCGAAGCCATGACGCTTGCGCGGCGCCTCCGCCTGCCCGCGACGCACGAGGGCGTGCGCGATGTGCTGCTGGCGGCGGTCATGGTCGCCGGGCCAGCGAGCGGCCTTGCAGAAGACGATGAGCGCCAGCGCGTTGCCGCGTCGGCCGTGCGGGCGCTCTCGATCGCTCCCGGCCGCGAGGTGAGCAAGGCCATCGAGGCCGCGTGCCGATACCCGGCCGCCCGCGTGCGCGCCAACGCGGTCGAAGCCATCGACGATCGGCGGCGTCGCGGGCTGATCGAGGCGCCCGCCGACCGCTTTGTCGAGCTCACCGGAGACGAGCACCAGCGCGTACGCGCCAACGCCGTGCGGGCCGGGCTCATCGGCGTGGAGCGCAAGCCTGATCGATCGGCCAAGCAAGCCAGCGAGGTGGCGCTGCGGACCATGCTGGGCGATGAGCGGCCGGCCCACCGCGTGTCGGGCCTGTGGGTCGCTGGGCGCGTGCTTCGGCGCGGGCCGGAGCTCTCGTTGGGGCGGCGCTGGACCGAGCTGGCCGCCGTCATCGCCGACATGGCGCGACACGACGCCGACCCCGGTGCGCGCGCACGGGCGGCCGCGTGCCTGGGCAGCCTGGAAGCAGAGGCCCGCCAACGCTGGCAACGCGGCGCGGCCCGCACGAGCAACGGCAAGCGGCAGAAGGGAGCGGTCGCATGAAGCGAATCCTCGTGCTTGCGTTTGTGCTCGTGCTGATCCCCACGCTCGCGTTGGCGCAAGAGAGCTACCGGCTCGGACCGATCGAGATCATTAACGAGGGCGCGCCGACCGACGACGTCGTGCGCGAGCCCACGGCCGCCGGCAGCTGGACCGACGCGCTCACGCCCGCGATGAAGCTGGGCATCGTGTTCGTCGCCGTGGGCGTACCGATGGCGATCGTGGTGCTCGGCCGCCTGTGGCGCGGCCAGCCCGAGCACGAGCGGGCCCTCATACTGCTCAGCGTCGCCATGGGCCGCGGCCGCGGCTTCCGCAACCGCGTGCGTTCGCTCTCGGGCTCGCACGGCCCCGGCCGCCGCCCCATCTCGCCCATCGCGATGCTGCTGGCCCCACGTGCATTCGACACGGCCCTCGACACCGCCACCCACGCCGAACGCGCCTACGGCGTCCCCCTCCGCCACGCCGTCCACGGCTTCCGCAAGAACTAAATCACTCGCAGCCCGCGTCGAACGCTGTCTGGAACGCCAGGAAGTCGAACAGCGTCAGCTCGCCGTCGCCATCGAAGTCGGCGGTTGTGTCGCCGTCCTCGAAGAGGTTGAGGAAGGTGAGGAAGTCGAAGATGGTGAGGGTGCCATCGGCGTCGATATCGGCCGGGCAGTTGCCGCAGGTAAGGTCGAAGAAGTAGGCGGCGCCGGTCTGGCTGCCGGAGGCGTCGATCTCGTCGGGCGCGCCCGCCAGAGCATGGCCGCTGCGCATGACGACGGGCTGGCCGTAGCGGCGGGCGTAGATCGGCGGATCGGGCACGAGCGCCGACACCTGCTGCCAGCCGTTACCCGGCCGACGCTCGAAACGCAGCACGCGGCCTTCGACCGTCGCCGTCCGCGTAGCGCCCTCGGTCGCGAGGAGCATATCGCCTTGGATCGCAACGGAGATGCCGAAGACGGCGCTCTTCATCGGCGGATCGTGGGTGATCTCCTGCTCGAGTAGCCAGTGCTGGCCGTCGTACGAGTACGTCTGCACGATGCCCTGGAGTTCGAACTCGCGCTCGCTCAACGCGGCACCGATGGCCAGGGTCTGCCCATCGAAGTCGATCGCAACACCAAAGCCGCGTGTTCCAGGAGACTCTATCTTCTGCACGAACTCCAGCGTGTTGTCGGCGCGCTTGCGGTACGCGTACACCGCGCCGGCCCTCGAACTGACTGTGCTCTCGAAGTACGCACTCAGGAAGATCCACTCGTCCAAAGCAACGCCCGCGCAGCCAAAGCAGTCGGCGCTCACTAACGGCGCGGGTGGATGGAACTTCTCACTGAGTATCCATTCACCATCGGCGAATTCATAGCGATACACGTTGGCTGGCCTGCTCGACTTAACCAGCGCAACGTCACCCGACAGATAGACGCCAGCGCCAAAGAGCTCGGCGACCTCCGCAGGCGGTTGCAGCCTGCCGGTCTCAAACCACTCGCCGTCTTCAAGCTCATAGATGTACGCGACGCCCTGTCTGAAACCGACGCCAGGCCATGCCGCCCCCATCCCACCCACGATCAGGCGGTCGCCGTCGGTGTCGATGCTGGTACCGAAGAAGTCGTACGGCGAGACATCGGGCGGCACAAGCGTCTGCACAAGCTCGAGCCGTCCGTCGAACTCCTGGTAGATGAAAACAGCACCGGTCGCGCACTGGAAAGCAGAGCCACTACAGAGTGTTCGGGCGTTCGGGTCAGCCACGAACCAATACTCACCATTGGTTGAAACTTCGAGTCCGAATCCAGATGTTGGTATCTCGATGGGTGAAGTGAGCCGTTGTGGCTCGCATAGCTCATTCCCGAGCACCGCGCACCGAGACAGAGCAACGGCACAGACTAGTGCACACGCGCGCATACCCACATTCTGACCGAAATCACCCGCCGATGCAAGTAAAACATGCACCGAGACCGGTCACTCACGCATCGCTGCGATCAACGATCCGGTAGCTCTCGCGCTCGCCGCGGCCGCGCACCGGGTAGTCCTTGCGCAGCGGGTGGGCGGGGTAGGCCTCCCACGTCAGGATGCGACGCAGGTCGGGGTGGCCCGTGAAGCGGATGCCGTACATGTCGAAGACCTCGCGCTCGGGCCACTCGGCGCCGGGCCAGATGTCGGTCACGGTGTCTACCACGAGCGCCGGATCTTCCTCGATGCCGTCGGTGGGCAGCGAGGGATCGACATAGGTCTTGACGAAGAAGCGGTCCTCGCTCTGCGTGTTGACCATGTTGTAGATGACGCCGAAGCGGCCGGGCATGTCGCCGGGGTAGTTCAGGTAGTCGGCGGCGGTGACCTCGGAGAGGAAGTCGTAGCCGCGGTCGTTCTTGAGGAACGCCAGCACGGCGTGCGCGTCCTTGGGCTCGACGATCAGTGACGACTGGCCGCGGAACTCCGTGCCGCTCAGCTTCACGCCGGGGAAGGCGTCCTTCACGGCCTTGAAGTTGGGGTGGTCGAGCGTGGGCGTGCGGGGCTCGTCGGGCATGCTGGCTCCCTGCGGCGGTCAGGTGGTCGCGGACGCAGAGGGTAGGACGCCGGCCTCGCGCAGCATGTCGAGCTGCGCGGGAACATCCTCGTCGTAGAGCGCGATCGGCCGCTCGAACGGGCCGTGCTCGCGCAGCACAGCCAACAGATCGTGGTAGTCGACCGACCCTCGGGTCAGCGGCGCGAGCACCAATATGTCGTCGTGCTCGCCGTCGGCCTCGCCCAACGCTGGCCGCTCGGCCCCGGTCAGCAGCACCGCCGCCACGCGCTCGTGGTTGCCCAGGGCTTCGAGGATGCGCGTCAGATGGTCCTGGGCGTCTTCGGCCATGCCCGCCGTCAGCATGGCGGTGGGTTCCAAGAAGATGCCCAGGGCCTCGGTCTCGAACAGCCCCAGCACGCGGCGGACGCTGGGAGCGTCCGATATCACGTGCCGCACGTGGGGCCGCAGCAGCAGGCGGGCGCCAGCGGCCTCGAACTTCGGCAATAACTCGGCGAGCTTGGCCTCGAGCGTCTCCCAACCTGTAGCCGTCCACGTGCGCGGATCGTGGTGGAAGACGCCCGACTCGGGCAGCGCTTCCTCGTCGAACCAGCCAGACCAAGCGATCAGTGTTTGGTCGGGTTGGGGCTCGATGGCGTCGGAAAAAATGTTGGCCATCAACACGGGCCAGTCGGGCTCAGCACCTTGTGAGCCGACTGACCACCCACCACCAGACCTTGGGCCGAAGAGCAGCATGACCCAGTTTACGCGTGCGAGAAGGGCGTTCGCACGTCCGGAAAATGTCAATCGGCGGCTTTGGAAGGGCCGAAACCACCGCACCCCGGGGTCGGCCAGTCGAACGGCACCCGGGAACATCGGAGAAGACACGATGCGCGACCTGGCTGCGATGCCCGAGTCGTGCGAGATGGCGGAGATCCACTCGCCTGGCCCTACAACGCGATTGACCCGGGAGCAGGTCGTCGATCGCATCATCACCATCAACCGATCGGCTTCGCCCGCCTTCTTAGAGAGATTTGCCGAGCCGCAGCTGCGGCACTACCTCGATCACCTGACCCACACCACCGACGAGCGGCCCAACGTGCCGTGGGTCCGTCGCGGCGAAACCCCGGCGATCGTGGGTCGCTCGGCCGACGGCCACACCTGAGCACCCGATCGCCATCGAGGCCCTTGGCCGAGAGCGCATCACGATAAACCTGAGAGTCTCTACAAGGGCTCGGCGCACGCGCGTCGGGCCCTCTTGCATGCGCCCCATAACCACCACGGTGGGCAGCATCGCCGTCGATTCTGGTCCGATTTCTCCAGTCGGACTTCAGGCGCGGTTTGAGAGGGCCGAAACAACCGGCATGGGTGGCGCGACCGGACGCCGTTGTTCGGCTTGGCCGCCCGCGAGAGTTGTCCGCTGCGGCATTGGTTCGTGGCGGCGCGTGCAGCGGGGGCCGCGGTTGGCCCGCCGAAACCGGAATCACGGCACCGTGAACCAGGGATGGAGACCCGAACGATGATGAACAGCAGCATGAACTCGACCGTCCTGGCCGCCGCTCTGATCGCGGTTGCCGGGCTCACCACCGCCTGCACGACCAGCTCGGGCACGGGCGTGGCCAGCGGCCCGGTCATCCGAAGCGGCGAGCAGCAGACCGGCTCGTCGGCGACGACCACGAACAGGTTTCGCACGCCCGTGGCCAGCAACAACTACGACCGCAACCGCTCGCCCTCGACCAGCACCCCCATCGATCCCTACGCCATCGGCCTGACCGCCGACGGCTCGCAGGGCTTCCAGCGCACCGGCGTCGCTCCGCAGTCGGGCGAACGCCTGAGCCTGAGCCCCAAGACGCCCGCGCAGTTCCAGCCGACCGACGCCGTGCACGGCTTCTACGGCGAGGTCTTCACCGACAACGCCGGCCTGGTCGCGCTCGACCCCGACCGCATCGGCGGCAACAACCTTGCGCAGGTGAGCTTCAGCGTTGAGGGTGCCGACTTCGATCCCGACGTGTCGCCCGACGGCCGCTACATCACCTTCGCCAGCACGCAGCACAGCCTGACCAGCGACATCTTCATCAAGCCGGTCGACAGCCGCGTTATCACCCGCCTGACCAAGAGCGAGGGCAACGACGTGATGCCCAAGTTCAGCCCCGACGGCCAGCGTGTCGCGTTCTCGAGCAACCGCTCGGGCAACTGGGACCTGTTCGTCATGCCGACGACCGGCGGCAAGGCCGTGCAGATCACCACCGAGAGCAGCCACGAGCTGCACCCGACCTGGTCGCCCGATGGCAAGTACCTTGCCTTCAGCCGCCTGGGCGAGGTCAGCGGCAAGTGGGAGATCTGGGTCACCGAAGTGGGCAACCCGGGCGTCAGCAAGTTCCTGACCTACGGCCTGTTCCCGCAGTGGTCGCCCGTGACGGGCAACAGCGCCACCGGCAACGGCGAGCGCATCTTGTTCCAGCAGAGCAAGCAGCGCGGCGATCGCGCCTTCACCGTCTGGAGCCTGGACTTCAACGGCATGACCGCCAGCAACCTGACCCAGGTCGCCTCGAGCCCCTACGCCGCATGCATCAACCCGGCCTGGAGCCGCGACGGCAAGTGGATCAGCTTCGCCACCGTTCCGAACCCCACCCAGTGGGCCAAGATGGACGAGACCCGTCCGACCTCGGCCCAGCTCTGGATGGTCGCGAACGACGGCACCTCGCTGGTTGAGCTGACCGACGACAACGCCGTGAACCTGATGCCCACCTGGGGCCCGGGCAACGAGATCTTCTACATCTCCGACCGCGGCGGTGTGGACAACATCTGGTCGATGAGCGCCAACAACGCCATCCTCGCGGCCACCGGCATCGACCCGGACATCAACAACCCGTCCGGCCAGGGCCCGTCGTACACCGGCGTGCCCGACAGCGGCAACTAATCAGAAACCCTTATCTCCGATCCCTGCAACGCCCGGTAACTCCGGGCGTTGTTCTTTGGTGCAACAATACAGGCATGAACCCATGGGGCGTGAGCCGTGCCGTCCTGCTGCTATCGCTTGCTGTTCTGCTGGCAGGGGCGCTTGTCGGTTGCGCCAAGCCCGACCCGCTGAAGCCGCCGCAGCAGCTGATGTCGCCCTACGCCAGCACGCCGGCCGAACCGGTGTGGGCTGTTGTACCACTGCGGAATGAGAGCGGCACGACATCCGTCGACCGCCTGGCCGTGAGCGACACGCTGGTGGCCACCATCACCCAAGCGCGGGGGCTGCGGGCCTTGCCGCTCAATCGCACGCTCGACGCGATGGCCAGCCTGGACATGACCTTCCCCCAGACCCCGGCCGATCTCGATCGGCTGGCTCGGGCGGTCGGCGCCGACGGGGTCGTGGTCGGCAGCATCACGGCGTACGACCCGTACGAACCGATCATGGGCATCGCGCTGGGGCTCTATGCGAGGCCCGGCGCGCTGGCGAACCGTGGATCGAGCGAGATCGAGATCGATCCGCGCAACCTCCGCGACGAGCCGACCACGTACGACTACTTCGGCACACAGAGCCTCGAAGGTCGCGGACCGGCGAGCTCGGTCATGCTGGTGCTCGATGGTCGCGACGACGACGTGAAGATGCGGGTGCGCCGGTACGCCGAGGGTCGCCAGCAGTCGGTGTCCTCCCTTCGGTGGGAGCGGTACCTGCGGAGCATGCCCGCCTACGAGCGTTTCGTCACATTCGAGGCGGTGGGCCTGCTGCTGCAGCGCGAGTGGGTTCGTCTCGGGCGGCAGCGGGCCGCGGACGGATCAGTGGATGGATGAGAAGCCGGACGAATGCGGGTAAACCGGTATCGATGGGGCGAAAAAAGTGTCCCAGAAAAGTCAATCGGAAGGAAACCCGCCTTTTGAACTGGCCGATATCTCAGGAGTCGAGCGTGCGAGTGGGACCTCGCGATGACGCCGGCAGGGCCCGCGGTGGGCCCCGCGAAGGAGTGCAGACATGACGGCATTGCCGCTCACCGAAGCTTTCAGCACCTACCTGACCGATGAGCGTCAGTTCAGCCCCTACACCGCCCGGTGCTATGGCGCAGACCTGAAGCAGTTCATCGAGTTCCTTGTCGAGCACCTCAAGCGCGACATCGACTCGTCCGCCGAGCAAGCCGCCTACGACCGTCGCCTTGCCGGGCAGAAGGGCAATGGCCCGACGCTGACCGACGCCATCTGCGAGGCCGACAGCGAGCTCATCCGCAAGTTCCTCGAGCACCTCGACGCCCACCACTACTCGGCCGCCACGCTTGCGCGCAAGATCGCGACGCTGCGTTCGTTCTTCAAGTGGGCCGTGCGCGGCAAGGTCGCTTCGAGCAACCCGATGGTGCAGATCCGCACGCCCCGCCAGACCAAGCGTCTGCCCAAGGCCATCACGATCGAGCAGGTCGAGCAGCTCCTGAGCGCTCCGGACGAGAAGGACGTGCTGGGCACGCGCGACCGCGCCATCCTGCAGACGCTCTATTCCACGGGCCTGCGCGTCAGCGAGCTCGTCGGCCTTACTTTCGCGGACGTGGATTTCGAGCAGCGCGTCATCCGCGTGAAGGGCAAGGGCAACAAGGAGCGCCTGGTGCCGCTGGGCGAGCGCGCCATGGAGACCATGGGCCGCTACGTCGAGCGCTTGCGCACCGACCCGCGCTTCGGGAACGTGCTCAAGGGCGAGGCGAACCAGACCCCGCTGTTTATCAACAAGCACGGCAAGCGTCTAAGCAGCCGCTCGGTCCGCCGCAAGCTCGACAAGTACCTCAGCATGGTGGGCCTCGACTCTTCGATCAGCCCGCACACGCTGCGTCACACCTTCGCCACGCACCTTCTGGACAACGGCGCCGACCTGCGAGCCGTGCAGGCGCTGCTGGGCCACCAGTCGCTGAGCACGACACAGGTGTACACGCACCTGAGCGGCCAGCGCCTCCGCGAGAGCTACGACAAGGCGCACCCGCGGGCCGAGGCCAGCTGAGCAACGTCCCGGCGAAGCACTGACTATTCGGCATGTTCTGGCGCACGCCCGCGATCGGGCGTGTATGCCGTTGGGCTTTCGGGCAGCGCGTGCGTGGCCGGCTGCTCCTGCGGCTTGCGCCGATCGAAGAGCGCGTTGATGCCATCGCGAGCTCGACGATCGACCTCGAACAGGTGCAGCCCGAATTCGTGCGAGAGATCCTCGAACACCCGCAATCCGCGCACGCTGTGGCCGTGATGATCGACCTTGGGCGAGTAGCACGCGATGCCCAGGCGGCCGGGCACAACAGCGAAGATGGCGCCCGAGATGCCGCTCTTGGCTGGTAGCCCGACCGTGTAGGCCCATTGGCCCGAGTAGTCGTACATGCCGCAGGTCTGCATGACCGTCAGCACGTCGCGCACGTACGCGGCGTCGAGCGCTCGCTCACCCGTGATGGGATTCACGCCGCCGTTGGCCAGCGTGCCGGCCATCACGGCAAGGTCCTTGCACGTAACCTGGATGGCGCACTGCTGGAAGTAGAGGTCGAGGATCGCGTCGACGTCGCCCTCGATCATGCCGAAGTGCAGCATGAGGTAGGCGATGGCGCGGTTGCGGTTGCCATGCGTCCGCTCGCTCGTGAAGACGGGCAGGTCGACGTTCAGCTTGCGACCCGCGAAGCAGTTGAAGCTCTCCAGGAGCTGCTTCACGCTCGCCGTCGCGTCCATCTCGCGCAGCAGGCTGGTGACGGCGATCGCGCCGCTATTCACACAGGGGTTGTGCGGCCGGTTGGCCGCGTCGAGCTTGATGATCGAGTTGAACGCGTCGCCCGTGGGCTCCACACCCACACGGCTGAGCACCATGCTGCGGCCGTGCAGGCCTAGGGCGTGGCCGTACGTGAACGGCTTTGACGCGGACTGGATCGTGAAGTTGGTGTCACAATCGCCGACGGCGCAGACGTTGCCGTCGGCCGTCGCCACGGATATGGAAAAGAGCGATGGATCGACGTTGGCCAGCTCGGGTATGTAATCGGCAAGCTCGCCCTCATCGAGACCGGCGTACCGCGCGTGCAGCTCGGTCAGGGCGTTGGTAATCTTCTGCGCGTCGGACATGGGGCATTATGGCCTACTGCGTCACGCGATGCAGCCCCGTCGCGCGGATGGTCAGCACGTCGGGCGTCGGTCGCGCGGCAACCGTACCAACCACCACCACTTCGTCCATCGGCGAGATGCCTTGGCCTGCGAGATCGAACTGCAGCGGATTCCCTTCGGCGTCGACGAGTTGCACCGTGGCACTGTTGGCCTGCACGTCTTCGGGAGTGGCGCAGCAGTAGTCCCACGGCGTCTTGCAGTGGTCGTCGTCGCTGACGCAGGCATTCTCCAAGCTCGGGTCAACCATGACGAAAAACGCCGAGTCCTCGCCCATCGCATCCACTCGGCCACCGATGATGCCGCGCACCGCCACGGTGTCACCCTCGGCCGCCACGTCCTTGACGGCCTTGACGCCCTGCGCGTCGGCGGGCATCGACGCGAGGCGCCACTCAGAACTCACCGGCGCGCTGCTCGTGGACGAGCCGCCGCCCTCGGTCGACGAAGACTCGCTGCAGGCGGCAACGCCAAGGCAGAGGCCCGCGATGGACGCGAGTGCGATGATTCGGTGCATGGTCATACTGGAGCTCCTTTGGATTGATGGTACTCAGTGCATCTTGAGGGCTTGTGGGATCGGCAAGCGCAGGCAGCGGATTGCGGGCGGAATGGCGCCCACGAGCCCCACCAGCACGCCGCCGGCGATGCCCGCCAGCATGACGGGCGCATCGAGCGTGAGCGCGAACGCGCCCATCGAGAACTTCACGGCTAATCCATCGAGCAGCAGCAGGCCCAGGACAGCGCCCACGATCGTGCCGATGGCGGCGGCAAACAGCGATTCCTCGCTCAGACTCGTCACGATGGCTGCACGCGTGTAGCCGAAGGACTGCAGCGTGCCGATCTCGCGCACGCGGTCGGCGAAGCTCGCGTACATCGTGTTCAGCCCGCCGAGCAGGCCTCCCAGGGCGATGAGCGACGCCGTCACGATGACCATGATGCGGATCGGCCTGTAGAACGCGGCGATCGACGCGTAGTAGTCGGCCTCGCGCATTGCGGTGATCTCCAGGTCGAGCCGGCTCTTGGCGAAGATGTCGACGTCGGAGAATCGCGCCGTGTCGAGGCTGATCACCACCGCCGAGATCGTCGCCTCGCGCTTTGTGGCGATCTGCAGGTCGATGATGGGCATCCAGATCTCGGCGTCCATCACGGTGTTGGGTGCGCGGAAGCGACCGACGATGGCCCAGTCCCGGTTGTCGAAGCGCAGCGTGTTGCCGACGGCCAGTCGCTCGTCTGGCAGGCCCAGTCTCGTCGCCGCCAGCGAGCCGACGATGATCTCGTCCTGCCCCGCTCGCGGCTGGCGGCCCTCGATGATCTCGACCTCGCTGTGGACCAGGAACGCGACGGGCCGCACGCCGCGGATGACGGCCTGACGGGGCGTCGTATCGCTCGCGTCGGCGTTCACGGGCAGGGCAATATTGATTTCGGGCGAGGCGTATACCACCCCACCACGTTCGACGAGCCCCGGGATGCTCGCGATGGCCTGCCCCGTGGTCGAGGCATCGATCTGGCTGCGCTCAAGCGCCTCCTCACTGCCCGTACTCATGATGATGACGTTCTCGTGCAAGCCCTTGCCCTGGGTAAGCGTGAGCTGCATGCCGCGCACGAAGCCGGCCGCCGACAGCACCAGCAGCACAACGAGCGTGGCGCCGATAATGCTCGCGAGCATGCGCACACGGCTACGGCCAAGGTTCCGGTAGGCGTATTCGAACGGCAGCTGTCTCAGACGCATCGGCTTCCCTCTCTTACACGGCCCGGAAGCACGAGGCGATCTCGCGGCGCGAAGCCTGCCACGCGGGGACCAAGCCCGCGAGCACGCCCAGTGTGACACACACAACAACACCCGTCGCCAAGAGCTGCCAACTCGCCGTAATGGGGATCGACTGCCCCTCGACCGACAACGCAAAGCTACCGAAGCGCGCGACGAGCATCGCGATCGCCGCCCCGAGCGCGCCGCCCAGCAGCGAGATCAGCGCACCCTCAGCCACGATGAGCAGCGCGATGAGCCGGCCGTTGAAGCCCAGCGTTTGCAGGACGGCGTGCTCGGCGATGCGGCTCTGCACGCTGAGCACGATGGCGTTGCCCACGAGCGCCAGCACCGCGATAAGCGCCCCGATGCCCAGCCAGTTCGCAAAGCCCACCAACTCGATGATGTCGTCGGCGATGCGTGCGACGAATGCCCTCTCGCCAAACGTCTGCGTGGGGTCCTGCGCCCGGCGGAACTCGTCGTCGATGGCCTCGGCCACCGGATCGAGCAGGCTCGCGTCTTCGACCCGCACGTTGAACTGTGTGACGATGCCAAGCTGATCTCGCCCGGCCAGCTGCACGAACTCGAGTGCCGTGTAGGCCACGTTATGGTCCTGCGGGTCCTCCGAGCGGATCACACCGGCGACGTACGCGGTGATGCCCGCGGCATCGAAGGTCTGCCCGGCCTTCAGCCCGCGACGGGTCGCCAGCGTCTCGCCGAGCAGGGCCGCATCGGTGCGGCGCTTCCAGTCCTCGAGGCTGCCTTCGATGACGGTGAAACGCTTGCCGTTGTTCTCGATGAACTCGTCCTTGGGCACGCCGCGAAACGTCACCACGTCCAGGCTCGTGCGGCAGTTGCTCACGACGACCTTCATCGGGATCGCGCTCACGACGCCGGGCACCTGCTCGATGCGGCGCTGGTAGTCCTGCGGCAGCTGGCTCGTGACCGGGCAGAAGCGGTCCTTTCGGTACACGACGAGCGTGGTGTCGTTGGCCGTCGCGGTCGTCGCCGCCTCGACGCCGGTACGCATCGCTTGCACGGCCGTGAACAGGAACATCGCGATCGCGATGCCCATGAGCGTGAGGCCCGATCGCACGCGATGGCGCCACGCCTGCTTGGCGACGTAGGGAATGAACTTGATGGGGTTCATGCCATCACCTTCTCGGGGATGCGATCGTGCGCCAGTTTGCCCTTGTCAAGGTGCAGCGTGCGCGTGGCGTAGTCGGTGGTGCCCGGGTCGTGCGTGACCATCACGATGGTCTTGCCCTGCTCCTGATTCAAACGGCTAAGCAGCTCCATGATGGCCTTGGCCGAAGGCTTATCGAGATCACCCGTGGGCTCGTCGGCGACGAGGATGGTCGGGTTGGTCACGATCGCTCGGGCGATGGCGACACGCTGCTCCTGACCGCCCGAGAGCTGCCTCGGGAAGTGGTCGCTGCGATCGGAGATGCCCACGGCCTCGAGCGCCTGGCGGACGCGATCGCGCCGCTCGGTCCGTGAGAGCCTGTGCAGCAGCAGCGGCAGCTCGACATTCTCGAATGCCGTCAGCACCGGCACGAGGTTGTACAGCTGGAACACGTATCCCACGTTCTCGCTGCGCCAGGCCGCCAACCTGGCGCGCGAGAGCTCGGCGATGTTCACACCGTCGATCACCAGCCTGCCGCGCGTGGGCTTGTCGATGCCCGCAATCAGGTTGAGCAGCGTTGTCTTACCGCTGCCACTAGGCCCCATGAGCGCGACGAACTCGCCGGCTGGCACGTCCAGGTCCAGCGCATCGAGCGGGCGGATGATCTCGTCGCCCTTCTTGAACTCTCGCGTGAGTTGTTCACACTTGATGAGCGTCATGGGGTGCCGTCCTTGCTAGCCGTCGAGATGCGCACGCGTGCGCCGTCATCGAGCGTGGTTGTGCCGATCGCCAGCAGATCGCCCGAACGCAGGTCCCCTCGCACGCGCGACCACTCGCCCAGGTCTTCGAGCACCTCGACACCCTTTGCATACGCCCGACCACGGTCGCCGCGGCGATCGCGCACGACCCAGACTCGCCCGCCGTCGATCGACTCGCTCGGCACGAGCATTGCGGTCTCGCCCAATCCTGGAGCCTCGGCACCACCCCCACCGCGCGCCAAGAACTTGACACGCGTCAGCATCTCAGGTCGTAAGAGTGGCGACGGCTCGATGACGCGGACCTTGGCCTGCAGCGTGTTCTTCTGTAGGTCGGCTTCATACGTGATGCGGTCGACCACGCCCTCGAAGGTCTGATCGGGCAGCACCTCGACGATGATCTCGCAGCGTTGGCCCACGAACATGTGCCGCGCGTCGGCGAGTGGCACGTCGACGCGGACCTGCAGCTTCGCCGGGTCGTACAAGTGCACGACGTGGGCCGAATGCGGATCGTCCATGCCGAGCATGACCTTGTCGCCGGGTACTTTCAGTCGACGCTGGACGGCACCTGCGATGGGCGCGGTGATCGTTAGGCGGTCGACGCGGAGCTGCGCTTCGTCGAGACGCGCCTGCGCCATCTGTACGGCGGCCTCGGCCCGAAGGACGCTTGCACGCGCCAAATCGAGGTTCTGCGTCTCCATGACACGCAGCTCGGCGTTTCGCTCGGCAGCGATCGCCTCGGCCTGCAGACGATCACGCTGCGCTTCCAGGATTGCCTGCCGCTGCCGCGTTGCCTCCAGCATTGCCTGCTGCCCGGCCACGCGCTGCGTGAGCACGATAACCTCCAATTCGTTGGCCGCCCCGCCACGCTCGGCCCGGCTCGCTCGATCGAGCTCGGCTTCGATCTGCTCGAGCATCGCGCGCTCGGCCTCGATGAGTGCGGGAAGCTGCGCGAGCTGGGCTTGGGTCTCGGCGAGCTGCGCTCTGGTCGCCGCCACGGCCCGCTCGCGATCGACGGGGTTGGCCCAGTCCGTCTCGGCGGCGCGCAGGTTCGCACGGGCGACGGCAAGCTCTGCTTGTGCACCCGCGAGATCCGCCCGCGCCGCGGCCAGCGCGATCTGCGCATCGTCCGGCACGAGGCGAGCCAGGGGCTGGCCTTGCTCAACGGTCTGCCCCTCGAGCACGAGCACTTCGGCGACCACGCCATCGGTGAGCGCTGAGGCGGCGGTGATGTAGGGCGCCGCCTCGAGCCAGCCGGGCGCCTGGATGGCCTGGCCCGCAGGCTGGCGTTCGCCCCGCTCGGGCTGCGGCTCTGCGGCCGATGCCTCGAACACGACGGGCGCGACGCGCACCGGTGTGGCCGGGGTGAAGCTGTCACCGGCTGTCCAGAAAACGATGCCGGCGAGCACGATGGCGACGCCAGCGGCGACGGCCGTCGAGGGCGGGATACGCCCGAATACGGACTTCGATTGCATGGCGGACTCTCCGCGGTTGAACGATGCGCATGGACGATCGCGCGACCACCATCAATGGGCGCGCAACGCGGGTGCGGACGTTCAGCGTTGCGGAGGACGCAGCAGCGAGAAGTGGGGTTCGATCGCGTGGCTCTCTGGTTCGAGCGCGGTGAACGCGTCGGGCTGCGGATCGGGCAGATCGAGGGGGGATGCGGGCCGGCTCATCTGCACGGGCTGGCCCATGACCGAGCACGACACGCAGGATTCGCAATCGCTCGGGCACTCGCCCGGCAAATCGGTGTCGTGCGAGTCTTGATCGACGGGACCGTCCGACTGGCAGCACGAATCGGTCGGCTCTGCTTCGACCTGTGCAGCAGCATCGGTGCAGCAGCAATCGCCGCTGGCAGCCCACGACGACGCCGGCCCGGCCAGCACGATTGCCAGGGACACAAACAGCGCGATGAGACGGACGGGCGTCACCACCATGAGTATACATGAAGAACCGGACAATGTTCCCGTTTTCACAAGATCGATGTCGACGCGGCGGCTTCTCGATGACGAGCAACCATTCCCAAGAAATTACCCAGCATGGCATGCCCATCGGGCGTCAGATAACTCTCGGGGTGGAACTGCACGCCCTCCATCGGCGCCCTGCCGGCATCGGCCCAGATTCGACGGAGGCCCATGATGACGCGTCGTTGCCCGCCATCTTCGGTCCGCTCGTCGGTCCACGCGCTGATCGCCCAGCCGTCGTTGCCGTTTGCTGAGACTTCGATCTCGTGATCTTGCACCACCAGCGAGTGGTACCGCGCCGCGTCGAACGGGCTAGGCACGCCCACGAACACGCCCGAGCCGTCGTGGTGCACCGGGCTGGTCCGGCCGTGCACGGGCACGGCGTGGCGCTCCACGGTCATGCCCGCCATCTGCGCCATCACCTGGCAGCCCAGGCACACGCCAAGCACGGGCACGACGCCCGCGAAACGCTCGATGACCGCCGCCGACACGCCCGCCTCGGCCGGCGTGCACGGGCCGGGGCTGACGACCACGCCCGTGGGATTGAGCGCGGCCGCGTCTTCTACCGAGATCTCATCGTTGCGCGCGACCACCAGCCCAACGCCCGGCTCCAGGCTCTCGCCGCGCGCGTGAGCAACCTCGCCCAGGCGCTGGACGAGGTTCCACGTGAACGAGTCGTAGTTGTCGATGAGGAGGATCAAGGCCCAAGGGTAGTGGGCCCGCGGCTGCAGCCGATCTACGCCGCCTTCGACTCGCCCGTCCCCGCGACGCCGTCACGCGTCACGTAGAATAGCTGATCGGTGATCGGGTACGGCAGCCGCTCGTAGTCCTGGCGCACGCGGTCCTGGATGCGCTGCACGAACTCGGCCGGTTCGCGCGAGAGGGCCACGAACATGTCGCGGGCTGGGATGGCCACCAGGAAGTCGCCGCCCAGCGACGGGGCCAGGCGGTGGTAGAGCTTACCCAGAAGCAGTCGCGCGGCGTCGTATCCGTCCTGTTCGGCAAGAATCGCGGCCATGCCGCCCTCGCGGCTCTCCACGAGTTGCACGTCCATCTCGGGCGCGTACAGGTCGAGGTTGTCGCGGGCGATGTCTTCCAGTTCCTCGATGTCCACGCCCCACTGCACGAGCTGCTCGGTGGTAATGCTCACGGTCATCTGCGGCAGGTCGAGCACGTAGACCACGACAGCACCATTGACGAACGGCGTGTGAGCCACCAGCCGGCGGCTGAGGCTCTCGAAGATGCTGTCGGGCTGGATGCGCGGCATGATCCGCGGCTTGGCGATGTCGAAGCTCATCGCGTTGACGTACATCAGGTCGCCCGCGAAGAGCTGCTCGAGGTAGTGCTCGACGATCTCTACGCCCCGCTGGGGGTCGTGGCTGACGATGCGAAAGAGGTTGATCAGGTCGAGCCGGCGGCCGGCGATGACCAGCTCGTCCTCGCGGATCGAGTCGATCGTCAGCTCGGGCTGGAGGCGGCGCAGGATCTGTGCCACTTCCTGGCTGAACTCGGTCGGATTGTCTGGCATCATCGTCATTCCCCCCGCATCCCTCGCTGGAACAGCCATTGGATGGGACAAGATCAGCGCCACCGACACCGACCGGCGACCAGAGGGAGGAATCGGGTGGCCAGCGCCGCGACAGAAGCCACAGGCCCTCGATCGGCCGGCCCCGCCCAACGCCCGGCCCCCCGGGCGGCGCAACCCCTACAGCCCGATGCCCGAGAACCGGCCGGGCTCCGAGGGGGAATGCCGAAGGCGGACGGGAAGCCGCCCGATGGCCCGGTCGGCCCCGACCGGGCCCCGATTGCCCCGGGGGGCCGCCTGCGGGTAGAATCGCGCCACCCGAACGGTTCTCGGCCTTCCGCCCATGGCGGTTGACTTGGGGCGGCGGGTGGTCAGACTTCCCCTCGCCCGTCGCGTTGGGGTGCCGCAAGGGGAGCGTTCGACTCCCCGGGGACTGGAGGCTTACAGGTGACCGAAGCTGAAATCGAGTCGAAGGTGATCGACATCGTCGCCGAGCAGATGCACGCCGAGAAGGAAAAGATCAGCCGCGACACGAGCTTCGTGGAGGATCTGAACGCCGACAGCCTCGACACCGTCGAGCTGGTCATGGAGTTCGAGGACGAGTTCGAAACGTCCATTCCGGACGAGCAGGCCGAGCAGATCAAGACGGTCGGCCAGGCCATCGACTTCATCAAGCAGGCCCACGGCATCGAGTAGACCGCTCGGCGGCTGAAGCCGCCGGCGGCTCCACGCCATGGGAAGCCAAGCCACGAACCAGCACAAGGTCGTCATCACCGGCGTCGGGGCCATCACTTGCATGGGCTCCGATCCGCAGTCGGCATGGAATGCCATGCGCGACGGCGTCTCGGGCATCACCCCGCTCGAAGGCGAGGAATTCTCGCGCTTCGACGGCCAGTGGAGCGCCCACGTTGCTGGACAGGTGAAAGACTGGAACCCCGCGGACCACATCGATCCGCGCGAGGCCAAGCGGCTCGACCGCTCGGCCCAGTTCGGCATGGCCGCGGTGAGCCAGGCCGTGAAGATGTCGGGCATCGACTTCTCTGCCATGGAGCCAGAGCGGGCCGGCGTGGCGTTCGGTACGGGCGTGGGTGGCATCTCGACCATCGAGGACGGCCACTCCATCCTGCTCGATCGCGGGCCCAAGCGGCTCGGCCCGCTGACGGTGCCGAAGCTGATGGTGAACGCCACGGCGGGCAACGTCTCGATCACCTACGGCCTGCGCGGCCCGGCGACGGCGATGGCCACCGCCTGCGCCAGCTCGGGCAACGCCATCGGTGAGGCCCTCGAGACCATGCGGCGCGGCCGCACCGACGTAATGATCTCCGGCGGCACCGAGGCCGCGATCACGCCGCTGTGCGTCGGCGCGTTCCAGGCCATGAAGGCCCTGAGCGGAAACAAGCAGCCCGTCGAAGCGAGCCGGCCCTTCGACGCCGACCGCGACGGCTTCGTGCTGGCCGAGGGCGCAGCGGCGTTCGTGCTGGAGACCGAGGCCTTCGCCAAGGCCCGCGGCGCAACCATCCTGGCCGAGCTGGTCGGCTGGGCCGCAAGCGCCGACGCCTACCACATCACCGCGCCCGACGAGGCCGGCCGCGGCGCACGCCAGGCCATGACGTGGGCGCTGGAAGACGCCGGCCTGAAGCCCCAGGACATCGGCTACATCAACGCCCACGGCACCAGCACGCCGCTCGGCGACAGCGCCGAGGTCGCCGCCGTGCTCGACGTCTTCGGCGATCACGCCCGCAAGAGCAAGGGCGGCACGCTGCTCATGAGCTCAACCAAGAGTGTGCACGGACACGCCCTCGGCGCTTCGGGCGCAGTCGAGCTCATCGGCTGCATCCACGCGCTCCGCGAGGGCCTGGTGCCCCCCACCATCAACCTGCACAAGCCCGAAGAGCACTTCGACATCGACCTGGTGCCCAACGAGGTCCGCCAGACGCCCATCCGCTACGCGATGAACAACACCTTCGGCTTCGGCGGCCACAACGTGAGCCTCATCGTCGGCCGCTACGACGGCTGACCCGCACACCCCAATCTCCACGCTCAAGTCGGCCGCTCCGGCGGGCCGATGCCCTGTGCATGGCGCGAGACGTGAAGACCATCCTGAGCCTTGAGGTGCCCGTGGTGGTCGTGCTGGCCGAGCGGACCATGACCGTGGGCGACGTGCTGGGCCTGCGTCCGGGCACGATCCTCGAGGTCGACAAGACCGCCGAGGAAGACCTCTCGCTGCGCGTCAACAACCGCGACGTCGGCTCGGGCACGGCCGTGAAGGTCGGCGAGAATTTTGGCCTGCGGATCGAATCGATCGGCAGCCAGGAGTCGCGCGTCGAGGCGCTGGGGGCCTGATCGAAACCCTGGAATCACCCACCCGGGATCGCACCGCCCGCCGGCAGCGGGCGCACGATGGTGAACTCGCCCGTGTTGATGTTCCAGCGGACGCTTGCGGCCGAGGCGGGCTGGGCGCTGCGCTTGTCGAACACGACGACGGGGGCCATCGGGTCGCCCGAGGCGATGATGAGGCCGGTGCGGGCGTCGTAGTCGAGGCTGCGCGCCACCAGCTCGCGCTCGTCGGTCGCGGCGTACACGGCGCCCTCGGCCCGTGCGCTCCGCAGCGTGGTGGCCGAGCGCGAGCGGTCGAGACCCTCGAGCGTAATGGTGAGCTGCTCGCAGTCGAGATCGAGCTGCGGCGCGTCGGGCTCGCTGCGGTGGCTGAGGCGCACGCCGCGGTCGAGCACGAGCTGCTGGGAAGCGCGATCGAATGACATCGCGCCAAGCCAGTCGACGAGCGCCTGCCCCGACCCGCCGCGCGCCAGGTCGGTGAACGAGCCGCGGCCGCGTTCGGCCGTCGCACCATCATCCAACGGCATCGCGTCTGGCTGCTCGAGGATGATCGCGCGCCCCTGTCCGATGGCCTCGATGTTGCTCGTCGGCCCGTCGAGCTTCGCCTCGGGCACCATCAAGACGAGCGCCGACTTGAGTGTGCGGTCCTCGGGAGAGCTTCCCAGGAAGCGGCGCGACTCGATGATGACGACCGACCCCGGCATGGGCTCGGCCTCAGCCCGCGCCCAGAGCAGCTCGCGCTGGCCCTCGGCAAACTGCGGGTCGAGCGCCTCGCTCGCGTCGCCGTCCGCCGGCACGCTGAACGCAAGCTGGATGTTGGCGGCCGCGATGCGGTCTTCCTCGGTGCGTCCGTCGGTCAGGTTGATGCGCGCGTTGCCGTCGGCCTCGGCCTGGCCCTTCGCATCGTCGAACAGCATGAAGTTGTCCCAGCCGAGCGTGAGCGTGCTGGGGCGCGGGCGATCCTCGCGCTGCAGCTCGTGCGTCAGCGTACCGGGGCCGAAGACCTGGGCCTGCCCGCTCAGCGCGTCGAGACGGATCTGCGGGCCGGCGATCTCCGTACCAGCGCGCGAGGCGGTGGCGATAGCGCCATCGGCGGCCTCGATCTCGGCGTACTGATCATCGGGCCGGATGAACACGCGTTCGCCGCGTGCGGTGACGCGAGCGCCCTGAGCGTCCGTTGCGCGCAGATCGACGGCATTGGTCAGCTCGGCCTCTTCGACTTCCGTACGCAGCTTCGAACCGTCCATGGTCGCAGTGAGCTTTGCGTCGAGATTACCAGCCGTAAACGTCGCGTCTTGTCCGCGTCCCTCGACGTTGCCGGTCGCGATCAGGCGATTGGGCAGCGAACGCGCAGCGGCTATGTCGAGCTCGAACTGCAGCTCGATCCGATCGCCGCGCAGGCTCCCGGTGCGATCGCTGGTGGCCATCGCCGGCTCGTTGGGCTCGCGGGTCATGACCAGCCGGCGGATGAGCGGCTGGCTGGTATCCGCATCGAAAAACTCGGCGTCGATGGTCTCGGCGTTCAGGCGCGCATCCTGGGCCTGCCCATTGACCTTGCCGCGGAAGCTCGCGCTGCGGAGCGTCAGAGACTCCCGGCGATCATCGCGGGGCGGCACGCGGCGGAAATCCATGTCGGCGCGCTCGGCCCAGGCGATGCGTCCCTCTTGGTCCTCGCCCAGCGCGGTGAGCTGGCCCGGCCCGATCATCGCCGCCGTCTCCGACAGCAGATCGAGCTCCACGCGGATGCCCCGGGCTTCGCCCACGCCCGGCGCGGTCACGAACACGCTGTTGGCCGCCGGCCCAAGCAGGATGGCCCGCTGCGTCGTTGGGTAGTAATCGATGGTGGCCGCGTGGCCCCGTGCGCCCATTTCGGCGTCGGCGATCTGGACGAGCCCACGCTCGGGTGCGCTCAGGCGCAGCGCGATGTCATCGCTCGCGAGCTCGCGCGGCTCGCTGGCGAGTGGTCGTGCGACCAACGGGCCGCTCCACGTCAGCGTGATGGGCTCGCCGGGCGCGGCGCCCTCGGGCTGGTCCTGCTCGACGGCGGTCAGCAGCGCCGCCATGACGCGGGCCGTGGTGTCCAGGTGTCCGGCGGCCGTACGCGTGGTCAGCGGCGCGATGGCACCCTCGGGCAAGCCGTTGTCGATCAGCCGCACCCAGGCGTCGAGGGCATCGGCGTTGGTCGTCATGGTGCCGCGCGTGATCACGACATCGCCGCGGATCTGGAGCTGGTAGAACTGCTCGACGGACAGCGGCTCGGGACCGATCGGTTGCGGCGCGGGTGTCAATGGCGCCGCCTGGTCGGGCGTTGGTCGTTCCTGCTGGCCCGCCGGCCGCTGGGCTTGCGGGCGCTCGGGCTGGGCCGGCTCGGCCTGAGCCGGTTCGGGCGAAGAAGGGGGAGGCGTAAACGTCGCCGTGCCACCGCGCGGGCTCTCGAGCCGCTCGAGCTGGCTGGTCACCTGGTTGCCGCGGATGTCCAGCCCGTTGACCTCAAACACGAGGTCTTCGGCAGAGCCAACGACGGTCTCCTGGGTGGAGACGGTGCCAAGCTCGACGTTGAAGTCGAGGGCGGGGGTCTTGAAGGTAGCCGCGGGCACGGCCGCATCGAGCACGGCCGGGCTGGTATCGACGCCCGGCTCGTACACGCGGATGACGACGTCGCCCGTGAGCGTGCCGCGCTCGGGCGGCTGGCTGCGCGCAGGCATGGCCAGGTCGCCCCGGTCGGCCATCACGTGCACCGTCTGACCGGCGGACTGGTAGATCCACATGCGCGGCTCGGTGGCGATGTAGCCGCGCGAGCCCTCGGGTGCCATCTGGCCGGCGATCATGCGGGCCTGTGTGCGACCGGGATCTTCGCGATCGACGAACGAGATGTCGACGTTGCGCGCAACCTGGTCGTTGGCGCCCAGTTGCACGCCATCCCCGGCCCCCACCGGCGGCAGGCCCTGGCCCTGCGGGCCTTGCTTGGGGCCGCCCGAGCCGCTGGCGAACACGTACACGAGCACGCCCACGCCGACGGCGGCGATGGCGACGGCCAGCAGGATGCGTCTTGGAGCGTTGCCGCGCCGGCTCGGGCCGGTGAAGGTGTCAGGCATCGCGAATCGTAGTGAGCTAAGCGTACAGGGCCATGACGTGATCGAGCTTGTCTTGGGCACGCAGGATGGCCCAGATGGCCTCACGAACCGCCCCGTGCCCGCCCTTGGCCTCGGTTGTCAGCACGCACAGGTCCTTGATGCCCTGATCGGCGTCGCCCACCGCGATGGGGCAGCCCACCGTGTGCATGGCCCGCAGATCCGACAGGTCGTCGCCCACGAACGCCACCTGATCGATGCTCAGCTTCAGCGACTTGGCCAGTTCGAGCACTGTGGTGCGTTTGTCGGCCACGCTGTCATAGAGGTGGGCGATGCCAAGGTCTCGCGCGCGGCGGCGCACCGCTCGGGCGGGGCGGGCCGTCACGATGGCGGTGGCGTAGCCGAGGCGGTGCCACGCGGTGATGCCCTGGCCGTCGTGCACGCAGAAGCGCCGCGTCTCGACGTTGTCCTCATTGAGGTAGAGCCCGCCATCGGTCAGCGTGCCATCGACGTCGAGGCACAGCAGCCGCACGCCCACGGCCTTCTCGACGAACGCCTTGGGCAGATCGACTGGCTGCTTGTTCGGGTCTTCGGTCCGGGGCTGGCTCATGCGAGGGGGTCGGTCCTTGATCGGGCGCGGGGCGGCTTTGGGCGTATGGTTACCGCCCGAGGCCAACGGTATGGTTGGCCGGCGGGCGGCAGGGCCTACGCGGGCCGGGAATTCGCGCGTTGGAGGGTCGAGATGTCGTGGGTAAAGCTGGCCGAACGCGTCGATAGCCTCGAAGGATCAGCGACCGTGGCGGTGGCCACCCGGGCCAAGGCGCTCAAGGCCCAGGGCAAGGACATCGTCAGCTTCGGAGCGGGCGAGCCCGACTTCGACACGCCGGAGGTCATCAAACAGGCCGCCATCGAGGCGCTCAAGGCCGGCAAGACCAAGTACGAGGCCGCCGCCGGTCCCGAGCCCGCGCGACAGTCGATCGCGAAGAAGCTGCAGGCCGACAACGGGCTCGACGTCGACGCGAAGGGCGTCGTCATCGTGTCTGGCGCCAAGGCCGCGTTCTTCCAGGCGTGCTTCGCGCTGCTGGGAGACATGGCGCCCGACGGCCAGCCCTGGGAGGTCATCGTCCCCACGCCCGCATGGGTGAGCTACGAGCCCATCGTCAAGATGTGCGGCGGCACCGTCGTCGAGGTTGACTTGAAGCCCGAGGACGGCTTCGTGCTCAGGCCCGAGGCGCTCCGCAAGGCCATCACGGCGCGCACGAGAATGGTGATCGTCAACACGCCGAGCAATCCGTGCGGCGCGGTCTACTCGCGCGACGCCCTCACCGAGCTGGCCGAAGTGATGGGCGACGCGGTTCGCGCGATCGCCCCCAATCTGGTTGTCGTCACCGATGAGATCTACGAGAAGCTCGTGTTCGATGGGCTCGAGCACGTGTCGATCGGTGCGATGTCGCCCGTCAAGGATCGCACGCTCACCATCAACGCGCTGAGCAAGAGCTACGCGATGACCGGCTGGCGTGTCGGCTACGCGGCGGCCACCGGGGATCTCGCCGCCGAGCTCATTCCGGCGATGGCGCGCATTCAGGCACAGACCATCACCAACATCACGTCGTTCCTGTATCCGGCGATCTCGACGGCCTTCGACGAATCAGCCGCCGACATCGAGCGGTTCCGCAGCACCTTCGAGGCGCGCCGAAACCTGGTGATGGACCTGCTCGGGAATGTCGAGGGCGTGGAGACTGCCCGGCCGCACGGCGCGATGTATGCCTTCCCCCGCGTCGCTGGGCACTACGGCAAGTCAAGCGCAAGTGGAGCCAAGGTGGCTGACTCCCTGAGCTTCTGCGAGGCTTTGCTGGAAGAGCAAGGCGTGGCGATGGTGCCCGGCGGCGCCTTCGGCGGGCGCGGCGACGAGCACGTGCGCATCAGCTACGCGTGCTCGGAGGACGACATCCGCAAGGGCATCGAGCGGCTCGGCACGTTCGTGCAAGGCATGCGCTAGCGCGAGATCTCTACGGCGATCTGGGCCGCCAGGTCCGCATTTGCGCGCACCAAGGCAAGGTTGGCCGCGAGCGTCTTTCCGCCGGAGATGCGGTGCAGCGTGTCGAGCATGGCGGGCGTGGCCGCGCGGCCCTGGACGGCTGGCGTCGCGGCCTGCGCTTCTTCGAGCCAGTGGTGCCACACGTGTGGCTCGATGGCGTGGTCGGCGGGCACAGGCTGCACAACGAGCGCCCCGCGGCCGGTGGACGCCAGGTGTTGGCGTACGAACCCGGCGATGTCGACCGGATCATCGAAGGTGGCGTCGACGCCCGACTCGCTGTCGGTGAGGTAGAACGCGGGGAACGTCTCAGTCCTGTAGCCAATGACCGGAACGGCGAGAGTCTCGAGCAACTCGCGCGTGGACACAACGTCGAGGATGGCCTTCACGCCGCTGGAGACGACCGCCACCGGGTGCTGCACGAGCGAGGTAAGGTCGGCGCTGATATCCAGCCGCTGATCCATGTTGGCGTGCACGCCGCCGAGTCCGCCGGTGGCCATGACGCGGATGCCTGCACTCGCCGCGATCGCGACGGTGGCGCTGACGGTCGTCGCGGCGGTCGCGCGTTGGTAGATCAGCGGGCCGAGGTTCGCGGTGTTGGCCTTCTCGATCTTGGGGCGGCCAAGGAACTTGCCGAGTTCGCCTTCGGTCATCCCGACGATCGGCACGCCGTCGAGCACGCCGATGGTTGCCGGCCGGGCTTGGTGCGAGCGCACGATGGCGTCGAGTTCCCTGGCCAGCGGCAGGCCCTCGCCGGCGGGCAGGCCGTGGGCGAGCAGGGTTGTCTCGAGCGCAACGACCGCACGCCCGGCAACGCGACGCACGGGATGTGTGCGAGGCGTCGGGGCGTGCTGGTGGTCCGGCATGGCCGGAGCGTATGCGTTCGAAGGCTGGTGTTAGGCGACCATGTCCTTCAGGCCCTTGAGCGGGCGGACCTTGACGACGTTGCGGGCGGGCTTGGCCTTGAAGATGGTGGGCTCGCCGGTAAAGGGGTTGATGCCCTTGCGCGCCTTGGTGGCAGGCTTGCGCTGGACGGTGACCTTCATCATGCCGGGCACGTTGAACACGCCCACGTTGCCCTTCTTCAGGTCGGCGGCGATCATGGCGCCCATCGTCTCGAAGACGGCGGCGACTTCCTTCTTGGAGATGCCGGCGTGCTCGGCGATGATCGTCTGGATCTCGCTCTTGGTGCGGGGCTTGCCCTTGGTGCCGGTGATACGGGGGGCTGCGGGCTTGGCGGCGGTCGACCGGCGGGTCGAGGTCTTGCGGGCCGGCGCCTTGCGGCTGCGAGCGGTCGTCTTGGTGCGACGGACGGTTTTCTTGGTGGTCTTCTTGCGGGAACGAGTCGTGGTCTTCTTGGCCATTGTTGCACTCCGTGCGAGGGGTCCGGCGTTCGTGCCGGGCGGCTTGCCCATACTCCAGGCAAGGAATCTTTACGCATCCGCTCGCCGTCAGTTGTTCGGCTTGACGGGCGTTGAGCCTAAAAAAACAGTGGTTTTTGGGTCGCTTTTCTCGTAAAGCGGCTCCAGACCCTGCAAAAACAGGGGTTTGCGGGCCCCCAGGGGCGTCTTTCGGCCGAGCGCGGCGCCTTCGAGCAAAGAAGTCTGAATACGATCGCCGCGTGAAAAACAGTGCACAATCTGGTTCGAAGGGCGCCGACGTGCTGGTCTCGCGGGCGATTCCGGGTGATTTCGACACCGCCGGCGCCAGTGTGCGCGTGCTCGGCGAGGCGCTGCCGACTCGCGAGGACTTGCTCGCCGCGCTGCCTGGCACACGCGTGCTGGTCTCGATGTTCACCGACAGGGTGGACGCCGAACTGCTCGCGGCGGCCGAGGGCTCGTTGCAGGGCGTGTGCCAGTATGCGGTGGGAACCGACAACATCGACTTCGAGGCGTGCAAGGACGCGGGCGTCTTGCTCACCAATACGCCCGACGCGGTAACCGAGGGCACGGCAGACTTGGCGTGGGCCCTGCTGCTGGCGGTGGCACGGCGGGTGGTCGAGGCCGACGCCTACGCCCGCAGCGAGGCGTACCCCGGCAACGGTCCGCTGGGCATGAGCGACTTCCTCGGGGCCGACCTCACTGGCCGGACGCTGCTCATCGTGGGGGCCGGACGCATCGGCCGGGCGGTGGCGCTGCGGAGCATCGGCTGGGGCATGCGCGTGCTGTACGTCGCGCGGAGCCGGCACTGGGACTTCGAGCTTGCGCCGCTGGCGGCCGAGCGGGTGGAACTGGACGAGGGGATCTCCCGGGCCGACGTTGTGAGCCTGCACACGCCGCTGACCGATCAGACGCGGCACCTGATCGATGCGAGGCGGCTTGGGCTGATGAAGCGCAACGCCATCCTCATCAACACGGCCCGTGGGCCGGTGGTGGACGAGGCGGCGCTCGCCGAGGCATTGGCGTCGGGCTCGATCTGGGGCGCGGGGCTGGACGTATACGAACGCGAGCCGCAGGTTCACCCAGAGCTGATCAACGCGAAGAACGCCGTGCTGACACCGCACATCGGAAGCGGCGAGCGCCGGTATCGCGAGATGATGACGGCGATGGTGGCTGAGAACGTTCGAGCGATTCTGGCGGGCGACGAGCCGCCGAATCGGGTGGGCTGAGCCGGCTCAGCGTTGCTTGGCGAAGTGCAGGTCGAGGTACCGCGCGACGTAGTCCACCAGGCTGGTTGCCTCGGGGATCTCGGGGTTGCTCGTGTGGCCCATGGGCTCGAAGCGCATGCCCTTGAAGCGGGTCACTGCTTCTTCGACCGGCAATCCATACTGCAACGCGAGGCTGAGGGCCCGGCAGTAGGCCTGGACCATGCCCTTGATGGTCGAGCCTTCCTTGGCCATCTTGATGAAGACCTCGCCGGGCGAGCCGTCGTCGTAGAGCCCGATGGTGAGGTAGCCCTCGTGGCCGCCCACCGAGAACTTGTGCGTGATGGCGTTGCGCGTGTTCGGCAGCATCCGGCGGTCGTGGGTCTCGGTCATGGTCGACTGCATGGTTGGGGGCCTCCGGTGCCGCGGGCAGGGTCCGAAGGATATCGGTCGGTATGGCCGGGCTCCTGTGATGAACGGCCGGGGAAGATTGCTTGTGGGCCTCGGCGGGCCGATACTTAGGCTAACGGCTGTCGCTTCTGGGCTGGGCGTTCTTGGAATGCCCGAGGGCCTTGGGGAGATGGCCGGGACGGTGACGACTCGATCATGACGCAGAGCACGAACACAATGCGAACGACTGTTGGCGGCCGAGCGGCTTCGCTCGCGGCGTTCGCGGCGTTGCTTGTTGTGATCGCCTCCGCCGACGCCGCGATGCGTGTCGCACCGCAGGGCCTGCGGATCACGACCGATGGCCGGCCGGCACGCACCAGCCTGATCGGGCTTGGCCGGATGGTCGAGGGCCTGCTCGCGTGCGCGACCGTGACCGACGCGGGCAGCCGCGTGTCGCTCGTCGTGGCGGTCTCTGGCGACCCCGAGCTCGCCCAGGTAACCGGGCCGCTGACCGCGGTGTTCGGGCGTCACGCGCTGATCGACCTGCCGCCGCCTTCGCTGACCTAAAGGTCCCACGCCGGCGCGGGCGTTCTCGGGCGGCCCACGCTGTGGCATCTCTCGCCCGAGAACGCTTCCAGAAACACTGAAACCCTTCGGGGCGCTGCGGCGTGCGGTCTCGTGCATCGAGACGCGGCACGGCCGAGGGCGCGCCATCGCGAGGCATTGCACATGGCAGGCAACCAAGGCATCCCCGTCATCGGGCCCGTGCTGAACAAGATCATCGGTACCCGCAACGAGCGGTTCGTCAAGAAGTACACGACCAAGGTCGACCAGATCAACGCGCTCAGCGACGAGATGAGCGCGCTGACTGACTCTGAGATCAAGACCAAGTTCCGCGCGTATCGCAAGAAGATCGAGGGCGGCGAGAAGGCCGAGGCGCTATTGCCCGAGGTGTTCGCCATCGCCCGCGAGGCGATGGACCGGGCGGTGGGCATCCGCAACACGCTCAACCCCGAGCACGAGTTCGACCCCAGCGGCCTGCCGGAGGACATGCAGAAGCTCCACGCCGACCTGATGAAGCAGGCCGGCGAACTGCCGCCGATGCTGCCGCGAACGTTCATGGGCGAGGGGCCCCAGGGCGCCGTGCCCGACGAGAAGGACGAGTTCCTGGGCTCGACCGAGATGATCCCCGGCTGGATGCGCGTGGAGATTCCGCCAAAGTTCTACGCGGCGGTTCGGGAGCTGATCCCTGAGAGCCGGCCGCCGTTCCGGACACGCCCGTTTGACGTGCAGCTTCTTGGTGCGATGGTGCTCAGCCAGGGCAAGATCGCCGAGATGAAGACGGGCGAGGGCAAGACCATCGTGGCGCCACTCGCGACGTGCCTGGCGGCCGTCGAGGGCATGAAGATTCACGTGGTGACGGTAAACGACTACCTCGTGCAGCGCGACCGCGACTGGACGTTCCCCTTCTTCCACGCGCTGGGCATGACCGTCGGGGCCATCCACCCCCAGCACATGCAGCCCGAGGAGATCAAGCGGCACATGTACCGCTGCGACGTGGTCTACGGCACGACGAGCGAGTTCGGCTTCGACTACCTGCGCGACAACATGAAGCGATCCGTGGCCGAGCAGGTGCAGCGTCGGCGTGAGTTCGCGATCGTCGACGAGGTCGACTCGACGCTGATCGACGAGGCGCGTACGCCGCTCATCATCTCCGGACCCGCGCACGAGGATCGGCCGCGCTACGAACAGGCCGACGAGCTTGCCCGGCACCTTGTCGAACTGAACAAGCCCTGGACCCAGGCCGACGAGAAGGTGCAAGAGGCCATCAATCGCATCAAGTCGATCGAGGGCGACATCCGCACGGCTCGCAGCAAGGACGACGCCAAGCAGATGCAGACCGAGCTTGCAGAGCTCAAGAAGAAGCTGCCCGCGCTGGAAGAGGAACGCGACCAGCACACGCAGTACTACGAGATAAAGCCCGAGCGCAAGCAGGCATACCTGACGCACGAGGGCATCGCCGAAGCGCAGCGCAAGGCCGGCCTGGGTTCGTTCTATGTCGACGAGAACATGGACCTGCCCCACCTCATGGAGCAAGCGTTGCGTGCCCACGTGGTGTACGAGCTCGATCGCGACTACGTCATCATGAACACCCCCAGCCCCCAGACCGGCCAGGCCGAGCCCAGCGTAGTGATCGTGGACACGTTCACGGGCCGCCCGATGATCGGCCGCCAGTGGAGCGACGGATTGCACCAGGCCGTCGAAGCCAAGGAAAAGGTGCCCGTCAAGCAGGAGACGCAGACCGTCGCGACGGTGACGATCCAGAACTTCTTCAAGATGTACGAGCGCCTGGCGGGCATGACCGGCACGGCCGACACCGAAGCCCAGGAGTTCAACGACATCTACAGCCTCGACGTCGTGAGCATCCCCACCAACCGCGAGGTCGTGCGCGACGACTACGACGACCTCATGTTCCTCCGCGAGAAGGACAAGTGGGAGGCGATCGTCGACGAGATCAAGGCGTTCCACGACGTGGGGCGGCCCATCCTCGTTGGCACCACGAGCGTGGAGCGGAGCGAATTCCTCGGCAAGATGCTGCAGCGCAAGCACGGGGTGAAGCACGAGGTGCTCAATGCCAAGCAGCACGAGCGCGAGGCCCACATCGTTGTGAACGCGGGCCAGCTTGGCGCCGTGATGATCGCCACGAACATGGCCGGCCGCGGCACGGACATCAAGCTGGGCAAGTGTTCACGCGAGCAGCTCATCGATCACTGGCTGCGCCGCGGCATCGCGTCACGCGAGCTGAAGCCCGACGCCACCGAAGAACAGCTGCGCGAGAACATCTTCCGCAAGATGGCCCAGACCGAGCTGAAGGGTGACGGGCTGAGCAAGCGCGACGTAGAGCAGATGCCGTTCGAAGAGGTCGAGCTCGCGCTCTTGCGGCGGTGGGCCGAGCACCACACGTACATGACCGACAAGCAGGTCGCCGGTTGCTCGCGAGACGAGCTGATGGCCGAGCTGGACGCGTGCGGTCGGTTCCTGATCCACCGCATCCGCTGGTTCGACAACATCCAGGACATGGGTGGCCTGCACGTCATCGGCACCGAGCGGCACGAGAGCCGGCGCATCGACAACCAGCTTCGCGGCCGATCGGGCCGCCAGGGCGACAAGGGCTCGACGCGATTCTTTGTGAGCCTGGAAGACCCGCTCATGAAGATGTTCGCTGGCGCGGCCATGCAGAACTTCCTGTCGAAGGTCGGCGGCATGAAGGAAGGCGACGCTATCGAGCACCCGTGGCTCAGCAAGAGCTTCGAGCGGGCGCAGCGAAAGGTCGAGGAACGCAACTTCCAGATCCGCAAGAACATCCTCGAGTACGACGAGGTGATGGAGCACCAGCGGCAGTACTTCTACGGCCTGCGCCAGCGGGCGCTCGAGGGCCGCGACGTGAAGGGCCTCGTGCTCAACTACATCGACGTGGTCATCGACGAGGCCTGCGAGCAGTACCTCGATAAGGACTACCCCGCCGAATGTGCGGCCGAGTACGCCAAGCAGCAGCTCGACTGCTCGATCATGCCCGACCGCCTTCGCGGCAAGGACTACGAGGAGATGGACGCCGCCATCCGCCGCGAGGCAAGGGAGGACGCGCGGCAGATGATCGACCTGACCCTGGGCGAGTACATGCCCATGGAAGGCTCGGAGGTCAGCGTTGATTTCGATTCGGCCGGCCTGATCAATTGGGCCAAGAGCCGCTTCGACGTCGAGCTGAACGCGGCCGACCTCCGCGAGGGCGGCGCGGCCGAGCGACGCCACGTGTTCGATACCTTGGTCGAGCGTGCCCACGAGAAGATTGACGCGTCCGACCTTGCGGGGCTCGCCCGCTTCACCGAGAAGCACTACGGCGCGCACGAGTTGGCCAAGTGGGTGCAGGGCCGCTTTGGCTTCGACGTAGAGGTCTCGGCGCTCGTGAAGGCCGAGGAGTCCGATGAGGCATCGGCCAACGACTACATCAAGCAGAAGGCCCGCGAGATCTACAACGATCTCGAGGTGCGCTACCCGGCCGAATTCGCGATGAACGTGACTCGGAATCTGATGCGCACCAGCCCGGGCGATGCGCTGAGCCAGCTCTCGGAGTGGGCCAACCGGCGCTACGAACTCGGCCTGACCGAGGACCAGCTCCGCAAGACCAACCCAGCGGCGCTGCAGAAGCAGATCGAGCAGGCGTCCAAGGACTTCGTCGACTCGGGTCGGCTGGACAAGGAGATCAAGGACGCGCTGGCGTGCCCCAACGACGACACGCTCGATGCGCACTTGAAGCAACGCTTCAACCTGCGGACGGGCGTGCCCGACTGGATGCGCGGCATGCGCGGCGAGCAGCGCGAGGGCGTGGTGCGAGGCCGTATCGAAGAGCTCTTGCGCGCCGAGATGCTGCACCTCGAACGCATGGTGCTGCTCGAAGCGCTCGACAACCAGTGGCGCGATCACTTGTACCAGATGGACCAGCTGCGCGACGGCATCAGCTTCCGCGCCTTCAGCCAGCAGGACCCGCGCATCGCGTTTAAGAGCGAAGGCGCCAAGTTGTTCGGCGAGATGCAGCAGTCGGTACGCACGCGCGTGACCGACTACATCTTCAAGATCCAGGTCGGCCCCGAGCAGGCACAGGCGCAGTCCCGCAGCGGGCTCGGCCCAATGATGGGCGGACCGCGTGCTGGAGGCGGGCAGGCCGGCCAGGGTGGTCAGCGACCCGCGCCCGCACGCCCGGCCGCTGGAGGCCCACCGCCCTCCGGCGGCATTACGGGCCCGGGCATGGGCTGACGAGCCGCAGCCAAGCGGTATAGATTTGTTCGGAAAGCCGAACCCATGAGCCGCCGCCTGCGGATGGGCTGTGGGCTCGGCCACCCTCCCCACAAAGCCACCGGAATGGCCGGTGGCAGTACCATGGGATGTGCCGGGGCGGGTGATGGGCCCGTTGGCCCCGGCAGGCCGGCAATGCGAACGCGGGAGGGGTCATCGATGGTTTCAAGGAGAACGCACGCAGCGAGCGAGGGGCGCGGCTTCACGCTCATCGAACTGCTGATCGTGATATTGATCATCTCGGTGCTGATCGCGCTCGGCCTGGCGGTTGGCTCGCGCGTGATCGGCGGCGGCAAGGCCGGCCAGACGCGCGACCTGCTCAAGACGCTGGACAACGCGCTGAACAGCTACGTGCAGGCGACGGACCGATCGGTGCCGGCATCGATCATCGATCCGCGTCAGGACGAGGGCGCCCCGACCGGCACCATCATCTACTTCCCGTTGGCCGATGCCGTGGACGATTCGACGGGCGAGCGCATCAACAGCGTCGGCCTGTTCATCGTCGAGGCCCGACGCGTTGCGGGCGTCGCGAACCTGCTGGACGGATTGGATGCGAGGAACTTCCAGGAGTTTGCCTACACCGCCAGCCCCGACCCGATGCCCGGCGACAACGAGCCCCTGCTGCCCACCGTGCTCGACGCGTGGGGCAACCCGATCCGGTTTGTGCACCCGGCATTCCATGGCGTGCGCCGATCCGGCGAGGCCGTCGACGACATCCTGGGCCCGGCACCCAGCCCCGCAACGGCGTACTTCCCGTCGGACATCCGCCGCGACCCGGCCATGGGCGATGCCGATGGCGGGCTGACGACCAACAGCCAGCCGTACTTCTACTCGGCCGGCCCGG
Source organism: Phycisphaerales bacterium (assembly GCA_965227775.1). Lineage (GTDB taxonomy): Bacteria > Planctomycetota > Phycisphaerae > Phycisphaerales > UBA1924 > JAHCJI01. The sequence goes on from OZ245777.1 coordinate 743,902, forward strand.
ATGGCGATCCCTCGACGGTCGAGGACAACGTCTACCTCGTGCAGCCCAAGATCCAGAACTGAACCAGAACCGATCGGACCATCGGTCGCGGATGGCCGCGGTCGCCCCGCAGCGGGCGGCGGCGTACCATCACGACCTTCCGGGGTGTAGCGCAGCTTGGTAGCGCGTCTCGTTCGGGACGAGAAGGTCGGAGGTTCAAATCCTCTCACCCCGATTCGTTTGCTCCAGGGCTTGGCCCTGGAGTTTTCGTTTTCTGGGGCGCAGCTATTGTCCGCCCCCTTCGGCTTCGGGGGAATCATGAATCCGAACAAGGTACTCTGGGAGAAGGGCGACTTTACCAAGATCGCCGAGTTCATGCGCGAGTCTGGTGAATCACTCGTCGACTCGCTCGGCGTGCGATCGACCGACAACGTCCTCGACCTGGGCTGCGGTGATGGCACCACCGCCCTGCCGCTGGCAAAGCGTGCTGCGCAGGTCAAGGGCGTGGACATCGCGACGAATCTCGTTGCCGCCGGACGCGAGCGCGCACGCGCGAGCGGACTCGAGAACCTGACTTTCGACGAAGGCGATGCGTGCAGGCTCGACGGCCTTGGCGACGACTCCTTCGACCTATCGCTCACGGTCTTCGGCGCGATGTTCGCACCCGACCCGGATGCCGTCGCCGCCAACCTCGTGCGCGTGACCAAGCCGGGCGGGCGCATCGTCATGGGCAACTGGATCCCCAACGACCCGACCTCGTTCATCTCGAAGCTCCTGAAGATCAGCATGGCGTACGCACCACCTCCGCCGGCTGGGTTCATAAGCCCGATGACGTGGGGCGTGGAAGCCAACATTGCCGATCGCTTTGGCAAGGCCGGTGTGGCGGCAGATGGCATCGCCATGGAACGCGACACGTTCTACTTCAAGTCGCAGGATGAGTCTCCCGAGCAGTTCATCGAGCGCTTCCGAGACTTCTATGGACCGACCATGAACGCCTATGCCGCGGCTGAGAAGGACGGCAAGGCCGATGCGCTGCACACCGAGCTGGTGGAGCTTGCCAACAACGAGAACGCCGCCAATGGAGCTGGCACCTCGATTCCCGCTTCCTTTATGCGGGTGACTGTTCGGGTCTGAGCCTCGCCCAAGCAGGCTTTGCGTTCGTACCGGCTTCGGCGGCCTGGCTTATCCTGTCCATCATGCTGCACACCATCTTCGCCGCCGTCGCGTTGTTCTTCGCGGATCCCGATCCCTCGCTGCCGACCATGACCGGGCTCATCGAGCGCTACCGGGCCGATCTCGGCAGCGTTCGCCGATTCCACGACACACCGATGTCGATCAGCGCGATCGGGCACTCCGAAGAGTTCCATCAAGCCTGGCTCGATCGGCTGAACGGCGTCGACTTCCAGGCCCTCGATGTCAATGGCAGGGCCGAGCACGTGCTGCTGCGTGAGCACGTCAACTTCGCGCTCGACGAGGCGCGGTACGACCGCGAGCAGCTCAAGGAGATCGAGCCGCTCGTGCCGTTCACGGAGCCGCTCGTACAGATGCTCGAAGCCAGGCGGCAGCTCGAGGCCGTTGATCAGCGGCAAGCAGCCGAGACGCTCGACACGCTCGCGGTCCAGATCGCCGAGGCAACCAAATCACTCAAGGCAGCCGAGACCGAGCGCGACCGCGTGCTTGCACGTCGCGCGGCGATCCAGCTCGATCGGCTGGCGTGGTCGCTCCGCTCGTGGTTCAACTTCTACGACGGGTATGACCCGCTCTTTTCCTGGTGGTGCCGCGAGCCCTACGACGCGTGCTCGGCCGCGCTCCGCAAGCACTCCGAGACGCTGCGTGAGAAGGTCGCCGGCATCACCGCCGACGAGGACCCGGTCATCGGCGACCCTGTTGGTCGCGAGGTGCTGCTCCGCATGCTCGAGCACGAGATGATTCCGTACTCGCCCGAGCAGCTCATCACCATCGCCGAGCGCGAGTACGAGTGGTGCCTCGACCAGATGCTGCAGGCGACCGACGAGCTTGGCTTCGGCAAGGACTGGAAGGCCGCCCTCGAGCACGTGCGCGACCAGCACGTGCCGCCGGGCGAACAGCCCGAGATGATCGCCGAGATGGTGCGAGAGGCCATTAGGTTCGTCGAGGATCGCGGCCTGATCAGCGTGCCCGAGCTCAACGCCGAGACGTGGCGGATGTCGATGATGTCGCCCCAGCGCCAGCAGGTCAGCCCCTACTTCCTAGGCGGCGAGACGATCATCGTGTCGTACCCCACAGACTCCATGGAGCACGCCGACAAGCTCGCCAGCATGCGCGGCAACAACCGCCACTTCTCCAGGGCCGTCGTGCACCATGAGATCATCCCCGGCCATGGGCTGCAGCGCTTCATGATGGACCGCTATCGCACGCACCGAGGCCTGTTCTACACGCCCTTCTGGATGGAGGGCTGGGCGCTGTACTGGGAGATGCGGCTGTGGGATCTCGGCTTCGCGCAGGGGCCCAAGGACCGCATCGGCATGCTCTTCTGGCGCATGCACCGCTGCGCACGCATCATCTTCAGCCTGCGTTTCCACCTTGGTGAGATCACCGCCGAAGAAGCGGTTGACTACTTGGTCGAGAACGTTGGCCACCTGCGACGCAACGCGACGGCCGAGGTCCGCCGCTCGGTCAACGGCGACTATCCGCCGCTGTACCAGGCCGCGTACATGCTCGGCGGGCTGCAGTTCATGGCGCTCTATGAGGAGCTGGTTGTGAACGGCGACATGTCCGAGCGCGACTTCCACGACGCCGTCATGCGGCACAACGCCATCCCGGTCGAGATGCTGCGGGCGATCCTTCGCGAAGATGAGATCAAAGCGGACCACGAACCGTCGTGGTACTTTGCGGGCGATATCGAGCCGAGGCTACGCTGAGCCATGCCCCAGCCCTTCCACCTCGCGTTTCCCGTGCACGATCTCGACGCTGCGCGCGCGTTCTACGGCGGGCTGCTCGGCTGCCCCGAGGGGCGCAGCAGCGACCACTGGATCGACTTCGATCTCTTCGGCCACCAGATCGTCGCGCACCTGTCCGATGGAGCGCGGGCAGCGGCCCCGACGAACGCGGTCGATGGACACGACGTGCCCATTCCCCACTTCGGCGTCGTGCTCGAGATGGACGCGTGGAAGTCGCTTGCGAGCAAGCTGCAGAGCCAGAACGTGGAGTTCGTGATCGAGCCCTACGTGCGCTTCGAGGGCCAGCCGGGCGAGCAAGCGACGATGTTCTTCTGCGACCCCTCCGGCAACGCGCTGGAATTCAAGGCGTTCGCGGATACGTCGAAGCTGTTTGAGAAGTAGCGGGCATGGCAGAATCTTCGGAGCAAGGCCAGCAAGCACGGGACACCGTGCCCGCCTGGGCGCTTGCCGCACTCCTCGTTTCGGCGGCCCTCTCGTCGTGGTACCTGATGATGCTCGTGCACGAGGCAGGCCACGTGCTTGGCGCCTGGCTGAGTGGCGGGCGCGTCGCCGACGTCGTGTGGCATCCGCTGAAGTTCTCAAGGACCGATCTCTCTCGAAATCCGCACCCGATGTTCGTCGTGCTCGCTGGGCCGGCGGTTGGTTCCGCGTTGCCCGCACTGGTTTGGCTGGTGCTCAGAGCGTGTCGCAGCAGATGGCAGGCGTTCGCCCGAGGCTTCGCGGGGTTTTGCCTGGTCGCGAATGGGGCGTATCTCGCGACCGCGATCGTGCTGCCGGTAGGTGATACCGAAGACCTCGTACGCCTCGGTGCGCCGGCCTGGCTCATCGCCCTCGCAGGGCTCGTGCTTGTAGCCGGCGGGCTGGCGTGCTGGAACGGGCTCCGATCGAAACTTCAAGCGAGGATCACGACGCGCGTCACGATCGCAAGCGTGGTGATGCTTGCCACCATCGTCGTTGCCATGCTCGCATGGTCATTGCTGAAGTAGCCCGGCGTCGCAAACGCTCGCTGCAACACTCCGCCCCGCAAGCCACCCGCTCGCCCACGCCCACTGGAAGTTGAACCCGCCGATCCGGCCGTCGACGTCCAGGATCTCGCCGGCGAGCCACAGGTTCTCGCACGCGCGGCTGGCCATGGTCGAGGGGTTGATCTCGGTGAGCGGCACGCCACCGGCGGTCACCTCGGCGTGCGCAAAGCCGCGGTCGCCCGAGATCTCGACCGGCGTCGCGGCGAGCAGGTGCGCGAGCGCCCGCCGCCCATCGCGCGAGAGCTGGCTGCCCGGCATCGACGGATCGACGCTCGCCCGCTCGCACAGCGCACGCGCCAGCCGCTCGGGCAGGTGCTCGCGCACGTAGCTCAGCGGCGTGCGCTGCCCGAGCCCTTGCAGGTCCGCGTCAATCTGCTCGAACGTCCGATCGACCCAGCAGATGACCATCGTCGCGCCGCGGTCCTCGTGCCGCGCCGCGGTCAGGTAGCGTGAGGCGTCCATCGGGGCCGGGCCGCTCAGGCCGAAGTGCGTGCACAGCAGGTCGTTCTCGAACCGAGCCAGCCGCTTGCCCGTGCCGCTGCGCACCTCGACCGCCGCCCGGCAACTCACGCCGCTGAGCTCAGTAAGCCACGCAGACCCAGGCCCAGCAACGAGCGGCACGAGCGCCGCGAACACCCGTGGCGTCACCCTGTGGCCCAGCGCGCGCACAAACTCGTAGCCCGCGCCGTCCGAACCGCTGCGTGGCAGGGCCATGCCGCCGGTGCACAGCACGAGCCGATCGCTTCGCAGCGTCTCGTCGCTCTCGGCGCGGCGGATGACGAACCCCTCGCCGTCGCGCTCGACGCCATCGACACGCCAGGGATGGACGATCTCGACGCCCAACCGCCGCACCTCGTGGAGCAACGCATCGAGCACGGTGCGCGCCTTGTCGGTGGTCGGGAAGAGCTTGCCGGTGTCCTCGCGCTTCAGCGTGACGCCGAGTTCTTCGAAGAACGCAACGGTGTCGTCAACGCCGAAGCTCCGCAGCACGCGGCGGATGGTGTTGCGCGACGTGCCGGCGTACTGCTTCTCGTCGACGGCGTGGTGCGTCACGTTACAACGCCCGCCGCCCGCGACGAGGATCTTGACGCCCACCTTCTTCGACCCATCGAGCAGCACCAACCGCCCGGCCTGCCCGCTCTCCCGCAACGCCCGCCCCGCCGAGATCGCCACCATCAACCCCGCGGCCCCGGCGCCGATGATGGTGATGGTTGGGGGTGTCAAAGCCATCCGTCAGGATAGAGGCAACTCGTCCGATGCCTGAACGCGTAGCGCCTCAGAAGATCGCCCACAACGCGATGACCGCCGCCACGAGCACGCCGACGGCGATGGCCCAGACCGGGGGGCCGCCGCGCTTGCCGCCCGGGCCGACGCTGGCCTGGCAGTGCCAGCACACGGTCGCGTCGTCGTAGAGCTCGGTGCCGCAGCGCCAGCAGTTCTGGGTGACGCCGCTGAATCGGTCGAGGTCGTCCTCGCTGGGGCCGTCGTCGGGGAGCCCGAACTCGGGCGGGCGATCGAGCACCTCGCCTCGTCGGGCCGAGGCTCGCTTGGCGATCGCCGAGTCTGGCATGTCGTCCAGCGGACCATCGGCGCGGGTCATGTCCGATGGTACCACCCGCTGGCACGCCTCCCGACACGGAGCGACAGGGCACGCGGGCTTCTCCCAACAAGTTCTCGGGCGGGGTGACATCCGCCGCGAAGGCCCATTTGATCAGGAATTCGCCCGAGGGTCGATAGACACCATCCGGCCGCGCATCATTTCGAGCCGAGGCCCCCCAAGGAGGTTGACCATGGCCCACGCGCCCCATCTCACCGCCCGCCAGCGGACCGCCCTGAGCGTGCCCCCGCTGCTGCTGCGGCTGGTGCTCGCCATCATCTTCATCTGGGCGGGCTCCACCAAGATCTTCGGCTACATGGACGTGACCGAGGAAAACCGCGCCGCCCTCATCGCCGCCGGCGTGCTCTCGGCCCCGGGCGAGACCACGATCGACGAGATCCCGGTCGACGAATCCCCGGTAGAGGCGCCGGTCGATCCGCCGGCAGACGAGCCTGCCTCCGATCCCGGCCCCGTCGATGAACCCCAAGCCGATCCAACGGACGACCCGGCAGGCGACCCCGCCGACGAGCCGGTTGGCGAGCCCGACCCGACCGATCCGGTCGAAGACCCGACCTTTGCGGTGGCGTCCCAGCCCACGATCACATTGGTCGCTCAAGCGCCGCCCGAGCGCGTGCGCAACCTGAACGGCCTGGCGATGCTGCTGTACGCCCGGGCCAACCCTCCTTCGACGCTGGCCGACGACGAGGACGGCACGCTCGAGGCCCAGCGGCCCATGGCGCTCTGGCCAGCCGCGGTGGGCTCGCCCCCGTGGCCGGTGCGGTTCGCGTGGGCAGCGGCTATCACCGAACTGCTCGCCGGCTTGCTGCTGCTCGTCGGGCTCTTCACGCGCCTGGGCGGGCTGTCGATCGCGGGCGTGATGGGTGTGGCCATGTGGCTCACCGAGATCGGCCCGGCCCTCCAGAGCGGCAACACGTGGCTGGGCTTCCTGCCCATGTACGAGCCGACGGACGTTGCGAGCTACACCAAGATCCTGTACCAGCTCGCCTTGCTCTCGATGGGGCTGGCGCTGCTGTTCTCGGGCCCGGGCATGCTGTCGCTCGACCGCTGGATCTTCGGCAAGAGCGTCGCAGACGACGACGACTGACCCTGGTGAACCCCGAATCTGGGGAACAGGTCTCCGATCGCAAGCGAAGGTTTCCAGGTGCCAGACCCCGAATCGGGTCGTGGGCCTGGCGACCTATGCTGCGCCCCTACCACCGGAGGCCTACCCCGTGAGCACCACCGATACCTCCGCACTCCAGGACGCCACGATCCTCATCGTCGACGACGACAAGGACGTGCTGCTGGCCATGGAGACCGCCTTCAAGGCCGAGGGCGCTACGACGCACACGGCCGGCGACGGCAATACCGCCGTCGAGCTCACCCTCGAAGCCAAGCCCGATCTGGTCGTGCTCGACATGATGCTGCCCGCGAGATCGGGCTTCCTCGCCCTGGAGAAGATCAAGGGCAACACCGATAGCCCGCTGGTGATCATGGTGACCGCCAACGACGGCAAGCGGCACCAGGCGTACGCCCAGTCGCTGGGCGTCGATGGCTACCTCATCAAGCCCGTGCCGCTCGGCCAGCTCATGGAGACGGCCGCCGAGCTTCTCGCCAGCCGCAAGTAAGGGGACCCCGGCCGGATGCCCAAGCGTCAGATCGTCATCGTGTCGTCCCAGCCCGCCGACGAGGGGCTGCCGCCCCTGGGCACCATCGACGAGGTGTCGAGCGCCCTGGCCGACTTCAACACCGCCCCGGACGGTTCGGAGCGCAGTGCCTCGGCCGGCACGGTCGTGCTGCACGGGCCGGGCCTGGTCGTTGAGTTGCCGATGGGCCTCGACCGCGTGACGCAAGGCCTCGTGACGCTCATCGATGAAGACGTGGCGTGGCCCGTTCTGATGCGGCTGGTGAAGAACCTGCCCTGGAAGCTGCTAGACCTGGAAACCGGCCGCAGCTTCGGCTAAGGGTGATTCACACACCCCGCCAGCGGCGATCCTAAACTCGCCGAGTGGATACCTTACTTACCGCACTCGCGAACTGGCGGCCCTTTACGGCGTTGGTGCTGGGCGACTTCATGCTCGACCAGCAGCTCTACGGCGACGCTGAGCGGCTGAGCGCCGACGCGCCCGTGCCCGTCCTGCGAGTCACGCGACAGGACGCGATGCCCGGAGGCGCCGGGAATCTGGCCGAAGACCTCGTGGCGCTGGGCGGCACGGTAAAGGTCTTCGGCGTGGCCGGTGATGATGCCGAGGGCGCGATGCTGCGCGACCGGTTGTCGGCCGCAGGTATCGACACGACGGGGCTCGTCACCGATGCCGCGCGCCCCACGACGGTGAAGCGAAACCTCATCGGCCTGGCTCAGCACCGCCACCCCCAAAAGATGTTCCGCGTGGATTTCGAGTCTCGCGAGGCGCTGCCCGAGGGTGTGTCTCAGCAACTGCTCGCCGCACTCGATGCCGCGTTGGCCGACGCCGATGTGCTGTGCCTGGAAGACTACGACAAGGGCGTATGCGACGAGGCAACCTGCCGCGCCGCCATTGAGCTCGCCCGAGCGCACGGTGTACCGCTGCTGGTCGATCCTGCATCGCGCGACGATTTCGCACGATACCGCGGATGCACGTCGATCACGCCGAACAGGAGCGAGGCCGAGCGCGCGACGGGCCGGCGGCACTCGATGAACTCAGCGGCGCAACGCCAAGAACTCGCCCGAGAGCTGGCGCACTCGCTCGATTGCGAGGCGGTCGTGCTCACCCTCGACAAGGACGGCGCGTTGCTGCTCGAACGCGGCGCCGAGCCCCTGACCATCCCCACCGTCGCGCGCGAGGTGTACGACGTCACGGGCGCGGGCGACATGATGCTCGCCGGCCTGGCCGCCGCGCGCGCGAATGGGCTTGCGTGGTCCGACTCGGTCCGCTTTGCGAACGCTGCGGCGGGCCTCGAAGTACAGATCTTCGGTGTCAAGCCGATCCCGCTGGCCGACGTGCACCGGGAGTTGCTTCGTCAGGCCGGGCGTTTGACCGGCAAGCTGCGCACGATCGAGGAAATGCGGGGCGAGGTCGCCAGCGTCCGGCGCAACGGCGGCACCGTCGTGTTCACCAATGGCTGCTTCGACGTCTTGCACGCCGGGCACGTCACGCTGCTGGAGAAGGCCGCGACGTTCGGCGATTTCCTTGTCGTCGGCTTGAACAGTGACGATTCGGTTCGGCGGCTCAAGGGCGACGGCCGGCCGGTGCACGCCGGTCTTGATCGCGCGCGTGTCCTCGGGGCGCTCGAGCCGGTGGGCGCCGTGGTCTTCTTCGAGGACGACACACCCATCGACCTAATCGAGGCGCTCGCACCCGACGTGCTGGTGAAGGGCGCCGACTACGCGGGCAAGGAAGTGGTCGGCCAGCGTGTGGTCGAGGCCGCTGGCGGCAGGGTTGAACTGGTCGACCTCGTCCAGGGCCTGAGCACGACGGCCGCGCTCTCACGCATGGGTGCCCCTCGGTGAACCCACCGGCTCGCGCCGCCGCAAATGCCACCGAGCACGTCGCCATCGTGCATCCGTGGGTAATCGACGCCCTGCTCGCGGGCGAGAAGACGATCGAGAGCCGATTCTCGCGCGACAAACGCCCGCCCTTTGGCCGCATCGAGAAGGGCCATCGCGTGTACTTCCGCGCTGCTGGCGGGGGTTACGCCGCACGCGCAAGGGTCGCCCGCGTGCAATGCCTGGAGGGTTTGACACCCAAGCACGTCGCCGAGATCGAGGCCGAGCGGCGCGACGACATTGGGGGCGACGACGCGTACTGGTCGTCCGTTCGCGAGGCCCGGTGCGTCACGCTCGTGCACCTGGCCGGCTGCGAGGCCGTGGGTGATGGGCCTTCCCTGGAGCGCCAGCGGGGAGACCGCCGGGCGTGGTTCGTGCTGGGGTAGGGCGGCGGAGGTACACTGGCAGCCGATGGAAGCTCATGGGGCCGTGCAAAGCCTGGCGTTGGCCTTCGGAATAGGTGCGCTCGTCACCGTGGTGAGCGACCGCCTGCGCCAGCCGCCCATCATGTTCCTGTTGCTGATCGGCTTTGGCCTGGGAGTCAATGGCTTGGGCCTGGTGAACGGCGACGCCTTGGGCACGTCGGGCCTGCTGGCGATCGCCTCGGTATCGGTCGGCCTGCTGGTCTTTGAGGGCGGGCTCGGGCTCGATCGGGCCACCATCGCGCGCGCGCCGGGCGCGGTGCGCGGCCTGCTCACCATCGGCGTCTTCGTGAGCTGGCTGCTGACGGCATTGCTCGCGTACTTCCTGGTCGGATTGCCACTCGACCTTTCGATCTTGCTCGGAGCGATGCTGGTCGTTACTGGGCCAACGGTCATCCAGCCCATCCTGCGTCGCACACCGCTGAGCCCGCGCCTGCACTCGACGCTCATGGCAGAAGGCATCCTGATCGACCCCATCGGCGTCGTGGCGGCGGTGTCAACGCTCGAGATCGTGCGTCTGGCGATCGAGCAGCCCGGTGCCGCCAGCGCCGGGGCCATCCTCGTGCAATTCCTGCTGCCCGCGGGCACGGGCGTGGGCCTGGGCATCGCCTCTGGCTACGCCGCCGCGCTCGTGCTGCGCGTCATCAACGGCGAACGCAAGAGCGACACGCAGACCGTCGTGCTCGTGGGCCTGTCTTCGTGCATGATCTCGTTCGGGCTCGCCGAGGCGGTCGCGAGCGAAGCGGGGCTCGTAGCGGCGACGCTGTGCGGGTTGGTGCTCGCCAACGCCGCACGGCCGAGCGCCGAGTCGATGCGCCGCTTCAAAGAAACGACCGCCGTCATGCTGGTCGGTGCGCTCTTCATCCTCCTGGCGTCGCGCGTGCAACTCGGCCGGCTTATCGACGTGGAGTGGCAGGAGTTCGCATTCGTCGCGGCGATGGTCCTCCTGGTGCGACCGTTGTCGGTCATCGCGGGCACGATCGGCACGGGGCTGACGTATCGCGAGCGCGCCTACACAGCGCTGATAGCGCCGCGCGGCATCGTGGCGATCGCGCTGGGGGCTATTGTTGCCATCGAGATGGGGCGCACGGCTGCCCTGGTCGTCGATAGCCGTCCGAATCTGGAGGCCGACGCCAAGCGACTCGAGACGCTCGTGATCCTGCTCATCGTGGTGACGGTCACGCTCGCCGGGCTCACGGCTGGTCCGCTGGCCACGCTGCTGCGCGTGCGGGCCGGCCGGCCCAACGGTGTGATCATCGTCGGCGCGCACCGATTGGGTCGCGACGTTGCGGCGCACCTGCGTGCCCTGGGTGCGCCGGTACGTGTCGTGGACACCAACGCGGCGAACATCGCCGCAGCCGCGGGCGAGGGCATCTCGACGAGCATGGGAAGCGCTACTGATATCCGCTGGATGGACCAGGAAGTTGCTTCGACTGGTTTCGGCAACGTGCTGGCGCTCTCGGACAACGGCGAGGTCGATGGCGCGGTCGCGCGTTGGGCAATGCAGCGCTTTGGCGTCGGACAGGTGCTGCAGTGGCGCCGCGAGAAGCCCGAGCCGGCGACCAAGGGCCAGCCGCGAGCCGGCACAGCGCTCAAGTGGGGCCGCCCGCTGCGTCACATGTTGTTCCAGATGGACGCAGGCCTGGCGCGCGTGGCCACATGGGAAGGCGAGCGCACTGGCGCTGTTGCGATCCTCGGCGTCGACGACACCAGCCAGGTGCATCTGATCGATGACGGCGACGTGGAGAAGGCATTCCCCGACGGCGCGCCGGAAGGCATGCAGTTCATCGGCGTCGAGACAGGACCGGCCAAGCGCCGGGCCAGCGATGACAGCGGCGAAGCCGAAGACGCTGACCCAACCAACCAGGCTGACACGTAGGCCGTCGACAATGACAACGCGGGCGAGGCCTGAAGTCCCCGCCCGCGCGATGGGCGTTCAATGAACTGTGTCGGTGGGCTTACCAGCCGCCGCGGCCGCCGCCGCCACCACCGCCCCGGCGATCACCACCGCCCCCACCACCGCCTCCGCCGTAGCCGCGACCACCGCGGCCTCCGCCGAAGCCGCCGCCACCGCCGGCGTTGGCCCGCGGGCGGGCCTCGTTCACCGTGAGGGGCCGGCCGTCCATGGGCGTGCCGTGCAGGTTCTCGATGGCCTTGTGGCCGTCCTCATCGTTCATCTCGACGAAACCGAAACCACGGCTGCGGCCGGTTTCGCGATCCATGACCACACTGGCCGACTGGATCTCTCCGAATGGGGCAAATGTCTCGGCGAGCTCGTTGTCGCCCGTGCTGTACGGCAGGTTGCCGACGTAAATCCGCATGACTGTGCGATCCTTCTGCAATCGTGCCCGGGAACGGTTCACTGGCTTGCTTCCAGGCGTGCCCGCCCCGGGCCCGAACAACGCCTGCCGATGCGGGCTATCCCGCACTCAGGTGGAGATTGTACCAAAAGTCGAAGGCCGAATCGAGCCTATTTTCGGTCCTTGGCGTTCCAATCTTGCCGGTCGCAGGGCAGACGGGGCCCTGAGCCGAGCCGCCGCGTCGTGTTGACGCCACCCGCGATGGTCGATATCCTTGAGGCCGCTTGCGGGTGTAGCTCAGCGGTAGAGCGTCACGTTGCCAACGTGAATGTCGACGGTTCGAATCCGTTCACCCGCTTTCGACTCTGACCAAGATGAAACGCCGTTCCCCAGATGGGAGCGGCGTTTTTCGTTGGAAGCGACGAGCTGGTCGAGATCGATCAGGGGCAGCCGGCGTCGAACTCGGTCTGGTAGATCAGGAAGTCGAAGATGGTCAGCTCGCCATCGCCGTCGAAGTCGGCCTGGAGGTCGCCCAGGCCGAAGAGCCCGCTGAAGGCCAGATAGTCGAACAAGGTGAGGGCGCCGTCGCCGTCGAGATCGACCCGGCAGTCGTCGCAATCGGGTGCCACCGGATCGAACGAGACGATGCCCAGCCCCGGCGCGTCGCGGCCGTCGTAGATGCGGCTACCGATGGCCACCGGAACGCTGGTGCCCCAGCAGACTCCCGTGGCGTCGATGTCGGCCGGGCTCGCGTGGTAGATGTCGTCGCCGAGCTGGGCGGTGTTGTTGGTGAAGGTGTTGATCAGGCCCTCGCGCTCCGAGAAGCTAAACGCAGAGACGTCGTCGTCGATGTTGGTGGTGTAGATAGCTCCACCGAGCCGGGCGATGTTTCCCTCGAAGACGTTGCCGGCGAAGACAACCGAGTCGTGCTGGTCCGAGTCGATGAAGCCCACGGCGCCACCTGCACCGGCGGTGACGTTGTTCGTGAATCGATTACTCCTGAACGTGATGTCGCTCTCTCCGCGGAAGAAACGCACGGCCCCGCCGTCGGTCGTAGAAGAGTTGCCCTCGAAATCGCAATCTTCGACATTGACAACTCCGAACGACAGTGTCATTGCGCCACCACGGCCCGCACGGTTGTCAACGAACTCGCACCGACGCATCGTGAGCGTCCTGTCGTCAAATCCGAGGTAACCACCGGCCGATCGTTCGGCCGTGTTCTGGGTAAAGACGCAGTCCTCGATCGTCAGATCGCCATTAAAGTCCATGCCTCCGCCGCTCCGCCCTGCGCGGTTTCCAAAGAACTGGCAATTCGAGATGGTCGCCTGATCGACAACTAGCCCCCACACCCCGCCACCGTTGAGATCGGCTACATTCGAGTTGAAGATGCAGTCGATGACGTCGACATGGGTGCCAGTAAAGTACAATCCGCCACCGTTAGCAAATGGTCCGCCCTCAATGCCATTGCGTACGAACGTGCAGCGCTCGAATCGGTCACGAGGAAAGTCCGGAGGTCTTCGGATGAGGGTCTGGATCACAGCGCCCTGTCCGTTCTCCTCGAAATGGCAGTCCTCGAGCACATGCCCGCCGCCGCCAGCGACAAACAACCCAAAGCCCGCCGATCCGCTTACCTCTACATCTCGCATGCGAAGCCGCTTCATCGTCGGCCGCAACTCAGCGAAGATTCCTGCCCCGGCTGGGTCCTGCGGCCCGGCCACGAGAGCCAACTCGACGTACGCCGTTGACCCAACCATGGAGATTGGTGCTTCGGCCTGCCGGACAATGACACCCCTGAGGATCGACCCGCCTTGGAATTCGCCGCTCGAGTCATAGCGAGCATCGACGGCGTTACCTCGGAACGCGATGCCGCCCCACGGCTCGTCATCCTCCCGGGCCGAGAACCGGGCCTTGAGCGGCTCGGTTCCAAGCACCTGCAGCGTCCCTTCATCGCCGTCCGTTTCACCGCCCACGATCAACCGCGTACCCGCCAAGCCCTCGACCCGCACACCACCCTCGATCGTCAGCGTCGCCCCTCCCCCCACTTCGACGTCGCCCGTCAGCACGTAGGGGTTGCCGCTGATCCGCCAGACCGTGTCGGCCTCGATACGACCCTCCACGAACGTCTGGGCGTGTGAGGCGACGGCGAGCATCGGCCACGCGATGAGCGCGAAGAGAGCCTTGAAACGCATGCGGACCTCCTTGGATGTTCGGTCGTTGCCGGGATGGATGGCCGGTCCAGACTAACCGAATTGGCACGATCATGCAAGAGCGTTGCGCCCAAGCGCACGAAAGAGCCCGGGGGCTACCCGGGCTCGAGGAGTCAAATTGGCGCGCGTCGATCAGGCGCAGCCGGCGTCAAACTCGTTCGAGAAGGCCAGGAAGTCGAACAGCGTCAACTCGCCATCGCCATCGAAGTCGGCGGCCAGGTCGCCCGCGTCGAACAGGTTGGAGAACGCCAGGAAGTCGAACAGGGTCAGATCGCCGTCGCCGTCGATGTCTGGGCGGCAGGGCGTCGAGCCATCGACGTCGACGAAATACAGCGCGAGCTCTCCATCAAAGTCCTTGTCTCGGATGAAATAGATGCGGCTGCTGTCGGCCGACCAGCGGATGTCGCCGTAGCCACCAGTGACGTCGGCGAACACGGGCAGATCGGGTGTCAGGTTGCGCAGGCCGGTGCCGTCGATGTTGACCACGTAGAGCGCGTCGACCGTGTCGACGTCGATGTCGCCGCTGAAGGCGACCATGGTGCCGTCGGGCGAGACGGCGAGCCCGTCGATGTCCTGGAATTCACCTGCGAGCGGCACGATGACCTCGACCTCGACGTCGCCCGGAGTCGTGGGGATCTTGATGAGGGTCTCGGGGTCGTCAAAATCGAAGTGAGCCGTGCAGACGAAGTACGCGTCGTCGGGCGTCAGCTCGCCGTCGACGATCTGGAAGAAGTCGGGAACGTTCGTCGGATTGACGATCTGCGGGTCGAAGCTGGAGCCATCGGTGGGCAGCACGCCGAGCACCTTGGGCTGCGGGCCGCCGGGGTCCTGGCTGCCGTAGATGACCGTGCTGCCGTCGCTGGTCACGTCCCACTGGAACTGGTCGATGTCAACGTCGAGCGGGGTGATGCCGAAGATGTCGAAGCTGCCGTCGGTCAGGGCGTTGAAGACGCCGTCGCTGCTCTCGTCATTGAGATAGATTAGCTCGGTGCCGCCGTTGATGAGCACGCCGTCGCCGGCGATGCCGGTACCGTTGGTGATCTGGAGCTGATCGCCGCCATCGATCGGCAGGCGGAACCATTCGTTGTTGGGGTTGCCGAGTGTCTGATCGCCCTTGAAGTACACGAAGTCGGCACCGACGATGGGCGCCTCGTCGACATCGTTGTGCAGCGTCGGATCGTTCCAGATCTCGGCCGTGCCACCACCGATCGGCACACGATACAGGTGGTCGCCGCTGACGCCATCGTCGACCGAGCCGACGAAGAAGATGAATTCACCGTCGAGCGACAGCGTGAACGCGTCGACATCACCCGTGGTCACAGCCGGCGTGATGGGCACCTCGGTGCCCTCCTGCGCGAGGGTGGCGGCGGTGGCCGAGAGTGCGAGGCCGGCGACGAGCGCGATGCTGCGATTGCGTGGCATTGAAATCTCTCCGTTCTCAGTTCGAGTGCCTTGGGGGTGTTAGAAAAATGCTGATAGAACGTAGAAACCACACCGAATCGCTGCGTCAAAGCGCAGACAAGTGCGCGTCAAGACAGCATGAAGAGTGCGCGAACACCGATAAACGCGAGCGACGCTGGATGGTGAGACAGGAAAGATGCGCAGCTTGCTTGAACTTGCATCTGACACGCCTGTTTGCACGAGGTCACATTCATGACACATCATCGGCGAGCCTTTACGCTCATCGAGCTGCTCGTGGTCATCGCGATCATCGCGCTGCTCATCGGCATCTTGCTGCCGTCGCTTGGCGCAGCACGCGAAGCCGCCAAGAAGGTCCAGTGCCAGTCGCAGATGCGACAGGTCATGACGGCATGGACCGCGTACACACTGGACCACAACGAGTACCACCACGGCAGCCGCCAGAACTACTCAAGCCGCATGGAACAGCGCGGCGGCCGTGGCTCGCGCGGCAAGATCATCCTGCCGTACTACGAAGACTTCAAGGGACGAGATGGCGGCCTTGGTGCCTACTGGGGCGGGCTGTACGACAGCTATCTCGGCGTCGACATCACCGAGGCAATGTTCGAGCCACCTGGCATCGGTAACCGCGAGTTCCTCTCGGGCTGGGACGTGTGGCGATGCCCGAGCGCACGACTCATCGACGCGTACCTGGTCAGCGGACGCAGCGTCGCCGAGGATGACAATCCCGATTTTCGCTACGCGACGTACTGCTTCAACGGCGTGTTCCGCGGCGGGGCGGGCAATGACTCGGCGTTCTGGAAGCGTGGCGGATACAACAACGCCAGGCCGAAGCGCATCACCGAGATCACCCAGCCCGCGAAGATCATCGTCTTCAAGGACGGCTACGAGCAGATGATCGACGGCAACGGCGACACGCTCAACGACCTGTACCAGCACGGCAACGAGAAGGACCGCGAGTACTTCCGCCACGGCCACAGCTGCAACGCTTGCTTTCTGGACGGCAGCGTGCGCGACATCGCCAAGGAAGAGATGAGCAAGACCCTGCCCTGGTACACCGACGTGTGGGACCCGGACCTGCCCGGCGGCCCGCCCCGCTGAGCATCACTCTCAAGCAACAAGCAAGCAAAAAGAACCGGCCTCCTGAGAGGCCGGTTCTTGTGTAATGGTCAGACTTGTCGCTTGAGCAAACGCTCAGGAAGCGCGACGACGACGCACGGCAACGAGGCCGAGACCCGCCATGGCGAGAGCGGCGCTGCCAGGGAGGGGGATCACGGTGAACAGGAAGTCACGCGTGCCATTGCCCTTGAGCCAGCCGCGACCAGCCCAGCCGGTGCTGCCTGGCAAGCGATGCCCATCGTCAAGGAACAGGAACATGGCAGCTCCGCCCTTGAGTTCGAGATCAAAATCGGTCGGGCCCGTCAGGCCGTAGTCACCGAGGGCGCTGAGCGTGCCAGAATTGTCGGCGCCGCTCACGGACGTCCAGCCATCTCCAGCATCAACCACCGTCATGGTGAAGTCGAGTGCGTACAGCCCTGCGCCGAATGTGTACGTGGAGCCGGGTGCCTCGCCACCGTAAACCTGACCCGAGATCGAAATCGTCAACACGCCACTATCTTCGATGACCTTGAGGACCACGTTTGCCCCATTCTCTTGGAACGAGAACGTGGTCGTGCCACCGGCTCCGCCCGAATCAGCAAACTGGTTGTCGAGTCGAAGGCCATAGCCCGGAGGGTTCTTTTGGCCGTTCGGATGATCGCCAAGTCTTGCTTCAAACAAGGTCACCGGGTCCGCCAGCGCGGTCGTGGCCAAGGCTGCCCCGGCCACAACACCGAGAATCACTGCTTTGCTCATTTCAAATCCCTCTCAATTCTCAACGACGCGGGCTTTCCCTCAGGCCACGACGCCCCTCCGACACGACCGCCCCATGGAAGCCGCGATAGCACAGGATACCCCGGATACACATATGATGTATCCGTATGAACAGGCATTGAACGCAAAATGATCCGGTTTTTGCGCCCTGTGAACAGACGGCGACACCCCGGATCTCCAGAAACCCCCGGCTTGACACATTCTCGGGAGTTCAGCGGTGCCCGGGTCAGTGGCGCACTTGCGGTTTGAGAGGCGGTGACCCCGGACAACCGCCGGGATGCCCGCCTGGCGCGCCATCAATGCTGTGCTGGTACCATCGCCCGTGGCCGATCCATCAATAGCCCCCGCTGCCGAGCCGCCGACCCCGATGCCGCATACGCCGCGGTCCGAGCGGGTTGATCCGACGCTCTATCTCCACCCCGCCACCCTGGCCCGCCTTGGCAGCCTCGAGCTGAGGGCCAAGATGATCGTCGAGGGCGTCATGAGCGGCGCCCACCGCAGCCCCTACCAGGGCCAATCCGTCGAGTTCGCCCAGCACCGCCAGTACGTCGCCGGCGACGACCTTCGACACCTCGATTGGAAGGTCTACGGCCGAAGCGACAAGCTCTACCTCAAGCAGTACCAGCAGGAAACAAACCTCGACCTCGTCGTGCTCGTCGATGCCTCGGGCTCCATGGCCTACGGCAGCCGCACGTTCTCAGACGCGGCGGCCACTGGTGATGCAACGGGCCCCAGCGGCCAGAGCAACTGGCGGAAAATCGACCACGCCACCGCGCTCGCCGCGGCGCTCAGCTATGTCACGCTCCGGCAGGGCGATCGCGTTGGCCTGTACACCTTCGCGGACGGCATCTTGGGTGGCGTTGAACGTTCCAGCAGCCAAGGCAGCTGGCGCCGCATCGTTGCGGCCCTCGCGCAGGCGCCGGTCGATGGCGAAGCCGAGTTTGCGCGCGTGTTCGATCAGGTGTTGGGCAAGCTGACCAACAAGTGCTTGCTGGTCGTGCTCAGCGACTTCTTCACCGACCCGAGCCTGCTCGAGGCAGCGTGGGCGCGTGCGAAGTACCGCGGCCACGACGCGATCGCCTTTCAAGTGCTCGACCAGAGCGAGACCGACTTCGCGTTCAAGGACCCTGCGCCGTTTGAGGGATTGGAGGGCGAAGGCAAGCTGCGCATCGACCCGCGCGCCTTGCGCCCTGCGTACCTCGAAGCGTTCGCCGAACACACTCAAGCGGTCGAGCGCGGCATCCGGCGTGTTGGCTTTGACTTCCATCGCCTGAGCACGCACGACTGGCTCGGTCCGCCGCTAGCCGCATACGCCGCCCGTCGCGAGAGCCTGCTGAAGCGGAGCAAGATGGGGTGAGCGTCGCATGAGCTTCCTCAACCCGCTCATTCTGTCGGCTGGGCTCGCCGCGATCGCGATCCCCATCGCGATCCACCTGCTGATGCGCAGGCGACGCCAGCCCACGCCCTGGGCCGCCATGCGCTTCCTGATGGAAGCCATCCGCAAGCGTCGCCGGCGCCTGCAGCTCGAGCGACTGCTGCTGCTAGCAGTGCGCTGCCTGCTCGTCGCCGCCATCGCGCTCGCGCTGGGACGCCCGACGATCCGAGGGTTGGCCGGCGATTCTCCGTTCGGCTCGGCCTCGGTCACGCTTGCGATTGTGATCGACGACTCGATCGCTTCGGGCGCGCCTGATGGCGGGAGCGTCGTGGCGCTCGATCGACATCGAGCGATGGCCGTCGAGCTGCTCGAGAGCCTCCGCCCCGAGCGCGGCGATCGCGCGATGCTCATCCCCGCGTCTGGACCGCTCGCAGGCCCGACCGATGCGCCAGCGCTCGCAAGCTTGGAGCCGACGAGCGACCTCGGCGCGCTCAGCCAGTTCCTCGAAGAGCTCACGCCCACCGATGCCGCTGCGGATCTCACCGGAGCGCTCGCGCTGGTCGGTGAGCAGCTCGCCGCTGCCCAGCAGGATCAGGCGTCTGGTCGATGGGTCGTCGCCGTGCTCGCCGACGGGGTCTCGGGCGTGTACACCGATGCCGCGAGCGTACTGGCAACCGACGCGAGCGACGCGCGCGGCCCGGACGTAGCCGTGCTGGCCAGCAGCCCCGGACTCGCATCGATCGGGCCCGCCAGCGACTCGGGAATCGCCGCGCTCACACCCGTGCGCCCGGTGCTCGTGGTCGGACAGGGCGAGGCAGTCGCCGTCGGCGCACCTGCACGCGTCACCGTCGGCCGCTCTGGAGAAGGGCTCGACGCCGAAGCAACGGTGCCGGTTCGATTGCGGTTCGTCGACGACGGCGGCCCTGGGCCGTGGAGCGCCGCAACGGCGCGCCTGCGCCCGGGCGAGCGCACGGCGTCGGTCGTGCTCGATGCCCAGGTCGTCGGCAGGCCCCGCGGGCTCGCGTGGCTCGAGGCGCGGGTTGGTAGCGACGACGGCGACCTTGGTGTTCCGGGCAACGACGTGGCCGTCGCCAGCATCTTGCTGCGTCGCCAACTGACTGTCGCAATCATCGACACGCCGGCAGCTCCAGGCGCGACCACCCGTGCACTCGACCCAGAAGACCCCGCCGCGTGGCTGCGCGCCGCTCTCGCACCCGATGCGCTTGGGGAAGACGACCCGCTCGCCGACATCGCCGCGACGACGCTCGACCCTTCGGTGGTCGACACGCCCCGCCTGGCACGCGCCGATGCGGCGTTCGTGCTCTCGCCGGCCGATGTTCGCGCGAGCGGGTGGCGGGCGCTGGCTGAGTTCGCGCGAGCCGGTGGATTGGTTGCCGTGTTTCCCGATCCCGCCAGTTCGCTCGCGCCGTGGGGTGATGCGTTCAACCGCGCCTTTGAGCTGCCGTGGAGCATCGGGCCCGAGGCGATCACCCACGAGCAGCCGCTCGCGATGGCGCAAGCCGCCGGCGATGATCCACTCGGACTGCTTCGACTGATCGAGGGCGAGCTCGAGTCGCTCTTGCGACCGGTCACCGTCACTCGGCACATGCCGCTGGCGATTGAACCCGGCGGCATCGGCGAACGACTGCTGACGATGAACGACGGCACGCCCGCCGCGCTGGTCGCCCGGCCCGGCGGAAGCGGAAGCGATGGGCTCGTGATCGTGTTCGCCGTTCCGATGGCGGCAAGCTGGACCGACCTGCCCGCGCGACCCGTCATGGTGCCGCTCGCACAAGAGCTTGCGCGCGCGGGCGTGGGCCTGGCGGTGGGCTCGCGGCCCTCGACCGCGGGCGCGCGCCCGAACGCGCCCGCGTTGGCAGCGCAGCTGCGCCCTGGCTGGTCGCTCGCGGCGGGCGGATCGATCTCGCCGGCAACCGTTGACGACGAGGGCCGCGCCGCTCGTCCGCTCCGGCGGGCCGGTCCGTGGCTTGCGCTCGATGGTGCCGGCCGACCCATTGGTGTGGTTGCCGTCGCGCCCGATCACCGCGGCACGGCGCGAGAGCGCGTTGAGCGCACCCGCGTACGCGAGATCATTGCCGGCGGGCTGGGCGTTGATCTCTCGAGCGATACGTCGCTCACGTGGCTCGATCGGCCGGGCGGGGCGAGCGAGGACGCCGTCGCACCCTCCGATGCGATGGCGCGCACGGAGCCGAGCCTCGCACTCGGCGCAATCTTGCTCGGCGCCGCGCTGCTGCTGGCAGCGATCGAGGCCGTCCTGGCCCGCCTGTTCAGCCATGCCCAGGTGACCGGCGCATCGGGCGTCGCAACGACCAGAACACGGGAGGCTGCATAGATGCACGCACTCCTGGCACAAGCGACCAGCGCACCCAATGGCGCACTCAGCCGGTTGTTCTCGCTGCGCGAGCTCGGCTTTGGGCAAGACGGCGTCGCGCTCGGCTTCGATCGCCCGCTGCCCACCTGGGGCTGGGCGCTCGTCCTGATCGCGTGCATCGCCCTCGGCTGGTGGGGCTACCGCAAGCTCGAGGGCCTGCGACCAGCGCGCACGGCGCTCGCCGGCGTGCGGGCCATGCTGCTGCTTGTGCTCGTCATCCTCGCCTGCGGCCCGCGACTGGAACGCACGAGCGAACGCCTTGAGCCCGACTGGGTGCTGGTGCTCGTCGATCGATCGGTGTCCATGCGTGTGGCCGACGCCCCCATCGCCGTCGAGGGCACCACGCGCGCGACGCGTGATCAGCAGATTCGCGCACTCCTCGACCAGCACGAGGCGATGTTCACCGACATCGCCGCAGATCGAGAGCTGGTCTGGCTCGGGTTCGATGCGGCAGCCTTCGACTTGCGCGCACGCTCGGGCGGCGACGCGGACGAGCTCGGCCCACCCGAGCTTCCCGAGGCCGACGGTCGGCGGACGGCGCTGGGTTCTGCCATCACAGGCGCCCTCACGCGCGCGTCGGCCAGGCCGCTGTCCGCGGTTGTCGTCATGAGCGACGGCCGTTCGATCGATGCGCCGTCCGCCGCCGTCGTTCGCCGGCTGGTGGGCGAGCGCGTGCCCGTCCACGTGGTGCCCATCGGCAGCCCGGAGGCGTCCACCGACGTCGCGATCGTGCAAGCCGTCGCCCCCGAGGCCGCGTTCGCCGGCGACCAGGCACCCGTGCGTGTCCGCATCGATCGTCGCGGGCCGGCCGGCGGGGCTTCGGGCGTGCTGCGGCTGATCGATCGCACCACGGGCGAGGCTATCGACGAGGTCCGCATCGACGCCGGCGACGAGCGATGGCAGGAGGACGAGATCGTCCTGACGCTGGTCGCGAGCGAGTTGCAGGCCGGAGAGACCGATTGGCAGGTGCGCTTTGTTCCCGACGAGCCCGACCTGCTGAGCGAGAACGACGCCGCCGACCTGAGCGTGCGCGTGGTCGATCGCGCACTCCGCGTGCTGTTCATCGACGGCAGCCCGCGCTGGGAGCGACGCTACCTCACCAGCATGCTGCTGCGAGAGCCGAGCGTACGAAGCAGCTCGCTGCTGCTCGCGGCGCGGCGGAGCTTCATCGAGGAAGGCAACGTCACGATCGGTTTCCCGCCTACCAGCGACGAAGAGTGGGCCGAGTACGACGTCATCGTGCTGGGTGATGTGCGCTCGGGCCTGTTCAGCGCTGAGCAGCTCGACCAGCTGCGCGAGCACGTGGCCAGCCGCGGCGCGGGGCTCTTGTGGGTGGGCGGCGAGGCCAACACGCCGGCGAGCTGGCGCGGCACGCCCCTCGAAGACCTGTTGCCGTTCCGCATGGACCAGGGCGCGGGCGTGTCAGACTCGAGCCGACCCGTGGTGCTCGATCGCACCGCATCGGGCGAACGGCTGGGCGTGCTGCGGCTCGATGAGAACCTGACGAGCTGGCCCGAATACCTGACGGATCCGCAGACGGGCTGGAATCGGCTGTGGTGGAGCCAACGAATCGACGACGCGGCGCTCAAGCCCACCGCCGAGGTGCTCGCACGCTTCCTGCCGGCCGAGGGCGCAGGCCCCGCGACGCCCGCGGTGCTGACCATGCCCTATGGGTCGGGCCGCGTGGTGTATGTGGCGACCGACGAGATCTGGCGATACCGCTATGGTCGCGGCGAGCCCTTGTTCGAGCGCTTCTACTTGCCGCTTGTGCGCATGCAGGCGCGCGGCCGGCTGGCACGCACCGGGGCCGAGGCGGCGCTCAGCGTGTCGCCACGGCCCGCGCTGGTCGAACGCCCCACGCGCGTCGAGGTCCGCCTGCTCGATCAATCGCTCGTCGATCGCCGTCTGCCCGCCGTCCGGGCGCAGGTGCGTCCCATCGGCGAGGGTGCGCAGTCGGTCGCGCCGCAATCGCTCACGCTGGGCATCGAGGACACCGGCGCCCGCCGCGCGCTCTCGCAGGGCTATGCCGCCTCGTGGCTGCCGACCGAGCCAGGCACCTACGAGATCATCATCGATGAGCCGCTGCTGGCACCATTGGGCCTGCGCATCGAGGTGGAAGTGCTGGCCGATAGCGACGAGCTGCGCGACCCGATGGCCGACCACGAGCTCCTGGCCTCGCTGGCCGAGCGCACGGGTGGCCGCGTGTTCGGCGCGGAGACCCTGGGCGAGCTGCCCTCGGCGCTACCCCGCCGCGAGGTGGTCATCGCGGGCCAGCCGCAGCTCGAGCCGCTGTGGGATCGCCCGATCGTGCTCATCGTGCTGCTATTGCTGCTTGCGAGCGAGTGGGTCGGGCGGCGGCTGATTCGACTGATTTGATCGTCTTTGGTGGGGGATGGAGCGAAGAGCATGAAGACGCTGAGGAATCTGGCGTGCATCTCGGGCGTGGTGGTACTGGCATCCGCTGTGATGGCGCAGTCCGGCGGCGAGCCGAGCGCCGAAAAGCTTGCCCAAGCACGTGAGATGCGCGACAAGGCCGTGGCGTACCTGATGAACGAGCAGGACGCCGACACCGGCGGCTGGAGCGTGCGCCCCGAGGGCCCGAACCTGCCCGCGATCACAGGCCTGGTGCTTCTGGGCATGACAGCCGACGACACGCTCCCGCAGCGCGATGATGCAACGAAGCAATCGATCGACCGCGCGTTCGAGTTCATCTATGGCTACCAGCAGGGCGACGGCGGCATCTACGACCAGATCCTTCCGCAATACAACACCGCCATCTCACTCGCGGCACTCTCTCGCCTCGACACGCAGCGATCGCGCGACGCCGTGAAAGAAGCGCTTGCCTTCCTGCGCACCTTGCAATACGCCGAAGACAACGAGAATCCGGAGCTGCGCGTCTCTCGCGCGCACCCGTTCTATGGCGGCATCGGCTATGGCGGGAGTGGGCGTCCCGACAACAGCAACATGCACATGTTCATGATGGCCCTCGAAGAAGCCGGCGTGCCCAGCGATGATCCGGCCGTGCAGAGGGCCCTCGTGTTCCTGCAACGCACGCAGATGGATAGCCGTGTGAACGAGATGCCTTATGCAGAGGGCTCGCGTCAGGGAGGGTTCATCTATGCGACGAGCCCCAGTGGCGAGCAGATCGGCGTGGGCGAGAGCAAGGCGGGCATGATCGAAGAAACGCTCAGCGACGGCTCAACCGCCAGTCGACTGCGCGCGTATGGCTCGATGACGTATGCCGGATTCAAGAGCTACCTCTATGCCGATCTGCCCAAGGACGACGTTCGCGTCACGGCTGCCCAGATGTGGATTGGCGAGAACTACACGCTCGAAGAGAACCCCGGCATCGGCACGGACGGGTATTACTACTACATCCTCACGTTCTCACGCGCGCTCGATGCCTTCGGCGAACCGACGCTCCAGGTCGTCGCCGATGACCGTTCGAGGCGCGACGTGAACTGGGCCGACGATTTGATCGATCAGCTCGCCAAGCTCCAGAACGATGACGGCTCCTTCCGCTCGGTCGATGACCGCTGGATGGAGAACAACCCCGTGCTGATCACCGCGTACACGCTGATTGCGCTGGGCGAGGTGCTCGACTGATCACAATCCCGTCGCGACGACGCCGGTTCGTTGCTCGTCGAGCACCCGGTGGACATCTTGGATACAGATCGATCCCTCGCCGACGGCGCTTGCGACCCGCTTGACGCTGCCGGCCCGAACGTCGCCCGCGGCAAACACGCCCGGCAGGCTCGTCTCGAGCGGGTGCGGCGGTCGCTCGAGCGGCCATGAACCACCGCTCTGATCGGCCTGCCCGACGGCGCCGCCCGTGCACACGAAGCCGTTCTCGTCGAGATCGAGCGTGCCGCGAAGCCAGTCGGTGTTCGCAATTGCACCGATCATGAGGAACACGTGACGGATGGGCTTGCTGGTGGTCTCGCCCCCGCAACGCCACTCGACGGACTCGAGCCAGCCGTCACCGGAAAGCGACACGAGCGAGGCCTCGGTCAACAGGCTGATGCGTTCGGAAGACTTGATGCGTTGCAGCAGGTAGTCGCTCATGCTCTTGGCCGGGCTCTTGCCACGGATGAGCATGTGCACGTGCCGGGCCTGCCCGCTCAGGTAGACCGCGGCCTGGCCAGCAGAGTTGCCGCCGCCCACGACGACGACCTCTTCCCCGCCGCACAGGTCCGCCTCGACGGACGTCGCGGCGAAGTGGATGCCGTTGTTCTCGAATCGACCCGAATCATCGATCGAGAGCCGGCGCCAGCGGGCGCCGTTCGCGATCACGACGCTGCGTGTGCGCACCGGCTCTCCCTGATCGAGCTCCAGCTCGTACCCACCGCCGTCACGCTTGCATGTGTTGAGCTTCGTGACACGCCGGGGCAGCGTGAGGCGGGCGCCGAACTTCTGCGCCTGCACCTGGGCGCGATCGGCCAGCTCCTGGCCACTCAGGCCGACGGGGAAGCCAAGGTAGTTCTCGATCCGGCTGCTGCTGCCGGCCTGGCCGCCCGGCGCTTCGGACTCGATCACGAGCGTCGAGAGGCCCTCGCTGGCGGCGTACGTCGCGGCCGCCAAGCCCGCCGGCCCGGCGCCGATGACCGTCACGTCGTACACGTGCGAATCCGTCGGCACCTCGGTCAGGCCCAGGCACTCTGCCAGCTTCGCGCGGCTGGGCTTGCGCAGCATCGATCCGTCGGGGCAGATCGCCACGGGCAGATCCTCGCGTGCGATCGAATGCGAGGAATTCGTGTCGACAATCCCCTTGGCCGCCTCGTCATCAAACCGCAGCACGCGAACGGGATGGGCGTTTCGACGCAGGAACCGCTCGAGTTCGAGCATGCCCGCGGTCGTCTTATCGCCGATGAGCGTAACCGCGCCCTGCGCGTGATCCACGAGCCCCATCCGCCTCAGGATGAACGCGCGCAGCACGATGTTGCCAATGTCCGGCTCGGCGGTCATCAGGCGCGCGAACTGGTCTCGTGGCACACGGATGATGCTCGGCTGCTCGCACCGGGCATCGTCGACCATCACACGACCGCTGACGAGGATCTTGCGATCGCTGAACAGGTCGAGCTCGCCGGTGAAGCCGCCCTCCTTGTGGACATGCACGACCTCGGGCTCGGCCGCGTCGGGCGCACCATGGAAGATCTCGACGCGACCCTTGAGGATCACGAAGAAGTCGACCGACCGCTGGCCTTGCTCGAACAGGAGCGCCCCGCACGGCAAGTGCTCGACCGAGCCGAACCGCTCGATCCGCTCCAGGTGCTCGTCGCTCAGTCGCGGAAACGCGTGCCGGTCATCGCGCGTGGCCGACCCGGGTGGTGAGGACGGAGTCCTGGGCTTGGAGTGCATGGCGGATCGTACCATCACACCCGGCTGAGGTAACGAGCGAATGGTGCTCACCGGCGCGCATGCACGTTTCGTAAAGCTGAAAACGCCGCGCCCGCTCTCGCGGGCGGCGGGCTACTGGGTTGCCTGCTCCGCATCACTGCGGAGCATGCTGGTCACCTGGTCGCCAAGGCTCTGCTGGCCCGAGCCGAACACGAAGGTGGTCTTGGCGCCGCGCAGGATCTCCTGCAGCGCCTCGAGCTCACGCAGACGCGCCAGCGCGGGGTTGTCGGCCAGCAGCTTCGCCGTGTTGGCCTGGCTGCGGACCGCCGCCGTCTCCTCACGACGACGGATGAGGTTCGCCTCGGCCTGCTTCTGGGCGACGATGACCTCGTTCAGGATCACCTTCATGTCGCCCGGCAGGATCACGTCCCGCAGGCCGACACTCAGGACCGAGACACCAAACTCCGCCGCACGCGACGCGAGCCGGTTGCGGATCTGCGAGCCCACCTCGTCCTTGTCGGCGAGGAGCTGCTCGAGCGTGCGCCCGCCCACTGCGGTACGCAGCTCAAGCTGGGCCTCGCGGTAGAGCGCCTGCGACCAGTCGGTCACTTCCGTGACGGCCTTGGCCGGGTCGGCCACGCGGTGGGTCACCACCAGGTTCATGCGCAGCGTCACCTTGTCGGCCGTCATGATCTCCTGGCCCTGGATATCGGCCACCTGCTCGCGCAGGTCGACGCTCTTCCAGGTCACGCTCGCGCCGCCCTTCCAATACACGAAGAGCCCGGGGCCGAGCTGGTCGACCAACTCACCGTCTCGGAAGAGCATCACGCGCTCGTGGCTCTCCACGCGCAGCCCGCTTAGCAGCGTCGAGCCGCCGGGGAAGCCCAGGATCGCCTCGAGCTTGGGGTGCACGAAGCGACCTTCGTGCACGCTGAACCGCTCGACCTCGATGGTCGCCGGCGCGCGCCAGAAGGCGTGCAGCCCGCCGGCCAGGATCGCGCCAAGCCGACCGTCGACCCATACGAGCGCCCGCTCGTCGTCCTTCAGATCGACGATCGTGAGGCGAGACGCCAGGCGCTGGTCGCCCACGAGCGCCCGCAGGCGCTCGTGCTCGAAGCGCGGGCGCAGCGTGTCGATGACCTCGACGCGATCGCGCTGGCTCCAGGGCCAGACGTTGGGCATGCGATACACGCCCGGCTCGAGCACGCGGTGGAGCTCGCCGTGGCGGAACCACAGGCCGAGCTCGAGCGTGCGTACGCGGATGGTCTTGAGCATGTCAGACGCTCCTTTCTCCGATCGGTGAATCGAAAACCAGGTGAACCCAGGAAACAACACGATCCCTGCGATCCGCGGACGCACGACGGCAAATGCAAGCCAGAAGAGTCCCGAAGCCACTTCCACGCCCGCGTCGGGCCGGGGAGCCGGGCTTGAGTCGCCGCAGTGAGCGCTCGGCGCCGTTCGGGTTGCCCAGGGCTCGCCGCGTTTAACAAGGAACGCGAGCGTGCCCGGAGCGCGCCGGAGGGGCGTTGCGCTGTACGGCACCGGTATCTGCCCGACCACTGGCCGCCCGGAGCGGTCCCCCATGTCCTCGCATAGCGATGCCATGCATCGCGCCGCTCGGACGGGGGTGCGTGGTGGTGGTGGGTGGTCCCCTGGCTTACGTGACAGCTCCAGACCTGAATCTGGCGGGCTCTGAACCCGGGGGGGAGTCGAACCCCCATTGGCGTGCAAGGCCAACCTGTGTGCGATGCCAGACTCGAACCGGCGACACCGGAGATCTCGCTCCGTGCTCTGACCAACTGAGCTAATCGCGCACCAACCGCTACCGGCAGAACCCATGTCTCGAAACACGCTCACCCGACGCGGGCGCGTGTCGACGGACGGCAGCGTTTGGAAAGGACGCGGAAGGACTCGAACCTTCCAATCGCGCACCGCGTGCGCGGGCCGCCCACTCGGGGCGTCCATGGGACCGTCGTGCGTCTGCGGATGTCAGAGAGCAGCGAGGGCCAGTCCCTCGCACGAAACCGAGTCAACGAACCAGTGGGCCGGGCAGGACTCGAACCTGCGGTGTTTGCCTCGTGGGTGCCCGGTTTACAGCCGGGGAGCTTCGCCGCTTGCATACCGACCCGAATCAGAAACCTCTGCAATGACCCCGGCAGGATTCGAACCTGCACTGAGCGGATTCTGAATCCGCCGCCTCTGCCTGTTGGGCTACGGGGCCCGTTGTTATGTTCTCGCCGTCCAGGTGCACCGATCGCGCACACGGTTGCAAGAACCGAAACTCACACGACAACCGTGCGCCCGTCCAGCGGGAACCCGATCGTCAACACAATGTCGCACCGGCCCCGGAAGGGGAACTCGCCGCCGACGGCCCGACCTGATTGGAAGGGGATGGCGTCGGCTCGCGGGTTCCGCTGCCGACGCCGGGCGATTAGCCAGACGTTCGCGGCAGCATTCCATCTTCGACCAACAGGCCGAATTGCAGGCTTGCAAGATACCACGCATCGCGTGGCGACTTGTCGGCGCCTTGCTTCATCGAGATGGAGTGCTGCAACGTCATAGGCCGAGAGTTTTCCACACGAATCACCCGCCGTCAAGCGGATATCGCAAAAACTTTACATCTGATGCCGTGTTGCAACAACCACTGCAACGCGGCATCGAGTTGGATTTCATGTTCGAAGCGGGCCGTACGAGATCGATCAAACGTGCAGCACGAAGCTACCCGAGATCGCTCGGCATCGCTTGCTCGAACCAGTCCCGCATCGCTCGCCACGAGCGCTTGTCTGCCGTCTCGTCGTACGCGGCGCCCTTGCCCTCGGCGGGCGGACCGGCGGCCTTGCTCGTGAAGCTGTGAACCGCGTTGGCGTAGTCGATGAACACAAAATCCGCCTCGGCCTGCTGCATCTCGCGCTTGAAGTCCTGGCGATCTTCGAGCGACACGTACGGATCGTCGTAGCCGTTGCACACCAGCACGCTGGCGGTCACCTGTCCGCGGCGTGGCGCGCTCTCAAAGCTCAGGCCGCCATGAAAGCTGACGACCGCGTCGAAGTCAAAACCGTGGCGAGCGCACTCGAGCACGACGGTGCCGCCGAAGCAGTAGCCGATGGCGCCGAGGTTGTCGGTGAGCTTGCGCTGGTCCTCGAGCGCATCGATGGCGGCCTGCACGCGGCCTCGCATGAGCTGGCGGTCCTCGTAGTAGATGCCGGCGAGCTTGGCGGCCTCTTCGTTGTCCTTCGCGCGCACGTTCTGGCCGTACATGTCGATCGCGAACGCGCGGTAGCCAAGCTTGGCGAGCATGCGCGCGCGTTCCTTCTCTTCGTCACCCAAGCCACGCCACGCGTGCACGACGAGCACGGTGCCGATCGGATCGCCGCCGGCGGGCTCGACGACCAGCCCCAGCAGCCTCGTGCCCTCGTGCTCATAGGCGAGCTCGTACTCCTGCTGCAGACGATCCGACCAGCGGCGCGGCTCGAGCGGGCGCTCGGGCGGCGTCGGTCCCTGCTGGGCCATCGCACAAACGGCCAGGGTCAGGATGGTCGCGATGGTCACGAGCGCGTTGAGCGGGGTGGACATGGTTGGTCTCCTCAGCCAGAGCGCGATCGCTCTGCCGCAAGAGGGTACCACCGGGCACCCGCGAGGTTGCCGGCTTGGGGTTGGCCCTCAGGCCGCACGCTCAGTCGGGATGAATGAATCGAGCAGCGCTCGCACGGTGGGCATGGCAACCACCGCGGCGTCGTTGCGCTCGTGGACGTGACGCAGCAGCAGCGTTCCCTCGACGAGGATGGTGAACTGATCCGCGAACGCCTCGGCGTCGGTCGCGCCCGCTTGGGCGGCCATATCGCGGATGGCGTTACGGGTCTTCTTTTTGTGGGCGACGGCGGCCTGATGCACCGGGTGACGCGGATCGGTGAACTCGGCCGCAACATTCACGAAGATGCAGCCCCGGTACTCCGGATCGTTGAACCAGCGATCGAGCACGGTGAAGAACGCGAGCAACTGGTCTCGTGGATCGTCGCCGGCGATGGTGCGGATGGCGCGCATCCAAGCCTCACTCTCCCACTCGTCACGCTGGCGTACGCAGGCGACGAAGAAGTCATCGCGGCTCTCGAAGTGGTTGTAGAAGGTCGTCTTCGTCACACCGGCAAGGTCGATGACCTGATCGATGCCCACCGCCTGGAACCCGTAGCGGTAGAACAACTCGAGCCCCGCGGAAATGAGGCGGGCCTTGCCGGTCTTCGGCTGCGGCGGAAGGCCCAGCAGTTCGACGATGGTCTTGTCAGCACCTTCCATGTCTGGCTCTCCCTGCGACCGAGTGGCGACCGGGAAGGGGTGCACGTGGAGTCCACCCAAAGTGGACCCCGAGTGCACTGTTCGATGGCGGGCCAATCGGCATCATTTCCCTGGTTGGAGCGACAGCCGAGATTGACCGGCGACCAACCACGAAGTGACCCAACTATAGGAGGTTTCCCGATGTCGACCGTACAGACGCATAGCCACATCAGCGATCAGTCCGACGCCCTGCAGGCCCACCAGCACGACAGCCGCCAGCGATACATGAACGGCATCGATCTTGAGCAACTCAAGGACGCGGTCTCGGCCATCCAGGCAGAACCGGCCCAGGGCATGACACGCTGGAACGTTCGCAGCCAGTGGATGGGTGGCACCCGCAGCGACCACCACGTCGAAGGCTTCGAGATCGGCGGGCAGCACGTGGCCCGACCGTTCACCATCCACATCGATGAGCCGCACGAGCTCACGGGCTCGAACGAGTATCCCAACCCGCAAGAGCACCTGTTGGCAGCGATGAACGCTTGCATGATGGTCGGCTATGCGGCCGTCGCGGGCCTCATGGGCATCTCGCTGCACAAGCTTGAAGTCGTGACCGAGGGCGAGATCGACCTGCGCGGCTTTCTCGGCCTCGATGAAGACGTTCCCAACGGCTATCCGAAGCTTGTCCAGACGGTGCACATCGCCGGAGATGGCACGCCCGAGCAGTTCGCAGAGCTGCACGCGACGGTGAAGGCCACCAGCCCGAACTTCTACAACATCACCCGTGCGATCGAGGCCGAATCCCGGCTTGTCGTCGAGTGAAGGACGCGTGCCGGACCTCCCCACTTCCGCGAGAACGATCGCTCGGAAGCCGAATGGCAAGAAAGCCCCTCGTGTCGAGCGGGGGGCTTACTGCGTATTCAGATTGCGATGAAGTGCTCAGCGCCCGCGGAACGTGATGCGACCCTTGGTCAGGTCGTATGGCGACATCTCGACGGTCACGGTGTCACCCGGGGTGATACGGATGTAGTGCTTGCGCATCTTGCCCGAGACGTAGGCGAGGATCTCGGTCTGCTGCTCGTTGGGCAGGCGCACCTTGAACATGGCGTTGGGAAGCGCCTCAACGACGATCGCTTCCATCGTGAATTTATCGTCCTGCTTGGCCATGCGTGCGAGCAATCCTCCTGCGGGGCTGTCTCCTGCCCTCGAATCGAAACATGTTTCCCGGGTCAACTCGCCCAGAGAGCCACCACTGTAGCCCGCGAGCCGAGACAAACCCGTGCGAAAGGGCACCCCTACGGAACAAGAACAAAGCCGCCCCGGCTATTCCGCAGCGGCGCTGGCCGGGCCCGGCTTGGCCTCGGGCCTGCTACGGACCTGCCGAGCGATACGGGCCGCCGGCGTGCGGCTCACGGCCTTGCGCCACACCATCGGCGCCGCCAGCCACGCCGCCGCGAGCGGGCCGAGCGTGTTCGAGCCGCAATCCCGCTGGTAGCCCAGGCGGTCCATGTGCTCGCCGCAGGTGTGCTCGATCGCCGAGATGGCCCGCCGCGAGAGTTTGCCGCGGAATCGCCCGACTCGTTTACTCGTGACCGGCTCGAGCGTGCGGTGCTTGTGGGGCTCGTGGTCCGTAAAGCCGCGATGCTTCCTCTCGTGGGGTTTGAGCATCGGCTCCGAAAACTCGACGCCCAGTACCTCGCAGATGCGGCGTAGCTGGGGCTCCGGATCGGTCACCAGGTCCTCGTATCGAACGGTCGCAAATCGTGACGGATGGACGAGCGCTTCGAAGTCTGCCTGGCGCTGCTGGTCGATCCGCCAGCGCACCGCCACCGACATCGCCGGCCCGTTCCAGGCCTCGCGCTGGCTCATCGCCACATCGCGTGGATCTCGCACGATGTGCACGACGGACGAGTTCGGCATCATGGCGAGCAGTTCGAGCACGAAGCCCGTGTGCGTGGGGCTCTTCTCACCAATGACCGTCGGCGCGCGCCCGTCCGGCCCGGCTGCGGCCTCGGCGGCCATACGCAGCCACGCACTCATGAGCGTCGCGTAGTGCCGCGGGGCGCTCTCGGTCAGCGCCTCGAACCGGTCGGGAACGAAGGCGATGCCCGCGGTCGCGCACCGCTTCTCGATCGCCTTCTTCGCCGCCTGCCAGCCGCGATCGGTTTGGAGCGATCCCATCTGCCGGCGGTGCTGCCACAGCAGGCTCATGAAGTGCGTCTCTTCGGGAATGAACACGCCCTGGGCGCGCGAGACCATCGACTGGAGCAGCGTGGTGCCCGAGCGCCCGGTGCCGGTGATGAAGAAGTAGCGCGACGCGTCCATGCTCCACTCTAATCAGACGCGTTCGCCCGTGGGACGCAGGCCCAGAGCCGGGCCAGCGATGCGGCCCAGCTTCGCAGGTGCGACCGATAACATGTCTCGAAGCGTGCCAACGAGCGTCAGCCGAACGATGATCGTTGCCAGCACCACGTACGCACTCCCCGCGGTCAGCATGCGAGCCAGCGACTGCAGCGTCGACTGCTCGACGGCAAGCCCGGCTTCGGACGCACTTCCCACGGCGCGATGGTGAAGCCAGATGTCTACGGCCATCACCGCGATCGCGCACGCCGCGAGCGTGGCCCAAGGCCGCAGCACCGTGACGAGGAAACGCACCGCCGGCACGCCCGCCGACCGCAGGCTCCACGCGGCGACGCCCGTGACACCCAGCACGAAGTAGAGGCCAACGCCCGCGGCGATCAGCCCGGGCTGCTCGGGGAAGAGCAACCCGCCGACGAGCGCGATGCCCGCCATACCGATGCCTTGCAACAGCAGCGCGACGAACTGCGTGCGGAAGCGGCCCGTGCTCGAGAGCGCCGACTCCTGCACCGACACCAGCAGGCGGAGCGCAAAGCACAGCGACAGCGCCTGCACGGCGGGCACCGCCTCGTCCCACTTGCCCTGCCAGACGATCTGCTGGAGCGGATCGATGATGACCGCGATGCCGCCGGCGATGCCCGAGGCGATGAGTGTCAGGGCACCACTCACGCGCAACACCGACGCCACGTGCCGCTTCACGTCGTGCTGGAAGGCGCTCATGGTGGGCATGAGCACCTGTTGCAGGTTGCTCCCGAGCATCGACAGCACCTGATCGCCCAGCATGTACGCGAAGACGTACACGCCCATCACGCTCTCGCTGAGCAGGAAGCCCAGGACGAGGTAGTCGCCCTGCCGCAACAACGCCAGCGCGACCGCCCCGAGCAGCAGCCACTTCGTGCGCGCCCAGATCGCAGGCCACAACCGAGTCTTGGGCTCGAAACGGATGAGCGTGTCCTTCGTGGCGATGAGGCCGAACAGCCACTCGTAGGCGGCCATGATCAAGAGCGACCACGTGAACGTGAGCGGCCCCGCGCCGCTCAGGGCAAGCACGATCATCGCGAGGTAGCGAACGATCGAGCTGCTGGCGTTCATCGCGGCGACCGCCTTGTAGCGATACTGCATCGACAGCTTCGCGCGATAGATGATGCTGGGGCCGTAGATGCTGGCGGTGATGCCCAGCGAGACCATGACCATGACGTACTCGTCGTTGTCGTGGATGTGCGCGAGCACCGGGCCAAGGCCACACAGGATGATCGCGGCCAGCACGTTGAGCATGAGCGTCCACGCGTAGATCGGGCCGACGAGCCCATCGAATCGGTGGATGCCCTTCTGGACAAGCACGCGACGGACCCCGCCATCGCGCAGCACGTTGACCAGGGCCGCAACGCCGATGGCCGTGCCGAAGATGCCGAAGTCGTCCTTCCCGAGCCAGATGCCCAGGATGACGATGTTGGCCAGGCTCGCGACCTTGACGATCACCGTCGCGACCAGCAGCCAGCTCAGCCCGCCGCCCACGCGCCGGCCCATGGCCTGGGCCTTCTTTCTCGGACCCGAGTCGGGCCCGCTGGTCTCTGGCTCTGGGGGCGGTGAGGGCTCGGACATCGTGGGGCAATAGGCCTCGGGCGGTCGCCGGGTTCGCGCGGGCCTTCGGCGGGCCTCGCAAGTCTCGGGCCGAGCGGGGCCCAGCCTACCATCGGCCCCGCGGCACGGATGGCACGAGCCGAAACCGACCCGGCCCAGGGAGCAGGCCCGGGCCGATTGCCACCGTATCGACGCGTCAGCGAAGGATGGAAACCAGACAATGAAGGCCAACGAGATCCGCCAAGGCAACGCCCTCCAGATCGATGGCAAGGTCTACATCGCCGTCAAGGTCGAGCACACCAAGCCCGGCAAGGGCCCGGCCTACTACCAGGTGAAGCTCAAGGACGTCGCCACCGGGCTGCACATCGACAAGCGCTACACGGGCGGCGATGCCGTCGAGAGCGCCCCGATCGACCGACGCGACATGGAGTACCTCTTCAGCGACCAGACCGGCGCGACCTTCATGGACAGCGAGACCTTCGACCAAGTTATCATCGCCCCCGAGGTGCTGGGCGATGCACTCATGTACCTGGCGCCCAACACCACCTGTACCGTGCTGGTCTACGAAGAAAACCCGCTGAGCCTGGAGCTGCCCGCCAGCGTCGAGCTCGAGGTCACCGACACCACGCCGGGCATCAAGGGCGCGACCGCGACCAACCAGCTGAAGGAAGCCGAGTGCGAGACCGGGCTCAAGACCCGCGTGCCGCCCTTCATCACGATCGGCGAGAAGATCAAGGTGGCCACCGAAGACGGCCGCTACCTCGCCCGCGCCAAGGAATAGGCCGGTGGCCGCGTTCGCGGGCCGCCATCTCGTCATCATCGGCCTGCGCGCGAGCGGCAAGACCTCGGCCGGCCAGTTGGCCGCCGAGCGGCTTGGCGTGCAATTCTGCGATCTCGACGACGTGACTACCCAGAACGTGGGCGGCCGCGCGTTCCCGACCGTCAGCGAGGCGTGGGCCGAAGCGGGCGAGGTCGCGTTCCGCGCCGCTGAAGCGGTGGCGCTTGCGAACACGCTCGTAGCGCGCAAGGACGGCCTTCTCGCGCTCGGTGGTGGCACCGCCGCGTTCGCCGATGCCCGCCGCGTGCTCACCGAAGCAATGGACGCCGGCGTCGTGCTCGGCCCGGTCTATCTGCACGCGGCCCCTGACGCCTTGGCCGATCGCCTCCGCCGGGACGTGGGCGACCGGCCTTCCATCACCGGCGAGCACCCGGCCGACGAGATCGCCGGCCTGTACGACAAGCGGGACGGCATCTATCGCGCCCTCGCGGAGGAACTCGTCGAGGTCGAGCACCTGACGAGCGATCAGACCGCCGACCGACTCGTGGAGCTCTGGCACCAGCTTGCGGGCCATTGACCGAGACGCTTTGTTTATGTATTGTTTGGTATGCAGGACTTCGAGCCCTCGTACCGCGACGCTCTGCTCAAGGGCCCGGCCCACCGCCGCGGCGCGGGGCTGAACCCCGGCAACCGTTTCGAGGACGTCCGCCTGCACGTGCTGGGTGAGGAACTCGACCGCCAGATGGTCGAGCGCGAGTCCGAAGGCGATGGCAAGCCCGTGCAGGTCGAGCGGCGGGTGTACGAGGACCGCACCAAGACCATCATCAACCGCGTCGTGCCGACGAGCGACGTGCCCTTCCAATGGACGCTCAACCCCTATCGCGGCTGCGAGCACGGCTGCATCTACTGCTTTGCGCGCCCGTACCACGAGTTCCTGGGCTTCAGCTGCGGACTCGACTTCGAGACCAAGCTCATCGCAAAGCCCGACGCCCCCGTGCTGCTGGCAAAGGAACTCTCCAAGAGAAACTGGAAGGGCGAGCCCATCGTCATGTCGGCCATCACTGACGTCTACCAGCCCATCGAGCACAAGCTCCGCCTCGCGCGCCAGTGCCTGGAAGTGCTCGCCGAGTGCAACCAGCCCGTAAGCACGATGACCAAGAGCGCGATGGTGCTGCGCGATGCCGGCCTGTGGCAGCGGCTTGCCGCCCACAACGCGGGGCGCGTCACTGTCACGTTGGTCACGCTCGATGCCCATCTCGCGCGCACGCTCGAACCGCGCGCGACCGACCCGGCCGGACGGCTGCGCACCATCCGCGAACTCACCGAAGCGGGCATCCCGGTTTCGGTCAACATCGCGCCGATCATTCCTGGACTGACCGACACCGAGGTTCCCCAGTTGCTCGAGGCCGCGGCGGACGCGGGCGCGCGGCGCGTGTCCTGGGTGCTGCTCCGGCTGCCGTACCAGCTCAAGGACCTGTTCCTCGACTGGATGCGGCGCAACGTGCACCCAGACCGGACCCGCAAGATCGAGTCGTTGATCCGTCAAAGCCGCGGGGGCAAGCTCTACGAAGCCGGCAAGAACCGCGGTCGCGGCGACGGCCCGATCGCGAAGCAGATCGCCCAGACGTTTGATGTGTTCACGCGGCGGTACGGGCTGAATCGTGACATCCGCCCGCTATCCAGCGCCCACTTCGTCAAGCCCGATACGAGCGGGCAGATGGGGTTATTCGCTTAGCGGCGCTCGTGCTCGAGCCACTGGCAGTCGGACACGATGCACACGCCGCCGTACTTGCGCAGCGAATCGCGGGCAGCCTCGATGACCTGCGGCGCGCGATCGAGTGACACCGCCAGCAACACGCACGAGTTTGTCGAGACCCCGCTGACGTCGTCGGCCCGCTGATCGCCACGATCGCCGAAGCCCGAGGCGTTGGGCATGACGGTGTAGCCCGTCGCCCCAGCCTGCCGCAACTTGGTAAGCAAGCGATTGAGGTGCAAGGTGTCGACGACGATCTCCAGCCGCTTCATGGGCCGCATGCCCGCGTCGTGTTGCTTGTTCTGCTCGCCGGCCATCACGCCCACCACCAGTGGATGATCGAGGCATACAGCGGGATGCCCACGATGATGTTGAAAGGAAACGTCAGGCCCAGGCTCATGGGCACGTACAGGCTCGGGTTAGCGTCGGGCAGCGCGAGCCGCAACGCGGCCGGCGCAGCGATGTAGCTGGCACTGCCAAAGAGCACGGCCAGAAGCAGCGCATCACCCCGCTCGAGCCCAAGAGCCCACGCCGCGACGATTCCCAGCGACGCCTGCATCGGCGGCGCGATGAGCGCGAAGGCGACAAGGAACATGCCCGAGCGCCGCAGATCACCAAGCCGCCGCGCCGCCACGAGCCCCATGTCAAGCAGGAACAGGCACAGCACGGCCTGGAACGGGTCCTTCACGAGCGGCTTCATGGTCGCCCAGCCCGAATCGCCGCACAGGTAGCCGATGACCAGGCTGCCCAGCAGGAGCACGATGGCGCTGTTGGCCAGAGCTTCGTGCGCCATAGCGCGCCACTCGGGCCGCTGGCTGTCATCGCCCTCCATCTTCGAACGCATGATCGTGGCGAGCACGATGCCGGTCACGATCGCCGGCGACTCCATGAGCGCCATCGCGGCGATGAGGTGGCCGCTGTACTCGGTCTGGCCGCGCTCGAGGAAGCTGATGGCCGTGATGAACGTCACGGCGCTCACCGACCCATAGCAGGCAGCGATACCCGCCGCGTCCTCTCCCTTCAGCTTCGTGCGCAACACGAAGAACGCGAGAATGGGCAACACCGCGCTCGAGAGCGCGGCCACGCCGAGCGTGCCGACGACGCCCAAGTCCAGCCCGCTGCGATGGAGTTCGTACCCGCCGTGGAAGCCGATGGACACCAGCAGGTAGATCGACAGCCCCTTGCCAACCGCCGGCGGCACGCTCAGGTCCGAGCGAATCAGCGTGGCGAGCATGCCCAGCGCAAAGAACAAGATGGGTGGAGAAAGCAGGTTCTGCGTGAGCGCCGATGGGTCCACGGCTGTTCCTGGGGCCGGCCCGCGTCGCGAGCCGGGCGAGAGCGATCGATCAGATCCCCGGCAGGGTCAAGAAAAAGCGGGCGACGCGACTCGAACGCGCAACATTCAGCTTGGAAGGCTGACGCTCTACCATTGAGCTACGCCCGCAAGGCACGATTCGCCGCCTGACTCGAGGCAACCGTGTCTGTTTCCGCCAAGGCCAGACGCACGCGCCCGACCGGTGACAAGTGTAGTCGCTTTCCTACGTTGCGGAATGACAGACTAATCCGGCACGACCTGCCGGAGAAGCAAGCTGTACAACCGCTCGCGCCGGGCCTCGTCGAGTTCGCGGTAGATTCGCAGCATGGTCTCGCGGCGCTGCTCGGGCGTTGCTGCCAGCCGCGTGGTCTCGATGTGCTCGAGCACGACGTCTCGGATGGCCTCGCGCTGGGCCTCGGTCGGTTCGACGCCGGTGTTGATGCTCTCGAGCAACTCGCGATAGCGGCGCAGCGAGAGGTCGTAGCCCTCGCGCAGCTCCTGCTGGAACACCTCGAATGCCAGCCGATCGCGCGCCGCGGCAATCACGTGCTCGCCGCGATCTTCCATCATGCCATCGGCACGCTCGCGGAGCAGCGCCGACCAGTACTCCTCGTTGATCCGCCGCAGCTCGGCCGCGTGCGCCTCCCCCACCGCCCCGGCCAGGTCTTCCAGCAGCGGCGCATGACGCGAGCCAGTCTCGAATCGCAACCACATCGCGCGCATCGAGTCGCGCGCGGCATCGGCCTCGCCCGCGGCAATCAGGTCTGTCACCTCGCGCACCGTGTCGAGCTCGTCGACCAGCAGCATGCGGATCGACTCGCCCCGCGCCACATTGATCTCACGCACACGCTCGGCAACCTCGGTGGAGAGGCTGCGCGTCGCGATGAGCACCTGCGCGGCGGCGATCTCGGGCCTGCCGGCGATGGGTTGCAGGCGACCGTCCATGCCGTAGCGAACGATCGTCGCTTGGGCATCGACCGCCGGCCCCGACAGCAAGCCCGGCTCATCGTCCTGAGCGAACGCCGCGGGCCCCATCGCAAGCACGCAACAACCAACCAACACCGAGCATGACCGTCCGAGCATGGCGCACCTCCACAGGAGTGTGTACGCACACGCCGCTACCAGCGTTTGCCAGACAGCTATCCAGGCCCGCTTACTGACCCTGCGCCAGCGAGTAGCCCGGCTTGCCGTCGTAGTACTTCAGCGGCTGGAAGTCGGTGACCTCGAACTTCTCGGCGATGCGATCGAGCAGCTGGATGATCGGCCCCTGGCCCAGGCTGGGCGCGCGGTCCAGGTCTCGCAGCTCGAAGCGGACGCGGTAGTAGTCCACGATCTCGGTGTACACGCTGCCACTGGGCCACACCTGCGTGCCGCGGTTGCTCATCATCTTGAGCTCGAAGGGCGTGGGTCCACAGATCGATTGCAGGCGATCGGCCAACTCGCTCGGGCTCAGCAGCGTGTCGAGATAGATGTCGCAGCCCACGTACACGCTCTTGAGCGTCTCGAACGTGCGCATCAGCGTGTTGTGGCGCGGTCGCTCAGGCCGGCTGACGCTGATGCTCTCGCTCACGCCACTAGTCTCAAGAGCAGCACGGGTCTCGGGCGCCTTGCCGAGGTTGTTGCGGATGGCGTCGCCGAAGTCGGTCGTACCGACGGCGGGCTTGCCGGTGCCCTCGCCGAAGTCGCCCGTGTGCACGCCCTGCTCGAGCGTGTGGATCAGCGCGTTCTCGATGAGGTTGGCGTGCTTCATCAGGCCGATGTGCCGCAGCATCATCAGGCCGCTGAGCAGCAGGCTCGTTGGGTTGGCCAGGTTCTTGCCGGCGATGTCCGGCGCCGTGCCGTGCACGGCCTCGAAGATGCTGACGTGATGCCCGATGTTGGCGCTGGGCGCGAAGCCAAGGCCGCCAACGAGGCCGGCTGCCAGATCGCTCACGATGTCGCCCTGCAGGTTGGGCAGCACGACCATCTTGAAGTTCTGCGGCTTGAGCACCAGGTTCATGCACAGCGCGTCGATGATGACATCGCCGGTCTCGATGTCCGGGTAATCGCCGCCGATCTTGTAGAAGCGCTCCAGGAACAGGCCGTCGCTCATCTTCATGATGTTGGCTTTGTGCCCGCAGTGCACGTTCGAGATACCGAGCCGCTTGGCGGTCTCGAAGGCCTCGCGGTGCACCTGGTCGCAGCCGGGCGCCGAGATCAGGCGCTTGCACTCGACCACGTCGTTGGTCAGCCGGTGCTCGATGCCGCCGTAGGTGTCCTCGATGTTCTCACGCACGACGTAGAAGTCAACGGGGATGTTGGCCTTGCTGTAGACCGTCTCCACGCCCGGCAGGCTCTGGAAGTGCCGGACGTTCGCGAACGCGCCGTACATCTTACGAAGGGTCACGTTGATGCTCTTGCCACCGCCGCCGACGGGCGTGCCCATCGGCCCCTTGTAGACGATCCCCGTTTCTTCAACCGTGCGGATCGACTCGTCGCTGATGCCCATCGAGTTGCCGGTCCGGAAGACCTTCTCGCCCATCTCCGTGGGCACGAACTCGACGTGGTCCTGCACGCCCGCGGCCTCGAAGATGCTCAGGCACGCGGCCATGATCTCCGGCCCAATGCCATCACCTTCGGCAAGCGCAACTTTCAGCTTCTGCGACGATTCGGACATGACGGCGGCCACCTCTCGAGTGAAGAACGGTGTCTTGGCAAGGTAAGAACGCGCCCCGGCCCCACCACTGGGCCAAGGGGGCATCAGGGTAGGGCCCATGCCCCGCCGCCGACCGCTTCAGGCCCCCGCCGCCCGCGTCAATCGCTCTCGCACCGCCTCGAAGATCGATCCCGAGCCGGCGGGCACGCAGACCACCACCAAGGCCGCCCCCATGGCATCGGCCTCGCGCATCGCCGCGTACAGCTCCCGGGCGTAGGCCGGTGCGTCCGCGGGCATGGCGATCGACGCGTTCGGCGGATCGACGGCCATCGGCACGCCCGGCGGGGACAGCACCACGCTCGGGCCTTCCCCAATCGCGGCCTCGGCTTCTTGAATCGAACCCACGAGCACGACCCGCGCCCGCGGCTGGTAGTGCGGCCCCAGCAGACCCGGGCTCGCAACTGGCCGGGCATCTGTGGCGTCGCGCTCGACAACCCGAACGCCGGCTGCATCATGGACTTCGTGCGGACCAATCACCCCTGGTCGAAGCACGCGAACCGCTGCTCCCTCGATCGCGAGCACCGTCGATTCGAGCCCGACCTCGCAAGGCCCGCCATCGAGCACGAACACGCTTTCGTCGAACACGCCGCGCACGTGCCCGGGCGTCGTGGGCGAGACATAGCCCGACCGGTTCGCGCTCGGCGCGACCAGCGGCTCTCCCACGGTCTCGATCAACGCGAGCGCAACCGGATGCTTCGGTACCCGCACGGCGACCGTCGGGCCGCCAGCCGTCACCACATCCGGCACCCAGGCCGCCTTGGGCAGCACGAGCGTCACCGGCCCGGGCCAAAACACGCGCGCAATCGCGTCAGCCGCGTCCGGCCAGACATCGCAGCACTCCTGGGCCATCTCCAAAGTTGATGCGTGC
Source organism: Phycisphaerales bacterium (assembly GCA_965227775.1). Classification (GTDB taxonomy): domain Bacteria; phylum Planctomycetota; class Phycisphaerae; order Phycisphaerales; family UBA1924; genus JAHCJI01. The sequence goes on from OZ245777.1 coordinate 785,909, forward strand.
ACGATGAGTGGGTTCGTCGCCGGCCGGCCCTTGGCCACGAACACACGCGCAACGGCGGCCGCATCGCGCGCAATCGCCGCAAGGCCGTACACAGTCTCGGTGGGCATCGCCACAAGCCCGCCGCGGCGAAGGTGCACCGCCGCGTGCGCGATGGCGTCCATCGCTACTGGTCCGAGTCGTCGTACGGGTCTTGGAGCTTACCGGCATCGGGCACGACGAAGCGCACGCCGTTGCGTTCCAGCGCGGTGCCCATGGCCGCGTGCAGGTTCGAGATGCCGACCATGTAGTCGACGAGCGCTCCAACCTCTGCCTGCTCGGCCGCCGCCAGCCGCTCCTGGGCCTGGAATTCCAGATTCAGGCGCTCGGGCGTGTTGACCGCGATCGTGTCGCGCTGGATGTCCAGCACGCGCACGTTGTTGGCCGCAGCCAGCCGGTTGCTGATGGCTTGACCGATGCGTTCGTAGGCCTCCTTCGTGCGCCGGAGCGACGAACGCACCTCCGAGATCACGCCCTGCACGGTGTTGTGATACGCGATAACGGCCTGGTACTGCTGGATGCGGCGCTCGTTGCGCGTCGCCTCGGCCGCACGGTTGCCGATGGGCAGCTCGAAGTTCAGCCCGAGCAGCCAGCTCTGCCGGCTGAAGCCGTACGAATCGGTGAACGACGTGCCGAGATCGTCGTCGAGATCGCTGACGGCAAACTGCGCCCGAAGGTCGAGCTGCGGCAGCAGACCGTTCTCGGCCACGCGGCGGCGGATCGCCGTGTTATCCAGGCTCAGGAGCGCCTGATAGATCTCAGGCCGGCGCCGCAGCGCCGACTGGTACGCGTCGAACAAGCCGTACTGGATGTCTTGGTCGACCGGCTCGTCAACGGGAAGCAGCAGCGTCTCGCCCGCGACGGGATAGCGCGGGTCGCTCATGGCCAGCTTCAGGCGATCGCTCGCCTCGCGCACGTTGGTCTGGCTCTGGATCACCGTCTGGCGGCGCTCCTGCACACGCGCGTCGGCATCGGACACCTCGGCCGGGTTGGCGTCGACGTCGGCACGGATGCGGATCTCCCGCCGCGTCTCTTCGCCGCGCGCCAGCAACCGCTGCACGATCCGCAGGTTCTGCCGAGCCCGGAACAACTCCCAATACGCCGTCTCAACCTCGTTCACCGTGTTGATGGCCTGGGCCTTGAGGTTCGCGACCGAATCTCGCTCGGCGTTGCGCGCCAGCAGCAGGCCCTCGCGGGCCACGTCGGTGCCGAAGCCGCGGAGCAACGGCTGATCGACCCGCAGCGTCAGCGTGCTTTCCCAGGCGGGGTCTGGGCTGAAGGTCAGGTTTGGGTTGTCGGTGAGCACGTCGGTGTACTCGAACTCCTGCACGATCGAGAGCGTGCCGCCGGTGGCCATCTGCCGACGCAGGCCCAGCGACGACGTGAGGATGTCTCGCTCGTCGCGCGCCGCGGTAAACTGGCTTGAGGAGATCTGCTCGGTCTCGGAGCTGTTGTACTGCGTCGATGCGATGAACACCCAGTCGAACGCCGCTTCGGCGCGCACCACGCCCGCCTCGGCGACCACCGGGTCGAGGCGCGAGAACTGCAACGCGTAGTTATGCTCGACGGCCGCGCGGATAGCCGACTCGAGGTCGATCGTCGCGACCGCCTGCGGGTTGCCCAGCAGGTCTTCGCCGAACTCGTCGCTGTCCTCGCCATAGCTGTCCATGCCGGCGATCTTGGCCACGTCGTCACGGAACCGATCGTCGATGTCGATCTCGACCGGCTGACGCTCGAAGGCCCGCAGCCCCTCGCCCGAGTCCCGGGCCTGGCGCAGCTCATTCATCAGGTTGTCAACCAGGGCACGCTGCGACGCGCGGCTCGGCTCGTCGAGCGGCGTGGCGCATCCGCTGGCAAGCAGCAGCGCGGCGGCCCCACCCGCGGCGACAACCCACCATCGGCCGTCGAGGCGGCGTTGCGAACGGGCTGGGTTCACACGATCGGTCATATTGATTCTGCTTTCTCGATTTTGCCCGGGTGGTGCGTCCCGGGGCCAACGCCGGATCGGGGGAGGCCGGCGGGAGGGCCCCGGCCGGCGGGCGTGCGGCGGGCCGCGAAGGCGCTCAAGCCCCCCGCCCATGGGGAGCCGATGCTAGGAGGCTGGGACCGCCGCCCCAAGCGGTCTACCTTTCTATTGTCTGGGGCCTTCGGAGCGAAGGCCGCCACCCGGCGCACGAGGCGCCGGACATGCAGATGAGTCGCCATGCCCCTGGGGCCCGTTCAACGGAGGGAACGATGCTCACCGCACGACTGCACCCGCTCACCGTCATCGCATTGGCAGCCGTCACGCTCGCCGGGTGGTTCGCCCAGGCGGCCTCGGCCCAGGGCCGCGACGTCGAGCCCTATTTCGTGACCGTCACCGCCGAGCAGGCGTTCCTCCGGTCTGGCGACCTGCGGAGCTACTACCCCATCGCCACCCTCAAGCCGGGCACCGTCCTGCGCGTGACCGGCGAGAGCGGCAACTGGCTCCGCGTCGAGTATCCCCGCGGCCTGCGGGCGCTCGTCCGGGCCGACCACGCGACGCTGGACCAGGTCGAGGGCATCGTGACCCTCAGCCGCTCGGGCGCGCTCAAGGCGCTCAGCGATACCCGCTACGGCATCGACGGCTCCTTCCGCGATGTGCAGGGCCCCGAGACGCCCGCCACCACCCGCCTGAAGCACCACCGCACAGAGCAGAGCAGCCGCGGCGTGGTGTTCTACATCGTCGACGCCCCGCAGGGTGCCGCCGGCTTCATCGAGAGCGCCCAGGCCCGGCGGTCGGTGCCCAGCGAGATCCAGGCCTACCGCGCCAGCCTCGAAGCAGAAGACCAGGGCCAGGCCCTGCCCGAACCACCGACCCAGCAGCCCACGCAGGCGCCCGTCGAGCAGGAAGCGCCGCAAGCCGAAGAAGAAGACCGCCCGACCGTGATGGAGCCCATGCGCATCGAGGGCGCGGGAACGCCGCCCGCGACCGATCCGATCCAGACCAACCCCGCGGCGCCGCGCACCAACCCGGTGCAAGACAGCCCGGCCGGCCAGCCCGTCGAGATGGAGATGCGCACCGAGCCCGAGCAGCCCGGCGACGCGCTCGACCCGCTGCCGAGCCTTGAGGCGCTGTCGGCCGCGTTTGACGCCGTCCGCCGCCAGGGCACGCTCGAGGCTGAGGTCGACGAGCTCGAAGCCGCCTTCCAGCGCGTACTCGCCGCGACGCCCGACATCCTGGAGAACGAGTCGGTGCGCACCTGGCTGCAGCAGCGCCTCAGCCTGCTTGAGATCCGCAAGCAGCTCCAGAAGACACTGCAAGACGTCGCCGAGGCGCAAGCCAAGCTGAAGGAAGGCAACCAGGAGAGCGACCAGGCCATGGCGCGCCTCCGCGAGTCGGCCATCTACGACTACGTCGGCAAGCTCGAGAAGAGCGCCGTCTACAACGGCAACCGACTACCGCTCATGTACCGTCTCGTGTCGGTGGGCGACGGCGCACCGCGCACGCTGGGCTACATCGAGCCCACCGAGGGGCTCGACCTGGACCGCAAGCTCGGCGTGCTCGTTGGCGTCAGCGGCGGCGGCAGCAACCGGGCCGACCTGCGCCTGAGCACCATCGACGCGACCAGCGTGGTGGTCCTGCGGTCAGAAGAGTCCGAGAAGGTGCAGTACGCCACCGAGCCGGGCAGCTAACCGCCACCGACCAAGGCGACGCCAACAACCACGATCACGCGCAAGGGCCCGGGCAAGCACCCGGGCCTTGTTCGTTGACCTCCACGCCCGTGCGCGAATTCGAGGGCAAACCCACACGATTCGCGACGACCAAGTCCATTCGCACGTACACTGTGTTCGTGAGCATGCACGCCACATCTGCCGGCCCTGCGACCATGATGGCCTCAGGCCTCTCATCGCTCGACCGCACCGAGTTCGCGGCGCGGCAGGCCTTCGAGCAGGCCGCCGAGCAGCTGCCCGAGGGTGCCGACTCGGCCGACCTCGCGCTCGTCTTCTTCTCGAGCGCGCACGTCGGCCAAGCCGGTCTTGTAGCCGCAGCCGCGCGAGCCGCGCTGCCCAACGCCACCATCGTCGGTTGCTCTGCCGAGTCGGTGCTGGGCGGCACAGTCGAGCTTGAGGACCGGCCGGGCATCAGCGTGCTGGCGTGCAGCATGCCGGGCGTCGACGTGCGCGCATTCCCCCTCAGCCGGCTGTCGAACATCGACCCAAGCAACCCAAGCCAGGTCGAACGCCTGCGCGAGACCGCTGGCATGACGCACGAGCACCGCGCGACCATCCTGCTGCCCGATCCGTTCGGCCTGCCCGCCGGGCGCGCCATCACGGCCATCGACAAGGCCGCGCGGCTGGGGCTGGGCGACGACGAGCGGCCGGTCATCCTCGGCGGCATGGCATCATCAGATAACCGCACGGGCGGCAACGCGTTTCTGCTCGACGGTCGGACCATCCGCGATGGTGGCGTGGGTCTCTCGCTGAACGGCCCGATCACCGTCGACACCGTGGTGAGCCAGGGCTGCCGGCCCATCGGCCCCAACATGGTTGTGACCCAGGGCGAGGGCAACATCGTGCACCGCCTCGGCGGGCGGCCCGCGTTCGAGGCCGTGCGCGAGGTCATCGCCGACCTCGACGAAGACGAGCGACAGCTGCTGAGCAAGGGCGTGTTCCTGGGCGTCGTGGCAGACGAGCACCGCCGCCACTTCGGGCGCGGCGACTACGTCATCCGCAGCATCATGAGCGCCAACGAGGCCGACGGTTCCGTCGCGCTGGGCGACTACGTCCGCCTGGGCCAGACCGTGCGCCTGCACGCGCGCGATGCCAGCACGGCCCACGAAGACCTCGAGCTGCTGCTGGACGCCCAGAAGCTGTATGAGCATCCTGCAGGGTGCTTGCTCATCACCTGCAACGGGCGCGGTACGCGGCTCTTCGAGCATCCCAACCACGATGCGCAGACCGTGCACCGGGCGTTTGAGGCCGTCCGCAAGGGCGCGCCAGCCATAGGTGCCGCGCCGCGCGGCACCGGCCAGCCCATGCCCATCGCCGGCTTCTTCGCGGCCGGTGAGATCGGGCCCATCCAGGGCCGAACATTCGTGCACGGCCACACCGCGTGCGCCGCACTCTTCCGCGGCCGGACGGTCTGACGCACGCCATGACCACGCTGTTGTGCGTGCCCATCACCGTCGACACGCCCGAGCAGGCACTCGCCGATGCCGAGCACGCACGGCTTGCCGGCGCCGACCTGGTCGAGTTCCGCCTCGATGCGTTTCTTGAGGAAGCAAGCCAGATCGACGCGTGCGTGCGCCTCGTAGGCGACTCACCGCTGCCGTGCATCGCGACGTGCAGACCAAGCTGGGAGGGCGGCGAGTACGAGGGCGACGAGCACACGCGGTCCGAACTCTTCGAAGAACTCTGCACGGCCGAATCTCCGCCGCGCTACGTCGATACCGAACTCGCCGCCCGCAGAGTGACCGACACACTGGACGGCCCGGTGAAACTGATCGTGAGCACCCACGATTTCCAGGGACGGCCAGCCAACCTGACACGACAACTCTTGCACTTGCGCGAGGACTCGGGCGCAGCCGTCCACAAGATCGCGTTCCGGGCGCGTTCGCTGCGTGACAATCTGGAGCTGTTCGAGATACTCGCGCATCGCGACCGCCCCACCATCGCGCTCGGCATGGGCACGTACGGTCTCATGAGCCGCGTGCTGGCACCGAAGTTTGGCGGCTTTCTGACCTTTGCGAGCCTGCGCCCCGAGACCACGACCGCGCCGGGCCAGCCCACCGTTGCCGATCTACTCAACCTCTATCGCTTTAAGAGCATCACGCAAAGCACGAAGGTCTTCGGCATCGTCGGCGATCCGGTTGAGCACTCGCGCTCCCCCGCGATGCACAATGCCGGTTTCGAGCGCGTGGGCTTCGATGGTGTGTACCTGCCACTGCCGGTCGCGGCGGGGTACGAGTCGCTGAAGGCCACGCTGACCGAACTGCTGGCGTCGGACGTGCTCGACCTGACCGGCCTGAGCGTCACCATGCCGCACAAGGAACATCTCGTGCGGCTTGCGCGCGAGCAGGGATGGCGGATCGATGGCCTCGCCGAGCGCTGCGGCGCCGCGAACACGCTTGTGCGCACCGATTCGGGCGTCCGCGTGCTCAATACCGACGGTCCCGCAGTCGTGCGTTGCCTGCGAGATGCCGGCGTCGAGCTCGGCAACGTGCTCGTGCTTGGTGCGGGCGGTATGGCACGATCGGTCGCGTTCGCGCTAGCCGATGTCGGCGCTCATGTGCACGTGCATAACCGGACAACCGGTCGTGCGCACGAGCTTGTGGAGGCCGTGCCGAACGCATCGCACGTCGAATCGCTGGAGCGATTGGAACCCCTGCAGGCCATCGTGCAGTGCACGCCCATTGGCATGGCGGGCGGTTCGGCCGCGGATCAGGCACCAATCCCTGCCGACGCCCTCGGCAACGCGACGATTGTCGAGACCGTATATCACCCGCGCGAAACGCCGCTGGTGCGAGACGCAACCGCGCGCGGCCTGCGGGTGATCGACGGCCTGGACGTGCTCGTTGCGCAAGCTCTGGATCAGTTCAAGCTCTTCACCGGCCACGATGCTCCGATCGAGCTCTTCCGCGAGGCCGCGAACGCTGGAGCCTAGACCACCATCTGGTCGACGCCTTCGCCACCTGCCAGCACACTGGCGCTGACGAGCGTGCGGAAAGCCTCGGCGGCCAGCAGCGAGTCTCGCTCGGCGGGCACGTGGGCGAACATCAGGTCGATGGCGCCCAATGCCCGCGATTCTGCCCATGACGGATCCATCACGCGAACGACGCCGTCGACCGATGCACCTTGCTCGTCGATGGCGACCAGTGTGGCCTCGAACTCGATCGTCGCGCCGGGCAGGACCTCGAAATCGAGCTCGGCTTTGCGGAGCTTGGCCAGCACGACGTCGTCCTTGAAGCCGCGGGCGTGGCCGGCGAGCAGGCCGCCCGTCTGGGCCATGCCCTCGATGATGAGCGGCGCGGGCGCGATCGGAAGCGCGGGGCGGTCGCCCGACGCCGGGAAGTGCTGGTGCAAGTGGGGCTCGCTCAGGCTGATGGTCTTGCGGGCGACCATCCGGCGGCCGGGCTCAAGGGCCAGGATTCGATCGATCCAGAGCCAGCGCACGAGATTGGCCTCAGGCGGCGGCGCCGAGCTTGCGCTCGACGAAGTTGGTGATCGCGTCGACGGTGAAGATCTCGCCCACGCGGCCGAGGCGCGGGTCGGCTTCGATGGCGTCGATCTCGGCGTGGGGCAAGCGCTCGCGAAGGGCGCTCAGGCCGGCCTCGGTCAGCATGCCGTCCTGCACATAGGTGGGGTCTTGCTGGAGGTTCTCGGGGAAGAGCTCGCCCTGCTCGATCTTGATGTCAAAGGCCTGTTCGAGGCGGAAGACGATGTCGAGGAAGTCGATGGACTCGGCCCCGAGATCGCCGGTGAGGGTTGCCCGCGGGGTGACTTCCTCTTCATCGATGCCCAGCACCTCGGCCAGCACCTCTTGCACCCTCGCATGGATCTCGTCTCGCGTCATAGCGCCTCCGTCGTGGCCCGCCGATCGTCCCCGGCTACACGCCCCCAGGGTCTTCGATGCTATGGGGCCCGGTGTTGCCAGGGAGGGCTGGGGTGTGCGGCGCGAAGCGTCAGGCGGCCCGAAACGGCGGCCGGAAGGCCGTCGACGCCCACAAGATCGACCTCGGCTTGGTCGCACGCTCGGCCGGCTGCGGCGATCGTGGCGGCTTCGCCCTCCAGCTTCACGAGCTTCACATCGCACACCAGCCATTGGCCCGGCGTCAGGAAGCTGCTGAATCGGACGGCCCGGGCCGAGCCGAGTACCCAGCGATTGGCTCCATCGACGTGGCCGGCGAGTAACTCGCGGCCGGCCTGCACGAGCGATTCGATCGCGAGCACGCCCGGCAGCACGGGGCGACCCGGGAAGTGGTCTCGGAAGAAGGGGTCGGCCGGGTCGAGGCGGTGCCTGGTGATGACGCGATCGCGTTCGCGCAGCAAGACGTCGTCGGTCAGGGCGTACCAGTCCACGGGTAAGCGTAGTGTTTGGTTCGCGCCCGGGCCTACCACGGGGTGAACCGACCGCCATGCCACCCAGCCACGACGACGCCATCTGCCTGCGCCACAGCGAGTGGAGCGAGACGAGCCAGCATGTCACGCTGCTGGGGCGCAAGCATGGGTTGATCCGCGGATTGGCGCGCGGTTCTCGTCGTGAGCGGTCGGCCTTCTCGGGTGGATTCGAGTTGCTGGCGCGCGGCACGCTGGTGTTCTACGAGAAGCCCACGCGCGAGCTGGCCAACGTGACCGCCTGGGACCTGACCGCCACGCACGCGTACCTGCGCAAGGACCTGCCCAGCCTGTGGCGCGCGATGTACGCGATCGATCTCGTGCAGCGGGCGCTGCCGGTGCGCGAGCCCCACCCGCGGACGTTCGATCAGCTCACGGGCTTGCTTTCGGCCAGCACCATCGGCATGGAGTCACTCACGCTGTTCCAATGGGCCCTGCTCGAGGAAGCCGGGCACAAGCCGGATCTGGGAGATCCCCCGCCCGGGGGTACGCCGCCGGTCGTGTACTTCCTGCCCGATGCGGGCCGGATCGAGATCGATCGGCCCGCCGGTGGGCACGAGGCATGGCCCATGCGGGGCAAGACGCTCGAGGCCCTGCGTTCGATAACCAGCGGCGAGCGTCCGCAAACCAGCGCCGACGAGGCGACCTGGACCAGATCGGCCGCCTTCCTGTGCGTCAACTGGATGTGGGTGCTCGGAAGGCCGATACCTGCTGCACGGGCGGTCTTCGGCGACCGCATCGACCGAGGCGAGTAGGGACGCTCGCAGATCAGGCCATTCGGCGCACTTCGCCGGCAAGAGGAAGGCCAGCATGGACTCGTTCGCCATCGAGGAAATCCTCTCGTGCGAGTCGCTCCCGTCGCTGCCAGCGACAGCGGTGCGGGTCATCGAGTTGAGCCAGGACCCCGACTGCACGGTCAATGAGCTGGCCGAGACCATCCGATTTGACCAGGGCCTGGCCGCCAAGATCCTCAAGACCGTGAACTCGAGCTTCTTCGGCCTGCGCACCAAGTGCGGCACGATTGACAAGGCGTTGGTCGTCCTCGGCCTGCGCGAGCTGCGCAACCTGGCGCTTGGTTTCTCGCTGGTGCCCGCGATGGAGTCGGCCTATACCGACGGATTCGACCCGGTCGATTACTGGCGCCGCGGCATCTACTCGGCGGTGGCAGCCAAGTTCATCGCCCAGCGCGTCGCGCGTGATGTCGCTGACGAGGCTTTCCTGGGCGGCCTGCTGCAAGACATCGGCATCATGGCGATGCTCCAGGCACTTGGCAAGCCCTACGAAGACGTGCTGGGTACTTCGATGAGTGATCACCGCAAGCTCGCCGCGGCCGAGCTTCGCGCGTTCGACATGCAGCACCCCGAGGTGGGCGCACTGCTCGCTCGCAAGTGGCAACTGCCCGACGAGCTGAGCGTGCCGATCCGATTCCACGAGCGACCGACAGCCGCGCCGAACGAGTTGCGCGAAGTCGTCGGCTGTGTGGCCCTTGGCAATGCGATCCACCAGTGCCTGACCTATGAGGACAAGGCCGCTTGCTTCAAGCGTCTGTACGACCGGGCCCAGCGCACGTTTGGCCTCGATCAAGCTACCTGCGACGAGCTGCTGACCCAGACCGCGACGGCGGCAAAGGAAGTCTCCCGGCTCTTCGAGCTCGACACGGGCGACTCGGTCGACCCCGCGAAGCTCTTGAAGCAGGCCGCAGACCTGCAATCCGAGCCGGCGAGCGAGCAAGACCAGCTCGACCACGGCTCGGTCTCGGCGGTCATCCGCGACGGCGATCTTGTTGACCCAATCACCGGCGCCATGACTCGCCTTGCGATCGAGCGTCAGCTCGAGAGTGCGTACGAGGAAGGCAAGGCCGCCAAAAGCCCAGTGAGCGTGGCGATCATCCGCCTCGATGGTTTCGCCGAGATCGTGCAGAACGAGGGCATCGAAGCAGGCGACGTGCTGGCGATCGACATCACCGAGTCGCTGAACGAGCTCGGCTCAACGCTCAAGGACGTCAAAGTCGGCAGCTTCGATGACGCGACGTCGATCCTTCTCACCACGTCCCCGCTCGACGAGCTCACCAAGGCTGTCACGCAGTGGCGCGAGTCGTTCAAGACCGACGCGCGGCCGACGACCAGCGCCGGCCTGACCAGCTGTGAGGGCGAGGGCTACGAGATCTTCACAAAGAGCAAGCAGGTGCTCGCGATCGCGTATCGCGCCATGGAAGCCGCGGTGAACGCCGGCGGCAACGCGATGCGTACCTTCCAGCCCGGCAAGGACAAGCAGGCCGCCTAGCTACGCCGGCTGCAGCGTGCCCGTCGTCGTTGGTGTCATGGGAAAACGCTCGGCAACCGCCCGCAGATCATCGAGCGTCACCGACCGGACTTGCTCCAGCTCTTCTTCGAGCGGTAAGTAGTCGTTGAGCAGCGTCCAGCGCGCACCAAGCCGCTGCATCCGGTCCGATGGTCGCTCGCCACCAACCGTGACACCCGTTGCAGCCTTGGCCCGCAGCCGTTCGAGGTCTTGCTCGGTCAACTCATCGATCATCTTGGCAAGCTCGCCCGTGATGACCTCTTCGATCTGACCGAGCTTGTCGGGATCGCCGCTCGCGTAGACAATGAATTCGCCCGCACCATCTTGGCCCATGTACGACGACGCCGCCTCGTCGGCCAGCCCGGGCTCGACCAGCGCCCAGTGCAGCCGGCTGTTGCCGGGCGCGCCAAGCACCTGCGCAAGCAGCCGCGCCGCGTGTCGCAGCTCATCTTGCAGGGGCGGTGCGGGCCAGAGCGCGATGACGTAGCCACGCGAGACGCTGTCGCGCTCGAGCTCGAAGCGTCCGCCACCGCTCGCCGGAGCCGGGCCGCGCGGCGGTGGATCGCCGTGTGTCCATGGCTCGCCCAGGCTCTCGAGCTCCGCCGCAATCTGGTCCATGTCGACCGCGCCAGCGAGCGCCACCACCGTCGCCTCGGCGGTGTAGCGATGCTCGAAGTAGTCACGCATGGTCGCAACCGGAATACCGGCGATGATCTCCTTCGTACCCAGCACGCGATGTCCGAGCGGGTGTCCGCGGTAGTGCCGCTCGCTCGCAGCCTCGAGCAGTACCCAGAACGGGTTGTCGTCGTACATCGCGATCTCTTCGAGGATCACGCCGCGCTCGGTCTCAAAATCGTCCTCACGAAGGGCGGGACGCATCATGCGGCCGAGCAGCTTGGCCGCGTCGGGCAATGCCTCGGGAAGCGTGTGCGCGTAGAAGCAGGTCAGCTCGCTCGACGTGTACGCGTTGTTGCTCGCGCCGAGGTCGTCCATGGCCGCATTGAGCGCCTCGGCCGACAGGTCATTCGTGCCCTTGAACATCATGTGCTCGAGGAAATGGCTGACGCCCATGGCCTCGGCCGGCTCGTCCCTCGCGCCCGTGCGGACGAAGTACCCCGCCGCCGCGCTATGGGCCTCGGGGTCGACCTCGCCGATGAGACAGATGCCATTGCTCAGCACGCGTTCTTGGAAGGAGATGGCCATGCGCCAGTCTAGCTCGAACGCTCACGCCCGAGCGGCGGCGTTCGCGCCCGACATTGCTTCGACAAGCTCACGGGTGGCGGCCTCTGGATCTTCCGCACCACACACGGCACCACACACCGCAACGCCCTGGCAGCCATGCGCAGCGAGCTGACCGGCATTGGTCGCGTCGATGCCGCTGATCGCAAGGTGGCCCAGCCGGTTCGCCACCGGGTCGGCCGCCACTGCCTCGATCAACGCCGGGCCGCTGAGCGTGGGCTTTGCCTTCGTGCCGGATGCGAACATGGGCCCGAGGCCCAGGTAGTCCGCGCCATCTTGCACGGCCTGGCGGGCTTGCTCGAGCGTCGAGCACGACACACCCACGAGTAGTCGATCGCCCGCGAATTTGCGCACGTCGCCGACCGCAAGATCTCCCTGCCCGACGTGCACGCCCGCGGCCCCGGCAAGCAGCGCGATGTCGGGCCGATCGTTGACGACAACGGATGCACCGAACGGACGCGCAAGTTCGACTAGCGCCTGGGCACGCTCGAGCAGTTCGCGATCGGGCAGCGACTTCTCCCGCAGTTGCAGGCACGACGCTCCGCCGCGGCACGCGCCCTCGGCGACGGCCTTCCAGCCGTGCCGGCAGAGCTCATCGGTAATCAGCACGCACACCGGCCATCGAGGCGAAGCCCCACCCAGGGCGACGAGAAGGCGGCGCTGGATCTCGTACGCCTCGTAGCGGGCGGCCTCGAAGGCGAGCGGTTGCAGGCCGAGGACCTTGGCGACCTCTTCGCACGCACGGAGGGCCTCGGCAACGCGGTTTCCGGCAGCAGCCGCGAGGGCGCCGGCATCCTTGCGCGTGATCTCTTCGGGCGTCGAGATGGTCGTGCCGACGTCGCCCGGGGTATCTCGCCAGGCTACCAGACGGCGCGGACCGGCGGACGAGGCGGCCGTTCGGATTGCGTGGCGAGCGTCCTTGGCCCGACGTGACGTCTCCGCGTCATCGAGCAGGAAGCGTGCGAGGTCCTCGAGGGTGCGCAACCCTTCACACGCACGGTTCACATTGGCATCGAACATGCGCTCGAGGGCGGCCATGGAGAATCGTACGTTCGGGGATGCGTGCAACGCCTCGCGGTGCGGTGGCGCGGGAGGCCGATGCACCAATAGAAAGAGCCCCCAACGTTTGACCGTTGAGGGCTCAAGTACGGCGATGACCTACTTTCCCGCAGTGCAGTATCATCGGCGGCCAGGGCTTAACTGCTGTGTTCGGGATGGGAACAGGTGTCTCCCCTGACCTATGGTCGCCGAAAATGCTCGAGCAGCCTTTCGGCCGCCCGGCACAAGTCTTGCCTAAGCAAGATCCGGCCGGATCAAACGTCTACTGGCGCCATCAAGGTGATGGCAGACGAAAGACCGTGTTCTTGGCGAACGACGATATTTCAATTTTCGAGGGTTACTCGAAGCACTCGAGCGAGTGCTGAATTACTGCGATTCTGAGACGAATCTAAGAATCGCGGCAATGGGTTGGTGCGATCAAGCTTTCGACCGTTAGTACCACTCAGCTGAGGGTATTTCGACCCTTACACCTGTGGCCTATCAACCTCGTAGTCTACGAGGGGTCTCACGCTAAAGCGACCAAGTCTCATCTCGAGGGGGGCTTCCCGCTTAGATGCTTTCAGCGGTTATCCCTGCCACACGTAGCTACCCAGCGATGGCCCGAGCGGGCCAACTGGATCACCAGGGGTGTGTCCATCCTAATCCTCTCGTACTAAGGATGACTCCTCTCAAACTTGGAACGCCCACGACAGATAGGGACCGACCTGGCTCACGCCGGTCTGAACCCAGCTCGCGTACCGCTTTAATAGGCGAACAGCCTAACCCTTGGGACCGCCTTCAGCCCCAGGATGCGATGAGCCGACATCGAGGTGCCAAACCGCTCCGCCGCTATGGACGCTCGGGAGCGATCAGCCTGTTATCCCCGGGGTACCTTTTATCCGATGAGCTACGGCCCTTCCACACGGGACCGCAGGATCACTAAGGCCTACTTTCGTAACTGCTCGGCCCGTCGGCCTCGCAGTAAAGCTGGCTTGTGCCTTTACACTCGATGCGCGGTTTCCATCCGCGCTGAGCCAACCTTATGCGCTCCTCCGTTACTCTTTAGGAGGAGACCGCCCCAGTCAAACTGACAAGCACTCACTGTCCCCCGCCCAGGTTCATGGGAATCGGGGTTAGGCCACAAACAAACGAAGGGTGGTATTTCACCAATGGCTCCACCAATGCCTAAACACCGGCTTCAAAGCCTCCCACCTATCCTACGCAGCGATCGCTCGTGACCAATAAAAGCCTACAGTAAAGGTCCACGGGGTCTTTCCGTCTTGCCGCGGGTAGGCGGCATCTTCACCGCCACTACTATTTCACCGAGTCGGTTGTGGAGACAGTGCCCAAGTCGTTACACTATTCATGCGCGTCGGAACTTACCCGACAAGGAACTTCGCTACCTTAGGACCGTCATAGTTACGGCCGCCATTGACCGGTGCTTGGGTCGCGAGCTTCGCAAAGCTAACCCGCTTCCGTGACATTCCGGCATTGGGCAAGTGTCACTCTGTATACTTCCTCTTGCGAGTTTGCACAGAGCTGTGTTTTTGGTAAACAGTCGCTAGGGCCTTTTCTCTGCGCCCTCCCTTACGGGTAGGGCCCCCTTCTTGCGAACGTACGGGGTCATTTTGCCGAGTTCCTTCACAACCGTTCTCTCGAGCGCCTGAGGTTCTTCACCCCACCTACCTGTGTCGGTTTTGGTACGGGCCCGTTAATGACATGGCTTTTCTAGGAACCGATTCCGCCCCCAACGGCCCGAAGGCCTACCAATCTGGTAAGGCAGGGGACTTTCTCGATCCGCACCATATCCGGGGTGCTGGAATATTAACCAGCTGTCCATCGACTACGCCTTTCGGCCTCGCCTTAGGTCCCGACTGACCCTGGGAGGATTTACCTTCCCCAGGAAACCTTAGGTTTTCGGCGAGCAGGATTCTCACCTGCTTTATCGTTACTCAAGCTCGGATATTCACTTCCTGACGCTCCACGGGCCCTTTCGGGCACGCTTCAACGCCGACAGGAACGCTCTCCTACCACACTTGCGTGTCCGCGGCTTCGGCTCGATGCTTATCCCCAATCATTCTCGGCGCCGGACTCCTCGACCAGTGAGCTATTACGCACTCTTTAAATGGTGGCTGCTTCTAAGCCAACATCCTGGCTGTCATGGCAATCCGACTTCCTTCCTAACTGAGCATCGATTTGGGACCTTAGCCGGCGGTCTGGATTGTTCTCCTCTTGACGACGGATATTGTCACTCGCCGTCTATCTCCCGAGGCTTGGGCATTGGTATTCGGAGTTTGGTTGGGTGGGGTACCCGTGAGGGCCCACCACCCATCCAGTAGCTCTACCCCCAATGCTTGCATCTCGAGGCTAACCCTAAAGTTATTTCGGAGAGAACGAGCTATTTCCCGGTTTGATTAGACTTTAACTCCTCCCCACAGCTCATCCCAATTCTTTTCAACGAATATGGGTTCGGGCCTCCAGAGGGTCTTACCCCTCCTTCACCCTGGCCATGGGTAGATCACACGGGTTTCGCGTCTAGCCCCTGCGACTGCACGCCCTATTCAGACTCGCTTTCGCTCCGCCTCCGGCCCGATAGGCCTTAGGCTCGCCACAGAGGCTAACTCCCGAGCTCATTATGCAAAAAGCACGCGGTCACCCCGAAGGGCTCCCACCGCTTGTAAGCGCACGGTTTCAGGTGCTATTTCACTCCCCTCATAGGGGTGCTTGTCATCGTTCAGTCACCTTACTGGTCCACTATCGGTCGTCGAGGAGTACTTAGCCTTGGAGGGTGGACCCCCCATGTTCACACCGGGTTTCACGAGCCCGATGCTACTCTAAAGCTAAACGGCACAACTACAGGGCTTTCACCTTCTTGGGCCACGCATTCCAACGTGTTCACTTAGCCTTATCCGCTTTCGCTCGCCGCTACTTACGGAGTCTCGGTTGATTTCCTTTCCTCCAGGTACTGAGATGTTTCAGTTCCCTGGGTTCGCTCCGCATACCTATGCATTCAGCATGCGGTACTCTGTAAACAGAGTGGGTTTCCCCATTCGGACATCCATAGATCACAGCTCGGTTACCAGCTCCCTATGGCTTATCGCAGGTTCCAACGTCCTTCATCGCCTCTCGACGCCAAGACATCCACCGTGCGCCCTTAGTTGCTTGATCACACCAACCTGTCGCCGCGAACGACTCCAGATTGGCTCAAGCACACCTTCACAATGAACAACCTTGCTTCCACTCCGATCACGCGGGCTTGCACCCTTGCGACCATCGCTTCCGACAGGCTGTCCACAGGCCGGGTTTTGGACTTGCGTCCGTGCACCCGGCGGCGCTCGCTCGATTCTTCTTGCTACCCGCCAGCCCCACACTCCACAACGCACCACCTCGCGGCTTGCCCGAAAGCTCCCCGTTTGGCCGTGCCCGTGTGTGCGGGACGACGTTTTGATCCGTGCCGGTTGTCAAAGAGCGTTGGCCATTTCAGGGCATCCGCCCGTGGTGGCCGATCCGCGTTTGCCTGCATGGCTGGGCCGTGCAGAGCGGTAGAGATGATAACCACCCACAAGCTGTCGTCAAATTAGGGCATCAAAAAACCGGCCAACTTTTTGGCCGGTTCGGGTGTGCTTCGGGCCTGTCGGGCTCGCGATCGGCCTTAGCCGCCGCCGCCACCCTTGCCGCCGCCGATGGGGGCTCCCGGGTCAGCGGACGGCTGGCGCCGCTCTTGCCGCTCAAACTCCGGAATGTCGAGCGTTGCCCGCGGCTGGCCCTGGTCCTGGCCGTCCTGGGCACTCTTGCTCAGCATCTGGTAGAGCGTGCCCTGGCGGTCGGTGGTGGCCACCTTCCGCATGAGGCCCTGCCCGCCGAGCTGCGAGAAATACGCCACGGCCTGGGTCGAGCGATCGCCAACACCCTCGGCCTGGGTGGGCTCGAAGGTCACGTCGACGAGGTACACGTCGATGTTGGCGGGCACCTTGTCGGGCACAGGTTCGCCCTGCTCGCCGGCATCTTGGTCGCCGGCATCGGGCGCACCAGCAGCGCCGATGATCTCGGCTCCACCGCGGCGACCGCCCTGGGGCGGAGGCGCGAACTCGGGATCTTCTTCGGCCTGGGCCAGCACGGGCAGGCGCAGGTCGTCGGGCAGGTCGGCCTCGCTCGCGACGAGCTCACCCGGACGGAGCGTCAGGGTGCTACGGCGGTAGAAGCCGTAGTAGAACGTGAACACCTCGACGCTCGCGCTGGGCTCGCTCGGGCCAAGCGCTCCGCCACGGCCGTCGTTCGCGCTTGTAAGGAAGAAGGCCGTTCGCGGCGCGACGACCACGGCTTCACTCCACGGCGAGGGGTCGCTGAGCAGCACGGGCGAGGCGGCCAGCGGACGCTGGGCCTCAACGAGCACGGGCTCGCGGCCGAACATCGGGTTGTTTACCACGAGGCGGGTGCGATAGCGATAGGACTTGCCGGGCTCAGCGGTCGCGTCGTGCGCCCACAGGCGTGCGTCGTTGTCCTCGAGCAAACGCTCGTCCCGGGTTTCATCGGCAAAGCCGGTGACGGCCAGCGGCTGGCCGGTCTCGGGGTCATACCCGAGGTCGCGAACCTGCTGCTTGAGTGACTCGATGCGCTCGTCGATCTGATCGAGCTGTCGACGGAGCTGCTGCGTTCGCCGACTCTCCTCCGGCTCATCATCAGGATCAGCCCGGCCGGCACCGCGGCCCGCGCCGCGGCCACGATCATCTCCTTGGTCGCTCTTGGACTCGTCGAACTGCTGCTGGATTGGTTCGCGGCGACGCTGCTCCGACGCGATCTGGCTCAACAACCGCTGCGCCTGCAGCTGCTTGTCGGCCCCGCCCTGGGCGGCCAGCTCGGCGCGGAACACAGTCGGGGGCTTCCACTCCGGGCCGGCGATGGTGCGAAGCGGCAAGGGGCGGCGATAGGTGGGTGCCGCCTCGAACGCGAGGCGCGCGTCCGACGCCAGGGCATCGCGGCCGAGTTCGTCGGTCGCGGCTTCTTCCTGCAGCGTTACGTAGAGCGGCTGCTCGCCGGGCAGGCCGTCGATGATGGTGGTCTCGCCCCATGAACCGTCGGACATCTGCACCTGGCGCTCGAGCTGGAGGCCGAAAGCCTCAATGTTGCGACGCCAGTTGATCGGGATCGGGCGCAGGTCGCCCTGACCGCTGGCGCGGAACATGTCGTCCAGGGCCGTGCCGTCGTAGGTCACCTCGACGCTGACGGTCGCGATATCGAACGGCTGGGCCGGGCCGACGATCGAGGCGAGTTCCTCGTTCTCGGCGACCAGGCTCGGGTCGAGCGTGCCGGCGTACGACGCGACGACGGGCTGGCTGGGCGCGGGCGGCGTTACCACCGCGTATTCCACGTCCTGGGCCTGGCCCTTGAAGAGTTCCTCGTCGATCTCGGCCGGGGCGCCCATCGCCATGACACGCGACCGCGGCGACACCGCGCCCATGACGCGGTCATCGATGCCGTCGAGCATCCTCGTGCGCTCTCCGATCGGGGGCGGGTCGATCGTGGTTGAGCTCATCTGCGCGTCGACCTCTTGTGCGCGGCGCTCGACGGGGTCGTACGCCCGTGAGGGCGGCAGCTCCTGGTTGCGCACGTTCACCATGTTTGGAGAACCGGCGAACTGCAGCACCACTATGCCCGCCGCTACGGCCACCATGAGCCCCAGCAACAACTTCTCGATATGGGCTTCAAAGAAGCCAACACCCTTGAGCTTCATCGCATGCTCCCTTTCGACGGCCCTTAGCCGATGCCCGGATCTTCAAAACCCATGTCTTCTTCCGGCTCGGGGTGGGGCTCGAGCCCCAGCTCCCGGCGGATGATGTTGGGCATCAGCGGCGCCGTCCACGCACGCAGATAGACCAGTTCCAGTTCGATGTTCAGCTGCACGACGTGGTCGGTGCCGTAGTAGTAGCCCCGCTCCAGGTCGGACCACACGTTGACCGGCTCGATGTCGAGGTCGGTGACGGTGATGAGGTTGTATTGCGCCGCCGCGTCGATGATCTCGGGGATGCGGGCAGAGTCGACCACCAGCGACATGCGCACGCGGCGGATGTCATAGAGCTGGTTCAGCCAGTCGGCTTCGCGGCCCGAGGACGCCGCGTGGAAGCGCGGCTCGAACACCTGCACGGCGGGATCGGGCCCGGGCTCGATGGGATCATCGAACTGGCCCTGGCTTGCGGTGCGATTCAGTCGAAGCGGACGCCCCTCGATCTCGAGCACCCGCTTGATGGGCGCCTCAACGATCGGCAACAGGTCACCGTTGCGAGAGTTGGCCGCACCAAGGAAGCCAAAGAGATCCTCTGCGAGCCAGTAATCGAGCTGCCAGAGGAAGGTCGTGCCGTGGTTGGGCGTGTTCGACAGCGCCCGCCTCGGGAAGCCCGGCGCTACCTGGAAGGGCGAGCCCTCGGGCAGCACGTCGAGCGACATGTAGATCGAGTGCTCCTGCGCCGGCCTTGCGTACAGGCTCACACGCTGGGCCGAGAGCTCCTGCTCCATAGCCTCGCGCTCATCGGGATCCATATCGGTCGAACCCGACTGCGCCGACTCACGCTCGAACAGGCGCGCTCGCGTGTCGTTGAGCTGATCGAGCACGCTGACCGGATCGGGCGGCGTCGTCGCGTTCAGCCTGCTCAGCAGCTGCTCGTAGGCCGAGTCGCCATCACCGGGGATCAGCAAGTCCTGCATGCGAAGGCGCATGAGCTGGGCTTCGGAGCTGTCCTCGGGCTGCTTGGGGAAGAGCCCCTCGACCAGCACGCCGCGGTTCTTGTTGTTGAACTCGATGATCTCGCTGGTCACCTGCTGCAGACGCTCGTTCTGCTTCTGCTGCTGCTCGCGGAAGAACTCGGTGTAGTCCGGGTGCGGCATGCCGCTGTGGGTCACCGGCTCCATGCCCTCGAACGCGGCGGGCAACTCGTAGTTCACCTTCAGGCCGTCAAGACGCTGCATGAGGTTGTTGGCCGCATTCTCCTGTCGCTGCTTGATGCCCGCGTTCAGGTTTCCGCTGACCACCCACGCGACCGGCAGCGCCACGAGGATGACCACGATGGCCACGATCATGGGCCAGCGCTTCTTGATGAAAGTCATGGCGTTCTTCATTGAAGGTCGCCCTCCTGCTCGTCAACGAGCTCGATCACCCAACTCACCTCGAAGAACGAACGCGTCTTGCCCTCGGGCACACTCAGGTCGGGTCGCGGGATCGGATACATGCTGTTCAGATCGCTCAGCCCAACAGGACCCATGCCCATGTCCTGATCCTGACCCGTAGGAATCGGGGGGCCGCTATCGGAACTACCGGTGATGGTCGTCCCGCCGCCCGGACTGCCGCGGTCAGGCCTCGCCTGGCCCGAGCGTCCGCCGCGCGTCGGCCGGCGTGTTTCGCGTTCGCGTTCGCCAGGTGGCGTGAGCACGCCGCCCTGTTGCTCTTCGGCGCCTTGGGTCGAGCCAAACTGCTGGGTGATGCGCCACGTCGTGCCGGGGAGCACCAGCTTGTACGGCACGCCGTCGCGCTCCTGGTTCGACCGGAGCCAGCGATCGAGCGAATCAACAATGAAGTCGCCCGCGCGGGGGTGGTCGGTCCAGCCCACGAGCTTCACCGAGATCTGCGGATTCTCGGGGCTGTCGTCATCGGACGAGTCGCCCGCGTAGGGATCAAGGTTGGGGCTGGCCGTGCCAACGAACTCGGTCTCGACGCTCTGGATGTGGACAGCGGGCATGTCGAGGCTCAGGCTCGCATCGCCCTGCGCCACGGTGTTGGCCCGCTCCATCATCAGGCTGATGTCGTTGACTAACGACGGATAGATCTCGCGGCCGTCGGCGAGCGCGACGAGATTCGACAGTGTGCGATCGACCACCTGGCTGCCAACGACGCCCGACGCGTCGCTCTTGAGGCTCTCGCCTCGCGACAGCACCTGCTGGATGACCGGCGGCTGCGGATACGCGTCCACTGCCGCCTGATCCATGAACGGGCGGATGAACATCGCGGCGCCTGCCACGAGGCCCAGGCCCGCGGCGGCGGCGAACCACGGCGTCTTGCGGCGCCACACGGCCTCGCGCACGACTGCCGCCGGCATCAGGTTCGCCTCGAGGGTCGCGAACTCGAGCCCCTGCAGCGCCAGTCCGTAGGCGGTCATGAGCTGGCCGGCGTTCTCGCCAAGCGTGGCCTCGTCGGCGCCGTCGAACTTGGCCCGCTTGAACTCTTCGACGGTGTAAACCGTGAGCTGCACCTGCTGCTGCAGCGCCTTGCGGATGCCCTGCAGCTCGAACGTCGAGCCTAGGCCAATCACGCGCTGCAGGTCCGAGTCGCTGTGCAGCGACTGGTAGTAGCCGATCGAGCGTTGGATCTCTTGGCCCAAGTCGCTGAAGATGGGCCGCAGCGCCTGCAGCACGTGGCGGGCGCTCTTGCTCTTGTGCACCTCGCGCTTGATCTTCTCGGCCTTGGGGTAGCTCACGCTGAACTTATCAACGATCTCTTGCGTGAAGTTGTGGCCACCAAGCGGGAACGTGCGCACCCACACGCGACCAGCCTCGGCGATGATCAGGTCGGTGGACGTCGTGCCTACGTCAACGATGACCGTCCCGGGCGTGCGCTCGTCGAACACCAGGTCGTACGCCATCGCGTTGTATGCGGCGATGGGGCTGAGCGTCACGATGTCGGGCACGATGCCGAAGTCGTCGTAGAGCTGCAGCTGCTGGCGGATACGCTCCTTCGTCGCCGCGAAGATGCCGACCTCGACATCGGGCGAGTCGGGCGAGCGGAACGTCTGGAAGTCCCACTCGACTTCTTCGAGCGAGAAGGGGATCTGCTGCTCGGCCTCGAAGCGCACGATCTTGGGGATCTGCTTGGGCTCGACCGGCGGCAGCTTCGCGAAGCGCGCGAACGCGGCGTGTCCCGGCACGCTGACGGCGACGCGCGCCTTGCTCAGGTCGTACTGGTTTACGAATGCGCCCAGCGCCAGTCGGATCGCGTCGTCCTGGTTCAGCTCGGGCGTCGAGAGCACCCGCTTGTGGGGCATGTTCGCGAACTCGGCCACGCGGACGTTCTCGCCGTCCAGCACGAGCTTGACGGCCTTGATGCCGCCTGCGCCTACTTCGATGCCCCAGCACGCGTTCGATGTCGCCATGGTTGAAGCCTTCCTTACTTAAGACGTCCGGGCCACCACCAGCCCGAGTACCCCCATCACCACCGCGAAAGCGGCCAGAGGGGCCGATCGTACACCATCGACGGGCCCGGCAGGCCGAACGGCCCAGCCCATCGCACCGTCCATACGACGATGATTGCAGGCTGTTGCTCGCCGCCGGCGGCCCGTTACAGCTTGGTGACCAACCCTGAAACCGATAAGCGAGCCAGGCCGCGGGTCGGGAGCGTCCCTACTCGCCCGCCGACTCGATCACGCCGGCGATCATCGATACCAGCATGTGCCCGTTCTGATCGATGGCGCCCTGGTAGTGCAGCACGCGGGCCTTGCTCGGGGCCGTGATGCCCATGCCCGCCACGATCGGGCCGGTCGACGACCAGCGCGTAGGGTTCTGCTGCCAAGCCATCGAGGCCACCATCTCCTCGGGCTTGCCCTGGGCCAGCAGGTCGAGCATGTCGCGGTCGTGCTGCACGACCTTGTTGCGGGCCTGCTGGGACTCCTGCGAATCGCCCAGCAGCTGCACCTGATCTCCAAACATCGGCCCAACATGGCTCAGGTCGAAGCTGGTGATCACCAGCGTGGTGCCGCCCAGCTCGCTCAGGGCCGCCTTCACGGCATCGACGAACGGCTGGATGGCAACGCCCTCGCCGTCGTAGCTCTCGCCGTTGTTGGCCGCCGCGTCGTGCACCAGGGCGGCGAACACCTTGGGGTACTTCCCGGCATCGTCGGTGCCGAACACGTGCTGGATCCAGGGCATCTGCAGCTCGATGCTGTGCTCGCGCTCGTGGTCGTAGCGATGCTCGAAGAGCTTGTCTCCCAACGAGTTGCGTAGCTTCTCGACGAGCTCGCTATCCAGCGGGCACTCGCCTAGCGGGCTCTGGAAGCCCTTGTCGCAGCCCGCGACGCCCGACGAGCGGCCGTAGTGGTTCGGGCCCAGGATGATGACGCGGTCCGGGCGATCGACCACGCGCATGCGGCCGTAGACCTTGGCGAAGACCAGCCCCCCACGGGCGTAGTCGATGGCTGGCACGATGACGCCGGGTGGCAGCGCGTCGAAGCTGGGGTTCTCGTCATCCTTCAGGGCGTCGTCGATGAGCTGGTCGAGGTGCTCGCGGAGCGCGTCGGGCGACTCCTTGGAGAGTTGCTCCTCGCTGAGCTCCTCACCCTCGTGCTGCTTCTTGACGAGCGCCTCGGCGTAGTCGGCAGAGTTGGAGGGCGGCAGCACGTCGGTGCTGTCGAAGGTCTGGGTGAAGTCGCTCCAGACCTCGTCGAACTTCGGGCCGTGCAGCAAGGCGGCGTCATCGAGCTGGGCGACGAGCAGCTCGACGCTGCGACGCTCGAGCCCCTGGCCGACCTGATCGACGATCTCATCGATCGTGCGCGAGCCGTCCATTAGCGGGAGGATGTGCTGGGCCGCGGGCGAGGTGAATACGACCTTGCGGCTGATCTGGCGGGCGTCTGCCACGCCGAGGGCCGGCTTGCCTTGCACCTGGGAGGGAAACCCCTTGATCTGCCGCAGCTTGGGCTTGGCCTGGTGCGGCTGGCTTGGGTCGAATGCGGGGGGCGTCGGTGCTGCAGGGTCGCTCATGCCCCATCGTATCGCCCACCGACTTCGGAACCGAGCCAGATCGGCCTCGACGGCGCGATTGAACGCAATCGAAACCAACGCTATCATCGAGGCCCATCGGTGGGTGGCCGGTGGGTTTTATGATGGCTCTGTAGCGTCCTCGCTCCGCACACGTTGGGAAGCCGCGATATGTCCGACTCGTTCAAGCCTGGCGATTCTGTTTCCTGCACGATCACGGACCTGCCCCGCAGCGAGGCGGGTAGGAAGACCATCGGCCGGCTCATGAAGCTGGACCCCGAGATCCGGCGTGGCCTGCGCAAGGCACAGACGCGCCGCCGCCAGAACATGAAGGTCTACGTCCGCGGCGGTCGCGACTGGTACGCCCGCGAGAAGTGCGGCAAGGGCGGTCAGGTCCGCGTGGGCGAGAGCTTCACCATCCCTTACGCCCCGCAGCTCTCCGACGACATCAAGTCCGTCGAGAAGTACCTGAAGCTCGAGACCGCCAAGGGCTGATCTCGCGCACGCCCCGTATCATGGGGACATGAAGAACCTCTTTCGAACCGGCCCGCTCATCGCAGCGGGCCTTGTCGTGTCGTGCCTGAGCATGCTCGCGTGCGAGCGTGAACAGGACGCAGCCACCGCAACGCCCGACGCCCGCTACACCACGCAGGGGCGCGTGGCGATGAAGAAGACGCCCGAGAGCCCGGCCAGCGAGTTCCAGATCTTCCACGAGAGCATCCCGAACTTCGTGAACGGCGAGGGCGAGGTCGTGGGCATGAACGCGCACCAGATGCCCTTCCCCCGCGTCGCCGAGGGCATCGACATCGACGCGCTCGAAGTCGGCCAACCGGTGCGCTTTACGTTTGATGTGACCTGGAACGATGCCGGGACGCCCACGTGGATCATCACCGAGCTCGAGACGCTGCCCGAGAGCACAACGTTCGAATTCGAAGCCGAGACGGCGGAGCCCACCGGCACGAGCGGAGATGATCCTGTAACGCCCGATAGCTCCGGGGGCTAAACACCGCTGAGCACCGGCCTTGCAAAGGCCAGCACCACCGGGCGGCGCAGCCACAAAAAAACCCGGTGACGAACATCGAGTGCTCAATCACCGGGTCTCGTGGGGGTCTTGTTTCGGTCCGAGTTGCCTCGGACGGGGGCCTATTCGCCTATCGGCTGAGGCCTGTTGCAGAGCGAACCAAAAATATCGAGCAACTATTTCCCAGTCGAGCGATCGATTGGTGATTTCAGGATGACCCCTATATCAATCGGGGTTTCATCCCCCGGCTCATCGTGCCGGCACGGGCAGTTCCAGCCGCTCGAGCACCTGCTTGAGGTCTTCCCACACCTTGCGGCGCGTGTCGGGCGTGTAGTTCCGAAGCAAGTAGGCCGGGTGGTACGTCGGCAGCACGTCGAAGCTCTTGCCCGACGGCGTAGCCATCGGCCACCACCGCCCCCGCAGATCGCGCATCGACATGGCCTGACCCGTGAGCAGCCTGGCCGACGGCAGGCCCAGGGCCACGATGGCCTCGGGATCGATCACCTCGATCTGCCGCATGAGGAACGGTGCGCTCGCCTCTGCCTCTTCGATGGTGGGCGTCGCGTTGTTGGGTGGACGCACCTTCAGGACGTTGGCGATGTAGACGTCCTCGCGCTTCAGGCCCATCGCGATGATCATCTGGTCGAGCTTCTGCCCAGCCCGGCCCACGAACGGCCGGCCGAGCCGGTCCTCGTCGGCCCCGGGGGCCTCGCCCACGAACATGATTCGGGCGCAAGGATCGCCCTCGCCGAACACGATCGTCGTGTGCGGGGTGCCCGTTGCCGCATGGGGTGCGGCCTGGGTGTAGTCCTTGAGAATCTCGGCGAGCCGCTGCTCGGCGACCTCGCGCGGGCTGCCGCTGGGGGCGGGCCGCTTCTTGGGCCTGGGCGCCTGGGCTTTGGCTTCTACCTGCGAGTCTGCCTTGGGCATCGGTCGCGTCTCCTGGGCGGCTGGCGTGGGACGAACGCGGCTCGGCTCTGGGGCAAAAACCTCGGCGGGCGCGGCGGCGACGGCCCGGCTTTGGACGCCCCACGCAACGCCGAGCTGGCCCCACGCGCGGGCGTCCTGGGCGACGATGCGCCGGATGGTCGCGGCGTCGGTGTTTGGCTGGTTGGTCATGGCGTCAGCGCCCCCGCCGCGTGCGATTGGCCCAGGCGCCGAATTCGATCACGCCCCGAATCAGCTCGCCCCGAGGCGGCGTGCCGCGGCCGAAGGCGGTCTGCCAGCGCCAGGAGTAGTAGGCCCCGCGGATGCGAAACTTCGCGACGATCGCCATCCGCACGAGTTCGTAGGCGGCCAGGGGCAGGTCTCGCAGCAATTGCCCGGTCGACATCTAGTGGCCGCCGCTCGAAGCGCCCGCCTCGCTCTGGGCCCGATGCCAGCCGATGGTCTCGGCCAGGCCTTCTCGAAGGCTCGTGAAGGGCTCGTAGCCCAGCAGGCCGCGTGCCCGGTCGATACTCGCCAGCGAGTGGCGGACCTCACCCTGGCGGGCGGGCTTGTGGTGCGGCTCGAGGTCGGCGGTGCTCGCGCCCGTTTCCTGGCTCACGATCTCGCCCAACTGCTCGGCCAGGCGGTTCAAGCTCGTAGCCTGGCCCAGCCCCACGTTCGCGATGGCGCAGTCGGGCAGCGTGCCCGTCGCCCCCGCGAGCAGGTTCGCCAGCACGACGTTGGCGACGAAGGTGAAGTCCCGCGTCTGCTGACCATCGCCGAAGATGACCGGCGGTTCGCCCGCCAGCATTCGCGACGCGAAGGCGGGGATCACCGCGGCGTACGCCGAGTCTGCACGCTGCCGCGGGCCAAACACGTTGAAGTACCGCAGGGCGATGCTCTCGAGCCCATAGCAGCGGCTCCAGGTCGAGAGCAGGTGCTCGCCGGCCAGCTTGCTCGCGGCGTAGGGCGAGAGCGGGCTGGGGGGCATGTCCTCCTGGCAAGGCTCGCCCGAGCTCGACCCGCGATCGCCGTAGATCGAGCTGGAACTCGAGTGCACGACGCGGCCACCGCCGGCCGCCCGGAGGGCCTCCAGCACGCGCAGGGTGCCGGTTGCGTTGACGTCCCACGCCCGGCCCGGCTGCTCGATCGAGAGCGGCACCGAGCCCACGGCGGCCATGTGGAACACCACCGGGCCGCGATCCGACCGCTTGCCCGCAGCGGAACCCACGCTGAACGCGTCGGCCATGGCCGAGGAATCGAGAATCGACCCATGCACGAACGCCACCCGATCGGGCTCGAGCTCGACGAGGTCGGCGACGTACGCCGCGTTGGAGTTCGAGAGGTCGTCGATGACGCGGACGTTGGCGCCCAGCGAAACCAGGGCATCGACCAGATGGCTGCCGATGAAGCCGGCGCCGCCCGTGACCACCACGCGCCGGTGCTCATAGGCGGGACGCACGCTCGCGATTAGCTCTGAGGGGAAACGCAGCACTGCCCGTATCCTAACCGACGCAGCGACCGAACCAAGCGGCAATTCTCGCCGGGAAATCGGGCCGCAACGGGCACGCTCACGAAACGCCAGCCATCCTTCCGATACGCTTCTTCGTGCCCGGTCAAGAGCAACCCAAGCTGCACGACGCGAGCGACCTGAGCGGCAAGGCCGTGGCCATGCTGGGCGTGGGCGGCGCGGGCATGAGCGCGCTCGCCCGGCTGCTCGCGACGATGGGAGCCTCGGTGCGAGGATACGACGCTGTCGGCTCGCCAATCACCGAGCGCCTGGCAGCCGAGGGGCTCGCCGTCGCGATCGGTGATGGGCGGGACGCAGCCGACGACGCCGACGTGCTCGTTGCGACCGCCGCCATCCCCGCTGATCATGCCGCCTTCGAAGCCGCGCGGCGGCGCGGCGTGCCCGTGCTGCGATACCCCGAGGCGCTCGGGCTGGTCATGCGAGGGCGCACGGGCGTGGCGGTCGCCGGCACCCACGGCAAGAGCACGACCGTCGCGATGCTGGGCGTCGCGATGGTCGACGCGGGGCTCGACCCCTCGGTGATCGCCGGCGCTGCGTGCAGCCAGTTGGCGTGTGGCGCACTTGCCGAACCGGGTGCATGGGCCGGCTCGCGCATGGGTGCCCCCACCATCCCGAACGGTTCGCGATTCGGCAAGCCCGGGCTGCTTGTCGCCGAGGCGTGCGAGTTCAACCGCTCGTTTCACAATCTACGACCCACCATCGCGGGCATCGGCAACGTCGAGGCCGATCACTTGGACATCTACGGCAGCCTCGACGCGGTGGTTGAAGCGTTCGGCACGTTCGCGCAATCACTCCCAGCGAGTGAGGACGGCGGCGTGCTGGTCATCGGGCACGACGGCGCGCACCGGCGCGAGGTCGTCGCGGGCGTGGCGGCGGACGTGCAGACGATCGGCTTCAGCCCCGAGGCCGACTGGGTGGTTCGCTACGACCAAGACAACCACACGACCGAGGTGAGCCGCCGCGATGGCGCTTGGGGTCGCTGGCGGCAGCCCCTACCCGGCGCGCACAACGCCGCCAACGCCGCGATGGCCTTCTCCCTCGCGTGCGTTGCGGGCGGCGATCCCGCGATCGTCGCGCAGTCGCTCGGCGCGTTCGCTGGCCTTGAGCGACGCTTCCAGTTGCTCGGAGACCGGGCGGTCGAGGGCGGCACCGTCCGCGTCTATGACGACTACGGGCATCACCCAACCGAGGTGGATGCGACGCTGCGCGCCATTCGGCATGCCGAGCGGCCGCACGCCAACGGCGGTCGGCTCATCGTGGTGTTCCAGCCCCACCAGCACTCGCGCACACGCTTCTTGCTCGACGAGTTCGCAACGGCGTTCTCGAGCGCCGACCTGGTCATCGTGCCGGAGATCTACTTCGTGCGCGATAGCGAGGCCGAGAAGCAGCGCGTCAACGCAGAAGACCTCGTCCAACGGCTGCATGATCGCGGCGTGCAGGCCGAGCACGCGCACCCGTTCGGCACGATCGTCGAGAAGCTGGAACGCGAATGCCGGGCGGGCGATGTGGTTGTGGTCATGGGCGCGGGCCCGGTGTGGCAGGTGGCCCACGGCTACGCGTACGCGGCGGTGGCCCATGCCTGAGACACTGCAGGTCGACATCCAGCACGACGCCACCATCGAGACATGGTTCGGCATCGGCGGAACGGCCGACCGCCTCGCGCGGCCCGCGAGCATGGAAGAGCTGCGACAGTGCGTTGCGCTCGATCCTGACCTGAAGATCCTGGGCGAGGGCGCGAACCTGCTGGTCGCCGATGGCGGCGTGCGCGAGCTTGTCGTCTCGATGGAGCGGCTGAACGCGGTGTCGATCGGCGACGACGGCGTCGTGAGCGCGCAGGCGGGCGCAGATCTCATGCGGCTGATCAACGACACCGCTCGCGCGGGGTTCTCGGGCCTGCACACGCTGGCCGGGGTTCCCGCGAGCATCGGCGGCGCGGTGGCGATGAACGCCGGTGGCGCTTTCGGAAACACGTTCGACCACCTGCGCGAGATCACGACGATCGATCGCAGCGGCGATGTCCGCACCGACCCCGCGTCAGCGTTCGATGCGCGGTATCGTGATGGCGGGCTCGATGGCCGCATTGTCGTCGAAGCCGTCTTCCAACTGGCGCGCGACGATCCAAAGGATGTGCGACAGCGCGTCAAGGACATCATGGCCAAGAAGAAGGCCAGCCAGCCGCTCGCGGCCGATAGCGCCGGGTGCGTCTTCAAGAATCCGACGCTCGGCAACGACCTCCAAGGCATCGGTGGTGCCGGCCAGCGCGTCAGCGCAGGCATGCTCATCGATCGGGCCGGGTGCAAGGGGCTCACGCGCGGCGGTGCCAGCGTGAGCGAGCGGCACGCGAATTTTGTGGTTGTCGACAAAGCAACGGCGCGAGCGGCGGACGTGATCGAGCTTATTGACGCGGTGCGGCAGCGTGTCGACGCCGCGTTTGGTGTGCAGTTGCAGACCGAAGTGGCCATCTGGGGCGAGCGATGAGTGGCGAAGTGGTGCTGGTGCTTGGTGGTGGGCCCGATGCCGAGCATCCGGTGAGCGTGGACAGCAGCACGGCCGTGGCGCGGGCGATCAACGACAGCGGGCGGTACGCGGCCGACCTGCGCATCTTCGATCGGCTGACACTCGACGAGCTGCGCATGCTGCCGGGCGACGTAGTGTTCCCCGTACTCCACGGGCCGTGGGGCGAGGGCGGGCCGATGCAGCGGCTGCTCGAAGCCGATGGCAGGCCATTTGTCGGCTGCGGCTCGCGGGCTGCGCGCGTGGCGATCGACAAGCTGCACACCAAGCAGGCCGCGCTCGCGCTGGGCATCGCCACAGCGCCCGCATCGATCCTGCACCCCCTCGATGACGTACCGCCGATCGACCTGCCGCTGGTGCTCAAGCCCGTGCACGAAGGCTCGAGCGTGGGCCTTGCCATTTGTACCACGATGGACCAGTGGCACGCCGGTCTGCACGGTGCCCGCGCCGCGCTGGCATCGGG
This sequence comes from Phycisphaerales bacterium, assembly GCA_965227775.1. GTDB lineage: Bacteria > Planctomycetota > Phycisphaerae > Phycisphaerales > UBA1924 > JAHCJI01. The sequence continues at coordinate 815,789 of OZ245777.1, forward strand.
CGTTACGACGGCGTTCATGGTCGAGCCCATGACCAAGGGCCGCGAGCTGACCGTCGGTATCGTGGCGGGCGAGGCGCTGCCGATCGTGGAGATCGCGCCGGCCGATGGCGTGTACGACTACGCCGCCAAGTATGCCCGCGACGATACGAGGTACGTCGTTGACCCGCCGCTGCCCGAGGGTGCGGCACACGCCATGCAACGCGATGCCCTGAAGCTCGCGCAAGCCCTCAGCTGTGCAACGCTGGCGCGTGTCGACTTCATGCTCGACGAGGAGCGCAGGCCCATGCTGCTCGAGGCGAACACCATGCCAGGATTTACCAGCCACTCGCTGCTGCCGATGGCCGCCGCGCGCACCGGGTTGGCGATGCCCTCGTTGTGCGCGAAGCTGGTCGATGACGCCCTGGCTCGCCACGCAACCGATCCCGCCGCCCGACGCGTCGTACGCTCCTGAAGCCATGCCACGAAAAGCCGCACCAAAGAAGAACGCCCGCAAGGGCAGGGCGAAGGCCGCAAAGGACTCGGGGCCGTTGCTGCCCGAGGGCTCGACGCGCAAGCTCGTGTTCGCGGGCATCGGGCTGGTGCTTGCCACCGGCGTCGTACTTGGCGCGGGGCTGGGCATCCCGGCGCTGGGACGCCAGGCCGCGACGCGCATCAATGAGCAGTCTGATTCGATCTTCATCCAGCTCACGCCGCCGGGGTGGATGCCCCAGCAGACCTACGACGCCATCATGGACCGGGCCGAGGCGGCGTACCGCTCGTCCGCCAGCGACCTTGGCGCCATGGCGGCGTTGCGACCCGAGCCGCTGCAAGCCGTGCAGGAAGCCATGGCCGCGACCGGCTGGGCCGCGAGCACACCCATCGTGACACGCCAGCGCCCGACGCGCACGGACGATGCGGGCGAGGGCCCGGGCCGAAACGACATCGTGATCGAGATGGACTGGCGGCGGCCCGTCGCGGTCGTGCGGTCGGCGGCGTTCCAGGACGGTTCCAGGCCCGGCCTGCGCGACACCGCGATCGACGCGAATGGCGACGTGCTGCCGCTGAGCGGCGCGCCCGAGAGCTTCCCGGGGTTGAAGGTCATCCTGAACCCCGGCCGCATGCCCACGCCCACCGACGCACGCGACGTGAACCCGACCTGGCCAGGCCAGGACATCCGCGATGCCATCGCGCTGCTTGCCCTGTTGCAGACAGAGCCGTTCGCCGTGCAGATCACGGGCGTCGACCTTGCCGAACACGGCGAGGGGCAGCGGCTGCTGATCGTCACGACGACGGGCGGGCGCGTTGTCTGGGGCGCACCGACCGGGGGCGAGGGCGTGTATCGCGGCGAGGTAACCGACGAACGCAAGCTCGCAAACCTGCGCAGCCTTGTGGACGCGACGGGCCAGCTCGACGGCGGACAAGAACGCGTCGAGATCCACTGGCCGGGCACCGTGCTCATCGGCGACGACGCGGCGCGGGGAGGCGCCGGGGGCCGGCCGTGAGCGACGCGGACCAACTCGACCAGCCGCCCGCTCCGCCCCCACCGCTGCCCGAGCCCGGGCCACAAGAGCCCGCGAAGAAGCCGCCGAAGAAGGACAAGTGGGCCCACCGCCGCGCCGAGCCGCGCACGCTGGCGTTCTTGTGGGCCATGTACATCCTGATCGCCGGTCTGCTGACCATCGGCGTGCTGCTCGTGCGCGGCCCGTGGGCGCTGCTGGACAAGACCGTGTACCAGTACGCCGCCCGCACCATGCTGGTGTGCGTGGCGGTCGGGCTCTCGCTGCTCTGGCCGATGGTGCGACTCAGCCAGAGCGTGCCGCTGCGAGACCGGCCGGCGTCGGCGATCTTCAAGGACATGCTCGTGCTGCTGCCGCCCGTGCAAGCAGTGATATGGGCGCAGGCGGCGGCCCGCGCGGGCTGGGCGTTCGATCTCATTGCGGCCATGGCGGTGAGCATGGTCGCCTGGCCCATGCTCGCGGGCGCGGCGCTGGCCGTACTGCTGCGGCCGCGGCCTGGGCAATACCCCGAGCAGACCTACGACACCGGGACGGTGTTTGCCGGCGCGCTCGGTCCGGGCGTGATGGCCCGCACGCTGGCGATGTCGCTCTTCGCTGTTGCCGCGCTCGCACCGCTGCTCACCCTCCGCACTGGACCGGCGTGGGGCGCGATGCTCAGCCCCATCTCGGCCGTGCTCGACCTGACCCAGAGCCGCGGCGTGGGCCCTACGACGAGCTCGGTGACCGACGGCCGGTGGGAGGCGCTGGTGGCCCAGGTGGTGCTCGCGTGCGTTGCTTGGCTGGTGCTGATCATCGCGGGGAACCGACCGAATACGCTCCAAACGCCAGCGGGTGGCCCGCCGCCAGCAGGGCCCATAGCATCGCCCAGCACCCCGCGAGGCCCGGGCACTATGCCCCACGCCCGCGGGGATCGTCTTTCGGGCACGGCGTCCGTACCCGCAGAAGCGATCGAGCAGCACGCGCGCACACAGGAAGGGCGCCCGATGGACTACATGACCGCCGAAGAGAGGGTCAAGATCAAGGCCCGGCTGGACGAACTCATCGCCAATCGTCCCAAGATCACCGAGCGCATCGCCGAGGCTCGCGCGCTGGGCGACCTGAAAGAGAACGCCGAGTACCACAGCGCCCGCGAGCTCCAGGGCATGGAAGAGGCCGAGATCCGCCGGCTGGAGGATCGCCTCGAGAACGCCAAGATCGTCGATGACGGCCTTGCGAAGGACGCCCAGGTCGCGTTCCTGGGTTCGATGGTCAAGATCCAGGAAGTCGCCGAGAGCGGACCGGTCGGCGAGGCCGAGATGGTCAAGCTCGTGGGCGAATTCTCCGAAGACCCGCCCGACGACTACGACGAGGTGACCGCCAACAGCCCCATGGGCACCGCCCTCATGAAGGCCCGTGTGGGCGAGACCGTCCGCGTGGACGCGCCGCGCGGCACCAAGCGCTTCGAGATCCTCGAGATCTCGTAGTCGGAATCACCCACACTCCATCGCAGCCAACGAAATCGCCACCGCCAGATGCCCAACGAATGGGCATCCTGGTTGGGTGGCCTCTGCGCCGGCCCGCTCGATCCGTCTACTCGTGGAGGACTCTGCAATGACCCGCCGTCGGCCCATGACTCGTCGCTCGCGTCGCTTCGCCCGCCCCGCAAGCCTGCTTGCCGCGTTGACCGCGACCGCAGCGCTCACGGCCGGCTGCACGGTCGGTGCTACGCCGCGCGCGATCTCGCCCACGGCGTTGGCCGTCTCGATGCCAGACGTGGAAACGCTGGGGGTTGAAGTCAGCAGCGTCAACGGCCGCATCGTTATCGCGCAAGACCCCTCGTTCGGCGATGCCGTTGTGTCGGCCGAAGCGAGACTGACCAGCGACGAGCGCGCCGAGCAGTTCTCGATCGAGACCGTGATGGAGAACGGCACGCTTCGCGTCCGGCCGCTGTGGCCCGACGGCAAGCGGATGGACAACGAGTCGTGCAGCATCGAGATCACCGCGCCGAGCATCGTCGATGTCGACGCGCGGACGAGCAACGGCTCGGTCCGGCTGACCGGCGGCTCGGGTAAGACCGTAATCAAGTCTTCCAACGGCAGCGTGACCATCAAGGACCGCGAAGGCACGCTCTCGGCCCGCACGAGCAACGGAAGGATAACGGTCGAGGGTGGGGCGGGCCCGCTCGACGTCGCATCGTCCAATGGCTCGATCACGATCAAGCACTTTGGCCCCGGCCGCGATGCTCCCTACCAGTGGCGCGCGGCGACGAGCAATGGCAGCATCCGCATCGAGTTGCCCGAGCCGCCGTCCGGCCGCGTTCGCGCTTCGACGTCCAACAGCAAGGTTCGCGTGTTCCGGCGAGATTCCAGTGGAGCGCAGACCGAACTGCTCGCATCGCGCAGCATCGACCTCGAACTTGGTTCGGGCACGAGCGACATCGTGCTGAGCACAAGCAACGGCTCGATCGTGGTCGTCACGCCCTAGGCCGAGAAGCCCGAGTGAACCCAACAAGAACGCGGCGATCGGGTGGCATGCCAACCGATCGCCGCGTGCGTCTGTGGGGCGAGTCTCGAGAATCGATCAGCCGCAGCCGGCGCTGAAGTCGTTCTGGAACTCAAGGAAGTCGAAGATGGTCAGGTCCCCATCGCCGTCGAAGTCCGCACGCGGATCACCGCTGGCGAACAGGTTCTGGAACTCAAGGAAGTCGAAGATGTTGAGCTCGCCGTCACCGGTCAGGTCGGCCCGGCACGTGTCGCAGGTCATGCGCACGATCTCGAACGCGTCGATGGCCGCCTCAGTCACCGAGTTGTTTGGCTGGTCCTCGGTGCCAAAGCGGATGCGGAATTCATCGGTGATGTCCACGAAGTCGGCCACGCGGTAGGTCTTCAGGCTCCACGCGGGCGCGCCGCCGGCGATCGTCTCGACGGGCTCCCAGGTCGCGCCGCCGTTGGATGACATCTCGATGTCCAGCACGTCGTCGCCGTCGTCGTTGGTGAACCACACGGCAAAGCGCACGCGAGCCTCATCGCCCACGCTCGTCAGGTCATACTCGGGACTGGTCAGCACGGTCGGCCCACCGTCGAGATCGGCGTCGCTCCCAAGGCCTGTCGCATACATGGAATTGGTGCTGTCGTAGTCCGCCGCGGGCTCTCCGCGGTCGCCGCTCGTGGTCGGAGCGCCGCGCTCCCACGGGCCGTCTTCGATCGCAGTATCCTGCACGGCCCAGCCGGTCGCGGTCTGGAAGCTGTCGCTCACGATCTGCTCGACGTCGGTGACGACAAACGCCTCGAAGTTAATAAACGGAGCCGAGAGCGGCGTGCGGAAGAACTGCCCGTCGCTGCTAGTGGCTTCGAACCAATACTCAACTTCCTCGAAGCAGGGCATGTTGGGCATGGTGCCCTCGTACAGCCCACCGCCGACCGAAGCCAGCGGCGCTTCGAGCAGGTCTCCGCTCTGCAGGCGAACCTTGACCATGACGCTATCAACCGTGCCTTCGAGCTCGTTGACTTCAAGCTGAATCGTCTGTCCGAACGGATCAACCTCGGTCGGCGCATCGCCGGGCAGCGAGAGCTCGAGCCGGCCAGCGCCGTCGGCGGTCACGTCGACGATGAACAAACCGCGCTCGATATCGCTGATGAGCACGATGCCGCTGTCGAAGAAGGGATAGGTACTCCACGCGCCGTTGAAGCTCGCACGGTTGCTGCCGGGGAATGTGTCAAACCACGCTACCTCGGTCGGGTTCAGCGGGTCGTCCGACAGGTCCCACACGCGCAGGCCGCTGCGGTAGTTGGCCTGGTAGAGCATGTCGCCGTTGACGTAGTTGTTGTGGTCGATGGCCGCCAAGCCCGTGGTGAAGGTACTGGCAAGCTGCGGACTGGTGATATCCGACACGTCGAATACGCGCGTAGTGGTCACCGAAACCGTGTCGCCCTCGTCAAGCTCGTCGTTCAGGTAGAGGTACTGGCGGTCTTCGCTCAGCCACGCCTGGTGCGTGTAGCGGAGCTGGGCGTAGTCGGTGCGCCCAACAAGGAACATGTTGCTCTTGTCGGTCACATCGACGATCTCGAGTCCGTCGAAGCCGTTGAGGCAGAACGCGATCTCGCGGCCGGCGTACGGGCCATCCGTGTAGCTCACCACCTGGGCGTCGTGCACGTAGTGCGTGGACCACTCGCCCACGATGGTCGGGTTGGCTGGGTCGCTCAGGCTGACGGCGATGAGTCCGCCATTGGCGATGTTGGCGCCGCAAAGGTAGATGTAGCCCGAATCGGGATTCGAGATGATGTTGTGCGTCGTCTCGTGGCCGAACTGACGCTTGTTCTGAACGAGGGTCACGCGGCCGTCGTCAATCTCACGAAGGTCCATGACCTGGATGCCAGCGCCGCCCTCGCTCACGCCGTAGGCGTAGTCGCCGATGACCTTGACGTCATGCCAGTCGCTGCTGGGCCCCTCGACCCAATCAACGATGACCGGGTTGGTCGGGTCGGTCACTTCGACGAACCCAAAACCGCGCTGCAGGCCCATGATGGCGTACTCGCGGCCGGTCGGGCTGGTGTAGCCCCAGCAGTCGTTGCCGCGGCCGTGCCCGCCGGGGAAGGCGCTCAGCGGAATCCACGAGAGCAGCGTGACGTTCTCGCTCTCGAACGAGGCCGTCGGGTCATCGACGCCGGCGCCACCGCCATCCTGCTGCGAGCCGAGCGTCCAAACGGACGCCTCAACAGCCGGCAGCGCGTCGCGCACCTTCCGCCAGCTCTCATGGGCGCCGGCCGAAAGTGCGAGCGTGAGCGCACCCGCGCCAGCGAGGCCGACGGCGAGCAGACTAGACTTCCGAGCAAAAACCGAACGACCAGCGGGGGCCGGCACCGAGTTCTTCATATGGATACTCCCTGCCTCGTGTACGCACGCTCGGGCGGTTGCTGTTTCAGTTTCTTGCCGAAACCACCTCGATTGCCATCCGTACGATCCCACGCGACCCACCCATGCCGTGGGATCGTTGCTGGGAGGGCACCAATGACCGCGTTCATCGACATCCAGCGGGGGCTCCGGGCCTTCGCTCGCACGGCCGCTTGCGTCGCCGCCGCCGGCCTTGCCGTCGCCGTGGCGACGGCCCAGGACGCACAACCCACCCAGCCGGCCCCGCCCCAGGCCGAGCCCGGCGGCAGCCAGCGGCCGCTCTACATCGATGATCAGCACGAACCCATGATCATGATCGCCTGGGAGCAGCGCGACGGCACCCGCATCGAGCTCTCCCGACAGATTCCCTGGGGCACCAAGAACGACCGCATCGAGCTTGGCGAGAACGTGCTGGCGTTCGCGGCCGTGGGCGGCACGCGCATCGAGCTCCAGGCGGGCCACCCGCTCGGCTCGGTCGTCCGCGTGGGCTTCTACAAGAATGAGAACGAGGCACCGTTCTTCGCCGACATCCGCCCGGGTTCAACCGTCGAGATCAGGCTCGAGGGCGTGCGATTCATCGAGCCGGCCCGAGCCACGCAAGGCACCGCGCTGCACCATCTGCAGTACTCCATGGAAGACGTGCTCAACTGCGGCCTGGACGCCAGCGCCATCGATCAGTACAACACCGCTCGACCTGACGACACGCTCAACGGCCAGATCTCGCGCGAGAACGGCCGGCCTGGCGTGCTGCGCGTCGTGCGCGGCGAGCTTCCCGACGACGCGCCTCGCTACTACCGCACGGGTGAAGCCGCGGGCGACGACGATCCGCAGCCGGCAGAGCGCTTCGCGACCATCCGCTTCCAGCGCGACGAAGAAACCGGGGCTATCGGCATCCGCGCAGACCTGCCCTACGAGCTCTTCCGCCACGTGCGCGACCCATGGCTGCGCGCCGAGCCCGGCACGTTCTTCGAGCCGACGCACTTCCACCTCGAGTTCGAGAGCCTGCCGAACCGCGCCTTCCCGGGCGGGCAGCCCCCGCCGGAGGAAGGCGCCGAAGCGCGGGATGCCGGCGCCCAGATCACCGGGCCGTGACGCCCATGGACGGCGCAAACAAGTGCTCCCTGTTCGACGGCCACCTCGACCTGGCGTACCTCGCCGAGATTGGCCGCGATATGCACGCGAGCCTCGACCAGTGTCGGGGCACGCTGCTACCCGCGGCGGTCACGCTACCTTCGCTCGCCGAAGGAAACGTCCGCGGCTGCCTTGGCACCATCTTCACCGAGATGACCGAGCAGGACTCGCCCAAGGGCCTGCAGCTCGGCGGCTTCGGCCATACCTATCCGCCCGGCGACGCACAAGCCGCGCACCGCGCCGGCCTTCGACAACTCAAGCTCTACCACGCCTGGCGCGATGCGGGCGTCATCGATCTGCTGCCAAAGGTCGGCAATGCGCCGCTGCAACTCGGTATCCTGATGGAGGGCGCCGACCCGATCGAGAACGCCGACCAGGTCGCGTGGTGGGCAGAGCAGGGCGTCATCGCCATCGGTCTGGCGTGGGCGATGGGCTCGCGCTACGCCGGCGGCAACTCGCAGAAGACCGGCTTGACTGCCGAGGGCCGCGATATCGTGCGCGCCATCGACGCGGCCAACATCATCCACGACCTCTCGCACCTGAGCGACAAGGCGATGGACGAGCTGCTCGAGATGTCAAGCGGCCGCGTCGTCGCGAGCCACAGCAACGCCCGCGCTCTGCTCGGCGGCACGAACCAGCGGCACCTGCGCGACGACACCATCGCCGAGATCGCCCGCCGCGGCGGAGTCATCGGCATCAACCTCTACGGGCCATTTTTGGATCCGTCGTTCGACAAGAAGAAGAAACGCCCTCCGATGCGCACTGCGCTGGAGCACACGCTGCACATCGCACGCATCGCTGGTAGAGACAAGGTCTGCCTAGGCACGGACATGGACGGCGGCTTCGCGGCGACGGACTTGCCAGATGGCATCAATACGCCAAGTGATCTGCACAAGCTGCTCGACCTGCTCCGAACCGAGGGCTGGAGTGAGGCAGAGGTATCAGGATTCGCCAGTGGGAATTGGGCGCGACTGCTGGGGATCGGCTGGTGATCAGTTCGCTGTGGGGTGAGATCTTCACGCTCATCCACGATGCGTACTTCTTCGTCATCGCGGTGCTGCTCTTCGTTTCCTTGCTCGGGAGCGTGCTCTACTTCATCGCCAACCGAACGCGGTCGGGTATCGCCGCACTGATCATCCGCGGCATCCCGAAGCGCAAGCACCGCACCCTGCGCGACCATCCAGCGATCTGCGCGGCCTGCGGGTATCCGCGCGGCGAGGGCGACGTCTGCCCCGAGTGCGGCGCATCGCTCACCGAACCGGGAGCCGTGCTGTATCGCGACGTGATCGAAGCCGGGCGGCTGCCGGTACCCCGCTGGCTCAGACTGGTCGCGCTGCTGCTCGTGCTGACGTTCGCGGCGTGGGTGCTCGCTCCGCTGGCGTCGCGCGTGGGAAACAAGATCGAGTGGGGCGCATGGCGGGTTATCGAAGCGCACCACGACGCCGAGTACACGGTGCGTGCCGCCCAGGGCTCGCCGGCGTACAAAGTCCAGCTCAACACAAGCTACGTTGTCGATGAAGACACGAGCAACTACGCCGGGCCGCTCGATGGGCACGTCTACGTCATCTTACACGATTCCGCGACAAACGATATCGGCTGGCTCATGGTCGACGCCATCGATCAGACCTGGCAGTTCCGATACTACAGGGGGGGCATCCAGGCCGCGGGCTTCCGCCCGACCAGTGCGAGCGCCGGTGTCGGGATCGAGTCGGGCATTGCCGAGTTGTACCAAGCCACCGGGTTCGATCAGTACTGGATGCACTCGTCTGCCGAACTCGCCGACTTGCAGCGCCTCGGCAAGATCGCGCTGGGCCCGAGCTTTCGCACCATCGAAGACCCCTCGAGCCTCACGAACTCGCCGGGCTCGCTCATATGGAGCCGCGCAACCGTGTTGGGCGGCACGCAGACGTGGGTGTCGGTGCGCTACGTCCCTCTCAGCAGTACCGCTGGCGTGTTCGGGCTCATCGTGCTCGCCTTGCCAGTCATCTGGTTGGCGTGCTACGCGCTCTGGCGACTCGTGCGGCGCTAGTGCGAGCTGACGCGACGCCCCCAACGCGACGCCAGCCTCAGGTCTTCCTCCCCACCACCGCGGCACAAGCCGCACCAGATGACAGAATCAGGAAGCATCGCCGTCTCGCCACCCGCAGGTGGCGGTGGCGCCGGGGGCATGCTCGCGAGGGGCCGGAGCATGCGCTGGCGGTAGCGATCGGGAAACTTGTCGTTGGCGCCGCTCGCCTCGGCTTGCGCGTACTCGCCGCGCAAGAGTTCGTTGATGCGATCGATGCGCGCTTCGGGGTAGGGGTGGGTCGAGAGCCACGCCGGCGGGCGCTGGCCGCCCGCGCTCAACTCGGCCAGCTTCTGCATCACGCCGCGCTGCCCGCTGGGCTTGTAACCAGCCCGCGACATGTAACGCATGCCGAGCTCATCGGCCTGATACTCGGCGTCGCGTCCGTAGCTCAGCAGCACGAGCTGGCCGCCCACCTGTGCGACCGGTAGGCCGTACTGCCCGTACTCGCGGATCACGCTGTCTTCGCCCGCGGCGCCGACGACGATCGCGCCCGCGACAAGACCGCCCTGGAGCGCAACCGAGCGGCTCATCTGCTGGTTGCCGTGCCGTGCGGTGACGTGACCGATCTCGTGACCCAGCACGCCGGCAAGCTGCGCTTCGTTATCGAGTTGCGAGGCCAGACCGCGCGTGATGAACACCTGCCCGCCCGGCAACGCAAACGCGTTCACGACATCGGAGTTCAGGATCGTGAACTCCCAAGGCAGGTCGTCGGGCACGCCGTCCTCGACGTGGGGGATCATCGACGAACCGACCTCGGTCACATACGAGCGGATTGCCTCGTTGGGCAATGGCCCGCCGAACTCATCGGTGAAGGAGGGTGCCGCCTCGAGGCCGAGCGAGGCCTCCTGGTCCCACGAGTAGATGCTAAAGAACCTGTCTCCGGTCGTCGGGTCGGTCGCGCAGCCGGTCAGGGCTGCGGACACCGAGACCGCCATGGCTGCCAGTACCTTCTTGAAGCTGGGCTTCCCCACGACCTTCCTCCTTCCAAGCCAGCACGGGCTTGCGGGCCTCTATCGTTGACAGTCAGCGTATGAACCAGACCTCTCCCCCGGAACCAGACCTGAAGGACGCCTCATCCCCCGCGTGGGATGGGCAAACGCTCGCGAACCCGCACGAAAGGTCCGATAAAGCAGATCGCGTCCGCGACATGTTCACGGCCATCGCCGGCTCGTACGACCTCAACAACAGGGTCCATTCGTTCCTGCTCGACCAGCGGTGGCGCAAGCACGCGGTGAAGCGGGCGGCCGTGCAGCAGGGCGACGTGGTGGTCGACGTCGCGTGCGGCACTGGAGATCTGTCCGAGGCTTTCGCCCGCACGCCCGCCGCCGCGGTGATCGGCGTCGACTTCACGCACGCGATGCTGGAACGGGCAAGACATAGACAACATCGATTAAACAACCATTCATCCACAAAACTCTTCTATGTTGAGGGCGACGCCATGGCCCTCCCGCTCTCGGACGGCTGCTGCAGCGTGCTGTCCATCGCCTTTGGATTGCGCAATGTGCAGCGGCCGAACGCAGCGATCGAGGAGTTCGCCCGGGTCCTCAAGCCTGGGGGCCGCCTGGTCATCCTCGAGTTCGATCGGCCGGGCTTCGCGCCCATCCGCTGGGGGCACGACCTTTATACAAAGGCCATCATGCCCCGCACGGCCACCTGGATCAGCGGCGATAAGTCTGGCGCGTACCGCTACCTGCCCCGGTCGGTCGAGACCTTCCTCGATCGTGGCAAGGTCTTGGACCTGATGCGGGCCACAGGGCTTGAAGAAGTGCGGGCCAAGTCGCTGAGCGGCGGGATTTGCGCATGTTATTCCGGACGTAAGCCCTGATCGGACCCGCGACCGCGCACGGATTGCCGGGCAGAATCGAGCACATCGAGCTTTTTTCATCGCTGTGGGATGCAGCGGTGCGTGGTGGCGATGAACACCCCGCTCGCGGGCGGCGATGGGTCGCCCGGGGCACAACGTGTCGGACCTGCGCACATCGCGACAGGCCGGGAATCAGGGGTAGCACGATGTGCACGGACGCTCTTCGCGAACGATTCTTTGACGTGTTGGTCTCAGGTGACCGCATCGAAGCCCGCCAGGTGGTGCTTCGGGCACTCGAGACCGGGGATTCGGCGGTCGATCTGATCGGCGAGCTCTATTGGCCCACCTATGAGAAGGTTGAAAAGCTCTTCCGCAACGACCAGCTCACGAAGCTGAGCCACCATTACGCCACACGCCTGCTCCGCGTGCTGGCCGACCAGACGGCAGGGCTCATCGTGCCCAAGACCGGCAACGGGCGCAGCGTGGTGGTGGTGTGCGGGCCGCGAGACTCGGACGACCTCGCCGGCCAGCTGGCCGTCGACCTGCTGACCAGCGAGGGCTTCCGGGTGACGTACGGCGGCGGCGGCATCCCCAACGACGAGCTGCTTGCCGAAGTCAAGGACCGCGACCCCGCGGCCCTGCTCATGTTCGCCTCGGGCGCCAACGACCTGCCGCACATCCGCGACCTGATCGACAGCATCCACGAGCAGTACCCCGAGCGGCAGATGCAAGTGGCCGTCGGCGGCGGCGTCTTCAACCGGGCGGAGGGCCTGGCAGAGGAGATCGGTGCCGACATCTGGGGCGAGCACCCGCTGGATGTGGTCGAGGCGCTGGTCGAAAAGGCCCACGTGCGGACTCCCCCGCGGCCGCGCCGCCGGCGTCGCAAGGCCGCCGCCTAAGCCAGTCCCCTATCGCGACCTTGGGGAACCCGAAGCTCCCCGGGACGAATCGGCCTGAGATGGCCGATGTTACTGGACCAGACCCTTCTTTGTGAGCCCATGCTCGGGTGCAACCCCAGCATGGGCTTGCGGTATAGTGGAGCAAGGCATGGACCGCACGACCGAACACCACCTGATCCACGAGGCGCTCGCCGGCGATCGTTCGGCGGCTGCGGCGTTGATCCAGGCCCATCAGGCGTCGTTGTATGCGTTCATGCTCCGAAGGTGCGGCCGGCCCGACATGGCCGAGGATGTGGTGCAGGAGGCGTTCGTTCGCGCGCTGACCAACCTGCACCGCTTCGACACGCGCTTCCGGTTCTCGACGTGGCTGTTCACGATCGCCAAGCGGCTGCACTGCAACGTGGTGCAGAAGTGCGCCCCGGCATACGACAGCGATCTGGTTGCATTCTCGGCCGACGATCTCGATGGCGACAACGAAGGCTTGGAGTCTCAGGAGTTGCGCGACCAGACGCGCAGCGACCTTGATGAGGCCCTTTCCCGCCTGCCCGAAACCCAGCGCGAAATCGTGGTTTTGTTCCACCAGTGCGACTGGCCGATCGCGCGCATTGCCGAACACTACCTGATGCCCGCGGGCACGGTCAAGAGCCACCTGCACCGTGGCCGTCGCAAGCTCCGCGTTGCGCTTGAGGCCATTCGTGCCGAGCGCGTCGCACGGCGTTCTGCCCAATCTCAGTCTCGTTCAGAGCACCGGGTCGATGGTGGGGTTGATCGATGAGTCGGAAGGAAACGCACGAACATCAGAACGAGCCGGGCGCGCGCGAGCTGCTCGACGCCTATTTCGACGGCGAGCTCGATCGCGCTGGCAAGGCCAAGCTGCACGAGGCGCTGCGCGAGGATCATCTGCTCGTCGAGGAGTTCAACCGGACGAGCGAGGCGGTGTCGATGCTCCGCCAGAGCGCCTCGAACACCGGGCTCAGTGTTGATCTCTCCGAGCGCGTGCTTGCGCGGTGCGACGCGAAGCGCGGCTACCTAAACAAGCGCGGCCGCCGGTTTGTGCTGGCGGGTCGGTCCGCCGTTGCGATGGCGGCGCTCGCGCTGGTCGCGGGCGTGGTGGTCTGGGTGCGCATGACGCCGCCCGAGCTGCGCCTGACCGATGGACAGCGGCCACTGGGCGTGCTGCTGGAGAGCGGAAACCACGACGCGGCGAACCTGCGCATGGTGCCGCCCGGCGTGCAGCAAGACCTGGCCGATTCGGTCGATCAGAGCAAGGTCGAGCGCACGATCGTGTACGGCCTTCCGGCCGACTCTGCCGAGAGCTTCTCGACCTTCGGAGAGCGGGCGCCCGTTGCCGAGCAGCGCGCGATGGCGCGGCTCCCGTTGCTGGCTCGCTCGGTCGAGCCCAACGGCGGCTCGGTGAACGCCTGGCTCGCCGGCCCCATGCCCATGGACCATCGCGCCGCGGCGAGCGTCGTGCCCGGGCCCGGAGCAATGGGCTGGTGGAATCGCCCGGCGCCGACCGCTTCGACGCTCGCGTTGCCCGGCGAGCGTCACCTGCTCATCCTGAAGGGTGAGCCGACGATCTTCGAACTGCTCGAAGCCGAGCGTGATCGGGAGTGACCCCCGTGCGTATCGCGTGGCTCGTCGTGGCGTTGATGGCTGCGGCCATCTCTCGCCCGGCTCATGCCCTCGCGAACGACGCGTACGGCGAAGAACTCTTCACAAGGCTGCCGGACAGCGTATCGGGCGCGTTCTCGATCGATGATGCGACGGCCCTTCGCACGAGCGAGGTTGGCGAGTCGATCCGCAAGTGGATGACCGAGCGCGGCGCGATGCCCCAGACGCGTCGCGCATGGACGCTGCTCTCGAATCGGCTCGGCGTGAGCGACGTCGAGGCGTTCGACGGCTTGCTTGGTGGCAACACCGTGCTCGCGTTTGGCCAGAAGGATGAGGCCGCGCACATCGACTGGATGGTGCTCACCGCGGTCGACACCGCGATGGACGTCCGGCTGTTGCAGCGCACGCGTGCCGTGCCGCGCAAGCTGGCGTACGGCCGGGCGGTGCTGGGGCTCGAGGAAGAGTCGTTCCTGCTCGCGACACTCCCGCCGCTGCGTGATGGGCGAAGCGTCGTTGCGCTCGCGCCCGCTGGCGCCGAATGGCTGCTCTTGCGCACGCTCGCGGTGTCGGCGGGCAAGGCCGAAGCGGTCGACGCCGCGGTCTTGCGGACCGCCCCCACCGACGCCATCGTGCGCGGGTTCTGGGAGCCGTCAGGCGCAGCGGGCATCTTCAACGACATCGAGGGATGGTTCTGGGGGCCGTCGGAGCGCATGCACCGCGTCGCGGTGTGGGCGCGCACCGACGCGGCGACGGTTGAGATCGGCCTATGCCCCGCGGACGGAACCAAGGCCGTGGGACTCGCGCCCCCCGAATCGGCCGAGGACGTACTGCTCGATGTGGTCGGGCCGGGGTCGGCGATCGTGTCGAGTGTGCTGGAGCGGTCGGGGCTCGCGGGACTGATTCCCGAGGGTCTTCTCGTCACCAGGCAGACCGGCGAGATCGTGGTTCGGCGTGGGCCGGACGGCATCGACCTGGGCGCCCGGCTGCCGCTCGCCGAACCGGTTGCCCACGCCATCGGGATGGACGCACCGCCCAAGGGTGAGATCGGCCAGGTCCGTGTTCGCGAACTCTCCGAGACGCCGTCGTCGCGCGCGATCTTCGGGCCCAAGCCGCAGCTCGCGTGGACGCTGCTGACCGAGGAGCCCGGTCGAGCGAAGCTGCTGGCCGCGGTGACCTCGGGCGAGGCCCGCGCGATCGTGAAGGGCGACGAGGCGAAGTCGGCGGCGGTCCACATCGTGGGGCAGGCCATCGACCGACCGAACCCGACCACGCCCGGCGTGCACGGGACCGCCCACCCGAACGAGCTGTGGGAGCTGCTCAGCGGCACGCTGTCTTCCGAAGAACCAGCGACCGGGGCGAGCCCGGGGGTGGTGTCGATCCTGGCGCTGCTCGAGCGGGCGTCGTGGGCGGTCGAGGTGATATCGGGCGAGGTACGCGGCGGAATCGTGCTGGAATTGCGGGCCGGCGCGACGCCCTAGCAACGCGCGCGGCGCCGGCCGCGACTACCCTTGCCTTCGCACGCTGAGATCGGCACCGGTGGCTCGCCGGCGACGCGGGATCTCCCCTTGGATTGCAATCTCTTATGGCCGACGCAGGCATCCGGAACGTGGCGATCATCGCCCACGTCGATCATGGCAAGACCTCGCTCGTGGACGGACTGCTCCGCCAGTCGGGCAACTTCCGCGCGGGCGAGCTCGAGAAGCTCGCCGGTGGGCGCGGCGATCTCATCATGGATAGCAACCCGCTCGAACGCGAGCGGGGCATCACCATCCTCTCCAAGAACTGCGGCGTGCGCTACGCACGGCCCGATGGGCAGAACTTTGCCATCAACATTATTGATACGCCGGGCCACGCCGACTTCGGCGGAGAGGTCGAACGCGTGCTGCGCATGGCCGACGGCGCGCTGCTGCTGGTCGATGCATTCGAGGGCCCGATGCCCCAGACGCGCTTCGTGCTGGGCAAGGCGCTCGAGGCGGGACTGAAGCCGCTGGTGGTCATCAACAAGTGTGACCGCCCCGATGCGCGCCCGCAGGGCGTCATTAACGAGGTCTTCGACCTGCTCGTTGAGCTGGGCGCCGAAGACCACGCGATGGACTTCCCGGTAATCTACGCATCGGCCCGTGATGGTTGGGCCTCTGCCGAGCAGGGCGCGACGGGCACGGACCTGCGGCCGCTGTTCGAGGCGATCCTGGAGCACGTGCCCGTCCCCGACGACGACGCGAGCGCGCCGCTGCAGGCGCTCGTCACGACGCTGGCGTACAGCGAGTACGTCGGCCGAATCGGCATTGGCCGCGTGTTTGCCGGCGAGTTGCAGCAGGGCCAGACGGTCGCCATGCTCAAGCGCGACGGCAGCCGGAAGGACGTGCGGCTGACGGGGTTGCAGCGCTTCGAGGGGTTGGGCCGCGTGGATACCGCGAGCGTGCGCGCGGGCGACCTCTTCGCGGCCGTCGGCATCGAGAGCGTGGACATCGGCGATACGCTGGCGGACCCCGAGGTAGCCGAGCCGCTGCCGCCGGTGACGATCGACGAGCCGACGGTGTCGATCGTCATGCGCATCAATGACTCGCCCTTCGGCGGACAAGACGGCAAGTTTGTCACGAGCCGGCAGATCCGCGAGCGTCTGGACAAGGAGCTGCAGAGCAACGTGGCGCTACGCGTCGAGCCCGGCGCGTCAGCTGATGAGTTCATCGTGGCGGGGCGTGGCCTCTTGCACCTGGGCATCCTCTTCGAGACGATGCGGCGTGAGGGCTACGAGATGAGCATCGGCCGGCCACGCGTGATCATCAAGGACATCGAAGATGTGGCCCACGAGCCGCTGGAGGTCCTGGTCGTCGATGCACCGGTAGCCAACGTGGGCAAGGTGATGGAGCTCGTCGGCGCTCGCAAGGGCGAGCTGAAGAAGATGGAAGACCGCGGCAGCCACACGAGCCACCTGGTCTTCGAGATCACCAGCCGGTCGCTCATCGGCCTGCGCAGCCGCCTGCTGACGGCGACACAAGGCGAGGCGATCATGAGCCACCGCTTTGAATGCTACGTGCCCATGATGAGCGAGGCCGCCGGCCGGCAGAACGGCGTGATGATCGCCACCGAGGCCGGCCAGGTGACCGCGTACGCCGTCGAGCAGCTGCACGACCGCGGCATCTTGTTCGTCAAGCCGGGCGACAAGGTGTATGGAGGCCAGGTCGTCGGCGAGCACAACCGCGACAACGACATCCCCGTCAACATCGTTCGGCTTAAGGCCCTCACCAACATCCGCAGCGCCAACAAGGAAGCGACCGTGACGCTCAAGGCGCCGAGGGCCATCACGCTCGAGGACGCGCTCGAGTACATCGAGGACGACGAGCTTGTCGAGCTCACCCCCACCAGCGTCCGCCTGCGCAAGAAGATCCTCGACGAGGGCATGCGGAAGCGTGCGGAGCGGCAGAAGAAGGATAAGGAGAAGGTGGGGGTGTGAGCCAATGCCGGAGCTCACACTCGAGCAAATTCGAAGGGACTGGGGGCGACCGGCTTCGGTCTTGATCCCATCATCCAAGCAGCGAGCGCGCAAGGACAGCAGTTGGATTGGGCGTGTGACGCTCGCTCGGCGCGGCGAGGCCTGGCCGGCGTGGCAGGGGCGGCCGCTCGCCCCGCTGTGCCAGCTCAGGCTCGATCAAGCGCCGTTCGTGCCTGAGGAACTCCGCGATATCGCGTGCATCACGATCTTTGTGGACTTCGATGACGAGGGGGTCGCGGCAACTCTGCTCGACGAGCATGAGCAGTATCGTGATCAATGCCTTGTGCCCAACGGCCGAGCCTGGGCACTGCGTGCGTACCAAGCGGTCGATGAACTCGCAGAGATCAAGGCACCGAAGCCGCACTGGCCGTTCTCAGCCAAGCCTGGTAAGTGGGTCTTCGTTGAGCGAGACATTCCAACGGATCACGAGTTCTCCGATGACGCACTCGATATCGAGAATTGGCCTGAGGAGGCGCACGACGCTCGGCTCAATGGCGTCCGTCTCGGGGGTTGGCCCAGCATCATTCAGTGGCCGCTACCTTGGGGGCCGAGGCGGCTCCCGCCGATGACGTTCTCCGGCAAACCGGTCCCGTGGACTCGCCCAAAGTTCGACCCCCAATTCGCGCTCGAGGTCACCTCGATTCCCGAGTGCTGCCTTTGCATCTACGACGCCGGAGCGTTCTTCTTTGGCCGGGGTCGGAAGGACCGAATGCGGTGGTGCTTCTCGTCCGACTCCGCTTAATCGCATCCCCTTCCCCCAGCCCCAAACCCCTGCTAACATCTCGACCCGCCACGGCACGGGCCCCAAGCCGGGAGGCCGACTCCCGCCCCATTGGCTGTGCGGCACTTGATAGGTATCTGCCATGTACGCGATCATCGAAGAGTCGGGCGGCCAGCGCAAGGTGACCGAGGGCGAGGAGATCCTCATCGACCTCTACAAGGGTGGTGAAGCTGGCAAGGGCGACCCCGTCACCTTCGACAAGGTCCTGGTGATCGGCGATGCGGGCGGCTCGGCCAAGGTCGGCACCCCGCACGTCGGCGGCGCGAGCGTGACGGCCGAGGTCATCGAGCCGGCCGTCAAGGGCGACAAGATCGACATCCACAAGTACCGGCCCAAGAAGGCCTCGCGCAGCAAGACCGGCCACCGCCAGCGCTACACGCTGGTGAAGGTAACCGGCCTGAAGGGCTGACGCCGCTCTCCAACGCGACCACACGAAGACACCCGCCCCCCGAGAACGGAAGGGCGGGTGTTGTGCTTCCCGCGATTGGGAAGGAGAACGGGTTCGCTGAGCGCCGGGCTTATGGGCAGCCGGCCTCGATCAACTGGATCGCCTCGAGCACGTCGAACGTGTCGAGCGTGCCAAACGGCGCGGCCAGGTCTGTCCGCATGTCGCCGAGCTCGAAGAGGTTGACGAACGCGAGCAGGTCGAAGAAGTCCAGGCCCGGCGTGCCGTCGAGATCAACAACCGAGCACGGCCCGATGTGGAGCAGCTGGTTGCCGATCGAGTCGACCGTGCCCTCGACGACGGTCGCGTCGACGCCGCCCGGCCACTGGATCGTGACGCGCAGCGGATCGTCGCCCTCGGCATCGGCCCCGAGACCGAAGTAGGCCTCAGCGGGTTCCTGGCCGGCCATGCTGATGCCAGCGGTGATGGTGCGGATCATGTCGAGCTGGGCGGCAGCGCCGTCGAGTTCGACGCGGACCATGGCGCCGATCGCGTGGAAGTTGGCGCCCTCCATGCGCGGGCGGACCGTGATGTACGAGGCCTGGGGACCATCGTCATCGGGCTTGTTCTGCAGGAGCTTGATGGCCGACTCGTCGCAGCGGGGCGAGATGGCCGAGAGCATGACGGTGTGCAGCAGGTCGACGCAGCCGTCGCGGTTGATGTCGGCGCCGACGATGGTGGAGCCGCGCTCGATGATGGTCAGCGCGTCGCTCACCTGCTCGGTGAAGTGGACGTTGTCGGGGTCGCCGTCGTGGATCATCATGCGCGGCCGATCGACGCACGAGTTGAACCCGTTGGTGATGAGCAGGTCGGGCCAGCCGTCGCGGTCCATGTCCTGGAAGGTTGTGCCCCAGCCCCATCCAAACTTGCCGCCCTGCTGGCTCACGCCCGCTTCGAGCGCGGCTTCGATGTAGGTCGGCTCGTCGGACTGCGACAGGAAGAAGTTGTTGTGCAGCGCCGAGCCGGGCGTGTCGGTAATGGTGACGAAGATGTCCATCACGCCGTCGGCGTTGGCGTCGGCGATCGACACGCCCATGTCGGTCTCGGGCATCGGGTCGGTCACGCCCGCGGTATCGGTGACATCGAGCATGGGGTTGAGCAGCATGACGCCCGGGCGATCGGGGTCTTCAAAGCTGCCCTGGTTGATCCACATGTGGTTCTTGTCCATGTCGCAGGCGCCGTAGATGTCCAGCATCCCGTCGCCGTTGAAGTCATGCATGACAATCTGCCAGAAGCTACCGAAGTGGTCGACGCCGGGCTCTGCGACACCGGGAGCGAAGACGTCGATCGAGACGTCCTCGAACTTGCGGCCGCCGGTGTCGGCGTCGGGTAGGTTCAGCAGCAGGCGCGCGCCGATCTCGTCCGGCTCGTTCTCACCCGCGGCGGACCAGAGCCCGATCATCAGATCGACGTGGCCGTCGCCGTTCACGTCTCCGGCAGCGAGGCTGCCGATGTGCCGCAGCAGCGAGAGCGCGCCCGACCCGGGATCGAGCCCGCGATGGTCGCTCACGAGATCGAGGTCGGCGATGCCGGTTGCGTCGCTCACGTCCTCGAACGTGCCATCGGGAAGCTGGCGGTAGAGCCGCGGCGTGGCCCAGTCCCACTCGATGGCGTCGATGGGGCTGAAGAACGAGTCGCCCGCGACGATGAGGTCGAGGCGGCGATCGCCGTCGTAGTCGAACCACAGCGCGACGCGCGAGCGCGGCTTGTCGGCACCGTCGCCTCCCGAAACACCCAGCTCGCTCGCACGCTCGGTGAACGTGCCGTCGCCGTTGTTGACGTACAGAAGGTCGGGCATGCCCTCGGTGTTGGGCACGAAGAAGTCGATGTGCCCGTCGTTGTCGTAGTCGGCCGCGGCCAGTCCGGCGATCATCCCCATCGCCGAGCGGTACGCGGTCCGTTCGATGCCGGCGTCGCGGCTGACGTCTTCGAGCGTGAAGTCCTGGGCCGACGCGATGCCGCAGGCAAGGCCCGTCGCGAGGACTACCCGCCACGCGGGCACGCGAACACGATCGGGCATCACGCCCTTCTTCATCGAAACACTCATTCTGGAAACCCCCGTCTCCTGCCGAGCGCCGCGGGAGCAAGCGCTCGAATTCCCCGTTCTCGCTGCGTTTTACTTTCGCAGCCTGGATCAGGCGCAGGCCCTCGGCCGGGAGGCGGTCGGGGGCCACGAGAAGCGCCAACCAACTTTTGCCAATATCTCAGAAAGGGCCTGCCGTGTCAAGCCCATTTACATGCTGGGGCCGGTAAAAATACCCGATCCCTCGCACGAAAACGGGGTTTGCATGCCCGATCCAGAGGTCCCCACACCCCCAGAGTTCGACCGCGAGCCTGTCCGGAAGCCCCAGAGCGCCGGCCCTGACAGGGATCTGGGAGAGATCATCTCGGCCGTGACCGATGGCTGGACCTGCCCTGAGTGCCGGTACGAACTCAAGGGCCAGTCCATCCATGTCGAGCCGACGTACCGCTTCCTGGTCAGCCGCTGCCCCGAGTGCGGCCGCGTGTGGCCCGCACAGATGCAGGACCTCAGGCCCGCCGTCCGCCGCCGCCTCGCGTCGACTTCGGCGTTCCTGTGGTGGGCACTAGTAGGCGGCGGGCTGCTGGGCATCGGCATGTACCTGTTCGGCATGGCAGCCTCGGCGGCGAGCTGGGCCCGCTGGCGGGGCGACATCTTCGGTTGGGTCGCACTGAGCGACATCCTCTGGCACCCGCCCGTGATGCTGGTCGCGGCGGTTACCGCGGCGATCGGATTGTCCCACCTGTCCACGCGGCGCTTGCTGCTGCTCGCGATCGCACCGGCGGTCATCGGCTTCCTGAGCACGGTCGCGCTGCTGCTGAGCGACATCGGGCGCAACGCGCTGACCGAAGAGGTCATGGCGGCCATGATCCACCTGGGTGCGGGCTACGTCGCGATGGTCCTGGCGGTGCTGGTCGCTCGGCCGATCGCGCGACTCATCACGCTGGTGTTCATGAGCAAGAACATGCGGATCACGGTCTCCGGCTTGTGGACCGCAGAGGGGCGCACCCCGCCGTGGCTGAACACCTAGGCCTCGGCCGCTCGCACGAACGTGCCGCGCTGTCGATCCTTCTCCACACCTGGGAAGGGCAGCGCTCGCCCATGAAACACGCACCACACGCCCGGATCGAGCGCACCCGTGGCGAAGAGCGCCTCGGTCAGGTTCTGCACACCATCGCTGCGCTGCATGGCGAAGGGGCGCATGGCGCCCGTCAGGATGATCGGGATCGAGAGGCCCTCAAGCTGTTCATGGAGCAGCGTGCCGGTGTGCGCCAGCGTGTCAGTGCCGTGCAGGATGACGATGCCCGTGGGCTTCGGTGAGGCCTCGAGCGACTGGCGGACGGCCCCGAGGATGGCCTGGCGATCATCGTCGGTGATGTCGAGGCTGTCCTTGCTCATGATCTCGCGCACGGAGACCTCGGCGCCGCTCAGGCGGAAGCGGGCGAGCTTGCGGCGGACGATCGACCGATGGTTGGCCAGCGTGCCGGTGTACTCGTCGTAGGTCTTCTCGATGGTGCCGCCGGTGGTGAGCACGACGATGCGTCGCTCGGTGGGCAGCGGCTGCGGCTTGGACTCTGACGCCATGGGCGGTTATAGGCCCGCGTGCGACGCCGCCGGAGCAGACACGGCCGCGCATCCCTGGGTACGCACACCAGGAGCCTCCCCATGACCACGAACCTGCGCACCGTGAACGCCAAGCCCGCCAACGACAAGCCCGTGGTCCACCCCGGCGGCATCTTCCCGCTGGTCTTCAGCGTGTAGCGATCACGGGCAGCCCGCGTCGAACTCGTTCTGGAACGCCAAGAAGTCGAAGATCGTCAGCTCGCCGTCGCCATCGAAGTCGGCGAGAAGGTCGCCCGCGTCGAACGCGTTTTGGAATGCGAGAAAGTCGAAGATCGTGAGTTCGCCGTCGCCGTCAATGTCGGCGCGGCAGGGAGACTCGAGCGGGCCGAGCCACGCGGCGCCACCGGTCGCGTTGCTATCGGTGTAGGGATTGGTGAACGCGATCCACTCGCCACCGGGGCCTTGCGACAAATCGTACGAGAACGCTGGCACGCCATCGCCGCCGCGCGTCGAGAGGATGTAGACGGTGTTGTTACCGATGGCCATCGCACGCCCTTGCGTGTTGCTCGCGGGGAACGGATCAACGATCTTGGTCATCTCCTGCGCACCGATATCGATGGCGTAGAGGCCAGAGTCGCCAAACTCGGTGTAGCCATAGAGCAGCCCATCGGCGGCGTTGTAGTCGAGCGCGAAGAAGCGGAAGTTTGTGCCCGTGTGGATGTCGTAGACCAGCCGCGTGGCGCCGGTCGCCGGATCGATGCTGTAGATGCCCTTGGTGCTCGAGAAATTCGAATAGCCGTACAGCGTCTGGCCGTCGTACGCCAACGCGTGGACATCGCGATCGATGGTCGCAAGGCGGCGGGGCGAGCCGGTGAAGTCGTGCTCGTACAGCACGGTCGTGAACGGGCCGTTGCAGAGGAAGACGCTGCAGTCGCCGCGGCCAGCTGCGCCACTCACGTCGGTGCGCACGCCCGGCACGTAGCTCACGCTGGGGAAGCCGGCAAGGTCCGACGTGTACGTCGTGGGCGAACTCGACTCGAGCCCGACGAATACCTGGGCGTGGGCCACCGTGGCCATGAATCCGCACGCGACGCTCCCGGAGATCACCGTGATGCTCATGCCTTCGCCTCCCTCGCGCGCAACCCAATGAAAAGGGCGCCGCCGCATGGTGCGACGGCGCCCTGGATATGGATCGGACCGCGTGATGCGTTACGAGCAGCCGGCGGAGAACTCGTTCTGGAACGCAAGGAAGTCGAAGATGTTCAGCGAGCCGTCGCCGTCGAAGTCGGCGGCCAGGTCGCCAGCGGCGAAGGCGTTCTGGAACGCGAGGAAGTCGAAGATGTCCAGCGTGCCGTTGCCGTCGAAGTCGGCCCGGCAATCAACGCCGCGGCTGAGCTCATCGGCGGTGACGACGCGCTTGACGCCATCAAGGCCCTCAATGCTCAGGAACAGGCCCGCGCCACCGCCGCGCTCGAAGAACTCGACAGTGATCTCGTGCGTGCCGGCCTGGAGGGCGACCTCGGTGCCAACCTCTTGCATGCCGTGCAGACCGTCGTTGTCGACGATCTCGTCATCGCCCAGGTAGAGCTTGCTGCCGTCGTCGGAGTTGGTGAAGAGCGTGTAGATGCCCGTCTGCGGGATGTCGATGTAGCCGGTGAACACGGCGGCAACGTCATCGGCGCGGCCACTGGTCACAAACTCGCCCGAGGTCGACGGGAAGTTGATCTCGGTCACCACGTCGCTGGCGTAGGACGTCAGCGTCGAGAAGTCGGGCAACACGGAGAAGCTGCCCGAGTAGTAGTCGACGTCCAGGCCAGGCTGGGTGACCGTCGGGTTCTCCGGAGCGCGGAAGCTGGCAGGGTCGAGCACGTCGATGGTGACCGTGGCGCCGGCGGTCTGGTCGCCGTTGGTCACCACGTAATCGAACGTGTCCTCGCCGAACGAACCAGAAGGAGCCGTGTACACGAGCTCGTCGCGGCCCTCGGGGCCGGTTCCGACGCTCAGCGTGATCATGCCACCCAGCGAGCCTGTCGCGTCGAAGCTCTCGATCGTCAGGGGCAGGCCCATCGGATCGAAGTCGTTCGCGGTGACATCGAGGTCCGACATCTCGCCCGCGATCACGGCGAAGGTGTCGTCGATCGCCAGCGGCTCGCCCGAACCGGTGCCCGCCGCAGCAGCGACGGCCTGGAACGCGTTCGTGCGCCCGTTGCTGAAGATCGGGTCGAAGCCCGGCGCGCCGATGTCGTCGGCGGTGTCGTACAAGATGTTCTGCAGCACATCGGGCGTCGCCGTCGGCGCCACGCTCCACATCAGGCCGAGTACACCGTTGGTGACCGGAGTCGCCATGCTGGTGCCGCTATAGAAGTCATACCCGCCGCCGAGCACCGGCGCCAGGATGTCCACGCCCGGCGTGAAGATGTCGACGCCGCGGCCGTAGCTCGAGAAGCCGGCCTTGCGATCCGAGCGGTTGCTGGCACCCACCACGATCGTGTCTTCCCACGAGAAGCCGCTGTGGTCCTGATCGAAGTTGTCGGCCGCGTACAGCAGCAGACCGCCGATACTCTTGATGTACGTGCCAGAGCTGCCGACGGCGGGCGTCTGCACGCCCGTCCACGAGCAGCTCGCCGTCTTCGCGCCATTCTCGACGGCCCACTCCGAGCCGTGCAGGATGGCGTTCAGCGAGGCGCTTCCGGCGCCGCCGGCCGAGGCCTGCGGGGCGCGAACGCCGAGGATCTGCAGATTCCAGCCCGCGCCGGCAACACCGACGCCATTGTCGCCGATCGCCGCACCGCAGCCGGCCACGTGCGTGCCGTGACCGTTCTGATCGCGAACGACACCGCCTTCGCTCTCGCGCAGGCGGTCGCCCGAGTTGTACCCCTCGACCAGCGCGTCGGCGAGGTCCTCGTGGCCCAGCATCGTGCCGGTGTCGACGTACGCGGTGATGACCGACGCCGAACCCGTGGTGATGTCCCAAGCCTGGGGCGAGGAGATCACCGGGTGGTGCCACTGCTGGCTATACCGCGGATCGCCCGGCTCGATCATGGTGTACACGATCCAGTTGGGGTGGGCAAAGCGATAGTCGTCGGTCGCGCCCAGCCAGGCGCCCATGGCCGACTCGTCCATGCCATCGGGAATCGACAGCGTGAAGCGATCGGGGCCGCGATCGTGCAACACGATGAACGGCTCGATGCGCGCTTCGGCCGCACGGCGCCGCGCGACGGCTTGCTCGTAGGTCAGGCCCGCGCGCTGCCAGTCGACGATGCGCTTGGGCGAAACCAGCATCTCCCCACTGAACGTGCGCTGGTTCGCGGTCTCGACGAACGGACCGAAGTACTCGGCGCTCAGGCCGATGGCGTCGTCGGCAAGCGCCGGCATCGCGAGGCCCACCGAAAGCAGGATCGAGAGAGCGCCGACGGACCGACGCGAGACGTGCTGATAACCCATGCTGAGCTCCCCTGTTCGCTTGGAGTTTCGAACGACCCGCGCATCGGGCAGACGACGCGGGACCGGTGTTCTCTACGAGCGAAAAGACAGCCCGGACGACGCCCGGGCCACATTCCGCACACCCCAAGTACCGTGCAAGGACCGCTCGCGTTAGCAGAACGTCCGATAGATATCCGAACAGCCGGAGTTTTTCGGGGATTCCCGACGATTCTGAGCCTCAGTGGTGGTCGCGATACCCGCCGCTCGGGTCGCCCACCTCGAGCACGCTGAGCGAGTTCACCACCCGAGCCACGCCCAGCGGCCGGCCCGCGACGAGCAGCACCTGGTCCCCCGTCTGGGCCCAGTGGTGCTCGAGCAGGAACGACTCGACAACGTCGGTCCAGTCGGCCAGGCGCCCGCTCTCGGGTGGTTGCTCCAGCACAGGCCACACGCCACGCAAGAGCGCCATGCGCTGCGTCGCCGACGGCTCGCTCGACCACGCGAGGATGGGGATGTCGAAGTCGTTCTGGCTGAGGTAGCGCGCGGTGCCGCCAAGCTGGCTCCAGCACACGATCGCCTTGGCGTCGAGGTCTTCGGCAAGGTGCCACGCGCCGTGCGCGAGCGCGGCGGTGCGGTAGCGCGTCTGCTTCAGCCTCTGGGGCGGGCTTGCCTTGCCCTCGGCCCGCGCGAGCGCGCTCTCGGTTGCGCGCGCGATGCGCGACATCATCTCAACAACCAGCGCCGGGTGCTTACCAACGGCCGTCTCGCCCGAGAGCATGACCGCACCCGCGCGATCGAAGATCGCGTTGGCCACGTCGCTGGCTTCGGCCCTCGTCGGGATCGAGCTGTCGATCATCGTCTCGAGCATCTGCGTCGCGACGATGCACGGCTTGCCCCAGTCTCCCGCGGCCTTGATGATCCGCTTCTGCGCTGACGGCACTTCCGGGATGTCCATCTCGACGCCCAGGTCCCCGCGCGCCACCATGATGGCATCGCTCACCTCGGCGATCTGATCGATGCACGCCAGCGCCTGGGGCTTCTCGATCTTGGCGATGATCGGGATGGGCTCGCGATCGGGCGCTTCGGCCGTGATCAGGTCGCGCAGCTCTTCGATTTCCTTCGCGCTGCGCACGAACGAGAGGGCGAGATAGTCCAGCTCCTGGGCGACGGCCCACTTGACCAGCTCGCGATCGCGCTCGGTCAGCGCGGGCACCTTCATGTCGGTCTCGGGCAGGTTGATGCCCTTGCGCGTGGTCACCTTGCCGCCGACGGTCACGACGCAGCGCACGGCGTTGCCGTCCGGCTCGGCCCCCACGGCCAGCATGCGGATGGTGCCGTCGTTGATCAGCACGCGCTGGCCGGGCTGCACCTCATGCACGAGGTCGGCGTACGTGAGCGGCAACGTGGGCACCAGCTCGCAGTGGTCGCCGTCGCGCTCTTCGCGGATCTCGGCGACGCTGATCGAACGATCGAGCAGCACGTTCTGGCCCGGCACGAGGTCGATGCCGCCGCCCTCGTCGATGTCGGGCACGGTGCCCACGCGGATCTTCGGGCCGGGCAGATCCCCAAAGACGCCCACGCACACGCCCTTGGCCTTTGCGGCCTTGCGGATGGTCTCCAGCCGGGCCTTGTGCTCGTCGGTCGTGCCGTGCGAGAAATTCAGGCGGAAGACGCTGGCGCCGGCATCGATGAGCCGCTCTAGCATCGCCTGGCTCTCCGAAGCGGGGCCGATGGTGGCGACGATCTTCGTTAGCGCAGGCCGCTCGGTGCGGGGCGAAGCGCTCTCTTTCGTGTTGGCCGAGTGGGCGAGCGGGCTTTGGGCCATGGGCGCTTGGTCGAGCTGGGTTGGCACGGGTTCCGTCCTTCCGATAAGTCAGTCGGGCTGGGAGCGAGCCTCGAGCTCCACCACCTCCTTGTATCGGTCACGGAAGAAGCGGGTATAGGCGATTCTGGCCTCGGCCGCCGCCTCGGGGTCCCGCCACACATTGCGGACTGCCTTGTAGTTTGCTTCGTTGAACGGCAGCTGCACGGCCTGCCCATCGTCGCCCACAACGAGCTGCGTCGGGAACGCGTAGAACGCTTCCTCAGCCTCCGCAAGTACCGGGGCCCACGCGGGATCTTCGGCGGCACGATCGCGCAATCGCCAGAGCGCGGCCCAGGCTTCCTGCAATTCATCGTCGCTATCTACACCGAAAGCGCCCATCATGACCGGTATGGCCGACCGCCAGCCACGCGAGGGCACGTCGGCCGCCGCAGCAAACGGATCAACAGGATCGATGCAGCGATCCGCGTACTGCTCGTACATCACGCGACGGACCGGCGCCCGACGCAGCTCGTACTTGATCGGCCCGGTTGGCATCGGGCCCGACTGATCCGGATTGGCCGGAAACTGCCACAGGCTCTGGGCCTGCTCGGTCAGACAGAACTCAACGAATCTTCGCGCAACTTCGGGGTGCGGGCCGCCCCGCAAGATCGAAACCGGGTCGGCATCGATGTACACCGCGCCCACCGGATCGACGTAACCCACGCGGCTGGACTCGGGCGGCGCCCCCGGAGCCGTGACGGCCTGCGCCTGGGTGCGGCCGTAGAAGTCGATCGCCAGGCCCGCCATCGCCTCACCCGCAGCAACGTCGAGCGGTGGCTTCGTGGCCGCGCTCGTGAAGTAGCGCGTGTTAGCGGCCATCTCGCGCAGGATGCGCCAGCCCTCGTCCCAGCCGTATGCGTTCTGGATCGACTCGAACGTCGTGGTGATCGAGCCGCTCTGCCTCGGGTCGGCCAGTGCGACGAGGCCCCTGAGCCGCGGGTCGGTCAGGTCTCTAAAGCCGGTGGGCGTTTCCATGCCCGCTTGCTCGTACAGGTCCTTGTTGAAGATGATGCCGAAGCCCGAGAGGGCGGTGCCGATCCAGTACTGCTCCTTGTCGTAGAGCAGCTGATTGCCGATCTTGTTCTCGCCGAACCACTCGTCGAGCTGCTGCTGCGTGAAGCCCGCGGGCACGCTGATGGGCACCTCGATCTCTTCGCCTTCGATGGTCGCGGTAAACCCATCGCGCATCTGCCCGTGCTCGTAGCTGCCGCCGCCAAAGAGCAGGTCGAAGCCCATGCGTCCCGGCTCGATGACGACCTCGCCGTCGACGAGCTGGTACTCGTCGTTGCGGATGGCCGCCTGGTACTGATCGATCAGCAGGCGGCGGATCTCGCTCGTGCCGCCCGGAGCGCGCCAGTCGATGACAACACGCTGGCCGAACTTGGCCTCGTGCCACTCGTTGAACGCGCGCTCGTATTCGAAGCGGATCTGCTCGGTGTGCGGCGTGATGATGACGAGCGCCAGCGCGTCGTCATCTTGCACGTCATCTCCGGCGGGTCGAACGAGCCAGGGCATGGCCAACAGGATGGCCAGAAGCACACCAAGGATTCCCACCGTCCATCGCATGCTGCCAGTCTACGCTGAGGCGATGACCAGCCCATCTCGACCGACCCCAGACAACACAACCAAGGCCGCCATCATCACCGGCGGCACCGCGGGCATCGGCCTGGCGACGGCGAAAGCCCTGATCGAGCGCGGCTGGCGGGTCCTCATCGTCGGGCGAGACCCCAAGCGGCTGGGCGAGGCCCTCGACGCCCTGGGCGGAAACGCCCAGGGAACCAGCGCCGACGTGGGCAAGCCCGCCGGCCCGGGCGCCATCGTCGCCGCCTGCATGAAGGCCTTTGGCCGCATGGACGCACTCGTCAACAACGCCGGCGTCGCACCCCTCGTGCCGCTTGCCCAGCACACGCCTGGCCTCATCGATCAGTGCTTCGCGACCAACGCCGTCGGGCCGGCCAAGCTCATCCTCGCGGCGTGGCCGCACCTGTCGGTCACCAAGGGCCGCGTGGTGAACGTCTCGTCGATGGCCACGCGCGACCCCTACCCGGGCTTCTTCGGATACGCCGCAAGCAAGGCGGGCGTCGAGCTCATGGTCAAGAGCATCGCCAACGAGGGCAAGGCCGCGGGCATCAAGGGCTTCGCCGTTGCACCGGGCGCGACCGAGACGGCCATGTTCCGCGCGATCTTCGACGAGTCGGCCGTACCGAGCAAGGACGTGCTCGATCCGGCAACCGTCGCCAGCCTCATCGCCGACTGCGCAACGGGCCAGCGAGACCAAGACAACGGCAAGGCCATCGAGATCGTGCCGGGCGAATGAACTGATCGCCTACTCGAACCGCAGCACAACCGTGCGCTGGCCGGTCGAGATGATGCCGTAGCCGTCGACGAGGCGCACCTCGCGTGGCGGCTCGGGCAGCAGGATGGCGCGCGTTCCGGTGACCTTGGCCGAGGTCGTGTCGACCGTCGAGACGATGTACTCGCCCTGCTCGTTGTTGATCGAGAAGCTGCGACGGGGCACGAGCAGCACGCGGTCATCGCCCAGCGCGGGCGGCAGCTTCTCGTTGCTGCGCTCGTTAGCGCCACGCAACGCGTCGCGGCCGGCGATCTGGCCGTCGCCGTCGAGCACGGTGACGCCGCCCGTGGTCATCACGACCACACGCTCGCCCTGCCGCGCGAGCCTGGGCACCTCGCCGTCGCCAAGCGAGAGCATGAGCGGGCGGCTGTCGAAGACCCCCGTCTGGGCCTTGCCCATAGACAGGTCGCCGCGCGGCGTCATGACCAGCACGGCATCGCCGATCACCCAGCCGAGGGCGGCATTGAGCGCCGCGTCATCGGCACTGGTCCACATCCGGCGTCCTTCGATGCCTTGCTCGTCGGCGTCGAAGGCCATCACTGAGCTGTGCATGCCAACGACGATCGAGCCGTCGCCCACGGCAGCAAGCCAACGCGGCGGTTCTTCCAGGCTCGTCCGTCGCACCTGCTCGGCGCCCTGCGGCCCGAAGCCCCAGAGCGTGAGCGACTCTGCCGCGCCCGCGCGATCGGAGCCCGGCGGCTCGGTCGAGCCCATGACCCACACGCGCCCGCCCGCCACGGCAACGTCCATCGCGGTTCCGATACCGGGCCTGCCCGAGAAGAGCAGCTCACCGCTGGTCGCATCGAGCACGGCGAGCAATCCGTCTCGCCGAGCAACGCCGATATGCGTTCCGTCGCTCGCGACGATCCAGCCGAGCGGGTCGGCCTGCTGGCCGGTCGCCATGAGCGCCGTCACGCGCGGGTCATCGCCGCCGAGGTTCGCCGCTCGATCGCCCTCGTCGAAGAGCTCGATCATCGGGCCGCTGCGCCAATCCGTCGCATCGAACAGCGAGACCGATCGCAGCTCAGGCCCGCGTGGCGTTTGCCACACGAACAGTGCGTTTCGCCGATCCTGGCGGAGCAGCGTCGGGGGGCGCGCCGGGTCGAACGCCGACGTCCAGATCATCTCCAGCGGGCCTTCCGGGTCGGCCTCGAAGGGCTCGCCCTCGATCGGCCCCAGGTCTGGCGCGAGCGCCCACACGCCCACGAGGTGCCGCGCGTGCAGCACCACGTGCTCGGGCACCGCCGTCTCGACGACCGAGGCCACCGGCGACAGGAGATGCCAGCCGTCCAGGCGCTGGCTGACCTCGACCGGTCGTGCGCCAAGGCGCGGACCGCGATCGCGGCTTGCGAATCGCGCTGCGAGCGACTCCATATCGGGCGCGTCCATCGAGTCGATGGGTGACACCGCCTTGAGCTGCCGCACGACTCGGCCTGCCGCCGCGACATGATCGGTCTCGGCCAGCGCGCGCGCCAGGTGGGCGCCCAGCGAGGCGACATCGTGCCCGCTCACGGGACCTGCGCTCGTGCGGATCAGCCGCGCAATGTCGAGTGCGCGGCGCCAGGCGCGGGCTGCCCGCGTGCGATCGCTCCGCTGCTCGGCGTGCCGCGCGACCTGCTCGTACGCCCGCATCGCCGCGACCGACACAGGTAATCGCATCGCGAGATCCAACCGGTCGGCGTCGCCTTCCAGGCCTTCGACCATGTTCGCCAGCGCTTCGGCGGCGTCGGCTTCGAACGGCTCGATGACCTCGTACCCGTGCAAGGGCAGCAGCTT
This sequence comes from Phycisphaerales bacterium, assembly GCA_965227775.1. Lineage (GTDB taxonomy): Bacteria > Planctomycetota > Phycisphaerae > Phycisphaerales > UBA1924 > JAHCJI01. The sequence continues at coordinate 847,388 of OZ245777.1, forward strand.
GTGCAGGCGTCGCGTGGCGATTACGCCGGCAGGCTCAGGCTGCTCGCCGATGCCCGCGGTGCGTAGTGACGCGTCGGCCAGCACGTCGAGGTAGGCCCGTGCCGACGCATCGGGTCGTTCCTGGCGATCGCGCAGCTCCGCGATGGTGAGCAGCGCGCGAGCCGTGCCCTTCGCTTCGACGGCCGCGGCCAGGGTCAGTCGTGCGAGATCGTCGGCCAGCTCGTCGTCACGATCCGCCGCGTCGCGCTTGGTCATGCGAAGCGTCATAGAGAGCAACGCCTCGAACAGCCGGCGCTGCTCGCCGCGCGCAACACGCAGCGCGGTCTCGCCCTCGGCACCCGCTTCGGCGATGGCCTCGAGCGCGCGCTCGGCCGCACCCGGCACCGCCTCGGGCACGTCGCGGCGATCGGCCAGCAGCACCAGGCTGACCAATGAAGTGACGTCCTCGGGGTTGTCGCGCAGCCGATCCGTGAGCGCCATTGCGGCGACATCGGCGCTCATCACGCTCTCGAGCACGCCCGGATCGACCACCACAACCTGATCGCTCGTCGTCACCACGCTGCCCGCCCTGGGCAACGAGATGATCGGGCCAGCGACCTCGCCGTCGGTCGGGTCAAGCAGCAGCGCGCGATCGGCAGACGGCACGAGCAAGAGACCGCCCGCCGCCATCGCGCGACCGGTGATGTTCGCGTCCAACCCGTCGGCCAGCTCCAGCCGATCCATCACGTTCTGGCCCGTGCGCACGTCGCCCGGCTCGAAGAACCAGACCGAGTTGAGGCCCACCGCCGCGACGTGATCGCCCACGCCAACGATGTAGTCGGCATCGCCCAGAGCCGCCGTGGCGATGCGGCCGATCTGTTCGCCCGTGCGGCGGTCAAGGTGGTAGATCATCTCTTGCTGGTCGACCAGCGTTACCACCGAGTCGCCGACGACCACCGGCGGGCGCACCATCCACGCACCGGTGGATGAGCGGCGTGTGAATTGCTGACGCGTGTCGAACCGCCGCAGCCACACGGGTCGCCCGTCGTGCGCGTCGACCGCACCCACCACGCCCATCGGGTCGTACCAGTACACGAGCCCATGATGCAGCACGCCGCCAGCGCCAACGGTGCGGTTCGAACGGCTCCAGCCCGTGCCGGCGCTACCGAGCGGGCGCATCCACACCGGCTCGCCCGTCAGAGAATCGAGCCCGACGAGCGCCGTCGCGACCTGCCTGCCCGAGCGATTGTCTTCGCGCAGGCCGAAGATGACGCGGCCCTCGTCCGCCACCGGCCCGCCGCGCACGTTCGCCAGCGCGTAGCGCGAATCGATGTTGCGCGTATCGGTCACCCACAAGCGCTCGCCGCTCTCCAGATCGACCGCCATGATGCCCGCAGCCAAATCCGGCGCGTTGCTCATGTGCAGGCCCATCGAGGCGTACGCCGCCCGCGCATCGACCGCGACCGTGCTGGGAGACTCGATCGAGCGCCACTTCTGCGGCTCGCGGCGATCGTTGGCCATGTCGCGCTTGGCGCCCTCGTCGCTCAAGAGCGACGCGCGCCAGCGCAGCCGCAGCGAGAAGCGATCCCACGCCGACAGCGTCGGACCGTCGTTGATCAGGATCGAATCGCCCGCGATGGTGGGCAGCAGCCAGAAGCCGCCGCCCTTGGGCTCGATCGGCGGAGGCTCGGGAAGCTCGTCCCCCGGCCCGGGCGCAAGGTCCTCATCGATCGCTTGCGACCAGGGCTGCTCGCCCGGCAGGTACGGCGGACGCTGCCCGCCCGAGAGCGTGCTGGCGTCGAGGCGCGTTACCGACGCGGGCTTTGGAATCTCCAGCGCGGCGTAGTCGGCCGGGCCAAGCCCCGCCTCGGCGCGCCATCGATTCGCGTGTGCGCGTAGCTCGCTGTCGTCGAGCTGCGCTGACACGAGCGTCAGTAACTCGACCGCCCGTGTATCGCCCACGCGATCGGGGTGGCCCTCGAGCTGCAGCAGCGCGTGCGCCGCCGCCCAGAAGCGTGCAAGCCCATACCGCTCCCGCGCGACGGCGAGCGCGGCGTTGTATCCCGCCGGCGTCAAGAGGTAGCTGTGCTCGACCTCGAGGTACCGGCCCTGCACGGTGAGCCGCTGCGCTCGGGCCGAGAACTCGAGGCGGTAGCGCTCCAGCAGCGCGGGCTCGGCCAGCAGGCGGGCGTGGATGGCGTCGCGCACCGAGACGAACAGGTCCTCGTCGTTCTCGCTGGGCACCAGGCGATCGGGCCCGGTCTCGAGCGAGGCCTGCAGCGAACGAACGGCCTCGGCCTCATTACCGGCCCGAAGAAGCGACGGCAGCGACCGCAGCGTGCTCTGCGTGGCCGTCGAGTCGTCAACGTAGATGCTGCTGGTCTCGGCCTGGCCCAGTGCGGGCACCACGAACGACGAGAGCGCAAGCCCGGCCGCTACCGCGAGCCCGAGTGCACGTCGCCGCTTGCTGTACGTGATCACCGTAATCGGACCTCCAACTCCGTCCATACGCACGGCAGACCTTGCCTGATCGGCTCAGCCGGCCGCCGGGGCCAGTCTAACCCGCCCAACCCAACCCATTTCGATGCGCCACGGGCCGCACGCCCTGCACCCTTCGCCCGCCCGGCCCGATGCCTCCTGACGCAGGGACGGGGGCCTTCTTCATGACACAATCCGCAGCGGTGTCGGCGACGCGATCGCCTCGCTTCTCGGACGCGCTCTCCAACGCGGGGAATCCCACCGCGTCCTGGGTGCGATGGAAGCCCCGATGGATCCGCATGCCGCTGCGCGAGCAGTGGCTGAGCCCCGAGCTCAGGGCTCGCCGAGTGAACCTCTTCCTGCTCGCGATCGTGTTCCTCAGCCTGGCTGATCTTGCGATGACGCTCGACCACATGGTGGGGCCGGGCATGTACGAGAGCAACCCGCTGGCGCGGTACATTCTGCAGTTCGGCACGCCCGCAACGCTGGCGATGTTCAAGTGCATGACGCTGCTGCTGGGCACGTGGCTGCTATGGCGCACGCGTCGCAGCCTGGCGAGCGAGATCGGCGCCATCCTGTGCATGGTCGTGCTGACGTGGCTCATGTTCCGCTGGAACCACTACAGCGCCGAGATGACCGCGCTCACGCCGCACCTGGCCGAGATCCAGATCTACCACAGCGACAGCTGGGTCGCGGTTACGTCCGACCCGTAACCGCGCCGCGCGCCTCCAGGCACGCCATCCGCACCGCAACACCAAGGGACACCTGCCGCGTGATGATCGACCGTGGCGAACCCATGACGTCCGCGTCGATCTCCACACCCGGATTGGCCGGCCCAGGGTGCATGATGACCGCGCCCGCCTTGAGCACGCCAGTTCGCTCGGCCGTGAGCCCGAAATTCTGGCGATAGGCCGCGTCTGCCCCCGCAGCATCAAGATCGCTGCCTCCACGCTCGTGCTGGATGCGAAGGGCCATCACCGCGTCGGCTTCACGCAGCGCCCCCTCGAAGCTCTCGACGACCGTACCGCCTGCGGACGCCGCGACGTTTGCATCGACGTCCGGACCGGCAACCAGCACGCGCGCACCGAGCGCCGCCATACAGGGCCCGCTCGAGCGTGCGACGCGCGACCGAGCGACATCGCCCACGATCAGCACCGTCAGCCCGTCGAGATCGAGCGAGTCCAGCCGCTTGTGCGCCTCGGCGAGCGCGAGCGTGTCGAGCAGGCCCTGCGTCGGGTGCTCGCCGTCACCCGCACCAGCGTTCAGGATCGGCATGCGAACGGCCTGGGCCACTTCCAGCACGTCTTCGGTCTGGTTCGCCCGCACGACCAGCCGGCTGACGCCCATCGCCTCGACCGTGCGCGCCGTGTCGGCCAGGGTCTCGCCCTTGCTGAGCGAGCTTCCACGATCGGTCAGTTCGATGATGCGCCCGCCGAGCCGGTGCACCGCCATCGCGAAGCTGAGCCGCGTGCGCGTCGAGTCTTCGAAGAACAGCAGCCCGATGACCTGGCCACGGAGCGTTTGCCCGACGTCGAACGGGTCCTCGTCGAGCGCCCAGATGTGTTGACGCGCGCGAGAGAGCAACCGACGCAGCACGTCGGGCCTCAGGTCTCGTAATCGGATGAGGTCCTTGCCGGGCATGACGCCCGACAGCGCGTGCGCGCCGATGATTCCCGATGCCGGCTCGCCCGAGCCGCTCGCGCGCACGCCCATGGCCTTGCTCAGCCCTCGCCCGGCTCGTCGCTCGGGTCGGCACTCGGGGCGTCACTTGGCTCGGCAGCGGGCTCTTCGGGCGCTTCAGCACCCTCAGACATGTCGGGCGACTCGTCCTCGCTCGGCGCCGGCGCCGAGGCCGGCACGCCGCTCGGGCGCACCTGCTCGATGGGGTTGAGCGAGGGCGTCTGGATCACTCCGGGCGTGAACCGCTCGACCCACGCCACGCGCCAGGGTCGGAAGCCGCCTTCGAGGCGCACCGAATAGCCCTGGTACGCCTCGTCGTTGGTTAGCTCGGCCCGGTCGAGCTCATCGACGCCGAAGATGGGGCGGAGGATGTCGATGTACGCGGTGTCGGTGCGGATCTTCACGCCCGCGACGTGGTACACCGGCAGGTTCATCGAGCCCTCGCCCAGCGGCACTACCAGCCGATCGACACCGGGCTCGGCCTCGACGTCTCGCGCCACGCGGCGGTAGACCCCGGGGCTCACCTGGCCGCTGGGCAGGTTGATCGCGACGCGCTGGTTCTCGCTGCCACGGGGCGGATAGTCGGCGATCACGCGGGCCAGCGCCAGCATCATGGTCTGATTTACCGCCGCGCTATCGCGGGCAGGCACCCGGTCAGAAGGCTCGCTGGGCGGCCAGGTCTGCCAGCCCGCGCAGCCCGGCATGGCGGTAACCACGCCCAAGAGCAGCCCGACCAGCAGACCCCCCTTCGCCAACCCGCGCCGCGTCCTCGCTTGCCCGACTCGTGCTCGTCCTGCCACGATGTCCTCCGTCCGCTAGGGCTATGACCATGCATCTGGATGAGCCGGGTCAAAAACCCGAACTCGGTCCGTCCGTAGGCCGACACTCTATTCGCGCCAACCATCTGCGGGAGCCTCGATTGCCCACCTTCCCACACGCCACGCCACAGGTCGCAGCCACCGACGCCGCAAAGGGCCGGACCTTCGTGCTGGGCGTCTCTGGCGCCTCCGGAGCGTGGTACGCCCTTCGCGCCCTCGAGCAGCTCCTCCTGGCCGGCGGCATGGTGCACCTGGTGGTCAGCGAGTACGGCCGCCGCCTGCTGGGCGACGAGTCGGGCATCAAGAAGGTCGAGTTCGATGACCTGCTGCCCCACCTGAGCCAGCACGAGCTGGCCCAGGCGATGAAGGATCGCCTCATCTGCCATCCCAACAAGGACGTGGGCGCCGTCATCGCAAGCGGCAGCTTCCGCCACGACGGCATGGCCGTGCTGCCCTGCTCGAGCACCAGCCTGGGCGCCATCGCCACGAGCGCCGGCAGCAACCTGCTGACCCGGGCCGCGATGGTCACGCTCAAGGAGCGCCGCCCGCTGATCATTTGCCACCGCGAGACGCCGCTGAACCTCATCGACATCGAGAACATGCGCACGCTCGCGCTCGCGGGCGCGATCATCTGCCCGACGAACCCCGGCCTGTATCTGCTTCCCACCAGCATCGGCGAGATGATCGACTTCGTAGCCGGCAAGGTGCTGGATCTGCTGGAGGTCGAGCACGACCTCAAGACCCGGTGGGAAGACCACCACGGCGCGCAGGGCTAGCTACTCCGGCAGCTCCGCATACTCAGCCTCGGCCACGTCCAGAACCGCGGGCGCGTACCAAGTCTTGCCATACGTGCTCTCGTCGGTTCGTGCGAGGATGCCGAGCTCTTCGAACAACGCGAGGTCCTTGCGCGCGGTCGGGTCGGTCACGTCCAACACCCGCGCGGCGCTCGCCGCCGTCACGAGCGGCCACCCAAAGACGTGATCGAGCAGTCGCAGCAGCCGACCCGCGGCCGCGTGATCGCGCAGCTTCCCGGTAAACGTCCCGTGCGCCGAAACGATGCGCTCTGCCAGGAGCCTCGTCGACACGGCCTCGTCCGCGATCGCCACGACGAAGAACCGCAACCACTCGACCCACGTGCCCTGTTCGCTGACTGCGCGCATGCGATCGACGTACTCCTGTCGATGGCGCTGGAAGTACCCGCTGGGCGACACGATGGGCATGTCGAGCAACCCGAGCGCACACATCTGGTGAAGGATCAGCGCCCGACCGATGCGCCCGTTGCCATCGCGGAATGGGTGGATCGCCTCGAACTGATAGTGCGCCAGCGCGACCTGCGCGATCTCGGGAATCTCGCTCCACTCGCCGTTGACGAACGCCTCCAGCGCCCCCATGCAGCGCGCCACTGTTTGGCCGTCCGAAGGGGGCACGAACCGCGCCCGATCGGGGCGCCCAGCAACGCCGATGTACACCGGCACGTCGCGAAGCTCTCCCGGTCGCAGTTCTTCGCCGCGCACGCCATCGAGCAGCTTCTCGTGCATCGCGCGCACGAGCGCCTCGCTGTAGGGCTCCATGCTCTCGATGCCGAACTGCACGGCGCGCACCGCGTTGAGCGCCTCGCGGCCCGGATTGGCCTTGCCCGCTTCCTCGCCGGCCAGCACCATGTCGAGCGCGGTGGTGTCGATGCCCTCGATCTTCGAGCTGAGCCGGGCTTCACGCAGCCAGAGGGCCTGACGCAGAATCTCCGGGTTCGGCACCGCGTGCACCAGCCCGTTGACGCGCCCGAGGGCGGCATGAGCGCCAGCAAACTCGTCGAACAGCTCGCCCTTGACGGCTTTCCAATCGAGCTCCGGCGGCAGGTCGTCGGGCACGAACGCCCACGTTGCGACCTCCTGCCACTCGCCCGAGCCCGACGCCCCCACCGCCCGCTTGCGCATGGTCACCGGCGCGAGCGAGCCCGGGCTTACGTCCGAGAACCGTGCTTTCAGGTCCCACGGCGGATTGGAAGGGGATTTGGAATCTGGTTCCATGATTTAAAGCAAACAGCCATTTGCTTTAAATGTCAACCCGCGATCCAAAAGAACTTTGGGTTTCGCGGCAGGCCCAGCCTCAGATCGTCACCGGCATCACCACGTATAGGAAGCCGTTCCCGCTCGTGCGGATCAGCCCGGCGTGGCGGCCGTCCTTGAGCTCCATGGTCACCTCGGCGTCGTGCATCACGCGGAGGGCATCGGTGATGAAGCCGGGGTTGAAGCCGATCTCGACGTCGGCGCCGTCGTAGCCCTTGAGCTCGACGTTGACGCGGGCCTCGCCCATCTCCGGAGCGTGGCTCGAGAGCTCGAGTTGCTTGTGCTCGCCGCGGAATGCCAGGCGGACGCCCTTGCTCTCTTCGTTGGTCAGCAGGGCGGCGCGGCGAACGGCGCTGTGCAGCATGTCCTTGTCGAACGTTGCCTTCACGCTCTGGTCGCTGGGGATCGCCTCTTCGTACGGCGGGAACTGGCCGTCGACGAGCGAACTGCTGAGCACAGCCCGCGGTGCGTCGTCGTCGCCGCCACCGAGCGCGAAGAGCGCCTTCTGGTCGCCGATCGCGACGGTCACCGTCTCGTCCTCGCTGTCGACCAATCGCTGCAGCAGCGAGAGCGCCTTGGTCGGCACGATGCACGACACGTCGGGGTCGTCCTTGTTAGCGCCGGGCACGGTGCCCTTGGCCATCGCCAGGCGGCGGCCGTCGGTTGCAACCATCTCGAGCGTCTTGCCCTTGCGGCGCACGAGCACGCCGTTGATGGCGTAGCGCGTCGTCTCTCGCGCGGTCGCAAAGAGCGTCATGCCGATCATGTCGCCCAGTGAATCGCTGGGGAAGTCGAATCGAGACTTGAGGCCCTCGGCCCCGAAGTCGCTGCGATCGGCCACGCGCGGCAGGTCGCCCGGCTCGTAGCCCAGCAGGGTGTAATTGGCGTCCTCGCCCTTGACGTGCAGCGTGCGGTCTTCGTTCTCGAGGGTCAGCGTGGGCTCGTGGTCTTCGGCGGCGACGATCTGCTTGAGCTTGTCGGCGGGCACGAGCGCCTCGCCGGGCTCCTGCACGTCGACGCGCGCGGTGCGCAGGCGCAGGCCGATCTCGCCGTCGGTGGCCGCCAGGGTCAGCTCGCCGGCGTCACCCTCACGCGTGGCGGTCAGCTTGACGCAGGTAAGCTGCGGCTTGGGGGTCCGCGAGGCCGCCACCGACGACACCACGTTCACCGCGTCCAACAAGGCGCCACGATCGCACACCACTCGCATGGAAGCCCTCTCCTTGCAGCCCGCTTCCCGGGCCAAACGAAACGCGCCCCCTCGGTCAGGGGCTCCTTATAGACAGCCACTGTAGCACGCCCGCGAACCGCTCTACCATCGCCCATGACCCCGAGAACCACTGCTGGGCGGCCCTCGTGATCGGCCCCGGATGGGCCGGCGACCCGCAGCCCGCACGCACCCACGCCCGGGCGGCCCGCACGCGCCGCGTGGCCGTGGTCACGGGCTCTCGGGCAGACTTTGGGCTGCTCAAGCCGGTGATGGCCGCCGTCGACGCCCACGCCGAGCTCGAGCTGCTCGTCATCGCCGCCGGCGCCCACCTCATCCCTCCGGCCGACAGCTTCCGCGACGTGAAGGCGGCGTTCCCCGTCGCCGACAGCGTGCCGATGCAGAAGCCCGGGCGCACGACGCGGCCCGACGACGCCGAAGCGCTGGGCACCGGCATCAGCCGCCTGACGCGCAGCTTCCGAGCGCTCGAGCCGGACTGGGTCGTCGTGCTGGGCGATCGCATCGAGGCGTTCGCGGCTGCGAGCGCCGCGAGCGTCGGTGGATGGGCGCTGACGCACATGCACGGCGGAGACCGGGCCGAGGGCGTGGCCGACGAATCGATGCGCCACGCTATTAGCAAGCTCGCCAACCTGCACCTAGCCGCAACGAACGCCTCGGCCGAACGCCTCGTTCGCATGGGCGAGAAGCCCGAGCACGTACACGTCGTCGGATCGCCCGCCATCGATGATCTTGGGTCGATCGAGCCCATGCCAAGCGACGCCTTCGACGAGCTTGGTGCGCCGCGCGCGATCGTGATGCTGCATCCAACCGGCCGCGCGATCGAAGCCGAAGAGCACGTCACCGCAACGCTGCTCGACGCGCTCGGCGCGTTGAGCATCACGCCGGTCGCCCTCGCGCCGAATCATGACCCGGGCCGAGCGGGCGTCCTGCGCACGCTGACCGATCGGCTCGGCCATCCCCAACCCCACATGCGGCGCGAGAAGTTTGTGTCGCTGCTCAAGCGACTCGCGATGACCGGCGGCGTGCTTGTGGGCAACTCGTCGGCCGGGCTCATCGAGGCGCCCGCCCTGGGCTGCAGGGTTGTCGATATCGGACCGCGGCAGAACGGGCGCGAGCGCCCCTCGGGCGTGATGCACGCCGACGATCAGTCGCAGGCCGCGATCGAGCGCACCATCCTCGACGCGCTCGCGGCGCCGCCGCCGGACGCCGCCCAGCACCCATATGGCGATGGACGGACGGGCGAGCGGACGGCGGGCCTGCTGGCATCGGTAGATCCGAATAACCGCGGGCTGCTGGCCAAGCTCAACGCCTACTGAGCCCACCGCCGGCTTTTTTTCGATCAGGATTCGCACGACCACGAAAGTCGCCCTCGAATCGCGCCGATCTCCCAGGGAGCCGCTTCAAGCAACCCCGGCAGGAGATCAGGCAATGAGCATCGGCACGCAGGAACGTGAGCAGACCGTGACCATGGCGATCCGCGAGATCAGCCACATCGCGACGCTCCCAGAAGTCACCCTCAAGATCGTCGAGCTCGTCGAGGATCCCTCTTCGACCGCGCAAGATCTTCACAACGTCATCTCGAACGATCCGGCGCTCTCCAGCCGCATCCTCAAGGTCGTGAACTCCTCGTTCTACGGCCTGCCGGGCCAGATCGGCTCGATCAACCGCGCGATCGTCATGCTGGGGCTCAACGCGGTGAAGAACATCGCCATCGCCGCCAGCCTGGCCAAGCTCTTCCGCGGCGGCGACCTGAGCAACGGCTTCAGCGCCAAGGCCGTGTGGGAGCACGCCGTGGCCACCGGCGCCGTCACCAAGATGGTCGCCGACGCCGCCAAGGTCGGCATGGCCGACGAAGCGTTCCTGGCCGGCCTGATGCACAACATCGGCCTCATGGTCGAGATGCAGTTCGACCGCAACAAGCTCATTGAGGTCGTCCAGAGCCTCGGAGTCGGTGCCGACGGCGTGCCCGTCAACGACATGTGCGAGGTCGAGGCCGAGATCTTCGGAGCCGACCACCAGGACTTCGGCCGCGGCCTGTGCGAGAAGTGGAAGTTCCCCGCCAACTTCGCGATGGTCACCGGCTTCCACCACGACCCGCTGAAGGCCCCCGCCGACAACCGCCGCCTGCCCGCGATGGTCTACGTGGCCACCCGACTGGTGGGCGAGGTCGAGGGCCAGTTCCGTCTCGACCTGCCGAGCCTGAACATCGATCCGGCCGTCCTCGAGATCCTGGGCCTCAGCGAGGCCTCCCTCGCCAGCCTGCGTGAGCGGGCCGCCGAGGAGATCTCTGCCGCCGCCGGACTGCTCGGCTGAAGCTCTCGCGGAGCAAAGCCTCCGCATTAATACCCATAAGGTCTCCGCCACGGGCTCTTCGGAGCCCGTTTTGTTTGCATTGAGTACGGAACGCCAAACGCGAAGGGGAATTTCAGTTCCGATTTCTTCGGAACACTGGCGATTTCCTGCCTATTTTCCCGATTACAGCAACCGTGCAGGATAGCAGACGCGGGAATGTCCGGATGACCCGACACCCGCGTCCCAAACAAGCTCTCTCTTTCTCCCTCCGGGCGGTCGCACATACGTGTGCGGCCGCCTTTTTTCGCAGCCTGTTCGCGCCGCCCCGCCGCGGGCTCAACCACGCCTCGATGGCTCGGTACACTTAGGCGTCGGAGCCCTCCCCCGACGCCGCGGCAACTGCGGGGCACTGCGGCACGAACAACTGGGTGCCAGGAGCGGTCGACAGGAGTCGCCCGCGAACGGCACGGGGTGGACGAACAGGCCCGATTCCAAGGGCCGGCGGTTGGGGAGGTTTCGGGGACATGAACATGCACAAGAACGGCACACGCACTCGACGCGCCCGGCGGGCGTTCTCGCTCATCGAGCTCCTGGTCACCATGGCAGTCATCGCGATCATCGTCGCGATCATCGTGCCGACGCTCGGCGGGGCCCGCAATACGGCCAAGGCCACCGCCAGCCAAGGCCAGCTCACGGCCATCGCCGCTGCGTCCCAACAGTTCTACACCGATCAGGGACGCCTGCCCGGCTACTTCACCGCCAAGCAGATGGGAGACGCTGCCAACGAAACACGCGGCTTCACGGGCATGCAGAACATCATGATTGATTTGGCCGGTGGATTCGCGGACGCGTCCAGCGATCCAATGAATGTCGTGTCCGTCGGCCCGATTAGCGGCGAAGAGATCGATATCGATCTCACCCGCGTCGGCACACAGGAATTCGGCGGCGGGTACTACACGCCCGAAGACACGCGGTACATCCCGCAAGAGACCGGTGAAGGCCTCGGCGAGCTGCAGACCACAGTCGATGACCACCGGGAGCTCCCGTCGGTCATGGACCCCTTCGGCACGCCCATCCTCGCGTGGCAGCGCGACAGGACGGCCATCCAGGACCTCGAAGAGATCGACGACTTCGTCGCCTTCAACAGCGCCAGCGATCCCGCCCGCTTCTATTGGGCCAACAACGCCGGCTTCCTCAGGACCCAAGACCTCGGCAAGCGCGGCAAGAACCCGACGTTCTCCGCGGCGTCCAGCTCGCGCGAATTCAGCCTGATCGGCGACTCCGAGCCCGACATCGTCCAGCACCTGTCCGTGCTGCTTGGCTCGCCCACGATCCCCAATACGATCAACGGTGCCGTGCCCGCGAGCGCCCGCGGCGACCTTGTGTTCCACGCCGCCGGCATCGACGCGATGTACCTTGGCTCCAAGGACAAGGGCGGACGGGCAAGCGAGGTCGCCTTCTGGCAGAACTTCTTCACCGACGACGGCGCGTCCACCCGCCTGACCGACGGTGACGGCAACGTCGAGTCCTTTGACCTGATGGACAACTTCGACGACTTGCTCGAGTCGGTCGGCAACTGAATTTCGCAGAAGCCCGAAGTTACGCTTGACCCGGCGGCCTGAATCTGTCAGGCTATGCCGGCGTGCAGGCCCTTCCCGACCAACCCATCGCCCCGAGGCCCGGCCGACGCCCCGCGCGGACACGGGCCTTCGTTGCACTCGCCGCGGGCATCGCAGGCATGCTCGCCGCCTACGGGCTGGAGCTCACCCATCCCACGCTGCTGTACTCCGCGGCCGTCGCGCTTTCGGGGCTCTCGCTGGCCGTGCGCGGCGTGGGCGGGCGTGTGCTGCTCGTGCTCGCTGTCGCGTGCATCGGCGCGGGGCGCATGTCCGCCGAGCTCGCGCCGCCCGCGGATCACCTGGTGCACCGCGTCGGCGCGCTCGCCCATGACGAAGCCGGCCGCCAGCGCGGGCTCGTGCGCCTGACCGCGGTCGTCACCGATGCGCCCATCGATCCCGACCTTGGCGTGCCGACCTACGAGCGCGGCGTGTTCCGCGGCGAGCGATCGGTGCTGCTGGGCAACGCGATCTCCATCGACATGGGCGCCGGCGCGGTGCCCACGCGCGGCCGCATCCGGATGAGCGTGAGCGAGGGCCTGGACGCAGCGCCATCGCTCGTGCCCGGCACGACGATCGAGGTCACCGGCTGGATACGCCCGCCGACCGAGCCAATGAACCCGGGCCCGTCTCGGCCGCCGCGCGCGCCGATCTGCACGATCGACACCGACGGCTGGGCGCTCGTCGTAAAAGAGGAAAACGGCACGCTGCTAGCCCCGCTCCGCCGCGCGCAACACGCCTTGCAGTCCGGCGCCCGTCGCGTTCTGCGCCTCGACCAGACCGAGCAGGCCGACCCCGCGAGCGCGCTGCTGGCCGCGCTCGTGCTGGGCCAGCACGATCCCGGGTATGAGGAGGCCTACGAACCATTCCGCCGCGTCGGGCTCGCGCACCTGCTGGCGATCTCGGGCCTGCACCTGGCGATTCTGGCGGCCGCAGCGGCGTGGCTCCTCCGCGCCATCGGACCGGACTGGAGGGTCGAGGCCATCGGCGTTGCGTTCGCCGTCGGCTTGCTGCTGGTCATCGTGCCGGCGCGCACGCCCATCGTCCGCGCGGGCGTCATGGTGCTCGCGCTGCTCGGCGCACGCGCGCTCGGAAGGCGCCACGACCCGCTGGCCGTGCTCGCATGGACGGCGCTGGGCATCGCGCTCTGGAATCCGTACCAGATCTTCGACCTGGGCTACCAGCTCAGCTTCGGGCTCGTCGCCGTGTTGCTGGCGCTCGCGCCGCGCACGCATGCGGCCATGTTCGAGTGGCGCACGTCCATCAAGGGCGTCATCGAGAAGCCACCTCCCAACTGGCGGCTTGGCATGAACTACGGATTGAACTCCGTAGGCCAGCTCTTCAGCGCCACGTTGCTCTGCTGGCTGGTCAGCCTGCCCTGGATCGCCTGGCGAACGGGACTGATTGCGCCATTCACGCTTCCAGCCACCATCATCGCGACACCTCTCATCGCGATCCTGCTGATCGCGGCGTACGCGTCGCTGCTCGTCGGCACTCTCGCCCCGCCGCTGGCTGAGCCGCTCTCGGCCATGCTGCACGCGCTCGCAGAGATGAACCTGGCGGTCGTGCGATGGTTCGATGCGTTGCCCAGGTCGAGCATCGAGGTACCACCACTGAGCGCTGCGCTGGCGATCACGGCGACCGTGACCGTCGCCACAATCGCCTACGCCGGCCGACGAATCCACTGGGTGCATTTCTTCGCCTTGCTCGTGGTCATCGGCTGGTCGATGATCGAGGTCTTCCAGGCCTGGGCGCGAGCGCCGGTCTCACTGCAGGTCGACACGCTGGCCATCGGCGACGGCACCGCCCACCTGCTGCGATCGAAGGACCAGGCCTGGCTCTGGGACTGCGGCTCGCTCGGCCCGGGGGCCGGACGGATAGCCGCCCGCGCAGGCGAAGAGGTTCACCGCGACACCCGTATTGGCGTGGCCGTGCTCACGCACGCGAACCTCGACCACGCCAACGGCCTGCCCCGCGCCATGGAAGAACTCGGCATCACCTGGATGTTCACCACGCCGCAAGTACTCGAGGCTGCCAGCGGTGGCGACGCGATGCGCGAAATCTTCGACGCCATCCGCGCGCAGGGCGTCACCATCCACACAATTAGTGCCGGCGACGAACTACCCCTGGGCGATGCGCGAGGCACCGTGCTGTGGCCGCCCGAGCACGAGCGCTTCGACGACGCGAACAGCGCCTCCCTTGTGGTGCGTTGGGAGAGCCAACGCGGGCACAGCGTCCTGCTAACCGGCGACATCGGCGGCGAGGCCCTCGGCAGGCTCATCGACGAGACCGATCCCCAGCTGCTGCGCGTCGACGTGCTCGAGCTTCCCCACCACGGTGCCGATGACGACAACGCCCGCCGCCTCGTCGCCCTCGCCCAGGCCCGTGTGGTAATCCAGTCGGCCGGCACCAACCGAGTCCGCCGAGACCCGTGGCAGGACTACCGCACGCGAGGCCTCTGGCTCGTCACGGGCCGCGACGGCGCGATCCGCGTTCGATCGGACAGCTCACTCGAAGTCTCAACCGCACGCCGGGGCGACATGCTGGGCAACTAGTCCTCGATACGCACGGTCTTGCGCACATCGGCACGCTTGCGCCAGACGGCACCACTCGAGCCCGACCCATGGGGTATGACGGCGATCCAACCCGTGCCACGCAGCTCGACCTCGTTGGTCGCAATCGAAGCGACCTCGACGCGCCCCACGGGGCCGTTGCTCGTATACGTCTGCCCGTCTCGCGGTGCGCCGCGGCGCCGTTGGTCGGTCGTGTTCATTGAGACACCCGCGATCGCCTGCTGCGGGTCTTGCACCATATCGGCGGGCTGGCCATCGACCGTCAGCGAGTCGGGCTCGAACCACACGCGTAGCACGGCGCTGCTCGGCACGCTGATGTTGCCGCGATGGTCAGCCCCGAACCCGAAGCGGAACGAGCCACCTTCAAGCCTGCTGACCACATCGGGAGCCGCCAGCCACACATCGAGCATGTTCGCGTAGTAGTGCTCGATGGCGTCCGCCGGAACGGCCTGCGCGATCGCGGTCGCGTCCAGCCAGCCCTCGGCCTCGGGCGACACGTAGCCCTTTGTATCGCGCAGTTCGAGCATGCCACGGAAGAGAGTCTCGGTTTCCGTCGGCGTCAACGTACGCGTCTGCAGCTCGGTCCACTCCTCGTACGTAAACCCACGCGGCGCCACGGTGACCTCCTTGATGAGCGCCCCATTGGGCAGGTAGGGCATGTACGTCGCAGAGCCGTGCCCGAGGAAGCCGATGCTGGCGAATGACGCAATCACGAGCGCCGCGCCAAGGACGATCATGGGCGTGATCACCCGCCGCGTGCCCTTAATGATCGCCGTGGAGAACCTCAGGCTCGCGCCGCACTCGGGGCACGTGACGTATCCGCCCTCGGGCGCGCCGGCCAAGTCGTACTGGCACTTGCGACACCGAGGCTCGTCGCCGCGGCGGACGAAGGCAAAACCGATGAACGCGAAGCCTGAGAACATCAGACCCATCTGTGCGTTGGAGATGACCCCAACAAGCAGGCTGCCGCCCCGCCCGCCGATGAGGCCCGTAAAGGTCACCATCCAGCCGACCATGAGCGGGAAGGCCAGCAGCGCCAGGACCACCCGGACGGGCGTGAGCGCCAGCACGTCGAGCACACGCTGGCGCAGGGGCGTGTCGCCGCCCTCGGTGAACCACTTCTTCAAGAACCAGCACGCGAAGATCCAGAGCCCCATCACGAGGACCATGACGGGCAGCGCCCACCGGCGGCCGCCGATGCCCAGCCAGGCCGGCAGCACAAACCAGGCTGTCGCGGCGAGCGCCAGCACCAGGGCCGACCAGCCGAGGATCTTCGAAAGACGAGACATGCCCGGAGTCTAACCGACACTCTGGCCCTGCCCTCCATATCCTTCCGGGTGACACAGACCCCGACCGAAGCTTCCGCCGCCACACGCCCGCCCAACCCGGCGAACGGCGACTGGACCACCGAAGACTCGGCCGACCTCTACGGCATCGACCGCTGGGGTGGTGGCTATTTCGCAGCCGGCGCTGACGGGCGCATGCGGGTCACACCGCGCGGGCCCGATGGCCCGAGCATCGACTTGGGCGAGGTTGTCGAGGGCCTGCGCGAGCGTGGGCTCTGGGCACCCGTGTTGCTGCGCTTCAACGACGTGATGGACCACCGGATGGGACGCCTGCGCGAGGCCTTCGACGCGGCTATCAAGGACGAGGGCTACGAAGGCGGCTACGAGGCGGTCTACCCCATCAAGGTCAACCAGCAGCGCAGCGTGTGCGAGCAGATCAAGCACGCCGCAAACAACTATGGCTTCGGCCTCGAGGCCGGCAGCAAGCCCGAGCTGCTCGCCGTCCTCGCGCTCACCGCCGACAGCCCGAAGATCCCCATCGTCTGCAACGGCTTCAAGGACGAGGAGTACATCGAGACGGTCGTGCTTGCCAGCCGCATCCGTGATCGCATCTACCCGATCGTCGAGCGGCCCAGCGACCTGGACCTGATCATCCGCATCGCGCGCGAGCACGACGTCACCCCCCGCATCGGCGTGCGCATCAAGCCCAGCGCCAAGGGCATGGGCCGCTGGCAGGGCTCGGCCGGGGAGGCGGCCAAGTTTGGCCTCACCGCCGCGCAGCTCGTTGAGGGCCTCGACAAGCTCCGCGACGCGAACATGCTCGACTGCCTGCAGGTTGTGCACTTCCACATCGGCAGCCAGGTGTGCGACATCATCAGCTTCAAGGCCGCCATCACCGAGCTCGCGTGGACCTACGCCGAGCTGCGCCGAATGGGCGCGGGCGTAACGCACATCAACGTCGGTGGCGGGCTGGGTGTCGACTATGACGGCAGCGGCAGCGCGACCGACAGCAGCGTGAACTACGACCTGCGCGAGTACGCCGCCGACATCGTGTACCGCATCAAGGTCGTGTGCGACGAGGCCGATCAACCCCACCCGAGCATCTTCAGCGAGAGCGGCCGCGCCATGGTCGCCCACGGCAGCATGCTCGTCGTCGACGTGCTCGCCTCGAGTGGCCTGCCCGCCCCCGTTGATGTCAAGGGCCTCCGCGCGCAGCTCGACACGCTGGACGAGGCACCGCGCCCGGTCGTCGAACTGCTGAACACATACGAAGGGATGGAAGATGGTCGCATCGGCGAGTTGAGCCACGACGCACTGGCCGCTCGGGACGAAGCGATCGCGCTGTTCCAATACGGTCGCCTGAGCCTGGACATGCGCGCCACCGCCGAGCGGCTGTTCAAGGCCATCGCCGCCGGCCTGCTCGCAAGGCCCGACGCCGTCGACGAGGACGAGATCCTGATCGAAGACGTGCGCCCACTGGCCGGCGTGGTACGCGAGACGTTCTTCTGCAACTTCAGCCTGTTCCAATCGATGCCCGACGCGTGGGCCATCGACCAGCTCTTCCCCATCGCGCCCCTGCGTCGCCTCAATGAAAGGCCGACACGCCGCGGCATCCTGGCGGACATGACCTGCGATAGCGACGGTGCCATCAAGCGCTTCCCCGCGACCGATGGCGGGCCATACGACGATGCGTTGATGCTGCACGACATCAAGGACGACGAGCACTACGAGATCGGTATCTTCCTCGTCGGCGCCTACCAGGAAGTGCTCGGAGACCTGCACAACCTGTTCGGAGACACCCACGCCGTGCACATCGAGCTCGATGACGACCAAGACTCGTGGGCGATCGCCGAAGTCGTCGAAGGCGACACCGTCAAGGATGTGCTGGGCTACCTGCAGTACGACGGTAACGAACTCCGCCGCGCGATGCGCAAGGACGTCGAGAAAGCCGTCCGCACGGGCACGCTCTCCGTCGCCGATGGCGCCGCGCTCATGCGGTACTACGAGCACGGCCTGGCCGGCTACACCTATCTCGAATAGGAGCCTCGAATAGCCGTGCGAGAGCGAGAACTGCTCCAACGCATCGCCAACCGATCGTCAGACCTGCACGCGAGCTTCGGCCACGTGCTCGTCGGCCCAGGCGACGACTGCGCCGTCATCGCCGCCGAGCCGCACCCGCTGCTGCTCACGACCGACCACCTCGTGCAGCACCGCCACTTCGACGACGACCTCCCGCTCGAGCTCGTCGCGCGCAAGGCGATCCTGCGTTCGGCCAGTGACATCGCTGCCATGGCCGGCACGCCCGCTTGGGCGCTCGCGACCGCCCTGCTGCCCCCGGATTACGCACACGCCGACGAACTCTTCAACCACATGTCAAGGTTTGCGCGCGAGTTCGGCTGCCCGCTTGTCGGCGGAGACATCGCCAGCCTGCCGCCCGAGAGCGACGGCCCCATCTCGCTCACCGTCACCGTTGGTGGGCACGCGGCAAGGCCAGTCCTGCGCAGCGGCGCGCGCGCGGGCGACATCGTGTACGTGACCGGTGCGCTTGGCGGCTCGCTTCAAAACCAGCGACACGCGAGCACCGAGCCGCGCATCGAGCTCGCGCTGCACCTGGCCGAGCACCTGACCTCGATGATCGATGTCTCCGATGGCCTGGGCATCGACGCCGCGCGCATCGCCAAGGCCTCGAACGTGCGCATCGAGCTCGACGCAGCCACGATCCCGGTCCATCCTGACGCGGACGGCATCGAAGCCGCGCTGGCCGACGGCGAGGACTACGAGCTGCTCTTCACTGCACCCGATGGCGCACCCATCCCCAGGGGTTTCGAGGGCACGCCCATCGCCCGAATCGGGCGCGCTGTTGCGGACGATCCAGCCGCCATCCTGATCTCGGCCGACGGCTCCCAGCGCGACGTCTCGGCCCAAGGATTCGAGCATGGCTGAGCACACGCTCGAGACCAACTCGCCTCAACAGACCGAGGCCTGGGCCGCGACGTTCGCCACGTCGCTGGCCCCGGGCGACGTGCTCGCACTCGAGGGCGACCTGGGCGCGGGCAAGACCACGCTCGTGCGCGGCCTGGCGAAGGGCCTGGGCATCGATCCCGCCCTCGTCTCGAGCCCCACCTTCGCGCTCATGAACGAGTACGAGGGGCAGGGCGTCACCCTCGTCCACATCGACGCGTACCGGATGACGGGCCCGGAGGAGCTCGCCGGCCTGGGGTGGGACCGCCTGCTCGAAGACGCCGATGTCATCATCGCCATCGAGTGGCCAAGCCGCGTGGCAGGGGCCCTCCCGCCGTCGCGCACGATGTCGATCGCCCTCGAGCACATCGGCGACGGCGAGCGGTCCATCACCGTCACGCCCAAGCGCGGCTGGACGACCTGCCCAAGCACCGGCAAGCGTGTGCCGCCCGACAGCCCAACCTGGCCGTTCATCGACGAGCGGGCCCAGCTGGCCGACCTGCACGGCTGGTTCGCCGGCAAGCACACGATCAGCCGCCCGGTCGATCTGGAACGCGACGACCTCTCGGATATCCCCCACGCGCCGCCCGACGAGAACGCCTAGCACGCGGCCCACACCCGTCGCCCGCACGGGGGCCGTACCCTCCCGGCGATGCACGCGAATCTCTACTTTCTCGCCCAGGCCGACGCCCCCACCGCCAGCGCGTGGTCGCTGTTCGTCCAGTCGATCGACATCTTCACGATCATCCTCGTCGCGGGCTCCATCGCCGGCGTGGCGCTGCTCGTGCAGTGCATCCTCGAGATCCGCAAGGACAACCTGCTGCCCGAGAGCGAGCTCGAACGGCTCGACACGCTCACGGCCTCGAAGTCGCGCTCAGAGCTGGTTAGCTACCTGCGCACGAGAGCGTCCTTCCCAGCCCTCGTGCTCAAGAGCATGCTGAGCGCCGAAGACTCGGCAGGGCATGCAAACCTGAGCAGCGCCGGCGCCCGCGAGGCCGCCCAGCTCGAGGCCGACGCGCAGTGCGCCCGCTGGCTGCGACGCATCGAGCCGCTGGCAACCATCGGCAACCTTGCGCCGCTTGTGGGCCTGGCCGGCACGGTCTGGGGCATGATCCTGGCGTTCACCACCATCGGGGCCGAGGGCGGCGCCGCGGGCCCGGCGCAGCTCTCGCTTGGCATCAGCAAGGCGCTGTTTCACACGCTGCTGGGCCTGTGCCTCGCCGTACCCGCGCTCGTCGCATACAGCGTGCTCCGCGCGCGCGTCGATCGCCTGTGCGACCAGGCCACGAGCGCCACCACGCCGCTCGTCGAGCGCGTCGCGCGCCGCATCGGCGATCACGAACAGCCTGACGGATCCGAGGCATGAGGCGCCGCCGGCCGACCAGCAACGGCGCGAGCCACCCCAACCTCACGCCCATGATCGACGTGGTCATGTGCCTGATCGTCTTCTACCTGCTGGTGGGCCAGCTCGCCAGCGACCAGCGCAGCGACCTCACGCTCCCGCGCTCGGGCACGGGCGACGAGGCCCAGGAAGCGCAAGCCGCGTTCGTGAATGTCCGCCTCGACGACGACCGCCTCGCGCTCGACGTCGACGGCGCGCCCGTGCCCATCACGCAGCTCGGCCGCGCCGTGCGCGCCGCCCCTTCGGTGCACCTGCGCGCCGATGCGGCGCTGCCCTACGAACGATTATCACCGGTGCTGAGCGAGCTTCGGCGCGCAGGCGTGCGCTCCGTTCGCGTCGCGACCGAGCAGACCACCATCGCACCCTTCGCGGGCGGGTCCTGACCCATGCGGCGCGCACGAGATCCCAAGCACGTATACGGCCCGAACCTCGCGCCCATGGTCGACGTGGTGCTCGTCATCCTCATCTTCTTCATGGCGTCCATCGTGTTCGTCGGGCCCGAGTGGTTCCTGCCCGCGGCTATCCCGGGCCAACGTACGCAAGCCGAGCCCGAAGAGCTCGATCCCTTCGCACTGCCCGATCCAACGCTCAACGTGCGTGTCGAGCTGCTCGACGAGAACCCGATCGTCGTCGGCCTCGGCCCCAGCCGCGTCGCGCTCGCAGAGCTCGAGCCGTACGCGCAAGCCCAGTTCACCGGGCTCGATCCGGCGACCATCAAGGTCCGTCTGGGCGCCGGCACCGGCGTCGTCTGGCAGCACGTCGTGACAGCCCAGGACGTGCTGACACGCGTGGGCGTCCGCCAGATCGCGCTGGATACGCCCTAGCTCGCGAGCACCGCGGTTGCCACGCCCAGGTAGATCAAGATCCCGCTGATATCCATCAGCGTCGCAACCAATGGGCTGCTGATCGTCGCGGGGTCGAGCTTCAATTTTTCGAGCAGCAGCGGCAGCAGCCCGCCGAGCATCGCCGCCCACGTCACGATGCCAACGACCGCCAGGCCGACGGCAAGGCCCACGCGCATCGGCTGGTCCGTGCTCGCAAGGCCGACCCCGTCGACGAGCAGCACGATGCCCACGCCCATGACGCCCAGCGCGAGCCCGAGGATCGATCCCGTGACCAGCTCCTTGCGCGCAACGCGCTGCCAGTCTCGCGGCGCAACCTCGCGAAGCGACACCGCACGGATAAGCAGGCTCGCCGCTTGCGTACCCGTGTTCCCGCCGCACGAGATCATCAGTGGAACGAGCATCGCCAATATCAGGTGCGTCTCGAGCGCACCCTCGAAGCGCCCGAGGATGGCGATCGTGAACACCTGCACCACGAACAGGATCGCCAGCGCGATGCCGCGCTTGCGGAGCATCGAGAGCAGCGTCGTCTTGATGTACGGATCGTCGAGCGCTTCCATACCACCGAGCAGCTGGATGTCCTCGGTCGCCTCTTCCTCGACCACGTCGGCCACGTCGTCGATCGTCACGATGCCCAGCAGCACGCCCTTGCTGTCGACCACCGGCAGCACGGTGCGGTCGTAGTCGAGCATCGCTCGCGCCGCCTGCTCCTGGTCGTCGGTCGCGCTTAGCGCCTGGTACGCGTCGTCCATGATGTCGCGCACGGTCTCATTCGGCTCGGCCAGCAGGATCGACCGGATGTGCAGGTCGTCGATCAGCACACCTCGCGGATCGATTACGTACACCCAGTGCACCGTCTCCGCGTCGCGCCCGTACCGCCGGATGTGCTCGAGCGCCTGCGCGATGATCCACTCGGGCCGCAGCCGCACGTAGTCGGGCGTCATCAGTCGGCCTACCGACTCTTCTGGATACCCGAGGATCTGCTGGGTGGCCCTGCGATCTTCGGGCCTGAGCTGATTGATCAGCCGCTTGGCCGCATCGGTGGGCATCTCGTCGAGCAGCGCCGCACGGTCATCGGGGTCCATGGCCTGCAGCATTGTGCGGGCCGACCGATCGCCGAGGGCCTCGATGATCGCCTGCTGGCGATCGCTTGTGAGGTCGGCAAACGCCTCGCCCGCCAGCTCGCGCGGCAGCAACCGGAAGGCGACCGCCGCCTCGGCCGCATCCAGCACGTCGAGCACCGCCGCGACGTCGAACGGCGGCATGGGTGCCAGCGCCTCGCGCAGCTCCCGATAGCGCTTGGCCTCGATCAGTTCCCGGACCTCGACGTTCAGCAGCTCGGCGGTGGGGTTCATCGCCGCAATGGGAGCCTGCCGACGGACCGAATGCAACCGCGCCGACCATGAAGATCCGTGGAAACGCCCGCGCGATTCGAGGGCCTATCCTCTCCGCCCACGCATCCGCCGCGTGGTGGCGTGCGGATCGGCCCCGTGCCGAGGCTCCCCGTCGGGGGCCAAATCGTGGTATCATCCGGGCCCGAGGGCTACCCCGAATGGGGCCCGATCGGTTCTGCCCCGTCCCAACGCTGGAGCGAAGCGCCATGGCCAAGCTGTTCTACTCGATGGAAGAGACCTGCCAGAAGCTCAACAAGAGCGAGGAAGAGGTCCTGGAGCTCGTCGAATCCAATCGCCTGAGCAAATTCGTCGACGGCGACAAGCTCATCTTCAAGGTAGATCAGGTCGACCTGCTCGCCGACGGAGACTCGGAGGGCGAGGACGACGACCTGCCCGGCTTCGCAGACGATTCGGGCATCGGGCTCGAGGCCGACGACTCGGCCATCGGCTTTGCCGACGATGATGACGGCCTCGCAGCCGGAGAGCCCAAGGAGCAGACCGGCATCAGCATCTTCGACGCCGACGAGGTCGAGGAAGCCGACGCTGCCGCCCAGACCCAGATTACCTCAGCTCCCAGCTTCGGCATGGAGACGGCCGCCGACCCCGCCGCCTCTGGCAGCGGCCTGCTGGATATGACCCGCGAGGCCGACGACACCTCGCTAGGTGCGGACCTGCTCAGCGACTTCGACATGGATAGCGAGGGCTCGACCGTCGGCGAGAACGTCGAGACCGGCGGTGGCGCGCTGTTCGAGGAGGCCGGCACCACCGCTGGCCAGCCCGCCGCGGTCGTCTACGCCGAGGAGACCCTCGAGCCCGGCTCGTCGATGGCAACGATGTTCGCCTGCTTCGGCCTGTTCCTGGTCATGTCGTTCGCCTTCGCACTGATCGTCTCGATCACCACCGGCGCGGGCGTCATGATGGATCTCATCGGCGGGCTGAGCATCATGGTGCTCGCGGGCGCCATGGCCGGCGTGGTGATCGTCCTGGCCATCATCGGTTTCCTGGTCGGCAAGATGACGAGCTGAGCGACGAACCAGAGTGAGCGATCGAAGCGGCCCTGAATCGGGGCCGTTTTTCTTGCGCCAGCGCCTGTCGGAACCGCTGTGGACAAGTTGTTACTGGCGCTCGGCCTGCGTCTTAGGGCACCCAAGCGCCTGCGAGCAACCGAGCGCCAGCGGCGGATTGCACCCAAGGCGAGCGCCAAGCGCCAGGCAACCGCCCGGGTCGACTGTTCTGCAAATGCTTGTTAAGCAATAGCTTGCGCAGGTCGTTCCGGTAGTCTTCCACAAGACGACATGCGTAACGAATACGACGACTATTTCTTATATAGAACGGGTAGAAAGAGAGGAGGCCATCGGCCCGCCCGCCCGGGTCATGGCCATTGTGGATAAGTCGTTGGTCGTTTGGGGACGCTGGCAGGCGTCGCACCAGACGGTCGTTCGCTGGGCCAGCAGTCCGCTCGCGAGCACTCGTCCACACCGCCGGCAGGGCTCACCCGCCCGCCCATACACGGCGTGCTGGAGCTGGAACGCCCCGGCCTGGCCCTCGGCTCCCTGATAGTCCCTCAGCGTCGAGCCCCCAGCCTGCACGGCCTGGGCCAGCAATGCCACGAGCTCGTCGCCCAGGCGGACCAGCCGATCGGGCTCGATGTCGCACGCCAGTTCGCCTGGGTGGATGCCCGCCCGGTGCAGCGACTCATCGGCGTAGATGTTGCCAACGCCCGCGAGCAACCCCTGATCGAGCAGCGCCGCCTTCACAGGCCGCTTCGCAGCGGCCAGCAGGCCGGGCAGTTCGGCAGGCTCAAGCGTGAGGGCGTCCGGGCCGAGCCCGGTCCACGGCGGGAGCGCGTCGCGCTCTGCGGCCAACCACAGCCCGCCGAAGCGGCGTGGGTCTCGGAACACCAGCCTCGAGCCGTCACCGAGCCGCCAGGTGGCGTGCACGTGATCGGTTGGCAGCCGGCCCCCCGCGCGTGCCCAGAGCAACTGCCCGGTCATGCCCAGGTGCACACCAAGAGCCCGCCCATCGACCGTCACGATCGCCAGGAACTTGCCGCGGCGATCGATCCGGACGACCTCGGCGCCCTCGAGCATCTGTGTTCTGCGTAGCCGGCAGGGGCGCACGGGCGTCCGCTGGCGGCTGAAGCCCCCGGGTGGGTCCCCGGGACCCACGGCCACGTCTCGCCGGTGCAGCGTGGCCCGGACGACTCGCTGGCCCAGCAGCCTGGGCTCGAGCGTGCGTCTCAGGTGTTCGACCTCGGGCAACTCGGGCACGCCTGAAGCGTATCAGGCCGCGGGCCTGCCTCTCACCACTCCCGCGCCGTGGCGGCGGCGGGTGTACCCTCGCCTGCAATAGCCGTTGTGCCGCTCGCTGGCCCGCAAGGAACCCTCCGATGGATCGTCAGGCATTCGAAGCCATGGCCCTGGAACACCTCGATTCGGTGTACCGCCTGGCGTACCACCTGACGCGCAACCCCGAGCGGGCCGACGAGCTGGTCCAGAACGTCTATCTGCGGGCCCTCAAGAGCGAGACGTGGGAGAAGTTCGAGGAGCGCGGCGGCGGCATGCGGGCCTGGCTCTTCACCATCGCCCACAACGCCTTTTATTCGGACCTCAAGAAGCAGGGCCGCCGCCCCACCCCGGTCGGTGAGTTCTTCGAGGAGTCGGACGGCGAGCTCACGCCCGGCGATGCCGCCCCGGCGTGGGACCTTGCCAGCTTCGACTGGGAGCAGGTCGACGAGTCGCTCAAGGCGGCGATCGAGGACCTCAAGCCCGAGTTCCGCGAGATCCTGCTGCTTTGGGGCGTCGAGAACCTGAAGTACCGCGAGATCGCGGAGATCCTGGAAGTCCCTATCGGTACGGTGATGTCTCGCTTGCACCGCGCACGCAAGCTGGTGGCCGAGGCGTTAGCGTCCGATCCGTCTGTAGCAGAAAGACTTGGAATTGATCGCCTTGCCGGGGATGAATCGCCCGGCGACCGCAGTTAGGAAATTCGAGCGGCCGATTTCGGTCACGACGTCAGGCATATCCCGCACGGGCTCACGCTCGCGCCAGGCCGCTCCGAATCAACTCGCACCCCTCGACCCCGGGCCGGCCCCGAGAGCGGTTTTTGGAGCGGCATCGATGACGAACGAGAGCCACGGCACCACCGGACCCGACGACAACTTGCACGGCTCGCTCGATCGCGCCACGCTCGATCGATTGGTCCGCCTCGCCGCCGATGGCGAATTGTCCGCCGATGAGGCCGCCGCGTACGAGCAGGCCAAGGCCAGCCGCCCGCAACTGGGCCAGCAAGAGGCCGGCGAGCGCAACCTACGCGACGCTGTCAACCGCTGCATGGGCCAGGGCTACGAGTGCCCGCAGGCGCTGCGCGCCCGCATCACCGCGATGGCCGGCGACACGCGCGGTGATGCAAGCGGCACGCCCGCGCTGAAGCTCAACAGCACACCGGCCGATCCGGCCGAGGCGCCGACCATTCGGTTTCCGGTCTGGCAGCGGGTTGCCGCGCTGGCCGCCTCGATCGTGATCATCGTGGCGGTGTCGTCGTACCTGCGCGGCAATGCCCCCACGCAGGCCGGCGGGCCGGGCGTTGCGCAAGCCGGCGAGGTGCCCACCGGCCTCCAGCTTGCCAGCTTCATGAACACTGAGCATTCGCGGTGCGCCAGCCATCCCAGGAGCATCGAGAAGTTCACGGCCGTCGATCTCGACTCGGTGCCGCAGGCCTTCCGCGACATCCTGGGCGAGAAGTTCAACGCCGATGAGATGTCCATCGACGGCGCGGATTTCGTCGCCGCAGGCAAGTGCAAGGTTCCGGGCAGGGGCCCCTCGATCCACGCGATGTTCTTGACGAGCAACGCCGACGGCCAAACGGTCGAGGTGAGTCTTTACATCCAACGCTGCAACGACAAGCGATTCGAGGCTGGCAAGGCCTACACCATCGGCTCCGAGGCCGCGGACAGCGCGAGCGTCATCGGCTGGCGCCACGATGGGCTGGTGTACTACCTGGTGACCCAGTCTCCCGAGACCACGCGCAGCCTGGCGACCAAGCTGCAGGCCCCCGCCATCGCCGGCGCTATCTGAACTCGATCAACCGGTCAATCTGCAAGGCTTGACGCGAACGGGCTGCGGGCTTCGAACCCCATCCCGTTTTCTAATGTGCGCGCGAGGCGCAGCAGGCCCGCCTCGTCGAACGGTCTGCCCACGAGCTGCACGCCGACAGGCAGCTTCACGCCATCAACCTCGACGAGCCCTGCGGGCACGCTGACCGCCGGGAGGCCCGCAAGGTTCGCACCCACCGTAAACGCGTCTTCGAGATACATCTCCAGCGGTGCGCCGAGCTTCTCGCCCAGCTTGAACGCGGGGCTCGGCGTCGTGGGCATGAGCACGGCCCTCGCGCCGCGCTCGAAGATGCGCTCGAAGTCTTGCTTGATGAGCCGCCGCGTGCGCTGGGCCTTGCCGTAAAACTGGTCGTAGTACCCGCTGCTGAGTGCGTGCGTCCCGAGCAAGATGCGACGCTTGACCTCGGCGCCGAAGCCCTCGCTGCGTGATCGCGTGTAGAGCGCCTCGAGACCATCGCCTTCGCGCAGTTGGGCGCGGCGGCCGTAGCGCACGCCGTCGTAGCGCGCCAGGTTGCTCGATGCCTCGGCGGGTGCGATGAGGTAGTACGCGGCGATGCCGTGCGCGGTGGTTGGCAAAGTCTCCTCGTCGATGCCGACTCCAGATCCTTCGAGCACCTTGGCAGCCCGCTGCAGTGCGTCCGAGATTCCCGGATGCACACCGCCCTCGGGCGCGATGATCGCGACACGATGGCCGGGCTCGTCTTGCTCGAGCGTTGCGCGGAAGTCTTCCACCTTGCGCGGGGCGCTCGTCGCATCGTGCGGATCGTGCCCCGCGATGACCGAGAGCGCCAGGGCCGCGTCCTCGACGGTGTGCGTGAACGTGCCGATCTGGTCGAGGCTGCTCGCAAACGCGACCAGCCCGTAGCGCGACACCCGCCCGTACGTGGGCTTCAGCCCAACAAGCCCGCAGAGCGCCGCGGGCTGGCGCACGCTGCCGCCCGTGTCGCTGCCCAACGCCATAGCGACGCATCCCGCGGCGACGGCCGCCGCGCTGCCGCTGCTGCTGCCGCCCGGCACGCGCTGCGTGTCCCAAGGGTTGCGCGTGGGCCCGAAGGCCGAGTGCTCGCCGCTGCCGCCCATGGCGAACTCGTCGAGGTTCGCCTTGGCGACGATGATCGCCCCGGCGTCACGCAGTTTTCGAACGGCCGTCGCGTCGTATGGGCTCTCGTAGTGCTCCAGCATCCGGCTGGCGCAGGTCGTCCGGCCCAGGCAGATGTTGTCCTTCACCACCACGGGCACGCCCGCCAGGGCGCCGAGCGCGTCACCCGCTGCCCGCCGCTGGTCGACTTCGCTCGCCTCCCGGAGGGCCTCGTCGCGGCGCACCTCGACGAACGCGTTGAGATCTCCTTGCACCCGATCGATGCGTGCGAGCGCCTGCTCGGCCGCCTCGCGTGCCGATTGCTCCCCGCGGGCGAGGCGCGCTGCCGTCTCGATCATGTCCGACCCGGCCATCGGTCGATGCTCCTTGGCGTGCGAACGCTGGGGACGGCAGGCCGCAAACCGGCAAACCCATCGGCCCCGGCCGACGAATAGACAGACGCGAGGCTAGGCCGCACCTGCGCGACCAGGGCCCAGAGCAGAACCCGACACCGACCGAACGCAAGGGCACCAGCCATGCCGACAAGCCACCTCAGAGACGATCGATTCGCCGGCGCCTTCACGGCCATCATCACGCCGTTCACGCCGGATGGGCGCAGCATCGATCTAGAGCGCCTCGACGCGCAGATTGCTCGCCAGGCCGACAACGGCATCTCGGGCATCGTCGTCGCCGGCACCACAGGCGAGAGCCCCACGCTGGCCGAGCCCGAGTACCGCACGCTCGTGCGACGGTGCGTCGAGGTCGGCAAGGCCCACGACCTGGTCGTCGTCGCTGGGACGGGCAGCAACAGCACGGCCCACGCGGTCGAGCAGCAACGCATCGCGATGGACCTGGGCGCCGACGCCGGGCTGAGCGTGAACCCGTACTACAACAAGCCCACGCAAGAGGGGCTCTACGCCCACTTCGCCACGATCGCCGAGAGCGTGGAACTGCCCATCATGCTCTACAACATCCCTGGCCGCACGGGCGTGGCGCTCGCGCCTTCAACAGTCGAGCGGCTGTATGAGAGCCCCTGGGTGGTGAGCATCAAGGAAGCCACCGGGTCGACAGACTCGGCTACCGACATCCTGCTGCGTTGTCCGGGCATCGCGCTGCTGAGCGGCGACGATGGCATGACGCTGCCGTTCATGGCCATCGGCGGTGTGGGCTGCGTGTCGGTCGTCAGCAACATCGCGCCGCAACGCACGGCGGCCCTGTGCCAGGCGGCGATTGAGGGCGACCTGACGGCCGCGCGCGAGCACCATGCCGCGCTGTTCGAGCTCGCCCGCGCGATGTTCATCGAAACAAACCCGATCTGCGTGAAGGCCGCCATGGCGATGATGGGACTGGACAGCGGCCAGCTGCGCTTGCCCATGACCCAACCGACCGAGACCACGCGCCGGGCCATCCACGACGCGCTCGACCGTGCGCGATTGCTCGAAGCGGCGGCCTGCTGACACTCGGCCAGCCACGGGCAACCCAAGAAAACTCGCTCACACCACCGCGGCCGTGCGCTATCTGCCGGCGCTGCGAGGGTTTCGGCTTGGAGTGCCGGAATCTGGTGGTATGGTCACAGCGCCCTGAACCCCCACCGCCGGCCGCGCGCCATGGGCCCGAATGCGCGGCGGTGACGATCGTCGCGGGCCTGCGATGGGGGTTTTCCATGTCCAACGTACCGCAATCGACCGATGATCAGACCGTTCGTCTTGCCGCTCGCGCACGGACGCGTAGGGTTTCGTTCGTAACGCGTAAGCCCCTGGGAGGAGTACCCTTCTGGGAGATTCGCGGGTCGCTCGGGGATCAATTCCGTGCCTCGGGCGTCTGGGTATTGGGAGCCATGCTCGCGTGCGTTTTCGCCGTGGGCTCAACGGGGGGCTGTGTTGACCAGGCCGCCATGCGCAACCAGATCGATACAGCGCGACAAGACCTTGGCGCGCTGCGCGATGCACTGGCCGCCCGCCAGCATGCCCTCCGCGAGGCCCTGGAGGATCCGTCGGCCCCTGCCGGTCTCGCCCACGGCTGGCGCGCCCAGCTCGTGGTCGTCGAGGACCAGCTCGCCGCAGCCCAGCACGCCATTGATGCGTCTGCCGACTACGCCGACGACCCGGCAGGTGGAGCCGTCACCCGGGCGATCGGCACGGTCGCGCCGTTCGTGCCCGAGCCCTATCGATTGCCACTCGTTCTTGGCGCCGGGCTCGCGGCATCGCTCGCTCGCGGGGCTCAGCTCCGCCGGGCCGGGCGTGCGATCGCGCGGGGCGTCCAGCGAGCCCTCGATGCCGACCCGCAACTCGCAACCGGATTTGCCCAACACGCCGATGCCGTCCGGGCCGAGCAATCGACCCTCGCGCGACGGCTCGTCGACGAGGCCCAAGGCAAGCGCGCCGCGCTTCCCATCTGACGCGCAAGGAGGCAGTGCCGGCATGCGGAAGGGATTCACGCTCATCGAGTTGCTGGCGGTTATCGCGATCATCAGCGTGCTCATCGGCATCCTCATCCCCACGCTGGGCAGCGCGCGAGAGAGCGCGCGTCGCACCGCGTGCCTGGCGAACCTCGCCCAGATCGGCGTGGGCACCCAGCTCTACATGGACACCGAGTCCAAGGGCGTGCTGCCGGTCGTCCGTCCGTTTCACGAGGGCGACCCTGGCGGCGGCAGCGATCCGAGCCTGCTGGACGTCTTGAGCCAGTACCTCGACACGCCGGTGCCCCGCCGCGCTTCGCCCGACGAGGACTTCGTCTTGGGGAAGAACTCGTGCTATCGCTGCCCGAGCGACAACGGCGGCAAGGAAGCCCCGCTCTGGGCGAGTGCGGGCACGAGCTACGAGTATTTCCCGGGCCTGATCATTACCGCGACCGAGCTGGCCTTCGCAGCCGAGAGCCCCCGCATCGAGCGGGCGGTCACGACGGCTATCGAGACCCAGAGTGAGAAGGGCACGGCCATCCCGCTGCTGAACTGCGCAGGCGAGTGGCATGTGCTGCGTGCGGGCCAGCCGGGGCGCAACGCCGTGTACTTCCCGTCGATGCGGGCGGACTGGCTCGAGGAGCTGGCGCCCGAAGACGGCGAAGCACTATTCGCCGAGATTGGTCGCATCCTGGGAATCGGGACATGAGCACGCGCGACGACATGCTCGAGACGCTCAGCCGCCTCGAAGGCCGGCGCGTCAAGATCGGCGCGCTGCGTGAACGCATCGCCGACTTCGAGGCCAACACGCTGCGCGACGGCGAGAACTGGCGACGCTGGTCGAAGAAGTACTGGCCCGCTGCCGCCCAGCTGCTTGTGATTCTTGCGGCGTCGGCGTACTTCGTGTTCCGTCCCACGCCCGTGCCCGACTACGAGAACGCGCGAATCGACACCATTATGAACTTCACGCTCTTGCAGAGCGAGTTCAACGAGTTGCCGCTGGAGCGCCGACTCGAGCTCGTGGGCATGCTGATCCAGCGAATGGAGAGCATGAACTCGAGCGACTCGCTCATGCTGGCGGCCTTCGCCGGTTCGATCCGCGGCAAGGCGCGCGAGCAGCTCGAAGAGAACGCCAGCCGGCTGGCGATCGAGCTTTGGGACTCGATGGCCGTCGAGTACCAGGGCGTGCCCGAAGCCCAGCGCGACGAGTACCTGGCCGAGGCATTCGTACGCTTCGAGACGACGCTCGAGATGATGGG
The DNA here is from genome assembly GCA_965227775.1 of Phycisphaerales bacterium. Taxonomy (GTDB): domain Bacteria; phylum Planctomycetota; class Phycisphaerae; order Phycisphaerales; family UBA1924; genus JAHCJI01. The sequence goes on from OZ245777.1 coordinate 878,849, forward strand.
CGGCGAGGTGCGTGATCGAACGCCCGAGGAGCGGCTCGAGCGTGCCCGGCGGCAGGCGCAGCGCGACGAGCAGGCCATTAAGGACGGCCAGGGCCCGCCGGCGCGCATCATGGGCCGCGTGTTCGATGTGATGAACAACAACATCGGGCAGCACGCCAGCCCGCTGGAGCGCCGCCGAGGCGAGCTGCTCATGCGCGACATGACCCGCTTCCTGCGCGGCTCGGGCGGCGGTTAAAGATTCGATCATCGCGCGATTGCATCGCGAGTCCCCTGGGTAGACTGCCGCTCACAAGGAGGCTCGACCTATGGACCAGACGCTGATCGACCGCGCACCGGCAACGTACGACGACCTCGGCGCCGTTTTCGTCAATTGCACGCTGAAGAAGTCACCCGGGACCAGCCACACGCAGGGGCTCATGGACAAGTCGATCCGCCTCATGCAGAAGGCGGGCGTGTCGGTCGAGAGCATCCGCCTGGTCGATCATGACGTGCCGCCGGGCGTGCAACCCGACATGACCAAGAACGGCTACGAGACCGACGAGTGGCCCGCGATCCACAAGAAGATCATGGACGCGAACATCCTGGTGGTCGGCACGCCCATCTGGCTGGGCGAGAAGAGTTCGGAGTGCACGAAGCTTATCGAGCGGCTGTACAGCAACTCGGGTGATCTCAACGCCCACGGCCAGTCTGACTACTACGGCCGGGTTGGTGGCTGCATCATCACGGGCAACGAGGACGGCGTGAAGCACTGCGCGATGGGCATCCTGTACGGGCTTGCGCACATCGGGTACACCATCCCGCCGCAGCCCGATGCGGGCTGGATCGGCGAGGTCGGCCCGGGGCCGAGCTACCTCGACGACGACTCCAACGCCGCGGACAACGACTTCACCAATCGCAACTTGACGATCATGACGTGGAACATGATCCACCTCGCGCGCGTGCTGGAGGACGCCGGCGGCGTGCCGGTCTTTGGCAACCAGCGCGATAAGTGGAAGGACGGCGAGCGCTTCGGTTTCGAGAAGTAGCGCTCGGAGCGTGTCAGGCGCGCGGCTCGAGCGTGTGCCGCGGGAAGCGGTTGACGAGCGCGTTGGCCATCCGCTGGTTCATCTGGTGACCCGAACGCGTCGCGATGATGTTTGCCTGGATGGGCCGCCCCGCAAGCGTGAGATCGCCGATGACGTCGAGCAGCTTGTGGGCCGCCGGCTCGAGGTCGAACCGGTAGGCGTTGTCGATGGGGCCATCGGGGCCGATGACGAGCATGTCGGCGGGCGTGAGATCCTCGAACAGCCCGGCGCGCTTCAGGGCCGTCGCTTCGTGTTCGAGGCAGAACGTGCGCGCCGGCGCAATCTCGCGGACATAAGCGTTGGCTGAGCCGTTCCACGTGGCGGTTTGCGGCTGCAGGGCCGCGCCCTTCCCGTAGTCGAGGTTGTAGGTGACCGACCAGCCTGGTTCGTCGCGCGGTTCGGCGACGATCGACGCGTTCATGTGCTCGAGCTTGATTGGTTGCTCGATCGTGATGGGCTCGATGGTCCGTTCGAGGTCGTGCACGCCCACTTTCTGGATGGCGTCGACGAAGGGCTTGGCCGAGCCATCGAAGATCGGGACCTCGAGCCCGTCGATCTCGATCTCGCAATCGGTGATGCCGAGGCCCGCGAGCGCTGAGAGCGCGTGCTCCACGGTTGCGACCAGGGCGTGCCCACGGGCGAGATTGGTGCTGCGCGGCGGGCCATTCAAGTGGCCGGCGTGCACCGACGAGGTGGTGACGGCGTCGTAGAGCACCGGCACCTGTGTGGCGATATCTGTTCGCGTGAGCGTCAGGCCCCGTTCGCCTGGCTTGAAGCCCATGGTGGCGTGCTTGCCCGAGAACAGGCCGCGCCCGTCGAGCGTCGCATTGCCGGCAAGGGTCTTGCGCGCGACGGGGTGTGGCGTAGGTGCCGTCATGCGTCGCGGAGGCGTTTGCGGAGTTGGCGTAGGTCCTTCGAGAGCGTGCGGAACTGGGCGTAGTTGGCCGCGGCTTCGCGCGCCGGCATGGCGGGGGCGCCCAGCCATGTTTCGCCGGCAGGCACGTCGTTGATGACGCCACTGCGCGCGCCGATGGTGGCGCCCTTGCCGATCTTAATGCCATCGCTCACGGCGACCGAACCGGCGATGGTGGCGCCATCGCCAATGGTGACGCTGCCCGCGATAGAGCAGCATCCGCAGATGATGACGTGCTCGCCGATGTCGCCGTTGTGGCCGATCTGGCAGAGATTGTCGATCTTGGTGCCGCGGCCGACGCGCGTGTCGGCGAGCTTGCCGCGGTCGATGCACGTGTTGGCGCCGATCTCGGCCTCGTCCTCGATGACGACCGCGCCAAGGTGCGGGATCTTGATGGCGCCCTTCGGCCCGGGCAGGTAGCCAAAGCCGTCGGCCCCGACGACGACGCCGGGGTGCAGCATGCAGCGCTCGCCCACGGTGCAGCCGTGCTGAACCACGACGCCGGGGTGCAGCACCGACTTGGCACCGACCGAGACATTCTGCCCGAGCGTCACGCGAGCCACGAGCACGGCTCCCGGTGCGACGCGGCAGCCCGGCCCAACAACGCACATCGGTCCGATCGACGCGCCCTCAACCGTGGCCGAGGGATCGACCTGGGCGGTGGCATCGACGCCGGGCTCGATGGGCGGCGGGGCTGCGTGCTCGGCGAAGGCCTCGAGCAACGTCAGCAGCGCGCGGTCCGCGTCTGGCACGTAGAGGATGGCGCGATCGCTGGTGTCGGACTCATCGAGTCGGACGCCGTCGGTGACGAGCGCGGCCGAGGCATTGGATGTGTTCCACGCGGCCGCGTGGCGTTGATCGCGGATGAAGGTGAGCGCGCCGGGTGTGGCCTTGTCGAGCGGGGCGATGTCGGCCAGCGGGATGTCGGCCGGACCGACGAGGCGGGCTTGGAGGATCTCGGCCAGCGTGCCCGTGGTGGTGGCCTGTGGCCTGGCGCTGCCCGCAGAACCGCGGGAGGCCTCGGACTTGGTTTGCTGGGCGGTGGCGGATGTACGCACGGGCTGGCCTTTTGCGGGAGGAGGTCGGCGGCTGGGCCGCGGGGCGGGGGGTCGATGCGTCGCGAACGGCGGGGTGCTCAACCTCCCGCGGCGTACTTGTTGTTCATGTGCTGCACCACGCTGTTGGTGATGTTCACGCTGTCGCCGGCGTAGATGACTCGGCGAGTTTGGATGAAGTTCTCCACAAAGTCCACGGCGGCCTCGGCTCGCACGTTGGGGTTTCGCGGCACGATCAGGGGCTGTCCGCCGTGGATCACGACCTCCCAGCCGTCACGCTTGGCGACCTCTTCGACGGCCTTGAGTGCCTTCTCGTAGAGCTCGGTCAGGACGCGGGCGGTGTCTTCCTGCTGCCACTTGATGAGCATGGAGCCGCGCAGCTCCCGGAAGCCCATCTTCATGTTGCGCTCGCGGAAGATCTGGTCATAGGCGTCGCTCGCGGGGTCGAGCCGCTCGAGATCGGTGTTCAAGCCATCGATTTCCTCGGTCAGCTGCTTGATCTCGTTGCTCTTGTCCTCGACGTCGGACTTGATGCGCTCGTCCACCACCTTGAACTCGTCGAGCTGCGTGATGACGGCCACGAGATCGACCGTGGCGACCGAGGTCGGGGTGGCCCGCACCGCCGCCGAGGCATCGGCAGTCGGCTTGAGCAACGCAACCGTGGAGATCGCGATGGCGAGCGTTGCCAGCAAGCCGAGGCCAGCATTGGCCTTGGCAGTGCGTACGGGTGCATGTCGGTTCGTGGACATCGGCATGGACGAGGCCTCCTGCTCGGTGGGGAGAGTTCGATCGCTCCGCGATCGGTGCGTTCAAGCCGGCGGCCCCGCGCAGCCATGACGTGGCCGGGGACCGTATCGGCCGGATTGGCCGCGGCGGACGCGTCGCGCACGCCACGAGGGATTCTACGCCCCGCACGGATGCCACTGTCAGCGTTCGCTGGCAGTGGAATCAAAAGAGCTGGTGAATACTTACTTAAGTTATCGGGCTGTATTGACGATCGCATTGGATCGATCAGAACCCCGCCTGGGGCCGATGTCGTACGTGTGGGAGAGCGGCCTGCGGGCTATCCTTACAAATAGCTTCCAGGCGGGTGGTTGCGAAGCCTGGCGGCCGGTGGCGGAACGGAGGCGGATCATGCGACAAGTGGGAGCGAGTGTCGGGGCGTTACTGCTATCGGCGGGCTTGTGCCTGGGGCAGAACGCGCTCGGCGACGGGCGGGCCCTGGATCGCAACGCCCAGATCGGGAGCGAGGGCGTGAACAGCCCGACCCGGGACTTCAGGGCCGAGCTGCGCTTCCGCAACGCGCTGGTCACCGGCAACGTGCCCGGGGGCGCCGGCTTTCGCGGCATCACGGGCTATGGGCTGGAGTACGACTTCCGCGGGCGCGTGGGCTCGGACGACTTGTTCAGCTTCCGGCGTGACTCGTTCACCAGCGGCTTGGCTGGCACGGGCATCCGCGGCACCGAAGCCTTGCAGTACCAGTTCGCGCTGACGGTGGGCAATGCTCCGCCGCGGAACCTTCGTGGCAGCCTGCTGACCTCGCGCACGGGGGAGCGCGTGACGGCGGCTCTGTCGAGGTCGCCGGTCGCATCGATCAGCGGCTCGCCGGACTTTCGCGAGGCCACGCCCGAAGAGATGGGCGAGTACGAGCCCGGCACGGCGCTCTCGCTGCGATCGATCTCGGCGTTTGCTGCCCAGCGCAGCCTTTCCCCTTCGCTGCTGTACATGCAAGAGAACGACGGCGGCATCGCCGAGGGTCTGGTTGCCTCGCCGCTGCGAGGGCTGGCTCGCGAGGACCTGGTGGGTGATGCCGAGGCAACGCAGGACGAGCGGCGCGACCCGTTTGCGGGCGATCGCATGAGCCGCGACGAGGGTGTCGGGCCGTCCGCGACCGGCTTGGCCGACCCTGCAGGAACGGGTGGCACAACCAGCGAGGTGCGCGATCGCCTTGCGACCGACTTCGTGTCGCGCATGGGCGGGCCGGACCAAGAGTCCGAGGCCGGTGAGGATGCCGCGGTGGGCGGCGGTGATCCGTTCCTCGAGCAGCTCGCCGCGCTGCAGCAGGTGCTGCGCGACGGCACGCTGATGGATGAGAGCGGTGCCGGCCTGGGCGCCGGGGGCGAGCCTGGCGCAATGGCGGCACCGGAAACGCAGCAGGAAGCGATCGAGCAACGCGTGAGCGGCTGGCGCGACCTCATCGCCACGCTCAAGGATGGTGTGGGCACGGTTGAGGTGCCCCAGCCACGGCTGGATCGCTCGTCGGCGTACGACCTGCACATCGAGCGCGCCCAGGCCATGATGGAAGAGGGCCGGTACTTCGAGGCCGAGCAGCGATTCACGATGGCGCTCGCGGCCCGACCGCGCGACGCGATCGCCGCCGTTGGGCGCGTGCACGCACAGATCGGCGCGGGGCTCGATCTCTCGGCGGCGGTGAACCTCCGGTCGTTCCTGGTTGAGCATCCCGAGTTTGTCGGCGCTCGGTACGAGGCGTCAATGCTGCCGCAGGAGCAGCGCATGCAGACGGCCATCAAGCGGCTCACCGCGCAGGTAAGCGGCGAGGGTGGCACGCGCCGGACGCGAGAGAGTGCGCTGCTGCTGGCGTACGTTTCGTTCCACGCCGGCGATCGTGTCACGACCATCCTCGGCTTGGAGCGGCTGGGCGAGAACGAGGCGGGCCTGAGAGACCCGCTGGTTCCGCTTGTGCGGGCCGTGTGGCTCGAGGAAGAAGGCCAAGAAGGCGAGGGCGACGCGGCGGGCACCGATGAGGGTGCAACGCAAGAGGATGGCGGCGGCTGAGCGCACGAGCGAGCTCGGCGGGCGGAGCAGGATGGCAGACGGCATGACGAAACAACCCGCCCGCCGCACCGCCCGGGCGACAGACGATCTCGAACTTTCGATTACCGACTTCCTGAGCGACGGCGGCTTCGTGCAGCTGTGCGCGACGCTGTCGATGCTGCTCGATGCGCCCGTCCGCCTGCTCGACGCCGAGGGCCGCGAGATCTTGCCCGGCGACGACGCTTCGGCCACGTGGCGGCTGGCCGACACCAGCCCCGACCCGGCGGCCCTAGCGGCCGAGCGCGCCTTTACCGTGCCCATGCGAGCGCACGGACGCGTCATTGGTTGGGTGCACGTGGGCAAGGGGCCGTCGACCGAGGGGCCGCTGGCACCTGCGATCGAGCAGGCGGTGGCGCTGGTGGTCGACGTGGCCGACCAGGTGTGCGATCGTGAGCTCGAGCTTCGTGCAAGGCTTCGCGAGCTGAGCGCGACGCAGCGTCTGAGTGCGCTCTTGGCGGCGGCGCAGAGCGAGGACGAGGTCCTGGGCATCGCGCTGGACAGCGCGATCGAGCTGCTTGGCTTGTGGGCGGGTTCGCTCGTGTTGTTTGTCGATGCGGGCGACAAGGGTCTGGCGCCAGAAGAACGCGATGTCGAACATCGCGTCAGCCGGAACCTGAGCGAGAGCTGGCTGGCCAATCCGCTGCCACTTTCGGCCAATCGTGAGTTTGACCGGCGGGCGCTCGCGGGCGAGATCGTGTCGGTACCCGACCTGCTGCGTGATTCGCGTGTGCAGCTCAAGGATCGGACCAAGGCCGAGGGGCTCGCGAGTGCGCTGCATGCTGGGATGATCTTCCACGACAAGCCGCTAGGCGTGATCCGGCTGTATGGGTCTCGCGTGCGTGAATTTACGCCTGCCGAGCACCGCGTGCTGCGAACCATCGCGCATCAGGCGGCGGTGGCGATCGGCCAGGCCCGCTTGCTGCGGCTGCAACGCGAAGAGCGGCGGCTGCAACGCCAGATGCGCCTGGCGAGCGATGTGCAGCGGCGCATGCTTCCCAAGAGCCCGCCCACAAGCGATCGGCTGGACCTGGGTGCGAGTTGGGAGCCGAGCCTCGAGCTCAGCGGCGACTTCTTCGACTTTATCGAGCTGGACGTCGACACGCGCGAACCGGGTGAGCGACGCATCGGCATCGTGGTGGGCGACGTGGTGGGCAAGGGCGTGGCGGCGGCGCTGCTGATGAGCCACGTGCGCGCGAGCCTGCTCGCGCACGTTTCGCGCGATCCATCGCCCGGCGCCGTGCTTGCGGCGGTGAACAACGACCTGTGCCGAGATTCGCTGCCCAACGAGTTCGTAACGCTGTGGTACGCGGTGATCGATCCGGTGAACCTCGAGCTGGTGTATGCGAGCGCGGGGCACGACCCCCCGTTGCTGCTACGTCCCGTCGTCGACGGCGTGCCTCCGGACAGCTCCGAGATTGCCGGTGCTGATGCGCGTGCGATGCGCAGCAGCGGCATGCTCGCGGGCGTGCTGCCCAACCAGACGTTTGGTGAGGAGCGTTTCCCGCTGTTCGCCGGCGACACGCTCGTGATGTTTACCGACGGCATGACCGATGCTCGCAACTTTGAGGGCGAGCGGTATGGGCGGCCCCGGCTGACGCGCTCGGTGCATGAGACGGTCAGCCGCAACCCGGACGTGACGGCGGCCTCGCTGGTGAAGGAAATTGTGTGGTGCGTGCGCCGGTTTGCGGGCCTGGCGCACATGACCGACGATCAGACGATCGTGGCGCTGCGGGTGCGGCCGTGAAGGCAGTTGGGTTGGTGCTGACGCTGTGCCTGATGATGCTGGGCGGCTGTACCATCACTGGCCTTGAAGAGACCGCGACGCGACAGAAGTGGCCGGCGGACGCAGAAGCAATGTTCGGCTGCACGCCGGTGATCGTCGACTTCTTCGGCGGGAAAGTGCGCGGCAGCGGGTCGGGTGTGTTCGTCTCGGATCGCTGGCTGCTGACTGCGGCGCACGTGGTGCCCGACGATGCGCAGTACGCATCGATCGCTTCGGCCGAGGACCACTCTCATCGGGGCGTGGTTATGCCCGTCGAGGTCGTCATCACGGGCGGCGGCGACCCCGTCCAGGCCGGAGACTGGGCGCTCGTGCGATTCCCCCGGCACGTCGGCTCGCTCGGTTCGCGTCCGGCTCGATTGCTCGACGAGGGGTTCAACGACGCGAGCGCCGTGCTTGTTGGCTTCCCCACGCGTGAGCAGGACGGGTCGAGCCCGTTCACACCGCGCGAGTTGCTCGTGCTGCAGAGCGACGCGCCGGTGCTGACCGAGCCTTTGTTGCTCGAGAACGAGGCGCAGCTCGGCACATCGCTGCGGTACTTTCGCATGGCGCCGGGGTGGGCGCGACTCGGCGGGGCTTCGGGCGGGCCCGTGGTGGCCTACGACGATGCGGGCCGGCCGGGTGTGGTTGGCATCCTGCTCGGCCGCGTCGAGTACCGGGGGTTCTGGCGTCGCGGGCGGGCCATCGTGGCGCACGAGGTTCCGCCGCAGGCCTTCCTGGCGGCGAGCGGGGCGCTCGACACGCTGCCCGATCGTACCGATCGCGACGCGATGCTCGTGCAGGGCGGGGCTACGCTGAGCGGCGATGGCGACCGTGTTCCTCAACGGAAGGCTGCTTCGGGACGATGACCCCGCCGCGAGCGTTTCGCTCTCGGACGCCGGGTTCATGCACGCCGTCGGTCTCTTTGAAACGATGACGGCGCGCCGCGTCGATGCCGAGGTGCGCGTCATTCGTGTTGACGAGCACGTGGGTCGGCTCGTGGATTCGGCCAAGACGTTGGGCTTGGCGTCGTCGCTCCGTGGCGGGCCGCTCGCCGAAGCGGTCGAGCACACGGCGCAGGCGTACTTCGAGCAGCACGAGGGCGAAGCGGCGCGCATCCGCCTGACCGTAACCGGTGGCGACCTGAACCTGGTGCGGCGCGAGGCCGAGCGTGTGGGGGCGGGTGTGCAGACGCCGACGGTGGCGATTGTGGCTCAGCCGGCCACGGTGTATCCGCCCGCGCTCTACGAGCAGGGCGGCATGATGGTGGTCGCCGATGCGAAGGCGAACCCATTCGATCCGACGGCCGGCCATAAGACGGTGAACTACTGGTGGCGGTTGCGAGAGCTGCAGGGTGCGCTGGCCAAGGGTGGCACGGAGGCCCTGATCTTCACCGTCACCAACCACGTTTGTGGCGGCAGCGTGAGCAACGTGTTTGCGGCGAAGGAAGGGTCGCTGATGACGCCCATCGCGCGCGGCGAAGAGGCGGATGTCGCGGGCCAGGGCGGCGCGATGCCGAGCGCCGTGCTGCCGGGCGTGACCAGGGCGGCCGTGATCGAGCTGGCCGAGGAGCGCGGCATGACCGTCGATCGACGTATGCTGACGATTGGCGACCTGCTCGACGCCGACGAGGTGTTCTGCACCAATGCGAGCTTTGGCATGCTTGCGATGACACGCATCGAGGGGCGCGAGATCGCCGATGGCGCTGTTGGGCCGGTCAGCACGTCCTTGCGTGAGGCCCTGCTCGAACGCGACGGCGGTTGAGGCTTACGCGTCAGCGTCGTGCGTGGGCCGGCGGACGCGGACGTTCTCGCGGCCCGCGTCTTGGCTACCGGGCTGTTCCATGGCGCGGAGTGCCTTGCGGATGCGGTGGCGGATAACCAGCCATCCGACGATGCCGGCGATCAGGGCGAAGGGAAGCAGCACCAGCCCCAGGGCGATGATGCCCGCCAGCACCACCGCGCCGACGACCACGAGCACGCCCATCATGAGCGCGACCTTGAGCCGCGTCATCGGGCCGGGAGCGGGTGCCTCGCCGCCGCCGAGGGTGTAGGTGTACGTGCGCGTTGCCACCGAGTGAGGATAGGTGATCCTGCAACAAAAACACACCCGCCGGGGTCGGCGGGCGGTGGTGTGACGCGGTGGAGCGGTGTCCGGGCCGCGGGAGATGGAGCCGATGCGGAATCGGCGTGGTGGCTCGGCTTGCCCGGATCAGCCGCGGCGGCGGCGACCGACGAACCCGGCCCCAGCCAGGCCGATTGCGGCCATAGCGCCCGTGGTGGGCAGGGGGACGACGACCTCGAACATCTGGTCCTGGGCACCGTCGTTGGTCAGGGCCATGACGCGGTTGCTGATGCGCACGTCGTCGTCGACGGCCACGTCCAGCAGCATGTCGAGGAACGTGGTCGTGCCGCTATTGAGGTTCCAGGCGCGGAAGTCGCCGCTGGACACGCTCAGGGCGGTGCCCTCGGTTTCCATGTCGCTGACCACTTCCCAGACGGCAATCTGGAATGCGGCGGCGAAGTTACGGCTCGTGCCATACTGCTGGCCGTCGGCAAAGCTGTACAGGCGACCGATCGCGTCAGCCTTGTGCTGGTCCATGCCCGCGTTGCCCTGCGAGACCGGTGCGTCGGTGAGCTCGCTCACGTCGTAAACCCGGCTCTGGGAACTCACGAACTCGGTGACGTCGACGCAGAAGGTCGTCAGGCGGCCGATGGCGGGGCCTTGCGACCCGCTCCGCGCGGTCACTTCGTGGACGAGCTGGCCCGCGTGCACCGTGTAGCGGTTGCCGTCCACGCGGATGGTGGCGTTGCGGCCCTGGCCGGTACCGACGTAGTTCATGGTGACGGTGTCGGCAGCCGCGATCGAGGCGGTCGCGACGACGGCGGCGGTAGCGAACATTGCAGCCTTCATGGCTCTCTCCCTCTCTTGGATCTGGTCCGAGTCCTCCGCCCAGCCGCCCACGCGGTGTGGTGCGGCCGGGCGGCGCCGGATCGAGGCCACGCGGGACGGCTCTCCCCCTTCCGCCACGCGCAGCGACGATCCACGGACACCATACACGCTGGAGGCCGACCGACAAGGGCTAAGTACTGTTATATCATTGGGTTATAACGACTGAGAGCTTATCGGTCAAATCTGCAAGGCATGTGGAGTCCACGCTCTGACAGCGCACAAAAAAGGGCCGCCACACGGCGGCCCTAGAAGAAAAGAGATTCGGATCAGATGATCCGGAGGGAACTGAGTTGATCAGATGCGACGCCGACGGCGAATGGCCGCGACACCCACCAGACCCGCGGCGGCCAGAGCGGCCGAGCCGGGGAGGGGGATGACGACCCAGTACATCTGGTCCTGACCAGCCACCGAGTCCAACCCCTTGATGATGATGTTGGGATTGATGGTGCCGCTCGTGGCAGCGGTGTAGAGGTTCGACATCATGGTGCCGTCGACAGAGCCGCCGCTGATGATGCTGAACGTACCTGAGGTCTCGTCCAGACCGGCACCGTCAAGGTCGCTGATCACTTCCCAGACCGCGATCTGGAAGGTGAAGGCGGTGTCGGCATCGGTGAAGTCAAAATTATTCGCGATGGCATAGGACAGCATCTTGGCCAAAGCGTCCTGTTCCGTAGTGGTCAGGGTCGGATTCACAGTGGCCAACGTCTCGATGTCATAGACATCAGGATCGTCGAGGATGCCGTTGATGTCGATGCAGAACGTACGGATGAACTCGCCGTTGGTGAACATGCCACCAGACGACGACGCGTCCGTCACCTGGAACCGCATGTATCCGGCGTTCACGGTGATGTTTGGACCAAACGGGCGGTTAACCGTGACTTGCTTTCCAGCCCCGGCCTGTCCCTTGTAATCCAGCGTGACGCTATCGGCCAGCGCCGTTGATGCCCCGGCCGCGAGGGCCAAAGCAACGATCATCTTCTTCATTTCTCCTGCTCCTATCTGAGTTTGCGCAAACTACAGCACGCGGCGCCAACATGGCACTTACCGCGTTAGGGTCAAATTTGGGCGTGCGAGCGGCTGGGATCGCTCCCAACCTGGATTCGGATTCGCTTGGGCCCGAGATCAGAGTGGCTCGGGCCTCACATTCGTCTCTTTCACCTGCACCCACACAGCCGCATCTCGTAAAGGCTACAGAACGCTGGGAGCCCCTATGGGATACGGCTTTCTCCTTGAGCGTTATACGTCAAGGGAAGTCACTAGGAAACCCCAAAAAAACCCATTTGTGAAAACTTTCTGCGTCCGGGTTCATGTTGGGCAATCTGCAGAGGTTCGGGGGCACGGCTTCACAGTACTTTTACGGTCTTTCGGGACGTACGCCTCTTCCAGTGATCGGCGCGCGGACAAACAGCCGCCACGAGGGCGGCTGTTCGTGAAGAACTCGAGAATGGGTGGTCAGGTCACGACTTGCGGCGACGGCCGACGAGCCCAACACCAGCGAGGCCGACCGCTGCGAGACCGGCAGCGCCGGGCAGCGGGATGACGACCTGGTAGATCTGGTCCTGCAGGCCGCGGTTGGTGAGCGCACCAACGTTGGCTTCGCTGATGCTCAGATCGGCAGCGGCACCGAACAAGTCATCGACGATGTCCGACACGCTCGTGCTGACCGCGCTAGTGACCTCGAAGTCGCCATCGCCGAGGTCAAGCGTCGTACCGAAATCGGCGATGACTTCCCAGACCGCGAGCTGGAACGCGGCGGCGTAGTCGCTCGAAGCGCCAAACTGCTGGCCCGCGGCGAACGTGTACATGCGAGCGATCGCGTCCGCCTTTGCAGAGCCCATGGCCGGGTCGCCCGCGTTGGTCACGGGGGCGTCGGCCAGGTCATTCAGGTCATAGGTCTGCGCGCCACTGGCGAAGGGAGCAAGGGGCTCCAGGACGTCGATGCAGAACGAACGGAGGGTGCCGTTGAGCGAGGCGCCCGCCCCGGTCCCGTCCGAAGCCAGGAAGTTCAGCTGGCCGGCGAACACATCGGAATTCGAACCGCCAGCATTGATGCTGTACGACTGACCCGCGCCGGGCCCGGTGTACCGGAGGTCCACAGTGTCGGCGGCGGCCAAGCCGGCCACGCCGAGCACAACGGCTGCGGTGGTGATGGAACGCATCTTCATATCTCCCAATCCTCTCTATAGAACGCAGTGCTATCGATCGATGGCTGGGACGATGCCGATCGCGGGCCAAACAGATTGACCCCGCGAACCTCCTGACGTCCCCGGATTTTGTGCTTGATGCATCCCTGCTTCAAAACAACTTACAGCAGTCCGGGCCAAGATCTTGGCCTGGACAATGATCCGCATAAAAGGTGTCCAGGGATGAACTTGCGGCAAGAAAACTTGCCTAGAAAACACGCACAATCGCTACATAAGTCGATATAGGACCATGTGAGAAGCAGTTATCAGACTGCGGCATTGGCGATAACCACGGGTGCGTACGAGGTCGCCCGCGCTGTCGCTGAGCACCTACCGTCGTGATCGCCGCGCAGGATCACGGAGGATCGGTCGCCATGGCACTTTCAGATACCAAACAAGACGAGGGCGCGACGCTTGCCGACCAGCTACTCGGCCAGCTCGGCACGGGCTTCGCCCATCTCCATCTGCATACCGAGTACTCGCTGCTGGATGGCGGCAACCGCATCGATCGCCTGGCCGACCGGATCAAGGACCTTGGCACGCCTGCGGTTGCCGTGTCGGACCACGGCAACATGTTCGGTGCCGTGGCCTTTTACGAGGCCTGCCGCAAGCGCGGTATCCGGCCGATCCTGGGCGTCGAGGCGTACGTGTGCCCGCCGGGCCGGCCGCGTCAGGACCGGACCTATACGGGCGTGAGCGACGGCGGGTACCACCTCGTGCTGCTGGCCGAGAACATCACGGGCTGGGACAACCTGATGCTGCTCTGCAGCCAGGCGTACCTGACGGGCTTCTACTTCAAGCCGCGCATCGATCGCGATCTGCTCGAGGCGCACAGCAGCGGCCTCATCGCCATCAACGGACACCTGGGCAGCGAGCTTGGCGACCATCTCCTCGCATTCGTGCGCAACAAGAGCGAAACCTCGTGGGAGGCCGCCGAAGAGAGCATCGAGTGGCACAAGCGAGTGTTCGCGGACGAAGGCACGGGTCCGCGGTTCTACTGCGAGATGCAGCACCACGTGCCCGAGCAGGTCTCGATCAACCCGCATGTGATCGAATTGGCCAAGAAGCACGGCGTGCCACTCGTCTGCGACAACGATTCGCACTTCCTGCGCGCCGAGGACCATGACGCGCACGACACGCTCATCTGCATCTCGATGGGCAAAAACAAGCACGATCAGGAGCGACTGCGCTACACGCCCGAGCTCTACGTCAAGACGCCCGAGCAGATGCGCGAGCTGTTCGAGGGTGAGTACGGCCAAGACGGCGTCGAGGCGTGCGACAACACGCTTCGCATCGCGGCGCGGTGTGATGTCGAGCTGCCGATCGGTGCGAATCACGCGCCCGTTGTTGTCGTCCGCACACCCGACGAACTGCCCGACAGCCAGGACGCCGGTTACAACGGCGACCTCACCGCTTGGTACAAGGACTACTGCTCCCGCTTCGAGCTCGAGCCGGCGGCCGACGCGGGGCTCGATCACGATGAGCTGAACGCGCAGTGCGATGAAGCTCTGCGTTCGTTGGCCGAGGGCGGCATGGTGTGGCGCTACGGGCCGCAGATTATGGCCCACAAGCACAAGTACGCTGAGGGCCAGCCGAAGACTGAGGCAGCGCGCGCGAAAGCGAAGGACACGGACGGCTTCGACAAGTGGGCGCGGCTGAATCGCGAGCTGAAAATCCTGGCCGACAAGAGCATCAGCGCGTACTTCCTGATCGTGTGGGACTTCGTGAACTGGGGCCGCGCGAAGGGCATCCCGGCACTCGCGCGTGGCTCGGGTGTGGGCACCATGGTGGGCTACGTGCTGGGCTTGTCCAACGCCTGCCCTGTGAAGTACGGCCTGCTTTTCGAGCGATTCACCGATCCGGATCGCAGCGAGTATCCCGACATCGATATCGACCTGTGCCAGGACGGGCGCGGGGACGTTATTCGCTATGTGCGTGAGAAGTACGGGCACGTCGCGCAGATCATCACATTCGGAACGCTCAAGGCGCGAGCGGCGGTGCGCGACGTGGCGCGCGTGCTCGCGGTGAGCCTGCCAGCGGCGGATCGGCTTGCCAAGGCCATCCCCGATCAGCTCGGCATGACGCTGGACAAGGCCGAGGCGGAGGATCCCGAGTGGGCCGACATCGCCGCCGGCAAGCCCGCGGCGCTGGCGAAGATCAACGACAAGCTGCCGCCCGAGCAGCACGCCGACAAGGAGACCATCCAACGCCTCATCGCAAACGCGAAGGTGATGGAGGGCCAGGCCCGCCACGCCAGCGTGCACGCGGCGGGCGTGATCGTCGCGACGCGGCCGCTGCACGAGCTCGTGCCGCTTTACAAACAGAGCGGCGGCGGCGAGGACGAGGCCATCACGCAGTGGGACGGCCCAACGTGCGAGAAGATGGGCCTGCTGAAGATGGACTTTCTCGGCCTGCGCACGCTGAGTGTCATCGAGCGCGCACGTGCGCTCATCACCAGCGCGATGGACGATGAGGCGATCTACAGGGCTGTCGGGCGCGAAAAGGGAGACGGTGGGCCGCACCCGCTCGATCTCGATCGCCTGACGTACGACAACCCGACCGTGTTCGAGATGTTCTCACGCGGCGACACGACCGGCGTGTTCCAGTTCGAATCGGGCGGCATGCGCCGCTTGCTCATGGAGATGAAGCCCGACCGGCTCGAGGACCTCATCGCCGCCAACGCGCTCTTCAGGCCCGGGCCGATGGACCTGATCCCCGCGTACAACAAGCGCAAGCACGGCATGGAGCCCGTGCCGACGGTGCACGAGATCGTCGACCGTTTCACGGCCGAGACGTACGGCGTGATGGTGTACCAGGAACAGGTCATGCAGATCGTCCACGAGCTGGGCGGCATCCCCTTGCGCGCCGCGTACTCGCTCATCAAGGCGATCAGCAAGAAGAAGGCCAAGATCATCAACGCCGAGCGACCCAAGTTCGTCGACGGCGCGGCCAAGCAGGGCCTGACGCGCGAGAAGGCCGAGGAACTGTTCGAGCTCATCCTGAAGTTTGCCGGGTACGGCTTCAACAAGAGCCACTCGACCGGATACGCGATCGTGGCATACCAGACGGCGTACCTGAAGACATACTTCCCGGCGCCGTACATGGCGGCGTTCCTGAGCTTCGAGAGCCAGGCACAGAAGGTCGCCGACTGGCTTCCGTACCTCGAGGATTGCAAGCGCACGCGCGTGATCGACCCCAAGACGGGCGAGGTGCTGCGCACGGGCATCGAGGTCGCCCCGCCCGACGTGAACCTATCGGGCCAGGACTTCGAGGTCGTGTATCGCGACGACGAACCACACGACGCCCAGCACGGCCACATTCGGTTTGGCATGAAGGCCATCAAGGGTGCGGGCGGGGGCGCGATCGAGGCAATCGTGAACGCGCGCAAGAGCGAGGACGGGCTCGAGCCGTTCCGCGATCTCTTCGACTTCTGCGAGCGCATCCCGCTGCGCAGCGTAAACAAGGCGACGATCGAGAGCCTGGTGAAGGCCGGAGCCTTCGACAACGTGCACTCGCGCGAGCAGCGGGCGGGGATGGTTGCCTCGATCGAGAGCGCAGTAAGCGCAGGTCAGAGCGCCGCGGCCGATCGCGCGGCGGGCCAGGGAGGCCTGTTCGGTGGCGCTGCTGCGGCGGAGGAAGCGCCCTCGCCTGCGCTGGTGAACGTCGAGCCCTGGGGCGAGCAGGAGACGCTCAAGAACGAGAAGGAGACGCTGGGCTTCTACGTCTCGAGCCACCCGCTCGAGCAGTGGGGCCCATGGATCCGTGCTTTCGCAAGCCACGAGCTGGGCCAGCTTGCAGGGGTCGAGCAGGGTCGCCGCGTGATCGCCGGTGTTATGGTGCAGAGCACGCGCGTGATCGTTGCGCGCAGTGGCCGCAGCGCGGGTCAGAAGATGGGCATCCTCACGATCGAGGACACCACGGGAACGGCTGATGCCGTGCTGTTTACTGATGCGTACCAGCGGTACGCGCACCTGCTCGAGGACGACTCGCCCAAGTTCGTGCTGGGTCGGCTCGATCGCTCGCGCGGTGATGCGCAGATCATTGTTGAGCAGATGACGCCCATCGAAGCCGTGCCGCTCGAGGGCGGCAAGATGCGTCTGTACGTGCGCGATAGCCGGCTGAATGGCAATGGGCCGACCGCGCTCGAGCGGGTGCACGAGCTGGCCCGTGAGCACGACGCATCAAAGAAGAACGGCGCGCCCGTGGACGCGCCGTCCTCTCCCCTCGAGGTGGTCGTGTGCATCGGTGGGCACGAGCCCGTCGCCGTGCCGTCGACCAACCCCGCCCGCGTGCGGCTCGAGCCTGCCTTCATCTCGGGTGTCGAAGGCGTGCTCGGGCCGATGTCCGCGAGGCTCTTCGAGGGCGTTGCCGTCGAGATGCTCGATAAGCGTCGCAACGGCTACAACCGCAACGCTCGCGCCGGTTGAGGCCTATGGGCAACCGGCGTCGAACTGCGTCAGGAAGCACAGGAAATCGAAGATGTCCAGCGATCCGCAGCCGTCGCAGTCGGCGTGGTAGTCGCTGAGCGTGAACGCGTTCTGGTAGGCCAAGAAGTCGAACACGTCGAGCGAGCCGCTGCGATCGAAGTCCGCGTAGCAAGGCGAACCGACGTACATCGCCGTGATCTCGGGTTGCACGTCGCCTGGTGTGTACGCGTCCGAGCCGGTTGCTTGGCCCCACTCGACGCGCACGTCATCAAGGTCGACGATGAGCACCCCGCTGGTGATGCTGAGCTCGATGAGCCCGCTCTCGGTGCCCATCGCCATGGCGCCCAGCGCTCCAGAGTCGATGACGCCAGGGTCGAGCAGCGTGTACGGCGTGCCCAGATCGGTAAACGTCGCGCCCGGATTCATGTCGATCGGCCCGACGACGTCGCCGAACACCGACGTCTGGTGGATGGCGATGGCAACGCCCCGATTCAACAGTCGCGTGACGCGCTCGCCCGTGCCGGGGTCGGTTGCCTCCGGCTCGCCCAAGAACACCGCGAACGTATCGGGCGTGATCGACACGCCCGCGTCGACGCGGAACTCGATGAACAGGGGTTCGTCCGGCGTGATACGGCGCTCGTTGTTGGCGTGCGCGACGGCTGTGCAGCCGAGCGCAGTCGTGAGTGCTGCGATTCGTGTGCGAGTCATGTTCCATCTCCCTTCGGGTGCTCTTTTCGTGCCCGTCGGAAGTCAGATTACCACAACCCTGGATCGATTGCAAGTTAAATTTTCGGTGTTCGTTTGGAGTATGGGAAGCCGAACTTCTTTCAAACTTCTGACAGCGCAAGCTCGCACATCATGCGCACGCCCACCGGGAGCGCGTCGTCGTTGAAGTCGAAGCCGGGTTGGTGCAGCAACGGCAGCAAATCGATGTTGGCGCCGCCTGGTGCAAGGCCGAGCAGGAAGAAGCACGCCGGCACGTGACGCCCGTAGTAGCTGAAGTCCTCGCCGCCCATGCTCGCCTCGGGCACGATCTCAACGGCCGACTCGCCCAGCGTCCGCCGTGCAACAGCGAGCATGTGTTCGGCGCACGCCGCGTCGTTGCTTGTGACCGGGTAGCCCGGCTGCCACTCGATTTCTGCGGTGCAGCCGTGGGCTGCTGCAGTCGATTCGACGACGGCGCGGAAGCGGTCTTCCAGGATCGCGCGCGTGTCGTTGTTGAGCGCACGGATCGTGCCCACGAGCCGCGCATGCTCGGGGATGATGTTGTTCGCCGTCCCGGCCTCGAACTGCCCGACGGTGACAACGCCAGCGTCGCACGGATTGACGCTGCGCGAGGCGATGGTCTGCAGCGCCATGACAACCGCGCTGGCCGCAACGATCGGATCGGTCGCCAAGTGCGGCATTGCAGCATGCCCGCCCTTGCCGATGATGCGCACGTCGAAATCGTCGGTGCTCGCCATCAACGGGCCCGGCCGCGTCGCGACATTGCCCAGCGGCATGCGCGGCCAGCCGTGCAGGCCGAAGATGCGCGTCGCCGGCTCGCCAAGCCCGCCGCCGGTAGCGCCGCGCAGCGCGCCCTGCTCGCACATGACCTCGGCGCCGCCGCCGTCTTCCTCGGCGGGCTGGAAGATGAACAGCACGTTGTTGGGCCGCGTCTCCTGCGATGCAAGCGCCCGCGCCGCGCCGAGCAGGATGGCCGTGTGCCCGTCATGCCCGCACGCGTGCATCACGCCCGGGTTAGTCGAGGCGTACCGCTTGCCGGTCGCTTCGGTGACGGGCAGCGCGTCGATGTCGGCCCGCAGCGCGATGGTCTCGCTCGTCGCTTCGGTTGCGGGCAGGTACGCGATGACGCCGGTGCCGTTGCTGGCAAGGCCGGTCTTGACCTCGAGCCCCAGCTCACGCAGCTCGTGCTCGATGCGCGCCGAGGTCTCGTGCTCGCGATTGCTCAGCTCGGGGTTGCGGTGCAGGTCTTGCCGCAGGGCGGTCAGCCGCTCGTGGTCGGCAGCGATGGCCTGTTCGATCGTGTTCGAAGTGCTCGTCGAGGTCGTCGTCATCGCCGCATTGTATCGGCGGCGAACAGGGCGGCCCCGATGAGGCCCGCGTCGTCGCCGAACGCGCTCTGGCGGACGGACAGCGTCCGGCCCGGCGGGAACGCGTCGGTGTTGGCGGCTTGGCCTACGACCCGGGCAACCGCGGGCCCGATGCCCTCGACCAGCGCGCCACCTACCACCACCACGGTGGGCCCCAGCAGCGCGCACGCTGTGGCGGCCGCCGAACCGATGAGCCGCAGCGCCGCGTCGACGACTTCGGTGCACAACGCATCGCCCGCGCGATAGGCGTCGGCGATGGCCTCGGGCGTTGCCTCGCGCACGGTGCTGGCCCGCCCTTGTTCGAGCCCGACACGCACGGCCTCCACGATCGCCCGCCGCGAGCAGCATTGCTCCACCGTGCGCGCATCCGCCGGCCCGTCGGCGTTTACGATGATGTGCCCGGCCTCGACCGCGACGCCGTCGATGCCCAGGTAGACCTCGCCATCGAGCACCGCCCCGCCGCCGACGCCCGTGCCGATCCACAGCGCGATCATGTCTGCCTCGCCGCGCGCGGCGCCCAGGCGCTGCTCGCCCAAGGCCGCCGCGTTGACGTCGTTGATGAGCACCGTCTGCACGCCGAGTCGCTCGACAACCAGATCGCCGAGGGCGACGTCACGCCAACCCAGGTTGATCGCCGCGGTGATGGTGTTGCCGACGACGGGCCCGGGCACGCCAATGCCGATGGCATTTGGGAGCTCGATGCCGGATTGGGCTGCAACATCTCGCACCGCGTTGGCGATCGCCGCGGCCGCCTCGTTCGGGTCGCGTGGCGCCGCAGCCTTTGAACGCGCAACGACGCCGCCAGCAGCATCGATGACGCCCGCGCGTAAGCCGGTCGCGCCGAGATCAACGCCGATGCGCAGCGGCGTCGTCATAGCAGGTGTGCTCCGAGCGTCGTGCACGCATCGCTCGTTGCATGCTCGCCGATTGCGAACAGCGTCGAGCCGCTACCAGTCACGTGCACGGGTGCCTGCCATCGATGCACGAGCGTGTCTCGCAGCGCGGCAAGCTCGGGCCGCACCGACATCGCGGGTCCTGCCAAGTCATTGAACAACTCGGCGACGAGCGGCGACTGCATCGCCAGCGATCGCACTTCTGCCTCGCGGAGCGGTCCGGGCTCGAACCCATCGAAGGCGGCGTATACGTCCTTCGTCGCGCACCCGAACGGCGGCACGGCCAGAGTCACAGGCAGCGTTTCGCTGGGTGCGGCAAGGCGCTCGATCGTGTCACCGAAGCCGGCGACGATCGCGGGCCTGGGAGGCGCATCGAGGCTCGGGTCGGCATCGTCGATGAAGAACGCCACGTCGCTGCCGAGCGTCATCGCCAGTTCGCGGAGTGTCTCGGGGCTGTGGCCGAGTCCGAGCAGTACGCTTCCTGCGCGCAACACCGCGGCGGCGTTGCTGCTGCCGCCTCCAAGCCCGCCGCCATCGGGCACGCGCTTGCGCAGCGTGATGTGCAGCGGTGCGCGCTCGTCGAGCTGATTCGCAGCGCGCACGGCGAGGTCGTCCTCGGCGTTCCACGCCAGCGGCTCGCCCGCGTGCACCGGCGCGTCATCGGCCCAACGCGCGTCGAGGGCCGGTCCATCCAGCGAGCGATCGACGCGAACCTCGACGTCATCGTGCAGGTCGATGGCGTGCATCCAGGAGCAGATGCGGTGCCAGCCCCTGCGCGGGCCATCACGCTCGGGCGGGGCCACCGCCAGGGCAAGGTTCAGCTTTGCAAAGGCTCTCAGCCGCATCGAGTCCATCGCCAACCCTATCGACCGATCGGGGCGGTCGATACGTACGATGGCCCATGGCAACGGTTGGAGAACTCATCGACGCCCTCGAGACCTTCGCGCCCTTGCGATACGCGGGCAGCTGGGACAACGTGGGCCTCATCGTCGGCTCGCGCGGTCAGGCCCTGAAGGGCCCCGTGCTGCTGACCATCGACCTCGCGCCCGACGTGCTGGAGGAAGCGCGGGCCGCGGGGGTGTCGGCCATCCTGGCGTACCACCCGCCCATCTTCCACCCAATCAAGAGCCTGACTGACGACCACGCGATGGGCAAGATGCTGCTCGAAGCCGTGACGGCGGGCATGTCGGTGGTCAGCCCGCACAGCAGCCTCGACGCGGCCCCCGGCGGCATGTGCGACTGGCTGTGCGAGGCCATCAGCGGCTCGAAGACCGAGGGCTCCATCGCCGGCGACGTGCGGGCCCTTATGCCGCACATGGAGCGGCCCGGCAGCCGCGAGATCAAGATCGTCACCTTCGTGCCACACAAGGACGCCGACCAGGTCCGCAACGCCCTGGCCTCCGCCGGCGCGGGCATCATCGGCGCGTACACCGCCTGCTCCTTCGGCGTCGAGGGAAGCGGCACGTTCTTCGCCAACGACGACGCCAATCCGGTAGTCGGCGAGATCGGCCAGCTCGAGCGTGTCGAGGAGCTGCGCCTCGAGATGGTGTGCAGCAAGGCCGCCCTGCCCATCGCGATGGAGACGCTCCGCCAGTTCCACCCTTACGAGGAACCCGCGGTCGACCTCTACGAGCTTCTGCCCGAGCCCGTGCGCCACGCCGGCGCGGGCCGGCGGCTGGTGCTCGACCGCCCCGCCGCGCCAGCCGAGATTGCCGACCGGCTCAAGACCTTCCTGGGCATACCGGCCGTCAAGGTCGCCGCCGTCGACGGCGACGTCCACAAGCCGGTGCGAACGGTGGGCGTGTGCCCGGGCGCGGGTGCCTCGCTGCGCACGCACGCGCTGGCGGCTGGCTGCGACTTCTTCGTGACCGGCGAGATGACGCACCACGAGGCACTCGAGCTGCTCCGCAAGGACTGCGGCGTGCTGCTGGCCGGCCACACCAACACCGAGCGCGGTTACCTGCCCCGCCTGCGAGACCGCCTGGTCGACCTGCTGCCCGAGACCGAATGCATGGTCTCGACGCGAGATCGCACGCCGTTTACGTGGATGTGAGGCGGGCGCGGAGATCATTGACAGCGGCGATCCAGGGTTCCGCGTCATTGACTTCTTCCCAACGCGCTCTTAGGTCGGACTCATCATGGAGCACTCGATCGATGATCGCGAGGCCGCGTTCAATGAGCGAAGCAGGCGGCTCGATTGGATGGGCCGCAACCCATTCGTCTACGCTTTCGGTGTAACTGTCGTGATAACCTGGGTTCCCCTTCAGACGCGCGAGGACCTCGCATGCGGCCAGCGCCATTTCCTCGCTAGCCAGAAACGGAAACTCAGTCTCTCGCTCAACAGCAGCGAATGCCCTGTCAATCGGCGACAGGTCGTTGAACTCAGACATGGAGTCACCGAAGTCGCACGCATCATCATTGTCGAACGTGTTGTGTCCCCAGCACCCCATGGCCGTTCTCCTCGCGTCTCGTTTTGATGGACCGGAGAATCAACGCTTCTGGTATGATAGAAAAAGCCCCGCGCCGTGAGAACACGACGCGGGGCCGGTGCAGGGGGATGCGGCCACGATTGCCCAGACGCTGGGCACGGCCTTTAGGCCGATGGCCGAACACCAACAATGTCCATTGCAGGCCGCTGATCGCCCACCAACCGGGGCGGGGATTGACGAGTGAAACGGCCCCGGCGGCCGCACGACCCCCCCACGCGGTGCCGCCAGCGGGTGGTTCTGGTACCATGGGCGATGCCTGGCCCCCACGTTGCCATCTATCCGGGCTCGTTCGACCCCATAACCTTCGGCCACCTGGACGTCATCCGGCGGGGTCGGACGCTGTTCGATGAGCTGGTCGTGGCCATCGGGAACAACCCCAGCAAGCCCCAGCTCTTCACCGCCGACGAGCGGGCCTCGATGGCCCGGGACCTCGTCAACGAGATGTGCCGTCAGGAGCCCGGTCACGCCCCCGTTCGCGTCGAGGTGTTCACCGGGCTCACGGTCGACTTTGCCAAGGCCGAGGGTGCGGCGGCGCTGCTCCGCGGCGTGCGCAACCTCTCGGACTTGCAGTACGAGGTCCAGCAGGCGGTGACCAACCGGCAGCTCGCGGGCCTGGAGACGGCCTTCATGGTCGCCGGCGAGAGCTTCGCGTACATCAGCAGCAGCCTCATCAAGCAGATCGCCGCGATGGGCAGCGACCCAGACGTGCTCAAGAGCATGGTGCCCGAGGCGGTCATCGAGGCGATGTGGGCCAAGCGCGACCACCCGCTGCTGGCTCGCCTGCGGGCCGACCACGACCCGGCGAACGACGAGGGCTGACGCGGCAGGGCGCCCCGCAGAGCCGTTGGGCGGCGCTGCGGCTTGATCGGTGCCCGTGGGTGCGCCACCATACCAGCGATGCCCGGGCGGCTTGGGAGCTTGAAGATCAGCGGTCTGAGCCGATGGCTGGTCATCGGGGCCCTGTCGATCGTGGCGCTGCTGACGCTGGCGGGCGTGGTGGCGTTCTCGCTTTCAGAGCAGGCGCCCGCGTGGTGGCGCACCGTCCGCCGAGACGATCCGCGCACCGAGCAGACGGCCATCGCCATCGAGAACGGCCTGTGGAACGCGCTCTACCAGCGCCGCGAGGCGGGCCAGGAGCGCTGGCACGTGTGGGTGGGCGCCAACGACGCCAACGCCTGGCTCAACACCACCATGCGGGACTGGGTCGCCGCCCAATGGGAGCTCGTCGGCTGGCCTCAGGAGCTCGAAGAGGTCCAGGTCGAGTTCATGGACGGGTACATCGCCATCGGCTTGCGCGTCGGCATGCCCGACGGCGTGCGCTACATCTCGGCGGTCGTCGAGCCCATCATCGACGAGAACGGCGCCCTGTGGCTGCCGGCCCGCACCGTGAGCGTGGGCCGCCTGACGCTGCCCGCGGGCGTGTTGCTGGACTACCTCCGCCGGAATCAGGAGGAATACGTGCCCCCCGCGCTGCTGACGCTGCCCGAGACCCGGGCCATCTTCAACGCGCTCGAGGGCAAGGCCCCGCTGATCGAGGATGCCTCGCAGTCGCTGGGCGATGGTCGCCGCGTCAGCCTCATCGCGATGCGACCCGTGGGCGCGCGGCTCGAGCTGTGGTGCACGACCTCGCAGGACGACGACCCAGACGACGGCGACGACCTCCGCCGCGTGCGGGCCCAGAGCCCCGCGGCCATGGCCATCGAGCGGGAGCAGCAGGACCCGGGCTGAGCCGCTTTTCCTACAATCGCGGCCCATGAGTGAAGCCGCGACCGATCAGACGCCCGCCCACCCCAACGCCGACAACGAGTTCGTACGCCAGCGCCTTGCCAACCGCGAGGCCATCGCGAACCTCGGCATGAAGCCCTATGGCGTGCGCGAGGACGGGCTGGTGGAGCTCGCGCGTGCACATGATCTCTACGACGCCGATGCAGACGCGGCGCATCAGCAGGCCGAGGCCGATCGCAAGGCGAAGCTGAAGGAAGATCCGAACGCCGACGTGCCCCCTTCGACGGACAACCGCACGCGCGTGCGCGTTGCGGGTCGCGTCGTGCTGCACCGCGACAACGGCAAGCTGGTGTGGCTCAACCTGCGCGACGCGACCGGCGACCTGCAGATCGCCGTCAGCAAGCGCGACTGCGCCGAAGCGGGCTTCAACCTTGCCAAGCACACGGACCTGGCGGACGTCATCGTGGCCGAGGGCCCGCTGATGAAGACGCGCGCCGGCGAGCTGACCATCTGGGCCAGCGACCTCCGGCCGGGGTCCAAGAGCATCGAGCCCCCGCCCGAGAAGCACGCGGGCCTGAGCGATCCCGAGGCGCGCTTCCGTCGGCGGTACGTCGACCTGTGGAGTAACCCCGAGGCGATGGCTCGGCTGGTGCTGCGCGGCAAGATCGTGCGCGACGTGCGCGCCTTCATGGAAGAGCGCGGCTTCGCAGAGGTCGAGACGCCCGTGCTGCAGGCGCAGGCCGGCGGCGCTGCCGCGAAGCCGTTCATCACGCACCTGAACGCGCTGGACATGGACCTGTCGCTGCGCATCGCCCCCGAGCTGCACCTGAAGCGGCTCCTGGTCGCGGGCATGCCGCGTGTGTTCGAGATGAGCCGCAACTTCAGGAACGAGGGCCTGAGCCGCCGGCACAATCCCGAGTTCACGTCGATGGAGGCCTACCAGGCGTTCGGCGACGCGCACACGATGCTCGAGCTGGCCGAGAGCATGGTGCGTCGCCTGGCCGAGATGGTGTGCGCCGACCCGGCGTACAAGGGCCTGTACCCGGAGGCGACGACCAAGGCCATGCCCTGGGAAGGACTCGAGATCAACTATGCCGACCCGTTCGTGCAGGTTGAGTATGGCGACCTGTTCGAGAACGCCGTGGGCTGCTCCATGTTTGACGAGCAAGCCGTGCGCGCGGCTTGCGTGAGCGCTGGCTACGACGATGCGAGCACCACCGACCACTGGCTGTTGGTCGATCGCCTCTTCGAGGACAAGGCCGAAGAGCTGATCGACACCACGCGACCGACCTTCGTGCTGCACTACCCCAGCGCGACGAGCCCGCTCACGCGCCCGCTCGACGACCGCCCCGAGCTGGCCGGCCGGTGGGACCTGTTCATCGCGGGCATGGAGATCGGCCCGGCGTACACCGAGCTGAACGACCCGCACGTGCAGGAGGCCAAGTTCCGCCAGCAGCTCGAGGGCGCCAAGGCCGACGACGACACGTTCCGCACGCTCGACGAAGATTTCCTGCGCGCCCTGCGCGTGGGCATGCCCCCCGCCGGCGGCATCGGCCTGGGCATCGATCGCCTGGCAATGCTGCTGACCGGCGGTTCGAGCTTGCGGGAGGTGATCCCCTTCCCGTTCATGCGGCCGGAGGCGTGACTACGCCGGCACGGGCAACCCGCCCACGCCCCAGCCCACCTGGCCGTCGATCGACAGCAGCAAGCCGGTGATCGGCTGCGGTGATTCGAGCACGATCGAGAGCGGCAGGTCGCCCGCGCGATCGCGCACGGTCGTGATGGTGTCGATCTGTACCGTGCTGAAGCGGCCGGCGTCGACCGACACGCTCTGGACCACCTCTTCGCCACTCAGGAACAAGAACCGCACGGTGACGTTCGCGCTCGAGGCCGAATCGTTGTAGATGCCCAGCCGCAGGAACGATCCGGCGTCGCTCGGATCGAACGTGCCCAGCGAGAACGCGAGGTCGGTGCTGGCGGCCCCGGGAGGCGCGCTGCTGAACGCCTCCTCGCTTGTGCTCTGGACGAACTGCACCACGCCGATGCCCGACGTGAACTCGTAGCGGTACCCCAGCGCGTTGGGCACCACGAGCGCGCTGCTGTTGCCCGCCGGCACGAAGCGCTCGGCCAGCATCTCGTCGCCCATGCTTGTCGTTGCGATGACATTCAGCCGCGCGACCGAGATGCCCGGGTTGAATACCAGCAGCTCGGTCGTCGAGCCGGGAATCTCGGCCACCGGCACGAAGTTGATCGAGGGCAGCGAGCCCGGCGTGCCGAGCGCCGTCCAGCCCACGCCGTCGGTCGCGTCGAAGTGCGTGAGCGCGGCGACGATGCCGTCGTGCCCGCCCTGGTCGGCCGGGTCTGCCGCCTCGCTCGTCAGGATGACACCAAACGCGTTGCCCGCGAGCACCGCGATCTCACCAACGCTCCACCCGCCGCGCGCCTCGGCCCGCACCACCTGGGTGAGCGTGATCTGCCCCGATGTCGAGACGAACGTCACCTCGATGCGCGCGTCGTGATCGTTGGGGTTGTAGAAGATCAGGAAGTCCGAGACGCTCGTGAACGCCTCGGCCCGCGGGAAGTGCCACGTGTCGGCGGTCTGCCGCGTGAAGCTCTCGCTCGTCGTGATGCGCTGGCCGCCGAAGACGTCGGCGTGCTCGAGCGCCGCACCCAGCGGTGCCGTCGAGCCGAGCACCAGCGCGTAGGGCTCGTTGGCCAGGATCTGGCGGCCGCTCGCCTGCTCGACCGCGAACGCGCCATCGCGCGCGATGTCGATCATCATCGTCGCGCCCGGCTCGATCACGCGATCAACCACGATCGCGTCGCCGTCTCTGCCCAGGTCGTCGCGCTCGTAGCGAAGCGTGAGAGTGAACAGCTGTGCGCTATCGGTCGGATTCGAGACGTATACGGCCTGATCGATGTCGGCCGAAGCAAAGCCCTCCGGGTAGTAGGCCACTTCATCGAACCCGCCGGTCGCGACGGCCATGTCGTAGCTCGCCGGTGCGGTGCCGATGACCTCGATGGTGTAGAACTGGTCGGTCGCCACCACCGCAAGGCCCGTGACGGTGTCGGCCGTGGTGTTCTCGGCGACCAGCAGTCCCTGAGAGTCCCAGAGCCGCAGCGAGACGGGCTGGTCGCTCGTGACGCGGAAGTCGAGCAGGCCGTCCTCACGAACCTGAACCCAGTGCAACCCCGAGCTCGAGTTGGTTGTGTTGCCCGACGCGACGCCTTCGCCCGTGAACGGGCTGGTCGAGATAAAGGCGCCCAGGCCCGGCCAACGCATCGCGTCGATCTCCCAGCCAATGTCTTCCATCGCGGCAAAGTCGAGCGGCGTGAGGAGCTTCCGCGTACCGCGCGTGAACGTCGGATCCATGAGCGTCTCTTGCCCGCCGCTGGTGAGCCCCTCGCGCCAGTGGGCGAGGTCGGAGGCAATGAGTTGCGTGTCGGCACTCACCGACATAGCGCGCGCACCCATGAACTCGCTGCTGGGCGAGATGAGGTTGAAGAACGCCGGCGAGTCGTCGGTGAAGCCCATCACGTGCATCATCTCGTGCAACGCGACCGAGTAGAAGTCGTGCTCGTTGCCCTGCTGGCCCGCGGTCGTGACGCCGAAGTGCCAGTTGGTGTCACTGTCGAAGGTGATCGTGCCGCCCCACAGGCTCGTGTCGGTCTGGCCCGATTCGGGTCCGGTCGCGCCGCTCTGGCCGCGACCTTCGACGTTGTTGAGAAATGCCGAACTGCCGCTCGCTTGCCAGCCGCCTGCGCCGCCGAGTCCCAGCGTGTCATCCGCTAGGTCGCGCCCACCGACGAACAGAAGCAGCTCGTCCTCGTCGATCGTGGGATTCTCGACCTCGGTGATCGAGCCCGTGGCCGGGTTGATGAACTGGATGCGCCACGCGTTGCCCCCGTTGGGGATGATGGCGTTGAGCGAGTCGTTGAACAGCGAGCTGACGTAATCGGCCGCGGCTTCCATAACCACCCGTCGCGCGGGGTCGTCGAAGAACCCGTTGGTGTCGTAGGTGTAGTCCACCTCGATGTTGACGCTCAGCAGCACACGCGGCTCGAGCGGCTCGAACGCCATCGGCTGGCCAACAACGGACTCGCGAACAGGCATGCCTCGCTCCTTCTACCTTGGAACCCGATCTCAATGTCCTATCGGCAATTTATCGACGCAGCACCGCACGCACGGGGCTCGCGTCGAAGCCCACAAGCCGCAGCGGCAACGCGATGAGCTCCCAGATGCCCGGGTCAACCCCATCGAGCACGAGCCCCTCGAGGATCGACACGCCGCTTCGAGCGCACGCCGCATGGCCGATAAGGTCCTTTGCGTCGGCCAGATCGACGCTGGGGGTGTCCACCCCCAGCAGCCGCACCTCGCGTGCCGCGAGCGTTTCGATCATCTCGGGCGTTGGCGCCGCCAGATCGCTCGGGAAGGTCTCCGGGTCTGTGCCCGTGCCGGTCTGCAGCAGCAAGCGTCCCGGCTGGCCATGCTCGGTGAGCCCGTGGACGGCGTCCAGCCACGCCTCGTCGATCGCATCGATCCCGAATCGTTCGCCCCGCTTCGCTCGCACCGGCGCAACGACGCACGGGCCGAGATAGAGCTCCAGCGGATGCTGCTCGATGGTTCGGCCCGCAGGCTTGTAGTGGCTCTCGGCATCGGCGTGCGCGCCGACGTGTACGGTGCTGGTGAGGGTGCTGAGCGTCAGGTGGTCGCCGTTGGCCGTGTCCATCAAGACCTTGCGGCTCAGCGGCGTATCGCCCGGAAAGACGGCCGTGCGAGGCGAGAGCGGCGGCGAGATATCAACCAGCATGCCCGAGGCTACGCCCTCGTGCCGCGGGTGGAGAGGTCTGCTTCGGACTACTCGTCGCCGAGCACTTCCACGACCTCGACCAACTCGAAGTCGGCCGAGCACTGCGCCATGTGTCGCAGCAGTGGCACGTGGCCCGCGCCGATGATCACGACCACGTCATCGCCCGGCTCGGTGGCGTTGATGATGTTCTGGAATATGCGCAGGTTTCGGTTGTGCCACGTCGTGACGAAGCCGTCCGCGCCGGGATACGAAGTGCCATCCCCGACGGCGAAGTCTCCCGAGAGATAGCCGCCGTGTGAGGCCTCGAGCTTCGGCGCGGCATTGCGCGAGAGCAAGCTATCGATAAGGTGCCACGCATCGATCTGCTTGTCGGCCGCGACCATGTATGGGTACGCCGCGCGTGCGAGCGGTTGGGCGAGCTTGGCCTCTTGGCCGTGGTCTCGGGCCCACTGCTCGATGTCGGTGCGAGGCTCGAGCCAGCGCATTGGTGCGTCGATCGCCTGCACGCCCTCGAGCCCCTCGCGCTGCGCGAGGCGAAAGCCGAGCTGGTAGATCTCGTTGGCGGGCAGCTCCCACTCACCCGAGCCGAACGCCCGGAACCGCTGGTCTAGGTCGCCCTGGCGGTCGGGCCGGGCCTCTACGCACACCACGTCGGCGTCGAAACCGTCGAGTCGATCGATGACCTCGGCGATCTCCTTCTGCCGGCGTTCGCTGAGCGCATCGAACTGGTGCTGGGGCTTGTACTCGTCGAGCCCGGCGTCCTTGAAGTGGAAGGTGCCCAAGAGCAGCAGCCGCCTGGGCTTGATGCCCGCCGCCTCGTAGACGGCCGCCACGGTCTCGCTCGCCTCGGCGTTGATCGCCTCAGCCGTGCGGGCCGGCGGGTCGGCCACCTGAGGCTGGGACGCATAGCTGGCGAGCAGGAACGAGACGAGCCAAAGCAGCATGTTCATAGCGGAGACTCCTTGCAGGCTTCCTTCCCCGCCGGACGCTGCGGATTTCACCCTTCGCCCGCTGGGGTGTCGCGATTCACAACCCGTCCAAAGACCGATTTGTGCGCGAATCGACCCCTTGACTTGGGCCCACATTGGAGCAATCCTTCTCGTTCCCGCGCACGGCCCTGGTGGAATTCGGGCCGGCGGAGGGATGGAGGACAACGCTCTCATGGCGATCCGAATCAAGGCCCGAGGCGGCGAGTCCGTCGAACAGATGATGAAGCGCTTCAAGAAGCTCTGCGAGAAGGAAGGGCTGACCAAGGACATCAAGCGCAAGGAATTCTTCGAGAAGCCCAGCGAGCGCCGCCGCCGCGCAGCCCGCAAGGCTGTCAACAAGCGCATCCGCGAGATCAGCGGCCCGCGCCGCGGCTGAGCAGCCGCGTCATGGCCAAGCGCCCCGACCTGACGGCCAACCAGCAGAAGATCGTCGGGCGCTACTACGCCAACAAGGACGCCATCATCGAGACACGCCTCGGCGAGGTTGTGTCCGAGCTGTACATTGCCACCGCCGAGGGCAAGCAGGCCGCGCTCAAGCGCCTATGGAACAGCGCCCGCGCCGCGCTGAAGCAGAAGGGCGTCGCCCAGGCGCAGATTGATCGCATCGTGGAAGAGCAGGACCTGAAGGCCCTCGCCGCCTTGGCGGGCCACGTCTCGCGCTGAGAAGCTCGCGCGAACGCATCACTCGTTGCTGAGCCGGCCTTCAAGATCGAGCCGAACCCACACGACAGAGTGCAGCACCGGGTGCTCGATGCGCACGCGGAAGAGCACCATGTCCTCCACGTCCCAGTTGAGCCGATCGCCGATCTGCCGGATCATGCCGGGGTAGGCCGGAAGCTCCGGGACGCTTACCGCGCTACTCCCGCGCCCGCCGCGCACCAGTCTTTCTGCCACGGGCAGCACCACGCCGGTGTCGTCGCCGGGCCACGCCGTTGTCTCGGGTCTCCGAGACAGCACGCGAAGGCTCGGGTGTGCGGGGCCGAACGCGTCCTCGGCCAGCAACCGCCGGTCGACGAGCATGTCCTGGTACAGCACCTGGGCGGGAGTCGCAACCTCGTGGATGTTGCCGACCGCGGCCGTGCCATCGGGCGAGCGGATCGGCAGCCCGCGCGTCATGTCGCACAGATAGCAGCTCACGGCCGACGTCGTGCCAAGTCGATCGACATCGGCAACGAACCTCGTATACCCGTCCTTGCCCACGATCGCGGAGATGGATGGGAGCGGCTCGGTCGAGAACGCCTCGACCAGCCCGACAGGCCCGTGCGCCGCACCATCGCCGAAGACGGGCTCGCGTGTGCGCACGTTGCCCTCGCCCTGATCGAAGCGGTGCCTCGAAATCTCCAGCGGCACGTCGGGTCGCAGGCGGCGCAGCCCGGCGAGCCCGCGCAGCGAGCACATCTCGATCTGGTCGGGCGTGTCCGATCGCCGGACGAGCAGCGTGAACAGATCGACATCGCAGCACCGGCCGACCAGCTCGCGATTGACGCGATACGCGGTCCGCTTCAGTTCGGCGTCGTGGCCGGCGATGCCATCACCGCTCACCGATCGCACCATCAGGTCGAAGCTGCTGCGATCGTCGGCGTGGTCGCTGACCGCGCCATGGAACAGATCGGTCGCCGCCTGCACGCGATCGGTGATCTCGGTGGGCACGCCCGCCTTGGTCGCGGCGAGCAGAACCTGCCTCGTCGCCGCCTTGCCGGGCACGCGGGCGCCCGAGCCCAGCGGGTTCTCCGAAGTCGCGACCCGATACACCTGCCACGCCAGCTTCTTGCTGATGCCCAGCGCCCGTTCGACGCCGATGGCGCCGGAGCCCTCGCGGGGGACGGCCGATAACAACTCGGCGTATGCCGATCGCACGCCCGTGATGGCCTCGACGACCGACGCATCGAGCACGTCGACGGCGGCTGAGCTGGGATCGGCGGCGGTCATGACAGCATTTATAGCCCGATTCCGCAGGATGCCGAAACAAACTTGCAATATTTCTAGAAATATTTAGGAAACCTCTTGTGCCGATCGTCCGGATCCGTTAGAGTGCCACAGCTACGCGCCGCAAGCGTCTTGCTGCGGGGGTGGCACGAAACGCGGACCCCATGCACACTGCCCCCGGGCGGCTCGGAGAGGAAGGAACACCAATGCCCAAGAACGCGATCCTCGGTTGTACCACGTTGCTGGCCTGCACCGCTCTGTCGTCCCAAGCCGCGGCCCAGGTGCCGGGCTTCGAGACCCGGGACGGCTGGCCCCTGATCATCGCTCCGGGCCCGTCGGTCGACGGGGGCATGATGGTCAACATGGACGCCGACCCCGAGCTCGAGATGGTCCACGTGGTGCAGGACCGCCTGTTCG
This sequence comes from Phycisphaerales bacterium, assembly GCA_965227775.1. Taxonomy (GTDB): domain Bacteria; phylum Planctomycetota; class Phycisphaerae; order Phycisphaerales; family UBA1924; genus JAHCJI01. Next base: position 911,380 of record OZ245777.1, read on the forward strand.
CGCTCAACCTCGACGGCACGAACGTGCCCGGCTTCCCGCGGTTCCTTACGCCCGGCCAGGGCACGTTCGGCGCGCCGGCGTTCGGTGATATCGACGGTGACGGCGAGGAGGAGATCGTCGTGCAGACGTTCTTCTTCGGCATCCGCGGCAATGTGTTTGCCATCAACAAGGACGGCTCGACGGTCCCTGGCTTCCCGGTCTCGGTCGGCGGCCCGTTCAAGAGCCCGGCGCTGGCCGACCTTGACGGCGACGGCGACCTGGAGATCCTCGTCAACGCCAACTCGGGCGGCATCGCCCAGCTCTCGGCCATCGAGGGCGACGGCACGCAGCGCGACGGGTTCCCGATCGTGCTCGACAACATCTCGAGCGGCGGTTCACCGGCCGTGGGCGACATCAACGGTGACGGTGCGCCTGAGATCGTCGTCTCGTCGTTCTACACGGTGTACGCGTTCGATGCCGACGGCAACACGCTCTCGGGCTTCCCGTATACGCCCAACGAAGGCGGCACGATCCAGACGTTGAACTACAACTCGGCCGGGCTTGCCGATCTGGACGGCGATGGCGCTCGCGAGATCGTTTTTGCCACGACCAACGAGGTCGATCCGTTCACCGGGCGCATCTACGTGCTCGATTTTGCCGGCAACCTGCGCCCCGGTTGGCCCACCACCACCGAGTTCTCGATCTTCACGCCCCCCACCATCGCCGACATCGATGGCGACGGCAACCTCGACATTGCCATTGGCGATCGCACCCTGACGCCCGCGCCCGAGGCGAGTATTCAGGTGTGGGACCGCGACGGCGTGCCGCTGCCGGGCTGGCCCGTGACGGGCGTCGTGGGTGCGGTGCACGCGCAGATCATGGTCGCCGACGTCGATGCCGACGGGTTCGTCGAGCTGCTCGTCGACGACAACACCGCCGTCACACCGCTCTTTGGATTCAACCATGACGGCACGCAGATCGACGGGTGGCCGCTGCCCGTGGGCTCGGCTTCCTCGTTCCAGCAATCGCCCACCATCGGTGACTTCGACGGCGACGGGTTCATGGACCTCAGCGTGAGCGGCAATGATCTGGTCGACAACCAGACCTACCTGTTCCAGCTCGCCTCGGACACGGTGATGTACGACCCCGACCTCGCGCCCGTGCGCACCTACCAGTACAACGTCCGTCGCGACGGCGTGGCCGACAGCATCGAGGCGACGCCCTGCCGTCCCGACTTTGACGGCGATGGCGCGCTGACGATCTTCGACTTCCTCGCGTTCCAGAACGCCTTCGACGCGGGTGACCTCGTCGCCGACTTCGACGGGGATGGCGCGCTCACAATCTTCGACTTTCTGACCTTCCAGAACGAGTTCGACGCCGGCTGCGAGTAAGCCGGCTCAGGTCGCCGCCCGGCGGCGCCTTGGCTGGAAGATGGCCGTTCCACGGGCCGGTGCGCGAAGATCGCGGACCGGCCCGTTGCTCACGCGCTCCATCGCGCTCTTGGCCATGTCGGGCGAAAATTCGCAGCCGACGTACCGCCGGTCGAGCGCTGTGGCCGCGACGGCCGTCGTCCCGCTGCCCGTGAAAGGATCGAGCACGAGGTCGCCCTCGTTGCTCGTCGCACGGACGACGCGGGCGAGATAAAGCTCGGGCAGTTGGTTGTCGTGCTTGCCGCGCCGCTCGGCGTTGTTGCCCTGGATGCGGCCCCAGTACTGCCCGTACCACACGTCCATTGGCAGGCGCATACCGGCGGGCATGCCATCCTTCTTGTCCATCGTGCGCGGGTCGAAGTACGTCGTTGCGCGATCGCTGGGCTCGAGCACTTCTTCGGGGTTCCAGGTGCGGTTCTTCGGGTCCTTGCAAAAGTACAGCACGTGCACCTTGCTGTTGATGAAGCGGCCCGTCGTGTTCTGCCCGAAGCGGTAGTGCCAGACGCACCAGTTGACCATGTGCATGCCGCGCTGCTTGAGGTGCACCACGATCTCGGCGGCCCAGTCGTCGGGGATGTTGATCCACAGGCTGCCCGTTGGCTTGAGGGCCTGGATGCACAGATCGATCCATCGTTGGGTGAACGCGGTCACCTCACCCGGCTCTCCGAAGCTCTGCGCCACATCGCAGTACTCCTTGTCGGGCATCGAGTCGTCCCACTTGTCGTAGCCGCGGGCCCAGTTAAAAGGTGGGTCCGCGAAGACGAGGTCGACCTGGCCCTTCGCGCAATCCGGAATCTTCGGCAACAGCTCCCGGCAATCGCCCACGTACACGCGGCAGTCGGGCAGGCTCTTGCCCTTCGGGCGCAAGGGCTTTGGCAGCTTCGACTTCGGCGTGGGCTTGGGTGTGGTGGTTGCGGCGGCGGGCATCGAGCAGTGTACCGCGGTCTAGCGCAATGCGCCACCGAGGGTGTTGGACGAGCCGCGTGCGCGCCGATAGGTTCTGCCCGGCCCGATCGATGTTGCCCGGGCCACCGTTTCGCGGAGAGAGAGGTCGTTTCCGTGCGAGAAGACGTGCGCAAGAGCACGGCCGGGCCCTGGTCGAGCCCGGCCGTTCGTGCCATCCGCCTCGGCGGGTTGTGCGTCGTCGCGGCGGCCGGCCTGATGGCCGCGGGTGCGCTCGTCGTCCGCCAGCCCACGCCCACCGCGGGGTGGGTTGGCCTGGGGCTGCTGGTGCTGCCGGGCCTGGCCCTTGGCGCGCTCGCGCTGCACAGGGCTGTGCGGCTCAGCCGCGGCTAGCGGTGCTTCAGCTCGCGCCGGCCGTCTCGAGGGCCGGCGCCTGCGGCAGGTCGACGTCGGTGCCGTTCACGTGGTTGAAGTAGTTCGTGAAGAAGTTCAACGCCACCGCCGCGATGACCTCGACCACGTCGCCGTCGTCGTAGCCGGCGCTCTTGAAGGCGTTCAGGTCGCCCTCGTCGGCGAACCCCTTCTTCTCGAGCAGCGACCGGGTGAAGGTGACCAGAGCGCCCAGCTTCGCGTCGTCGATGTCGCCGCGGCGGGCCGCGATGGTCTGAGCCTCGCTCAGACCCGCGCCCTTGCCGATGTGCGTGTGGGCCGCCAGGCAGTACTCGCAGTCGTTCTGCTGGGCGGTCACGAGCGCGACGATCTCGCGCTCGGCGGCGGTCAGGCTGCCCTCGGCCAGCGCGCCGCTCATGCCCAGGTAGGCCTGGAGGCCCGCGGGCGAGTTGGCCATGCCCTTGAAGATGTTCAGGTGCATGCCCTTCAGCGGGCCGTCGAAGATCTCCTTGGCCTTGCCGGTGGCGCTGCTCGGGTCGATCGTGTTCAGGCGTGGCATCGTGTTCTCCTTGCGACTGTCAGGGTTGCTGGTTCAGACTCGTGCAGGGGCGAACCGGGGCGGGGCCGGCCATATTCTTGTATCTGCATTTAATTTTGCCGGACATAAAGGAAGCCGGCCCACGAGGGGCCGGCTCCGAACGGACAATCGGGCCTTCCGGGGCCCTGCGAGGTGCCTTAGGCGGCGCGGCGACGCACGCTCGAGCGACGCGAGGCGAGCGTGAAGCTCCGCGTGGTCGAGGTGGCGCGACGGGCCGGGCTCTTGCGAGCGCTGGGCTTGCGGGCCGTCGTCTTGCGAGCGGTGCTGCGGGCCTTGGTCGTGGTCCGCTTGGCCGTCGAACGCTTGGCGGCCGGCTTGGTGGTCCGGGCCTTCGTGTTCCGGGCCTTCGTGTTCCGGGCCTTGGTCGTGCGGGCCTTGCTGGTACGCGCCTTCGTGGTGCGGCTGGCGGTCTTGCGAGCCGACGTGCGCGGCGTGCTCTTGCGAGCGGTACGACGCTTGGCGGTCGTGCTGGCCTTGCGAGCCGTGGTGCGCTTGGCGGTGGTGCGGGTAGAGGCCTTGCGGGCCGGGCTCTTGCGAGCGCTGGGCTTGCGGGCGGTCGTCTTCCGCGAGGTGGTCCGCTTGGCGGCGGTGCCGGTCTTGCGAGCGGTCGTGCGCTTGGCGGTACCGGTCTTGCGAGCGGTGGTGCGCTTGGCAGTGCCGGTCTTGCGAGCGGTCGTGCGCTTGGCGGTACCGGTCTTGCGAGCGGTGGTGCGCTTGGCAGTGCTGGCCTTGCGGGCCGTGGTGCGCTTGGCGGTACCGGTCTTGCGAGCGGTGGTGCGCTTGGCAGTGCTGGCCTTGCGGGCCGTGGTGCGCTTGGCGGCAGGCTTGGCCGTCTTGCGGGTCGGGCTCTTCCGAGCGGTGGTCCGCTTGGCGGTCGAGCTCGAGGTGCGGGAGGTCTTCCGGGCGGTGCTCTTGCGGGCGCCGGTCCGGCTGGTGGTGCGCTTGGCGGCGGTCTTGCTGCCGGTGGCGCGGGTGCGGCGCGACGGGGCCGTCCTGGCCGCGTGCGTGCGGCTGGCGGTTTTGCCGGTCGTGCGGCGGCGAGTCGAAGATGTCCTCTTCATAACGTGAATCTCCAGCGGGCCGCCTTCAGGTTGATCCCGGGAGGACCGATGTGGTCCTGCACAGCCGGGCGATATGGTTCGTGCGGCCTGTTCCAGTTCGTCCGGCCGCCGTCAGTGGCGGATAACCCCGAACGCTGGGTCCATCGACGCAACATCACACGCCCATGAGCGAATCCGACGAAAAAAGATAAAACCGACCTCCGACGCGCAAAACCCGCGCATAAGAAAGCCAGCCGTGCCCCAATCTCCCGCCGCAACTCGCTCGCCCTGGTCGCCAACGAGCTGGCACGCGCGCCCACGCGCGCAAGCGATCGACTACGAAGATCCCGCCGCGCTTGAGCGCGCCGTCGATCGCCTCGCAAGCCTGCCGCCGCTGGTGACCTCGTGGGAGATCGAGCGCCTCAAGGCCAACCTCGCCGACGCGCAGCAGGGCAAGCGCCTGATCATCCATGGTGGCGACTGCGCCGAGACGCTCGACGAGTGCAGCCCGGCGACCATCACCGCCACGCTCAAGATCCTGTTGCAGATGAGCCTGGTGCTCATCCACGGCTCGCAGAAGCCGGTCGTGCGCATCGGCCGCCTGGCAGGGCAGTACGCCAAGCCGCGCTCCAAGCCGACCGAGACAGGCAGCGTCGACGGGCGATCGTGCGAGCTGCCCAGCTACTTCGGCGACCTGGTCAATCACGCCGCCTTCGACCCCGACGCGCGCCGGCCCGATCCGGAGCTGCTGCTGGCTGGCTACCACCACGCGGCGATGACACTCAACTTCATCCGCTCGCTGGCGACCGGCGGCTTTGCCGATCTGCACCACGCCGAGCAGTGGGACCTGCGATTCCTGACCAACGCGCAGCTCTCGGGCGATCTGCGCGAGCGCTACCAGCGCATGAGCCAGGAGGTGCGCAGCGCCATCCGCTTCGCCGAACTCATCAGTGCGGGCTCGATGGAAGAACTCAACCGCGTCGACTTCTTCGCCAGCCACGAGGGGCTGAACCTCGAATACGAGAGCGCCCAGACGCGCAGCGTTCCTCGTCGCGACGGCTACTACTGCCTCACCACACACATGCCATGGATCGGCGAGCGCACGCGTGCGCTCGACGGCGCCCACGTCGAGTTCTTCCGCGGCATCGCAAACCCCGTGGGCGTTAAGATCGGCCCGAGCATCGATCCCGACGAGGCCGTCGCCCTTTTGCGCACGCTGAACCCCAAGCGCGAGCCAGGCAAGGTCGTGCTCATCTCACGCATGGGCGCGACGAAGGTCGATGCGCTGCCACCCATCCTGCACGCGGTCCAGAAGTCTGGCGAGCCCGCCGTCTGGCTGAGCGACCCCATGCACGGCAATGGCCAGGTGACCGACGACGGCCGCAAGACGCGCCACTTCGACGCCATCGTCGCAGAGCTTCGCAGCACCATGGCCGCTCACAAGCAGGCCGGCACCGTGCTGGGCGGTGTGCACGTCGAGGTGACCGGACACGACGTGACCGAGGTCATCGGCGGCGCGTCGGGCGTGACGCAGGAGCGATTGTCCGAGAACTACGCGACCGCGTGCGACCCGCGACTGAACTACGCGCAGGCGCTGGAACTGGCGTTCATCCTGTCGGGAGCGATGAGCCACACGGCCGATCCGAACGGCGGGCGACCTTCCGGCGTAAAATAAGAAATGCCCACGTATGACTACGAGATCTTGGACAAGAAGGGCGAGCCCACGGGCGAGACCTTCGAGTACGTCCAGCGCATGGCCGACGAGCCGCTGACCAAGCATCCCGAGACCGGCCAGCCCTGCCGCCGCGCGATCAGCGCGCCCGCCATCGCCGGCAAGTGGAGCGACCTCAACAAGACCCAGATGAGCAACAAACGTCTCGGCGAACTCGGCTTCACCAAGTTCGAGAAGAAGGGCGACGGCTACTACGAGCGTACGGCCGGCAACGAAGGGCCCAAGACGATCAACGCCGACGACTATCTCTAGCGGACCAGCCCATCGAGCCCACCGAGCCCCACCGGCTCCTTCGTAAAGAACCCCTCTCCCGCCTCAACACCGATCCGACTGCCGAGATACGTCGCGCTCGCCTCGACCCAGTCGACGACCCTGCGGTTCTTCTCGGGCAGCACGAACTGCGTGTGGTACGCGCGGATTGATTCGATCTTGCGCTCAACGTAGCCGGTGACGTCCAGTACGAAGCTCGGGTTGGCCACCCAGCGCAGGTGCGTGGCGTAGTAATAGAACAGCCACTTGGGGTAGATCGGCTCGCCCGCTGCCATCGCCTCGGGCACCGGCATATCGATGCCGGTCAGCTTCGCATCGAACCGCGCGTCCTCGACGATCCGCGTCACCGCGCGATGGTCCGGGTGCGCATCCTCGAAGAAGGGGGTGAACACGATGCTCGCCTGGTGCGCGCGGATCACGCCGGCGATGGCGTGCCGGTTCTCGATCGTGTGCTCGACGAAGCGGTTGGGCAGCCCCAGCAACACACGCCGCACGGGCTTGGCGTCTGGAAGCTTTGCCGGATCGGGCGACAGGATCTCCGCCGCCTTCTTCGCCTCCTCGGCCCGCGTCACCGGATCGCCATAGGGCGTGGGCTCGCCGTTGGTGACATCGAGCAGCAGCACGTCGTGCCCCTGCTCGGCCAGCTTGGCGATAGCGCCGCCCATGCCGAGCTCTTGATCATCAGGATGCGGTCCGACGACGAGGATGTTGGCCATGGGCGGAGGGTACGGCCCGGAATCTCTCGCTACCGCCGCTGCCCCACCGCGACCAGCCCGTACTTCACCGGCGGCTCGCCCTCGACTTCTTCGACCGCCAGTTCGACCAGCGCGAGCAGCTCCGGTCGCTCGGCCGCGAAGAAGCCGCCCGCGCCAAAGCGCCGGCCCTGCTCGTCGACGAACCGTGCGAGCGGGAGCTCCAGCGTCTGGCCGATGGCCAGACCGTCGATCTCGTAGCCGTACCGCCCGTTGAGCCAGAGCATGCCCTGGCCGAAGCTGCGGCCGGTGGTGTTGGTCAGTCGCAGTCGTGTGCCGGCACGGAAGGCGTGGATGTCGAGCGTCTCGACGCGGTCGCTGGCCTGCGGATAGACCGGCCCGCTGTCGAGCTCGCCCGTCGACGCGCAGCCTGTCAGGCCGCATGCAACGCCCAGGATCACGATGGCAACGCTCCGCCGCATCGCCAATGGTGCCCCGGCCATGCCGCCGCGTCCACTACCATTGTCGACCCATGTCGTGCGAGACCGCTTCACGCAACGCCACCGCACCCACGCCGGGCATCGCCCCCGGCGGCGAGGGGCTCGATGCGCGCGCCATCGCCCGCGAGATCGGCCGCTCAGGCGTGCACCCGCACCTGCCCGCAACAGTTCCCGGCATGGACGCCCCTTTCTACCAGGCCGGGCTGGCGGGCTACTCCGACGCGGCGATGCGGATCATCGCCCGCCGCCACGGTTGCCCGCTGTGCGTCACCGAGGCCCTGCTCGACCGCACCCTGTTGGCGGGTGGCCGCGGCTTTGCGAAGGCCGACCTGGGCGAGCTGCACGACAACGTGCCCGGCGGCGAGGACGATCACCCCCTCGTCGGCCAGATCATGGGCAGCGACCCCGGCGAGATGGCCGCCGCGGCGATCAAGATGGTCGAGCAAGGCAGCCGGCGACCCAAGGAGTATCGCAAGCTTGCCGAGGGCGGCGAGCTATCCATCGAGCACGTCAGCGAGTCTTCCTTCCAGGCCATCGACATCAACCTCGCCTGCCCCGTCAAGAAGATCGCGCGCAAGGCGCGCGGCGGGCACTGGCTCGCCGAGCCCGATGGCGCGATCGACATCTTGAAGGCGGTGCGCGATGCACTGCCCGAATCGCTACCCATGACGCTCAAGATCCGCCGCAGCTTCGACGACACGCCCGAGATGGCGCGCAACTTCATGCGCATCTTCGACGCCGCGTACGACCTGGGCTACGCCTGGGCCACCGTGCACGCGCGCACCGTGCAGCAGAAGTACGTCGGGCCCAGCCGGTGGGACCTCCTACGCGACATCGTGCAGCAGCGCCCCGGCAGCGTGGTCTTCGGCTCGGGTGACATCTGGAACGTGGAAGACATCTTCCGCATGATCGGCTACACCGGTGTCGCTGGCGTCAGCATCGCCCGCGGCTGCATCGGTAACCCCTGGATCTTTCGGCAGGCCCGAGACCTGATGGCCGGCGACGAACCACGCTCCCCCACCATCGCCGAGCAGCGGCAGGTGCTCGAGGACCACTTCGAGCTCGCCCTGCGCGTCAATGCCCACGTGCGCGACCCCGAGTACCACACCGGCAAGACCATGCGCAAGTTCGCCATCCGCTTTGCGCACCACCACCCGGCGGGAGACGAGGTGCGCAAGCGGTTCATTGGGGTGAAGGGGTTGGAGGATTGGCGGGGGGTGCTTGGGGAGTGGTATTTGGAGGATACACACTAGCGAAGCAGAGACTACCGACTACGGCGCTCTATTGCTGCGTCTGCTGCGTCCCAAATCAGGATCGTTGCTACGAGATAGACGATCGACAGGATGATCCCGATGGGCCAAGCAAGCCATTGGAATCCAGGAGAAAGCAGTCCTGTCAGAAAACCCGCAGCCACTCCCCCGACAAGTCCTGCGCAAACGCAAAAGAAAAGAAGCTCCCAGCCTTTGCCAGTCTTCTTATCTCCCACGGGATTGTCTCACTTAAGCCCGCTTCTCCCCACCCCCCGGATACGCGATCCGACCGTGGTAGATGCTCGCCACCGTCTTGCTGATCGAATCCCCCACCGCGTCCAGTTCCTTCAACGTCAAGTCGCAGTCGTCGAACTGCCCATCGGTCAATCGCTTCTGGGCGAGGCGGCGCACGAGCTGGTCGATGCGGCTCGGGGTCGGGTCGGCCATCGTGCGCGTGGCGCTCTCGACGGCGTCGGCCAGCATGAGGATGGCGCACTCCTTCGTGCGCGGCTTCGGGCCGGGGTAGCGATACTCCATCTCGCTGGGCTCGCTCACCAGGTCGCCCTCGCGGGCCTCGCGCTTGCTGACGGTTCCCGGTTCGGCCGACGCGCCCTGGGTAACCGCCCGGCTCTCTCGCGCGGCCTCGGCCTCGTCGGCGGCCTTCTGCTTAGCGCGGTGGTAGAAGTACTCCACCAGCGTTGTGCCGTGGTGCGCCTCGATGTAGTGGTGCAGCGTGCGCGGCAGGCCGAACTCGCGGGCAAGCTCCACGCCGTCCTTCACGTGGCCCACGATGACCAGCAAGCTCATGGCCGGGCTCAGCTTGTCGTGCTTGTTGGGTCCGCCGGCCTGGTTCTCCACGAAGTACTCGGGCTTGTTCATCTTTCCCACGTCGTGGTAGAGCGCGCCCACGTACGTCTGCAGCGCATCGGCGCCGATGGCGTCTGCCGCGGCCTCGGCAATCGATGCGACGTTCATCGAGTGGTTGTACGTGCCCGGCGCGCGGCGTTGCAGCTCCTTTAGCAGCGGGTGCTTGGGATCGCGCAGCTCGATGAGCTTCATGCCCGTCGTGATATCGAACGCCTTCTCCACGCTCGGCAGGATGAACAGCACGATGCCCGCCGTCGCCAGCCCGCCACTGGCGGCAAAGCCCATGTCCCACGAGAGCTCAAGCAAGCCGCGGCCCGAGAGCGGACGCCCCAGCAGCCCGCCGCCCAGCGCCGCCGCCGCGAGTGCCAGCGCCGTCGCCACGCCCGCTCGCACGAAGGCTCGACGATCGCGGATCTCGCTGAGCTGCCACGCCGCCGTCGCCGCACCAGCCAGGGGGATGAGTGCGAACCACGAAGGCCGGCTCAACGCCACCGTCACGAGCACGGCGTGTCCGGCCGAGATCGCCAGCGCCACGCGCGCGTCGTACGCGATCGCAAGCAGCATCGAGAGCAGTAGCGTGGGCGCGACGGCCAGCAGCATCGTCAGCCGCGGCTCCAGCGCCGTCGACCACACCGCGATCGCAAAGCAGCACACGAAGAGGCCCGCGATGCCCAGCATGCGCTCGGGGTTGCGCGTCACGCGCGGGCAGTACCACGCGAGGTACACCGTCAGCCCGAGCACGATCAGCACGCACACCGCGGCCGAGCCCGCCAGCCGCGAGCCCAGCGAGAAGACGCCGCGCGTGCTCGAGACCGCGTCGCGCTCGCTCCGCAGCAGGCCGATGGTCTCGAGCCCGACCGATTCACCGCGTCGCACGATGATCTGGCCGGCCTGCACCTCGACGAACGCCTCGTCGACGCCCTCGACCGCTTCGGTCTGACGCGCCGCCGACTGCGCCTCGTCCATGCGATACGTCGGTTCTGTCTGGTTCGCGAGCCGGCCGACCACGAGCGACCGCAGCGCGGCCTCGCTGAGCTGAGCCTCGGTCGCCAGCCTTTCGGCGGCTTCGCGCCGCGCCTCGGGGCTGCCGCTGTTGACCAGATTGGCCGCGGTCGTATGGATCGTCGAGCCCTGCTCGCCGCGGAGCCAGATGACCGCGGTCTCGCCCGCCTCGCTGCCGCCCAGCTGGGCGCTGCGCTGGCGTTCGGTCTGCCACGTTGCGGACTCGACGAACGGCCGCCGCTCGATGGCCGTCCGCAGGCGCGCCATCGCCTCGCCCCATCGCGGCGCGACGGCATCCTCGGTCACGAGCGCACGCATGGCGGCCAATTCTTCCGCGTCGAGATCAAACCGCGATCGGATCTCCGGCGCCACGTCGTCGAGCGTGAGCGCGTCCTTCAGCGTCAACGGAAGTTGCGCGAGCGCCTCGACGGTGCTGCGTAGCTCGGGCCTAGGAACGAAGATCCTGGCAGCCCGATCGCGCGCAAGCGTGCGCTGCTCGTCGGTGCGCGCTGGATCGGGCATGCTGAATGCCTCGCGCGCTACCACCGTCTCGTCGGCCAGGCGGCCCATCGGCATCAGCGGCTGGCCGCTGGACCACCACGTGAGCACCGTCAGCATCGCGGCCGAGGCCGAGGCGATGATGACCGCGTACCCCGTGCGCGGGTTCGTCAGCAGCCGCTTGAATCTCTCGGCCGGCGTCGCACGCTCACGCCGCAGCGTCACGCGGCGACCGGAGCTCTTGGACTTTTGCCAAGGCCAACGCATCAGGCGTCTCCTTCCGATGCCACGGGTTCGGTCGCTTCGTCGTACCCTGGCGTGCTCTTGCGAGCTTCATCGCCGCCGTACGCGTCAATGACCCTCTGAACGAGCGCGTGCCGCACGACGTCCTCACGCGTGAGGGTGGCAAACGCCACGCCGCGCACGCGTCGGAGTCGTCGGGCCGCATCGATGAGCCCGCTGCCCGCCGGCTCGTCGATGTCGACTTGCGTTGGGTCGCCCGTTACGATCATGCGCGAGCCCTCGCCCATGCGCGTCAGGAACATCTGCATCTGCCCGATGGTGCTGTTCTGCGCCTCATCGAGCAGGATGGCGGCCTGATTGAGCGTGCGTCCACGCATGAACGCCAGCGGCGCGATCTCGATCACCCCGCTCTCCATGAAGCGCTCCATCGTGCCCACGTCCATCATGTCGTACAGCGCGTCGAGCAACGGGCGCAGGTACGGGTGCACCTTTGCCTGCATGTCGCCGGGCAGGAAGCCCAGACGCTCGCCTGCCTCAACGGCCGGTCGCACGAGCACGAGCTTGCGCACGCGATCGGTCCGCAGCAGGTGTACGGCCGCCGCCACGGCCAGATACGTCTTGCCCGTGCCCGCCGGCCCCATGCCGAAGACGAGCTCGTGCGTGCGGATAGCCTCGAGGTAGTGCGCCTGACCGGGCGTGCGCGCACGGATCTGCCGCCCGCCGCTGTACACAGCCAGCGGGCCCTCCCACGCCTCGCCCTCACGCGGCGGCACCCGTGTCGGGTTGCGCCCTGCCTGCCGGCCGAGCGCCTCGACGCCCGGCGTGGTCGAGACGTCTGGGTAGGTCGAGTCGCCCGCCGACATCAGCCCGCCCGATGCCGCCTCGGCCAGCATCTGCAGCACGTCGGCCGTCGACGCCCGCCCGCCGCGACGCAGCACCGCGCGGAGGAACCGTTCGGCCGCTCGCACGCCCTCTTCTTGCCCGCTGATGCGCACGATGCCGCCACGGGGCGTCACGGAGACGCCCAGCCCCTCGCGGAGCAGGCGTACGTTTCGGTCATGAACCCCGAGCACCCGAACCGGATCGGGGCCGATGGGAAACTCGATGGTCAGTTCCAAACGCCGGCCTCCGGGCCCGGTGCCACCACGGACCCTCATGGTCAGTTTCGTCACGAGGCCAATCGTACCTGAGCCCCAATCGCCGGGCGGAGCGAAATGCGAACAATCTCCTACCTTCTTGCGTCGGCTCTGCTGCTGACCGCCGCCGGCTGCGGCGTTGGCCCCGACCGGAACCTGGAGCCGACCGACGGCCCGAGTGTTCTCGGACCCGTGCCCGGCGATCGCGACGACGTTCCGCGGGCGCTGCTCGTCGGTCTCGAGGCGGCCCAGGGCGCCCTGCTGGCCGGCGCGTGGGACGGCGACACCTATGGAGCGTCCTTCATCATCGTCGAGAGCCTGGAGGGGAACGTCTCGGCCATCGACAACCGCGACGGCACGATCACCCTCCGCGCGTTCGTCGAGCCCGAGGGCGATCGCTCGACCCAGCAGGTCCTGCTCGATGCCTGGGCCAATCGCCTGCGTCAGCTCAACGGTGTGGATTGGGCGCCAAGGTAGCCGCTACGCCGCGTCGTCCGAGCGACCGCGCTCGGGCTCGGGCGGCACAGCGCCAGTGAGCTCGACGGTCATCGTCGTCCCCCGCTGCCACACGCTCTTCACGCGGATGGTGCCGCCCAGCGTGCGCACGGCGTGCTTCACGATCGCTAGGCCGAGCCCCGTGCCGCGCGCGATCTTGCTGCCATCGCGCGACGCGTCGACCTGGTAGAACCTCTCAAAGATGCGCTGCTGCATTGGCAGCGGAATGCCCACGCCGTGGTCGATGACCTCGAACACGCAACTGCGCGGCCCGTCTGCCTCGCTCACCTCGCCGCTCTCTTCGATGCTGCCCGACACGAGCACCTCGTCGCCCTCCTTGCTGAACTTGATCGCGTTCTCGATCAGGTTCCGAAGGATGATCGTGAGCAGGTTGCGATCGGTGCGGAGATTCTCGAGCGCTGGGTCGAATTCGAACCGCAGCGTTACGTTGCCGCGCTCGCACATGGGCTCGAAGCTCTCGCTCAGCACACGCACCAGTTCGCTTGCGGGAACCAGCGACAGCCGCACCGATCCCTCGAGCGCTTCAAGCCTCGACAGGTCGAGCAGGTCGCGGATGAGGTCTTCGAGGCGGAGCACGTTCTCGTCGAGCATCGACAGCAGCCGCGTGCGCATGACCGCGTCCTCGCTTGCGGGGCCCTGCAGCGTATCGACGGCGCCGCGCAGTGCTGCGATGGGCGTGCGCAGCTCGTGCGACGCGTTGGCCGCGAAGTCGGTGCGGATCTCGAGCGCTCGCGACAGCTCGCTCACGTCGCGCAACACCAGCACGACGCCGCGTCCGGGTGCGCCACCCACCGGCGGGATCGGCATCGCCGACATGTCGGCCACGCGTGAGCCCTGCTCACCCGCGAAGGTCACGCGCCGGCGGTTCGCTTCACCGCGTGATGCGCGCGCGTGCATCGAGAGCGCCTCCGCGTTTGTGAACACCTCGTCGATTGGCCGTGCAAGGAGATCGTCGCGCGACATCTCCAGCCACTGTGCGCCCGCATCGTTGACCTGCACCACCGTCTGACGCCCGTCGCACACGAGCACCGGCTCGTCGAGCGATTCGAGCACCGTGGCGAGCTCCTCGTACGCCGAGCGGAACGATGCCGTCGTTTCTTCGGCGCGCCTGGCCCTTCGTTCTGCGACGACGATCGCGCCCATGCGTGCGACGGTTGCTCGCCACACGCACCCCGCCGCCAGCACGATGAAGATCGCCGAAATCCATCCGGGCGCACCCAGAATCGCCAGCACACCCGCGACGCCCGCCGCCACGCTCGCGCACACGAACCAGCGTTGGCCTCGCGCAATCGCCACGGCTGCTTCCGTTTCGGCGGTCTTAGGCGGGGGCGAGCTCATGTACGGCACGGTAGCCCACGCCGCGGACGGTCTTGATGTGCCGGCCCCACTGGCCCATCTTGCGGCGGATGCTCGTGATGTGCACGTCGATGGTCCGCTCGGTCACCGTCACGCCCGGGCCCATCGCGTGGTTCATCAGCGCGCTGCGAGACAGCACCTTGCCGTCCGCCTCGATCAGTGCCGAGAGCAGCCTGAACTCGGTGAGCGTGAAGGGGATGGTTTCGCCCTCGAGGGTCGCCTCGTGCGTTTCCAGATCGAGCGCCACCCCGCCCAGGCGGAGCACCTGCTCGCTCACCCGGTTGCGGCCCTGGGTGCGGCGGAACACCGCCTCCACGCGCGCCATCAGGATCTTCATCGAGAACGGCTTGGTGACGTAGTCGTCGGCACCCACCGTCAGCCCGACCACCTGGTCCACCTCGTCGGCCTTGGCCGTCAGCATGATGATGGGAACGTGGCTGATGCTCTTGTCCGCTCGGATCTGCCGGGCGACCTCGGTGCCCGACAAGTCAGGCAGCATCAGGTCGAGCAGCACCAGGTCCGGCCCGAGCGCTCGGGCCTTCGAGACGCCGTCCGGCCCTGTGTGGGCCGTTATCGTCCTATAACCATTGTTGCGGAGGTTGTACTCGAGCAGATCGGAGAGGTCGCGCTCGTCCTCCACGATCAGAACCAGCTTCTCGACCGCCTTCTGGCTGCTTGCGACCATGCCCTCATCCTCTTCAACGTCCCGCTTGGCCCGGGCTCGGGCCCTGTCGGGCGTCGGATTGTTGGGCGTCATGGCATGGCTCCCAGGCAGGGTACACACGACTTTAACATATCTTCGCATTCAAAAGAAGATTCTGGTGTCCACTGACGCATCCGGCCGAAAAACTGATCGGACGCGTAGTTGGCAAGGGCTAAGTTGCTTGCTACGATCTCGGCTTCCCGCCCGGGTGACGGGCCGAAGCCATGCGGAACACGGCCGTTCAAAGCGGTCTCCGCAACGATTCGAAGGCTTGCCAAGGTGTGGCCTCGAGAAAGGCCAGGCCAGCACAAGCCAGAAAGATGGGTTACCTCCGGCGTCTTGGGGATGCCGGTCTTGGCTGACGACTCTGGCTCAGGACGAGCCAACGGCAGCCGTGCTTGGGGGCTCATGGTCGAGCCCGATGGGTCGGTGGCGTGGGTGGAACCCCAGTTCATCGGCAACGACGTGCTACCGGCCAATGCAACGTGCGGCCGGGCACGCTGGTGGAGTCGGGCGGCCAATCTTCCGCCCCTGAATCTCGAAGAAGGAGTCTCGTACGATGAGTCACACGAAGGCCACAGTGCTGCTCGCGGGCCTCGCCATGGGCCTTGGTGGCACGGCGATCGCTCAGACCTCGAGCCTGGACGAAGCCCGCTCGTTCGCCGCGGAAACCCGCAGCGACGCCTCGCGCGCCACGCTCAGCCAGGGTGCCGCGACCGGTCCGACCGTGTTCGGCCGCCTGCAGTTCCAGTACAACGTCACCCTGATCGATGACCCGGTGCCCGCCACCGGCGAGGACTACGCCAACGGCTTCCAGAACCGCCGCGCCCGCCTGGGTGCCAAGGGCGAAGTCGGCGAGTTCGACTACTACGTCCAGGGTAACTTCGCTCGTAACGGCGGCAGCTTCGAGCTGCTGGACTACCACATCAGCGTGCCCGTTCCCGGCATGGAGGACGACGCCAAGCTGAAGTTCGGTCAGTTCAAGGCTCCGTTCCTGTACGAGGAGCTGGTCTCCTCGGGCAGCCAGCCGCTGGTCGATCGCTCGTTCACCAACAGCCGCTTCAGCCAAGGCCGCAGCCAGGGCGTCTCGTTCATCTACGCCGGTAACGAGGACGACGACTACAAGGTCGAGGTCAACTTCTCCGACGGCTTCAACTCGGCCAACACCGGCTTCGCGAGCACGGCCGAGGCCGACTTCGCCATCGGTGGCCGCTTTGACTACAAGGTCCAAGGCGCCTGGAGCGACTTCAAGGACTTCACCGCGACGCAGGATCAGGAGCAGGCCCTCCGCTTCGGTGGTGCCATCTTCTACCAGCAGGGTGACGGCACCTATGCCCTGGGCAGCGGTGCGACCACCGAGCTCGACCTGCTGAGCATTACCGTTGACGGTCAGTGGGAGAGCAACGGCATCACCGTGTACGGTGCGTTCATCTTCCAGGACGCCGACGCCGGTGCTGCTGGCGATGTCTCCGATATGGGCTTCGTCGCCCAGGCGTCGTATCGCTTCAACGAGAACGACGAGATCGCCGGCCGCCTCGACTACATCCTGGCCGATGCCAGCGGCGTCGATGACTTCGTCGCCCTGACCTTCGGTTACACCCGTTACATCTATGGCGACCAGAGCGCCAAGTTCGTTGTCGACGTGTTCTTCGTCTTCGAGACGGTGAACATGACCCCGCTCAGCGGTGGTAGCGAGGGCCTCGCCCTGCTGCCCGACAACGGCGACCCGCAGGCCGGTGCCCGCGGCATGTTCCAGCTGAACTTCTGATCTTCCAGAAGCCAGCAGGACTGAGTTGATTCAAAGAGCGGGCGGCCCGGTGTGGGTCGCCCGCTTCTTTTGTGTCTCCGCACGCTCATCTCGTACGCGCCCCCGCGAACGAGATTCCTCTGCCTACATGCGATCAAGCGTGGGTAGCCCAAGCACGCCCAGACCATCGTCGAGCACGCGGGCCGTCAGGTCGCACAGCCACAGCCGGCTGTCACGCGTCGCATCGTCTTCGGCCCCCAGTACCTTGCACGACTGGTAGAAGCCGCTAAACCGATTTGCGATCTCGAGCATGTGCTGGCACAGGCGGTGCGGCTCTAAGTGCTCGCCCACGGCGCGCACGACCGACGGATACCGCAAGAGCGCCATCGCGAGTTGCTTCTCGGCCCCGTGCTCGATGCGCACGCTCGCGTCCTTCCAGGCATCGCCCACGCCGCGCGCGTCTGCCTCACGGAACATGCTGCGGATGCGTACCAGCGCGTAGAGCAAGTACGGCCCGGTATCGCCCTCAAACGCCAGGATGCGATCGAAGTCGAACACGTAGTCGCGGACGCGGTCGTTCGAAAGATCGGCAAACTTGAGCGCCGCCATCGCGACGACCTCGCCGGTCTTCTCCCGCGCTTCGGCATCGAGCCCGTCATTGCGCTCGGCGACAACCCTTTCGGCTCTTTCGTGCGCCTCGTCCAGAAGGTCTTGCAGCTTCACACTCTCGCCCGAGCGCGTCTTGAAGGGCTTGCCGTCCGTTCCCAGGATGGTGCCGAACGCCGCGTGCTCCAGGCTTGCGTCCACACCGTCGGGTGTCGTTGCATACCCGGCCTTGCGCGCCGCGGCGAAGACTTGGCGGAAGTGCATCGCCTGGCGTACGTCCACGCAGTAGATCACGCGGCTGGCGCCAAAGTCGCGCACACGCCGCCTGATCGCCGCGACATCGGTGGTCGCGTATAAGAATCCGCCGTCACCCTTGCGCATCAGCGCGGGCGGGTCCTTGCCCTCGCCGCGCACGACAAGCGCGCCGCCGTCTTCCTCGGCCACGCCGCGATTCACCAGGTCATCGACCATCGGCCCGAGCTCGTCGCGATAGCTGGACTCGCCCGCGCTGGCTTCCAGCGTGATGCGCGTGTGCATGCGCCGGCACACGTCCATGCACGCGCCCATCGTGACATCGCTGATGCGTTGCCACAAGTCAACGGCCCACTGCTCACCGCCCTGCAGCGCCACGAGCGTCGCCTTGGCACGCGCCATTGCCTCGTCGGCGTCGGCAACCTCGGCCTCGAGCTCGGCCAGCACCTTCGGGCCAAGGTCCCACTTAGTGGCCAGCCGCAGGCCCGTACGCCCGGCGTCTGTGCGCTTCTTCATGGCCTTGTAAATCGCGTCGAGATCGTCGAGCGTCACGGTGTTGAGGTCGAGCCGGCCCGCCTCGCTCTCGCGATGGAGCTCGTCGACCACCATCGCGATGGGCAGGCCCCAGTCGCCCACGTGGTTCTGGCGGATGGCGTTGTGCCCAAGCCGCTCGAACGTCCGTGCGATCGCATCGCCGATGACGATCGCCCGGATGTGCCCCACGTGCATCTGCTTCGCGAGATTCACGCCGCACACATCAACCACGATCTTCTGCGGTGTCGCGACAGGCGGCAGGCCCAGGTCGTCTCCGGCCATCTCGCCAAGCAGCCCCGCGAGAGCCGGCCCGCGCAGCGAGATGTTGATGAACCCAGGTCCGGCGATTGACGCGTCGTCGAGCGGTTCGGCGATGTCCGAGATGTCCACCGCCTCGACGATGGCGGCCGCCACGTCGCGCGGGTTGCGCTTCACCATCTTGCCTAGCGCCATCGCGGCGTTGCACTGGAAATCGCCCATGGCCGCCTTCTTGCTGGGCGCAATCAGCGGGTCGGCCTTGCCGGCAACCTCCGGAAACGCGCGGTCGATCGCGGCACGGAACCGCTCATCAAGGATCGCGACCGGGTCGAGTTGGGCTGCCGGCAGGCTCTGGCTCGTGCTCATCGGGCCATCGTACGGGCCCTACTGCTCGCGCGCCCACGACCGAAGCCGCTCGCGCAGCTCATCGGCGTACCGCAGCGTCGAGGTTGAGGCCATCAGCACCTCGTCGTCTCGCAGCACCGCTACGCGGCCGCGCTCGACCGCGGGAATCGGCAGGTCGGCGATCGGCCCAAGCAGCGATCGCCAATCTTCGGCCTTGCCCGGGGCCAGCAGCACGATCGCGTCGGGCGAGATCGTGAGCACGTCCTCGACATCCAGCGGCATGTACGGCCGACCATCGTCGAGCGCCGAAACGCCACCCAGCCGCAGCAGCACCTCATGGTGCACCGATCCGGGCCCCAGCGCCGCTACCGGCGTACCAGGCAAGAGCAACAGCACGCGACAGGCGTCAGCAAGCTCGGCGTCCGACGCGAGCGCCGCCTCGAATCGCTCGCCAGGCGGCGGGCCCGCATCGACCTCCTCCGACACCAGCGCGTGCACGTCTGCGGCCACGTCGGCCAGTTGCTCCAGGCTCGTCAGCTCAAACGCCCGCACCTCGAAGCCGACCCGGCCGGCCAGCTCTGTCAGACCCACCGGCACGGCCGACGCGCCCGACTCGTAGAACACGTGCGTCGCCTCGACGCCCGAGAGCCGCTCGAGATCGATGCCCGCCGCGTCCCCCACCACTGGCAGCGCCGGATCGAGCGCGACGTCGTACCCCGACCGCCCAACGGCCAGCCCTTCGGCCCCGAAGTCTCGCAGCATAATGCCGACCGCCGGGCTCGTCGTCGCGATGCGCAGCCCGCTTTCGGGCGGTGAGCTTGGAGCTTTACCACACGCGGCGAGAACGAACAAGAGCAGGAACGCAAGCCACCTCACGCCAGCACCGCCGTCGCCTCGCGCACGTGCGCGTCAAGATCTCTGAGCGCGGCATCATCGTGCAGCGCGAACGGCCAGGTGCGATCGAGCACCTGGTCCATGTCCTGCAACCGCTCATGCTCGGCGTTCGCGTTCTGACGCATGGCATCGAGCGTGGCTCCGCCGGCGTTGCGAGCCTCGTGCAGCACAGACCGCAACTCGTTGAATAATCGCCGCCGCTCGCTCGAGTGCCGGGGTGCATCCGTGATGGCTTTCACGATCTCGTCGCGCTTCTGCTGCCGATCGTGTTGATCGAGCATCTCGGGATGGTGCCTCGCGTGATGCAGCCGCCATGCGGCTCCGGCGGCGCGCGTGGGGTCGGGCAGCGGGCCATCGCGCAGCGGCAGCCGCAGCGTTGCTGTCGCCACCACGCCGGGCCCGATGTCGGCCTTGCCCATCCACGCGTCAAGCCACGCGTGCGTCACGGCGTCATACGCCTCGCCCCCGGTGCCCATCACCCACGCATCGCACAGCAGCGTGCGCGCAAAGCCGGTCATCGACAGTGCCCTTGGTGCGATTTGTTCGGGCAGCGGCGCATCGCCGAATACGGGCCGCCTGGGCTTCTCGGGCGTAAGCGCCCACAGCGGCAGCTCCCACTTTGGCGCCATGTCGAGCGAACGCACGCCCGCATCCGCATTGTCCTGAGCCGCCGCGTTGTACGCGAGCACGCAGCCGCGCGCCTCGCGGTGCATGCGATCGGCCCACATCCTGAACGCCGCGCCTCGTGCCATGGTGGACGCCATCAGCGTCGCATCGACCTCGATGCCGAGCGCGTCCCGCGCGATGTCCAGCATCGCCCCCGTGTACTGCCGCGCGAGCGATGGCTCGCCCCGCCGCGCCGAAAGCGCCGTGTGCAAGCGGTCCAGGCCTTGTTTCGCAGCCTCGTGCGGCCACTCCGTGCGCGCATCGCGTGGGGTCGTGCCGGGCTCGATCGTCAGCCGAGAGCCCGTCGGCGTTCCCGGGCGCACGAACGCGCCCGCATCCACCAGCCACTCGCGTCGCTTCAGCCGGCCCTCGTGCGTGCACGCGGGGTACGCGACCATCGTCGGCTCGTTGGCGTCCTGGTCAGGCGTGAGCCACACGAGCGCCGCGTCATTCCGCTTGGCGAGTTCATCCGCGGCGATCAGCTTTGCGAGGATGCCCGCGTGCCACGCCTCGGCCTGGTGCCCCACCATCACGATGGGCTTGTCGACGGGCAACCCGAGCTCGGCACGGGCCGCCGCCTTCGCCGCAGATGGTTTTGCGAGCGCGTGGATGGTGGTGCCCGACTCGGCGTGCACCGAAACCGACGCGAGCAGTTGCTCCATCACGCCGGACATCGCCGCGCCAGCCGATCGGAACAGCGAGCAAGCTCGCGCGCGAGCACCTCGCGATAGTGCGTCAGCCGATGATCGTGATCGTCGAGCGGCCCGCCGAACGAGCGCGTCGCGTCGTTATAGATCAGGCGCACGGGCAGCTCGCCGATGCGCAGCCCCGCCGCGACCGCCTGCACCCAGAACTGCATCGGGAACGCGTAGCCATCGACGTCGAGGTCGAGTTGCTGCAACGCCGACACGCGATAGGCCTTGAAGCCGCAGAACGCGTCGGTCAGCTTCAATCCCAGGCGGCTGTTGAGCCCGTCGGTGATGAGGCCGTTGATCTGCCGGCGTTCCTCGGGCGGTGCGTCGTTCTCGGGGTGCACGTCGAGGTACCGCGAGCCGCTCACGACATCCAGGTCGTCGCGCTCGATGGCTTGCAAGAAGTCGGGAATGGACGCGGGCTCGTGCTGCTCGTCGCAGTCCATGGTGATGACCCAGTCGAACTTGTCGACCGCGGCCCACCGGAACGCGTCCATCAACGACCTGCCATACCCGCGGTTGTTCGCGTGGCGGATGACCTCGACGGGAAATTTAGCCAGCAGCGACGGCGTCGCGTCGGTCGAGCCATCATCGAGCACCAGCACGTCGGGCAGGTACTCGCTCACACGGCCCAGTACGCGCTGCACGTACTTCTCTTCGTTGTAGACAGGGATGGCAAGCAACGTTCGGGCCATGGATCCTCCTGCGGGGGCGCTCATTCAAGGAGCCGACGGTTACTCGTCGGCCGACGCCCCGTGGGCGGGCTCCGGAGCCGGGTAGTACGGGTCGCCCGCCTGCCCCTCGCGCTCCCCGCGCGCCAGCGAGGTGTACGCCTCGAAGCCGAAGGGCATGTCGCGCCCCTCGCTCCCCCGGCGTTGCGAACGGTTCTGCCGCCCCGCTTCTTCGATCTTCTGCATGAGTTCGGGCGTCAACGCGTGGAAGGCCCGAATCTCGTGCACGGGGATGGTGTACAGCTCGCCCGCGGGCGTCTTGATCTGGAAGATGCTGCACTCGACCGCCTGCGACACCGCCCGGTCGGCCTCATCGCCCTGGATGCCGCAGGCCAACATGGGATACACCTCGCCGATGGCGATCCGCTCGCCGCCGTGTGTCAGGATCGCCATGCGACCGTCGAAGAGCTCCGGCTCGGGCTCGGTGGGCGTCACGCTGCTGACCATCTGGCTGCCGCCGGGCAGCTCCATCGCGGGCGATTGCGACTTTCGCCGCAATCCCTCTGCCGAGAGCGTGGTCAGGATCTCGCGGCACATGTCGTGCCAGAACGCCTCGCGTAGCGCCATGGAATGGCTCGCCGAGGCCGGGATCGACCCGCCCTGTCGGCGATCACGCCACGCACCACCCTCGACCACGTCGCCGCCGGCCCGCTGAGGCTTCTCTCCGTTCTGCCCACTCATACGAAGCGACAATAGCGGCCCGCGCACCCCAGCGAGCAATCTTCTACCGTGGACATACGCACTATCCCTCAGCTTCAGCCAAGGCCTCGGCCCGCGTCGCAGCCAGGCCCCGCCGGACGTACTCGATCTCCCGGGCCCACGCCCGAGCGGCGGTGTCTTCCACACCCGGCAGGTCGGCCTGCACCGGGGCCCGCGTCCGCAAGACCTCGGGGTGCCGTTGGGCGATGGCCTCGAAGTCCTTCAGCGCTGCCTCCCCACGCTCGACAGTGGCCAGCGCCGTCCGCCCGCGCTCCCGCACGGCTCGGTCGTAGGCGCCGCGGCTCAGCCCGCTCTCGATGCGCTCGCGCAGCTGGTCCTTTGCCAGCGCCGACTCGGCCCGCGCCAAGCGCATCAGCCGGTGCCCCTCGGCGATCTGCTCTTGCAGGTCGCTGCGCAGGCTCACCCGCTCGGTCCGCACGCCGCGGGCGGCCTCTTCGCCCAGCGCCAGCCGCAGCACACGCCGGGCCGAGCTCTCCGCTCCGTCGATCATGTGCAGCGCTGCCGCGATCTCCGCAGTAACGTGGCCCTTCGTCCCGCCCTCGGCCCGCGGCTCTACGAGCGTGAGCAGGCCGCCTTCTTCGCCCGGCGCGACAGGCCCGGTCATCAGCTCGCACTCGCCGGCGATCAGCCGCGTTGCGCGCACCGGCCTTGACGGTCGGAGCAGCCCCTCGGCCAGGCTGGTGCTAGCGCCGCGGCGCTCGAGCGCGACCCAGAGCTCCGAGTACCGCTCGCGCATCATGCGATCCCGATCGACGCCCTCGGGCATGAGGTCGTTGCTCGCCGGCGGGCCGTCCCAGGTCACGCCTAGCCCGGGCTCGATCCACGATGCCGAGCCGAGCACCGCGAGCTCGAGCTGCGCCGGTCCGGCTGCTCCGCCTCCCTCCCCAGCCAGCCACACCCATACCGGCGCCGGTGCCTCAGAAATCGCCGAGCCCAACGCCCACGCCAGGTCATCACGGATCCGGTCCGGTGCCAGCTCCAGCAGCACGCCCTCGAACCTCGGGTTGGCCCCGCGCTCCAGCTGGATACGTAGTTCTCGGACCAAGGCCGCAGAATCGATCGGCCCCTCGACCCGAACGTGCAAGACAACCGCCGTCCGTTCACGCTCCAGACCCAGCATGCACGCACTGCAGCACAGGAGCAACGCCGCCGCAAGCAGCCGCCCTAGGCCTCGAATATCCAGGAAACCACCCACGCGCACACCCCCGGTGTCGGCCTTCCGGCAGCAGGGTACCCGAAAGTCCGCGAACTCGGCAATCGAATTTCACTTCGCGGCGTCCCTGGACGGTTGTGGCACGAATCGACCACAAACCCTGTCCCTCACTCCACTTTGAGGAAAGTGGCGTCCGGAACCCGCCGATGCCTGAGGGCAACCACGGTGCGGGAGGCACGACTATGGAAAATGGCAAGCGGGAGTTCGACGAGCTCCGCAACATCCTGAAGAAGCTCGATCGTTCACTCGACGAGGCGCAGCACAAGCGCACGCACGGCTCGACGCCGCCCGTGCCCAGCCCGGCCCACGTGCCCCAGCAGGCAACCCCCGCACCGGCCGTCCCAGCCGCGCACCCCGCGCCCACGTCGCCCGCGGTCATTCCCGACGAGGACCAACCGGTCGAGGGTCAGCCCGGCCGGCTCAAGGCAAAGCCCCTCCGCCGCAACCGACCCGACAACTCCGGTCCGTCGCACGGCTGGGTCCGCTGAGCCCCACGCACCGTCCGCACCGACACCAGGGAACACGCCATGCTCTCACGCCTCTTCGGCAAGGACAACTCGAAGCGCCCGCAGCCCCCGCAGGGGCCGGACGTTGAGTCGATGGCGGCCCAGGCCTCGGACACGTCCGACATGGCCACCTTCGATCGCTTCGGCGTCACCATCATCGCCACGCTCCAGGAGCGCACGCTCTCGGGCAACGAGGCGGCGGCCCTGGTCGTCGCCCTTACCGACAAGCTCACCGACCCCGACCAGACTCCCGCGCGCCACGTCGTCCTCGACCTGCAGAACGTCGAGTACATGGACTCGGCCTGCATCGGCGTGCTCGTCGAGCTGCTCACACGTTTGCAGAAGGCCGGCGGCCGCGTGGCCCTGGTCAACGCCGCGGCCAACGTCGAGTGCCTCTTCAAGCTCACCCGCCTCGATCGCCTCTTCCCCATCTGCCGCGACGTGATGCGCGCCATTGAAGCCGTCGAACGCCACGCGGCGTAAACGAGTTTCATAGAACGCCAAACGGAGCACGCCCGAGCGAACCCGCCCGGGCGTGTTACTTTCGCTGATGTGGATCGTTACGGCGTGCCAACCGTCCAGCCATCACCGGACTGGCTGACCTCGACCGTGCCGTCCTTGCGTTGGGTGTAGGTCACCGTGCCCTTGGTTGCTCGGACGGTGACGCCCAGGTCCTTCGCCAGGCAGTTGACCAGGTTCTGACCCTCGTCGCCGTCGCCAACATTGCAGCCGATCAGGCAGATCTCCGCGTCGTTGGCAAACTTGCCGGCAACCTTCAGGGCGTCGACGAACGCTTGGTAGGCGCCCAGCTTGTCGCCGTCGGCGTTCTTGCCGATCCACTTTCCGTCCTCACGCGTGTTGCCGTCGCCCATCGAGATCTGGCCATCGGTGCCGTGGTTGGCGATGATCAGCTTCTTCACGGGCTTGGCGTCGCAGACCTCCTGCGTCGCGTCGGCCACGTCGTCGACCTCCTCGACGGTGTAGCCCTCCTGGTCCTGGTAGTACTTCCACCGCAGCGAGTGCGTGCCGACCTTGTCGGAGATCACAAGGTCGGGCTCGTGGATCTCGAGCGTCGTGCTCGTGCCCGTCTTGGCTTCCTTGTCGCTCTCGACCTCGGCCGAGACACCGGCGAACACGGCGGTGATGTCCGTGCCCGTCGGACCGAAGCGCACCAGGTGGTACACGCCCGGCTCGTTGATCTCGAGCTGGAACTCGCCCAAATCCGCGCAGAAGCCGAGCTGGAAGTCCTCGAAGTACTGGTACGGCAGATGCGTGCTGCGCGGCGCCTGCACCTGCGTGAAGTCTGGCCCCAGCGGGATGATCGCCGGCACGCCGACTTCCATCTGGTTGTAGAGGCCAAGCTCGATGTTCTCGCCGTACTGGGCCTCGAAGGGATCAATGATCTGCAACTCGCGGCAGCCCGGCATCGGGTCGCAGCCGCGATCGAAGTCGTTCTGGTACGCAAGGAAGTCGAAGAGCGTCAACGCCCCATCACCATCCCAGTCAGC
Organism: Phycisphaerales bacterium; assembly: GCA_965227775.1. Lineage (GTDB taxonomy): Bacteria > Planctomycetota > Phycisphaerae > Phycisphaerales > UBA1924 > JAHCJI01. The sequence continues at coordinate 937,157 of OZ245777.1, forward strand.
CAGTGGATCACCGCTGACGAACGCGTTCTGGAAAGTCAGAAAGTCAAAGATCGTCAGCCGACCATCGCCGTCGAGATCGGCGCGACAGGCGGGCTGCGCGACTGCAGGAGTAGCGACGCCGGCAAGCAAGGCCGCGGCCGCCGCGATGAGACCGTTCTTCCACGAGTACATAAGCATGGCATGTTCCTTTCGTGCTTGGTGTGCGAGCCACACCAAGGAGCGCAGGAACACCACGCGACTCATGGCAAAGTCGTGCGAGAGCGCATCAGGTTCTTGCGAACTCAGCCGTCGAACAGCGTCTGGAACGCCAGAAAGTCAAACTCGGTAAACTGACCATCGAGATCGATATCGGCCCGCGGATCGCGCGCGTACCAAAACGTCTGGAAGCGCAAGAAGTCATGAATCGTGAGTGCGCCATCGCGATCCAGGTCGGCAGGATGACGCACAAATTCCTCGGCAAGCCTGAGCGTGCCTTCGAGAAGCTCCTCGCCCGCGGGAAGGATCTGGTCGGGCGGCGGATCGAACCCGGGCAACGTGATCGGTCCGGTCGGCCGGAGTTCGATCGTCCAGGAAAGCACATCGAGTTCGCCGTAGAACCAGTCCGTCGCGTTGCCGCTGTACAGGTACAGCACGGTTGCGCCCGTCCCGACTTCGTACTCCGCCCCGGTTGCCTGTCGCACACCGTCGGCGAAGGCGTTGCCTAGGTCGGTCATCTCCGCAATGTCAGCCGGTTCTTCACGTGTGTAGCCCCAGGGGCTGAGCACGAACTGGCTGAACGTGTGCACATCGAGGTGGCCGACGATGCGGTCACGCATCGGTTGGATCGCGTCAACGAAGGAAACGAGTTCCGGCTCGCTGAACGGTTCCGGGCCGCGGTAGTTATTGCTGCCAGGGCTCGAACTCGAACCCGCACCCCCCCACTCGAACGCCCAGTTGCGATTGAGATCAACGCCGAAGAGCCGGTCATCGATCCTGCGCTTGTTCTTCCGCCAGAATCGCTGGTCGGTCCACGTGAAGTCGAAACCATCGGGGTTGACCATCGGCAGAAACACCCACTCGAGCTCGTTGAGCAGGTGCGTGATGCGCGGATCGACGCCGTAACCGTCGACCAGACTCTCGATGACGTACGTCGTCGCCGCCGGGCTCACCCACTCGCGCGCGTGCTGGCACGCGTTGATGACGAACACGGGCTTGTCTGCGCGACCATCCCCATTCAGCACGAATCGCGGGATGTCGCGGCCCTCAAGCGACGAGCCGATGGTTTCGAGCATTGCCACACCCGCTGAAGAGCCCGCGATGGCCGCCCACCGCTGGCGATACTCGTCCAGCGTGCGATACTCCTCGTACCAGGCGACGTCGTCACGCCGCGAGCGCGCCGCGATCCGCGCACGCTCGGCGTCGACGACGACCTGCAGATCAGCCTCGAGCACGTCGTGATCGATCCCGAGGTCGAGAAACCTCGCATACTGCTCGCCCGACAAGCGCATGTCGATCGGCATGAGGGGCACGATGCGATGCGTCCAGATGTCGGGCGACAGCGGCTCGATCGCCTCCATCACCGCGCGCGTCGCCATCGGAACGCGCACGTGCTTGTGCCCGCTATAGGGGCCCTCGGTTTCCTGCGCACGCGCAGCGCCCAGCATCGCCAGAGCGGTGAGCGTCGCGAGCGCCGTGCGCATCATGCTTGCCTCAGGCGTCAAACAGCGTCTGGTACGCCAGGAAATCGAACAGCGTGAACGCGCCATCCCGATCGATGTCCGCCGCCGGGTCGCCGTCTTCCCAGAGCGTCTGGAAAAGCAGGAAGTCGAAGATCGTCAGCACCCCGTCGCGATCAAAGTCGGCCGGGTTGGGTGGGCCGCAATCAACCTCATACACGAGCTCATCGATGCCGGCCTCGACCAGCGAACCATCGCCCTCATCGGCTGCGATGAACATCAGACGCATCTGATCGGTCGGCTCGATGACGTCTTCGATGCGGTAGCGCCTGGTCTCCCAGCCATTGGTCGACTGGTTGGACGCGTCCAGCAGCTCCCACGACACGCCGTCGTCGTTGCTGATGAACACGGCGAACGTGTCCTGCCCGCCAGCGGCGCCCTGGTTATTGCTGTACCACAGCGAGAACGACACGAATCGCTCGGGGTTGAGCGCGCCCGCCGTTGCCGTCGCATCGAACGCCGGCGACACGAGCGACGTGAACCCGTCGTCGACGTCGTACGTGCCGGCCGAATCGCCCGCACGCGGATCGGTAAACCAGCCGTTGACGCCATCGGGCGACGCGTCGTCCTCGGGCTGCGCGGTCGTCTCTTCCGGATCGCCGTTGGCCCACTGGCCCGTGGCGGCGGTGTCGTCCGGCAGGCCGGCGATCCACTCGCCCTCGACCTCGCAGGCATCGCGTAAGACCACGGTCGGGTCGGTCGATCGGTGCGTCAGCGTGCCGGCGGCCGGGTAGCGATACACCGTGCCGTCGAGCGTTGCCGCCTCAACATAGAACTCCGCAAGCTCGCCGCACTGAAGCGCGGGCAGCTCGATCGAGTAGTCCTCTCCGTCAACGTTCACGACCGTTGCCGGCAGGAACTCATCGCCCGGGTTCACGCGAGCGAAGCCGGCCACCGTCGCCGGGTCGAGCTCGTCCAGGCCGTTGCGCACCTCGAACAGTCGGGTCGACGTCTCGCCGACCGGCGCACCCTCGACCTGCGGCGTCACGTGAAAGCGCAGCGGTTGGGCCATCATCTCGGCGGCGCGAAGCACGCCCTCGACCAGCTCTCGTCCCGTCGGTAGGATCTGATCGGGCTCGGGGTCGAAGCCGCCGGCCCGGCTGGAGACCGGCCGAAGCTCGATGGTCCAGCCAAAGCCCTCGCCATCGGTCTCGCCGTACACCCAGTCCTTGGCCGAGCCGCTGGTCAGGTACAGGCCGCTGCTGCCCTGGGCGGCGGTGTAGACCTCGCCCGAGATGTCGAAAATGCCGCCGGCGATCGTGTCGCCGATCTCCTGGAACACCGAGTCATCCTCGGACGGTTCGAACGAGAACCCAACCGGGTGCAACACGAGCTGCCCGAAGGTGTGCACATCGAGGTGGATCACGGTGCGGTCGCGCCGATCGCCCACGAACGCCGTGAACACCTGCAGCTCGGGCTCGCTGAACGGCCCCGTGCCGCGATATGTCTGGCTCCCCGGGTCGGCGCTCGCGCCGGGCTCACCCCACGCGACCGACCAGTTGCGGTTGAGGTCGACGCCGAATTCGTCGCTGCCATCGATGTCGCGGCGGTTCTTGCGCCAGAAGCGCTCGTCGGTCCACGTAAAGTCGAAGCCGTCGGGGTTCACCATGGGAACGATGACCCACTCCAGCTCGTCGAGCAAACGCGTGATGCGCGCGTCGCTTCCGTAGCCCTCGACGAGCTGCTCGATCAGGAACGTCGTGGCCGCGGGACTCACCCACTCGCGCGCGTGCTGGCACGCGTTGATCAGCATCACAGGCTTGCCCTCGGCGCCGTTACCATTGAGCACGAAGCCCGGCATGTCGCGACCCTCGAGCGACTGGCCGATGACCTGGAAGCCCGCGACGTCGGGATTGATATCCGAGATCTGCTGCCAGCGCGCCCAGAACTCGTCGAGCGTGCGGTACTCGTCGTAGAACGTCAGGTCGTCGCGCTGGCTGCGATCGCGGATGCGTGCCATCTCGGCATCGACCGCGACCTGCAAGTCGTCGACGAGCACGTCGTGCGTCAGGTCGAGATCGATGAAGCGCGCGTACTGCTCGGGACTCAGCCGAAGTTCGACAGGCTTCAGCGGCATGATCGTGTGCGTCCAGATGTCCGCACCCAGCGGCTCGATCGCCTGCATCACCCGGCGCGTCGCCGAGGGAACGCGCACGAGCTTGTGGCCCACATAAGGCCCGGCCTCCTGCTCGGGCTGCGCCTGCGCAACCTGGGCCGGCGCGAGCGTCTGACCCACGGCCAGTCCGGAAGCGGTCAGCAGCGAGAGCGCTGACACCGAGGCAATGAACGAGCGTGCACCACGAGCGGAATCGATCGACATGAGAAGCGTCTCCTAATAAGGAAAGTCGGGTCGGCGCCCGCCACTGTTCGGTACGGCCCGCCCGCCCCGGACGTTTCCCGAGCCGTCCGTATCATGTCCGCCATGGCCGAGCAGGCGGGCATCCCCGATCAAAGCACCGGCGGCATCCAACGCTGGACCTCGCTCGTCGGGCTCGGCCTCGGCCCGGTCGTCGCCGTGTTCGTCGGCCTGCTGCTGCCAGACTCGGTGCCCGGGGCCGAGGGCGCCATCGAACTCAGCCGGGCAGCCCGCGTCACCGCGGCAGTCGCGTCGCTCATGGCCATCTGGTGGCTTACCGAAGCGTTGCCTTTGAGTGCAACGGCGCTGCTGCCCATCGCATTGCTTCCGATGCTGGGTGCCACGAGCATCGGCGAGGCGACCGCCCCGTACGCGCGGCCGGTCATTTTCCTGTTCCTTGGCGGCTTCATGCTGGGCCTGGCCATGGAGCGCTGGGGCCTGCACAAGCGCATCGCACTACTGACCATCCTCGCGGTCGGCACCGGACCGCGTTCGGTCATCGCCGGCTTCATGCTCGCAACGGCGGTGCTCAGCGCGTTCGTCTCGAACACGGCGACGGTGATCATGCTCATCCCCATCGCCACCAGCGTGCTTGCAACGCTGCCCGAGAATCCAGACGCGCCCGAAGGCGCACGGGCGCGCTTTGCCACCTGCATGGTGCTGGCGATCGCATACGCCGCCTCGATCGGCGGCATCGCCACGCTCATCGGCACGCCACCCAACGCAGTGCTCGCGGGCTTTGTGGAAGGTCGGGAGGAGTACGCCATCAGCTTCGGCCGGTGGATGCTGCACGCGGTCCCGCTCGTCGCCGTGCTGCTGCCGATCGCCTACCTGCTGCTCGTCGGCCCGCTGTTTCGCATCAAGGGCGCCATCGGCGGCAGCCGGTCCGCCGTCAGGGAACAGCTCGACGGGCTCGGCCCCATGAAGCCAGGCGAGTGGGTGGTGCTCGTCATCTTCTGCATCACGGCGAGCTTGTGGATCTTCAAGGACCTTGTGACGGGCGTGCAGATCGTGCGCGATCTGGGCATCAATCTGAGCGACGCGCAGATCGCGATGCTTGCGGCGATCGCGCTCTTCGTTGTGCCTGTGAATAAACGATGGACGACGTTCGCCCTCAATTGGGACACGGCGCGCAAGGCGCCGTTCGGCATCCTCCTGCTCTTCGGCGGCGGGCTCAGCCTCGCGGCAGCAGTGAGTGCGACGGGGCTCGACGCCGCGATCGGCCAGCAATTCGCTCGACTGCAGGGCGTGCCCGTCTGGCTCATCGTGCTGGGCCTGTGCCTGACCGTGACGTTCCTGACCGAGCTCACCAGCAACACGGCGGTGACCACCGCGCTGCTACCCGTGCTCGCCGCCGCGGGACCGGCCCTGGGCATCGAGGACGCGTACTTGTTATTGCCCGCGGCGGTGTCGGCCTCGTGCGCGTTCATGCTGCCGGTCGCAACACCACCGAATGCGGTCGCGTTCGCGAGCGGTCACGCCACCATCATGCAGATGGCGCGTACGGGCGTGCTCCTCAACATCCTGTTCGCCGGCGCGGTGACAGCGTGGGTGATGATCGTCGCGCCCAGGCTCTTTGTCTGAACGGCAAGGTCACGCCCGCGGGCGCTGCTCAAACTTCCAGCGGCGGATCGGCACGCCCGCGGCCCGTGAGAGCTCGAGCGCTCCCCCACTGCGTAGCCAACGCGCCGCCGCGTGCTGGTCGGCACCGCTCGATACGCGTACGACGAGCACGCCGCGCGTCACACGGTCGGCAGCCGTTCGATCGCCCAAGCCCCCAGGCGCAAGCCCGGCCCACGCCTGCTGGATCGACTGGCCAGAACGAGCAACAGCGTCGAACCCCATCCTGGCCTGACGGAACTCGTTCTCGAGGTCGAGCCGGGGCGATCGCGTCCTCCAGCCGCGGAGGCGGTCGATCTGGGCGAGGCTGTCTGTGTGGCTCATGTTCGGTTTCATGATCACATGTTCGGTTAAAGATCGGAGTCAGCTGCACAATATTCTTGTTTTGTATGGATTTTGTGCAGCAACACCCAGACACCGCCCCGGCATATCCTCGGCTCATGTCCACGCGGATCACCATCGCCGGTCTGACGAAGACTTTCGGCCGGGCCGACCGGCAGGTCAAGGCCGTCGACGCGATCGACCTAGTGATCGAGCCCGGAGAGATCTTCTTTCTGCTCGGCCCGTCGGGCTGCGGGAAGACCACGCTGCTGCGCATGATCGCGGGCTTCATCGAGCCCACGTCGGGCACCATCCACTTCAACGACCGTGACATTACCAATCAAAGTCCAAACAATCGTAATGCGGGTATGGTGTTCCAGAGCTACGCACTCTGGCCGCACATGACCGCAGCCGAGAACGTCGCGTTTGGCCTGAAGGTCCGGAAGCTCGAAAAGGAAGAGCGCCTGAAGCGAGCGCGTGCAGCGCTCGAAGACGTGCAGCTCGCCCACCTGGCCGACCGCAAGCCGGGCGAGCTCTCGGGCGGCCAACAGCAGCGGGTGGCCCTCGCCCGGGCCTTGGTCATCCGCCCGGACGTCTTGCTGCTGGACGAGCCGCTCTCCAACCTCGACGCCCGGCTGCGCAACGACCTCCGCGAGGAGATCCGGCGGATCTGCAAGTCGTCTGGCATTACCACGGTCTACGTCACCCATGACCAGAAGGAAGCCCTGAGCGTGGCCGATCGGATTGCCGTCATGAAGGACGGCAAGGTGGTCCAGGCCGGCTCCCCGATGGAGCTCTATCGCCGCCCCACCACGACCTTTGCCGCGGCTTTCCTCGGCGAGACCAACCTGATCAAGGGGACGCTTGAGAGCGGTGGGGCGGCCGGATCGGTCGTCGAGATCAAGACCGATGTCGGCCGGCTGCGAGGCACCCTCGCCGGCGAGGCCGACGCCGGCCGCCAGGTGAGTATCTCGGTGCGTCCTGAGAGCCTGCGGGCGGCCGAGCGTGGCTCCATCGGGGGCGCGGTCGAGGCGTCAACCTATCTCGGAGACGTCGCCCACCACCGCGTAAAGACGAAGGATGGGGGCGTTCTGAGCGTTTCGGAGTTCGCCCCGGGCCCTTCGAGCGCATTTGCAGCCGAGGTCGAGCTCGATGTGGCTCCCCAGGACGCGATTGTCCTGGTTGATTAGACTGCCGGAAGTTCCACGTGGAACGTTGTGCCCTGGTCGGGCGCGGACGTGACCCGAAGCTTTCCGCCCCACCGCTGGCACAGCATACGCACCACCACCAGGCCGATGCCCTTGGAGCCTTGTGGTAGCCCGCCGCTGTTTATGGAAGCCACACTGCGCTCATCGAGGCCACGCCCCTGGTCATCGATCCAGATCAGCCAGGTCGCGGACTTCCACGCAGTGGCGGGGGTGTAGGCCGTCGAAATGGAGACCTTTGATCCGCTTGAGGAGGCGTTGATCGCGTTCAGCACCAGATTGAGCACGATGTGCTCGGCGACGATCGCGGGTGCCGCAATCTGGCCCGGCCCATCGTGCGAGAGCTCGAGCGCAATGCCCGATTCCCTTGCTCGATCCCCCGCCGCGACCATCACTGACTGGAGCGCCTCAGCGAGCGGCGAGGATGGAGCTTCGTCGGCGCCGTGCTTCGTGAGATCAACGAGCAGGCTGCAGATGGCGACGGCCCGCTGGCAGCGATCGACCGCACGCTCGATAAGCTGGTCGCGGACCTGATCGTCGCCCGAGGTGTGCTCGAGCAGATCGGCGAGCCCGACAACCGGGGTCAGCAGGTTGTTGACCTCGTGCGCAATCGCAGCAGCGATCCACTCGCCGGCATCGCGCGGCTCGGCCTGCTCTTGCAGCTCTCGCTCCATGCCTCAAGCATCGGTTTCAATTGCTCGGAAGCTAAGCAAACCGTGTCACGTGGAACACCCTGGGCTGCCCGATAAACTAGCTCATGGCAACCCAACGACCCCGCAAGCTTGGCCGAGGACTCTCCAGCCTGCTCGAAGACGCGGCTCCGTCGCGCGTCGAGATTTCAAGTCCACAATTATCGGACGACAAAGATGGTATCAGGGAAATCCTGATAAATGACATCCGGCCAAACTCGTTCCAGCCACGCATCAAGTTCGATGATCGGCACCTGGCTGAGCTGGCGGCATCGATCAAGCTCGCGGGGCTTATGCAGCCCATTGTCGTGCGCCCGGTGGATGGCGGGAAGTTCGAGCTGATTGCAGGCGAGCGGCGGTGGCGAGCCTGCCGGATGGCCGGGCTTGCCACGGTGCCGGCGATCGTGCGCGAGGCCGACGATCGCAACTCTGCCGAGCTCGCGCTCATCGAGAACGTGCAGCGGACGGATCTGAACCCGATCGAGCGGGCCAACGCGTTCCGCGCGCTCATGGGCAAGTTCTCGATGACCCAGTCCGACGTTGCCGACCGGGTGGGCCTTGATCGCTCCTCGGTCGCCAATCTGCTGCGACTTCTTGAGTTGCCCGAGGACATCCAGAACATGATCTCCGACGGCGTGCTCTCCGCAGGTCATGGCAAGATGCTGGCATCGGTGGGAGATGACTCGCAGCGACGCGCGCTCGTGGAGCGCATCGTGCGCGAGCACTTATCGGTACGTCAGACGGAGAAGGCCGTACGTGACATCGCCCAGCGCACCAAGGCCGGCGATGGCGTGAAGGCGACGGACGGAACCGAAAGCGACGCGAACATTCGCGATCTCGAAGCAAAGCTGGGCGAGCACCTCAAGACGCGGGTTCGCATCGATGTTTCGGGCAAAGGCGACAAGGGCAAGCTCGTCATCGAGTTCTACGACCTCGAGCACTTTGACGGCCTGATGCGCGCGATGGGATTCGAATCCCAATAGCAGGTTCTATGAAATCACTTTTATCATCACCTGTCGCTTCGATGCGTCAGGGATGATAACATCCCTCTTCTCGGGGGTACTCGCGGCGCGCACTTCGTTGCTCGTCTGCCCAATATCTGTTCGTACCCTCGGAGCACGCATGGCACGTACGAAGAAGACCTCGAAGCGATCGACAAGCCGTTCGAAGGCAACGCCGTCGCTGAAGAACCTTACTGTTTCTGAGTTGCACGATGAACTCGAGCGTCGGCGCGAGGCCGCCGTCGAGCTGGCCGAAGAGCGCGCCGAGTTGCTCGACCGCGTCGCCGAGATCGACGACTACCTCGCCGAGCTTGGCGTGAGCACGACTACGGGTCGCTCGCGCGGCCGTCCGCGCAAGACATCGGCGAAGGCAACTCGCGCCCACGGCGGTGGGCGAAGCCGCGCAACCAAGAAGGCCGGCAAGAAGACGAGCAAGCGTGCGACGTCGCGGAAGACTTCCTCGCGCTCGGTCTCGAAAAAGGTGAGCGTCAAGAAGCCGACCAAGCCGCGTGGTTCGCGCAAGCGCCATCGCAACGACACGAACCTTGTCGAGGCGCTGCAGCAGGTGCTCAGCGGCACGACCATGGGCGTAACCGAGGCGGCCGCCGCGGTGCAGGCTGCGGGCTACAAGACGACGAGCCCCAACTTCCGCACCATCGTCAACCAGACGCTCATCAAGCACTCCGATGCCTTCAGCAAGAAGAGCCGCGGCAAGTACACCGCAAAGTAAGCCCGTTCTCTGACTCTCACCTGGTTGTCGGGCCGCGCGTCGCCGCGGGGTCGTGATCGCGTTCGGGGTCGGTCGGCAGCACGATCGTGAAGGTCGACCCCTTCCCGGGTTCGCTCGAGATCGTGATGCGCCCGCGGTGGTCTTCGACGACGCGCTTGGTGACGGCCAGGCCGAGGCCCGTGCCGCGCACGCCCTTGCTCGTCTGGAAGGGTTCGAAGATCGACTTGTGGCGGTCCTTGGGGATGCCCGGGCCGTTGTCGATTACCATGACGTGCGCCTCGCCCGGGCTGCCCGGCCCGCGCGAGTCCGGCTCCTCGTAGTGCAGGCGCACGGTGATCGAGCCGTTGCCCTGCGGCACGGCTTCGAGCGCGTTGGTCAGCAGGTTCATGAGCGCCTGGTGGATGAGTGATGCGTCGATCGGTACTGGGGGCACCTCGTCCTCGGCGTCGACGATGAGGGCGACGCCCGCCTGCTCGCACACGGTCTCGAGCAGCTGCGCGCACTCCTCGATGAGCGGGCGAAGGAACGTGAACTCGATCTCCACCTGGCGTTGGCGGCTGAATGCGAGCATGTTGGTGGTCAGGCCCGCGATGCGGTCGAGGTTGCGCTTCAGGATGCCCCAGCCCTGCCGCGAGATGTCGAGATCTTCGCGGTCGAGGCCCATCTCGACCAGGTCGGCTCCGCCACTAAGGCCTTGCAGGATGTTCTTGATCGAGTGGCTGAGGCTTGCGACGGTCTGGCCCATCGCGGCCAGGCGTTCGGTCTGCAGCTTGCCTTGGTGCAATTGGAGATTCGAGAGCGCGATGCCCGCCTGCTGTCCCACGGCGTGGAGCAATCGCAGTTGCTCGTCGGTAAAGGTCTGGTCGGTCGCTGAGGTATCGATGTAGATCGCACCGAATACGGTCGCGCGGTGCTCGATGGGCACGCAGATAGCGCTGCGGATGCGAAGGTTCTGCACCGAGTCTCCCGAGGCAAAACGCGGGTCGGTCATCGCATTGGTCGAGAGCACGGCCTCTCCAGTGCGCACGGCGTGCAACAGGATGGTCCGGCTGACCTGGATGCGGTCGTCCTCGCGGCCCTTGATGAGCGCTCGGTTCTTGACGGCGCCGGGCACGAGTTTGCCCTTCTCATCAACGAGCATGACCACGCCGCGCTCGGGCCTGAACTCTTCAAAGATGAGTTCGAGCAGCCCGTGCAGCAGCGCCCCGCGCGTAACGGACTTGGCGGCCAGCTCGGTGATCTGGTAGACAACGCGCAGGTACTCGAGCGCGTGCTGCTCGGCTGGCGCACCCGTGCCGTTGGTGGCGGTGGGGGTGTCGCTCGATCTCTTCAGGGTTGCATCGACGCTGGTGGCGATCTCGCCAGGTCTCAAGAGCTCGATCATGTCGAACTCGTCGACGATGCTCGAGCGTCCGAAGGCGAGCGTGGTCTGGCCGACGGTGATGGTGTCGCCGGTGCGCAGGCGGATGCGGCCCTCGATGGGCTTGCCGTTCACCAGCGTGCCGTTCTGGCTGTCGAGATCTCGCAGGTACCACTCGCCGCGATCGGGCGTGAGTTCGGCATGGCGGCGACTGACGGCCTGGTCGCCGAGCGGCAGGGCCTCGCTCGAGCGGCCGAGCATCTGCGGCTCGTTAACGGGCAGCTCGAATCGCTTGCCCTTGGTGGGCCCCTCGATGACGGTCAGCACCAGCACGCCCTTGGTATACGCCCGCCGAGGCGGCTCGGTCGCATATCGTGACGACCGATGGCCAAGCGAGCCCCGAGCAAGTCGAGCAGGCCGGCCGCCCCGGACGGGAGCGAGCGGGTGGCGATCCTCAAGGGTCGCGAGGCGTTCCTGCGTCAGCACTATCTCGACAAGCTTCGCGAGGCCCTGGGCGAGGCGACGGGGATGGAGGTCCACACCATCCGCTTCGACGGCGAGTCGGCCGAGCTTGCCGACGTGCTCGATGAGTGCCGCAGCCCGGGTTTGCTGCCCGTGCACAAGCTGGTGGTGGTGGACAGCGCGGACAAGTTCGTGAAGGAGGCCACGCGGCCGGCCTTGGAGAAGTACGCCGACGCCCCCGATGACCGGGCGACGCTGGTGTTGCGTTCAGAAACGTGGCGGCCCGGCCGGCTGGACAAGGCGGTGGAGAAGGTTGGCAAGGTGATCTCGTGCGAGGCGGTGGGGCCGCAGCAGGCTGCCCAGTGGGCCACGGCGCGGGCCAAGGGCTTCCACAAGGTGAACCTGCAGGCCGACGCCGCGCGGCTGCTTGTCGACTTTGTGGGTGTCGATCTTGCGCGCCTCGATGCCGAGCTTGGCAAGCTGGCGACCGATTCCACCGGGCCGCTGGACGCGCCGGAGATCTCGGTTGAGCTCGTGCAGACGCACGTGCGCGCGACGCGCGAGGCCGAAAAGCCCTGGCCGTTGCAAGACGAGATCATGTCGGGCGATCCTGCGAGAGCGCTGGCGTACGTCGAGCTGTGGATGGGCAACGCGCCGCGCGATCAGGCGGTGCCGGCGATGTGGGCGTGCGTTGATCTGACGCGCGTGCTGGCGACGGCGGCGCGGATGGCCCAGGCCGGCGCGCCCGAGGGAGCCATCGCCAAGAAGCTCAACATCTGGCCCGCCCAGAAGGGCGGCGCCATCGTGCGGGCCGCCAAGCGGCTTGGGCCCGCGGGCGCGGCGCGGCTGCACGCGAGCGCGTGCGAGGCAGACGCGGCCATGAAGCGCGGCGCGCCCGGCCGGCGGACGCTCGAGCGGCTGTGCGTCGAAATCGCAAGCCGCGTGAGCGGGCGGCCCGATACCCGGTGAGTTCACTCGCGGGGCGGAGGCCCCGGCCCCTATCGCGTGCCAGCGTCGCAGGAGGCGACCATGGACCACCGCCGCATCTTGTTGTGCACGAGCGTCTCATGCGTGCTCGGGCTGTCTGCCTGCCAGACCCAGCCCGGCAGTGCGGGTGATGGTGCGCCCAGTTCGGCCCTTGAGGACCTGGCCGATCCGCCGCGCGATCCGGCCGCCACGCCTGCTGGCGAGACTGGGGGGCGATCCCTCGCCGAGATGATGCGGCAATCGGCCGACGACCTGAGCCAGATCATCGCGATGCAGGGCGAGACGCCGCCGCATGGCTCCGAGGGGGCTGGGTCATCGGGCGAGCGCCGGTCGTGGCAGGACCGCATGGACGAGCAGGATGATGCGGCGCCGACCGTCAGGGCGGACATGGAGCCGCCCAAGCCCAGCGGGCCCGACGCGACCGAGATCGAAACCTCGGAGAAGACGCCACCGCCGGATCCGATCCAGGGCGTGCTGGAGTATCTCGAGCGGCAATCGACCGACCCGGAGCGCGCGTTCTCGGCGGAGCTGCTGGCCGACGCGGTTCGTGAGTTCGCCGATCGGCACGACCATGGCCGCCCGGGCCAGCAGCTGAGCCCCACCGAGCGCGATCTTGCCGAGTCTCTGGCGCCGCTCCTGCAGGCGCTCGCGGCTGGGGACCGGGCCGACGCGCCGCGGCGGATCGCCGAGGCCATCGACGACGTGGCGCGTGCGCTGCCCGACGTGCTGCCCATCAGGATCAACGACGCGGCGCTCGCGACGGATATCTATGGGTTCGCCGCGTATCGCCCGTTCGAGCGGTACACCTTCCTTGCCGGTCGGAGCAATCGCATGCTGCTCTACACCGAGCCGGCCAGCTTCAGGACGAGCCTTGCCGCCGAGCCCGCCAGCCGGGGCGAGGCGTCGAATCCCGGCGCGTACGAGGTGGTGCTGGGGCTGGAGCTGCGGCTGTTCAACGAGCGCGGCTCGATGCTGGCCTGGCGCAAGCCCGAGGAGCGGGTGGTCATCCGGAGCGATCGGCCCAAGGGCGAGATTTATCTGGGCACGGTCATCGATCTGCCGGCCACGCTCAGCGTGGGGCGGTACCAGCTGAAGGTCATCGTGCGGGACAAGGCCGACGATTCGGAAGATGAACGGGTCATCCCCATCGAGATCGTGGCCGACCCACGGCTCGTGGGCCGATCGACCCGCGACCGCTGATCATCCGTATAGATACATGATCGGACGAGACCCCTGCCGCATCGGCAGTGGGTGGCGGGTCCGATCACGATCCGGCCGGCTGTCTGCTAAGGGAGATCATGCCAGCCGGGCCCCCGGTGGTGTTTTGGGGCCGCCGGGGGAGAAAGTACGCATCGGGGCGGTCGGTTTGAGGAATTGGCACGGGCCATGCAACCGATACCCCGGAATGTGCCGTTGATCGGCGGGCTTGGTGCCTTCGGTCTTCGGCTCCGCCGCGGGGCAGGAAGGCCTGCTCCGGTGCATGGATCGGACGGCGTTTGTTCGGTTCGATCCCCATGGAGGTGCGGCTATGTTCGAGCGATTCACTGACCGAGCCCGCAAGGTGATGGGCCTTGCCAACCAGGAAGCCCAGCGCCTCAACCACGAGTACATCGGGACCGAGCACATCCTGCTGGGCCTGGTGAAGGAAGGCTCGGGTGTTGGCGCCAACGTGCTGAAGAATCTCGATGTGGACCTTCGCAAGGTCCGCCTCGAGGTCGAGAAGCTCGTGAAGGCGGGGCCAGAGATGGTCACGATGGGCAAGCTTCCCCAGACGCCGCGCGCCAAGAAGGTCATCGAGTACGCAATCGAAGAGGCGCGCAGCCTCAACCACAACTACGTCGGCACCGAGCACCTGCTGCTGGGCCTGTTGCGTGAGCAGGACGGCGTGGCCGCCCAGGTGCTGCGCAACCTTGGCCTGAAGCTCGACGAGGTTCGCGAGGAGGTCCTGAACCTGCTCGGCGCTTCGGGCGAGGGCGGCGGCGGTGGCGAGGAAGGCTTCGCCAGCGCGGGCGTCTCGGGTGGCAGCAGCAGCGAGGGCCGCAAGGGCAAGAGCCGCACGCCGGCGCTCGACAGCTTCGGCCGCGACCTGACCGAGCTTGCCAAGGAGAGCTCGCTCGACCCGGTGATCGGGCGTGCGAAGGAGATCGAGCGCGTGGTGCAGATTCTGTGCCGCCGCACGAAGAACAACCCCGTGCTGCTGGGCGAGGCCGGCGTTGGCAAGACCGCCATCGTCGAGGGCATGGCCCAGCGCATCATCTCGGGCGATGTTCCCGAGATCTTGCACGAGAAGCGCATCGTGGTGCTCGACCTGGCGATGATGGTCGCCGGCACGAAGTACCGCGGCCAGTTCGAGGAGCGCATCAAGGCCGTGATGAACGAGGTTCGTCGCGCCAAGAACGTCATCCTGTTCATCGACGAGCTGCACACGCTCGTGGGTGCCGGTGGTGCCGAGGGCGCGATCGACGCGAGTAACGTCTTGAAGCCCGCGCTGGCTCGCGGTGAGATCCAGTGCATCGGTGCGACGACCTTCGACGAGTACCGCAAGTACATCGAGAAGGACGCGGCTCTGGCGCGTCGCTTCCAGGCCATCCCGGTCGACCCGCCCAACGACGAGCAGACCGTTGAGATCATCAAGGGCCTGCGCGATCGCTACGAGCAGCACCACCGTGTGCGCATCACCGACGATGCCGTCCGCGCCGCGGTCGAGCTCAGCGGACGGTACATCTCCGGTCGCGTGCAGCCCGACAAGTCGATCGACGTGATCGATGAGGCGGGCGCCCGCGTACGCATCAAGAGCATGAGCAAGCCGCCGGACCTCGCCGAGATCGAGAGCGAGGTCGAGCGTCTGGGCGTCGAGAAGGACGAGGCAGTAAAGGCCGCGGACTACGAGCGTGCCGCCGAGTTGCGCGACCAGGCCGAGCAGCTTCGCAAGAAGAAGGAAGAGATCCAGAAGACCTGGCGCGAGAAGTCCAAGGAGATCGACGGTACCGTCGACGAGGACATCATCGCCGAGGTCGTTTCGAGCATGACCGGCGTGCCGCTGCAGCGCCTGGAGAGCGAGGAGGCCGACCGCCTGCTCAAGCTCGAGAGCGAGCTGCACAAGAAGGTCATCAGCCAGGAAGACGCCATCAAGGCCGTCGCCAAGGCGATCCGTCGTGCCCGTGCGGGCCTGAAGGATCCCAAGCGTCCGATGGGCAGCTTCATCTTCGTCGGTCCGTCCGGCGTGGGCAAGACGCTGCTGAGCAAGGCGCTGGCCGAGTTCATGTTCGGCGACGAGGACGCCCTCGTGCACCTGGACATGAGCGAGTACATGGAGAAGCACAACGTCAGCCGCCTCATCGGCGCGCCTCCGGGCTACGTCGGCTATGAGGAGGGCGGGCAGCTCACCGAGCGCATCCGCCGGCGCCCCTACAGCGTCGTGCTGCTCGATGAGGTCGAGAAGGCCCACCCGGACGTCTTCAACATGCTGCTGCAGATCATGGAAGAGGGCCGCCTGACCGACTCGTTCGGCCGGAACGTCGACTTCCGCAACACGATCATGATCATGACCAGCAACATCGGTGCTGACCTGATCAAGGGCGGCGGTGGCTTCGGCTTCCAGAAGCGCTCGACGGACGTGGACTACGACAACATCAAGGGCATCCTGATGAAGGAGATCGAGCGGTTCTTCCGCCCCGAATTCATCAACCGCCTCGATGACACGATCGTGTTCCGCCCGCTGACCCGCGACGACCTGGTGCAGATCATCGAGTACGAGGTCAAGAAGGTTGCCGACCGGCTGCGTATCCAGAACATTACGATGGAGCTGGACCAGCCGGCAAAGGACTTCCTGATCGACAAGGGTTACAACCCCGACTTCGGTGCCCGGCCGCTGCGCCGAGCGATCGGCCAGTACATCGAAGACCCGCTCAGCGAGATGTTGCTGTCGGGCGAGATCCAGGGCCGCACGCTCATCAAGGTGACGCGCAAGGGTGAGGACGAGAACCTGTTCTTCAACACCGAGAGCCTGCCCGAGCCGCCCAAGGACGAGGACGGCGACGAAGGCGACAAGGGAACGGGCGACACGCCCGTGTCGGCAGGGGCCGAATCGACCTGATCGTTGACGGCATTGCATGAATCAACAACGCCCGGTCGCGTGTTGCGGCCGGGCGTTGTGTTTGTCTAGGCCTTGTCGAATGCGTCTACTCGCAGCCGAGATCGAACTGGTTCTGGAAGCACAGGAAATCGAAGATGGTCAGCGCGCCGTCCTCGTCACAGTCGGCGATGAGATCGCCGGCGTCGAATGCGTTCTGGAACGCGAGGAAGTCGAAGATGGTGAGTGAGCCGTCTTCGTCGAAGTCGGCGTAGCACGACCCGCCCTCAACCAGGATGTTGTCGAGGCTGAAGAGCCAGCCGTCGCCGCCGCCCGAGTCGATCTCGATTCGATCGACCGAGGACAGGCCGTCAAACACCAGTCCGGGGAACCAGCTTGAGCCCGTCTGGGGCAGCATCTCGGTGCCGACAAGCGAGCTGCCCGCGTATAAGCGCATCGGGAAGTCCGAACCCGGGCTGCCGGCGGTATGCAAGTCGAACTCGATGAGGTTGATCGGCGGATCGAACTCCATGATCAGCGTCAGGCCGCGGTCGCCGGCGGTGCCACCTGCCGTGGCGTTGCAGACCGACAGCGTACCGAAGTACGACGCGTAGCCCGAGATCGACGCCGAGCCAACGTTCGTGCTGAACGTCACGCCCTGGGAGGCGTACTCGTCGGTGATGGGCTGGCCTTCGAAGCCGTCTTCGAAGTCGATGACCTGCGCCTGCACGGAGCCGCAGGCAACCAAGAACGCGGTAGCGAGACCGATCGTTGTTTTCATGTCGAAACCCCCTTTGAGGGCCACACGCGGCCCCAGTATGTTCATGCTAATGAAAACTGCATCCGAATGCAAGGTCGATTGTCGTGTGTACGCAATGAAAAGGACGCCCCGGTTGGGGCGTCCTTCGTTCAACGTACGCGATTGGTCCGAGACCTAGCGACGGCGACGCATGGCGACCATGCCGCCCAGGCCCAACAGGGCGAGCGACGAGGGCGCGGGAATCTGGACATAGTCCATGTTGTCAACGCCGAAGATCCAGGAGTCGCTCACCGAATCGATCTCGACGCGGGTGACGTTCGCCAGACCGCTGAAGTTGATGTCGGTCACGAACGCGGTGCCGGCCTGGGGCAGTATGTCGGTGGAGACGAGGCCGCCGGAGTTGAAGAAGCGGATCTCGAAGTCCGCTCCGGGCGTGCCGGCGCTGTTGAAGTCGAACTCCAGCTCGGTGATGGGCGTGGTGAAGTCCATGTTCAGCGTCAGCGCGCGATCACCCAAGGTGCCACCGTCCGTGGCGTTGGCCAGGACGTCCGAGCCGAAGAAGCCCGAGAAGCTGCTGATCGATGCAGTGCCGCGGCTGGTCGAGAACTCGACGCCCAAGCCGGCGTACTGGGTGTCGACCGGGGTGCCTTCACCCAGTCCCTCAAAGTCGATGAGCTGGGCGTTGGCAACCGAAGCCAGCCCAGCCGCTGCAATGATTCCTGCGATACGCATGTCATCTCTCCTAACACATGTGTCGGCACGCCCGCCCACGAGACAGGCGTGCGGGACTATTCTAATAAGCGCGGGGCAGTAGCTACAAAATAACAAGCGATTTTGCTTGTTTTTTCCAGAATGCATGTTTGTGCGGTCTTCGTTGTGAATCTGCTGAATCTGGGGCACCAAGGAGAGCGGATTCCAGTTATTCGGACTGGTCAGTACTACACATCTCGACGGCCTGGCGGTGCCTCAACATGAAGCCAACAGGCACACCAACGCAAGAGGACCCACGCGGGCACGCGTGGGTCCTCTCGATCGCGCACGAATGGCGTGGGTTGCGAGCGGCTACTCGCAGCCCGCGTCGAATGCGTTCTGGAAGCAGAGGAAGTCGAACAGGTCCAGCGTTCCGTCGTCGTTGCAGTCGGCCTGGTCGTCGCCCGCGGCGAACAGGTTCTGGAACTCCAGGAAGTCGAAGATGTCCAGCTGGCTGTCGCCGTTCAAGTCTGCGTAGCACGTGAAGATGCGCACGGCTCCGGGGCCGGAGACTTGTGCCTGATAGGGCCCTTCGTCGCCAATATCGAAGCCGGTGTGCACGATGAAGTAGGCCACGCCCCCATCCAGCGTGAGGCCTTCGATGCCCGAGTAGCCGATGCCGATGCCCGGCAGCATGGACCCAAAGTAGTCGTCGTTCAGGGCGATCAGATTGTCGAGCGGGCTGGCCGGATCGAACGCGGTCTCGTAGACGAGCAGGTAACCGTCCCAGAGCAAGCCGAAGTTGGTCTGATCGCTCAAGATGGTGTACGAGCCGGTCTCGGTGACCTCGATCTGGAGGGGCTCGAACGCAACATCGGTGGCGAAACCGCTGAGGGTACCCAGGCCGCTCGGACGGTTGAAGCGGTCGGCGCCGGTGGTATCGCCCAGATATACGAGCTCCTGCGCGTGCGCGGTCGTGGCGATGGCAAGCAGCAGGCAGGCGGTGGCGGTGCTCTTCATGTTCTTCTCCTCTGCAGGTGGGGCGTACCTACTCAAGGTACTCACTGCAGCGCGTCAAAAAAACGCCCCGTGGGGCGTTCGAAAGAATTCTCTCGGGACAAGCGTCGAGCCTTAGCGGCGGCGACGCGCGGCGGCCAGACCACCCAGGCCCAGCAGGGCCAGCGAGGCCGGAGCCGGGATGATGCGGATGTCGCCGGGGCCGCTGATCGATACCTGGTACGGACCCTGGTCCGGGTTGTCGAAGCCGGTCTGGACGACCCAGTAGGTGTTGGCCGAGCTCAGGGTGACAGCGTCAAGACCCGAGTAGCCGACACCGATGCCGGGAAGGCCGGAGCCGAAGTAGTCGTCGTTGAGAGCGATCAGGTTGTCCAGCGGGCTGGCCGGGTTGAAGCTGTTCTCGTAGACCAGCAGGTAGCCGTCCCACAGGAGGCCGAAGTTGGTCTGGTCGCTCAGGATCGAGTAATCGCCATCGGCGCTGACGCCGATGTTGACGGCCTCGTAGGCCACGTCGGTGGCGAAGCCGCTGAGGGTGCCCAGGCCGCTCGGACGGTTGAACGTCGGGCCGCCGGTGGTGTCACCGAGATAGTCGAGGTCGCCGGCCATCACAGTGCCGGCCAGGGCCAGCATGGCCCCCGCAGTGATCGTCTTACGCATGTCTGTCTCCTCTCACCCGTCGCAACAACCGCCTCCTAAGCAGCCGAAGCCTGGGCAACATTCCGGTAGTATGGCCGGAAAGTGATCGCATGTCACTGTGAAAAACCCTCGATTGCTAAAATTTTGTGAACGAGTCCTTGCCTAACCCAACAGTTGATTTTTGTTAGGTATTAATAACGCCCTCAATCGCTACAGACGGCCCCCCGACGCGTACCCCATAACCCAGGTACGATCGCTCCGATGCCCGTTTTCATCCGCTGGCTGCTGGCCCTTGGCCCGGCCAATCCCATCGCCGTCCGACTGGTGCAGAACGGTTCCCGCCGGAACCGGCACATGTACATCCGCTCGGCGTACCTGGCGCTTCTGGTGCTGGTCATGCTGTGGGCGTTGCTCGTCAAGACCGGCGGCAGCGGCAGCGCGACCTCGTTCCGGGACCTGGCCGAAGCCGGCGCATCGACGTTCACCTACGTCGCGTACCTGCAGATCTTGCTCATCTGCGTGCTGAGCCCGGTGTTTATGGCGGGCGCGATCGCGCAAGAGGCCAGTCCGAGAACGTGGGAGGTGCTCCTCACGACGCCGCTTGGCCGCTTGCAGATCGTGCTGGGCAACCTGCTAGGCCGGCTGTTCTTCGTGCTGGCGCTCTTGTTCGCCAGCCTGCCGCTGTTCGCGCTGACGCAGTACTTCGGCGGCGTGCCGGGCTCGAGCATCTTTGCGAGCTACTTGGTCGCGGCCGCCGCGGCACTGCTGGTAGGCGCGATCGCCATCGCGCTGGCGGTCAGTCGTATTGCGGGTCGGCGCGCGGTCTTTACCTTTTATGTTGCCGTTGTCAC
This sequence comes from Phycisphaerales bacterium, assembly GCA_965227775.1. Lineage (GTDB taxonomy): Bacteria > Planctomycetota > Phycisphaerae > Phycisphaerales > UBA1924 > JAHCJI01. The sequence goes on from OZ245777.1 coordinate 957,629, forward strand.
ATACCTAGGCATTACGTATGGCATCGACGCCTGGCTGCGCACGCGCGGCTTGGGCGCTGGGCCTTCGGGCATGGGCGTGACGTGGCTCACAGGCCTCAACCCGTTTCTCGCGCTCGATGCGCTGCTGAACCCCACGACGTATCCGAGCGCCGATCGCGGCACGCTCGGCGGCCCGGCGGCGTTCATGCTGGAGACGCCGGTGCGCGCCTGGATCTTGCTGGCCAGCGGCCTGAGCCTGCTGCTCGTGTCGGCCTCGACGCTCACCGTTCGCACGGGCGGGCTGGCCAAGCGGACCGTCGAGCGGCGCAAGCTGCCCTGGTATCGCAAGATGCTCGGGCTCAGCGGTGGTGAGGTTGGCGAAGACGGGCAGACGTTCCGCCCGCCGCGTCACGTGTGGCACAACCCGATCGCCTGGCGCGAGGCCGCAGCGCGCAACGCCACGTTCGGGCGCATCCTCGCTCGTTGGGCGTTCATCATCTCTGGAATCGCGTTGGCGGTCGTGCTCGTCATCGCGTACGACACCTCGGCGATTACGGCGACCGACTACCGCCTGGCGATCCTGGTGATCGTGATGGTCGAACTCGCCGTCACGACGCTGGTTGCCATCAACATGTCCGCGACGGCGATCAGCCGCGAGCGCGAGGATGGCACGCTCGATCTTCTGTTGACTACACCCGTGACGCCCGCGGAGTACCTGGGCGGCAAGCTGCGCGGCCTGGTCGCGTACCTGTTGCCCATGCTTGCCGTGCCCGTCGTCACGATGCTGCTCGCGGGTGTGCATGCGGCCATCGGTGGCTTCAGCCAGCCCGACAACGCGCAGGTGCCCGCGGGCCCGGCAGTGTCGGGCAACATCATGCTGCCGGTGGTGCTGCCCGAGGCGGGCATCATTCTCGCGCTGAGCGCGGCGCCTTTCATGGCGCTGTGCGTCATGATCGGGCTGCACTGGTCGCTCAAGAGCAAGGGCGCCATCGCGTCAGTCGTCGGCGCCGTCATCGTGGCGGCAATCGTTGCCGCGGTGGTGGGGGGGTGCGGGTTCAACGCGGGGCGGTCGATCCCCGTGGTCGGCCCGGCGCTGCTGGGGCTCTCGCCCTTTGCCAGCGGCCTCGCGCTCGTCGAGCCGGTTGATGCCATGTACGAGACCGTGACCCAGAGCGGCACGAGCCCGCTGGTGACCGCGCGGTTCGCGTTGCTCGTGGGCGCTGCTGCCAGCGCGGGCTTGCACATCGCCGCGGTGTGGGCGCTGCACAGCCAGATGGTCCGCCGCTTCGACATGACCGTGCGCAAGCTCGCCGGCACGAGCTGAGCCGCGACATGCCCTCGCTCGAAGCCAACAAGCGCAAGTGGGGGTCGCACGACTGGAGCCGTGAGGGTGACGAGTGGTCGACCCTGGCAGGTGGCAGCGAACGCTGGTGGCACGGCATCCTGTTGCCGCGCCTGCTGCCGTTGTTTAAGAACCTGCCGCCGAAGCCGAGCTTTCTTGAGATCGCGCCGGGCCGCGGTCGCTGGACGCAGTTCTTGTTGCGTCGGGTCGATTCACTCACGGCGATTGACATCGACGCGAAGTGCATCGACGCATGCCACAAACGCTTCGGCTCGCGCGTGCACGGCGTTGTCGGCGATGGGTTTACACTCGGTGGTCCTTCTGAGCGCCTCAACGGCCCGTTCGACTTTTGCTTCAGCTACGACAGCCTCGTGCACGCCGAGCTCGACTCGATGGGTTCGTACGTGCGTGAGCTCGAACGCGTGCTGCGGCCGGGAGGTGTGGCGTTCCTGCACCACAGCAACCTGGCAGATGTTCGGCCCGAGCCGGGAACGCCCATCCACTGGCGTGCGCGCAGCGTCGGTGCTTCGGGCTTGCGAGAGCGCGCGCTCGGGTGTGGGCTCGAGGTTCCGTTGCAGGAGCTGTGCACGAAGGGCGGGCCCAAAGATCGTGCGTTGATCGATTGCATCTCGATCATCCGCAAGCCGGTGGGCGGCCCGCCGTCGCAGCAGACCACGGTGCTCGAGAGCCCGGACTTCGGGCTGCAGATACGGCTGTTGGGTCGGTCGGGCAAGGCGTACGACGCGGCGGTGGGGAATCGCTGAAGCGTCGCGATGCCGAAGCGAGATACGCTACGGCGTGGCACCAAAGCACTTCAGAATGCTTGATGATCGGCTTGAGGGAGTGCCGGTGACGCGGCCGATCCCGCTGATCATGCCGTGGCACGGTCGCACGTGGTTGTCGATGCCGCACACGCGGTGGCTGCTCGTCTACGGGGGGCTCATCGTCGCGGTGTTGATTGTCGCGCCCACGATCGACTTTGTGCGGTACGGCACGATCCGTGATGCCCGGTCGACGCTGATCATCACCACGCTGCTCGTTGTGCCGGTCGCGATCGTGTTGTTCGTTTTCATGCAACGGCGCGATCGGCCGTACCGCGCACGACAGCTCGCTTTGCAAGGCCGGTGCCCGGCGTGCTCACACAATCTAGCAACAGAATCCACGTCAACGGATGGCAACACGACGTGCCCCGGCTGCGGCAGCGCATGGCACCTCGAATCCTGCCACACGGCTCAGGCGGCGCTGCGTTCGGCGACCGAGTTCGTGCATGATGATCGTGATCGCAGGCACGTCATGCGCCGGTGGGTGCCGAGCGAGCCCGCCGAGTTGTGGCGCAAGCCGTCCGCGTGGTGGACCGATGCGAAGCTGTGCGCGTTCCGGGTGCTGTTCCTGGTCCTAGCTCTGGCATTCGCGATCTCGCTCGTGTGCTTTCGCTTCCTCGACAACTGGCTGGCGTGGCCCTTCTTCGCCTGTTCTAGTGCGGGGATGTTCTTCCTGGTCCTCCGCGGTGAGAAGTTCGTTGGAGATCGGATCGACAAGATCTACTCTCCGAAGGACCATTGCCGGGTCTGCCTCGAGCCACTCGAGGGGCTCGAGGCAGAACACGACGGCTGTGTCGTGTGCCCGAAGTGTTCAGCGGCGTGGCGTGCGGTTCAGCAGCCGCGGCCGAGCACGTCGAAGAAGAACAGGTAATCGAACAGGTCGATCGCGCCGTCGCCGTTGATATCGCCCCGGGCGTCGCCGGTCTCGATCCAGTTGCCCAGAAGCAAGAGATCGAAGATCGTGGCCTGGCAGTCGGCGTCGAGGTCGGCCTCGCACGCAACACACGGCAGCGCTTCCATGCCCGAGACCGCGCCGACACCGTCGAGCATGCCGACGAACGACTGCTGGCCCGAGTACGGATCGAATCGCCAGAGCTCGCCGTCTGCGCCATCATCGCGCGAGATGATGTAGAAGCCGACCTCTTTCTCCATCGCGTCCAAGATGACGAGCCCACCGGAATCGTCGAGGGAGCCGGATGGAGAAAGCTCGGCGAGCACGGCCGTCTCCCCCGTGTCGGGGTCGATGGTGCGGATCGAGGGCGGCTGGTCGGTCGAACGCAGGTCGAGGCCGATGAGCAGGCCGTCGGCGCGCACGTCCAGGCCGGAGATGTCGGTGGCGGGGGACATCGTGGCCCCGCGTGACGCCCGGCCGGTCGATGGGTTGATGGTGAACAGCCTGCCGGGTGAGCCCGTGCTGGCGCCCATGATCGTGCCGTCGGCAAAGACCGCGAGGCCGCCCTCGCGTGCGCTGATGCCAAGCCGCCCGCCGCGCGACGCCCGTCCGTTGAGCGGATCGATGCGGTAGAACTCGTTGTCGGCGCTCGGGGTGAAGCCCAGGAGCTGGCCCGTGCCGTCTCGGGCGAGCCCGGCCAGCGGTGTGCGGCCGGTGGCGCCCGTGCCCACGAGCTCGACAGCAGAGACGACCTCGCCCGTGTCCGGGTCGATGCTGTAGAGCATGGTCGAGCCGATCGAGGCGGTGGTGACCACCAGCACGGGTTCGCCCGCACATGCCTGCGAGAGCGAAGGAACGAACGACCCAGCGAGCACGACACATGCGGCAGCAAGCGGACGCCCGGTCATGGGGCACGCTCCTTTCCAAAGCGCCCTGGGCCGGGGCCGGCCGAAGGCGAACCTCGCCTGCACATCGCTCCTTCGAGTATGGGTTACGTGGCCGCCGCGTGCCGCCTTATTCGGGGGTTGGCCAGCCCCTACGTGCCGGGCAATCGGCAGAGCCGGCACCTAGACTGCCCGCTCAGCCTCGCGACCTCAAGATTCACAGGATTCACCAGAAAGGCAACTCCGTGGCCGACAAGCACTTCGACGTCGTCGTCATCGGTTCGGGCCCCGGCGGATACGTCGGCGCCATCCGCGCCGCCCAGCTGGGCTACAAGACCGCCTGCGTCGAGCGGGCCAAGCTCGGCGGCGTCTGCCTCAACTGGGGCTGCATCCCCTCCAAGGCCCTGCTGTCCAACGCCGAACTCATGGAGAAGCTCCACGAGAAGGAAGAGTGGGGCATGAAGATCAGCGGCAAGATCGACTTCGACTGGTCGAAGGTCATCGGCCGCAGCCGCGAGGTGGCCGACAAGCTGAACAAGGGCGTGGGCTTCCTGTTCAAGAAGAACAAGGTCGAGCACATCGAGGCCAGCGCCAAGATCGTCTCGCCTGCCAAGGGCAAGACGCCCGCCAAGATCGAGATCTACGACTGCGAGGTTCAGGAAGAGCGCACCGATGCGCCCGCCAAGCCCGCCGCCAAGCCGCGTGAGACCATCACGGCCGACAAGGTCATCATCGCGACGGGTTCGGTCGCGCGAGACCTGCCGTTCGCCAAGTTCGGTGATTCCGAGCACATCTGGGGCGCGCGCGAGGCCATGTTCAACAAGGGCTTCCCCAAGAGCCTCATCGTCGTCGGCTCGGGCGCCATCGGCATGGAGTTCGGCTACTTCTACCACACCTACGGCACGAAGGTCACCGTCGTCGAAATGCTCGACCGCATCCTGCCAGTCGAGGACGACGACGTCAGCCAGGCGATGCTCCGCTTCTACAAGAAGGCCGGCATCGAGTTCAAACTCGGCACAACGTGCGTCGGCGTCGATGCCAAGGGCAAGGGCGCGAAGGTCACCATCGCCCCCTTCAAGGACGGCAAGGCCGACGAGAGCAAGAAGGAAGTGATCGAGGCCGACAAGATGCTGCTGGCCATCGGCGTGAAGGGCCGTTTCGACGGCCTGTTCGACGACAAGCTCGGGTTGGAGACCGTGAAGGACCACATCAAGACCGACTACGACCCGGCCAACCTGGGCGAGCAGCGCATCGACTACAAGACAAACCTTGAGGGCATCTACGCCATCGGCGACGTCATCGGCCCGCCGTGGCTCGCGCACGTCGCGGGCGAGGAAGCCGTGCTGTGCATCGAGCGCATCGCGTGGAAGGAAGGCAAGCTGGACCACGAGCCCATCCCGATGGATTACTCGATCATCCCCGGCTGCACGTACTGCCACCCGCAGGTCGCCAGCGTCGGCTACACCGAGCGTGCGCTCAAGGCCCAGGGCCTCAAGGCGAACCAGGACTATCAGGTCGGCAAGTTCCCCTTCAGCGCGCTGGGCAAGGCCATCGCCACCCGCCACACCGACGGCTTCTGCAAGATTATCCGCGGGCTGCCTCGCGGCGAGATCCTGGGCGCGCACATCATGGGCGATCAGGCGACCGAGCTCATCGCCGAGCTCAGCCTCGCGCGCCGACTCGAAGCCACCAGCGAGGAACTTATCGCGACCGTCCACGCGCACCCGACCATGCACGAGAGCGTGCACGAGGCGGCGCTGGGCAGCGAGGGACGGATGATCAACGCCTGACGGGCGGAATCACAGTTCGGACACTCTGAACGCCCTTGCATCGCAGGGGCGTTTGTGGTAGTCTGCGGTGGTCGGAGCCCACGGGAGAGACAGAATGCGATCGATCCAGATTCCCGGACCTTGTGCACTTGCCATTGCGTCCCTTGCTGTGGCCGTGGTGTCCCCCGCGGGCCTTGCCAGCGATACGGCGCAGCTTGTGGGCGTTACGGCCGACGGCCAAGTGGTGGACATCGACGTCGATACTGGCGCGGCGACGCCCCTATTCAGCATCGACCAGGGTGGCCCGCTCGCGTTCGATCCGACGACGCAACGGCTCGTCATGAAGCTGAACGATGATGCGGCGACCGAGCTCGTCTTCATCGATCCGGTGGGCGGCTTCGCTTCGCCGCCCGTTGGCCTCTCGGGCTTGCCGCCGATGTTCGAGAACGTCGCGACGGTCGATTACGCGGGCGAGTCCGGGCGATACGTGCTGACGGCCGGTCCGACGGGCACGGTATTCGAGGACCGACTCGTGCTCGTCGATACGACGGGCGCCGTGCTCGATGTCTCGGATGACCTCGGGCTGGGCGACAACGACGGCGTCGTCTGGGATGACCTGAACTCCCGCCTGGTGGTGCACGACTACAACGCGGCCGATGGCCTTCCGCCTGTTGCCAGCGTCGACGACCCGTTCGGCACGCCAACGGTCATGCTGTTGGCGAGCCCACCATTCCGCGGAGACGTCGGAGACAGCGCCATCGATCCGCAAACGGGTCGGTTGTTCACGACCGGCTTCGATTCGTCGGGCGGTTTCCTGGTGGAGGTGCTGGACTCGAGCTACGTGGACATCGGCGCCTTCGGCACCTCCGAGCAGGTCGTCGGCATCGCCTTCGTATGGGATGCGGCATGCCGGGCCGACCTCGACGGCGACGGCGAACTCACGATCTTCGACTTCCTGACGTTCCAGAACCTCTTCGACAGCGGCGACCCGCGTGCCGACTTCGATGGAGACGGGTCGCTGACGATCTTCGACTTCCTCGCCTTCCAGAACGCCTTCGACGCCGGCTGCCCCTAGCGCACACCGCTCTCACCGCTGCAGCATCGAAAACTCCCTTGCATCGCAAGGGCGTCTCTGGTAATCTGCGCCATCCAAGGACCGGAGGGGACCCACCATGCACCGAAACGTTGTCACGGCCGCCCTGCTCGCCGCAAGCACGATCGCATTGGCCCAGGCCCGGTACGAGATCGGGTACCAGTTCGATGACGAGCCGGAGGTGGTGCGGGTGCAGAGCGAGCCCTTCACGGTGTCCGAGCTCTGGCGGCCGCCCTCCGGTGGTGCAACGCAGAGCGTCTTCATCGATCAGACGCAGGTGTTTTGGGCTAGCCCGACCCTGAACTACTTCCATAGCACGGTCAACGTTGGACCGGAGCCCGATGCCTTTCAGTCCCAACGGCTCCGGTCGGTGCTGACCTTTGACGACCTCATCTTCCGATCCGATGAAAGTGAAGACATTCTTGTCGATCTGAACATGATCCAGAGCGGCTTCGCGTTCTCGCGTCCGACCGGGACCGAGTATGACGGCGTCCAGTACGGATATGAATTGTCCGTGTCAGTCAACGGCCAGGTGTTTGGTGGCGACGTGGTTGTCACGCTGGCCGGCCTGGATGACTTTGTCGTCGATCGCTCGGGCATACTCGCAGACCTGGTTCACCGCGCCTTTATCCTCGAGGACGTCTCGGTCCCGACGAACACCCCGGTGACCCTCCGCATCGAGTCCGTGAAGTTCGTGCGTCGCCCCGCCGGCTCTGCCCCGCGCAGCCTGTCCTTTCGCAGTGGCACGTTCGACCCAGGCTTCCCCAGCGAGGAGATCTTCGTCGTACCAGACGGCGTCCGCGTCGACTCGATCCAGGCTAACATAATCAACAACCGTTGGCCTGCGTGCTTTGCAGACATCAACGCCGACGGCGAACTCACCATCTTCGACTTCCTCACCTTTCAGAACCTCTTCGACGCTGGCGACCTGACCGCGGACTTCGATGGCGACGGGTCGCTGACCATCTTCGACTTCCTTGCCTTCCAGAACGCGTTCGACGCCGGCTGCCCGTAGCGAGTTCTAAGGTTCGATAACAACATTGGATTCGTCGAGCGCCCATCTGTCGGGTGATAGCATGCCTTCTCATGTGGAGGAGAGAAACCATGAAGGCCCAGTTCGTTCTTGCTGTCGCGGTGGCGTCCCCTGCGCTCGCCGCTCCCGTCCCGTTCCACGATCTCGTCGAAGACAAGAGCCCGCTGCTCTGGTATCGCTTCGATGAAGCGGTCGGCGCGACCGAGGCCGTCAACCACGGCACGCTCGGCACCGACTTCAACGGCGTGTTCTTTGGCCCTGTGTTCTTGGGCGATGCGTCGCTGCAGGGCGACACGGCCGCGTGCTTCGAGCACCCATCGCAGCCGTACGTCGAGTCGGCGTCGGACGTGCCCGCGTCGCTGACCGGCAACCCGACGTTCACCGCCGAGGCTGTCGTGCGCGTGTTTGCCACGCCGCAGAACCCGTTCTATGCGCCGTTCCTGCACTGGGGCGCGCCGCGGACGGGGCAGTCGGTTTACTTCAGCATCCTGCGCAATGACGAATCGCGTCCATACGTGGGCTTCTACAACGGCGGTGCGGGCACGCTGGACAGCTACGGCCTCGGCCAGTGGGTGCACATCGTGTGGACGCGCGATTCGAATGGCGGCATGAACGACGACATAACCGGGTCGAGGCTCTTCATCAACGGTGAAGAGGTGGATATCAGCCGTGACTTCTCGCTTCCCGGTGCTCCGATGCCCGACGTGCAGGTCTCGCCCTTCTACATCCAACGTGCAACGGACTCTGTTCGATACTTCAGCGGCAACATCGACGAGGTCGTGCTCTACGACCGCTTGCTCAGCGATGATGAGATCCGCGAGCACTACGACGCGCTGGTCGATGGCGCCCGCTGCCCCGCCGACATGGATGGCGATGGGTCGCTGACCGTGTTCGACTTCCTCGAATTCCAGAACGCGTTCGATCGCGGCGAGCGCCGGGCCGACTTCAACCCGACTACTTGCACGCCCAACCTGGACATCTTCGACTTCCTCGCCTTCCAGAACGCCTTCGACGCCGGCTGCCCGTAGGGCGGCACGACACACCGGACGGGCAACCAGCTACTGACACCCGGCCTCGCCCGCGAATAGTGAGGCCGGGTGTTGTCTTGTGCGCAGCCCGCAACCAGGCCCGAGTGGGCTGGTACGAGGAAGCGGTTCGACACGTTCCAACAGGGGAGGCAACCGTGCACAAGGTGATGGGAATGGGATTGGCAGCGGTCGGGGCCGCCGGCGCCTGTGCCTCGCTCGCGGCCGGGCAGGCAAGATTCGAGGCCGGGTACCAGTTCAACGACGAGCCGGTGGTCGTTCGGGTTGCGTCGACGCCGTTCTTTACACAGGTCGAGCGGGACATGCGTGCGCAGGAGGCGATCCTCTCGTTCCCGTTCATGAGAAGCGCCGAAGCCGGGCTCGCGGACGTACGCGTCACCGCGAGCCGTGGGCGTGGTGGCGGGCCCGAGACGCGCTCGCAAGGCTGGATCGAGGTGACATTCGACGATCTCGTGTTCGAGTCGAGTGGCAGTGAGCCCATCGACGTCGGCTTCACTGTTCAATACGGCTCCGGGGCTTTCCAGGTTTGCTGCCCTCAGGTTACCGCAGGCGGGATGTACCGCTCAGAAATGGAGTTCGAGCTCGATGGCGATGTTCGCACCGGTACGTTTGTCGCCACGGTGATCCCCGATGATCTCTCTCCTCTCATCATTGAGCGGACGGGGATTATCGAGGGAGGTTTCCCACCCGGTGGTCTGATCGAGCTCACGGGCTTTCGTGTCCCCGTGAACACGCCCGTTACGCTCAGGGTGCGTTCCACCAGATCGATCCAGATGCCCGCAACCGATGATGACTGGCGAGTGAGCTTCTTTTCCCGTGCAGCGCCTGACCTGGCGCTTGACGAAGATGTCTTTGTTGTTCCTGATGGCGTCACGGTGCAGTCTTCCCAGATCGGCATCCGCGACAACCAGCGCGTGCGGTGCATCACCGATCTCGACCGAGACGGTGAACTCACGATCTTCGACTTCCTCGCGTTCCAGCACCTCTTCACCGCAAACGACCCAACAGCTGACCTCGACTTCGACGGCGAATTGACCATCTTCGACTTCCTCGCCTTCCAGAACGCCTTCGACGCCGGCTGCCCATAGACACGCCTGAGCGTCCCAGAATCCACGATTGCGAGGCCCCGCCGTCTCCAGCCTTCCCAGCTTGAACGGCGGGCCTTTCAATTTCTTGGGTCTTGCGTGAGTCCGCCGGGCATGTTCCGCTCCCTTGGAGGATCATCAACCTCAAAGGAGCTCGCCATGACTCGCCTCGCCCTCGCCGCTCTCACCCTTTCCGCTGGACTCGCCTGCTCGGCCAACGCACAGGTCATCAACATCCCGCCGGACGACCTTCCGGCCGAGTCTTGGTTCACCGCCAATCCGGGAGCGACCGTTAACGTCGGGAGCGGCGGAGAGCTCTTTCCCGACTCTGGCGGCACCGGTGCGTTTACCTTCAACGGCGCAACGGTCAACATCGAGCTCGGCGGTGTCTCGGGCTTCCCGACCATCGACCACTGGGTTGAGGACGTGACGTACAACCTCGACGGTGGCGAACTCATCCGTGCGAAGTTCGTCGGCGGCGTCGGCTCGACCACCCTGAACATCATCGACGGCCAGACCCGCCGCGGCGTGTGGCTCCAGGGCAACACCGTCTGCAACATGTCGGGCGGCGACGCCGGTCTCGTCGCTGGTGGCCAGGCCGCGTTCATCATCGAAGACACCGCCGAGTTCAACCTGACCGGCGGCACCGTCGACACGTTCATCCTCGCGATCGACGACGCCACCGTCAGCATCGATGGCGGCACGATCGCGGGTGCCCTGCAGCTCGACGACCGCGCGACCGCCATTATCTCGGATGGCTCGGTTGGCCGCAACGGATTTATGAAGACCATCGATAACCGCCTGACGATCGCCGGCGGCACCATCGGCCGTGACTTTGTCGTCGAGAAGGGCGTGGTTGACATGTCCGGCGGCGCCATGGACCGCAACTGCGCGATCCTCAACGGCAGCGGCGGCGTCGACCCCATCTTCAACATGACCGGCGGCGCGCTCGGCTCGGAGTTCCGAGCCTATGACGGCACGATCAACATCTCGGGCGGCCTCGTCGGAGACTTCTTCCGCCTCGGCCGGCCCACCGGCGACGGCTCGGGCGTCACCATGAATCTCACGGTCAAGAGCGCCACGCTCGACGGCGTCGCGATGGACCTCAGCACCACGCCCACCGTGGTTGGCGTTCGCGGCGGCGTCTTCCTGTCCTGCGTGCTGCTCGACGACTCGGTCGTGGGCTTCCACCTCAACGAGGACCTCGTCTTCGGCGAGGACCGCATCCGCGCCGCCGCCACCCTCACCGTTGCGCTCGCCGCATGCGACGCCGACCTGGACGGCGACGGCGAACTCACCATCTTCGACTTCCTCGACTTCCAGAGCCTGTTCGACTCGGGCGACCTGGCCGCCGACTTCGACGGCGACGGCGAGCTGACGCTCTTCGACTTCCTCGCGTTCCAGACCTCGTTCGCGACCGGCTGCGACTGAGCAGGCCCCCGCCGCAACCGGCCGGTGACACGCAACTCAACTCCCCGGGGACGCAAGGCGAGGCGGCTCCGGGGAGTTGTCACATCTCACAAGCAGCGAATCTCGGTCGTCACTCCACCTCGCGCTCGCTCGGGCATCATGATGGACTTCTTCTCAGAGGTGTACCAGACCGTCTTCGTTCTTGAAGAAGGAAAGCTCGTTCCCCTGTGGAAGGAACTCATGAGAGGCCACGGACACGAACACACGGTCCGAGACCAGGTGGTAGAGCTCCGAGAGACGCCGGACGGTGTGATTCTCGAAGCCAAGACCGGCAAAGACAGCTTGTTCGACCCGAAGCGCGACGAGCCCGAATTGGTCCGACGCTGGATTCTCCGCCCCAGGATGACCGGTCTCGAACCCCTGCAGTAAGGTGCTCTGGCACTACGCCTCGAGCTTCTCCGCCAGCCAGTCGCCAACCTTGTCGATCGAGATCCGATCCTGCGCGAGCGTGTCGCGGTCGCGATACGTCACCGTCTGGTCGTTCATCGTGTCGCCGTCGATGGTGAAGCACACCGGGCAGCCGGCCTCGTCCATGCGGGCGTATCGCTTGCCGATGCTCTGCTTGGGGTCGAACTCGATGAGCCCCATGTGTCCGAAGCGCCCGCGCAGCTCGCGCACCAGCTTCTCGGCCACCTCGGGCATGCCATCGCGCTGCACAAGCGGGTACACCGCCGCCTTAATGGGCGCCATGCTGGGCTTGAACTTCATGACGACCTTGCTCGCGCGGCTCTCGTCGGGCGTGAACGCCTCGCACAGGAGCGCCAGCACGCCGCGTGTCAGCCCCGCGGCCGGCTCGATCACGTCGGGCAGGTACCGCTCGTTGCGCTCCTGGTCGAAGTACTCCAGCTTCTTCTTGGAGTGCTCCTTGTGCTGGCTCAGATCGAAGTTGCTGCGGTGCGCCACGCCCTCCAGCTCGCCAAAGCCCGGGTGCGTGAACGGCCAGCGGTACTCGATGTCGTACGTGCCAGCGCCGTTCTTGGAGTAGTGCGCCAGTTCGTCATCGTCGTGCTTGCGCACGATCATGTTCTCGTCGCTCAGCCCAACGCTGTTCCACCAACGCTTGCGCTCGGCCACCCAGTAGTCGAGCCACAGCGGTGCCTCGTCCTTGTGGCAGAAGAACTCCATCTCCATCTGCTCGAACTCACGAGAGCGGAAAATAAAGTTGCGCGGCGTCACCTCGTTGCGGAAGGCCTTGCCGATCTGGGCAATACCAAAGGGCACGCGCACGCGTGACGTGTCCGTGATATTCGCGAAGTTCAGGAAGATGCCCTGGGCCGTCTCGGGTCGCAGGTACGCCTTGTCGTCCTCGCTGGCCGTCGCACCGACGTAGGTCTGGAACATCAGGTTGAACGCCCGCGGCTCGGTCAGCGTGCCGGGCGCCTTCGCGTGCGGACCGACAGCGATCTTCCGCTCATCGGCGCTCAGCGATACAAACGGGCAGGTATCGATCTCGTCGTCGCCCAGCGAACGCTTCTTGTACTTATCCAGCTTCTTGCGCGCGGCGGCGTACGACTCGTCGTCGTCCTCGACGTGCACATAGATCTGGCCGCTCGTGTCGCCCTTCTCCCCGATGCAGATCAGGTGGTCGGCGCGATAGCGGAACTTGGTTTCGGTGCAGTCGACCATCGGGTCGCTAAACCCACCCACATGCCCGCTCGCCTCCCACACCCGCGGGTTCTGGATGATGCTCGAGTCCACGCCCACAATCGACACCGGCTTGCCTTCGCGCATCGGGGGCGTCAGCGTCATGTCGCGCCACCAGCGGTCGGCCAGGTTCTTCTTGAGCTGCACGCCCAGCGGGCCATAGTCCCAGAAACCGTTGAGCCCGCCGTAGATCTCGCTGGCCGGGAAGATGAACCCGCGCCGCTTGCACAGGCTCACCAACTCTTCCATTGACTTCGCCCCGTCCGCCACAACGTCGCTCATGCGTGACTCCAACCTCGCTGATCGCACCATCCCGATGCCCAGCGTCCAAATCCCTGTGCCGATTCCCGATGCAGGTTCGTGGCTATCCGCCGAAGGCCTTGCGCACCAGATCGCCGAACGATACCCGCTCCTGCTCCTCGCGCACGGCCGCCTCGATCGTGTCGAACTCGAGCACCTCGGGTGCCTCGATCAGCGGCCGCCGCCGCGCCTCGTCGACGCGAACCAGCCCCAGCGCGCCCTGTCCCGTGACGTTCACCTGCCACACGCCCTCGCCCAGCGAGCGATAGACCGCCTTGCCCACCAGCGCCCCCGGCTCGTCCCAGTCGACATCGACCAGCTCGGGGTCGATCACGATGCCCTCGGTCGGGGGCGTGCGGTCATCGAATACCCGCCGGATCCAGAGCCGACCGCCGATAACTACATAGTCGACGTAGATTTCTCGCTGCGGGTCGTACGGCGTGGGGATCACCGTTTCGACCCCCCGGCGGCTGCGCACGCGCACACTCATCGACTCGCCCTCGACCACCAGTTCGGTGACCGCGGCCTGCGACACAGCGGCATTAAACTGCTCTACGAGGGCCGTGTAGTCTCGAGCGACCTCCTGCAGACGATCGCGATAGATATCGGCCCTTAGGTCGGCGCGGGCTCTCGACAATGCCAAATACCCACCGACCAGTACCAGCAGCATGGTAATCAGGGCAAGCCCCGACGTAAAAATCCTGCCCGCTGGGTATTTTCCGCTTGACATCGAAGGCATCTGGGGCCATTGTAGTAACCAGAGAGATCGTGGAGGACAGCGGTATTTTCTGGATCAACATCCACAGACTAGATCGTTGATCGGCCCTCGTCGGTGCATCGCTCGCGATGCGACCCGCGAGGATTCGTCGCTTGTCCACCATGAGAGAGAGGAACGTGTCGCCAAGGCAGCCGGCGACACCCACCGATATGAAGGCCCCAGCGGGGGCCGGCTCGGACCGCGGCTCGGAGGGCCGCAACCGAGTTCAAACGAAAGATGGGGGTTTCGCACGGTGCTTTCCCGCCCGGTGTGCACACCCAAACAAGCTTGCTGACCCGCGGCCGTTCGGACAACGGCCTCGGTTTCCGTTTCAATGGCCTGGCAGCGTGCCGGGCATACCCAGTTTCCATTTGCAAATGGGGTTTGAAGAGATGATGAACACTCAGAAGGTTCTCGCCGCCGCCGCGATCCTCGCGGCCGCCGGCACCACGTTTGCCCAGGTCACCCCTGGCTCGTTCGCTCCTGACGCCACCGAGGACATGGAGGGCACCGGCGGTGCTCGTACCTTCCTCACCAGCATCTTCGGCGGCGACGTCGGCGTTGGTGGCGACCTGAGCTTCGCCTCGGTCGACTTCGGCGATTGGCAGGACTTCCGCACCCCCGGTGGCCCCATCAGCCCACCAGCGGCAGCATCTTCGGCACGATCTTCGGCTTCGGCTCTGTCACCTTTGACTTCACCGGCATCGGTGGCATCACCGCGTTCGGCTTCGAGGCCAGCGCCGCGGGCGTGGGCGCTGATGACATCGAGTTCTTCGACCTCGGTGGCAGCAGCATCGGCTTCTTCAGCGACGCCGACGGCTACGGCCCCGGCGACGGCACCATGGAGCCCAAGGCTTGGACCTCGACCGTCGCCATCGGCTCGGTCACCGTCACCGGTCCCGAGACCGCGTTCGATGACTTCAGCTACGCCCAGGGCGACGTTCCCGCGCGTATCGTTCTGTTCAGCGACAGCAACGGCGACTTCCCGGCTCAGGCCGCCGCCGACAACCTCGGCCTGAACTACGACTTCATCGACGGCGACTACCCGGCTCTGAACGCCGCCCTCGCCAGCGGTGACTACATCTTCGCCATCATCCACAACCCGGCCAACAACTTCGCCGCCGGCTTCGATGCCGAGCTCGACAACTTCGTCAGCGGTGGCAACCGCGTCCACTTCTCGTTCTGGAACACTGGATGCCGATCCCAGCCTGCAAGGCACCCTAGGTGTCGACAGCACCGTCGACTTCTTCGCCCGCGTCCGGTCTTCAACAACGCTGGTCACCCATCGTGGGGCGGCGCCGCCAGCCCGGTCATGGTTGACGCCGATGACTGGAACGACAACGGCGACAGCCTGACCGGTGACGAGGTCGTCTCGACGTTCGACAGCGATTCGGGCGATGGTGCCACGGTCGTCAGCAACGACAACCGCACCCTGGCCAACGGCTTCGAGTACGACTCGATGGTCCAGCCTGAGATGATCGACCTGCTCGAGGCGCAGATCGCCTGGGTCGAGACGGCGGCTCCCCCGCCCCCGCCCCCCGGCAGCCAGGTCATCCAGTTCCAGTCCGGCAACGACGGCCACCTGGCCGCCGCCGTCGGCACCGCTGGCATCACCCCGGACCTCGTGCTCGAGAGCGACTTCCCGGGCCTGACCGCTGCCCTGAACAACCCGGACTTCGGTGTTGCTCTGGTCAGCAACCCCTGCTGCTTCTTCGACGCCGGCACCCCCGCGGCCTTCGATGACTTCATCGATCGCGGCAACAGCGCCCACCTGTCCTTCTGGAACATGGACGCCGAGCCCGTGCTGCAGGACGCCTTCGGCGTTGCGACGGCCTTCGACTTCTTCACCCCGCGTCCCGTCTTCGACAACGCCGGTCACCCCTCGTGGGGCGGCGCGACCAGCCCGGTCAGCGTCGACGTCCTCCCGAGCCCGTGGAACGACAACGGCGACAGCATGACCGCTGGCGCTGGTGCCGAGGTCGTCGGTACCTTCGACTCCACGAGTGGCGATGGCGCCATCATCGTTGCCAACGGCGACACCACCCTCTTCAACGGCTTCGACTATGACTCGATGACCGATGGCGAGGTCCGTGACCTGCTGGCCGCCCAGCTCGGCTGGCTCGGCACGGGCGACGACTGCTACGCCGACTTCGATGGCGACGGCAGCCTGACCATCTTCGACTTCCTCGCGTTCCAGAACGCGTTCGATGGCGGCGACCTGGCGGCCGACTGCGATGAGGACGGCATCCTCACGCTGTTCGACTTCCTCTGCTTCCAGAACGCCTTCGACGCGGGTTGCGACTAAGGCTTGTTCCTTCCCCAGTCTGTTTACGGTCACGATTGAATACCTTCTGAGTGACCATCGGGCCCCCCGGATGTCCGCCGGGGGGCCTTTTCTATTTCATCGCATCTCGTGTGACATGGGTGCCGGAGCTCCGGGCGCCGTGCGCTCGGGTGCCAACTCGCGAATGAACGATGCGAGTTCGCGTTGGCCGATCTCCAGCGACGCCATCGCCCGCGTGTTCGCCTCGACTACGCGCAGCACGACCGCCAGCGACTCCTGCTCCTGCGCCAGCCGGCGGTGGGCCTCCTCGATCTGCCGTTCACGCGCCAGCCCGGCCCGTCGCTCGGTGAGCCACATCCACGCGATCAACCCTGCCATGCCGAACTGGGCAAGCATGCTCGCTACCTCACCCTGCATGGCTACTGCCCCACCTTGCGGAACACCGCCTCGTATCCCACGGACCACACGCGTCCCACATCCACCGGCCCGGTCTCTCGATACCCGGTCATCCACATGCTGGGCCAGCTCCGCCCTTGCCCGTCCTCCAGCGTGGTCGCACTGGGCGAGGGCGATAGCTCGCTGGTCATCGCGTCGCGCAGCGCCCACAGCGCCGCTTCCGAGGCAGCAATCAGGCGACCCCGCACGGTCACCGAGAGCTGCACCGGGCCTAACTGATTCCATTTGGCGCTCGGCGGTGTCTGCAGCGTGGGCGACGTGCCCGGCGGCGTCTCGGTCTGACCCTGTCGCTGCATCTCGAATCGATGCGGCCCGCTGGCGAACAGCGGAGTTCCGTCGTACATGCTCGGCATGCCTCGCTCCTTCCTGCGCCTACTGGGCGCCGTCTTCCGCATCGCTCACATTGATCGGGTCGTTCGAGCCGTTGTCAGAGATCGCGTACATCTTGATGCGACGCTGCGCCGTACCACCGGGCTCGACGTCTTCGCGCACCGAGGTAATGACCACGCTCGCCTCGACCCGCCGCCGACCGCCGCTGCCGGCGGTGGGTGATGCAAAGAACACCAGCGTCCCGTCGTCGCCCGGCGCCGGCCCCTCGAGCGACCCGCGCTCCAGGTCGGCCACCAGCTCGATCTCCACGCGCTGCTCGGGCACGTCGGCAAACGTCGGGTACGGACCCGTGTTGCCCCACTCCAGCAGTGAGCGCTCGGGCGTGCGATGCACCGCCACGCGTCGCACACGTTCGATGGTCTCGCCCAGGAACGTGACCGAGTGCGGATTCAACACAAGCATCTCCCGCCTCCCATCAACCGCGGACCAGGTGCATCAGCGAGGGCCGGCGGGTCGCATCCACCGCGCCGTCGCCATCCAGGTCGAGCCCAACCGCCAGCGTCTGGCGCGCCCGTGCGAACATGTCGGCGTACATCGAAGCTCGAGCACCGAGCGCCGAGCTCGGCCCGCTGAGCGCCGAGGCGGCCGCATACACGAGGTGCAACGTCCCGAGCGCCTCGGCGTGGGCCAACGCCGCCGCATCGACGACCGACTCGGCTCCCGGCCCGTCGGGCTGGTCGAGCCCAAGCAGACCAAGGAGTTGCCGGTGCACGATCGCCCGCTGCGGCGCGAACGTCACGAGCGTGAATGGCGCAGCCGACGACGCCACCGGTGGCATCGCGTCGTCCTCGGTTGAGGCCCGCAGCCGCGATACTTCCAGCACCGTGCCGGAAGTTACTTCGGTGATCTCAAGCGGCACGCCGTTGTACACCAGCACTTGCCCGGCCTCGGCTTGCGCCTCGGCGAAGGTCGTGGTCGCGCTTGCAACGGTGAGTGTGGTGCCGCTGACACCCGCCGTGCCCGAGGCGAGGCGTCGCCCCGCCCACAGCGCATCGGTGAAGGCGTGCGGTTCGATTGCCAGCATGTCCCTGTCTTGTGCAAACATCGCGTGCTCCTTGCGCGCGCAGTCGCGCGGCTCTTCTTTCTGCAAACCCGCGGGCCGGTGTTACCCGGCCCGCGAGCCGGCGGCCGCCCCCACACGAAACCGCCGTGCCCTTCGGCACCCCGCGAGGCAAGTCAGCTCGTGGCCAATCCGCTCAGCACGCCGTGCGCGTTCTCATTGCGCAGCTCCAGCGTGTACTCACCGATGACCTGGCCCATGGCTGCATCGCCGGTGGCCGCCAGCGGCTTGTAGTGGAAGCTTCGCCCCTCGAGCGGCATTACCTCGATGCGGCTGGAATCCAGCAGCAGCAGGCTGTCGGCGGGCATCCAGCGAGACACAACGACGCGGCACACGCCAAAGTCGCTCTCGTATACGCTCACCAGGTCGCTGTAGCGATCATCGCTCGGGCCATAGCGGCGTGACGATGTCAGGAACGCGTTGATGCGCCGCTTCTGTAGCCCGCCGCACACGATCGTGTCGATCGGCCCGGACGACTGCTCCCACACCTCGCGCAGGGCGGCGTTGAGCACTTCTTCGGTCAGCCCATCCGAGCCGGCGCCCGAGCCGCCGGGAATCGCCCCCACGCCGGGCTCAAACTGATTGGTGGCGATGCCGTGGATGAGGCCGTACATCGATCGCCGCACCGATGATGATCCCTGCGGCGAGCTGGCGGGCGATACGCCGTTGATCACGCAATTTTCCAGATCGCGAAGGAGCTCGCGCATGCGCTCCTGCTTCTGGTAGTCCAGCTCGTCGGCAATGCCGTGCGCCTGTGCGGCCTGCATCGAGCCTGAGACCTCAACGGCGGCCGTGAAGATCTGTGTGTAGTTGGCCTTTCGCACGCGGTTAGTGAAGCGTGCGTCGGGCGCGTTGGCGCCTTCGAGCGCCGCGTTGCCCAGGATGGTCAGCACCATACTCTCGGCGATTCCGACGGTATCGGTTGCGCCATAGCCGCGTACGACGGTGATGGTGTCCGGCGCGACGCCAGTGACAAGCATGACCTCGGGCCCCTCGCCCGGGCGAACGAGATCTCCCACGCGGAATCGCGAGCCGTCGTCGACCTCGATGGATGTGTCGGTGAAGGGCGTGGGCGAGAACGCCTGGGCGATCGCCACGCCCGTGTTGGGCAGCAGCTCGTCTTCGATCCACTCGTGCACGGTGCTGGCCGCTGCCCGCCGGGCGTCACCCAAGTGATCGAGCAGCGGGGTCTCGAAGGGGCTGACGATGCCGATGATGTCCGAGACGTCCTCGACGAGTTCGGGAAGCGTGCTGCCGGCCGAGAACGTTGCCTTACCGGTGAATGCCATGCGAATCTCCTTTGGTCAGGTGCGTGGCGTGCGAAACGGGAGCGGGGGCAAGGGCTGGGAACGGGTGGACCTAGCTGCTGCGTCGGAGGCGCAGGTACTTCATGAATGCTCGCCGGTCGCCGCTGGCGCGTGCGTCGTCTCGCGCACGGTCGACCACCGCACGGCCTGGTGCACCCTGGGAGGGATGGCTCGGGCTCATGGCCGTCGCCCGTGCTGAGCTGCTGCGGAAGAGCGCGGGCCGCTCGCGCTGTAGCTGGGCGATGACGCGGCTCGGCGTTGCGTCTTCGTCGCGCTCCAGGCGGCTCTCGACCAGCAGCGCGAGCGACTCCGTGTCGATTGCACCGGCCTGGGCGAGCCCTCTCTCGATGGCGCCGCGGCGCTCGAGCCGGGCCGACTGCTGGCGCAGGTCCTCGAGCTGGGCGTCGCGGGCGCGCAGCTGGTCGGCCAGGTCACTTGCCATCTGCGTGCGCTCGGCGAGCGCTTCCCGCAGGTCGTTGTCGTTGGTGGCACTGTCGTTGGGTGTGCTCTCAGGCATTGGTGTTCTCCGTTTGGGGTGCGGGCTGCGCGTACCCGAGCTCTGCCAGCACGCGTTCGCGGTCGATGCCAAGCTCGGTCTTGCGCTGCGCGTTCAGCAGCCGCTCGTCTTGGTCGAGGTCGATGGCGTCGGGCCAGTGCACGGTGACGGTGCGGTCTTGTGGTTCGGTGGCGTGCGTGCCGGCGCGGTCGAGGGCCTCGAGGATGAGGGCGCTCATGCGCGCCACGCCCGCGCCATAGCCGACGCGCTTGCGACGCGTCTTGCTGAGCAGGCCCAGCATGGTCACGCGGAGCGCGTTGCCGCTGGACAAGCTGCCGATCTTGGCGCGCACGACGCCCGCGGCGATGGGCGGCACGCCCGAGGTCTTGTCCATCGCCTCGCGGATGTCCTCGACGTGGAGCGTTTCGCTTGGTGAGTCGGCGTCGCCGCCGAAGGATGTGACCTGGGCGTCGGGGTTGTCGGTGCTCAGCACGCGGCCGGGGCCGATGCGGACCTGGTCGAAGCCCTCGATGCCCTTGGCGAGGTACATCTTGAAGCTCTGCATGGTCACGCGGGCGGCGCGGTCGCTCAGGCGCGTGTTCAACTCGTCTTGCAGGGGCACGAGCGGCTCGACCTCGCCGATGCCGGCGTAGCAGAGCGGCTGCGGGATGTTCTGCACGTGCACCACCGGCACGCGGCCGGGCGAGGCGCGGTTTGGCCCTTCGGCAACCAGCTCGCCGTCGACGTATACCTGCCGCCACGCGCCGCTGAGGATTTCGGTGACGCGCTCGGTGTCGAGCGTGCGGCCGTGGCGGTCGTCCCCGTCGGCCAAAGAGGTGCGGCGGGTGAAGTCGATGGCGTACGCCTCGAGGCGGCGGTAGTCGCCCGCGTCGATGATGGGCACGCCGCGCGTCGGGTCGATCGCCTCGACGCGGATGGCTTCGGCCAGCACCTCACTGGGCAATTCCAGCAGCGTGTCGAGGTCGGGCGCGAGGGCGGTCAGGCGCTCGATGTCACAGCGGAGCAGGAGATCGATGTGGCCGTAGACATGGCCCAGCAGGAGCGCGTCGTGCAGGAGGGAGAGGCCGCCCGAGGCCTCCCACACGGCGTCGAGCGCTGCCTCGATGGCGCGGCGCTGCTCGGGGCGGCCGGCCTTGCTGAGCAGCACGAGCGGCTCGGGCAGCATGAAGTCGACCATGGTGTTGATGCGCCAGGCGATGTCGTTCTCGATGACGACCTCGCTGGCGGCGGCGTCGACCATGCGGTCGTCGGACCACGGGTCCCACGCGCCGCGCAGGCGCGGTGGGAGGCCGGCGGCTTGCGGGAGTTCGCCGCCGGGACGCGTGGGCTCGTTGCGGAAGTAGCCCCAGAGCCATCGCAGTCGCGGCGCGACGTCGCGCTCGTGCTCGGCGAGGATGATCTCGAGGGCCTGCGGCGACAGGTTTGTGTCGGTGAAGGGTGCGAGATTGAACGCCACGGGCGACCTCCCTTGGGAAAGGGCGTTTGGTGCTGGCCCCGTGAACTCGGGGGCCTGTCACCCAACGGGCGGTCGGACAGGTGGTGGCGCGCGAGTGCGGTTGTCTTGTTCGCGTGCACAGCTATGAAGCCTCGGTACTCGTGGGGCTTGGCGCGATCTAAGAAACTTGCTGTGTCGGGCGACTTCAACGACACGACGTGCGCACGCGAGCGGAGATGCTCGCGTTCGTGGCGTCGACGAATGGATGGATCAGCTAGCTCGGGCGATCAGCCCGTGGTCTCGGCCTTTGGCTCTTCGAGCACCTCGACGGCCGAGAAGCGGTCGAGGTTGAGGACCACGAGCTCGCCGTCCTTTTTGCGGAGCTCGACGCGGTCGATCCAGACCTTGTTGTCCTTGGTGTGGGCGAACCACGAGCCGGACTTTTCCTGGCCGACGCGGACGACGACGCCCTCGATGGTGGAGACCATCGTGCCGCTCATGCGGGGGAACTGCTGGGTGATACGCACCTTGGCGCCGGGGGTGAGGTTCTCCATAGCCGACGATGGTAGGGGCGGGGGCTGTGGAGGGTGGCGGCCGGGCCCTGGGGCCTGTGGGCGGCCGGCGTACGATTGGGCCTATGCCTATTCCACGGATCGCGATTGTGGGCCGGCCCAACGTGGGCAAGAGCTCGCTGATGAACATGCTGGCCCACTCGAAGGTCTCGATCGTCGACGACCTGCCGGGGGTGACGCGCGATCGCGTGACACGGATCGTCGACCTGGAGCACAGCGAGGGCAAGCCCACCCGGGCGGTCGAGCTGACCGACACCGGCGGCTACGGCGTGTACGTGGCCGAGGGCGGGCGGTACGACGAGGTGGGTGCCGATCTTTCGACCCTGACCGACGACGTGGAGGGGCAGATCGAGGCGGCCGTGGCGAACGCCGATCTGATCCTGTTCTGCGTTGACGTGCAGGCGGGGCTGACGCCACGCGATGAGGAGATCGCCCGGCTGCTGCGCGAGCAGAAGCTGGGGCGTACGGAGCGGTCGGAGCTTGCGCAGCTCGACCCCAGCCTGGGCAAGCAGGCACCGGTGCACGTGGTGGCGACGAAGGTGGACGGGCCCAAGTGGGAGACGCACGCCTACGAGATGAGCGCCCTGGGCTTCGGCGAGCCGCTGATGTGCAGCGCCAAGAACAACTACATGAGGCGCGACCTGAGCGACCGGCTGTATGAGCTGCTGCCGGCCGACGACGAGACCGCGGCCGTGCCGCCGGCGGATTTATCGATCGCCGTCATCGGCAAGCGCAACGCCGGCAAGAGCACGCTGGTGAACGCGCTAGCTGGGGCGGAACGGGTGATCGTTTCGGAGATTGCAGGCACGACACGCGACGCGGTCGATGTGCTGGTCGAGAAGGATGGCAGGCGGATCATCGTGATCGACACTGCCGGCATGCGCCGCAAGCGCAGCTTCCAGGGCAAGGTCGAGTGGTTCGCGTTCGACCGGGTGCAGCGTGCGGTCGATCGGGCCGACGTGGTGCTGCTGATGGTCGACGCGACCGAGGCGACCAGCCAGGTCGACCAGCAGCTGGCGATGCTGTGCCAGAACGCGTTCAAGCCCACGATCATCGGCGTGAACAAGTGGGACCTGGCCGAGGGGCAGACCGACGACAAGGGCCGGCCCGTGACGCCCGAGCGGTACGAGAAGTACGTTCGCGAGGGATTCAAGGGCCTGCCGTTCGCGCCCATCGCGCTGCTGAGCGCAAAGGAAGGGCTGAACGTCGACGGCGTGCTCGACTTGGCGTTCGATCTCAAGAATCAGGCCCACGAGCGCGTGTCGACTGGGGCGCTCAACCGCTTGGTGCGAAGCATTTTGGAGAAGCGCGGGCCAAGCAACAAGCTGGGCACGCTGGCGCGGGTCTTCTATGTCGCCCAAGTGGGCACGGCCCCGCCCACGATCGCGATGGTGGTGAACGAGCCGAAGCTGTTCACGCCGAATTACATGCGGTACCTGATGAACCGGCTGCGCGAGCAGGCGCCCTTCGACGAGGTTCCTTTCCGCGTGTTCGTGCGCAGCCGCAAGCAGTTCGACAAGCGGCGTGAGCAGGCCGAGAAGCGCGACAAGCGCGGCATGATCGACACGAGCGCGTTCGATCGCGGCGAAGACCTTGAGCTCACGCCCGAGGAGATCGAGAGCCTGTTCCGCATTCCTGGCGAGGGTGGCGAGGGCGAGGCGTTTGTCGACGAGGACGGCGCCGAGGGAGGCATCGAGGGCGAGTTCTTCGAAGACGCCGAGGTGTTTGTGTTCGGCGACGACGAGGAAGAGGACCCCCGCCGATAAGTTCGAATTGCGCATTCGTGTGCGTACGAAAGAAGGCGTGGCCAGGGTCCGGGGGATGAGTCCGGACGCTGGCCACGCCTGGTGTGGTGTGGTCGTTGGCTCGTTTGAGCCTTTGATTCGGGCTGTTTTTCTCGAGTGGGCCTGAGTCGGCCCGGAGCTTCCCAAATCCCTTGCCCTGCTATTCGACGAACCTTGGGCACGGTTCCAGTATTCTCGGATCTCCTTACCTTGGGGTGCGCGTCTTGCGGATCAGGAGCGCAGAAGTCCTCGATAAATGTGCCTCAGCGTGCTTTAGCAGCCCGCGTCGAAGGCGTTCTGGAACGCCAGGAAGTCAAACAACGTGAGCACGCCGTCGCCGTCGAAGTCGGCCTCGAGCTCGCCCGCATCGAACGCGTTCTGGAATGCGAGGAAGTCAAAGATGTCGAGCACGCCGCTGCCGTCGAAGTCGGCACGGCAGGGCGCGAGGCCCAGGCCCTGGGGGATGTTGGTGGTGGACGCGACGACCCTGGTGAAGCCGGTCACGATGTTGATCTCGTAGAGCTGGCGACCGTTGTCGGTCATGACGAGATCGCCGTCGCGCTGGAAGGCGATGCTGCCCGGGGCGCTGCCGGCGATGCCCATGCTGAGGGGGATCGTCTCGACGAGCTCGCCGCTCGACGCCTCAATCTTGAGCAGCTCGGGAATCGAGCCCGGGCTGGCACTGGTGATGCCGTAGAAGAACCCGTCGCGGGTGTTGTAGTCGAGGCCGAACAGGCGGGGCAGGCGCGGGCCGCCGAGCAGGCGGACCGTACCCGTCGATGAGCTGACCGTGCCGAGTCGGCCGGACAGGTCGGTGCCGTAGAGCACGCCGCCGGGGCCGACGGCGATCGAGTCTCGCACATCGCCGCCGATGTGGGTTGCGAGGCCGGTGGTGCGGTCGACGCGGCTGAGGCCGCTGTCACCGGCCGGCGAGTTGTTGATGATGAAGATCCTGAACGAAGCGGTGACGGCCATGCTGATGGGCGTGGTGTAGCGATCGGGATCGGGGTTCAGCGGCCCAATCATCCGGACGGTCTCGCCGGTGTCGCTGTCGAAGATGTACAGGCTGTCGGAGCTGGCGTCGACGGCGTACATCTGGTCGGCCGAGGCGGTAGCGACCAGGCCAGCGGTGGCGAGAACGGTCAGGGTCTGCTTGAGCATCTGCTTTCTCCTTGATGCGGGTCCGAGGGATCGGAAGACGCGAGTTGCGTCACCCCGTTTAGCGTCAAAGAGCCCGATTTGTCACGTCAATTCGTGAGAATTTCGTCGGGATATCGAATCCACTCCAGGCACAGACCGCTGGGCGCGGCGGTGGGGCCGGCTCGGCGGCGTTCCTTGCTTGCCAGGATGTCGGGCAGCTCCCTTGGCTCGATCCGGCCGCGCCCCACCTCGTGCAGCGTGCCGGCGATGATGCGGACCATGTTGTACAGGAAGCCGCTGCCGGTGACGGTGAACCCGACTCGATGCTCGGCGGTGCGCTCGACGGCCAGTTCGTAGATGGTCCGGATGGTGGACTGGCGATCATGGTTGATCTGGGTAAACGAGGCAAAGTCGTGCTCGCCCACGAGATGGCGTGCGGCCTCGGTCATGCGGGCCTCGTCGAGCGTGTGGTGGGTGTGCGTGACGAAGCGTCGGTCGAACAGTGGTCTCTGGTGATGATCGTGGAAGGCGTAGGAGTATGCCTTGCGCTCGGCGTCGCCGATGGGGTTGAAGGCCTCGTGCGTGGGCTGGGCGTCGGTGACGAGCACGTCGGCGGGCAGGCGGCCGTTGAGGGCGCGGATGAGCGGCTCGAGGCCTCGCTCCACGGGCCAGCCGCCGCCGTGGCGGGCGGGATCGGTGCCGTCGGAACAGGTGAATGAGGCAACCTGTCCGCGGGCGTGCACGCCGGCGTCGGTCCGGCTGGCGCCGGTGAGCACGACCGGCTCTCGAACGACCTGCCGCACGGCCTGCTCGACGACGGCCTGGACCGTGCGCAGGGCCACGCGGCCCGGCGGGGCGGGTAGCGATGGATCGGCGTGGTGGATGGCGGCCCCGGTGGCCGGTGGTTGATCGGGCGTCGGGGCGGGCGGTTCCTGCTTCTGCCAGCCGCAGAAGTCGGTGCCGTCGTATGCGATGGTCAGGCGATAGGTCGGCACACGCAAGCGTAACGGCGCGATCGCTCCGAAGATATCGCAATAGGGCCCGTGGGGCCGCGTTGGGCGTTGAGGAGACGCTGGGGCGGCCCGGCGCAAAGGCGCTGAACGAAGACACGTGTGGTGTCCAAGAGGAGGATCTCGCATGACCAGGACTCTTTCGATGTGGGCGGCTTTGGTGGGGCTGCTGGTGGGCACGGCGGGCGCTTTCGCCCAGGGCGTTGGCAACGAGCGGCCCGATCCGGCCGACGTCGCTGCCCGTTGCGTGTCGGCCATGGAAGCCGTGGCTGATCGGACTGCTGGCGGCATCGGCGATGCGGCGCAGCGGGCCACCGGGCTCGTGGCGCGTCTCGATGCGGCGGGTGCGCCGGATCGCGAGATCGTCCGGGCCGGACAGGCCGGCGTCGACCGCGTCCAGTTGATCGCTCGCTTCGGTTCGTCGCGGATTGCGCGCATCGAGGCCCACTGCGTGAAGGTGCTGCGTCGCCTGGGTGCCGATCGCGCCCTCATCGGCCGCGTCATGGACGCCGCCGACGGCTTCCGCGAGGATGTCCGCAACGCCGCCCAGCGCGGCAGCGGCGCCATCCGCCAGGCCGTGGCCGACGCCATCGGCTGATCGATCGTCCGACAACACCGGAGCCCCGAGCTTCGTGATCGGCACCCCGCGCCTGGGGAGGGCGGGGTGCTGTTTTTGTTGGTTTGGAGAGTCTGGGATGTTCGTGGAGGGCGCGCAGTAACGGGCTCGCGCCCCGGCGCGGTAGCCATGGAAGTGGTTGCGAGGCACTCGAATCGGAAAGGGAGCTTGCGATGATCAAGCGTGTTGGCATTCTGGTAGCAGCGTTGGCGGCGAGCGCCCTTGGGCAAGACGGGATGATCATCGGCGGCAATCTCATCCCGCGCGAGCTGGTGGAAATGAGCCGAACCAGCGGCGCCACCGTAACGATCGCGCCGGTGGGCGTGCAGCCCCAGGGCCTCGCGTATGACCCCGGCCGCGAGCGCCTGTACGCCGTTGATGCGGGCTTCAACTCGGTGTACACGATCGATCCGGTGACCGGCTCGACCGTGCTGCTCGCGGCCGTGACCGGGGCGAGCAACGCGAACGGCTTGGCGTACGACCCCGGCCGCGACGTGATTTATGTGAGCGACAACAACAACAACCGGCTGTACACGGTCGACCCGAGCACCGGTGCGTCGGCGATCGTCGGCGTGCTCGCGGGCGCGAACGAAGTGGAAGGGTTGGCCTTCGATTGCGATACCAACACGCTGTACGGCGTGAGCGCGCTGACGCAGCGCCTTGTGACGATCGATCCCGACACGGCCGCCGTGACCGAACTGCCGCTGGTGCTCCCGGTGCTCAACTGGCGCGGGCTGGCCTTTGATCGAGCCGAGCGGGCGCTGTATCTGAGCGTGTCTGTCAGCGGGAACTTCTACCGAGTCGACGTGGCGACCCTGACGCTGACGAACCTGGGCTTGATCAATCCGGCGCGGGGCGTGCAGGGGCTGGCGGTGATCGAGGACGCGTGCGAGAACTGCCGCGTAGATCTCGATGGCGATGGCCTCATCACGGTCTTTGATTTTCTCGAGTTCCAGAACCTGTTCGACGCGGGTGATCTAGGAGCCGACTTTGATGGCGATGGCGTGCTGACGGTGTTCGACTTCCTCGCATTCCAGAACGAGTTCGCGATGGGGTGCGACTGAGCGATTGCTGCTGGATGGCCTAATCTAGCGTTGCATGAGCGGGCCGCCGATCGAGATCGAGTTCACGCCTACGCGGGAAGACGCGGTCGCGGTGCGCGTGCGGGCCGCGAGGGGCTATGAGTCGCCGCAGATGCGACGCATCGCGCGGCAGAAGGCGGTGATCGGCGCGCTCGTCGGCGTTCCTATTGGGGCGTTTGCGGTCTTGGGGGCGGTGGTCATTGGTGTGTTGATCTCGCGTGGCGTCACGCCCAGGCCGGGGCTGTGGGGTGCGATCGCGATATTCGGTGTCATCTGGGCGACGCAGATCCTGCGCGCGGCGACCAGGGACCCGTGGAAGGGCGCGTCGGGGCGGCGGCTCGAGCGGCTGATCCGTCGAACGACGGATTCGTCGGAACTCACGTCGAGCCTGTTCCGGATCGATCGCGAGGGCGTGACGCACGAGAACGAGGGCGTCGTGCTCTTCGTGCCGTGGGGCGTGATGGAGCGCGTGGATTACGTCGGCGGCGCCTGGTACTTCCATGCCGGCAAGCACGCGATGATGCGTGTGCCCGAACGCGTGGTGCCCGATGCGGAAGCGCTGCGGGTGCTTATCGCCGAGCAGGTGCCGCAGGGGGACGCGTGATGCGCGAGTCTCTTGTTTACGAAGCGGCGCTGTGAGTCACGCTTGTCCTGGCCTTGCGGCTCTTTCGAACGTAAAGCACGAGTAAGAGCAGGCCGGCCAAGCCGAGGCTGGCTAGCAGGCTCACGCCATAGACGGTTGTGATGGCAGAGATGATCTGGCCTTCACCGGTTAAGAGACCAATGTCGCGGTTCCGGGCACCGGGCGAGTAGCCATGGATGTGCTCCATGATGGTTGGAACATCGTTTGGCAGCACGTACTCGTGTGTTCGCCCCTTCTCGAGATCGACGCGCCATACCTTGGCATTTGATGACTTCTCGCCGTAGCGCGACGCGATGAAGAGGAATTGGTCGTCGAGTGTGCACACGAAGACCAACGACTCGCGAACGAAGAGATCGCTCCCGTGCGGCCCGTCGACGACGATCTCATCGTCGAGCCAAGTCACGGTGTAGCCGTGTCCGATATCGCCCGGAAACCCGAAGAGATCCTACATCGATCAACACTCTCGTCGCCAGAACGGAGTACGAGGCTGTTTCGCTAGGATTCGGATGTACGCGGATTCGGCCCTACGCCGCGCTGGACTTCCGCGCGTTCATCACCCGGTCCGCGTACTTGTTCATCGCGTCGCGGAGCTGCTCGAAGCTGTCGAGGACGTACAGGATGGGCTGGTAGTGATCGATCTCGAAGGGTGTGTCGCACACGCGGTCGAGGTCGAAGTCGCGGCGGTCGACGTTCTTGGAGTGCAGCGCGTGCTCGCTTTCGCCCAGGCTGCTGATCAGGCCGCTGCCGTAGAGCTTGGTGCGGCCGCCTTCGCGGATCAGGCCGAACTCGACAGTGAACCAGAAGAGGCGGCCCAGCCGCTCGATGTGGTACGGATCCTCGCAGTGCAGGGCGGCCTTGCCGTAGGTCTGCAGGAACTCGGCGAACACGTCGTCGGCGTGCAGGGGCACGTGGCCGAAGATGTCGTGGAAGATGTCTGGCTCGGGCAGGTAGTGCATCAGCCGCTTGGGGCGGATTGTGATGGTGGTGGGGAACTGGCGGTTCGCCAGGCACGCGAAGAACGCCTTGGCGGGCAGGTACCCCGGCACGGGGCGGCTGGCCCAGCCGGTGAGCGCGGCGAGGTTGGCGTTGATCGACTCGACGCTCGGCACGCTGTCGCTGGGCAGCCCGATGGCACGCATGCCGTCGAGGAAGACCTTGGAGGCCTGGTCGTCGAGGGTCTTCATGCGTTCGGTGAAGAGGGTGCGCCAGACCTCATGGTTCTCTTGGGTGTAGAGATCCATCTTCTGGGTAATGTAGAACTTGTTGGTGTCGATTTCGCTGGAGGGCTGGAAGGGCGCCTTGTCGGCGGCGGCCTGGGCCAGGCGGGCCTCGTCGCTGTCGATGACGGTGCTGTACTCGATATCGCCTCGCATGGTGTCCCTCCGGCTCTCGGTGCGTGCCTGAGAGATGATACACGGGGTGCACCTGAGGCTTCGAGTGGGTGTTGTGCGTCCGATAAAGTGACAAGTCGGCGCGACCCTCAGGGTTCTCGGATTCGTAGTGGAGCCCAGCCGCAGATAGGATCGTGGTCAACCGACAGCGGTTGGCGGGATGGGCCTGCCTGGCGCATCGCGTAGAGCCGGTGGGACGGCCCGTCCGATGGGGCTCCGAGAGGGGAGGGCCCGGGCGGAGGCCGGTATCTCGAACAGATTCGAAGGAGGCACGAGGATGCTCGGTCTGACAGGTCAGTTTGTCCCGGCAAGCCGCTGGGTGGTGGGCGTCGGCGTTGCAACGTCGGTGTGCATGGTCTCGCCGGTGATGGCTCAGCAGGGCGAGGTCGCTCGCCAGCGGCTCGAAGAGTCGCGCGAGGCGATCAAGAACCTTGAGACGCTGCAGTATGTTGGCACCGTCGATAGCGAGGGCCCGCTGCTGGGCATGATCGAGGAGCTCAACGCCATCGTCTGGATGCAGAAGGTGGGCGAGGGCGAGGCCGCGGGCTGGAACCACCGCCGCCAGGGCTCGACCTCGGTGCGCAACCCCGCGACGGGCAACACCGAGACGGTCGAGTTCGATGTGGTGCGCGACGGACCCAACGTGACCTACATCGCCCACGACCTGCGGACCGTGTACGAGCGGTTCCACCGGGCCGCGCGGCACCGCAGCATTACCGTCGCGCAGACGGGCTGGATCGGCGAGTTCGCCGCCGACGCACCATTCGAGCGTGAGCTGACGCTGCCCGAGGTGACCCTGACGCTCGAGATCGGCGGCGACACCGTCGAGGGCGACGTGTGCGACGTGGTCGAGGTCTCCTATGGCGACCAGCGGCAGGTGGTCCGCTGGTCGATCAGTCAGGAGACCGACCTGCCCCGCCGCAAGCACACGCGTCTGGGCACCGACAACATGCAGACGTACACGATCACGAACATCGCGGTCGATGACGAGCTGCCCGAAGACATCTTCAAGCTGCCCATCCCTGAGGGGTACGCCAGGAACACGACGGTTCGTCGCACTGCGCGAGAGGTTGGCGCGCCCACCGCGGTGCCCAGCTACCCATCGGCCAAGCCCTTTACGGTGACCATCGCCGAGGGCCCGGGCAAGGGCGAAGAGGTGAGCCTCGAGAGCCTGAGGGGCAATGTGGTGATCCTCGACTTCTGGACCGGCTGGTCGAGCACGTCGAAGGATTCTCGCGACGCCATCCAGGAGCTGGCCGACGATTTTGCTGACGAGCCCGTCAAGGTGCTGAGCATGACATGGCGCGAGCGCGGCCGCCCGAAGGCCGGCATTGACGCCTGGCGCGCCAGCGACGCGACCTATCCGCTCGTAACTGGCGCCGATGCGGTCGCGCTCGAGTACGCCGTCAGCAGCTTCCCCACGGTGTTTGTCATCACAAAGGACGGCAAGCAGGTGCTCATGATGTCGGAGTACAACGAGGAGACCTTCAAGAGCAGCATTGCCGAGGCGGTGCAGAAGGCCCTCGACGGCGGCTTCGATGCCGGCGCCACGACCACGACGACGCAGATTGGCGGCAATCAGTCGGGTGGTAACCAGGGCAACGGCAACCAGACCACCGAAGAGGGTGGCAACCAGTCTGGCGGCAACCAGTCTGGTGGCACTCAGGGGAACGGCAACCAAGGGAACGGGAACCGGCCCCAGTAAGCCTGACACTCTTGGCTCGTGAACAACTGAAAACGCCCGCGGCCGGAGTCGGTCGCGGGCGTTGTTCTTTCGTACTGCGAAGTGTGCTTACTTCTTGTCGTGCATGAGAGAGGCCTGCGCGGCGGCTAGGCGGGCGATCGGCACGCGGAAGGGCGAGCAGCTCACATAGTCGAGGCCCGCGGCGTGGCAGAAGTGCACGCTGGTGGGGTCGCCGCCGTGCTCGCCGCACACACCGATCTTAATCTGGTCGTTCGTGTCGCGGCCCTTCTCGATGGCCATCTTGACCAGCTCGCCCACGCCCTCGGGGTCGAGCTGCTGGAACGGGTCGGCCGGCAAGATTTCCTGGCCCACGTACTCGGGCAGGAAGGTGGCCGAGTCGTCGCGCGAGTAGCCGAAGGTCATCTGCGTCAGGTCGTTGGTGCCGAAGCTGAAGAAGTCGGCGTGCTCGGCGATCTTGTCGGCTGTGATGGCGGCACGGGGCACCTCGATCATCGTGCCGATCTTGATGTTGAGGGCGCTCTTGATGTCGTTCTCGGCGCGCACGTCGTGGATGGTCTGTTCGACGAGCTTGCGCAGCACGCCCAGCTCCTTGGCCACGCCCACCAGCGGGATCATGATCTCGGGCATCGCCTTGATCTTGTTGTGCTGGCAGTTGATCATGGCCTCCACGATCGCCCGCACCTGCATGACCAGGATCTCGGGGTAGGTGATGGCCAGACGGCAGCCGCGGTGGCCGAGCATGGGGTTGCTCTCGTGCAGTTGGGCGACACGCTGCTCGACCTTCTTGGCCGGCACGCCGAGAGCCTTGGCGACATCCTTGATCGTCGCCGACTCGTGCGGCAGGAACTCGTGCAGCGGCGGATCCAGCAGGCGGATGGTGACCGGCAGGCCCTTCATGGCGGTGAAGATGCCGATGAAGTCGTCGCGCTGGAAGGGCAGAAGCTTGGCCAGCGCCCGCTCGCGGTCTTCCTTGTGCTCGGCGAGGATCATCTCGCGCATCGCCATGATGCGCTCGCCCTCGAAGAACATGTGCTCGGTGCGGCACAGCCCGATGCCCTGGGCGCCGAAGTCTCGGGCGCGGCGGGAGTCCTCGGGCGTGTCGGCGTTGGTGCGCACCTGGAGGGTGCGGTACTTGTCGGCCCAGCGCATGACCTTGGCGAAGTCGCCGCTCAGCTTGGGTTCGACGGTGGGGATCGCGCCGGACATGATCTCGCCGGTCGAGCCATCGATGGAGATCGTGTCGGTGCGCTTGAAGGTCTTGCCGTTGACGGTGAAGGTGCCCTTCTTGGCGTCGATGTGCACCTCGCCCGCGCCGGCCACGCAGCACTTGCCCCAGCCGCGTGCGACGACCGCCGCGTGGCTGGTCATGCCGCCGGTGCTGGTGAGGATGCCCACGGCTGAGTGCATGCCGTCGACGTCCTCGGGGCTGGTCTCCTTGCGGACGAGGATGACGTCCTCGTCGTGCGAGCGCTCGACGGCTTCCTCGGCGGTAAAGGCGGGCTTGCCGACGGCGGCACCGGGCGAGGCCGGAAGGCCACGCGTGAGCACCGAGCCCTTGGGCTTGGCGCCCTCGTCGAAGCTTGGAAGCAGCAGTTGGATGAGGTCGGCGGCGGGGATGCGCAGGATCGCTTCTTCTTCGGAGATGAGACGCTCGCGGACCATGTCGCAAGCGATGCGGACGGCCGCTGCGCCGGTGCGCTTTCCGGTGCGCGTCTGCAGCATGAACAGCTTGCCACCTTCGATGGTGAACTCGATGTCCTGCATGTCCTTGTAGTGCTCTTCGAGCGTGCCCTTGATCTTCAGCAGCTGGTCGTGGACCTTGCTGTTCCACTTGGGCATTTCTTCGACGGGCTGCGGCGTGCGGATGCCCGCGACCACGTCCTCGCCTTGTGCGTTGATGAGGAACTCGCCGTAGAACTTGTTCTCGCCCGTGCTGGGATTGCGCGTGAAGGCAACGCCCGTGCCCGAGTCCTCGCCCATGTTGCCGTAGACCATCGCCTGGATGTTGACGGCGGTGCCGGTCAGGCCCGTGATGCCGCTCAGTCGGCGGTAGCTGATAGCGCGGTCGGCGTTCCAGCTCTTGAAGACGGCCTCGATCGCGAGCTCGAGCTGCTTGCTCGGGTTCTGGGGGAACTCGTCGCCCACGGCCTTGCGGTACACGGTCTTGTACGCCTCGGCCAGCTCAACGATGCCCTGCTCGGGCACGTCGTTGTCGGTGCGCGCTTCGTACTTGATCTTAATCTTGTCGAAGGCCCTCTCGAACACTTCGTGGCCCACGCCCATCACCACGTCGCCGAACATGTTGATCAGGCGGCGATACGCGTCGTACGCGAAGCGGCGGTTGCCGGTGGTGTTGGCCAGGCCCTCGACGGCCTCGTCGTTCAGGCCCAGGTTCAGGATGGTGTCCATCATGCCCGGCATGCTGACTGCAGCGCCCGAGCGGACTGAGACCAGCAGCGGGTTGTCCTTGTTGCCAAACTCGCGGCCCATTTCCTTGGCCACGATGGACATGTTCTGGTGGACCTCGTTCATGAGGCCGTGGGGCAGACGCTTGCCACCCTCGTAGTACTTGGCGCAGGTCTCGGTAGTGATCGTGAAGCCGGGGGGCACGGGCAGGCCGATGGAGGTCATCTCCGAGAGATTGGCGCCCTTGCCGCCGACGAGCGGCTTCATGTCGCTGGTCGCCTCGGCCTTGGTCTTGCCGAAGTAGTACACCATCTTGGCGTCTCTGGGCCGGCCGCCGACGTTGGGCCTGGTCTTCTTGACCACGGGGGCCTTCTTGGTGGTCTTGGCGGCGTGACGCTTGGAGGTCTTTGCGGGTGGTGCCATCGGCATCGCGTCCTATACTCGGCTTTTGGTTGGATACTCGCCAGGCCCCATCGCACGATGCGGGCCTGCCTAGCGTGAAGGTTTGCCGCTGGAAAGCCGGGCGGCAGGTTTTCGATCGCTTGGAAGTGAATCTTAGAGGACCTATTCGCCTTTGACGAGTGCACCGTCCGAATCCATCCACACGCGCACCGCCTCTGCGAGCCCGCTCGACACGCTGGCGAGGCTCGATGACAAACGTCCGATAGCCGCGATCGTCCGCGGCGATCAGGCGTCGATTCATGGGTGCGGGGCGTGGCAGAAAGTGTCGGGCGATTCGCTCGCGCCACGGGGCGCGGGCGCGTTTGCGGGCTTCGTGTCGTACGAGGTTGGGCACGTGCTGGAACCGACGAGCACGGCGGCGCGCCCCGGCCTGCCGGGCACGGGTGTGCACGCCGACGCCTCGTGGGGCATCGGCGGATGGATGGCCATTGGTCACGAGCCGGTGCCAGCCACTGATGAACCGCCTGGCGCGTATCGGATTGGTCCGCTCAGGAGCGCATGGGGGAGGCGCGGCTATGAGCGTGCCGTCGGGCGCGCGGTTGAGCTTGTCCATGCGGGCGATATGTACCAGGTAAACCTGACGCATGCGCTCGTTGGCCGGTTCGAGGGATCAACACGGGCGTTGTTTACCGATATTGCGCGCGCGGCGTTGCCGGCACTGGGGTGCTATCTCGAATTGCCGCCGCTCTCGGATGGCCGCCGGCGCGCGATCCTGAGCCTGAGCCCCGAGCTGCTGGTGCGATACGACACGGCCACACGCACGCTGACGACCGAGCCAATGAAGGGCACGCGCCCGGCCACCGACTCTGGCCTTGACGACCTACGGCGGGCCGAGAAGGACAAGGCAGAGCTGGCGATGATCGTCGACCTGATGCGTAACGACCTTGGCCGCGTCAGCGATACCGGCACGGTGCGCGTTGATGAGCCGCGCATGCTTGTGCGGCACGGGCCGATCGACGGGGGCGTCTGGCAGGCGAGCGCGCGGGTCAGCGGGCGATTGCGTGGTGACGTGACGCTCGATGATGCGCTGCGTGCGTTGCTGCCGGCTGGATCCATCACGGGCGCCCCAAAGGTGCGCGCGATGCAGGTGATCCACGAGATGGAGCCTACACGGCGCGGGCCGTATTGCGGTGCGATCGGCGTCGTGGACGACCAAGGCAACGCCGAGCTTGCCGTGGGCATCCGTACGGCTGTTGTGGTGGGCGACGAGCTGCGATACTCGGTGGGTGCGGGCATCGTGGCCCAGAGCGATCCTGCCGCCGAGTGGGCCGAGACGCTCGCGAAGGCCGGACCGCTGCGCGCGATTGGCGTCGAGATCGAGGACGACGCGTCGTGACGCGGGTGCTGGCCGACCTCGTTGATGCCTACGTGGCGCGTGAGCGCGAGGCGGTCGAGTTCTTGCAGCTGCGTCGCGTCGCCGAGCCCATGGCTGGCACGTGGCAGCCTGTGATGGGGCACATCGAGACCGGCGAGATCGCCGTGGCAGCTGTTGTGCGAGAGCTTGGCGAAGAGGTTGGGCTCCGGCCGAACGATGCCGCGTGGCTTGGTTGCTGGCAGCTGGAGGAAGTGCATCCCTACTTCGTCGCGGCTCTCGATGCGGTGGTGCTGTCGCCGCGCTTCGCGGTGCTGGTGGATAGCGCGTGGGAGCCGGACATCTCGGGCGACGATGCCCACGATGCGCATCGATGGGTTCTCGCGAGCAGAGTCGAGCAGGAGTTCTTGTGGCCCGGCCAGTGGCGCGCGTGCGCCGAGGCGGCAAGCCTGATCGCTACGCGCGGATCCGCGCTCGAGCGGGCGTTGCGGCTGCGTCCCGAGGCGTGACCGCGGCCGGCTTCAGGCTCGGCATGAGGGGGAAGGCGTCGGCCTGGAGCCCCAAGATGCGGGACGCCTCGATCCACGGCGCGACCACGGTTTCGCCGAGGCCACGCCCATGCATATTCGCGAGCGCGTCGAGCATCGGGCCCGGTGAGAGCGTGCCGATGACCAGGCGGTCGGCGTCGCGTGTCTCGTCGACGATCTCGACGCCCGCTTCGGTGAGCGCCCGGCGGACGGCCCACGCGTGCTTGCCCTCGTGCACGAGGCGCGCGGTGTCGAAGCGCTCGGTCGCCAGTGCCTGCTCAACCGCCTCGCGCGCGTGGTAGAGCCCGACGAACCGCTCGAAGTGGTGCTCGCTCATCGGCCGGCGATCGAGCGCGTGGCGGATCGTGCGAAGCTCGGCGAGTCCTTGCCTGAAGCCTTCGATGGCGTCTTCCTTCTGGGCGATCCACGCGCATCGGCGGATGTGGTCTCTCCGCAGGAACGCGCGGTCGTGCGCGGGTGTGGTGCGCTCGATGATGACGCCCTGGTTGCGCGTCAGCAGACGGATCATGCGATTCAGATCGCGATTGGTCGAGGTCTTGTGGTGGAGCACGCGGAACCACGGGCTGAACTCGAGCCGCCAGCCCGCGTCGATCAGGCGCGCGCAGAGATCGGGTTCTTCGGCGGCGAAGAAGAAGCTCTCGTCGTAGCCGCCGGCATCCAGATACGCCTGCCTGCGTACGGCGGCACCGCAGCCGACGAGCACCTCGGGCAGTCCGCCGCGCTCTCGCGAGCCGTCGGGCAGGGTGATGTCGGCCATGACAGCGGCGACATCGTCGGCGGTGCGCTCGAGCACGTGCAGGTGGCCCAGGTCCTTGGGCGCACTGTCGTCGTCGAGCATCACCAGCCAGTCGTGCTCGGCCTGCGCCGCCGCGTGGTTCCGTGCTGAGGCGGCGACGTTGCGGTCGAGCCGCACCACGCGCACCGGGATGGATGTATCCGGCAGCGTCTCGCGCACGGGAACATCGGAAGCATTGTCGGCGATGACGACCTCGACCGGGCTTGATTGGTGTTCGTGCAACGCGTCGAGCGCACACAGCGTGGCGGCGAGCTCGGCGGGCCGGTTACGCGTGCACGTGACGTAGGAGGTCGCGGTCATGACGCCACCCGCGCTGCGTGGGCGTGTTCGTCGGCGCGGTATACCAGATGGGCGGCGGTGAGGCGCTCGATGGCGCTCTGCATCGCGCGAATCGTGATGGTGCACACGCCGGGCCGGCCAAGGGCGTCGGCGTCTGCGATGGCGGCGAATATGGCGGCGATCGCGAGCTGGTTCGAGGCATCGGCCCTTGCGATTCGGGCGCCGATGAGACCGACGGTTGCCGCGGCCAGCGATGCCGCGTCGGCGCCGCCCGAGTCGAGCGGCAGCGGCGCGAGGTTCGGCACGGGTTGGGCGCGCACGCGAGTGGGCCAGCCGTCGCCCGAGTCGATCGGCGTTTCGAGGCGATCGAACGCGAGCAGACCCTCTGCGCCCAGGCCGACGATCGCGGCGCGCGCCTGGGCGGCGTCCATGGCCGACCACGCCGACGAGGTCAGGCTGCCCGATGGGTTCGCGACGGCCCTGCGCAGGTCGGCTTCGGCGACAAGAAGCAGGTCGGCGTGGCGGATCGCAAGCGGGTTAGCGCTTCGTGCTTGCGCACTTGTCGCCACCGTGCAGCTTCGCTCGCGCAGCAGGTCGCTCACCGCTCGGGCGACCGAGCCGGCCAGCATGCCCAATCCCTGATCGGCGATGCACACGGCATCGACCGCGTCGGCGCGCTCGGCAAGCTCGGCGACCAACGCGCCGCGAAGCATCGTGTCGGCGGCGATGGGCTTCGCGTGGTCGACCGTCATCAGCTTCTGCGCACCGGATACGAAGTGCTCGAGCACCGACGGCTCGGGCGTTGGGGGCAGCGTGACGAGTTCGACGCCTGCGAGGCTGAGTCGCTGTTCGAGCAATCGACCCGCGTCCCCAGCTGGCGGCGCGGTGAGCAGAGTCGGCTGCATGCCCATGGCGGCGAATTGCAGGGCGACGCCCGCGGCGCCGGAATCGAATCGCCGCTCGCCCGCGGGGCGGAGCGTCATTACGGGTTCTCGGGCGCCCATCTGGGGGGCCTGGCACACGCGGTAGACCTCTTCGACGGCCTCGCCCACGACCAGCACGCGTTGGCCTTGCGCCGCGTCGAGCGCGTTGCGCAGGTCATCACTGCTCATGCCGGGCTGGCGGAGGAGCTGCGCGAGTGCGCCGGTCGGTGCGTCGACGCCGGTGTCGCGGCCGCCCTCGAGCACGGCGATGAGCGCCGAGGAGCTGAACACGATGTCACCCGACGAGAACACGACGCGTCCGCCGCTGGCCTCTACGGCGGCTCGCTCGGCGGCGAAGCGCGGGTCGTCATTGGACTCGTATTCGCGGCCCTTGACGTACGCGTCGGGGCGTACGGCGCGGAGGATGCCCTCGGCGGTCGGTTCTTCGACCACGTGCACGGCGTCGACCATGTCCAGGCTCGCGAGGTTCTCGGCTCGCAGGTCGTGGGGGATCAGTGGCCGGCCGATGCCCTTGTTTATGCCTTGGTCCGCGGTGATGGTCACCAGCAGCGCGTCGCCCTGGGCCCGGGCCCACCGGAGATGACGAACGTGGCCCGGGTGCACGATGTCGAAGCAGCCGTGGCACTGGACGAGCCGGCGACCGGACTGTCGCAGTTGCTCACGCCACGCCAGGAGATCGGCGAGGGTCCGGATAGCCGGATGGTGTGCGGTAGAACTCACGCGTTTCTTATCGGCATCGCAAAACGGCCAAATGAAGTGAAGATGCGGGTTGTTTGGGTCGAAGCTGACGGTGACCACTTCTTGAGAGACGACCCTCGCTGCCGTGGGAAGCTCCAACGACTCGGGCCCTTGATGCAGGAGCGGACACCATGGAGCAGATCTCCGACGCGCTGGTGCTTGTCTTTGACGAGGGCTCGACGCTTGTTCAGCTCGAACGCAGCGGGGCTCTCGACCAGCACCGAGCGCTCTGGACCGACATCGCCCGCCGCCACGGCCGGCTGATCCTGGTCACCCACGACCGCGGCGACGAGGCTCAGAAGGCCGCCGAGCTTGCCAAGACCCTGGACGCCACGTGCGTGTGCGACGATCGCGGTACCCTGGCCCACGAGCACCAGGATCGCGCTGCAAGCACAGTGGCAGAGCTGCTGGGTGGATGCCAGTCTGCCGTGGTGCAAGCGGTGGGCCTCATGGCGGCGCCGACGGCCCTGGCCGTCACCTCGGCGTTGCACGAGGCGGGCATCAAGGCGGCGCTCTTGGCCGAGGGCGCGGATCTATGGAGCCGCCAGTCGATCTGTGAGTTCGGCTCGACGTCCAGGGCAGCGCTCGAGGCCGCGTACCGCGAGCAGCTCGCGTGCACGTCGGCCCACGTGGTCCTCGCAGGCTGTGCACCGGTGGCCGACGACCTCGTCTGGCGGTTCAACCTGTCGGACGAGCGCGTGAGGACGGTGCCGATGCCGGTCCTGGGCGACACCTGCTGCGTACGGGCCGAGCAGCGAGACAAGAGCACGATTCTGGCATTCGGCCCGGCCACCAAGCGTGCCCGGCTGAACGTGATCGTCGACGCCATCGCGTTCCTACGCAAGACCGATTGGCCCGAGGCGACGCTCAAGATCCTGATGGACGGCCCTGAGGCGCCGGCGCTCGAGAAGCAGGCCGAGGCACTCGGCGTGCCGCTTGAGATCATCCCCAGCCCCACGGCCGAGCAGGCGGACGACGCGCTGCGATCGTGTGCGCTCATGGTTTATGCGGCCACGAGCGAGACCAATCCGCCGGCCGTGTTCGAGGCGCTCTCGGTGGGCACGGCGGTGGTGCTGGCGGTCGACCCGCTGTGCGCGCTGCAGGTCGTCCACGGCGTGTCGGGCTTGCGGATGCCAGCCGAGGCCGAGGCCATCGCACGGGCGGTTGGTGGCCTGCTGATGGACGCGCCCTGGCGAGACGCGCTGGGCGCCGCTGGTCGTGAGAAGGCGTACTCCGATCACTCGAGCCCGGTCGTCGCCGAGGCGATGGCCGAAGCCCATGTTGCGGCTCTCGAGATCGCCGAGCGTGACGGCTCATCGGTCAGCGCGGCGCTCATCCTCGCGGGCGATGGGCTTGCCAACCTCGACGCAGCCGACACGGCGGCTGCGTGGGCGAAGGCCATCGGGGACTCCCTGGGCGGTGCGGATACGAATCGAGAGGCCTATCTGGCCGCGATCTGCGAGGCCGTGGACGATCTTCGGCGTCGGGCCAGCCGCGCTCCGGCGGCCTGAGGCGTTATCGGTCGGCAAGACTTGCGCTTGCATGCCCAGATCTGTCGGGTGTCGTCGGAAAATGTCGGATCTGGCGGGTCGTGCCGATATTGACGGATGTGAGGTTATGGACTGGCCTCGCAGATTGGGGACGCTTCGCATGGACACGCACGCAGAAAACCTCGATCGTCGCCGCTTCCGTCGCACCAGCGTCGACCGGGCCGGCAAGGTCTTCGTTCGCCGCGCTTTGCGGTACCTGCCGGTGCGGGCGCTCGATGTCTCGCTGGGCGGGCTTTTGATCGAGGTCAAGAGCGACCGGCCGCTGATGGTGGGCGAGCCACTGGACGTGATCATCGGCGATGGCAGCCAGGCTGTGGTCGACGGCGACGACGTGATCGAAGCGCACATCGCGCACGTGAAGGTCGATGAGGACGGTTCGCAGCGCGTCGGCCTGGCGTTTGCGCACGAGGGCGCCATGGCCGCCGTTGCGGCGTAGCGACCGCTGTCGGTGGGCGAAACCCGCCGTCGGGCCTGCGGATTTGTGAGAAGCCAACAATCTTTTTCCACGCCGGGGCGGGATGTCCGATGGCGTGACGGGTGCGCGGTGGCCGCGCGCTGCGGAGGGCCGGTGGCCTTGAGCGACGTGGCTCCGAACGAACCGAGTCTCAACCACGCGAGACGCTGGGCGATCTCGCCCCGGCTCGGGCTGGCGGCATGCGGTGTGGCATGCTTGCTGGCCGCCGATGCCAGCTTCGGCCAGGCAGGCCAATCGCTCGCGCAGGTCCAGAGCGCCCCGCCCATGGGCGAGGGCGTAAAGGCCCTGACCACCAGCGACTGGCTGGCGATCATCATCCGCGTGGCCGCGCCGCTGGTGCTGGTGATCCTGTTCTTGGCCGACTTCATCCGCCCCGGCTCGTTCCAGCGGGCGGGCAAGCGAGACGTTGTGGCCTACCAGTGGCCCGTGTGGCTCTTCGGGGCGTTCGTCGTCGTCTCGGCCCAGATCTTCGGGGCCCAGGCGTTCGCGCAGATCTCGGGGCTCTGGGAGTGGATGGCGGCCAAGGGCGGCCCGGTGCAGCCGCTGGGCGAGAGCCAGACGCGTGACGAGGCCCTGACGCAGCTTGGCTCGGTCATCTTCGGCGCCTTCGCGGGCGGCGTGATGGTCTACCTGCTTAATAAGCGCGAGCACGACGAGGGCATGCGCTTCGGGGCCGGCGATGTGCCACTCGGCCTGCTGGCGGTCGTCATCGCCTTCCCGGTGGTCGCGGCCGCGGGCGAGCTCTCTCGCATCGCGTTTACGTACGCCTCGGGCGAGGAGCAGAGCACCATCGCCCACGCCACGTTGGAGCTGATCCGTCAGAACTCGCAAGACCCCTGGACGTGGGTGATCATCTTCTCGGCCATCCTGGGTGCGGCGATCATCGAGGAACTGATCTTCCGGGCCTTCGTGCAGACCGCCTTGCTGCGGATGCTGGGCTCGACGTGGCTGGCGGTGATCATCACCAGCGCCGTGTTCGCCCTGGTCCACACGTCGGGCGATGCCGTGCCGTGGCACGCGGTGCCGGCGCTCTTCGTGCTGGGCCTGGCCATCGGCATCGCGTACGAGCGGTTCAAGGGCCTGGGTGTGCCGATCGCGATGCACGCGGGCTTCAACGCCATCAACATCGCCCTGGTGCTCTGGATGGCCGATCCGACGCCTCAGCCCACGCAGTACGACGAGCAGGGCGTCCCTATCACCCAGACCGAGGACGGTCTCCAGCCTGGCCAGCAGCCCGAATCGCCGGGTGAGTTCCAGGACCCCTCGGCCCCGCCCGGGCCGGACGGCAGCCCAGGGGGCCAGCCCTAGGTCGGTCGATTTGTTTGCGGCCGCCAACCGCTGTACTGTCCGGGGCTTTGGCACGGGCGCACACGAGTCGGGGAATCCATCGCGGGCGTCTGGCCCGGATGGCCACCGCTGCATCTCTGCTGATGGTGGTTGGCGCGGCCTATGCACAGGCCCCGACGGCCGACCAGGAGCCCCTGGAGCAGGTCACGGGCCCGCTTGCGGAGTTTGCAGACCGCCGGGTGGCTGCGGTCGTGCTCCGCCGGCCGACCGAGACGGGCGCGTTCGCCCCGCTCGACTCAACGCTCGAGACCATGGCAAAGCAGCAGATCCGCACGGCAGCGGGTTCGGCGCTCGATCCGCAGATGCTGCTGCGCGATCGGCGGACACTCGACAGGCTGGGGCGTTTCCGTCGCATCGTGGTCGAGGCGGTGCCGCAGGAAGACGGCTCGGTGGTGGTCGTGTTCACGCTCGACCCCCAGCCACTCATCTACGTGGTGCAGCCGGTGGGCAACCGAGCGTTGAGCGATCAGAAGATCTCGGCCCTGACCGAGGTGCTCGTGCTCAACCCGGTCGATCCGGTGCTCATCCAGAACGTGGCGCGAGATATCGAGCGGGCCTACGCCATCGAGGGCTATACCGAGGCCCAGGTGACCCCGGATCTGTCGGAGGTCGAAGAGACCGGCCAGCTCTTCCTGCGTGTGCGTGAGGGCAGCCGCCTGCGCGTCACGGGCGTGCGCTTCGAGGGCAACGAGATCTTCAGCGATCGCCAGCTCCGCTCGCAGGTCGAGTTGGAAACGTACACGCCCGTGCTGAGCAAGGGGCGCTTCGACGAGGCGCAAGCCCGGGACGATGTCCAGTCGCTCATCCGCTTCTATCGCGATCGCGGGTACATCGACGTGCGGGCCGGATGGCAGCGCATCGATTCGCCCAACAACCGCGAGGTCATCGTGGTGTACCACGTGGCAGAGGGCGAGCGATACACGGTGCGCGACGTCATCGTCGAGTACGTGGACGAGCGGTTTCAGGACGACTTCGTGCCCAGGCTGAGCCCGGACCAGATCCGCGGGCTGATGTCGATCAAGACGGGTGACATCTACAACGCTTCGCTCATCCGCGACGGCATCGACGATGTCTACGCGGCGCTGACACGCATGGGCTACACGACGTGCGTTGTGCGGACCGAGGACCTCACCGACGCCGAGGACAACCTGGTCGACCTGCGCGTGCGTATCAGCCAGGGGCCCGCGAGCAAGGTGGGGCTCGTGAATGTCATCGGCAACTCCATCACGCAGTTGCGCGTCGTGATGCGGTACATCGAGCTCGAACCCGATACGCCCGCGGACATCCACGAGCGTGTGCCGGTTGAAGAATCTGCCGGCTTGCGGTCAAAGCAGAACCTCGAGCGTTCGCGCTTCTTCGGGCCGATCGGTCGGCCCGATGTGCAGGTAGTCTTGCAAGACCCAACCGGTCCCAGCAACCATCGCGATGTTCTCATCAGCCTGCAGGAAGCGCGCACGGCCAACTTCCAGATCGGCGCGGCCGTCAGCAGCGACTCGGGCCTCATCGGCCAGCTGTCGGTGAGCGAGAGCAACTTCGACATCACCGATTGGCCCGAGAGCTGGGACGAGTTCATTGGCCGGCGTGCGTTCCGTGGTGGCGGGCAGCGGGCGTCGATCAGCCTTGAGCCGGGCAACATCAGCGAGCGATACGCGATCTCGTTCGGCGAGCCGAGCCTGTTCGAG
Source organism: Phycisphaerales bacterium (assembly GCA_965227775.1). Taxonomy (GTDB): domain Bacteria; phylum Planctomycetota; class Phycisphaerae; order Phycisphaerales; family UBA1924; genus JAHCJI01. The sequence goes on from OZ245777.1 coordinate 1,001,675, forward strand.
GGCAACTACAGCCTCGACACGTCGGTGTTTTACCGCTCGTTTGAGTTCGACGACTACGACGAGGCGCGCGTCGGCGGAACGCTCGCGATCGGCCGCTCATTTGGCACGCAGTGGCGGGCCGGTTTGTCGACGAGACTCGAGCAGGTGCGCGTGCGCGACATCGAGCCCGATCGCCCGGTCGACCTGTTTGAGAGCGAGGGCGAGAGTCTGCTCGACGTGCAAGGCTTGACGCTCTCGCGATCGAACTTCGATCGGCCGTTCCTGCCCACACGAGGCTCGGCGCTTCGGACCAGCATCGAGCAGGCCGGCGTCTTTACGGACGATTGGGACTTCACGCGTCTGCGGGCGAGCGGCGTCGTGTACGTGCCCATCCAGGAAGACTTCCTGGGGCGTGCGACGGTCGCCAACTTCACGTCGCGCGTTGGTTACATCCCGGACTCGCCGAGCGACGTGCCGGTGTTTGAGCGGCTCAACGCGGGCGGATCGAACTTCCGCGGCTTCGGCGTCCGCGGAATCGGGCCGGTCGGCATCCGCAACGACACGGGCACGCTTGGCGATGACCAGGTGGGCGGAACGTGGGAGTTCTTCGTGGGCGCCGAGATCCAGCAGCCCATCTACAACGACAATTTCCGCCTGGTCTTCTTCACCGACATGGGCACCGTGACCAACAAGCCCGGCTTCGACCACTGGCGCGTCTCGGTCGGTACGGGCTTCAGGCTGACCGTGCCGGCGCTGACCCCGGTGCCGCTGGCGTTCGACTTTGGTTTCCCCATACTGAAGGAGCCAACGGATGACACGCGGATCTTCAACTTTACTGTTGAGGTGCCGTTCTAGACACCACGCCGACTCACCAACACGTCCGCGAAGAGGGAGACCCGCATGCCACTGACCGACTACAACACTCTTGGCCGCAGCGGCCTTCGCGTCAGCCCGTTCTGCCTGGGCACCATGACCTTCGGCAAGGAGTGGGGCTGGGGCAGCGACGTCGAGACGTCCAACGAGGTCATCAAGACGTTCCTGGACGCGGGCGGCAACTTCCTGGACACCGCCAACATGTACACCAAGGGCCACAGCGAGGTGGTCATCGGCGACTACTTCGACAGCGGGCCGGGCAAGGGCAATCGCGATCGCGTGGTCATCGCCACGAAGTTCCTGAGCAACATGTACCCGGGCGATCCGAACGGCGGCGGCGCGTCGCGCAAGACCATCTACGAGAGCTGCGAACAGAGCCTGCGTCGGCTCAAGACCGACTACATCGATCTGTACTGGATGCACTTCCACGACAAGCACACGCCCCTCGACGAGACGATGCGCGCGCTCGATGATCTGGTACGCTCGGGCAAGGTCCGCTATATCGGGTTCAGCGATACGCCCGCGTGGCGCGTCGTGCAGGCGCAGTACGAGGCGATCTTCCGAGGCTGGAATCCGCTGATCGCGCTGCAGATCGAGTACTCGCTACTCGAACGCACGGTCGAGCACGATCTCATGCCGATGGCGCGCGAGATGGGCCTGGGCGTCACGCCGTGGAGCCCGATCAAGGGCGGCATCCTCAGCGGCAAGTACACGCGGGAGAACACGCCCAAGGAGGGCGAGGGCCGCTACAAGGAAGACAGCCGCTACCTGACCGAGAAGACCTTCAAGATCGTCGACGCGCTCGTGGAGATCGGCAAAGCGCACAACGCGAGCGCTGCGCAGGTCGCGTTCAAGTGGGTGCAGGATCGTCCGGGCGTGGCGTCCACCATCATCGGCGCACGCAAGATCGATCAGCTCAAGGACAACCTCAAGGCCCTCGACCTCGAGCTGACGGAGGACGAGACCAAGACCCTCGATAAGCTGAGCGCGCCGGATCCGATCTTCCCGCACTCGTTCCTGGCCAACATCGACAACGCCATCCAGGGCGGCACGACCGTCAACGGCGTCACCAGCGAGGTGGCCCCGTTCGCGCCGCAGAACGACGATGAACGCTGGTAGACCGCAGCCCGACCTGCGTACACGTCGGTTGCGTGTGCGTTTCCCACACGAAAACGATGCAGGCGCGATCGCGCGGTACTACGTCGAGAACCGGAGCCATCTCGAGCGATTCGGGCCCTCGAGACCGGACTCGTTCTACACCGAAGCATTCTGGCGCACGCGCATTGCGGAGATGCAAGACGAGTTCCGTGCTGATGTCGCCGTGGCATTCTTCGTGTTGTTGCCGGAGATCGACACGGAAGTCATTGGTCAGGTCAACCTCTTCAACATTGCGCGCAAGGTCTTCCAGTGCGCCACCATGGGCTACTCGGTTGCCGAAGCGTACCAGGGGCGGGGCTACACCACCGAGGCGTGCCAAGCGGTGGTCGAGTACGCGTTCGGGGACTTGAACCTGCATCGCGTCCAGGCGGGGCACCTGCCAGAGAACCTCGCCAGCGCGGCCGTGCTGCGTAAGCTCGGGTTTGCCGCAGAGGGCTATGCGCGCGACTACCTGTACTTCCACGGCAAGTGGCGCGACCACGTGCTGCTGGCGAAGACGAATCCCGAGTGGGAGGAGCGTGGTCGTTAGCCGAACTCGTGGGCGTAGATCGCGCGCGTGCCGCGGTGGGTAGGGTCGATGTTCCCCGCGTTGAAGACCGTGTGCCCGCCCACGAGCGTGCGGATGACCTGGCCCTTCAGCGTCTCGCCGTGCCACGGGCTCCAGCGGCACTTGGTGAGCTGCTCGTCGTCGCGAACGACGTGCGTCTTGTTGATGTCGACTAGCGCCAGGTCGGCGTCGTAGCCGGGGACGATCGATCCCTTGTTCACGATGCGCCACGTCTCGGCGGGCTTCTCGCACATCCACGTGACGATCTGCTCGAGCGTGCACTTGCCTTGATGCATGGCGGTCAGCATGACGGCGAGCGAGTTCTCGACGGCCGGCATCCCGCTGGGGCTCTTGGGGTATGGCTGATTCTTCTCTTCGAGCGCGTGGGGCGCGTGGTCGGTCACGACCATCTCGAGCACACCGTCGCGCAGGCCCTGCCAGACGCCCTCAACGTCGGACTTGGTCTTGATCGCCGGGTTCATCTGGATGCGTGTGCCCAGGCGGTCGTAGTCGTCGATGCTGAACCAGAGGTGGTGCGGGCAGGCTTCGCCCGACACGACGCCGGGGTGGGTCTTGCGGGCCTCGGCGATCAGCGGGATCTCATCGGCGGTCGACACGTGCAGCACGTGGAAGCGGTGCTTATGCCGCGTCGCAAGGTCAATGGCGCGGGCCGTGCAGATCTTGGCCGCGGCATGGTCGCGGATCTTGCTGTGGTCGTGCACGGTCTTGCCGCCTTCGAGCTTCGCGGCGTTGGCGATCACCGTGTCCTCGTCCTCGCAGTGCGCGCAGATTGGTAGCGTTGTTTCCGCAAAGATGCGCTCCAGGTCGTCCTGCTGGTCGACGAGCAGATCGCCCGTGCTCGAGCCGATGAAGATCTTGATGCCCGGCGTGCGGGTCGCGTTCTTGAGCTCCTCGAGGTTCTTGGGCGTCGCGGCGATGTAGAAACCAAAGTTCACGATGCAGCGGTCGGCGGCGAGCGACAGCTTGTGATCGATCGCCTGCTGGCTCGTCGCGTTGGGCACCGTGTTGGGCATCTCGATGAAGGTCGTCACCCCGCCCTTGGCGCACGCGAGCGTGGCCGTGTGCAGGTCTTCCTTGTGCGTCAGGCCCGGTTCGCGGAAGTGCACGTGGGAGTCGATGACGCCGGGGATCAGGTGCAGGCCTGACGCGTCGATGATCTCGTCGGCGCGGGCGCTGGGGGCTGGGTCGACGTCGAGGATGCGCCCACCGCCCAAGAGAACCGATGCCGGGCGCGTGCCGCCTGGCAGGACGCAGGTGGCGTTGTCGATGCGGACTCGGGTGGCGGCTTGGGGCATGGTCGTTCCTTGGTCGGTGCGTGAAATCGACCTAGGCTAGCAGCGAGGAACGCACCCATGGCACCTACCACGCGGCGGCGCAGCGCCCAGCCGCCCATCACCGACACGCAGATCGAGCTGGCCGCCCAGGCCGCCCGCTGCGTTGTGCAGACGCACGAGGCCATCGTCGGCTTTCTCCGGCACGGCCAGACGCTCGCCGAGATCGACCGATTCGTGGGCGAAACGCTGGCTGACCTTGGCTGCAAGAGTTGCTTCAAGGGCTACCGCGCGGGCCGCCACCCGCCCTTTCCAGCTCACGCGTGCCTGAGCGTGAACGAGACGGTCGTCCATGGCCATCCCGGCAGCCATCAAGCGCCGCTGACAGAAGGCGACGTGCTCAAGGTCGACATCGGCGTGAGCAAGCAGGGCTGGATCGGCGACGCTGCGTACACGTACAGCTTCGGCGAGCCCGACGCGACGACGCGCAAGCTCATGGACTGCGGCAAGGAGGCCCTTCGGCTGGGCATCGAGGCGATGCAGCCCGGCGCGGAACTCATCGAGTGGGCGAGGACCATCCAGCACTATGTCGAGAAGGTTTGTAGCTTCCACATGGTGCGCGGGTTGGGCGGCCATGGTTATGGCCGCACGCTGCACGCCCCGCCGTTCATCTCGAATACGGTGCCGGCGGTTGCCGCGCTCGAGTGGCGTGAGGCGCACCACAAGTTCACACCCGGCATGCTGCTGGCGGTCGAGCCCATGATCGCGGTGGGGACCGGAAGGATCACGCAGCACGGCAACGCGTGGCCGCTGGACATCGCCGACGGCAGCCAGAGCGTGCATTACGAAGCCGATGTCCTGATCACCGAGGATGGCCCGAGGAACCTGACCGCTGGGCTGGAGAAGCTGCCCGACGTGATTTCCAAGTAGTGGGTGCGACGCCCAGAGAGCGATCGCGGTAGACGCGGATAGAGAGAGCTGAGCGAAGGAGGAGGCGATGCCGAAGGTCGGAGTGATCCTGAGCGGGTGCGGCGTGTTCGATGGTTCGGAGATCCACGAGGCGGTCGCGGTCTTGCACGCGATCGACCGCCACGGGGCCCAGGCGGTCTGCCTCGCGCCGGAGATGGAACTCGATGAGATCAACCACCTCAGCCAGCAGCCCACCGGCAAGAAGCGCAGCGTGCTGATGGAGTCCGCCCGCATCGCCCGCGGTGAGATCACGCCGCTGGCTGAGGTCAAGGGTGGCGACTTCGACGCCATCGTGCTGCCCGGGGGCTTTGGCGCCGCCAAGAACTTGTGCGACTTTGCGAGCAAGGGCCCCGACTGCACGGCCCACCCCGAGGTCACGCGCGTGCTCACCGAGGCCCAGCAGGCCGGCCGTCCGATCGGCTTCGCGTGCATCTCGCCCGCCGTGGCCGCCCGTGTGTTCGGCAAGGACCTAGGCCCGAACCTGACCATCGGCGACGACAAGGGCACGGCTGGCGGGCTTGAGGCCATGGGCGCCACGCACCAGGATTGCGAGGTCACCGGCATCGTCGTCGACAACCGCCACCGCATCGTGTCGACCCCCGCATACATGCGCCCGGAGCGCATCACCGACGTCTTCACCGGCATCGGCGCGATGGTGGACAAGGTGATGGAGATGGTCGAGCAACCGGCGGCGGTGTAAGCACCCGATGTTGCTATTCGGGGCGATCCAGATCCTGTTCTTGCTTGTGCTCCTGGCCCTGCCCGTGGTTGGGATCTGGGCGTTGCTCTCGTGCGCGGGCATCGGGTTTGATCAAGTCCGCCGCGCTGCGCGACGGGTGAGGAAGGACGCCAGCCCGGCCGTCTGCGGTGTGTGCGGGCATGCCGTCGGCGAGCGCATCACCGGCGATAGGTGCGCCGAGTGTGGCACTCCGTACTTGCGCGGCGGCATCGTCACCACGGCAACCACCGTTCGCCTCGGTGCGCCAGTCTCGCTTGCAGTGGTCATGATCATGGCGATGTGCTTGGCCGTGGGTGGCATCACGGTGTCGATCGGTACCGCTATCGGCAACCAGATCTCCGTGGGTAGCACGACGATCTACGAGTACACGAGCAATCAGACGTACGGCCCGTGGTCAGCTAGTGCGAACGCACCCAATTACCACTTCTACGTCAACGCTAACCTGCGAGGTCCCGATCGATTCACGTCGGGTCCCCCAGTGGAGCCATACGTCGAGCCGCGCGCGGGCACGTTGCAACTCGGGTTGCGAGGACCGGATGCAAACCCGATCTCGTTGACCTACGACGTGGGAACTGACTCGTGGTCCATCCCGGCTCGTGGCGGCACGCCGGGGGCATCGGGAACGGACGCCGAGAGCGCCGTTTGTGAGTTGTATATTCGCGCCGGGCTCGAGTCCTATTGGATTCACTCGCAGGCAGAACTGGATGATGCGATCCTGATCGCCAACACCTTGGCGGGCGAGGGCCCAACGGCCCAGGGCGTTCAGTCGATCGGCATGATGCTCTCGAACAGCGGAGCCGGGCTTACGTCGCAAGGCGGGGGGGTGGGAACGCAGCCCATGGGACTAGGGACCATGGGCGACCCGAAGGTCATGATCGCGGTGATCATCGCATTGGTTCCGCCCGTTGCCTTGTTCGTCGCCGCCTTGTGGCTGCTCATACGCATCCGCCGACGAGCTCTGGCGCTCACTCGGCCAGCCCAATGAAAAACGCCCGCTCTCCAGCGGGCGCTTCATGAAGCGGAGCGGGAGGGATTCGAACCCTCGGTACCGGTAAAACCAGTACACCGGATTAGCAATCCGGCCCCTTCAGCCTCTCGGGCACCACTCCAAACGGCCGGGGCATGCGTCCCGGCGGGCCCGCATGGTATCAACCAGCAGGGGCCGCGTCATGCTTCCCATTCGGATCACCCCGGGCCCCATCTTGAGGCAACCCAGCCGCGGTGAGCAGCCGGCGGTAGAGCGCCAGCGTGTCCTCATCGAAGGCGCACAGGGTGATCGACTCGAGCCTCGGCAGCGGATCGGGATCATCCTCGGTGGGCCTGATCGCTGCCGCAAGCGTGCGAACGGCGATGATCGCCGCATACTCGGCGGGGAAGCCGTAGGTGCCCGTCGAGATGGCGGGGAAGGCGATCGACCCGATCTTGCCCTTCCGGCATAGCTCCAAGCACGACCGATAGCACTGCGTGAGCGTGTCGTCTTCGCCGCTGCGGCCATTCACCCACACCGGGCCCACGGTGTGGATGACGCAGCGGGCGGGCAGCTCGAACGCCCGTGTCACGACCGCCGAGCCCGGCTCGCAGCGCACGCCCGGGCGCACCTCGGGAAGGTCGAGGCACGCGTCTTCCAACCTCGGGCCGGCCGCCTTGTGGATCGCCCCGCACACGCCGCCGCCCGGGGCCAGCATCTCATTGGCCGCGTTGACGATCGCGTCGACGCGGAGCGTCGTGATGTCGTCCCGGATGGCCTCGATCACCGGCGGCATGGGCGGCTCCTCCCCGTTCGTAAGAAACGGAGACGAGAGAGCCTAGCGCTTGAAGAGCACCGCGTTGCCCGTGTCCAGCACCGCCAGCGGCAGCCCGTGTTGCGCCGCGAACGCGTCTACGGCGAGCTTGCAGCCGGGAAAATCCCCGTTCGGCCAGGGCCCATAGTCGTCGATCACGAGCACCCCGCCCGCCGACAACCGGGGGTAGAAGTACGCCAGCGAGTCCATGGTGGGGTCGTGCAGATCGACGTCGACGTGCACAAAGCGGTACTGCTGTTCGGGCAGTTCATCGAATGCCTCGGGAATCCACCCCTTGACGAGCGTCGCGCCGGGAAAGTCGGCAAGCGTGCGCCGTGCGAGCTCGAGCGAGGTGTCCGCGAACCTGCCGGCGTACTCGGGCCGTTCGTCGGCCTGCGTGGGCTCACTCAGTCCTTCAAACGAGTCGATTGCGAAGTGGCCCGCGCCGTCGAAGCCGGTATCCTCGGCCCGCATCATCTCGCACAGCACGTACGACGCGAGCCCGCGATACACGCCGGCTTCGACCGTGGCGCCAGGTGCGCCACGCGTGAGCGCGAACATCTGGGCGAGGTGGTAGAAGCGCGGGCGCCGCCACGCATTGTCGCGCATGCCCGTGAGCGCCAGGCCGCGCTCGTACCGCCGCGTGAACGCCTCGTCGGCGTCCACGATGCGGGGCTGGACCAACTCGTCGAGGCTCATCGCTTGGGCGGTCATGCAAGAAGCATCGACGGCGGCGCGGGCGCGCCTTGAGCCAAACCGCTCCTGCCCAGATTTAGCCCGGGGTCAGCCCTCGTCGCCATCGTTCTCGGCTGGCTCTTCTTCCGCCTCGCCGTCGGCCATCCAGCGGTTGTTGTCCGTGTCGACGTCCGGCAGCAGGCTTTGCGGGTCGACGATGGCCCGGCGGAGTGCCCTCCCGTCGAGCACCACCTCGAAGGTGCGTTCCCGCGTCGTCGCCCATGCCTCGACCGGGTAGAAGCGGCGGTCGTACGAGCCGTCATCGAACTGCACGATGACCTCGGCGGGCATCACCATTTCGCCCAGAGAACGCACGGTGATGGAGGCGGTGGGCACGTACGGCTCTTCGAGTTCCTCGCCCTCGCTTTCGGACTCGGTCGCCTCGGGCTCTTCGCTGAAGGCGACCTCGACCGCCTGATCGAGCGTGCCGTCTTCGAGGAACCACTGGCGGAAGAACCACGCGAGGTCGGCGCCGGCGGCGTCTTCCATCGTGCGGAAGAAGTCGGCCGGCTGCGGGCTCTTGAACGCCCAGCGGCGGACGTACTCGCGGAAGGCGTAGTCGAAGCGATCGGGCCCGAGCACGACCTCGCGCAGCAGGTGCATGCCCATGGCCGTCTTGCGGTATTGCAGGCGACCCAGCAGCCCAGGCAGGTTGCGATCGGGGAACACGGCGATCGGCTGGCTTCGGCCGCGCGCGAGCTGCATGGTCTGACGGCGCGCTCGGCCGGGGTCGAGCTCGGTACCGCGGAACTTGGCAAGCGAGTGCATGTTGATGAAGGTGTTGAAACCCTCGTCCATCCACGCGTGCCGCCGCTCGTCGGTGTTCACGACCATCGGGAACCACGTGTGGCCCACCTCGTGGTCGGTCACGCCCAACGGCCCGCGGCCGGTGCGCCCGCCGCAGAAGATGATCATCGGATACTCCATCCCGCCCTCGGGCCCGTTCACGTTGGTCATGATCGGGTACGGGTACGGATAGAGGAAGTCGCTGTAGAACTCGACGCTGTGGGCGACATACTGCGTGCTGCCGCCGAGCTCGGCCGTTGGCTTCCACTCCTCGGCTTCCACCGGGTAGAGCGACTGGCAGAGCACGGTCTGCTCCTTGCCATCCAGGTCTTTGATGACCACGCCGCACGCGTCCCAGATGAATGCGTCGCTGGCCGCCCAGGCAAAGGTGCGGATACTGTCGCCGCGGAACTTCCACGTCAGCGGTCCCTCGCCACTCGGTCGCGACGATGGGTCGCCGACTTCCTTAGCGCTGCGGATCATCACCGTCTCGCGACTGTTCTTGGCTTCTTCGAGGCGCTTGCGTTGCGTCGGCGTGAGCACCTGCGAGGGATTCTGCAGCACGCCCGAGCCGGCGACCAGGTACGTGCGCGGCACCGTGATGCTGACCTGGTAGTTGCCGAAGTTGGTGTAGAACTCGCCGCTGCCGGCGTAGGGCAACGTGTTCCAGCCGTGCACGTCGTCGTAGTTGCACAAGTGCGGGAACCACTGGGCATACTCGAAGATGCGGCCCTGCTCGACATCCTCGGCGCCCATGCGGCGGAGGTACGGCGGCATGTCGAAGGCAAACTCGAGCTCAAACCGGAACCGCTGGCCGGGCTTGATCGGCCGCGGAAGCTCGACGCGCATGAGCGTGTCGTAGATGGTGAATTCCAGGTCCCTTCCGCCCGAGCGAACGTAGGGGATGTCGTATCCGCCGTTGAATTCGTCATCCATCGCCCGCATCGGGCCGCCGCCCGTGCGGCTGCGCGTGCCGATGCTGTCCTGCCGGAACAGGTTCTGTTCGAGCTGAACCCACAGGTACGTCAGCGTGTCGGGCGAGTTGTTGTGGTAGGTCGCTTCGAGCGTGGCGCTCAGCCGCCGGCTCTCGGCGTCGAGCGTCGCGTCAATCTTGTAGTCAACGCGCTGCTGCCAGTACTGCGGCCCCGGTGCGCCAGACCCCAGGCGGAAGGCGTTGGGCGTGGGTAGGTCGAGCGGCGCGAACGCCTCATAGGGACGCTCCTCACCGGTCTGGGCGACGGCCCGAGCGGTCAGGCAGGCGAGCAGGGCCATCACGACGGCAAGCATGGATCGCATGGAGATCTCCCGTGGCGGTCCGAGTGCCGGACGCGGGGCAGTCTACGCGGGCTGGCTGCCGTGTCCGGCGGCTGCGCCGGTGGGCCGCGTCGTATACCATCCCCTTCGCCCCAGCCCCAGCCAGCCCGACCCGCGAAGGAACCGCCCATGCCCGCCATGATCGATATCGAGCACCCCGCCCTGCTCAAGGCCCAGCCCTTCCCCGACTTCTCGGATTGGCAGGAGCCAACGCGCGAGGGCGGCCGCGAGATCCCGTTCCGCGAGGCGTTGCGCGAGGCCATGACCTTCGCCATGCGCGAGGACGAGCGCGTGTTCCTGCTGGGCGAGGAAGTCGCCGAGTACAACGGTGCGTACAAGGTCAGCCAGGGCATGCTCGACGAGTTCGGACCCAAGCGCATCATCGACACGCCCATCAGCGAGAACGGTTTCGCGGGCATGGCCATCGCCGCGGCAATGAGCGGGCTCCGGCCGATCGTCGAGTTCATGAGCTGGTCGTTCAGCCTCGTCGCGGCGGACCAGATCCTCAACAACGCGCCCAAGATGTTGTACATGAGCGGCGGGCAGTGGGGCTGCCCGATCGTGTTCCGCGGCAACGACGGCGCGGGCGGCCAGCTCGGCAGCACACACAGCTGGTGCGTCGAGGGCCAGTACAGCAACGTGCCGGGTGTCAAGATGGTCATCCCCAGCAACGGGCTCGACGCCAAGGGTCTGCTGCGCACCAGCATCGCCGACCCCGACCCGGTCTTCTTCCTCGAGAGCGAGCGCATGCTCGGCGACACCATGCACGTGCCAGAGGAAGACTACTTCATCCCCTTCGGAAAGGCCCGGCTGGCGCGTGAGGGCGACGCCTGCACCGTCGTCAGCTTTGGTCGGCCCGTGAACTTCTGCTTGGAAGCCGCCGAAACGCTCGCCGGCGAGGGCATCGAGGTCGACGTGCTCGACATGCGGACCATCCGCCCGCTCGACATCGACGCGATCATTAAGAGCGTCAAGAAGACCAACCGCGTGGTCATTGTCGACCAGAGCTGGCCCTTCGCCGGCGTGGCGAGCGAGGTCATCACGCAGATCATCGAGCACGCCTTCGACTGGCTCGACCACCAGCCCGTCCGTGTGAACACGGCCGATGTGCCCACGCCCTACGCGAAGAACCTCGAGGCCGAGTACCTGCCGAATCCGAGCAGGATCGCGGCAGCGGTGAAGGGCGTCGTGAAGGCCTGAGCGTTATCACGCATAAGACGTGACGGGCAACCGCGCGGGGCTCATCCCCAACAAGTGAGAGGTTTGCTCCGAGGAGGCTCGCCGTGCTCACGCTGTTCCTGCCGCTGCTCTCGCTGGCGATTGCCCAGCCCGCACAAGACACGACGCCGATCCAGACGCTCGCCATCGGTGATCGCGTCGAGTCGATCGACGTCGAGCACTGGGTGCGTTTCGATCGCCCCCAGGGAGACCCCGTCAAAGAGTTCGAGCAGGGTACCGTCTACGTGGTCGACTTTTGGGCGACGTGGTGCGTTCCATGCGTCGCGGCCATGGACAAGGTCAGCGCCTTGCAAGAGCAGTACGCCGACCGAAACGTTCGCTTCATCGGCGTGACGGAAGAGAAGCTCTCGACGGTGGTGCGATTCCTCAGCACGCCGGTCGCGGTCGAAGAAGGCCAGAAGCCACGCACGCAGTACGATCGCGCGCGCTTCGCGATGGGCGTCGATTCGGATGGCTCGACGGCGAAGATGCTCTTGCCCGAGGGCGTGCGATCGATTCGGCCCCAGTACGCGATCATCGATCGGGATGGCACGCTCGCGTGGGTTGACTTCGCAAGTGCCGACGAGCTTCCCGAAATCCTTGATGCCGTGCTGGAAGGAACGTGGGACGCCGAGGCGTACCGGATCGAGTTCGAGCGGGAACTCGTGATTGTGGCCGAGCGGGATCGGATCATGGCCGAGGAAGACTGGGCCGCGGCGAAGGACCAATTCTGGGATGACGCGGATCTGCTCGGCAGGATCGCGTTTGCCATCGCCTTCGGCTTTGGCAAGCCGATCCAGAACGCCGACACGGGCGTCGCGCTCGAATTCGCGACGCGTGCCAATGAGCTCAAGGATGGACAGAACGCCTTCGCCCTGCACAGCATGGCAAAGCTGGCTTCGGACAAGGGCGATGTAGCGAAGGCTGTCGAGCTGCAGGAACGCGCCGTCGAGATCTGCAAGACCGACGCGGCGTCCGCAGGGTTCCTCGACTACTACTCGAGCACGCTCGAGCAATATCGCAAGGCCCTCGCGAGCAAGTAGGCCGCCGATCGCCGAATGCCAACGCCCGACGAGTTCATGATGGAGGTCCCCGCGTCGCTGCGGCGGCGAGCGGCGTCGATCCGCCGGTTCGTGCTGGAGCTTGTGCCGCACGCCGCTGAGCGGGTCACGTGGGACGCCATCTCAATCTACGACCCCGATCGCGGCGGGCCGGTGAAGGGCTCGATCTGCCAGATCGTGCACCGCCGCGGCGCGCTCCGGCTCGACTTCCCACTCGGCGAGTTCATGGATGATCCCTCGGGCCTGCTCCAGGGCGAGGCCGGCCGCCGGGGCAAGCGCTTCGTGCCGATCGGCGCCGAAGAGCCGTCTGCCGCCGACGTCGAGCGCCTCATCCGGGCGTCGCTCGCGGCCCCGCCCAAGCCCAAGCGACTGCCCGGGTCACCCGCCGGCTAGCCACGCGTGGCGGCCGCGTTCGCTACCATACCCGTCGACGCCCGAACCGCGCCCGGAGCCCGCTATGCCCATCACCGTCACCATGCCCCGCCTGTCCGACACCATGGAGGTCGGCACCGTCGTCCAGTGGCACGTCAAGGAGGGCGACACCGTCTCTCCCGGCGATGTGCTGGCCGACATCGAGACCGACAAGGCAACCATGGAGCTCGAAGCATTCGACGAGGGCACCGTCGCCAAGCTGGCGGCAAAGCAGGGCGACTCGGTGAACGTGGGCGACCCAATCGTGATCATCGCCGAAGAGGGCGAGGACGTGTCCGAGGCGGCCAGCAGCGGCGGTGAGGCCAAGACCGAGGCGAAATCGGAAACGAAGATCGAGACCAAGCAGGCCGAGGGCTCGAGTTCGTCGACCGCCTCCAGCGGCACGGCGACCGCGCCGGCCCCGACCTCCAACGGCAGCACCAACGGCTCGACCTCCAACGGTGACGGCGGCCGCATCTTCGCCAGCCCGCTCGCGAAGAAGATCGCCGGCGAGCACAACGTCGACCTCGCGGGCATCGACGGTACAGGCCCGAGCGGCCGGATCGTGAAGAAGGACGTCGAGTACGCGCTCGAGTCCGGCGGCGCGAGCGCACCGGCGTCGCGCGGTGCGCCCGCCCAGCCCGAGCTGCCGCCCATCGGCGCGGCGCTGCAGGACAACACCGTCACGCTCAGCAACATGCGCGGCACCATCGCCAAGCGCCTCGTGCAGAGCAAGCAGACGATCCCGCACTACCAGGTCACCGTCGAGGTCGACATGGACGCCCTACTCGACCTGCGCGAGCAGCTCAACGAGCAGCTGAGCGCCCAGGGCGTCAAGCTCACGGTCAACGACTTCCTGGTTCGCGCGTGTGCGCTGGCGATGCACCAGCACCCCTTCGTCAATAGCTCGTGGGACGACAGCGGCAAGCATCCCGCTATCAAGCAGCACGGCTCGGTCAACGTTGGCGTCGCCGTCGCCCTTCCCGAGGAGCGTGGCGGGGGCCTGGTCGTTCCCGTGCTGCAGGGCACCGATCGCATGGGCCTGCGCACCATCTCGAGCGAGACGCGCCGCCTGGCCAAGAAGGCCCGCGAGAAGGGCCTGAGCGTCGAGGACATGGACGGGGCGACCTTCACCATCAGCAACCTGGGCATGTTCGGCGTGTCGCACTTCACCGCCATCATCAATCCGCCCAACGCGTGCATCCTGGCCGTCGGCGCCGCGCGCGAGATCCCGGTCGTCCGCGACGGCCAGCTCATGATCGGCAGCGTGATGAGCATGACGATGTCCAGCGACCACCGCATCGTCGACGGCGCGATGGCCGCCCAATACCTCAACACCGTCAAGGGCATGCTCGAAGCGCCCGCGACGCTCTTGGTCTAAGCGGCCCGCGTGCACGACGCGCCGGCGGTCACCATCCGCGCCGAGCGAGCCGAGGACGTTGATGCCATCGATCGCGTACTGCGCGAGTCGTTCCCAACGGCCGACGAAGCGCAGCTCGTGAGGCAATTGCGCGCCGATGGCGACCTGCGCGTCTCGCTCGTAGCCGAGGTCGATGGCGCCGTGGTCGGCTGCGTCGCCATCAGTCCGGTGACCATCGACGGCGAAGCATGCAACGGTGTCGGCCTCGCGCCCGTGGCGGTGCTGCCGGGCCATCAATCGCGCGGCATCGGCGCCACGCTCGTCGCCGCGGGGCTGGCCGCGTTCTGCGTCGTGCTCGGCGAGCCGGCGTACTACCGGCGCTTCGGCTTCCGCCCCGCCGCCAAGCACGGGCTGTCCAGCGTCTACGACGCCGGCGACGCGTTCATGGTGCTCACCCTGCCAGGCGGGACATTGCCTGATGGTGGCGGGCTCGTCCGATACGCTCCGGCGTTCGACGCTTTGGGGTAAAAGAGCCGATGCACATGTAAGCAATCGCTAGCTTTTCCCAGTACACTCTCTGGGCGCACCGCCCCGGGAGGCTCCATGACCGACGCAGACGCCAACAACGAAGCCGCGAACACCGAGAACGCCGCGGCAAAGAAGCCCCGCAAGTGGCGCAAGCGCCTCCGCCGGGGCGCCATCGGCGTGCTCGCCGGTACCGCCCTGTTCGCGCTCGCCTCGTGCATCCACCTCGACCACCCCAACCCCGACTACCCCGCGACCAACGCCGAGGTCGACGCCGCCATCGAAGAGATGAAGGAGGCCCCCGTCGGCCTCGATCGCCCGCTGGTGGTCCTCAGCGGCTGGCGCAGCCCGAGCATGACCGGCCGCGGCATGGCCGGGCGCATCAAGGAAGTCACCGGCGCGAAGGACGACGAGGTCCTCGCGATCTCCTACGTGTGGCAAGAGGACATCCGCGACATCGCCGACACCGTCGCCCAGAAGGTCGCCGACGAGTTCGGCACCGAGGTCGACCCGCTCACCGGCGACCGATGGACCGTCGAGGTCGACGTGGTTGCCATCTCGATGGGCGGCCTCGTCGCGCGCACGGCCTGGGCCGAGCCAACCGAGGTCAAACGCAACCTGGGCGTGCGCCTCAACATCCAGACGCTCTACACGCTCGGTAGCCCGCACCGAGGCGCGAAGCTCGCCAACTGGATCCGCCTCGACGAATCGGCCCGCCAGATGCAGCCCGGCTCGGAGTTCCTGGCCATGCTCGACGACGCGACCATCGGCGACACGCACGACCTGACCGTCGTGCCCTACGCCACGCTGCGCGACACCTGGGTGGGCGCCACCAACGCGTCGCCCAACGGGCAGGACCCCATCTGGGTGCCCGGCCGCGTCGTGCTGAGCCACCACCTCATCTCGCTGGACGACCGCATCCTGGCCGACATCGGCCGCCGCCTTCGGGGCGAGGAGCCGCTGGGCCAGCCCTCGGCGCCGCCGCGGGACTAGGCCGGCACCGAATCTCCCGAAAAGTCAACACTCCCCAACTCGGATTCCTGCAATTTCGAGTATGGTCACGTGGGAGAGGTGCGAATTGAATCGACAACATGCACCGGTACTGTGCCTTGCGGCGGTATGCGTGCTGGCGATGGCCCCGCCGTCGGCGCGGGCGCAGGAACCGCGCATCTTGTACGGCGACTTGAACTCGATCAGCTTCGTGTCTGCGCCGATCAGGGGTGCCCTGGGCGATCTTGGCCTCGACTTCACACTGGTGTTCTCGGATGAAGAATTCCTGAATGAGGTTCGCTTCCGGCGATGGGACTTGGTCATCCTTCGCAGCAAGCGGCGTTTCGTTGAGCCCTTTGAGCGTGAGATCATCGCCGAGCTCGAGGCGCACGTGGCTGGCGGGGGCGCGCTGCACTTCCAGATGGCCGACTTGGAGAACGCGCCCGCCGAGCTTCTGGACGTGCTGGGCATCGCTGATGCCATCGACCTGCGTTTCCCGTTGAGCGATATCGAGTTCGCGCCTCCTAAGCACCCGTCGGTTCCTGGTGGCGGGTTCCTTTCGCTTGCCGACGAGATCTACCCGCCAGATTTCGGTGACGCGCTGGTGCCACTTGATGGCGGTACCGTTACCCAGCGTTTTGTGGTCGATCAGACGCCTGCGACGGTGCTCACACGCTCAGGTCGGGTCTTGGTCAATGGCCAGCAATGGGACAATTGGGTCGCGAGCGGCGCTGCAAACGGTACCGCCGGCAATCAGATTCGCTGGCTGCTGCGCTGTCCTGCTGATCTCGACCTCGATGGCACGACGACGATCAACGACTTCCTGGTGTTCCAGAACCTGTTCATGCTCGAAGACACCGTGGCCGACGTCGATGGCGACGGCACGTGGACGGTGTTCGATTTCCTGGCGTTCGTCAACGCATTCGAAAACGGCTGCTGACCTACTCCGCGAGCCGCTCTTCCTTTTGCGGCCGGCTCATCAGCAGGCCGATGGCGTCCACCGGGTCGAGCCCGTCGAACAGCACGGCGTGCACCGCCTCGCAGATGGGCATCTCGACGCCGTGCCTGCCCGCCAGTTCCATCACGGCCCGGGTCGTCGCGACGCCCTCGACCACGTGCATGGTCGCCTCCATGTGCTGCTCGAGCGTGCGGCCCTTGCCCAGCGCTTCCCCGCAGGCCCGGTTGCGGCCCTGGGGGCTGAAGCACGTGGTCGCCAGGTCGCCCACGCCCGCGACGCCGAAGAAGGTCTCCGGCTCGGCGCCCATCGCGACGCCCAGGCGCACGATCTCCGCCAGGCCGCGCGCGAGCAGGGCGCTCTTGGCGTTGTAGCCGGCCTGCAGGCCGTCGAGGATGCCCGCGGCGATGGCGATGACGTTCTTGATCGCGCCGGCCAGCTCGGTGCCCACGAGGTCGTTGCTCGTGTAGATGCGCAGGTAGCTCGCGGCGAACCACCGCTGGACGTCGCGCGCGAAGCGGTCGTCCTCGCTGGCGGCGATCATCGTGGCCGGCAGCCCGCGCGCGAGTTCGGCGGCGATGGTGGGGCCGCTGAGCGCCGCGATCGGACGATCCGAGCCAACGACTTCGGCGATGACCTCGGTCGGCCGCAGCAGCGTGCCCTGCTCCAGCCCTTTGGCCGTGCTGATGATGCCGGCGTCGTGGGGCACGTGGGGCTTCAGGCGCGTGAACGCCTCGCGGATGTGCTGCACCGGAATCGCGCAGACGACCAGCCCCGCGCCCTGCAGCGCCGACTCATCGCTCAGGGCCACCCCCACGCGCTCGGGCAGGGTGAAGCCCTCCAGCAGCGGGCTGCGGCGGACCTGGGCGAGCTTGTGCTGGGCGTCGAGCTCGTGGCCCCACAGGGCGATGCGGCCGATCTCGTCGGGCTCGCCCGAGCTGCCCGGAGGCGCATCGCCATCCTGCGGCGAGGCCGAGGCCAGGATCGCCGTACACACCAGCCCCATCTGTCCCGCTCCGAGCACCGCCGCGTGTCGCATGGGCCACGGTACGCCGCGAACCACCCCGCCGGTCCCGGCGTAAGCAGGCCTTCACCCGGCCCGCCGGGCCTGTGCCCGTGCGCCGACGACCGCGCCGATCTGGTGGCGGGCGTGCCCGGTGAAAGCCATCCGGGGGCCTAAAGTGGCCCCTCATCAGGACGTCCCAGCACCTCCGAATCGCCCCGGCAGGAGACGCCAGCCCATGTCGACGATCGCCAGCCCCACCAGAGACGACCTGGACCAGCTCGAAGCGCCAGACCTCAGCACCGAGACCGAGCAGGAAAGCCGGATCGAGCTGCGGATCTTCGTCTTCCTGATCGCCGCGATCGTGCTTGCGTGCTCGGTCATCGCCCGCTGGACGGGCATGACCAGCGAGGCCGTCGCCGCCGTGCCGGCCGGGCTGGCCGCCGTCGTGCTGGGCGGCTTCTTGTTGCCCCCGGCGTGGCGCGAGATCCGCCGCGGCGAGTTCGGCTCGCGCTGCCTGGTGGTCATCGCGGTGGGCGGGGCGCTCGCGCTGGAGCGTTACTTCGAGGCAGGCCTGCTCGCGTTCATCCTGAACATCAGCAACGAGATCGTCGAACGCACCGCCAGCGGCGCCCGCCGCGCCATCGAGGCCCTGGTTGGCCTGACGCCCGACACCGCCCGCGTCGTCGACGAAGACGGCAACGAGCGCGAGGAGCAGATCACCGACGTCAAGCTGGGCCAGATCGTCCGCGTCCGCCCGGGTGAGAACCTGCCCGTCGACGGTCGCATCGTCAAGGGCCAGAGCGAGATCAACCAGGCGTCGCTGACGGGCGAGGCCATCCCCGTCTCGGTGCAGGCGGGCAGCGAGGTCTACGCCGGCACGACCAACCTCTCGGGCATCATCGAGCTCGAGGTCACGCAGGTGGGCGAGGACACGACCATCGGCAAGGTCACCCAGCTCATCCGCGAGGCCGAGAGCACCAAGACGCAGCGCCAGCAGATCATCGAGCAGGTTGCTCGCTTCTTCGTGCCCATCGCCATCGGCGTGGCGTTCATCGTCTTCATGCTCAGCGCGAACAACGCGCAGACGCAGCAGGACGCGTTCGCCTCGGCTCTCGCCGTGCTCGTCGTCGCGGTGCCTGCCGCGCTGCTGCTGGCCAGTCCGACGGCCATGGTCGCCGCCTTCGGCGCTGCGGCCCGTCTTGGCATCCTCGTCAAGAGCACCGGCTTCCTCGAGGCCGCCGCCAGCGTCAACACGATCATCATGGACAAGACCGGCACCATCACCACCGGCACCTTCGAGGTGACGCGACTGGTGCCCGCCGAAGGCATCGAAGGAGCCGACCTCCTGAAGGCCGCGGCTACGGCCGAGCGCAACAGCAACCACCCGCTCGCGCAGTCCATCGCGCGTACGGCCGACAAGGCGCGCGTGCCCGTCGAAACGCCCAGCGAATTCCAGGAACTGCACGGCAAGGGCGTTCGCGCCGTTACCCAGGCAGGCGAGCTGCACGTCGGCCGGTCGAGCTGGCTGAAGGAACTCAAGCCCGGCCAGGCGTCGGCCATCGAAGTGATCGAGGCCAAGATCGAGGGCATCAGCGGCGTGCACGTCATGCGTGACGGCAGGTACATGGGCGTCGTTGGCCTCGAGGACCGCGTCCGCAAGAACACCAAGAACGTGCTGCAGCGTCTGCGCGAGCTCGGCGCTCGACACATCGCCATCTTCACGGGTGATCGCCTCAGCGTGGCCAAGCGCGTGGGCGTAGCTGTCGGCGTCGACGCCATCGAGGCCGAGTGCCTGCCCGAAGAGAAGTACCAGCTCGTGAGAGATCTGGTCGACCGCGGCTACCGCGTCATGATGGTCGGCGATGGCATCAACGACGGTCCCTCGCTGGCCGAGGCCGACGTGGGCGTGGCCATGGGTCTCAGCGGCTCGGACATCGCCGCCAACTCGGCCGGCGTCGCGCTCATGAACGACGACCTCAGCCGCATCCCCTTCTTCATCGAGCTCGCGCGTAAGACCAAGGCGATCATCCTGCAGAACATCATCGCCTCGATCCTGTTTGTGATCGTGGGCCTTGTCATCGCTTCGACGGGCTTCATCAACCTGACGGTCGCCGGCCTCTACCAGATCCTGCCGGTCCTGTTCGTGATGTTCAACAGCTTCCGCCTGTTCCGCTTTGGCGAGAGCTTCGCTGCGATCGAGGGCGAGGCCGAAGGCGGTCCCAAGCGCCGCGAAGCGTCGATGCGCGGGCTGGCGACGGCCTGACTCAGGCCATTTGGTCGATGAACAAACCCACGCGTAGGCGTGGGTTTTCAATGCGCATCAGTGTTTCGATCAACAACCAGCCGAGAACGCGTTCTGAAACGCGAGGAAGTCGAAGATCGTGAACTCCCCATCGCTGTCGAAGTCGGCCAGAGGGTCCATGATGTCGAACAGGTTCTGGAACGCCAGGAAGTCGAAGATGGTCAGAGCGCCATCGCCGTCGAGGTCAGCAGCGCAGGGAGTGCTGCCGAGTTGTCGGCCGAACACGACGAATGCCCGTTCCTCGCCGTATCCCGGCGATGGGTAGGTGCCGACGGCGAGGTCGTCCAAACCATCGCCGTTCATGTCTCCGACGAATTCGAGGGAAAAGCCGATGCGGTCTCGGCTGGTGTCGCTTCCGACAATCACGAACCCGTTCGTGCCATCGATATCGCCGAGCTGCACGACAGGAGGTGGTGGGCTGTCGTCGCCAAAGAGGATGTACACCTGCCCGAGCTCACCTTCGGCGTATGGCGCCGAGATCGCGATGTCGTTGAGGCCGTCGCCGTTTATGTCGCCGGCGGCGAGAGATCGGCCGCTGGCACCAAACTCGAGATCGCCTTCGATCGCGAAGCCGTTCGTGCCATCAAGGTCGCCCAGATCGAGTTCTGGTGGGAATCCGTCGTCTCGGCCGAAGACCACGCGCGTGACGCCGGCAGACAACTTGCCGTCCGCTTCCTCAAGCGGCGCCCCGATCGCGAAGTCGTTGAGCCCATCGCCGTTGATGTCGCCCAGGCTCGCAACGGCCTGGCCGCTGGCGCCATACGCGCCAGCGGGGGGGATGGCCTTGAATCCGTTGGTTCCGTCGAGGTCGCCGAGTTCCTCGATCACGCTCGGACGGTCTGGCTTGCCATAGATGACGTAGGTCAGGCCCGAGCCGTACTCCTGGTCGGGCGCACCAACGATAATATCGTCAACTCCATCGCCGTTGACATCACCGACCCTAAGCACTGAACTCCCCGCGCGTTCGCCCGCCTCATCGCCAACCATCCGGGCGCCACGATCGGGGGTGATGTCGCCGGCCTCAACGATTGGGGGGAACGGGTCAGACGGGTAATTGCGGCCGTAGAACACGTATGCCGCGCCCGTAAACGACGACGCGCCAGAGCTGTACTGTCGCGCTCCACAGATCAGATCCACGAAGCCATCGTCATTGAAGTCACCCGCCTGTGCAAGAGACGAGCCAAAGTAATCGAACTGGTTCTCGCCCTTAAATCGCACGCCGGTGAGTTCGTCGAGATCCTCAAGGCCGAAGACCGCGGCGAATGGTCCGACCACGCCGGAATCACGGCCGAACACCACGTAGGCCTCACCGGCATCCTGCCTGCCATCTGGATCTGCTCGCTCGGCGGCGATCAGGATGTCGTCTATGCCGTCGCCGTTCACGTCGACGTTGCCGCTGACGGCCGACCCCGCACGATCTCCCGGACCGGCGCCGTCGATCCGTAGCCCGTCTTCGCCGTCCAGCGTGCTCACGTCCACCACGGGTGGGAGTGTGGAACCGCCGAAAAAGACGTAGGCAGCACCCTTGAACCCACCCCCACCGAACTGCGCACCAACGATCAGGTCTTCAAACCCATCGCCGTTGACATCGCCTGCCGATCCGAGCGACGAGCCAAAGAACGACTCCGATCCAGCACCTTCCAGCCTGAACCCGGTCGAGCCGTCCAATTCCATCAGGTCCAGAATCGAAGGGAACGGATCGTCCTGAGCCAGCAAGGCGCTCGGAAAGGCGAGGCCGCTTACGGCAAGCAGGATGGCAAGACGGTCGTTGAGCATGGCTGAAGTCCCTCCGACCCCCAGCATACCGAAGGCTGCCCAAAATTCCATGGCCTTTTTCCCGCCTGGTTCCGGCGATCTGGCAAGATGGGCGAATTCTGAACAATCCCTGATGATCTAGCGAGACCCCGTGTCGAGCGTGTTCTGGTAACCGAGGTAGTCGAGGATGGCAAATTCGCCGTCGCTATCGAATTCGGCGGGCGGCGACCGATTGGCGATCGACTAAAGCCTCTTGACCAGTCGACCCTTCCGCCCACTCCTCCAGCGCCCCATACACCGCTCCAGGCCCCTCCGCCGTCCGGATCGATTCGCGCAGGTCCTTGCAGTGCCCGCCATTAATCCGCTTGGCGAACCACGAGATCCGGCGGCGGATGTGCGTCATCGCGTAGTGCTCGCCGCGGTACTCGAGCATGCGGTCGAAGAATGTGCGCACGATGTCGAGCTTGTCCCGCTCGCTCGGTTCGCGTGCCACCTCGCCGGTCGTCTGCAGCGCCCACGCATCGCGGAAGATCCACGGCGTGCTCAGCGCGCCGCGGCCGATCATGACACCGTCGCAGCCAGTCGCCTGCATCATGTCGACGGCGTCCTGCGCGGTGCGCACGTCGCCATTGCCAATGACCGGGATGGTCGGGTGCGCGTCCTTCACGGTGCGCACGACGCGGGCGATGTCCTCGCGCCGGCAGTCGCCGCGGAATTTCATCTCGGTCGTGCGCCCGTGCACGGTGATCGCGCTCACGCCGACATCGACGAGCCCGAGTGCGAGCTGGCCCGCAACGCCATCAGCGCAGTCCTGCTCGCTCCAGCCCAGCCGCATCTTCGCTGTCAGCGGCACATGGTCGGGGAGCGCCGCGCGCACCGCCTCGGCGATCGCGATGGCGTTTGGTACATCGCACATCAGCTTGCTGCCGCCGTCCTTCTTGCAGACCTTGTCCACCGGGCAGCCCATGTTGATATCGACGATCGTCGCGCCGTGGTCGGCCGCCCAGCGGGCCCCCTCGGCCATGATGCCCGGGTCGGCCCCGTAGAGCTGCATGCCCACCGGCTTGTCCTCGGCGTTGGTACGGGCCAGGTCGAGGCTGGCCGCCGAGCCTCGGAGGAGGCCCTGCGGGCTGAGCAGGTCGGTGCAGGCCAGTCCCACGCCGCCCCAATCCCGGCAGGTCAGGCGAAACGCCAGGTCGCAGTAGTTGGCTATGGGTGCAAGGAGCAGGTTCGTCGTAAGTTCAACGCCGCCAATGACTAACGACCGACCGATGGCCGGGTTTTGCTCGGAAATAGGGTGAGCAGCGATGGCGGACACGCCCCAATCCTACCGGGAAGATCGCCATCGACTTTGGTTGTAACGCATTCTCAATGCACGTAGTATTGAAAGCGCAGTCTCATGTAGTTCTCGTTTGGAGGCATTGATGCCCGAACGCCGTCGCCAGCCCATGGCCAGGACGCCCCGCGCGTTCACGCTCATCGAGTTGCTCGTGGTCATCGCGATCATCGCGGTGCTCATCGGCATCCTGCTGCCGGCGTTGGGCCAGGCCCGGGCCACGGCCCGCGGCGCGGTGTGCCTGAGCCAGGTCCGCTCGCTCGGGCTCGCCCAGCGGATGTACGCCGACGACAACAAGGGCGCGTTCGTCGACGCCGGCCTCGCCCACGGTGGCATCGCCGACATTCCCAATTCCTGGCCCGTGTTGCTGGCCGACTACACCGAGAACGGCGTGGCTATCCGCTCGCCGGTCGATCGCAGCCCGTTCTGGTCGATCGAGGAGGGTGGCCAGTTCGAGGGCATGTCGTTCGCCGAAGCCCTGCGACGCGTGCGCGCAGGCGAGACGAGCGGCCTGGGAGAGCTCGCCCGCTGGACGAGCTACGGCCTGAACAACTACACGACGCGCAGCGTGTCGCCGTCACCCGACCAGACGTACGACGCCGATCGACTGATAGACCGCCCCTACGCCACCGTGCAGTGGCTGATGATGACATTCGGCGAAAGCGACGCGACGTCCGACTTCGCGCGCACCGACCACGTGCACGCCGAGGACTGGGGCGCGGCGCCCGGCGGGCGCATCCCGCTGCGTGCTTCCCTTGAGGCCCAGATCAATGCCCATGGCGGCAAGCCCGGCGACTGGTCGGCAAAGGCGGCGTACGGCTATCTCGATGGGCACGCATCCATCGAGAAGTTTGAGAACGTGTATGAGAGTTTTGAGAAGAACCGCTTCGACCCGCGAGTGGCGCAGTAAGCGCCAACCAAGGAGATTCGCGATGAGAAGACTGATTGTGTTTACGAGCGCTCTGCTGGCGACCGCCGCAACGGCCCAGACACACGAGGGCGACATCGTCATCACCGGCGAGCGAGGCGTGATCGAGACCGGTTTCGCCGACGCAGGTACGCCCGTGTACGGCCGCCGCGTGTTTGATACCGAATTCGGCAAGCTACCCAATTGGACGAACGATCCGGGCTTCGATTCGCCCGTTGATGCGTTCGCCTCGCGCGCTTCGCTCGGCTTTGACGTGCTCGCTCCCGTGCTCGCGTGGGACGGCGGCGCCTTTACCGACGTTGCCGACTCGCAAATCCTGATCAGCAAGGGCCCGGTCTCGATCACGACACCGCTGGTGGGTGAGCAGCCCGGCTTTGTGTTCGGCACGGCCAGCACCACGGGCAAGTTCCACCATCACCTCGCGTTCGAGCTGCTCGCCCCGGCCAGCGATGGCGTGTACCTCCTCGAGATGGCGCTTTGGCAAGAGGGGGGCGCGGTGGAGGGAAGCGCCCCTTCTTCCTTGTCTTTGGCCAGAACGCGAGCCCCGACGACCTGGCCGACGCGGTGGCGTGGGTCGAGGCGACGCTGATCGGCGTGCCCTGCCGGGCAGACATGGACGGCGATGGATCGCTGACCATCTTCGACTTCCTGGCATTCCAGAATCTATTCGACGCGGGCGATCTCGCGGCGGACTTCGATGGCGACGGATCGCTGACCATTTTCGATTTCCTGAGTTTCCAGAATGAGTTCGACGCGGGCTGCTGATCGCCCGGAGAGAAGAAGAGGAGTAGTTTCATGCGTGCAGCAATCCTGAGTGTTTCGGCCCTTGCCATTGCCGCCGGCACCGCCATCGCCCACGAGGGCGACGTCGGCCTGGTCATCACCGATGGCCGCATTGTCACCGGCATCGTCGAGGACGGTCCGGGCGGCGAGTTCGTCATCCCCGGCCAGCGCGTGTTCGCCGGTGAGATGTTCGATTTTGGCGGCCGCATCTATGCGGATGGCCCCGGCTTGTTCGCGGCTGCGGGCGAGTTCCCCGATAGCGACCTGATCTTCGACTTCGCCAGCCCCGTGCAGCGCTGGGACGGCTCGACCTTCGTCAGCGCCTCGCAGACCTACACGCTCGAGTTTGGCCCGCTGAGCGCCACCAGCCCGCTGGCCGGCACCGCGCCGGGCTTCGGCATCGTCGTCGGCCCGGCCGGCTTCGATGAGCACTACGACTTCTACCTGAACGACCCCGAGACGGGCGTGTTCCTTCTCGCGCTCGATCTCTCGAGCAGCGACTCGAGCATCGCCGGTGCACAGACGACCTACCTCGTGTTCAACAACGGCGAGGACGAGATGGTGCACGACGCGGCGATCGATTACGTCCAAGACGTGATCATTCCCGCGCCGGCCTCGCTCGCCGTGCTGGGCCTGGGCGCCCTGGCGATGCGTCGCCGCCGCTGAGTCGATGAATCGGTCTCGGAGGAGAGACCGTTCAATCCCGATTGTGTGAAGGCCCTCTCGTGGTACGTCGTACCCGAGAGGATCTTTTGTTATTGATCCTGCTTGGCGTGCGCGCACCCGCGGTGCTGCCGTTGAGCATGCAGCTCCTGCCTGCCACCGGTGACGGCGAGGTCAATTAGAACCCCGGCTCACTCCGCACGTGCAGCAGCTCGCCGGAGAACGGGTCGGCAAACTCCAGGCTCCACGCGTGCAGCAGCAGGCGTGGAGCCTTGCTCGTGTCGCCGTAGAGCGGATCACCCAGGATCGGCGTGCCCAGGCCGCGCTCGTCGGCGGCGTGCACACGGAGCTGGTGGCCGCGCCCGGTGATGGGGGTGAACTCGACGCGCGTGTTTCCGTGTTCGACACCGAGCACGCGGTACCGGGTCTGGCTCGCGCGGCCGTCTTCGGCCACGATGTGCTTCGGTCGATTCGGCCAGTCGATGCGCAGCGGCAGGTCGATCAGCCCCGCGTGATCCTTCAATTCCCCCTCAACGACGGCGATGTAGCGCTTGGTCACGCGCCGATGCTCGAACACCTGGCTCATGGCCCGCTGCGCGTCGGCGTCGAGGGCGACGACGATGAGCCCGCTGGTATCCTGGTCGAGGCGGTGCACCGTCATCGGGCCGGTCGCGTCCGGGTACATCGCCAGCACGCGGGCTCGGACACAATCGGCCTTCTCGGGGCCCTTCCCGGGCACGCTCAGCAGGCCGCTGGGCTTGTCGACCACCACGTAGCGGCCGGTATCCAGGATGATCCTGAGGAGGCTGTCGGTTGGGGCGTCCGGCATGGGGATGCACGATATACTCCCTCTCGTTGCGACAGAGTCTCAGGTAGATGCGCTCGGGTGGCAGCCCCGGAAGGACGGATGATGATCAGGAATCGGATTGGTGTGCTCGCGTGCGTCGGCCTGGCCTGCTCGTTGGCTCAGGCCCAGAACGGACATGGCAGCTATGGGCAGACCAGCCAGAGCGCCACCAGCGACTGGCGCGAGGCCGAGGCGCCCTTCCTGACCAACCACCGCCAGCTCACCAGCCGAGACATGTTCACCCGCGCGGGCGAGGCGTACTTCAACGCGACGAGCAGCATGGTCATCTTCCAGGCCACGCCGGTTCCGCCGGAAGGCGAGTGGCCCAGCCCGCACTACGAGATGTTCGTCGCGCCGTTTACCACCGAGGGCGGCGCCGTCACTGGCATCAGCACGCCCATCCGCGTCTCCACTGGCGGCAGCGCCAACACCTGCGGCTGGTTCCACCCCACGCAGGCCAACATCGTGCTGTTCGGCAGCACCGTCGAGCCGCCCCTGCAAGACAAAGTTCCCGGTTACCAGCGCGGAACGGGTCGTTACGCGTGGAGCTTCCCCAGCGAGATGGAGATCGTCGCTGGCAGTATCAGCTCGACAATCGTCTCGGCCGAGCACGAGAACGACTTCCACGGCCTGCGACCGGCGATCACCGACGTGGTCTTCAGCCTGCCCGGCTACACCGCCGAAGCATCGTGGAGCCCGGATGGTCGCACCATTCTCTACGCCCAGGTCGACGAGGCCAAGAGCGACGCCGCCGGCAAGACCGACGCCGACCTGTGGGCCTTCGACACCAAGACCGGCGAGCACCATCTCCTGGTCGAGGCCGCCGGTTATGACGGCGGGCCGTTCTTCAATGCCGAGGGCACGCGCATCTGCTATCGCAGCGATCGCGAAGGCAACAACCTGCTGCAGCTGTTCGTCACAGACCTCAAGCTCAACGAAGACGGCGTGCCCGTCGGCATCACCAAGGAAACCCAGCTCACGAACAACGGTCACGTCAACTGGGCGCCCTATTGGCACCCAGACGGCGACCTGCTCGTGTACGCCAGCAGCGAGGTGAGCCACCGCAACTACGAGGTGTTCGCCATCTGGGCCGATGCCGAGAAGGGGTCCACGCCCGTGCGCATCACGCAGGCCAGCGGCGCCGACGTGCTGCCGGTCTTCAGCCCCGACGGCAAGTACCTCATGTGGACCGCCCAGCGCGGCCCGATGGCCGAGGGAGAAGAGCGCCCGAGCAGCCAGACGTGGATCGCCGAAGTGGACAGCGATGCCATCCGCCGCGCGCTGCGTGAGGCCAACGGCGGCTGAGACTCTCGCTTTGTGATCACTCGATCACGGGATCACGCGCAGCAGCCACAAGATCAGCAGCACATCGATGATCAGGAACAGCACGCCCACACCCACGCGGTTCATGCGTCTGGGCTCGTGCGCGAGCGCCTCATAGATCGTCCAGATGTTGCGTAGCGCAAACACGCCAAGCGCGATCACGAACACCCACGTCAGCCAGGTCATGCCAAGCTCCCTTCGGCGAGTCTACCTCATCTCCTGTGCGGCCAATAGCAGCCACACGACTGCGATGAGCCCCGAGCCAACGGCATGCAGGCCCAGACTCCACATGAGCGCCGATACCGGCCACACCGGCCTGAGGAACAACGCACGCTCTGCCGTTCCGGCTGTCAATCCACTCGACCTGTCGTCCAATGACTTGCTCAGTGCTTGCATTTCTCTGATGGCTCGCTCGATCGCGAGGAGCATGGTCGCCGTGACGTACGCGGTCACAATCCCAATGAGCGTCATCAGAATCGGTACGACCCAGCCTTCAGCAATGCTCCTGCCAGAGTCTCGCATCGCAGCAACGGCGAACGAGACAGAAAGCAAGAACGAAAGGTTCAGCCACCAGTAGACGGCCGCCCAGGCTACGAGCAATACAACGAGCACACGTACGTTGCCGTTGATCTCGCGCACGCGTACTGCGACCAAGTCCACCGCTTCCATCGGAAACCTCTCTGATAGAGCCTACTTCTTCCGCGCCACCATCAGGCCCTCGCGCAGCGGCACGCAGAAGGCCTCGAAGTCTTCGTCCGCCGCCACCAGCCGGTTCACCGTGTCCGCCGCGTCGCGGCTGGCGTTCTCGCCCTGCGGCGCGTCGATCCACCAGTCGCCGCCGCCCAGCATGTTGTCGGCCACCAGCAGCCCGCCGGGTCGAAGAAGCTCCTTTGCGTGCGGCAGATAGTCCGGGTACTCGCTCTTGATGGCATCCAGGAACACCAGGTCCACCTTCCCCGCTCGCTCGCCGGCCATGCGTTCCAGCACCGGCGTGCCATACCCCCGAACCACCTCGACACGCTCCGCCACGCCCGCTTCCTCGAACATCCTCTCGGCGAAGCCCGCGTGCAACTCATTGGGCTCGACGGTCAGGAGCTTTCCGCCATCACCGAGTCCCCGAGCCAGCCAGATGCCCGAGTAGCCCGCCAGCGTCCCCACCTCGACGATCAGCCTCGCGTCCACCAGCCGGGCCAGCGCCAGCAGCATCCGCCCAACCGACGCCGACACCGCGATGTCTGGGATACCAGCCTCGATCGCCCGCGGCATCAGACCTGCGAGGTGCTCGTCCTGACGCCCGAACACGTCGTCCAGATAGTCGCACGTGTGCTGCCAGCGTTGGGGGGTCATTTCGGTGGCCATATGGGACGGTAGTGCCGAAACCCGGGCCGCGGCTTTCCAATACCATGCAAGGAGCACCCGCTGCGTCTCCAGCGAATCCGAAGGGGGAACGACCATGCTTCGACGAATCACCGGACTCGCGTGCATCGCCTTCGCGCTTCCCGCACCCGCCCAAGACCTGCCCAGCCGCGGGCGCGTCGTGCCGCAGCTGGCCGAGCTCGACCGGCTCATGCAAGACACCATGACCGACAACGGCATCAGCGCGGGTGTGCTCGCGGTTGCGTTCGATGATCGCGTGGTCTACCAGCGTTCCTTCGGTTGGCTCGATCGCGACCGCACCACGCCGCTGCCGATGAACGCCGAGATGCGTCTGGCGAGCGTCTCCAAGCCCATCACCGCCGCCATCGTGCGCAACCTGATCGCAGACGGCATGCTCTCGGCCGCCGACAAGGCGTTCGACGTCGGCCAGCCGGGCGGAGGCATCCTGCCGGTCGATCCGTTCCCCTCGCTGGGCGATCCGCGCATCGGCGACATCACCATCACCAATCTGCTGCAGCACCGCGGCGGCTGGAACCGCGACCTGGTTGGCAACCACGCCTTCCGCGACGTGCAGATCGCAGGCGAGATGGGCGTGCCCAGCCCGCCCGGACGCGTGAACAAGATGCGTTGGATCCTGGGCCAGCCGCTCGAGTTCGCGCCCGGCACGCAGTACGCCTACGCCAACATCGGCTACCACGCGCTAGGCCTCATCATCGAAGAGGTCACCGGCAACACCTACGAGCAAGAGGTCGAGCGTTTG
Source organism: Phycisphaerales bacterium (assembly GCA_965227775.1). GTDB lineage: Bacteria > Planctomycetota > Phycisphaerae > Phycisphaerales > UBA1924 > JAHCJI01. The sequence goes on from OZ245777.1 coordinate 1,031,448, forward strand.
TTCGAAGACCTCGGCCATCCGGGCGCCGTGCGACTTGGCCGCACGTTCGCGGCAGACCAAGGCCCGCTGGAACCCTGGTACGACCAGGAAGACATGGGCTTCGGCCAGAACGTGTTCGACCCGGCGGGCCCATTCGTCCGCTGGCCCTACGGCGGGTGGGACCAGGAGGGCGCGTCTTCGTTCGGCGGGCTCATCGCCTCGGGCGAGCCGCTGCTCGCGCTCGCCGACGCGTACATCCTCTTCGGAGGTAGCTCGGGCGTTGCGCTGCCGGGCGGCGTGGGCCCATCGTTCTTCAGCGCCCACAGCGGCTCGCTGCCGGGCACCGACACGGTGGTGTGGCAGCGCGGGCAGGGCGTGCGCGTCGCGGTGCTCTTTAACCACCGGGACATCAGCTTCAGCAGCGCCTGGGGCGTCGACGTGGCCGCCGAGATCGACCGCATGGTGCTGGCCGGGGAGATCACCGAGCCCCCCTGCGCCGCCGACATGGACGCGGACGGCGAGTTGACGATCTTCGACTTCCTCGCCTTCCAGAACCGCTTCGACGCGGGCTCGATGGAGGCCGACTTCGACGGCGATGGGGCCCTGACCATCTTCGACTTCCTGGGCTTCCAGAACGCGTTCGATCTGGGCTGCCCATGACGGCGAACGTCGTTCTACCCTCGCACGTGACTGTTCAGACCCCTCCCGGCTTCAGCCCCATCCCCGAGATCCTCGCCGAGCTTCGCGCCGGTCGCATGGTCGTGCTCACCGACGACGAGACGCGTGAGAACGAGGGCGATCTCGTGCTGCCAGCCCAGTTCGCCGAGGCCGAGAACATCGGCTTCATGCTCCGCGAGGCCCGCGGCTACCTCTGCCTGAGCCTCACCGAGGCCGACTGCCGCCGGCTCGACCTCAAGCCCCAGGCCGACGTCAACACCTCCGTCCGGGGCACGCCCTTCACCGTCGCCATCGACGGCCACCCCAAGCACGGGCTGACCACCGGCGTGAGCGCGGCCGAGCGGGCCAAGACCATCCGCCTGGCCATCGACCCGAGCTCGGCGCCGGGCGACTTCGTCCGCCCGGGCCACATCAACCCATTGCGTGCAAGAGACGGTGGCGTGCTCGTGCGCATCGGCCAGACCGAGGGCTCGATCGATCTCTGCCGCCTCGCGGGCCTCGAGCCCGCGGCGGTCATCATCGAGATCCTGAAGGACGATGGTGAGATGGCCCGCGTGCCCGACCTCGTCGAGTTCAACAAGAAGCACAACCTGAAGATGTGCTCCATCAAGCAGCTCATCGAGCACCGCCTGCGCACCGAGAGGTTCGTCGAGCGCATGGAGCCCAAGGCCGGCACGCGTATCGACACCGCCCACGGCCCCTTCAACCTCATCGCGTTCCACAGCATCACCGACCCGCTTCCGCATCTTGCCCTGACCCTGGGCGGCGTGGGCGATCTCGATGACGCGGGCAATGTCGTCGAGCAGGCCCACCCCACGCTCGTGCGCGTCCACCGCCGCGACCTGCTCGGCGACATCTTCGCGGCAAGCCACGGAGATCGCAACGCGCGCACGATTCTCGACAGCGCGATGCGTCAACTCCAGGAAGCTGGCAAGGGCGCGTTGGTCTACCTGCGCCCCAGCGGCGGCCTCGAAACGCCGAGCGCCCACGCGAACCTCAACAATCGCCTTACCCAGCCGTTCAACCTCGACAGCGACGACAGCCCAACGAGGAGCCAGGCCGCCGGCGCACTCGAATACGGCACCGGCAGCCAGATCGTCCGGGCCCTGGGCATCACACAGATGCGGCTGCTGACCAACAGCAATGCCGACTATCCGCAGCTCGAAGCCTTCGGACTGAGCATTACCGAGCGGATTGGTCTCGGTTAATCGCGCCGCACGCTGGCTACGGAGGGGGAGGAGCTAGAAGCGAAACTCTAATCCAACCTCCAGCGAAGTCGAGTCCAAGTCCAGCAAGCGCATCCGTACGTCCGTGTCGTCGTAGAAGTGGATATTGCTGTACGTGCGATACCGGAACATCGCATAGATCGACACCGGCTCGGTCAGTTCGAAGCTGGCGCCCGCCATCGCCTGCAGGCTCAGCGCGCCGCGAGAGTCGTCGTAGTCGCTCGGGCTGCTGTCGCTAATGGTGAAGATCGATCCGCCGATGCCGCCGCCGGCGAACACGCTGAACCGCCCGAACTTGACGTCGGGCAGGATGTTCGCAGACAATCCGTACTCGAAGAGATCGCCATCGCCTGCGCGCGGCCCGGCGCCAAGCCCGTTGCGGTCATACTCGCTATAGCCGAAGATGCCCTCGACCTCGAACCGGATCCCAACGCGCGACCATGGGCCGTCGGCCCAGATTCGATAGCGTCCGCCGATGGCGAAGCTGGCGATGAGCCCGGGGCTGTCAAAGTCGGCATCGAAGTCCAGCCCGTTGAAGTTCTCGAATCGGGCGCTGCCCCGGTCGGTCGCACCAACACCGATGCGGTAATACAGCCACATCTCTTGCTGGGCGATCTCGCGTTGGCGTCGGCTCCAATCAACGTCGTCTTGGGCCGCGCTGCCCGAGGCCGAGGCCAAGCCAGCGCCGCTACCAAGCACGCCGCCGGCGACCGCCGGTGCAGGCGTGTAGGGCTCGTGGACGAACCGCAAGCCACTGGTCGCCATCGCGCTCGCTGCGGCCGTCAGCACGCCGGCCATCGCTGCCATCCGTTGCATCTCGTGCTCCTCCGGGTGCCGTCGGGCTCCGTCGCCGACAGCGGGCCTGATCCATCGCGAATGCTAAGCGGTCTGGCCGACCGTCTCTGGTTGGGCTTCGGGCTTGGCTTCGACCTGCCCATTGGCGCGCTCGTGCGTCTTCCGCCCCGTGTCGACGATTCCGTACACCTGTCCCAAGACCCGCGAGACACCCTTGCGCTTGCGGGCCAGGCGAGGCTCGAAGCTCGCCCCGTATGCCGTCAAATAATCATGCAACGAGCGGGCTTCCCCTCCCGAGTAGTTGTCGATCAGGAGGTGGTAGCGATCCAGCACGGTGTGCAGCCGTGTGAGCACGTACAGCCCCGAGTGAAAGAGATCGCCGTCAAGGTGCACCACCGGCGTGCGACCCCGCAGCACCTCTTGCCCCTCGCCGGCAAGCCACGGACACAATGTCTCGTTGAACCAACCGATCTGGTAGCCAACCCGCGAGTCATCGATATCGGGGGTCTGCCCCTCCACCGAGAAGTACCCGGCCGGCCGCCGCCGCCACTGCTGCGGCAGTCCAACGAACGAGTCGAACCCAAAGAACCTCGATTCTGGATTCGAGTTCAACGAGACCCAGTGCCGCAGGCTGTGGCCCTCCCAGACGCCAAACTCCATGTACGCCAGGCTCGCATCTCGGCCGATCATGTCGGCGATCCGGTTGAAGTACGCGGTCTTGACGACGCCCGACATCGCCTCAGGCGGCGGCTTGAGCAAGGGCGACCGCCGGATGACCCCATAGTTGCACCAGGTCTCCATGAGATTGGTGGGGGCGTAGGTCGCCAGGTTCTTGCACAACTCCCGTAAGACGATCATGCGTCCTCACTTCCCAGGTCTCAGTTCGATCTGCTTGCGACGAGGGTAGCCGGGGCAACCCTCGCTGCCGCCCACTTCCCCGCGGCGGTCGACCTTCCACGAGTCCCGCCTTCTATCATGACTCCATGGCCTGGACCCCCAAATTCGAAGAGCACGTCCTGTGCAAGCGCATCCCCACGTGGCCCTACGGCGATCCGAAGGACCGCCGTGTTATCGGCTACGACGAGTACGTCAAGACCGGCGGCTACGAGGGCCTCCGCAAGGCCCTGACCATGAAGCCGGGCGACGTCACCGAGGCCGTCAAGACCTCCATGCTCCGCGGCCGCGGCGGCGCGGGCTTCCCCACCGGGCTCAAGTGGACCTTCTTGCCCAAGCTCGAAGACGGCAAGGACGGCCTCGAAGATCGCGGTCCACGCTACCTGGCCATCAACGCCGACGAGTCCGAGCCGGGCACCTTCAAGGACCGCCTGCTCATGGACTTCGACCCGCACCTGGTGCTCGAAGGCATCGCCATCACCTGCTACGCCTGCAGGCTCGACAAGGCGTTCATCTACATCCGCGGCGAGTATCACCACCAGGCCAAGGTGCTCGAGAAGGCCATCCAGGAGGCCTACGACAACGGCATCTTCGGCCCCAAGGGCCTGACCAACTCTGGCGCTAACACCGGCGGCACGAAGTTCCAGGTCGACTGCTACGTCCACCGCGGCGCGGGCGCGTACATCTGCGGCGAAGAGACCGCGCTGCTCGAGGGCCTCGAAGGAAAGCGCGGCTGGCCACGAATCAAGCCACCCTTCCCCGCGGTCGAGGGCCTGTTCGGCCGGCCGACCATCATCAACAACGTCGAAACGCTCGCGCACGTCCCGAGCATCATCGAGAACGGCGCCGAGTGGTTCACCAAGCAGGGCGTCGAGTCCAGCGTCGGCGGCCCGCCCAGCTTCGGCACCAAGCTCATGGGCGTCAGCGGCCATGTCAACCGCCCGGGCGTCTACGAGTTCGAACTCGGCATCCCGCTCAAGACCCTCGTCGAAGACTACTGCGGTGGCATGCGCGGCGGCAAGAAGTACAAGGCCGCCATCCCAGGCGGCGTGTCGATGGGCGTGCTCGGCGCCGACCAGTACGAGGCCGAGCTCGACTTCGACATCGGCACCAAGTACAACGTGCTGGGCCTGGGCACCGCCGGCCCGACCGTGTTCGACGAAGACACCGACATGGTCGCCGTCGCCCGCAACATCGCCCGCTTCTACAAGCACGAGAGCTGCGGCCAGTGCACGCCCTGCCGCGAGGGCTCGGGCTGGCTCTACCAGCTCGTCAGCCGCATCGAAGACGGCCACGCGAAAACGAAGGACCTCGACATGGCCCTCGAGATCGCGACATCCATGGGCTCCATGCCCGGCACGACGATCTGCGGTCTGGCGGACGGCAACAACTGGGCCCTGCGCACTATCATGAACAAGTTCCGCGACGAGTTCGAGAGTCGCGTCAGTCCCAGCCACGTCGCCGTCAAGATGACCATCGGCGCGGCAGCGCACGGGTAAGCACGACCAAGTCGGAACACGCGAGTGACATAGGCGTCAAAGATCCTGAGCAACGCCGCTCATGGAGATGCCCATGTCCAGTGCCTGGCGGCACAACTTCGCACGACTCGGCGATGTTGCGATCGCTGTAGTGGTGTCGGTGCTCCTAACCACAACACTTGTCGTTGTTGGGCTGCGACAGATCAACGGCGTCGAGCTGGATGACTTTCAGGTCTGGGGAACCGACGCGGAATATCCGCCGTTCGTTCTCATGAGCGGAACCGAGTCATCCCTTGCCAGCGTTGCGTTCACACATGTTCCAAACGCGTTTGCCAGCTACGGTGGCGACCTAGTGGAACTCGAGGAGATCCCGTTCGCCTGGCGCCGGCTCTGCAACAAGGAACTGCAGCACATCCAGCCGGAGGACTACGACGAGCATACCTCTGGCGCGAGCGTGCGAGCCGGCTGGCCCTTGCAGATTGAGCTTCTCGGAGATCGCACCAAGGAATGGCCCTGGGAACTCCAAACCTCCTGGCTCGGCGTCACCCTTATCAACGACGGCCAGGACGTCGGCACCATGCCCTACCGCCCGGCCATCCTCCCGCTGCTGGCCAACATTTTGCTCTTTGCCCTTCCACTTGTGATCCTGCTCGGCCTCACCCGAACCCAGATCGCACTCGTCCGCGCCGCCCGCAACAACTGCACCGCCTGCGGCTATCCGCGGCCGAAGACGACGTGCCCGGAGTGCGGCCAGGAACACTGACCTTACCTCTCTGAGCTCGTTTCCGTCGCAAGAACAACCGTGAAACTCACCCGGCACGCCTCGTCCGTATCCACTGCACCATCCCGCTCGTCCACCCACCGGCTGATGGCCTCCAGCTTCTTCGCCAGTTCCTCGACGTCCGCTTCGCTTAGCTGCGTGACCGATCGCGTCAGCCGCAGGCCGGCGGGTAGCCGCTCGTCGGCCTTGTCCTTCACCGCCGCCGCGTAGTCCTCGCTCGCACGCCGCAGGAACAGGCGGCACACGCGCAGCATCTCGCGCCGCAGCCCGGGCGTGCGCTTGCCCTGCGTCAGGTGCACGTCGTGGGCCTGGATCTCGAACAGCATCTCCGGCCGCCGCCCCGTGTCGCGCTCGCCAGCCACCCGCACCAGCCCGATCTCGCGCAGCTTGCCCAGGTGGTAGTGCACGCCCTGGGGGGTCTTGCCGATCTTGTCGGCGATCTCGGCGGCGCTCATGGCCCCGCCCAGCCGCAGTTCCTCGATGATCGCCGCCGAGATCGGCGTGCCGATGGCCCGCAGCTGCCGCGCCGTTCGGATCTCGTAGGGCTCGGGCCGGCCCTTGCGTGCCTTATTTCCAATATTTGGCATATTTTTGATTATTAGCGACGGGTCGCCCCCGCGTCGAGACTCCGTGTGTGGTGCGAACCAATCTCGTTGGAGGACCTCCCCATGCCCGTACGAATGACGCGCCATCTCGCCGTCGCCGCCCTGCTCGCCGCGTCGACCCTCTCGCTCGCCCAGGAATCACCCGAGTACCATCTCGAGCGGGCCAGGGCCTACGAGCAGCAATTCGCCGAAGATCCGACAGACGCCCAGGCCGCCTTCCGCGCCGCGTACGCATGGCACATGGCCGGCGACTACGAACGCGCCATCGCCGCGCACAAGCGAGCCGCGGAGTTCGAGCAGTTCCGCCCCGCCGCGTTCTATAACCTCGCCTGCGCGCAGGCACTCACGGGCAAGCACGACGACGCGATTATAAGCCTCACTGCCGCCATCGACGCCGGCTTCGACCGCATCGAGTTGATGGAAGAAGACAGCGATCTCGATTCGCTGCGTAACCGTGGAGACTTCAAGGCCGCCATCGCCCGCGCACGGAGCATCGCGCAGGGTGCCGACCTCGACGTGCCCGAACTCACCTGGGACACCATCGACGATCGCATGAAGGCCGAAGAAGTGGCCGGCTTCTCAGGCATCCTGCTCGTCGTGCGCGACGGCAAGATCGCCCACCACGCCGGCTACGGCTTGGCCGACCGCGACTCGGGTAGAGAGGTAACCCCCGACACCATCTTCGCCATCGGCTCGGTGCCCATCGACTTCACCTTCGTGAGCATCCTCCAGCTGATCAACGAAGGAAAGCTCAACCGCGACGACCCGATCACCAAGTTCTTCGACAACGTTCCGCAGGACAAGCGCGCGATCACCCTCGACCACCTCATGTCGGGCGAGTCGGGCCTGCCCGACTTCCACGACTTGCCAACCGACCGCGACCCCGACCACGCGTGGATCGATCGCGACGAAGCGGTCCGTCGCATCATGAACCAGCAGCTGCTGTTCGAGCCCGGCACCGACTCGCGCCACTCGCACTCGGCGTGGGGCCTGCTCGCCGCCATCCTCGAAGTCGCCAGTGGCCAGAGCTACCAGGACTACACCCGCGAGCACATCTACGTGCCGGCCAGCATGCCCGACACCGGCTTCAACGGCGACAAGTTGCCCGATGATCGCGTCGCGATCGGCTATGGCGCTCGCAGCGACGGTCAGACCAACGCCCCGCCCTACTGGGGCCAGACGTCGTGGCTCGTGATGGGCAGCGGGGGCCAGGTCTCCACCGCCCGAGACCTCAACAACTATCTCAACGCCGTCCACGACGGCACACTCGCCGGTCCAGACGCGGCCCGCACCATGTACGGCGATGCGTCCGGCGTGGCCAGCGCGGGTGACATGTACGGCTACTCGGTCCGTATGAGCTTTGCGCCCAAGGACCGCTTCATCCTCATCTGCAACAGCGCCGACATGACCCGGTCAGACTTTCGACGCCGCTTCAACGCCCTCTCGCAAGACCTCCATGCCCTCACGCGCTCCGCGGCCGACGAGCGCCACGCCGCCACCGCGCTCGCGCCCCAAGAGCGCGAACGGCGCGCCATGGCCTGGGTCAAGACCGTCGGGCAGCCCGATGCCGACGCGTACGTGCGCATCAATCGCCAGTACCGCCCGCTCGCCGATTCCGAGGCAGCCCAGGCCGAGCTCGACGCCACCCGCCGCAAGCAGCACGCAGGGTTCTACCGCGACTTCGGTAAGCTCCAGAGCATCCGCGTGCTGACGAACACGCCAACGCTGGTCGAGATCGAGGGCCAGAGCCCCAACACCGATGCCTGGATCACCTTCGGATTCACGTTCCAGCCGACCGAGCCCCATCACATCACAGGGGTGAGCATCGGCATCGATGGGGACGGTGACGACAACTAAGCAACCCCAGTCGCGGCCGCCCGGTACCATGGTCATCATGGCAAAGCACCCCGAAGGCGCGTCCAAGAAGCCCGGCCCCCCGCCAGTGCCCAAGCGATCCCCAAAGCCGCGCAAGCAGGCGGCCACGCACGAGATCGTGGCCGATGTCGCCGTCGGGCCCAACTTGCGCGTGAAGGACAACCTGTTCCAGGCCATCTTCATCCTGGCCAGCATCGCCATCGCCGCCGGCGTTGGCGCGTTCATCGCCCCTGAAGAAGTAGGCCCTGGGCTCGGAGCCATACTCGGTGGCATCCTGGGCCTCATCGGGGGCGCCCTCATCAGCGGCGGCATCCTGATGGTCTACCGGCTCTTCAGGCACTGAGCCGCCGTGTTCCTCCGTCGATTCTGGCGCGGGCGCCCGGACGCCACACCCCAGACCGTCGACATGCCCGAGCCGCTGGCTATCGACGTGATCTCGCCGTTTCTGCGCACCCATCTCGACCTGCCGCACCTCGAGTGGGGGCGCGCGTGGGATCACATCAAAGCGACCGCCAGGGAAGCATCCGATGCCAACGATCTCGCCGCCGCCATGAGCGCCGGCTGGCTCGACGCCCTCGCCCGAGCCATGCAAGCCAAGTATCACGCACCACTCGAGCGCTGGCGCGATCCGGCCCTCGAGGGCCTCGGCCCGGCGCCCGATCGAATTCGCCTGGAACGATCAACGGCCAAAGCACTGGCAACTATCGGCCAAGCGCTCGCGCCAATCCGTGGCGAGGTTGATGGGCACCCCATCCCGCACATCACAGTCATCGCGGCTCCGACCTTCGGCGCGTACTACGACTTCATCGACGCCTACCACGGCGACGAAGGCGAATTCGCCACCTCGGGCGGCGTGTACCTCGGTGCGTCAACGCTCAACCCTCCATCACTCGTGATCAACATCGATCGCTTGGCACTCGAGAACACCATCGCCCATGAGCTCACCCACCACGCGCTCGCGCCCGCCAACGATGATTCCGGCCGGCTTCCGCTCTGGGCCGAAGAAGGCCTTACGCAGATGATGGAAGAGCGCGTCACGAACCAATCGCACTTCCTATTCAGTCGCGAGACACTCCAGCGACACCAGAAGCTCTGGTCATCAATCGGGTTCGAGGGCTTCGTCGGCGGGAGGTCGTTTCACTCACCCCACGACGACCACCAGGAGCTCTCGTACAACCTTGCCGAAGCCGTCACACGCTCCTTGCTCGAAGCGCGGCCGGCCGAGTTCTTCGCCTTCGCCCGTGCGTGCTGCGCGGGCCAAGAACCCGAGGACGCGTGCGTGGCCCACCTCGGCGTCTCGCAAGCAGAGCTCATGACCAGCTTCCTCCGACTTTGAGAGCCCTCCAGAGGCCTGCGACTACTGTTCTCCACCATGGCCGCCGCCGTCCGCACCGCCGCGTTCGCCCTCGTCGCCATCAGCTCCGTCGGCGTCGCCGGATATGCGCTCTATGCCTACACGCTCGTGCCACTTGGTGATCTCGTCCATTCGGACATGAAGGCCGCGTTCAACGCAAACAAGCTGACCATCTACGCGCACATCTTCGGCTCCGTCTTTGCCCTACTGCTCGGCCCATGGCAGTTCGTGCCATCACTTCGCGCTCGATTACCGAAGCTCCACCGCATCTCGGGCCGCCTCTACCTCGGCATCGGGGTCGGCGTCGGTGGCGTGGCCGGCTTCTTCGCCGCCCTCAATGCCTCTGGCGGCTGGTCAAGCCAGATTGGCTTCGCACTGCTCGCCATCACGTGGCTCTTCACAGGTGTCATGGCGTTCGCGAGTATCCGCGCCGGCGACGCCAACGCCCACCGCCGATGGATGATCCGGAACTTCGCGCTCGCGCTCGCCGCCGTCACGCTCCGCATCCAGCTCGGCCTCTTCACGGTCGCCGGCGTCCAGTTCGAGACCTTCTACCCCTGGCTCGCGTGGATCAGCTGGCTGCCGAACCTGGTACTTGCCGAGTTGCTCGTGCGTGCGCCCGGGCGGCACAACAGCAAGACTCCCGCCCCCGCCTGACAATCGGCGTCGAAACTAGGGGAACGCCTCGCAACCCCCGCTCGTACCATCTGGTATCCGAGCGTTCTCCAGCCGGGGGTATACAAGATGCGTGACTTTCTGCGATTCGCCGCCTCGCTCGTCGTGGCCGTGCTCTGCTGCACACCAGCAACACACGCGCAGTACACCCTCAATCCGAAGACCTACGCGTCTCCATCCGGCGAATACCAGCTCCACATCGACCCATCACAAGAGCGCGGCGTCGGTCCATCGACAGCAACGATGTCCCACGCCGGTACTCGCCTCTGGCAGAAAGAACACCCGTTCAGCCTCTGGCACGCCCACGTCACAGACGATGGCCACACCGTTGGCTACACCTACATCCACGGCTACGAAGGCATGACCCTCGTGTACGTACGAAACGTTCCCAACACCGTCGATATCGTGTTCCTCGATACAGACGGCGAGATCATTGCCCGCCACGACATACCACGGCAGCACTCCGGGATGATGTCCAATCCCCCGGCTCCTTTTGTACCGACGATCAATCTCCTCGTGCCGATCCCCGCGCAAGACCGTGTCCTTGTCGTCCCGAACTCGAGTTCTCGAAGGAACGCCGCGCCCTGGTGGATGTTCGAGCTCTCGAGCGGCCGCCGCCTCGATGACATCGCGAATCCCGCAACACCGGTCATCCAGCAAAATGGATTCACACGGGACATTTCATTCCATCCACTCGGCGACCATCCCGTGGTCGTCGTGCATGTCCTCGTAAGCCAGTACAACGCGCCGAAGCGCACCGAAGATGCCTTCTTGGGCCTACTCCACCTCGATGGAAACCTGATCTGGGGGACGACGATCAAGAGCGAGTACGACCACATGCCCCAAGGCTGGCGCTGGCGGGGAGAACGAGACCCCGCAGACCAGCTCGTGACCGTCGCCGCGGGCTTCCAGTTCCACTCCTGGTCAACCGATGAGATCATCAGCTTCGAGTGCGTGCGCGAGGGTGGTGCGTGGATAGCGCGAGAAATCGATCGCCAGCCCGCGCCGCCTGCGCCCGAAGAGCAACCACCCGAGGCGCTCGAATCCATCACGCTCGAGCTCGCTGGCAGCATCTCGCTCGGTCGCCCGGTGCCCACCCCCTTCGAGAACGTCTCGTACATCGATATCGATGGCAACGGCAACATCGGCTTCGTGCCGGTGACGCACAGGACCAGGTCGTTCTTCCTCGTGAGCCCAGAGGGAGAGGTCATCCACCGCAAGCTCTTCGCAGACTTTGAAGGCGATACCCCATGGCTCGTAAAGGCCGTATGGGCGGGCACCGACGACCAGCCGGACCGCTGGCTGCTCTTCAGCACCGGGCTCGGCGACAGAAAGCCCGCAGCGGCGTGGTACGACGTCAAGACCAGGTCGATCTCGACGGTCCCGGATCTCGGCTTCAAATACGTCAGAGACATGCGCCCGCTACGCGACGGTGGATTGATCGCGGTAGGCGAGGGCCTTACGCGCAGCGACACCGGCCTCGTCGCGTTCAATCCCGACGGTTCCATCCGCTGGAAGCAGGACGTCCAGTATCTCCGAGACGGCCTCGCCATCACGACCAACGACGAGATCGCCCTGCTCACGAGCAAACGGGTGCTGTTCTACGACCTCGACGGCAACCCGTCGGGCGACATCGATCTCGCGACCGCCTTCGGCCGACAACCCCGTTATCCGGCGGGCATGACAGCCGATGCGAGTGGCGGCGTCATCGTGCTTGACGCGAGCGGCACATCAGGAGCGTTCCACATTGCACGCGATGGTTCGCTCAACAAGACACTGACGCCGCGATTCGACGATGGCGCGATCATCGACGGCACCCGAGATATTCCCCAGGCTCCCGATGGCTCGCTCTGGACCACCGACGGCCACGCACTCCTCCTGCTCGGGGCCGATGGTGTCGTCGAGCGAATCATCGGTGAGCCGCCCGAAGCGCGACCACTCCGCAAGGTCTCGTCGGTCGCCCTCGGTCCACGCGGGAACATCTACGCCCTCAACGAGGCCAACGCCGCCATCCACGTGTTCGATAAGGACGGCAATCCGCGCGAAGTCCTGCCACCCCCCAGCAAATCGCCCGGCTACCTGTTCGGGTCGTCACTCGTGACCGTCGAGCACAACGGCACCATCCACGCCCCAGGCGTGCGCTACGCGCGAGACGAGAAGCCGCTTCCCCCACTCGACGGAGCAACCAACCAGATCGCAGAGTACTGGCTCATGCAACCCCACGATCCCGTGGGCTGGTCCCTCGGGTACGAGTACATCGCGCTCTTCCAGATCGAGAAGGACGACACCACCACCGTCCTGCGAGAGGTCAGGCGCCGCCCCGACAACACCTGGGTCGAACAGCCGCACGACGGAGCCGTCGCACAAGACGGATCGCTCGCCGTGGTCGTCGCGGAAGACCTGGGGTACCGCAGGGGCACGCCGAAGCTCTGCGTCTACGACGCGTCCGGTGAGCCCGTTCGCATGTACGCGATGCCCGACCAGTCCCTGCACGCCCGCATCGCCTACGCCCATCCTTACGTCGTCACGATCGACCATGGCAATGACCTACTCGCCGCGAATCTCTACGACGTCCGCACCGATGCGCCGCCCCGCCGCATCGTCTTACCCGAGAGCATCGACCTCGAAGACGAGTACTGGTACGTGAATCCGTCGCCGTACGCCGGCGAGTTCTTGCTCCGAGGGTCCACTGCGCTCGAGCTCCACCGGATACGCCTGCCAGACGAGCCCGAGCCTCACAAGTAACTCCCCGCCTTCAGCGCCCCAGGCCGATCGAGATTCGTCACAAGATACCGCAGCGCATCGACGGCGTGATCCGGCCCGTCCTTGGCCGGCTCTTCGCTCATGGGCCGTTGCATGTCGTAGTGGTACCGCTCCAGGCTCTCGATCAGATGCGGGCACTCGGGCGAGATGAAGAGTGTCGGCTCGCCGGTCGCGGGGCGCAGACGGGCTCGGAGCAGATCGAGCCCGGCCCGGATGGTCGTCCGTCGTGCGCGCACGCTCAGGCCCGCCCGCTGGAGCTGCTGGGCATCGCTCAGCCCTGTCTGCGCGTTGCCCTGCCACCCAGCCGGGTCGATGCCGATCCATGCCGGCTTGCGACCCTCATCTTCCAGCATCGCATCGATGTGCTCACTGAGCAGGCAGCGTGAGGCCACCCGCTCGCGAACGAAGTGCAACACGCCGGCGGGCGAGAGCGCACCCCACACGATCACCGTCGGCGAGCGATACCCGAAGTCCATGCCGAGCACCCATTGCCAGTCTCCATCGATCTCAGGATTGGCTCGCACGTGCACCGCCTGATCAAACTCGGGCAGCACCGCATCGTCGCTCTTGGGCCGCTCGCACCGCATCTCGGCGTCCCACGTTGATCGTGACACTCGGCCCTTCAGCGAGATCGCGTCGGCGATCGACAGGTGTCCGGCCGAGCGCTCCTCCCGCTTGGCCGATCCATGGCACTCACTCCACAGCGGGCAGCCCTCGCACGCGTACGCCGACCCACAGTGCGCGAGCACGTCGACCACACCCCACTTGAAGAGCGCTCGAGACCCCTGGCTTGCCTGCTCCACGACATCACGCATCAGCCCATGCGCACGATGCATGGTGCTCAGGGCCTCGATGGATCCGCGCACGGTGTACGCCCTGCCGTCGTACTCGACGCGCTTGCTGCGCGTGGTCAGCTGCGCCGCCTCCCACACCGCCGGGTCAAACAGCTCGACCTCGTCACACCGCAGCTTCTGGATGCGCGTGACGCGGACCGATGCCTGGCTCTGGGCGAGCAACTCGAGCCTCGATCCATTGATCAGTTCCAGCCGCCGATCGGTCACTCGACCCTCGACCAGGTCGCTGACGGCGGGCCTTCGGATCAGGTGACGCAGGTGCGCGTGCATGCGCTGGGCCTGCTCGAGCGAGCCGCCCAGGATGCGCACCTCGATACCCGGCTTGTACACCAGATCGAGCAGCGTCGCGACGGCCCCGAGGAACGTCTTGCCACCACCGCGGTTGGCCCAGACCACCGCATCGATCGGGTCGCTAACCGTGTTGGTGAGCACTTCGGGAAGATGATCCGCGAAGAACGCGTGTGCAAGATACGACAGCGGCTTTGCGCTCACCTCGACGTCCAGCATCGTGCGCACGCACGCGGCAAGTTCTTCTACGCTGGCCGGCCGTGCCGGCAGCGGCGTCACGGCCGGCTCCTTTCGTGCACGTGCGCCACGGGCGGGTGCGTCAGCAGCGCAAAAACACGTCCGGCGATGTCGCCACCGCGCAGCTTCCGCGATCTGGCCCACGTCCGCAACGCTGGCATGATGGCTTGCGGAGGCTGCTTGAGCAGTTCGGCCCGGGCCACACCGTGCCGAGCCATCGCACGCAGCAGCTTCGCGTCGGCCTTGCTCGGTGGCAGGTCGACCCGGTCCATGCCCGCACGCTCGAAGAAGGGGCACGCGTGGGCCATCGCCGCCAGCGCCTCGGTGCGCGGCGTGCAAGGGTCATCCAAGTACGCACGCACCAGTCGAACCGCGAGGCCGCGACCGCGGTACCTCGGGTCGACGATCACACGCGAGATGACACGCACGTCGAGATTCAGGCGCCTCGCGTTCGCACCCTTGTCCGGAGTGTCGTAGTCGCCCGGCCAGGCGATCGAACGCCAGCGGCCGTTGAGCGTGGGCATCGAGGCAACGAGCACGCCGATGGTCTCGCCATCATCTCTTGCGCGCAGGATGCGTGTGATCGGCCCCGGCCGTCCGGCGACGTAGTGGAACCGCGACAGCGACCTCAGGTCGTCGATCGTGCCGGGCTCGATGGTGATGGTGTCAGGTTGCGGGACGCGGAATCGGCGGACGAGCGAGGCGTGTGCCACGGGATGGCTCCGCGGGGGCGCGGGTGATGACCACGGGCGGCGACGGGCGATCGCCGGGCAGGGGCAGGGCAACGAGCAGGTCGGGCGAGAGCGATTCGAGCGTGTCCTCTCGCGCGCTGCAGGCAACGAGCGTGACGCGCCTTCGGCGGCACCAGCGCGCGAGCGCGTGCGCCATCGAGTGGGCGGTGGCAGCGTCGAGCGTGGCGGCGAACTCGTCGGCGATGAGCACGCAGCCGGGCGTGCAGCGGTCCATCGCGGCGGCGATCCTGAGGCGGGCAAGCTGGCCGGTGCTAAGCCGGCCGGCTGGGCGAACGAGCAGCGCGGCCTCGGCCAGTCCGGCGGCACCAAGCAGGCCGAGCGCCTGATCGAAGTCATCGCCCACGTGCTCGATGGTGGCGCGACGCCGCGACAGATGCGCGGGCGGGCATACGACGGGGCGGCCTATCTGTGCAAGCCGGCGACGCAGCAGGGCGATGGCCGTGCTCTTCCCGCTGCCGCTCGGGCCGGTCAGCAGCGCGACCTGGCCGGGCTCGAGGCGTGCGAGCTCGCGGGCGGCGTGTCGGGCGCCGCGCAGGGCGCAGCGCCTGCTTGGTTCGGCGGAGCCATAGGGCAGCGCGAAGAGCGCTCGGGCATGGGCGATGCGGTTGTTCACGCCGCGCTCCCGGGTTTGGTACGCGAGCCGGCGGCCTCGATGAGTGCGCGAAACGCGTCGTAGTGCTTGCGCACGGTGTGGTAGCTGACGCCCAGCCGCTGGGAGATCTGCCGCATGGGCAGGCCCTCGATAGCTTTGAGCCGGGCTACTTGCCGCAACTGGCGGGGCAACTCGGGACTGAGGCGCACGGCCGCGTCGAACGTTGGATCGCACACCCGACGCACGAGGGCCCGGACGCGTCGGCGGAGCTGCCGCTCGGGGGCGCCCACCATGACGGCAACCTCGCTGACGGCCATCCCCCGGCCGTAGATGGCCACCAGCAGCTGCCGCTCGTCGGCGGGCAGGTGGTCGGCGGCGTCGAGGACGCGGGTCACCATGGCCCGCCGCCGCTTGCGTCGCATGTCCAGGGCCGTGTCGTCCAGTCGTGTCTGCATGGCGTCGCGCTCCGTTTACTGAGTGTTCGGCTGTCTACTCCGTATTGTCGACTTGACAGCAAACAAATGCAAGGATAATGTTTGGTATATCCGCCAGATAGCGCAGAATCGTGGCGGTGGGGTCGAGATCTCGCGAAAACAGCCTGTTGACGATCTGGGAGAGGGATTTCAGGATGCCCGAGAGCAGCAAGAGACCGGCGAGGGATCCGACCGACTTCGGAGAGCTCCTCCGAGATCGGCGGATGCGGCTCGGGCTGAGTTTGCGCGAGGCTGCCGAGGACGCCGGCTGCACCAAGGGGTACCTGTCGCTGCTGGAGCGGGGCAAGCGCGGCGTTCCGACGGAGCGCGTGCTTGCGGGGCTGGAGCGTGCGCTGGAACTCGAGCCGGGCTCGCTGGGTGAGGCCGTCGCGATGAACAGCACTCCGGCGAGGGTGCGGGAGGAACTTGTTGAGCGGCGCGAGCAGGGGGAGGCGGCCCAGCAACTGGCGGCGTTGCTGCGTCGCGCCGGGCCGGGCGGGCTCGATCGCGCGTTCGAGAGCGGGGTGCTGGCGCGGCTCGTAGATCGCATCGCGCCGCTGGGCGATGGCGGCGGCGAGGGAGATCGGGTCGAGGCGTTGCTGCCCGGTGCCGTGCCGCTGATCAACCTCGTGCCGGCGGGGCAGGCGGCCGAGTTCACCGACCTTGGCTATCCCGCTCGTGTGGCCGACAGCTACGTGGCCGCGCCCGAGCTCGGCGATCCCGACGCGTTCGCTGCGCGCGTGACGGGCGACAGCATGGAGCCGCGGTACCTCGAGGGCGACGTGGTGATCTTCAGCCCCGGGCGCGAGGTGCGAGACGGCATGGACTGCTTTGCGCGGCTGGCCGAGCCGGATAGTGAGACGACCTTCAAGCGCGTGTACTTCGAGCGTGGGGCAGACGACGAAGAGTTCATTCGACTGCAGCCGCTGAACCCCCGGCACAAGGCGCGGGTGGAACCGCGGGAGAAGGTCGTTGGGTTGTATCCGGCGGTGAGCGTGACGCGGCGAGTTGGTATTGGGGACTAGGAATCTGGAATCGGCGGCGCGAGCTTCCAGGCTGCGCTGCATTCGGGGCAGGTTGTGCAGCCGTCGGGGTCGGGGGAGAGCCTCGAGAGGTCGTAGTCGCAGGCGCGGCAGCGGCCTGTCGCGAGCTTGCGTCGCTTGGCCCAGGGTTTGAACACCCAGAAATGGAAGTAACAGAACACACCCAGCCAGACGACCATGAATGCTGCCAGGTACGGCGGGGGTAGCGCAGTCAGCGGAGATGGCAGTCCTGTTAGCGCGAATCTCGAGAGCACAAACAACGCAAGAACCATCAACGCGAAGATGAACGTGCCGAGGTGCCACATGCGCCAGCTTCGTGGTGTTTCGCGGTAGACAGGCTCCCAGGGCATGGGGTAGGTGAAGCTGTACATCCACCGCGTGATCGGGTGGCGGTTGCCACGATCATCGGTGATGGTGCGGTTGGTGAGGCGCATCGACCAGAGTCATAGCGCCGCGGGCCCTAAGCCGCTTCGTTGTCGCGAACGACCTTGCCTCGGCCGAGCTGACGCAGCGGACGCGGGCGCTCCTGGTGGGCTAGGTGGTCGGCGACGGCCTGCCAGTCGGCAGCGGTCTTGGTCTCTCCCCCGCGGCGGTGGATGGCGTCGGGCGATGTGCGGCAGGTGAGGAACACCGTGGGCCCACCGAAGATGGGGCGCACGGGCTCGGTCGCGTCGAACTCTTCGGGCCAACGTGGCAGCGTGCCGGGGCGCGTGGGCTTGCTAGTCATCGCGTGCAGCACGAAGTCGTACGCGGTGACGCCCAGGCACACGATGGCCTTGAGGTTGGGCATGTTCTTGATGACGAAGCGCAGCGTTGGGGCCATCGCCCTGCGGTGCGCGTCGCGGTTGCGCTTGAGTTCGTCTCGGGCGTTGTCATTGACGAGCAGTGGGCCGTAGCACGTGCCGGCTAGCACGCCGCGGCTTGCGAGCGGAAAGGCGAGGCGCGCAAGACCGTACGTTGCGGGCGTCTCGTGCTGGCAGTAGGGGCGCAGGGTCTTGCGGCCGAGCCTTGCCTTGACGACCTGCACGTGCGTGGGCGCAGAATCGAGCACGAGGATCTTGCCGTCCCAGCGACCGTAGACGGATTCGAGCGCGAAGAGCCGGGGCTCTTGGGGCAGCAGCTCGTACACGCTGGTGAACCCTGGCACGCGCAGGTCGCGGATGCTCTGAGGGATCGGCGGCGTGCGCATGGGGCGCGGCTCGGCGGTCGGGGCGGCGGGGGCTTCGGAGCCCATGAGGTATGCGCGAGCTTCCTCGGCTGTCATGCGGCGCGCGGCCGGTTTGGGCTTGGCCTCGGTTGACGCCTTCGCGTGACGCTTGACCGCGGGCTTGGCGGGGCGGGTGGACCGCGCGTCGGCCTTGGGCTTGACGGTGGGCACCATGCCGATCTGCGGGCCGTATCCGCTGGTGAGGCTGCCCTCGAACAGGCCGGCCATCTCGCCCATGAGGTTCGGGGCGATGCCTGCGGCCGAGGCCTTGCCCGCCCGCGGGTGCAGGGCCGACAGCTTGAACGGCTGGCGGCCGCTGCTCGCGGGGCGCGGTGCGGTCCCGTGCTTGCCCGTGTTCTCGGACGGGGCGACGGCCTGGTTGCTGTTCTGGGGTGCCATGCCCGGGTTATCGAACGTGGCGGGGGGCGACTTGAGTCCGAATTGCCGGGCAGTTATCGCGGGCGAAGGGCGTATGCCAACGACCGATTCAGCGCGCTAGCGGGCGATGGGCTGGCGGTCGAGGCTCGGCGTGACCACCTGCGGCAGTTCGCGGCCGGCGGCGCACTCGCCCGGGCTCTTGCACACCACGACGGGATGATCGGGCAGATCGAAGCAGGCGCAGCCCTCGACACCGAAGACGGTGCGCAGGGTTGGCGTCGTCAGCACGTCGCGGCCGGAGCCATCGGCCGCGACACCGCCATCATGGAGCGCCAGAATGCGCGGGAAGTGGCGCAGCGCGAGGCCGAGCTCGTGGATGACGCAGACAACGGTGACGCCCGTTTCGGTGTTGAGCTGGCGAAGCAGGTCGAGCAGTGAGAGCTGGTGCTCGATGTCCAGGCCGGTGAGCGGCTCGTCGAGCATGAGGTAGGCCGGCTCTTGGGCAAGCGTCGTGGCGAGGCGCACGCGCTGGCGTTCGCCGCCAGAGAGCGCTTCCATGCGGCGATCCGAAAGGTGCGCCACGCCGCAACGTTGCATGGCGCGGTCGATGGCGTAGTCGTGGGTTGCCTGATCGCCCGACCGGAAGAGCGATGCGAGGGCGCTCGCGTGCGCGTGGCGGCCCATGGCCACGTGCTCGCGCACCGTCGTGAGTTGCGGGAGGTCGGCGGATTGGGCGAGCAAGCCGCGGCGGCGCGCGAGCGTGCGTTTGGTGTAGCGATGCAGGGGCTTGGCATCGAGCGTGATGCTGCCGGCGGCGGGGCGGAGCAGGCCCGCGAGGGCGCGCAGCAGCGTGGACTTGCCCGAGCCGTTTGGGCCCACGATGGCGACCATCTCGCCCGGCTCGATCGTGAGATCGACGCCCGTGAGCACGCGGCGTGGCGGCAGGTCGACCGCGAGATTGCGCGCTTGGAGGGTCATCGCAGCCACCCGGACTTGTAGAGCAAGAAGATGAAGTAGGGCCCGCCGACGAGTCCGGTCACGACGCCCACCGGCAGCTCGCTGGGCGCGAGGACGGTGCGCGCGGCGAGGTCGGCCCAGAGCAGCAAAGCGCCGCCCGCGAAGGCGCTGACGGGCACGATGAAGCGGTTGGTGCCCATCGCCAGGCGAACGAGGTGCGGCACGACCAGGCCGACGAAGCCGACGAGGCCCGCGACGCTGGCGGCCGAGCCGGCGAGCAGCGCAGCGGCGGCAAACGCGAGCAGGCGCGTACGTTCGACGGAAATGCCCATCGTGCTGGCGGTGTCGTCGCCGAGCTCCAGCATGCGGACGCGTGAGCGCAGGATGAACGCGAGGGTGAGGCCGACGACCGAGTAGGGCAGCACCATCCACACGTGGCTCCAGCCGCGGCCGTTGAACGAGCCTGCGGTCCAGAACATGACGGCGGGGATCCGGTCGGCGTACGCCGTGATAAGCACGCCGATGACGGCACCGAGGATGGCGTTGACGGCGACGCCCGCGAGCACCATGCGGACGGGGCTTGTGCCACCCTTGCCGGCGCCGCCGGGGGTCCAGCTCACGGCGTAGACGAAGACGGCCGACGCCATCGCGCCAAGGAACGCGGCGAGCGGGAGCGCGTGGGCCGCGCTCGGAAATGCGGCAAGCACGATGGTCGCGCTCACGCCTGCACCCGCGGTGACACCGATGATGCCGGGATCGGCGAGCGGGTTGCGCGTGACGCCCTGGAGCAGCACGCCCGCGACGGCGAGGTTGGCGCCGGCGAGCAGCGCTACGAGTGCGCGCGGCAGGCGGGCGCTCATGATGATGCGTTCGCTCGTGCCCTCGCCCGCGCCCGTGAGCGTCGCGAATACCTCGGCCAGCGGGATGCGGACGGCGCCGAGCGCGAGCGACAGCGCCAGGCCCGTGAGGAGCACGAGAACGACGGCGCCGGGTGTTGCATAGCGACGCCACGCGGGGCGCGTAGCGGGGGCGACGGCAGCGGGTTGGCTGGCCGCCAGGGTGGTCATTGCGTGGGGCGCGCTCCGTTGATCGCGTCGCGCACGTTTCGCAGCGCTTTGGTGGCCTCCGAGCCCGAACGCATCGCGTAGAGGTCATCGGCCAGCATCGCGATGTGGTCGCCCTTGACGGCCGAGAGCTGGCTCCACAGCGGGTCGCGGTCGAGCATCGCGCGGGCAGCCTGCTCGGGGCCGTGGAATACGACGAGCAGCACGTCGGGGTCCTTCTGGACGACGGCCTCCATACTCAGGGGTGCCAGGCCGCGGAAGACGGCGTGCTCGGGCATGTCGCTGGTAACCAGTTCGCCGCCGGCGTGCGAGACGAGGTTGCCAAGGTAGCTGTCGGGCAGAAAGGCGTAGAAGGCCTGGGGCGTGCCAAAGACGGCAAGCACGCTCACGGGCTCGCTCTGGGCGCCCGACTCGATCGCCTCGAGCGTGCCGTCGAAGCTCTCGACCCACTGGTCGGCGAGATTGGGCTTGCCCACGAGCTCACCGATGGTGCGGGTGTGGGTGCGGATGTCTTCGAGCGTGTCGGCGTCCATGGTGATGACGCGTGCGTCGGTCGTGGCTTCGATCTGCGGCACGAACTGCGTGTACACGGCGCTCATGATGACCACATCGGGGTCGGCGGCGATGAGCTGCTCTATGTTCGGGCCGGTCGAGTGGTCGAGGGCGCCCATCTCGATGCCTTGCCATGCTTCGGGCTGTCCGCCGCGAAGGGCGGGCACGAGCACGGGCATGACGCCGAGCTCGATGAGCTGGTCGACGGCGAATGGCAGTAGGGCGGCAACGCGTGGCGCTTCGGTTGCCTCCTCGTCGCTGCTGGGAGCGAGCCACGTCGTTGTCTTGGAGGCCTCTGTCGGCGTGGTCTCGGGCGCGGGGGCTTGCTGCTCGCACGCCGGCAAAAGGGCCAGGGAGAGGGCGGCACAACACGCGACAAGGGCGGCTCGGATGGACATAAGCGGATCGGCTCCTGGATTCCTTGGATCTGGGAACCGATGGTATCGTGTTGAGACGCAGTCTCAATAGCCGGCGGGCCGTCGGCCCGGGAAACCGGTATGCAACATAAGGCCTGGCAGGGCGTAGTACGGTGTGGGGGACCGGTACCAGCAACGGGATGACGAAGGGGGCCTGATGGCTTCGGGCAGGAACGTCTCTCTCCAGACGCGGGGCTTCACGCTCATCGAGCTCCTGGTGGTGATCTCCATCATCGGTGTGCTTATGGGCATTCTCATCCCCGCGCTCGCAGGGGCCCGGCTGACCGCGCGTTCGACGGTGGGGGTGGCCAATCTGCGGAGCCTCTCGCAGCTCGTGATGCTGTATGAGCACGAGCAGCGGTTCTTCCCGATGCCCTTCGATCCCGAAACCGACGCCCGAGCGCGGCGCGTGCCGGGATCGGACTGGAGCGATGCGCTCCACCCGTCGCTCGATCGCCCGATCTGGGACTTTGAGGTTCCGTCGGCCCCGCAGTGGAGCACCGAGTTCTTCGGCGTGTACTGGTACTCGTGGCTGAGCGACTGGAACGACCAGGGTGGGCGCGACACCGAGGTGCAGTTCTCGCCGGCCGACCGGCTCGCGCTCGACCAGCTCGCGCAGTACCGCTCGCTTCAGGACAGCCGGGACGGGCTCTACCTGTATCCGTCGAGCTACTACATGAGCCCGACAATGTGGAGCGCGCCCAGCCGTTTCGGGGCGGGGGCTCGGGCGGCGATGGGGCCGGGCACCCTGGCGCCGATCTCGGTCGCGAGCATTGCGCAGCCGAGCGACAAGGTGCTGCTGTGGGAGCGGGCGGACTTCGCGAAGAACAACCGTGTGGCGATCAACGGCGGGAGCGCGTCGCGGCAGAAGATGGCGCCGAGCTGGTGCAACACCGAGGCGCGCCCGCACGTGGCAACCGGCGATGGCAGCGTGCGTCAGGCGGACATGCGCAAGATCGGTGAGGCCGCTGCGGAGAACGACGAGTTCCTGCCCGGCGGGCGCATCCAGCCGAGCGATCTGATGCCGCTGTACCCGAGCCGTGTGCCGTCGGGGCTCGATGCCATCGGTGGTGTTGCTACGACGGACGGCGAGCACCCGCTGTACTTCTGGGCTACGAACGGAGGGATTCGGGGGGTTGATCTTCCGAAGTAGGCTTGGGCGTGTGCACTTCGGCGAGCACGCGACTGACGCAACGCCGGGCCACTCGCAGCCGCTTCGCGTGCACGACGACCAGCATCGCGAGGCCCAAGAGCACGAGCAGCACGCTCGCTTGGATGAGCACGCCGATCGAGACCGCGACCATCGCGAAGACGAGGATCGAGCCGTATCCGAGCACGAGCTCGAACGATGTCCACGATGGATTCACGCCGCACCGCTTGATGATCGACGACGTGTGCTCGAAGAGGCAGAACGCCAGCACGCCCGCGCTGGCGACCGAGATCGGGATCGCGATGAGCAGCAAGAAGCCCGCGATGCCGCCGGTTGCCAGCGCGAGCACGATCGCGATTCCCGTTGGCCCGACGCACCACCAGTATGCCTTGGCAACGCTCTTGCGCGTGGGTTGATCGAGGGTGGCTCGCGCGAATCGGTGCTTCCTCACGATCGTGCCCGAGATCACGAGCCCGGCAGCGCATCCGAGCAGAATGAGGACCGCTCCGAGCACGAATAGCAGCTCGACAGGTACTCGATGAGAGTTCGGGTAGAGCAAAACCGTGATCGTGTAGGTTGCGGCAATGAGTGCGAGGCCCGAAAGAAGCACGACTTCGCTCACGAACAGGCTTCGGAGCTGGGAGCTCGTCGATCGGATGAACCGAGGGTGCGCCTCGCGCAACGCATCGGTGGGGAAGGTCGTCGGGGCTTGGTATCCGCACTCTGGGCACGGCACGCCCCAGGCCAGACCGGCGAGGTCGTACTTGCAGCTCGCGCAGGCGATTCCTTGCGGGATGTGTTCGCCTTCGGGCATCGCCCAGTGTACGTCTGCGTGATTTTCGGTCCTGCGAATGGTCGTTTGTGGTGCGGCGGTTTCCGATATAATGGAGGCGTACGGAGTGCCGGAGGGCCCAATGGGCAAGCGTGAGTTCGAGGACAGCTTCGCGGGAGTTGGTCGCAAGATCGACGATGCGCTCAATGCCGGCGGTGAGGCCCGGCGGCGGCTGCACAACCGAATGGCCACCGGCGGGCTCTTCGAGCGCTTCCAGCGACAGAGCGATGGGCCGGGCATGCGAGAGCGGCTGGGTGAACGCGTCTCCGCGTGGCGCGAGGACATGCAGGGCGGCACGATGAGCCCGAGGCTGGTCGTCGGCGCGTTCGGTGCCGGCGCCGGGCTGGTGCTCGTGGTCGGGCTGGTGCTCGTATTCGGGTTTGGCATGTTCCGGGGCACGGGCCTGACGTCGGCGGACCTTGAGCGCGATGCGCAGCTGCGAGCGGCGGCCGAGCGGGCGCAGGCGGAGCGCGAGGGCACGCTGAACCCCGCGGCCATGGTGCAACAGCAGGGGCGGGACCGCGCGATGGCCGCCGAGGCCGATTCGGCGCAGTCCGCCTCGCGGGAATCCGCCATGCGCGGCCAGCGCCCGGGCGGGTAGCCCGAACGGCCGTCGTACAATGCTGCGTTGAGTGACGAATCCACGAACGACGGCAGTGCGCGTGAAGAGGATCGTGCCGAGCGATTGGCGCGGTTGCTCAAGCGTGCGCGCTCGCTGCCTGTGGTGCCGGGCGTGTACCTGATGAAGGACGCGAAGGACGTGGTGGTGTACGTCGGCAAGGCGCGCAAGCTGCCCGATCGTGTGGCGAGTTACTTCGTGCCCAGCGCTGACCTGGGGCCGGCCAAGGCCCCGATGCTCGATGTCGTGCAGGACTTCGAGTTCATCGAGTGCGAGACCGAGTTCGAGGCGCTGCTCACCGAGAATCGGCTCATCAAGGACATCCGCCCGCGGTTCAACGTCCGGCTGACCGATGACAAGACGTTTCCGTACCTGGTCATCACCCAGCGCGAGGACTTCCCTCGTGTATTTGTGACGCGTAACCCCGCGGGTGTGCGGCCTGACGGTACCACGCCCGAGTACATGAAGGGGGCGAAGGTATTCGGGCCGTTCGTCAACGCAGGTGCGCTTCGCGAGGCGGTGCAGGTGGCCCAGCGGGTATTCAAGTTCCGCGATTGCAAGCTGGACATCGTGGATGGTGATCCGAAGAACAAGTACTTCAGGCCTTGCCTGCTCTACAGCATTGGCCAGTGCACCGCCCCATGTGCGGACAAGGTGACGCTGACCGCATACGGCGAGCAGGTTGATCGCTTCGTGCGATTTATGGGCAGCAAGCGCAGCAAGATGCTCATCGAGCTGCGGCGGGAGATGGAGGAGGCGAGCAAGGCGCTCGAGTTTGAGCGGGCGGCCGAGCTGCGCGACCAGATCGCGGCGATCGAGAAGCTGGAGGAACGCTCGAGCAAGCGCGACGGCTGGCAGCCCGAGACCGAGATCGGCTACGTCGAGCCCGAGAAGGGGATGCGCAGCCTGCAGAAGACTCTGGGGCTCGACGAGCCGCCGCGTGTGGTCGAGGGTTTCGATATCGCGCACCTGGGTGGCAACGAGACGGTGGCCAGCAAGGTCTGCTTCGTGGACGGGCGGCCTTTCAAGAGCGAGTACCGGCGGTTCAAGATCAAGGGCACGGGCAACGACGACTATGCGTCGATCCGTGAGGTGATCTCGCGTCGATACCGCGAGGCGGGCGCGGGGCATGAGCTGTATCCGGATGTCATCCTGATCGACGGTGGGCTGGGTCAGCTGCATGCCGCGATGGAAGCGCTGCGCGAGATGGACGTGCCGGCGCCGATGGTGATCTCGCTGGCCAAGAAGGAAGAGCTCATCCACGTGCAGGAGCGTGAGGCGCCGATCCGGCTGGGGCGGGAAAATTTCGGATTACGCTTGTGCCAGCAGGTGCGCGACGAGGCCCACCGGTTTGCGCGGCACTATCACCACATCTTGCGGCGCAAGAAGGTCGTCGGGGAATAGGCTGTCGGTCGATGGCTGGAGGGATTGCGATGGGCAACGATACATCGGTATGGCCTGAGGTCTCGTATGGCTCGTGGGCGGAGACCGCCAAGGCGATGCACCTGTATACGCAGGTGGTCGGCAAGGTTCGGCTCGAACTGACGCCCTGGACGAACCACTCGTGGCACGTGCCGCTCTACGTCGATGCGCGCGGGCTGACGACGTCGATCATCTCCAAGGGTACGAGCGCGTTCGAGATGCGCTTCGACTTTGTTGAACATGTTCTGGTGATCGAGGCGGTTGAGGGCGGTTCGCGGCGTATCGACCTTGGCCCGGGAACGGTCGCGCGCTTCTATCGCTCCGTCATGGATGCGCTCGATGGAACGGGCCTCGGTGTCGAGATCCATACGACGCCCAGCGAGATCGCAGACGCGACGCCTTTCGAACTCGATACTGAAGACCGCCCGTACGACGCGGACGCGGTCGAGCGGTTCTGGCGGACACTCGTGCAGATGGATCGCGTCTTCAAGCGTTTTCGCGCGGGGTTCATCGGCAAGTGCAGCCCGGTGCACTTCTTCTGGGGTAGCTTCGATCTCGCGGTCACACGATTCTCGGGGCGGACGGCGCCGCCGCACCCCGGGGGCGTGCCGAACTTTCCCGACTGGGTCGCGCGCGAGGCTTACTCGCACGAGGTCAGCAGTGCCGGGTTCTGGCCGGGCAACGACGACGCGGACGCGCTCTTTTACTCCTACGCGTATCCGAAGCCGGATGGATTCGAGAAGGCTGCCGTGCAGCCCGATGCGGCGACGTGGTTCGATGAGCTCGGCGAGTTCGTGTTGCCCTACGCCGCGGTTCGAGAGTCAGCCGACCCGGATGCTGCACTCATGGCGTTCCTTGAGAGCACGTACGTTGCGGCGGCCGACCTTGCCAAGTGGGATCGTGACGGGCTCGAACGCACGCTGCCCGACGATGCACGAGGCTGAAGGCAGCTTCTGGGGAGAACACATGGATCAACCACGCGAAGTGCGGATCGTGCGGGCAGATGAGAAACTCGGCGAGGGCCACGCCGGCGGCACACGCGCGGGGATTGCCGTGAGTTCTGGGATGACCGGTGGCTCGCACGGCGTCATCGTCGGCGATACGCCCGTTGGAGGCGGTCCACCGTTCCATGTGCATCACACGTTCGATGAGACCTTCTTCGTGCTCGAGGGAGCATTCCGCTTCTTCACAAGTGACGCAACCATCGATGCGGGTGCGGGCGACGTGCTCTTCGTGCCTGGCGAGGTGGCGCACGGGTTCCGGTGCACGGCTGCGGGCGAGCGCGGCGTCGGTCGGACGGCGATCGTGGTCACGCCCGGCAGGTTCATGGGCTTCTTCGAGGCGATGGAGAGCCTCGCGAAGAGCGGAAAGCTCACGCACGATGCGTTGAGTGAGCTTGGCGAGCACTGGGGCGTTGCGTTTCTCGATGCGCCCGCATCGATGAAGCACGACTGACGGAGCGCGTTCTGCTTACGCCGACTTGGCGTGCTCCTTGGGCACCGGGCGCTCGTGCGTGCTCACTGCATCGGGCGGCATCTCGTCGAGGATGAGTTGCGAGATTGTGGGCGCGTTCTCGAGGGGCTTGCCCTTGGCGTCGGTGAGCGGTGTGCCGTCGAGGCGGGTAATCACGGGCGTGGGATTGGCGCGCTCGTGGGCCTCGAGCTGCTTCTCGAGTTCGGCCTTCTTCTTGTCCTCGATGTCGGCCCACTTGCCGCGACCGCGACACTTGGGGAATCGCGAGCAGCCCAGCCAAGGGCCACGCAGGCCGTTGCGCAAGTTGAGCGGCGACTCGCAGATCGGACACGGCAGGTCGGTCTCCAAGGGCGGCATCGAGGGGGCGACGACGTGTCCCTTCTTGTCGATGTTCAGGATCAGGCCGTCCTCGGGGCTCTCGCCCTCGGCCAGGTCCGTTGCGATGAACGGTCCGAAGCGACCTGTGCGGTGCACCATCGGCCGGCCCGTGCGCGGGCAGCGGACATCGACGTACTCGATGGGGCGCGGGCGGCCGAGGTTGTCGACCGGGCACGCGTAGTTGCAATCGGGGTAGTTCGAACAGCTCAGGAAGCGGCCGTTCTTGCCGAAGCGGTAGACGAGCTCGGCGCCGTCGCGCGGGCACAGGTAGTCGCTGGGCTGCACCTCGGCCTTGGCGTGCTGCAGGTTCTCGAGCGCGTGCTCGAGGTTCTCCTTGAACGGTCCGTAGAACCGCTCGAGCATATCGATCCAGTCGAGGTGCTCGTCCTCGATCTTATCGAGATCGGCCTCCATCTCGCGCGTGTAGCCCAGGTCCATGATGCGCGGGAATGCTTCGATGAGCTTGTCGGTGACGACTTCGCCCAGGTCGGTCGCATAGAAGCGCCGCTCGCGCTGCTCGACGTACTTTCGGTCCTGGATTGTCTGAACGATGCTGGCGTACGTGCTGGGCCGGCCGATGCCCTCGCTCTCGAGTGTCTTGATGAGGCTCGCCTCGGTGTAGCGGGCGGGCGGGCTGGTGAAGCGCTGGCGGGGATCGACGCCGAAGGCGTGCAGCGCGTCTTGCTCCTTGATCGTCGGCAGCGTCGCTTCATCGCTCGCGGTGGGCACTCCGGCGACCTTGTAGAACCCGTCGAACACGAGCACGCGGCCGGTGGCCTTGAACGTCAAGGTGTCACTCTTGCCGCCATCGATGAGGATGGTCGTCGCGTCCCACTGCGCGTGGCTCATCTGGCAGGCGACGAAGCGCTGCCAGATGATCTCGTACAGCCGGGCCTGGTCGGGCTTGAGGCTCTTGCGAACGCGGTCGGGCGTGTAAGCGACGTTGGTCGGGCGGATGGCCTCGTGGGCTTCTTGGGCGCTCTTGTTGCTGCTGCCGAAGAAATTGGGCTTCTCGGGCAGGTAGTCGTCGCCGTAGGTCTTCTTGATGTGCTCGCGCGCCATGTTGAGCGCTTCGCCGGCGATGTGCGTGCTGTCTGTACGCATGTAGGTGATGAGGCCGACGGGCCCCTCGCCAGGAATGTTGACGCCCTCGTACAGGCCCTGCGCGGCGCTCATGGTGCGGCGGGCGCCGAAGCCAAGGCGCGTGCTTGCCGCCTGCTGGAGCGTCGAGGTGATGAACGGAGGCGGCGGGCGGCTCGTGGTGCGCTTGGTCTCGATCGAGCGCACGCTCCACGGCATGCTCGGGTCGGGCGCGCCGGTGATGGTGCGCAGCCAGCGTGCGGGGCCGCGGCCCGTCTCGTCCTCGGTCACGTGCGTCTTGACGTCGGTCAGTCCCGCCTGCTCGAGCATCTTCACCACGCTGGGCGTGATGTCGCAGGCGTCGGCCTTGCGGAACTTCTCGTCGCTGACGGCGGCCTCGGCGTCGTCGTCGAGCTTGCCTTTCTGCAGGATCTCGAACTTCTCGCCGTTGACCTCAACGAGCTCGGCACGCAGCCCGTCGTTCTTGGCGAGCCACGCGTTCTGGGCCTTGATGCTGGGCGGGTTGCCCTTCTCGTCGCGCTCGGCCAGCAGCTTGGCCCACTGGGGCGCGAGGGAGCGGGCGGCGTCTTGCGTGCCGGCGAAGCTGGCGGTGATGCTCCAGCTCTCGTCGGGAACGAACACGCGGATCTCGCGCTCGCGTTCGACGACGAGTCGCACCGCGACGCTCTGCACGCGGCCGGCGCTTAGGCCTCGCGTGACCTTCTTCCACAGCAGCGGCGAGACCTGGTAGCCAACGATGCGATCGAGGATGCGGCGTGCCTGCTGGGCGTTGACCTTGTCGACGTCGATCGGGTGGGGGTTATTGAAGGCCTTGGCGATCTCGGCCTTCGTAATCGCGGCGAAGACCACGCGCTTGGCGGCCTCGGCATCGATGCCGATCTCTTGCGCGAGGTGCCACGCGATCGCCTCGCCCTCGCGGTCGAGGTCGGTCGCGAACCAGACGCTGCCGCCCTCGCTGGTCGCGTCGGTCGCGGCCCGCTTGAGCTCGCGCATCACGGCTTCCTTGCCACTCAGCACGCGGTAGGTGGGGGTGAAGCGTTTCTCGATGTTGACGCCGGGCACGGGGCTCTTGTCGCCCTTGTCGGCCTTCTCGGGCAGGTCTCGCACGTGGCCGACCGAGGCGAGCACGACGTAGTCGTCGCCCAGGTACTTATTGATGGTCTTGGCCTTGCTGGGGCTCTCGACGATGACCAGGTCCTTGCCTTTGGCCTGACCGGCCTTGTAGCCCGTGCCTCGGCTCACGCGACCACGCGCACCACCTCCGGCCCGGCTGGCGGTCTTCTTTGAGACCTTCTTGCCGACCTTCTTCGAGGTCTTCTTGGTCGTCTTCTTCTTTGTAGTCTTCTTGGCCATTCCTACTTCGATTCGAGGGAAATGGGTAGTTTCCCCAGGGATGAGACGGTCGCTGGACACGGAAGGAGCCCGCGGCGGCGTTGTCAAGCGCCAGGCCGCGAACCCGTCTTTCCGAGACCTTCCATCGGCCCACAACCGAGCCGGACCCCTCCGATATTCGTTAGCCGGGCGCGGATTCGTTGTTGGCAGCCTGTTGGCAGATGGTGGCTATCGCGATGCAAAGCACTTATGGACAACAGTTTGCGCGAGATCGTAAACGTCCTTGCCATCGGGATGGATCGGCAGCCGCTCCGGTGTCTCGCCCGGCCCGGCGGCGAGCCGGCGCAGCCACGTGCGCTGGTTCTTGGCGAATCGGCGCGTCTCGATCTTCGTCCGCTCGATGGCCTCTTTGAGGGAAAGTCCGGATTGATCGGACGCCTGCAAGGCACCGGCAATCTGCTTGGTTCCGAGCGCCTGGGCGGCCTGGGGGCCGAGGGCGCCGGCGTCCAGCAGCCGCCGGGTCTCGTCGACGAGGCCGGCCTCGACCATCGCCTTCACCCTCGCGTTGATGCGGCTGTTGATGGCGTCGGTCTCCCAGTGAAGGGTGATCAGGAGCAGGCGTTCGGCGAGCGGGTTCGTGTTGCTATCCCACTGGCCCTGGTGATCGCTGATGGGGGTGCCGGTGAGTCGGTGGACCTCCAGGGCCCGGATGGTCCGTCGCTCGTCGGCGGGGTGGATGCGCTCGGCGGCCCGCGGGTCGACGCGCTCGAGCTCGGTCCGGCGCTCTGTTGCCGGCATGGCGCGGAGTTGTGCTCGCAGCGCTTCGTCGGCGGGCGGTCCTTCGAACAGCCCGTCGATAAGCGCCTTGACGTAGAGATGCGTGCCGCCGGCGATGATGGGCCATCCGCCCTCGGCTTCGATCTCGTCGATCTTCTGCGTTGCGAGTTCCAGCCACTGTGCGACTGTGAACGGTTCCGTTGGCTCGACGACGTCGATCAGGTGGTGCGGCACGCCCTGGCGTTCGTCCATGGATGGCTTGGCGCTGGCGATGTCCAGGCCGCGATACACCTGGAACGCGTCGGCGGAGATGACCGCCGCGCGAGGGGTCAGCCCCTCCGCCTCGGCGCGCTTGGCGCACACGATCGCCAGGCTCGTCTTGCCGCCGGCGGTCGGGCCGGCGATGACGGGGATGAGGGGGTTCTTCGTCACCAAGTAAACATAGAGGATGTGTACCACAGAGGCACAGACGACACAGGGTCGGACCGAGGGAGGGGCGGGCTACCGTCCAACATGGCCAGAGCGCGGCATCGCATCCTGACCGGGCGGATGGTGGTGGCGGCGCTGCTGGTGGGGGTGGTGCTGGCGGTGGGGAGCGTGCCGGTGGCGGCGTGGCTCGTAGACTTGCACCCGCATTCGTCGCCCACCCTCACTCTGTCCGAGTTTTTCGATCGTGGGGATCACCTTATCGTGGTCCAACGCGATGATTACCCCACGGGGACGATGTGGTACGGTGCGAGCGGCCCGAAGAAGTCGTCTTCGCCCGAGCTTCGTTTCGCGCATGATCCTGCATCACGTCCGACCGGTTCTGACTCGCGTCCCAGCAAGATTCGCACGGCATTGGATGGCGAGGTACGGAGCATCACTTGGTTTCGCGTTGGTTGGCCATTTGAAGCGGCACACTGTTTTGAACGCACTGGTCCAGGGTCACCGAGTTCGGTAATCGCAGGCGCGTGGGAACCGGTGATTGGTGGTCTGGTTCGCACGATCCCTTATTTTCCATTGTGGCCCGGCCTGCTGGCCAACACCCTCTTCTACGCCGCGATCGCGTTGGCGCCGATGGTGCTGCTGCGCTGGCGGCGCACGCGGCGGCGGCGGGCGCGGGGGTTGTGCGCGGCGTGCGGGTATGAGCTAGGGGAGGGGGTCTCGGTGTGCCCGGAGTGTGGGCTTGCGACCACACAAACACAACCTGTCTCGAATTAACTCGGAAACCGCAACTCTCGCCCGAAGAAGTCCAGCTTCATCGCCGCCTTCGCTTGTGCGAGTGTGTCTTCGGCTACCGCGTTGGCCTTGGCCGCGTGCTCGCGGAGGATCTCGAGGACGATCTTGTCGCCCGCCTCGCCCGCGAGCTCGGCTCGCTTGTCGCGGATGGGAGCGAGCAGCTCGTCGATGGCCTGGGCGACCTCGACCTTGATGTGGCCGTCGCCGATGTTGTCGCCAGCGGCGTACTTGGTTTCGAGTTCCTTGACCCTGTTCTCGTCGCGGATGAAGGCGCGGACGTATTCAAAGAGCGCATTATCGACGTCGCCCGGCTCGTCCATCGTCTGGCGGCCGGTGTAGAGCTGGCCCATCTTCTTCTTGATCTGCTTGAAGGTGTCGGTGAGGAAGATGGCGTTGTTGAGGCTCTTGCTCATCTTCTGCTTGCCGTCGGTGCCGACCAGGCGGCCGATGCGGCCAACCTTGGCCTCGGGGATGGGGAACACGCCGCCGAGGGATTCGTGCTCGTGGTCCTCGGCGTGCGGGTCGACGCCGCAGTAGACCTGGTTGAAGCGGCGCGCGGCCTCGCGGCACATCTCGATGTGGGCGACCTGGTCCTCGCCCACGGGCACGAGTTGCGGCCGGAACGCAAGGATGTCGGCGCACTGGCCGACGGCATACATCGGGAAGCCGAAGCTGTACGTATCGCCCAGGTCTTTATCTTTGATCTCGGTCTTGAGCGTTGGGTTCTTCATCACGCGGTTGAAGGGCAGGAGCATCGCGAAGAACCACGTGAGCTCGGCGATGGCCGGCGTCTCGGTTTGCAGCACGAACGTGCTGCGGTTCGGGTCCATGCCGACGGCCAGCCAGTCCTTGACGATCTCCAGCGTGCTCTCGCGGATGCCTTCGGGCTTGTCGGCCCGCGTGGTGTACGCGTGCATGTTGGCGATGAGGAAGAAGCAGTCGTACTCGTCCTGTAGCGCGACGCGGCTCTCGAGGCTGCCCACGAGGTGGCCCAGGTGGAGCTGGCCGGTGGGGGTGTCGCCGGTGAGGATTCTCGGCTTGGTGGTGGGCTTGGTGGTCGGGTTCGAGCTTGACTTGGACATGGGGCAGCAGGGTAGGGGGCGCGTGCGGCGGCCTTCTCGAATTCTTCATCGTGATCGCTGTCGCCCTCGTTACAATGCCCTGGGAGGTGGAGCATGCGGTGGTGGACGATCGCCTTTGGTACTTTGGCGGCCTTGGCCGTTCGGGCTGCGGCACAGGATCGCGAGATTAGCCGCGTCGTTGAGGTCGAGGCGTTATCGCTCGTGTTCGATGACCCGGTGCGCGATCGCGACTCGGCGTCGTCGATGGCGGTTGGTGCATTCGACGAGACCGCGTCGGCCACGGCAGCCATCCCGCCCTTCGCGTCGAATCGATCGCGTGCCGAGCAGGCGAGCGTGTACGAGCCCAACCCTGACGGCGACGTGATCGAGGCGTCGGGTGCTGCTGTGGCGCAGCTGTTCATACAGGGTTTCGGCGATGCCTATGCCACGAGCTGGTATCGCCTTGAGTTTGTGGCCGCCGGCCCTGCGATGCTTCTCATTGAGGACTTCGAGCTGTTGGTCGACCGCGCATTCGATGGCGACGTGTCGCGCGATCGGCCCGGTGACGCGGGGGCTTCGATCCGCCTGGTTAACACCGACACATTCGAGGTCGAATTCGAGATCGAGGCGGTCCTTGATGACATCGGTACGCGTCTGCTGCTGCGTCCTGTGGCGCCGATCGAGATCGATCTCGATCCCGGAACGTACGAGCTGTGCGTCGCGGCGACTGCGACCGATCGGACCGATGGCTTCGAGGAAGTCAGCGATAGCCTCGCCGCGGCGAGCTATTTCTTTGAGGCCACGCTCGTTGAAGCCGGGGCGTGCGCTGCCGATCTGGATGGTGATGGCGTCCTGACGGTCTTCGACTTCCTGGCGTTCCAGAACCTCTTCGACGCTGGTGACCTTGCTGCCGACTTTGACAGCGATGGTTCGCTCACGCTGTTCGATTTTCTGGCCTTCCAGAACGCGTTCGACGCCGGTTGCCCTTAGGGCTCGGCTCGTTCGGTGACGCAAGAGAAAACCGCCCTGCGGGCGGCTATTGGCCATTTGGATTGCTGTGGTCGTGTGGGCGTTTAGCAGCCCGCGTCGAACTGGTTCTGGAACTCGAGGAAGTCGAACAGCGTGAGGATGCCGTCGTCGTCGAAGTCTGCGGTTAGGTCGCCCGCGTCGAAGAGGTTCTGGAACGCCAGGAAATCGAAGATGGTGAGTTCGCCGTCGTCGTCAAGGTCGGCGCGGCACCCTTCGCCCAGTGCAAGTTGATAGATGCCGCCCTCGGTCCCGCCCACAAACGTGACGTCGAAGAGCACAACGCCCAGGTCATTGAGCTGGTCACCGAAGCCTGACTGCTGGCCCGGGCCGCCCCTAAAGAAGGCGGTCTCGACGGGCAGGGGGAAGCCCCGTCCAGGCAACTCGCCGCCGTCGCGTGCGATCAGGCTCAGGCCGCGGCTCTTGCTCCAAGACCAGACCGATCCCGCGGGCTGGCCGGCTTCCTCGATGAGCGCGAAGAACACGACATCGCCCCGCGTGTTCGTCGCGAAGTTGCCAACGGACGTGAAGGTCGCGCCAGTGATGCCAGGTGCGGGCGAGCCGGCTCGGACAACCAGCTCGAGTGCATCTACCGGCCCCGCGAAGAGGGCCCGCTTGTTGAGGCTGAAGGGCGTGATGTCGGGCCCGGCGAGGTCGGCGGCGACGACGATGTTGCCATTGCCGCTCAAGATCGGCTGCACGATGGGCAGCACGAAGTCGGAGCCGGCGTCCTGGATGAGTGCGTCGATGCTGAAGCCGGGCAATCCCGGGGCGTCGTCGCCCTCGGCCAGCACCGGTACCGATGCGCCGATCGGTCCGGCGAAGAGCGTTTGCCGGGTCGACGCGAGCGGGCCGAACTCGGCGCGGAAGATGATCTCATTGCGATCGTTGGTCTCCGGTTCGCGTAGAATGCGAAAACGGTCGTCGGCAGTGTCCGCCAGCGTTGTGCGAGCCAGCAGCTGCGGGGTTCCGTTGTGATCGAAGGCGTACAGCGTCTGGTCGTTTCCTGGTGTAACCCCGGGCCCGGTGATCCGAGCGAGGACGAGTGTGACGCCAAGATCGTTGAGCCGCGGCTCTGTGATCGACGGGCCGGCCACACACGTCGGGCAGCCGAACAGGACCCCGGGCAGGTTTGGCGCGGCGTCTCCCTCGCGAAGCAGCACGGTGGATACGTCGCCGTCGCGGAGGACGACGATCTCCTCGTTGGTGATGTCGACGCTTGGTCCGGTGAGCGTCGCGGCATACACGATCTGGCCGGCATTGTTCAGCCTTGCGTCACCGTTCCGCGCCGAGTCGGCCAGCACGCCGAAGCTCTGGTAGCTGGTGCCCGCGGGAAGTTCGGGGCTCAGATCGGGTCGGTCGTTGCGAGCAAGGACACGCAACTCGGACTCATCTCCAGCGAGCAGATAAGCCGCCACGCCCTCGAAAGAAAACGGACCGGTCGCACGTACCGATCCACCGGTGAACACGAACTGCCCTTCATCGTTAAACGCGCGCGAGTCACGGATCGCGTACACCTCGTCTGGGCCAGCAAAGGGGTGCGGCTCGCCACCGACGGCGACGGGTTCGATGCCCAGGCCCCGGTCGATGTAGATGCCGTTGTTCAGGATGATCGAGTAAAAGAAGAACGGCGGGCTATCCCAACGGATGCCCAGATTGAGCGCAAGCTCGCCAGATGCGTTGATGGCGTAGTCGCTGCCGAAGCTCCCGCCCGAAAACGTTCCCGGGCCAAACACGGGTATGGGTGCGTCCTCGCCTCCGAGGACGAGTGGTACGGGATCCTGCTGCGCAGCGACGATGCCCGCGCTTGCAAGCAAAGCCAGCACTCCTGAACTGCCTCTCATATTCCTTCCCTCCGGTGTTTCTGGCATACGAGCGCTACGTGTGTACGCTCGACTGCGTGGACCCACAAGGAAAGCCCTACGCGTGCGGGACTATTCAGATGGTGCTTCCTGTTTGCTGAAGACTCGTCAGCAGCCCGCGTCGAACTGGTTCTGGAACTCGAGGAAGTCGAACAGCGTGAGGCTGCCGTCGTCGTCGAAGTCGGCGGTTAGGTCGCCCGCGTCGAAGAGGTTCTGGAAGGCCAGGAAGTCGAAGAGGGTGAGTTCGCCGTCGCCGTCGATATCGGCGCGGCAGCCGCCGACGTCGAGCAGGTTGGGGGTGTACGCGGCGCCACCGGTTGGGTTGGGGGCCAGCGGCGTGCCCGCGGGCGCGGGGTAGGGCGAGTCGGCCGTGCTGAAGGTGCCGCTTGCGAGGTCGTAGATGTGGTGCACGCCGCCATTCGCGTTCGCGTTGTCGGTGAGCAGGAATACCTCGCCGCCGCCGGCAGCCAGGCCATCAACATCGGTCACGCCGTCGGGGAATCGCACGACCTCCGTCAGGCCCGCGCCGGGGTCGAGCGGGTCAACGCTGTAGATCCAGCGGCCGCCGGTGTCGTCATCGTCGGCGAGGTACACGAGCCCGTCATCCTCGTTGAAGTCGATGCCGCCGATGGTGAAGGTGCTGCCGGTGTCCTGGTAGTCGAGCACGAGCGTCAGCACGCCGGTAGACAGGTCGATGGCGAACAGGCCCTCGGGCAGGCCGGCGCTGCCGAGCGTGCGCGTGCCATAGAGGATGTCGGCGTCGCTGTCGTAGGCGAGGCCATCGATGGAGATGTCGTTGCCCATGGCGTCCTGGGTCTCGACGAGCTTCGTTGGGTTGAGCAGGTCGTCGTAGCTGAAGACGTAGACGTCGTCGTTCGGTCCGTTGCGAACGGTCGCGAAGAAGCGGCGGTTGCGGTCGTCGCCCGCGAGGCCGGTGAAGCCCGGTGCCGTGGCGGGGATGCCCAGGTCGGTCTCGATGTCGAACAGAAAGGTGTTGCTGTCGCCCAGGTTGAAGAAGGCCTCGGGCTGATTCTCGCCGAACACGGGCTTGGTGATACCTGTGGTAAACTGGGCGCTTGCGGCTGTGGCAAGACCGGCAACGGCAGCAATGGCGGCGATCGTGCGCATGGAGCGTGTCCTCTCTCCCGCTGTAGCGGGCTCGTGGTTTCTCCCCAGAGTCGATACAGGTTGGCATGACGATAACCGCCGCCGCGTGCACGCCGGCACGGTTCGCGTTGTATCAAGGAGATTTCGCGCGCTGCGCGGGGGATTGCGGAGCGCGATAACACGCTTCACATGGTCTGTTCGGATGCCATCGGGGTGATGCGGCAGCGCTCTGCGATGGGTCAGTCGCCCAGCGGGGTACGCATCCAAGACACGATGGCGTCGAGGTGGCCCGCGGGCTTGGGGCCAGCATTGCCGTCCTTACGCGCGATAGCGATGAGGAACTGGGGCTTGCCGCCGCCCGTCGGCCAGCGTTCGTCCCGAGCGGCGATGGGGTCGATGGGCCACATGCCTGGGGGCAGATCTGGGCTGTAGACCTCGTCGCTGGGGTTCTGGCCGATCCAACGCTCGACCGCAAGCCCGCTCTCGATCATGGCGGAGAAATCGGCAAAGCCGAAGTCGTGCACGTGGTGTGGCGTGGGACCAAGACGGTTGGGAGTGCTGATCACCAGCCGCCCGCCGGGCTTCAGGATTCGCCGCAGCTCGGCAACAAGGCCGGTCGCGTCTTGCACGTGTTCGATGGTCTCGAAGCTGGCGGCCAGGTCGTACGCGTTGGAACTCAATGGCGTGTCGCATGCATCTGCGGCATGGAAGCTGCACGCACCATCGCAGCCGTGCTGGCGCGCGGCGTAGTCGACCGCTTCCGCATCGATATCGACACCGTCGGTGCGAGCGCCTGCAATGGTGCCCAGGATGCGCGAGCCGTAGCCCGTGCCGCTGGCGACATCGGCAATGCGCTTGGCGCCGTTCTGCTTGGCAACCTCCGCGGCCAGCTCGTAGCGCCGCGCGTGCAGTTCCGTGCGAGCGGGTGGGATGATGGACTGGAGCGCGTCGTGCCGCTCGGTCCGATTGGTGACGAGCCAGCGAGCGTCTTCGAGCGACAGCCCGCCGGCGATCAGCCGCTCGATGGTGGTGTCGGCTTCCCACACGGTGTCGTCCGGCACGTAGAGCGAGACGATGCGGACCGGCGTGCCGGCGAACGCCGCGCGGGCACGCTCGCCAACGGCCTCCTCGTGTTCGGTCGTGCTCAGGATGATCGCTTGGAACGTTGGGTTCGAGGCGGCCGCGGTTGGCGTCTTGACGGGCACGCCGGCAACGTCGTCACGCGAGGGCTGGTCGTCCAGCACGGCGGTCACGCGGATGCCATGGAACAGCCAGGGCTGGCGGATGATGGCCCGGGTGTGCCGGCCGCCGGGGTAGAGCGCGATGCGAGTGACGCCGTGGGCTGCGAGCCACGCGGCGGTGCGGTCGAGCAGCCGCTCGCGAAGCTGTGGCACAACGGCCAGGCGCGGGGACTTGGGCTGCCATGCCTGGGGTGTGCCGTGATCAGTCGTGGGTCGATGGGTGTGCGGCGCGCTCACTGGCTCGTCATCGGCCATCTTCTGGTGCCGGCACGAACGCGGGGCCGATGAGCGGGGCATGTCCGCCGTCCCAGCCGTCCGTGCGCCCGCAGGTTCAGACCCCGCGTTCGATGTCGCGACCGCGCTGTGGCCCGATGCGCAGCGGGCGTGGGACCTGAGCGGCGGCGTGCTCGAAGGCGTGGGCGTGGCGCTCGCGGAAACCCCGCCTGCGCCCAAGGGCGGCACGATCTGGCCGCCCGGCGAGCTCTTCGCGCCGCCGCTGGTCATCGTCGGCGCCGCATCTGCAGACTTGCTCGCGCGGGCAATCGAGGAGCGATCGGGCTCGCTGCAGTACCTGCCCCGGGTGATGGTGGTCGAGCCGCGGGCCGAGGCGGCATTGGTAGGCCTCGCTCGCCTGGGTGAGCATGCGGCGCGCGACCTGCTCGCGGCGGCGGGGATCGAATGGTTCGTCGGTCCGGCGGCGATGGAGCGGCTGGAGTCGTGGCTCGTCGATCACGCCGACAACCCCTTGCCCAAGAGCGTCATCGACAACGGTGCGGCCCCGGGCACCGCGGCCGGCGTGGCCAAGCTCCTGGGCGAGGCGCACGCGCGCCAGCAGGCGGCCATGCGAGAGCACGGAGCCACGCTCCGCCAGTGGGCCAACAGCCGCGAGAAACAGGCGGCGATCGTCGAGCGGTGGCGGAGTGCCGGCTCGCTGCGCCTGCTCGTCCTGACTTCCCGGTTCTCGACGTACATGTGGCCCTCGGCGATCGACCTCGTGGAGGCCCTCGAGTCGATCGGCCACGATGCCCGGCTGCTGGTCGAGCCCGACGACCACACCAGGCAGACGCAGCTGCACTACACGCGTGCGATGATCGATTTCGAGCCCGACGGCGTCGTGCTGCTGAACTATCTGCGGCCGCACATCGGGCCGGTCGTGCCGCCGCACGTGCCCGTGGTCACGTGGTCGCAGGACGCGATGGGCCACTACTTCTTCGGTGGGCAGCTCTCGCGGAGCGGCCCGCGCGACTTCGTCGTCGGAATGCTCTACCCCGAGCTGCGTGATCGCCTCGGGGTTCCAGAAGAACGCATGCTGGGCTGGCTGAATCCGGTCTCGCCGTCCAAGTTCCATGCTGGGCCCGTTGCCGCGGAGCACGAGCACCTTCGCTGCGATGTCGCGCTCATGACGCGGCATAGCGAGTCGCCCGAGCGCTACATCCGCCGGATGTTCGCAGAGGGTGGCGCGGCGAGCGCGTACGGCAAAGCGATCCTCGAGCTCGAACACCGCGTGCCGGCAGCAATGGAGCGGGCGGCGGCGGGGCAACGCTGGCTCTTGCATGAGCTGCGATCCGAGTGCGAGGCGGCGCTGAGGGCAACGAGCACGCGGGCGCCGGCGCAGCCGATGGTGGAGGGGCTCATGCAGCAGATCGCCTATCCACTGGCGGACCTGTACTTTCGCCAGCAAGCCGCGGGTTGGGCGGCCGCCGCGTGCGCGCGGCGCGGATGGCGGCTTCACCTCTACGGCAAGGGATGGGAGGACCATCCGGAACTTGCCGAGCATGCGCGCGGTGAGCTGACGCACGGCGAGCAGCTCCGTGCGGCCTATCAGCTGGCCGGCGTGACGCTCCATGCCTCGGTTCGCGGCCAGAACCACCAGCGTGTGGCCGAGGCGTCGATGAGCGGGGGGCTGCCGATCGTGCGCCGCACGTTCGAGGACCTCGATCGCGCGCGCTGGTACCAGCTCAACGCGATGGTCGGATCCTGCAAGCCCGACGGACAGACCGACGATGGGCGTCCGTTGTTCTCGATCGCGAACCACGATGGGCTGATGCGCGTTGCCGCGCTGTGGGGCCGCTGCGGCTTGACCCTTGGCGAAGATGGCATGGTCGGGCCAACACGCGAAGAGATGGCAATACTCGCGGACTGCCCGCTGGGCAAGCCCAAGCTCCCCGATGAAGACCCCGCGTGGCCCCTGATCGATGTCGGCTCTGTCGGCTTCGGGAACGAGGGGGAGCTCGAGACGATCATCGAGCGCTCGATGGACGGCGCGTGGCGGACCAGATGGTCAGCCGCGATCGGCGAGCGGGCCCGTGAGCGATTCGCCATGGACCGCTTCGCCCGCGACGTGGTCGAGCTGGTCCGCGCGAGCTTCCGCTAGGTCGATCAGTTCGGTCGGCAGGCCGCTCTCGCGGCAGCGGGGCAGGTCGCGCTGGTGCAGTACGAGCAGCGAGTCTGGTGCGAGGTGCTTGAGGCCCGCATCGAAGGCGTGCACCGGCAAGCCCATGTGCGTTGTTGGCTCTGCAGCACGATCGTCGAGCCAGCCAACGATGGGAGCGCCGTGGAGAATTGGCGCGATCAGGACCGGCGTGCGCTCACCATGAACAACGACGGCGATGCGTACGCAATCTGCCCGCACGAGCCGATCGATGGTGCGCTCGGCGGCGTACACGCCAGCCTCGACGCAGCCGTTCGGCGAGACCGCAACACCGAGGCCGCGAGCGCGCCACCCTGCGACGAGTTGCGGGTTTGGTCGCGGAGCGCTGGCCCGAATGAGGACGGCATCGCAGCCTGGGCCAGGGGCGTTGATGGCGACGCGCTCGTAGCCGGCCAATCGCAATTCTTCTTCAAACCAGGCGTCAGCGGCAGCCTCATCTGCGGGGGAGCGTGGGCCCCAAGGCCATGCCTCGATAGTGCGTACGGCATGGTCCGTGCGCTGCGCGAGCCGGGGGTCATCGCAGCACACACCGCGCGACACCAACTGGGCGGCAAGTGGCAGCGCACGGTCGTCATCGAAGACAATCCGCTCCGGTCGCAGCATGAGCGCGGCATCCAGGACTAGCTGGTTGCGCTCGTGGGTCGGTAGCGTCGGATCGGGCACGATCTCGTGTGCGCGAGGGTGGTCGAGCTTTGGCGTGCGGGCATCGGCGTAGTTGAGGGGGCTGAGTCCCACGCACAGGAGGTGGTCATGTGGCTTGGTGCGCATCGTCGACATCGCGGCGTCGACGATTGGAGGCCTTGGCTGCTCGTGATCACAGATGGCGATGTGCAGCGTCTCGCATGAAGCGGCCGAGACGCGGAGGCGCGCCATGGATGGGATGGCGTTGGTGTTGCCGTTCCGCCGCACGTCCATCAGCTCGCGGGTGACGTTGGCCGCCGCGTGGGGCGTGGAGAGCTCGTTCAGGATCGTGCATTGGCATTGCTTGGCTGGCCCGCCGAGGATCGCGTCGAGCAGGTCGTCACAAGAGCGCAGGTGCTCGATGGGCAAGTCGGCGATCGCAGAGGCGTCGAGGTCATCGGCCCACACCCACGCCGCGGGCACCCATAGCGGCCAAGGGTGCGGATGGGCGATCGCAGTGGGCACGCCGGCGAGCATCGACTCGACGGCCAGCGTGCTCGCGGTCGTGATGGTGGCGCGCGCGCCGGCGAGCGACTCGGTGAGGGGCGCTGCGTCGGGTTCGACGCCCAATTCGTGGGCGAGCGCCGCATCGATGCGCCACCGCACGTCGAGCGTGCGTGTCGTTGTCCGGACATGCAGTTGCTGCAACATGGCGCGCACGCGGTCGAGGGCGTCGTCGTCCATCGCGGGCGTGAGCGCCGTGGCGACCAGCAGCCATTGCTCCGGCTCGATTCCTGCGCGGGTGTCGGCGATACGCGCGTCGAAGCCGTCGAGCCGTGGCAAGCCCGTCGTCGCGACGATGTTGCGGAGGTCGGTCAGGATCTTCGCCTGCAGCGGGCCCATCGCGAGCACGAGGTCGTGGGGCGTGCGCTGCAGGTGGTCGGGCCCGAGCCAGGGGTTACGCATCGTCGCCGCGTGTTCGACGACGCCGTCGACCAGCAGCACCGTGGGGATGCCCAACTCGCGGGCA
The DNA here is from genome assembly GCA_965227775.1 of Phycisphaerales bacterium. Classification (GTDB taxonomy): domain Bacteria; phylum Planctomycetota; class Phycisphaerae; order Phycisphaerales; family UBA1924; genus JAHCJI01. The sequence goes on from OZ245777.1 coordinate 1,074,048, forward strand.
AGGCGCGTGGGGGCGAGGTGGGCGTTGTGGCTCAGGTCGGCAAAGGCAACGGCGCGGGCGCCCTCGAGCACCTCCTTGATGGCGTGGTGCCCGAAGCGCATCTCGCGATCCCACAGACGCTCGTAGCAGACCTCGATGCCGCGTGCGTTCAGCGCTCCGGGCACGCCGGCGAACTGGTCGAGCGGGCGGCGGCTGCCGAACAGGACGACGTGGCCCGAACGCGCGGCCACGGCTCAGGCGCTCGCGGGCGCGGTGAAGACCTGGCCGGGCCTTGGCGGCGGCGCACGGCGGACGGCCGCGAGGAAGCCGGCGGCGCGGGCGGCCATGCGCCATGCGCGGGCACTGGCGAAGAGTTCGCGGATGTTGGTGCTGAAGACCGGCTTGCGGGCGATGGAATCGAATTGCGCGTACGCATCGGTGGCACCGTCGGTCAGCAGGGCGCGCGCGTCCTCGATCGACTGGTCCGAGCCATCGAAGCGATCACCAAAGACGGCCGTTGCGCAGGCGTCGTTGACGCGGTGCAGTTGGAGCGCCTGGTGGCCCAGCAGCGCCTCGCGCGCCAGGATCTGGCCGGGCTCGTAGCGGTGGTGGTGCGTCGCGCTCGCCTCGGGGCGGTAGAGCACGGGCGCGCCGTGCTTGGTCGTGACGCGGTAGGCCCACTCGAGGTCGTCGAACATCGGGAAGGTCAGCCGCTCGTCGAAGGCCGCACAGATCGATCGCGGCACGGAGAGGTTCAGCGTCCAGGCGTGGCGGAAGCCCCAGTCGCGGTCGCGCTCGACGCCGTTCATGTCGCTGTAGAAGAAGAGCAGCGCCGTCTCGCGCGTCATGCGGTCGAGCACGCGGTCGTCGCTCGGCACGGCGAAGGGTGCATCGCCCAGGACGAGCTTCGGCGCGCCGTCGCGGTGCGCCGCGCGGTGGTGGTCGATGAGGCGCGGGGCGGGCACGACGTCGTCGTTGAGGAAGAGCACCAGTTCGCCAACGGTGTGCGCGAGCGCGCGGTTGCGCGCGCCGGCGGGGCCAATTGGCTCGCCGGTCACGACCGTCACCGAGCCATCGCGGGTCAAGGGTTCGAGGTCGGCGGGCGCATCTTGTCCGTCGATGCTGGCGATCACGCGCAGCTTGGCGTCGCGCTCGGCCAGCAGGGCCGCGATGCACCGGGCGAGGGACCCATCGGGCCCGCCGCGGCTCGGGATGATTGCCGTCACGCGCATGCGAATGGTCTAACGGCCGATTCGCGCGGCGGCCTCTACAAAACCGGCTTACCCAGCGCTCGCGAACAGCCCGCCGGCGACCGTTCGCTCGTGGTCCAGCAACCACCGCTTGCGCTCCAGCCCGCCGCCGTAGCCGTGCAAACTCCCATCGGCCGCGACCACCCGGTGGCACGGCACAACGACCGCCAGCCGGTTCGCCCCGTTGGCCGCGCCCACGGCCCGGCTGGCCCCGCCGTCCTTGCCGATCGTCCGGGCGATGTCGCCGTAGCCGACGGTCTGGCCGTACGGAATCCCCAGCAGCGCGTTCCACACGGCGTGCTGGAAGGCCGTGCCCGCCAGCTCCAGCGGCACGGTGAACCGCCGCAGGTCGCCCACGAAGTAGGCCGCGAGCTCCTGGATGAGCAGGGCCAGGGCCGGGCACTCGGGCGGGTCGACGCTCGGCCTGACCCGGGCATCGAACATGGTGGCCAGCGCGTCCATCGCGGCCGGTGCCCGGTGCCCAAACTCGACCAGGGCGATCCGCGGCCCGTCGACGTCGGTGATGCTGGCGAGGGTCAGCTCGCCGACGGGGCTGGGGATGGTCGTGGTCGTCAGGATGGCGGCGTCGGCTGGCATACCAAACAATAGCCGTTCAGAAGAGGGCGAGCGAGGCGTCTTCCTGACGCGTGAGGTTCATCGCGCCCGGACGGTCGGGCGGCCTGAAGCCCCGAGCGTGCGACCGAAGAGCCCGTCGGAGCGGGCGGGGTCAACCATCCGGCGATGGATGCGCCCAACGATGCCGCACCTCCGCCGCCGATACCCACCGCCGAGCCGTTGCCCGCGTGGATGCGCTGCGTGGCGTGCGGGTACGACCTGGCCGGGCTCTCGCCTGGTGGCGTGTGCCCCGAATGTGGGATCCAGATCCCCGCATCGTGGCCCGAGTGGGACCTGCGTGATTGCGATCGAGCGCACGTGCAGAGCTTGTACCAGGGCATCGGCCACTTGCGGCACGGGGCGGTTGCCATCGCCATGTCACTGCTCTGTGGCGCCGCGGCGATCGTGCTGGCAAACCTGCCGCTGCGCAGCGCCGACAAGCACGTGTATGTCGGCGTGGCCATCGCGGCCGCCCTCGTGCTCGCCATCGCGTCGAGTGTGAAGCTCGCGATGCTCAGGGGGCGCTGCGTCTGGAGGGGGCGGTGCGCGTTGCGCCCGCCGCGAAGAGCCAGCACGCGCTCACCCGAGACGCGGCGATGGTAAACGCGATGCTCGGAGGCAGCCTTGTCATCGGCGGGGGTTTGCTGGCCATGCTGTTCTACCTGGGACTCTTGGTGGTCGTCGTGGGCGGCGTGGCGTGGCTTGCGTGCATCGCCTCGCTCTGCGTCACGGGCGCACGGTTTCTCGTCGACACGATCGAGCGCGCCGGCGGCCATCGCAGGCGCAGCGTCATGTCGTGGGCCCTGGAGCTGCTCCCCTACGCGATCGCCGCGGGCTTCGTGATGGCCGGCGTGGGCGCGTTGTCGTGGTGGTGGCCGGTCACCGCGGCCCTCGCCGCCCTGCCACTAGGGGCCATCCACCTTGCGACGCGCAGCGCAGACGCGCGGCGTGCGATCTTTGGTGTCATCGACCAGCCCGGGTAGGCATGCGCGCTACGTGCGCTTCAGCCGCCGCTCCGCATCAATCCACTGCTCCCAGACGGCGTCATGCTGGTAGGCTCGGCCGCACTCGGGGCAGACTCCTATCCCACCTCCGCGCCGTCCGCGTTCGAGCCATCGCACTCCGGCGCGCCGCGGAGCCAACCATGCCCCATGGAGCTCACACCGCTTCGATACCTCCGGGCCATCGCCGACGCCGGCACGCTGACGGTCGCGGCCCAGCGGCTGGGGCTCAGCCAGCCGACGCTGTCGGCCGCCGTCCGCAAGCTGGAGGAGGAGCTCGGCGTCGATCTGTTCAGCCGGACCGGGCGCGGGCTGACGCCGACCGAGGCGTGCTTCGTGCTGCTTGAGCACACCGACCAGGCGGTGCGCAGCGTCGACGCGGGCGTGCGGGCCGTGCGCGCGCTCGCAGGGCTTGAAGCCGGGACGGTCAGGATCGGCGCCGGCGCGACGGTCGTGACGTACCTCCTGCCCGGCGTGGTGCAGCAGTTCCGCCGTAAGCACGCCGAGCTGCGCGTGAGCGTGCGTGAGGCTGGCAGCACCCAGGTCGCCGAGGCGCTCCTGAAGGGCGAGCTGGATCTTGGGGTTGTGACGCTGCCGGTAAACATCCCGGGAAGCAACGAGCTGATGACGGTGGCGCGCGCGCAGGACGAGCTACGGCTGATCTGCCCGAGCGGGCATCCACTCGCGGGCAGGAACGACTTCGCGTGGAAGGACCTCGAGGGCCAGGCGGTCGTCGGCTTCGAGGCGGGCAGCAGCGTGCGCGCCGTGATCGATCAGGCGGCGATGGCCCACGGCGTGACGCCGGAGGTCGTGGTCGAGCTGCGCTCGATCGAAGGAATCGCACGCATGGTGCAAGCGGGGGTGGGTGTCGGGTTTGTGAGCAGGATGGCGCTCACCGAAACGACCGGCTTGGCGTGCCGCGATGGTCGATTGGTGCGCGGGCTGGCCCTTGTTCGTCGAAGGGACCGCACGCCTTCGCCCGCCGCGGCGGCCTTCGAGCAGGACCTGTTCACCGCCATGGCGACCGCCTCGTAGTCGCTCGCGTTGGGTCCGTAGGCTCCGGGCATGCGCATCCTTGCTTGTTCGGACATCCACACCAGCCGCCCGCACGCAGAGCAGATCGTCGCCCACGCCGAGCGCGCCGACGTGGTGGTCGTCGCGGGCGACCTGGCCAACCAGCACCATGGGCTCGAGCCGACCGTGAGTGTGCTGAAGGCGATCAGCAAGCCGTGCGTGCTCGTGCCGGGAAACAACGAGCGGCCCGTCGCGCTCGCTGCAGCGTGCGAGGGTTGGGCGAGCGCACGCGTGCTGCACGGAGTGGCGACCACGATCGACGGCATGCCGTTCTTTGGCCTGGGCGCGGGCGTGCCGGTGACGCCCTTCGGCTCGTGGAGCTTCGACCTGACCGAAGCGCAGGCGGCGACGCTACTGCAGGCCTGCCCCGACGGTGCGGTCATCGTCAGCCACTCGCCGCCGCACGGCGTGCTCGACGTGACCAGCCGGGGCTCGCACGCCGGTTCGAAGGCGGTGCGCGAGGCGATGGAGCGTGTGCGCTGCCCGCTGCTGGTGTGCGGGCATATCCACGACAGCGGCGGGCAGTTGGAGCGTCTCGGTGAGACGATGGTCGTCAACGCGGGGCCGGCGGGTTTTGTCGTCGATCTCGACGCCCGCGAGGTCGAGGCGCTTTAGAGGCACTACGGGAGGAGGTCACGGATGGCCAAGCGAGAACGACGACCCGAAGTCCGATGCCGGGCGCTCTACAGCGGCGAGTTTGCGCGCACGGTTGCCGACCTGGTGTGCCCCGAGGAACCCGACTGGCCGCTGACCGTGCTGGCGATTTCGGGTGGTGGCAAGTTCGGGGCGTTTAGCGCGGGCTACCTCAACGGCTGGACGCAGCGCGGCGATCGACCAGTGTTCGATGTCGTGACGGGAATCAGTACGGGTTCGCTCATGGCGCCACTGGCGTTCCTGGGCACGGCCGAGGCCGACGCGGCGCTCGAGCAGATCTATACGACCGTGACCAACGACAACGTGTACAAGAAGCGGATGTGGGTGAGCATCCCGTTCAGCAAGTCGCTGCTGAACGCCGAACCGCTCGAAGAGCTCATCGAGACGCACATCACCAAGAAAGTCATCAACCAGGTGGCCGAGCACTGCGTCGGTCGCGGGCTGTACGTAGCGACGGTGGACCTGAGCGATACACGCATGGTCATCTGGGACATGGGCTGCATCGCGCAGGCGAAGGACTACAAGCTGTTCAGGCGGGTGTTGCTGGCCGCCGCCGCGGTGCCGATGGCGTTCCCCCCGGTCAAGATCCGCAGCGGCGTGCGCGAGGATCGCGACAAGGACCGCTGGCATGTCGATGGCGGCTTGCGCGAAAACGTGTTCTGGCGGCGCGAGCTGGCCCAGCTCTCCAAGATGCTCGAGGAGCGGCGGGGTAACTCCGGCGTGCCGCCCGCGACGCTGTATGCCCTCGTCAATGGCCAGCTGCGAACGCAGTACAAAGAGGTCGACTTTGGCTGGGTGCCGCTGCTGGGCATCGCGCGGCGGGCGGTGAGCACGATGATCAGCGAGGTTGCCATCGGCAGCCTGCAGAAGCTCTACGCCGAGACGTTCGAGGCCGGCGTGCGCTTCCGCTTCAACTATGTCCGCGAGTTCGACGGCACGGCCGAGTGGGACCAGTTCGTACCCGAAGAGATGCGTGCGCTCTTCGAGCACGGCCGCGAGCTGGGGCAGGCGGGCCACTGGGAGGATCGACCGCCGGACGAGCCCCTGGACGGCTAGCGGGCGATGGATATAGAAATTGTCTATGTAAACTGTAAGCGTCAGTAGTTGGACCAATAGGTCCACGGCTGCGATACTACGTGTAGATCCCTTGGACCGCGCCCGAAGGAGACCGCACGATGGCCAGCAACCCGTTCAACAGCCGCCGCACGCTCAGCACCGCCAAGAGCGGCGACTACACGTACTACGCCCTGGAGGCCCTGGCCGACCAGAACATCGGGCACGTCAAGAAGCTCCCCTACTCCATCCGCGTGCTGCTCGAGGCGATGCTGCGCAACGTCGACGGCTTCACCGTGACGCAGGACGACGTCGCCGGGCTGGCCAACTGGAACGCCAAGAACGTGGACAGGGTCGAGATGCCATTCTCCCCCGGTCGCGTGGTGCTGCAGGACTTCACCGGCGTGCCCTGCGTGGTCGACCTGGCCGCGATGCGCGATGCCATGAAGCGGCTTGGCGGCGACCCGACGATGATCAACCCCGAGGTCGCGTGCGACCTGGTCATCGACCACTCGGTGCAGGTTGACGACTTCGCGACGCGCGTGGCGCTCACCATCAACGCCGAGCGCGAGTTCGAGCGCAACAACGAGCGGTACAAGTTCCTGAAGTGGGGCCAGCAGAGCCTGAGCAACTTCCGCTGCGTGCCGCCGGCGACGGGCATCGTGCACCAGGTGAACCTCGAGTACCTCGCGCGCGGTTGCCTGACGCGCACCATCAACACCGCCGATGGCGAGGAGCGCCAGGTCTACCCCGACAGCCTGGTGGGCACCGACAGCCACACGACCATGATCAACGCGCTGGGCGTGCTGGGCTGGGGCGTGGGCGGCATCGAGGCCGAGGCCGTGATGCTCGGCCAGCCGGTCTACATGCTGACGCCCGAGGTGGTCGGCTTCAAGATGACCGGCAAGCTCGCCGAGGGCGTGACCGCCACCGACCTGGTGCTGACCGTCACCCAGATGCTCCGCGAGTTCGGTGTGGTCGAGAAGTTCGTCGAGTTCTTCGGCCCCGGCATGGCAGCGCTCAGCCTGCCCGACCGCGCGACCATCGCGAACATGGCGCCCGAGTACGGCGCTACCTGCGGCTTCTTCCCGATCGACGACAAGACCATCGACTACCTGCGCCTGAGCAACCGCAGCGAGGAAGAGATCGAGCTGGCCGAGGCGTACGCCAAAGCCAACATGCTGTGGTGGGATGGCACGCAGGGCGACCCGGAGTTCAGCGCGGTGCTCGAGCTGGACCTCTCGACGGTGCAGCCGTCGCTGGCCGGCCCCAAGCGCCCGCAGGACCGCATCCTGCTCAAGGACGCGCACACGACCTTCACCAAGGCGCTCACCGCGCCCAACGGCCCCAAGGGCCTGGGTGTCGATGCCGACAAGGTGGGCTCGACCGCGACCGTGACGCACACCGCCGAGCGACCCGGCGAAGAACCGGGAATGACCAGCGAGCTGCGCCATGGCAGCGTGGTGATCGCGGCAATCACGAGCTGCACGAATACGAGCAATCCCGACGTGATGGTCGCCGCCGGACTGGTGGCGCGCAAGGCGCGGGCTCTGGGTCTGACACGCAAGCCGTGGGTCAAGACCAGCCTCGCGCCCGGCAGCAAGGTTGTGACCGAGTACTACGACAAGGCCAACCTGACCGAGGATCTGGACGCCCTGGGCTTCCAGACGGTCGGCTACGGCTGCACGACGTGCATCGGTAACAGCGGCCCGCTGCCGCCCGAGATCGAGCAGGCCATCGAGGCGGGTGATCTTGCCGTTGCCAGCGTGCTGAGCGGCAACCGCAACTTCGAGGGCCGCGTGCACCCGAAGGTCAAGGCGAACTTCCTGGCCAGCCCGCCGCTGGTGGTCGCGTACGCGATCGCCGGGCGCATCGACGTGGACATCGTCAACGAGCCGCTGGCGCAGACCGCCGACGGCAAGGACGTGTACCTGAAGGACATCTGGCCGACGCAGGAAGAGGTCAACACGCTGGTGGCCTCGTGCATCACGCGCGAGCAGTTCGCCCGGCGGTACGACGACGTATTTACGGGCAACGAGACCTGGAACAAGGTGCCGGTCTCCAAGAGCGACCTGTACCAGTGGGAAGACAACAGCACCTACATCCAAAATCCACCGTTCTTCGAGGGCATGGCCGAGAGCGCTCCGGGCTTCGAGCCCATCGGCGGCGCGCGATGCCTGGCGCTGCTGGGTGATAGCGTGACGACCGACCACATCTCGCCGGCCGGCAACATCGAGCCCGAAACGCCCGCGGGCCAGTACCTGATCGAGAGTGGCGTCGCGCAGCGCGACTTCAACAGCTACGGCAGCCGCCGCGGCAACGATCGCGTGATGACCCGCGGCACCTTCGCCAACGTGCGCATTAAGAACAGGATCGCCGCCGACGGCAGCACGCAGCCCGAGGGCGGCTGGACGCGCAACTTCACCAAGGGCATCGACCTTGCCAGCGCACCGGTCGAGTACATCTACAACGCCGCGATGGACTACAAGCAGGCGGGCACGCCGCTCGTGGTTGTTGCAGGCAAGGACTACGGCATGGGCTCGAGCCGAGACTGGGCCGCCAAGGGCACGATGCTGCTTGGTGTTCGTGCCGTCATCGCCGAGAGCTTCGAGCGCATCCACCGCAGCAACCTCGTGTTTATGGGCGTGCTGCCGCTGGTGTTCAAGAACGGGCAGAACGCGGCGGGCCTGGGTCTGAAGGGCGACGAGACCTTCGACATCATGCTGCCCAGCCCCATCGAGCCCGGCTGCGACGTGCCCGTGCGTGCGACCACGTCCGACGGCAAGACGATCGAGTTCACCTGCAAGTGCCGCATCGACACGCCGATCGAGATCGAGTACTACCGCAACGGTGGCATCCTGCACACGGTGATCCGCAAGAAGTTGAATGAGGCGAAGCAGCCGGTGTGATGTGAGCGAGGGGTCGTCAAATCTTGTGTTCGATGTCGACGGCGGTCCCTGGTGGGAGACCGCCGTCGTTGTGTGTCCAAAGTGTGGCGGACGCGCGGAGCGGAGTCGAGAGCGTCGGGCGACCTGCCCTTCGTGCGCGTGGAGTAAGGCGATAACGGCATCTGTCTACTACCCAAGCGAGCCTCGGGATCCTGTATCTGGGCTGGAACTATGGCTGCAAACGCCCTGCTGCGGGCAGGTGCTTTGGGCATGGAACATCGAGCATGTGCTCTGGATGCAGAAGTACGTACAAGCAAAGTTGAGGGCAAGACGATGGACTGGAGGGTGGGGGAACAATTCGCTCCAAAGCCGACTGCCCAGATGGATCACGAGCGCAAAGAATCGAGAGTCTGTGCTGAGAGGCCTAGATAGACTGGTCGAGCGCGATCTCCAAACCCGATAGGAGCGCCCCATGTCCGACCTCAACACCAAGCACAACCGCGTCGTCTGGTTCGACATGCCGGTGGTCGATCTCGATCGGGCCATCGCGTTCTACTCGGGGGTGCTGGCGATTGAGGTCAGCCGCGAGTCGTTTGAAGGATTCGAGTTTGGTGTGCTTGAGCACGACCAGGGTAACGGCGGGTGCCTCGTGCCGGGCACCGGCGAGGTGGCCGATGAGGGGGCGCTCCTGTACTTCAACGTCAACGGTCGCATCCGCGACGCCGTTGGGAAGGTGGCCGAGCTCGGGGGACGGGTGAAGCAGGACGTGCACCCGATCGGGCCGCACGGATTCCGGGCAATCGTGAGCGATAGCGAGGGCAACTGCCTGGCGTTGCATTCCCAGAGCGACGCGTAGAAAGCGATACAGAACGAAGGAGGGTCGGATCATGCGAAGGACGCGATGGATGGCGGTCGGGGGCGTGGTGCTGGCTGGTGTGCTGGCGGCCGGGCTAGGCATGGCATCGGCGGAATCGCGCGATGACCCGGTGCGTGTGTACCTCGTCCACGAGGCCCAGGCGCCCGTGCGTGGCGGCAGCTCATCGGGCTTCAGCCACGGCATCCAGACCTTCAGCGTCCACGGCCACGGCAGTGCGACGCCCACCCAGGCGTTCGGGTATCTGAAAGACGTCGACGAGCATTGGGTCGTGCTCGAGCAGGTCAGCGAGGTCCGCGAGGGCCTGGAGATCTGGATCCCCCGCGAGCGCGTTCAGCTCATCGAGTTCATGGATGAGACAAACTTCAAGGCGATGTCCCAGGCCCGCTGACGCGATGTCGCGATGAACTGGCGGGTACTACCCAGCTCTCGACATTCATTTGCAATCTTTGCGTGAGTGAGTCTCACGGTTGCCGCTCCTTCGCTCGGGACACGCCAGGGCATCAGGGTCGGGGGTCGACCCGTCGCGCCGGGCGTTCGAGGAGAAGAAACCGATGATCCAATCGCATGCTCGTACGTTGTCCGCCGCCGCCGCGCTTCTTGCGGCGACGGGCCTCGCCTGCGCCCAGACCGCGCTCGTGTGGGAGAACGAGTCGGCCGGCGCTGCCGAGACCGACATCGCCGAAGATGCCTGCACCGCCCTCGGCCTGACCGTCAGGCTGATCGATGGCAACGACCAGGCCACGTTCCGCAGCGAGCTGGCCGCCGGCGGCTGGAACGTTGTCGTGGTCAACAACCCGCTGAACACCTTCGAAGCCGACACCATCACCGCCATGCGGGACTGGGTCAACGATGGTGGCCGCCTGCATGTCTCGTACTGGAATGGTGACGACCTGATGACTGGCGACATCTTCGGATTCTCCGGGGCCGTCGACTACTTCGCGCCGACGAACAAGATCGACATCGGCGACGAGTCGTGGGGCGGCGTGGGCAACCTGCTCGCTGACGTGTCGGACCCGTATTATTCCGACAATGGCGACGATCTGACTCTGACTTCCGGCTACCGGTCGGGCCTGAACAGCCCTGGTGGTGCGATCGCGACATCGGTCGGCGGCACCACGATCTACAACGCGTGGGACTACGCCTCGATGACCAGCGTTGCCCGGACCCGCGCTGGTGTTCGCAACCAGATTCGCCACCTTCTGGGCTACGACAGCGGCAATCTGGTTTTCACCGAGGCCAGCGATGGCTCACGGTGGGAGCTTGACGCGGCCGATGCGGCGTTCGGCGTGGGCCGGTATCGCCTGATCGTCGCTGACCGCGCCGAACTCGAGGATGCCGTGCGAAGCGGCGACTATGGCTGCATTGTCATCCACGAGCCGGCCAACAACTTCGACGCTGGGTTTGAGGCCGCAATCGCGGGTGCCGTGTCACGCGGCGCCAAGGTGCACTTCTCGTACTGGAACCTCGATGCTTCGCCCTCGCTGCAGTCAACGTTCGAGATTCGAAGCACCGTCGACTTCTTTGCGCCCAAGCCCGTGTTCAACAACACTGACCACCCCTCCTGGAGCGTCGTATCGAGCCCGGTCTCCGTTTCGAGCGACGAGTGGAACGACAACGGGGATGATCTCACCGCCGAGCCGGGCGCTCGTGTCGTCTCTCGCTTCGATAGCACGAGCGGCCCTGGCGCCACGGTCGTCAGCGGCCGCTCGCAGCGCACGCTGCTGAACGGCTTCGAGTACCAGTCCATGACTGCTACCGAGGTGGCCGACCTGATCGAGGCCCAGATCGTGTGGCTGTGCAATCCCGGCTGCATCCAGTTCGAGGATCGTGACGCGGGCGACCAGGTGAGCACCCAGTACACAGGCGTGCGATTCAACGTCAGCTCGGGCGGCCCCGCCTCGGTGTCGGACTTCACCGCCTTCTTCGGCACCAAATCGGTCGTCAACGCGACCGACGGTGGCGACGAGAGCGATCGCGATCCGACGCTGGAGATGCGTTTCTCGCCCGCGATCGACTCGATCGAGTTCGACTTCAATAGTGCTGGCACGCCCAGCGTCGGATTCGAGTTCCCGATCCGCTTCTACCGCGGCGGCGCGCTCGTGCGGACCGAGGGCCTGCTCGAGAACGGCAACGAGTGGGACCGCGACATCCAGTTCGACAACCTGAGCGGTGTGACCCGGATCGAGATCGATTCTGCGAACCCGACGTGGCTGTTCAGCATCGACAACATCTGCTTCGAGGCCAGCTGCCGGGCCGACTTTGACGGCGATGGTGCGCTGACTATCTTCGATTTCCTGGCCTTCCAGAACGCCTTCGACAGCGGCGACCTCAGTGCCGATTTCGACGGCGATGGCGTGCTGACGCTGTTCGACTTCCTGGCGTTCCAGAACGAGTTCGCCGCAGGCTGCCCGTAAGGCACCACTACCGAAGCCATACCCCTTCGCAACGCCCCCGCCGCCTTCGCGTGCGGGGGCGTTGCCATTTCCGCGCGTGGCTCTACCGCCGACGGGCCGCGATCACGTTGTGCGCAGGTTGGTTGCGAAGCGCATCTCACGCAACGCTCGGTCGCAGCAAAAGCTCTTCGTCCGGGTAGGGACCTAGCGGCCGAATGCCGAAGCGAGCCGCTGGCGGGCTTCTGGCGTCGCGAGGACCGAGGCGCTCAGATCTGCGCCCTTTGCGGCCAGGACTGCGTCGCCCGAGCCATCGAGCTGGGTGAGCAGTTGCTTGGTCGCCGCGATCGCCTGCCGCCCTCCTGCGGCCAAGTGCTGCGTGACCGCATCGCACAGGGCATCCAGCCCATCGCGGTCTTCTGCGAGCTCATCAACGATGCCCGCCTCGTGCGCAGCGGCGCCGCTCATGAGGCCGCCGCGGAGCAGGGTGGCCCGCGCACGCCCCGCCCCGATCTTGCGTACGAGCACCGGCGTCACGACCGCCGGGCACACGCCCAGGTCGACTTCCGGAAATCCCAGCTTCGCGTCGGCGTGGCTCAGCACCACGTCGCACGCGCACGCGAGCCCGCAGCCACCACCGATGGCTGCGCCGTTTACCTTCCCGAGCACCACCATCGGCAGCGTGCGCAAGCGGGTAGTCAGGCGGGCGATGCTGTGCAGCAGCTTGGGGGGCGCCGCCTCTTCGCCAAGTACGCTCTTGAGGTCCATGCCCGCGCAGAAGCTCTTGCCCGCGCCCGTGAGCACGAGCACGTGGGGGCCTTCAGCGCCAGAAGCAGGCAGCCCATCGAGCCCGGCGTGCAGCGCGTCGAGCAGCGGCAGCGACATCGCGTTGCGCGCGTCTGGGCGGTTCATGGTCAGCGTGGCAACAGGGCCGTCGACATCGAGCGTCGCAAGTTCAGTCATGTTCTCACTTCTTCTCCAGGGCGGCGGCGAGCAGCTTGCGGGATTCGGCGTTGCCCACGAGCGACAGCGAAGTGGCAAGCCCGCCCTTGCCGTCGGCGGGCATCAGTTCGTTCAACCATTGCTTCGTAGCCGAGAGGGCGTGCAGCGGCTTCGCTGCAAGCTGCTCGGCTTGCTCCATCGCGCGTGCCGCCGGCTCTTCATGCAACTCGTGCACCAGCCCCATCTCGTAGCCGCGGCTCGCGTCGATGAGCCCTGGGTCGAGCATGAGCCTGCGGGCCTGGCCGGGCGCCGTCGCAACGAACGGGGCGCTCACGGCTGGCGAGATGCCCAACCGCGTCACCGGGTAGCCGAGCTTTGCTTCCGGATGCGCGACAACCACATCGGCGCCTCCCAGCAAGGCGCAGCCACCCGCGATCGCCGCGCCCTGCACGCCCATCACGACCGGGCACTGCAGATCCCGCATGGCCGCGATGCAACGCGACAGGTCAGTCAGCAGGCTGGTCAGGTTGGCGTCGCCCTCCTCGCCCACGCAAAGGGCGAGATCGAAGCCGGCGCAGAACACCTTGCCCTCGCCCAGCACCACCAGCGCATTGGCATCGCCGGCGTCCTCGAGGCGCGTTGCCAGGTCGGCCAACATGGCGGGTGTGAGCGCGTTTCGACGCTCCGGCCGCGAAAGGACGATCCGTTCTAGATTGCCGATGCGTTCGCGTGCGATCACGACGCGGCCCCCGCACGCGCGCGAGAGACTAACTCGTCCGCAAGGGCACCGGCCGTAGCGAGCTTGCCGTGATCGACGCCAGTCGCGAAACCGGCTTCCTCGACCACCTGCACGAGCGTGCTCGTCGCGATGTTCCCGGGCGCTCGCTTGCCCGGCGTCGAGGCGTACGGGCATCCGCCCAGTCCGCCGACGGCGCCATCAAACGATCGCACGCCGGCCTGCAAGCCCGCCCGCACGCAATCGGCGGCGCGGCCGAACGTGTCGTGTAGGTGCAGGTTAAGCACGGCACCGTCGATGTGGTGAAGGCCCACGATGCGCTCTGTCACGTCCTCCGGCGTTGCTTGGCCGATGGTGTCGGCGATCGATAACTCATCGACGCCAAGATCGCCCGCCAGCTGCTCCGAGACCCGCACCACCGCCTCGACACCGATGTCGCCCTCGAACGGGCACGCAAACGCGCAGCTCACATAGCCACGGAGGCCGAGCCCGTGCTCGCGCGCCGATGTGGCGACCGGGGCAAAGCGCTCGAGCGTCTCGGCGATCGACGCGTTCGTGTTCTTTTGGCTGAAGGTCTCACTGGCGGCGGTAAACAGGCACACCTTGTCGATTGCCCGCCGGCCCGATGCCTTTGTTGCGTGTTCGTTTACCTCCAGCAACCGCTCCATACCCCTCATGTTCGGCACGAGTGCGCTGAAGGTGACGTGCTCGGGCAGATCTCCGCCGAGCAACTGGAGCAGCTCCGCCGCATCGCCAAGCTGCGGAATCCACTTCGGGCTGACGAAGCTGGTGAGCTCGATCTCGGGCAGGCCTGCCGCGATCAGCGCCCGAACGAGCGCGGCCTTGTCGTCCGTCGGCACGCGTCCGGCCTCGTTCTGTAGCCCGTCCCGCGGGCCGACCTCAACGATCCGCACCGTGCTCAGGGGCTGCTGGTTGGGCTGCTCGGGTGGCATCGGGCCATCATAAACCCCGCCGCATCGCGTGCAATGTGCTGGGAACCCCTCGTGCCCCCAGGGAAGAAGGCGGGCGCTACCGTGGTTGGGCCAAGCCAAGGCCGCCCGACGAATCGGGCCGCGATCACAAGATCAACCGCCCGCCGGCATGGTGTCTGGCGGCCAACGCGTGGAGGAACCAACGCATGCCATGCTTCTGCAACTGCTCGAAGACGACCCAGATCGGTGCCGCCGTGGCCATCATGGCCGGGGCGATCGCGCTGTCCAACGGGCTCGTCGACGCCGGCCAGGACGGCAACATGGGCCAGCAAGCAGCCCAACAAGACTTCACGCTCGAGACGCTGCTGACGCGTGACCTGACGTACGCCACGCCGGGCAACGAGCGGTATGACGCCGCGTGGGAGAAGATCCAGAGCCAGCTTGGCAAGCCCGCACCCAGCTTCACCGTTGGCGAGTGGCAGCAGCTCAACGGCACGCCCAACGTCAGCGACATCAAGTCGATGCGCGGCGACATCGTGGTCATCGACTTCTGGGGCACGTGGTGCCCGCCCTGCCGTGCGGCGATGCCCAACAACAGCAACATGGCAGACAAGTATGCTGAGAAGGACGTCCGCATCATCGGCATCTGCAACACGCGCGGCTCCGACAAGATGATGGAGACAGCCGAGGCACACGATGGCCGCTTCCCCATGGCCGCCGACATCGATGACAAGACCAAGGACGCCTACGGCGTGCAGTGGTGGCCCTACTACGTCGTTGTCGATCGCGACGGCATCGTTCGTGCCGCCGGCGTCAAGAGCGACAAGATCTCGACAGTGGTCGATCGCCTGCTCGCGATCCAGCCCCCGCGTGAGAAGGAAGAAGGCGAGATGACGCCCCGCCGCCGCAACCGCTGATCCACCGGCTCTCTACTGGAAAGCAGCATCCACGCCCGCGACCCGCGGGCGTTCTTCATGCGCGAGCAGCTGGTGATTCCAGCACATCGAGCATTGCCCGGGCGATCTCGATGGGTACCGACGCGTGCATCGCGTGCAGGCCGTCGATCGGCTCGCCTTGCGGCAGCCGCGGGTGCAGACCCTCAACACGCGCGCGATCGGCCACAACGGCGACGCCCATCGAGAGGGCGTACGCAACCAGTCCCGGGCTGGCGTGCTCGTGCTTGGCCGATCCGTACGCCGCGAGCGCGAGCCGCACACGGGCGAGCCGCTGCGGCAACCCGTCGCTGTCGAGCAGGATGCGCGTATGCCCCGCTTCGGGAAGGCGAGCAACGCGACGAGCCGCGGCGCACCCCGTCGGCAGGATGAGGTCGATCGGCCCGGACGCCGCTGACGCGAGCGCCGCTCCGCGCCATGCGAGCGTGGCCGAGCCCGATGCGGCCGGATCAGCCAGAAGCGCGACGCGCGTCACGGCCCCATCCGAGTCGTCACCTTCGTCCGCCATCGGCAGCCGTGCCGGAGATACAGCGGCGCGTAGAACGCGTTCTGCGAGCGGCGCGATCGCCGCATCGTCGCCGTGCGGGCTGCGTACCAGCTCGGGGTTCGTCGCTTCGATGTCCGGGCGGTGCGGGTCGGCCTCGAGCAGGAGGGCCAGGTCGCCCCGGCCGGGCCCAAATCCGGTCAGACGGGCAACGCGCGCCGCGAAGGCGCTCCACGCGATGCACGCATCGAACCGAACGCCGCACCGGCGCACGAGCTTGCGCAAGACGTTGGCGGTCGCATGGGGCGTGCCGAACGGCACTGGCACGCGCGCAACGGGGCCAGCGCCAAGGGCAGCCACGCGCCGCTGTACCGCCGGTGGGCCCAGCGCGATCACCGCGTGCGCATCGGCGGGCGCGTGCGAGTCCTCGGCGTCGAGCATCGCGGCGCAGGCCAAGGCGCTGAGGTCGCCGCCGCGTTCCAGTTGGTCCAGGCGCGCCCCGCCCTCGGGCGGTGGCATACCGGGGTGGTCTGCCTCGACCAGGTGGAGCAGCCTGTAGGGGGTGCGGGCCATCGGGTGATCGTTGGCCGCCTCAGTTCCCAGCGCGAGCGCTGAAGGGCTGCTCGACGGTGTAGAACAACTCGGCCATCGCTCGGCCGGTGTATTCGGCCAGTTCTTCCATTGCCGTACGCTGCTCGGGGCCGCTCGAGGGCACGTAGTCCGGCCGCACGCGCATGGTGACGTCCAGCGCGTAGCCCTGCGGCGGGTCCTCGGGCCAGGCCTTCTCGTTGGCCGAGACGTCGATGACCTTCACCCGCAGGCGGGCATTGGGGCGATACTCGCCCGTTGAGGCAGCAAGAGAGAATCCCTCGACGCGGGCCCACACGACCTGTTCGGCACCGATGGCCTTGCCGATCTCGGTCAGGCTCATGCGCTCCTGCGTGCTATCGCGCTGCAGCACCGCCATGGTGTCGCGCGCATCGATGACCTCGCGGATCTTGGCACCAGATGCCAGTCGCTCCTGCACGGTCGAGAGCATGACGCGCCGATAGCCCATGGATGGCACCACGCTGTCAGGGTCGTCGATGACCACGGCGACGCTGCGCTGGCGGTCGAGCCGGTACTCGGCGTGCACCTTGGGTGGGCCGTGTACAAGGACGGCGATGGGCGCCACGATGTTGCAACCGGCGGCAAAGAGCACCAGCAAGACCATCAAGGAGAGTGGGAGGGTGCGCATCGGCCTAGTACTCCTGGTACTCGGGGTACCGCTCCTTGTGGTCGTAGAAGAACCACGACGAACGATTGGCAAAGCGCCACAAGAGCTGGGAAGCCACGTCTTCGGCCGAGAGGTCGTCGATCGTTGTGTTCGGCTGATCCGGGAAGGTGACGTTCACGTACTGCTCGAGCCGGACGTCGTCCTCCAGGTAGCTGTCGGCCTCGATAACCAGCAGATTGCCGGCGGCCTGTCCGCTCCACACGTACTCGTTGCCCGGTTCGGCCAGGCGGAACTCATCGAGTTGGATGATGACTAGCCGCTCGACGTCGAACCGCGCGGCGATCTCGTCGAAGGTGCGGTCGAGGAGCCCGGGCTCGTCGTACAACACGCGCTGGATGTCGCGGGCGGGCACGATGCTCTCGACACCCGCGTTGGCCTGCAGACGCGCGATGATCTCGCCCAGAATCGCCGGTGCGATCTGCGGCGACACCATGTCGATCTCCCGTGAAACATCGACGATGACCGCGACCCGCTCGGCCTCGAGCCCGTCGTAGACGCGCTCGACGGTGATGGTGCCCGAGCGGCGGCGCTCGGCCTCGATCGCGCCGAAGAAGCCGACGATGTTGCACCCGCTTGCGGTCACGCACGCGAGCAACAGCGAGACGACGGCGATGGAACGGGCGGAGCAAGATCCGGTCATGCGACCTCCGACTTGAGAACCTGGGAGCGGATCGCGAAACAGGCTGCGAATCGGAGCGACGGGGTTCGTCTCAGCCGCTCTCAAACACAGCCATCTTGTACGCCCACGCGGCCAGCAGGATGCCACCTATGAGCCACCACGTGCGACCCCGGAAGATCTTGGTGCTCTGACGCACCGTTTCGGCCCCGGTGATCGCCCCATGCAAGCCGCACCAGAGGGCGACAGCGGCGACCAAGGAGAATATGGCCCCTGCCGGCTGCACGAGAAACGAGCCGATCAGATCGCCATTGGCGGCGTGGGTCACGGCGGTAGTCATGCCACAGGTCGGGCACGGGGCGTCGAAGGCCACCACCCACGAGCAGCTGGGCAGCCCGAGCCGGGTGTGGGTGCCATGCCCCTCGGCGGCGGGTGTCAGCGAGGCCCCGACCGCAAGCGGCGCCGCGGCAACCGCCGCCACGATACCGCCAAGCAGCCTCGGCCCGAGAGTCCCCGGCTCCCGCTGCGGAGGCGGGCTCGTCGGCGGCTGGTCCGGCCGGTTACGAAGCGGGAACTGATCGGCTTCGGGCTCCATCGCCAACATCGTAAACGCTCGGCGAAGCGACAGGCCATCCGAGCCCTGTGCTGCACGCCGAATCGGGGCATCCTGTATGGCGACAAGGCTACCCGCAAATATTTCAATTATTTTTGAAACGACTAGTGGACTGGGCCGCCTCGTTCTGCGATACTGAGGGGATGGATCCGGCGCCTTCCCAGACCCCTGACGCAGCCGCCCGAGAGGCCCAGGACGCCTTCGTGGCCTCGTGGGGCCAGATGGCCGGGGCATGGGGCATCAGTCGAACGATGGCCGAGGCCCATGCGCTGCTATTTATTACCGGGCAGCCGATGAACACCGACGAGGTGATGGAACGCCTGCAGATCTCGCGCGGCAACGCGTCGATGTCGCTGCGGGCGCTGCTGGAATGGGGCATCGTCAGCAAGGCCCACAAGCGCGGCGACCGCAAGGAGTACTTCCAGGCAGAGCAGGACGTGTGGGCCATGTTCCGCGCGATCGTGCGCGAGCGGCTGAAGCGCGAGGTCGAGCCGCTGATCGCTCAGCTGCACGAGATCCGCGATCAGACCAGCTCCAAGCGGAGCGCAACTCGCCGCATGATCGATCCCGATCTCGAGGCCCAGAACAACCGCCTCGATGAGCTGCTCGAATTCCTGGCAACGGTCGACCAACTCGGGCAGCGATTTGCCAGCCCGCAGGGTCGCGGCCTACGTGTAGCCGCCAAGATGTTGGCCAAGGTGACGTGAGCATGACGGCCGCCCACACCAGCACGAGCTTCGAGCGGCGCGTTCGCCCCAAGCCGGTCACGCGGCCGGCCTGCCTGCGCCTCCGTTGGAGCGTGGCCCCGAGCGCCTTGGGCCGATCGGCTCGCAAGCCATTGGTGCTGGAACTCCTGCTCAATCACAGCGACGAAGCGTGCGTCTTGCTCGACGGCGAACCGCTGGAGTCCGCTCGATCATGGGCGAGCACGTGGAATGGCGAGCTGACCGTTCGCCGTGTCGCAAGCGGGCCTGGCGCAGGTCTGCTGATCGTCGAGGCCGCTCCACTGGCGGTTGCCGTGCTCGGCTCGCGCGATGATGAGCGGCCGTTCCATGTGGCGTGCGACCTGCCGAAGGCACTCGGCCTCGCCGGTGGTCGCTACGAGCTCGCCAGCGGTGAATTGAACTCTTAGATCGACTGCCAGAACACTTCGTCAGCTTGCTCAGCAGCCCGCGTCGAACGCGTTCTGGAACGCGAGGAAGTCGAAGATCGTCAGCGACCCATCGCCATCGAAGTCGGCGAGCGGATCGCCGCTGTCGAAGAGGTTCTGGAACGCGAGGAAGTCGAAGATGGTCAGCATTCCGTCACCGTCCAGGTCGGCCTGGCACGGCGTGCCGCCGGCGGAGAGCGCGAAGCCGCGCAACCGGCCTGCCGGATTCACACCGATCCCGATGATGACACCATCGTCGTTCAGCCCTTGTGCGGTGATCAGTTCCCAGCCGTCGCCCGTATCGTCGACGAGGTCCGCCAGCAACCGGACTCCGGCGGTCTCGTCCCACACGATGGCGCCCAAGCTCGATTGACCGACCGCGAGCGCATCACCATTGACAGCGTTCAGCTGCGAGGGAATTGATGGGCCCAGATCGATGCCGACATCGGTCGCCTCGCCGCTCGCGTTCCACACGGTGGCGCGCATGTCCGGGCCCGATTGTGCGAAACCGACAATCATTCCCATTGGTCCTCGGTCAAACGCGGCATCAACGCCCGCCACGGTCGCGTCGAGGCGTCCGAGCAAGCGAGCCTCGCCACTCTCGGGCCACACGATGCCGCGTCCGGCTCCCGCTCCATCCGGGTGGTGCATCGACGAGCCAAGCACCGCGCCATCGTCCTCGATGCGCAGCACGGTGGCGAGTTCGTCCCACGTGTCGAGCGGACGCGGTGCGCCGGAGGCCAACGGCCAGACGATCGGCGATTGCAACAGGCCGATCTGCAGCAGCGCCTCGCCCGAGTCGTTGACGCCAACCGCCCGCACAGGCGTGCACTCGGTCGGACCGATCGGGACCATTCCGTCGCTGCTCGTCCAAAGGAATGAGCCCGTCTCGCCACAGGCTCGATCGCTCACCCCCACGATGAGGCCGCTGGCGATCGAGATCGCCTCGCTCTCGCGACCACCGTCGAGCGTGCCGAGGAATTCTGCCGGCGCGTCGAATGACTCCCATCGCGTCGCGACGCGGTCCGCCGCAACCCTCACGGATCCGACGATCACACCGTCGTCGTCGATCGCCGTCACGATCGAGTCGACGGTACCGGGCGGTACGTCCAACTCGTGCAGGGTGTATTGGCCAAACACAGGTGAGGCCGAAGCCAAAAACAAGCCGGTTGCGGTGGCGACTTTGCTCATGTACAGAAGATACCCGTGGCTGCCCCTACTCAGATGAACAATCTTGGAGAAAAGAAGTCCGATAATACCTATATTGCCAATCTTTTTGCGGGTAGAGCTTGCATTTCAAGAATTCTTATTTTGGATCGTCGGGTAGACTGCGTGCGGAGGAGTTGCCCGGCTCGGTGGGAGCCGTGGCCCAGCGCACCCGTAGTGGGGGAGACTCGATGACCCGTTCCGCAGCCACCTTTACCGCCCTCGCGGGCGTCGCAGTCGTCTCGGCAACGTCCGCCGGCCAAGTCGTCAACGTCATGGGATCTGTGGCGGCGAGCACCGAGCGAACCGGATCCAACTTCCGCGCTTCCGTTGAGTACCGCGTATTGGGCGACGAGCGCGGAGAGTTGACCATCGATGTCACGAACACGTCGGACTCGGCTCTCGGGGGGTTCCTCACGGGCCTGGTGTTCCGCTTTGATGACGACGACGATGACGCGTCAACGCAGTTGACCTTTGGCGATCCGTCGACTTTCCTGGACACCGGTTTTGAGCGTGCCTCGCCATTTGGCATGTTTGATGGCGGGGCCGCACTTGGCGGCCATTGGCTCGGTGGCGGTAGTCCGAGCGACGGTCTGGCCTGGGGTGAGAGCGGTCGGTTCGTGTTCTCTATCCTCGCCGACGATGCCGACGACTTAACGACCTACAACTTTATTGGTGATGCGGACAACCCCGGACTCGTGGCCCGATTCCGAGGGCTGGACGGCGGTGGCTCGGACAAGGTGCCGGTTCCGGCACCCGCGAGCTTGGCTCTGCTGGGCTTGGGCGGCCTAGCTGCGGCTCGTCGTCGCCGCTGAATCTCACAGCCATCGAGCCGACACGAAAAAGCCCGCCGAAAAGGCGGGCTTAGTCTTTTATGCCGCTCGAACCAGCAGAGCGACTGATTCCAGTGACCTACGCCCCGGCGCCTACGGGCTCGGCGTCCTTCGTGCCACTCTTCTTGTTCCGAAGCCAGTCGCCGCTGAACGCCTTGAGGGCCTCGTCGAGCTCGGTGTTGATCTCGTCGGTCAGCTTGCGCTCGGTATCGATCTTGTCCCACAGCGGCTTGTAGCTGGTCTGGAAGGCCTCGAGCAGGTCCTTCTCGAACTGGCGGACGTCGGTGAGCGCCACCTCGTCGAGGTAGCCCCGCGTGCCTGCGAAGATCGAGATGACCTGGTCGACCACGTGGAAGGGCGTGAACTCGGGCTGCTTGAGCAGCTCGACCATTCGCGCACCGCGGTCGAGCTGGTTCTGCGTCGCCTTGTCGAGCTCGGTACCCAGCTGGGCGAAGGCCTCGAGCTCGCGGAACGCGGCAAGGTCCAGGCGAAGCGAGCCGGCGATCTTCTTCATCGCGCCGATCTGGGCCGCACCACCCACGCGGCTCACCGAGATACCCACGTTGATGGCCGGGCGAACACCCGAGAAGAACAGCTCGGGCTCAAGGTAGATCTGGCCATCGGTGATCGAGATCACGTTGGTCGGGATGTACGCCGACACGTCGCCTTCCTGCGTCTCGATGATGGGCAGGGCGGTCAGGCTGCCGCCGCCGTTCTCGTCGCTCAGCTTGGTGGCGCGCTCCAGCAGGCGGCTGTGGAGGTAGAACACGTCGCCGGGGTAGGCCTCGCGGCCGGGCGGGCGACGCAGGAGCAGCGAGAGCTGGCGGTACGCGACGGCCTGCTTGCTCAGGTCGTCGTACACCAGCAGGGCGTGCTTGGGCGTCTTGCCTTCCTTGCCCTGCCACATGAAGTACTCGCCCATCGCGCAGCCCGAGTACGGCGCGACGTACTGCATCGGGGCCGGGTCGGAGCTTGCGGCGTTGACCACGATGGTGTAGTCCATCGCGCCGTGGCGGCGGAGCTTCTCGACGACGCTGGCGACGGTCGACTCCTTCTGGCCGACGGCGACGTAGATGCAGACCACCGCGTCGTCGGTGCCCCAATACTGCTTCTGGTTGATGATCGCGTCGATGCAGACGGCGGTCTTGCCCGTCTTGCGGTCACCAATCACCAGCTCGCGCTGGCCGCGACCCACGGGGATCATCGCGTCGACGGCCTTGACGCCGAACTGCAGCGGCTCGCTCACCGGCTGGCGGTCGGCGATGCCCGGCGCGATGATGTCGACCTTGCGATACTCGGCGGCCTCGATGGCCGGGCCGTCGTCGAGCGGGCGGCCGAGCGGGTCGACCACGCGGCCCAGCAGGCCCTCGCCCACGGGAACTTCCAGCAGGCGGCCGGTGCTCTTGACCAGGTCGCCTTCCTTGACCTTGAGGTAGTCGCCGTAGATGACAGCGCCGACGGTGTCCATCTCCAGGTTCATGACCTGGCCCATGACGGCGCCGCCCTCGCTCTGGAACTCGAGCAGCTCGCCGGCCATGGCGTTGGCCAGGCCGTAGACGCGGGCGATGCCGTCGCCGACCTCGACCACGCGGCCGACCTCGGAGACCTCGAGCTCGTTGGCGTATTGCTCGAGCTCGGTACGGATGACGCTGGCGATCTCGTCGGTTCGGATCTTCACGGCGGGCTGTCCCTTTATCAAGAAGGCGTCGCGCGAGCCATCGGCCACCACCGCCGGGCTCACGGGAGGAAACGGGTGCCAAGGGTAGCGGCGCTGGGCCCGATTGTCTCGGCCGCACGAGGGTTCGAACGCAGGCCTCCCGGCGGCGCAGCGGGCGCCCCGGACGCTCGGTCGGCGTGCCCAGATGCCACCTTTGGCAACCCAAAGACTCCATCCGGGATGCCTGAATCCATGTTTGGCAGCGCAGATGCCTTCTCAGGGATCCCAAACATTGTCTCTGGGGCCCCAGACATCGTGTCAGGCATGGCAAACACTGCCTCAGCCATGCCAAACACTGTCTCAGGCATGCCAAACATCGTCTTTGGCATCCCAAACATAATGTCGAGCGAGCGATATCCGGACCTCGCCAGGCCCAAAACCCGCCTGCGAGGCCGATTTCTTGTTCCGAGGCCCCTGTTCGGGTGTTTCGGGGCCCGTTCGCAACCCGGGAACACCCGCGCCGAACTTCTCGGGATCTTGTTTTGGGACTCGCGGCCCCGTGTGGTAGATTGGAAGGAGCGGGCCGTGCCATCCCGCACCCGACTCGGGAGACCATGCATGCCTCGTCGAGCCCCAGCCAACTTCGCCGCCCCGTGCCTCGCCGCCGCCGCGCTCACCCAGGCCGCCCTCGCGCAGGCCGCTATCACGATCGACGTCGACCAGCCGACCCTGCGGCCCGGCGAGAGCACGAGCGTGACGCTCACTGCGAGCTTTCCGACTCGGGACTGGGCGATGGCCGGCGTCTTGACGGACTTTGTCACTTCGGTCGGCGGCGAGGGCTGGAGCGACGCGAGCGTCGTCGCGCCCATGAACGGACCCGGCACGTCGGCAGGCGAAGCCTCGGCCGCCGGTTGGGACGGCATCCTCGCCGGGCAGCTCCAGACCCACGACATCTTCGCCGACCCGACGAATCCGATTGCCTTCTGGACCATCACATACACCGCGCCCAGCGACGTCGCCGCACCGTTCGATATCGATCTCTCGACGATGACGAGTTGGTACAACGTGTATGTCTCGGATTCTTCAAGCTTCGTCGAGTCCCGCTTCGACGAGTTAGTCGAGGCCTCGGGCACCATCCGCGTCATCCCCGCGCCGGCCTCGATCGTCGTCCTCGTCCTGGGCGCGGCGTGCGTCCGCCGCCGCCGCCGCCGCTGAGCCCCAACCGGAGAAGAGAGCACCATGCAACGCATCTCAAACATCGCGACAGTCGCAACTCTTACCTGCGCCTCCACCGCCCTCGCCCAGCTGGCCATCACGATCGAGGTCGATGACCCGGTGCTGATGCCCGGTGAGAGCACCGTCGTGACCCTACTCGGTGGGTACGACGCACCCGATTTCGCTGTGGCGGGCATCGCAACGAGCCTGGTGACATCCGTCGGGAGCGAGGGGTGGGGCGACGCCATGGTCCTCTCGCCGATGAGTGGCCCCGGCACCTCGGCCGGCGTGCCCGGCCTCACGGGGATCGACGGCATCGTCGCCGGGCAGCTCCAGTTTGCGGGAGCGGGCATTGCGGCCGACCCGACGAATCCAATCCGATTCTGGCAAGCGACGTACACGGCCCCCACTGACCTGTTGGTGCCGTTTGAGATCGATCTCTCGACCATGACTTCACGCTATGACGTGTATCTCGAGATCTTCGTGGGCACATCCGAATCCCGTCTGGACGACCTCACCGAAGGCGCCGCCACCATCCGCGTCATCCCCGCGCCGGCGTCGGCGCTCATCCTCGCGCTGGGCGCGTGCGCCGTGCGTCGCCGCCGTTAATCGATGAATCAAGGAGCAACCACCATGCTGCGCACCGCGACACTCATCATCCTGGCCGCCACGTCCACCACCCTCGCCCAGGCGGCCATCACGATCGACATCGACCAGCCCACACTGCTGCCGGGCGAGAGCACGAGCGTGACGCTGCTGGCCGGATTCCCCACTCGGGACTACGCCATGGCGGGCCTGGGCACGAACTTGGTCACCTCCGTCGGCAGCGAGGGCTGGAGCGACGCCATGCGCGTTGCGCCAATGGACGGACCGGGCACATCGGCGGGCATGGCCTCGGCCACGGGCTGGGACGGCATCATCGCCGGCCAGCTCAACTTCCCCGCGACCGGCGGCATCTTCGCCGACCCGACGAACCCGATCGCCTACTGGACGGTCACCTACACGGCGCCCTCCGACGTGGCCGCGCCGTTCGACATCGACCTGTCGACGATGACGAGTCGGTACGACGTGTACATCTGGAGGGACAGCGGCACCTCCGAGTCTCGCCTTGCCGAACTGGTCGAGGGCTCGGGCACCATCCGCGTCATCCCTGCCCCGGCGTCGGCGCTCGTGCTTGCGCTGGGTATGGGCGCGATGCGTCGGCGGCGTTGAGGCCCGAGGCGAAGGAGCCCCGCCATGATCCGAGCATCAACCATCGCCGTCCTCTCGTGCGCCACCGCGACGCTGGCGCAGCCGGCCATCACGATCGATGTTGAGAACCCGGTGCTCCTGCCCGGTGAGAGCACAACAGTGACGCTGTTCGCCGGGTTTGATCCGAGCGACTATGCGATGGCCGGGGTCGCGACCGATCTCCTCATTTCGATCGGCAGTGCTGGGTTTAGCGACCGGACACTGCTTCAGCCACTCGACGGACCCGGAACGAGTACCGGCACGCCGTCGGCTATTGGCTTCGATGGCATCATCGGCGGGCAGATTCACTTTCCAGGCGGCGCGGGCATCTTCGCCGATCCGATCAACCCCGCGCCGTTCTGGCAGATCACGTACACCGCGCCTGTGGATGTTGCGATACCGTTCGACATCGAACTTTCCACGATATCGAACAAATACGACGTCTATATAGCCATGGATAGCGGCACTCCGGAAACGCGCCTTGCCGAATTGACCGAGGGAGCCGCCACCATCCGCGTCGTCCCCGCCCCGGCATCCTCACTCGTGCTTGCCGCGGGCATGGCCGGCGTGCGCCGCCGGCGTTGAGGACGCGCTGATGCCGGCTCAGTCGCGGGTCGTCGCGTCGATCCACTCGCGGATGGCGCTGACCGAGGTGGCGTGCGTCGTGTCGCCGTATGTGCCGATGTTGTCCGTCGCGGTATCGATGGCACCGATGATGCCGATGAGCGTCCAGCCGTCCTTGGTCTGAGAGAGCACCGGGCCGCCGCTGTCGCCGACGAACGCCGACGACTCGTGCGTGGTCGCCGTTTCGTCGTCTGGGGCGCTGAACGAAATGATCAGCTCGTTGCGTTCGGCGTCGACGCGGTCGACGCGGTTCGTGCCCGCGTGCTTCACGCCCCGCGGCATGCGGTTGGCCTCGCGCGGCGGCACGCCCTCGCTGGTTGTCGAGACGAAGCTGCCCACGCCGACGATCGTGATCTCGGGCTGCGCCGCATCGAAGGCGCCCAGCGTGATGGGCTCGACCGACCCGACCACCTCCACAAGGTGCAGTAACGCGACGTCGCCCGGCGAGAACAGATCGTCCTTGCCGCGATTGGCCATCTGCTGCTCCAGCGGCGTCCAGTCCGGGTGGATCTCGACGCGATCGACCGTGAACTCGCGACCGTCGTCGAGGGCGAAGACGATCGGCGTGCGATTCTGCAGGCGGAGGGCGTCGGCCACGTGGGCCGCGGTCACGACCCAGTCGTCGTCGATCAGGGTGCCCGTGCCCACGCCGCCCACGGTGCCAACGGCCGCGAACGGCTGGGCCATCTCGGCGTGCGCGTCGCTGGTCGCCTCGGAGGGTCCGACGATGGCAAGGGCGCACGCGCTGAAGAAGTACAAGACAAGCTGAAAGACCATGGAGTCTCCCCGGGAGGTAGGGCCGTTGGTTGCGGCGGGGTTGGTTGGTGTCGGCCGGACGGCCGCTGCACTGGTAGTCGGGATTCGCCCGCCCGCGTTTCAGTCCTCTAGCCACCTACAACAGACCCATGCTTTGGCTCGTGCTGGCCCTGGGTGCGGTGGCCCTGCTCGTGGCGTTTGTCGCCACGTGGCTCGCCACGCGGCTGGGCCGCCGGCTGAACACGCTCGACGCCGCGGGCGTCGCGGGACAGGTGAAGGCCGACCCGAGGCGCGTGCCCAACATCGGCGGCATCGGCGTCGTGGCCGGCCTGCTCGTGCCCATCGTCGGAGCGCTCGTGCTCGCACCGATGGTCGATGGCCCGCACCGCGAGCTGACCGATCCGTCGGCGGTCATCCTCGACGCCGTGGTCCTCATCGCGGCCATCCTTCTGCTGCACGTGCTCGGCCTTGTCGATGACCGCAAGCCATTGGGCCCCTGGCTCAAGATGGGCCTGATGGCCCTGCCCGCGGTTGCCATCCCGCTGCTGACCGACTCGCGATTGCTGACGCTGCTCGACCAGTACCCGGGCGGCGAGATCGCGAGCGTTGCCATCACCGCGCTCTGGCTTCTGGCGATGACCAACGCGCTGAACTTTCTGGACAACATGGACGGCCTGGGCGCCGGCATCGCCGCCATCGCGGGGGCGTTCCTGACGATCGCGATGCTCATGGCCGGCCAGTGGTTCGTTGCGGGCCTGAGCGCGTGCGTGGTGGGGGCGTGCCTGGGCTTCCTCCCGCACAACTTCCCGAAGGCCCGCGTCTTCATGGGCGACGGCGGATCGCTGGTGCTCGGGTTCGTGCTGGGCTTCCTGAGTGTGCGGGGGACATATGTCACTGTCGATTCGCCGATCGCCGGCACGCGATCCAATGAACCGCTTATGGTCGGCATCGTCGAACCGACGATCACCTGGTGGGCGGTGCTGCTGCCCGTGCTGGTGCTCGCCGTGCCGCTGTACGACCTGGCCACGGTCGTCGGCCTGCGCCTCAGCCAGGGCAAGAGCCCACTGGTGGGGGATCTGCAGCACGTCAGCCACCGCTTGGCCGATCGCGGATTGGGCCGGCGCGGCGCCGTGCTCGTGCTCTGGGCCTTCGGCATGATCGCCGGCGCCTCGGGCTTGCTGCTGCTCACCGTGAACGCCACCGGAGCCATCATCATCGGCGTGCAGGCGGCCGTGCTGATGGCGGTGCTGGGCGTGCTGGAGTTCTGGCCCAGGGGCAAGGCGCATGGATGAGCGGGCGCGCACGAGCGGCTTGGTTCGCGGCCTGACAATCGTCATCGCCCTGCTCGCCTGCGTGCGCGCGCTCATGGCGTTCGATCCGATGCCGGGTTGGGGGCTCGATCCCTACACCATCGCCGCGCCCGCCGGCGCCTTTGGTCCGCGAGAGGCGGCGCTGTTCGACGTGCTGACGATTTTGCTGAGCGGCCTTGTGCTCCTGCTCGCGCCGCCGCCGCGCTGGAAGCAGTGGGCCTGTTGGGCCGTGGCGCTCGCGCTCGTTGGCGTCGTCGGGCTCTTGCACGGATTGCCCGACGGGCCGAGGCAGGCCGATCTCTCGCCTGCGCTCGCGTGGCTGGCGGCGCTCGCCGGCGCGGGCGGCCTGGCACGCGGCTGCGCGGATGTCGGCACGCGCCGCATCGTTACCGCGCTGGTGGCCGGGCTGACAGCAATGCTCGTGACAAAGGGCCTGGTGCAGTTGCTTATCGAGCATCCCGCGACCGTTGCCCAGTTCGAAGACGACGAGGCACGCATGCTCGCAGCCCAGGGGCTCGAGCCCGGCACGTCCGGGGCCCGCGCTTTCGAGCGGCGCTTGCGCCAGCCCGAGATCACCGGCTGGATCGGCTTCTCGAACGTCGTCGCCTCATTCCTGGCCGCGGGCGGCGTGCTGCTGGCGGCCATCGCCGTCTCGGCGCGCCGCTGGGCGGCACTCGTCGCGGGCATCGGCGCGCTCGTCTCGCTGGGCCTGGTCGTCTATGGCGGCAGCAAGGGCGCGATGGCCGCCGGCGTGCTCGGGCTCTCGTGCATCGCGATTGGTCGATTCGCGCCGGCGCGCTGGCGAGAGGGCCCGATGCGTGCGCGCATCGCCGGCGTGCTCGCGCTCGCCGTTGTCATCGGGCCGATCCTTGCGCTCATCGCGCGCGGCATGGTGGGCGAGCGCGTGGGCGAGCTGAGCCTGCTCTTTCGGTGGTTCTACGTCGAGGCGTCGACGCGCATCGCGATCAACAACCCGCTGTTCGGCGTTGGCCCCGGCGGATTCAAGGATGCTTACGCTGTCGCGAAGGATCCGATCAGCCCGGAGAACGCCGCCAGCCCGCACAGCGTGGTGTTTGACGCGATGGCAACGATGGGTGTCGTTCTCGGGATCGTCGCGCTCGCGTTGCTTTTGTTCGCGGCGTGGCGGGCGGCAAAGGCGTTGCAGGAGCAACCTGAGGAAACCGAGGACGCCGAGCGTGTCCCCCGCCTCGCGCTCGTGGCTGGGCCGGCGATGGCGGTAGTCATCGGCGTGCGGTTCGAGCTGGAGTCCGTCGGCGGCCTGACGCCGGGGTTGGCCATCGCGTGGATCGGCGGTCTCGCGGGCTGGGTGGCGATCGCCATCGCGGCATGGCACGCGCCAGTCAGGGCCGTCGTGCTGGGCGCGGGTGCGGCCGCGCTCGTACTGATCGCGCATGGGCAGATCGAGATGACGCCGGTGCTCGTTGGGAGCGCCTCGCTGTGGGCGGCGTGGTTGGCGATCGCGGTCGCGAGAGACAGCACCGAAGCAGGAGCTCCAACCGGACCGGGTCGCCTCGTTGGGGCGGTTCCTGCGCTCACGGCTCTTGTGGTCGCGGTGCTGGCGTTGCCGGGTGTCTGGGCGTGGCAGTCGGCCGTCGAGCGGGCCGCCGCAGCCGCGCGCCGGCCGGCGGAGTTCGGGGCTGTTCTCCAGGCCAGCGGCGGAGACCCCAGGGTCGTCCGGGCCGTGGCCGAGCAGGTATCAGCCGAGATCGGACGGTCCGTCGGGCCCGCGAATCTGGCGGCGGGGTTAGCGGTGCTGGGTCGGCAGTCCTCGCTCGCGGCGGCGAATGAGGCGGATCGGGCGGTGCAGGCGGCCCCGGCGGACGGCCCAACGCTGCGGATGGCCGCTCGCGCTTGGCTGGTGGTCGCTCTGGCAGGCGACGACGCTTCAGCGGAACGAGCACTCGCGCTCTCCCAGCGAGCGACCGAGAGCGAGCCGGCTTCGGCCCAGAACTTCAGCCATCGCGCCACCGTGCTGGCGGCCCTGAATCCCGATGGCTCGCGGACGGCCGACGTGCTCGAGGCCTTGGCCAGTGCGGAGGCCCTGAACCCGGCCAGCCCGCAGCTCAAGTTCCGGCAGTTCCAGATCGCCCGCGATGCCGGTCTCGATGCCCGGGCCCTGGGCAGCGCAGGAGCTGCGCTCGAAGCCGACGAGCGGATGCGGCTCGACAGGCTCGGGGCCGGGCTCAACGAGGAGCAGATCGCCGAGATCAGGGGCTATCTGGACGCTCGCTAGGCGTGCCTGTCGCTTGACGGAACGGCCTGGGGTTCTAGCATTACGCTTCGGCCCACGGCTTCCGTGGCCGCCGGTGGTGATGGTGTGCGGTCAGGGCGTTGTTCGAGACCACGCCATGGGCGAGGGCCCAGGGCGACGGGATCGCTGCTCTCGGCGGCGGCACTCCGGCGGCCGGCGATCCGGGCCGAACGATTCGAGTTTCGAGACAGAGGCATCGGTCTGGAGGGGCGTAGCCCCAAGGCCGATGAGTACCAGATAACCAGGGCCCATCCGAAGCTTCGGGCGGGCAGCCGATCATGGATTCCGAGCGCGTGCTCGGGTCGGGTGATGGGTGATGGAATTGCTCATTCGTTCGCCCGACTGGCGAGCGAGCAGACCGAGGACACGAGGACGACGCCATGGCCGAGATGCCGCTGAACAAAGTTCGTAACATCGGGATTGCCGCCCACATCGATGCGGGCAAGACCACGGTCACCGAGCGCATCCTCTTCTACACCGGCAAGACCCACAAGCTGGGCGAGGTGCACGAGGGCACCGCGACGATGGACTTCCTGCAGGAAGAACAGGAGCGCGGCATCACCATCCAGTCGGCGGCGACGACCTGCCACTGGACCCGCAGCGACGTCGAGTATCAGATCAACCTGATCGACACGCCGGGCCACGTGGACTTCACCATCGAGGTGGAGCGTTCGCTCCGCGTGCTCGACGGCGCGGTCGCGGTGTTCGATGGCAAAGAGGGCGTCGAGGCCCAGAGCGAAACCGTGTGGCGCCAGGCCGACCGGTACAGCGTGCCGCGCATCTGCTACATCAACAAGATGGACAAGATCGGGGCGAACTTCGAGTTCAGCTTCAACTCGATCAAGAAGCGCCTTGGCGCGAACGCCATCGCCGTGCAGATCCCCATCGGCGCGGGCAACGAGCTCGAGGGCATCATCGATCTGCTCGGCATGCGGGCGTACTACTTCGACGCCAACGAACAGGGCGCGGTGGTGACCGAGAAGGACATCCCCGATGACCTCATGGCCGAGGCCGAGAAGTGGCGGCACGAGCTGGTCGACGCGGCCAGCGCACTCGACGACGACCTGACCGAGAAGTACCTCGAGGACGAAAACTCGGTCACGGTCGAGGACATCCGCCAGGCTCTGCGCAAGGGCACGCTGAAGCTGACCTGCAACCCGGTCTTCTGCGGCTCGGCCCTGAAGAACATCGGCGTGCAGCGCCTGCTGGACGGCGTTATCGACTACCTGCCCAACCCCACGCAGGTTCCCGAGGTGCAGGGCGTTGACCCCAAGGACTCGGAGAACAAGCTCAGCCGCCCGCACGACTCCAAGGCGCCGCTCTCGGCCCTGGTGTTCAAGGTGGTAGCCGACAGCCACGGCGACCTCACGTACACCCGCATCTACTCGGGTACGCTCGAGAAGGGCAGCCGCGTGCTGAACCCCGGCAACGGCAAGCGTGAGATCGTCAGCCGCATCTACCAGATGCAGGCCAAGACGCGTGAGGCGCTCGACGCCGCACACGCTGGTTCGATCGTGGCGATCATCGGCATCAAGGACTCGATCACGGGCGACACCCTGTGCGACCCGAGTGATCCGATCCTGCTGGAGCGGATGGACTTCCCGGATCCGGTGATCTCGATGTCGATCGAGCCCAACACCAGCGACGACAAGCGCAAGCTGAGCGAGGCGCTCGTGACGATCCGCCGCGAGGACCCCAGCTTCCAGAGCCACTACGACGACGAGACCGGCCAGACCATCATCGCCGGCATGGGTGAGCTGCACCTTGAGATCATCAAGAACAAGCTGACCCGCGACATGAAGATCGGCGTGCAGGTCGGCAAGCCGCGTGTGAGCTACCGCGAGGCCATCCAGGGCGAGGCCAAGGAAGTCCGTGGCAAGTTCGTCAAGCAGACCGGTGGTCGCGGTCAGTTCGGTGACGTGATCATCAACCTGCGTCCGTACACGAAGGAAGAGGCCGAGGAGGAGGGCATCAAGTTCGTCGAGGGGGTTGCCTTCGAGAACAAGATCGTCGGCGGCTCGATCCCCAAGGAGTTCATCCCCTCGGTCGAGGCGGGCATCCGTCAGACGGCGGCCAGCGGTGTGACGGCGGGCTACCCGCTGATCAACATCAAGGCCGAGCTTGTCGACGGCTCGTACCACCAGGTCGATAGCTCGCAGGTGGCCTTCGAGCAGGCGGCGCGCCTGGCGCTCCGTGAGGCTGTCTCCAAGGCCCGCAGCGTGCTGCTCGAGCCGATCATGAAGGTCGTCATCGTGACGCCCGAGGAGTTCTTCGGTAATGTCACCGGTGACATCTCGAGCCGCCGCGGCATGATCATCGACACCGAGGACCGCGGCGCCGGCATCCGCCAGATCACGTGCGAGTGTCCGCTGAGCGAGATGTTCGGCTACACGACCACGCTCCGCGGCATGAGCCAGGGCCGTGCGGCGGCGTCGATGGAGTTCCAAGAGTACCGCCCGATGCCGGCGAACCTGATGCAGGAGGTCATCGCCGCCGACTAATCGGACGCGGCGGCCGCAGCCGATTGGCTGTCGGATCGACTCCGCTCGAAATTATCGTCTCAAACCGCAGACGCCCACGCCTTGGAGGCCTCCGAAACCGGCCTCCCACCCGCGTGGGCGTTATGCTTGGGGTCGCAACCCAGGGCGGGGCCCGTTCGGTCCGCCGCAGTCCAGGCGAAGGGGAGGCCACGATGGCCGATCGTGTTCCAACCGCGTTGCTGTTCGGGGCTCCCGGTGCGGGCAAGGGCACGCAGGGCAAGATCCTCGGACAGATTCCGGGGTTCTACCACCTGTCGTGCGGCGAGGTCTTCCGGACGCTCGATATTCACAGCCCCTTGGGGCGAACCTTCTACGAGTATTCGTCCAAGGGCAATCTGGTTCCCGACGACGTGACGGTCGACATGTGGAAAGAAAACCTCCACGCGCAGATGACCCTCAGCTACTACAAGCCCCACGCCGAGATCCTGGTGCTCGACGGCATCCCCCGAAACGTCAAGCAGGCCAAGCTCCTCGAAGAGCACGTGGAAGTGAAGGCCATCGTGCACTTGGTGTGCCGAGACATGAACGCCATGCTCATGCGCCTGCGCAAGCGCGCCCTGCGTGAGAACCGGGCCGACGACGCGCGCGAGGATGTGATCCGCCGGCGGTGGGAGGTCTATGAGCACGAGACCCGCCCGGTGCTCGATTTCTATTCCAAGGACCTCATCCACGAGGTCGATGCCATCGGCACGCCCGTGCAGGTGTTGCAGCACACGCTCGAGGCGCTCGCACCCATTCACGACACGCTCTTCGGCCAGCAAGAGATGGAAGGCAACCTGTAGCCATCGGCGTACGCTTTGGCATGGCCGAAGCGATGACCTGGGCTGTACTGCTCGCGCGTTGGACCGAGTTTGCGCGCTCGGCGGTGGCCCTCCCGAAGGATGGCTCCGGCGGCCGGTGGCGTGAGAGCGTGCCAGCGATCATCGGTTTGCAGGCGATCGCGCTGGCCCTGGGCGACCTCGACGAACACGAATTGGACGAAAGCCGTGCGCTGGCGATCGATACTGCGTCGGTCGGAATCGATCGGCATGTTGGCGACCTCGCGAAGATCTGGGCGGACGAGCCGTGGCCCGATGAGCTGCACGAGCTGCTTGAGTACGCGCGGCGGGCCGTCGCCGACGCCTTGGCATCGGGTCTTGAGTGGTGCGTCGATGGAGCGATGGCGAGCCTCGAGCACCCGGCCGAGCTGATGGGCTTGCTGGAGGCCTTGGGCTTCGAGGGCGACGTCTATCTGGCGGCACCGGGGCAGCAGCTCTCGCCGGGGTGTCCGTGCGCATTCGTTCACGAGCCGGGCGGGGGGCTGCCCGACGCCGAGGTGGTGGGGGCCGTCATTGGGTTTCTCGAGGCCAACGGCGTCGGAAGCGAAGAGGTCCGCCGTGGCGCGCCGCGACAGGTCTACCGGCAATTCGACTTTGCCATGGGCGGGCCTGTTCGAGACCTTGTGGCGTGGATGGGCGGCGATCCGCAGCCGGGGCAGCCTCTGCTGGTGCCGGCAATGCTGGCGGGTTGTTCGCAGCCGGTGGCGCTGCCGCAGCGCAGGGGAAAGCCCGCGGAGCCGCCGCCGCTCGAGTTCGAGGCCGACCCTTCGGCGGGGATTTCGGCTGCCGAGGATGCCGACGCGTAGGGCTTTCGGGCAATTCGCCTGCTACCATGGAGGCCCAGCGGGCGAGTACCCAAGTGGCCAAAGGGGGCAGACTGTAAATCTGCTGGCAATGCCTTCGGGGGTTCGAATCCCTCCTCGCCCATTCCGCCTGAAGCGTCCGATCTGGTGTGAAGCAAGCCGGATCGGCTCTACGGCCCAATCGAAAACCGAAGAGTGGTGTTATCCGGACTTGTGGCCCGGTTTGTGCCGTTGCCAGGCCGAATTCGGGGTGATTTGGGCTTGGTCTTGTGCGGCTTTTCCGCCATTGTATAGGAACCCCCGAAGCCAGTTACGCACTGGCCCGGCGTGTTGTATTGAAAGGCGTAGGCGCTGGAATGCCCGGCGTTGCCGTGCATGCCGAGGAGGCGTGTTTCGGGCACCCGAACAGCTCATCAGGAAGAGGACGACACATGCAGCGTGGTAGTAATCGATGGACGGTCGTGACCGCTTCGGCGGCGGTTCTGCTGGCCAGCAGTGGCTTGGCGATCGCGTCGCAGCAGTTGGCCCAGCCGACCCAGGCGCAGACGGTTCGCGTTGGTGACGGCTACGTGCGGACCTTTATTGACGCGGGCCAGCCCATGGTCGCCATCAGCCTCGACGGGCGCGCCGAGCAGCGCGTGGTCGAGCAGCGCGGCACGATCATGCTGCGCTACGCCGAGTTCGATCCGGCCGGGTTCATCCCTGCCGTTCCTGAGAACCTGAAAGCCGTCGACGGCAACCAGGCGTTCATCGTGCAGTACATCAGTCAGCCCCTCGAGGCGTACGGCGATGCCATTGCCCGCCTGGGCGGTACGGTCGAGCGCTTCCTGCCCGACCAAGCCCAGATCGTGACGATCGACGCGAGCATGGTCGATGCGGTGCGTGCACTGCCCTTCGTGCGCTGGGTGGGCGAGTATCACCCGGCGTACAAGCTGGACGAGCCCGACCTGCAGCGCCTGGCGCTGGCGAGCATGGGTGATTCGACGACCTTCCAGCGGTACTCGATCCAGACGCTGCGTCGCGGCGAGGGCTCGCTCAAGAGCCTTGCCCAGCAGATCCGCGGGATGGGCGCGGCGATCGACCTGGAGTCTGAGCCCGTCGGCCGCCTGCAGGCTTGGCTGACCGATGCGCAGCTCCTGGCCGTTGCGCAGCGCAGCGACGTTCTCTTCATGGACGTGCGCGGCGAGCCCGAGCCCGACGTCGACATCGCCCGCATGATCGGTGGCGCCGACTACGTCGAGAACGAGACCGGCTACACCGGCCAGGGCGTTCGCGCCGAGGTCATGGACAGTGGCCTGTTCCTGGGTCACCAGGAGTTCAGCAGCATGAGCCCCGCTCCGCTGCTGCACGGTGCGGTGGGCAGCCAGTCGCACGGCACGAGCGTGTTCAGCATCGTGTTCGCGCCGGGCACCAACCCGCAGGCTCGTGGCTTCCTGCCCGACGCCGAGCAGACCATCATGGCGGCCTACGGCGCGCTGGGCGATCGCTACGCCCACACCGCCCGCCTGGTCGATCCTTCAGATGAGTACCGCGCCGTCTTCCAGACGAACAGCTGGGGCGATCCGCGGACGAGCGACTACACGACCATCTCGGCCGAGATGGATGACATCCTCTTCGACCACGACATCATCATCACCCAGAGCCAGTCGAACTCGGGCAGCACGCCCAGTCGTCCCCAGGCTTGGGCGAAGAACATCGTGGCCGTCGGTGGCATCAACCACTTCGGCACGCTGACGCGTAGCGACGACCGCCACGGCGGCGCTGCTGGTAGTACGGGTCCGGCCCGCGATGGTCGCATCAAGCCCGACCTGGCCCACTTCTACGACTCGACCATCGCGGCGACCACTGGCGCGCCCACCTCGTACACCCAGTTCGGCGGCACCTCGGGCGCCACGCCCATCACCGCCGGCCACTTTGGCCTGTTCTTCCAGATGTGGAACGAGGGCGTCTTTGGCCCGCAGGGCGTGCCCGGCGGCACGGTCTTCGAGAATGCTCCCGATCCGGCCACCTCGAAGGCCATGATGATCAACACTGCTCTGCAGTATGACTTCACCAGCTCGAGCGGCGACCTGAACCGCATGCGTCAGGGCTGGGGCCTTGCCGACGTTGGCAAGCTCTATGACGAGCGCGAGCGGTTCTTCATCATCGATGCGACGGATCCCGTCACGCCGCTGAGCAGCAACAGCTACCCGCTGAAGGTCGCCAGCGACGAGCCGGATCTGCGCGTCACGATGGTGTACCGCGACGTCAGCGGCACCACGTCTTCGACCAAGCACCGCATCAACGACCTCACGCTGAAGGTCACCTCGCCCAGTGGCGCGGTGTACTACGGCAACAACGGTCTGACCGATGGCAACTTCTCGACGCCCGGCGGTTCGGCAAACGATCTCGATAACGTCGAGAACGTGTTCGTTGAGTCGCCCGAGGGCGGCGTGTGGACCGTCGAGGTTCTCGGTGACGAGATCAACCAGGACGGCTTCCCGGCTACGCCCGATCTCGATGCGACGTACGCCCTGGTGGTTGCCGGTGTCACTCCTGCCATCGGCATGTCGCTGGTGTCGGACGTGCCCGACATCGTGCTGCCCGGCACGATCGTCGACGTTGAGATCGAGGTCATCGAGGGCGACGAGGCGCTCGTTGGCGTTCCGTCGATCTACTACGACATGACCGGTTCGGGCTTCACCCGCGCCGACATGACCGCCAGTGGCGACACGTGGGTCTTCGACCTGCCCGAGACCACCTGCGGCACCGCGCCGGCCTTCTACATGGAGGTGACCGGCGACGGCGGCACGACCGTGACGCTGCCCGCCTTGGGCGGCGACGCGCCGTACACGATCGATCGCATCGGCGAGGATCTGAACTACGGCGAGTACGACTTCGAGACGGCCACGGGTTGGAACGTGACGGGCAGCCCCGCCACGGGTGACTGGGAGCTCGGCACGCCGGATGGCTTCCGCGGTGCTCCGGATGCCGACTCCGATGGTTCCGGCCAGGCGTACGTTACCGGTAGCGAGCGTGGCGAGGACGTCGACGGTGGTCCGACCATCCTGACCTCGCCCGTGTTCGACCTGTCGGACGCTCCGGCCGATGTCGAACTGAGCTACGCCCGCTGGTTCTGGAACGACGATCAGCGCGCTGGCCTCGCCGACGCCGACCGCTTGTTGGTCGAGATCAACGACGGCTCGGGCTGGACCACCATCGAGTCGGTGGATCACGCCGCCGGTGGCGAGGAGTGGACGCAGATGACCATCACCGTCGCCGACTTTGTGTCGCTGACCAGCAACGTGCAGCTCCGCTTCACGACCGACGACACCCCCAACGACTCGGCTACCGAGGCCGCGTTGGACGCCGTCAGCGTGTCGGGCTTCCGTTGCGATGATGGTGCCGGATGCCGGGCCGACTTCGATGGCAACGGCACGCTGGACATCTTCGACTTCCTGGCGTTCCAGAACGCGTTCACCTCTGGTGATCTCGCCGCCGACTTCGACGGTAACGGCACGCTGGACATCTTCGACTTCCTGGCGTTCCAGAACGAGTTCGCCGCGGGTTGCTGAGAGTCTGAACCCTGTTGGATCGGCAGCTCGCTGCGGGCTCCGATCTGATTGACGCGAAGGAGCCGCCTGAGGAGGGCGGCTCCTTTTTTCTGTAGTTGGCACAACCCAATTGAGACCGACCTTGTCATCGCTGGG
The DNA here is from genome assembly GCA_965227775.1 of Phycisphaerales bacterium. Classification (GTDB taxonomy): domain Bacteria; phylum Planctomycetota; class Phycisphaerae; order Phycisphaerales; family UBA1924; genus JAHCJI01. Next base: position 1,112,484 of record OZ245777.1, read on the forward strand.
CCGCCGCGGATACGTGCATCCATCATCGAGGAATCCACGGGTTATACGGACAGATGCGTGGCGCGTGCGCGTTGTGCGGGCGAAGCGCCCTCGGGTCTCGAGAACATCGCAGCCAGGGTGGCTTTGGATGCGTATTGACACCAAACTATCAAGTAACGGGGCGGGGAGCGGTCCTGTAGTAACCAAGTCCCGCCGCCGTCTCTGCACCGACGGCGGTGGTCGGGTCGACCGCGTGCGACGCTGGCCCTCGAGGTCGGGCGTCACCGGCGATACGTCACACATCCCAAAGAACAGGGGAGGATTTCCATGCGAGGAAGTAAGAACAGCGCCGTTGCATTGCGGCTCGTCGCGGGCCTTGGCATCGGCCTGGTCGCCGCAGCCTCGGCTACTGCCGATGATGTGATCATCATCGGCGACAGCCTGGCCGACACCTATCCGGGCGTTCGCACGCTCGAAGACTCCAACGGCCGCACCGAGGCCTTCTACGGCGTGCCCATGACTACGGGCCTGACGGCCGATCAGGCCGCGATGGACTTCCTCGCCCGGCACGGATCAGAGTTTGGTATCGGCGAGCTCGAGCTCGACCTCTCGCATCGCACGACGCTGCGCGACGGCAAGTTCACGGCGTTCCTGTTCGATCAGTCGGTCGACGGCATCCCCGTGCACTTGGGCATCGGCCGCGTTCTGGTGCTCGACCGCGGTACCGATCACGTCGTGGTGTACGCAGCCGGCAACCTCGCCCAGAACGACCCGGGCAACCTGCAGGACCTCGTGTTCCTGACGCCCGACCAGGCGTCGGCGGTTGTTCGCAACGACATCCGTTTCACGAACTTCGTGAACTTCAGCGAGCCCGAGCTCGTTGCCTTCTACGGCAACGGCCAGGGCGAAGACGCGGGCCAGACGCGGCCGGCGTACCGCGTGACCGCCGAGCACGCGAGCTACCCGATCGTGAGCCAGGCGTACGAGGCGTTCATCGATGCCGAGACGGGCGAGCAGCTGCTCGTGCAGTCGGTGATCGCGCACGTTGATGTCGAGGGCACGACGACTGGCCGGGCGACGCCAGGCCTGTTGCCCGACACTGCCTCGAATCCGGCCGTCGAGCAGCGGCTGCCGCTGCTCGAAGTGATGCTGCGAGGTGGCGCTGACGCGGTGAGTGATCTCGATGGCGAGTTCGTGATCCCGCACTCGGGCACGTCGAGCGTAACGGTCGACGGTGAGCTGAGCGGCCCGTGGGTCCGCATCAACGACGTTGCCGGCCCCGAGCTTTCGGCGAGCGTGGTCACCACGCCTCCCGGCCCGGCCAACCTGCTCTTTAACCCGAGCCCGACGCAGTTCACGACGGCTCAGGTGAACGCGTTCCTGCACACGAACCTCTCGTACGACCTCATCAAGTCGCGTGCGCCGGGCTTCACCGGGCTCGATCGCCAGACGCAGGCCAACGTCAACATCAACGACAACTGCAACGCGTTCTTCAGCGGTGGTGACCTTTCGATCAACTTCTTCACCGCTGGCGGTGGCTGCGTGAACACGGCGTTCTCGACCGTCGTTGCTCACGAGTACGGCCACTTCATCGTGAACCGACTGGGCCTCTCTCAGGGCGCGTTTGGTGAGGGCTATGGCGATTCGGTCGCCATCAACCTCTACGACACGGGCATCGTCGGCCAGGGCTTCCTGACCGGCGGCGGCGCGGTGCGCAATCCCGAGGCTGCTCGCCAGCAGTTCCCCTGCGGTTCGGCCATCCACACCTGTGGCCAGGTGCTTGGCGGCTCTTGGCGTTGGATCCGCCTGAACCTGACCGACACGCTTGGTTCGGGCCCGGCTTTCGCCGAAGCGCAGGACCTGTTTGTCGGCTGGTCGATGATCACGCTGGGTGGCGATGGTGGTGACTCGGCCACGCCGCGTACGGCTATCGAGGTGCTGACGATCGACGACAACGACGGCATCCTGGGCAACGGCACGCCCAACTACGACGAGATCTGCATGGCGTTCGATCGCCACGGCATCGACTGCCCCGAGCTCGATCTCATCAGCATCTCTGTCGTCGACGCGCCCGAGACGCTCAGCTCCGGCCAGAGCGGCGAGGTTCGTGTCAGCATCGCCGACTCGACGGCTGCGTTCGAGCTTGGCACGCAGATGCTGGGCCTGATCATTGACGGCGACACGCAGATGGTGCCGCTTGTCGCCGATGGCGATGAGTTCGTCGGCACGATCCCGGGCCAGCCCGGCCTGACCGACCTGGCGTACTTCATCACGGCCGACGCCGACACGGGCGATACGGTCCGCGTGCCGAGCGAAGGCGGCTTCCCGGTGCTGGTGGGCGAGGTGCTCGTCAGCCTCGACTTCGAGACCGCTCCCGGCTGGACGGTTGAGAACACCGCCGTTGACGACGGCGCTTGGGATCGCGGCGCTCCGCTGGGTGCGACCGACGACCGCATCGAAGACCCGCCCACCGATTTCGACGGCTCGGGCAGCGCCTTCCTGACCGATCGTGCGTCGGGCAACTCCGACGTTGATGGCGGGCCGACCACGCTGGTGAGCCCGGAGTTCGACCTGTCGGACTACGGCGATGCGATCGTGTCGTACGCCCGCTGGTTCCGCAATGACGATCGCGACGTCGATCGCCTGCGGATCGAGTTCTCCGACAACGGCGGCCTGTCGTGGTCGCTGGCCGAGAACGTCTCCGATACGCCCGAGGGTTGGGTGGTCGCGGCCGTTCGCGTGTCGGACGTGGTCGATGTGACCAGCGAGTTCCGCGTGCGGTTCCGCGCCACCGACAACCCGAACGACTCGGTGACCGAGGCCGGCATCGACGCGTTCCGGATCATCGTCGACGGTGCAACCTCTTGCCGGGCCGACTTCGACGGCAACGGCACGCTGGACATCTTCGACTTCCTGGCGTTCCAGAACGCCTTCTCTGCCGGTGATCTGGCCGCCGACTTTGACGGCAGCGGCACGCTGGACATCTTCGACTTCCTGGCGTTCCAGAACGAGTTCACCGCGGGCTGCTGAGCCTCGCCTGACAGCATCAACGCCTACACGGGGCCCTCTTGCACGTCGAGAGGGCCCCTTTTCTGTGGCCGGCCTCGTCACCGCGATGGGCATCCGGCCGGGCAGCGGCATAGCATGGTGGCCCGAGACGAGGCTCCCCAGAGCCCGCCTGCGGGACCGTTGAAACGGGGTGTGGCGCAGCTTGGTTAGCGCGTTTGACTGGGGGTCAAAAGGTCGCAGGTTCGAATCCTGTCACCCCGATTTTTCACTCGAAGGCTCCGGCAGTTGCTGGAGTCTTCTTTGTTTGCGGTGCGTCCGTACGTGTTCGGCTACCCGGTACTGGCCAACCTTCCGCCATCACGCGCCCGTGACTCTCTTGGCTACCTCAAAGAGGCATGCTTTGAATGCCTCAATCCTCGGAGAGGCGAACTCCGTTGGCGCACTCAAGACATACACTGGGTCATAGGCTGGCAGTTCAAACTCTGGGAGCACCTCGACAAGTCGCCCGGAGTCGAGATCTGCTCGCGCCGCGAAGCTGGACAGATACCCGACGCCGATTCCGGATCGGACGGCGTGCAACAGCGAGTTTCCGTCAGTCGTACGCAGGATGGGACGAACTGTGACCGACCGAGTCTCGTTGCCTTCTGTGTAGGCCCATGTCGTGATTTCATCCGCGGGGCTCGTGTACGCCACGGTCGGATAACTTCCCAATTCCTCAGGATGTGAGAGAGGTCCGGCGCGCTCCAGCAACTCGGGTGTTGCTACTAGGCAGACGTCATTGTCCGCGAGCTTTCTTGAGATGAGGCTCCCCTCGCTCGGCAGCCCAACGCAAAGCGCGATGTCGAGCGAGTTTCTGTAGAAAGCAAGCGGCTCATCCTGAAGCAACAGCGTGATACGGACGCGTGGATACTCGGCGAGGAAGTTAGAGATCGCCGGCTGCATGAGGTGGTGACCGACGTGGAGAAGGCTCCCTATCCGTAGCTCGCCCGTGACCTGACCTTTCGATTCCTCGAGTTGTTGGGTCATCTCCTCAAACGTTGATCCGATGCGTTTGCTGTGCTCCAGCACAACCTGGCCGTGCGTCGTGAGTCGCATCGTCCTGGATGTCCGCTCGAGTAGTTGAGCACCCAACTCGCGCTCAAGTGTCTTCACATGCTTGCTCACTGTCGAGTGATTGAGATTCCACTTGGCCGCCGCGGCCGTAAACCCTCCGAGTTCAACCACGTCTCGAAACAGCAAGAGTTTGCCGATGTCGTCCATGCCGTTTGTGCCTTTCGTACACATATAATGTGACGAATAGGTCATTGAATCAACAGATTGGCTCGTGTATGTTCCTCCGATCAAGCACCACACACGAGGGTTCTGTCATGAAATCTGGAACGACTCTCATCACTCTTCTGGCCGCATCGCTCGCGAACGGGGCACAGGAGGCGCCGGATCAAGTCTCTCGCCAGGATGTCTCATTTCGTTCTGGTGATGCCGCGTTGGTTGGGCACCTTTACCTCCCAGAGAACTACGACGGAAACCGCCAGCTTCCTGGCCTGGTTGTCACGGGCGCCTGGACAACGGTGAAGGAGCAGATGCCGGCAACGTACGCCGCAGAGATGGCCGGTCGCGGTTTCGCGGCTCTGACCTTCGACTTCCGCGGATGGGGCGGATCTGAGGGGTCTCCGAGATTCCTCGAGGACCCCGAGCGAAAGACGCAGGACATCATCGCGGCCGCGGCGTTTCTTGCGTCCCGCCCCGAGGTAGATGCCGGTCGAATCGGTGGGCTCGGCGTGTGTGCTTCGGCTGGCTACATGAGCGATGCGACGCAGCGAAGCCCAAACATCCGGGCGCTCGGGCTGATCGCACCGTGGCTGCATAACTACGAGATCGCGGAGTCGGTTTACGGCGGCCGTGAGGGCGTCGCAGGTCTGATTGCTGCCGGCCGAGAAGCCACGGCGTCCGATGAGGCTGTCATTATCGAAGCCGCGAGCACGACGAATGAGTCGGCCTTGATGTACAACGCGCCGTACTACACCGAGACAGATCGTGGTCTGATCGACGAGTACGACAACCAGTTCAACGTTGCCTCATGGGAACCGTGGCTGACCTACGACGCGGTGCGCGTTGGAAAAACCTTGCGAAAGCCAACGCTCGCGGTCCATTCCCAGGCTGCCGTGATTCCGCAGGGCATCACTGCGTTTGCAGAGCGTATGGGGGCACACGCTCGGGTGCTTTGGCTCGACGATATCACGCAGTTTGAGTTTTACGATCAGCCCGTGCCGGTCACTACCGCTGCGGATGCTGTTGCGGAGCACTTCAGGGAGTCGTTCCACGAGCAGCAAGACGTCGCGGCCGTCACCACGGTTGTAGAAGGCGTTGCAACACTGGCGGATCTCGGACGATTCGATGCGCTCGCGTCTCTGTATGCAGACGAGATCATGGTGGACTACAGCTCACTCACGGGTGAGCCCGCGAACACGGTGACTTCGGCTGACCTCATGCGCTCGTGGGCGGGGTTCCTGCCGGGTTTCGACCTCACACGTCACAGCCTCTCGGGCATCCATGTCAGCATCGACGGCGACTCGGCCGTTGCGACCGCGGGCTTCACGGCCGATCACTTTATCGGTGAGCTGTTCTGGCAGGCGAGGGGTGACTATCGGTATGAGCTTCGTCGGGATGGCCGTGACTGGAAGATCGTTGGCCACACGATGAACCTCCGAGGGGAGGATGGCACACGCGACGCGCTTGCGATCGCACCGGCCAGGGCCGCGGAACGACCGGGTGCAGTCCTGGTCCGTGATGCTGCCGCCGGTGCAGTACGAGCGTTCCTGGAATCACTTGAATCGAAAGATATGAACGCATTCGCCAACGTCTGGGCCGACAATGCCGTCCAAGAGATGCCGTTTGCTCCCGAGGGATTCCCAAAGGACGTGCGCGGTAAGAACGGGATCCTGGCCCATTACCAAGCGTGGCCGGCCGTCAGCGGCGACGCCGAGTTCACAGAGAATCTCCGGTTCTACCCCATGCAGGATCCGGAGTGGGTCTTCGCGACGTTCACGGGGCATGTCGACATCATCCCGACCGGCCGGCTCTACGAGCAGACGTACGGCGGTCTCTTCCACGTTGTAGATGGCAAGATCGTGCTCTTCCGCGAGTACTTCAACCCGGCCCCGTTCGTTCACGCATTCGGCCTTGAGGGTGAGTCAAAGGGACTCGGACAGTGACGCGCAGGCTCGGTTAGTACCTCACCGTGAACGCAGAATCCGTGTCTCGGGGCTCCAGAGGCCTACCTGGGACACAAGAGGTTTCACTAGTGTCTTGTCACCCCGTGTTGTTTGTGCAGGGGTTTCCGCATCGCAGCTTCCATGCGGGGCCATACGGTTCGGCATGCCGACGCCTGCAAAACCCGACGGTGGTCCAAGCTCGCGGCGGCGCTTTCGCAGGCTGCGTCGGCTGCCGGCCCAGATTGTTCGGCGCAGCCCCTTTGAAGGATCGATCCGTCCCGGGCGTGTTCCGTTGTTCACCCTCAGATCGCGGCCCTCGCTCCCGTTTCCCCACCCCTGGAACTACCGCGAGCCCTTGCGGGTGCTCTCGACGTTCTATCACGGTGCCGAGGCGGAGCCTGACCACGGAGCGCGACACAACCGCTACCTGGACATGCCGGGCTTCGCTCCCGTCCTGGTTTCGCGCGACCCAGGCGTGATCGAGGCCATCTCGAAGTCGACCGGTGATAAGCCTGGGCAGTTTGATCGCGACACGATGCCGACCAGTGGCATCGCTCGCGCGACCGGCGACAAGACGCTGCTCTACGCCAACGGCGCGACCTGGCGCGCGCAGAAGCAGATGGTCGCCCCACCCTTCTCGCGCTCGACGCTGTTCCAGCCCGAGGTATTCACCGACTTCGAGAAGAACTGTCGGAAGATCGCGATCGAACGTCTCGGGCTGGTTGGCGAGCGTCTGCGCGAGACTGGGGCCAGGACGCTCCAGGTCCAGCTCGAGCCCGAGATCAAGGCCGTGATGCTGGACATGCTCGTCAACAGCTTCTTCGGCGCGTCAATCGACTCGGAGGACATTCGCAATCGTGACGTCCCGGCGATTGACCGATTCATCGACAGCATCGTCAAGGACACCGTCATGGCGAAGGTTGGGTGCCCGATGCATCGGCTGCCTCGGTGGATCGGTGGCGTGGCACGGGCGAGGGCGGCCGCACAGACTTTCGAGGACCTGACGAGCGAGTCCATTCGCCCTCGTGCGCGACAGGCGGGGCTCTGGCGGCACTTCAAATCGGATGTGGGAGACGAGGCGCTCCGGCCCAACATCCGGGTCTTTCTCGCCGGGGCGCTGGAAGCGACCACGTCGTACGCGAGTTGGGCGCTCTCGCATCTCGCCCGCGATACGGCCGTACAGCAGCGGCTCTATGAAGAGGTGCGTGACGTTGACGACTACAGCCCCGAAGCTCTGCAGCAGCTCGAGTATCTCGGCTGCGTGCTGAACGAGACGCTGCGCCTGACGCCGGCGTTGTACTTCCATCCCCGCCGCGCCGCTGGTGACACGCTCGTCAAGACCAAGCGCGGTGATGACCTGCTGATTCCCGACGGGACCCACATCCTGCTCGATGTCTGGCACGCGAATCGGCACGACGACCACTGGGGCCCGGAGGTCACGGGACATCCGGCCGACCGATTTGTGCCGGATCGCTGGATCGGCCGCGGTGCGACGGATCAGGGAACGAAGGACTGGTTGCACTTCGGATTCGGCCATGGACCGCGCTTCTGCCCGGGCAAGAACCTCGGCCAGATGGAAACCGCACTGGTCGTGGGTGCTGTTGTGAAGCTCTTCGAGCTCCGGGCCGTTCGGCCCGAGAATCCCGCGCGAGCCGGGGTATCGACCAAGCCCGCCGACGGGGTCCTGGTGGAGTTGCGTGTTCGGGACTCTTCTGCTTGAACGAAGCAAGGGCGGGGACCGGTTGTGACCAGTCCCCGCCCCTGTGTCTCAAACGCCTTCGGTGCCTTGGCGTGGGTGCGTGTTGATTGGTGCCTGATGCGTCAAGCGTGCGACGGCACCTCCGTGTTTGCCGCGCCAAGCGAACTCGGCTTGCTCAAGCTGACGACCGAAAGAACGGCAGCTGCGTTGGCCCAATAGAACCACGCGTCGATGCCCCGGAAGCCGAGCGCAAAGGGCGCGACAAAGAACGTCACACCCACCATGCCATCGACGAGCACGTGGAACCTGTATGGCAGGACCCGGAGCACGCCGAGCATGTGGTCGGTGAAGATCGTGAGGATGAGCGCAGCCACGCCCGTGCCGACCGAGAGCCACTTCGCAGCGGGCGTCGAAGCGCCGAGGCCGAGCAGGAACGGTGCGATGATCAGGGCGAGCGCGACGGGATAGTCGAGCAGGGCGTGCATGTTCTTGGTGATGAATCTGGGATTCATGGGATCTGTCCTTCCAACTCAATGAGATAGCATTCAGCGCGGCCGGCACAGTGCAGTGCCCGCGAGCGCGCTTCAACACGTGGCCAGTGCTCTCGGCTGTGCGTCCGAGCAGCGTGGCCGATCCACGTGATGACGAGTTCTCCGGATCGAGAGCGATACGGAGTACATGATGAAGTGCGAATGTGCGTCTCGGGGCTGCTCGAAGTTGGCACCCGATACGACCAGCGGAGCGCGGTCGCCTGATGCGACCGCTGGTCGTCAGAACACGCTGAGACCCATGCCGTCGAGCGACGCCTGGAGGGCGTCCCTTCGATCACGCCGGGATGTTCGGGCTCGCGCCCGCAGCCGGTTCATGGCCGTGCGAACCGCGACAGTGTGCGGAGTGTTCCATCGGAACGATCGACGTGCGAACGAGGAGTCGGTTGCCACCCGCGGGTGATGCGGTGCAGACTGGGCGACGTGTGAGGTGGCGAAACTGGGTCGGAGTGAAAAAGGCAACAAAATGGTTGCTTATTGAGCGATCCAGGGATATGCTACATGCAACCAGGAGGTTGCGTTATGGCTGTCCACGAGGATCAGGACCGCATCGAGAAGGTTGTCGAGCTCGCGGCACCCGTGCCACGCGTCTGGCGGGCGATCACCGACCACAAGGAGTTTGGCGCGTGGTTCCGCGTTCGGCTCGACGGGCCGTTCGAGGTTGGCAAGAGGACCACCGGCAACATCACCTACCCGGGGTACGAGCACGTCGCGTGGGAGTCGGTGACGGAGTGCATGGAGCACGAGCGACTGTTCTCCTTCTCTTGGCCACCCAGCGCCATCGATCCCGATACGGACTACGCCGCCGACGCCAAGGTGCTGGTCGAGTTCCGGCTCGAGCCGATGGCGGACGGGGGAACACGCCTGACGATCACCGAGTCGGGCTTCCTGCAGTTTCCAGTGCCGAAGCGACTCGAAGCGCTGCGTTCGAACACCGAAGGCTGGGAAATCCAGGCCGGACACATCGCCGCCCATGTCACGCAGTAGCAAGACCATCGACCCAGTACCCGTCTTCGCCGCGCTGGGTGACGCCACCCGGCTGGAGCTCGTCGAACGCCTTGGTGACGGCGGGCAGCACAGCATCGCGCGGCTTGCCGAGGGCTTTGACTTGTCTCGCCAGGGCGTGACGAAGCATCTCCGCGTGTTGCAAGACGCGGGCGTGGTGTCGAGCACGCGCGTTGGGAGGGAGAGCCGATTCGCGCTCCAACCCGATCAGCTTGTCAAAGCTGGTGAATACCTGGCTCGCGCGTCGGCACAGTGGGATGACGCGATCGAACGCTTGAAAACAACCGTCGAGGCGTGATCAAGACGCCTCTTGAATCGGGAGTGTCGCTTCGGCCTAGCGATCAACTTCCTGCAGGTGGAGCAGCAGCACGCGCCTCACCTCGCGGATTGCCAGCGAGTGGGTGTGGGCCTCGTGGCCGCTCTCGACGATCAACTCCGACTCGGCGCCCTCGATGAGCGCACTCTCAACGGGCACGATGCCGTCCGTGCCACTGCCCCGATCACCGGCGATGAGGTGGAATGGCACGTCCGGCCGCATTGGTGTCTGTAGATACACTCGCAAGTGGGGTGAGTCTGGTTGCAGATCATCGATGCTGGAGGGCACGCCCCGGCCCAACTGGTACTCGCGGCCCGCGCGGACGCGCGCTTGCTCGGTGCGGAACCACGCATCGACGTCGTCGAAGTCTTCGGGTAGGTCGATGAGCCAGTCGCCAAGGCGGCTGATCCAGTTGTTGGCGAAGCCACTACCGCGATGGGGCGTGGCGATGAACACGACGCGGGCGATCTGTTCGTTGGCTTCGTAGAAGAACACCTCATCCAGGTGTGTGCGCACGCTGTCGGGCATCTCGACTTCGTCGAACGGCTCGGGATGGAGCGAATGCCAGAACGAATCGCCGCTGTCTTGCAGCGCTGCCTTGGTAAGCAGGCCGCCCATGGAGTGGCCGAGTACGACCATGTCCTGCATGGCGGGGTTCGAGCCGTCGGGGTCGAAGTGCTGCCGAACAAGTTCGAGCCATCGGCGCAGGTACATCGCCGAGCGACCGATGGGCAGGCCCGTGGGGTAGTAGAACATCCAGAACTGGTATCGCTCACGGATGTCGGGATCGTGGCGAAGGCCATTGAGTAAGTCTCGCCACGTGGCCGGGCTGGAGCGCAGCCCGTGCACCATGAGGACGGGGATCTTGTCCGGGTCGTACGGCTCGTGCAGATAGATGCCCAAGCGGCTGAGAAACTCTTCGATGTTGGTCAGCCCCTTGCGACCGCTGGTGATGAGCGAGGTTCTGGAGAACAACTCGGCGATGGGGGCGGTGACATCGGTGGATAGCCGGAGCGCGCCGCCATGGCGCTGGATGCTGCGGACGTAGTCGGGGTTCCATGCCTCGACCACGACGCGATCCGTGCTCTCGAATCGCAGCGTGACGGTCGCCGCGGTCATCAGACCCTCGGGTGGCACGAAGGGCTCGGACCGAGGCGGGTCGGCGTCCTGCTGTTCGCGAATGGCGACGGCTGGCGCACCGAACGCGTCGAGACGGTGATGATTGCGCATGCCCTGGACGCGCATGAAGTCCGTTGGCTTGAGCCGATCGAACTCACCGGGTCCGAATCGCGCGCGGTCGTCCGTGGCATCCAATTCGATGACATACCTGCCGCCGGCGCCCTCCACAATTTCCGCGGTGTCTTCGGCGAGCCATGACTGCGCGCTGCGTGCGAGAAAGTGGGCTGTGGCCCTGCGGTTCAGCTTCGCTGCGAATTCGGTACGAGTATCGAGCAAGCCGCCTCCGTGCAGGATTGCTCGCTGGAGCTCGAGATCGGCTTGTTGCGCGCATGCGAGGTAGAGCGAGGTGTCATTGCCGGATCGCTCGGCGAGATCCAGCAGGATCTCTGTTGCCGCCAGCCGCCATAGAGCGTCGGGTTCCTTTTCGGCGAGTGCGATCAGTCGCTCGACAGCTTCGGCTCGATCCGTGTTTGCGAGTTCAACGAGGTCGAGCTGGCTGATCGCATCCTGCGTGAACTTGCTGAGTGAGTGGGAAGTGAGCCGGCTTTCCTGCTGTATGCGCAGAGTTTGGGCGGGGTTGGCCGAGTACACACGCACCTCGCGCACACAGCCGGTGAGCGAGAGCGCCGCGAGAATGAGCATCAAGGTCTTGAGCATGTGGCACTCCCAGCGAGCGTGCGGCGCAGTGCGACCCGCCGCGTGCTAGATGCGGCATACCTGCTGGCCGAGGCGTTCGGTGAGCTTCATGTTCTCGCGATAATCGACGGGCGCAACGAGGAGCGCCGGACCCTGGTGCTCCAGCGCACGCTTCAATGCGGGTAGGAACTCGCTGCTGTTCTGAACCTGCTCGCTGCGCCAGCCGAACGCCTCGCCCAGCCCGATCCAGTTTGGGTTGCCGAACGAGAGATCGGTGTGCTTGCCGAACTCAGCCTCTTGTTTCCACTCGATGAGGCCGTAGGCCTTGTCTTCCCACACGATGGCAACAACGTCGAGGCCCATGCGGGCGATGGTCTCCATCTCCTGCACGTTCATAAGGAAGTCGCCGTCACCACAGATGGCCACGCAATGGTCGTCGGGCCGTGCGAGCTTGGCACCGATGAGGCCCGGCAGGGCCTGGCCCATGGAGCAGAAGCCGTTGGGGATCAGGCACGTGTTCGGCTCGATGCACTGGTAGTGGCGGCCGATCCACATCTTGTGTGCGCCCACGCCACTGAGGAGAACGTCGCCCGCGCGGAGGGCCTGCCGTGTGTCCCACAGCAACTTCTGCGGCCTGATCGAACCCTTCGTGTCGTCGTTGGCGTGCGCAGCGAACTCGTCGAGCATCTTCTGGCGAACACGGGCGAGCCGATCGGTGTGGTGGTTTGGTCCTCGAGTGTCGCCAAGCAGCTCCCGCAGTTGTACGAGTCCCGCAGCGATGTCGCCGACCAGTTCGACCTCGGGGTGGTACGACGCATCGATCTCGGCCGGCGTGAAGTCGAGGTGGATGATGCGGGTCTTCGGGCCCACCCAGTTCCTCGGCGGATACTCGACCAGGTCGTACCCGATCGCCAGCACAACGTCGGACTCGATGAGCTCCTGGGCGATCTCGTCACGCTGCTGGATGCCAACCGTGAAAAGGCAGTGCCCGGAGTCCATCGACGCGGCACCCTTGCCCATGAACGTCGAGACGACGGGCAGGCCAAAGGCGTCGGCGAGCGCCCGCAGCTCCGCGGAGGCTCGCGTACGGATGCCACCGTTGCCGCTCAGGATCATCGGTCGGTCGGCTGACCGCAACAAGTCTGCGGCGGCCTGCAACGCATCCGTATTGGGCGTCGGTCGGCGATAGCGGCGGGGCACCAGCGGCTTCGCATCGGTGTCGTGCTTGGCGATGTCTTCGGGAAGCTCGATGAGTACGGCACCGGGCTTCTCGCCGCGAGCCAGCCGGACCGACTTGCGGATGACCTCGGGGATCGAGTCGGCAGTGCGGATGCTCGTGGCCCATTTGGTGACCGGCTCGAACATCGCGATGACGTCCATGATCTGGTGCGACTCTTTGTGCAGCCGATCGGTCGTGCCTTGGCCCGAGATTGCAAGCAGCGGCGCGTGATCCATGTTGGCATCGGCAACGCCCGTCACCATGTTGGTGGCGCCGGGGCCGAGTGTGCCGATGCAGCCGACGGGCTGGCCGGTGAGCTTGCCGTAGGTCGACGCCGCGAACACGGCTCCCTGCTCGTGCCTGGTGATGTACACGTCGATCGAGGAGCCCTCCAGCGACAGCATCATGTCGGCGTTCTCTTCGCCCGGCACACCGATGAGGAAGGGAATGGACTCTTCTTCGAGGCAGCGAACGAAGAGATCGGAGGCTTTCATGCGACGTTCCTTGTCAATTCCTCACGTCCGGCGAAGTTGTTCCTACTCGATCTTCGATCGAAGCATGTAGTCGTTGGGCTGCAGCTCGTCATCAATACCGAAAAGCGGGACGCCGATCATGGTGTCGCCCTTCTGGTGATCTTTCCAGACGTTGATCGGGCGGTCGATCGCCAGCTCTGGATTGTCCTTGTCAGCCACGAGTAGGCGGACCTGCAGCTTCGAGCGGTCAGAGAAGTACCACGTACCGTTGCTGTAGGTCCATTTGGTCTCGCGGGCCCATGCCTGGGCGGGAATACGGACCCTGAGCAACTCGAACTCTGCTTGCTGCACCTTCCAGCCGCTGATGGCGACCTTGATGGCGGCGTCCCGATCGGCGCCCTGGAAGTTGTCGCCGGGCATGGTGTTCTCGCGGATGATGAGCTCGCGGAGCGAGTCGGCTTGCTGCTTCAGGTCGGCCTGCGTCGCGTCGTATTGCTGGCGGATTGCGGCGCCTGCAGTCTGGTCGAGCGCCGTCAGCAGCGTGATCTTCTCGTCCGCAAAGCCCATGACCTGCGGGATACCGCCGGTAAACCACCGGGGTTTCTGCTCGGCGACGGCCTCTTGGCCGTATCGCCGCGCTGTGGCGATGTGCTCGCGGATCTGCGCAGGCAGCGCGGCCTTCTGGTTCTCGGCTTCGGCCAGGTATTCGGCGTGGTTCTGCAGGAAGCCGTTGCCAACGCCCTCGATCTGCTCTCCCTGGGTAGTCCGCTGCTGGATAAGCCGCGCGTACTTGCGTGCGATGCGCAGGCATTCGTCCTTCGCAGCGGGCCCCTGCTCGAAGGTCTCACCCGCCAGTACGGGCTGGGTCTGGAAGATCTCGGGCCTGGCGAACATGATCGACAGCTCGCGGAGACGCTTGTAGTCGGTGTCGAAGTCGGGATAATTCGCAGGATTGATCAGATCTTCGAGTTGCGCGTCGAGTGGGCGGAGGTAATCCTCTGCGGTCACGACCTTGGCTTGGGCGTTCACGAGCCGCTGTCGGGCTTCGGACACGCCGCGGCCGTCGGCGGGGAGCTGGCCCAACGTGTCGTTGGCAAAGCCCGCCTTGCGCTGCGCATTGGCCACGACCTCGCGCAGGCCATTCACATCGCGGAAGTTGATTGACAGCTGGTCATCGATGGCGCGGAGCTTCTCAGTCTGCTCGGTCAGCACTTGGGCGTTGCCCTCGACCTCTCGGATGTGGAAGGTCGCGTTGCGCAGCAGCTCCTCTTGCCGGTAGTCGAGCTTGGTGCCCGTCTCGGGTTCGGCGGGTGCGTCCGAGCCCGTGAGGAAGGCCCGGAGGCGGTTGTACTCGTTGGCGGCGGCGGTGTACCGCTCGACCGCCTCGGCACGTCCTTCCGTTCCAGCGGGGATCGTCTCGAGCAACTCCTTGGCCGGGTTGATGTCGCCCAGGGCCATCTCGAGCCGCCGCGCGAGAAGCTTGCCGGCTGACCCGCGTGGCGGCGAGGTCCTGCCCTGCACACTCGCGGCGACCGATTCCAGGTTCGTCTCAGCGCGCTTGAGCAGGCTGTTGACCCGGTCGATGTCGTTGGTGTGGATAGAGGCGGCGGCGAAACTTGTACCAAGGCACAAAGCCATGAGCACGCAAAGCAGCCGAACGGGGACGAGCGAATGTGTCATGTGTTCCTCCTGACGAGGAACCATGGTACGGCCGCGGTCACGCGCAGGGACCATCGATGCTCTGATTATCAGTCCGTCAGGTTGTGCTACCGCTTCGCGACCAAGCGTCAGATCGCGGCGTCATCGTTGACTAGCAGCACGACGCGGGGATTCACGAATTCGAAGTCGTCCTTGTCGCTGCCGGGCCGGGCGACCGACTCGAGCTCGAGCACGTTGCGGCCAAGCTTCAGCACGCCGGAAGGGATTCGGATGACCTGCTCGCCGAAGCCGCCGTTGTTGGGCGATTGCGCGAGCGTGGCGATCTGGCGCCCGTTGATGCGGACGGGATTGGGCGCCTGCGTGCCCTTAACCAAGAGCCGTAGCTCGGCGCCGCGCAGGGGCAGGGCGGCGTGCGCCTCGGTCATCTCGAAGGGCATTTGAAGCACCAACCCCTCGCTGCGACGCTGGAACTGGCTGTTAATGCGTCCGCTGAATTCGTCGTTGCCCAGGTGGTGCACCTCGGGTTCGTCTTCCATGACGATCACGAACGGATCGATCTTGCGGAGGCGAATGACGAACCGCCGTCCGGCCCGCAAGTCACGCTGGGCCACATTGACCGCGCCGGGTGTGTAGCCCTCGAGGCTCGCAGTCAGCGCCGCGTTGTCGGGAATCGAGTCGAATCCAAGCAGGAACGTGCCGTCGTCGGCGGAGGTGTCGGTGAGATCTGCAGTGCCCTCGAGGTCAAGCCGGACCTGCGCGCCCTGGAGCGGTTCTTCGGTCTGGTCGTCGATGACCATGCCCAGGATCTCGAAGCGGTTGGCGACGGCCTCGGGCAGTCGCAGCTCAGGCGGATCGAACTGGGCTGGCGGCAGGTCGAGCGCGAGGACCGGGTCGGGTTGCTCGTCGACCGGGGCTGCTTCCGCAACTCGATCCGAGACGTTCGCCCGCTCGACCTCCGGCGTGGCAACGGCGGCGTCGAACTCGCTCAGCGGCAAAGCCACGTCGCCGGTAAGCGGAGCGGGCACGCTGCGGGCGCGTGCCTCGGCCATCTCCAGGGGCGCATCTCCGAGTTCTTCAACATCCGCATCGGCACCATCGTCAGCGGGCAATGCGAGCGCGAGCGCCGGAGTCGCAAGCTCGGGCAAATCGAGCGATGTGCCGGACTGGGATGCGAGGTCGGTCTCCGCGGCCATCGGTTCGGCTTCCGCGACACCTTGGGATGGCGCAAATCGCGCGGCATCGACCACACTGGAGCCTTCGGTATCGACTTGGACAACCTCCGACCCGCTCGACGCCTCGACCGTGCGCGCTTGTGGAACCGATCGGCTCTCGGCGAGCGTGGGCGAGCCGATGCCGACCTCGGCCGCCTCTGGAGCTTGGGCGGGTTGGGCGTCCGGCAACCCGATCGCCGGCGCTGGGGCCTGCAAGTCGGGCAGCGGCTGGGCGCTCGTCTCGCTCGCTTGCGTCGAGCTCGCGACGATGCGGCTCTCGCGGATGTCGGTAGCCGGCTGAATCGATGATCCTGTTGGCGCTGCTGACTGCTGCGGCTGGAAGGTGATCGACGTATCCGAGGCCGAAGCAAGCACCGCAGGCATCGCCGGCGCCTTGGTCGAAGCCTGGGACAGTGCCGCGGGCTCTGAGGAGCCACGCAGTTGCTCGGCGGCCGAGGAGCGGATGGCCGAAGATGAGAGCGCGACCTGTAAACCCTCGGTCTTTCCGGTGGGCTGCCCGGCGGTGGGGGGCACCTGCATCGCAGCGAGAAGCGCCATGAGCCCCGCGTGGACGATCAGGCTGACGAGTGCACACTTGGCCATGAGCCCGAGTGTTGCGATGCGAGCCTGCCAATGCGCGTCTTGCACGACACGTCGCAGCAAAGCGAGCGCGAGCACGAGCGCGAGAGCCAGCAAGATCCACGGAAGCAGCGAGAGCAAGTCACCGCGCGTGGTAGTTCTTGCGAGGTACACCTCACGCGAAACCGCCCGCATCAAGCGCGGTCCGGCACCATCGGTGAGCGCGTACTGGATCGCGAATCCTTCGAGCGCCAGCGAAGGATCTCGTTCATCAGCGGTCGTGTTGATCGAGTTACCGAGCGTGCGCACCTCCCCGTAGGTCCCGCCAGGGTTGATGCGAGCGCGATACAAGTCGGCTCCGCCTATGCCACCCTCGCGATCGGACGCGAAGTAGACGAAGTCGCCCGCGGGCGTCGTCGCCGGCCCCGTGTCGTCGGCGATGCTGCTGAGCACAAGCAGATGCGTTGCCTGGGCGCTATCGAGCGGGGCCTCGTAGAGATCGAAGTCGGTGAGGGGGTCTGGCTGGCCTTCGACGTCTCTCGGCCGATTCGACGCGAACAGGAGTGTTTCGCGTCCTTCTCGAAGCAAGGGGTGCGGGTCGGTCTCGTCGTCGCGGGTGTTGAGCGCGAGCGGCACGGGCTGGCCCCAGCGATCGCCGACGCGCTCGGACATCCATACATCGAGCCCGCCTGCGCCGCCGGGCCGGTCCGAAGCAAAGTAGAGCCGCTGGCCGTCGGCCGAGAACGACGGCGACAGTTCGTTATCGATCGTGTTCAACTCGACGAGGGCGCGCGGCTGCGTCCACGCGTCGCCCACGCGGCCGGCCACAAAGAGGTCCGAATCGCCCAGCCCGCTCGTTTGGGTCAGCACGAGCGTGTCGCCATCGGCCGAGACGACCGGGTCTCGCCCGGTGATATCCTCGGCCGAAGTCGTCCTGAGGGGAGCCGGCGGTCGCCAGAGGATGTCGCGCACGGGCGCCTCGTGGGCGGCAGCACGGATCGAGGCGTCATCGGTGTAGAACGCCCGTCGATCGGCGTCGAACCACCACCACGCGGCGATTACACCGCACGCGAGTGCGCCAAGCGCCAGCACGGTCAGGATGAAGCGTGAGCGCGACGGCATGACCTACCCCAGGGGCACCGTATCGAGGAATGGCTGCTGCACGCCCGCGGCCTTGCAGATATCGAGCACGCGTGCGATGCGACCGTAGCTGATGTCCCTGTCCCCGCGCACCGAGACCTTTTGCTCGGGATTCATGCGGACGGCGTCCGCGACGAGCGTGCGGAGCTCTTCGAGTTCCATCGCCTGGCCGCCGACGATGATCTGGCCTTGCGCGTCGATATTGATGATGATCTCGCGGAGCATGGTCGAGATTGGGCCGGCAGCCTCGGCCTCGGGCAGCGCGATGGCGAGTTCGCGCTCGCTCTGCTGATAGGTCGTCGCGACCAGGAAGAAGATCAGCAGCAGGAACACCATGTCGATGATCGGTGTCATCTCGATCGATGGGCCCGCGTCGTCCTGCTTCTTGCCGATGAGCATGGCTCAGGCCTCCGCGCCAACGGCGACGGCTGGCTCGGGCTTGGGTGCGCCGTTGGAATGGGCGTCCGGGTGGTGGGGCCGGGTCTGCCGCTCCAATACGTATCGCTCGACGAAGTCCACGGCGATGCGATCGAGCTCGCGAGCCAGTCCATCCACGCGCGAGACCAGCCAGTGGTAGAAGATGATCGTTGGGATCGCCACGAGCAGGCCCGCGGCGGTCGTGATCATCGCCTCATAGATGCCGCCGGCCAGCAACTCTGCCTTGCCCAGGCTCTCGCCCGACATCGCCACCGTCTGGAACGCCCGGATCATGCCGAAGATGGTGCCCGTAAGGCCAAGCAGCGGCGCGATCGCCGCGATCACCGTGAGCATCCGCAGTCGCTTGCGCAGCAGGTGCAGCTCGTGCTCGCCCTGCGCCGTGAGATGCTTCTCCACGATCTCGGCGCTGTGTCCGAGCTTGTCGAGGCCAGCAGCGACGACGCGCGCGGCCGGGCTGTCGTGCTTCTTGCACGCCTCGCGTGCTTGGGTGGTTCCGCCAGACTCCATCGCCGCGTGCAGCTTCTTCTCGAAGCCGGGCGGTACCACACGCGGCCTGCGCAGCACAGCCAGCCTCTCGAGCACGACCGCGACGACGACCAGCGAGCACAGCGTGATGGGGATCATCATCACGCCACCCTTGGTCGCCAGCTCGAACACCGACGGTGGCGCGCTCTGGGCGAGCAGCATCTGGCACGCGTGCAACATCGATCAGCCTCCTCGTCCGTTCGTGCGCCCACCGCCCGGTCCGGCGATGGCATCCAGGCGTTCGCCCGCAGCGACGGCCCAGGTACTCTCCGCGAATCGCTCGCGTACGGCCCGGTACTGGGCCCGGGCCTCGCCAACCTTGCCCATCGCCTCGAAGCAGCGGCCGGCCTCGTACAGCGCGGCGGCGCTCCACTGTGGTGATGCGTGCAGGATGTCGACGCGAAGCAGTTCCCGCACGGCGTCCTCGTGCTCGCCCAGCGCGAACAAGCACTCGCCCAGCTGGAATTGTGCACGCGCGGCGGTGTCGCCCTTGTGCTTGTCGGTGACGAGCCGATAGCGCTCGATGGCCTCGCGATGCTTGCCAGAGTTCTCGAGCGCCCAGCCGATGCCAAACTCGGCCAGGTACCAACGTGGCGAGCGGGCGTGCTCGCGTCGATGCTGCTCGTAGGCTCGCTGGCTATTGCGCCAGTCTTGCGCGGCGGCGTGTGCCTCACCCAGGCGGAGCAGCGCTGCTTCGGCATCGACCTCACTGCTCTGCGCGGCCAAGGCAGCCGAGAACTGCTCGGCAGCCTCGCGACCGCGCTTGAGTACGAGCAGCGACTCACCGAGCAGGAGCGCGGCCGGGCCCCGGAGGTCCGCCATATCGCGCTCGTCGAGCAACCGAACGACGGCCCGGTGGTCTCCTAGCTGGTACCTCGCCCACGCGGCCCTGTATGCTGCGATCGCACGAACGTCATTTGGGAGCTCGTCGTTGGCCGTGAGTGGCTCTAGCAGGTCCGCGGCCTGGTCGTATCGCTTTGCGGCGATCCGCAGGTCGGCAAGGTCGATGGCAGCGTTGGGAGCCGCAGCCGAGGAGCCGCTGGCCAGTTGCTCGAGCAGCGGGGCTGCGCGATCCGCGTTTCCTGCAAGCCGCAGGCTGGTGGCCAGTGCGAACTGGTACGTCGCAAGATCGGCGGCTGAGAGACCGCGAGGTGCAAAGCCGTCGGCGGCCTCGATCGCAGCTGGGTGCTGATCTGCACGGCTGAGTGCGATGATGCGCCAGGCGCGTGCGTCGCCCTGGGCGCTCCTGAGCAGCCCGGCGGCGTCCTCTGGGCGATCGGCATTGATGAGCGCTCGCGCGCGATCGATCGCGATCTCATCGGCGAGTTCCCGGCCTCCGACTTGGGCCGCTTGCGCGTACAGACTTGCCGCCCGTTCGGCATCGCCCTGCCTCGACGCGATCGCGGCCAGGTGCCGCAGCGCGTAGGGCGTGAATCGCGTGTCGCCGTATCGCTCCAGCAACTGGGAGAATGCTCGTGCTGCCGCCCGATCCTCACCCATAGATACGCGGGCTTGCCCAAGCTCGAAGAGCGCGTGCGCCGCGTGCTGGCTGCGCGGCCAGTTTGAGAGCAAAGCGTCGAGCGTGCGCACGGCGTCGGCGGTCTCGCCAAGACGCAACTGCGCGAGCGCGATCTTCATCGTTGCGTCATCCGCACTCGCGCCCTCGGTGCCCACCGCGGCGACGTACTCGCCAAACCTCGCCTGCGCGTCCTGCCATCGATCGGCCGTAAACTCGATCTCGCCGAGGGCAAACAGGGCCGGCACGAAGTCTTCCGGCGTGCGCCGGCCATCGGTCACGGCCGCAAGATGCTGTCGTGCGTCGGCCACGCGCCCCAAAACGTGCAGGCTCATCCCCAGGCGGTAGCGTGCCTGTTGCGCAAGCCGCTTGTCCTCCGCATCGAGCAGACTCTGGAAGCCCAGTGCGGCGGTCTCGAAGTCCGAGGCGCGGTACGCGGCCTCGGCGTGTACGAACTCCACTTGTCCCGCGAGCGGATGAACCCGATACTCCTGTTGAAACGCTTCGCGGGCCTGCTCTACGACGTCGAGCCGATCGGTCTCGAGCGCCAGCGATGCGCACGCGTAGAGCGCATCGGGCTTCATCGGGTGATCTGGGTGCGCGTCGATGAACCAGACAAACTGCTGGAGCGCATCGTCCTCGTCGCCTGCCCGCTGCAGCGCAACGGCGCGGTCGTACCGCATCTCGGCGACGAGGTCGCTGTCGTTGAATCGCTCAATGGCTTGGCCGAGTCGCTCGGCGGCGTCCTCGAAACGGCCCCGTCGTAGGTCGGCCTTGGAACGCCAGTACGCGATGTCGTCTGCGAGCGCACGGTCGCCGTGCCGTGCGGCCCTGTCAAACGCTCGCGCGGCCTCGTTGGGCTCGTCGATATCTAGCAGCGCGAGGCCCAGCTCGTACTGCGCTCGGGCCGGTTGGTGGCGTGGCGATTGATCTGCGAGGGCTCGAAGCAGGTTTGCTGCTTCACCAGAGCGGCCGTCAGCTCGGTAGATCGATGCGAGCTGGAACATGGCGTCGGGCTTGGTGCGCTCGCCGGTGGAGATCGCGCGTTCGTAGGTGCTGATCGAAGCGTTGGTATCGCCAGCGCTCCGCAGCGATGCGGCTTGTTGCAGCAGCGCCAGGTCCGATAGATCATCGCGCCCGCGCCTCGGCACCGCCTTGCCGAACCACTCCGCAGCGCGAGCGTGCTCTGCTTCGCGCTTGGCAACGGCGGACTGCGACAGGCCGGCGAAGTACGCCGCCCGGCGCGCCGAATCGGTGTTCGCTACGAGGCGGTCGGCTAAGTTGGGGTATGTCCGCACGGCGTCCCCGTGCCGACCAGCCCGGTGCAGGCTCTCGATGAGCAGGCTCGCGCTGCCGGCCCAGCCGGCGTGGTCGCGGTGGCGGAGGGCAGCGCTCGCCGCCTCGGCGGCGCGGGCGAAGTCTTTCTGACGGAAGTACAGGTGCGTGCGCAGGACGTCGGCATCGGCCCTGAACTTGAATCGTGGTCCGGTTTCCAGATCGTTCAACGCGCGGATGGCCTGCGCATCCTCGCCCAGGTTGTATCTGGCAACGGCGAGCCCGTACCGGGCCTGATCGCGCGCGGACGCGTCATCGAGCGAGCGGAGGGCTTGGGCATATTCGGAAGCTGCCTCTGCGTGGAGCCCGCGCTGCAGCAAGCCGTTGGCCGTGCGCAGCGACCGATCGCCATCTTGCCCCATAGCGGCGTGCGAACAAAGGACCACCATCGCGATCGCGAGCAGGTCGCGCATGCGCACCCCTCCCGGCCTAGCCGCACACCGTTCTCTCCGCCCAGCGCCTCCCTGTGCCGGGCCCTCTTCTATCTGGAGTCATTGGGAGGCCACCCCTGTCGCGATTCACGAATCGCGCGAGATTTCCGGCGCGGCATGCTGCCAGACTACGAACCGCTCGCTCAGTACGTATCGCAAGCCCATGGGGCTACGCGTCTTAGGCGAGGGGCGCGCGCACAAAGAAAATTATGGAAGGTTGGTGGTCGGGTGCTCGAGAACCAACGGCCCACGGCCGCGCTTACGACGCACCCAATTCAGGGGCCGATGTACCCACCTTCGGCGCACGAGCCACTTCTCGACAGCGTACTTCTTTGGGAAGTCGAGCAGGATGAACCCGGCGAAGATCGTCAGCAGGCCTTGCCCCGGCAGTACCAGCATCGCCAGGCCCCCGAGGACGAGCACGATACCAAGCAGGTTCTTGCCGATGAGCAGCGTGAGCCTGAATGAGGGAGAACGCGACGCCCAGCGCGATGGCGGGCGCGTGTCGTGAGAGAAGTAGTTCTCGGGAATCCGGACGATCAACGCCGGCATGATCGCGAGGCTCGCAACAAAGACGGCAACAGAAGCCAGGCCGAGCAGCCAGAACAACTGCTGGTTGTCGGTGATCCACGCCGGCACACCAAGAGAATAGCGGCCGGCTGCGGGGTTCCACGGCCGGCCGCTCTCAAGGATTTATTAGGCAGAGTGCTTACTCGCAACCAGCATCGAACTCGTTCTGGAACGCGAGGAAGTCGAAGATCGTCAACTCGCCGTCACCGTCGAAGTCGGCAAGGAGGTCGCCGTCGTCAAAGAGGTTCTGATACGCGAGGAAGTCGAAGATGGTTAATGAGCCGTCGCCGTCGAGGTCGACGCGGCAGCCGCCGCCAGTCATGCTGATGCGCATGGCGTTGATCATGCCCAGCGTGCTGGGGTCGGCTTGGAGGTCGAGCTGGATCGCGCCACCATCTGCCTGCACGCCATCCCAGATTAGCCAGTTGCCCGGTGTCAATCCGTCGGATGTGCTGCCCCACGGCGTCACGACGGGTGTACCGAGGAAGGTACGGTCTGCGAGCACGCCGTTTACGTTGAAGGTATTCAAGTAATCGAACGTGGTCCGGGCCGAGATGACCTCGACCTGGTACTCGCCGTCGGGCAGGCCCTCAAACAAGTAGGTGCCCGCAAGGCCCGTGGATAGTCCAGCACCATCGCCCGATGCCGGATGCACGTACCAGTCTTGCTCTGGAAACGTCGGGCCGTCATCGCCGACGAAGGACCGCCACTGGCCACCGAGTCCATCGACCGACACGCCCGTGGATGCGCCGGTGTTGAAGTCGATGAGGTCGAACGTGACCCCGGCGAAGTTATCTATGTTGTTCCATGCGCCTGGCAGCGTCGAGCCGCGGGCGGTGCCGAAGTCGATGCGGATGTCCAGTTCGTCGTCGTCGATGCCTGGGGCGCCGGCTGTTTGCCCAGTTGCCAATTCTTCGGTTTGGGCGGCTGGCGTCAGGTTTGGATCGTCCGACTGCGGTGAGGCCAGCACGAGGCCAGCGGCGAGAACGGTGCTCGTCAGCATGATCATCGAAATGTCTCCCACGAGTTGCCGAGCCCCACGCCGCAGGACACCCCGCGGACCGGGCCCCGATCTGCAGTCAGTGTACCCGAAGTGCAGTAGATTCCGAAGCGATTTGCATTTCTTCGAAGGTGTCTCGCATCAAAGACAAGCGCCGACCCCTGGGGGCCGGCGCTTGCAAGTGGGCGTCATGCCAACACACTACTAACGCTCGAGCGTGAACTCGATCTCGTCGAGTCCGAGTCGCCCGATGGTCGAGCCATCATCCTGGGCAAACTCGAAACGGATGGCGGTGATGTCGGTCAGATCGAGCCCGCTGCCCTGCGACAGGAAGTCACTCAGGCGGATGCGGATCGTGCCGTACTCGTTCTGCCAGCCGACACCGGACCCAGCGCCGGTGCGCTGGTAGGGCTCCGAGGCGCCGGCCTCGTACGCCCCTACGTGGATCGTGCTGCGTGTGCCGCTTCCGTCGACAAGTACAACGTTGAAGGTCACCGGCTCGAGCTGCGCGATCGTGTTCGGGTGCCGCGTGCCCTGGCACGTGCGGAAGCTGAGGTGATCGAAGCCCGAGACGTCACCGAGCGAGGGAATGACCTGGAACTCGACGAAGGAGGGGCTGTTGAAGTCGAACACCAGCCCGGCCGAATCGTCCGACGACAGGAACGCGTAGTTCATGCCGTTGCTCGGCTCGCTGCCTGTCCAGGTCAGACTGCCATTCGTATCGGCCTGGCGGATTTCTGCGGCGTTCGACACGCTAACGGTCACGCTGCCACCCGAGCTGCTCTGGCTGATGCTCGGGTTGCTCTGGAAGTCATCGATCACGCGGCTGCCGCCGTCGATGGTGCTCGGACGGTACATATGCACCAGCGTTGTGCCATCCATAACGCCCAGCGGCTTGAAGCCGTCCCACGCACGGGTCACGTAGTCGATGGCGTCGGTGTTGCCCTCACCGTAATGCTTGATGAGCGCGGTCCAGGTTGCCTTGGCAATCTGCTGCGCCTCGGTGCGACCGATCTCGGTTGATGCCGGGCCCTGGAAGTTCCGGAACCCGCAGCAATTGAACACGTTGTGATCAGCGCCGTGGACGTACGTCGAGTGCTTGAAGCCGTCGGCCCGGTCGTAATTGCGGAAGGGGATCGTCTGCCCACCGAAGCTGCTCGGGCTGCCGCTGATGTCGCCATCGGCCGAGCCCCAGATCATGTGGTAGTTGATGTCGCCCGGGTCGGCTTCGAAGCCGCCTCCGCCGATGCTGTTGGCCGCGATTGAGCTTACGAGCACCATGTCTTCGGCGCTGTAGTTCGAGGGCGTGAAGCCGTCGGAAAGGCGTTCTGAGCCGATGTTGCACTCGCGCCCGCCCAGGCTGTGGCCGATCCACACGATGCGTGAGCTATCGATCAGGCCGTTGAGCACGCCGCCGGCGATGGTCGCCTGCTCGCCGATGAGCGCATCGGTGTGCCGCAGCGGGCGGTTGCCCGTGCCGCTGAAGTCGTTCTGTACGCTGATGCTCACCCAGCCCCAGCTGCTGAGCTGGTCTTGCAGGTAGTCGTACCAGCGGTAGTCGTGGCCGCCACCGTGTACGATCACCACGATGGGCAGCGGGCCAACGCTGGCGAGTTCGGCCGGGTAGTTCAGGCGCAAGACGCCCTGTGAGCTGCTGCTGTCGATCATCGTCGGCGTGAGCGGACCCATCTCCGAGATGTTCGTGAACACGCTGAACCCGTTGGCATCGGCCGGGTGTACGGCTAGCCCGTCGACGTAGTCGCCATCGCCGAGGGCGCCGTCGCGGTCGACATCAACGACCAGGTCGTAGCCGGTCGAGATGTTCAGGCCGTTGGCCGCGGCGAGCGTCTCGCTGCCGGTCAGCGCCACCTCGGCGCCGTCGATCGACAACGCGCTGAACGTGTGGGCTTGCGGCATGCCGCGAACGTCAGTCAGCGAGGGATCGCTCGCCCACTCGAGGTTGGTCCTGCTCTCAACGATGTAGATGTCGCCCGTCACGCCTCGGATGGCGGGGAAGCGATCGGGGTCAATCGCCAGGAACACCGTGTCGCCCTGGTTGAACGCGCGGGTTGCCTCGAAGTGGGGGTACTCGGCCAGCGGCACGCCGGCCATCTGCAATGAGATCGGTTCGGAAGGGCATCCGGCGACGAACTCGTTCTGGAACTCCAGGAAGTCGAAGATCGTGAGCTCGCCGTCACCATCGAAGTCTGCAGCCAGATCGCCCGCGGCGAACAGGTTCTGGAACTCCAGGAAGTCGAAGACGGTGAGCTCGCCGTCACCATCGAGGTCGGCCCGGCAAGTGCCCTGGGCCAGCGTCGAGCCTGCGACCGCGAGAACTGCCGCCGCTGCCATCGCCGAGCGAGTCTTGTTCATGTGCATCTCGTGTCCTCCGTTTGTGCGCGGATGTGCGTGTGAGGTTCAGGGATCGATGGTGAACTCGATCTCGTCGAGGCCAAGGCGGCCAATGCCCGACCCCTCGCCCTGGCCAAAGTCGAAGCGGATGGCCGCCACGTCGGTCAGGTCGAGGCCCGATCCCTCGGCCAGGAAGTCCGTCAGCCTGATGCGGATGGTGTTGTACTCGTTCTGCCAGCCCGCGCCGGAGCCCAAGCCGGTGCGCTGGTAGGGCTCGGACGCACCTGCGTCATACTCGCCGATGTGGATGGTGCTCGTCGCGCCGCTGCCGTCGATGAGCGAGACGTTGAACGTCACCGGCTCGAGCTCAGCGGTCGTGTTGGGGTGCCGCGTTCCCTGGCACACGCGGAAGCTCAGGTGGTCGTACCCGAGCAGGTTGCCCAGACTTGGAACGACCTCGAACTCGATGAACGCCGCTCCGTCGTAGTCGAACACGAGCCCGCGAGAATCATCCGAAGGCTCCCAGGCATACGTCATGCCGTTGGCCGGATCGGTCGGCGTCCAGGTGAAGCCGCTGCTGCCGTCGCGCTGGCGCACTTCCGCCGTGTTGGACGTATTGAGCGAGACCGTGCCACCCGAACTGCTCTGGCTCACGCTCGGGTTGGTCTGGAAGTCATCGATGACGCGCGTGTCCATCTCCACAGGATCGGGTCGATACATGTGCACGAGCGTGGTGGTCTGGCTCACGCTCAGCGGCTTGAAGCCGTCCCAGGCGCGTGTCAGGTAGTCGATGGCGTCGCCGTTGCCCTCGCCGTAGTGCTTGACGAGCGCAAGCCAGATGCTCTTGGCGATGCGCTGGGCCTCGGGGCGACCGATCTCGGTGCCGGGGGGGCCGGTGAAGTTGCGGAATCCGCAGCAGTTGAACACATTGTGGTCGGCGCCGTGGATGTACGTCGAGTGCTTGTAGCCGAAGGCCCGGTCGTAGTGCCGGAACGCGACGGTCTGGGCGCCCGGGGCGCCGCTGCGGTCGCCGTCGGCCGAGCCCCAGATCATGTGGAAGTTGATCGGTCCCGGGTCAGCTACGAGCGAGCCGAAGTCGCCGACGCTGTTGGCACCGATCGAACTGACCAGCACCATGTCGTCGATCGTGTAGTTCCGGGGTGTGAACAGGCCTCGATACAACCGCTCGGCACCGATGACGACCTCTCGGCCGCCCAGGCTGTGGCCGATCCAGACGATGCGCGAGCTATCGATCAGCCCATTGAGCACGCCGCCGGCGATGCTGCTCTGCTCGGCGATCAGCGCCTCGGTCTGCAGCAGTGGCCGATTGCCGGTTCCGCCGAAGTCGTTCTGGATGCTGATGCTCACCCAGCCCCAGCTGCTCAGATGGTCCTGCAGGTAGTCGTACCAGCGATAGTCGTGGCCGCCGCCATGCACGATGACGGCGATGGGGAGTGGTCCGACGTTCGACAGCTCCGCCGGGTAATTCAGACGGACCAAGCCGCGCGATGTGCTGGTGTCGAGCATCGTCGGCGTCAGCGGGCCCATCTGCGTCATGTCCGTGAACACGCTGAAGCCGTTGACATCGGCTGGCAGCAAACCCAGGCCATCGATGTAATCACCATCACCCAGCTGGCCATCGCGATCGACGTCGACGACGAGGTCGTAGCCGGTCGAGATGTTCGCGCCGTTGGCAGCCATCAGCGTGGTGCTGTCGGCAAGCGGTACGTCGGCATCATCGATCGAGAGTGCGCTAAAGGTGTGTCCCTGCGGCAAGCCGCGCACGTCGACGAGGCTCGGGTCGCTCGCCCACTCCAACTCGGTCTTACTCGCAACGACGTAGATGTCCGCCGCCACGCCGCGGATGGCGGGGAATCGGTCCGGATCGATCGCGAGCGAAACAGTTCGTCCCTTGTTGAACGCCCGCGTGAACTCGAAGTACGGGTAGCCATCGAGCGGCACGCCGGCCATCTGTAGCGAGATCGGCTCGCCCGGGCATCCCTGCACGAACTCGTTCTGGAACTCCAGGAAGTCGAAGATCGTGAGCTCGCCGTCGCCATCGAAGTCGACAGCCAGGTCGCCCGCGGCGAACAGGTTCTGGAACTCCAGGAAGTCGAAGACGGTCAGCTCGCCGTCGCCATCAAGGTCGACGCGGCACGTGGAATCGGGATTGGCAAGTGCGAAGCCAGCGGCAATCGTGAGCGCGGCGACACCGGCGGCCGTTGAGCATGCGTGGCGCATGTCGTTCTCTCCTTCGTTTGGTTATCGGGGCTTGGGATGCCCCACGAGTCGAATCGTCGCGATGGGCGCGCGGCATACCCAAATCCGCGCTCGATACACGATCCGCACGATGCAGGCGAGGGGATGCCCCAGATGCAAGACTTCTCGGAAGTTAAGCTCCGCGCGGCTTGCCGTTGCCACGAGAAACGGTGCGGGTGGGATTCGAACCCACGGAACCCTAACGGGCTCATTGGTTTTCAAGACCAACGCCTTCAACCGCTCGGCCACCGCACCAGATCGGCTGGCGGCCCAAGCGTAGACGGCCCGCAGACGCCCGAGAACCCGTGTCGGAGCCCACACGACCACCAGAAACAGAAGATCCGCTCCATTGCCGCGTTTTGTAAGCCGATACCACGGGCGGAAAGGGGCGACCTGGTGGACAACGCTGCAGCCAAGAATCTGCCGACCGTGCTGATCGCCGATGACGAGCATCACATCCGCTTCATGCTGGAATGGAAGCTCAAGTCCGACGATGTGCGCATCCTGACGGCTGCCGACGGCAAGACAGCGTTGTCTCTCGCCCAAAAGCACAAGCCCGCGCTCATCATCAGCGACTATCAGATGCCCTATATGGACGGCATCGGCCTGGTGAAGAGCTTGGCGCTCGATCCTGAGACAGCGGATATCCCGGTCATCCTGCTGACCGCGCTGGAGCACCGAATCAGCCGGAGCGAGCTGGCCGACACCTCCGTCGAGCACATCCTGCGCAAGCCGTTTCGCCCATCGGAGTTGCTCGAGTTGGCCGCGGACTATCTCAAGGACTATCGGGAGCGAACCGGCGAGGCGGCATGAACGACTATGCGGAAGAGATCGGCGGACTCATCAACGTCAAGTGGTCGTGGTTGCATGGTTTTTCGCTTGGCGAGGACTGTCCGGAGGGAATCGCGCGATTCCTGACGACCGAAGAAACCCGCGTCCGAATGGAGCAGATCGCCGGCGCCGGTCCGTGCGACGGCGCCACGGGCGACCTGGTGCCAGGCGTGCGTGTTGTGGGCTTCAGCCAGGGCAGCGACTCGACCTCGCGAGGTGAGGCCGATGTCGTGCTGGCCGTCTCCAACGAGGCGTTTGCGCGCGCGGGCGTGCCCGCGTGCAGCCCGCTCGAGCGCACCGGCGACGCGGCGGAGAGTGGCGTGGCCGCTGCGCTCCATCTGGCGAGCCTGGGGCGATGGGCGTGGGATCGCGAGCTCGATGTCATACGCAACCGCGACGAGCTCATCAGCACGTTCAGCGAGCAGCTCTCCGAGAGCTACGAGCACATCAGCCTGCTGCTGTTTGTCGGTCGCTTCATGAACCATGTGACCAATCCGCTGACCGTCGTGCAGACGGTGGTGCAGGAGGTGCGGCGCACCATGAAGTACGGCTGGCTGGCCATGGTCATGCTCGAGGACCGCGGCGCCGCGCAGAGCATCGCGGGCTCGACGACGGTCGTTGGTGACCTGCCGATTCCCAGGGCGTCGCTCCAGCGGGCGTGCAGCGAGTATGCGCGCGTGCACCCGGCCGACGCGTGGACGCGCGTCATCGACTCGAGCGACTCCATCATGGGGCCGCTCATCAAGGGTGAGGTTCTCGTGGAGCCCATCACGCACCGCGGTCGCACGGTGGGCATGATGATCTGCGGCGACAAGCAGGGCCGCAAAGAGGCCATCGATAGCGTCGACATCCAGATCCTCGACGCTGTGGCCGACCTCCTGGGCGTGTTCCACGACAACCTCCGTCGCCACGAAGACCAAGTCGCGATGTTCCTGGGCACGGTCGGCTCGCTCACGGCCGCCATCGACGCCAAGGACGCGTACACCCGCGGTCACTCCGAGCGGGTGGCATGGGGCGCCCGCGAGCTATCGCTGGCCATCGGTCTCGACGAGGCAACCGCCGAGCGCGCACACCTCGCCGGCCTCCTGCACGACATTGGCAAGATCGGCGTGCCCGAGAGCGTGCTCACCAAGAAGGGGCGCTTGACCGAGGACGAGTTCGAGATGATCAAGCGGCATCCGCGGATCGGCTTCGACATCCTCCGAGGCATCCCAAGCCTTGAGGACGTGCTGCCCGGCGTGTTGCACCACCACGAGCGATGGGACGGCAAGGGCTACCCCACCGGCGCGGCGGGTGAGGAGATCAGCCTGTTCGGGCGCATCCTGGCCGTAGCCGACGTCTTCGACGCGCTGAGTAGCGATCGAGCGTATCGCAAGGCATTGACCCGAGACGAGGTCATCGCCGAGATCCGCCGAAGCACCGGCACGCACTTCGATCCGCGGCTGGCCCGCGCTTTCGTTGAGCTCGATTTCACTGGCTTCGATCGCCTGCTCAATCTGGGCGGCAGCGAAGGCGATGGCACCGCGGCCCAACGACCGGCCGCCTGACCCGCAGCCGAGGCCGTCGTCCAGTCGACCAATCAAACCTACGGAAGTTCCCACACGATCGTCGAGGGATCGAGTGCCAACTCGCGATCGGTGTCGTCGAAGAAGCCGTAGGGCGGCAGGTGGGCAACATCAGGGTCGTAGGTGATGTTGACGGGCGTCGAGAGGCTCACGCGAGCATTCCCTCCGATGATGATGGTTCCCAGGAAGTTCTGCCCGGGAAGCGAGAAGGTCACGTTGCCGCTCACATACGCCAAGCCCTCGATACGGCCCGGATACACATCGAGCTTGTCGTCATCGAAGCCGAAATCGTAAGGTGTATGCGACGGGTTGAAGTCGACGTCCGACGTCGATTCGCTCGGCCCAAGCGTCGTGCCCATGAAGGTTGCACCCCCACGGATGAGCAACGATGGCATCCAACCGAACGCAGGTTCGATCAGTGTCTCGGACCCGATGATCACATCGTCCATGGCACTATCCAGAATTACGAGTGTGCCCACAATACGAGTTCGCCGCACGATCAGGCGTCGGGCTGCACTGCAGTCGATGATGTAGATGCCGAACTCGTTGACATTGCCGTACGGATTGCTCGAGGGACTCAGGAGCACGTCCTCAATCGCTTGATATCCGGCGGATGACGGCAGCAGGTCGATATCGATGTACTCGCCGAGCGCCAGGTAGTAATCAAACAAGGTGTCATCGGGCATCGTCCGCGCGTCGGCGCCACTCGTTGTAGAGCCGGCAAAGACCGCCCCGCTCACCGTCCCAGAGCTCTCGACCGGGGCGTTGATCGTTGATCCGGTCGCCGTCACGTCGCCGATTGCGCCGACCGTCTTGTCCGCAGTGATGCTCGCGGCAGTTCCCGTCGAGAGCTCGCCGCCGACGTACATGGCGGTTGCCAGCGTGTCGTACGGATCTCCTGATGGCGGCAGGATGCCCCGGATGATGTGCGTGGCTTGGCCGTTGCTGGCCTTGGCCCTCAGCACGATTGGTCCATCCACATTGTCCAGTGCCGAGCCATCGAGCTCCGAGAGTGTCCACTCGAGTTGGCCGTCGCTGAGCGAGCCCATCTTCGAAAACGAAGAAGTCAGGTCGGCCCTGGTGTCGCCCGAGTCCAGATGGGCCGACAGGGCACCGAGGCCGTGCTCGAACGCGGATTGAGCCAACAGACGCGCCTCGGTCGATTGATCGGTAAGGATGTTCTCCTTTGCACGGCTGGTCGCCATCGACAGGGCGCTCAGGCCCGTGATGGTCACGATCGTGCCCGCCAAGAGCGCGATCAGGTACGCTGCGCCGCGCCGGGTTGGAGTCCTTCCGTCGTTCATCGCGCGCCCACCGTTGGATTGGAGCCAGCCGGTGGCCGATTGGCCCGTACGGAAGGCGCCGCGTGCAGCACAGAGCCATCGCCGAGCGTGATCTGGATCGGGACCTGTACGATCTCCTGGGTCACGCTCTTGTGACCCCGTTCCATTCGCGCCGAGCTGGTGCGGAGCGCTCTCAGACGGACCCGAGATCCGTCCGGCAGCTCGACGAACACCAACACCGTGCGCACGCCGGCGTCGAGCACACGGCTATCGATCGTTTCGCTCGCACGCGTGCCCAGCGTGACACCCCACGACCAGGAGCTCGAGCCGATCGGATTGTT
Organism: Phycisphaerales bacterium; assembly: GCA_965227775.1. Classification (GTDB taxonomy): domain Bacteria; phylum Planctomycetota; class Phycisphaerae; order Phycisphaerales; family UBA1924; genus JAHCJI01. The sequence goes on from OZ245777.1 coordinate 1,144,794, forward strand.
CTGCGAGTCTCTCGGCGGTCGCTCGCTGAAGCCGTCGTAGTCCTCGATGTGATCAAAGTTACCCAGGCGGGCACCACCCGCTGCGTTCGTGCTGTCCGTCCCCACGGCTGGCTGTGACATGACCTCGGCCATCAGCACATGTGCCAACCGATACGCTTGCTGCCGCTGATTGGCGCTGGCGCTCGTGCGGTGAGCGGCCGCGGAGACATTCATCGCCGCAACGAGGGTCGTCCCGATGAGCAGCATCGCGAGCGTCGCTTCGACGATCGAGAAGCCGCGTCGGGATGTTGGAGCATACTGGCGCATCTAATTCACCCAGGAGTCAACGTACACCTCGAGCGCGAGATCTCTGACGCCGTTCACCTGCCACTGACCGAGGAGGTTCGTTGTCGCAATCCAGCCATCGGTCAGGAATTGGGGCGAGTTCTCGAGCGGAACATCACAACCCGAAAGACCAAGGCTCTGCGAGACAACGATGGCGATGAAATCGCCGGACCTGAACACTACGTCGTTATCGAGTGTGAACTCGACTAACTCCACCGAGTCCGGTAGGTCCGCCTGTCGAACCGTTGCCTCGGCTATGGGTGTGGCTTGGGGGATCGCATACGTCATGTCGACGCGATGCAGCCCGACCGTCACGTTGCCCCCGCCTGCGCGACCACGCATCGACACCAGTGCGCGAGTTACGGTGAATGCGTTATCGCCACCGCGCAGTTCGGGCTCGATGATCGCGGCGATCGAACTCGTGATCGAGAGCGTGTGGAAGTTCGAGCCTCCTGTGTAGTCGCGGCCGTGCGCTATGACGTCGTTGGGCACAGCTGGTGGGGGCTCGTGCCAGGTGGTGTCGGCGGGGGTGCTCGCGACGAGGAAGTCCATCGACAGGTCGGACACCGATGGCACGATCGGCCAGGGCGGTGAGCCATTCATCGAGTATGTAATGGGGTCGCCATCGCTCCCGCCCCATTCGTACCGCAGAAGCTCCGGAGCGCCATCACCTGTCCGATCGGGCACGTAGAACGAGATGGCGGTTGCGGTTGATTCTGTAAACCGCAGCGCAAGCTCGATGTCGGCTGACATCTGTGCCAAGCCATCGAGCGCGGGTGCTGTGGCCATGCCTCCGGTCGCGGCGCGGAAGGACTGGCCGCCCACGCCGATGGCCGTAACCGCACCGCCGAGCACGATAGACGTGATGGCCATCGCCACCAGCATCTCGGCGAGCGAGAAGCCGTGCTGTCGGTGCGCAGGGGTCATGGCGTGATGCTCGTCAGTCCCGTTGTTGGATCCACGGTAAGTGTCGTTCCGGCACTGCCGTTCCGCAGCGTCACGGTGCCGCCTTCAGTGGGAATGCCGAAGCCCGAGATCGTGTACTCCGTGCCGGCCCCGAACGTCGCGCTGCTGATCTCGGCGTCCATGGGGCCAGAGTCGAGATCGAGCACGAGATCCGTACCGCCGACGGTTCCCGCCGGCATGCCAACGAAGGTCACGGTGTGGTTGATGGTGTCGAACTGCACGGTTACGGGAGTGCCCGAGGCACGTGCGTAGGCAACGCTGCGATCAAGATCGTTCTTCAGCTGATGCACGGCAGACTGCAATCGATAGCGGGCCGCCGCGCTGCCATAAGCCGGCAACGCGAGGCCCGCGATAGCACCGATGATCAGGAGGACAACGGTCAGCTCCACAAGGGTGAAGCCGCGACGTCCTTGCGCGATCGGATCAATACGTCGAGTACAGCGTGCCGGTGTCATCGGTCGCGGTACCGGTGTTGGCCGTGATCACGCCGGTCGTTTCGTTGTAGAGCCAGGCGATGCCTGCTGCATCAGCGGCTGCAACGCCGTTGTTGCCCTTCTGCGCGCCCACGTTGATCGTTGGGACTTCCTTCAGGTACGGGCCGTAGATGAAGACGCCAGTCTTGGTCGCATTCAGGTTGCCGTCGACATCCGTAAACTGGTTCACGAGCGCGTTCTCGAAGTCTGCGACCGCCGGGTACGTGTTGTTGTGCTCGGCGTAGTACAGCTCCAGCGCGCTTCGCATGGTTGCCAGATCGGCTCGCAGTCGTGACGACGTCGCACCAGCAGCGCCACGGCTCATGCGCGGCACAGCCACGGCGGCCAAAATGCCGAGGATCGCGATTACGATTACCAACTCGATCAGGCTGAAGCCAGCCCGTCGCGTACGCATCATCCCAACAACCATCGTGCTACCTCCGAAGCGGGCCGTCCTGGCCTCGTTGTGTGTTGATCTTCAGTGGTCATCGATCCAATCAGGGCACGATTTCAGTATTCAGGCGGGGTCTGGGCGGTGATTGTGGTCGTCTAAGCCTTATAACCCGCACAGCCCAAACTTAGCGAGGGCGTTCATCCGGCTGATTGGGAAGCAGGAGACGCGCCGTCAGCTCGCCGGCCTTGAAGGTCGCCGACCTCGAGTCGACACTGATCAGCCGATAACCGGCGACCTCATCGCCAATGCGAACGGGCTTGCCGTTGACCATCGCCATGCTCGTCTCGCCGCTCAGCATGACGAGCGAGAGCTGGTGCGAGCCCACGAACTGTTCGATCGCAAGAAGTCCGGGAGCCCCCAGCTCGGCACTCCGCGAAGATGCCTCTGCAAACGGATTCAGATCTGTGTCCAGAGTCGACTCCGACAGAGCCGCATCAACCCGGTCATTCCAACGCTCAGCGACATCTGCAGGAAGTTCTCGAGAACTCGGGGCAGCCGGCGCCGCAGCCTGCGATGCTGGACTCGATGGGGTGTTTGTAGGTCCGGTTGCCGCGGCCGAGTGAGCCTCGGCACCGCTTGGCGGGCCCAGAAGGAACTGGTCGATCGCCAGAATCAAACCGGCCGAGCCAAGCAGCCCAAGCAGTACCTTGCGTTCCTTGTTCAGTGCCATGTCCCATGAGTCATCGAGCGGGCACGGCCGCGGAACGAGCAGAATCAGTAGGAACCCCGGTCGTCGAGGCCGCCGATGACGAATGTGGCGCATATACCAGCACCGTCGCCAGCAGCGCGAGCTCACCAGAGCTCGTCGGAGACGGCATGATCGCGAAACCCTCGATCGTGGCCGTCGGAAGGTGATCTCGGTACTCGGAAAGGAATGCATCGATGTCCGAAAACGACCCCAGCGCGTTGAGCGTGAGGCGTGTTCGCACGAGATCACCGATGCGCTCCGTGCCGGACCGATCCGTGCCCAACTGCGTCAGGCCGAACGTTGTCGTGACGTCCGTAAGGCGCCCGACGAGCTGTTCGCTCGCAACGGGCTCGACACCATCTTGCGCGCGGAGCGTCTCGAGCGTTGCCTCGGTTGCTTCCAACTCGGATTGTGCGATGCGTACACGGTCGCCAGCCCGGGCAATCGCCTCGCGCTGGGCGTGAGTCTGGGCACTTGCCTTGAGCGACGGTGCGACGCCGAAAGCATACGCGAGGCCACCAAGCATTAGCATGCCGACAGCTCCAGCGGCATGGACGTGCATGGGAGTGAACTTCGAGTGCGCGCGACTGGTACCAGTCTCATCGCTCATGGGGTGTCTCCCTCGGCTGGCTGGGGCGCGATGACGCAGTCGATCGAGAACTCCGGTCGTCCCTCCCGGGACCGTGATGGGGTGAGCACGTGTCGCACGCTCTCGAACAGGCCCGTCGCATCGAGTCGTGCCGCAAGATCGGCGGCAAACTGCTTGCTTGGGGCTTCGCCCGAGATCGACAGCGACCATGTCGGTGTTGCCCCAGCCCGTGGCTGGACGTTGATCGACCGCAGCCGAGCTTCGCCGCCCGCGTTCTTCGTAATGACGTCGAGCAACGGTCCCCATCGGAGCGATGCTGCGGCACGCTTGCGCGCGAGCGCATCCGCCTCGAGCGTCTTCATCTGCGCGCGAATCGCAGCAAGACTTGCTTCGACTTCCTCGGCGCGCTGGGTCAAGCCTGAGGGCATGGCGGGTGGTTGGGCGCGTGTTGCCAAGGCCGCCAGCAATCCGCCCCCGACAAACACCGATAGGCTGAACAGGGCGCACGTCCACGCCGAGATGCACCGCTGCAGGCGGCGTGAATTGGCTCGGTGGTGAGGCAGGAGATTCGTGCCGGTCATGCAAGATCCTCCAGCAGTGCAAGCCCAATCGCTCCGGCCAGGGGCCCGCTGATGGGATTGCCGCTCGCATCGATCGGCTGCGCGATCGCGTTCTTGTAACGATGTGCGAGCACATCCATCACCGTTGAACGCTCACCACCTGCGCCCAGCACGCTGATGGCCGCCGGTGCGTGCGAGCGCGACCGATGGCGAGCGAAGGCGATGCAGGCGTCGATCTCTGTCGCCAGCAGACGGCCGACATCGGCATCGCCCTGCGAGCCGTCGAGACGCAGTCCCGTAGGCGTGCGCGCGTACAGCAGGGTGCTGTGGTGGAGCACGGCGATCCGCACACCCCAAGACTCCAGTCGGACACCAACCCTGACGGTGGCGGATGTCGGTGCCGCCGAGAGTACGCGGCCGAGCGCCCGTGAAGGGTCATCGACGCCCGCCACACGCAGCCCAGCCGACTCCAGCACACCGATCACCTCGTCCGTCGGTGCGATCTCGCAGCCCACCGCCATCACCTGAACAGCCGGCCCGGGTGTTGGCAGCCCCCAGTACGAGAGCTCGAAGGCGCCCGGTTCGAGCTTGGTCTTCTGCGCAAACTCTGCCCGTGCGAGCTGGTCAATCGGAGCCCCCGAGGTCACGGGCGGCAACTCCATCGTGGCCATCTTCAGCGCGTCGTCTGGTGCGTTGATCACGCAAGGTGCCGAGGCGAAGCCCTTTCGGAACAAGAGCGACTCGAGATCGGTAGCTTCGGCCTGGGTCAATACACCATCACCCGAGTGGCGCGCCATGCGGGCACCATGAATCAGCGACCAGCCACTCCGCGTCACGCGCACCTGAGCGGCGGTGATGGCGTCGGGGGAGATGTCAAGCCCTGTGCGAACGGTGTTCATATCGATGTCTCTTATTGTGCTCCGGCCGAAGCCGTGAGATCGAACAGCGGCAGGAACATGCTCGTGGCGATGCCCCCGACGACGATGCCCAGCGTCACCAGCAAGAGCGGCTCGATGATGGCGCTGAGTGCCTTCAGCGTGGCTTCGTTCTCTTCCTCCAGGAAGTCGGCGACGTTGCCCAGCATCATGCCCATGCGCCCGGTGCGCTCGCCCGTGCGTACCCCCTCGCGGACGAGGCCGTGCAGCAAGTCCGATTTCTCGAGCACGGTGCTGATGGGCTGGCCGACTTCGGCCGCGTCATGGGCCTGCTTCAAAAGGCTGGCGTACTCGGGGCTGCGCATCGAGCCTGCGCACAGCGAGAGCACGTCCAGCAGCGGCAGGTGGCTCTCGAGCAGCAGCGACACCATGCGCGACAAGCGGGCGCTGGCAATCGAGCGGGAGATGTCGCCCAGCTTGGGCGTACGCAGCAGTGTGCGATCGATGAGCCGGGCAGTCGCGGGCTGAAGCATGACAAAGCGGGCCAGCACCGCCGCGGGCACGATGCCCGCCAGCCATGCCCACCAGTACTCGCGGAGCATCGTGCTGAGCCATAGGAACAACTGCGTGCTCGGCGGAATCGCAGTATCGAGCGACTCGAACATCGACTCGAAGCGCGGGAACACCATCACGAGCATGACCAGCACCACGATGAAGCCGATGCCGATCAGGATGCACGGGTAGATCATCGCGCCGATGATGGCCCGGCGCATCGCCAGTTTCTGACGCATGAGTGACGAAACGCGTTCGAGCATGTCGCCCAGCCGTCCACTCGTCTCACCGGCGGCGACCATGGCCCGACTGACCTCGTCGAAGTAGCCCGGGTGGGCCGTCATGGCGTCTGATAGGGGCGTTCCAGACTCGATCTCTGCTTGGAGGCGCTTGAGCACCTTCTTGAACTTCTCGTCGCGAGTCTGCTCGGCCATTGCCTCCACGCCCTCTGACAGCGGCGTGCCCGAGGCGATGAGCACCGACATGTGCCGCATGAACTGCGAGATGTCGGCGAGTTTGCCCTTCGGTCCCTTGATGCGTGGGCGTGCGTGGCCGATGCCCTTGTCAGGGCTGATCTCGAGGACGATCACGCCGCGCTGGCGCAGCTTGTCGCGCGCTGCACCCTCGTCGGCGGCCTCGATCGTGCCGCGCTTGGGCGCGCCGCTCGTCTCGTAGCCGACGTAGCGCCACTTCATGCCGCGGCCTCCACGGGCTTCGGCTCGTCGAGGTCGTCATCGCTACGCGTCACCCGGAGCGCTTCCTCGAGGCTGGTCGAGCCGCGCTTGGCTACGAGAACCGCCTCCTCGCGCAGTGACTTGCCGCCGCCCTTAAAGAAGGCCTCGCGGATGTCCATCGAGGATGCGCCCGCGTGCACCAGCCGGCGGATCGCTGGCGTGACCTCCATGACCTCGTAGACGCCCAGGCGACCCTGGAAGCCGGTATCGTGGCAATGCTGACAGCCCAGGCCGCGCCGGAAAGGGGCACGCTGTTCGTCCTCGATGCCCGCCTCGGCAAGCAGTGCCTCGTCTGGGTAGTAGCGCGTGGCGCAGTGCTGGCAGATGGTGCGCGCCAGGCGCTGAGCGATGACGCCGTTGAGCGCACCACTGAGGAGGTAGGGCTCGATGCCCATGTCAAGCAATCGCTCGACGGCGCCGGGAGCGTCGTTGGTGTGCAGCGTCGCGAGCACCACGTGACCCGTGATGGCCGCCTGCGTCGCAACGCGAGCGGTATCCTGATCGCGGATCTCGCCGACCATGATCACGTCGGGGTCCTGACGCAAGATGCTACGGAGCGCCTTGGCGAAGCTCAGACCGATGGCGTCCTGCACCTGGATCTGGTTGATCAAGTCGAGCTGATACTCGACCGGATCTTCAACGGTGACAATGTTTCGCTCCGGGCTGCTCAGCAGCTCGAGCGCCGAGTAGAGCGTCGTCGACTTGCCGCTACCCGTCGGGCCGGTCACGAGCATGAGGCCATAGGGCTTGCGGAGCATCCGCGTGATGGTGGTCATGAGCTCGGGACGGATGCCAAGGTCGGCAAGGCTCGAGTTCAGGTTGTCGCGGTCGAGGATACGGATTACCAGCTTCTCGCCCAACAACGTGGGAATGGTGGAGACACGCAGCGACACCTCGCGGCCCTCGGCCATGATGCGGATGCGGCCTTCCTGCGGCATGCGCTTCTCGGCGATGTCGAGCTTCGCGAGGATCTTCACGCGCGACGAGATTGCCGAGTGCATGCCCTGGGGCGGACGCATGAGGTCACGCAGCGTGCCGTCGATGCGGTAACGGATGCGCGTGCCCTTGTGGCTGGGCTCGATGTGGATATCGCTGGCACGATCCCGGATGGCAGTCAGCACCGCCATGTTCACGAGGTTGACGATCGGGCTGCCGGCGATGATCTTCGCGAGATCGCCCTCTGCCTCGTCCTCGTCCACGTTCTCCTTGTCGAATACCTCGACGTCGGATTCGCGAAGCTGGGAGAGGAAGGCTGTCAGGTTGGCCTGGTTCTGGGCGTACTTCTCGATGAATTCGTCGATGTTGGCCCGCAGCGCGAGCACGGGCCGGATGCGGCATCCGGTGATGGCGCTCAGGCGGTCGATCGTCGGTAGCGACTGCGGCTCGGCCATCGCCACCGTCATCTCGTCGCGGATGCGGAACATGGGCATCACGCCCAGCTCTTGCGCGACTTCGGCAGTGACAACCTTGAGCAGTTCTGGGTCAACAAGGCCGTGGCGGAGCACGCACGAGGGCAGCTCAAGGTGCTGGCCAAGCGTGTGCACGAGCGTGGCGGGAGAGATAATGCCCTCTTCAACGAGGATCTCGCCCAGCAGCGTGCCCTCGGCTTGCTGGCGTTGCAGTGCGGCGCCAAGCTGCTCCTCAGTAATGGCACCGCTGTCGACGAGCACATCGCCGATGCGCGTGACGGGCGGAGCCGCGCTGTGGTCGTTGGTCGGCGTGTCGTCGTTGGCGGGATTCACAGGAAGCTCCTGGCTGCCGAAACCCCGTCGGCATAAATATCGAAGCGACCGGCGATTCCGGTCAGCTCGAGGCACTCGCGCACGGTCTCGTCCAGCCCGCAGAGCTTGAGCACGCGGCCGGCGGCGCCGAGCTGGTCATTCGCGTCGAGCAGCGCTTCGAGCGCGGTGCTGTCCATGAACGGCACGGCAGTTGCATCCACCACGCAGCGACCCATCGAACGCTTGGCTGCGTCGAGCAGCTTCGCGCGGAAGGCCGCGGAGTCCTGCTGGGTAATGGCACCGTCGGGCCTGACGAACGTGACGGCGCCTCGCACCTGCTCATCGATGCGCATCGTGCCGCTCCCTTCAGGCTACGAGCCGTCCACCGGGAATGAACATGGTGAAGACGCTGCCCTTGCCCGGCTCCGAGTCGACATCGATGCCGCCCTCGTGCCCGAGCATGATCTCCTTGGCGAGCGTCAGCCCGAGGCCGGTGCCCTGCGTTCCCGAGGCGCGCACGTCATCGGTGCGGTAAAAGCGCTCGAAGATCCGCTGGCGGTCGGTTTCAGAGATCCCAACGCCCGTGTCGCGCACGGAGACATCCAGCCCCTCATCGCCCCAGTCGGCAGACAAGGTGACCTCGCCGCCCTCTGGCGTGTACTTGATGGCGTTGCCCAGCACGTTGTGGTATGCCTGGAGCAGCTTGTCACGATCGCCGCGCACAACGGGGAGCTTGGGCGGCAGGGTGAATTTGAGTGTCACGCCCTTGCCCTTGGCCTGGTTCTCGAACTCCAGTCGAAGCTCCTCGAAGAGCTGATCGAGCCGAGCCTCGCCCTCTTGGATCGAAAGTGCGCCGGCTTCCATTTCGCTCACGCTGAGCATGTCGGAGACGACACGCTCGAGCCTGCGAACCTCCTGGTTGATCACGTTCAGGCAGGTGCCCAGCATTGCCTCGTCGCAGTCGTCGCCCAGTGCGGTCTCGGCATAGAGGCGCATATTGGTCAGCGGCGTGCGAAGCTCGTGCGTCGCGTGGGCGATGAAGTTGGCACGGGCCTCTTCGGCGGCGTGCAACTGGGTGATGTCTTCGACGACGACGACGTGGCCATCGGCTGCCTGCCCGTCACGGACGGTGATCCGCAGGTGCGACATCGCCTCGCCGACGGTGCGGTCCAACTCCATCGTCCCGCGGCGGAGTTTCTGGTCGCCCGACGAGATCAGCAGCGGCGAGACGTCGAGCACGTCGGTGAGCAACTTGTGCTCAAGGCCGTCGAGGTCAACGCCCAGCAGCATGACAGCGGCAGAATTGGCGAACCGGATCTCAAGGCTCGGGCTCACCACCAGCACGCCCTGCCACAGAGCAGAGCAGACCGAGGCGGCCAGGCGACCATCGCCGGTGGCTGCAATCGGGGTTGAAGCAGCTGTTGATGCCGTGCTCTCAACGCCGTTCTGGAGCCGATCGACCAGCGCGTTCCACGCGCCCGCCTCGGGGCCGAATCGGTCGGCCAGCTGGAGCTCGGCGGTCGGGGTGTTCGTGTTCTCGGACGCAAGCACCGCCTCGCGGAGCGCCGCGAACGAGAGCAGTCGGTTGCGGATCCAGCGGCCGAGCAGGACCGAGCCAAGCAGTCCGCCGGCTGCGACCGCCGAGAGTTCGATCCAGGCTTGGGTCGCCAAGGGCATGCCCACGGCGTCGATATAGAGGTAAGAGTATGCTCCGATAATAGTGACCACGATGCCAATCGACGCAGCGATGAAGCCGAGGATCGTTCGTTCGCGTCGGTGCAGCAAGCTGATGCCCATCATGCAAACCCCTGCCAAGCACCGACTTGGGTGACCATCACGCCAAGACGGAGTCCCTCATCGGGGTCTATCGACCCGGATCAGGCGGCACTCAAGGGCAAGTTGGGCGGATTGTGCGGGTAGAAGCGGCGGGCGATCAGTCGAAGCGGAAGACACCCTTGCGGAGACCGTACAAGAACGCAACGACGGTTGTAAAGAGGAAGAAGAGGATGCGGCCGAGCCAGACCAGGCGGTCGGTCGAGTCCATCTCAAGGTTGGCGAACGTGGTCGCCCACGGGTAGAGGAACACCACCTCGACGTCGAACACCAGGAACACCATGGCGATCAGGTAGAAGCGCACGTTGAACCGCTTGCGGGCGGTGCCCACGGGCTCCATGCCGCTCTCGTAGGACAGGGCCTTGGTCTCGCCAGCCCGGTTGGGGCCGAGGATGCGCGTGAGCACCAGGTTCATGACCGAGAAGCCCACCACGGCCATCAAGATGATCGCCAGGGGCAGGTAGGCCACGGGGTCGGTTACGCCAAGCAGCATGGGCCGAGGATAGGCCGGGTGAGGTTGGGTTGGGATCGGCACCGCCCCTTGCTGGTTGAAGGAGGACGCGGCGCGATCTCGACGCCTGGGGTGCCACTTTGGCGGTCTGGTGCGCTCGTGGCCGGTGGTGGGCAGTGCAGGCGAGCCCGCAGCGGGGCTCCGGCGCGCCGTGGAGTTTGGCGCGCCCCTTGTAAGGGTGACTGTTGGAGATGGTCCCGACCGCCCTGGCGGCGGGCTGTTCGAGTTCGACCCACGACCCCTGATCTACTGGAGACTGCGACCCATGGCCGTCAAAGAGCTGACCTTCGACACCGACGCACGCCAGGCCCTGCTCGCCGGCGTGGAGAAGCTTGCCCGCGCGGTCAAGAGCACGCTGGGGCCCAAGGGCCGCAACGCCGTGCTCGACAAGTCCTGGGGCGGGCCGACCGTGACCAAGGACGGCGTGTCCGTGGCCGAGGAGATCGAGCTTCGCGACCCGGCCGAGGACATGGGCGCCCGGCTCGTGAAGGAAGCCGCCAGCAAGACCAGCGACGACGCCGGCGATGGCACGACCACCGCCACCGTGCTGGCTGAGGCGCTCTTCCGCCAGGGCCTGAAGTACGTGGCCGCCGGTGTGGACGCCAACGCCCTGGTTCGCGGCATGCGACTGGCCGTGGAGGCGGCCACCGGCGCGATCGATGATCTGGCCACCCCGATCAAGGGCAAGGCCGACATCCAGAATGTCGCGACCATCAGCGCCAACAACGACGCCGAGATCGGCAAGATCATGGCCGATGCCTTCGAGAAGGTTGGCAAGGACGGCGTGATCACCGTGGAGGAGGGCCGCGGCCTGGAGACCGAGGTCACGGTCGTCGAGGGCATGCAGTTCGACCGCGGCTACCTGTCGGCCAACTTCGTGACCGACGCCGATGCGATGCGTGTCGAGTTCGACAAGGCGCTCGTGCTGATCCACGAGGACAAGATCGACAACGTGCAGAAGCTCGTGCCCGTGCTCGAGAAGGTGATGAGCGCCAAGAAGCCGCTGCTCATCATCGCCGAAGACATCACGGGCGAGGCGCTCTCGACGCTGGTCATCAACAAGCTGCGCGGCACGCTGCAGGTCGCCGCCGTGAAGGCGCCGGGCTACGGCGATCGCCGCAAGGCCATGCTGAACGACATCGCCGTGCTCACGGGCGCGACGGCCGTCATGAAGGACCTGGGCATGGACCTGGAGAAGGTCACCCTGGGCGATCTGGGCATGGCCAAGAAGGTCGAGATCGATTCGGACAACACCACGATCATCGAGGGCGCGGGCAAGACCAGCGACATCCAGTCGCGCATCGGCCAAATCCGCAAAGAGATCGAGGAGTCGACCAGCGACTACGACCGCGAGAAGCTGCAGGAGCGCCTGGCCAAGCTGGCCGGCGGTGTGGCGCAGATCAAGGTCGGCGCCGCGAGCGAGGCCGAGATGAAGGAGCGCAAGGCCCGCGTCGAGGACGCGCTGCACGCCACCCGCGCCGCGGTCGCCGAGGGCATCGTGCCCGGCGGCGGCACCAGCTTCATCCACGCCGTTGCGGCGATCGAGAGTCTCAAGGAGTGGAAGGCCGTGTTCGGCAAGGAGCGCGACGTGTCGGCTGACGAGGTCGGCCACGCGAAGTACGACCTTGCCTCGGGCATGCACATGGTGCGCGACGCGCTCACAGTGCCGACCAAGACGATCGCCGACAACGCCGGCGTGAAGGGAACGGTCGTGGTTGCCAAGATCCAGGAAAAGATCGAGAGCGACCCCAAGACCAACTTCGGCTATAACGCGCTGACCGACACATACGAGGACCTGGTGAAGGCCGGCGTGATGACGCCCGCGAAGGTCGACCGCTCGGCCCTGCAGAACGCGGCGAGTGTTGCGAGCGTGCTGCTGGCCGCAGACTGCCTGATCACCGAGAAGCCCGGCAGCGACGACGCCGCCGGCGGCGCCCCCGACATGGACGGCATGGGTGGAATGGGCGGCATGGGTGGCATGGGCATGGGCGGAATGGGTGGCATGCCTGGCATGGGTGGTATGGGGTTCTAACCCGTTTCGCATCCCGTGAACCCGCCAACGAAACCAAGATGATCACGAGCGATCTTGCTCAGGAGCACAGAAGCAATGAACGTCAAGCCTCTCGATGACAGAATCGTCGTTCGCCCCTCGGCCCAGGAGACCAAGACCGAGTCTGGCATCTACCTGCCCGAGACGAGCAAGGAGCGGCCCATGACCGGCAAGGTCATCGCCGTCGGCCCCGGCCGTCGCCTCGACAACGGCGAGCGTGCCAAGCCGACCGTGAAGAAGGGCGACACCGTCGTCTACGGCAAGTACGCCGGCACCGAGGTTGAGGTGAAGGGCGATGAGCACCTGATCCTGCGTGAGAGCGAACTGCTCGGCGTACTCGACAGCTAAGACCAGTCGGCCAACCCCCGATTCTGAAACGAAACTGACCGGCCCGGCCGGAGGAGCGCACGCGTGTCCCACAAGCAAGTCATGTTCGAAAACGAGGCCCTGCAGGAGATGAAGCAGGGTGTCGACCGTCTGGCCAACGCCGTGAAGTGCACGATGGGGCCGGCCGGCCGCAACGTGGTCATCCAGAAGAGCTTCGGCAACCCGCAGGTGACCAAGGACGGCGTGAGCGTGGCCCGCGAGGTCGAGCTGCCCGAGCCGTTCGCGTCAATGGGCGCCAAGATGGTGCACCAGGTCGCCAAGAAGACCAACGACAAGGCCGGCGACGGCACGACCACCGCGACGGTGCTGGCTCAGGCGATCTTCACCGCCGGGCTCAAGCACGTGACGGCCGGAGCCAACGCCGTACAGGTCCAGCGCGGTGTGAACGGCGCGGCGCAGGCCGCCAGCGAGGCCATCAACGGCTTCGCCGTCAAGTGCAAGGGCAAGGACGACTACCGCAAGGTGGCCAGCGTGTCGGCCAACCACGACGCGTCGGTCGGTGAGCTCATCGCCGAGGCCATCAGCAAGGTCGGGGCCGAGGGCGTGGTTGAGGTCGAGGAAGGCCGCGGCAACGAGACTGAGCTCGAGTTCGTCGAGGGCATGCAGTTCGACAAGGGCTACATGTCGCCCTACTTCATGACCGACCCCAAGAGCGGCGAGTGCGTGCTCGAGGACTGCCTGATCCTCATCCACGAGAAGAAGATCGCCAACCTGACCGACCTGCTGCCGCTGCTGAACAAGGCTGTCTCGGCCGGCAAGCCGCTGCTGATCATCGCCGAGGACATGGAGAACGAAGCGCTCGCCACGCTGGTGATCAACCGCCTGCGCGGCTCGCTCAAGATCGCGGCCGTGAAGGCCCCTGGCTTTGGCGATCGTCGCAAGGCGATGCTGCAGGACATCGGCATCCTGACCGGCGGCACATTCTTCGCCGAGGACCTGGGCCGCAGCCTCGAGTCGATCGAGCTGAACGAGCTTGGCAAGGCCAAGAAGGTCGTGATTACCAAGGACGACACGACCATCATCGAGGGTGCGGGCAAGAAGAAGGACATCACCGCCCGAGCCGAGCAGATCAAGGCCCAGCACGAGGCCTCGACCAGCGAGTATGACCGCGAGAAGCTGATGGAGCGCCACGCCAAGCTGACCGGCGGCGTGTGCATCATCCACGTCGGCGGCTCGAGCGAAGTCGAGATGAAGCAGCGCAAGGACCTCGTCGAGGACGCGCTCGCGGCGACCCGCGGCGCGGCCAAGGAGGGCTACGTGGCCGGCGGCGGCGTCGCGCTGCTGCGGACGCAGGACGCTATCGAGGCCGCTCGCAAGAAGGCCAAGGGCGACGAGCAGATCGGCTACGACATCGTCTACGACGCGGTCGAGAGCTGCGTGCGTCAGATCGCCGAGAACGCCGGCTTCGACGGCGACCTCGTCGTCGAGAACGTGCGCGAGGGCAAGGCCAGCGAGGGCTTCGATGCTTCGACGGGCGAGTACCTCGACCTGGTGAAGGCAGGCATCATCGACGCGGCGCTCGTGCCGAGGACGGCGCTAATCAACGCCGCTTCGGTTGCGGGGTTGATGCTCACGACCGATGTGCTCGTCACCGAGCTCAAGGAAGAGACCGAGCCGGTGGTGGGGGCGGTTTCTTAACAGAGACGATGCTCTTCGAGGCGCGGCAGCACGGGCTCCGCGCCTTTCGTTTCAATCTTCGCCTCGAAAGAACGCATGCCGACCACCCGCGACTACTACGAGATTCTCGGCCTCGAGCGTGACGCGTCCGAGGACGACATCAAGCGGGCGTATCGCCGGCTGGCGCTAAAGTACCACCCGGATCGCAACCCGGATGACGCCGAGGCGGAGACGAAGTTTAAGGAGGCGGCCGAGGCGTACGAGGTCTTGGGCGACGCCACGAAGAAGGCTCGCTACGACCAGTACGGTCATGAGGGCCTGCGCGGCCAGGGCGGGGCGGCCCACGACTTCAGCCACATGAACGTCGAGGACATCTTCTCGATGTTCAGCGACATCTTCGGTGGTGGGGGCTTCGGCGGCATGGGCGGCGGCCGAGGCGGTCGCCAGCGCGTGGTGCGCGGGTACGACCTCGAGACCGAGGTCGAGATGGAGCTGAAGGACGTGCTGACCGGCACGGAGCGCGACGTCGAGTTCACCAGGCTCGACGTGTGCGACGCGTGCACGGGCAGCGGCGCGAAGCCGGGCAGCGACCCGCAGACATGCCCGACGTGCGAGGGGCAGGGCAAGGTCCAGCAGGCCGGCATGGGCGGCATGTTCCGCATGGTGACGGCCTGCCCGAGTTGTCGCGGCCGTGGCACGATCATCAAGGAGCACTGCCCGAGTTGCAAGGGCAAGGGGCGCGTGCCGCGCAAGCGCGTGCTGAGCGTGAAGATCCCCGCGGGAATCCACGAGGGACAAGCGGTGCGTGTGCAGGGTGAGGGCGAGCCGCCTCCGCCCGAAGCCTCGCCGAGCGGTACGGGCGTTCGGGGTGACCTGCACGTCGTTGTGCGCATCGATGAACACCCAATGTTCAAGCGCGACGGCGACCATCTGCTGATGGAGATGCCCATCGGATTCACGCAGGCGGCGCTGGGCACCGAGATGGACGTGCCGACGCTGACGGGCAAGGTGAAGCAGACCGTGCCCAAGGCGACGCAGCACGGCACGCTCTTCCGCCTGCACGGAGAGGGGCTGCCCAACCTGCGGAGCGGGCGACGCGGCGACATGGTGCTGATTACACGCGTAGAGATCCCCAAGAAGCTCAGCGAGAAGCAGGAGAAGCTGCTCCGCGAGTTTGCCGAGACCGAAGACCAGAACGTGATGCCCGAGAGCCACGGCTTCCTCAAGAAGATCCGGGACCTGTTTTGAGTGCGAGGGGAGCGAGCGATGGCCGAACACGAGACAGTTGATCGCGACCAGGACAACGACGGTCCGCCGGCGAGCTTCGACGAGATCATCCGCGACGAGTCCGGCAACCTCGATGCCGATGACGCGTTCGCGTTTTTCGAGAAGCTCTCGGGCGACGTGGCCGAGATGGAGAGCCGGTGGAAGCACTCGCTGGCCGACTTCCAGAACTTCCAGCGTCGCGCATCGGGCAATGAGGTCGAGGCACGCGCCCGCGGCGTGCGCGACGTGTGCGAGTCGATGCTCGGCGCGCTGGACAGCTTCGATCTCGCGCTCTCGCAGGACCCCGCGAGCCTGACGGTCGAGCAGCTCTTCAAGGCGATCGAGACGATCCGGGCAGAGGCGATGAAGTCCATGGCGCGCCACGGCGTGCTGCCCATCCAGCCGGCCGTGGGCGATGAGTTCAACCCGGGACATCACGAGGCCGTGATGCAGCAGGCCGCCGAAGGTGTCGGCCCGAGTTGCGTGTCCCAGGTGTTTCAGAGCGGCTACGCGATGGGCGACCGCGTGCTGCGGCCGGCCAAGGTTGCCGTGACGCCGGGCGAAGAGTGAGCCTCCTGCAGCGAACACCGAGAGCGAACCCATGCCAACGTACGACTACCGCTGCAACGCCTGCGACCACGAGTTCGAGCTCTTCCAGAGCATGAGCGACAAGGTCAAGCGCACGTGCCCTGAGTGCGGCAAGAAGTCGCTCGAGCGTTTGATCGGCACGGGCGCCGCGCTGCTGTTCAAGGGGTCGGGCTTCTACGAGACCGACTACCGCAGCGAGAGCTACACCAAGGCGCAGAAGGCCGACAAGCCCGATTCGGATGCGAAGAGCGGCTCGAAGTCGGATTCGAAGACTGACGCCAAGGCCGACTCGAAGAGCGACAAGAAGCCAGCAAAGAAGGATTCGGCCAAGACCAAGGCCGCATCGAAATGATCCTGGGCCACGGCGTCGACCTTGCCGAGGTGGCGCGCATCCGGCGTTCGGTCGATCGATATGGCGATCGGTTCTTGGAGCGCGTATTCACCGAGGCCGAACGCGAGTACGCGGGTGACGGTCCGAGACGGTTCGAGCGGCTCGCGGCGAGGTTTGCCGCCAAGGAGGCCGTGTTCAAGGCCTTGGGCACGGGCTGGGCTGAGGGAGCAGGCTGGACCGACATCGAGGCGATCCGCGAGCCGAGCGGCAAACCAACGCTGGTCTTGCACGGCAAGGCCCACGACATGGCCCGGGCAATGGGCGTGAAGTGGTGGCATCTCTCGCTTACGCATACGAAGACGATGGCGATGGCATCCGTGATCGCCGAGGGCTAGGACACGAACGACGGGCGCATCGAAGTTGCCCACAGCGAGGAGGACACCATGGGCGAGCAAGACGCGAAGACGCCGGTCGACGACAGCCGTCTGCAGGAACTGATCGACTCGCTGGTGAAGAACCCGAAGGACGAGGCTTCGGAGCGCGAGTTCTGGAAGCTCTTCTGCAATCTTCCGGCTTGGCACCTGTTGACCACCGAGGAAGATGCCAGGAAGGTGGTCGAGCAGCAGCAGCCCGACATCCAGGTGCAGATGTTCCAGGATGGTGATCGTGCGCTGCTGCCGATCTACTCGTCGGGCGAGCGGGCTCGCGCGGTGCTCGAGGATCAGAAGCTCGCGAGCGTGAGCATGCCCCCGCCGGCTGCGCTCGCGTACCTGTGCGGGCTGCGGGGCCGGATCGATGGCTTCATCGTGAATCCGGTGCCGGGCAAGGCTGGTGGCTTTGGCCATCGGTTGCCCGACTTGTGCGCGTTCTTCAGGAGCGAGCGGGGCGTGCTGCCCGCGGGCGCCATCCACTGCGCCGTCGATCATGCCCGCAACACCAAGCACACTCTGGCGTTCCTGATGGTGCACGAGATCATCGCCGGTCTCGAGAAGATCTACGTTGGTGTGAAGGACGACAGCTTCGCCTTCGTGAAGGAGGGGGAGAATCTTTGGCTGTGGGCATTCAGCGATGCGGCGATGGCCGTCCGTGCTTGCCAGCAGCACGAAGGCCTGAAGATGATCGAGGCCACGCCGGCCCAACTCGCTGAGCGCACGCAGCAAGCTATCGATCAGAGCGAGGGCCGAATCAAGGGTGTGGTGCTGAACCACCCGGAGAACTCGATGGCGATCGACCTTCCACTCCTGAAGAAGGCCGCGGACGGCGTGGGTGCTTGACAACTCGCTGATCGAGGTATGCCGTGGCAGGCAAAGGCCGCAGTTGGAACCCCAGCGAGCCCGAGGCTCCGGACGATGACGCGGTCGTCGCTGACGATGTGACGCTCGACTCCAGTGGGCTCGCCGATGCTCGTGTCGGGAAGCTGGTCGTCGCATCGGTGCCCGATGCGGGGCTCGTTCGCATCGAGGCAGAACGGCTCGTGGCAGCCGGCGCAGTGCTTCCCGGTTTGACGGCTCGAGACGTGATCGCCAGAGGCGGGGACTTGTCGAACACGCAGTTGGCGGGTGCCACCCTGCGTCGTGTTCAGGCGTCAGAGATCGGTGGCGTCGGCGTGGATGTCTCGAGCGCCAGAGTCGAAAGCGTCGCGCTCCACCAGTGCAAGCTTCGGATGGCACGCGGGCTGGGCGTCCAGATGACGAGGTGCTACTTCCATTCCTGCGACTTCCGAGAGGCTGAGTTCGAGGGGGCGAAACTGGACCGTGTTGTGTTTCGCGATTGCGACCTGTCCGGGGCGAGGCTCGTCGGCGTCGATCTCTCGCTGTGCGACCTCCGAGGCTCGCGTGTGGACGGGCTGGTCGTATCGCCGGATCGGATCCGTGGCGTTCGGGTCGATGTGATGCAGCTCCCGACGTTTGCGGCCGCGCTCGGGCTCGACCTGGGCGAAGCGCCACGCGGCTGAGGCACGACCGGTTACCGCCATACGCTTGGGTATGAGTTCCGAAGCCGCCCCATCGAAGCCCGATTTGCCCACCCGTTCGAAGCACTTCATCGAGGAGGCTATCGAGGCCGACGTGCAGGCCGGGCGGTTTGGCCAGCCGGGCGATGCGAGCGTGGTGCGGACGCGCTTCCCCCCCGAGCCCAACGGCTACCTACACGTGGGGCACGCCAAGAGCATTTGCCTGAACTTCTCGCTCGCGGCCCAGTTCGGCGGGGCGTGCAACCTGCGCTTCGACGACACGAACCCGGCCAAGGAAGAGCAGGAATACGTCGACGCAATCGTGAACGACGTGCGGTGGCTCGGCTTCCGCTGGCCGGGTGCGAGCGATGGGGACTCGATTGCCGGTGTGGTGTTCGCAAGCGACTACTTCGAGCGCATGTACGAGCTCGCGCGCAACCTCATCGAGAAAGGCCTGGCCTACGTCGACGAGCAGTCCGCCGAGCAGATCCGCGAGAACAGAGGCACACTGAAGGAGCCGGGCAAGATCAGCCCGTTCCGCGATCGTCCGGTCGAAGAGAACCTCGAGCTGTTCGAGAAGATGAAGCGCGGCGAATTCGGCGATGGCACGCGCGTGCTGCGAGCCAAGATCGACATGGCTTCGCCCAACATCAACCTGCGAGACCCCGTGATGTATCGCGTGGTGAACAAGCCACACCACCGCACGGGCAGCACGTGGCACATCTATCCGATGTACGACTGGGCCCACGGGCTGGAGGACGCGTTCGAGGGCATCACCCACTCGATCTGCACGCTCGAGTTTGAGGATCACCGGCCGCTGTACGACTGGTTCATCGACGCGATCAACAAGGACAACGATCAGCCGATTGCGCATCCACGGCAGATCGAGTTTGCCCGATGGAGCCCGAGCTACACCGTCACGAGCAAGCGCCGGCTGCGCGAGCTCGTCGAACAGGGGCACGTGGAGAGCTGGGATGATCCGCGCATGCCGACCATCAGCGCGATGCGGCGGCGCGGTGTGACGGCCCGCGCGATCCGGAACTTCTGTGATGAGGGCGGCGTGACCAAGTTCAACGCACTCATCGATATCGGCCGGCTCGAGAACGCCGTTCGGGATGATCTGAACGAACGAGCACCCCGGCGGATGTGCGTACTCGATCCGATCAAGGTCACCATCAAGAACTGGTCCGAGCATGGTGACGCCGATCGGACCGAGTGGATGGACGCGACCAACAACCCCGAGAATGCCGACGCGGGCGTGCGTCGGGTGCCCTTCACCCGAACGCTGTACATCGAACGAGACGACTTCATGGAGGATGCTCCGAAGAAATTCTTTCGCTTGGCTCCCGGCCGAGAGGTGCGCCTGCGGTACGGCTACTGGATTACCTGCTTCGACGTGAAGAAGGAAGGCGACCAGATCGTCGAGCTCATCTGCACGTACGACCCGCAGACTCGCGGTGGAGACTCGCCACCTCCCGACGCCGAGGGCAACGTGCGAAAGGTCAAGGGCACGCTGCACTGGGTGAGCGCCGAGCATGCGGTGCCGGTGCGAGTGAACCTGTTCGACCGCTTGTTCACGGTGGAGCAGCCCGATCGCCGGCCGAAGGACGCTGGCGACGACTGGAGCTTTCTGCAGAACGTCAACCCCGACTCGCTCCGTGTCGTCGAGCGGGCGATGCTCGAGCCGCACTGGTCGACGACCGAACAGGAGCGCGGCGTGGGGACTGGCTCCTTCTCGGATGGCATCGAGCGTTTCCAGTTCGAGCGCTTGGGGTACTTCTGCCTCGATCGAACCTCGACTGCGGACTCGCCGGTATTCAACCGGACGGTGACGCTGAAGGACACGTGGGCGAAGGTGGCGGGGCGGCGTTAAACCCGCGCGAGGCAGGTTTCTGGCGAGGTCGGCAGCCGGCGGCCGACGGGCTGGCATGGCAGGCAGCGGGACGGAGGCAGCAGTGATCGACCAAACCCATGCGATCGAATCGGGCAAGAAGTATCGAACGCTGAGCGTGCTGATGCCCGTGTACAACGAGGCTCGCACGCTGCGCACGATCGTGTCGCGTGTTCTCAACGCTCCGATCAAGGACCTTGGCCTGGAGATCGAGCTTATTGCTGTCGACGATGGCAGCAAGGATCGCTCGCGGGAGATCCTCGCCGAGCTCGCTGAGAGTGATGCCCGCATCCGCGTCTTCCACCAGCACCGCAACTACGGCAAGGGTGCCGCGATCCGCCGGGCGATCGACGAGTGCACGGGCGACATCGCGATCGTGCAGGACAGCGATCTCGAATACGACCCAGCGGATTATCCGCGCATGCTCCGACCGATCCTCGAGGGCAACGCCGACGCGGTGTTTGGCTCGCGTTTCGCCGCGAGCGAGCAGCGCCGCGTGCTGCTCTTCTGGCACAGCGTGGCGAACCGGTTCCTGACCACCGTCACCAACATGCTCAACGACATCAACCTGACGGACATGGAGACCTGCTACAAGGCGGTCAGGACGGACATACTGAAGCAGATCCCGCTCAAGAGCGACCGGTTCGGCATCGAGCCCGAACTCACCACGCGGCTGGCGCAGTGGAACGCCCGGATCTACGAAGTCTCCATCAGCTATCACGGCCGCAGCTATGCCGAGGGCAAGAACATCACCTGGAAGGACGGTGTGCAGGCGCTGTGGCTCCTGTTGAAGTATCGCTTCCTGGACAAGCGGTTCACGTCCCATGATGGCTACTACATGCTCGAGAGCGTTCGGCGCGCCCGTGGGTACAACCGCTGGCTGCTGTCGCAGTTCGAGCGCTTCGTCGGCGCACGTGTGCTCGAGGCGGGTTGTGGCATCGGAAACTTCACCGAGCAGTTGCTCGATCGCCAGCGGCTGATCTGTACCGACCTCGATCCGTATTACGCCGAGATCGCCGGCCGGCGATACGCGCACCTCGAGAACGTTAGCGCGTCTCAGCTCGATCCCTCGCTGGCCGAGGACATCGAGCCGGTTGCGTCGGAGAAGCCCGACACGGTGATCGCGATGAACGTCGTCGAGCACGTGGGAGACGACGAGGCTGTTCTCAAGAGCTACTGCGACGTGCTCCAGCCCGGCGGGCACGTGATCGTGCTCGCGCCCGCGCACGATTGGCTCTTCACCGAGTACGATCGCCGCCTCGGGCATTTCCGCAGGTACACGCGGGCGACGCTCGGAGAGCGTTTGAAGGCTGCGGGCTTCGAGGTTGTTCACACCCAGCAGTTCAATCGTCTTGGCGTGCTTGGTTGGTGGGCCAGCGGCAAGCTCGGGCGTAAGCAGTTCACGCCCGGGCAGATGAAGCTCTTCCACCGCGTGCTGCCGATCGCCAAGCTCGTTGAGAACATCGACAGCCTCCCCGGCCTGAGCGTGATCGCCATCGGCCGAAAGCCCGCCCGTTCCCCCCAGGCCGCGACGCCCGCTGGTGAGGAGCAGGCGGAGTCGTCTTCTCAGATCGAGGCCAAGCCAGCCCAGCAAGCCGTCGCCAGGGTCTGAGGCCGATCGCGACTGAAACGAGAAATCGCCGCACGGGCTATCCACTCTCGGAGCGCTCCGAGCCCGGAGCGTGGTGGAGGGCTATGCCATGTTCCGTGCCGTTACCGGTCTTGTGATGGCGAGTATTGTGCTTTTGAGCGCGGCGGGTGTCACGCGTGCGCAGTGCACGGCGGATTGGGATCGCGGCATAGGCCAGCCCGGCGTCGACGTCGCAAGCCTTCGCAAGGGGTTGGCGATCGCCGACCTGGGCGATGGGCCAGAGGTGATCATCAGCGGTCGATTCTCCTCGGTAGGTGGATCGGCCGCCAACGGCAACGCCCGCTGGAATCCGACCGATGGGTGGCGCACGTTCGGCACGTCGGGTCTCACAAGCGCAACCGGGAGCGTGCTGGGAAGCAACGTTGCGACCACCTTCCGCGGAGACTTTGTGGCCGGCGGAGGGTTTGCGTTTGCCGACGGCGAGCCGGTGAGCGGGATCGCTCGTTTCGAGGTATCGCCCGAGGGTGGATTCTGGGATTCGCTCAACGGCGGCGTCAACGGGCAGGTGCTCGGGCTGCGCGTGCTCGAGTTCGAAGGCGAAGAACTGCTCTTTGTTGGCGGAACATTCACGACCGCGGGGCGGGGCGCGGCCTCGAGCCCGGGCATCGCGGCTTGGGACGGCGACGCCTGGCGCGGGTTCGGCGACGGCGTCATCGGCTCGGTGAACGACTTCATGATCTACAACGACGGATCGGGGCCTTCGCTCTTCATCGCCGGTCGCTTCACCCTACCCGGCGGCGTGAGCGGCAACCTCGCGCGCTGGAACGGAACCGAGTTTGAAGAAGTCGGTGATGGCCTGAGCGGTGGCACGCGCCCCCGCGGAAACAGCATGGCGGTGCACGACTTTGGCGATGGCGATGAACTAGTTGTCGGAGGAAACTTCTTCTTTGCCGGCGGGGTGGCCGCCAACTCGATCGCGCGATGGAACGGGACCGAGTTTGGGACCGTTGGCGAAGGCTTCGACAACACGGTCACGACGCTCGTGATCGAAGACGTCGGTGATGGGGAGAAGCTCTACGCCGGCGGCAGCTTCGTGCTGTCGGGGAGCGAGGCCATCTTCGGCCTCGCATCATGGGACGGCGCCGACTGGCGAACGGTTGGCGACGGTGTGTCGGGCGCTTCAGTTCCCGGCGTGGCCGCCGCGGTTGGGTACGACCTGCCCGGGGCGCGCAACTCGTTGGTGATCACAGGCGGCTTTTCGTTCGCCGGTTCTGACGCTGCCCGGAACATCGCGATCTGGGGCTGCGTCGCGGCGTGTCGGGCGGATATCGACGGCGACGGCAGCCTGACGATCTTCGACTTCCTGGCGTTCCAGAACTTGTTCCAGGACGCCGACCCTGCCGCAGACTTCGACGGTGATGGCGAGTTGACGATCTTCGACTTCCTGGCGTTCCAGAATGAGTTCGACGCCGGGTGCGAGTAGCCGGATCGCCTCGTGCTGTGCTCTGGCATGAGAATCTGGGCAATCTAACAAATTTTTCTGGCTCCGCGTGATCAGGGCGAGGCTTTTGCGTTCTAATACGCAAGTGCGTCGCAGTGCCGCGATTGCCGAGGGGGATCCGCCATCATGCTGAACCGATCGAAGACCGCTGTGGCTGCCGCTGTGCTCGGTGTTGCCGGAAGTGCCGCGAGCATCCAAGCCCAGTGCACCGTCTACCGCCTGGGCATGCCCGACTTCGACCAGCGACGCAGCACGCTGCCGAACGACGGCCGGATGTACTGCGTGCCCACGGCCACGGCCAACGCGCTGGCGTACATCAGCAACCACGGCTACCCCGGCCTGCTCGACGGCCCGCGCGACTGGCAGAGCCAGGCCCACTACGACGACATCAGCAACCTGCTCGCAATCCTCGGAGCGACGATGTTCACCGATCCAGACACTGGCACCCTGAACTCGCGGTGGCAATCGGCCACCCAGGCCGCTCTGAATGGCACGGGCGCTTTTCTTGTTGGAAGCTACACCGCCAGCGGGTTTTCCGGCCTGCGCCCAACCCAGATGGCGGACCAGATGCGTCTCGGTGGGATCGTCCTCCCACGGATTGGCTGGTACGAGGAGTTCCCGGCCTTCTCCGGCCGATGGAGGCGCGACGGCGGCCACATGGTCACGATGTGGGCGGCGTTCGGCACCTGTGGCGATCCGCGCGACATGCTGCTGGGCTTCCGCGATCCGTCGTCGGATGACTCGTTCTTTGCGCAGAGCCAGTTCACCACCACCTTCAGCTTCTTCAGCCGCTCCGCCGCGTGGCTCTTCAGCCGCGACGGCGAGATCATCTTCTTCCCGCGCGAGATGTACAAGGTCGATGCGTACGGCGCCGGCGACGGCTTCCTCGACGGCTTCGGCGTGATCCTGCCCATGCACGGCCTGACAACCGATGCGGTGACGCAGGACATCGACCTGAGCATCCCCCAGGGCACCAGCGATGAGCCCGGACCCAAGCGCATCCGCACGCGCCCATGGCCGGGCGGCCACCGGCTCATCGCCATGGCCCAGGGCGTGCTGCCCACCGAGGGCTTCGTGCTGTCGCAGCCCGACCGCGGCCTCGTTTCGCTTTCGAAGGTCCACTTTCTCGACGGCGAATTTGAGGCCATCGACTCGATCCCCTTCGCGGTTGATTTGGTCGTTGGCCGCGACGGCAGCGCCTACGTTGCGACGCCGTCGAGCATCCGGCGTTACGAGCTTACCGACGATGGCGCGATCGGACTCACCGACTCTGTCATGCTTCCCGCCACGCCCGACGCCATGGTCTACGACGACGCAACCGACGAACTGATCGTGCTCAGCGTTGCGGATCGTCGGTTGTTCCGCATCAGCCAGGATCTCACGATCCTCCGCAACGACCAGGTGCCGATCGGTGCGCCCCTCATGGGAGACGGCTCGGTCACCGTGAACCCCATCGATGGCAGCGAGTGGCTCGCTTCCACCGGCTCGCCCACGCTGACCAAGATCGTGCGCGACGGTGCCGGTCGACCGTCGATTGACGCCCAGCCAACCCTGCCCGGCGTCGATGAACCCACGGCGTTGCAGTTCGACGATTTTGGTTTCTTGCACGTGGTCGACGACGGCGTCATCCGTGCGTTTGAGCCGGGCCTGCGCAGCGCCTGGGTTGCTGCCGACACACCGCTCAACGGCGAGCCAACCGGTCCGATCTTCCGCATCGGCCGCGGCCGTAGCAATCACACGCCCGAGCTCGACGACATCAATGTGTTGCCACCCGTGCCCGGTGTTGGCGAAGAGGACTGCCGCGCTGACCTCGACCTCGATGGCGAGCTGACGATCTTCGACTTCCTCGAGTTCCAGAACCTCTTCAGCGGCGGTAGCACGTGGGCTGACTTCGACTTCGACGGCCAGCTCACACTGTTCGACTTCCTTGCGTTCCAGAACGAGTTTGCGGCCGGGTGCGACTGATGGGTCGGCGCGTGCGAACGCATCTCTGATAGGGTCCAAACGGTTCCCGAAGGTTGATGGAGTTTGCGCTAAGTCTTCGAAGGTCCATCTGCGATCCTCACTTAAATCGATCTGAACAAATGTCGCTCTCGATTCGATCGAGAGCGGTTTTGTTTGTATTTCGCAAGAAAAGACACCTACTCAAACAGCCCGCAAGATCTGCGCGTTTGGATTCGCTATCGAGTTTGTCCTCGTGTCTGCCACCATTCTGCTCATGCCGTTCCTCGTCCACCGGTGGGCGAGCGGTTCGCTTCTTCAAGGCACGCAGAGTTCGGGGGAACGACGCCCATGGATCGGACGACACGACATTCCCGACGGGTCAAGACTGGCCCGATTCGCACGACTGGTTTCACGCTCATCGAGTTGCTGGTGGTCATCGCGATCATCGCGCTGCTCATCGGCATCTTGCTGCCCAGCCTGGGCAAGGCTCGTGCTGCAGCCCAGCAGATCAAGGCCGCCGCGCAGTTGCGAGCCGTCGGTCAGGGCGTGGTGACCTACACGGTCGACAACAGGACGTATCCGCCCGCCTACGTGTATGCGAGCGAGCGTGATGGTGAGGAGTGGGAGGTCAAGGACCAGCTCGATACCAATCCAAATCCCGCGAATGGCTACATCCACTGGTCGTGGGCACTGTTCGAGGGCGGCAACCTTCCCCAAGACGCGTTCGCATCTCCGGCGGCGCTCAACGGTGGCGCTCCGGCGACGAATCCTGGTCCTCGGTACGACGACTGGGAGGATGAGCAGCGAAACGACCTCGGCGGGCGACGTGAGCAGCTGCCGCAAGAGCCCGAGGATCGCCAGCTCAAGCGGATGGCATTCACCGGCAACGCCGCGATCTTCCCACGCAACAAGTTCGCGACGTCGACGCCTCGCCGTAATCGATTGGTGAATCCGGACTGGCTCAACAGCGCGAGCAAGACCATCCTCGCCACCGAGTTCCAGGAAGGACCGAACTGGAACAGCCTGTACGGCAGCACACCGGGTGTCATCAAGAGCCACCGCCCGGTCACGCCCTTCCTCGGCCGCGGCGCTGGTCAGGACGTGTACCGCGAAGCACCTGGCAGCTCGCGGGCCGAGGCTCGCTTCGAGTATCCGGATCCCGACCGCGACATCATCGACGACAAGCAGGCCGCGCAAACTCCTGGCCTGATCGAGAACGCACAGACGAACCTGAATGCGGTCAGCCGCAAGCACAGCGGCAAGGCAAACTTCGTGTTCGCCGACGGCCACGTGGACCTTTTTGATGTCCGCGAGACCATCCGCCAGCGGCTGTGGGGCGACAAGTTCTACAGCCTGACGGGCAAGAACATCGACGTCGACCTCGATCGCGATTGACTGAAGCTGCGGCCGCGGGAAACCGCGGTCGTTTGCATTT
This sequence comes from Phycisphaerales bacterium, assembly GCA_965227775.1. Taxonomy (GTDB): domain Bacteria; phylum Planctomycetota; class Phycisphaerae; order Phycisphaerales; family UBA1924; genus JAHCJI01. The sequence continues at coordinate 1,171,626 of OZ245777.1, forward strand.
GCTGGCCCACAACGAGACATTGCCCGCAAGCCCGCGGGCGCTGGGGGCAGGGGTCCGCCCCCCAGCGATGGAGGAGCCGGGCGGTCGGAGCCGCTCCGGCAGGACCACGAGCAAGAAGCTTCCTGTTCACCCTGCGGAGAGAAGTTCCATGAAGACGAGCAACAAGATTTCGACGCTGCTGGCCGCGTGCGGCCTTGCTGGCGCCGCGGCTACCGCTGGCGCGCAGAGCCTCAACATCACGGAGATCATGTACAACTCGGCGTTCGACCCCGACAACGCCTGGGAGTTCTTCGAGGTCGTCAACACCGGCGATACCGCCATCGATGTGAGCGGCTGGGTCTTTGACGACATCGGTGGCGCGCCCGTCACCGCCGCCAACATCCCCAGCGGCAGCATCCCCGCCGGCGGCAGCGCGGTCTTCTACGACGGCGCCAGCCTGAGCCTGAGCGAGGTTGAAGCGGCCTGGGGCAGCGGCATCAACTTCATCGCCGTTGACAACTGGCAGGCCCTGAACAACAGCGGCGACACGTTCGGCTTGTGGGACAGCATCGCTAGCCACGACGGCCGGAACTTCGACAACGCCGTGATCGCCATCACCTACGAGGATGGCGGCGCGTGGCCGGCCGACGATGGCGTGGCTTCGATCTACCTCGTCAACCCCTTCTATGACGCCAGCGAGGGCGCCAACTGGGCCCTGAGCACCGACGGCGTCGATGGCGGCTACGTCAGCAACCCCGCCGGCGGCACTTTGGTCACCAGCGTTGGCAGCCCCGGCACCACGCCGGCCGATGTGGCCGTCCCGGGTCCGTATCTCGTAAACATCTCGGGCGCCACGCTGTTCGAGAGCTTCTTCGAAGCTCCCTCGTCAACCAACGACTTCCTCGACCCCGATCTCGACGGCTTTGCCCGCCGCATCGGCCCGGGTATCGACCAACTCGCTCCCAGCGGCCAGCGCAGCTCGGGCGGCTACGACGACGACGCGCACTGGATCGTCCAGTACCGCGCAACCGGCTCGGGCAACGGCCTGGCCGAGTTCGTGCTGACCAACGACCCCGATGGCCCGCTCGGCGCCACCCTGTTCGATACCACGCGCGACGACGACATGCCCCAGGTTGGCCTGATCGCCGAGAACGCCGAGAACGCTTACGCCAACCGCGAGCAGTGGGTCGATGAGGCCATCGGCCTCGTTCCGGGCGTTTACAACGCCGGCAACGCCGGCGGCGCGCCCTTCCGTTCGGCCACCGACGGCAGCTACCTCGTCTCGCCGTTCACGTTCCCGGGCACGAGCTCGCTGGGCGGCGTCCGCGTCGACCTCGCGGTGCTCGACGTTCCCAGCTCGTGGTTCGCCACGCAGGCCGGCGACGGTCCGCTCGATGCCAAGCCCGGCACGCCCGGCTACGGCGGCGCCGGCATCTTCGCGGTCGACAAGGATGGCAACCCGCTGACGCGCAGCAACAACCTGCGCAGCCTTGGCGGGCTGCGTCCGTTCGATCCGGCCAACCCTCCGGCCGCGGGCGATACCCGCACCGTGTTTGACACGCAGGTCGCCTTCGTGCCGATCGCCGCGATCGTCAACTTCGGTGTTGGCAAGGAAGAGATCCTGCAGAGCGAGCTCCGTTACGGCAACGCCACCGGCCGCCTGAGCACCGGCGAGAACCTCGTGTTCGTCACCCGCGACTCGGGCTCGGGCACACGCAACGGCTTCCAGAACTCCATCGGCCTCGACCCCTCGTGGGGCCGCGGCGAGAACGTCGGCGATCGCAACAACGACGCCGAGTTCAACATCCTCGGCCCCGACTACCTGCCCAGCAACAAGGGCGGCTCGGGCTCGATGGAAGCCACCGTCATCAACACCCGCCTGGCAGTCGGTCACACCGGCGCCGAGCGCGCCAGCCGCTGGCTGTTCACGGGTCAGGCCGATCTGTTGGCCGTCCAGAACGACCTGATCGGCGGCACCGAGTTCAGCCGTCCGACCATCGACGAGGTGCTGGACAACAACGAGAACGGCTACACCATCGGTGGCCCCGAAACCTTCACCACGCTCGGCAGCCCCCGCGCCGTTGCGCCGTCGCTCGGTGGCCAGGTCGGCACGGGCCTGCCGCCCATGCAGAACGCCCAGGCGGCGGCCTACCTCAACAACATCACCCGCAGCATCGCGGCGTTCGAGCAGGCCGGCATGGGTACGCCCGAGACCGACTTCACGCCCGCCGAGTTCCTGGCGCTCAATTTCGTGCTGACGGCCGCCACCGACTTCGTCCAGGCCACCGAGGATCCGATCGATCTGATCCCCAACCCCGACTTCAACCAGGACCTGCAGGACGAGATTCGCGCTACCAGCATCGTGCTGGGCGATAGCCGCCTGGCCACCTTCGGTAGCGTCAGCACCACCGGCCTCGTGCCCAGCCGCACCACCGGCATCACCTACACCGACGGCGTCGCCGGCGGCGGCAACTACGTCGACCAGGCCGGCAGCCCCGTCTTCTACGGCGGGCCGCTCTCAGACCGCAACGGCCTCTCGGGTGACTTCAACAACGATGGCATGCGCAACGTCAACGACATCGCCGCCATGATCGGCGCTCTCGAGGATCGCGCCAGCTTCGAGCCCGGATCCAGCGCCGTGCTCGAGATCATCGGCGACTTCAATGGCGACGGAAACTTCGACGCCGAGGACGCCCGCTACTTCGCCGACGGCCTGGCCCTGGACACGGGCAGCGGCAACCTCGACCGCGTTGCCGGCTTCGAGGCCGTCGACGACGCCAGCGCCAGCGGCAACTTCTTCGGCACCATCATCGGCGATGGCAGCATCGCCTACGAGAGCGGCTGGAGCCGCTTCGACGTCTCGAACGTCGACGGCCTGACTACCCCGGGCTGGACCCCCAGCGCCGGTGCCGACGGCGTGGTCGACGCGTTTGACCGCGACTACATCGCCGCCCAGATCGCCGCCGTGAGCGACGGTGAGGCCAACTGGAGCGACATCAACGAGGCCGTGCTGTTCGACCTCTCGGCCGATGTCACCGGCGACCTGATCGTCAACCAGGACGACCTGGACGCGATCGACGCCATCCTGGGCGACGCCTGCCCGGCCGACTTTGACGGCGACGGCGAGCTGACCCTGTTCGACTTCCTGGCGTTCAGCAACGCCTTCGACATGGGTGACCTCCGCGCCGACTTTGATGGCGACGGCAGCCTGACCCTCTTCGACTTCCTCGAGTTCTCCAACGCGTTCGACGCCGGCTGCCCGTAATGGGCTGACCTGATTGCTCGCCGGGCGCGACCCGACGCATGCGTCACTGACAAGGACCCCGCGTTTTCGCGGGGTCTTTTTTTGATTGCCCAGCTGTTTTGTGAGCCGGTGTATCGAAGGGCGGTGTTTGGTGTGGCGTCGAATCTCTCTCCCTGCACGGCTTAGCCCTTGCACCAGCCACCGTTTTCTGTTAGGCTGCGAACCTGAGGAGAACCGCGTTGAGAAGGACATGCCCCGTCAACCTGTGGCTCGTTGCGATGCTGGCCGCGGCTTTGCCCTCGGCCGCAATGTCCCAGGACTGTGCGCCTGGCGAGTTGTTCGACCCCACGGCCCAATATCCTGCGGGAAGCTCGCCCAGAGCCATCGCGACAGGCGATCTTGATGGCGATGGTGACGCGGACGTGGTCGCCACGATTCGCGGGCCCGGCGACCTGAGCGTGCTGCTGAACAATGGGGACGCGAGGTTCGCGGGTCCGGTCGTGTACGGCGCCGGACGCTCGCCGATCGGTGTGGATCTGGCGGACGTCGATGGCGACGGCGACCTCGATATTGCGGTCGCCAATTTTGACACCGACGACGTCAGCATCCTGCTGAACAACGGCGACGGAACGTTCGCAGCCCAGACGCGCTACCCCGCGGGCAATGGGGCCCGAGACGTTGCGGTGGGCGACCTCGATGGTGACGGCGATGCGGACATGATTGTCATCAATGATCTGAGCGATCAGGCGAGCATCTTCTTAAACAACGGCGACGGTACGTTCGGAGCCCAGACGCTCGTGCCCGCGGGTGACAGCCCGATTCAGGTTGAGCTCGGCGACCTGGATGGCGATGGCGATCTCGACGCGGCCGCGTCGAGCGTTGGGACGGGCGCCGTCGTGCTGCGAAACAACGGCGATGGGACGTTCGCAAGTCTCACCGGCTTTCCAGCTGGATCCACGCCAGTCAGCATCACGATCGCTGATGTCGATCGCGACGGCGATCTTGATCTTGCCGTCACGAACTTCTTTGCCGGTCAGGCCAGCATTCTGCTCAACGACGGCGATGCGACGTTCGCATTGCCGGTGGCCTACCCCGTGGGCGAGGACCCCTTCGATGTTGAGCTTGCCGATCTCGATGGCGACGGCGATGCAGACATGGTTGTCGCCAACAACTTTAGCGACGACGTCACCGTACGGCTGAACGCCGGGGACGGCACGTTCCCATCGTCGGCGTCGTACGACGCGAGCACGGGCCCAAACGGCGTCGGGATCGATGATCTGGACGGTGATGGGGACCCGGACGTTGTCGTTTCGATCGAGTTTCGAGATACCGTCGGCGTGCTCGAGAATCAGTGCGGTCCGTTCGGATGCCCGGCGGACCTTGATGGCGACGGCGAACTGACGATCTTCGACTTTCTGGCGTTCGGCAACCTCTTCGACCTCATGGATCCCATGGTCGACTTCGACGGCGATGGTGCGTTCACCATCTTCGACTTCCTGGCCTTCCAGAACGCCTTCGACCTCGGTTGCCCGTAGGCCCCGGACGCCACTGACGCCGTACCCTCGGCCATGGCGCGATCGACCAAAGGCATCCTGCTGCTCGTCGGCCCGGGCGTGCTTGTTGCCGCCACGGGCGTGGGCGCGGGTGATCTGGCGACCGCAGCTTTCGCCGGAAGCAAGCTGGGACTAGCCGTTCTTTGGGCTGTCCTCGTTGGGGCGCTCGTCAAGCTCGTGCTGAACGAGCAACTCGCACGGTGGCAGCTTTCGACCGGAACCACGATCCTCGAGGGCGCCATCACGAAGCTCGGCCCGGTCGTGTGGGCCGTCTTCGGTGCATACCTGCTGTTCTGGAGCCCGTTCGTCGCCGTGGCGCTCGTGAAGGCGTGCGGGGCGGTGCTGGCGGCGATAGTGCCCAGCTTGCCGCCGTGGGTGTGGGCGGTGGCCTGCTCGTTGGTTGGCTTGGTCATGGTGTGGCTTGGTGGGTTCAAGCTCTTCCAGCGTGTCATGGCCGTCTGCATCGGCGTGATGGTCCTTGTCGTCGTTGCGAGCGCTGCGATGACGACGCCCTCGTTGTCCGAACTGGCGAGCGGTCTCATTCCGCGCGTGCCCGAAGATACCGAAGCCCTCGGCTGGACGATCGCGCTCGTCGGGGGCGTTGGTGGAACGCTGACCATCATCTGTTACGGCTACTGGATGCGCGAGGCAGGCCGCGGCAAGCCCGAGGACCTCGCCGTCTGCCGCATCGATCTGGCCGTGGGCTACTCGATCACCGCACTGTTCGGATTGGCCATGATCGTGCTGGCGGCGGGCGTCGCCAGCGGGCGCACACTCGAGGGCGGCAACGCGTCGATCGTCGTCCAGATCGCAAGCTTCATCGGCAGCGAGACGCACCCGGCCATGCGATGGGCGTTCCTCGTCGGCGCGTTTGGCGCGGTCTTCTCAAGCGTGCTCGGCGTGTGGCAGGCCGTGCCGTATGTATTTGCAGATTGGTGGGCCATGCGGCCGGGCACGAAGTCCAAGACGGAACCGGTCTCGACGACATCGCTGCCGTATCGCGGCTTCCTGGTCGCGCTCGCCACGCTGCCGTGCGCGCTGCTGTTCGTCCGGTTCGAGACCGCCCAGAAGCTCTATGCCATCATCGGTGCGGCGTTCATTCCGCTGCTGGCCCTTGCCCTGCTGCTGCTGATGAATCGCCGCGACTGGGTCGGCCGGGCGCTTGCCAACCGCTGGTGGGCCAACGCCGCTCTAGTCGTGGCGCTGGCCATCTGCGTCGTCGCCGCGTGGAGGAAGATCGAGGGCACGCTCGGCTAACGCGACTCATCCCTCGGCAAATTTCTGCCTGAACGCCTCGTGCGCCTCAACATCGCCGATGAGCACGAGCTCGTGGCCCGCCTCGAGCACGGTTGTCGCCGGCGGGTTGGCCGTGAGCCCCACCTGATCGCGATAGCCCACGATCGTGCATCCGGTAGCCTCGCGCAGCCCGCACTCCATGATCTTCTTGCCCACGACCGACTTGGGCACCTTCGCGTCGAAGACCTCCAGGCCCTGGGCCACCGTCACCAACCGCCCCTGGTGCAGCAGGTTGTAGAAGGCAGAGGCGCCGGTGCTGGCGTAGCTCTGCACGAAGTCGGCCCCCGCACGGTGCAACGCCGCGACGTGCTTGTCCAACGTGCATCGGGCGATGACCTCGATGTCGGGCCGAAGCTTGCGGCAGAGCAGCGTGAGGTACAGGTTCACGTCGTCGTTGTTACTCGTGATGACAACGGTGGGGGCCTTGGCCAGGCCCGCCGCCTCGAGAATTCGTGGTTCGGCAGCATCGCCCACGATCGTTTTCTCTGGGTTTGTCACGCGACGCTCGGCCTTCTCGACCACGCGGTAGTCGATGTCGCGCAGCTCGAGCGCTTCGGCCGTTGCCCGTCCAATGCGACCGTTGCCGATGACAATCACCGGATCGGCGCTGACGTTGTAGATCGCAAAGTGCTCGTCGTACGCCTCGAGCTGCTCTGCCGAGCCGGCGAGCAGTAGCACGGTCCGCTCGTTCACGACCGTGTCGGGTCGCGCGGGGCGGAACACGCCACGATCCCATAGGCCCACGACGTTGACGCCCAGCTCGGTCAGCTTGTTCTCCCGCAGGCTCCGTCCGATGAGCGGTGTGCGTGCCGCGCTCGCTTCGGCGACGATCAGGTTGTCGAACCGAGCAACCTCGTGTGTCACGGCGTCGCCACCAGAGATGCACCGCGCGAGCGCCTGGCCCATCACACGGTCGAGGCGCACCACTCCGGTCGCCCCGGCCATCTCAAGAATCGGTACCGACGCGCCAAGATCGGCCGTTGCAAACACGGGCACCCGCTCGTTCACGGCCCGCACCGCGAATGCTACGGCTGTGTCTTGGGCATCGGTGCGGGTTGTGACCACCATCGCGGCGTTGTTCACCTGGGCAGCCTTGAACGCCTCCGGATCGTCAAGGTCGCCCACCATCACACGTATTTCCTGATCGTGCAGCCTCCTCGCATCCTCCACGTCGGGCACAAGCACGACGTAGTCCTGATTCACCTGGCGGAGCTTGGTGATGAGCGATTCCGTGACGGCATCAAGGTGCGTCAGGATGACATGGTCCCTTGTGTCCGCGGGCAACTGACGCGGGGTGCGGGCTGCGGTCTGCGCCTCGATCCAGGGCGCATAGAAGAACTGGATGAACATAAAGGGAAGCAGCGCGAGCAAGAAGATCGTGCCACTGATGACCACCACGATCGAGAAGAGCCGGCCCAGATCGCTCTGGAACGTGATGTCGCCAAAGCCCAACGTGCTCATCGTCACGATCACCCAGTAGAGCCCGCCGATGATCGTGTGCTCCTGTTGCTCGTACTCCATGATGAGGTGAAACAGCACCGTGTGCACGGCCATGAGTCCGAGCAGGATCAGCATGAACCGGCCCAGCACCTTCAGGTTGCGCCGGGTCCGCCGCTGGCTGGTCAGGATCATGATCTGGGCGGCGATGGACTTCATGGCCAACGGTAGCGGCTTGGGTTTTGGTCGCCACTGCCAGAGCCGTATGCTTGCCCTCGCCTCGCCGGGGACCGCTCGCCCGCTATGGAACACCGCCGCGTCGAATCTTCGAGCCCCCGCGCCCAGGGCCCATGGCGAGCCACGGCCGCGGTTTCGCTCGCGATGCTCGGTGCCGCCGCTCTTGCCGTCTACCAGGGCGTCCCAACGAGTCCACTCGCGGCTTCGTGGCTCATCATCGCCCAGTTGGTCCTGCCCTGGTTGGCCGCGATCGCTGCTGGCGATGTCGGTGCGGCAATGCTGCCAGGGCTTGGCCCGGCCAAGCGTTGGCGGCGACCGAAGGGCGTCGCGATCGAGGCGGGTATCGCGATCGCCGTCGTCGGGTGGGCGTTGGGCACGCCCGCCGCTGCGGGCGTGGTCGCGGTCGCCGTTGCGATTACCTACGCCATCAGCCTTACGGGCCTGCTTTCTCGCACGCTGCGTCACCCGAACCTGCTGCTGCCCGCCTCCTTTGCGGCCATTATCCTCGTGAGCACGCTGCTCCTCAAGCTCCCAGCAGCCACGCCCGCGGATCAGCCCATTGGCTGGGTCGATGCGCTCTTTACAGCTACCAGCGCCACCTGCGTCACGGGTCTTGCCGTCCGAGATACCGCGAGCGGCTTCACGCTCTTCGGCCAAGCGGTCATCGCCGGAGCAATCCAACTCGGCGGTCTGGGCTTCATGATCTTCGGCTCAACGCTCGCCCTGCTCTTCGGCATGCGCCCGAGCTACAAGGAGAATCTCACCCTGAGCGCTGCGCTCGACGAGTATCCCGCCCACCGCATCATGCGCTTCGCGTGGTTCATCGTGGCCGTCACGCTGGCGATCGAAGCCATCGGTGCGTTGCTGCTGTACTTCCTGTGGCCTGAGGGATTGTGCGACGGGCCGGGCGGTCGCGCGTGGCAGGCGATCTTCCACAGCCTGTCGGCATTCTGCAATGCGGGCTTCGATGTCACGGGTGACAGCCTCATCTCGATGCGCACAGGGGCGGCGCCGTTCCTCGTCATCGCGCCGCTCATCGTCGTTGGGGGCATCGGCTTCCTCGTGCTCGAAGACGTGACGGGCTATGTTCGCCGGCGCCTGCGCCCCAAGCCGGGCCGGCCCGCGCCCAGGCTGTCGACACACAGCAAGATCGTGCTGTTAACAACCGGCTGCCTGCTCGTAGCGGGGTTCGGCGTGTTGTTCCTCGCCCAGAGCCGGACGTCGGGTGGGCTAAATGCCAGCGTCGTATCCGACGCCGCCTTCATGACCGTCACCGCGCGCACGGCTGGCTTCACCATCATGCCGATGGACGAGCTCTCGCCCGGCTCACGGTTCATGCTCATGACGCTCATGGCGATCGGCGGCAGCCCGGGCTCAACGGCCGGTGGCATCAAGACGGCCGTGTTCGCGGTTTTGCTTCTGTCGGTCGTTGCCACCGTTCGCGGGCGAGACGACGTTGAGGTCTTCGGCCGGACGCTGCCCGATTCGGTCGTCAAGCGGGCGGCCATGGTTGCCGCGGGCCTGGTTGGTGTTGTCACGCTCGCCACGCTCACGCTCGATCTGACCGAGAATATCGCTTTCGAGCCGTTGCTCTTCGAGGTCGTTAGCGCCGCAAGCACCACGGGCCTTTCGCTAGGCGCCACCAGCGAACTTAGCCCCTTCGGCCGCTTCGTCATCACGCTCACGATGTTCTTCGGCCGCATCGGCGCTCTCGCGCTGCTCGGGGCGCTCATCCAGGGCGCCGGCGCCGGCAGCGAACGGGCCCTCACCAGAACCAGGTTGCCACGAGATACCGTCTCGCTCGGCTGACACACGCCAGGAATCAACACATGGCTAAGCAGCAGAACCCTTCAAATGATAAGCGCCCGATCGCCGTGCTGGGCCTCGGCCGCTTCGGCCAGCGCATCGCGACACAGCTTGCCAACGCCGACCAGGCGGTCATCGCGTGCGACCTCGATCGAGACGCCGTCGAACGCATCGCGTCCCAGGTCGCCCAGGCCATTGTCGTTGATGCGACCGATGAAGAGGCGCTCAAAGCGCGCGGCGTGCACAAGGTCAAGGCAGCCGTCGTCGCGATCGGTGACGACTTCGAGGCCGCGGTGCTCGCCACCGTCACGCTCAAGCAGCTTGAGATCCCACGCATCATTGCCCGTGGCCGCAGCGACACCATGGCCCGCGTGCTCCGTCGCGTTGGCGCCAGCGAAGTCGTGTTGGCCGAGATCGAAGCGGCCGACCGCTGGGCAGGCCGACTGCTCGGGCCCGGCGTGCTGAACCAGATCGAGTTTCACGAGGGCCACAGCATCATCGAACTGCTCGTGCCCAAGCCCTGGATTAGCAAGTCTCTGGCCGAGATCGGTGCGAGAGAGAAGCACCACGTCCACGTCATCGCCGTCAAGCGCAAGGACGACTCGGTCGGCGGGGGCATGCAGGTATTGGTCATCCCGCCCAGCGAGCCTCTCAAGAGAGGCGACGTCCTGATGGTCATGGGCCAGGACGACCAGCTCCGCACGCTGTCCAGCCTCGGCTGAGCACGCCGCGCCCAGAAGCCCTGCAATCCCAATACCCGCCTCCGGAAAGACCCTGCAGGGCCGCCCCCGCCGGCGCGTCCTCGTTGTCCCGGCCCAAGCGGGGCCGCGGCCGTACACTGGCCGTTCTGGAGGTGTCCTGTATGAATATGCGTCTGAGCGTTCTCCCCGTCCTGGCCGCGCAGGCCATGCTCGTCTCGTGTGCCGGGTCGGCCGAGATCAGCAGCAGCGAGCCGGCCCGCATTGTGGCGGCGTCCGGCCAACCACTGTCGGCGACCCGGGCCGCGATGCAGCAAGACGGCGACTACGCCGGCATGCTCCGCTTCCCCGCCGTCAGCGACGAGCACATCGTTTTCACGTACGGCAACGATCTCTGGCTCGTCTCGCGGGACGGCGGCCGCGCTGAGCCGCTCGCCAGCCCCGCGGGTCAGGAGCTCTTCCCGCGCTTCAGCCCCGACGGCCAGCACGTGGTCTTCCAGGGCAACTACGACGGCGACCGCGACCTCTACACGCTACCCATCGCCGGCGGCGTGCCCACGCGCGTGACGCACCACCCCGCCAACGAGTCGCCCACCCAGTGGCATGACTCGGGCATCATGTTCTTCATGGGCGGCACCGCCGGCCTCGGGCGCCAGCAAGAGGTCTTCCGTGTCTCGCCCGATGGTGGCCTGCCCGAGCGCATGCCAGTGCCCTACGGCGCGAACGGCGTGCTGAGCGATGACGGCCAGTGGCTCGCCTACACGCCGATCCAGCGCGACGCGCGCACCTGGAAGCGGTACCGCGGCGGCATGGCCAGCGACATCTGGCTCTTCAACATCAACACCAACGAGAGCCGCCAGATCACCGACTGGGAGGGCACCGACAGCCTGCCCATGTGGCACGGCGACTCGGTCTACTACGTCTCCGACGCCGGCGATGACCACCGCCTGAACATCTGGCGATACGACGTTGCCAGCGGCGACCGCACCCAGGTCACCAACTTCACCGACAACGACGTGAAGTTCCCCTCCATCAGCAGCGGTGATGACGGGGCCATCGTCTTCAGCCTGGGCACCAAGCTCCACCTGCTCGACCTGGACGCCAATGAGGTCAGCGAGATCAACGTGACCATCCCCGGCGCGACGCCCGCCGTCCGCACCCAAACAGTCGACGCGGCCGACCACATCCAGGCTGGCGGCATCAGCTCCACTGGCAAGCGGGTGGTCATCGAGGCCCGCGGTGACATCTGGACCATCCCGGCCGAGAACGGCCCGCCCCGCCAGCTTACCGACAGCAGCCGTTGGGCCGAGCGCAGCCCCGCCTGGAGCCCGAGCGGCCGGTGGATCGCCTACGCGAGCGACGAGAGCGGCGAGTACAACATCCACGTCATCCAGAGCGACGGCGGCACCGAGCCCCGCCAGCTCACCGACATGGAGGGCAAGTACTGGATGTCGATGTCGTGGTCGCCCGACAGCGAGATGCTGCTGGCGATCGATAAGTCGGGCGAGATGTACCTGATCGACGTCGAGAGCGGCGAAGCCAGCCAGTTCGACAAGGAGCCGATGGCCGGTGTTCCCGCGGTGAGTTGGAGCCCCGACAGCCGCTACGTCACCTACGCCAAGACCAACGGCAACATGCTGACGGCCGCCGTCTTCATCTACGATACCGATGAAGGCACGATGCACCAGGTCACCAGCGGTTACTTTGGCGATAACTCGCCCACGTTCAGCCGCGATGGCGAGTACCTGTTCTACACCTCGAACCGCGAGTTCACCAGCCCGCAGTACGAGTCCGTCGGCGCCAGTTTCATCTACGCCAACACCGGCCGGCTCATCGCCGTACCGCTGACCGAAGAAGTCGAGAACCCGCGTCTCATCGAAGTTGACGAAGAGACCTGGGAAGAGGACGAGCCCGAAGCCGACGAGTCCGATGAGGCCAGCGAGGACGCCGACGAGGCTGCGGACGAGGGCGAAGGAGATGAGGGCGATGACGCCGAGACGGAGCTCAGCCCCATCGAGGGAACCTGGGCCGGGACGGCGTCCGGACTCGCAGCCCTCGGCCTGCCCATGGACGAAATGGAAGTCACGATGTACTTCAAGCAGCTCGACGACGGCACCTTTGTCGGCGCGAGCGAGAGCCAGGGCGAAACCTCCGACTACGACAGCGTGACCTTCGACGAGGCAACCGGCAAGCTCGTCACGACCAGCAGCGAGGGCCCGCTCAACTCCAAGACCGAGTCCACGCTGAGCGGCGACACGCTGACCGGCACGTGGAGCATCTCGGGCCCGATCGAGGGAAGCGGCCCGTTCACCGCCACGCGCCAGAGCACCGAGGTGCCCGACGGCATCATCTCTGACGAGGCCGGTAGCGGCGGCGACGACGACGAGGTCGAGCCCACCGAGATCACCTTCGAGGGTTTCGAAGCTCGCAGCTTCGCGCTCCCCGTCTCGCCCGGCGGCTTCGGCGGCCTGGTGAGCAACAACCAGGGCCACTTGCTCTACAACAGCTTCGGCAGCGGCGCACCGACGGTCAAGATCATCGACATGTCGGGCGACGAGATCGAAGAGAAGACCGTCGTCGCCGGCGCACAGATGGTCGACATCTCGGGCGATGGCAAGAAGATCCTGCTTGCCGGCCAGGGCAACCGCTGGAAGATCGCCGACGCCCGCGCGGGTCAGTCGATGTCCGGCGCTCTGAGCCCCAACGACCTGCGCAAGCACCTCGACCCGCGCGAGGAGTGGCGCCAGCTCGTCCAAGATGCGTGGCGTCGCCACCGCGACTTCTTCTACGTCGAGAACATGCACGGCGTCGACTGGGACGCGGTCTACGACCACTACTCCGAGATGGTCGACCACGCCGCCAGCCGTGAGGACGTGAGCTTCATCATCGGCGAGATGATCGCCGAGCTCAATGTTGGTCACGCCTACTACTGGGGCGGCGACGTCGAGGGCCAACCCAGCGAGAACGTTGGCATGCTGGGCGTCGACTTCGAGCCCGCCACAGAGCAGGGCGAAGACGGCGAGGTCTCGGGCTTCCGCATCACCAAGATGTACGGCGGGGCACCGTGGGACACCGACGCACGCAACCCGCTCGACACGCTCGGCGTTGACGTCGAAGAAGGTGACATCATCACCCACGTCAACGGCCAGCCGTTTGATGTGTCCAAGGATCCGTGGATCGCGTTCATTGGCACGGTGGGCAAGGAGACGACCATCACCGTCGTCGACAGCCTGACCGGCGATGAGGAGACCGTCAACGAGCGGACCTACACCATCGAGCCTATCGGCAACGACCAGGCGCTTCGCTACCGCGACTGGGTTGAGTCGAACCGTCAATACGTCGACGAGGCGTCCGACGGCAAGATCGGCTACATCCACGTGCCCGACACCGGCGTCAACGGCCAGAACGAGCTCTTCCGCCAGTTCTACGCCCAGATCAACAAGGAAGCGTTGATCATCGACGACCGCTGGAACGGCGGCGGCCAGATCCCCACGCGCTTCATCGAGCTGCTCAACCGCCCGCGTACCAACTACTGGTACCGCCGCGACGGGCAGGACTGGCCCTGGCCGTATGACAGCCACCAGGGGCCGAAGGCCATGCTCATCAACGGCTCGGCCGGCTCGGGCGGCGACATGTTCCCCTGGCTCTTCAAGCACAATGACCTCGGTCCGCTGATCGGCATGCGGACGTGGGGCGGCCTGGTCGGAATCAGTGGCGTGCCACCGCTCATCGACGGCGGCTACACCGCAGTGCCCAACTTCGGCTTCTACCGCACCGACGGTACCTGGGGCATCGAGGGCCACGGCGTCGATCCGGACATCGAGGTCATCGACGACCCGACCGACTTGGCCAACGGCGTTGATCCCCAGATGGACGCGGCCGTCGAGTACCTGCTCGAAGCCATCGAGCGCGAGGGCTACGAGCCGCCCCAGCGGCCGCAGGAGCCCGACCGCAGCGGCTTCGGCATCGATCCCGCCGACCGCTAAGTTCCTGAGTCATCAAGCACCTTGAAGGCCCGGCCCAGCGCCGGGCCTTTTCGTGCGCCCACGCCAACAGATCATGAGTGTCCGATAGCGACCATCCGTGCTCCGCGATGTTTCGACAGGCGGAGCATTTTCTTCGCGTTTGCGTGAGCGAGCGATGTGTGCCGCGCTGCCTGTCTGGGCGCAGCAGTGGCCCGCGCCCGTCGAAAGTCCGTAGAACGGAGCGCAACCATGCAACGCAACCACACAAGCTCACTCCAAGATCGCACGCCCGTGCGGAGCCGCTCCGCACTTGTCCTGTTGGCCGCGGCCCTGGGCTTCTCGCCCGCGGTCGCCCTCGCCCAGGACGCCGAGTACGGTGAGGGAGGCCCCATCACGCACGAATTCACCATCGAGACCCGAGGCAGCGCCGCGCCGAGGCTGGTATTCACCAGCTACCTCTACGCGACCGCGCGATGCGACAGCCCGATGGACATCCAGCCCCAGCGTGGCGATCGCACCGTCAAGCAGGACGTCGGCGTGGCCGGCGCGACCCGCGGCGCGACCGCCATGGGCGGTGGCACTGTCTCGAACGCCAACGCGAGCATCACCCTCGATGATCTCGATGTTGGTCTTGCCGAGGGCGAGTACAGCGTGTGGGGAGACGTCACCCTGTGCCTGCCGCCGGCTCCCGAGCATTCGGCCCGCGGCTCCGCGAAGAGCTGGGCCATGCTCAGCTACATCGGCCAGACCCGCACGCCCTCGGGGCGCATCAAGCAGAAGGGCCACTGGAAGAACGCTCCCAAGGTCTCAGGTAGCGCCAGCACCAGCCGCACCGGCCCACGAGGCCCGCGTCCCGTCCAACGCGCCAAGGACCCCGTCACCCTTCGTGTCACCAACACCGACACGGGTGAGGTCATCTACGACCGCACCATCCTGACGATCGACAACTTCGTCCAGGGCGGGTCGTTCGAGTGGCGCAACGATCGCGTTGTCAACACCTCGCCGACCATGGAGTTCGGCATTGTCTATGACGACGGCATCTCGCGTCCTTACCGCCTGAGCATCAAGACCGAGTTCGGCGTCGTGACCGAGTCCATCGCAACCGGCGCGTTTGCCGGCGTTGCGATTCCACCGGAAGGCGCGTCCGCCGACTTCCAGTTCGACCTCGAGAACGCCATCGAGATCACCTTCGACATTCCGGCGGATCCCGACCACACTTACGACGTCGAGGTCGAGATGTGGGGCGCAGGGGAAGCCGAGGCCGCCAAGGCGAACGAAGCCGGTTTCGTGTTCTACGACCTCTACGTCCACGACGACATCGGCACCGCCCTGGACGGCACCAACCCGGTGCTCGTCGGAGAGCACTTCTGGATGCCCAGCGACTACGGAATCCCGCTGCAGACCGACCGCTCCCGCGCGCTCGTGCCCGTCATGCTGCTGGGCGATGAGCCGGGCCAACTTGACGAGGCCGTCGTCCGCGTTGTCGACCTGGGCGGCGATCCGTTCGATCCTGTGGGCGCCATGTTCCACATCCGCTTGTGGCCCGGGCACTCCGAGTGGCCCGCCGACCCAGGCGCGGCGTCGGTCCCGATCGGTGGCGACGTCATCACCGACGTCTCGGGCGAGACGACGTTTGCCGAGGCGTACGCCGTCTATGCCGACGACATGCTCGATCCCACGGCTCCGCTCAAGGACGTGACGCTCAATCTTTCGGCGCTGCCCATCATCGAGCCGGGCGAGCTCTACTGGCTCGAGTTGACCGCTTCGCCGCGTGATGGCACCGAAGTCTTCCTGCCCCTAAGCCCGTACCACCCGGGCGATGGGACGGCTCCGATCGAGATTGCCAGCTACATCGCGTTCGAGGGATTCGAGACGATGCCGTTGACCAATCCCGACTCGGGTCGCAAGTACGCGCTGCCCGTGCAGATCTTCGGCGACACGCGGCTCGGAGGCGAGTGCCGCGCTGACCTCGACGGCGACGGCGAGCTCAGCATCTTCGACTTTCTGACATTCCAGAACCTATTCGCATCGGGCGATCCGGCCGCCGACTTCGACGGTGATGGACGGCTGACGATCTTCGACTTCCTGACGTTCCAGAACGAGTTTGTCGCGGGCTGCCCGGGCTGATCTCGACTTGCCAAGCCACGCGCTCACGCGGCGTCGGTCGACTCGGCCGACGCCGCTTCTCGCTTGCGCATGTCGGCCAGCGATGGACCGCTGGGCTTGTCGGGGAGCGATGGGAGCGCCGGTAGCCCCGAGGGCTTAACGGGCTCATCCACCTGCACCCCCTCGTTGCCGATGCGGATGCCCTCGGTTCCGCCCTTGCCCGCGAAGGCCATCTGCAGTAACTGATCATCGAACCCGTCGGGCGAGCTGCCGGTTCGGGCGTACACGTACAGCACGGCGTTGGTGATCGCGTCGAGCGTCATCGACACCAGCACCATCAGCCCCATCCACGCGATGCCGAGTGTGATGCCGAGCCCCGCGATGATCGGATCACCCGTCATCGATGCCAGGATCATGACTGAGAGGCCCGCCACGATGCCCAGCCCGACGATCACGCCGTTCGCCCAGTTGGCCACGAGGCCCTCACCCCACGTCTGCTTTACGAGCGAGAACGATCGTCCGATTGCCTTGTGCGCTGGCGCACGCTCGACGATCAGCACGGGAACGACGAAGTAGGTCATTGCCGTCCACGCCGAGCCCAGCAGCATCGCCAGAATCTTGCCGACGAGCTTCGATCGCTGCTCAATCATCTTGAGCGCAAAGCCAACCGAGGCCGCGATCACCGCCCACATCAAGATCAGGCTGAACCGATCCCACGCGATCCGAAGCCCGTCGGTGAGCTTGTACGGCCTTCCATCCAGATGCATCATCGTGACGCCCACAAGTGCAGAGTTGAAGAACAGCGTCACGAAGTAGCAGCAGAAGTACAGCAGGAACATCACCAGCATCGGGCCCATGCCCGACGACGGCTCTTCGCTCATGAAGATGTTCTGCCCCGTCGTGGTTCCCACGATGGGAGCCACGAAGCTCGCGACGACGATCAGCGAGGCGATCGAGCTCAGGAGCGGAAACAAGATGAGCTTCTTGTTCTCCTGGAGCAGCCCGAGGCTCGCCATCGAAAGGGCCCAACCGTTGCGCATGCGTGTGAACATCCACCGTCTCCACCGGGGCACGCATCATCGAGAGCCCCTCCGAAACGGTGCATCGGCGCAACGAGCGAACGTGACGCTCAGCGGTGCTTACGCCGGCGTCCGTCGGTCCGTGTGTCACAGTTAGGTAAGGTCCCGAGGTCCGATTCAGGACTTTCCGAGCACCAGCGCCGGCCGATAACGGCGGCTCAGGATGGCTTGCGAGTCGGCGCCCATCCACGAGTCGAGCACGCCCGCGTACACGTGGCGGAAGTCGAGCGTGTGCTTCAGGTCGCCGCCGTCCAGATCGCTCATCGAGGGATGGGTGCCGTGCACACCAGGGCGCACCATCGGGCCGAAGAGGAACATCGGCGCCGCGGTGCCGTGGTCGGTGCCACCGCTGGCGTTCTGCGACACCCGGCGTCCAAATTCGCTGAAGGTCAGCGTCATCACGCGGCTGTCGTTGCCCTGCTCTTTCAGGTCCGCGTAGAACGCCTTCATCGACGAGGCCATTTGCCCAAGCAGCTGCGCGTGCCGCCCATTCGCGCCGCCCTGCCCGGCGTGCGTGTCGAATCCGCCGAGCGTCGCGTAATAGATGCGCGTCTTGAGCCCGGCCCGGATCATCTGCGCAATCATCGAAAGCTGACGCGCAAGCCCGTTGCCCGGGTAGCGCACCAGCGGTCGACTCGACACCGCCTTGCGGATCAGGTCGCTGCTGACCTGGGCATCGAGCGCCGTCTTGGTCAGGAACGCCTCGTTGCTGCTCGCCGAAGCTGCCTCACGCCGGTTCAGCAGGTCGTACTCGTCCTTGAGTGAGCCATCGTGGTCTTCGCCTAGCCAGCGGAACACATCGGCGCTCTCGAACGAAACCGGGTTGACCTTGCGGCCCTGCATCGCGAGCGGCGCCGTGCGACCGATCGCCACCGCCGGCGGTCCGGCCGCTTCGCCGCTCTCGAGAGACCCGCTCTCGCCCTTACCGAAGCCCACGCACTCGCTGTCGAGGTAGCGCCCGATCCAGCCGTCGCCCGTGCCACTCGTATCGGCCGTATGCCAGATGTCCATGCTCTTGAAGTGCGAGCGATTTGGGTTGGGGTAGCCGATGCCCTGGAAGATCGAGCAGAGCCCCGAGTCATACATCTCCTTCATGGGCGCCAATGCGGGGTGCAGGCCAACGCCCTGGCGGCTATCGAGCTCGAGCACCCGGTCCTTGGCAATGCCGATGCCGCGCCGCGCCCGGTAGTACTCGTCCATGCCGTAGGGCACGACGGTGTTCAGCCCGTCGTTGCCACCCGAGAGCTGCACAACGACCAGCACGCGATCCTCGGGCACGCCAGCCAGGCTCGTCAGCATCGCGCTCGGCGAGGGCAGCCCCCACGCCGCCGACTGGACGAAGCCCGGCGCCGCGACGGACGCCGACGCGAGCATGACACCACGTCCCAGGAACGCGCGCCGCGTAAAGGCCTTCGAGTCGTGCAGGTCCATGCCTCAGTTCCTTCCCGGTTCGAACCCAATCCCAATCGTCCGCCCTAGCAGAGCTGGTACTCCGGCATCGCCGCCACAAGCAGCAGCATGTCTCGCATCGCCTCGCCATCGCGGGCACCGCCTCGCCGCCGCAACACATCCTCGAGCGCCGCGATCGCGTGCGTCGGAGTCCGCCCGAGCGTGTACCGAAGCACGCTTCGCACGATATGCGCGTCGCCGCCATCGTCGAGCGCCGTGCGGAGCTCGTCCATGATCGGCCTGGGCTCGTACGGCTGCATGTCCGCGAGCGCATCGGGCCCGTTCGGCTTGCGGCCGGTCAGCAGAAACGCCAGCGTGTTCTGCCGCACGAACATCGTCGACGTGTTGATCCATGACCGACCGCCGGCCCAGCCCGCAACCGAAGGCGGGAAGAACAGGCTCTGGCCCATCAGCTCCATGGCGTCGAGCAGCGCCGAGAGATCCCGAACGGGCGTCCGCAGCTCGCGCACACCGCCCACGACTAGCTCGGTCGGGCTCTTGATGCGCTGGCCACGCACGCTGTCGCTATAGAAGTGCCGGCTCAGCAGCAGCTCGCGAAGCAACGGCTTGAGCTCATACCGCTTGCGCACAAAGGTCGACCGCATCTCGTCGAGCACCGCACCCTCGGCGGGCGAGTACTCGCGCGGGTTCTCGGGCAGGCTGCCGACGAAGAACTCGTAGATCTTGCGCGTCATGAACACGCCCGTCGCCCGCTGCGCCAGGATCGCCGTCACGAATCCGTCGCCGTCGTACTCACCGGTGCGCCCAAAGATGCGCTTGCGGCCGTCGTCGTGGTTCTCCTGATTCAGCACGAACTCGTCGTCCGCGAAGGTGTACCCGGTGAGCGCTCGAGCGCCCTCCTTGATGTCGCGTTCGCTGTACGTGCCGACGCCCATCGAGAACAACTCCATGAGCTCGCGCGCCAGGTTCTCGTTGGGCCGGCCCTTGCGGCTGTCGTTGTTGTCCAGGTAGGCAAGCATCGCCGGATCCCGGATGATCTCGTGCATCAGCCGGCCGTAGTTGCCCAGCGCGTGCTTGCGAAAGCGCTGGTTCTGCAGGTACATGTGGTAGCTGTCTTCGATTGTGCGGTAGCTGGTCGCAAAATGGCTGTGCCAGAAGAGCGTCATCTTCTCCTCAAGTGGCCGAGGCGTCTCGATCATCCGCGTGAGCCACCACCGCTGGATCTCGCGCATCTGTCGGCGATCCCACACCTGCGCCTGCTGACGCATGGCGCGGAGGTTGGCCAGCGCGTCCTCGTCGCGCGAGCGCCTCGCCTGCGCGGCGATGCGGCGTTCTTCCTCGGTGTACGGCCGCATGATGTTGCGATCGAAGAGGTCCGCCCCGGGTCCCGCATCTTCAACGCCGGGCGTCTCGAGCAGGTAGTCGACCGCCCGCTCCGGCCCTAGCCCAGCGATCGCCGAGATCTGCGCAGGCGTTCCGCCGAATCCGGCCCGCCACAGCAGGTGCCGCGCCTGGTCGAACCCAAACTCGGAAGCCTCGATCGGATCCCACACGCGTCGCAGCTCGACGCGCTCGCGGCGCTGGCGCTCGGCCAGCGTTTCGCGAGATCCGCCATCCTGGGTTTGCACTCCGGATTGGGCCATGGCAGTGCTCCGCTTCCTCGATCACCCCGGCCGGCCTCTGGCAGCCCCACGCCACACATCGGCCGTCCGCACGGGCGGAACGCAAGAACTGGGCGGGACATTGCATCCCGTCCTTCGGTACGCATCCGTTTTGTTGGTGGGTTCAGGCCGTCGCGGGTTGCACGGCAGGGGACTTCCGCGATGCCAGAACCAGCCCACCCCAAACGATGGCGGCGCTCGTTGTCGCCAGCAGCAGGGCCCCGTTGGCCTGGTGCGCGAATGTCACCAAGGCGGTCGCCGCCGGCACGCTCGCAGCGTCCGTTAACTGCTCTGCCGTGGGTACCACGCGCCGCTCTCCGCCGGTGACCAGGAAGAACGCAACCCATCCGAGTGCAAACTGCAGGATGATCGCCACGAACAGCAACCGCCCGAGCCGCCCGCACACCCGGGCCCCGCGCGCCTCGCCCGGAGCTTCAGAGTTGGCAGACGGCCCCGAGCCCTGCCCCATCAGCGCGAAGCCGACGATCGCGGCAAGTGTGACGACGATGACGGAGAACCCAATGTGGCCATAGAGCGCCGGGCCCGCCCACGCTGTCTTCTCGGCCGCCATGCTGCCGTGCCTGTACATCGCGCCCATGATGAGTTGGAACACCAGCGAGACCAGCAACACCCACGCACCAGCGCGAACCCACGCCCGCGGGCGATCGATCTCCCGCAACGAGCGCGCCGCCGGCGAGAGCCAGGCCGCGAACATCACCATTGAGGCGAAGTACGCTTGGCCCAGCACGCCGTGGATCGTGCCGAGCGCGGGGTTGGCCTCGGTTACGCGGGTTCCACCCAAGACACCCTGGGCGCTCACCATGAGGATGAGCGCCGCCGCGGCCTGCGCGGGACGGTCATGCCGGAGCGAGGCAAGGAACCAGGCGATGCTGCCGATCGCAACGGCGACGCCCACGCCACCAAACGTCATGCCGCCCAGCACCTCGGCCATGTGCAGGCGAAGCCCGATGACCAGTACGGCGCCAATGACCAGCACCGCCGCGAGCGAAACGACGACATCGCCCTTCTTGCGCAGCGCCGAGGTAAACCACACGAACACCGCCAGCGAGATCGTGGTGACGCCCACCAGCGAGCCAAACAGCCTGTGCGTGTGCTCAAGGAAGATCCGCGGATCGGCCATGAGCGCGATCGGGTATAAGAACATGTTGGCGCCGTAGGTGCCGGGCCAGTCCGGCACGGCCAGGCCAGAGGCCGTGCTCGTCACCAGCCCGCCCAGCAGCAGCAGGGGGGCCACCGCGACGAACGCCACGATCGCGAACCGCGAGGCCCAGAACGTTGCCGGCCTCGGCGTTGGCGTGCTCCGAATGAATCCTCCGACGAGCCCGAACATCGCGCCGCCCGCCAGGCTGGCCCCGATGAACCCCAGCATCGCCACGCCCGCCGAGGGCGTCAACCCAGCAGATCCCTGGGCCGGTGTCGCACCGTCGATGGTCTCCGACACCAGCGAGCCCATGATGAGCAGGTTCAGAAGGGCGGCGAGAAGGGCGGCGATCGCACCCGAGGCCCAACCCAGACGCCTGCCTCCGTAGACGCCAGAGATCAGCGCCCCAATGACGACAACCAGCCCCATGCCCGGCCCAGACACGCTTGCGGGCAGGTCGAGCCAGGGCTGATGTCCGATAAGCCACGCCACCCACATGGTGATCGCCGTCGCAAAACCGAGCACGACTGACGGCCCGACGATCGTCCGGAACGACAGCACTTTCGTTCGGGAATCGATCGGATCTTGGGCCGAAGCGATACGGCTGGCAGCGATGGAGGGCGAATTCGCGCTCATTGAGACTCCGTCTCACTTTCCGTAAAACAGTACTTTTTTCTGTCTAAGTGTACGCGCACGCAGCTTTTCGGTCCCCACGGTGGAAGTATTCGGCCGACTCCGGGCTGCAACGCCCGGTGATGCTTGTTTCATCCCGGTGCAGCCATCCATGGGTGGTTCTGGCAAGCCGGGAGCGCACGGGAGGCGTCCGGTGTCCGTTCGATTCCCCGTTTGGATGAACGTGCTGCCCACGGTGGGTGCGATCGGTGGGGCCCTGAGCCTCATTGGTGCTGTCACCATCGTGACTTACTACTTCACGCCCAAGTACTGGGAGGTTGGCTACATGCCCACCCAGCCAGGCTCGGGCTTCAGCCACCAGATCCATGCTGGAAAGCTTGGTATGGACTGCCGCTATTGCCACACGCACGTGGAGAAGTCGGCCGAGGCGAACGTGCCGCCGGTTTCGACGTGCATGGGCTGCCACACCGATGGCATGCTCGCGCCCGCGTACGACCCGCAAGAGAAGGTCGAGTTCATCCGCACCGCGTGGACTGAAGATGCGTCGATCCCGTGGGACCGCATCCACAAGGTGCCCGACTACGTGCGCAACTTCCCGCACCACATCCACGTGAACGCGGGCGTGAGTTGCTACTCGTGCCACGGCCAGATCGAAGCGATGCCCGTGGTCTACCAGGCGCACAGCCTCAGCATGAGCTGGTGCCTCGACTGCCACCGCGGTGTGGGCGACGCGCTCGAGGGCCACGACAACCCCGCCGACTACCTCGTGCCGCACGACAAGGTCGTCGACCTCGAATGGGTCGAGACCGTGTGGCTCGGTGACATGGCCGGCACCCAGGCCCAGACCGCCAGCATCCAGGCCGTCCTCGAGGGCATCCGCAAGATGCCGCCAGAGAACTGCGGGGCGTGCCACTACTAGCTTCGCTCGGGATCGCTTCGACTCGAATCAGGCTCTCCAGCCGGAGAACGACCGCATGGCAGAGAAGACCATCGACCAGTGTCCCTCGACGCGTGGCAAGCGCGAGATCGATCGCGCGCCCCGGAAGCTCGCCCAATCGTCCGGCCGCGCCGTGTGGCGCAGCATGGACGAGTTCGTCGACAAGCCCGAGTTCCGTGAGTGGCTTGGCCGCGAATTCCCAGCGCGCGCCAGCGAACTGCTCCAGGGTTCCAGGCGAGACTTCCTGAAGGTCATGGGCGCTTCGCTGGCCCTGGCTGGCGCGGCCACCATCCCGGGCTGCCGCCGCCCCGATCACACGATCATGTCCTACTCGCGCGAGGTGCCCGAGGACCAGGTACCCGGCCGCGCGAAGTACTACGCCACCGCCATGCCGCTGCCCGGCGGCGGGGCCGAGGGTCTTCTGGTCGAGACGCATGAGGGTCGCCCGACCAAGATCGAGGGCAACCCGCTGCACCCCATCAACCAGGGAAAGTCGAGCGTCTGGTCGCAGGCAAGCGTGCTCGACATGTACGACCCGTATCGTCTGATGCAGGTGACCTACGACAACCCTGCTCAAGGCCCGCTGGCAGCAACGTGGGACGACTTTGGTGTCTGGGCGCGCAGCAACGATGGCTTTGCCCGCTACGACGCGAGCGGTGGGCGCGGCTTGGCCTTCATCGCCGGCAAGCAGACCAGCCCCAGCCGCGACGCGATGCGCGACGCCGTGCTCCGCCGCTGGCCCAACGCCCAGTGGGTGGCCTATGAGGCGCTCGAGAACCCGAGCGCCGTCGAGGCATCGCGTCTCGCCTTCGGCCAGCCCATGACCGAGGAGTTGCGTCTCGAGAACGCCAAGCGCTTGGTGCTCGTGCAGCGCGACCCCGCGTACGAAGACGGCGACAGTCTGCGCAACGCCCGTGGCATGACCGCGCACCGCGCGCCCATGTATGCCAAGGACGAGAGTGGCGCGCCGATCGACATGAGCCGCATCTACGCCGTGGAAGGCTCGCTCACCGTGAGCGGCGGCAAGGCCGACCACCGCATGCGTCTCGCCCCCTCGCTGCAGCCCGCGTTCGTCGTGGCGCTCGCCATGGCGCTCATGAGCGAACTCGGCGGCGACGCCGGCATCCGTGCGGCTCTCGACGCCGTGCCCACGCCACAGGGTGTCTCGCTGAACGACGTCTGGATCCGCGAGTGCGCCGCCGACCTTGCATCGCACCGCAACGAGTCGATCGTGCTCGTCGGTTCGTCGCTGCCCGTGGGCATCCATGCCCTGGCGCACGCGATGAACGCGGCGCTCGGCGCGGTCGGTCCGGTGGTGCGGTACCGCCCGATGCCCTCCGACCTGGCGATCAACGGCCACGCGGCGCTCATTTCGCTGGGTCAGGCCATCGACGCCGGCCAGGTCAGCACGGTCGTGTGCCTCAACGCCAACCCCGTGTACGACGCGCCCGTCGAGGCGAACTTCGCCGAGCGCTACGCGAAGGTGCCCACACGCGTGAGCCTGAGCGTGCAGGACACCGAGACGGCCGCCGCCTCGACCTGGCGCCTGAACGGCACGCACTACCTCGAGCAGTGGGGCGACGTCGTCGCTCATGACGGCACGCTGAGCGTTGTCCAGCCGATGGTCGCGCCGATCTACTTCGGCAAGAGTGAGATCGAACTGCTGGCCTTCCTCGCCGACGAGACGTTCGAGGAAGAAGAGCGGCTGACCCACCTCGAGCAATCGGCGCGCAAGCAGGGCGCCATCGTCGTTGACGGTCAGGACGGCCCGACCCGGATGGGCAACGCCGATGAGGTGTTCCCAGAAGACGCTCCAGCAGATGATGCCGAAGGCGGCTCCGAGCTGCCCGTGTGGCCCAGCGGCCACACGATCGTGCGCTCGGTCTGGCGGCGCACGATGCGAGAGCGGTTCGGTGTTTCGTCTCGCAGCGAGTTCGAGAAGCAATGGCGCCGAGCGCTGCACGACGGCCTCGTTGCCAACTCGTCCACATCGGCGCAGTCGCCTGCGGCGAACCTCTCCAATCTGGCCAACAGCATCCGCACCGTCCGGCTGAGCGCGGCGCCCGCGGGCGAGTCGCTCGACGTGCTGTTTACGCCGGGCCGCACGCTCGATGGTCGGTTCGCCAGCAACGCCTGGATGCAGGAGTTGCCCGACATCGGCACGATGACAACCTGGGACAACCCGGCGCTTATCAGTCCGGCGACGGCCCAGAAGCTCGGCCTCGTGCCCGGCGGCGGCAACCCCAAACACGTCTACCTCCGCGAGCATACCACGGGCAAGATGGTCCGCCTCAACGTTGGCGGCCGTACGCTCGAACTGCCGGTGTGGATCTGTCCCGGTCTCTCGGATGACACCGTCGTGCTGCGGCTCGGCTACGGCCGCACGCGTGGCGGCCCTGTTGCCGAGGGATCGGGCTTCGACACCTACACGCTCCGCGAGGCCGGCCAGTATGCGGCGATGGGCGCCCAGATCGAGCGCGTGCCGGGCGATTACTGGATCGCGAGCACGCAGAACCACTGGTCGCTCGAGGGCCGCACCGAGATCGTCCGCCGCGTCGAACTGCCCGCGTGGCAGAAGTACGGCGACCACGTCGATAAGGACTACACCGACGAGTACGGGCTCGCGACGAGCGAGCTGAACTTCGCCGAGCAGCTCGGCACGGTCAGCCACGCGCCGCCAAACCGCTCGATCTACCACAACCCCTACAACAAGGGCACGGGCGAAGACGCCGAAGGCAAGGGCGATGCTGAGCCCGGCTCGACGTATGACCAGGGCCCGCAGTGGGGCATGACCATCGACATGGGCTCGTGCATCGGCTGCGGTGTGTGCACCGTTGCTTGCCAGAGCGAGAACAACATTCCGGTCGTCGGCAAGCAAGAGGTCGCCAAGGGCCGCGAGATGACGTGGATCCGCGTCGACCGATACTTCATCGGCGACGAGCTCAACGAGCCCGACGAGATCATGCACCAGCCCGTCGCGTGCGTGCATTGCGAGAACGCACCCTGCGAGGTCGTGTGCCCGGTCAACGCGACCGTGCACGGGCCCGAGGGCCACAACTACATGGTCTACAACCGCTGCATCGGCACGCGGTATTGCGCCAACAACTGCCCCTACAAGGTCCGCCGCTTCAACTTCTTCGATTACGGGACCAAGCAACTCGACGGCGGCCTGAACGAAGAGACCAGTCGCGCTACCGGCGGCATCTTCGACGACAAGCTGCCGCCCAACCAGCACTTCATTCCGCCTCGGTTGCGAGCCAAGCTCACCGAGATCGAGAAGATGGGCAAGAACCCGAACGTCACCGTCCGCTCGCGCGGCGTGATGGAGAAGTGCACCTACTGCATCCAGCGCACCAACAACGCCAAGATTGAGACCAAGCTCAAGGGCCTCGAGGCCGTGCCCGAGGGATTCGTCCAGACCGCGTGCCAGCAGGCGTGCCCGACCGATGCGATCGTCTTCGGCAACATCCTCGATCCCGAGAGCCAGGTGACCAGGACGCGCGACAGCGGCCGCAGCTACGCCGTGCTGGGCTACCTCAACACGCGGCCGCGCACGACGCACCTCATGGCTGTGCACAATCCGAACCCCGAGCTGCTGAAGGCGGGCGACGCGAAGGACCAGGAGCGGTACAAGTACCTCGACTGGCACCCGCACGACGTGAAGTGGGTCAAGAAGGGCCTCGAGCCGCACTACCAGCACATGGACGAGCACGGCCACGGCGATGGTCATGGAGACGACCACGGCGGCGAACCGCACGCACGCCGAGGCACGAGCTTCATCGACCTCGATCGGCGTGACGACGACGCCGGATACGCCCTCAGCCTGAAGGTGCTCAAGAAGGCCGCGATGCCACAGGGAGGCTTGCTGTGAGCCAACTACCTCCGGACCAACGCACCAGCGAACGCCTGGCCGGCCGGGCCCCAGAGGCCTCGGGCTTCAGCCCCGAGCCCGGCACTGGCGACGGCTCGCTGACCGAGGATCCCTCGTACCGCGCGCCGCTCGTGCTCAACAACCGCTCGGTGCACGAGATCACCGAGATCGTGTGTGGATATGCCGAGAAGGCGCCCGGGCGCTGGTGGCTGCCGCTCTTTGGGCTGTCAGCCACCATTGCCGGCATGGGCCAGTTGATGATCCTCTACCTGATCATCACCGGCGTGGGCGTGTGGGGCCTCACCAACCAGGTCGACTGGGCGTGGGACATCACCAACTTCGTGTTCTGGATCGGTATCGGCCACGCCGGCACGCTCATCAGCGCCATCCTCTGCCTCTTCAAGCAGCAGTGGCGCACGGCGGTGAACCGCTCGGCCGAGGCCATGACGATCTTCGCGGTGATCTGCGCCGGCATCTTCCCGGGCATCCACGTCGGCCGGGCCTGGATGGCCTGGTTCCTGGCGCCGGTTCCCAACAGCAACTGGATCTGGCCCAATTTCCGAAGCCCGCTGCTGTGGGACGTGTTCGCGGTGAGCACCTACGCAACCGTGTCGCTGCTGTTCTGGTTCATGGGCATGATTCCCGACCTGGCAACACTGCGTGACCGTGCCGACCTTCGTTTGTTGAAGGACCCGCACCAGCCCCGCCTGCCGTTCACGCCCTTCAAGCCCGACACGCTCCGCTCGTTCATCTACGGCTTCCTGTCGTTGGGCTGGCGCAACTCGAGCCGCCACTGGATGCGGTACGAGAAGGCCTACATCCTGCTCGCCGGCCTTTCGACGCCGCTGGTGCTCAGCGTGCACTCGATCGTGTCGTTCGACTTCGCAACGTCGATCCTGCCCGGTTGGCACACGACGATCTTCCCGCCCTACTTCGTCGCGGGTGCCGTGTTCGGCGGATTCGCCATGGTGCTGTTCCTGCTGATCCCCGCTCGCGAGCTGTTCCCCAACATGAAGGACCTACTCACTCTCCGCCACCTGGAGAACATGAGCAAGATCCTGCTGCTCACGGGCATGCTTGTGGGCTTCGCCTACGCGATGGAGTTCTTCATCGCCTGGTACGGCGGCAACGACTTCGAGTATTCGGTCTTCGCGTTCAACCGTGCCCTGCCCACGTGGCTCCACGAAGATGGCGCGCCGTACTGGTGGGCCTATTGGACCATGATCGGCTGCAACGTGATCAGCCCGCAGCTGTTCTGGGTGAAGGCGCTGCGGCGCAATCCGATCGTCATCTGGATTGTCGCGCTCGCGGTCACCATCGGCATGTGGTTCGAGCGCTTCGTGATCATCGTCACCAGCCTCCACCGCGCGTTCATTCCCGGCGAGTGGCACATGTTCTACCCCACGTGGGTCGACATCCTCACGTTCGTCGGCTCGTGCGGCATCTTCATGACGCTGTTCCTGCTGTTCCTGCGATTCCTGCCGATCTTCCCGATCGCCGAGATCAAGGCCATCCTTCCCGAAGCCGACCCGCACGGTCACGGCCACGGGCATGGCCACAGCGACGACGCGTCCGACACCTCCGCCCCCAGCACCGAAGGGGAGGGACACTGACATGGGCATCCTCGGTTTCCCATCAAAGGCCGACCACGGCTTCCGCACGCCAGACGGCGGCGTCGTCCACGGCATCATGGCCGAGTTCGCCTCGTCGGCCGACGTGTATCACGCCGCCGAGAAGGTCCGCGATGCGGGCTTCCAAAAGTGGGACGTGTTCGCGTCGTTCCCGATCCACGGCATCGACGAGGCCATGGGCCTGAAGCGGACCAAGCTCCCCTTCATCGTCGCCGGCGGTGCCATCACCGGCATCTCGGCCGCCCTGGCAATGCAGTACTGGATGACGGCGGTCGATTACGCCATCGTCGTCCAGGGCAAGCCATACGACGCGTGGGAGCCATTCGTGCCCATCACGTTCGAGCTTGGCGTGCTCTTCTCGGCGTTCGCGTGCCTTATCGGCATGCTCGCCCTTAACGGCCTTCCGCGGTGGAACCACCCGCTGCTCAAGAACGAGCGCTTCCTTCGGGTGAGCGACGACAAGTTCGTCATCGTCATCGAGGCGGGCGACTCCAAGTTCCAGGGCTCCGACACGGTCGCGATGCTCGAAGAGATCGGCGCCACCCATGTCGAGTTGGTGGAGGAGTAAGCACATGCAACGCCGAAGCACCAGGCTGGCCTTGCTCTTCTCGATGACCGCGGCGACGCTCGCTTCGACGGCCCTGCTGTCGGGCTGTCGCGGCGATCGCTCCGAAGAGAACCCACGCCAGTTCTTCCCCGACCTCGATGACAACCCGAACTTCAGCCCCCAGGACGCCACGCCGTTGTTCGCCGACGGCCGCCAGATGCGCCCGCCGGTCGATGGCACCGTGGCCTTCGGCTCATTTACGTTCACCGAGGCATCGCTCGAGGGCGACGCCGAATGGGCGGACGAGTTCCTCGACGAGCGTCGCGAGATGCTGGCCGAGGGCAGCCAGAACTACGTGGGCCTGAACGAGGACGGCACGTTCGTCCAGACCATGCCCGCGGCAGTCACGGCCGAGTTGCTCGCGCGAGGTGAGGAGCGCTTCAACATCTACTGCGCCGCGTGCCACGGATACGCCGGCGATGGCAACGGCATGGTGGGGCGGCGCTGGTCGGCCCCGGTCCCAAGCTTCCATGATGCGAAGTACAAGGACGAGAGCGAGCCGACCAGCGGCGATGGCTACCTCTTCCACATCGCACGCCACGGCCTGAAGCACCCCGACGGCCGATACCGCATGCCCGGCTATGGCCACGCGCTGAGCACCGAAGACACCTGGGCCGTCGTTGCCCACATCCGCGTGCTCCAGCAGACGTTTGACAACGATCCGCAATCACTGCCCGCCGCCGAGCGAGACCAGCTCGATCCGCGTGGCGGTTCAACCGAGACTTCGCAGCCAGGAGGTGGCCAGTGAGCAGCATTGCCGCCAACCAGCCACCCATCGAGCAGCCGGCCCACCTGCAGGACCCGGCGCTGCGTGATGAGAACATCACGCTCGAGCCTTCGAGCGTGGGCCTCGCGTGGAAGGCGCTCGTCGGCCTGGGCTTCATCGGCATCGCTATCGCGATCGCCGGTGTGTTTGTGCTATCGGGTCCGACCGACATGAATGCCGCCCTGTTGCACGTTAAGGGCATCCTGCTGATCGGCACGCTCAGCGTGCTGGGCTTCAGCGTCGGTTCGCTCTTCTTCATCATGATCAACGCCGTCGGCGCCGCCGGCTGGCACGTCACGATGAAGCGCGTGCTCGAGCAGGGCGCGGCGCTCATCTGGCTTCCGGTCCTGGGCTTGGTGCTCTTCGGGATCTCCGAGGTCATCTCGGTGCAAAGCGACAGCGTGGGCGTCGTCTCCAGCTGGCTGAATCCTGAGATCATCGACGAGGGCTACTTTATCACCAAGAAGGGGGCGTATTTCGACCCCATCTTCGTGGGCGCTCGCATGGCGTTCTATGTGGTGGTTTGGTTGGGCCTCAGCCGCTTGGTCTGGAGCATCTCACGCAAGCAGGAGCGCACCGGTGATCGCTGGCTGACCAATAAGCTCTCCTTCCACTCGGCCTGGGGCCTTGTGGTCATGGCGCTCGCGACCGCATTCTTCAGCTTCGACTGGATGATGGCGCTGACCGACTACAAGTTCTTCAGCACCATGTGGGGTGTCTACTTCTTCGCCGGAACGTTCTTTGTGACCTTCCCGGCCATGGCCTTGCTGTTGACGTTCCTTCGCTCGAAGGGCAAGATGCAAGGGCTCATCACCCAGGAGCATCACCACGACCTGAGCAAGTACATGTTCGGGTTCATCGTGTTCTGGGGCTACATCGCGTACAGCCAGTACTTCCTGATCTGGTACAGCCAGATTCCCGAAGAGACCACCTGGTACATGCACCGCCAGGCCGAGTGGCCCGGGCTGACCATGTTCCTGGTCTTTGGCCACTTCCTCGTGCCGCTGGTCCTGATGTTCCCTCGGGCCATGCGTCGCAACACGCTCGGCTTCGGCACGATCGCCGCGTGGATGATCTTCATGCACGTGGTCGACCTGTATTGGATCATCCGTCCGTCGCTCGGGATCACCCTCGAGAATCCGGTCGGCTTCACGCAGGGCCTTTGGGTCGACGTTGCCGGCATCGGCGGCATCGTGGCGCTGTACACGGGCGTGCTGTTGTGGAGACTGACCAAGGCACCCCTCGTGAATCGCATGGAACCCCGTATGCCGGAGGCTCTCGGCCACAAGAACTACATCTGAGCCGTTTTCACCGGGTCTCCTAGGGATTCCCGTTGTGTAGAGGGCGACGATTCAAGCTTGGAACAAGACCAGCCGTACAGTAATTTGTACTGTTCTGCAGGAACCAGGCAGTCAGGAACGAAGCATGAGCGATCACAACCACGATGACTGGTTTGCACACACGCGCGAGGAAGGCCTGCCCCAAGAGGAGCATGCCGGCCATGTCGATACGCGTGCGCTGCTGATCTTCTACATGGGCATGCTGGCGTTCGTCGTGATCTCCATCGTCGGCGTGGCGTTGTTCTTCAAGAGCTACGTGCAGAACGTGCGCGTTCGCAACATCGAGACGCTGCAGCTCGCCGTCGACGCCAACGAGTACAAGGCCGAATCGCTCGAGGACATGACCGAGTACGGCTGGTCGGGCCAAGTCCTCGAGGGCGCCGCCCGAATCCCGATCGAGGAAGCGCGGCAGAAGGTGCTGCAGAGCTACGGCCAGCGATAGGAACGGAGACCGCCGAACGACCATGACCAGGATGAAGCGCACACTTGCGACACTGTCGGCAGCCCTCGGGCTGGCGGCGTCATCGTTTGCGCAGATCATCGAAGACGAGGTCCCCATCGAGGCGCGCGGGCTCGACATCGTCGAGAAGCTTGGCGAGCGGGTGCCCCTCGATGCAGAGCTGACGACCGCCGAGGGTGAGACCGTCCGCCTGGGCGACTTCTTCGACAGCGAAGACGCGCCCGAGCGCGGCAAGCCGACCATCCTGCTCCTGGTCTATTACGACTGCCCGGTCGCGTGCCCTGCCATGCTGGGCAACATGAACAAGGCCTTCAACGGCATCAACGACTGGACAATCGGCGAAGAGTACAACGTGCTGTCGGTGTCCTTCGACCCGACGAACACGCAGGAGCAGGCCCAGCAGTACGCGATGCTGTATCGCTCGGGATACGAGAAGAACCTCGAGGCCCCCGAGACGGTCGCACAGGGGTACCAGTTCTTCCTCGCCAGCGCCGACACGTCGCGGGCCATCGCAGACTCGGTTGGCTTCGGCTACCGCTACCTGCCCGACATCGACGAGTACGCCCACGCTACCGGCGCGGTCGTGCTCGCGCCCGATGGTACCGTGTCGCGGTACTTCTACGGCTTCGACTATCCGTCCCGGCAGGTCCGGCTCGCGATGCTCGACGCCGCCGACGGCCGCGTGGGTGGGAGCTTTGGCGACCGCGTCCTGCTCTTCTGCTTCACGTACGACCCAAACAGCAACTCATATAGCTTGGCCGCCTTCCGCGTGGTGCAGGTGGGTGCGGTGATCACGACACTGCTCGTGGTCGGCCTGCTCGCCACGCTGAAGATTGGCGAGCGCATCGCAAAGCGTCGGCAGGCGCGTGATGAGAACAACGACGACTCCGGACTTGACGGTGGACGCCTCAGCGGGCGCACCGTGGGAGCCCACGCATGACCGCGATCAACGCCGCAATGGCGCACGCATCGAACGCCCTGGCCTCAGCGAGCCTGCAGGACCTCTTCTGGTTCGGCGGGAAGAGCTACACCGACGCCGGCCGGCAGGCCGACTGGATGTTCATGTTCATCTGGTGGCTGTCGGTGGCATTCTTCGTCGTGCTGATGGTCCTAATGGTGTATTGGGCCTTCCGCTGGCGCCGCCGCAAGGGTCAGGCCGCTCCGGCGAGCCCCAGCCACAACACGCCGCTTGAGATCACGTGGACGGTCATCCCCACGATCTTCTTCTTCGTGATGTTCTTCGAGGGCTTCCGCGGCTACATCAACCTGAACTACACCAAGGTTGGCGCTATCGAGGCCAACCTCATGGCGTTCCAGTGGAGCTGGACGCTCGAGTATCCCGGCGGCCAGATCACGACCGAAACGGCGACGAGGACCAAGGGTGCCCACGTCGGAGACAAGGAACAGGACTTCGCCAGCATCGCGGCTCCGGTGTGGTACTTCCCAGAGAACGAGCCCGTGCTGCTGCGGATGACCAGCCGCGACGTGATCCACAGCTTCTGGATTCCCGACTTCCGCGTGAAGCAGGACATCTTCCCCAACCGCTACACCAGCTACGCGTTCACGCCGGACCCGCTCGACGACACCGCGCACATCATGGAGGATGAGGAACTAGGCGCGTATCCATATCGCGACCACATCCTGATGTGCGCTGAGTACTGCGGCGATGCTCACTCGGAGATGGCCGGGCTCATCCGCATCGTGCCCAAGGACATCTATGAGGCGAAGCTCGAAATCTTCGGCTCGCCGCGGGGCACACTCGCAGAGCGTGGCCAGATCGTCTCCCAGCAGAACGGCTGCTTCTCGTGCCACTCCGTGGATGGCGCGCGAAACACCGGCCCGACCTGGAAGGACCTCTACAACAACGAGCACCAGTACACCGACGGCAGCACGATCCTCGCCGACGACAACCACATCCGCGAGTCCATCTACGTTCCGGCGGCCAAGATCCGTACGGGTTACCCGAACCAGATGGTGAGCTACCAGGGCACGATCAGCCCCGAGCAGCTCGGATGGATCATCGCGTATATGAAGACCTTGAGCGAAGCTACGCCAGAGGCCGAACTCGCCCAGACCCAGGTCGATCCCGATGCCGTTGAGGGCGAAGGGACCGGCGAGGG
This sequence comes from Phycisphaerales bacterium, assembly GCA_965227775.1. Classification (GTDB taxonomy): domain Bacteria; phylum Planctomycetota; class Phycisphaerae; order Phycisphaerales; family UBA1924; genus JAHCJI01. The sequence continues at coordinate 1,205,624 of OZ245777.1, forward strand.
TGGTGAGGGCGCCGACACGGCCGGCGATGGCTCGATGGAAGGAACCCCCAGCGATGGTTGACGCCGCCGCTGTGCAGCTTGATCTTGGAGGCGCACGATGAGTTCGCTTGACTCCCATGCCGGTTCGGTCCCGCACGGCGGTGGCCACCATGGGTCGTATCTGACTTCGAAGGGAAGTCTGTGGGCCGACATCGCCAACTGGGCGACGACCGTCGACCACAAGAAGATCGGCGTCATGTACCTGACGGCGCTGCTCATCCTCTTCTTCTTGGGCGGCGTGATGGCCTTGGCCGTTCGTCTCGAGCTGCTCGAGCCGACGCGTATCATGGTCAACGCCGCGGGCGAGAGCGTTACGACCGGCCAGCGTCTGGCCTTCCTCGCCGGCGATAACGCCACGGCGAGCAATATCTACAACCGCGCCATGACCCTTCACGGCGCGATCATGACGTTCATGTTCATCGTGCCGGGCATCCCCGCCAGCCTGGGCAACTTCTTCCTGCCGCTCATGATCGGTGCGAAGGACGTTGCCTTCCCCCGCCTGAATCTGGGCAGCTGGTACGTGTACGTCTTCGGCTCGCTCTTCGCCCTGGCGTCGGCACTGGTTGGTGGCATCGACACGGGCTGGACGCTCTACACCCCATACTCAACCATGACCGACGCCGACCACTGGCGATTGGTCGCGATGATTACGGGCGTGTTCATCATGGGCTTCAGTTCCATCATGACGGGCCTGAATTTCGTGGTGACGGTGCACAAGCTCCGCGCGCCAGGCATGGGCTGGTTCGACATGCCCCTGTTCGTGTGGGCTATCTATGCGACCGCCATCATCCAGGTGCTCGCGACCCCGGTCATCGGTATCACCACGCTCATGCTCATCTTCGAGCGACTGTTTAACTTCGGCCTGTTTGACCCGCGCATGGGCGGCGACCCCGTACTCTTCCAGCACTTCTTCTGGTTCTACAGCCACCCCGTGGTGTACATCATGATCCTGCCAGCCTTCGGCGTGATCAGCGAGACCATCACGGTCCACGCCCGCAAGCCGATCTTCGGCTATCGCTCGGTCGCGTTCGCGTCGCTGGGCATCGCCGCGGTGAGCTTCCTCGTGTGGGGCCACCACATGTTTACGAGCCAGGGCGAGCTGACGGCCGCGATCTTCAGTTTCCTGACCTTCTTCGTGGCCGTGCCGACCGCCATCAAGGTGTTCAACTGGATCGCCACGCTCTACAAGGGCTCGATCGTGTTCAACACGCCGATGCTCTACACGCTCGGCTTCCTGTTCCTGTTCACCATCGGCGGCCTGACCGGCCTGCCCCTGGCCACGCTGTCGACCGACATGCACCTCCATGATTCGTACTACGTCGTGGCACACTTCCACTACGTCATGTTCGGCGGCACCGTCATCGCCTTCCTCGCGGGCATGCACCACTGGTGGCCCAAGATGTTCGGCAAGATGTACGCCGAGACACCGGCCAAGCTCGGCTTCTGGCTGGTCTTCCTGGGCTTCAACGTGACCTTCTTCATCCAGTTCATCATGGGTGCGCACGGCATGCCGCGCCGGTATGCCAGCTATCCCGACGAGTTCCAGTGGATGCACATCATCTCCACCGTGGGTTCGTGGATGCTGCTGGCCGGCTTCCTGGTCCACCTGTTCACGTTCATCCATGCCTTGCTGCAGGGCAAGACGGTTTCGGCTAACCCCTGGGGCGGCATGACGCTCGAGTGGGTTGCCGACTCGCCGCCGGACGAGCACAATTTCGCGCACGAGCCAATCGTCAAGCACGGTCCATACGCGTACGACCAGGTTGTGCCCCCGAACACCGATCCCGAGGACTATCCGCTGCCGGAGAAGTCCGACCCGCACTGAGTCTTTCCGATCGCGGCCGGTCCGCCGGCGTGGCGTCGCTTCGAGCCTTGGAACCCGAACGAGCGTGTCAGCCAAAGAGAGCCCCGCATGAGCACCATCAACCCACCCTCAGGCCGAGACCTGCCCGCGAGGCCGACCCTGCCTCACGACACCGTGGAGAAGGGTCACCACTGGCGGACGAAGGACGACGAGTTCGATGCCGGCAAGCTCGGCATGTGGCTCTTCCTGGGCACCGAGGTGCTGCTCTTCGCCGGACTGTTCTGCGGCTACGCGATCATGCGCATGCTCTACCCCGAGGCCTTTGCCAACGGGTCGCACTACCTCAACTGGGTGTACGGCGGTGCGAACACGCTCATCCTGCTATGGTCGAGCTACACGATGGCCGCGGCCATCCGCCACACGCAACTGGGTGATCGCGCGCGGGCACAGATCTGCCTGGTCATTACTTGGTTCTGCGCACTGGCCTTCCTGCTGATCAAGTTCATCTTCGAGTACGGGCCGAAGTGGGCAGAGGGCAAGCGTCCGGGCGTGCTGTTCGACTATCCGTACGCCCAGAATGCCATGGAGCCCATGTGGTGGTCGCTCTACTACGCAGCGACGGGCATCCACGCGTCGCACGTGGTCATCGGCATGGGCCTCATCGGCTGGCTGATCTATAAGAACGCCAAGGGCTGGTACGGCCCCAAGAACTACCTGGCGATGGAGAACATCGGCCTGTACTGGCACATCGTTGATCTCATCTGGATCTTCCTCTTCCCCCTCCTGTACCTGATCCACTAAGCCGCGGGAATTCGCACGCCACTCGCCTTCGTTCGGAGCCAGACATGAGCAGCGACAGCCAGCACGAGAATCCGCGGCCCGACCCGTCGACCATGACCGACGCGGAGTACGCCGACTACATGGCCGATCCGCACGCGTTCCACCCCGAGCATCACGGGCCGGGTGAGCACGGTCACGACGGCGGAGACCATCACGTTACCAGCAAGTTCTTGCTGCGTGCCGTGCTGGGCATCCTGGTGTTCTTCACCATCCTCACCGTCGCCGCGTCTCGTGCTGAGATTTGGGTGGCCGAGGTGTTCGAACTGGAGATCCCCACGCTCGTCAACGTGTTTATCGCGATGAGCATCGCCACGATCAAGGCGATCTTCGTTGTCGCGATCTTCATGCACCTCAAGTGGGACACCCGCCTGAACCTGCTTGTGTTCCTGTTCACGCTCATGGGCGTGGGCCTGTTCATCGGCCTGACGGCGCTCGATCTGGGCAACCGCACCGAGATTTACGACTGGAAGGCGCAGCAGATTCAGCCCGGCGGCATCGGCAATCTCACACGAGGCGAAGACGGCACCATCGGCGTCGCGATCTACCAGTTCGCCAAGGACAAGAAGATCCAGGAGATCGGCGAAGCAGCATTCGAGAAGAAGGCCGCCGAGAAGCACGGGCACCACGGCCATCATGAACCGATGCGTTCGGCCGACCGTACACGGGCCATGCATGGCCTGACGGCCGGGCTCTTCAGCCTCGAGGCTGCCGATGACCACGGCCATGACTCGCACGACAAGGAAGCCGGGCACGGTGATGACCACGGCGACGACCACTGACCCACGCATCGAACGGAGACCATGACGACCACTGGGATCGAGTCCGAACGCAAGCCCTTCGCATGGCATCGCGGCAGAACCATCTGGCTCCTGACCGCCATCGTCAGCTTCGTGGCCGTTACTTTTCTTGCCTACTTCATGGCCCACCGCCTCGATCGCTACAACAGCGAATCGGGCCGCGAGCTCTACGTCTTCCAGCCTATCACCGCGCGTGAGTTCCTGTGGAACGACACATCTGTCAGCTTCACCGACGAGGTCGATGCCGATGGCGCTGACGTCGTGGTGCTGCAGTATGGCGACGAGACCGTTCGCCTGCGTTCCGGCCTCGAGTCGCTGCCGACCGAAGTGCCGGGCCTGCAACGCCACGATTCGTGGCTCAAGGTCCTCCGCTTCGCACCGCGGAGCGGCAAGTCGATCGAAGATCTGCTCGCCGAGATCGATGCGGGCACGGCCGATGAGCGACTGGCTGTCGTCGTCAGACTGCAGCGGCCGGGCGTCGATCAGGACAGTTTCGGCCAGGTCATGCGCGGCGACTGGCGATTCCAGTTCGTGGAGTTGCTTCCGGAGGGGGGGTTCAACGAAGAGGTTCTGCGTTTCCCCGAGAGCGACCGGGCATTCAACCGCCGGGTGAGTGCCGCACGCCGTGCTGGCGAGCCCGCCCCGGAACGCCGAAGCGACGAACTCACCTTTGGCACATGGCAGTTCGATGCTTCGTTAATGGTGATGCCCAAGAGCGGTCCCCCGGCCCCGCAGTTTGGCCGCGGCGCAATGGGTGCTCTCGGATGGACACTCCCGGTCGCCACGCTTCTCTTCTTCATCGCGACGATCTCGCTCGCGATGACGTTCGCGCCCGAGCGGGCCGAGCCGGCCAACGAGCAAGCGCGGGACGACGACGCTGCCGAGGCTTAAGTCGCTGACACCGGCGCACCGCCTGCCATGTTGTCGATCACCCACGGCCACGCAAGGATGATGGCGACCAGTAGCGCGAGAAGAAGCGCCCAGAACATCATCGCGTACGTGCTGCCCGTGCGAGCCCGCAGTGTGTTGTAGACCGTGTACGGCCCAACGCCTTGCAGGCGGAACATTGCCATCGCGCTGAGATTGATGCAGATCACGTTGGTGGCCGTCAGCATCAGCGCCCCCATCGCCTGCGCGAACGTTGCGTCACGGCTGACAAGGAGTAATCCAAAACTCACCAGCGGTGGTAGCAACGCAACGGCCACCATGACGCCCACCAGGGCCGCCGGCACGCCCGTCGTCGCGGCCAGGGTGCCTGCGGCGCCGGCCCCGAGTGCGATGGCAATATCACTGGGCCTGGGCGTGGTCCGCGCCAGGATCTCGGGTGTCTGCGGATCGACCTGAGCGAACAGTCCGAAGACGATGGAGAGCACCGCCGCCAGCAACACGCCGATGACGTTGGTCGTCAGGGCCCTTCGCGCGAGCTTGATGTCACCAATGGTCAACGCAAGCGAGAGCGCGAGGTTTGGGCCCAACAATGGCGCGATTACCATCGCCCCGATGATTACGGCTGGGCTGCTCTGGACCAATCCAGCGGCCGCGACGATGGTCGACAGAACGACCATCGCATAGTAAACACGTGTGTTCCTACCACCCGCGGAGACCTCGGCGATCAGCTCGTCGCTCGCGACTCGCCCGCCAAAGAACGCCCTTCTCCTGGGCCCGTCGTCCTCATCTTCCGGTGCCTTTGGCGCTGGTGGCGCCGCTTCCTCGATCTGTGGCCGCGTTGCCTCGATCGCTTCGAGTATCAACCGAAAACCATCGACGGCCGCATACTGAGCGTCGAGCATCCGGACGATGTCGTCGCAGTCCTCCTTGGCGAGCACGACGCTCACACGCACGCGGCCATCGTTAATCGGTTCGATCCAAAGCGTGTTGGGCTCGCGGCGACCGAGCAATTCCACGACCTCGACGTCGTGGCGCTTGGGGAGCACGATCTGGAGGAGTCGCAGCGCCATGGCGGGCCAATGCTACGCTGCGTCGATCAGCGCACCTGGGTGCTGCCTAGGCCGAGCTGCTCGCGCTTGGCCTGCCACTCGGCGTTCTCGCGCTTGTTGTCGCTGGCCAGCTCGCCCGCCCCACCCTTGGCGAGGTCGGCAATCGCATCGATCTCAAGCCGCGTCAGCCGCAGGCTCTCGAGGTGGTAGTCGCGCCAGGCCTCCATGGTCACCGGAGCGATCGGCGCGATCAGATCGTGCATCGCTTGTGCATAATCGCGAATCTCCCGCTGCGCGTGCGGATCGAGCCGGAGCTTGAGGAACCGCAGGATGTTGTGCAAGTCGCACTTCCAGTACCACTGCGTGAACTGGCTCGTTGGGAGTCCTACGCGTGCAAGCTCGCGGCTTACGCCCTTCTCGATGAGGTCTTCGTACTTCTTGTACAATCCTTCGACGTGGTCGAGGTACTCGACGAACTGCTCGGCCGTGTGCAACTCCTCCGCATCGCGCGCGTCGAACACGTCCTCGCCGCCCTGGCGATTGCTCGTGCTCTGCTTGCGCACGTGCTCGCGGTCGACTCGATAGAACCGATCGGGCATCACAGAATACCTGCCCGAGTACTCATTCACGTTTGCCGTGCGGTGGCGGATCCACTGCCGGGCCACGAAGATCGGCATCGACACATGGAACTTGAACTCGACCATCTCAAAGGGCGTCGTGTGCTCGTGCCGAAGCAGGTAGCGGATGAGCCCGCGGTCTTCGTTCACCTTCTTCGTGCCCGCCCCATAGCTCACGCGCGCCGCCTGCACCACCGCCTGGTCGGCCGTCTGCCCCTCGGGCACCAGCCGCGGCATCGAGTCGACCAGCGCCACGAATCCGTGCTCGTGCAGCGGAATCGTCCATCGGCTGGCCCCGCCCATCACGTCGACCATCTGGCCCTCGGGCTCGGCCCGCTCTGCCCCGGCCGGCGGGGCGAAGAGGGGCCCGGGCTTGTTCTCGACGCTGATGGCAGAGTGGGGGTGGCTCATGGGGCAATATATCGCGGCACTATCGGGATGGCCTGTCGTTTATCACTGTGACGGCTCATCCGGACTAAGGTACTTCGCCTGACGCAAGAGGCGTCGCCGTGAGAGTCTCCGGCGGGTTCGGGTCGCTCTCCACCGTTATCTCAACCTCCCAGGCTTGGTCGAGCGAGGCCTCGTCGGGGTTGTCCTGGCACAGCATAACGCGCAGTGGCTTGCCGAACGTATCCGTGAACCGCAGGCCTCCAGAGTCCTCACCAGCACCGATCTCTTTGGTGGCTAGGACGTGTTCGCCATTGTCTACGAACACCCGAAGCCTTGGAACGGCCAGCCACTTGCCCCGCCTGCCGGGTAGCTTCATGCATTGAATGCGAACGTCTCGCCAGCCTTCACACGGCCCCCAGCCCTCTACGTTCCATGTGTGATAGATGTCACAGCACCGGACGGTCCAACTGATGCGGGTCCGCGTGGCGTACTTGTGCTGATTCCGTTGGGCCTGCCGCAGTTGAATTGTGGCGAAAGAAAGCACGAACGCCGCTACCACTAGTTCCGCCGTTACAAGGAAGATCATGCCGCCAGGGGGAGAGAACCGCCAGAACGCGGCCAGAATCACTGCGTTTAGAATGGCAAAGACAATGAGAATCGATAAGATCCGCCGAGCGGACTCGACTTTGTTCTGCGAGACCTCCTCGACCTTCGTGCGCTCGACTTCGATCGCTTCGGGAGTCGGGATGCTCGTCTCAGCCATCACCAGCGTCCGGCTTGCCAGTATCCACCGGACTCGCCACCAGCGTCTCCGGCGGGTTGGGATCGCCTCTCACGGAGATCTTCACTTCCCACGGGAGCTCGTCCGAAGCCGCATCGGGCTTCGCCTGAGCGATCATGATGCGGAGTGGTCGGTTGTCTTTGTCCGTGAAGGAAACTGATATATTGTTGTCTGAATCCTGGAGCTCTCGGCTGAGAAGCGAACGCCGCTCGTTGTCCACCATGACTTTCAGCGACGGGATCGCCAGCATCTTGCCCTTCCGCTTGGGCAGACGCACGCACTCGATCGCAACGTCGCGCCATCCCTCGCACGACTCGAGGCCCTCGACGTCCCACGCGTGCTCGATGTCACGGCACTTCAGGTTCCAGGCTGCCCGCACCCGCGATGCGTAGTTCGGAAGATTCTTGTGTGCACGATACCAGAAGAAGCCGGCAACGCCCATGCAGACCAGAGTCATGGTGATCTGGAATGCCAGAAAGAGGAAGAACACATTCCGTGGCACCGTGAAGTGCGTCACGATGGCAGCAATTGGCAAGAGGGTCGCAAAGCCAACCACGAAAAGAAACAGTGTTCGCGCTGAGTCGGCCTTGGTCTTGGCCTGCTCTATGAACTCCGTACGCGGCAGCGTGATCGTGTGCTGTGCGGTGCCTGACATGCCCGAAGATAGGCCGCGGTGCGCGACTCGCGCACGAAAAAACCCGCCCCACCGGCGGGTTGCTTCTCGGTCTTGGTCAGAACTTCGGTTGGCCTTAGCCTTCCTGCTCCTCACCTTCGAGCTCGATCGGCTCGATGCCAAGCAACTCGGGGATCATGTCATCGAGCTGGCCGCGAGCGTTGGGGGTCACCAGGCGACCCTGCTGATCGACCAGGAAGATCGCCGGAATCGAGCGCACCTTCCAGCCGCTGGAGAACTCGCTGTTCCAGCCGTTGCCCTGGTAGTACTGCGGCCAAGTCACATCGTTGGCCGCAACCCAGTTGCGCAGCTTGAGCAGGCCGTCCTGGCTCGGATCTTCCTCGTTGCGAGGCGCGTCGAGGCTGACGCCGATAAACTCGACGCCCTTGTCCTTGTAAGCCGCGTACAGCTTCTTCATGTGCGGCATCTCGGCGATGCACGGGCCGCACCACGTTGCCCAGAAGTCGACCACGACGACCTTGCCGCGCAGCTTGCTCATGTCGATGGGCTCGCCGCTGGTGGCTTCCTCGAAGCTCAGCTCGAAGGGCTTGCCGATCTGGTCGAGCTGGTAGACCTTTGCCGCGGCCTGCTTGCCCTCGCGGGTATCGGCGTAGTCGGCCGCGAGCAAGCGGTAGGTCTTCTCGACCTTGGCCGAATCGGACTCGTAGTACGTCGTCATCATGATGAGCGACGCGTTTCGAGGATCGTCGGGCGCGGCGGCGGCAAACAGCTTGGCCGCCTCGCCAACCTTCTGAGGGTCAAACTGCGTCGTGCGACCCACCGCGTTGGCGTGCGCGAACAGGGCCTCGGCCTTCATCGCCTTGTCGTCGGTCTTGCCGGCCAGTGCTTTCGTCTCGGCCAGCACCTGATCGGCCTCGCCCATGCCCATCATGGCGTTCCAGCGGACGGGCATCAGCTCGATGAGCTGGTCGTGCGCGGGATGGCTGTGGAACAACTCGCCGATGAGCTCGGCTTGCTTCCGCATCGCCTCGGTCCGCGCGGACATGAACTCGTCCCGGTATCCCTCCTCGGTCCGGCGGCTGGAGTCCCACCGCGGCATCTCCACCGCTTCGTAGTCAGCGATGATCTTCTCGGCCGCACGGTGGGCGCCCACCATCTGGCTCGGGGCATTGCCGGCTTCCTGGTTCCCGTCTTGGGCAAAGGCCGGGGTGCTCAGGCTCGCGGCGATGATGGCCGCGCCAGCGAGGCGGATGAGGGTCGCACGTCGATCACGCATGGTCATGGTCTGCTCCTGCTGCTCGGCTCGTGTGGCCGGCCATTGCCGCCGCGGCTCGCGCGGCGTGGGTCTCTGCGCAGTATAGAGGAATGCGCGTCGCCCGCGCATTGGGGGATATGCGGACGTTTGGCCCGCGTTACCGCCGATCTAGTGGGCCCTGCCCTGGGCTGCGACCGCCGCCTGGGCCGCCTCGACCTCGTCTTGATCGCCTAAGTATCTGTTGGATATGGGCTTAAGGTCGGCGTCCAGCGTGTACACCAACGGAACGCCCGTCGGGATCTCCACGCCCATGATCTCGCTGTCGGATATCTGGTCCAGGTGCTTCACGAGCGCCCGAATGCTGTTGCCGTGGGCTGAGATCAATAGCCGCTCGCCGGCCTTCACCCTTGGGGCGATCTCTCCCTCCCAGCAAGGCAGCACCCGCTCGACCGTGTCCTTCAGGCACTCGCCCGCCGGCAAGTCGGCCGCGGCGAGCCCGGCATATCTCGGATCGCCCCCCGGCAGCCGCTCGTCGCCGGCCTCGAGCGGCGGTGGGGGAACGTCGTAGCTGCGCCGCCAGATCTTGACCTGGTCCTCGCCGTGTTTCTTGGCGGTCTCGGCTTTGTTGAGGCCCTGGAGTGCCCCGTAGTGCCGCTCGTTCAACCGCCAGTGCCGCTCGACCGGCAGCCACATGCGATCGAGACCGTCCAGCACGATCCAAAGTGTTCGGATCGCCCGCTTGAGCACGCTGGTGTAGCAACGGTCGAAGTCCAGCCCCTCGGCTCGGATCAGGTCCGCCGCCTTCGCCGCCTCACCGCGGCCCTTCTCGCTCAGGTCGACGTCGGTCCACCCCGTGAACCGATTCTCGGCGTTCCAGACGCTCTGGCCGTGGCGGATCAGCACCAAGGTATGGGTCGTGCTCATGGCGTCAGGTTAGCAATCCAACCGAGGCGCATCCCCTCCGACCAATCTCTCCTACGTCGCGCCCGGAGGGCTCCACCCGAGGAATCGAGTCTTCCCAACACCCCCGCCTGGATTCGAACCAGGGACCTGCGGATTAGAAGTCCGCTGCTCTATCCAGCTGAGCTACAGGGGCGAGCCCTCAGAGGTCGCAAGGCGGTGGACCACGCTCTTGGCCGGCCGGGGCTCGTGCGGAGCCGCATCACGCCTGAGGAGCGAAATAGTACACCCGCAGTCGCGGCATCACGCTTTGGGTAAGTCACCCCTTGCATCAGCGGTGTCACCCGGCACGGCCGAGTGCAGTCTCATGCAAGCACCCGCACCAGGTTCGCGTTGCCGTCGACCGGCTGACGGTGCACCTTGACGTCGAGGAAACGCTCGATGATCTCGGCGTTGGTTTCGGCGTGATTGGAGAGCCGACCGGTCTTAAAGCTGCCGCCGCCTGCGAGCGCGAGCGGGAGCATCAACTGATCCGCGAGGTGACGCCAGACGGGAACGTCCGCCTTGATATATCGTTGGACGTCCTTCGCGGCGTTGCCCGCCACCTTCTCGGCCGATACGCCGCGCTCGCCGAAGCCGGTGAAGACCTCGGTGATGCCCTCGCGCGTCAGCTCGATGGACACAACGTTGCCGGGGCCCATGTCCTCGGAGAGCTGTCGGATCTGGAGGCTCTCTTCGGGCCAGTCCAGGTTCTCAGCCAGCACGCCGATCTCGCGCGTGGCGATCGACGGTGGCAGGCCAGCGATCGTCGCCGTTGCGCGACGGGCCGTGATCGGCGTTGCATCGATGATCTCCAGCGGCTGGAGTTCTTCGGCCGGATTGATACCAACGCGAATCCGGCCGCCACCCGCGGGGAAGAAGCCGTAGCGCTCGAGGTCCAGGTCCACGGTGGGGCCCATGCGATTGATGAGCGGTAGAAAGGCGCGCTGCAGGAAGTCCACGCTTGGCGCCTGCATGTTGTGCGTGCCACCCGTCAAGGTAATGTTGGATCGCTCGCGCGCCGTCATCAACGCCGGCAAGATCGTCTGCAGTACCAGTGTTGTGCTGCCAGCCGTCCCGATGGAGAACGCGTAGTCGCCCCCGCGGATGTTCCCCGGCGTGAACTCAAGGCTCGTCGATCCGAGCTCCGCACCGAAGACGCCGCCGGAACATGTGGCGCGCGCCGCCTCGACCGAAGTCAGATGCTGACGCATCAACCCCGGCTTCGGCCGCCCGGCGCGGATGTTCTCGATGCGGAACGGTTGGCCGGTGATCATGGACAACGAGAGCGAGGTGCGGAGCACCTGTCCGCCACCCTCGCCAAACGAGCCGTCGATCTGGATCATCTCCAGCCTCCTCGCATCCGCGGGCCCCGGCGCGTCCGGGCCCTCGTTCCCACCTGCGGCGTACCGACCTCTCGGCCCTGAGGTCGAGCCGCCTTACGTCGCCAATCCTGGCGCATGAGACGGTTGATCAGCATCGCCGAAGTGGGGCGCTCCATCGCCATCACTTCGTTCACGACGTCGTGCCGATTTGCCACGTGGGCAAAGAGGCGATCGACGTAGTCGGTCGCTGCATCTCGGTCGAGCAGCGGGACCTCCAGCTTGATGTCCGCCCGGCCCGGGCGGATGAGCGCCGGGTCGAGGCGGTCGACGTGGTTCGTGGACATGATCAGGACACGGCCGTTCTGCGGCGCGATCATGCCGTCGATGCAGTTCAGGAACCCGGAGAAGGTGATGCCGCTGGCTTCCTCGTTCTCCCGATCGCGGAAAGCGCAGTCGACGTCCTCGATCAGCACGATCGATTCGTCTCGCACGCCCTCGAAGGCACTGACGAGATCTTCGTCGGAGCGCATGTCGGCCAGAGGAATGATCGCGAGCCTGCGACTCAGCGTCGATGCGAGCGAGTGTGCGATGGACGTCTTGCCCGTGCCCGGCTGGCCGTGCAGCAAGATGCCGAGCCTCCACGGGATGCCCAGGCGCTCGTAGTCCTCACGGCTCTCCGAGAACTCTCGCACACGCGACTCCAAGCCCCCGAACAGGTTCTTGGGCAGGCACAGCGTGCTCGGGTCCCGTTTCGGCAACGACATGGTGTTGCTCGCGCCATACTTGTTGCACAGATCGACGAGCTGGCGATCGTCCATCACGTTCGCCCGCGCCTTGGCGGCGTTGAGCATGCGTGCGAGATCCGCTTGCCTGCCGAACAGCACTTCCACCGTGATGATGAACCGGCGCACGAGGTCCTGTCCGCCCGAGGCGGATTCTTCTCGTCCGACGGAGATCTTGCACCAGCGTCCGCACACGCGGGCCCAGAAGTCGTCCGAACCCGCGGCAAATGCCGAGGTTGCGGCGCTCTCGTCGTAGTCGTCGGAGGTGGTGCGCACCTCGAGCGTCCTCGGCCCGCCGGGCCGAAATGCGCCATCGGTGAGCAGGCCCAGCCATGCGTCGTACAGCGGGTGATTCTCTCGCACCTCGATCACGCGCGTGCAGAAGCCACGACACGTGCGGAATGCCTTCCGCGGGAGTGCCCGGACCTGGTAGCCAAGCCAGCCGACGATCATGAGCGTCAGGCCGCCCTGAACAATCGGGGATTCTTGGATGATGTTCTCGATCCAATTCATGTCAACACACTGGTCGCGAGACGTGCCGATGTCTTGGCACGCCAGCAAATCATGGGCGAAGTTCCTGCCGCTAACACACCGTGTGCCAGCAAACCAAGCGAGCAATGTTGCTCACGCCGTATTCAGATTGTGGTGGATGTGCTCCACCGGCGTCGCCGGTGGAACGGCGACAGGTCAAAGAGGGTTGTAGTACTCGTGCTGCAAGGCATACCTCCTGTCGGGGGGCAATTATGTTTCGAACAATGCGTGAGTCAACCTTGGATTCCAAGAAACTCTGTTTTCTAACACAGCTTCGTGCATGTGAAGCCCACGCTCAGTCATCCGCCTTGTCACCGTCCTTAATCACGAACTTCGCTTCCAGACGCGCGACCTCGCTCGCCAGTCCCGCGAGCTCGACCGACGTCAAGACCTCATCGAAGTCCTTGTACGCAGCTGGCGCCTCGTCGATCGGGTAGTTGCGACAGTTGGTGAGGATGTCACGCTCGTTGAACGACGCGTTGATCTCAGCCTGGTCGAGCGTGCGCGATGCGGCCTTGCGACCCATCACGCGTCCGGCCCCATGGTTCACGCTGTAGCACGAAGCCTCGGCGCCCGGGTTGGCGACCATCACCGAAGAACCGGCTTGCGGGTTACCCGGCAGCAGGATCGGGTGACCGGTCGATTCGAACGGCGTGCCCTTGAGTGCGTGGTGGCCGGCGGGGAACGCGCGGGTCGCGCCCTTGCGGTGCACCCAGTGCGGCTTGTTGTCCACGATCTCCTCTCGCGCGATGTTGTGGCTGATGAAGTACACCAGCCGTCCCTCGATGCCGGGCAGGACCTCCTGGAACGCTTCGAGCACCAACGCGTTGATCAACAGGTGGTTGAGCGTCGCGAAGTTCGCGCCGATCGCCATGTCGTCGAGGTACGCGTTGGCCTCGTCGCTTCCGAGCGGCGCGTGCACCAGCTGGCGATCTCCACCCGGCAGCGGGATGCCCCACTTGGTGAAGTGCTCTTCGAGAGCCTTGAACTGGCCCGCCGCCATGTCGTGGCCGAGGCCGCGGGAGCCGCAGTGCGACAGGAACGCAACTCCGCCGTCGCGCAGCCCGAACACCTCGGCCGCCTCGCGAGCGCGATCGTCCTCGCGCAGGCGGACCACCTCGCACTCTCCGAAGTGGTTGCCGCCGCCGTACGAGCCGAGCTGGCGGATCTTCTTAGGGAAGCGCTCGTAGAAGCGAGTGTTCTTCTTGTGCAGTTCGAGACGGGCGCGCAGGGCATCGGCCGTGCCATCGTGGCCCGCGTGCACGCTGTCCTCGCAGCGATCGGCCCACCCGGGCGGGATGCCGAGCTCGGTGCAGATCTCCTCGGTCGCGCCTTCGGTCACGATGCGCGTGCCGAGCTCGTGCGACACGCTGCGCGACTTCGCCACGCTGCGCTGGCCGCGCCCCGTTCCCGTCGGCGTGCGCTCGCAGATGGCGTTGATGATGGCGCGACGGGTGCGCGCGTCGCGCACCGCATCCTCATCGATGTCCAGCGCGAGCAGGCTCATCGAGCACTTGATGTCCACGCCCACCGGGCCCGGATACACGTGCGACGGGCTTGCCATCACGCACCCGACAGGCGTGCCGTAGCCGACGTGGGCGTCGGGGTTGAGCACCAACTGGGTCACGCCCGGCGCCATGGCCGAGTTGATCGCCTGGCGGATGCAGCCCTGGTCGAACGTCTCGCGGATCGCCGCCGTGCCGATGACGGTCACGGGCTTCTGGTCGTTAGGCAGGGGCAGGATCGCGGTCGCTTCGCCGGTCTCGTGGAAGGTCTGGTCGCTCATGGTTGGTTCCCATCCCGCTTTCGGTGCGGCTGGATCGATTGGCTTTGGCCCCGAGGCCCCCGGCCCGATTGCCGGGGGCCCCCGCTCTCCGGCGGCTGGCAAGAGGTACCAGCCGCACTCGGGGCATTGCACTGGGCGTGCCAGAACCGATCGCGGGGCCAAAAACCGGCCTGAGAGCGCCCCAGGCCGGTTTGGCTCGATCTGCGCGATCAATGAGACGATCCAATACGATCGTGATTTATCCAAAGGTATCATCATCGATGAGCGAAGCGAGACCTCTCGTCGTGATTGGGCTTCTGGGCACCTCGCTCGACGTGGGCAAGGGCCCGAAGCGGTGGGAGCGATGGCGGCCGACCATCTCCTTGTGCCAGCACGAAGATCTGGTCGTCGATCGCTTCGAGCTTTTGCACGCCGCCCGGGCGAGTTCCCTGGCTGATGCGGTGCAGCGCGACATCGAGATGGTCTCGCCCGAGACCACCGTCGTCCGCCACACCGTCGATACCGACGACCCGTGGGACTTCGAAAAGGTCTACGGCTCGCTGCACGACTTCGCGGCGGCGTACCCCTTCGACACCGATCGCGAGGACTACCTCGTCCACATCACGACCGGCACGCACGTCGCCCAGATCTGCAACTACCTGCTGACCGAAGCCCGGTACTTCCCGGCGCGGCTGGTCCAGACCAGTCCGCCCCGCGGGAACAAGGGGCGGACAGGCGACAGCCCAGGTCGGTTCAGCATCATCGATCTCGATCTCTCGAAGTACGACCGGCTGGCATCACGCTTCGAGCGCGAGCACACGGACGCGATCGCCTCGCTCAAGGGAGGCATCGAGACCAGGAATCCCGCGTTCAACAGGCTCATCGAGCTGATCGAGCACGTGGCGGCCCGCTCGACCGATCCGCTACTGCTGACCGGGCCAACAGGCGCCGGCAAGACGCGGCTTGCCGGACGCATCTACGAGCTGCGCAAGCACCGACGCCTGGTCGATGCCGATCTCGTCCAGGTGAATTGCGCGACGCTGCGCGGCGATGGCGCGATGTCGACGCTCTTCGGCCACAAGAAGGGGGCGTTCACCGGCGCCGCCTCGGATCGCACGGGGCTGCTCCGCATGGCAAACCGGGGCATGATCTTCCTCGACGAGATCGGTGAGCTGGGAATGGACGAGCAGGCCATGCTGCTCCGTGCGGTGGAGGACCATCGGTTCCTGCCGCTCGGCGCCGACGCCGAGATCGAGAGCGAATTCCAGTTGCTCGCGGGCACCAATCGAGATCTCCAGCAGGCCGTCCGCGAGGGGCGATTTCGCGAGGATCTGCTCGCCAGGATCAACCTCTGGACGTTCGAGCTGCCCGCACTCAGGGACCGACCGGAGGACATCGGCCCGAACATCGAGTACGAGCTCGACCGATTCGCGCGAGAGCGGGGCCAGCTCGTGCGCTTCAGCACCGAGGCGCACGAGCGATTCCTCGTGTTTGCCACCTCGCCCGAAGGCCTTTGGAACGGTAACTTTCGCGATCTCACGGCAGCGATCACGCGGATGTCGACGCTCGCACCCGGCGGGCGGATCACGACGGAGGTGGTCGAGCAGGAGTGCGCCCGGCTCGCCGCGTCGTGGGGCTCCGGCGACCGTGGTTCGCAGTCTGCTCTCACTGAGCTCCCACTCAAGCCTGCCCTGCCTGAGATCGATCTCTTTGATCGCGTCCAGCTCGAGTCTGTGGTCGAGGTGTGCCGCAAGTCGAAGTCGCTGTCCGAGGCTGGCCGCACCCTCTTCGCGGCCTCTCGAACCCGCCGGACGAGCGTGAACGACTCCGACCGGGTCCGCAAGTACCTCGCCAAGTTTGGGCTCGATTGGGAAACGGTGAATTCCGCGTGAGCCAGCTCGTGCGAAGCAAGCGGGCGGTCCGTGCAATGTGGTCCGCTGATTGACGGAGCCGGGGCGGCTAACGCGGTCGGCAGTCGCAACGTATGGGAGCCGATGCGGTAGCGGTGTGGGCCTGCCCATCACTGCGAGAAGGGCTCAGCCAGCCCGAGGCGATGCGCGGTAGACTTCGAAGCGACCGACCCCGTTCTGCCACGAGAGAGGCCGATCCGTGACGTCTTGGACCCGAGAACAGGTGCTTGGGCTCGCCCCCGATGCCGCCTCGGCCAAGGCCGGCACGGGGCTCGCGTCGGCGTCGCGCTGGCCGTTGCTCGGCCGCACGGATACGGCGGCCTGGGGGCACTGCCAGGGCAGCGGGAAGAAGCCATACCTGACGCGTGTGGATCTGACCGAACCGGCGTTCAAGTGCTCGTGCCCAAGCCGCAAGTTCCCGTGCAAGCACGCGCTCGGGCTCATGCTGCTGCTGTCGCAAGACCAGATCCCAGCGGCTGACGCCCCCCCTGATTGGGTGAGCGAGTGGCTCGACTCTCGGCATGAGCGACAGCAGCGCAAGGCGGCTCGTGCCGAGACCGATGCAAAGAGGGAGGCCGACCCCGAAGCTCGCGCCAAGCGGGCGGCCAAGCGTGAGCAGCGGGTTTCCGACGGCCTTGCGATTGCAGAGCAGTGGACGCTCGACTTCATCGAGGAGGGCCTCGCCGCAGCGCGCGAGCGCCCCCTTGCCGCGTGGGAACAGGTCGCGAGCCAGCTCGTCGATGCCCAGTGTCCCGGGCTCGCGACCATGGTGCGCCGCACCGCCAATGCATGTGTCAGCGGGGATCGATGGCAGTACCGCACGCTCGACGAGGTCTCGCGTCTCTTCCTTGCCATCCAGGGCGTGAAGCGGCTGGGCGAGCTGCCCCGGAGCTTGCAAGCGGAAGTGCGCACGCAGATCGGTTTTGTGACTCCGAAGGAAGACGTGCTCCGCGATAGCCCCCGGGTGCACGATACCTGGGTGGTTGCGGGCCGGGCATACTCCGATGCCGGCAAGGTAAAGGCGCAGCGCACCTGGCTGTGGGGCATCGAGACCAGGCGCCCGGCACTCATCCTGGATTTTGCCGCGGGCAGCGCGGTGCTGGACGCATCACTGGTTCCGGGGATGCGCTTCGAGGGCGACTGTTCGTTCTACCCCGGGTCGCCAGAGCTCCGTGCACTCGTCGCCGATCGCGGTCCGACGATCCCCGGTGGCCTGCCCGAAGAGGGCATGAGCCTCTCGTCTGGGGTCGAGGGCGCCGCCCAGCTGATGGGCCAGGGACCGTGGGTCGATAGAGCGCCGTTCCTCGCGACGGGCGTTGTTCCGGCCCGGCTCGGCGAAGGCTGGTGCCTCCAGGACGGTGATGGCGGCCTCGTGCGCCTCGACGCCGCCGAACACTCGGTCTGGACGTTGCTCGCACTCTCGGGCGGATATCCCGTGAGCGTCTTCGGTGAGTGGAGCGAGGGCGTGCTGACCCCCTTGGCCGCACAGCAGCGCGATCGGTTCACCGTCTTTACGAACCAGGAAGCCGCATGAGCGAGCCCGCCTCCACGCTCGCTGCCGCTGCCGTACTCGGCGCGCAACGTGCTGGACACGTGGATCTCAGCGCGATGCCCGATTGTGTCCGTGCGGTCGGCGATGCATCGCAGGGTGGTGCGGCTCTGCTTGCGACGGCGACCGCTCTTCGGCAGTACACCCGGGCCGGTGCGGTCGCAGAAGAATCGTCGGCACAGGTTCTGGATGCGAGCGAGCCGGATCGCCAGTTCGATGAGACCGGATTGCTCAATGTCGTGCTCGCCGAGCAACCGGCGCTATTGCCCGAGGCATGCACGCTGATGGCGCGCCTGGGCCTCGTTGCGACACCGGCGTTGCTGCCAAGGCTGCTCGCCCACGGCCGCCGACATCGCGATGTCCGACGAGACCTTGGCCCGATCCTTGGTGCGCGGGGACGGTGGCTTGCGTCGCTGAACCCAGAATGGTCGTATGCGCTCGATAGCGCGGCGGGCACCAAGGCATCGCTGAAACCAGACGCGTGGGAGTACGGCGAACGCGGAGAGCGGCTGGCATACCTGACGTCCCTGCGAGAGCAGGATCCTCCTGCGGGTCGAGAGTTACTGGAAGACTCCTGGGACAGCGAGCAGCCCGACGATCGTGTCCGGTTGATCGCAGCGCTCGAAACCGGCTTGTCCACAGCGGATGAGCCCCTGCTCGAGCGCGGCCTGCGAGATTCGCGCAAGCACGTCCGTGAGACCGCCGCTCGGTTGCTCGCGTGTCTCCCCGCTACCGAGTTCTCTCAGAGGATGGCCGAGCGCGTGCTCTCGTGGGTGAGCATCTCGGTTGGCAAGCGTGGCAAGGTCTCGCTCGATGCCGCACCGCCCGATAGCGTGGATGCGGCAATGAAGCGCGATGGCCTGTCGATCGCAGCCTTGGAGAGTCTCTCGAAGGTTAAGATGATGGGGCCCAACGAGTCGTTGCTATCCCGCGCCGTCGCGCTCGCTCCTTTGGAGATCTGGACCGAGTCGAGTGGCCAGACGTGCGAGAAGCTCGTGCACGCCGCGACAGAATCGGACTGGTCCGGCGGCATGCTGCGGGGCTGGGTTTTTGCCGCCGCACGGGAATTGGACAGCTCGTGGGCCACCGCATTGCTCGGCGCGATGAACCAACGCCAGCACATGCTGCTCTTGCGCATGGGACTCCTCCAGGCATTGCTTCGAAGCATGGACGAAAGGGCACTCGAAGCTCACATCGTGAATGTGCAGAAGAAGTCGTCGTTGTCATCGATCTCGGAGATCATCGAGGCCTTACCTACGCCGTGGGGCGCACGAATCTCGAAGCGGATTGTTGCAGCCATTAGCACGGAGCTGCGTGATGGCAAGGGTCAGGATTGGGCGTACGGATCGTCGGCGCGGCTCTTGGATGCGAGCATCGCCGTGCATGTCCACGCCGAGGCGGTGCCCCTCTTGCGAAAGGGGCTTGAAGGGCTCGTCAGGAGTGAGCACGCACGAAACGTGGCTACGAATGCAATGCGAGTGATCGAGCTGCGCGAGCGCATGCGCAAGGAGTGGAGACATGGGTGAAGTGGTACGCGAGGCCGCGGAGGTCCAGTTTGCAGAAGAACTGGAGGCCCTGGCCAAGAACGACACGCGCGAGCGCCCGCCGAACTGGAAGCTCTCGCCCTGGGCGGTGCTGACCTACCTCATGGGCGGCGTGCTCGACGATGGGTTCGAGGTGTCGGCCAAGTACATCGGCAATCGCCGCGTCATCGAGATCGCGATCGCCACGATGGCAACCGACCGCGCCCTGCTCTTGCTCGGCGTACCGGGGACTGCCAAGACGTGGGTGAGCGAGCACCTGACTGCGGCGATCAGCGGCGACTCCACGCGAGTGGTGCAGGGCACAGCCGGCACCGCAGAGGAAGCGATCCGCTATGGCTGGAACTACGCGTTGCTGCTCGCCAAGGGGCCGAGCGAAGACGCGCTGGTGCAAAGCCCGGTGATGCACGCGATGCGCATCGGCGGCATCGCGCGGGTCGAAGAGCTCACGCGCATCCCCTCCGACGTCCAGGACACGCTCATCACGATCCTCTCCGAGCGGACGATGCCCATCGCCGAGTTGAACACCGAGCTGCGGGCTATCCAAGGGTTCAACATCATCGCGACGGCCAACGACCGCGATCGGGGCGTGAATGAACTCTCAAGCGCGCTGCGCCGCCGCTTCAACACGGTCGTGTTGCCCGTGCCTGCGACGGAAGAGGAAGAAGTGGAGATCGTGCGAACACGCTCCGCTTCGCTCGGACGCAGCCTGCAGCTCCCGGGCGATGCGCCGCCGCTCGAGGAGATCCGCCGCATCGTGACGATCTTCCGCGAGCTGCGCGAGGGCAAGACCACCGATGGCAAGTCGAAGGTCAAGCAGCCGTCGGGCGCGCTCAGCCCGGCGGAGGCCATCGCCGTCGTCGTGAGCGGCCTTTCTCTCGCGGCCCACTTCGGAGACGGCACGCTGAGCGCTGCTGATGTTGCCTCGGGCCTCCACGGCGCGATCGTGAAGGATCCGACGCAGGACAGCGTCGTCTGGCGGGAGTACCTCGAGACGGTGGCCAAGGGACGCGACGGCTGGAAGGACCTGTACCGAGCCTCACGCGAACTGCTCTAGTGGCCGGCAGCGTGCACGTCTTCGGGATTCGCCACCACGGGCCCGGCTCGGCGCGCACCCTCTTGCGCGCGCTCGAGGAGCTCCGGCCCGACGCGGTGCTGATCGAGGGCCCGCCAGACGCAGACCACCTGCTGCCGCTTGCCGCAGCGGGCATGGAGCCCCCGGTGGCGTTGCTGGTGTACGAGGCCGCAAAGCCCGTGAACGCCGCGTTCTATCCGTTCGCGAGCTTCTCACCCGAATGGCAGGCCATCAAGTTCGCGCTCGAGCACGACACGCCCGTCGCATTCATGGATCTTCCCTCGGCGATGATGCTCGCGCCCGCTCCCGAGTCACAGTCGCAGTCGGACTCGGAGCCGACGGATGCAATCGCGACCGAGGAGCAGCGTCCCGCCGATCCGATCGGCGAGCTCGCGGCCGCCGCGGGCTTCGACGATGGCGAGCGTTGGTGGGAGTTCATGGTCGAGCATCGCCGTGACGCATCGATCGATGTCTTCGAGGCGATCAATGAAGCGATGGGCGCGCTCAGGGAGGATGCGCCCCAAGACCGCCGCAACGAGCGCCGTGAGGCGCACATGCGGCGCACGATCCGCCGGACCGCGCGCGATGCCGAGCGCGTCGCGGTCGTTTGCGGTGCGTGGCATGCCCCTGCTCTCTCGAATATGCCGCCCGCCAAGCGTGATGACGAGACCCTGCGCGGCCTACCCAAGGTCAAGATCGACTGCACCTGGGTGCCCTGGTCGTACGAGCGGCTGACCTCCGCGAGCGGATACGGCGCGGGCGTCTGGTCTCCCGGGTGGTACGAGCACCTCTGGAGCCACAGCGACTCAATTACGGAACAATGGCTCACGCGAGTCGCTCGATGCCTGCGCGACCAGGACGTCGAAGCCTCGAGCGCGCACGTCATCGAGTCGGCACGCCTCGCCCAGACGCTTGCGGCTCTTCGCGGCCGGCCACTCGCCGGACTGGAAGAACTCAGCGAGGCGACCGAGGCCGTCCTGTGCGAGGGCGACCCGACTCCCATGGCGCTGGTACACGACCGGCTCATCGTCGGGCGGCGGCTGGGCGTCGTTCCGGAGGAGGCGCCGTCCGTGCCCCTCCAGCGAGATCTGCAAGGGCTCATCAAGCGGCTCCGGTTGAAGCAGTCTGCCGATGAGCACGACCTCGACCTTGATCTCCGCAAGCCGATCCACCTCGAACGCAGCCACTTGTTCCACAGATTGAGCGTGCTTGGCATCGCCTGGGCAGAGTCCCTGGACGTGCGGGGTAAGGCCGGCACGTTCCACGAGATGTGGCGGCTCCGATGGGAGCCCGAACTCGCGATCGCTGTCGTCGAGGCGTCCCGCTGGGGCAACACAGTGCTCGAGGCCGCCGTCGCCCGCGTTACCGATCGCGCACGTACGGCAGACACGTTGGTCGACCTGACAAGGCTTGTCGACGACGTGCTGCTCGGAGACCTTCCCGGTGCCACCGACACCTTGGTAGACGCGATCCGATCACGGGCCGCAACCGAGAACGATGTCGCGCAGCTTATGGATGCGCTCCCGCCGCTCACCGAGGTGCTGCGATACGGCAACGTGCGTCAGTCCGATTCGGCGCTCGTTTCCCAGGTGGTCGGGGGGCTGGCCACGCGAATCGTGGTTGGGCTCCCGGCCCAATGCCGATCCATCGACGGCGATGCCGCCCGCGAGATGGCCCATCGCATCCGCCACGTCAACGCGGCGCTCCATGGCGCCGAGGACGCCGTCGAACTTCCGGCATGGCACGCCTCGCTCAAGAGCGTTGCCGAAACAGACCACACGGGCCCTCCAATCGCGGGCACCGCCTCCAGACTACTGCTCGATGCGGGAGCGATCGACGCCGATCGTGCGGCCACGATGCTCTCGCTGTCCATGTCTCGTGCGGCCGAACCGGGCGATGCGGCCCTCTGGATCGAGGGGTTCCTGGGCGCGAGCGGCTTGCTGCTGCTGCACGACGAGCGCATGTGGACGCTCATCGATGACTGGCTGTGCGGGCTCAGCGACGATCACTTCGACCAGATCGTGCCGATCCTCCGCCGAGCGTTCTCCGAGTACCCCGCCGGTGAGCGCCGGATGATCGGCGAGCGTGCACGCTCCGCGGGCGGAGCTCCCTCGGCAACAACGCCCGAGGTAGCACTCGACACCGCGCGTGCCGAGAAGGCGGTGGAAGTGGTGGCCCAGTTGCTCGGACTCGGAGGCAAGCCATGACCGATCCACGATCGAACGAGCGTCTGCGTCGCTGGCGCCTCGTGCTCGGCGGCGGAGACGCCGACGGCACCGGCATGAGCCTGGGCCAGCACGATGCCGGCATGGACCAGACCATGGCGGCGCTGTACGGGGAAGCGGGTTCCGATGACAACGAGCGACGCGGCGGGCTCGGTGGCTCGTCCCCGAAGGTGTCGCGTTGGCTCGGCGACATCCGCAAGTACTTCCCATCGTCCGTCGTGCGGGTGATGCAGCGAGACGCGCTCGAGCGGCTGAACCTGCAGCGGATGCTGCTAGAGCCCGAGCTGCTCGAGTCGGTCGAGGCCGACGTGCACCTGGTAGCCTCGCTCGTCTCGCTCAGCGGTGTGTTGCCCGCCAAGACCAAGGACACCGCACGCCGAGTCATCCGCAAGGTCACCGATGAGCTCATGCGCAAGCTGGAACAGAAGACCAAGCGAGCCATCACCGGCGCGCTCAATCGTGCGGCCAGGACGAACCGCCCGCGGCACGCCGACATCGACTGGCATCGGACGATTCGCGCCAATCTGAAGCACTACCTGCCAGACTACCAGACCATCGTCCCCGAGCGCCGCATCGGTTTCGGCCGCAGGCAGCATGCGCAGCAGAAGGACATCATCCTGTGCATGGATCAGAGCGGCTCGATGGCCACGTCGGTCGTCTACGCCGGCATCTTCGGTGGGGTGCTGTCCTCGATCCCCGCGCTCCGCACGCGCGTGGTCGCGTTCGATACCGCTGTTGTCGACTTGACCGAAAAGGCATCCGACCCGGTGGACGTCCTCTTCGGCGTCCAGCTTGGCGGCGGCACCGACATCAACCGGGCGCTGGCGTACTGCCAGGGTCTGGTCGAGAAGCCGCGCGACACCGTGCTCGTGCTGATCACCGATCTCTACGAGGGCGGTAGCGAGGCCGGCATGCTCCGGCGCATGGCCCAGCTCGTCGGCTCGGGGGTCAACGTCGTGACACTGCTCGCCCTCAGCGACGACGGCAAGCCTATGTACGACCACAACATGGCGGCGAAACTGGCGGAACTGTCCGTACCGTGCTTTGCGTGCACGCCCGACCAGTTCCCCGATCTCATGGCGGCAGCCATCGAGAAACGTGACGTCATGGAGTGGGTCGCTCGTCAGGGCTAGGCGCTGCCAGATTCCGCGCCGAATCGTGGAATGCTGCAGGCAGCGTGGGCGAAGCAGCGGGTATGCTTTCGCATGACCCGCCAAGCCCACCAAACCGGCAGCGCCCCATACCACATGTGGGGTGAGGTGGGCGAAGACTTCGACCGCCCCAGCCTCGACCAGCTCGAGAACGCCTGCCGCCTGCCCGTCGCGCGGGCCGGGGCGCTCATGCCCGATGCCCACGTCGGCTATGGCCTGCCCATCGGCGGTGTGCTGGCCACCGAGAACGCCGTCGTGCCTTATGCCGTGGGCGTTGACATCGCTTGTCGCGTGAAGATGACCGTGCTCGACATTCCTCCCAAGGAGATCGACCACGACGCCGGCCGCGACCGATTGGCCAAGGCCATCGAGCAGGAGACCCGCTTCGGCGTGGGCGCCGCCTTCGGTCGCAAGGGCGATCGCACGCCCCTGCGCGAGCACGCGGTCATGGATGAGGACTGGGGCGTCTCCAAGATCACCCAGCACAACAAGGACAAGGCCTGGAGCCAGCTCGGAACCAGCGGCTCGGGCAACCACTTCGTCGAGTTCGGCGTGCTCACGATCGGCGAGCAAGGCGATGATCTCTACGCGGACGCAGCGCCCGACGTGCCCCAGGGTGATGTCGGCAAGCCCAAGGGCCGCGCGCGCGACGCCGACCGTGCGTTCGATTTACCGCCTGGAAGATACCTTGCGCTGCTCAGCCACTCGGGCAGCCGCGGCGCCGGTGCGGCCGTGTGCGACCACTACAGCAAGCTGGCCATGCAGCTGCGCCCAGACATGGACAAGCAGATGCGCCACCTCGCCTGGCTCGACCTCGACAGCGAGCTGGGGCGTGAGTACTGGGATGCCATGAACCTCTTGGGGCGCTACGCGTCGGCCAACCACGCGTGCATCCACCACTGGATCGCCAAGCACCTGGGCGCCCGCGTCATCGGCGGCGTCGAGAACCACCACAACTTCGCGTGGAAGGAAACGCACACTGTCACGCTTCCCGACGGATCTCAGGATGACCGCGAGCTGATCGTCCACCGCAAGGGCGCCACGCCCGCGGGCGAGGGCGTGCTGGGCATCATCCCCGGCTCGATGGCCAAGCCCGGGTACGTCGTCCGTGGAATCGGCGGCGATGGTGCGCGGCGTTCGCTCGCGTCGGCCTCCCACGGCGCGGGCCGAGTCATGAGCCGCAGCGAGGCGAAGAGGACCTTCCGCTGGAACCACGTCAAGGACGACCTCGAGCGGGCCGGCGTCACGCTGCTGAGCGCCGGCATCGACGAGAACCCACGCGTGTACAAGGACATCCGCCAGGTCATGGCCCGGCAATCGGATCTGGTCGAGCCCATCGCGCGATTCGACCCGCGCCTGGTCAAGATGGCCCCCGCCGGAGAGCGGCCCGAGGACTGATGCGCGTCCTGGGACGGGCCGGCCCCGACCCTACGATGGCACATGCCCACCGACACCCAGCGGACCAGCCTCCCCGAAGCCGCCAAGGCCCTGACCAAGGGCCTCATCGACTACGCCGGCCTCTTCCCGCCCGCCAAGCTCGACATGGGCCCGGCCGTGGAGAACTTCGCGCGATACCTGCGTAGTGCCGAGGCGCCGATGCTCGGCCGCTTCGTGTGCCCGGCGGCGCGCCTGGGCGAGGTCACCAAGGCCGGCCAGATGCTCATGCCTGGCACGTTCGCGACCAGCGGCTACCCCGAGATGGCCGGTGACGGCGAGCCGTGGCGCATCAGCGCCATCGTGCCGCACGAGAGCGCTACGCCGCTGGCCGAGAGCCTCGAGCACATCCGTGAGTTCAACCACCGCCACGAGGACGAGAGCCAGGGCCTGGCCATCGTCGACGCCATCGAGACCCCGCTCAAGCAGGTGTCCGACGCCGACGCGCTGCTCGACGCCGTGCCCGAGCAGCTCGCCATCGCGATGGAGATTCCCGTCGCGCACAACGATGACATCCGCGGCTACATCGCCGCGCTCGCCGGCACGGGCGCCGCCGCCAAGATCCGCTGCGGCGGCATCACGGCCGACGCCATGCTCCCCGCCGAGCCGATCGTCGGCTTCATGCAGGCCTGCCGCACCGCCGGCGTCGCCTTCAAGTGCACCGCAGGCCTCCACCACGCCCTGCCGGGCGAGTACCGCCTGACCTACGAGGACAACCCTCCGATGGGCCCGATGCAGGGCTTCGTCAACACCTTCGTCGCCGCGATCCTGATCGGCGCGAAGGCGATCGACGAAGGCACGGCGCTCCAGCTCATGGCCGAGACCAACGGCGGCAACTTCGTCCTCTCCGACCAGCACATCGGCTGGAAGGAACACACGGTGCCCGTCGCCACCGCCGTCGAGCAGCGCACCCGCTTCGCCCTCAGCTACGGGAGCTGCTCGTTCGAGGAGCCGACCCAGGAGCTGGCCGAGCTGCTGAAGGGCTGACCGAACGCGCCGGATGCGCTCAAGCCGGCGCTCCCGACGCGCCGGAAACTCCTCTTGAGGGCGCCCAGGCGGTCTCTCTATCGGACCGGGCTCGGCGATCGTTCTCGGACCAGATCTGCCCGCTAGGCGATTGAGGCGTTCGGCCCGGTAATTCTCGTTGACATGACTGGGGGTTTCTTGGTATCTTGTACCCGCTCGCCGGCATGCCGTCGGTGTGGGGGATTCAAATGTCCAAGACAAGACCCGCCGTGGCCGCTTTGGCCGTTCCCGCTCTGGTCCTGCTGTCGCTGGCCCCGGCCGAGTTGGCCAAGTCCGCCCACGCCCAGACGTGCGGTCCAGGAGAGATCTTCGTTCCCGACGTGGTGTACGCCACGCCCGATGGCCCCAACTTCGTGGCCATCGGTGACCTCAATGGCGACGGCGATAACGACCTGGCCGTGGCCAACCGCGACGCCGATAGCGTCAGCGTGCTGCTCAACAACGGCGATGGCAGCTATGCGCCCGCCGTCACCTACGCCGCGGGCGATTACTCGGCCTCCGTGGCAATTGGCGACCTCGACGGCGATGGCGACAACGACCTGGTCGTGGGCAATCGCGACAGCGACAACGCCAGCGTGCTGATGAATAACGGCGACGGGACCTTTGCGGCGGGCGTGATCTACCCCGCGGGCGGCGGGCCCCAGTCGGTGGTGATCGGGGATCTGGACGGCGACGGAGACAACGACGTCGCCGTGGCGAACGTCGACGTCGATGCCAACGACGTCACCGTGTTGCTGAACAACGGCGACGGTACTCTCGCGGCCGGCGTGCTCTACGACGTGGTTGGCTCGCCCCGCTCGGTAGCGATCGGCGACCTTGATGGCGACGGCGACAACGACCTGGTCGCGGGGAACGAGTTTGGACAGAGCGGTATCACCGTGCTGCTGAACAATGGCAACGCCACCTTCGCGGCCGGCGTGCCCTACGACACGGGCGTCGGTCCCCTGTCCGTTGCGCTCGGCGACCTGGACGGCGACGGCGATCTGGACGTGGCGACGGCGAACTTCAGCGGTGACAACGTCAGCATCCTGCTCAACGCGGGCAACGGCACCTTCGACGCCGACGTGCGCTACGCCGCGGGCAGCGCGGGCAGTCAGCCTGCCGCCGTTGCGCTCGGCGATCTGGACGGCGACGGCGATAACGACCTGGTCGTGACGACCACCGGCGGCTCGTTCCGCGACATCTTTGTGCTGCCCAACAACGGCGATGGGACGCTCGCGTCTTCGACGCTCTACGGCGTAGACACTACGCCTGTTTCGGTGGCCGTCGGCGACCTTGACAACGACGGCGACCTGGACGCGGCGGTGGCGAATCTCAACGGCAGCAACGTCAGCGTGCTGCTCAACCGGTGCGGGCCGCCCCCGGTTATCATCACCACGCAGCCGGCCCCGGTCGTGCTGCTGCCCGCGGGCGGCGGCGTCGCGGAGCTCTCGGTCGTGGCCACGGGCGCCGCGCCGCTGGCGTACCAGTGGCGGCGCGACGGCGTGCCGCTGGCCGACGGCAGCGGCGTCTCGGGCTCGACCACGGCCACGCTGACTATCGACGCCACCCTCGCGGACGTGGCCGTGTACGACGTGGTGGTCAGCAACGCCACCAGCGACGCCACAAGCGACCCCGGCGTCATCGCCGTGCGTCAGCCCTGCCCGGCCGACTTCGATAGCGACGGGTCGCTGACGCTCTTCGACTTCCTGGAATTCAGCAACGCGTTCAACGCCGGCTGCCCGTAGTCACCACAGCTCTTACACGGCCACACCCGATCTCACCCGAGCTCAAGAGAGGACGTTATGAAACTGGAGCTACGCCGTTTCGTCTGCATTGTCAGCACCGGTGTGCTGGCGACCAGCGCCCTCGCCCAGCCGTGCGACCCCAGCGAGATCTTCAGATCGCAAGCGGCCTACGACGTGGGCAGCGGGCCCGTCTCGGTCGCTGTCGGCGATCTCGATGGCGATGGTGACGGCGACCTGGCCGTGGCCAACGCAAGCGACGACACCGTCATCCTGCTGCGCAACGACGGAGACGGCAGTTTCGTGGTGGAAGGACGCTACGGCGTGGGCAGCGCGCCGACGTCGATCGCGATCGCCGACCTCGACGGTGACGGCAGCCCCGACCTCGCGGTCACCAACTTCCTGGGCGATACCGTCAGCGTGCTGCTCAACGACGGCGACGGAAACTTCGCACCAGACGTCGAATACAGCATCGAGCTGGGCCCATATGACGTGTCCGCGGCCGACCTTGATGGTGATGGCGACGCCGACCTCGTGACGGCCAACATCAGCAACGATACGGTGAGCGTGCTGCTCAACAACGGCGATGGGACCTTCGCGCCCGAGACGAGCTACACCGCGGGCGACCAACCCCAGGCGCTCGCGATCGGCGACCTCGATGGTGATGGCGATCCTGATCTCGCCGTGGCGAATTTCGTGAGCGAGACGATCAGCGTGTTCTTCAACGACGGCGCGGGAACCCTGACGAACGAGCGGCAGTTCCGCTCGGGCATATTCCCCTTCTCGATCGCGATGGGCG
Organism: Phycisphaerales bacterium; assembly: GCA_965227775.1. Lineage (GTDB taxonomy): Bacteria > Planctomycetota > Phycisphaerae > Phycisphaerales > UBA1924 > JAHCJI01. The sequence goes on from OZ245777.1 coordinate 1,234,494, forward strand.
ACCTGGACGGCGACGGCGACGCGGACCTCGCCGTCACCAACCTGGGCCTCTCGATGAGCGTGCTGCTCAACGACGGCGACGGGCGCTTCGACTCTCGTGTGTCCTACGACACGGGCATCTCTCCGAGGTCGGTCACCATCGCCGACCTCAATAGCGATGGCGTGCCGGACCTCGCCGTCGCAAACAACCAGACCAACGACCTCAGCGTGCTGCTGAACATCGGCGACGGCACCTTCGCGCCCCAGGTGCTCTACGACGTCGGCGTAGAGCCCGCCTCCGTCGCAGCGGGAGATTTTGACAACGATGGCGACGCGGATCTGGCCGTGGCCAACAGCGACGACGACACCCTCGGCGTGCTGCTGAACCAGTGCGGCCCGCCCCGCTGCCGCGTGGATCTGGACGGCGACGGAGAGGCCACCGTCTTCGACTTCTTCGAGTTCCTCAACCTGTTCGACGCCGGCAACCCCATCGCCGACTTCGACGGTGATGGCTCGCTCACCATCTTCGACTTCATCGCGTTCCAGAAGGCATTCGACGACGGGTGTTGAGGGCAGAACAGACGAACAGATCGGAAGACGAAGAGACGAACTGAACAGGCCTCAGGCGTCCGCCACCCTCCGCACTTCGTCTCTCCGTGACTGCGTGTCTTCCTCCCTACCCTCCCCCGTGCGCCATCCCGAGCACCACATCTTCCAGTTCACGCCCGAATCCCTCGCCGACTGGTGCCGCGAGCGGTCGATGCCCGCCTTCCGGGCCAAGCAGATCCTGACCTGGGTCTACGAGCGCGGTGTGGTCGATCCCGCGCTCATGACCGACCTCAGCAAGCGCGACCGCGAGACGCTCACGCGCGAGATGGCCTTCCTGAGTGGGCCAACCGTCGCCCACCAGCTCGCAACAGATGGCACGCAGAAGCTGCTCATCGAATGGCCCGACGACCTGAGCACGACCTCGGCCGAGCACGCAACGGTCGACACGTCCAGTCGCCTGCCGATCATCGGGCAGGACATGCCGTACAGCAACACCGCCCGCCAGACCGAGTGCGTCATGATCCCCTGGCCGCCCAAGGGCGAGCTGCGGCCGCGCACCGATAGGCGCGAGCGCCGCACGGCGTGCATTTCGAGCCAGGTCGGCTGCCCGGTCGGTTGCAAGTTCTGCGCGAGCGGCCTGGGTGGGCTCGATGGCAATCTGTCCGCCGGTCGGATCGTCGAGCAGGTCTGGCGATTGAACCAGCTCCCCGACGTCGGCCGCATCAGCAACATCGTCTTCATGGGCATGGGCGAGCCGCTGGCGAACTTCAAGAGCGTGACCCACGCCGTGCGCACGATCGCGGCGACCTGGGGCATGGGCATCGGCGCGCGCCGCATCACGATCTCGACTGTGGGTCTGCCGCAGGCCATCGAGCGCCTAGCACGCGAGCTCGACCTGCCCGTCACCCTCGCCCTCAGCCTGCACGCCCCGACCGACGAGCTGCGCCGCCAGCTCATCCCGTGGGCCGAGCACGCGACTGTCGACCAGTTGCTCACGGCCTGTCAGACCTGGTTCGACAAGACCGGCCGTGAGATCACGCTCGAGTACATCCTGCTGCGCGGCGTCAACGATCGTCCCGAGCATGCCCGCCTGCTGGCCGACCTTGCGCGCGCGATGCGCGCCAACATCAACCTCATCCGCTACAACGAGGTCCAGGGCCTGCAGTTCCAGCGGCCACGCACCGAGGACGTGCGCGCGTTCCAGGACGTGCTGACCGAAGCACGCATCACCACCCACGTGCGCGCCAGCCGAGGCCGCGACATCGCCGCCGCCTGCGGCCAGTTGCGCCACGAGCATGCCGGGGCCGGTGCGTGACGGCCCCGCCGGCGTTCGCGCCATTCACGCCCACACACCTTTTGGCTGCGGGTGCTGGCGTTGCCTGCATCATCGCCTTCGTCACCATCGGCCGCGTCTCCACGACCGCCGGCGAGCATCGCATCGTGCGCACGTGGGCCATCCTCTGGCTCATCCAGCAGGCATTCACGACCATCTACTGGCTCTTGCCATCGAACTTCGATATCGCCAAGAGCCTGCCCCTGCACCTGTGCGACGTCGTCGGCTGGCTCGGGCCGTTCGCGCTCCTGCTCGCGCACACGCGCAAGACGCGCTGGCTGCGCACGATCCTCTACTTCTGGGGCATCGGCCTGAGCACGCAGGCGTTCTTCACGCCCACGATCACGCAGGGCCCAGGCGACCCGCGGTTCTGGCTGTTCTGGATCAGCCACACGCAGATCGTCGGCGCCGCGGTCTACGACATCGTCGTCCGCGGCTATCGCCCCGACCTGCGCGACCTCAAGGCCGCCATCATCGCCTCGCTCGTGTGGATGGTCCCGCTCGTCGTGCTCAACTGGATCACGGGCCTCAACTACGGATACCTCGGACCAGAACTCGAGGGCGAGACCGTACTGAACCTGCTGCCGCCCTGGCCCTGGCGCGTGCTCACGATGGCGGGCATCGTGCTCGTGCTCTTTTCGCTCATGTGGGCGGTCTGGCCGATCGCCGGGCGGCTCATGGGCCACGCGCCCGGGGACGACGACGAACGCGCTTAGCTATCGTCGCCGGGAAGCTCTGGCTCGATGCCCGTCACCTGTACCGGCACGCGTGGATCGTCGACGACGAACGTCAGGCCTTCGACCTCGCCCGACAGCCTGGCCTCGAACTCGGCCGAACCCTCGACCAATTCCTCGCCCTCCAGGTGCAGTGTGGCGACGACTCGGCTGCGACCATCGGCGATCGCCCGCACCGCCTCACTCGGCCCGCTGATGCGAACATCGCGCAGGTACGAGTCTTCGGGCGCGATGCGCACCGACCACTGCCGTAGCTGCGTGGGCGACAGCCGGATCATGACCGGCACGCTCGACATCGTGTGCGACTCGATCGTGTCACGCAGCGCGAACGTTGCCGACACGGCGCTTGGCTCGACCCGCACCAGATCGCTCCGCCAGGGCGCGGGAATGTTCAGCGTCAGATTGCCCACCTCGGCCGTGCTCCCGCCCTCGATCGCGTCCAGCTCGTCCCGCGGAATCGTTACCTCGAGCGCTTCGAAGCCCGCGTCGGCGAGCAGCGTGGCGGGGCCAGTGAAGGTCGCGTTCGCCGGCTCGGCGACCGGCGGGCGCTCCAACTCCACGCCGGGCGCAAGCACGCGGATCGGCACGCTTCGCTCAACGAGCTCGTCCACACGCACGTCGAGCGTCGGCGGCGTGACGTCTTCCAGGCTCACGGCCAGGCGATCGAACACGGCGTGATCGCGCAGGGTGTCTCGCAGCGAGATGGTCTGCCGTCCGAGGGTGGACGAGACGCCCTCGCCGATCAGCAGCTCGATGGGCTCCTCGAATCGCTGCCCGGCCCGCTGGAGCGCCGCGCGAGAGCCCTCCAGCCGCAGCGTCACGGTCGTGCGCCGTGTGCGTTCGGGCTGGGTCCACGCCGTCAGCTGCGAGCCCGCGGGCGCCGCGAGCACGAGCGTGACCGTCCGGGTGCCGGTCGTCAGGCTGCGCGCTTCGGCAAAGGTCCAGATCGCCGCACTAAGAACGACAACGAGCACGAGTCGGAGGATCCGTGAACGCAGCGTGGTATCGCGAGGAGCTTTCTCAGCCACGGTCGTCTCCCTTGTCGTCGCTGGTGCTTCGCACACGATCCGAGCGGGCCTCCTCGGCGGTCGAGGGACGTTCCGGAACGTCCTTGCGAAGGCCGGCCTGCAGGGAGCGGCGGAGTTCCTCGGGCGTCATCGGGTCGCTCAGCTTGCCGCGCTCGGCGATGCGGATGCCGCCGGTCTCCTCGCTCACGATGACTACCAGCGCATCGCACTCGCGCGAGATGCCCACCGCGGCGCGGTGGCGTGCGCCAAAGCCAGCGTCGGGCATCTCCGCCGCGCTCGCAAGAGGTAGCTGCACGCCCGCCGCGTGCACGATGGGACCCTTGATGATGACCGCAAGGTCGTGCAGCGCCGTGCCGGGAAAGAACAGGCTTTGAAGCAGCCGGGCGCTCACCTCGGCGCCGATGCGAGTGCCGCCCTCGGCGAGCCCACCCAAGGCCGTGCGCCGCTCCATAACGATGAGCGCGCCGAACTTGGCTTTCTGGAAGTAGCTGCACGCTTCGACGACCGAATCGACGACGTGGGCGATCTCGCCTGGCGTGCTCCGGAAGATCGGTGCTTCGCCCAGCCGCGTGAGCGCGCGACGCAGCTCGGGCTGGAACACGACCACCAGGCCGATCGCGACGACCACGCCCGCACGATCGAGCAGGTAGCCGAGCCGCTCGAACGCCTCTTCACGCCCGACGAGCGAAAGGAAGATCCGCGCCGCCAGCCCGATGAGCACGAGCGCGACCAGGCCCTTCATGACCCCCGCCGCGCGCGTGTCCTCGATGAACCGCAGGATGGCCCAGACCACCAGCGCGATCAGCGCCAGCTCGAACGCGACCTCCCACCACGCATATCCCGAGATGCGTTGCAGCGCGTTTCCGATGGCGATGGCCAGATCCACGGCGTCCGACACCCCTTCCAGAGACCGGCCCGGGGGCCGCATCGCTCACTGTACGCGCCCCAAAGCCCTACGCTGAGGGCCCTTATGCCCCGTGTCATCGGCTTCGAAGCGACACCGAACCCAAACGCGATCAAGGTCCTGGTCGAGGGCCGGCTGGCCGAGGTGCCCCGGTCGTACCGCGAGCCCCCCGCAGGCGATTGCCCCGATCCGCTCGCGCGCGTGCTGTTCGCCATCGACGGGGTCCGGGTCTTGCTTATCCACCACGAGTTCCTGTCCATCGGCAAGGCTCCCGAGGCCAAGTGGCCCGCCATCAAGCGACAAGCCAAGGCAGCCATCCAGGCGTTCGACCCCGCACAACAAGCCGAGCAGGCGGATCCAGATGCCCGTGGCTGAGCGCGCGAAGCCCGACTTGCCCGCGGGCGACCCGGCAACCGACCAATGGCTCACCCGGGCGATCGCGAAGTGGTTCGCCGTCAACGCGCGTGAACTCCCCTGGCGAACGGATCCACGTGATCCGTGGCTCTCGCTCATGAGCGAGATCATGCTCCAGCAGACCCAGGTGGCCCGCGTCGCCGAGCGATTCGAGACGTTCGCCGAGCGATTCCCCACACCACGGGCGATGGCTGACGCTTCCGTCGATGACGTCCTCGCGCTCTGGAGCGGGCTGGGCTACTACCGAAGGGCGCGACTCTTGCACGCTTGCGCAACGGCGATCGTCGAGCGTCACGACGGCGCGGTGCCCGCAAGCGCCGAGGCATTGCAAAACCTCCCTGGCGTCGGGCGCTACACGGCAGGCGCCGTTGCATCAATCGCCTTCGGATTGGAGGTGCCCATCGTCGATGGCAACGTGTCGCGCGTCCTGCTCCGCGTGAACGGTGTTGAAGCCGCGGCCGACGGGCCGGGGGTGCAATTCTGGGCGTGGTCGCGGGCGTCCGCACTTGCGCGAGCCGCAGCGGAACATGTCGGGCCCGCGAGCGAAGGCATCATGGAACTCGGCGCGACCGTGTGCACGCCAGCGTTGCCACGATGCGACACTTGCCCGATCCGGTCAAGGTGCGTCGCGCACAAGCGTGGCACTGTCGATCGCATCCCAAAACCAAAGACGCGCGCAAAGAAGCAGCCGCTCTCGATTGCGGCGCTCGTCGTCACGGACCGCCGCGGGCGCGTCTTGCTCGAGCAGCGGCCGAGCAGCGGTTTGTGGGGCGGTCTCTGGCAGCCACCGTGCGTCGAGCGAGCGGCCGCGCGACTCGTTTCTGTTCAGGCATTGCTCAGAGCGCTCGGGTTGCTCGATGAGGTCGCAGCGCCGACAAGCCAAGGCCAGTTCGGGTTTGCCACCACGCATCGCGACGTACGAGTGGGGGTCTGGTCGGCTCGTGCTCGCCATGCGACGCGTGCACGGGCCGCCCGTGCAGGCACGTCGCGGTGGTTTACAAACACGGAACTGTGCGGGCTTGGCATGGCCTCAGCCCACCGCAAGATGCTGGTTGTTGGTGGTATAGCAACACACGGACCACAGGCTGGGCAAACCGGGTACCCTCGCCAGCCTGAAACATCTAAATCCTGATCAGATAGAGCTTTAGTCCACAGTTCCCAGAAGCTGGGCTGTGTGGATAAGCTGGGGATCCAGGATTCGAACCTGGACTAGATGAACCAGAATCACCGGTGCTACCATTACACCAATCCCCAGTCTGGCGGCCCAAGTCTACATCGGATCGCCACCCACTTCAACGCCGTGAACCGCCTTTGCGACCTCAGGACCATGTGGCCCAAGGGGTAGTACTTACGTATCAACGCACCCTTCGGCCTGGACCGGATGGCACTCTGGGCAAAATTTAGTGCGGATGCCGGCATCCTTCGAGTACACTTGGAGCGAAGAGGCTTGGTGGGCGAGAGGACGTCCGACCAAGGCGCTGGCACGTATCCCCGTGGCACTGCCAGCAGCAAAGAGCGAGGAGACATGACATGCGCACGACGACGACCACCGTGGCGACGCTATTCGCGGCCGCCGGGGCAGCGTTTGCCCAGGATTCCCAGTTCCTGTTCACCAACCAAGGCAGCCCGGGCATCGACGGCTACATCGGGGGTGCACAGACGCGCATCGTCGACGTGACCAACCCCGGCGCGTTCCTGGCCGGCATTGTGCAGGTCGGCGACAGCTTCTACTTCGCCGATGGCGCGGGCGATGCTGATCCTGGGCTGACGAGCGGGATCTTCCGCCTGGACAACGCGTTCAGCGCGCCGTCGATCTCGCCGGTCTCCACCAGCATGCCGATTGAAAATCCCATCGGCCTGCAGTGGGACGCGGGGCGGAACAACTTCATCACTGTGAACAACGTGTTCTCGCCCGGCATGGGCAGCGTTGACGGCGTGCTGGCGGTCACCATGGGTGGCACCATTTCGACCGTGTTCGAAGAAGACAGGACGCTGCCACGGCCGCGATACCAGGCCGCCGCTCGCCTGGCTCGCGAGTCTTCGGGCAGCTACCTCATCCCGAGCTTGAACGGCAGCGCCGCCGTCAGCGGTACGGGGGAGTTGGGTAACGGCAGCGCCCTGTTCCGCATGGATATCGATGGCTCGCTCTCGGGTACTGCCAGCCTGGTCGTTGACCTGGCCGATACCTCCGTTACCGGCTTGGCCGACCCCCTGCTGGACACTGCTGGCATCGCGATCAATCCCAACAACGGCCTTGTGTACCTGACCGATCGCAACGCCGGCGCGATCTACGAGATGGCGTTGGATGGCAGTGGCGCATTCGATTCCATCCGCGTGCTGATCGATGGGCTTGATGGGCCCGAAGAGATCCAGTACGACCCGTTCAACGATCGCCTCGTGTTCGACGAGAACTTTGGCGGCGATCTCGGCCGCATCAGCCAGGTCGAGCTCGATGGCTCGGGCCTGACGGTGCTCGTCGATGACGTCGATACCCGCGGCATCGTCATCATCCCGGCGCCGGCCTCATTGGCCCTGCTCGGTCTTGGTGGACTCGTCGCGACGCGTCGTCGTCGCTAACTGACGCAACGCGGGCCCGTCCCGTGGGGTACAACCAGAGAGAAGTCGATGGCCGATGGGAGTTCCCCACCGGCCATCGTTGTTTATCGGGCAGACGGAGCGCGCAATCCATCCGTCAGCGCTTCAGAGAGAGCGGAGATGTGCAGATGATGAACCCACGTGCTCGTATTGCGTGCTTGCTTGTGATGGCCGCCCCCGCGATGGCCGTTGCCGAGGAAACCGGCTTTGACGACTTTGCCTCGGGCTTCTTGGGGCGCGCCTTCGAGGACGGGGGCATCTTCTTCTCCGAAAACCTCTGGTTCCCCGGCGGTGGCCGAGTGCAGTTTGCCGCGACGAACGGCACGGGATCCATCAGCTCGTTCCCAGAGTTCAGCCCGGTCAACGTCATGACCACAGGCTCGTGGTCGAGCGGCACTGTGCTTGGTTTCACGCGCACGCACCAGTGGATCGCCACCATCGGCGAGACCGCCAGCACCGCGCGCGTCGACGTCTTCTGGCTCGGCCGCCCGAACTGGGAGGGCACCGAGGTCTGCCTCGAGGGCCTCGTCGGCGATGACGTGGTTGTGAGCGACTGCTTCATCCATCCGGGCGCGACGCCCGACGACATCCAGCACACGCGGATGGAGATCGCCGGCACCGAGTTCGATCGCATACGCTTCATCTGCCGTGGCGGCACCGTGCCGGGCGAACTCGACGGCATCCTCGCGGTGTTCGATAACGTTGCCATCGAGGCGGGCGAAGCCTGCCGGGCCGACATCGACGGCGACGGCGAGCTGACCATCTTCGACTTCCTGGGCTACCAGAACCTCTTCGATGCCGGCGATCTGCAGGCCGACTTCGACGGCGATGGCGAGTTGACCATCTTCGATTTCCTCGCCTTCCAGAACGAGTTCGACGCCGGCTGCGGGTAATGCCGATAGCACCGGCATGAGCAACCCGGTCACCCTGATCGGCGGTGGAGGACACGCGAAGGTCGTGGCCGATGCCGCACGCGCTGTGGGCGTCACGATTGCGGGCTTTGTTGACGACGACCCCGAAGCGCGCGTACCCGGACTCGAGCACCTCGGACCAATCGAGCGCGCTGGTGATGATTGGCATCTGTGCATCGGTGATGTTGCTACGCGAGTTCGCGTGCTCGAGTCGCTCCTCGGCTTGGGCATCGTGATCGTGCACCCAGCCGCGATCGTCAGCCCGACGGCAACCCTGGAAGCAGGCGTGTTCGTCGGGCCTGGTGCCATTGTCAACGCTGACGCGCACATCGAGGCGAACGCGATCGTCAACAGCGGCGCGATCATCGAGCACGATGCTCGCGTGGGTCATGCCAGCCACATCGCGCCCGGATCCGTCCTATGCGGCGCGGTGACGGTGGGGCGGTCGTGCCTCGTCGGAGCCGGAGCCGTCCTGATGCCGGGCGCTGAGGTCGGTGACCTCGCGACCATCGGTGCGGGCGCGGTCGTTAGGGGTGGGGTTCCGCCTCGGTGCGTTGCGGTTGGGGTGCCGGCCCAGGTTCTCGAGAACCGAGGTGGGCGGCGAGTACGTCCCGAATAGCCGACTCGAAGCGCGCCTCGCCAAAGCGCTGGGCGTTCTCAACGCACGCTGCGGAGTCGCACGACACCGCCCTCTCCGCCGCGTCGGCCAGCGCTCGTACCGATCCGTCGCACAGCGCGCCCGTCACGCCGTCTTGCACGATGTCGAGCGCTCCGCCCTCGCCGCGAGCCGCGATCGGTAGCCCGCAAGCCTGCGCCTCGACGGCCGTGATTCCGAAGTCCTCTACCTGCGGGAACAGCAAGACCGTCGCGGTGCGCATCTCATCGCGCAGCGCCTCATCGCTGAGCTTGCCCATAAAGGTCACGTTTGATGGCGCTGCTCGCTCCAGATCGGCCCTCACGCTGCCGTCGCCGATGATGCGGAGCTGCGCCCCTGCCAGCTTCGCCGCCTCGATCGCCAAGTCGAAGCGCTTGTAGGGCTCGATGGCGCCAACCGCAAGCCAGTGCTCGCCGCGCGGTTCGTTGCCAGGCGTGAAGTACGTCGTCCGTGCCGGCGGATGGATGACCGTCGCCCCTCGGCCGTACGCCGCCTCGATCAGTTTCGCGACATGCGAGGAGTTCGCGATGAACGTGCTGACGTGCGCGGCGGTCGAGCGATCCCACGCACGCAGCGATTTGCCGAATACGCCCAGCCCGAGCCGTTGGAGCGTCCCGCCGTACTGGTCGGCCTGCGACCACAGGTACCTCGCCGGGCTATGGCAATAGCACACGTGCGGCACGCCGGGCGGCGGGCACAGCCCCTTGATCGCCGCCGAGCTCGTCGAGACCAGCAGGTCGATGCCGCGCCGGCGGTCCATCATCCGGAGGCGGTCGGTGAGCTGGCCAATGGCCGCCGGATACAGCGGCAGCATCCATCGCCGCACGCGAAGCGCGCCGGGCATTCGACCGATCGGCGCGACCTGCCGCGGCAACGCATCGAGCTCGGGCGTGAGCTGTCCGCCGTCGTCGAACATGGTGAGCAGGGCCTCGACGTGGCCGAGGCTCGAGGCCGCGCGGGCGACGTGGTGCAACACGCGCTCCCCGCCGCGCAGGCCCACCAGCCAGTCGTGGGCGAGCACGATGCGCGGGCGATCCCCCGATTCCGACGTCGGGGAATCCTCGCCCCCCCCAACGGGGTTTAGAGTGGATGATGACCCAGCCGCATGCATCCCAGACTGTAAGGGCGACCCCGGCCAACCTGCTCGGCCTCGACTACCAGGCCGAGGCCGCACGCTTCGGCCCGCCCGTCGTGCCGATCATCGACAGCCACGCCCACATCAACGGTCCCAAGGCTGTGAAGGTCTACGAGCGTGCCATGGACGCGTACGGGGTGAAGCGCGTGTACTCGCAGACGCAGATGTCCCAGGCGGCGGCCATGCGTGACGCGCTGGGCGACAAGATCCGCTTCGTGGCCATCCCAGAATACATGGCCGACGACCGGCGCCGTGCGATGCGTGAGGGGTTCTTCGAGAACATGCGTCGGTTTCACAGCGAGTTCGGCTCTCGGATGATCAAGTTTTGGGCCGCCCCGCGGCTGCGCGACATGCTCGACCCAGTGGCCGATTCCGACATCATCCGCATCGACAGCCCGCTTCGGCGAGACCTCGCCGCCGAGGCTGTCGAGCTGGGCTATATGTTCCAGGCCCACATCGCCGACCCGGATACCTGGTTCGCTACCAAGTACGCCGACGCGAGCAAGTACGGCACCAAGCTCGAGCACTACGAGCCGCTGGAGCGAATGGCGGACGACTTCTCAGTCCCGTGGCTGGTCGCGCACATGGGTGGATGGCCCGAAGACCTCAACTTCCTCGACGGCCTGTTGACGCGTCACGCCAACATCCACCTCGACACCTCGGCGACGAAGTGGATGGTTCGCGAGCTCAGCAAGCACCCGCGCGACGAGTTCATCGCGTTCCTGGACAAGTGGCGCGGCCGCATCCTCTTCGGATCCGACATCGTGACGCTCGACGACCACTTCGAGACCAGCGACGACGCCAACAACCGCTTCGGTGCGCACCAGGCAAGCGGTGAGGCCGAGGCGTTCGACCTCTACGCCAGCCGCTACTGGGCCCTGCGCACGCTCTGGGAGCGCGAGCACGACGGCCCGAGTCCGATCGCCGACCCCGATCTGGCGATGATCGACCCAGATAAGCACAACGCCATGAGCTCGCCGCCGCTGCAGGGTTTTGCCCTGCCGAAGAACTTACTCGAGGTCGTCTACGCCGGCGCCGCCGAGGCGTTGCTTGAGAAGTGGTGGGCCGAGCACTGAGCGGCTAGCGGAACGCCCAAGGCTCTCCGGGCGTGTACCCGAGCAGGTCGTAGAGTTCGCTGCGCGTCTGCATGTCTTCCAAGCTCGCTTCAACGCTTCCGTTCTCGGCGAGCCCTGCCAACAAGCGATCGACCGCCTTCATGGCGATGCGCAGCGTCGAGACCGGGAAGATCACGAAGTGGTAGCCCATCTGCGCGAAGCGTTCGTGCGGAATGATGGGCGTCTTGCCGAACTCGGTCATGTTCGCCAGCATGTAGGGCGACCGGCCGGCACCGTGGACCTCGACCGATCGCATCGCGCCGGCGAACGCCTCGAACTCCCCCTCGTCCTTGAGCCCTTCGGGGAAGATCATGCTTGCGCCGGCCTGCGCGTAGCGGGTGGCGCGCCCGATGGCGTCGTCCATGCCGCTCACGCCGCGGGCGTCGGTGCGCGCGCAGACGATGAAATCAGGATCGCCGCTTTCGTGGGCGGCCTGCGCGGCCCACTCGATCTTGCTCACGGCTTGGTCGACCGGCAGCAGCGTCTTGCCGTCGAGATGCCCGCACCGCTTTGGGAACACCTGGTCTTCGAGGTGCAGCCCGGCCGCGCCGGCACGCTGGTACTCGATCACCGTGCGTCGGGTCATCTCCTCTTCGCCGAAGCCCGTGTCGGCGTCGGCGATGACCGGCAGCGCGGCCGCGCCTGCCCTGAGCCTCGACCCGTCGACGACCTCTCGCACGGTGGCCACGAATCGGTCCAGCGTCAGCAGGCCCACGTCGGGCACGCCCGCCGCGGCGCTGGTGGCCGCCCCGGAGACGTACGCCGCCTCGAAGCCGTGCCGAGCGACGGCCCTTGCCGTCAGGCCGTTGAACGCTCCGGGTGCCATCACGCACTTGGCGTCCATAGCGGCTCTCAGGCGGGCGGCAGGGGAAGGAACGGTCGTTTGTCCGGATTTTGTCATAGTTTCAGGCATTCTTGTATCGTAGGAATGCGGCATTTGCCGGCTGGCGCGATTTTTCCGGTTGGAGCCATATTGGACTGAATCGCGGTTTGCGGACGGTCGATGGACTTGGCGACAGGCCACGCCAGACCGGAGCACGCCATGAGCAGCATCGACGAACACACCACGATCGAAGACCCGTGCGACGGCGCTTGCGAGGGCTGCCGCTGCGAAGACGAAGCCATCGCTGGGCGCGTCGGCGTCACAGTGGAAGGCGAGTCAGAAGAGGTCGATGTCCTGACCAGGGGGCTCCTGAGCAGCTTCTCGCGGTTCATCGCGACTGGCGAAGACCAACTTGAAGACGAACTCGACATTGACGCGATCGAAACCTCGTGCGAATCCACGGCCGAGTCCAGCGCTGCAGATCACCCAACCGCCGTTCCGGCGGGGCTTCCACGAGAGGAGCGGCCCGAAGGCGCGGCGCTCGATGAGGCCCTCGGACGCGTGGAGTCGGCGATGGCGGCGCTGGTCTCGGCCGTTCCAAGCCTGGAGGAACGCCTCACCGGCGTCGAAGCCCAGGTACAGGCGGGTGTTGATGGCGGCGATGGTGTGCCCGAGGGCATCGATCGCGACGCTGTCGCCGGAAAGCTGAAGGACCAGCTCGCCAGCGTGGATCGTGAGTGCAAGCGACTTGCAAGCGTGCCCATCGAACGCATCGAGGCCCGCGTCGCGTCAGCCGAGCGTTCGCTCGGCCGGCTCATCGAGCGAGCCGAGACCGTGCTGGGCGCCTGCGAGGCCGAGCGTGAAGCCGCCGAGGGTGTTGCCGACCGGCTGACCCAGCTGGCAACGGCGCTCGAGCCCTGGACCGAGCTGCTCGACCTTCGCGAGAGCGAGGAGGGCATGCCCAAGCCCCTGGCAGCGCTCCTGCGAATCGCGGGCGCCGAGCTCTCTCGAGAGATGGCGGGTGTGCGCGGCAGCCTTCAGCAGTTTGCCGGCGTGCTCGATCTGACCCGCACCGAGCCGCCGACGCCGCAGACCCAGGGAGATGAGACCGCCGACGCCGAATTGGGCGACGGGGTGCAGGAGGGAGAAACCGTGGCGCCTCAGCAACCGGGCGAGGACGACTCGCGCAAGCGAAGCCGTCGAAAGAGTGGCAAGAAGCGCGCCGTGCGCGCCAAGGGTGCCGAAGCGGAGACCCCGCGCCGCGGCGCTTCGGAGCGTCGCTTGTCGGCCGAAGCACGGCTGCGGGCGCGCAGCCGGGCCGAGGGCCGGCCGCCGCGTCGCTAGCCCGCCGCCCAAACGGCGCTAGGGTTCCTGCGACGACCCATGAATCGGAGCGAGCGCTCCGTGGGAGGCCGCCGATGGACCCGATAGCTCCGCATACCAAAAGCAGCGTCGAGCCGGGCCGCCATGGCTCGGACACAACCACGCGCGTGCCGACCGATGTTGGTGACGGCTGGGTGCGCATCCGCGTGCAGCCCGAATACCTGCCCGCGCGCAGCGATCCGAGCCAGCCCATGCACGTTTTCGGATACCGCGTGCTCGTCGAGTACGAAGCACCCGCGAACGCGCCGGCTATCCAACTCGTCGACCGATTCTGGCGCATCGTCGATGCGCACGGCACAGAAGAGGTCGTGCAGGGCGAGGGCATCGTCGGCCAGCAGCCCATCATCCCGCCCGGCGGCCATTTCGAGTACGCTAGCTACTGCCCGCTCCGCTCGAGTTGGGGCACGATGGAAGGCCGATACGGCCTAGTCATCCTCGACGAAAACGACGAGCCCACCGGCCGCCACGAAGTCGAGGTCGACCGATTCTTCCTTGTTTCTGACAAGGACTGATTCTTCAAGAGAAGACGGATCAGGCGTTCGCGGGCGTGGTCACGCGTGCGATCGTCGTCGCCGCGCGGGCGACGTCCTCGAACGTGTTGTACAGCGGCACTGGTGCAAGGCGGATGACGTCTGGCTCGCGGAAGTCCGCGACGACGCCGTGTTGTTGCAGCACGTCGCGAATGTCGCGGGCGTTCTCGCCGAACGAGATCGAGAGCTGGCAGCCCCGGCGATCCGGTTCGCTCGGCGTGATGACGCGCGCCGCGGGCGCGATCGCCGCAATCGATTGCTCAAGGAAGCCGGTGAGCAAGAGGCTCTTCTCGCGCAGCGCGGCCATGCCCACGCGATCGAAGATCTCCAACGAGGCGGCGAGCGGCGCCATCGCCAGGATTGGCGGATTGCACAGCTGCCATCCGTCGGCACCCTCGCGGGGAACGAACCCGCTCTCCATCTTGAACCGTGTCTTGGGGTCGTTGCCCCACCAGCCGGCCAGGCGCGGGATGTCAGCGTTGTTCGCGTGCCGCTCGTGCACGAAGCAGCCGGCGATGGCGCCCGGCCCGGCATTGCAGTACTTGTAGCTGCACCACACGGCAAAATCGGCGCCGCAGTCGTGCAGACGCAGGGGCACGTTGCCCGCGGCGTGCGCGCAGTCCCAGCCGACCTTCGCCCCCGCCCGATGCCCGGCTTCGGTGATCGTGGGCATGTCGAACCACTGCCCCGTGCGGTACTGCACGCCCGCCAGCATAACGAGCGCGAGCGAGTCGCCGGCATCTTCGATTGCGCCGACGACGTCATCGGTCCGCAGCGTGTCCTCGCCCTGGCGCGGACGCAAACGGATCATGTTCGCGCTTGCATCGAGCCCGCGGTGGTTGATGTGGCTCTCCACCGCGTAGTCGTCGCTTGGGAAGAGCGCGTCCTCCACCATGATCTTGGTGCGGCTGCCCGACGGCTGGTAGAAGCTGGCCATCATCAGATGCAGGTTGGCCGTCAGGCCGTTCATCATGACGACCTCGCCCGGCTTGGCACCCACCAACCTTGCACCCGTTTCGCGGAACCGCTCATGATAGCTAAACCAGGGATTCGCGCCATGCAAGTGGGCATCAACGCCCAGCGATGCCCAGTCGTCCAACTCTTGCTGCACCGCGGCGCGGGTGCTGTGCGGCATGAGGCCCAGCGAGTTGCCCGTGAAGTACGCGACGTCATCGCCGGATTCGTCCTTGGGGATCGCGAACAATGCGCGCTCGCCCTTGAGCGGATCGGCCGCGTCGAGCTTCTTTGCCTCATCAAACAGCTGGTCGCTCACTTGCCAGTCTCCGCCGGAAAGTTCGCCGGTCGCTCGCGCGCCGCCTTGTGTTCCTCGGCCAAGTCCGGGAATCGATCGGCCTCCATGCCCAGGAATTCAAGCGCCGAGCCGCTGAGCAACTGCCGCTTGGTCTTGTCGGTCAGGTCGTACATCGAATCGACCATCGCGCCGGGCTTCGCCTCGCCGAGCGGGAACGGATAGTCGCTGCCAAGCGCCACCCGACGCTCGTCCATCATGGCGATGAGATACCGAAGCGCGTTGCGGCTATACACCGCAGAGTCGACCCAGAACCGGGCCGGCTGGCCGTAATCAGCCAGATAGCTCCATGGGTTCTGCTCGCAGTCGACCGCCACAATGTCGGGCCGGCTGTTGTAGCCGTGCTCGATGCGGCCGATCGTGTATGGGAAAGAGCCGCCGCCGTGCGCGAAGCACACGCGCAGGTCGGGCAGTCGGTCGAACACGCCGCCGAAGATCATGGCGCATACGGCGCGTGCGGTCTCGGCGGGCATGCCCACCAGCCACGGCAGCCAGTACTTGCCCATCTGGTCGCGGCCCATCATGTCCCATGGGTGCACCAGGATGGCCGCTCCGAGGTCCTGGCACGCGGCGAAGACGTCCAGCAGTGCCGGCTCCCATAGGTTCCAGTCGGGTGCGCCGGGCCGCTCGATGTGGCTGCCGATCTGGATGCCGGCCATGCCAAGGTCCTTCATGCACCGCTCGAGCTCGGCGATCGCGAGCTTGGGGTCCTGCATCGGCAGCGTGCCAAGTGCGATGAAGCGGTCCGGGTGCGCCCGGCAACGCTCGGCCAGGTCGTCGTTCAGGTACCTGGAGACCTCCAACGCATCCTCGGCCTTGGCCCAATACCCGAACATGACCGGTACCGTCGAGACCACCTGCACCTGCACGTTATGCAGTTCCATGTCCTTCATGCGAGGCTCGGCGTGCAGGCAGTTGGGCTTCACGTCACGGAAGAACTTGCCGTCGATCGACATCCGGGCCCCGCCGGCGAACTGGCCAGGGTCGTCCTGGGCGATTGGCGTCAGGTTCACCCACCCCCCATACCCGAACTTCGCGGCGTAATCGGGGATGGTGGCGGGCAGCATGTGGGTGTGCAGGTCGATCTTGAACATGAGGGGGCAGTGTATGGGGAGCGCGTGGATGGGGCGTGTTTCTCGCCGCTGCGGCATCCACCTTCCGTCACTGTCGATTCTGCTTGCATCAAGGCCCCGCTTCTGGTAACCTGGGGCGATACAACTCGCGCGTGCTCACACGTGGGGCCAAAGAGGAGAGAGACCATGAAGACTGGCATCCGACCCGCATCCGCGACCCTGGCACTCGTTGGCCTTGCGGCGGCCTCCCCGGCCGTCCTGGCGCAGTCTGTGAACATTGACATTGCCAACCCGACGCTGACCATCGGCGAGAGCACGCTCATCACGTTCACAGCGAGCTATCCCTCGGGCGACTACGCCATGGCGGGCATCGGCATGGACCTCGTCGTGAACGAGATCCAGGGTGGGCTGAGCGACCTGCAACTCGTGGCGCCAATGGACGGCCCGGGCACGAGCGTTGGCACGCTCGGCGCAGGCGGTATCGACGGGATCATCGCCGGTCAGCTCAACTTCCCGCCAGCGGGCATCTTTGCCGATCCGACGAACCCCATCGCGTTCTATCAACTCACCTACACGCTCACCGCGCCAATCTCGGGCACGACGCTGCTGGACATCGAGACCCGAACCACGAGGTTTGACGTGTACGTCGATCGCGATAGCGGGCGCAGCGAGTCGCGACTGGGAGACGTGGTCGAGGGTCGAGCCATCATCGCTATCCCTGCTCCTGCGGGCGCGGTTGTGCTCGGTCTGGGCGCATTGACGATGGGCCGGCGCCGATGGGCGTAGAACAAGATTCGTTCGAATCGGCGATTGAGCCCCGATTGAACGCATCGTGATGCCGGCACGAGTACCCTAGAGCCTTACTGCTTTGGGGGCCCTTCGAATGCTCGGTCGCGTCTCGATCCGCATCCTGCTCCCGCTACTCATGGGCCTGCCCGTGGCTGTAGCGGCACTCGTGCTCGTGGGTCTGTGGAGCGGCAACGCCCGCGAGAGTGCGCGCACGCTCAACGCGTCGGAGATGGCCCAGATCCACGCGCGTATCAACGAACGGCTGCGCACGCTGCTGAGCATGCCCGCGCGAGCCACCGAGCTCCAGCGTGAGGGCATCCACTCGGGCCGGCTCGACGCGGACAACCCCAGGAGCTGGCACGACCAACTCTTCGACCTCACCCGCGCGATGGACATGATCAGCGGCGCCACCTGGGGAAACTCGGAGGGACACGTCGCGTGGGTCTTTCGATATCCCGGAAAGCCTCACCCCGAACTGGGAGTCTCGGACGACCAAACCGTTCGGGAAGGCGCGCTGGCCGTCGAAGAATTCTCCCTCGACGATTCGGGCCAGATCATCGAGCAGATCGGCGGATACGCCTACGACCCGCGTACACGACCCTGGTACACCGGCGCCGTAGAAGCGGGCGAGCCGACCTTCCTGCCGCCGTACGCCTGGGTTAACGCCGACGGTCGGGCCATCACCCTTGGCTTGCCCTTCGTTGAACCGGTGTACGACGAGGGGGCAGATGGATCCGCGGGCGCGCTCATGGGCGTGCTCACGGCGGAGTTCAGCCTGCAGGATCTCTCGGACTTCCTGCGAACACTTCGAGTCGGTACGGCAGGTTTCGTGCTCGTGCTCGACGCTGATGGCGGGTTGATCGCCCATTCGCTGCCGACCGCCGACGTACCCGCAGCCGTGGAGGTCGAAGGCGTGCCCACGGTACCTGTGGCCGCCTCAATGGACGATCCGCGCGTGCGCGAGCTCGCGGGCGTCGTCGATACAGCGCTCTCGGCTGGCGCGGATGGCCGGGCGGTCGTCCCTGTAGAAGGCGAGCCCATGCTCGTCCGCGTTTCTACGTTTGGCGGCCTGCCCGGGCTCGACTGGCGGATCATCACCGCGATTCCCGAGGCAGAACTGCTCGCGCCCGTGGCCGCCGCGCGGGCGAGCAGCCACCGCGCCACGCTCATCGCGGTGCTCGCGACAATCCTGCTTGGCCTTGGCGCCGGGCTCGTTGCCACCGTGCCCGTGCGCCGGTTAGTCCGCGAGATCCGCCGCGTTGGCCGGGGCGAGCTCGACGAGCGTGTGCGGCCCGTGCCGAGCAGCGAGCTACACCAGATCGCCGAAGCGGTCAACGCCATGTCCGAAGACCTGCGCGACCGCGCCCGCGTGCGCGAGAGCCTGCTTGTCGCGATGGAGGTCCAAAAAAACCTGCTGCCGCAGGAGCCGCCCACCGTCACGGGCCTCGACATCGCCGGCCACAGCACATACTGCGATGAAACCGGCGGAGATTACTACGACTATCTCGACGTGCAGCCCCTGGTCGGTGGCGGTGCAAGCGGCCAGTCGCGCGTGGCGCTCGCAATCGGCGATGTCATGGGCCACGGCGTTGCCGCAGCCATGCTGATGGCCACCGCGCGCGGCATCCTTCGCAGCCGCTGCGATGAGCCAGCCTCGCTCGGTGAGTTGCTCACCCACCTGAACGAACTGCTCGTCGGCGACACCGGCGGTAAGCGATTCATGACCATGCTCCTGGTCATCCTCGACGGCGACACGGGCGAGATGGACTGGGCGTCGGCCGGCCACGATCCGCCCATCATCTACCTTGCCACAGAAGATCGATTCGCGGAGCTCGATGGTGGCGGCATCCCGCTCGGGCTGTTTGCCGGCCAAGCCTATGAGACCGACACCGAGGGGCCATTCGCCGCGGGTGACATCGTCGTGCTCTCGACCGATGGCCTGTGGGAGGCCCGCATGACCGATGGTGAGTTCTACGGCAAGGAACGCCTGGAGCAGATCATCCGGAAGCATGCCGGCAAGACGGCCGAGGAGATCGCAGCTGCCATCCGGGCCGACCACATCGCCGCCTGCGGCGAGGCATCCCAAGACGACGACATCACCTTCGTCGTGGCGAAGATGGGGTAGTCGAGCCCGGCTGGAGGTTGAGAACTCCGAAACGATCGGGTCGCTCGCGACGTCGCGCTCGCGGGCGATGGCTGATTATCGTCGGCCCCGCTTAGGGTCGAATGCCTCGCGCAGCCCTTCGCCCACGAAGTTGAGCGCCAGCAGCGTCGCGCCAAGCAAAAGGCAAGGGAAGAGGATGAGCCACCACAGGCTCTCGTAGGGGTTCAACTCGTTCAGCCCATCAGCCGCCAGGTTGCCCCAGCTCGGCAGCGGGGGCTTCACGCCGATGCCCAGGAAGCTCAAGAACGACTCCTGCAGGATCGCAAGCGGCACCGTGAGCGTTGCGTACACGATGATCGGTCCGAGCAGGTTTGGCAGCAGGTGCACGAAGAAGACGCGACTCGTCGGTGCCCCCGCCGATCGGGCGGCCTCGATGTACGGCATGCTCTTGAGGCTGAGCACCTGACCCCGAATCACACGTGCCATCGTCAGCCAGCTCACACCGCCGATGGCGACCAGCAGCACGACGAGGTCGAGGAACAACATCGTCGAGTCGGCAAGCCGACGCGGCGGACGGGCTTCGAGCGCCATGACATCGAGCACCGCGCCGTTGGTCAGCACGGGCGCGTCTTCCGCATCCGCTTCGCCATCGACCGTTGCCGCTTCGACCACGCCGGCCACGGCCTCCCGCATGTCCAGCTGGCTCGCGAGCTGATCGAGCGACGAGCCATCTTCGAACGCCTCGTTGCGCCACGCGGCCACGGCTCGCTCGCTCACTCCAGACCCAAGCAGTTCGGTTTGGCGGGCATCGGCCCAAGCGGTCCGCGCCTTCTGCTGGTTGACGTACTCGTCGATCGCCGCATCGCTCGCGACCGCCAACAGCACGACGAGCAAGATGTACGGCAATCCGAACAGCACGTCGACGATGCGCATCATCGCCGCATCGGTCTTACCGCCGGCGTAGCCGCTGATGGCTCCATAGAGCGTCCCGATGAGCACGCTTATGAGCGCCGCGCTCAGGCCAATGCCAAGCGAGATACCCCCGCCCGTCATGACCCGGTACAACAAGCTCCGGCCCAGCACGTCCGTACCCAGCAGCATCGCGAGGCGATTGCCGTCGTACACCCAATGCTCGGCCATGGCGTTGGCCAGGTCGCCTTCGGTTGCTTGGCGGGCGTCACGCTCGGTCACGCGGTACTCATCGGCAACCGCCTGGGCGGCCTCCGCCGGTACGAGCGCGTTGAGCTTGAGACGGCTTTCCTCACCGACCGCCCACCAAGGCGGAAGCCGGCCATACTCGGCGCTGCCCGCGTTGTATCGCTTGATCGTGACCTTGCCGTCCGCGCCCGCGCTCACGCCCGGGTAGGTCGTCGATGCCGGCGAGAGCGTCCAGAACAAGCCCACAAGGCACACCAGCAGCATAAACGCCAGGAAGCCCATGCCCAGCATGCCCGCCCACGAGCGTGTCAGCGGGTTGTCGCGCTCGACCGGCGGCGCCGCCATCGCGGGCACGGTCTTGGGAATCGCCGGCGCGCCGTTGCGCTCGCGACCGGTCTGATCAAGCTGGTCTGGCTGGTCTGGCATCCGCCCGTTCCCCCTGCCCCCACAAACGGGTCGGGCCTCAGGCGTCGGCCTTGGGCGTGAAGCTCGCGCCATCGAGCACGGAGAACGTCACCATGTCGCCCACCTTGAAGTCCTGGGCGTGCTGGCGGTCGTCGGTCAGCGTGCAGTGCATGGGCACGCCCGCATCGACGATGATCGTGCCCTCGCCGTGGCCGACGACGCGCCCCTGCACCTGCCGCGGCCGCCCGATGACCGGCTCGACGTACCGGCCACCGCTGGGAATGTCGTCAACCCGCCGCGCCCGCGCCTGGATCGTTCCGAAGACCTTGTCGCCCGGTTCGGCGTTCACCGCCGCCGTCGGCAGCAGGTGCAGCACGTAACTGGTATTGGCAAAGGCCAGCCGGACGTGGGCCGGCTTGGTCGCGGTGGCGGCGACGGCTTCCTTCAGCGTCGCGCGGGCCAGCCCGGGGGCGATCTTGGTCGTCGGGGCGGGGTGGATCATGGCCCAGTCTACGCCGGCAGCGCCTCCACGAGGCTGCTGTCCAGCACGCCGCCCACGCGCCATCGGTGAGCACTCGGCTCATCCGACCCAGCCGCCCGCAGACTCGTTCGCAGGGAGTCTGCAAAGCAGCGAGGTCGTCAACTCGTCAGTCGTGCCCCACGTTCTGTGGCCCGTCGATGATCACCAGGCCCTCGGCCGCGGGCCGCCGCGGAGCGGAACACACTCGTCGACTCGCGCGTGAACGGTGCGATGGCCACGTTGTGCGGACTTCGGCTGGGTGTGTCTGAGCCACGCACTCCGCTCGACTTCGTCGCCGATCACTCGGATGCGGGCTCGTCTGGTTCAACCCTTTGAAGGCGTCACCGGCACGCGCCGCCTCGGGACCATCGAGTGGGTCATCATCCTGACCCCCACACCAATCTAGAAATCGCTAGGACTCCCGGGACATGCATCCGCAACCACCCCAAGCGGAGATGCCCGAGGCACGTCCCGATGTGCCCGCGCCGTGAGGACTTTCGTGAAACCGGCTTCTCAAAGGCTCGAAGCGTCACGCACGGTCGCATGGTGCGGCCCGCAACGCGAGGCCGGGTCGCCGTCGGCGCTCCGTCCCGAGGAGAAGGAAAACCATGAGAGTCACTGCATTGACGGCCGCCACCGCGGCCCTGGCGTTCGCCGCAGGCGCGTCCGCCCAAATCGACGTCATCGGTGGACAAACGAGCGTGCTGCTCGACACCGACACCCTGTCGGCTGCTGCCAGCCTCGATCTGTCGAGCGTCTCGCCAGACGTGATCGCCCCGGGCTCGCTGGGCGACGGCAGCGTCGCGTTCGGCATCAATGCCCGCGACGCCGCCTCGCTGCCGACGACCTTTAGCTACGCGCCCGATCTGGCCAGCTTCTCGGGCGCCATCGAGCACACGGGCAGCGTCTTCTTCAACATGGACTCGGTCGAGGTCGGCAACTTCACCATCGGTTTTGACGCCGGTCGTGTCGGTGGCGATCGCAGCGGCTTCTTCGTTGAGAGCACCACCGGCATCGCCGCCATCCTCTTCGACGTGGCCGCCCCCAGCGACCTGTCGGCGAGCACCGATGGCCTGCTCATCGAGGCCGACCTGCTCGTTTCGAGCGAGTTCGCAGGCTTCCTGTCGAGCGCTGGCCTCGCTTCGTCCGATCTCACCGGCGCCGACGTCGGTGACGCGCTGGTTGAGGGCGTCGTGCCTGCGCCCGCAACCGCGGCGCTGCTCGGCCTTGCCGGCCTTGCCGCCGCCAACCGTCGCCGCCGCTAATCGCGACACATCACGCAGTCACGCTTGCAGACGCCCCGGGGAGCATTCGCCCCCGGGGCGTTCTTCATGCGCTTGCGTAGGCCAGTGGGTCGAAGCCTAGATCGAGAGGCTCACTCGCACCCGGCAGCGAACTCGTTCTGGAACGCCAGGAAGTCGAACAGCGTAAGCGCGCCATCACCATCGAAGTCGGCGCCAAGGTCGCCCGCATCGAACAGGTTCTGGAATGCAAGGAAGTCGAAGATCGTCAGGCTGCCATCACCGTCTATGTCAGCCCGGCAGTCGGCCTCGATGCGATCGATGATCGCCGTGCCCTCGGTAAACCGGAGCGAACCTACAAGGAAGCTCGGCGAGAGCGTCACGTCGCGGATGTTAAAGAACGCGACGTTGTCAGCCCCGATGCCCGCGTCGAACGTCGCGGCGAAGCGCACCGTGATGCCAGCCAGCGTCTGCTCGCCCTCGAACGTCTCACCGAGAACCTGAAACGGGTGCGTGCCGTCGGGATTCTCGACCTCGCCCGTCAAGAAGTCTGACGCGCCGGGAGAGAGCTGCTCGAGCGCATCGGCCAGCGGCGTGGGGTCGGGGAACAGCGAGCCAAGCACGACGCCGCTGCCGACGACCATGCCCGAAACCTCGTAGGCATACCGCGTGGCTGGGTCGATCGTGTCGGGCGCACTGGTACGCGCCACGTCGCGACCGTCCTCGATTCGGACGCCGGCCAGGTCGATCGAAACCGACTCCTGGGCCATCGCCGCACAGCCAAGCCCAAGTACCGTCGCCGTGAAAAACCGCGTGTTCATCGCTCGCTCTCCCGTTTGAGTGTCCCTCAAGCCTACCCCAAGCCTGCTCTTTCGCCAACGCTACTTGCACCAAACCGGCCCCATACCCTCGCCCAGTGGTCACCGCACTCATCCTCGCCAGCGCAGCCTACCTGATCGGGGCCATCCCCTTCGGCTACCTCATCGCGCGAGCGAAGGGCGTGGACATCTTCAAGGCCGGCTCGGGCAACATTGGCGCGACGAATGTGAAGCGCGTTCTCGGACCGGGGCCCGGCAACCTCTGCTTCACCCTCGACGTGCTCAAGGGACTGCTGCCCACGCTTGCGGCGGGGCTCGTGCTGGGCACATTGGGAGACCTCAACGCGCGCCCCATCGCTGTCTGGGTCTGGTTGCTCACGCCGGTCGCCACCGTTCTGGGCCACATGTTCTCGCCCTACCTGGGCTTCCGCGGTGGCAAGGGCGTCGCCACTGGGCTCGGGGCGCTCCTCGGCGTGTTCTGGGTGCTCACCGTCGCGGTGGTGGGTGGGCTCGTCGTCTGGCTGCTCGTCCTGAAGGTCTCGCGGTACGTAGGCCTCGCGTCCGTGTGCGCCGCTGTCAGCGTGCCGATCTGGGCTGCCGTCGTGCCCGCCCTTGTCGAAGGTGGCCTCCGCCCGTCGGTATACCCCATGCTGGCAATCGCCGGGCTGCTCGCCTTGCTGGTGGTCGTCCGCCACGCGGGCAACCTGCGCCGCATCATGGCGGGCAACGAGCCCAAGATCCGCTCCAAGGCCGAGCGGCAGGCCGCCGCATCCCGATAACGCTCCGAACAGATGAATCAGGGCAGGTCGTGCGGGCTGGAGGGGCCCATCGCGGCTCCAGCGCGCCAAATCGCTGCGTTCGGCGCAAAGCCGACACAGGGCTAAGCCGATGCCATAGCGATGCTTACGATCACCGACACGACCCCGCCCGAAGGCCCAACGCCCACGAAGAAGCTCTCAACGGCGCCCCAGGCCTCCGCGGGACCGCTCCGCCTGACCGTTGGCGAGGCTGGCAACGCGATCGCCCAGGTCAACAACGCGCTGGCCCAAACCCAGCGCCGCCTCGACAACCTCCGCGACCTCATCGACCGCTTCGACCTCGACGACGACGACGGCCCCCGCGCCGCCTGATCGATTTCCGCTTTCGGGTTGTCCCGCTGGCCTGCCGCTCGACTCGCGTCGCGGCCGCCGCGTCATGGACATTCCCACCGCCGCTCGGCGACCCACCTCATGACGGCTTCGTAAGACCTGCACGCTACACTAGCGAAGGGTGCTGGTGGCCGTTTATCGTTGCGCCCAGTCGAGAGCCGAACACGCCAGCTGGGTGGCAGACCCGCCGAGGTTTGGATAATGCAGAACAATTTCGGTCTGAAGGATCTGATCGTCATCACGCTCATCCTGGGGCTGTTCGTCAGCATCTGGGTGGCCATCTACCAAGATGACCGGCGTTGGAAGCTCTCGCAAGAGTCCAACGACCGACTCGAAGCACTCGAGAAGCAGATCGTCCGCCTCGAGACCGAGGTCACGCGCCGGCCCGTGGTCGTCGCCAGCCCGGGCGCCCAAACGCCCGGCAGCCAGCCCGCGACCACGCCTGCCGCACCGGCGAGCACCGACTGGGCCGAGGAAGGTGTCGAGATCACCTTCGCCGAACCCTGGACCTTTACCACCGACCCGCGCAACGACGAGGGCTTCCGCCCCGGCGGCGAGTTCACCGAGATCTACGAGGGTCAGCCGCCCAAGCTCACCCCCTACACCTACGCCGACGTGTACGGCCGTCGCGTTGTCGATCTGGTGTGCGAGAGCCTCGGCTGGTACGACCCCAAGACCCTGAAGATGCGCGGCCTGCTGGCCGAGGCATGGCAGTACCCTGAAGACGGCACCTGGTTGCGCGTCAAGATCCGCGACGAGGCCCGCTACAGCGACGGCTCGCCCGTGCTGGCCGAAGACGTGCGGTGGACGCACGACGACCTGCTGTTCAACATGCAGATCGAGGCCGAGCGCTTCCGCAGCGTGTACAACGCCATCGACACGGTCGAAGTCATCGGTGATCCGGAGACCAGCCGCGTCGTGCATTTCACCTTCAAGACGCCCCGCTTCGATAACCTGCAGCAGGCCTTCGGATTCAAGATCCTGCCCAAGCACATCTACCAGGAATGGATCGAGAGCCCCACGCGATACAACCAGAGCACGGCCCTCACGGTTGGGTCGGGCCCGTTCCGTTTTGCCACGGTGTCGCCCGACTCGCAGTGGACGCCGCCCAGCGACATCGTGCTGGTGCGCAACGAGCAGTACTGGGGCCCCAAGCCCGTGCTCGATAGCTACCGCATCACGGTCATCAGCGACTACACGACCAAGCTCATCGCCTACACCAGCGGCCGCGGCGACATGATGCGTCCCAACGCCCAGCAGTTCGTCGAGCAGCGCTCCGACCAGGAGTTCCTCGAGGACCACGACCCGCGCATCTGGTACAACATGCGCGGCGGTTACTCGTTCATTGCCTGGCAGTGCGGCCCACGCAACGGCGACAGGCTCACGCCCTTCCACGACGCTCGCGTGCGCAAGGCCATGACGATGATGATCGACCGCGATCGCATCCGCCGCGACATCTCGAAGAACCTCGTGCGTCCTGCGACGGGCCCGTTCCTGAGCTCCACGCCGCAGTCGAATCCCAACATCGAGCCCTGGCCGCACGACCCCGACGCGGGTCTGGCCCTGCTTGCCGAGGCCGGCTGGGAAGACCGCGACGGCGACGGCATGCTCGAGGACGAAGACGGCAATCCGTTCACCTTCGAGTTCACCTTCTCCAACGGCTCGGACTCGACGCTGCAGATGGCCAACTTCATGAAGTCGGACTTTGCGCGCTACGGCATCGACATGCAGCTGCGCACCATCGACTGGTCGGTGCTCGTCGACATCCTCAACCGCCGCGACTTCGACGCCATCACCTTCGCGTGGTCGGCCTCGGCCCCTGAGAACGATCCGTACCAGATCTGGCACTCTGACAACATCGAGAACCAGGGCGACAACTTCATCCAGTGGAGCAGCCCCGACGCAGACCGCCTCATCGAGCAGGGCCGCCAGACGCTCGACTTCGACGAGCGCATGGCCGTCTGGCACGAGCTGCACTCGGTCTACCACGAGGAGCAGCCCTACACGTTCATGAACGAGATCCCGTGGATCCGCTTCACGACGAAGCGATCGGGCAACATCCAGGAGTACAACTCGGGCCTGCAGTACAACGAGTTCTGGGTCGGGCGAGAGAGCCTGCCGTCGCAGAACTGACCCGGTCCGAGCCGACCTCCCGCAACGATCTTGCAAGCTACCGCCCGCGTCGTTCCATCCCTCGTTCCTGAGCGCCACTGCCCATGACGACCTACATCATCCGACGCCTGTTGCTCATGATCCCGACGGTGATCGGCATGACCCTGCTGATCTTTTTGCTCGTGGCGATGAGCCCGGGAGGCGTGGGCGCCGCGTTGCAGGTGTCCGGCGGCGGCCAGATGGACTCGGGCAGCGTTGCCCAGCAGCGCGCCTACCTCGAGGATCGGTATGGTCTCGATGCGCCCATCATGGTGCAGTACGTCCGCTGGCTCGGTCGGGTGAGCCCGATCAAGTTCGGCGCACGCGACCAGTTCACGCCCAGCGGCGAGCGATTCAGCCAGCCCAAGTCCGTCGACGATCCGCCCCTGTGGCAGTGGTTCACCGACGAACTGCCCGAGGCAGAGCCTGCGCAGGCCGTCGTCACGCCCGACGAAGAAGAAGTCCGCGGCCAGATGTACCGCCGAACCGCCGGCGACTACTTCCAGGTTCGCGCCGCGTTCCTCGGCTCGCGCACACGCTTCGAGATCGCCATGGGCGATCTGGCCAAGGACATCGGCCATCCCGAAGCCGTCGAGGATCGCGGGCAGATCAAGCCGGGCGTCGCAATGAAAATCGGCAAGTCCGCGTTCGAGGGCGGCGATGCCGAGCTGTTGGCCGAGGCCGAGGCGCGAGCGGCCGACATGCTCCGCGACTACGAGCGCCTGCTCGACGCCACCGCCGTGTCTCAGGCGATGTTCGACGCCAAGATGTTCCGCCAGGCCGGCCTGCCGATCATCCCCGGCGTGCTGTCGATCGCGGCCCCCGACCTGGGGATGAGCTTCGCACGCTCGCGTCCGGTTTCGACGCTGATCGCCGAGGCGCTGCCGGTCACGCTCATGCTGAACCTGATCGCGGTGCCCATCATCTATCTGGTGGCGATCCCTTCGGGCGTGCTGGCCGCCAGCCGCCAGGGCTCGCTGCTCGACGTGGGCCTGGGCGCGTTCTACGTCGCGCTCTGGTCGATCCCCGTCGTCTGGGCGGGCGTGCTCGCGGTCGGCTTCCTCGCAAGCAAGGACTGGCTGGGTTGGTTCCCGGTCACGGGCCTGCACTCGCCCGAGTCCGAGACCATGACCATGCTGCCGGGCTCGGTGCAGGTCACGCTCGCCGATGGCACGACAACGAGCCAGTTCCAGCGCGGCTTCATCATCGACACGCTCTGGCACCTTGTGCTCCCAGTCGCGTGCCTGGTCTACACGGGCTTTGCCATCCTCAGCAAGCAGACCCGCGCCGCCATGCTCGAGAACTTCAATGCCGACTACGTTCGCACGGCCAAGGCCAAGGGCGTGTCGCGTAAGGACGTCGTGTTCCGCCACGTCTTCCGCAACAGCCTGCTGCCGATCATCACCATGTTCGTCTCGATCTTCCCGGCCATGCTGGGCGGGTCGGTCGTCATCGAGCGCATCTTCAGCGTGCCGGGCATGGGTAGCCTGATCATCGAGGCCATCGGCCTGCGTGATCGCGAGCTGCTGCTGGCCAACGCGCTCATCGTCGGACTCGTGAACATGCTGGCCCTGCTGCTGGCAGACATCCTGTACGCCATGGCCGACCCACGGATCTCCTACGACTGATGAAGAACCAACCGACCACTTCGAGCGAAGCCGGCGGCGTGCCCGGGCCCATGGATGATCCTGGAAAGGAGATGCGCGCCCCCGGTGACTTTGAAGGCGACCAGGAGCTCACCTCCGTCACCGGTGTGCACCTCATGCAGGGCATCGGCCACCGCCCGGCCGAGGGCTTCTGGACCGAGGCCTGGAAGCAGGTGTTCAAGCGCCCGGGTGCCGTGCTGGGCATCGCCTGGGTCGCCCTCATCGCGTTCTTTGCGGTCTTCGCGCCGCTGGTGGCCAACGGCCATCCGATCTTGCTCGTCGCCGAGCCAAGCGTCAGTCCGGTGGCCCGGCTCTTCAGCGGCTTCGGCGGAGCACTCACCAGCTTCGACGGCGTGCGCCTCTTGCTCTTCACGCTCATCTGGTCGACCGCGTGGATCTTGGCGCCGCGAAAGCAGCCCATGGTCCTGCTCGTGGGCATTGCCGGGCTGGCGACCTTGGTGTTCGCGCTCCGCGTCTTCGCCCAGTTCTTCGTCGGCAAGACCGAGGACGAACTCGGCACGCAACTCTTCACCTTCACGAACTTCCTGCTCGGTGAACCGCAGAACGGCCAGCCGACGAATCACGCGTTCCAGATCATCGTCGACTTCGCAGCAACCGCCGGGCTCGTGTGGGCCGCCGGCGCGTTCGATCTCTCCCGCCGCGTCCGCATCCTGACGACGCCCGTGCTGTGGATCGTCGCGATCGGCGCACTCATCGGCATGGCCGCGGGCGCCAACGAAGACGCCCCCGTCAGTTCGCCGCTTCTGCGGCACCTGACCGTCGTGGATCTCACGCTGCTGGTCGGCTCAATCGCCGGGCTCGTGCTGCTCATCCCCAAGTGGGGCGGCGGCCGGGGCGATCGCGCCAAGGTGCTGCTCACCGTGTCGCTGCAGGCCGGGCTCATCATGCTCGTGCACTCGATCGTCAGCGGGCAGGCGGCCAACCGCGATGCGGCCCCCTGGCTGCGCGCCTTCGAGCGGCAGCCCTTCTTCGAGGTGATCGCCTCACTCATCATCGCGGTCGTCGCCAGCAGCCTGTTCATCGTGGCCCACCCGTTGAACAAGCTCCGCAGCCGTGTCGGAATCGCCACGCTCGTGGGCCTGGTGATGTTCGGCCTGATGGCCGCCCGCTGGACGACCCCGCCCCCGAGCTTCCGCTACGCATTCGAACAGAACCAGGAGCGCATCAGCGCCGTCTACACGGTCATCCCCTGGTCGCCGCGACAGGGTGGCACCGCGGTCGACCTCCTGCCCCCGGGCAGCACCGTGTACTCGCAGGTGCTCAAGGGCCTCGAAGATGTTGGCCTCAGCCAGCGCTCGCTCGATTCGGGCGTCGCAGTCGCCGACATGCCCCTCGACGACGAGGTGATGGCCGCCATCGAGGACCAGCTCGGCTTCGCCGAAGATACGCTGCCCATCACCGCCGATGAGGCCTTTGCCGCCGTGCAAGCGGCTGCCTCTACCAATCCCGACATGACCGTCGGCGATATCGACGTGCTGCTTACTGCCAAACCCGCGCCGGGCTACGCGCTCGGCACCGACTCGGACGGCAAGGACGTGCTCAGCCGCATGTTGCACGCGTGCCGATTGTCGATCTCCATCGGGTTGGTGAGCACCAGCATCGCGGTGGTGATCGGCGTGGTCATCGGCGCGCTCATGGGCTACTTCGGCGGCTGGGTCGACATCGTGCTCTACCGCATCGTCGAAGTCTTCATGGCCATCCCGCTGCTCTTCCTGCTCATCGTCGCGGCCGCCGTGCTGCCGAAGAACGTGTACGTCATGATGGCCATCATCGGCTGCGTGACATGGACGGGCAGTGCGCGCTTCATCCGCGCCGAGTTCTACAAGCTGCGCAACCAGGACTTCGTGCAGTCGGCCCGCTCGGTCGGCCTGCCGCTGCGTAGCGTGCTCTTTAAGCACATGCTGCCCAACGGCGTCACGCCCGTGCTGGTCGACGCCTCGTTCGCCATCGCCGCGGCCATCCTCGCCGAGGCCATCCTGAGCTACCTGGGCCTGGGCGATCCCAACCAGCCCAGCTGGGGCGCGCTGCTGAGCGACGCGACCAACCAGGTCGGCAAGTTCATGTGGTGGCTGGCCATCTTCCCCGGTTTTGCGATCTTCCTCACCGTGCTGAGCTACAACCTCATCGGCGAGGCGCTCCGCGACGCCATCGATCCCAAGCTCAAGAAGGCACGCGTGTGACGCCCCGAACGCCCAACGCGCCAAAGCCCGCAGACAACGGAGCCCCGACTTGACCGACTCGACCACAACGACCAGCGCGACAGCACGCGGTGCACGCGGGATGAAAGCCGGCGAGGTCGATCCCAACGCCAAGCCGATCATCCAGGTGCGAGACCTCGCCGTGTCGTTCGACAACGGCAACGGCCCACGCATCCAGGCCGTCGATGGCGTGCGCATGACTATCTACCCGCGCCAAACCCTGGCGGTGGTGGGCGAGTCGGGCTGCGGCAAGAGCGTGACGGCCATGAGCTCGATGCAACTCGTCCCACGCCCGCCCGGCCGGTTCGATCGCGGCCAGATCCTCTTCCGCACCGATGATGGCAACACCATCGATCTCCTGCGCCAGAGCGAGAAGGAGATGCGTGAGATCCGCGGTAACGACATCGCGATGATCTTCCAGGAGCCCATGACGAGCCTCAACCCGGTCTACACCGTGGGCGACCAGATCATGGAGGCCATCCTGCTGCACCAGGAGGTCAGCGGTAGCAAGGCCCGCGATATCGCCCTCGAGGCGATGCGTTCGGTGGGTATCCCGGACGTCGAGAAGCGCATTAAGGCGTACCCGCACCAGTTCTCTGGTGGCATGCGCCAGCGCGTCATGATCGCCATGGCCCTCGCCTGCCGACCGCGACTGCTGCTGGCCGACGAGCCGACGACCGCGCTCGACGTGACGATCCAGGCCCAGATCCTCGAGCTGCTCGCCTCGCTCAAGGACGAGATGGACATGGCCGTCATGCTCATCACCCACGACCTTGGCGTCGTGGCCGAGAACGCCGACGTCGTCTGCGTCATGTACGCCGGCCGCGTCGTTGAGTACGGCACCGTCTTCAGTGTCTTTGACAACCCCATGCACCCCTACACGCGTGGATTGCTCGCGAGCATCCCGAAGATCGGCAGCCGCCTCGATCGCCTGGTCACGATTAAGGAAGTCGTCGAGGACGAGTCGCAGTTCAAGCGCCTTCCAGAGGCAAGCCAGGGCGTTCGCCCGTGGTGGCCCTGGCACAAGCCGCCAGCAGACCTGGCCGCGAAAGACGAGCCCGCCGGCGACTACTACCTTCAGGAGGTCGACAAGGGCCACTGGGTGGGCGTATGGCGCACGCGCGCCGTGAGCGACCACGAGAGCCGTCCGCCCGACCTGAACTACCGCGCAAAGCGTGAGGCCGCCGCGAGCGCCTGACCACACTCGTCGCAAGCGAGGCGCCATGCCCGCCGTCATGATCCTGGCCGACGAAGACTTTGCCTCGCGCGAACGCGACCTGCTGTCGCGGCTCGAGGTGGGCCTGGTCACCGGTGGCACGCGCGTCTTCCACGCCGTGCCCGACACGCTGCCCGAGTTGCTCGACGGTCGCGTGTTCTCGCAAGCGATCGGATACACGCCGCACGGCCCACTGCCACCCTTGGGTCGGCGGGCGCGAGATCTGGCGCAGCGTGCGCTCGAGTCCAGCGGCGGCGATGGCATCGCGGTCGTGCACGTGTTCGGCGCGCAGGCGTGGCCCTTGGCGTTCGAGGCCGCCGGGCTACTCGGCGCGGCGCTCGTGCTCGAGGTCTACAGCGCGCGCCTGGCCGACGCGCTCGGCGGCGCGCACCTCGACAGCGTCGACGATCGTGTGCTCGCCAGCGTGCCGAGCCCCGGGCTCGAGCGCCGATGCCTGCGCAAGCTCGATAGCCGCCATCTCAGGCTGGTTCGATGGGGTGTCCACGCCGAAGCAGCGACCGAGGGCGAGAAGCCCATGGCAGCGGGAGACCGCCCGGCGGTGCTGCTCGCCGGCAGCGGCCACGACCGCGCCAGCTGGGCGCTCGCGATGGAAGCACTCTCGCGCGTCAGGCTCGACGGCGACCAGCCCCCGCTCATCTTCGCCGATGCCGATGCTGCCCACAACGCCCACCTGCGCACGGTGGTCGAGCGGCTTGCGATGGCCGAGCACGTCAGCTTCGTTCCCTCGGTCGAGGCGTACCGCGAACCCGCCCTGCGCGTCGACGCGCTGGTGCTTCCCGAGGCCCTGCACGAGCACCGCAGCCTCGTGCTCGACGCCCACGCCCAAGGCATCCTTGTGGCCGCGGTGAGCGATCCGGTCATCGACGAGCTCGGCGCCGATTACGGCGTGACGCAGCTCGACCCAGGCGACCCCGATCGGTGGACCGAAGAGCTGCGCCGCGTGTTCGAGGACAAGCGGCTGGCCGAAGAACGCCGCGGCAAGGGCCTGGCGGCGATCGAGCAGTTTCACGTTGGCGCCGCCCACGTGGCCGCCGTCGAGACCATCTACGAGGGCATGACGGCCAACAAGTCCGAATAACGAATTCGGCCTCGCCCAGACCGCCCCGCCTTGAGCGATTTTCATGGCTTCGCGCATAAAGCCTTGCAACAGGTTGGTTTATGCGTTTGAATAGTTCCGTGCAGGGGGTCAACTGGCCCACGGCCACCCGGAGGGTGGCAGAGCGGGAGAAGTAAAGACATGAAGTATCGACTTGCTATCGCATTGCTTGCCCTGAGTGCCACGGCCGGCTCGGCCCTCGCCCAAGGCCTGCACCCGGTCAGCGACGTCCGCACGGTGGAGGCCGCCGCGACGTCGAGCGAGACCGACGTGACCACCCACATCGTCGTCGAGGTGCCCACGCTCGACCGCCTGCAGCCATTCCAGCGGTTCGTCATCGACCCGCACGTGCGGCAGAACGATCCGGCCCGGTTCGAGATCCGCGTGGACGGCACCATCCGCAACTACGCCCGAGTCACCAACGGATTCGTGCGCGCCCAGCGCTACGTGGCCGATCGGCTCGAAGAGGCCCGTCTGGCATGGCTGCGCGAGAACGCGGCCGTGACCTCGCACGCCGGCGAGCGTGTCGGCGCCGATCGCGCCGCCATCGTGCCTCGCGCCACCATCCGCATGCCCGAAGGCGCCAGCGGCGGCGGCGGCTTCCGCGTGCAGGCCCCCGCGTCCGATCGTGCCCGCCTCGTTGCAGCGCTCGAGCGCATGAAGGCCCACCGTGCGACCGTTCGGGCTTCGGCAAAGCCCAACCAGGAGGCGACGGTCGCGTCTGCCGACTGATCGAATCCCAAGCGTTCTCCTTCTTTGCCTGGGGGGCCCTGCTGCGTGGCGGGGCCTTCCTTTTCTTGGGTGCGATAATCTACTGATGTCTCGCCCGCTGTTCGATCCCACTAAGATGGCTGCCAAGCCCCGCACGCCCGAGGCGCCCGCACCAAAGCCCGCTGACGCGCCCATGCGTGTGCGCGAGCTGGCGGCGCTCGTCGATGGCGCGATCCGACGCGGCATCGCCAGCCCGCTGCGAGTTGTGGGAGAGGTCAGCGGCCTGCGTGAGCGCACGCACTTGTACTTCGACCTCAAGGACGGTGAGGCGGTCGTCTCGTGCGTGCTCTTCGCCAACGTCGTGCGCAAGCATCGCGTCGTGCTGCGAGACGGGCTCGAGGTGGTGGTCACCGGGTCGCTCGAGTTCTACGCCAAGGCCGGCAAGCTTTCGTTCATCGGCACGAACGCCCAGCCGGTCGGGGCCGGTGCGCTCGATCTTGCGTTCAAGCAGCTCTGCGAGGAGCTGCGCGGGCTCGGCTGGTTCGATGACGTGCGCAAGCGGCCGCTCCCGGCGTTCCCCCGCCGCGTGGCGGTGATCACGAGTCGAAGCTCGGCGGCGCTGCAGGACGTGCTGGACACCATGCGGCGTCGGTGCCCCGCGGTTGAGGTTGTGTTTGTCGACGCACGCGTGCAGGGCGAGACGGCGGCCGCGGAGCTGCGCGCCAAGCTCGTGTCCCTCTCGAAGCAGCACCGCGAGCTTGGCATCGACGCGGTCATCATCACGCGCGGCGGCGGATCGGCCGAAGACTTGTGGGCGTTCAATGATCGCGCGCTGGCCGAGGTAATCCTCAAGTGCCCCGTGCCGGTTGTCGCGGCGATCGGCCACGAGACCGATACGACGATCGCCGAGTTGGTTGCCGACGTGCGCGCCGCGACACCCACGCAGGCGGCGATGCGATTGACGCCCGACGGCTCGAAGCTGCTCGAGCAGGTCGATATCGCCCAGAGCCGGATGCGTGGGGCGTTGCTCCGGCGGGTGTCCGACGCGCAGCGCGCCGTCGAGGCGTTGTCCCGGCGGCGGCCGATCGCCAACCCGAATGCCATCACCGCCGACGCGCGCGCCCTGATGGAGCGCACGGCCGAGCGCTTGCGTGATCGGGTGCGGGCTCGGGTGCATCACGCGGCGCTGCGTCTCGAGCGATTGAGCGCCCGGCTCGACGCGCACAAGCCCGCGGCCGAGCTCGCCCGCCGCGCGCAACGGCTCGACCACGCCGCCGATCGATTGAAGCGATCGATGTCGGCGCGCCTCGAAGGCGAGCTGCGGAAGCTGGACGCCCACGAGCGTCAGCTACGAGCGGTTGGGCCGCAGGCGGTGCTGGCGAGGGGGTATTCCTATACCACGCTGGCGGATGGCAGGCTCGTTCGGTCCTCCTCTGGCGTGTCGGCAGGCGACGAGCTCGTCACCATGCTGGCCGACGGACGTGTACGCTCGACCGTGGACGGGACTGCCGCCCAGAAGAAGGCTCCCGCCAAGCCCAAGCCCGCGGCCCGGAAGCCTGCGACCAAGGACGAGCTTCCGCAGCTGGGTCTCTTCGGCGACTCGAAAGGTTGATGCCCATGGCCGACAAGAAGTCCAAGTCCGACCAGCCCGAGCCCACATTCGAGGAGTCTTTGTCGGAGGTCGAGTCCATCATCGAGCGCATCGAGACCGGCCAGAGCGGGCTGGAGCGATCGATCGGTGAGTACGAGAAGGGCGTCCGCCTGCTGGCGCGCTGCCGCGGCATGCTGAAGGATGCCGAGCAGCGCATCGAGGACGTGACGGGCAAGCTCGAGGCCGAGGGTGCCAAGGAGAAGGAACCGAAGGCCGATTGACCCCCCGGGCCGATCTGACCGATAGCCCTGCCGGAGCCGACGCCGCTTGCAAGACCTCGTCATCATCCTGCCCCGGGTGGCCACCCTGCTGTTCGTGTTCGCCTTCGGGGCGTGCGCGGGCTCGCTCATCAACGTGCTGGCGTACAGGCTGCCACGCGGCATCGGCGTGGTCACGCCGCCCTCGCGCTGCCCGGCGTGCGAGACCAAGCTCCGCTGGAAGGACAACATCCCGATCTTCGGGTGGCTGTTCCTGCGAGGAAAGTGCCGGTATTGCAAGACACCCATCTCGCCCGAGTACCCCCTGGTCGAGCTGTTCGCGGCGAGCCTGTTCACGCTCTTCTACGTCGCGTGGTACCTGATCCCCGCGATGAGCGCCATGAGCTCGGGCTACGAGGTGCTCGGGCTCGATCTGTCAACGCTGCGGCCCGACTGGGCGATCATCGATCGCTTCAACGGCGTGCCAAAGCACTCGGCGCCCATCTTCGCGATCGTCCTGCTGCTCGTCGGCTCGCTGTTGGCGATGACGCTGACCGATCTGAAGACCACCATGATCCCGCTCGTGCTGCCGTGGTTCGCAACGGTGGTGGGCGTGCTGATCCACACGGGCTATGGGGCGTTCCTCTCGCTCAAGGGCCTCGAGTATCCGATGCCCAGCGGCGACGGCTCGTGGCGCTGGCCCATCCCGACGTATGGCTGGGCGAGCCTGGGCATCGGCTTGGGCGGGGTGCTCGGCATTGGCCTGTCGCTGCTTCTGGTGAAGTTCAAGCTCATTGGGCGCAGCTTTGCAGACGCCATGGATTGGGAAGAGGCCCACCGCAAGGAGCAGGGCCTGCCGCCGCTACCCACGCTTGAAGAGATGGACGCGTCGGAGACCGGCCAGTGGCGTCCCAAGGCCGGATGGCTGCGCGGCCCGGCCGTCATCACGATCACGGTCATCGCCTGCGCGGTTGCCGGCGGCATTGCGGCTCGCGTGCTCGGCTATGCCCCTGGCATCGGCGTGATTATCGGGGCGGCTCTCGGGCCCATCATTGCCGGCGTACCGCTCCGCTTGCTGGTGCCGGCGCCAAAGACCGAGGCTGACGACTCCACGAGCGACGCCGAGGTCTGGATCGCCTACCCGCACGCCCGTCGCGAGATGGTCAAGGAGATGGCCTTCCTCGCGCCGCCCGTGATGCTGGCTTTCGGCGGGTTCGTCATCGCGTCTTCGTTCGAGGGCTTCTGCCCGGTCTGGCTCGATGCGCTGGGCGGCTCGCTTCTTGGCTACCTCATCGGTGGCGGTGTGGTCTGGGCCATCCGGCTGTTTGGCAGCCTCGGCTTCGGCAAGGAGGCCATGGGCCTGGGCGACGTGCACCTGATGGCGGCGGTGGGGGCGTGCATCGGGTGGGTCGATGCCGTGCTGGCGTTCTTCGCCGCTGCGTTCGTGGGCATCCTGCTCACGTTCTACAGCCTCTCGCTCAGCCGCGGAGTTGGCCGCGCGATGCCCTATGGCCCGTCGCTTGCCATCGCGACGGTCGTCGTCTTGCTCGCAAGGCCGGCGGTTGAGTTCGGGCTGAGCCGGTTGACCGGCCAGCCCGTGAACCTGCCGTAAGCGCTTGCCACCGCTGTCGTTTGCTGGCGGAAGCCGGTTTTTGGCCGCATTCACAGACTTTTGGGTGCTCTCGCCGATAAGGTTGGATCGCCGCGGCCGAGCCCTCACGGAGGGGGCGCTGGCGTCGCGTTGTGCTCCGCTTCGCATCGGCATTGGAGGATCCAAGGCATGCCCATGTGCGTCTCGCTTCGAAACTCGATCTCTCGCGTGGCTTGTGTGCTGGTGCTGCTGAGCGTGGCACTGGCGGGCGTTGGCTGCGCAAGCACCGGCCCGAACCCCGACGATCCGCTGGTGATGGAGAACCAGGAACTCCGCCGCGTGAACGAGAGCCTCGAGATGGCGCTCGCCGACGCAGAGGCCCGCTACCGCGCTCTCGATGAGCAGAACCGCGACCTGGCGTCGCAACTCGCCGCCCAGCCGGCCCTGGGCGACATGACCGGCTTCGAGGGTCTGGGCGCGGGCGTCAGCCGGCGTGCGGGGGAGGTCGTCGTTGACATCGCCGGCGAGGTGTTGTTCGACTCGGGCTCGGTCACGATCAAGCGTGACGCGCGCGGCGTGCTCGATGGCGTGGTCCGCGTCATCCGCGAGCGGTACCCGAACGCCGAGATCCGCGTGGCTGGCTTCACCGACAACGACCCGATCCGCAAGAGCGACTGGAAGACCAATGAGCGGCTGAGCGCCGAGCGCGCGATGGCTGTCGAGAGCTACCTCGTCTCCAAGGGGCTTAGCAACGATCGCGTGCACTCGGCCGCCTATGGCCCGGCCAAGCCCAAGGGCACCAAGCGTGCGAGCCGTCGCGTCGAGATCATCGTGCTCGAGTAGGAATCACACAACAGCACTCGTGGAAACACCCCGGCATCGTGTGATGCCGGGGTGTTTCGTTTGGTCCATCGCCGTTTCGATTCGCGCTCAGTGCTCGTCGGCCGGCGCATCCTGCCACAGGGCAGCGGCCAGCACGGCGTCTTGCACGAGGTCTCCACCAGCCGTGAGGCGCATCTCGAGCACGGGACGCGCGACCGGGCACGGCCAAGCATCGCCGGGCACGTGTGCGAGCTTGGTCCAGTCCTTCTGCGTGACGAGCAGTGCGTCGCAGCCGTCGGCCAAGCGCCGGAGACGCTCAATCGTGGCTGGGGCGTACGGATCATGATCGCGCAACACGAGCGTGTCGGATGGCGGGCCGAGCGTGCGCGTGGCCTGATCGATGAAGGCGTTGGGCTTGCCGATGGCGCAGGCGAGCGCGTACGTCCGGCCTTGCATCCAGTGCAATTGCTCGACGTGATCCTCACCGCCGACCGCGATCTCGAAGCCCGTCCACTCGTGCGAGCCTCGGGCCAGGACGAGGTGCGGGAAGCGTCGCCTCAGCTCCGCTTCGGTGCGCGTCAGATCGGCCGGCTGCGCCGTGTCTGCGTGGGTCAAAATGACCACGTGGGCGCGCGCCAGGCTGGTCACGGGCTCGCGCAGCCAGCCGGCAGGTAGCAGGCGCTGTTCGAACACGTCCTGGGTCGCGTCGATAAGCACCACGTCCAGCTGCCTGGCAAGGCGGCGATGCTGGAAGCCGTCGTCGAGTACGACCACGTCGACGCTATCGCCCTCGTCGCTGCCAAAGAGCTGGATGAGCTGGTGCACGCGGTTTGGGCCGATGGCCATGGGGATGCCGGGCAGCGCCTCACGGTGGAGTTCGGCTTCGTCGCTCAGCCCATCGCGTGACCCGTAGCCGCGCATCGCGATGGCCGGGTTGCGTCCAGCGTCGCGCAGCCAGCGGCAGGCGAGCTGGACGACCGGCGTCTTGCCCGTGCCGCCGACGCTCAGGTTGCCGACCGAGATGACGGGGCGATCGACGGTGACCGTGAGCCCGCCAGGCGAGAAGGCCGACGCTCGTGCGCGCACGTCGTAGCGGGCGTTGCGACGCGCAATGGCGCGGGCGTACAGACGCTCGGCGAGCGGCGCAAGCGGCCGGACCGCGGCCGGCATGGGCCCGCGAGGAGCACGGGCGTCACGGGCCATCGTCTTCCTTTCGCTGCGTCACGAGGTGCTGGCCCAGGTGCCGGCCGGCTGTTCGGCTGATCTCGCGGCGTTGGTGGTTCGCCAGGCGCAGGTTGTTGGCCATGTCGACGAACGCCATCAGGATGACAAAGCCCAACAGCGCGATCGCGACGGCCCACACCAGTGCGAAACGCCGCGGATTCGCGGGCGAGACAACGGAGAACGCGATCGCCAGCACGGGCGTGGTGATCAGGATGAGCCAGCCGTTGGCGGTGCGGATGCGACGGCGGCTCTCGGGCATGTCGGCGCTGCGCATCGCCATCAGGTGCGCCGCGACCACCACGAGCGTCAGCATCGCGAGGGGGCCGGAGATCCACATGGGAGCGATACCGTTCACGAGCCGGCCTCCCACGCCGTCGTGTGCGCGATCCAGGTCGCCAGGCTACGCGTTGGCAGGCCCACGACCGTGTTCGCATCGCCGCGCACCGTGAGCGGCCAGCCGTCGGCGATGCGCTCGGTCAGGTTGTACCCGCCCGCCTTGCCCTTCCATCCCCCGGTGACGAGGTAGCGGTCGATGGCGTCCTCGAAGATCGTTCCAAAGGTGACCTCGGCGACGTCGGCGAGCAGCAGGCGATGCGTGTTGGGGCGGTAAGGATCGAGGATCGCAACGCTCGTCACCACACGCTGGGTCTGGCCGACCATGGATCGCAGCGTGCCTCGCGCCTCGGCTTCGCTGGCGGGCTTGCCGATGATCCGCCCGTCGAGCTCGCAGGCCGTGTCGGCGCCCACGACCAAGCCGGCCTGCGAAGGCTCGAGCGACTCGATCGCTGCCCGGGCCTTGAAGTAGGCCATCGCCATCGTCCAAGTCGCGGCCGACGCCGCCGGCGGCGGGGTGAGCTCGCCGTCGTCGATGTTCGAGGCCACGACCGCGAAGTCGGCGCCAAGTGAGGTCAGCAGCTCCCGGCGTCTCGGGCTGCCGCTGGCCAGCAGCAGGCGCACCGGAGGCAGGGCGGGCAACTCGGGCCCGGCCGCTATGCTCCCATCATGCGTGCGCACCTGGTCCAACTGGACATCGTATGGGAAGACCGCGAGGCCAACTTCGATCGCGTGCTGCGGCTGCTCGACGGCGTCGATGTCGATGAAGGCGACTTCGTGCTGCTGCCGGAGATGTTCGACAGCGGGTTCTCCCTGAACACCGAAACCACCGCAGACGATGGCACGACCCAGGCGTGGCTGTCCCGCCTGGCCGACGATCTGGGCGCGACGGTCATGGGCGGGCGGACTGTGGGCGGCTGTGCGAATGGTGGGTGCGAAAAGGCAACCAACCACGCAACGGTCTTTGCACCCGATGAGCGTGGCGGCGAGCCGAAGCTGCTGTGCGATTACGCCAAGATCCACCCTTTCACCTACGGGCGAGAGGGCGAGCGTTTTGTCGGCGGGCGGCACGTGGAGACGTTCGCCTGGAGTGCGGGCGAAGAAGCGCTGGTCGTTTGCCCGACGATTTGCTACGACCTGCGGTTTCCCGAGCTCTATCGCCTCGGGCTCCAGCAGGGGGCCGAGGTGTTCACCTGCATCGCGAACTTCCCGGCCGCCCGGCAGTCGCACTGGCGGACGCTGGCGATCGCGCGGGCGATCGAGAACCAGGCGTTCGTGCTCGCGGTCAACCGCCGGGGCAACGACCCCTACCTGGCCTACGCGGGCGGCACGGTCGCGATCGACGCCAAGGGCGAGGTCATCGGAGAGCTTGGCGACGAAGAGGCCGTGCTGACGGTCGAACTCGACGTTCCGGCATTCCGGGCGTGGCGGGCCGAGTTCCCTGCTTGGAAAGACGGCACGCTGCTGGCTCCTGACCGCGTGTAGGCTGGAACTCTGGGCGCTCCGCGTGGGGAGGCCCCTTATCGGCCCGGGTTATGCCGACGTGGCGCGTGGAAATGCCGAACCGGGCGCGAACTTCCGGGGATCTGGTGCGAATCGGCACCCCGGCGGGCCTGGAATTATGCCCCGTTCGGGCAGGCCCGCTGCGGCTTCGCTCCGCTGGCGTCGATAACGACTTGGGCGGGTCCTTGGGGCCCGTCCGGGGTGCGGCGCGTCGGCTGAGATTTGTCCGTGCGCAGCCGCGCCGCTATGTTCCCCTCCCCTTTACAGGGGCAGAATCGAGACGTCGTTCACAGAACCGGATTGCACGCACGATGGCCGACCCAAACCCAATGCCCGCCCGCAACTCGCCGGAAGCCTCGGCTTCTGGAACGGGTGCGATGTCGGGCAGCCGGACGGCGGCGCTCTCTGCGATGGATCGCTCCGGGATCACGCCCCTGAGCGGCGTTGCCACGCCCGAGGACCCCGATGCCGCCCTGGCCGAAGTCGCCAAGGGCGGGTCTAACGTAGATACCGCGCTGGGGCGCCTCGTCGTCGACTACGGGCTTGCCACACGCGAAGAGGTTGATCTCTGCAAGGATCGGTTGCGCGGCGCCGAAGGCGGCGAGGACGCAAGCCAGGGATCGCTCGCGGTCGAGTTGGTCGATCAGGACTTTGTGACCAAGCGGCAGATCGCCAGGCTCAAGGCCATCCTGGACGCCGAGCGCAGCGGTCAGAAGATCCCGGGATACCGCCTGCTTGGCAAGCTGGGCGCGGGCGCGATGGCGACGGTCTACAAGGCGCGCCAGCTCAACCTCGATCGCCTGGTTGCCATCAAGGTGCTGCCGCGCAAGTTCAGCCAGAATCCGCAGTTCATCGAGCGCTTCTATGCAGAAGGTCGAGCTGCTGCGCAGCTCAACCATCCGCACATCGTGCAGGCCTACGACGTGGGCAAGGCGGGCGAGTATCACTACTTCGTGATGGAGTACGTGAACGGCCGCACCGTGTACGACGACATCGTGAAGAACAAGCGATTTGGCGAGGCCGACGCGGTCGAGATCGTGCGCCAGGTTGCCATGGCGCTCGGGCACGCCCACGAGCGGGGCATCATCCACCGCGACGTGAAGCCCAAGAACATCATGATCACCAACGATGGTGTGGTGAAGCTGGCCGACATGGGCCTGGCGCGCGCCATGAGCGATAAAGAAGCGGCAGAGGCCGAGGCGGGTAAGGCGTTCGGTACACCGTTCTACATCAGCCCAGAGCAGATTCGCGGCGAGACCAACGTGGGTGTCGAGGCCGACATCTATTCGCTTGGTGCCACCCTCTACCACATGGTGACGGGCAACGTGCCATTCGACGGCAAGAACCCCACCAGCGTGATGCACAAGCACCTGAAGGCCGACCCCGTGCCGCCCGACCAGGTGAACCCCCGCTTGAGCGGCGGCATCAGCGAGGTCATCGAGATGATGCTCGCCAAGAAGCGCGAGCAGCGGTACCGCGGCGTCAAGGACCTGCTGGACGACCTCGACGCGGTCAGCAATGGCAAAGCGCCGCCGCTGGCCCACCGCGGGCTGAACGAGGCCGACCTGGCCTCGCTGAGCCACCTGGAGACCGCCAGCGTCGCCGCACCCGAGGAACTGCAGCCGGCCAAGCCCGCCGCCAGCGGCAACGATTTCCGCACGCCGCTGCTGATTGCGCTCGGTGTGCTGCTTGCCATCAGCCTTGTGATCAATCTGGTCCAGATGGCTTGAGCGGCTTCGCTCGTATGGGTATGAGTGCCCATTGGCGGAACACCCGTGGGTTCCGCCCGGTTCGCAGTTTGTGTGGACCGTCACAGACAAATTGGCTTGCTCGGCGTCGATCGATCTGGTATTCTCTACGACGTGGCAGGCGCGATGAGCCGCTGGATTTGAGCGGCACCGATCCCGAACCGATGCTGGACTGGGCCCATGGCCCGGTCCGAACAACGCTGCCGGGGGTGAAAGCCCCCGCGTGAGCGATTAACCGGTCGCCGTCTTCTTTGGAGAGAGAACGGGCGAACTGGGTTAGGTAGATAGGTATCGCCGGAGTGGTTCCGGCGTGAGCACGACGCCGGCGATGCGCCGGCGACCCGAAGGAGAACACCCATCCGAGGACGAAGGTTTTACCGCGACGCCGGCCCCGTGCAACGCACCCGGGTCAACCACATGATCCGCATCAGCCCCATCCGGCTGATCGGGGCCGAGGGCGAGCAGGTTGGCGTGGTGGACACGCGAGACGCGATGCGCATGGCCCAGGAGGCGGGCCTTGATCTTGTCGAGATCGTGGCCGACACAAGGCCGCCGGTCTGCAAGATCATGGACTACGGCAAGT
Source organism: Phycisphaerales bacterium (assembly GCA_965227775.1). Classification (GTDB taxonomy): domain Bacteria; phylum Planctomycetota; class Phycisphaerae; order Phycisphaerales; family UBA1924; genus JAHCJI01. The sequence continues at coordinate 1,277,858 of OZ245777.1, forward strand.
ACAAGTACGATCAGTCCAAGCGCAAGGACAACAAGGCCACGGGCCAGCAAGAACTCAAGGAAGTCCGTCTGGGGCGATCGGTGAAGATCGACCCGCACGACGTGCAGATCCGCGTAAACCAGGCGCGGCGCTTCCTGATGCAGGGCCACAAGGTGCAGATCACCCAGCGATTCCGCGGTCGCGAGATGGTGCACAAGGAACTTGGCCTCGAGCGACTGGCCGAGATCGTCGAGCAGCTCAGCGACATCGCGAAGGTCGAGATGGCCCCGCGCTGGGTCATGCGTCAGGCCAGCATCGTGCTGGCGCCCGACAAGAACAAGGTCGAGGCGGCCAAGCGCAAGAAGGCCAAAGACGACGAGGCCGAGAAGAAGGCCGACGCCGAGTTGGACGCCCAGATCGCCAAGCTCGATGCCGCCGACACGGGCGTCGACGATGACGACGATGCGGATACGACCAGCGAGGCCGACGACGACAAGAAGTCCAAGCCCACGCGGAAGGTTTCCAACCCCGTCGAAGACGAGATCAGCGCCCTCCTCGGAGAGTGAGCCTGTCGGAGCCGGTTCCGCTACGCGCCGCGCTCCAGGGCCAGCATCAGCAGCGAACGCACCCGGGCACGCCGGTACGCCTCGTCGGTGAAGATCGACGCGGGCTGCTGCGCGCGCATCGTGCTCGGTGCTGGCTGACGGAAGTCGATGCGGCTGGTCGGACGAACGACGGTCGTCGGTGCTGCGCCCTGCGACTGGTCGGTCGCCCGTTCGTCCGCCGCCCGTCCGTCCGTCGGTTGCACGGGCTCGGTCGTGGGCGGCGCGGGGTCCGACACCGGGTCAACGCGCTGCGGTGGGATGGGGCCGTCCTGGACGATGGCGAAGATCGCGACGGCGGCGACCAGCGTGCTATTCACATCAGGATCCTCATGCGGATGAGCAGGGGCGCGTCGCCCTCCTGCATCTCTTCGATCGGCTTGCCCTCGGCCGTCCACTCATAGATCGCGTTGATGAGCGCCTGATCAATATCGGAGAATCCCGAGCCGCGGCCCGAGGGGATGCGGGCCCGCGAGACGCGGCCGTCGTGATTGAAGAAGATCTCGACGAGCGGGCTGCGGTCGGCACGAAAGGCCCGCTGCAGGCTCGTCAGGTGGATGCGGGTCGTGTTGATCCGCAGTCCCTCGGCCGAGACCACGCGACCGAGCTCGAGCCGGCGCATCTCGATGGGCTTGCTCGAGGGCGGGGCCGAGCGTGTGTCCTGGATGCCCGGGCTGCCGTCGAGGGCGTCATCTTTGGCGGGCGTCGGCTCGGCCGGCGGCTGCTCGACGGGTTGCTCTTCGGTGGGCTGGGTTTGCGGCTCAGCCGTCGCTTCGGCGAGGGCTCGCGCGTCGGCCTGGGCTCGTGCGAATCGCTCTCGGAGCGCGTCGAGCACTTGTCGAGCGTCTGCAAACGCCTGATCGGTGCTGGTCTGGAGCGAGGCCGCCATGGCGCGCGCGAAGTTGTCCCGCTGGTCGCCCTGGGCTCGCGTCAGCGGGCTCTGCTCGGTGGGGGCGGGGTCGGCCACGTGCGGCGTGGGCACTTCGAAGCCCAGCCAGTTGGGCGTCACGGCGTCGCTTCGCTCGATGCCCAGCTTCACCGGGATCTCGAGCGGGTCCATCTGTTCCGCGGCGTCGGCCATGCTCGTCGGGTCGACGCCCGCACGGAGCAGCAGCACGGCGATGAGCACGTGGCACGCCAGGCTCGCCGGCACGGCGACGGCCCACCGGGCAACCTGCGTCGATCTTGGGCGATGGACCGGGCTCATGCGCTTGGAATGCTACGAACGGGCCTCATTCAGGGATCGTCGCCGGCTTCGGCAGCTCGCTCGGTGGGGGTGCCGACGAGCTCGACCGCCTCGTAGCCCTGAGTGCGCAGGGCGTCGAGCACCCGCAAGAGGGCGCCCGAGACGCCTCGCTCGTCGACTTCGAGCCGGATCGTGGGCTGCGTATCCGGTTGGGAGTCTGGTTGGGTGCCGGGCCCGGCCGCGAGCGAGATGGCTTCGAGCAGGGCCGCCCGGGTCGATTCGGCCAGAGGCTCTCCCTGGGCCAAAGCCGGGCCGACCGGCTCTCCGTCGACGAAGACCATGCCCTCGCTATCCACGGCGACGACGATGGCCTCGGGGCCCTGTCGCTGCTCGCCCGAGCCCATGGCGGGAAGGTCGAGATCGACGACGCTGACGCGGGAAAGCAGCACGAGCGAAAACACGAAGAAGGTCAGCAGCAGGAAGACCACGTCGATGATGGGGGCCATCTCGATGCGCGGCTCGGCGCTGGTTCGGCGGGTCTTCAGCACGGCGGCATCGTAGAGGGACCCCGCTGGCGCGTTGACGGTGGGGCCCGGCGGGCCTTCGATCCTCGGTCGGCCCAGGCAGTGTCGCCGGGCCGAGGGAGGGCGACGATGACGGTACGAATGGAGTTGTCGCGCATTCTCATCCGCGAGCTGACCGACTACCAGGTCATCGAGCTGAGGGAGATGTCTGACAACGGCACCCCGCCGGACGACCTGCGGACTTTTCCAATCGTCATTGGGCTTCCCGAGGCCCAAGCCATCGAGCGGCGGCTCAGCGGTGTGCCCGTGAAGCGGCCGCAGACCCACGACCTGCTGGCGAACATCCTCGACGGGCTCAGCGCATCACTCGAGTCGGTGGCGATCACCGACCTTGCCGAAGCCACGTTCTACGCCGTGCTGAGCATCCGCGACAGCGAGGGCGAGATCGTGGAGATCGACGCCCGGCCCAGCGACGCGATCGCTTTGGGCATCGGGTTGAGCGTGCCGATCTACGTGGCCGAGCACGTGCTCGCACAAGCGACGAGCGTGAATCCGCTCGAAGACCAGTTCGAGGCCGACGACGAGGACGAGCCGGACGAAGATGAGGGCCCGCCCTTTTGATGTTGCCCCACCACGCCGGCCTGCCGCCGGGGCCGACCGCCGGCGAGGAACCCGCGACGCTCTATCGCAGCGAGGGTGTGCCGGGCATCGGCGGCCTGCTGAAGCAACGCGAGGATGACTTCCTCGTCGACGAGCTGCCGCTCTACCAGCCCTCGGGCGAGGGCGAGCACCTCATGCTGTTCGTCGAGAAGAAGGGGCTTTCGACCTCGTACATGATCGGCATCCTCGCACGGCACTTCGGTGTGCGGCCGGCCGACATCGGATACGCCGGACTCAAGGACAAGACCGCCATCACGCGCCAGCACGTGACCGTGCACGTGCCGGGCAAGCGGCCCGAAGACTTTCCCGATCTGCGCGACGACCGCGTGCGCATCTTGTGGCTCGATCTGCACGACCGCAAGCTCCGCCGAGGCCACTTGGCGGGCAACGGGTTCTCGATCCGCGTGCGCGGCGTGCACCCGCAGGGCGTGCTGCACGCGCACAAGACGCTGGCGATCCTCGAGCGAACAGGAATGGCCAATTCTGTCGGCGAGCAACGCTTCGGCCAGTGGAACACGAATCATCGGGTCGGTCGCGCGATGGTGCTGGGTGAGGCCCAGGAGGCGTGCGACCTGCTGCTGGGCCCGACACCCGACGGCGGGACGGACGAATCGCGGGCGGCGTACGCGGCGGGCGACCTCGATGCCGCGCTGGCGAAGCTACCCCACAGCGCGGAGGGCGAGCGACGCGTGCTGGGGGCACTGGTGCAGGGCAAGTCGCCCAAGCGCGCCATCGAGCGCCTGGGGCGCACCGAGACCGGCTTCATGCTCAGCGCCCTCCAGAGCGCGATCTTCAACGAGGTGCTCCGCGAGCGCATGCGTCAGGGAACGCTCGACACGCTGCTGGAGGGCGACGTCGCCGTCGTGCACGGGGCCGGACGAACAACGTTCGTCGTGAACGCAGAGGAAGCGGAGAGCCAGGATATCAAGGACCGCCTGGATCGGCTGGAGATCAGCCCGACGGGCCCGCTGTGGGGGCCGTCCATGCGGCTGGCCTCGGGCGAGCCGGCGCGCATCGAGCGGCAGGCACTCGAGAGATTCGGACTGACGCCCGAACACCTGGAGCGATTTGCCAAACGGCATCGCGGCTCGATGGACGGCGACCGGCGGCCGCTACGCGTGCCGCTGAAGTTCCCGCAGGTCGAAGGCGGCGCCGACGCGCACGGAACCTACGTGCGGTGCGGGTTCGAGCTGCCGCGTGGTAGCTTCGCGACCGAGGCGATGGCCGAGGTCATGAAGCCCGATCGAACGCACAGCCAGTGACGATCGCGCGGCCAGAGGACGTCCGCGTCGTGTGCCTCGATTGGGGCGGCGTGCTGTTGCGTATCTGCAACGGGTGGGAAGAAGCGTGTGCGGCCGCGGGTCTGCCGCTACCGAAGGTGCCGGTGGGCGATGACGTGCGCGCCGAGAGACGCAAGCTGGCCGAGTCCTACCAACTCGGACAGCTGTCGTGCGAGGCGTACTTCCCGGCGGTTGCCGAGCTTTCGCCGGGATACTCGGCGAGCGATATCGAACGCCTGCACGACGCGTGGCTGCTCCACGAGTACGACGGAGCGCGCGAGCTCGCGCAAGAACTCGCCGGCCACGCGAGGCTGACGAGCGCGCTGCTCAGCAACACCAACGCTCGGCACTGGACGCGTCGGGCCGAGTTCACCGCCGCCGGGACGCTCGAGCACCAGCTTGCGAGCCACGAGCATCGAGCCGCAAAGCCTGATGCGGCGTTCTATGCTGCGCTCGAGCGGGCGGTGGGGGCGTCGGGCTCGCAGATCGTGTTCTTCGACGATCTCGAGCCAAACGTCGCGGCGGCGCGGGCCAAGGGATGGCAGGCGGTGCGCATTGATCCCACGGGCAACACGATCTCGCAGGTGCGAGCGGCGCTCGCGGGCATGCTATAAGCAAAGAAAAGCCGCGTGCTCTCGCACGCGGCTGGGTTCGGAATCGGCTGCGGATTACGGGAAGATGCCGCGGGTCTTGTACACGCGGCCGATGTGATCGAGCGCTGCCAGATATGCGGCCGTACGCATGTCGCACTCGTAGCGCTGGCGGGCCAGCAGCGTGCGGCGGGCCGACATGCACATGACCTTGTTGAGCTCGCGGTCGACCGTCTCGACGTCCCAGATCTGGCAGGCCTTGTTCTGGACCCACTCGAAGTACGACACGGTCACGCCACCGGCGTTGCACAGGATGGCGGGGAGCACCTCGATGCCGCGGCGCTGGAGCACGCGGTCGGCGGCGGGGGTACAGGGGGCGTTGGCACCCTCGGCCACCACGCGGCACTGGAGCATCTCGGCCTCCTGCGGGCCGATCATCTGTTCGAGGGCGGCGGGGATGAACGCGTCGACGGGCGTGCTGTAGAAGTCTTCCTTCGAGATGGCGTCGGCGCCCTTGCCGTTCTTGCCCGACTCGGTGGCGGCCTTGGACTTCTCGAAGCCGGCGATGCCGTAGTGCTCGTAGCTGTACTCGCTGAGCGCGTGGGCGTCGATGCCCGTGTCGCACCGCAGCGCGCCCGAGTGGTCCATGACGGCGATGAGCGTGGCGCCCATGTCCTGCAAGATGCGAGCAGCCCACGAGCCCACGTTACCGAAGCCGAGGATGCTGAATCGCAGGCCTTCGATGGGGATCTTGATCTGCGGGAGGATCTCGGCCATCACGTCGGCGACGCCCTGGCCGGTAGCCTTCTCGCGGCCGACAGAGCCGCCGACCTCGACGGGCTTGCCGGTGACGACACGCATGCCGTCGTAGGCGGTCTTGCTGTTGGACATCTGGTACGTGTCGGCAATCCAGGCCATGTGCTGGGCCGTGGTGCCCACATCGGGCGCGGGGATGTCGTAGTCGGGCCCGATGTCGTTCATGATGGCGCTGGTGAAGCGGCGGGTGATGCGCTCCATCTCGTCGGGGCTGTGCTTGCGCGGGTCGACCTTCACGCCACCCTTGCCACCGCCCAGGGGCAGGCGGGCCAGCGAGCACTTCATGGTCATGAGCAACGCCAGGGCCTTGACGTCATCGAGGTGGACGTCGGGGTGGAAGCGCAGGCCGCCCTTGAACGGGCCCAGCGCGTTGTTGTGCTGCACGCGGTAGCCCTTGAACAGGTGGTGGTGCCCGTCGTCGAGGCGAACGGGGAAGTGCACCATGATCTCGTTCTTAGGCTGGGCCAGGATGATCTTGACGCGGTGCTGGAGGTCGAGCATGTCGGCGGCGTGCAGCATGCTGCCGACCGTCTGCGTGTAGAGGTTGTTGGGATCCTTGGGAAACCCAAGCTCGTCGAACACCGGGTTGCGATTCTCTTCGTCGAGGGCGGGGGCACCCGCCGAGCCTTGGGTCTGCGTCGCGATCGTTGTCATTGCTTCGGCTGCCTCACGGTGAAATCGGCGGTTCCATCCGGTGCTGGGGTCCGCCAACCCCGACGACCGCGGGATCGTCGCCCGCGTCCCGCCCATGTCTGCCACGCTACGACCGAACGGCCGATCCGTTCGTTCGTGCGGCTTGCTCACCCTTGCATATCGGCCGAAATTGCCCGGCACTGGCAAGGCCCCAGCCATCGCCGAAGGCGTGCCGGGTGGGGTGAACCCGCCGGCCTCGGCCTGCGCGTCGTGCTGAGCCGTAAGGCTAGCCGGAATGGGGCGAAAAAGCGCTGTCCGAGCAAGGCATTATCGGAGTGCGCGTGGTGCTTCAGACGTGGATTTTTGCGAGCCGGTCCGTCCGCCACCCGAACCAAGATCGGGAGCCTGCCCATAGGGCCAGCGCCTAGTATCTATTTCCGTTCCGCCGGTCCGGTATGTCGTACGCAGGCGTTGTGGTGGCGCCCCGGAACCCAGAACGAACCCAAAGCCGCCCTCGGGCGGGCCGACTCGAGCGATACGCCCGCGGGGCGTGCGAGCCGGTACGGCGGCGTGTCGATTGATCGCGGGGGCCCGGCGGCCCGAGATCGACGAGCACGACCGACTTGAGAGACGCAACTTTATGGTGGACGAAACCCTGATCGCATCGCTTGGCCTGGAAGACAGCGAGGCCGAAGCGATGGTCCGTGAAGCGCTCGGCGAAGCGGTCGCCAGCGGCGACATGGACAACCTGCTGGACAACCAGATCTCCGACCTCGAGCCGGGCAAGATCATCAAGGGCAAGGTCATCGGCTTTGCCGGCGATGACGTCGTGGTAGAAGTCGGGCTCAAGAGCGAGGGCCTGGTGCCCCGCGAAGAGTTCGACGAAGAGCCCAAGATCGGCGAGACGGTCGACGTGCTGCTTCGGAGCCTCGAGGGCTCGAGCGGCGTGGTTGAGGTGTCCAAGCGCCAGGCCGATCGCCAGATCGCCTGGAACCGCATCGTCGACAACACCAAGGAAGACGACATCGTCGAGGGCAAGGTCGTCAAGCAGATCAAGGGCGGCCTGCTGGTCGACATCGGTGTGCCGGTGTTCCTGCCGGCCAGCCAGGTCGACGTCCGCCGCCCGCACGACGTGCGCGACTTCGTGGGCCGCTCGGTCCGCGCGATGGTGCTCAAGATCGACACCGAGCGTCGCAACATCGTCATCAGCCGCCGCCGCCTCATCGAGAAGGAGCGCGACGCCGCCAAGAAGCGTCTGCTCGAGACCCTCGCCGAGGGCCAGATCGTCAAGGGTCAGGTCAAGAACCTGGCCGACTTTGGTGCCTTCATCGACCTGGGCGGCATCGACGGCCTCCTGCACATCACCGACATGAGCTGGAGCCGGGTGAACCACCCCAGCGAGATGCTCAAGGTCGACGAAGAGATCGAGGTCAAGGTCCTCTCCATCGACATGCAGAAGGAGAAGATCGCCCTGGGCCTCAAGCAGAAGGACCCCAGCCCGTGGGAGGCCATCGAGGCCAAATACCCCGTGGGCAGCCGCATCTCGGGCGAGGTGGTCAACATCATGTCCTACGGCGCCTTCGTGCGTCTGGAAGACGGCATCGAGGGCCTGGTCCACATCTCCGAGATGAGCTGGACCCGTCGCGTGAACCACCCCAGCGAGGTGGTCAGCGTGGGCGAGCCGGTCGACGTCGTCGTGCTCGACATCGACAAGAACAAGCAGGAGATCAGCCTCGGCATGAAGCAGACCGAGGTGAACCCCTGGGAGCTGGTTGCCGAGAAGTATCCTCCCGGCACCATCATCGAGGGCTCGGTGCGCAACCTTGCCAACTACGGCGCGTTTATCGAGATCGAGCCGGGCATCGACGGCCTGTTGCACGTCAGCGACATGAGCTGGACCAAGAAGGTCACCCACCCCAATGAGATCGTCGCTAAGGGCGACGTGGTCAAGTGCGTGGTGCTCGACGTCGACCAGGAGAAGCAGCGCATCAGCCTTGGTGTCAAGCAGCTCACCGAGGATCCGTGGCTCAACGCCATCCCCGGCGCCTACCAGCCCGGCATGGTTGTCCGCGGCAAGGTCACCAAGATCACCAACTTCGGCGTGTTCGTCGAGCTCGAGGATGATCTCGAGGGCCTGCTGCACATCTCCGAGCTGGCCGACCACAAGGTCGAGGACCCGCAGGAGGTCGTCAAGGCCGGTGACGAGGTGGACGTCAAGATCCTGCGCGTCGACATCAGCGATCGCAAGATCGGCCTGAGCCTCAAGCGTGCCCAGTGGGGCGACGCCGGCGACGGTTCGTATTCGGCCGATGCCAGCCCGCAGCGCGGCGGCATGGACGACCACGACGCGATGGGCACCAACAAGATCGAGTTCTGATCTCTTAGGTCCCCGCAATCAACGCAACGAAGCCCGGGCGAGAGCCCGGGTTTCTCATTGTGCGCAGCATGGCTGGTCCACGGTTCTGGCCGTTGCCAGCACCGCTTCATGCTCACATCAGGGCGATGAAGCTGAGGACCGTAAGGAGCATGACCCGCTTGCCGTTGTCGGAGACCTTCAGAACGCTCTTCATGGTTTTCGGCCTTTCTGCTCTTGTCGCCGGCCCGCACCCGGGACGGCTCGAAGATACTCCTTCAACCCCGGTGCCAACGGCCCGTGGGCGGCCATAACCACGTGCCAGGGGCGACAAGGGCGCGGGTACCACGCTTATCAGACGGGCCGTGGTGCCTGGGGTCAACGCCTGCGATCAACACGTTGCCGCCCCGCCTCGTGCCCAACGCCACTGGGGAACATATTTGCACCTGCATCGATTCGCCCGATAGAGGCAACGATGTCCACGCCAGCACCACAGAACGACCGAGAACTCGCCGAGACCTTCACGGGGTGTCTCGCGTCGGCCATCCGCCAGGCCGATCGGCTGGTGGCGTCGGTCTTCGATGATCGTCTACGCGAGGTCGGGCTCCGGGGCACGCAGATGTCCCTGCTCGGCATGATCGCCAAGCTCGGCAGACCTAGCCAGAGCGAGCTGGCCGACGCCACGCATACCGATGCCACGACGCTCAGCCGCAACCTCGATCGCCTGGTCGAACGTGGACTGGCAGAGCGGATTGAGTGCGAGCAGGACCGCCGCATGCGTCGCTATTCCCTCACCACGACCGGGCGACGAACGCTCAAGGACGCCATCCCGCACTGGAAGGCAGCCCAGGAAGAGGTATCTCTCCGCCTTGGCGCCGACCTCTGCGACAAGCTCGGCCAGATCGCTCAGACGCTGAGCGAGTAGCGGCGGCAAGAACCCTCGCCAAACACGATTGTGCAGTTTTCTCATAAAGAAGATGTCGATGGCGGAATATAAATGTATATGCATGTATTTGCCCTCTCGTGTGTCGCTCGTGGCGAGCACGGCACGCCAAACAGAGGAGTATCTGTCATGCATCCCAGCAACCGTCGCCATCTCTTGACCGCATCTTCCGTCCTTGTCATCGTCGGTGTGGTTCCGGCGTTCGCTCTGGCCGTTGGTGGCTCGGGAGCCACCACCGAATCCTCGCCAACCTCGGTGGAGCAGTTGCCTGCCGAAGCCAGGGTGGCGTACCGCACGACGCAGATCGAGGGGCTCGACATCTTCTATCGCGAAGCAGGACCGGCCGACGCGCCGGTTGTGCTGCTGCTTCACGGCTTCCCAACCTCGAGCCACATGTTCCGGGAACTGATCCCGCAACTCGCAACCCAGTATCGCGTGATTGCCCCCGACTACCCGGGTTATGGCGAGTCGGCGACGCCATCGCGAGACGAGTACGACTACACCTTCGCCAACGCGGCAAACATCGTCGGGCAGCTCATCGATGAATTGGGTGTTGGTGAATACAGCGTGTACCTGATGGATTACGGCGCGCCGATCGGGTATCGCCTTTTCGAGAATGAGCCGGAGCGTGTGCAGGCGTTCATCATCCAGAACGGCAACGCGTACGACGAGGGCTTGCGAGAATTCTGGGATCCGATCAAGGCGTACTGGGCCGATCGTTCCGAGGAGAACGCCGCACCGCTGCGCGAGTTCCTCACCATCGATGGCACGAAGTGGCAGTACACCCACGGCGTACGCGACGTAGAGAACATCAGCCCGGACACCTGGAACCACGTGCAGCCCAAGCTCGATCGACCCGGGAACCAGGAGATCCAACTCGACTACTTCTACGACTACCGCACCAACGTCGAGCGCTACGACGAGTGGCAGCGGCTCTTCCGCGAGCATCAGCCGCCGACGCTCATCACGTGGGGAAAGGGCGATTTCATCTTTCCGATCGAGGGCGCACACCCCTACCAACGTGATCTCGAAGACGTCGAGCTGCACATCCTCGATACTGGCCACTTCGCCCTCGAGGAAGACGGCCATGTCATCGCAGAGTTGATGCTCGATTTCCTTGGGCGAAAGGTACCGCGAAACGACCGCTGAGCACTATTCGCAGCCGCGATCGAACGCGGTCTGGAACGCGAGGAAGTCGAAGATCGTGAACGACCCGTCGCCGTCGAAGTCGGCGACCGGGTCGCGCGCGTCAAACAGGGTCTGGAACGCGAGGAAGTCGAAGATGGTGAGCGCTCCGTCGCCGTCGAGATCGGCAGCGCAGTCGAGGTCGACGACGCCGTAGAGCTCGAAGGCCCACTCCTTGGGCGTCGGGTGGAAGTCGGTCATGGGCTGCCACGCGTCGAATGCCTGGCCGGCTTCGGTTACCGAGAAATTCCACTGGGCGGTCGCGTCACCGTTGGTCCATTCGGGGTGCAGCGGGGCGTTGACGGGCTTGCCCCCGCCGGGCGCACAGTGCGTGCGGAAGCCCAGGAAGTAGCGGCCCGCATCGAGTGGCACACCCACCGTCATGGAGTTGCGATAGATGGTGCCGAACGTGGCGCTCACCAGCCCGCTGGGCTCGACCGTGATCGCCGCGTCGGCTTCGCCCACGATGAGATCACCCGGCGCGCCGGTGGTGTCATCGTACTCGTAGATGTACCAGTCGCCGCCGAGGATCACCGGCGGATCGATCCACACCGAGTAGAACACGATCTCGGTGATCGTGGTCGTAGTGGGGCTGCTAATCTCAAAATCGTCTGCGGCGATGCGCAGCGAATCGGGCATGCGTACGGCGCTCGAGGCAAATCCAGTGGCTTCCAGCGCGGCGTCACCCTCGTGGTTGATCCAGAGGGCGTCCTGGGCGAGTGCGGCTGTGGGAAGCAGGCAAGCGGCGGCGAGCGTTCGTGTTCGCATCGGATCGATCCTCCATGGGCTCGACCTGACTACGCCCCCACGTGCTCGGCCGTTGCGCTTTACGGGCAGCCTGCGTCGAACGCGGTCTGGAACGCCAGGAAGTCGAACAGCGTGAATTCGCCGTCTCGATCGAAGTCGGCGACGGGCTCCATCGCATCGAATGCGTTCTGGAACCCGAGAAAGTCGAATACCGAGAGTGCACCGTCGCCGTCGATGTCGGCCAGGCATGGGTTGGGCTCGAGGATGTACGCGGCGCCAGCGCGGAAGAGGCCGTCGACACTCTCAAAGACGGCGCCAGTCGCAACCGTCTGGCCATCGATGGCCACGCTGCTGCCGAACAGGCCGATGTCCGCCGTCCGCTTCGGACGGATCGAGTCCAGCAGCAGCCACTCGGTGCCTTCTCGGCCGTAGATGTAGAGCCGGCCGGGCCTGCCGCCGCCGACTGCGTTGTTCGCGGCACCCACCACCACAATGTCACCGTCGATGGCCACGGTGCCGAAGGTCTCAGGAGCGCTCGTGCGGCCCGGCGATAACAGGTTCTCCTCCTGCATCCACCCGGTGCCGTCTCTACTGAACACGTACGCACGGCCTTCGAGCGGGCGATCGCCCGCGAAGATCGTCCCCACGATCACACGATCGCCCGACACATCGACATCGGTTCCGAGCCTCCAACAGTCCACCGCATCGTCGGAAACGAGCTTGGCGGTCTCGCTCCACTCGCCGCCGACCCGCTCGAACACGTAGGCAGCACCAGTCTCCACGCCATCGAACACGGCATCGGTATCACCCACGACGAGCGTGTCACCGTCAAGGGCCACGCTGGAACCGAAGACGTTCTCGTTCGTTCCATCGGAAGGCTGCAGCTTCGCAGATTGGCTCCATGCTGAGCCATCAAACGTAAAGACGTAGACCGCGCCACCACCCATGGCTCGTTGCGCGCCGACCGCGATCGTGTCTCGATCGACTGCGACAGCGTGCCCGAACTCCTCGTCACTGAGCCCGTCGTCCGCGCTGAGCTTGGCAACCTGCATCCACTCGTCCCCGTTTCGCTCGAAGACGTAGGCGGCACCAGAGTCGGTTTCGTTCCCATCGCCGAAAAGAGCACCGGCGACCACCCGGTCGCCCGAGATCGCTACGGACCAGCCGAACTTGTCGCCGGCGGTAGCGTTGTTGGCGTGAATAGTGTCCGCCTCCTGCCAGGTCGAGCCTGAGCGGAGGAACACGTAGGCCTGGCCATCGTTCGAGGCCGAACGGTCGAAGTCCGGGGCTCCCGACACGAGCGTGTCCTCGTCGATCGCGACGTCGTGTCCGAACAGCGCGCGGTCCTGGAAATCGGAAGCGGTCAGGCGCTGCGCCTCGATCCAGTCCTGCCCGACGGCCGCTGCGCAAAGCGATGCCGCTATACCGATCGCCGTGATGGTCTTCAACATCGAGGTCATCCCGTCCAGGTGTTCGTGCGTTGCGTCGGGTGGCCCCGGCGGCTTTGGTGGATTCGCGCTTTGAAGTACTGGTGGGCCACTCCGGGTTGCAGGAGCAGGGAAGCCCCACCCGTGCTTCGGTGCGCGGAGGGGCGCTCCGCGATCAGGACGTATAATCAAAGCTAGTACGAAGCCCATCCAATCTGGCCGCCCGGCCCGCCTGCCACGCCCCAAAGGGCCATGGAGACGACCATGACCACCGCTAACACCAACAACTCGAGCATCACGGGCGCCGGCCTCGATGCGAGCGGCAAGCCCTCGGGCGTCGATCCGGCCGCCGTCACCATCTCGGGCATCGTGCTCGACGAGTCATACGGACCCGATAACCCCACCCCCGCGTTGCAGAACTTCGGCCGCGACATCGCCGAGGCCGGGCAGTATCCGTACACGCGCGGGCTGTACCCGCAGGGCTATCGCACGCGGCTGTGGACCATGCGTCAGTTTGCCGGCTTCGGCTCGGCCGACGACACCAACAAGCGCTTCAAGTACCTGCTGCAGGCCGGCAAGACAACCAAGACCAAGGCCAACACCGGCCTCTCGACCGCGTTCGATCTGCCCACGCTCATGGGCCGCGACAGCGATGACGCGCTCAGCGTCGGCGAAGTCGGCAAGTGCGGCGTGGCCATCGACACCATCGAGGACATGCACCGCCTCTACGCCGACATCCCCATCGATCAGGTCACGGTGAGCCAGACCATCAACGGACCGGCCGCGGTGATCTGGGCGATGTACCTGGCGATGGCCAAGCAGCGCGGCTTCGACATCGCCGATCTTGGCGGCACGCTGCAGAACGACATCCTCAAAGAGTTCCACGCCCAGAACGAGTTCATCTATCCGCCCGAGCCCAGTGTCAAGCTGGTTGTCGACACCATCGAGTTCCAGGCGAAGCACATGCCCAAGTGGAACTCGGTGAGCATCAGCGGCTACCACATCCGCGAGGCCGGCAGCACCGGGCCGCAGGAGCTTGCCTTCACCCTGCGTGACGGCATGGAGTACGTCGAGGCGTGCCTGCTGCGCGGGCTCGACATCGACAAGTTCGGGCCGCGCCTCAGCTTCTTCTTCAACAGCCACAACGAGTTCTTCGAGGAGGTCTGCAAGCTGCGCGCGGCCCGGCGCATCTGGGCCCGCATGATGCGCGAGCGTTATGGTGCTCAGAGCGAGCGCAGCTGGTTCATGAAGACCCACGTGCAGACGGCCGGCTGCAGCCTGACCGAGCAGCAGCCGCTGAACAACATCGTGCGCGTCGCCTACCAGGCGATGGCCGGCGTGCTGGGCGGCTGCCAGAGCCTGCACACGGACAGCATGGACGAGACGCTGGGCCTGCCCACAGAGCAGGCCGTGACGGTCGCGCTCCGCACGCAGCAGATCCTGGCGCACGAGACCGGCGTGACGCGCACGGTCGACCCCTTGGGCGGCAGCTACTTCGTCGAGGCGCTCACCGACGAGGTCGAGGAGCAGGCGCTCAATTACATCGGCGAGATTGACGAGATGGGCGGCGGCGTCTGGAAAGGCCAGGACGGCGGCAAGCCCACCGGCGGCTACGGCGGCGTGGTCGAGGGCATCCACCAGGGCTACTTCCGCCGCAAGATCGCCGAGGCGTCCTATCGCTTCAGCGAAGAGTGCGAGGCCCACGATCGCATCATCGTCGGCGTCAACGAGTACGTCGAAGACAACGAGGACCGGCCGATCGACATCCTGCAGATCGGCCCGGAGGTCGAGGAGACTCAGCTCGAGCGCCTGACCGCCTTCAAGGCCAACCGCAACGCCGACGAGACCAAGCGCGCCCTCGACGCCATCCGCACCGCCTGCCAGAAGGGCGAGAACGTCATGCCCCACCTCATCGACGGCGCCCTAGCCAACGCCACGCTGGGCGAGATGGTGCAGGCGATGGCGGATATCTACGGGCGGTATGCGGGCGGGCCGGAGTGGTAGGCGAACTAACTGTGACTGCCCTGTAGCAGTAGGAGCGCCACTAACCTCCAGGATGCCACGCCGAAGGCAAGTATTCAAGCTGTTCTGGAAGTCGCAGCACGTAGCGAATCTGAGTTACGTGAGCACCGAGCACACCTCGATTACCTGCACATACGAGTGGGTTGGTCAAAGAGGAAGGCACTGGAAGTTCCTCTTGGACATCGCTGATCCGTCGAAAGTGAAAGAAGTCGACAACTACTCGGATCAGTACTGGGAACGCTGGTCGATCTTTGATCGCGCGGGCGAATTGGCTTCTAACTCTCCGCCCGGAGTAGACGTTGATGCCGAGACAATGACCTGGCGTTTAGGGGTCATCGATTGGAGTGGCGATCCGCACTAACTCGCCGGCGACTCATCAAACCCCCGCGCCTCCTCCTCCGCCAACCGCCGCTCGACCTCCTCCGCGCTCGCCAATTCACCCTCCGTCCCCGCCACCACCGTCGCCACCATCGCGTCGCCGGTGACGTTGCAGGTGGTGCGGCACATGTCCAGCAGGCGGTCGACGCCCAGGATAGCGGCGATGCCCTCGAGCGGCACGCCCACGCTCTGCAGCACGATCACCAGCATGATGACGCCCGCGCCCGGCACGCCCGCGGTGCCGATGGAGGCCAGCGTGGCGGTGCCGACGATGGCCAGCTGGTCCATCAGTCCCAGGTTCATGCTGTAGAGCTGGGCGATGAAGACGGCCGCGACGCCCTGGTAGAGAGCCGTGCCGTCCATGTTGATGGTGGCGCCCAGCGGCAGCACGAAGCTGGAGACCTCGTCGTTCACGCCCAGCCGCTTCTCGACGCATTCCATCGTGACCGGCAGCGTCGCGCTGCTGCTGGCGCTGCTGAACGCGAGCAGCTGCGCGGGGGCGATGGCCTTGTAGAACCGGCCCGGACCCACGGGGGTGAAGATGCGCAGCACCAGCGGATACACGGCGAACACCATGAGCGCAAGCCCGCCCACGACGCACAAGCTGTAGACCGCGAGCGCACCGAGGACCTCCAGCCCCAGGTCCGCCACCACCTTCACGATGAGCGCAAAGACGGCGATAGGGGCCGTGAGCATCAACAGCTCGACGAGCTTGATGACCGCCTTGGTCATGCCGTCGCAGAAGTCGATGACCGGCTTGGCCTCCGACGGCAGGATCAGGCTCAGACCAATGCCAATCAGCAGCGCGAGGAACACGATCTGCAGCATGTTCCCCTCGGCGATGGCCGCGAAGGGGTTTGCGGCGATAAGGTCGACGATGCGATCCCAGGCGTTGAGCCCCTCGGCCGCCGTGGCGCGATCGACGCCACCCTGCGCCTGCGAGCTGTAGTCGGCCAGCAGCCGATCACGCGTCTCCTGCGGCACGAACGAGCCCGGGCGCGCAAGGTTGGCGATGATGAGGCCAAGCGAGATGGCGACCGCTGTCGTGACCAAATAGATGCCGATGGTCTTGCCGCCGATGCGGCTGAGCTTGGTCAGGTTGTTTAGCGTGCTGACGCCCACGATGAGGCTGAACAGCACGATGGGCACGGCGATGAAGCGCAGGCTGCGCATGAACAGGTCGCCCACGAACAGGTTGAAGTTGCGGACAAAGCGGCTCACGTGCGCCACGAAGTTGGCATCCTGGTTGGCCGGTGTCACGCCGTCGTCCAGCATGGCGCTGGCGTCCTTGGCAAGGAAGGCCGGCACGTTGTCGACGCCCAGGGCGTTCCAGGTGCTGGTGGTCCACGCCAGGTTGATGATCAGCCCGACCACGATGCCGGCGACCAGGCCGATGATGATCTGCCAGTGCAGGGCGATGCCCCTGCGTGAAGGACTGCGGCCCGGAGCGGTCGAATGGGCGTCGGCCATGAGGATCTCCTGCGAATGCCTTCTCGGGGTTGTCGCGAGGCGGGTGGTGGATCCGCCAACCCTATGCGGCCCGCGTTCAGAAACTGTTATCCCCCGCCATACGATGCTGTGTGGCGAGGAACCAGCAAGTCAGCAGCCGGCGTTACCGGCACTACATCGAGCGTGAACGCGAGCGTCGGGAAGAGGCCAAGGAGCCCAGCGACGACCCGCTGGCCAAGAAGGGCAAGCGCACCCGCGGCTTCGGCACGCTCGCGCGCGAGTTCTGGGGCCTGCTCCGCGGCCACCGCGGCATGGTCATCGCATCGCTCGTCACGCTGACGATCGCGACCGGCCTGGGCCTGCTGCTACCGCTCTCGACCAAGATCGCGCTGGACTTCATCCTGAGCACCGAGCCGGGTTTGGTGGGGCTGGCCGAGACGCTGCCAGAGCCCCAGCGCGAGCGAGCGCTCGAGCACCTCGGCACGCTCGACGAAGACGGCATGCGGTCCGTTCGCTGGCGGGCGCTGATGGTGCTGTGCGGAGCGATGATGCTCGTCGCGGTGCTGGGCGTGGCCTTCGGCATCTGGGGCCGCTGGCAGATGACCCGGATGACGAAGCGCGTGCAGGCGATGCTGCGACGCCGCGTGTTCGAGCACGCAGCGCGTTTGCCCTTACATCGCGTGCAGGCCATGCGCTCGGGCGGCGTCTCGAGCATCTTGAGAGAAGACGCCGGCGCGGCGGCCGAGCTCCTGTTCGGCATGATCTACAACCCCTGGCGCGCAGCGGTCACGCTGCTTGGCGCGCTCGTGGCCATGGCGGTGGTCGACTGGCGGATGCTGGTGGGGGCCATCTTCCTACTGCCGGTCGTGTGGATCACGCACCGGGCCTGGATCGGACGGATCCGGCCGATCTATCGGGACGTGCGCAAGACACGCAGCGAGATCGATGCGCACGCGACCGAGGCGTTCGGCGGTGCTCGCGTCGTCCGCGGCTTCCACCGCGAGCAGCAGGAGGCCTCGCGTTTCACCGGCGGCGTGCACCTGATGGCCCGCCAGGAGCTTCGGGCGTGGTGGTGGAGCCGGAGCGTCGAGCTGGTCTGGTCGGTCATGATCCCCGCGGCGTCGGCGGGCGTGCTGCTCTACGGCGGGGCCGCGGTGCTTGGCGGCACGATGACCATCGGCGACGTCATGATGTTCTCGGTGTACCTGCTCTACCTGCTCGGCCCGATTGAGGCGCTCGCCGCGAGCGCGACGCAGATCCAGAACGCACTGAGTGGCCTCGATCGATCCTTGGATCTGCTCGAGGAACCGCTCGAATTTGCCGAGACGCGAAGCGAGGCAACCAGCATGCCCGCGGCCGTGCACGGGCGAATCTCGCTCGAGAGTGTGTGGTTCGCCTACCCGGCCAACAAGAAGAAAGCCGACGACAGCACCGAGCCCGAGTATGTCCTCAAGGACATCAACCTCGACGTACCAGCCGGGTCGACGGTCGCGCTTGTTGGCCGCAGCGGCAGCGGCAAGACCACGCTGTGCAACCTGGTCGCTCGCTTTTATGACCCGAGCAAGGGCCGCGTGCTGATCGACGGCGTGGACCTTCGCGAGATCGACGTGGACCAATACCGCGCCCTGCTTGGCGTGGTCGAGCAGGACGTCTTCCTCTTCGACGGCAGCATCTACGACAACATCGCCTACGCCCGGCGGTGGGCGACCGAAGAGCAAGTCCGCGAGGCCGCGCGCATCGCGAGCGCCGACGAATTCATCGAGGAGCTGAGCGAGGGCTACCAGACCATCGTCGGCGAGCGCGGCGTGCGCCTCAGCGGCGGGCAGAAGCAGCGCATCGCCATCGCGCGAGCCGTGCTGGCCGATCCGAAGGTCCTCATCCTCGACGAAGCAACGAGCAACCTTGACACCCACAGCGAGCGGCTCATCCAGCGCGCGCTCCACCAGTTGACGAGCGAGCGCACAACATTCGTCATTGCCCACCGCCTGAGCACGATCCGCCACGCCGACGCCATCGTCGTGATGCACAAGGGCCAGGTCACCGAGGTCGGCACGCACGAGGAGTTGCTCGCCCGCGGCGGGGCGTACGCGGGATTGGTGCAGGCGCAGGTAGAGGATCTGGAAGAGGACGCGGTGGCGGGGAGTTAGTCAGTCCACCTTGACTTTTGGACTTGGTCTACCCGCCTTTAGCCCAGTACTGAACCAACAGGAAGTCCTCTTCGTCCCAACTATCAAGCCACGAAAGAGCGTCTGTCAGCAGGGTTGCTCGCTTATGAAGCTCAATCCACTCTGATGGCTCGGGATCGATTCGGGCCATGCGAGCGAACTCATCACAGAGGGACTTCAGCCTGGTGAACACGTCGGGATCCAGCGTGTCCGCTGCCGCTTCGGTTGCTTTCTCATAACGTTTGAGGGCGTCACTGAGGTCTTCGGCCAGATCGTAATCCGTGACCACTCGTCCCTTGGTACTAGATGGCGGCGGATCGTCCTTGACGATGCACCGGAGCACCAGCAGGACCTGACCGGTGGCTTGGAATACCTCGCGTACCGCCGCTTCTGATGCCATGCTTCGACAGTAAGGCACGATCGGTGTGCCGAAGGGCGGCGCTTACCCCTCCGCCTCCGCCGCCATGTCCTCATCCAGGTTGTGGTACACCTTCTGCACGTCGTCGTTGTCTTCGATGGCGTCGATGAGATTCATCAGCTTCTGGGCTTCTTCGGGCGTGGGCTTGGCGATGACGTTGGGAATCTTGTCGATGCCGCCCTCGCTCACCTCGATCTCGGCCTTCTCGAGCGCTTGCCGCACGGCGTGGTAATCGGTGCGTTCAGTGGTGATGACCCAGAAGCCCTCTTCGTCGCCGTCGCTCTCGGGGGCCTCGATGTCCTCAGCCCCGGCTTCGAGCGCGACGTCCATAAGCTGCTCTTCGTTCGTCTTCGAAGCCTCGATGAAGATGCGGCCCTTGGTCTCGAACATGAACGCGACGCTGCCGGCGTTGCCCATGCTGCCACCACCCTTGCTGAAGACGTAGCGCAGGTCGTTCACGGTCCGCGTGCGGTTGTCGGTCAGCGTGTCGACGATGATCGCCACGCCGCCGGGGCCGTAGCCCTCGTAGACGATCTCCTCGAAGCCCGCGCCATCAGCAGCGCCACTGCCCTTGTCGACGGCCCGCTGGATCGTGTCCTTGGGCATGTTGGCGTAGCGGGCCTCGTCGATGGCGTACCGCAGCGCGAGGTTGGTATCAGGGTCGCCCCCGCCCGCGCGAGCCGCGGCCATGATGGCCTTGGAGCACTTGCTCCAGATCTTGCCCTTCTTCTTGTCCTGCCGCTCCTTGCGGTGACGGATGTTCGCCCACTTGCTATGTCCGGCCACGTGCGTCTCCTCGGCAGAACCGCCGACTCAATGTCGAAACAATGCGGCCGATCTCGACACCCGGCCCATACAACGATCCGATTCTAGTGCGTCGCTACACCTTCACAACGCGGCCCGAGGCAGCTTCCAGGCGCAGGTATAGGTCCCGGGCTTCCCCTGCCGAGCAGCACCTGGAAAGCAGATCGGCCGAGTCGGCGGTGGTCGACTTGGGAGGCACAACGCCTCGCTCGATGAGCGCGCCCAGAAGGCGGCCATCGACCGGCACGCGCTGTTCGCCAAAAGCGAGCAGCAGCACGCGATCGACGGCAAATGCGGGCAGCGCGTCGATGCCCTCCAGGTATGGTGCGCCCTCGTGGGCGCCGGCGCGGGCGACGCGATCGATGCTCACCGCGTCCTCCCGATCGAACACGGCGTTGAGCGTGTCGAGGATCGCCCGGGCCCGCCGCGTGGCGTGCTCGTCGGTCATGCCCACCGTGTCCTCGACCTCTTCCTCGAGCGCCACGCGGATCTCGTTGAGATCGACGAACTGGTCGGCCAGCCGGCGGGCGGCGCTCACGGCCGACGGCACGCCAGCCTCCCACGCGAGCAACGAGAACACGAGCTCTGCCGTCGCCATGTCGGTCGAACCCGGCAACAACGCCGCAGCGTCGGGCGCGGGCGGCAGCGGCACGCCGTCCAGCCACGACTCGAGCCGACGCTGCGTCTCGGCAACGGGGTGGTTCATGGATTCGTGTCCGTGGCTTCGGGCGCGTCGGCCGCCGAGCCGCCCTCAGGCTCGCTCTCGGCCTTGTCGTCGAACTCCTCGCGCACCTTCGCCAGCGTCGAGAGCACCTCGGCCTGCTTCTTTAGGCTGGAATCCTCGACGAAGCGTAACTCGGGCATCGTCCGCGTCCGGATGAGCTCGGCGACTTCGCGGCGGATGTGTCGCGCCGCGCTCTGCAACCCATGCACCGTGAGTTTCTGGTGCTCGACGGGCAGCACGCTGATGCCGATGGTCGCCTGCTTGCTGTCGGGCGTGACATCGACCCTGGTAACGGTGATAAGCCCGCGGACGCGAGGGTCCTGCAGCCCGCGTGCGAGAACCTGCTGCACGCCCTTCTCAAGCGAGGATGCTAGGCGATCGATCTTGGTGCTCATGCCGTCTCGCCCCCCTCGTGCGCGTTGCTGTGGGTGAAGTGCTCGAGCATCTCCTGCCCCAGCGACTCCGCATCGGGCTCATGCGGGGGCGCGTCCTCCTCACGCGTGGGCTCCACGATCTCGCGTCGCACGCTGCCGATCTGCCCGTCGCGGAGTTCTTTGAGGCGGTTCCACGCCTTGTCGAGCAGCTCGTGGGCACGGGGGCCGTCGGTGGCAACGATCGCGGCACCCATCATGGCAACGGTCGGGTTGTCGTGGGCGCCGACCTCGGCCACGCTGATGCGCAGCTCTCGGCTGAGCTTGTCGCGCACGCTGCGCACAACGGCGCGCTTGTCCTTGAGGGACTCGGCGCCGGGCACGAGCAACTCGAACTGGAGGACCCCGATCACCATGACTTACGCCGCCAACCCGATCACAGCGTCCGCTTTACCTCGACCTGCTTGTAGCACTCGAGGATGTCGCCTTCCTTGATATCGTCGTAGCCGTCGATCTTCATGCCGCACTCCATGTTCGCGCGAACTTCCTTCGCGTCGTCTTTGAAGCGCTTGAGCTGGCTGAGCTTGCGATCGTTCTCGATGACGATGTCGCCGCGGGTAACGCGGATAAGCGCGTCTCGCTGCACCACGCCGTCAGTGACGTAGCAGCCAGCGATCGTGCCGACCTTCGACACCTTGAACACCGCACGCACCTCGGCGTGGCCCAGGACCTCCTGGCGAAGCTCGGGGTCGAGCATGCCCTCGGCGGCCTTCTGCATGTCCTCGGTGATGTGGTAGATGACGTCGTACGTGCGGATCTGCACGCCCTTGCTCTCGGCGAGCTTGCGTGCCTTGCCCGAGGGGATGACGTTGAAGCCGACGATGACGGCCTTGGACGCCTCGGCCAGCAGCACGTCGCTCTCGGTCACGCCGCCGACGGCAGCGTGGATGACGCGGACCTTGATCTCGTCGGTCGAGACCTTCTCGATCTCATTCTTGAGCACGTCCACCGAACCCTGCACGTCGGCCTTCAGGACGACGAGGATCTCCTTGAGTTCCGCCTCGGCCATCTGGCTGAACATGCGGTCGAGCGTCATGGCCGGCTGGGCCAGTTGCTCCTCGCGCTCGCGAGAGCGGCGCTGCTCGGCGGCATTCTGGGCGTCCTTCAGGCTGCTGGCCACGAAGAATTTGTCGCCCGCGTCAGGCAGCTCATCGATGCCCGTCACCTGCAGCGGCATGGGCGGGTAGGCCTCGCGGATGCGCTGGCCCTTGTCGTCGGTCATGTCGCGGACGCGGCCGAACGCGCGGCCCGCGACGATGAAGTCGCCAACCTTGAGCGCCCCCTCTTGCAGTAGCACGTTCATGACGGCGCCGCGGCCGGGCTCCATCTGGCTCTCGATGACCGTGCCGCGGGCGTTGCCGCCGAAGTCGCTCTTGAGCTCCAGCAGCTGCGCCTGGAAGTCGAGCGTCTCGAGCAGTTCCTGGATGCCTTGGCCCGTGTGCGCACTGGTGCGGATGACCTCGATGTCGCCGCCCCAGTCCACCGGGTTGAGCTCGTGCTGGGCGAGCTGGCCCAGGATCTCCTGGATCTTCGCGTCGGTCGCCTGTGGGCGATCGATCTTGTTGAGCGCCACGACGATCGGCACGCCCGCCGCCTTGGCGTGGTTGATCGACTCGATGGTCTGGGGCATCACGCCGTCGTCTGCGGCGACCACCAACACGACGATGTCGGTCACGTTCGCACCGCGCGAACGCATGGACGTGAACGCCTCGTGGCCAGGAGTATCGATGAAGACGACCTGCTTCTCCTCGCGGTCGGTGTCGTCGCCCACGTGCACGGGCACGCGGAAGGCGCTGGTGGCCTGCGTGATGCCGCCGGCCTCGCCCGCCGCGACGTTCGCGTCACGGATTTTGTCCAGTAGGCTGGTCTTGCCGTGGTCAACGTGTCCCAGGATTGTGACGATCGGGCCGCGCGAGCGCTCGTCGACGGTCGTGCGCTCCTCGAACTGAGCGGCGACGGCCTCTTCGGCGCTCTTGGCCTCGGCGACTTCGAGCTCGATGTCGAAGTCCATCATGATTTCCTGGGCCTTCTCGACCTCGATGCCGCTGTTGATCTGGGCCATGATGCCCTGCATGAACAGCTTCTTGACGATCTCGGCACCCTTCACGCCGGTCGCGGCCGAAAGGTCCTTGATCGTGAACGGCGCGGTGATCTTGACCGTGCCGCCCTGCTGGGCCGGGCTCTGCTGGCGTGCCTGCTGGCCCGCACCACGCGCCAGGTCCTGGCGGCGCTTGCGCAGGTAGCCGCCGGCCTGCTGTAGCTTGGCCTCACGCTCGATGAGGTCCTGCTCGCGCCACATGCCGCTGCCGCCCTGCTGGGGCTCGTTTCGACCGCGACGCCGCGAGCTGGGCCCGCCACGCCGACCGCCGCCGCCACCGTCCATGGGGGGCATCGGGCCGCCGGGGCCACCCGGGCCGCCGAATCCACCGCCACCGCCGCCACGCGGGCCGCCGCGGCCACGAGGGCGCGTATCGACCTGCTCGGGCGCTTCGACGCGGACGATCTTGGGGCCGCTGAGCTTCACCGGCGTCTTCTCGTGCTGATCGATCATCGGGCCCGCGGGCTTGATGACCGTCGGCCGCGTCGGCACGTTCTGCGGTGCCGGAGTGGGGGGCGCCTTGGGTGCCTCGGCCGCAGCCTTCTGGCCGTTGCCCGACGCGTCGTCTCCGGTATCTTCCGCCGCGGGCGCTTCCTCAACTGCTGCGGCCGGGGCTTCCGCCGCGACGGGCTTCGCCGGCTCGGCGGGCGATTCGGCAACCTTCTCCGGAGCCTTCGGCTCGGGAGCCTCGACCGGGCCTTCCTCGGTCGTGCTCGTTGCACCCTGATCTTCGCCGCCGTCTTCCGCTGGTGCGGCTGGCGCAGCGCGGCCGGCACGCTTCGGCGGCTCGGCAACGGCCGTGCCCGTGGTGCTCTCGGTCTCGTCGGGCTTGCTGACCTTGCTCGCCTTGCTGATCTTCTTCGCGGCAACCTTGCGGGCGCGCGGCTTCGCGCGGACCTTCTCTAGGTCGACGCGCTCGGACGTTTCCACCGCCGTTGCCGAGGGCGCAGCCTCACCCGCGAACCACTCGCGGATGGTTGCTTCGAGCCCGACCGACACGGTGGACATGTGGTTCTTGATATTCGACTCGGGAATGCCTTCGTCGCGGCACTTCTGCACCACGGCCTTCGAGGCTACCCCGAGTTCCTTCGCGATCTCGAACACACGCTTTGCCAAACGTCACTCCATGCGCCCGGGCCCCGCCACACACACCGGCAAGGCCCCACGGACGCGCTGCACCACTGGATCAGCCGCCGAGGATCTCCGCGGCCCGGCTGTCGCCGTTGCTGTCGTTCCCCTCGCCCCCGGCCTGCGCCGAGTCGCCGCTGTCGGACGACTCGCTCGCACCCTCGGACGAGGCCTCTTCACCACCACTCTCCGATGCTCCACCCGCGTCGCTCGAGTCGCCGCCAGCGCCACCCAGGATGGCAGCCGCTGCGCTGTCCGCGTCGGGCGCGCCTTCCGGTCCGAGCAGGTCCTCGCCCGCGGCGATCCGGGCCTGCTCTTCCTGGCGACGCTTCTCGGCCTCTTCCTTCTCGCGGGCCTGCTCCTCGGCCACGATCTTCGCGCGTTCGCTGGCCAGCTCGACGGCTTTGGCGGCCACCTCGGGGCTCAGCTCGAGCTCGGTCGCGAGCATGTCCGCACCGATTTCCTCGACGTCGAACACGCTGATCATGCCGAGCGCTGCCAAGCGATCGACCATCTGCTCGTCGATCTCGTCGACCTGCTGGAGCGTGGTCGACATGATCTCCAAGTTCTTGGTGAACTCCTCGGGCGTGAGGATGTCCACGTCCCAGCCGGTGAGTTTGGCCGCCAGGCGCACGTTCTGCCCGCGCTTTCCGATGGCAAGGCTCAGCTGGTCCTCGCGCACCACGACCGTGGCTCGGCCCAGCTCGAAGCACAGGCTGATCTCGGCAACCTCGGCCGGCTTGAGCGCGTTCTGGATCAGGATCTGGCTGCTCTCGTTCCAGCGAACGATGTCGATCTTCTCGCCATTGAGCTCGTCGACAATGTTCTTGATGCGGCTGCCACGCACGCCGACGCAAGCGCCCACGGCGTCCACGCGGCTGTCGATCGAGCTAACGGCGATCTTGGTGCGCTGGCCCGGCTCGCGGGCCATGGCCTTCACCTCGATGATGCGCTCGGCCACTTCGGGCACCTCGACCTCGAAGAGCCGCTTGATGAAGTCGGTGTGGCCGCGGCTGAGCACGACGCGTGTGGCCGAGCCATCACGCTTCACGTCCAGAATCATCGCGCGCACGCGGTCGCCCGGGCTGAACTGCTCGCCGGGGATCTGCTCCTGCCGGGGCATCTCGCCCTCTCCGGCGTCCAGCGATACAACCAAGCGCCCACCGCGCTCGTAGCGCTGCGCGGTGCCGGTGACGATCTGCCCGACGCGGGTGTGGTAGCGGTCGTACAGGCTGGTCTGCTCGTCCTCGCGGAACTTCTGGATCATGACCTGCTTGAAGGTCTGGGCGGCGATTCGTCCCAGGTCCTGCGGGTTCAGTTCGACCGGCTCGCCGTGACGCGTCAGGGCGATCTCGCCGCTGAGTTGGTCGACCGAGCAGGCAAACTCTTCAAGATCGAGCGAGCCGAAGTGCTTGCGCGCCGCGCTCACCATGGCTTGCTCAAGGTCGGCAACCAGCACCGAACGCTCGACCTTCCGGTCGCGTGCGATCGAATCCAGAATCCTGAGCATTTCGGGGCCGTTCAACGTCCGCTTCCTCCGACGCCGCGAGGGGCGTCCTATTCCGTGCTGTCAACTTGTCGAGACCAGATCCAAACCAACGCGGCACAGCCCGCGGCTCTGCCAACAACAACCCGGGCCACGAGCCGCTGAACGCGCCCATGACCCGGCTACAAGCCGCCCAACGAACGGTCTCCCGCTCGTCGCTGGCGTGTAGATTGTGCCGAAACCTCACATCATCGGCAGCAACCCTTCCAGGCCCGGGCCATGCCAGCACCAATGCCGACGCCGACAACGGGCGCAGGCAGGGGTCCGACATGAGTCCCGGCGTGGCTCATAGCAACCCGATGGTAGCGATCGGGGCCAGTGAGAGTCAACCACGCAGACCTCCCAAGCTCCCACCGGCGGGCGATCAAGGGGGCTCCGCAAGGCCTAGATCCGGTCCGTTTTGGTCGCAGCGCGATCGATCCGGAGCGCCCGCTTGTTGCGGTGCTGGCCGATGTGGGCCAGGAACTTCCGCTCGCCCTCGACGGCCAGCACCATGGGCCGCGTGGCCGGGGTCTCGGTCATGATCAGATCGCCTGCGGCCATGGTCGCCAGGTCGCGCAGGCTGATGGTCGTGCGGGCCAGCACGCCCGCCACGGAGACGCTGGCCCCGGCGAGCGTGCCGCTGACCGCCCGTTCCATGCTGGCGTACTTGGCCGACTGGCTCGACGAGAACCAGTTCTGGGCGCTCACGGCCGTGATGACCGGCTCGATGACGTTGTACGGGATGCACAGGCTCATCGTGCCGGCCCGGTTGGACATCTTGATCTCGAATCCCACGACGACGACCACCTCGTTCGGCGGCACGATCTGGACCAGCTGGGGGTTGCTCTCGGTGGCCTTGATCTCGAAGGTCATCTCTTTGACGCCCGCCCAGGCCTCGCTCAGAGCACCCAGGCCGCGATTCGTGACGTTGCTGATGAGCCGGCTCTCGATGAGCGTCATGGGCCGCTGGGGGATGAACAGGTCCTGGCTCGTGCCGCCCAGCAGGCGATCGATGATCGGATAGATGATCAGCGGGCTCAGCTCCATGCAGATCTGGCCCTCGAGCACGCTGCTCTCGATGAGGTTGAAACTTGTCGGGTTGGGCAGGGCGCTGATGAACTCGCCGTACGTCATTTGTTCGCATGTTGCGAGCTTGACCTCAACGATGGTTCTGAGAAAGCCCGATAACGAAGCGCCAAAGTTCCGTGCGAATTGCTCGTGCAGCGTCTGCAGGGCCCGCATCTGGTCCTTGCTGACGCGTTCGGGCCGCTTGAAGTCGTACGTGCGGACCTCGATCTCGTCGAAGTCTCGCAGGTGGCGGCTGAAGATCTGGGCCTGCGGTGGTTCCTTCTCGACCGCGTCGGAGTTCACCGCGGCAAGCAGGGCATCGACCTCGTTCTGGTCCAGCACGTCCATGGGGGCTCTCGAGCGAGGTCGAACGACAGACTTGGGGCACCACGGGCCCCTTCGATCAATCAGCGATCGGTCAGGGATCGGTCCCGCGGCGGGCGAGGCTTGAGGAACGGCCCGCAAGCGACGGGCCAGAATCACCCGCGCCATCCGGGAACATGCCCGCGCGCCCACGGATTACACTGGGCACGCTCGATCGACCCCTTCCAACGGCCCCGGCCTCGGAGAGCACGAATGCGGCATGCGACGATAATGGGCTTCCTGGCCCTGCTTCTCGGACTCTTCACGCCGACCGCGGCGGCGCAGCCCATGGGCTTCGGCGACTCGGTCTCGATGTCCGCCTCGGCGTGGTGGTCACCCCGCCAGGCCGACGAGGGCCCGCTGGTCGCGTTCGTCGCGGTCACGATGGACCACCCGCCCGGGCTGCACAGCTGGCCCAGCGCCGATCAGGACGTGCTGCCCGAGTCGGTCGCGGCGTTTGCGATCCGCACCGAAGTCTCACTCGCGACGAGCGATGCCGTGCTCGACGCAGGCGAGATCCAATGGCCCGACCCCGAGCCCTACCCGGTGCCAGACCCGACCGGCATGGGCGATCCGATCGAGGTGCCGGTCTACTCGGGGCGGGCCGTGGCCTTCATCCCCGTGCTCATCGATCGCGAGGCGGCGGCCGAAGCCCGGACGCTCGAACTCGTCGTGAGCTACCAGGCCTGCGACGACACCGTGTGCTATCCGCCCGATGACGTGGATGTCTTGGCCAGCCTGCCGGCCTTTGGCGCAACCGAGGCGCCTGCGGAGGCATCGGACCTCGCTCCAGCCACGATCGATACGGCAATCGCGTTCGCAGTTGCAAGCGCTGCCGGCTCCGAAACTCCGCCAGCCGCCCAATCCAAGCAGCCCGCTGCAACTGGCGAGCCTGACGCCGCCGAGCAGGCGACTGCTGCGAGTGCGGTCGATACCCGCAACAAGTTTCTTGGCTTCATTCCGGTGCCGAGCCCTGACTCTGCCGGCGGCATCGCCGTAATCGTGCTGCTTGGTCTCGTCGGCGGTTTCGTGCTGAACCTGACCCCGTGCGTGCTGCCGGTGATCCCCATCAAGGTCATGACCCTCTCGCAGCACGCCGGTTCGCCCGGAAAGACGTTGCTGCTCGGCATCTGGATGGCGCTGGGCGTCATTGGTTTCTGGATTGCGCTCGGCATCCCTGCCGCGGCGCTCGGCAAGGCCGTGGGCGCCATCTTCGGCATCTGGTGGTTCACGTTCGCCGTTGGCGTCATCATCGCCGTCATGTCGATCGGCCTCATGGGCTTGTTCACCGTGCAACTGCCCCAGTCGGTGTACAAGGTTAATCCCAAGGCCGACTCGCCCTGGGGCTCGTTCGTGTTTGGAGTGATGACGGGCGTACTGGGCCTTCCGTGCTTCGGCCTGGTCGCGGGCGCCTTGCTTGCAAGCTCGACGGCCATCCCGCCGCTCGTCACGATGCTCATCTTCGCGGCGTTGGGTGTTGGCATGGCCTTGCCATACCTGATCCTGTCGCTGAACCCCAAGTGGGTTGAGGTGTTGCCGCGTACCGGGCCGGCGAGCGAACTGGTCAAGCAGGTCATGGGCTTGCTGCTGCTTGGTGCGGCGGCGTACTTCGTTGCTACGGGGCTGCAGGCCCTGATTCTCGACATGCCGTGGATCGGCCGCCAGTTGCACTGGTGGGCGGCGGCGGTGTTCGTCGCGATCGGCTGCCTGTGGCTCGCTCTCCGCACGATGCAAATCACCAAGAGTGTGCCGAAGCGCGGCGTGTTCGGCTTGCTCGGCGTGGCCGTTGCGGCCGGTGCCGTCCTCTTCGCGTACGACGTGACGAACAGCGCGAAGGCC
The DNA here is from genome assembly GCA_965227775.1 of Phycisphaerales bacterium. Classification (GTDB taxonomy): domain Bacteria; phylum Planctomycetota; class Phycisphaerae; order Phycisphaerales; family UBA1924; genus JAHCJI01. The sequence continues at coordinate 1,307,198 of OZ245777.1, forward strand.
GACTACCTCGAGCGTGAGGCGCGCATCGCCGAGGCATCGAGCAGCGCCGGCGGCGCCATCCTGACCAGTACCTGGGTTGATTACTCCCCCGAGCTGCTCGCACGGGCACGCGAAGAGGGCTACGTCGTCGTCCTCGACTTCACCGCCGACTGGTGCATCAACTGCAAGGCGCTTGAGGAGCAGGTGCTCGGTACCGAGCCGGTGCGAGCCCGGTTGCGCGACGAGGATGTCGTCATGATGAAGGCCGACCTGACGAGCACGCGGCAGCCCGGTTGGGAACTGATGAAACAACTCAACCAGAAGGCGCCACCCGTGCTGGCGATCTACGGCCCGGGCATCGAAGGCGACACGCCCTGGCTGGCAAACACATACACCAGCGGCATCGTCATGGAGGCCATTTCGCTCGGCAAGGGCGACGACTCAGGGCGCGACATCGCCCAAGCCAACTGACGCTCACGTTTGCTCCAGGGGAGGGGCAATACGTACGACGCCCCGCATCGGTGTGAGCCGATGCGGGGCGTGTTCGACTCGGGCTTGAAGCGAAGAGTTTATTCGCAGCCCACGACGAAGCGCGACTGGAACAAGATGAAGTCGAACATCGTCAACTCACCGTCATGATCGAAATCGGCCCGAAGGTCGCCGTCTCCAAACGCGGCTTGGTAGCCCACGAAGTCGAAGATCGTCAGCCGACCATCCCTGTCGAAGTCCGCCTCGCAGATCGACACGACGGGACCACCCTGGATCACCAGCGAAAAGTGGGCATCGATTCCCGGGGTCGACAAGTCGGCGTCTTCGTTGATCTCCTGGGCCAGGACCTCGACGGTCCAGATGCCCGGTGCGGCATGCTTGATGAACACGTTCTCGATGGTGTCGACCTGGTTGCGGCGTCCCCCGGGCTGTGAGAACAGGCCGTCGTGCAGCCCGACGTTGCCGTGGTAGATCGTGCCGTCCGGCGCCGTCACGCGCACGTCGAGGTCGTTGATCCGGTGGATCCTCGAGGCGGGATTGCCGGCGGGGTCGAGGTAGGCCATCGTGATGCGGAGCGGGCCGCCCTGCGGAGGGAGTCCCACGAGATACTCGGCGCGGTCGCCGGTGCGAAGCAGCGTCCACGATTGATCGACAACAAAGATCGAATCGCCGGCGTTGTACAGGCTCGAAACGTCGGGTGCCCCCCAGCCCTGCTCCTCACGCGAGATCTGGTCGCTCATGGGCCAGGGCGTGGCGGTGTTGATCATCATGGCGCGCGCAGTGGTCGCGCTGGGCCGGTTCTCGAACACGTCGCGTAGCACGTCTCGGTCGTTCATGAACACACCGATGCCCCAGAGCTGGTACAAGATGCCGAAGTGGCCGGCGACGATCGGGGTCGCGGCGCTCGTGCCATTGAAGGGTGCGTACGCCATGGGCCCGGCGCTGCTGGTCGTATCGATGCCGTCGTAGAAGTGCGAGAGGTCGGGCTTGATGCGCCCGTCGGCAGCCGGGCCCGTGCTCGCCGCCCAGTGGTAGTCGTCGCTGCGCGTGAGCGTGCTCTCGTGGTTGATGCCGCCGACCGAGATGATGTTCTTGGCCCAGGCCTGCGGGCGAGAGTCACGGTTTCCCGAGTTCGACTGGCTCTGCGTGATGAGGATGTCGTTGAAGAACGCGATGTCGTCCATCTGTGCCGAGATGGTCGTGTAGTCTGTCGTGCGCGGATCACCCCAGCTGTTGGTCTGGAACACCGCGCGATAGGGTCCGTCGGGGTCCACGAGTTCGGCCGTGTGCTCGTAGCGACCCGGTCCCAGGTCGAGAAACCCGAGTTCGGGATAGCTCGCGAAGATGCCCTGGCCGTCGGGAAGCATGCCCTTGTGGCGCGCGTCAACGTAGCCATCGCCGAAGACGATGCCATACACCGCGGTGCCGTGCGCTGTGATCGGGCCGTTGGCGTTATGGATGATCGGCGGCCTGGCCTGGAAGTCGGCGTGGCTTGTCCGAAGCCCGCCATCGAGCACTTCACCGCGCACATCGTGACCGGTGAACCCCAGCCCGTGCAACCTGTCGCCCCCACTGAACAGGCGGACGATGTCCATGTCGACCTCGGGCGCGCCCTTGGCGTCGATGAACAGGACCTCCGATCGATGGGCCACGGCCGCGAGCTGGTCGAGCGAGAGCGTCGCCTCGATGCGATAGCCGAGCGGCTCGAAGCCGTGGACCTCGCCGCCGAGCTCGGCGATCGCGTCTGCCACGGCTCGCTGATCCGGCAAGCCTCGACCAAGCATCTGGATCGAGTAACGTGTCGGGGTCGAGTAGTCGGAGCCGATGGTGATGGCCTGGAGCAACGGCTCGTCGAGCTTGTAGGCCGGGTGGAAGGGGCCGACCCAACGCACGTGACCGAGCGCCCGCACGCGGTCTGCGATCGCCGCATCCATGCGCACGATGTAGGCGTTGCACGGCAGGAACCGGCCGATCTGGCCGCCGGCGTTGGTGATGGCGGCGCGAGACTCGTCCGTCGCGCGTTCCTGCAGCTGGACGATGTATGCGCCCGGCTCGTCCGAGCGGAGCTCGTGGGGAACGGCGGGGACGACCGAGAGCGGGTCGAACTGCGCGTAGCGGAGCTGGATGGTCTCGGGGTCGTGCTGGGAAACGCTCGTGGATCCGGCGAAGACGGGCGGGCAAGCCAGCGGGAGCAAGGCGGCAATCCAAGCCGCCCGCGCCCGCAACGCGGATGTTTCAGAGAGCATTGTGGCGGGGTGTCCTTGTCCGGCCCGGACGCTCGGCCTCCGAGCCGGCGTTGCGGGTCAAGGGTTTTGTGACCGGCGCGGGCAAGCGTGCCTGGCGACGATCGACTTCGCACAGCTTAACGAGCGATCGCGGCCAAAACATTGAATTTTGCTGGGTTTCTATGGGTAAATAGGTATTTCAGACAAAATAGCGAAGTAGAGATTGGGTGGTGTCCGCCGCCTGCTCGGACGGTGAACGGTCGGGTATTTCCGAGCGGTTTTAGTTCGTGCCTTGGGCTCGAGTCTCGGTCTCGAGCCGGTCTCGAGCGGCGTCGATCGCTTCTCGAACGCGAGAGGGGGCGGTACCGCCGAAGGCGGACCGCTTGCCCAGCGTGGCCTCGATGGTGAGGACCTCGTAAGCGTCCGTGCCAATGTCGGGGTGGACGGCGCGGAGCTGGTCGAGCGAGAGATCCTCGAGCGGCAGACCGGCCTGCAGGCCCGCGCGGACGGCCTTGCCGGCGACCTCGTGGGCCTCGCGGAAGGGCACGCCCTTGGCGACGAGGTAGTCAGCCAGTTCGGTCGCGTTGGCGTAACCCGCGGCAGCGCGGTCGCGGCAGCGTTCGAGATCGAACGAAGTAGTCTCGATGACCATGGCGCCCACGCGCAGGCACATGCTCAGTTCGGCGGCGGCGTCGAATAGGGCAGCCTTGTCGTCCTGATTGTCCTTGTTGTACGCCAGCGGCTGGCCCTTCAGCAGGATCAGGAGCTGGTTGTGAGCGCTCGCGATGCGGCCGGCCTTGCCTCGAATCAGTTCGAGCGCGTCGGGGTTTTTCTTCTGCGGCATGAGCGACGAGCCGGTCGTGACCTTGTCGCTGAGCTTCACCAGCGCGAACTCGGCGCTGTTGTAGATGATCATGTCCTCGGACAGGCGCGACAGGTGGATGGCGCAGGCGGCGAACACGGCCAGCGTCTCGAGCGCAAAGTCGCGGTCGCTCGCCGCGTCGAGGCTGTTCGTGCTGGGGCGCGTAAAGCCGAGGTTGCGCGCGAGGCGGTGGCGATCAATGTCGTAGGCTGTGCCCGCGAGCGCGCCGCAGCCCAGCGGGCATTCGTTGACGCGATCGAGCGCATCGTGCAGGCGTGCACCGTCTCGGGCGAGCATTGCCTCGTAGGCCATCGCCCAGTGGCCGATCGTCACCGGCTGGGCGGGCTGCAGGTGCGTGTAGGCGGGCATCGCGTCGGCGGCGTGCCTGTCCGCGAGGTCGATGAGCGCCCGTCGGAGGTCGATCAGCTCGCGTTGGCGGGACTTGATGCAATCGCGCGCCCACAGCCGAAAGTCGGTGGAAACCAGATCGTTGCGGCTGCGGCCGGTGTGCAGCTTCTTGCCCAGATCGCCCAAGCGCTCGACCAGCTCGTGCTCGACCCACGTGTGCACGTCTTCGAGGCCGGACTCGACGGGTGCGCCCGGGAGCGAGGCTGCGTGGTCGGCGATCTGACGCAAGCCGGCGGTGATGCGTTCGCACTCATCACTGGTCAGCACACCGACGTCGCGGATCTCCTGCGCCCACGCGATCGAGGCAGTGATGTCCTGCTGGACCATGTGCCAATCGATGGGCAGCGAGTCGTTGAACCGCTTGAAAAGCTCGTCGGGTGGCTCATCGAATCGGCCACCCCACATCGACGCGGGCTTGCCGGAGCTGGTCACGGGACGATCCTGGCCGGCGCCTCCGGCTCCTTGATGGCCCGCTGCAGACGCAGCGCCTCTACGCGCTGGGTGAGTGTCCACAGGCGGATGAACCCGCCCGCGTGCTTCTGGTCGTACAGCGGGGTGTCGCTGAACGACGCGAGCCCGGGGTCGTAGATCGCCGCGTCGCAGCGACGCTGCTCGACCGTTGCGTTGCCCTTGGACAGGCGGACCACGACCTCGCCCGACAGACGTGAGGCCATCGACTCGGCAGCAGCGCTGATGGCCTGACGCAGCGGCGTGAACCACTTGCCGGCGTAGACGAGCTCGCCGAAAGTGGTCGCCATGTGCTCGCGGTAGCGGCGGACGTCGCGATCGAACGCGAGCTCTTCGAGGCCGCGCAGGGCGTTGATGAGCACCGTGCCCGCGGGAGTCTCGTACAGCCCGCGGCTCTTGATGCCGACGCAGCGGTTCTCGATGATGTCCACGCGGCCCACGCCGTGGCGGCCGGCGATCTCGTTGAGCTGCTCGATGAGCTCGACCCCGCCGAGCTCACTGCCATCGAGCGCGACGGGTCGACCATCTTCGAACGTCAGGCTTACGTGCTCGGGCGCATCGGGCGTGTCCTCGATGTTGCGGCTCATCATCCACACGTCGGCGGGCGCCGCATTCCACGGGTCCTCAATGGGTCCACCCTCGTGGGAGATGTGCCAGAGGTTGCGATCCCGGCTGAAGATCTTGGTAGCGCTCGCGGTGCTCTTGATGTCGCGTGCGGCGAGGTACTCGAGCAGGTCCTCGCGCGAGTGAAGGTCCCACAGGCGCCAGGGCGCGATGATCTCCATGTGCGGCGCGAGGGCGGCGTAGCCCGCTTCAAAGCGGATCTGGTCGTTGCCCTTGCCGGTGCACCCGTGGCAGACCGCGTCAGCGCCGACCTCCAGGGCGTACTCGACCTGGGCCTTCGCGATGACCGGCCGCGCCATGGCGGTGCCGAGCTGGTATGTTGTCTCGTACTGGCAGCCGGCAATGAGCGTGGGGAAGACGTACTCGTCGACAAACTCCTGCTTGAGGTCGGCGACCTTGCAGCTCTGGGCCCCGGTCGTGCGCGCCTTCTCGATGACGCCCTCGAGCTCTTCCTGGCCTTGCCCAACATCGGCGACGATGCAGTGTACCTCGAAGCCGTAGGTCTCCACCAGCCAGGGCACGATCGCCGAGGTGTCGAGGCCGCCGGAGTAGGCAAGGACGACCTTGCGCTGGGTCATGGGTTGGCTCCGTTCTCGCGCTGGTCGCCCAGCAGCATCGTGAGTAGTGCGTTCTGGGCGTGCATGCGGTTCTCGGCCTGCTCGTACACGAGTGACGTTGGTCCATCGATGACATCGTCGTCGACCTCGACGCCGCGGAAGGCCGGCAGGCAGTGCATGAACTTGGCGGGCTCGCGGCCCGCGGACGCCCTGGCCATCGCGTCGGCCGTCACGCGGTATCGCTGGAAGGCCTCAACGCGTTCGTCGCGCTCGCTCTCGCTGCCCATCGATACCCAGGTGTCGGTGTAGATGACGTCGTGGCCTTCGATGGCTGACGGGTCGCTCGCGAGCTCGACCGCGCCGTTGGCTGCTTCGGCCCGCTCGCGTGCGAGCCTGAGGATGGCGGGCTGCGGTTCGTAGGCGCTCGGCGCGACGATGGTGACGTGGGCCCCGAGGGCTGCCATGGTGAGCACGAGCGAGTTGCAGACGTTGTTCCCGTCGCCGATGTATGCGAGGCGCACACCCTCAACTCTGCCGCACGCGGCGCGGATCGTCATGGCGTCGCCCAGCGCCTGGCAAGGGTGCTCATAATCGCTCAGCGCGTTGACGACGGGCACACGAGACACGCGGTCCATCTCTTGCAAGACCACGTGCCGTCGCACGCGGGCGACGATGGCGTCGGCGTATCGCTCCAGCGTGCGCGTGAAGTCAACGATCGACTCGCGATCGCCCAGCGGCGAGGCCGACTGGTCGAGGTAGGTCACGTTGGCGCCCAGGCGCGAGAGGCCAACATCGAAGCTCGTGCGCGTGCGCAGCGAGGGCTTCTCGAACACGAGCGCGACGGCCTTGTTTTCCAGTGTGTGGCCGGGTGCGGGCCAGGCGGCGCGCATGTCGTCGGCGCGATCGATGACGGCCCGGATGCCGTGGGCGTCGAGCTGGGCCGACGAGAGCAGGCTCTTGGGCAGTGCCGTTGTCGCCTTAGCCATGGCCGGCCCCGAGCGAGGCGGGCTTGCCGTCGCGGATGATGGTTCCGCCCGGGGCGGTGGGGTCTCGCCACCACGCCGCGTCGGCGTCGGCCCAGGCGGCGATGCGGACTGGCGCGTGCAGCCGTGCGGCCATGTCAACGGCCGCACGCACCTTGACGATCATGCCGCCGGCGATGATTCCCCCGTCGATCAGCCGTTCGATCTCGCCGCGGTCGAGCTGCTCGATCAGCCCGCCGTCGGCATCGAGCACGCCGGGCGTGTCGGTGAGCAGCACGAGCTGGCTTGCGCCGAGCGCTACGGCCACGCCCGCTGCGGCGTCATCGGCGTTGACGTTGAGTGGCTGGCCGTCGTCGTCGCCGCCCACGCACGAGATGACTGGCAGCACGCCCGAGCCCATGAGCGCGAGTACGCCGTCGACATCGTGCGCGTCTTCGTCTGGCTCGACGACGCCCACACGGCCGAGGTCGACGCCGTCGACTGGCTTGTGCAGCCGGCAGCGGATGCCGGCGCCGGTGAGCGTGAGCCCGGCACAGGTGACGTCTCGTGAGACAAGTGCGCCAACGAGGGCATGGTTCACGTTGCCGCCCACGGCGGCGATCATCTCGCGCATGGTCTGCTCGTCGGTCACGCGTAGGCCCTGCACGCGTTGGGGCTCGATGCCCAGGCGCTCGAGCCGCGTGTCGATGGCGTTACCCCCGCCGTGCACGATGACGAGTCGCTCGTGGGCGGCCAGCTGTGCGAGGGCGTCGATGATGGGTTCGCGGTCGACGGCCGCGTCCACGCCGCGCCCGCCGAGCTTGACGACGACTGCATTCATGTGACTTCCTCGGGCGTGATGGTCGTTGTGGTGTGGTGGGGGGGCAGTCCGGCTCGTTCATCCAGGCCCAGGCGGATGTTGACGGCCTGCAACGCCTGGCCCGATGCGCCCTTGAGCAGGTTGTCGAGCGAGCATGCCAGGACGGCGTGGTTCGATTGGCCGTCAAATGCGAACGCGATGTCGGCAAAGTTCGTCCGTTCGACGCCCGCCACACTCGGCCACTGACCCTTCGGCAGGACGCGGACGAAGCTCGCGTCGGTGTACGCGGATTCGAGGCATGCGCGCAGGTCGGCTTCCGTCGTTCCTGGAGTGAGATCGATGTGCACGAGCGCGAGCATGCCGCGGAAGAACGGCGCGACGCTGGGCGTGAAGAGCACGCGGACACCTGCGTGGGACGAGATTTCGGGCTGGTGGCGGTGCGCGAAGACGTTGTAGGGGCCCAGGCTCACCTCGCCGAAGATGGTGCGATGGTTGGGCGATCGGCCCGCGCCGCTGATGCCGCTCACGGCGTCGATGATGGGCGTCGAGTTCTGGGCGAGCCGGCCCGACTTGGCTAATGGCAGCAGCGGCAGGAGGCTGGCCGTTGGATAGCAGCCCGGGCACGAGAGCAGGTTTGCACGCTCGATGGCGCTGCGGTTGTGCTCGGGCAGCGCGTAGGCCGCGGCTTCAAGCAAGTCTGGCGCTGGGTGATCAAAGCCGTAGGCGGTGGGGTAGCTTGCGGCGGGCAATCGAAAAGCGCCGGAGAGATCGGCGACGATCGGGCACTGGCCCAGCAGCGCGGGCGCGAGGGTGGCGCTGGCCTCGTGGGGCGTGCAGAGGAAGGCGACCTGCGGCGAGCAGGCGAGGATTGTGTCGGGCTCGCCCGATGCGAAGACGGCGTCGGTCCGCCCGCGAAGATCAGGAAACACGTCTCCGACACGCTGACCGACGTTCTGCCCGCCCGGCGAGGCAAAGACGCCGGTGAGTTCGAGCGAAGGATGGGCCAGGACCAGGCGGATGAGCTCGAGCCCCGTGTACCCGGTCGCCCCGGCGATGGCGACGGAGATGCTCATCGAGCCGCGATCTCGCGGAGGGAGGGGTGGAACTGGCTGGCGGCGTGGGGGCTCATGGCGCCGTAGCGTATTGGGGCGGGCGGCCAACTGCAAGCGACGCGGCCGCACCCTAAGGCGGCGGCCCCCCGCCGGGAGAGAACTGCGATGAAGCACTCAGCGAAGTTTCTGGCAATCGTGGACGACGCCCGCAGCCGCATCGAGGAGTGCACCGTCGGCGATGTTGAGAAGATGCGGGCCGATGGCGATGCGTTCGAGCTCATTGATGTGCGTGAAGAGAGCGAGTTTGCGAAGGGAAGGCTGCCCGGCGCACGCCACATCGGCAAGGGCGTCATCGAGCGCGATGCGGAGTCGATGCTGCCCGATACCGAGGCTCGGATCGTTCTCTACTGTGGGGGGGGCTACCGCTCGGCTCTGGCGGCGGACAACCTGCAGAAGATGGGCTACCGCAACGTCGTCTCGATGGACGGCGGCTATCGTGGCTGGAACGAGGCGGGCCTGCCCACAGAAACGCCCTGAGCGAATCTGCCTAGCGATCTTCGCGAGCGATGCGGGGCTGGTTGAGGGCCGGGGGCGTGGCCTGCCAGACCAAGGGGGCATACGCGCTTGCCTGCGGCGGGCCATCGGGCCGCGAAGCGCTTGAGCAGCCACAGAGCACGCAGCCCGCCCCAAGGGCAAGCATCGCAAGAAGGGCCGGACGACGAGCCAGGCCGGCGACTTGGCTGGAGCGTGCTGGGCGGTGTTGCGTGCTCATATAACCGATTGCGTCCTTCCAGGCGGACCAGCGCAGTCTTGTGGTGATTGGTAACGCGGGCCTCGGCGTGTCGTGCGGGCCCAAGCCAATTGGGCGATGCTGTAGGTTCGCTTCGGAGTGGCCCGGGGCCCATCCGGGGGGCCGATCATCGGGCAAAAGGGCGCCTCGGCATCGGCAGAACTGGAAGAGATTGCCCGGCTTGTGCGGCTGGGTCGCCGTTGACCGGCCTTGAGCCTGTCGTACGATGCCTGCCATCGCAGGGTTCATCGAGGCTGCTCGGGATATCGCTGTACGCAATGTCCCGAATGTCGTTGGGAGCCGAACCGCTCGCGATCCGGCACGAGGACCGCTCCATGATTCGCACGGCGTTCAGTACGGTTGCCTGCCCCAAGTGGACCCTGCAGCGCGTTGCGCGAACCGCGGCCGAGTTGGGGTTCGATGGCGTGGACTTGCGGACCTTCGGCTTCGACTCACGCACGTTCGTGTGCGATCCGCTCATGACCGGCGCCCAAAAGGTGACCGACACGTTTGGCGACCTTGGTGTAGATGTGTGCGGGCTGGCGACTTCGATCTCGCTCGATGAGCCCGTCCGGCCGCACGTGGTCGGGCGCACGTTCCTGTTTGATCAGGAACGCACGACGCGGCATGCGACCCGCATGGTGGACTACGCGTCGATGGTGGGCGCGCCGTATGTGCGGGTGTTCGGCTTCGAGGTGCCCGAGGGCGAGAAGCGCACGACGTCGGTCCGGCTGATTGCGAACCGGCTCGGCGCGATCGCCGACCACGCTCGGCATCGCGGCGTGACGATCGTGCTGGAGAACGGCGGGAGCTTCCGCACCGCCGAAGATCTGCGCGAGATCGTGGACATGGTCGATAGCCCGCTCTTGGCCGCTTGCTACAACAGCGCGGTGGGACACGCGGCGGGTGACGATTACGGCAAGGCTATTCGCACGCTCGGGCGTCGGTTGAAGTTTGCCCGCCTGAAGGACGTTGGTGACGAGGGCTGCGTGCCGCTCGGAACCGGCCGGACCGATGCCGAGGGCTTCGTGAAGGCGCTGCAGTCGTACGGCCACTTCGACGGCTGGCTGTGCTACGAGTGGGATCGCGCCTGGGACGATTCACTTGCGGCGGCCGAAGATGTGCTGCCCGAGGCCATTCGCACGATCTACGGCTGGCTTGGCGCCACCGGCAGCAAGGCCGGCGCGCGGCAGGCGGCCGGGGCGGTCTAACGCTACGAACCGTCGCGAACGCACGAGCCTGGTGCTGCAGCGTTGCCGCGAGCTTGGCTTCGCGCTCGCGGGCATCGCTCCCGTTGGGCCCATGAAGCGCGAGCCGGAGATGCGAGCGTGGCTCGCCCATGGCAAGCACGGCTCGATGGCGTACCTGGCCGAGCACGCCGACCTCAAGGCCGACCCATCACAACTGCTCGACGGCGCAACGTGCGCGATCATGGTTGCGGACCTGTACGCGACGCGCGATGATGAGCCCGATGACGTTCCCGACGGACATGGGCGTATCGCCCGCTATGCGCGGGGCGGCGACTATCACACCGTCATGAAGAAGCGCTTGCACACACTGTGCGACGAGCTTTCGGAGCGTTGGCCTGATGCGCGAACTCGGGCGTTCGTCGACACGGCACCGGTGCACGAGCGTGAGCTCGCGCTCGCGGCGGGGCTCGGGTGGATCGGCAAGCACACCCTGCTGATCCATCCGAGGGTTGGCAGTTGGATGCTCCTTGGCGGCGTCCTAACCACGCTGGAGCTCGACGTCAACGAGCATGAGGAGCCCGACCACTGCGGCACGTGCACGCGGTGCATCGACGCGTGCCCAACGGACGCGATCACGCCATATGGCGTGGACGCGTCGCGTTGCATCAGCTACCTGACGATCGAGCGGCGAGGGCCGATCGACCCAGACCTGCAGCAGGGCATGGAGAACTGGGTGTTCGGTTGCGACATCTGCCAGGAGGTGTGCCCGCACAACTCCCCTCGCAGCGGTGACGTCGGCGAACGACTCGAGGCGTACGAGCCTGCGCGTGGGGAGTTTGATTTGGCCCAGGTACTGGGATGGGACGAAGACGCGCGGCGGGCGGCGTTTGCCGGGAGCGCCATGAAGCGGGCGAAGCTGGGCATGATGCACCGTAACGCCGTGATCGCTGCGGGCAACGAGATTCAGCGGCTCGGGCGCGTTCACCCGGTGTCACAGGGTCTGCTGGACGCGTTGCGTGAAGTCATCGAGAACACCAAAGAAGAACCGTCGCTCCGGGAGTTGGCCGGCGCGACGGTTCGTCGTGTGACAGGAGGCTGAGGATTACCGCCCGAGCGGGACGGGTGAGGCCTCGCTCGTTGGTTCGAGCGTGAAGGTACGTTCGATGTCCTTGGCCTTCTCGGCCTCGTAGCGGAGCGTGAACGTGGCGCCCTCGTTGCCGCGCACGATGTAGCGGACGATGGCCTGATCCATGCCGCCAATCCCCTCGTTGAGCTGGATGCGCTCGGGCTCGAAGCGGACTTCCTGCATCTGGCGATCGTTGAAGTCGCGCAGCTTGCCGGCGGTGATGACCTCGGCGTTGGTGCCGTCGAAGATCATCAGGTCGTTCTGGCCGATGTTGTTGCGGCGAGCGAGGCTCAGGCGCGTGGGGATGTGCCGCTCGTTGCGCACGGCGACGTCGATCTGCCAGAGGCCGGGCGAGAGCTGCTCGATGTCGACCCGGCCGAATCGCAGCAGCGGCATCTGCCGGGCGTGGAACATGGTGAACGCGAAGTTGCGGTGGGCTTCTTCTTCGAGCATGAAGGGAGGCGTCTGTCGCGAACCCCAGCGATTCGAGCCGCCGACGAGGATGGTGCCATACTCGGGATGCTCGATCTCGGTGTACTCGGAAAACTCGTTGCCGAAGACGATGTGGTCTCGCCAGAGCCACAGCTGGTCTTCGGTCTCGCGGGCAGCCTCACCCTGGAAGCGCTTGGCGTTGATCCAGAGCTCATTCGTAAAGCTAACGATGCCAAGGGACTCGGCCATCCAGGTGACTTGGCCGCCGTGCACGTTGTAGAGGTCTTCCCAGATGACCCAGTCACGGTAGTACGGCAGCATCTGTGCGCCGTCGGTCGCAATGGCGTCGTACACACGCGAATCTGCCCGGTCATAGAGGTTCGCGCGGTAGCTGGTACCCGGGCCGCGCAGCACCATGCCGCCCGTGTTGTGGTAGCTCTGGCCGGCGGCGATGTTGGGATGATCGATGATAAAACGCCCGATGCCGTGGGTCTCGGGGGCGCTAAAGGGGAACGGGCCCGCGCCGCGCTGGGTGTACGTCGGCTGCCAGTCGCCCGGCCAGTTGCGGTTCATGTCGTCTGCGAAGACGGTGTCCTCGTTGATGCGACCGTCACCGTCGTTGTCGATGCCCTCCATGCCGAGGTATTCCCAGTCGCCCTGCTGATCGGGGCCCACGCGCCTGAAGCGGCGAGGGTCATCGGGGTCGCGGCGCCAGCCACCGCCGACGCGTTCGCGCCACATCTGGGTGATCGAGCCGTCGCCGTCGAGGTCGTCGTAACCATCCTCGTCGATCAGGCCGTCGCGGTCGTTATCAACCGGGCGCTGGTTGGTGCGGCTGGAGTTTGGTGAGTTGGGCTCGGTGAACCACCACGCGCGGCCGTCGGGGTTGGCAACAGGCACGAAGTAGAAGCTGGCGTTCTCAAGCAGCTCGGTCAGGCGCTCGTTTGAGCCTTGGCTCTCGAGCAGCTTCCACATCGAGTACAGCACGGTCTCGGCGGCTTGGATCTCGTTGCCATGGATGTTGCCGTCGATGTACATCGCGGGCTTGTCAGTGTGGTCGCCCGTCGCCGGGTTGTTGACGATCGCGAGCCACACGTCGCGGCCTTGCAGGCTCTTGCCCAGGCTGCGCAGCTCGATGAAGTCCGGATAGGCCTCGGCCATCCGTCGGAGGATGTCCTCGACCTGCTCGAAGTCGTAGTAGCGATTCCACGCGATATCGACCGTGTAGTTGGGGTTGTGGCGGTGGGTGCCATCTTCGGCCGCGGGTGGCGACTGCTGGGTCTGGGCGAGCGCCGGCGCGGCGGCGAGGGCGGCGAGGAGCGCAGCGGTCTTGACGTTGGGGAACTGCTTCATCGGTTGCCTCCCTGCGGCTGCGTCTCGGCGATGTCGATCTCGATGTCGATGGTGCCGAACTCCTCGGTGCGGAGCTGGGCGTTCAGCCTGTCGCCCTCGCTGGCAAGCACGAGCCACTCGGCCCGCATGGTGCCGCCGGGGGCGATGCTCTCGTCGCGGTTGATGGTCGAGCCGCTCAGGAGCGTTTCCTGCGGCACATCGAGCGAGAGCACGTGGGGAATCAAGCGGTTGGCCTTCACGCCCAGCGATGTGCGTGTGGGAAGCTCGCCCTCGTTGTGCGCTTCGATGGTGATGCGCCACACGCCGTCACCGACCTTCTCGACGATCGGGTCGTCGATGGCAAGCCGGGGCATCATGGCGATGAGCTGCTGGACGAACTCGCCCTGTTTCTCGACGATGCCGTCGACCGCGTCCTCGGGCGCGTTGAGCTTGAATCCGGGCACAAAGCCGCCAACCTCGACGCTGCCGAGCTGCGGGTGATCGATTCGCTGCCAGTCGACGTAGCCCGCGCCTACTTCGTCGGCGTACGCGAGCCACTTGGCATCGTCTGAGCCTCCGCCGCCACCGCCGCGGGCACGACGCGCCGGGCGACTGGCTTGCGGCTGGGCTTCTTGGGCCATCGGGTCGGGGGCGCCCTGTGCGATGGTCATGATGCGCTCGCGCGTCGCGGTGGGAAGGGCCTCGAAGGCCTCCATGCGCTCGGCCTGCTCGGCCGGGCTCAGGGACTGCGCCTCGGCGAGGGCACCCTGGATGGCGCTCTGCGTGAGCACGAGCTTGTATTCGCCGATCATGACGAACGGCCGCTCATCGGACGCGGGTTCTTCGGCTTGCGCATCGGCCTCATCGGTCTCGGCTTCTTCGGTGGCCTGCTCGGGTCGCTGCCAGGGGTTGGTCGCAATGGTCACGATGCCCAGGTGGGCGTAGGCCCATCCGGCGAAGGAGCCGTCCAGGTCCAGCTTGGCCGCTTGCGACAGCCCGGTGGTTTCTTTGTACATCTCGCTCAGGCGGTCCATGACCTCCTTGTCGGCGCTCTCGAGCCCCTTGGGCACGCGGCCGGTCTGGTCGTTGCCGTTTGCGGCGGGCACGTTGATGATCGTGTCGTGCGGGCCGTACACGATGGCGGCCATGATGTTGGGCCTTCCGAGCAGCCAGGTCGCGAGCGCCTTGCTCTCGGGCTCGCTGAGCGGGTAGATGCCGCTGTCGTTGCCGAACTCGGGCCAGCGGAACGGGAAGTTCTTGTTCAGGTCGACGCCGCCGATGCCGTCCTCGCCCATCTTGCCGTCGCCGTCCTGGTCGGCCGCTTCGGGCAGCATGGCGTGCGTGGCGACCTCGCCCTTGCTCGCGTCGGCGCGGCGGAGCAGGCGCGGGCTGTCGGGGTCGACGACGTGCGTCAGCGAGATGCCGTACTTGGGCACCGCGCGGTCGATGCGCATCATCGTGCTATGGCCGTCGCCGTTGAGGTCGGCCGGGCCGTCCTCATCCATGCGGCCGTCTCGGTCTCCGTCCTGAGGCGTGCGGGTGCCGCCGGGGACGGCGGCGCCCAGGTCATCGCGGTCGCGCGCGTCGCGGTTGACGCGGGGGATGACGTACGCCGTCGCGCTAGACAGGTCGGCCTCACGCTCGAGGTAGCCGACCAACTCGCGCGCCACCACGGGTCCGGTGGTGTGCCGGCCGTCGATGCCGGCGACGATCAGCAGACCGGGCTTGGTGTCGGGGTCGCCCTCGCCCTGGCTGACGCGGTACATATAGATGGGCTGGTCGTTCCCGGTGCTGCCGATGCGGAAGCGGTCGACCGCGAGCACGCCGCTCGATCGCTCGGCGGCGACAATGCTGGAAGCGGTTGGCGTCTCGGTGAGCACGGCGCGCGGCGGCTCGCTCGCGCGGGGCGGGTGCGCGTCGGTGGCTTGAGGCTGCTGGGTGGCGCAGGCGGCGAGCCCAGCCAGCAGCACGAGCGGCGCGGCCCGCAGCAGCGGACCGGGTCGGCATGGAGGTGGTGTCTGCGGCTTCATGGAGGCACCATACCCCCGATCTGTGGCCTTGGTTACGCGTTACCGGGCCGTCGCGCCCTTCTACACTGGGCCCATGTACGCCGCCGTGCTGGCCCGTAAATACCTGACGACCAAGGCCATCCCCCTGCTGGCGGCGCTGGCGGTCACGCTGAGCGTGGCGACCGAGCTCATCGTGTGGTCGGTCATGGGCGGGTTTCTCACGATGCTCGTCAACGAGGGCCGAAAGACCGACGGCGACCTGCGGATCACCTGGGAGCATGTGGGCTTTGGCTACTACGACGACCTGGTCGACCGACTCGAGGCCGACCCCGCGATCGCGCACGCCACGCCCATGATCGAGACGCTGGCGATCCTCGGCATGCCCGACGACCGGCCCGTGAGCGTGCGGCTGCTGGGCGTCGACGCCTCAAGCTACGCCGATGCGACGGTCTACGAGCAGAGCCTGTACTGGCGGCCGCTGGAGCCGATCGAGGGTCCGCCGCCGGTCGACGAGAACGGCGACCCGATCTTCCAGGATCCGCGGACGCTAACGGACAACCACGAGGCGTTCGAGCAGTGGCTCGGCGAGGGCCGCACGCTGCGCAAGCTCGGGGGCGACGCGGCGATGGTCACCGGCGTCGCGGCCACGGGCTGGAACCGGCGGGTCGTGCCGGGGAACTTCTACGTGCCGTGGTTCTCCGAGCGGCGGCTGCCGTCGGGTCGCGTGGAGCGAGACTATTCGTTCCTGCCCCAGCGCAGCGTGCGCCTGACCGTGCTGCCGCTCGGCCAGGACGGCGCGGGCGCGCTCGACCTGCGGACCATCGAGTTCCCGATCGCCAACGAGCTGGCGACGGGCAATTACGCGTACGACTCGGCCTTCGCGCTCGTACCTCTGGAGGCGCTGCAGGATCTCTTGCAGATGGGCGCGGCCCGGCGCATCGATCCGGCGAGCGATCCGTTCGCGGTCGAGATTGGCCCCGACGGCGTCGAGCGCCCGGTGCGGCCGAGGATCCTGGGCGAGAGCCCGGCCCGTGCAACCGACGTGCTCGTGCGCGCGGCCGAGGGCGTGACGAGCCTGGAGCTCCAGGAAGCCGCCGAGCGTGTGTACGCCGAGTTCGCCGATTCGAGGCGCGGCGAGGTGCCCAGCGCGGGCTCGATCTCGATCCAGACCTACGAGCAGCGCAACGCGATGTTCATCGGCGCGGTGCAGAAGGAGACGACGCTGGTGCTCTTCATCTTCGGCGTGGTCAGCCTGACGAGCGTGTTCCTGGTGCTGGCGATCTTCTGGGCGATGGTGAGCGAAAAGACGCGGGACATCGGTGTCTTGCGCGCGATCGGTGCGTCTGGCACCGGCGTCGCCGCGGTCTGGGTGGGCTACGGCCTTGCGATCGGCATCGTGGGCAGCGCGCTCGGCGCGGGGCTCGCGGCTCTGGTCGTCACGAACATCAACCCGATCCACGAGTGGCTCGGTAAGGCCCTGGGCGTGCAGGTGTGGGACCCGAACGTCTACTACTTCACGACGATCCCGACGGACCTGGACGCGTTCAAGTTCACCGTGATCATCGCGGGCGGCATCGTGGCGAGCGTGGTTGGGGCGCTGGTGCCCGCGGCCAGAGCCGCGTGGATGGACCCAGTCAAGGCGCTGCGGTTCGATTAGATCGGAACGGCCATGGCGGACTCGCAGGTCTTTGACCCCATCGACGGCGTGTGCTTCTGGTGCGAGCCGATGCCCGCAGCCCGCTTGTCGGTTTTGCTTTGCGAGATCGCAGCGTTCCTGCAGGACAACGACCCGCACGCAGCGATCACGCGCGTCGAGGACTGGCTCGAGCACGACGGCCGGTTCGTTCGCGAAGGGCCGACGGACCTTGCCGCCGTGTTCGAGAGCGTCGGTTCGCCCCGCGACTTGCTCAGAGCCACGCCAGAGGATGAGGACGTGTATCGCGGCTTTGTCGACGTTGCTCGACGTTGGTACCTTCGCTTCCGCATCGTGTGGGACGAAGCGGGCGTCAATCTGGCAGGCGACTTCGCGCTCGCGTTAGTCGACGAGCTGGCCGAGCAGTTCTCAAACCGATTCGAGCATCACGCCCTGCGCCACGAGCTCGCGTTCGCATACTTCGGTCGGATCACGGTGTAGCACGCCCGAAACCACAAGAGGCCCAAACAAGAGGAAGGGCTCGCGCACGCAAGCCCTTCCCAACCTTCTCACCCTTCAACCTACATGCCCTACAGGCTTCTACCACTCGCGCCGCGAGGGCTCCGCCCGAGCACGCGAGCTTCTCATGCCGCTTCGGCGACGGTCTGGCCGTTGCCGCCGATGGCGAACCGGACGGTGATGGGCACGGTGCCGGGGGTGACGGTCTCGCCCTTCTTGGCGCGGACGACGTAGCTGACCCGCTCGGTGCCGGCGGGGATGGTGCTATCGACGAAGCGCTTGCCGTCGGCGAAGGCGATGTCCTGGTAGGCCTGCTGGTTGCCGCCGGTGGGGGTGATGGCCCGGCGCACGATGTAGGTGGTGCCGGTCGAGACGCTGCCCTTCCAGGTGAGCTCGAGGCTGCCGTCGTTGAGCAGGTCGAACGCCACGTCGCTGGCGTCGACCGGCGGGATCGCCGTCGGGTCCTTCGGCTCGGGGATCTGGGCGAGGGTGAACAGCTCGGGGTTGCCGGTCTGCTCGGCCGTCACGCGGATCTTCTTGATGAGGTCGGCGCCCAGGTCGCGCATGGCTTGGATGGCCAGGTCCTGGTTGGCGGTCGCGGTCTTGGCCTGCTCGGCCTTGAGCTGCGCCTCGGTGTACTTCGTGCGCGCCGTTCCGGTCAGAGAGGTCAGCTGCGCGGTTTCTTCGGCGGACAAGTTGAGCGTCGCGGCGTTGGCCTCCCAGATGGGGGCGCGCTGCTCGAAGAACTCGATGTTCTCGACCTTCTTGCGAGGTTGGACTGGCATCGGAATCCCTTCCATCACGCGGAACCCGCGGCGTGTGCGCGAGCGGCGGAAAGCGTTCCCGCCGCAACGGGTTCATCGAGTGGTTCGGGGGGCGGCTTTACGGCCTTTGACGATTCTGCGGAAGATCGTCTTATCGGGCGAGAATTGCCCTGTTGCGAAGGAATTAGGCCACGGATTCCATAGGAACGGGTGTAAAGGGATCGGCCTTTTCCATCAGGAATCGGTTCCGAACCTCCATGGCCTTGTCCTTGGCGCTCGACTCTCCGAGGGCCTTGAGGTCGCGCAATCTGCCTTTCGAGGTGTCATCCAACTCGAACTCGCCGGGCTTGACCGTGTGGTCGATGTCCATGATGTTGTCCTTGCCGATGAGCAGAGATGCCATATTCATCGCGCCCGCACGATTCGCTTCCATCAGCAGATCGATCATGCGTCGATTCAGCATGGAGGTATTCTGCCATGCACCGCCCTTGCGGGCTTTTGGATCAACCGAGAACGGCGTTCGCGTTGTCCCGATGCTGAGGACTTCAATTTCGTTGGCGGACTTCTTGAAGTCGCTCATGGCTTCGACAACGCCGACGAGGACCGGGCTGTTGGCCCACACGCCGCCGTCGATGTAGTCCGTTCCGTCCTCGCTCTCGAAGGCACGCAAAAAGACAGGCGCGGCAGCTGTGGCCATGGCGACCTCCCACGCGGGCCTCCGCCAGTCTTTCAGGTATCGCTCGTGATGTCGAGTCTTAAAGCACTGCGGCTGCCCCTTGGCGGCGTTGAACGTGTTTACCACCAGGCGCTTCTTCGAGTCTCCCAAGATGGCCTCGGTCCCAAGCCGCTTCTGGACCGCGTCCCTTAGACCCGTGGAATCATGAAGCGTTCGGTGTACCTGAGCCTTGCGGAACAGCTTCTTGACTTTTGATCGCCTCGGGAAGATGTCGCCACCATGCTTCAGGTAGAAGTCGCGGATCGACTTGGGCGACTGTCCTAAGCCCAACGCCAATGCGATCAGCCCACCCGTGGACGTGCCGACGATCAAGTCAAAGTAGTCGGCCACGTTCTTCCCGGTGAGTTCCTCCAGCTCGGCGAGGAAGGAGGCGGTGTACACGCCGCGGATGCCCCCGCCGCTAAGGCTGAGGATGCGAAACTTCTGGGTCATGATTCGGTCTCCAGGTGAGCTTGAGTGATCCGCCGAACGACCTCATCCGGCATGGGCGGCCCGCCGCCCTTCCAGTCGCCGGTGATGAGCCAGTCCTGGTAGTAGAAGAGCCACAACGAGGTCCAGGGCACGGTGGTGTCCGCGATTGATTGGTCCGGGCCCCATTCATCGCCCTCCGGGTTGTACAGGCAGAGTGTGCCATCCTCGTTGAGGTGCGGCGTGACCTCGCCGTGCGCCATCTTCACTGGTTCGGGATCGATGACATACACATAGGGCCGAATGCCGTAGGCGTAGTTGATGCGAACTGTGTACGAGTCGCACCATGGCTCGGGACGAAGTCGCAGCACTGCTGCGAGAGTGCGACTGTGCCCAGAGCGCTTGGTCCAGACCTTGTCGGATGGGAAGCGCGCGCGGAGTAGGCGCGCCTGATCAATAACTGAGAGTGGCTTACCCATGATCTACCCGTTGCTGTGGAACGTGTTGTCACGAACGCGCCGGCCGTGCCCGCTTGCAGAGGCGCCAGAGCCGATCGAGAGCGCGCCACCACCGCTGGCAATCAAGCGGCCATCGCCTCGGGCCTCGTTCATTTCATCCATCAGGTCGTTGTACGCCTTGGCGACCACGCCCTGGCCGGCGAACTTGGCGAGCTTGGACTCGATGATGCTGCGCTGAGTCTCGGATTCGAGAGCCTCCAAGACCTCGGCTGCCATCTTCGAGATCATCCGCACGAACTTGTCGTAGCACGCTTGCGACATCGCGCTCGCGAAGTCCTCATCCTGATTGGTGGGATTGGGGACCGCGACGCGCCGGGCCCCAGCACTGGCGAACGCGGCTTCCATGCCACGCAGTACCTCGTACAGCCCGCGGCCCAGGTCCGTCTGGCCGGTGTACGTGTTGGCCGCCATCGTCGTGATGAGGATGGACGAGGGGATGTCGCTGTCGCCGAGGAACTCCTTGTTGCGACGGTGCTTGATGAGCTGCACGATCTTGCGCAGCGGTGCCTTTTGATGCACCGGCTCGCGGGGCGGTACGGGAGCGATCAGCGCCTTGGCTTCCCCCAGGGTCATGCCGCGTGCCACCTGGCAGCGCGTTTCGAACCAAGCCGCGTAGCCCAGGGGGTCGGTTTCCTTGTACGAACCCCGAGCCTCCTGTTGGCCCTTCCAGGTCGCCTTATCGGGAATCAGGATGCCCAGCCCGGTCCAGGATGCGGCATCTGGAGCGGCGGGGATCACGTCGAGATGCAGCAGCTCCTTCCGGAAGCTGATGCGCAGGCAGCGGCCCTTGCCCTCGACAAGGTGGCCATAGTCCGGGTGGGCGCGGAGCCGCTTCTCGATCATCGCGTAGAGCTCACCGGCATGGAGTGTGGCGGGGTCGACCTGGAGCAGGCAGACCAGATCGATGTCGAACTCGACCTCCTCGCCGTCCTCGCGGAAGGGCTTGACGGTCGTCCGGAGCAGCATCGAGCCCTGGGGGTACACGTCGGGGTCGTGCTGGTGGAGCGGCGAGTCGGACTCGCTCAGGAAGCGGCCAACTTCCGTGTACAGCTTGACGGCCCGCTCGTACTGCTCGGCGGTGAGCTGGATGCGCCCGACGATGCGGTCGAGCATGTCGCTGAGGGTGCCGCGTTGGGGGCGTTGGTATGTGACGGCCATAGCGTGGAGACCTCCGGGACGGTGGCTTTCGCCGGTCCTCCACGCCAGACCCCCACGTTGAGGCCCATCGCCTTGGCCAGCCCGAGCCCCATCCCTGCGGCCCGCGGTCGCCGACAGCATCGCCAGCGAGTGCGAGGGAAGGGTGCAGACGGTGTGCCGGGGTCGGTCGCGCCATGCCAAAGCAACAAAACCGGCCTCACGCCTTGTGAGGGCCGATTCTCAGCCATGTTGGGATTCTGTTGCGCCTGCCAGAACCCGATCACGCAGCCAAAGGGCTGCCTAAATGGCAGTTCGGTGGTCCGGTAGGATTGCCCGGTCGGTGAACCCGGGTCACAAGGATATCGGCCAACCGTCCACAGTCAATGAACACATTAGCAACTATTTTCCCCTATCCACCGGATCAACGGATGAACGGCCCTGGGATGGACACCCTGTCTTGCCGATCGAACGCTGCGGGACGTCGCGCTGCGACGGCGGCCGAGCGCTTGCCCATCCACGCCCGAGAACACCTGTGACGGTCCTTCGGGTGGCTGTACCCGTCTTTCCGCTAACGCGAACGGTCTTTCCGTCACAGCCAACGGTCCTTCCGTTAACGCTAACCGTTGTTCCGTCACAGCTAACGGTCTTTCCGTCAGCGTTGACCGGCCTTCCATTACAGCCACCCGTCCTTCCGTCACCGCTGACGGTCCTTCCGTCACGGCCACCCGAGCTGCCGTCACCGCCGCCTGTTCAGCGGTCCCCGCCGCGTACCCCCGCGTGAGCGGCGGGCGGCGTTGACGCTCTCGGCCTCGGGGCCGGGGCCCTGTTAGGCCTTGCGGCCGGGTCGCGATCCTGGTATATTGGTTTTGGGCGGCCCGCCGGGCGGCCCGCACGCTCGTGGAGGAGCCCAACAAGATGCCCAGCCGCTCGCCGTTCACCGTCGTGGCCGCATTGGCCGCGTTCCTGATCGTCGCCTCGGTGGCCGCATCGCCGGCGCTTGGCCAGCTCGGGCCCGCTGCGGAGCGGTTCGGCCCGGTCGCGGGCCACGGCCACGAGCCCTGCGCCACGCGGCTGAGCGAGGAAACCGGCCGGCGGCACGCCGAGCGCGAGCGCTTGGGCGTGCTCGAGGCGGCGCTCAAGGCCTTCCCGCCGCGCGACGACTCGCCCACGCGGGTTCGCGTCATCTTCCACATCGTGCGCGCCACCGATCGCACGGGCGGGGTCGATCCCGCGCTCATCCCCGCCGAGCTGGACAACATCAACATCGCGCTCAGCCCCCCGGGCCTGCGGTTCGAGCAGGAGGGGCCCATCCGTTTCATCGACAACGACCGCTTCTTCGACGCTCCCAGCCTGGACGACCTGGACGTCATGCGCACCCGCCACAACGTGCCGGGCGCGGTCAACCTGTTTTATATCCCCGACGTGGTCTTCTTCTGCGGCTTCGCCAGCTTCTCGGGCGACCCGATCCAGGGCATTGTCATCAACGAGGGGTGCATCAACACGAGCACCACGCCGCACGAGGTCGGCCACTACTTCGACCTGTACCACACGCACGAGACGTTCTTCGGCCTGGAGTGCCCCGACGGCGGCAACTGCGCGACGGCGGGCGACCTGATCTGCGACACGCCCGCCGACCCCGACCTGCGCGGCGACGTGGGTCGCGGCTGCACGTACATCGGGACGCACACGCGCTGCCGGCGGTTCTTCCAGCCCGACATGCGCAACCTGATGAGCTACAGCGACACCGAGTGCCGCGACAACCTGACGCCCCAGCAGTACTTCCGCGTCGTGGCCGTGCTGCTGGGCGAACGCGCCGACCACATCATCACCCGCTGCCCGGCCGACCTAGACGGCGACGGCGCGCTAACGATCTTCGACTTCCTCGAGTTCCAGAACCTCTTCGACATGGGCGACCCGGCGGCCGACTTCGACGGCGATGGCAGCCTGACGATCTTCGACTTCCTTGCGTTCCAGAACGCATTCGACGCCGGGTGCCCGTAGGTCGCGCGGGCTCGGTCCATGCAATGATCACGCATGGCCATCGACCATCGCACCCTTGGGCCGGGCGACCTCGGCGTGCTCCTGCGGGCGCCCGCGGGGTTGTTCGATCATCCGATCGACGAGGCACAAGCCCGGGCGTTCCTCGATGATCCGCGCCACGCCATCATCGTCGCGGTCGATGGTGCAACCAGCGCGCCCATCGCGTTCGTGAGCGCGAACGGCTACCTCCATCCCGACAAGCCGCCGCAGGCGTGGATCAACGAGCTGTCGACGCTCGAGGCCCACCGCGGTCGCGGCATCGGCACCGAGCTCGTGCGGCGCATGCTCGCGCTGCTCGCCGAGCGCGGGTATGGCCAAGTGTGGCTGGCGACCGAGCACGACAACGTGGCGGCGCGGGCGGTGTACCAGAAGGTCATGCGGGAGCGCGGCGGCAGCGAGGACCCGGCGGTCGTGGTCTACGAGTATCCGTTGGCCTCCGCGCGTGCTCCGCTCGCCTCGGGCGATGTCTCGGGACCGCCTGCCGACAGCCCCGGGGCGCCCGGCGACGTAGGCTGATCCATGACCCAGCCCCACGCCACGGAAGGCGCCATGACCGAGCCCAACGCCCAGCCCCACGACCCCTACGACCCGCACACCTACGGGGCGGGGCACGATGCCGATGTCGATGCCGACCCCAACACAGACCCGCTGCTGGCCGACCTTACCGAGAACCAGCGGAGGGCCGTGCTGGCGACCGAGGGGCCCGTGCTCGTGCTGGCGGCGGCGGGCAGCGGCAAGACGCGGGTCATCACGCGGCGCATCGGGCACCTCATCCGGCTGGGCGTGCCGGCGTGGTCGATCCTGGCGCTGACCTTCACCAACAAGGCCGCCGCCGAGATGCGCGAGCGCGTGGGCGTGCTGCTGGAGGGTGCCGAGCAGGGGCAGGCGGGGTACGACCCGAGGCGCACGCGCGGGCTGACCATCGGCACGTTCCACAGCCTGTGCGCGCGGCTCCTCCGGCGATACGCCGACGACCCATCGCTCGAGTTCGTTAAGCCCGACTTCACGATCTACGACACGTCCGACCAGGTCGCGCTCATGAAGCGAACGATCAAGGACCTGGACCTCAACACGAGCAACTGGGCGCCCCGGAGTGTCTTGAACGCCATCAGCGGGGCCAAGAACGAGCTGCAGGACGCCGACGCGTACGCCGCCAACGCGATGGACTTCTACAGCAAGCAGGTCGCGCGCATCTACTCGGCGTACCAGCAGGCGATGCGGGCGGCGGGGGCGGTGGACTTCGACGACCTGCTCCTGCTCACGGCGCGCTTGCTCAGGAAGAGCGACACGGCCCGGGCAGAGCTCCGCGAGCGCTGGCAGTACCTGCTGATCGACGAGTACCAGGATACGAATCGCGCCCAGTTCGAGATCGCCGCGCTGCTCGCCGGCGAGGCCGGGGCCGACGGGCGAGGTGAGGCGGGCCCGAACTTCTGCGTCGTGGGCGACCCCGACCAGTCCATCTACGGCTGGCGCGGGGCCGACATCAGCAACATCCTGGAGTTCGAGCAGCAGTATCCGGCGTGCGAGGTCATCCCGCTCGGAGAGAACTTCCGCAGCACCGCGCCAATCCTGAAGGCCGCCGACACGCTGATCACCAAGAACGTCCGCCGCAAGCACAAGGACCTGTTCACCAAGCGCGAGGGCGGCGACTCGGTGGAGGCCGTGCTATGCCAGGACGAGCGTCACGAGGCCGAGATGGTCGCCGATTGGCTCAAGGCCCGCGCCGAGGACGGGCTCGAGTGGCGCGACATGGCGATCTTCTATCGCACCAACGCGCTCAGCCGGGTGATGGAAGACGCGCTGCGATCGCACGCCGTGCCCTACCGCATCGCCAGAGGCACCGCGTTCTATGACCGTGAAGAGGTCAAGAACGCCATCGCCTACCTGCGCGTCGTCGCGAACCCAGCGGACAACATCTCGCTGCTACGGGTCGTCAACACGCCCACGCGCGGCATCGGCAAGACGAGCCTGAACAAGCTCGACGCCGCGGCGAATATGGCCGGCGCGCCCTTGTTCGACATGCTCCGCGAGCCCGAGCGGCACGCCGAGGTGACCGCCCGCTCGGGCAAGAGCTGCCGCGAGTTCGTGCAGATGGTGGAGGGCTGGACCGGGCACGGCAGCTTCATGGGTGCCGAAGTCAGCGCGACGCTGGCCGACCTCGTGGCGCGCGTCATCGACGACTGCGGCCTGCGCACCATGTACGAGGCACGCGCCAAGTCGGGCGGCGAGGAAGACGAGAGTCGGCTGGACAACCTCGACCAGTTGATCACTGGTGCGGCCGAGTTCGAGCGCGAGTACGACCCCGCGGGCGACCCGTTCGCGTTTACCGACGCCGAGAGCGCCAGCCAGGGCAACGACGCCGAGACGCCGCCGCTGCTGGCGATGCTCCGCGCCTGGCTCGAGACCGTCGCGCTGGTGAGCGACCAGGACGCCGTCGACGCCGCGGGTGGGGCCGTGACGCTCATGACGCTGCACGCCAGCAAGGGCCTGGAGTTCCCCGCCGTCGCGATGATCGGCCTCGAAGAAGGCACGCTTCCGCACAGCCGGGCCCGCGAGAGCGAGGCCGAACTCGAAGAGGAACGCCGCCTCGCGTTCGTCGGCATCACGCGCGCCATGAAGCGGCTGATCATCACCAGCGCCCGCGTGCGCGCCGTTCGCGGCGTGCCGGAGCGCACGATCCCCAGCCGATTCCTGAGCGAGATCGGCCAGGAAGGCGACGACCACGTCCAGTTCAGCGATCGCGCGGATGACTTTGGCTACGACGGTGGTGGTGGAGGCGGCGCCGACTTCGACCCCTGGGGCGACGACGATGAGCCCAAGACCGCGGCGCTCAGGGTTGGCTCACGCGTCCGCCACCCGCAGTTCGGCGTGGGCAAGGTTCTGAGCTGTGGCACAGGCCCCGGTGCGCGGGCGCGCGTGGAGTTCACAGGCATTGGCGTAAAGACGCTGATCCTGGAGTATGCGCGGTTGACGCGGGTGGACTAGACCATCGCCCGCAACGTACTCGGACTCTCCGCCTGCCCCGTCCTCGCACTCAGTAACACCGCCGCCGCCATCGGGCCCAAGTGCTGCGCATCGAGCGGGGGCGTCGCCCGGCCGTCCAGCAAAGGCGACATGAAACCCACCAGCGCGTCGATCGCGGCACGATCGTGGTCAGTGGTCTTCGATCGCGCCCGGCGTTCGGTGCTGTCGATGATCTTGCCCGCCGGATCGATCCAGCGGTGGCCGTCGTCGCCAAGTTCGAGCCTGCCGGCCTCGCCCAGCAGCGTCGCGCGCCGTTGCCAGCCGCCGGCTCGGTCGCTCAGCATGATTGCCGCCGAACTGCCGTTGTCGAAGCGTGCATGGGCGGTCAGGTCGCCGGTCAGCGAGCCGAGCGAGAGGTTCGCGCTCGGCTTGGTCGGGCCGTTCAGCGCCGCCTCGACACGCTCTGCCTCGCCCAGCATGCCAACGAGGAGGTCGAGCGCATCAACCAGTAGCGCACCCGTTGCGCCTTGGCCGGCCATCGTCGGGTCTCGGAATCCCGCAAAGAGCGCGCTACGGACCTCGCCGAACGCGACCAGCGTCTCCTGCGCCTCTTGCACCGCCGGGCTGTGGCGCAGCAGCGGACCAAAGCGCATTGCCTCGGTCGGCACGCGGCCCTGCATCGGCGCGTGCCATGCCTCGGCGGCGTCGCTGGGCGGCATGGGCAGCGGCGACAGCGTCGCGATGCGCCGGCCCTCGGCGGCGGCTCGCGCGACGGCCTGGGGCAGCGTCTCGCCGTAGCCGTCGCACGCGGTGGCGAGCACGACGGCCTTCGCGTCCGTGTTGAGCAGATCGAGCAGATCGCCGGCGAAGGTTGCGCCAAGGTCGTCGGCGAGCGTTGTGCCGTGGGCGCGCACGGGCGAGGCGGCTGCAACAATCGACACGCCGAGTTCTTCGGCGATCGCACGCAACAGCGGCGCTTGCTCCGGCGTGGCCCAGATGGCCAATGACTTGGCGGGCGTCGAGTCCAAGGTGGCTGCTCCGTCGGTACGCGTATGATAGGAGGTATGAGTGGTGCGGCCGGACGGTCGCGGGTGTTGGGAGCAATCTTGACACTCGAGGAAAGTCCGAGCACGGCAGGGCAACGGTGGTGGGTAACGCCCACCCGTCGGATCTCGATGAGGTCGCGAGCCGGCGAGGGACAGTGCCACAGAAAACACACCGCCGATGGCGCCGCTCGCGGCGCACAGGTAAGGTTGAAATGGTGCGGTAAGAGCGCACCGCCCGATTGGTGACAGTCGGGGCACGGCAAACCCCACCGCGTGCAAGGTCACGCAGCCGTCGCGATGGTCGAGTGATCGGTCATCGACGCCCGGCCCGGGCGGCAGGCGGCGGGTAGACCGCTGGAACTTCGGTTCCGATCACGCCGGCAACGGCGTGGCCAGAGAAATGGCCGTCGCCCAACCCGGAGGGCCGTTCGCGCCGGGATGGGTACAGAACTCGGCTTACAGGCCGCACGCGACCACATGACGGCCCCGGGGGAGACCTCGGGGCCGTCGCCTTTCTTGACCAAACGGTTAGCATCTTTACGGCCATGCCACATCCACGGAGACCCATCTCGCGCCGGCAGCGATTCCACCGGGAGTGGGCGATCGTGTTCTGCGTCTTTTGGTTCACGATTCTCGGAATCGCGTTTGCGGCGACCCTGCAGCCGATGATCGGGACGAACAACTTTGTCAAGCTCGACTTCCCGCTCGCGAATCCGTGCTTTGCTGTTGTGTTGATCGCGCTCGTGATGTACGTCGTGGTGATCTCGCTGCGATGGAGGCGGCTCTGTCGATATGCCGCTTCTCGTAATGGCTTGATTTGTCCATCGTGCTTGTACTCGCTACGCGGCTTGGCTGCATCAAACCCGGATTCCACGCCCGAGATACACTGCCCTGAGTGCGGGTTCACCACGACTCGACGGGCGATGATCGAACACTGGGATCTGGTGCCGCCTGCGCATCCAGCGGATTGACGCTGGAACGGAATTCAGCGGCCTCTCCTATCATGCTTCGATGAAGTCACCAGACCCCATCCTCCTCATCGGCGCCGGCCTCGCCGGCTCGCTACTCGCCGTCCTGCTCGCCAGGCAGGGCTTCCCGGTCGTCGTCGCCGAGCGGCGGGGCGATCCGAGAGCCAAGGGCTACGTTGGCGGGCGGTCCATCAACCTCGCCCTGTCCATCCGCGGCATCACAGCGCTCAAGGCCGCGGGTATCGCAGACCAGGTGCTGGCCGACGCGCTGCCGATGCCCGGCCGCATCATGCATCCCGAGTCGCTCACCGACGCCACGGGCAAGGGCACGATCTACCAGCCCTACAGCCAGGACCCTGCCGACGCGATCCTCAGTGTCTCTCGGGGGGGGCTGAACATCGCGCTGCTCGATGCCGCCGAGCAAACGCCCGGCGTCGAGATCCGATTCGACCATCGCTGCACGCACGTCGACCTTGACAGCGCCAGCGCGACCTTCGATACGCCCGATGGCGAAGTCACGCTGCAGGGCCGTGTGCTCATCGGTGCTGATGGGGCGTTCAGCGCCGTCAGGCACGCGATGCAGATGACCGACCGATTCGACTACTCGCAAAGCTACCTCGAAGCAGGCTACAAGGAACTGCACATTCCGGCGCCGCAGGACCTGCCAGATCTGCCCGCCGGCGTGGCGGACGAGTTCGGTGGGTACGCGATGGATCCCAAGGGTCTGCACATATGGGCCGGCCGAGGCGGCGGCGCGTCGATGATGATCGCCCTGCCCAACCCCGACAAGTCGTTCACGTGCACGTTATTCTGGCCGTACGCCGGCACGCACGGGTTCGATGCCGTCGAGCCGCTGAGCGACCGTGCTCTTCGCACGTTCTTCGACGAGCACTATCCCGACACGCGATGGCTCATGCCCACGCTCGTCGAGGACTTCCGTGCAAACCCAACGAGCAGCCTCGTTACGGTGCGCTGCCGGCCGTGGCGGCGGGGTAAGAGTCTCATTCTGGGAGACGCGGCCCATGCCATCGTTCCGTTCTTTGGCCAGGGCATGAACGCGGCGTTCGAGGACTGCCGCGTGCTCGCCGAGATGATCGAGCAGTCGGGCGGCGACATCGAGGGTGTGATGGATCCCTTCTGGCAGGCCCGCGTCGCCAACGCCAACGCCATCGCCGACATGGCCATCGCAAACTTCAGCGAGATGCGCGAGAAGGTTGCGGATGAAGCGTTCTTGTACCACAAGAAGGTCGAGCAGGCCGTGCACGCCGAGCTGGGCGACGAAATGCCCGAGCGCGCCACGCCGCTGTACAACCTTGTGAGCTTCACGAACGTGCCCTACGCCGATGCGCTGCGACGCGGCCGCCAGCTCGACGACACGATCGCCCGCATCGCCTCGCTCGTGCCAAGCAAGCGGGCGGACGAACTCGACCCGGCGGCGTGGCGCGAGCTGGTCGCTGATCATGCTCGGCGCGTGCTCGGCGGGCAACCGGTCTGACAGGGAGATCGAGCCTCACTCGAAAGGGGAACCATGCGTGCATACTTGAGCGTCGTGCCCATTGCTGCCGCGGTGCTGTTTGGCGGCTGTGGCGAGCAAACGCCGGCCGTTGTCGCGCAGGCCGATCCACCGGTGTCGGGAAGTGCGGGCGAGGAGTACATGTCCTTGCACGCGGCCCTGGGGAAGCCCTTTCTTGATCGGGTAGCGATGGTCGAGGGCCCACCGAGCGACTCGCTCGTGCAGGAACTCGACGCCAACAAAGACCTCATCGACCGTCTCGCGTACGCCACGCGCATGGACGAGTGCGACTGGGGCTTGCCCGATGACTTTGGCATGGACACGCTGCTGCCGCACCTAAGCAAGGTGCGATCACTGGCGCGGGTGCTGAACGTCGACGCCCGCAGGCTCGCGGCATCGGGGGATGGCGACGCCGCCTCACGTCGTGTGGCGGGCATAGTTCGATTGGCGAACCACACGGCGGAAGAGGGAGCGCAGTCGATCATCGAGTGGGCCGTGGCGATCGCGCTCTTGGGCCTCGCGGCGGATGCCGCTGTCTATTGCGCAACCGACTTCGACGCTCAGCAGCGGGGCCGCGTGCAGGCCGAGCTTGAGTCTGTTGATCTGGATGATCCCTACAGCTTGGACGCACGGCTGCAGCAAGATCGTGAGATGTCCGCTGCCGCCGGCGTGGACTCCGCCGACGAGCAGCAAATGCGTGACGCGTTTGCTCGAGTGCGACAGGATGTCGAGCGGGCGATCGAGGCCCTCAAGAGCGGGTCGTAGGCGGCGCGCTCCACCGCATGCTCCTCGTTGACACATCCAACGTTCTCCACGTTACCGGCGTGCTGCCGCAGCACCTGATGGGTGACGGCGCGGGTCTCGACCTGCAGGGCCTTGCGCGTCTGATCTCGACGAGCCGGTATGGCAAGCGTCGGGCGGTGCTGGTCAGCGACGGCGTGGGACCCAGCCGCGCGAACGAGCCCGCGCTCGCAGCGGCGGCCGGAGTTCCCGAATCTACCAACACCGCGCCCTCGGGCCGCGAGATCGCCGGCCTCGACGTGGTGTACGCCGGGGCGAACCAGGAGGCCGACGACGTTATCGAGCTGTTGCTGGCCAGGGACACGGCGCCGCGCAGGATCTTGGTGGTGTCGACCGATCGCCGGCTCGTGCTCGCGGCTCGGCGTCGGCGCGCCCAGAGCATCACCAGCGAGGCGTTCCTCCAGCACCTTGCGAGCGATGCGGGCAAGCCCAGGGCGAAGCCACTGCCCGGTTACGCCACCCAGGTGCCGCTCAACGAGTACGCGGTCGGTTACTGGATGTCGCTGTTCGGCTACGGCTCGATGGCCCAAGACGCTCCGCCGGGTGAGCGGCCCGTGTCAGACGTGTCTCGCGCGGCGCAGCGCGGCCTCGACGAGGAACGCCAGCGCGAGCAGGCCCGCAAGCGCGCCAGCAGCCCGCACGCCCACGAGCGGCTGAAGATCCCCAAGGACCTGCTGGGAGCCAACGGCAAGCCGAGCCCATCCAGCGACGCCCCGCCGCTACCACCGAAGCCGCGCCCCGAATCGCAATCTCCGCCACCTCCGCCGCCGCCTGCTGATGATGAACTGCCAGCCGACGTGAAGGACTTGCTCAAAGATTCCGGCCTGTCCATCGACCCGGCCGATCTGGACATGAACCGATGGCTGCCAAAGAGAGACACACCACCACCCCCCTGATCGCGCTGTTCTTTGCTGCGATGTTCGCGTGCGGCTGCCAGACCTCTGAGCGGTACCAGGGCGAGACCCGCATTGTCGCGACCTGGCAGGGCCGGACGCTCTCGGCGGAAGTGCCCGACTCCGTCGGTGTGCCGGGGGCTCACTACGCCGCGGTCGAAGCCTTGCAGATGCGCGGCTACGCGGTGGTGGCCGACGAGGCGACCGCCGATCGTGGCTACCTCGCCGCCCGAGGGCCCGATGGCACCGTGATTGGCGGCTACCGGCGGGTGATCGTCCGGACCGCGCTCACGCCTGCGGCGGTGGGGGTCAAGATCACCCTCGAGCCGGCCGGTGACGAGGTCGCGGCCCGAGCCATCCTCGACGATGTCCTCCGGCGGCTGGGGCTCTAACGGACTCGCCTTTGCAAGTTCTGTGCTCGCAGGGCGTTAGGCGATCACGGGCAGCATTCGCACAGGGCTGGCAGGGGCAGCGGCTGGTTGACTTGCAGCCCCCGAACGGCTTGGATTGATCGAGAGGACCGCTATGCCCAGTGATGCCATCCTGAACCTCCCCCTCGCCCTGATCGGTCCGCTGGGCTGGCCCGAGATCGGGGCCATCCTCGTCATCGCGGTGCTGCTCTTCGGCCGTCGGCTCCCCGACGTGGGCCGCAATGTGGGCAAGGCGATCATCGAGTTCAAGCGCGGCGTCAAGGGCATCACCGACGACATCGAGGAAGAGTCTCGCAAGCCCGACGCTCGGGATCAGGATCGGGCGACGCCCGAACTCGAGGCTCCCAAGGGCACGGCATACCGCGAGGATGCCTTCCACGAGCCGCCCGCGGGCGATGTCGGCCGGCCCGACCCCATGCCGCAGCAGCAGACGCCCCCCGCCGCGGGCGAGGGCCAGCCCCGCACCAGCTGACCCGATCAGCAGGCGGCCCGGGCACCCGAGCCCCGCTATCATCTCGACCCGCCACGGCCGAGCGTTGCCGCGGCGACCCTTTGGCGAGGTAGCTCAGCTGGTTTAGAGCGCTGGATTCATAACCCGGAGGTCGAGGGTTCGAGTCCCTCCCTCGCCACTTTCGCCCGCGAATCTACCAATGCAAGCCGCGCGACCGCAGGTATTCCAGCAGTCGTTGCGGCTCGTCCGTTTGGATCACCGTCACGCCATTGTCGACCATCCAGCCCCACACTGCGTGCGGGTCTTCGATCGCGCGCGAGTCCGAGCGTCCGCCGGAGATCGAGTCCCACAACGAGTTCATCCACAGTCGCGCACGCCCGTCGAGCAGGTTCGCGACGGGATAGATGAGGCGATCGCCCGCGGCCTCGCCATCCAGGCAAACCTCGATAGCCGGCGCATGGAGCACCGCAAGCGACGTGAGTTCGAGCAACGCATCCGGCGCGTCGGTCGACTCGTCGAACGCCACGATCGGCATGAAGCTCAGAGTGTGCGGCGACTGGCCGCCGACCAGATCATCCAAGCCGTTGGATCGAAGGTAGTCCGAGGCATCTTCGGACTGGATCCGCGCCTTGAGCACGACGTGGTTGCGCATGCCAAGCTGTGTTGCCAGCGACAAGCACTCCGCGAGATATCCTCTCGCCTTGTCGAGGTTGACCATGATGCGGCCGCGGCACGCAAGCAGGGCCTCACGAAGCGTCGGCACCGCCAACACGGTCGGCAGGCCGTCACCGTCGAGCAATCGGAGCTCACGGACCTGCTCCAGGGTGAGCTCGTCGACGCGCCCCTTGCCGGTCGTCGTGCGGTCCACTGTCGTGTCGTGCATCAGCACGAAGTGTCCGTCGATCGTTCGCCGGACATCAACCTCAATCATGTCGCAACCCATCGCGATGGCCGCTTCGATGCTCGGCAGCGAGTTTTCTGGTCCGCCAGCGCCAGGTCCGCGATGCGCCGCGCGGTGTGCAACCACCAGCACCGTAGGGTCATCGGCATCGTGCCATGCCCGCAGAATCGACTCGAATCGTGTGGATGTCGCTGAGCCCGGCCGCAGCGCAGCGTCTTGAGCCCACGCCGGTTGAGCGAGGGCGCTCGGGAACAGCGTGAACACGATCAAAACGAAAAGCAAGCGCATGGCGGCTCCCTCTCAAGAGGCACTCTGCGAGAGTGCGCCGCCACACTATGCCGGTCACCAAAGCACGCGTACGCGGATCGTCTCGGGAATCGCTTCGAGCTCTTCGACAACCGGCCTCGAGTCGCCCGGATCGACGTCGACGACGACGTAGCCAAGTTCTTGGTTCGTTCCCAGCACCTCGCCGCTGACGTTGGCACCGTGCGCGCTGAGTGCCTCGTGGAGCTTGCCCAGCACCCCAGGCACGTTCTTGTGGAAATGCAGGATGCGGTGCGGCCGGGCGCGTTCGCCGCCGGGCTGAGCGGCCAGCTCGACGTTCGGCACGTTGACCGCGCCCGTCGTCGAGCCGACGTTGATGAATCGCGTGAGCTTCGTGGCCACGTCTTGAGCGATGGCCTCCTGTGCCTCGCCGGTCGAGCCGCCCACGTGGGGCGTCAGGATAACGTTGTCGAGCCCTCGCAACGGGCTCTCGAACGGTTCGTCGTTGCTCGATGGCTCATGCGGAAACACATCGACGGCGGCTCCGGCAAGGTGGCTGCTGCGCAACGCCTCGCCGAGTGCATCGATATTGACGACGCTGCCTCGGGAGTTGTTCAGCAGCATTGCGCCGTCGCGCATCAACCCCAACTCACGCTGGCCGATGAGGTTGCTCGTGCCCTCAGTCGCAGGCACGTGGAGCGTGACCACGTCGCTCTCGCGCAGCAGGTGTTCGAGCGAGGCCGCCGGACGTGCGTTACCCAGCGCGAGCGTGGGTACGACGTCGTGGTAGATCACCCGCATGCCCAACGCCTCGGCCAGCACGCTCACCTGCGAGCCGATGCGGCCATACCCGACGATGCCAAGCGTGCGACCACGGACCTCATGGCTGCCTGCGCTGGTCTTGCGCCACCGGCCCGCGTGCATCTGGGTCGAGCGATCGAGCAGCCGGCGGTGGAGAGCGATGACTTCGGCGATGACGAGCTCCGCCACGCTGCGTGTGTTGCTGAACGGGCTGTTGAAGACGGGCACGCCCCGCGCCGCTGCGGCGCCCAGGTCGACCTGGTTGGTCCCTATACAGAAGCAGCCGATGGCAAGCAGCAAGTCCGCACGTTGCAGCGCTTCGAGATCGATCTGAGACTTGCTGCGGATGCCGATGGCATGAGCCCCGCGGATCGCCTCGATCATGCGACGACCTGTGCACGCGCTGTTCAGGCAGTCAACGCTGAAACCCTCGGCCTGCAACTGCTCGCGGGCCGCGTCGTGCACACCCTCGAGCAGCACGATGCGGATCTTGTCCTTCGGGTAGCTCGTGAGCTGCTCTGCCGTCACGATGGATGGTATCGGTTGTCAGCCGCCGCGCGCTCCCAAGAGTTCGAGCGGCCTGCGCCGCGCAAGCGAGAGCACCGCCGGCGCCGCCGCCAGAAGCGTCAGCACCATCGTTACAACCCAGCTAAACGCGAGCGGCCCAAAGGGCGGTCGCAGCGACAGCGTCAGGCCGACGAGGAGCGCGTACAGCCGCTGGCCCGCCCACGCCGCCTGGAAGCCGAGCAGCGTGCCCAGGACGATGGCCGCAAGGGCGATGAGGATCGCTTCGGCCAGAATGAGCCGCGCGACGACGCCACGCGACGCCCCGATGGCGCGCAGCACGCCCAGCTCATAGCGCCTCGCATGGATGCCCGCGACGACCAAGTTCGCCACGCCAAAGCAGGCCACGAGCATCGCCATGACGGCAACGGCCGAGAACACAGCGAGTGTCGTGCCCGCCACGGTCTCAATCTCGCGCTTGATCTGCCGCCCGCTGCCGGCGTCGAGCACGCCGCTGCCGAACAGCACGTCGCGGATCTCGGCGACGGCGACCTCGTCGTTCGTATCCTCGTCGAGATCGATCTGGATGAGGTGGATAGCGTTGACGCCGAACCGCTCGATGAGATCCCGCCGCGTGCCGAACACGGCGTGCACGGCCTGCCTTGCTAGATCCTCGCCCGCGTTGAAGTACTGGCCCACGACCTCCAGGCCCGGGCTCGCGATGACGCCCACGACCTCGAAGTCGTGCGTCTCGCCCTGCACCGTGCACGTGAACGTATCGCCCACGCCCAAGCCCTGGGCCACGTTGAACTCCCGCGCAACCAGCACGGCCCCGCCCTCGGCAAGCCGGCGCTTCGCGACGTCGGCGTCGCCCTGCACCCACACCAGCTTGGTCATGTCGAAGAACGGTTCGGGCTCGAAGGCGACGAAGGTGGTCTGATAGGTCTGCAGGGCGCGGATGCCGAATGCATCGGTCTCGACCGGAAACAGCGTGACCGCGCAGGTGCGCTCAACGAATGGCAGTTCTTCGAGCGCGTCGCGGCTCTCTTCGGTCAGCCGCATGCCGCTCACGAACGCGTCCGGGAAGTCGATCTGCCCGAGCCAGTCGCGCAGCATGGCGCCGCCGGTGATCCAGTTGGAGATCATGAGCGCCAGGCCCGTCATCAGAGCGCCCGCGGTGAATCCCAGCCGGTACGGCATCGAACGGACGCTCCGCTGCACGACCTTGCCCGGCAACCCGAGCAGCTTCGAGAGCGGGCCGGAGAGCAGCGTCGCTACGAGCAGCAGCACCGGCGGCCCGAGCAGGAAGTAGCCCACGAACATCGACGGCAGGCCGAAGGTCGCGTAGCTCCAGAACACGACCTGCCCGTCATCCGGTACGCCGACCGCGATCGCCTGCACGCAGACGAGCGCGAGGCCGGCGATGGTGAGCGCAACCAGGGTGCGCCGCCGCGGCGCGGTCGCCCGGCTCGAGAGCGCGCCCATTGGGCTTGTCCGGCTGGCTCGCAGCGCGGGCCACGTCGCGCCGAGCAATCCGGCGGCGATCGAACCAAAGAACGCCAAGGCGAGCATGCCTGGTGGTGTTGCGAGCCCGCTGGGCAGCACTTCTCGGTAGTACCACGCGCCCGCCGCGGCCACGCCCACACCGAGCGGCACGCCGATGCACGCGCCCACGACACCGATTAGGATGCCTTCGACGAGCTGCGCCTGAGCGATCTGCCCCCGCGAGGCGCCGATGCAACGCAGCATACCCAGCTCACGCTGCCGCTCGACCACACCCGCGCCGAGCCCGGTCACGATGATGAACGCCGCGGACAGCAGCGCCAGCAAGATGGCAAGCGAGAGTCCGAACTGTCCGCTCTTCATGTTGCGGTCCAGGCCGCTCGTGATGCGCTCTGTTGTTTGCAGCATCGCGCCCTCGGGCGCGTCGGCCTGCCGCGCTTCGGCGACAGCCTGCGGATCGAACTCGGGTTTGACCGTGATGTCGACCTGCGTGAGCTCGTCGGCGCTGCGCCCCGTCGCGGCGCGCAGGCCATCGAGCGTTAGGAACGCCTGCGGCCTGCCGCCCAGCGGTGGGGGCTCGCTCATGCCAACCACCGTGAGCTCGCTCGAGCCGAACAGCCGTCGCACGCTGACAGTGTCGCCGAGGCGCAGGCCCTGCAGGTCGTTGAACGCCTCGGCCTCGACCTCGTTCGTGGGCGCTTCGGTCGGCGCGGGCGCGATCGCATCCTCGCCCTTGCGCGCAATCAACGGGTCGGCTCGATCGAACACGCCGATCTTGCGGACTTGCTCGAGGCTTCCCTGCCACGTCAGCCGACCAGCGAGCGTGGCGTCGACAACGATCTCGTTTGGCCCTGCGGGGGCGCGACCAGCGACGATCCGGATGGGTCGCAGCCGAGCTTCGGCCTGCGGATCGATGCCGATGCCCATGGCATTGACGCGGAAGTTCGTCTGACGGCGGTAGTATCGACCCTCGGCATCGTCCTCACGCGGTGTGTAGACCTCGCGGGTGATCTGGAGCGCTAAGTCTCGCGACAACCGCGGGGCGGCGGCTTCGACTTCGGGCCACGCGCGGACGACATCGAGCGCGCTGGCGGGCATCATCCCGCCACGACCGGTTGGCTCGAGGCGGAGCTGCGCGGCTCCGAAGGTCGCGTCCATGCGCGCGCCGACGGCGTTGTTCGCCGACGACAGCGCGCACGCAACCGCGGCGATGAGGGCGGCCGAGAGCGCGACCGCCGAAGTGAGCAGCGCGGTCCTAGCCCGCCTGCGCCACGCGCTGGTGATACCGAGCCGCCACGCCGGCCGCATCGAGACCCTCCGTTTCGATGTGCCCGTCCATCACGCCGTCGCGGAGCACGAACACCCGCTCGCAGTGCGCCGCCGCCGCAGGCTCGTGCGTCACCATGAGCACCGTTGCCTCCTGCTCGCGCGCGACCTCGCCCAGCAGGTTCCACAGCTTCTCGCCCGTTTGCGAGTCGAGGGCTCCCGTGGGCTCGTCGGCCAGGATGACCCGCGGCGAGAAAAGCAGTGCTCGCGCAATCGCCACGCGTTGCTGCTCGCCGCC
Organism: Phycisphaerales bacterium; assembly: GCA_965227775.1. Classification (GTDB taxonomy): domain Bacteria; phylum Planctomycetota; class Phycisphaerae; order Phycisphaerales; family UBA1924; genus JAHCJI01. Next base: position 1,344,882 of record OZ245777.1, read on the forward strand.
ACTGAGCGCATCGGGCCGGTGGTCGGCGCGCTCGCCCACGCCCAGGCGGTCGAGCAGGCTCGCGGCGTGCTCGCGCATCTTGGGCGTGTCCTCACCCGCGAGCGAGGCGGGCAAGGACACGTTCTCGCGCGCCGTCAGCGTCGGGATGAGATTGAATTGCTGGAAGATGATGCCGATCGACTTGCGGCGGTAGGCGTTGGCTTCGCGCTCTGCGAGTTGATCGACACGCACGCCGGCGACCTCGATCTCGCCCTCATCGGGCATGTCCATCGCTGCCAGCAGGTGCAGCAGCGTGCTCTTGCCGCTGCCGCTCTGGCCCATGATGGCAAAGAAGCCCGGCCCGTCGATCGACAGGTCGAGCCCGCGTAGGGCGTGCACCGTGCGCTCGCCCAGGCTGTACCGCTTGTGGAGTCCCTGGCAGCGGATCATGCTACTTGTTGGGCCGCCGGCCGGGTGGCTTTCATGCGCCGCCGCTGTCGGCGTAGGCCGACGCGTCCATCAGTTCATCGAGCTGGCTCGCGTCGCCGGCCTTCACCTTCACCAGCCATCCCTTGCCGTAGCAGTCCTCGTTGATCAGGCCCGGGTTATCGCCAAGGGCGTCGTTGACCTCGACGATCTCACCATCGACGTGGCAGTAGATGTCGCTTGTGGTCTTGACCGACTCGACCTCGCCCACGGCGTCGCCCTTGCCCAGGCTCGTGCCCGCCGGCTTCATCTCGACGAAGGTCACGTCGGTGAGCTGGTCAACGGCGAACTGGGTGATGCCGATGACCACCGTGTCGCCCTCGAGCATGTGCCATTCGTGGGAGTCGCTGTAGCGGCGGTCGTCGGGTGCGGCCATGATGGAAGAGTCCTCGTGCAGGGCGTGCGGAAGAACTGAAACGGCGAAGGCGCTTGTGCGAGCGATCCGCCAGGACGCCAATGCTATAGGCTGCCGCTTGCGAAGCCACCCCTGGGCCGCTGACCGAGGGATGCCCGCCCATCGGGCGACTACAGTGCCCCGATGCTGCTCGCCCTCGCCGCCCGCTCCTTGCGCCCGATGCTCGCCGGCAAGGACGCAAGCCTGCCACTGACCGATTTGCCCCGCTTCGCCCACGAGCAGCTGGGGCTGCATGGGCTCATGCTGTCTGCAGACCTCCTCGCCGGCCGCACCAGGGATGACCTGTCCCGGCTGCGCGATGCGGCCGACCGGGCCCGCTGCTCGTGCCTCGTGCTGCTCGAGGAAGATCCCCAGAAGCTCGCCGCCGTTGATGCGAGCGCCGCGGCCGAGCGCATCCGCCGGGTCATGGCCGCCGCAAGCCTGCTGGGCTGCAACGCCGCGAGCGTGGCAATCGACGCGCCGGACACGCCCGAGGCGCTCGAGACCGTGGCCGAGCGGTTCAAGGTGCTGATGGCCGAGGCCGAGCAGCGAGAGCTGAACCTGCTCATCATGCCGAGTTCGAACATGAAGCCCGGGCTGACCTCGTCGCCCGACCGCCTGACCGAGCTGCTCAAGAAGATCGGCGGCTTCCGCGTAGGCACCATGCCCGATTTTGCCCATGCCGCCGAGGCCGAAGACCCGCCGGCTTACCTGCGGAAGGTGACGCCCTACGCCTCGGCCGTGCTCGGCTCGACGCTCGGGTTCAAGATCATCGAGGGCGAGGCCGACGACGAGCGGGCGATCGTTGAACACCAGGGCTACGACCTGGCCGCCGCAGTCGAGGCCATCGCTGCGGTGGGCTACGACGGCGCCGTGGGCCTCGACTACCACGGCGAGGGCGACCTCAGGATGGGCCTGCGTCGCAGCCGAGAGGGCTTCTCGCTGGCGATGGAAGGCAAGGGCGGCCCCTTCAGTCTTGTGCACGACGAGGAAGAGTTCGACGACGAGATGGACGCCGCCGCGGCCGCGCTACTCGACGCCATCTTGAGCGATGACGCCGGGGACGAGGACGACGACGACGAGGACGATGGCCCGGACGACGCGGCTTCGGACGACTCCGACGATCGTGAGGCAGACGGCAACGCCGAAGACGATGGGGGCGACGACGAGCCCGCCGTAACAGAGACCACAAAGAAGTCGGTCAAGAAGACCGCGAAAAAGCCTGCCAAGAAGACCTCGAAGAAGACCGCCAAGCAGGCCGACGAAGACGGAGACGAGGCGTGAGCCGCCAGGGGGATACGCTCCGGTCGGCGGCCGTCGCGGTCGAGGTCGCCCCGGACGCGCGGGAGCGGCCCGGAGACCCAGGCGATCGGCGGCCCTCGGCCAAGCGAGCCAGCGTGATCCCCCACGACGTGGACATCATCGTCACCATCGACGGGCCCGCGGGTACGGGCAAGAGCACTGTTGCCCAGGCGCTGGCCGAGCGATTGGGACTGGACCTGCTCGATACCGGTGCCATGTACCGCGCGGCGGCCGCCATCGCCATCGATCGCGGCATGATCGACGCAATCAGCTCCGGTGATTCCGAGACGATCGCCCGGTTCGTCGATGTCATCGCCGAGGCCGACCTGCACTTCGACTGGTCGACGGACCCCCCGGCCATCATGGCCTGGATCACCGAGCACAAACAGTTCGAGCCGCTCAACGATCGCATCCGCACGCCCGACGTAACCAAGGCCGTGTCGATCGTCGCGGGCATTGCCGAGCTGCGCCGCCACATGGTGCGCAAGCAGCGGCTCATCGGCCAGCAGCACCCGAGACTGGTTACCGAGGGCCGCGACCAGGGTTCGGTGGTCTTCCCAGACGCGCTCGTGAAGTTCTTCCTCGACGCCGACCTCAGGGTGCGGGCGGAGCGACGGGCCGACCAGCTACGCGAGGCTGGGTATCCCGTCGAGGCCGAGGAACTAATGAAGGACCTCGCGCGGCGTGACGAGCTCGACCGCAGCCGCGAGGAGGGCCCGCTGATCTGCCCCGAGGACGCGACCACCGTCGACACCACGAGCCTGAGCTTCGACGGTGTCGTTGATCGCCTCGAGCGCGAAGTGCTCGACCGCGTGGGCGTCGCATAGCCGGACTGGCCAGTGAGCGAGCCCGACGCACACGCAACGCCGCAGAAGACGCTGGCCTACCGCATTGGCCAGCCGATTACTCGTGCGTGGTTCCGCGGCTTCCACGGTGTGCGCTGGATGCACCCCGAGCGCGTGCCGGACGACGGGCCGCTGCTCGTCGTCGCCAATCACCAGAGCTACTACGACCCGCCGTTGATCGGTGGCGGCATCACGAGTCGCCCGCTCGATTACCTCGCGAGAGCGGGACTGTTCAAGAACCCGCTGTTCGGGCGCTTCATCAGCGCCTTCAACGCGTTCCCGATCAAGGAAGACACCGGCGATCGGGCGGCGCTCAACACGGTGATCGATCGCCTGCATGCGGGAGGTGCGGTACTGCTGTTCCCTGAGGGCAGGCGCAGCCGCGATGGCCATGTCATGCCCCTGAAGCGCGGCATGGCGCTCATCCTGCGCAAGGCCCGCTGCCCCCTACTGCCGGTCGCCATCGACGGCGTGTTCGATGTGTTCCCGCCCGGCCAGAGCCGGCCGAGCCTGTTCAAGGGCCCCATCGGCGTGCACTATGGCGAGCCCATCATGCCCGACGACCTGCCCCGCCACGCCGAGCCGCTGCTCACGATGCTGCACGACCGCATCGAGGCGCAACGCCTCGAACTCCGGCTCGAGTTGCTCCGGCAGAGCGACGGCAAATTCCCGACGCCGCTGACGCCGAAGACGCTGCGGGCGGTGGAGTAGGACGCTCGATCAATCGTGCCGGAGCGCAACGATCGGGTCTTGCTTGGCCGCCTTGCGGGCCGGGTAGAGACCGAAGATCAGGCCCGTCAGCACGGCCACCGTCATCGCGACGAACACCGACCACCAGGCGAGCTGCGTCGGCAGGCTCGCGTCGGAGGGGATGAACCGGCCCAGCACCGGCATGCTCGGCAGCAGTGGCACGGCCCAGCCCAGCAAGAGGCTGAGGCCCACGCCGATCGCCACGCCGATGAGCCCGCCGATGAGGCTCAGCACGCTCGTCTCGACGAGGAACTGCCAGACGATGTGCTTACGGGTCGCACCCAAGGCGCGACGGATGCCGATCTCACGCGTGCGCTCGGTGACGGTGGCGAGCATGATGTTCATGATGCCGATGCCGCCAACGAGCAGGCTGATGCCCGCGATGGCCATGAGCATGAGCGTGCCGCGGAGCGCGGCGCGTTCGGCGTTCTCGAGCAGCTCGAAGGGCACGACCATGGTCACGTCGGTCATGCCATCGCGGCGCGTCTCGAGCACACGCTCCAGTCGCTGGGCGAGGCCAACGACCTGGCTGCGCTCAGGGACCGTCAGGTACAGCTCGCTCACGTGCACCTCGGCTGCGTTGAACGAGCCGCTCGTGCGGCGGAAGACCGTGTCCCCGAAGACGTATCGTGCTGTTTCGAGCGGCACGTGGACGTCCGAATTCAGGTCTCGACCGACGAGCGCCGAGCCGGCTCCGCCGGCCAGGCCGACAAGATCAAGCACGCCGACGATGCGCAGCGCCTTGTCGTCGATGCGGATAGTGCTGCCCAATGGGTCTTCGAGCGGGAAGAACTGGCGGGCGACCTCGTTGCCGATGACGCACACCATTGCACGCTCGACGTTGTCGCCATCGGTGAGGTATCGCCCCCTCGTCACGCTTAGGTTCGCGACCTCGGCCAGCAGCGGATCGACGCCGTAGGCCTGGCTCGTCTGCTTCTTCGGGCCTCGGACAAGCTCTGAGCCGACCTCTTTGAGTGCCACGATGCGAGCATCGTCCGAGAAGTTCTCGTTGATGATTCGCAGATCGTTCCACGTGATGCCGTAATTGACCACGAACGACCGCTCCTGGCCCTGCTGCTGGGTCTCGGGCGGCCGCTGACTGCGGACGATGATGTTGCGGGCACCCAGCTGCTCGATCTGCCGTAGGGCTTCCTGCTTGCTGCCTTCGCCGATGGACACCATACAGATCACGGCCGCGACGCCCAGGATGATGCCCAGGGCCGTGAGGAAGCTGCGCAGCTTGTGCAGCCGGAGGTTGGCGATGCCCAGTCGGATGGTTTCGAGCAGGAATGTCACGCGGAATCACCCGATAGTGGCAAGTGGACCCAACGGCTTCTGCCAGACGAATAGGCAATAGCCAAGAGCAGAGATGGTAGTGGCCTTCTCATCCGTCAAGGACTGAGGATGCAGAATCAAGAGGGATACCGAGCAACGTGCCGCAGGCTGCGAGATCAATCGACATCGGAACCGAGACCGCGACCGATCGCGGCTGGCTCTACGAGGTCACGCTCACGGGCCGAGCTGGCACGACGACGCACGCCATCAGCCTGAGCTGGCACGACCACGACTACTGGTGCGGTGGTGCGCTGGCCCCTAGCCGACTGCTGGAGCGGCTGCTGAGCTTACTGACGCGGCAGCTCGGCAAGGGCGATACCCCCGGCTCGCTGCCCGCACGCTTCGACTGCGCCACGGCTCGCCGATGGCTGCCGGAGATCGACGATTTGCTCCGAGAGGGGCCGATGGGTAGTGGTGAAACCCCGGCCTGACTACCTGGCTTCCTTTTTGAGCATGTCCTTCAGGTATCGCCCCGTGTGGCTGCTCTTCACCTTTGCCACTTCTTCGGGCGAGCCCGCCGCCACGATCGTGCCGCCGCCGTCCCCGCCCTCCGGGCCGAGGTCGACGATCCAATCAGCCCTCTTGATGACGTCGAGGTTGTGCTCGATGACCACCAGCGTGTTGCCACCGTCGGCCAGGCGATCGAACACACTCACCAGCCGATTGATGTCCTCGAAGTGCAGTCCGGTCGTCGGCTCGTCGAGCACGTAGAGGGTGTGCTCGGTGCTGGGCGTGCCGTCGATGCGTGTGCCCTTGCCAAGCTCTGTCGCAAGCTTCACGCGCTGGGCTTCACCGCCCGAGAGCGTGGTGCTGGGCTGCCCGAGCGTGAGGTACCCCAGACCCACGTCGCGCAGGCACTCGACGAACCGCAGGATCTTGCCGTGCGCGTCGAAGAACCCGCACGCGTCCTCGATGGTCATCGCGAGCACGTCGGCAATGTTCTTGCCCTTGTAGAGCACCTCGAGCGTTTCGCGGTTGTAACGCTTGCCCTTGCACACCTCGCATTGCACGAACACGTCTGGCAGGAAGTGCATCTCGATCTTCTTCACGCCCTGGCCCTGGCAGGCCTCGCACCGGCCTCCGGCGCCCGCCTTACCCACGCGGTCGGCCGGCACGTTGAAGCTGAACCGCCCGGGCATGTATCCGCGCATCTTGGCCTCGCGCGTCGCGGCGAACACCTTGCGGATGTCGTCGAACACGCCCGTGTACGTCGCCGGATTCGAGCGTGGGGTGCGCCCGATCGGCGACTGGTCGACTTCGATGATTCGATCGATGCGCTGCATGCCGTTCACGCGGGTGTGCTGGCCCGGCTTCACACGCGTGCCGGCGATCTCGCGCTTCAGGCTCTTGAGCAGGATGTCATTCACCAGCGTGCTCTTGCCGCTGCCCGACACGCCCGTCACGCACACGATGCCACCGACTGGAAAGGCCGCGTCGATGCCCTTGAGGTTGTTCTCCTTGGCGCCCTTTACCACGACGGCCTTCTTTGGGTCCATCGCGCGGCGATCTGCGGGCACCTCGATCGTCCGCTTTCTCGACAGATACTCGCCGGTGAGCGAGCCGGGCGTAGCGCATACCTGCTCCACCGTGCCCTGCGCCACCACCCTGCCGCCGTGAACGCCCGGCCCGGGGCCGATGTCCAGCACGTGGTCGGCTGAGCGGATCATGTCCTCGTCGTGCTCGACGACCAGCACGGTGTTGCCGATGTCCGTAAGGTGCCGCAGCGTCCGGATGAGCCGATCGTTGTCCCGCTGGTGCAAGCCGATGGTCGGCTCGTCGAGCACGTAGCACGCGCCCACCAGGCCGCTTCCAACCTGCGTCGCGAGCCGGATGCGCTGCGCCTCACCGCCAGAGAGCGTTGCCGTCCGCCGATCGAGCGACAGATAGTCGAGGCCCACGCTCTGCAGGAAGCGCAGCCGGTTGCCAACCTCGCGCACGATCGGCTCGGCGATGGCCATGCCTTCTTCGCTCAGTTCCAACCCCTCGACGAACGCCATCGCGTCGTCGATGTTCAGCCGGCTCAGCTCGCTGATGTTGAGCATCGTGCCGTTGTTGGTGGGGCGGCCGATGACTGTCGGCGAGCCGGCGCGGCCCATGTCGGCCTTGTGGTTGCTCTTGATGCACACGTGCAGCGCTTCGATCCGCAGCCGATCGCCGCAGCACGTCGGGCAGATGCGCTCGCTCTGGAACCCGTGCAGGTGGTCCTTCACCCAGCTCGACTCGGTCTTGTTGAACCATTCTTGCAGCATCTCCAGCACGCCGGCCCAGTGCGCGTTGTACGTCTCTTCCTGGTCCGAGCTCGTGCCGTGGATCAGGATCGCGTAGACCTCGTCGCTCAGGTCGTTGATGGTCGCGCCCTGCGGCACGCCGAACTTGCGGCAGAACCAGCGCAGCCGCTTGGGATACACCATCCCGCCCGGGCCGCTCTTCTTCCACGGTGCGATGCCGCCGCTCAGGATGCCCCGATCGCCATCGGGCACCACCAACTCCTCGTCGAACTCGAGGATGTGCCCGAGCCCCAGGCACGACGAGCACGCGCCGAAGGGCGAGTTAAAGCTGAACACCCGCGGTTCGAGCTCGTCAAGTGCGTACGCGGGGTCGTCAGGGTCGGCCAGCTTCGCGCTGAAGCTGTGATCCGTCCACGTTTGGTCGTCCTCGACGGCGATGACGACCGAGCCAAGCCCGACCTGCAGCGCCGCCTCGATTGATTCGGCCAGCCGCTGCCGAACATCCTCGCGGATGACGATGCGGTCGACCACCACGTCGATATCGTGCTTGGCGTACCGCTCAAGGTCGAGGGGATTGTCGCTGGGCTCCTTCAGCACGTCACGCAGGTCGACGACGTTCCCGTTGACGCGTGCACGCTGCCAGCCCATGCCCTGCAGTCGTTCGAGCACGTCTCGGTGGAAGCCCTTCTTGCCGCGCAGCACGGGAGCGAGCACCATCAGCCGCGTGTCCTCGCCGAAGCGGAGTACCGCATCGACGATCTGCGTCGCGCTGGTCGCGCTGATCTGCTTCCCGCTGCGCGCCGTGACGGTGCCATCGCGCTTGGTCTTGGTCGGTCGCCACGAGTACGGCGTGCCGCACCGCGCGAAGAGCAGGCGCAGATAGTCGTAAATCTCAGTGGTCGTCGCGACGGTCGAGCGCGGGTTGTGGGCGGCCGACCGTTGCTCGATGGCGATGGTGGGGGGGATGCCCTCGATCTCATCGATGTCGGGCTTCTTGAGCTGATCGAGGAACTGCCGGGCGTACGCCGACAGGCTCTCCATGTACTTGCGCTGCCCCTCGGCGAAGATGGTGTCAAAGGCCAGGCTGCTCTTGCCGCTGCCGCTCAGCCCGGTGATGACAACCAGCTTGTCGCGCGGGATTGTGACATCGATCGACTTGAGGTTGTGCTCGCGGGCCCCCTTCACCCGGATGGCGGGTCCGTCGACCGTCGGTGGGGCGGCCGCGATTGCCCCCCGACGCCTCCGCCCGCCGCGGGGCGGCTTGGGCTCGATCTCACCCTTCTTTTCTGCCTTGGACGACGACGCCATGATCGCTGCTTCCGTGCTCATCTCGTTCTCGTGTCCGCCTGCCGCGTCTCGGCGGGCCGGACTCGGACGATAGCGCGCCCGAACACCGAGCGAACACCGGAAATCTGGCCCGGGCGGGTCATCCTGCAGCCACGTACATTTCGCGTTGACCGGAGGACCGCATGCGAGCCACGCCGACGATGCTGCTCACCCTCGCCTCGTTCGTGCTGGCCGGCTGCTCAAGCCAGCCAGCGGGCCAAGCCGTCGACCCGGTCGCCCCCGAGCCAACCGAACTGAAGCCGGTCGCCGCCCCGACGCAGCCCTTTTTCGCCGAGCTGCCCAGGTGGCGGCCGATCTACCAGGGCATCGAGTTTGCCGAGTTGGCTAACGACAAGCCGCGCCCGCTCGTCGTATCAGCTTTGCGGATTGACACGGGGGTCGAGGGCCTCGAGCTTTTCACAACCCCCGGCAACGGCGAGGCAAAGCTCGAGACCAACGGGCAAACGACCAGAGCCTTCCTTGAAGAGCATGATCTCGACGTTGCGATCAACACCCACTTCTTCAGCCCCTGCTGCAACATCATCCCTGGAGAACCGAAGGACCTGACCGGCCTCTCGATCGCGCAGGGCGAGCATGTCAGTCCAGCGTCAATGAGGAGCCAGCGAGACATCTTCATCTTCGAGGCCGGCGTGCACGAGTCCGGAAGCCTGGGCGCCGTGATGCTCACATCGAGCCAGATGGACCAACTCCAGGGATTCACGCCCACGCACGCGATCGCGGGCCGGACGATCCTCGATCACGGCAGAGTCGTGGAGGGTGGCGACAACTTCTCAACCACCCTCCACCCACGCACGCTCGTTGGCCTGAGCAAGGACCACGGCTCGCTCTACTTGGTCACCATCGACGGGCGCCAGCCCGGCTACAGCACCGGTGCGTCGCTGGCCGAGGCGGCGGCGATCATGTTCCATCTCGGCGCCTCGATGGCGCTCAATGTCGATGGTGGTGGCTCGACCACCATGATCATCCGCGACGCCGACGGTGCCAGCCAGGTCGCCAATAGCCCCAGCAGCGGATTCGAGCGTGTCGTGGGCTCGAATCTGGGATTCCGAGCCAAGAGTCTGCAACCAGACGCTGCGCCGACACGTTAAGAATCAAGAGCCACACTCGTGAAGGGTCGAGCCATGACGCGTTCCCGCTTCCACCTGATGCTGACGATCATCGCGTGTGTGACCGCCGGCTTGTGGGCCCAAGAAGACGAGCGTCTACCGCCCGGGCTGCAGGCCACCGTCGATGCGCGCAACATCGCGATGGCCGTCATCGTCTATGCCGACAGCAACGGAACACTGCCGAGTGACATGAGAGCGCTCGCCGACGGACGATTCCTGCCCAGCCCAGGCTCCCTGAACGACGATGCTTCAGCGTGGGTCGCCCATGGCACCCCCTTCGAGTACATCGGGGTCGAGGGTGTTTCACCAAGCGAGGTTCCCGACTGGGCCGACATCGTGGTCGCGCACGCGTCGCTGGACAAGCCTTTCATTGGTGAGCCCCATCCAGACAATCCCCATGGCACCTGGGTCGCGGTCGCGTTTCTCGATGGACACGCCGAGTCCGTATCGGTCGAAGAGGCGCGATGGCTCATCGATGAGTCCAGGCGCACGATGGAGGCCATCCGCGACGGCGCGCCCCTGCCGATGTACCGGCAGGTCGAGCAGGACGCAGCCAGGCTTGCCCAGGCGATGCGCTCGTACGCCGAGCGAAACGAGGGCATCGCCCCGCCCGACTGGGCATCAACGTTCGCGTTCCTTCAGTCGAACGATCGGGATGCGCAAGAGGCCAACCTGCTCAAGATCTACCTCTCGCCCCGGGCTCGCGACACCACGTTCATCCCGCAGTTCGAACACGACGAAGAACGCCACGATTGGATCAACGCGAACAGCATGTGGGAGAGCCATGCCCACGGGGCGAACCTGTGGAACGTGCCAAACCCGATGTTCACGGCGCTGCTCTCGGCCAGGAGTGATGCCTGGGTGCAATCCCCCGACCGACGCCTACGCGAGCACGTGCGCCGCCTCGCGTTCGCGATGGTCGACTCGCGCAGCGGTCTGGTCGATCGCGAGGTCATCGAGGCTCGTGCGCGGCACGCCGAGGCGCTGTTCGATGCCATGCGGGAGGACGCGCCACTGCCTCCGCTCGACGACGCGATGCACGATCTCAAGGTCCTCAGCCTTGCCATTGCCGCGTACGCGAGGGACAACGACGGCTACCTACCCGGAGACCTCGGGGAACTCGTGCCACACCTCGAACAGCTCTGGGGCGTGCACGCGCGCGAGCCCGCTCGCGTGTTCCTCGTGCGCGATGATGAGTTGCCCGCGCTTACGGCAGCCAAGCCCGATGCCGACTGGGTGCGAGCTCATTGCTCATATGTGTACCTCGGCGACCCAACCGTCCGTCTCTCGGATCTTCGTGGCACGCCGGCCAGCATCCTGCTCCATTCGCCACTCGACAGGCCGTTCGTGATCGAGAGCCCACTTGAGAACGACAAGCGAGTCCCATTTGCAGGGCCTCCGGTGGGCGTCACGCTCAATCCGGGCGAGGGATCATCGCCGCCGATATTCATCTTCCCCCCGGCATTCCTCGAAGAGCAGGCCAAGGCTTCGCGCGAGGCCATCGGCGCGCTCGTACAGAAGTAACTCGACCGCATTACCGGGCCGCAAACGCGACGCGACAACGAAACAGGTTCCGGTGGGAGGCGTATACATCCCCATTCCGCGCTGCGGCCTGCCCGGCTTCGGTGCTTCGTTCACAGGACTGGGGAGGTCCACCATGCCACGCCGCACCGTTCTCGCGGGCATCGCCTGCGCTGTTGTTGCTTCAGCCGCTGCCACGGCCGCAGCACAGGAGTTCCAGCCCTTCGCCGATTACTTCCGGCAGGATCACACCCGCTGCCTGACGCCCGACGCGCGTCTGCTGCCGGGTATCGACAACCCGAGTGACTGCTCGCTCTCGAGCACGAACCCCGACTCGGCGTACGACCCGAGCAACGGCGTATATCGCATTCCCGTGGTCGTGCACGTCATCCAGCGGACCGACGGCACCGGCGCCCTGAGTGACGCCCGCGTGACCTCGCAGATCGACATCCTCAACGAGGACTTCCGCGCGATCGCCGGCACGCTGGGGGCGCCTGGCACCGACGTGGGCATCGAGTTCTACCTCGCGACAGAAGACCCCGACGGCAACCCGACCACCGGCATCACGCGCACCACCAACAACACCTGGTTCAGCGACCGCGGTCGGTACTGGGAAACGCTCGCGTGGGACACCAACCGCTACATGAACGTCTACACCAACAACGCCTCCGGTGCGCTCGGCTACGTGCCGAACCTGCCCCAGGGCGGCATTGTCGGCCTGCCCGAGGATCGCGTCGTTGTACTGCACTCCGCATTCGGCCGCGGCGCGCCGCTGGTGCCGTTCAACCTGGGCCGCACGCTGACCCACGAGGTCGGCCACTACCTCGGCCTCTATCACACGTTCGACGGCAGCTGCGGATCGGTGAGCGCCTGCGATCGCACGGGCGATCTCATCTGCGACACCAACGGCCAGAGCAGCCCGACGTTCGGCTGCCCTGGCTCTCGCAGCAGCTGCGGCCTGCCCTCGCCCTTCGACAACTACATGGATTACTCCGATGACCGCTGCATGAACAAGTTCACGCCCATCCAGGCCCGCCGCATGCGGTGCACGCTCGAGAATTACCGCCCGGACGTGTACTCTGCTGCGTCTGCCGGGTGCTCGCCGGCCGACCTGGCCGAGCCATTCGGCGAGCTCAACGTGTTCGACTTCCTCGCGTTCCAGAACCTGTTCAGCACCGGCGATCTCGAGGCCGACTTCGACGGCGATGGCGAGCTGACCATCTTCGACTTCCTCGAGTTCCAGTCTCAGTTCGCCGGCGGCTGCTGACGCGTCCGAAGACTCAAGGAGTGCTTCGCCCTCTGGCCGGTTCGTCCCCATCGGGTCGGACCGGTCTTGTCATTTCGATAGCCTGATCGAGCCTGGCGGCGATGATCGCCGTCAGCGGCGCATCGAGCGTTGCTGTCAAACCAAGATCGATGCGCGCCGTGCCCAGTGGGTCGACCACGCCCGGCGTCGAGCGCGTCAGACGCATCGTGCCGTTGCTGAGCACGCCCGCGAGCACGTCGGCCCCAGGGCGGGCATTGGGTCGCAGCAGGCCCGAGCCGCCATACACCGCGAGGGTGCCGTCGTTGATGACCAGGTGTTGGATCACTGTGTTGCCCGCCGAACTCGAAAGCGGTGTCTTGCCCGCCACGGGCACGGCGAACATTCGGACCCGCGTGATCTGGCCGCGCACGCCCTCAAAGCCCCGGGCGGGGTCGAGGTCTTCGATCACGAGGTCCGTTGCCAGGATTTCTGCGTGCGTGTCGCCCGTGCTCCGATAGGCCACCATGGTCGGCCGATGCGAGAGGGCCGCGGCGCCACGATCATTGCGGATGCTCTCAATGCGAACGCGATCCGGTCCCACGCCGCAGGCCGCGAGCAGCACGCACGCCGAGACACCCAGAATGCCGGCGACTCGGGTGATGTAGGGTGTGTTCGGTCCCATGGGCTGCGTTCCTTGCGGCCGAACCGCGCAATCGGTGGGTACCAGAGGTGCCTCGCGGGAAGGAAAACCCGAATGCCAGCGTTTGTTCCTCTGGCGGTCCGCGATGCAGCCGAACGCTAGGTCGGGTGGTATAGCTGATCGGCCCGAAGCAGATTTCCAAGGAAGGCACACGATGCGCGTCCTGATCACGACCGTCAGCCTGCTCGCCCTTTGCGGCTCCACGTTCGCCCAGCAGGGTGTGCGCGCCAAGAGCCCCCGCCGCGACGCGGGCCAGCACGCCCTTCGCATGATCGCCGAGTCGCAGGCCAACCGCAACATCGGCCGGCCCTCGCCCTTCACGGGGCCGACGCACGTCGCGCCGCGATATGGACACTCCTACGGCCGGACGATCGTTCACGGCGGCTCATTCGGCGGCTTCCATGGCAAGCCGTACTACCGGCCCCACGACATCATCCACGTCGGGCGCTCGCCGTTCATCTTCTACAACGGCGGCTACTACCGCTACCGCGGCTACGACCCTTACTACGAGCCCACGCGCCGCCAGGTCGTGCAGAGCCCCACCGTCATAGTCATCGATCGCACGGGCGTGCGCACGAATGAGGTCGAGCCGTCCGAGCCCATCGAGCTCACCGATGCCGATCGTGTAAGCCCACTCGAGCTTGGGCGCGAATCACTCGTCGCGGGCGAGTCCGAACAAGCGGTTCGCTTACTCACCGAGCACGTGCTGGTGAACGAGGGTGATCGCCGCGCCGAGCGATTGCTGGGCGTCGCGCTCGTGCTCGATGGGCAGACCGAGCTGGGTATCGCCGTCATCGGGCGCGCGTACCGCGGCGATCCCGAGATGGCCTTCGCGCCGCTCGGCCGAGACACCATCGACTCGCTCGCCGCATGGCGCCGCGTGCAGCGCGACGTGCAGCGGTACGCCCAGGTGCAACGCACGGCTTCGTCCTGGCTCGCCGCGATCGCCGTCACCCAGGACGAACTACCCAACCGCACGCACGAAGAACGCCTCGAGCACGCGCGCCGCGCGGGGCTTGACGTCGACGTCGTAGATGCGTTCCAGCGATACCTCGAGGGCGGCGAGCCGATCAAGAAGCCCGAGCCCGCCGAGCGGGAGGCAGACGCCGAATCGGCCGAGGCTCGAGAGGCCAAGCCCGAGCAATAGGGACTACTTGCTCGCGGCCATCGCCTCGACGAACGCGTCAAACAGGTAGTCGCTCTCGTGCGGCCCCGGGCTCGCCTCGGGGTGGTGCTGCACTGCAAACACCGGCCGGTCCTTCAAGCGAAAGCCCGCGACCGTCTTGTCGTTCAGGTGCGTGTGCGTCACCTCGCCGCCCACGGCCGCGAGCGATTCGGCGTCGACCGCGAATCCGTGGTTCTGGCTCGTGATCTCAACGTGCCCGGTGGCCGAGTGGAACACCGGCTGATTGGCGCCGCGATGCCCGAACTTCAGCTTGTAGGTCTTGGCGCCAGCCGCGAGCGCGAGGAGCTGGTTGCCCAAGCAAATGCCGAAGGTTGGCAGAGTCTGGCGCTGCTCAAGCACGGACTTAAGCGCGTCAATCGTGGCTTCCACCGCCGCCGGGTCGCCCGGGCCGTTGCTGATGAAGAGCCCGTCGGCCTTCTCGTGGTCAAGGATCTCCAGCAGCTTGTCGGCCGGCGTGTCGAAGGGCACGGCCACAACCTCGCAGCCGCGGCTGAGCAGTTGATCGTAGATCGCACGCTTGGCACCGCAATCGAGGGCGATGACCTTGAACGTCGGGCCGCTGGTCTTTGCTGGCTTGAGACGCCAGAGCCGATGGCCGGGCTCGATGCGCGTCGTCGATCGTGGGCTGACGTCGGCGGCCAGATTTTGGCCGGCCATCGAGCCAACGCTGCGCGCCATCTTCACGAGCTCGGCGTCGCCGATCGAGTCGTTTGCGGTCATCGCCGCGCCCATCGCACCGCCCGCGCGGATGCGCCGCGTGAGTGCCCGCGTGTCGATGCCCGTGATGCCCAGGATGTCGTGCCGCTCGAGGAATTTGCCGAGGGTCATGGTCGCGCGATAGTTGCTGTGCCGCTGTGCGAGCTCCCGCACCACGAGCCCGGCCGCCTGGATGCGCGCGCTCTCCATGTCGATGTCGTTCGCGCCCGTGTTGCCGATGAGCGGGAAGGTCTGGACCAGGATCTGCCCGCGGTAGCTCGGATCGGTCAGGCTCTCCTGATAACCGGCCATCGCGGTGTTGAACACGATCTCGCCCGTCGTCACCGCCCCCTCGGTCGCCCCGAAGCCCGCCCCCTCGAACACCGATCCGTCCGCGAGCGCCAGGCGAGCCCTTGGCATGCGGGCTGTGGCAGCGGCTTGTGCGGTGTGTGATTGGGTCGTCGGCATGTTTCGCGGCACCTCTCGGGAATTCTGCATTCATGCTAGGTCGAAACGCTAGTATCACCCTGTAAGTTAATGTATACTAACACTTGTGACCGGGGGTGACATGCATTCCGAAGGACTTTCAGAAGTTGCCGATGTGCACTCGGCCTTGAATCGAGCCAGCGTCCGGCTGGATCGGCCCGACTCGGTCGAGCGTGTCTCCGAGCTGGTGCGCCGAGCGCGAGCGACCGGCCGACCGCTCGCGATGGCCGGCGGTCGGCACGCCATGGGCGGGCAGCAATTCCTCCACGGCCACGACCTGCTGGACCTTCGTGGTCTCGACCGCGTCCTGGGCTTCGATCACGAGCGCGGCCTGGTGCGAGCCGAAGCGGGGATCCAGTGGCCCGCACTCATCGAGGGCATCCACCGTGCGCAGCGCACCATCGAGCCGGATCGTCCTTCCCGCTGGGGCATCGCCCAGAAGCAGACGGGCGCGAACAACCTGACGATCGGCGGGGCACTCGCGGCAAACGTCCACGGCCGCGGGCTGCTCATGCCGCCGTTCGTTGGCGACATCGAGCAATTCACGCTTGTCGATGCGGATGGCACGCCCCGAACGTGCAGCCGGGACGAGAACGCCGACCTCTTCTCGCTGGCCATCGGCGGATACGGGCTCTTCGGCGTCGTGACCGACGTGACGCTCCGGCTCGCACCACGCCGCGTGCTCCGGCGCCTCGTGCGCGTCATCGATATCGAAGACGCCGTGCCCGCAGCCGAGCGTCGCATCAGCGAGGGCTTCCTGTACGGCGACTTCCAATTCGACGTTGATCCCGAGTCGCCCGACTTTCTCACCAAGGGCGTGTTCTGTGGATATCACCCGATTAGCGACGACCGCCAGCCACCAGAGGATCAACGCAAGCTCTCGCGCGACGACTGGCTCGACCTGCTCACGCTGGCTCATACCGACAAGGGAAAGGCCTTCACGCTCTACGCCCAGCACTATCTGGCGACGGACGGCCAGCTCTACCACAGCGACACCCACCAGCTCAGCGAATACCTCGATGGATACCACGCCGAGATCGACGAACGCCTGGGGGCTTCATGTCCGGGTTCGGAGATGATCACCGAGCTCTACGTCGCGCCCGATCGACTCGTGGAGTTCCTGCGAGCAGCCGCAAAGCTGCTGACCGAGCGAGACGCCCAGGTCATCTACGGCACGATCCGCCTCATCCAGCCCGATACCGAGACCGTAATGGCCTGGGCATCGCAGCGCCGCGCGTGCGTGATCTTCAACCTGCACGTCGACCACGACGAGCCCTCGATCGCTCGAGCTGCGGCGACCTTCCGCGAGCTCATCGATCTGGCGGCGAGCATGAACGGCAGCTACTACCTGACATACCACCGCTGGGCAACCGCCGGCCAACTCGCACGGTGCTATCCGCGAGCGGACGAGTTCTTCGAGGCCAAGCAACGCATCGATCCCAGCGGCGTGTTCGACAGCGACTGGCATCGCCACTATTCGCCGTATTTTGTGGCAGAGCGGGCGGGCAGGCGTGATTGAAGGCAAGGCCAGCTCCACCGCGCGGCTCATCGCATTCGCGACCATCGTCCACGAACACCGGGCGCCAGAGGGTTCCGCACGTTGGTGCGCGAGGTTTCTCGGGCGCGGCCGAGCACGACGCGCTGCCATCTCGATGCTCAAGACCAAGCCCGCTCGAGCGATCGGTCGTGGTCTCGAGCGGTTGCTTCTCCGGGGCATCGTCGACCATTGGATGCGACGCAAGCATGAGATCGACGCGTTGGCCCGCTCGGCCGCCGCCGATGGGTTCGACCAGCTGCTCGTGCTCGGCGGTGGTCTCGACACGCTGGCCTGGCGCAGTGCGGAGGCGGGCTCGTTCGCTCGCATCGTCGGCGCTGATCATCCGGCGACGCTGGCCGCCGTACGACGAGCCGAGGTGCCACCGCCCCGCATGACGCTCGCACAGCTCGACCTCCGCGACGGCATCGACCGCGAGGTCATCGATGCACTCGACCCTGCCGCCGATGTGCTCGTTGTGATCGAGGGCGTCCTGATGTACCTGCCCGAACGTTCGGTCGAACGCGTGCTGAGGGACATCGCAGCTCTGCCCAACCCGCGTGTCCGGCTCGTAGCGTCCTGGATGGTGCAGCAGCCCGGTACCGACATCGGGTTCGGCGGGCAGAGCTCGCTCGTCGGTCGCGGGCTGAAACGATGCGGCGAGCGGATGGAATGGGCAGTGACGCCAGAAGGCTTGGATGACCTGCTCGCCCAGTGCGAATTCACTAGCGCACGACAGATCCGACTCGACACGCGCCAGATCGATGGAAGGTCCGATGTCGGCATCGGCCTACCAGATGAGCGGCTCGTCGTGGCGGAGCGATGAACCGCTCGATTCCCCGCACCCGCTGCTCGTGCGGCTCACCAACATCGCTGACAAGGCGATCCGCGTCGCTCGCAACGCCGACGCCTCCGTTCGAATCCGAATCTTCGCACAAAATGACCGCAACGCAGACCGAGGTTCGTGGTACATTATCACGAGCATGGGGCGTAACGCCTCGGCCCTGGGGAGCCTGTTGATGAATCTCGCGAATTGCGCTGCAGCCGTGGTCGCCCTGTTCTTGACGACCTGGGGATGCCCCAGTGTTTCCGCAGAGCCCGGCGAGGCAGGCTCACAGATCACGTGGCAAGCGGATTCAAAGCCAGACGCCGCAAATGTGGTGTTCACGATTGATCGCGACGCCATTGTCGCGAAAAACGGGCCCGGATCTCGATTCGCCCTAAGCGTCCCGAAACCGCGTGGCGGCGTGTTCAACCTCGTCGTCGAGCCAATCCGTGTATGGGCTCCAGGGGCGCAGGTCGTCACCGTCTCGGCCAGTGGCGAGACCACCGTCGACATAGAGGCCGAGCAGTTCGTGCACCTCCGCGGCCAGATCGATGGCCTCGATGGCTCGCACGTGTTCCTGAGCATTGGTCCGCAGACCACGATCGGCCGCATCGAACTTGGCGCCAGCCAGCCGACCTACGTCATCACGTCGAACGGCGGTGATCCTGCCAAAGGTGGGGTCAAGCTCTCCAAGGACCAGGCCGTCGTGTTCCAGGCCGACCAGCCGTTCTCCCCGCAAACGGTTGCGACGGCGTGTGGCGCACCGGACAGCGCGCCCCTGGTGGGCCCGTTTGTTCCCGAGCCTCGCCTCGGCATGCGTCAAACAAAGCTGGCTGTCGATACCGACTACGAACTGTTCCAGATCTTCAACGACGAGCACACGCTCATCGAGTACGTCACGCACCTCTACGCGACCGTGGGCGACCTCACGCTGCGCGATACCGGCGTGCGACTCGACGTCATCTATCTGCGCATCTTCACGACCCCCGATGACCCGTACGGCCCCGGCGCGGGCTTCCCGATCCTGTCACGCGGCGAGATTGGCTTCGACGTCGCCCAGTTGTTCAGTGGCTCCCGACAGCCTTCCGCAGGCGGTGCTGCGCGAATCTGCGGTAGGACGTCCTGGGTCGCCCACGCCACAGGCAAGTTCACCGACCCAACCGTCGCGAGCGTGTTCAACCAGGACCTCCGCATCACCGCGCACGAGATTGGCCACAACATCGGCGGTCCGCATCCGCACGACCTCGGCGTCGATCAATGCGATCAGTCCTTTGCGCGGCCACGCCGCGGGACGCTCATCAGCTACTGCGCGCAAACGTACAGCGGTCGAGCCGCGCTCATCGATGCCCATTTCCATGTACGAATCCGTGAGCGGATCGCCGGGTGCGGTGGCGTCATGACGCCCGACTGCAACAACAACTACCTCCCCGACATGCTGGACATCGCCGAGGGACGGAGCATGGACGCCAACGGCAATGGCATTCCCGACGAGTGCGAAGACTGCAACCAGAACGGCGTGCTCGACAGCGAAGACATCGCCAGCGGGATGAGCGCAGACCTGAACGCCAATGGTGTTCCCGACGAGTGCGAGCCCGATTGCAACAACAACGGCATCCCGGATTCTCTGGACATCGCCGCCACCAACAGCCGCGACTACAACGGCGACGGAGTACCCGATGAGTGCCAGGCCGACCGCGACGGCAACGGCGTGGCCGATTGGACCGACATCTTCTTCGATATGTCCAAGGACATCGACCGCGACGGCATCCTCGATGCAACCCAGGACTGCGACGGCGACGGCGTGATGGACATCGACCAACTCGACCACGCGCACGCGCTGTGGGCCGCGTCGTCGGGCGACGGAACCGTGAAGGAGTACCACTTCCGCAGCGGTGTGCTCCGCGGCCAGGCCGAGGGCAACTACCTCGTTGATCCGACCGACGTCCTCATCACGGTCGACCGCCGGGTGCTGGTCGCCGATGCGGGCGATGCGAGCATCGCCGAGTTCGATCGTGATGGCGCCTTCGTGCGAGATCTCGTCGCGTCGGGTTCTGGCGGATTGCAGTCGCCGATCGCCCTGGCTATCGCGGCGGACGGCTCGCTCCTGGTTGCCGATCTCGATGCCAACGCCGTGCTCCGCTACGGGCTCGACACCGGCGCATTCCTGGGCGTCTTCGTCGAGGCAGGAAGCGGCGGCCTCATGGCGCCCTATGGCATGACGGTTGGCCCCAACGGCAATCTATACGTCAACGGCGACCACGCGGGCGTCAACGAGTACGACGGCACCACGGGTGCTCACGTCCGACAGTTCATTGAGCACGGTTCCGGTGGGCTGCACCATGGCCGTGGCATCCTGTTCATCCCGGCACCCGCGTCGGTGGGCGTTGGCTGGCGCTGCCTGGTTGCAAGCGGCGAAGAGCACAACATCCTCGAGTTCGATGCCGACACCGGTGAATTCATCGGGGTGTTCAACGACGGCTCGTTCGCGGGCAAGCTGCGAAACCCGTGGGGTCTTCGCCAGGGCCCGGATGGCAGCGTCTATGTCAGCAGCGCCCGCTTGCACCATCGCACGGCGCCGCCGCCAGCCGGCCAGATCGGCCCGCGCACGGCAGGACTGCACCTGACCGATCCGCATATCTTCCAGTACGACGCCGACAGCGGGCGCCTGCTGAGCGCCTACGTGCAGGGCGCCGACGCTCGCCTGGACCACCCCAAGGGCTTCGACTTCATGCCCGGCCCGCTCGATCGCAACGCCAACGCGATCCCCGATTCCTGCGAGGCGATCTGCCCGGGCGATTGCGACGGCTCGGGCTCGACCGACCTGCTCGACTTCCTCTGCTTCCAGAACGCGTTCTCTGCCGGTGATCCGAAGGCCGACTGCACCGGAGACGGCGTACTGGACATCTTCGACTTCCTGTGCTTCCTGGATGTGTTCGAGGACGGTTGCGACTGAGCGGGATCGCGCACGCCCGCCCGTCCATACCCTGCTCGGTGCCCCAAGGCCTGTTTAAGGACGATCGCCAGCCACCCGCCGGCCCATTCCTCGCAGTCGCACTCGAGCGGTCCATCGACGGCAAAACGCTAACGTACGCGCCGCCCGCCGAGAGCAACGAGGACGCAAGCGCCATGATCGGGCGCGCCTGCATGGCGCCGCTCGGGCGCGGCGGCAGGGGAGGCGCGCCCACGCGCGGCGTCATCGTCGGTGTCGGCGGCGCCGAGCTCGTCGATGGCTTCGATCCGCACAAGGTCCGACGCTTACTGGCCGTCAGCGAGGCGAAGCTGCCCGAGTCTGTGCTCGACCTTGGCCGATGGATCAGCGAGTACTACGCCTGCCCACTGGGCATGACGCTGGCCGCAATGCTGCCCGCCGCCGTCAAGAAAGCGGTGGGGCGGAAGCAGCGAACGGCCTTACGTCCGACGGGGACCGACACCGAGGCCAAGCTCCCGCCCGCGACCAGGAAGGCTCTCGAAGGCATCCGCGCGATCGATGCCGATGCATGGCCCATTGAGGAACGCGATCTCGTCCACCGCCTCGAGCTTAAGAACGCCAGCCCCATCCGCCGCCTGCTGACGATGGGCCTGCTCGAAGAAGTCACCCTCACCGATGTGGTTGCGCGCACCGAAGACGCCACGCCTCTCGCCATCGAGCCCGGCCCCACACCGACACCAACCGCCGAGCAACGCGCCGTCATCGAGGGCGTCCCCCTCGGCGGCTTTTCCACAAACCTCCTCTTCGGCGTCACGGGCTCCGGCAAGACCGAGGTCTACCTGCAACTGCTCGAACGCGTGTTAGCGGGCGGTAAGAGCGGCATCGTCCTCGTCCCCGAGATCGCGCTCACGCCGCAGCTCTCTTCGCGGTTTATTGCACGCTTCGCGCCAACGCTCGGCGAGCGCGGCGTCGCGGTCTTGCATTCCGGCCTCAGCGCTGGCCAGCGTCACCGCGCCTGGGACGCCGTCTCGCGAGGCCTCGCCCGCGTCGTCGTCGGCCCGCGCTCCGCGCTCTTCGCGCCGCTCACGAACGTCGGCCTCATCGTCGTCGACGAGGAGCATGCCAGCGACTACAAGCAGGACCAGGCCCCGCGCTACCACGGCCGCGACGCCGCCATCAAGCGGGCGCAGATCGAGGGCTGCCCAGTGCTTCTCGGCTCGGCAACGCCGAGCCTCGAGAGCTGGCGCAACGCCCAGCTCGGTCGCTCCATGCTCTGGCGCATGCCCACGCGGGCACCTGGCTCGGCGGGCCTGCCAATCGTCGAGGTCGTCGATCTCGCAGAGGAACGCAAGGCCAGCCGCGAGCGCGGTGAGCGTATGGAACTGCTGGGTCCCACCCTTGAGGGCGCTCTGCGCGACACCCTCAACGACGGCGGCCAGGCCGTCATGCTCCTCAACCGCAGAGGCTTCGCCCGCGTGGTCGCCTGCCCCGACGCCATGTGCGGCTGGACGCTGACGTGCGACTCGTGCTCGGCCGCCATGGTCTTCCACCGCAAGGGCGTCCTGAGCCGCAAGGGCCTCGTCCGCTGCCACCACTGCCTGGCCGAGCAGATGACGCCCAAGAGCTGCCCCGCTTGCGGTAAGAAGACCATCCTCCTCGGCCGCGGCACCCAGAGGCTCGAAGACGAGCTCGCCGAGCGCATGGGCCTCGATGATTCCGAGATGGCCCGGATGGACGGCGACACCATGAGCCGCGCCGCCGACTACCAGGGCGTGCTCAGCCGCATCGCCGATAGCTCGATCCGCGTGCTGCTGGGCACACAGATGATCGCCAAGGGCCTCGACTTTCCGAACATCCGCCTTGTTGGTGTTGTCGACGCCGACACGGCCCTTGGAATCGCCGACTGGCGCTGCCAGGAGCGGACATTCCAGCTCGTCAGCCAGGTCGCCGGCCGCGCCGGCCGAGGCGACAAGCCCGGCCGCGTGATCGTCCAGACGCTCAGCCCCGACCTGCCCAGCATCCAGGCCGCCGCCACCCACGACTACGAGCGATTTGCGGCCGACGAGCTCGATGTCAGGAGGCAGGCCCACCTGCCGCCGTTCACGAGGGCCGCGTGGATCGTCGCGCGAGACCGGCAGTACGCCAAGGCCGAGGCCCGGGCGTTCGAGATCGCCGGCCTGCTCACAGAGGTATTCGAGAACAGCGCCAGGGTCGAGGGCCC
Organism: Phycisphaerales bacterium; assembly: GCA_965227775.1. GTDB lineage: Bacteria > Planctomycetota > Phycisphaerae > Phycisphaerales > UBA1924 > JAHCJI01. Next base: position 1,367,999 of record OZ245777.1, read on the forward strand.
CGCTCCAGCCCCCCTCGAGCGTGCCCACGACGAGTACCGCGTGGGGCTCGAGGTCTACGCCGGCAGCGCCGCGATCTTGCGGAACGGGCTGCTCAAGATCCGCGCCCAGCACGGCCTGGTGAGCGACGCCAGCGTGGCCATCGACGTCGATCCGGTGAGCATCTGGTAGGGCCGGGAAACCCGGCGCGACAAGCGACAGTCTTCTGTGATTCTCGACCTGCTGCGGGGTCGATACTCTCTGCTGTGATCGTCTACCTGAACGGCAAGTACCTCCCCGCCGCCGACGCCAACGTCAGCGTGTTCGACCGTGGCTTTTTGTTCGGTGACGGCGTCTACGAGGGCGTCCGCGTTTTCGAGAACACCGTCATCTGCCCCGACCGCCACGTGGCCCGTATGGCCGCCGGCCTGGCCGAGGGCCGGGTGCACTGGGATCCGCGCGAGCTCCCAAGCATCTGCCTCGAGCTCTGCCGCCAGAACGACCTCGCCGACGCGTTCATGTACGTCCAGGTCACCCGAGGCACACCCCCGCCTGGCGAGCCCGCCCGCGCCCGCACCATGAAGACCCAAGGCGAGCCCACGGTCTTCGCTTTTGCGACCGCCCAGCCACCCATCGACCACTACCGCAAGCCGCCGACCACGACGCTGGCCCTGGTGGAAGACCGCCGCTGGAGCCGCGGCCACCTCAAGAGCATCAGCCTCCTGGGCAACGTGCTGGCCGCCTACGACGCCCAGGCCCAGGGCGCGCACGAGGTCGCGATGCACCGTGACGGCCTGCTTACCGAGGCCTGCGCTTCGAACATCATCATCTCGGTCGACGGAAACCTCGCAACCCCTTCGCTCGAGAGCGCGTCGATCCTCGAGGGTGCCACCCGGGCCCGCTGTTTGGCCCTCGACCCGGACATCGTCGAGCGGCCGGTGGGTGTGGAGGAGTTGCTCAGGGCCGACGAGGTCATGCTCGTCGGCACCACCAGCATCGTCACGAGCGCTCTGAGCATCGATGGCAAGCCCGTCGGCGACGGCACGCCCGGTCCGCATGCCCAGCGTTTGCTCAATCTCGTGATGGACGACTGCCGCAACCAGGTCGCCCAAGCCCGGCGAACTACCAAAGAAGCCGTCGCGGTCGGCTGATGCCGTCGCTGCCGGGCAAGCGCGTCACCGTCATGGGCCTTGGTCGCTTCGGCGGCGGGCTTGGTGTCGCCAACTGGCTGCACGCCCAGGGCGCCCGGGTTCTCGTCACCGATATGGCATCCGCCGAAGCACTCGCGCAACCGTTGACCGAGTTGTCAGCCGGTATCGAGATGCGCTTGGGTGAACATGCCGAGGCAGATTTCGTGAGTGCCGACCTCGTTGTCGCGAGCCCCGCCGTCTCGAAGCCTTGGAACAACCCGTACCTGAACGCCGCGAGGGACGCCGGCGTGCCCATCACGACTGAAATCGGCCTAGTGATCGACCGCCTTCCCGACCGCACGCGCGTCATCGGCATCACCGGCACGGCTGGTAAGAGCACCACGAGCGCCATGGCGGCGCGCGCCCTCGAGGCTGCCGACCAGACCGTGCATCTCGGTGGCAACATCGGCGGCTCGCTCCTCGGCGTCGACGTATCGCCCGAAGACCTCGTTGTGCTCGAACTCTCCAGCTTCATGCTCCATTGGCTCGGCCAGTCGGGCTGGTCGCCCGGCACCGCCGTGCTGACCAATCTCTCACCCAACCACCTCGATTGGCACGAGACGTTCGAGCGCTACGAATCTGCCAAACGCTCCATCGCCCAGTACCAGCAGGCCGGCGACCTGCTCGTGTGCGATCTGTGGCCCGAACTGCAGACCGCCATCCGAGTGCGCACGAGCGTGGACCTGCCGCAGCTGACGATCCCAGGTGCGCACAACCGCGCGAATGCCGGCATGGCCCTCGCGGCCGCGGCTGCCACCCTCGATCGCCACGACATCGAGTACGAGCACGGACAACTCGCCGATGCCATTGCCAGTTTCCCGGGCCTTCCACACCGTCTGCAACTCGTCGCAAGCCACGCTGGCGTGTCGTTCTATAACGACAGCAAGTGCACCACGCCCGAGGCCGTCGCGCTCGCCGTCGACGCGATCGCCGACCGCACGCCCCGTGAAAAGATCCACCTTATCGCCGGCGGTGCTGACAAGGGCGTGGATCTCACGCCCATCGCCGACCTCGCGCGCACGCTCGCTTCGCTCCATACCATCGGGACGACCGGCCCGAGCATCCGAGATCGAGCGGCCGGCGGGAGGGTGGCGCACGATGGCACGCTCGAGCGGGCATTCGAAGCAGCGGTGGGGTGTTGCGAGCCGGGGCATGCCGTCCTTCTCAGCCCGGGCTGCGCCTCGTGGGACCAATTCGCCAACTACGAGGCGCGCGGCGCGCTCTTTGCTGACCTCGTGCATCGCTGGATCGGTGCTGGTGCTCAGCGCGTGCAGCCCACCCAAGCCGAGTAGCCCACTGCCGCCCACGCCGGTGTCCGAGCCAGCGCCCGTCCAAGCCGAGGCTCCACCGCCAACGCCCGGGCCCACCGAGACGATCACCCTCACCGAGGGCCTACGCCTCAATCGCGGCGAACGCTGGATCGAGCTCGACGGCTTCGTGCCCATCGACGTGCGCGAGCAAGACCGCACGGGCTACACGCTCATCCGCTACCTCGAGTGCATCGCGGTCACGCCCACCAGCGGTAAGGACCACGAGTCACTCATGGTCACCAGTGAGCAACCAAGCATGATCCACGCCGCCCTGGTCACGATCGGGCTCGAGCCCGGCAAGCCCGGCAGCATCTCATGGGACGGCACGCGCGCCGTCATGAACCCGGCGATCGGCGACTCCGTCCGCGTGACCTATCGCGAGAGCGAACAGCCGCCACCCGGCGCGCCGATTACCGACTACATCGTCCACGCGGATACGGGCGAGTCGTTCGATACTACTGCCCAATGGGTGTTCGCGGGATCCACCTTCGAGCGAGATCGCTACGTGGGCGATGCCGAGGGATTGGTCGTCGGCTTCCACACCTTCGGAAGCGAGCTCGTCGCGCTCCAGCGGACCATGAGCCCCGATTCGTTCATCGAAGAACCGATGTGGATCGCCCACCCCGAGCGGACGCCCGAGTTCGGTGATCTTGTCACGATCCGGATCTCAGCCGCGGACGATTCGAACTAGGGCCGCACGCGGATGGTGATCTCGCGGGTCTCGTCGGAGCCCGGCTCACGCACGAGGATGGTCGTGCGGCGACCCAGCCCAATGCGCGACTCGGCGATGGCGTCCAGGAACTCGCTGTAGGTTTCGACGTTCCTGCCATCGATCGCAACGATCTGCTGGCCCGGCTCGAACCCCGCCCGCCTTGCGGCAGACTCGTCTCGCGTTTCATCGACGTAGACGCGGCCACGGTTGTCCAGGCGGATGTCGAGCCCGACGTGCCTGTCAAGCATGAACTCGGTCGGACCACCGATGGCGTTGATCGAATCGAGCTCGTCCAGCACGACCGTGGTCTCGATTGGGTCGCCATCCCGCCACACGCGGACCGACAGCTCCTTGCCCGGCCGCATGGTGTTTACGACAGCCCGCAGAATGTCGGGCGTCGGCACGGCCTGCCCACCGATGCTCTCGATCACGTCGTTCGCTTGGATGCCCGCGCGCTCCGCCGGTCCGCCGTCGGTCACCTGACCGACGACGACGCCGAAGCCCATGAAGATGTCGTTGTCGATGATCGGGCGCTGCCCGCCGCGGAACCCACCAAACGCGATGCCCAGGCGACCGCGAGCGACCCGACCAGTCTCGATGAGCTGGTCGGCCACCGATTCGATCGTCGAGAGCGGGATGGCAAAACTGATGCCGGCGCTCTGGCCCTCGCGCGGGTTCTCCAGCGAATCGCCCGACGAGCCAGTCGCGATCGCTACGTTCATGCCGATCACGCGACCGCGCACGTCGATGAGCGGACCACCCGAGTTTCCAGGGTTCACCGCGGCGTCGGTCTGGATGAAGTTGGTAAACGCGCTTCCCGCTGCGCCCGTGTTGGGGTCTCGCCCAAGCCCGGACACGATGCCCTCGCTCATGGAAAACTTGAAGTTGAACGGTGAGCCGAAGGCGTACACGCGATCACCCTGTTGGGGCATCTCGCCCGTAGCGCGCGGCAGCGCGACCATACCGGTCGAGTCTTCGGCCTTCAGCACGGCGATGTCGGTGAAGACGTCGACACCCACCACCTCGGCGCTCATCGTGCGGCCCGTGTAGAGCTGCACGCGGACGTAGTCCGATCCGCCGACCACGTGCGCGTTCGTGAGGATGTGCCCCTGGTCGTCATACACCCAACCCGAGCCCGCGGCTCCGGCACTGAAGCGGCTGGCCGACATCAGGTGCACCACGCCCGGCTCGACCGACTGGGCGATCGCCCGCGTCGCCCGGTTGATCCGCAGCAGGATGTCGTCCTGCACCAGTTCCTGCCGGGCGAGCGTGACCTGTGCCCGGGCCTGCTGGGCCTCGGTCCGTTGCATGATCTCGGGCGCCGCCAGCAACGCCGCGAGCGCCGTCAGCAGTACCACCGCGGCGGGGCCAAGGGTGATGAATCGTCGCATAGGTTGCCTCCCAACCGTCCGGGAACACGCCGCCGCGTCGCCGCAGCCCGTGACCCACTCAGATGCCGCCCGAGCCCCTACCCGGCAGCGTGGGCCTCAGCCGTCACGCATGCCAAACGTCTTTCCGCCGAAGTCTCCTTCGGCTACCCGGCGCACCCATTGCATAGCCGCTTCGCGGATCACCGGCCCAAGGTTCGCCACCGGCTGGGCCAACCCCGGAGTTTTCTCAAGGAGACCCATAACGTCGTGGAGGACAACCACCTGCCCGTGGCAGCTTGTTCCCGCGCCGATGCCGATGACCGGCACCTTCGCTCGAGAGACCAACTCGTCAGCCACCTCGCTCGGCACCGCCTCGACCAGCAGCATCGCGGCTCCCGCGTCCTGCAGCGCCTCGGCATCTCGCAGCACGCGATCGGCCTCGCTCTTGGTACGGCCTTGTGCCTTGTAGCCGCTGGTAAGCGCCACGTGCTGCGGCTTGCTGCCAACGTGCGCACACACGGGGATGCCCGCCGACGCCATACGCTTTACCAGCGGCGCGTAGCTCTCGTCGACCTCGAGCTTGATGATGTCGGCCTTGGCTTCGACCAGGAACCGTCCGGCGTTCTCGAGCGCCGCGTCGGGGCTTGCCTGGTATGTCATGAATGGCATGTCGCCCATGACGACCGTGCCCGGCGCACCACGCTTGACCGCCGCCGTCAGCGCGAGCAGGACCTCGAATGGCATGTCGATGGTCCGCGGCAGTCCGAGAATCACCTCGGCTGCCGTGTCGCCCACCAGAAGCAGGTGCACGCCAGCTTGCTCTAGCAGCCGCGCCGTCGACGCGTCGTAGCACGTCAGGCACGCAAAGGGCTCACCCTGCCGAGCCATGCGGCCCAGCGTGGCAAGCGTGACGGGCTTTCGCTGCGAAGCGCCTTCGATGATCGAACCCACCGTGCTCACGAGTGCATCCTAGGGAGGTTATCCTGGGGGCTCACCCATCCAGCCCTGCGCGATGGGCATGCGTCTTCCCGGGCCGAATGCCACGGACGTGACCTTCAGGGCCACGCCATACTGCCGGCGCTTGTACTCGTGGATCGCGATCAGCCGGCACATATGCCGCACGGTGCCCTCATCCTGTCCCGTCCGATGGGTGATCTCCGCGATCCCCAGCCGCTGCTCAACGCGCATCGCGACGATCCGGTCGAGCACCTCGTACGCCGGCAGTGTGTCATCGTCGCGCTGGTCGGGCGCCAGTTCGGCGCTCGGGGGCTTCTCGATCGTGTTCGGTGGGATCGGCGGCCGGTCGAACCCGAACGCGCCCGGATCGGCGTTCATCGCGCGCGCAAGCTCGTACACGCGCATTTTCAGGAGGTCGGCCAGCGGCGCGATCGCGCCGTTCATGTCGCCGTAGAGCGTGCAGTACCCGACCGCCAGCTCGGTCTTGTTCCCGGTCGTCACCACCAGCGCATTGAGTCGGTTGCTGAGCGCCATGATCGACGTGCCACGCAGGCGGCTCTGCAGATTCTGCTCGGTCACGTCTGGTTGTACCGCGCCGAGGCCTGGCTCACCGAGTTGCTCGAGCACACCGTCCATGGTGCCCCGGAACGCATCCATGGGATCGACGATTGGCAGCGATACGAGCCGAACGCCGAGGTTCTCTGCGAGCGCCTTCGCATCATCAAACGCGTGATCAGACGAATACGGTCCGGGCATCGCAACGCCAAGCACATTCTCCGCCCCAAGGGCCCTCACCGAAATCGCGCACGCGACTGCCGAGTCGATCCCGCCGCTCAGCCCGATGAGCACGCGCCCAAAGCCGGTCTTGCGCACATAGTCGCGCACGCCCACGGCAAGCGCCTCGCCCAATGCAACGTCTCGCCCCGCTTCGATCATTGCGTCGTGACCCTCGGGCCCACGCGCGGACAGATCGACAACCGTCGGCGATTCGCCCATGCGCGGCCCCGCGGCGCGAAGCGTGCCGGTGGGGTCGAACACGATCGCGTGGCCATCGAAGATCAGGTCGTCGTTCGCGCCCGCCTGGTTGACGCCCAGCACCCACACGCCGTGCCGCTTGGCGTGTTCGCCCACGAGCGCGAGGTGACGCTCGTGCTTGCCTTCGACGAATGGGCTCGCCGACGGCGCCACGATCACGCTCGCACCCGCTTCCGCGAGCGCCGCCACGTGGTCGGCCTTGTTCTCGTACCTCCAATACTGCCCGGCGTCCTCGCCCATCCACAGATCTTCGCAGATGGCAAGCCCTATTCGCTCGCCCGCGACTTCGATGACGCTCGCCGCGTCGCCGGCGACGAAGTAGCGGTCTTCATCAAACACGTCGTAGGTGGGCAGCAGACGCTTCGAGTACGTGGCCACAAGTTCACCATCACGGAGCACCAAGAGCCCGTTGCGTACGCCCTTGCCATCATGGATCGGACAGCCGACTACGACGACCGGGCCACCAACGCTGAGCGGCGCCAATCCCAGCGCGCACTCGTAGCAGGCGTCGACAAAGCCGTGCTCGTACAGCAGGTCCCGCGGCGGATACCCGCACACCGCGAGCTCGGGTAAGACCACAAGATCGACATCGCCCGCCTCGCGAATCGCCCGCTGGATGCGTGTGATGTTGCCGCGCAGATCACCGACTGTCGGGTTGATGGGTGCCAGAGCGACGCGCATGTGCCGAGGCTACGCCCCCCGTGGGGTGCGTGTGCGATCGAGTCGGGCTCTCAGCACCCGGTCGAGCCGCAGCCACGCGATGGCCAGCCCTGCTCCGGCGATTACCACGACCAGCTCGGCGCCCGCGGTGAGAAGCGCGATGGGCGCGAAACCACGGGCGTCGAGCCCCAGTAGCTCAGCTGTCCCCATCGCCGCACCCTCGCGGAAGCCCAGCATGCCGACGGGCGAGAGCGCCCCGGCCAGGAAGTGCCCGCCCGAGATGAGAAGGCCATCGGTGGGGGAGACGTCCGAGCCGACGAGCTCGCCCGCGACGACCCAACGCCAGGCCTGCGCGCCAAAGTCGACCCCGCGCATCGCCACGACCACCGCGAACCAGCGCCACGACGCGAGCATGTCCAGACCCATGTGCAGCTCGCGGATGACCTGCGAGCGTGCGAGCTTCAGGGCTCGCTTGCCGCCGATCCGGCCGATCAGCCTCGTCAGCCGGCGGTGCCCGCGCTTGCCGCTCAGCCGCTCGGCGATCAAGACTGTCGCGGCCGACAGCACGATCATGAAGGCGATGGCGGCAGGCACGGTCCACGCGACCAACCAGTTCCGTAGCAGCCCCGCCACCATAAGCGACGCGCTGACGAGCACCAGCGTCGTCGTGACGGCCCCGAACCAACCGAAGATCATCGCCATCGGCACCTTGTCGCGCCGATTATGGATCGCGATGCGAGCCAGTAAGCCGATCTTGAACGGCAAGTTCGCAAGGAATGTGGCGAGCGCGTTGGTCGCGATGACGTCCAGCGGCGCAAGCCTGCGCACGGGCCGGAGCGCCGCCCAGAAGATCAGGCCGTTGGCGACGACGCCCGCCACGCTGAGGCCGAGCAGCGAGGCGAGCGCTCCGGGCGGCGCATCGGCGAGCTGCTTGAGAGACTCGCGGTTCTCCTCGCTCAGCGCCAGCCTCACGCACCAGCCGAGCAGCCCGATGCCGATGAGAAAGCCCACGACCTGCAACGCGAGCCTCGCTCCCGATCGTGGGGAGGGTGCGGCTTCTTGCGGTGTTGGTGCGTCGTCATCCATGCGCGGCGGGGGCTATTGCTGGCCCAGGTCGATCAGGATACGCCCGAGCGGACCGGGGCCGGGCCAATAGCCCGCCGGGGCTCCCTGCGATGCAAGCTCTCCGATGGCTCGCGGCGTGAGCGCCGGATCGAGCCAGCCCGAGTCGCGCAGCCTGCTCAGCTCCATCTCGTCGATCACCAGCCAGCGAACGCCTGCCTCCTTCAGCGTCCGGGCCTGCGACGCCGGATCGTCGGGGTGGGCTTGCACGACCTGGACGAGCAATCCCGCGTCCCAGGTCGTTGCATACTCCACACCACGCACGAAATACAGAGGCGCACCGTCGCCCACCAGCAACACGCGGCCAGTCCCCTCGGGCAGCCGGAAGTTCACGTAGCCGTGCGGCGAAGCGTCGGGCTCGATCTCGCCCGTAAACCACGCCGGCCCTGGTGCGATGAACACGCCCGGCTGGCCTCGGCCCTCCTTCGAGTACGACCACGCCAGCCAGCCCGCCTGCGCGACGGCCATCACGATTGCGATCCACATGCCGACCCTGGCGAATCGCGCGAGCACGACCGCAAGCAGCGGACCACCCGCCAGCACGATCGGCACCAGGAATCGGCTCTGGATGTGCGTCAGCACCAGCCAGGCCAGCAGCTGCACACCCAGTCCGATGGCGAGTGCGACGACCACCCGATGCCGGCGCGCGAGGGGCGCGACTATCCCGGCGAGCACGCAAGCTACGCCCACCAAGCCCCAGTGGGGATGCAACAGCCCGCGCATTGACGAACCGCTCGGGAACGGCCCGTTCGGATCGGGCAGGAACATCAGTTTCACCCGATCGAGTGCGGAGCCGTCGAACATGTGCCCGCTCGCCCAGCGTGCGTGCTGCTCGGTGGTCCAGTGGCCCTGGCCCAACGTGCCGGCAAGCTGTGGGAACACGGGGTTGCCCGTCGCGAGCCCGTTGCGAACCAGCCACGGCAGCAGCGTCGCGACACCAACGAGCACGCCAACCGCGCCACACTTCCACCACACTCGAGCGGGCGTGGTCGCGATCAGCACCGCGCCGACGACGGGTCCCACCATGAACAGCGCCGTCGGCTTGGCACCGCAGGCCGATCCAACGAGGAATGCGGCGAGCGCCCACCGGTTGATGTTGGAGCCCGTCGCGAGCGCTGCCAGCAGCGCACCCGCCCCCAATACGAGCACTGCGGGCTCGTTGTACGCCAGGCTGCCCGTCACCACCATCCACGGCGTCGCGAGCACGAGCGCCCCGATGGCCGTGGCAACGCTTGTCCGTGGCTTGGCGCCTTCGGGAATGACCAGCCAGCAGACGCGCGCGATGAGCGCGACCGCGACCAGCAGCACCAGCGCGCTCAGGCTCTGAAACGACATCAGCCCCAGCCCCGAGCCCGCCGCCGGGTGCTCGCCCGCGATCGCCGACAGGTGATAGAACGCTGCCTCCATGTACCCCGGCAGAAACGAGTACACGTTGTGCTCGACCGGCCACAACTGCCCGCTTGCCAGCCATTCCGCCGGCAGCTGGGCGTGGTAGCTTCTCGTGTCGTAGCCCAACCCCTCGCTCGCCCACAGCCATCCCGGCGGGCTGCAGGCCGCGACCGCGAGCACCGCGACGCCGGGGATCAAGGCCAGCGACGAAGGGTGCACGCTTGCGGCACCCTCGCCCCGACCCCTCATGAATTCGACCGCCAACAACAGCAAGCCCAGCACCACCGGCGCGCCGGCGATGATCCGACGCCCGCCGGCTCCACACCACTCAAACACCCCGAGCACGCCCAGCGCATGGCTGAGGCCCAGCATGATGCCAAGCCCGACGGCGGGCGCGAGCCACGCCGCCGCCGTCCGGTCGTCCATCCATCGCAGCGCCAGGGCGCCCAAGCCCCATGCTCCGGCCACGTACGCCCCGGCCAGCACGCCCGACGTCGCCCACACGCTGGCGACGGCCACCAGCGTCGCCGGCCACGAGACAACGCCCACGGCCGCGATCCCCGCAACGCCAACAAAGAGCGCCACGACAAGCAGACCGGCCAGCTTCTTCGAGCTCACCGCCCGTCCTCGGGCACGAAGAAGCCCATTCGTGAGGCGGTCTGCAGGGCGTCGCTGTCTTGCACGAGCCACCGGACGAAGTCCGCTCCCGCTTCGCTGAACCACGCCGCATGGTGCATCGTCGCATCGCCGTGTGGTTGATCGAGATAGCCCACGATGCGCACGCGCCTCGCGTCGGCATCGCTGCCAAAGACGACTCCGAAAGATTCTTCGGGTGGCGAGCGCTTGGCGAAGTACGAGACGCGTTCGACGATCATCTCACCGCCGTCGAAGTTGCCCGACGCCAGCGCGACCTCGCCCCACAGCCCGCTCTCTCGCAGCGACGCGCGCGTCCAGCGACCAAGGGCCGTCCGCTCGAGCGCGACGTGCACGGGCGCTCTGCCCATGGCCAGTTCTCGACGGTCGAGGGTCGAGCCGTTGGCAACAACGACCGCCAGTGTGTTGCCGAGCCACGGCCCCTCGCCCATTGGCGTGCGCGTCAGGTCGCCAATCTGGTGCACGCTCTCGCTCAGGTAGGCGTCGGCCTCGGCCCCGCGATCCAGGCGCATCGCCAGCCAATCGGCCTGGTCCATCCGCGCTGTGCGTGCTCCCTCGTAGATCACCAGGTCGATGCCCGGCGTCGTGCCCTCGTACAGCGGCTCGAGCCGGCGAACGAGCGGGGCCAGCACCGGATCGACCGCGACTCGGACGGCAACGAGGCCTCGCCCGGGCACGGCCTCCGCCCTGCCAGACGCGTCTGGCCATCGGCTGAAGGTCTCGGGTTTCATGGCGCAGCCGCAGCCAATAAGAACGCAGACCCACAGCCAGCCAGCAACCATGCCTCGCACGGCACATTCTTCGGGTTCTCGGGCTCCAGGGCTTTGTAATGGGCCCCACCCGTGAAACCTCTGGGCCAGCCCGCCCAACAATGCCCCGTCCCCCAGCCGGATTCACTCCGGCCGACCCCGTCCGCCGCAGCCCCTCGGGAGCCCGCCATGCACGCCGCTGCCTTTGCCATGAACTCCGGGAACTCGGCCGACGAGCAGCCGCCCGCGACCGACGGCAAGGAATTCGTCGAGCCCATGGTCACAGACGAAGACTGCCAGTGGGCCCTGTGGACGCACCTGGGCCCGCTGCTGGCCGCCGTCATCACCTCGGGAGCGATCGCCCCGCTGGCGATTGCCTGGGGCCTGTACGTCATGCATGGGCCGGGCAAGAACCGCCCATTCGTGGCCGATCACGGGCGAGAGATGTTCAACTTCGCCTTGAGCTACACGCTCTACTGGACGGTCGGCACGATCGTCATCGGCATTGTCACGTTCGGCGCCGGGCTGCTGGTGTTCATGCCCGCTCTCGTGATCCTGGGCCTGGTGGGCACGATCCAGGCCAGCATCGCCGCCGCCAAGGGTCGCTACTACCGGTACCCCATGTGCTTCCGGTTCATGAAGTCGGCCGAAGAGCGGGCCGCCGCCAACGCCGCCTGACGCAAGAAGGCGGGCTCGGCCCGCCGTGCGGCTAAACTCTGGTCGTCGTGCCCCTGCTCGAAGCGACCAACCTGCACAAAAGCTTCAACGGGCGCGAGGTCGTGCGCGGGGTCAGCTTCTCCGTGGGCCGGGCCGAAATCGTCGGCCTGCTCGGCCGAAACGGCGCTGGCAAGACCACCAGCTTCCGCATGACCATCGGCATGCTCGCCGCCGACGAGGGCAACGTCCATTTCGACGGCCAGGACGTCGCGCCGCTGCCCATGTACAAGCGGGCGCGCCTGGGCATGGGTTACCTCAGTCAGGAGCCCAGCGTCTTCCAGCGGCTCACGTGCGAGCAGAATCTGCTGGCCATCCTCGAAACGCTGCATCTCTCGCGCAGCGAGCGCAAGCAGAAGGCCGCCGAGTTGCTCGACCGTTTCGGCCTCACGAAGAAGGCCAAGGAGAAGGCTCGTACGTGTTCGGGCGGCGAGCGTCGCAAGCTCGAGATCGCGCGGGCGCTGGTCACCAACCCTCGCATCATCCTGCTCGATGAGCCCTTCAGCGGGGTCGATCCCATCGCCGTCGAGGACCTGCAGCACGAGATCCGCATGCTGCGTGACGCGGGCATCGCGTGCCTCATTACCGACCACAACGTGCACCAGACGCTCAAGGTCTGCGATCGGGCCTACATCATTAACGATGGCAAGGTCTTCGCCGAAGGCGCCCCGGGCCCGCTGATCAAGAACGAACTTGTCCGCCAGACGTACCTTGGCGGGCTCTTCCGCGGCGATGAGTTCGACACGCCCGACGCGCCGGCATCCATACGTCGGCGTCGCAGGCAAGGCGGCGGCACCGCAACGGAGCCAAGCCCGTGATGAAGCCGGCAGTCAGGCAGACGATTGCGCGCACGTTCCCGGTCATCTCGCTCGCGCTGCTGAGCGCCTGCACCTCGCGCACCATCGTGGTCACGAGCGAGCCGCCCGGGGCCCTCGTCACGCTCAACGGCGTCGAGGTGGGCGCCACGCCGCTTGAGGTCGGTTTCCGCTACTACGGGCAATACGACCTGCGCCTCCGCAAGGACGGCTACCAGCCCCTGGCCGCCGCTCCGTGGGCGAACGCGCCCTGGTACGAGTACCCACCCATCGACTTCGTACTGCTGCCCTTTCTAATCGAGACGCGCGTCGAGTGGCACTACGAGCTCGAGCCGGTCTCGGTCGAGCAGGACGCGGCCGACGCGCTCATCGATCGAGGCGAGCAGATGCGCCGGGCGGTCGAGCCGGGGGCGTAGCGGCGGGTCTCGCTCGCTAGTCGACGTGCAACTGGCCGATCTCGGAGGGCCGCGCCGGATTTGGCGGGTCGCCGTTGATCCTCGCGCTGACTACACGTCCGATATATAGCTCGTGATCGGCGTCCATGTCGACGTGGCGGACCACCTCGCAGTCGAACGCGAGCGCACTCGATTGCAGGATCGGTGCGCCCGTTTCCAGCGTCACCACGGCGAGGGCGTCGAACGGGTCGTGGAACTCCTCCGCGGAGGGGTACCGCTCGAAGCGACGACGCATGATCCGATCGTCGACCGGTACGCTCGCCACCGCGAAGGTGCGGGCGTCGCGGATGAGAGGCTCGATGCGATGGCCGCGGCGGACCGGTACGCAGATCAGCAGCGGCTCGGTCGAGCACAGGTGGACACCGAGAGCGAGAACACCCGCCCGCTCGCCGTCGTGGCTGGACGACAGCAGGAACAGGCCCGATGGGAGGCGATCGCATGCTTCGGCGATCAGCCGTTGCTCGGCAGGATCGAGGTTGGTTTCGGTCACGCGATCTCCCGGAGTAGGGGGACGGACCCGAGTGTACGGATACCGGACCATGGCGGATCCCCGGCACGGTGCTCATAAACACAACCCTATCAGAAACGGCAGATTTGGAGATTGGCTGGATCAAAAAGTGAAGAAACGCCGAAATCGGGCACAGATAGTGTTGCATTGTGGGGCAAAGTGGGTCATAATCCCACGCAATGCCCCTCGTGAGTGCCCCCATCGATGCTCTTCACCGGACATGCCGAGCACAGCATCGACGCCAAGCTGCGTCTCTCGCTGCCCAAGAAGCATCGGAGCCAGTGGGACCCCGAGGAGCAGGGCGACCAGTGGTACTGCGTTCCCTGGCCCAACGGCATCCTGCGGCTCTACCCGGCCAAGACCTTCGAGCGGCTGGCCGAGCAGAGCTCCGAGAGCCTGACGCCCAACGAGGATCAAGGCGAGCTCGAAGCCACGCTGTATGGCCTGGCCGAGATGCTGACGGTCGACGGACAAGGCCGGATCATGCTGCCCAAGGAGCACCTGGAGATGACCGAGCTCGGGCGTGCGGTGGTGGTCGTCGGCGTGCGCAATCGGCTGGAGATCCACGACCAGGACGGCTGGCAAGCGGAACGAGCAAGGCGCTTCGCCGACTTGCCCAACCTGGTCCGAAAGGTCGATTCGAAATGATCGAGGGCACGGACAGCCCGCAGGCCTCATCACGCTTTGCCGGACGCGAAGCGGCGGGGGCCCGATCGAGTACGAGCATCGGCGTCCTGCCAATGGATGCCAGCGGCAGTCGGAGAGAGAGGGGTGGCGGCCTCGGCTGACATTCTGGGGCGCCAGCCGTTCTGAACGACGGTGGGCGCGTTTTCGAGGGGCCCGCAAGGCTGCGGGTAACACACGCGGTTGTGCGAGGGGCTCAAGGACGAGCCCCGGCGTGATCCCCCTCGAAGGGCATCTCTCTCCTCCCTCGTGGGGCTCTCGGGGCGATCCCGATGGCCCGCTTTCAAGACACCACCGGCTCCGCGGCAGTTCCCACCACCACCACTTTGCTGCGAGCCACTCGATCCGCCCCGGCACCACCCGGGGCGGATCTCGTTGGGGCTTGTCGCGGACTTACCCCTCGACTTCGACGCCGCGCCAGAAGGCCACGTAGCCCTCGAAACTCTTGGCCTGCGGCTTCGTGTCGGGGTAGTACCACGCTGCGTGCTCGGCGGTCTTGCCATCAACGACAACGTCGTAGTACTTCGCTTCGCCCTTCCACGGGCAGTTGGTGGTCAGGGCGTTGTCCTTAAGGAACTCGCGCTTGATCGAATCGGGCGGAAAGTAGTGGTTGCCCTCGACGATCTCGGTCTTGTCCGACTCGGCCACGACCTGGCCGTTGAAAACTGCTCGCGCCATCGAGTTTCTCCTATGGGTGGTCTAGCGGTCTCGCTCTGGGGCAGGGCCGGCTAGCCTTGCTGCCTTGATGCCCGACCACGACGCATTACCGTATAAGCTCGCGTGCCTGTGCGATCTGCGCGACCGCAATGGCCGTGTACTGCTGATCGAACGTCGCAAGTCGCCCAACCTGGGCCTCTGCTCGCCGATTGGCGGGAAGCTCGATACCGCCCTCGGTGAATCTCCCCACCAGTGCGCCCAGCGAGAGATCCAGGAGGAGGCGGGCATCGACGTGCCGATCGAGCGGCTGCACTTGATGGGTCTGGTCAGCGAGCGGGCGTTCGAGGGCAAGGGCCACTGGCTGATGTTCTACTTCCGCGTGCTGGGCCCGGTCGAGGTGCCCGAGCAGGACATCCCTGAAGGGCGCTTGCGGTGGTTCGAGCCGGGACAGATCACCGACTTGCCGCTGCCCGAGACCGATCGCTCGATCATCTGGCCGCTCGTCGACGAGCACGACCACGAGCACCTGACGCGGGCAGACGCCCATCGCCCGGGCCTGCCTGGCCTTTTCGCGGTCCACATCGACTGCCGGAATGAACGCCTGGCATGGTCCGTGGAACAAACCGGGCGTGCTTCCCAAACGTAAGGTTGACGAGAAGGGCAATTCGGCGGGGGCCCGGGACCGATCGCAATATACTTGCTACGCATGAATGACCCGCTCCGTACAACTTCCGCCCGCCCCTGGCGAGCCGTCCGGCTCGTCCTGCTCTCGCTGCTCGTGACGTGCCTCGTGTCCGTCGAGGTCGGCTTGGCCCAAGACGGCGCGGGCAGCGAGGCCGGCCCGGCACCCTCGGCCTCCGTGCCTGCTTCCCGGCAGGCCCAGGAAGTCGTCGTGATGCCGATCCGCACGGCCATCGACCGCTTCACGGTGAAGAGCCTCGAGCAGCGCATGCAGCGCGCCGAAGACGACGGCGCGCAGGCGGTGGTGATCGAGCTGGACACGCCCGGCGGTGAGGTCGGCGCAGTGCTCGAGATCAGCAACCTGCTCAAGACCAGCCAGGTGCCGACGATCGTGGCCTGGGTGAACTACACGGCCCTGAGCGGCGGAGCGATTATCGCCATGGCGTGCGACGAGATCGTGACAGCAGACCCTGGCACGCTGGGCGATGCCATCCCGATCCAGGTCTCGCAGCTGTTCGGCTTGCAGCAGATGGCCGAGGACGAAAAGCAGAAGATTCTGGCACCGCTGCTGGTCGATCTCGTCGATTCGGCCCGCCGGAACGGATACGACGAGAAGCTCATGCAGGGCTTTGTCTCGCTTGGTGTCGAGCTTTGGATGATTGAGCGCACGAGGCCGGGCCCTGAGGGCCAGCCGGTTGGTGAGCGCATGTTCATTGACTTGGCCGAGTATCGGCTGCTCTTCGGCGAGCCGCCGGAAGCGCGCATGTCCCAGATCCCGTCGGCGGGCACCGGCTTCACCGAGCCGGCAAGCGAGGACGATGCGTCGACGCCCTGGCCCACCGCGCCCGGCGACGCGACAGCATTCCGCCCGGCATCGCCGGAGCTTGCGGTCCTCGACGAGAAGCCCGAGACCAGCGTGAGTGACAATCTCGTTGTACCGACGACTCGTCCGACGCTGAGCGAGGGCGATCGTGGCGGCTGGCGCGTCGTCGCGTACGTGACCGACGGCAAGGCCCCGGTGACGATGACGAGCGAGCAGCTCGTGCGCTACGACGTTGCCAACCGAGTCGTGCAGAGCGACGCGGACCTCAAGGCTTTCTTTGGCGCCACATCGATGGTGCGGTATGAAGAGAACTTCTGGTTCGCCCTTGCACGATTTATGTCCAACCCGCTTGTGCGCGGCTTGCTGCTGGTGTGCGTGGTGGTGGGCTTCTTCGTCGAGATGGCCAGCCCGGGGTTGGGCGTCTTTGGCGCCATCGGCCTGCTCGCGCTCGTCGGCCTGCTCGCGCCCGCTGCCATGGTGGGCATGGCCGGCTGGTGGGAGTTTGCTGCGCTCGGGCTCGGCGCCGTGCTGGTGCTGATAGAGGTGTTCGTTGTGCCTGGGCTCGGTGTACCGGGTGTCATCGGAGCGGTGCTCGTCTTCCTCGGGTTGCTGGGCACGTTCACGGGCGGCAACGGCTTCCAGACCCAGGGCGAGTTGCTCACGGGCGTCGTCGTCTTGCTGCTCTCGCTGGCAACGGCGGGGGTGATCATCTTCCTGATTGCACGAAATCTCGGCAGCATTCCTGGGCTCAATCGCTTGATTCTCAAGAGCGTGCCTTCAGAGGATGATGAGAGCCCGACCTTCTTCGACGCGATGGTGCCCACGCAGCCGGCCGCAGCGGGCCTGGAAGTTGGCGCCGTGGGCGAGGCCGTCGGCGTGCTTCGGCCGTCCGGCCGGGCCCGTTTCGCCGAAGCGCTGGTCGACGTGGTGTCGGTTGGGCCGATCATCGAGAGCGGCCAGCGTGTGCGTGTCATCGAGGCTTCGGCGTTCAGTGTGGTGGTCGAGAAGGCCGATGAATCCGGCGGGGACGAACCCGCCGGGGAGGAGGCCTGATGGACCCGCTGCTGGTCTGGGGATTGCTGCTGCTGGGCATCGCCGCCTTCTTGGGGCTGATGGAGTTCTTCGTGCCCAGCGCGGGCATCATCGGCATCGTGGCGCTCGTCGTCGCGATCGCCGGCGTCGTGTGTTTGTGGAGTTACGAGACGGCGTGGGGTGTGACCGGCATGCTGGGCGTCATCGTCATCGCGCCCACGGCCACGTACTTCGGATTCAAGGTGCTGCCCTACACGCCGATCGGCAAGGGGCTCATCCTGAGCAACCCGGATCCCGACGACCCTGCCAGCGATCCGACGAACGCGACACACGCGCAGCGGATCGCGCTCGTCGGGCAGGAAGGCGTCGTCGAGACAGATCTGCGGCCTATCGGGATCGTGAAGATCGAGGGGCACCGCCACGATGCCGTGGCCGAGAGCGGTTACGTCGCTCGCGGCTCGCGCGTGAAGGTGGTCTCTGCCGACGGCATCCAGCTCAAGGTGCGCGAAACCACGGCGTAGCAGTCCCGCGGTCAGATTCACCGGCGTAGGGACCAGCCAGCGTCGGCAGGCGGGAGGTCCCCCAAGGGCGATATCCCGCTTGCAGCGGCGGGCCGTGGGCTTATAGTCCGGCCATATCCGCCGGCGCGGGCTCTTACTTGCCCGGTCGGCCCCAGGAGGTGTCAGGAATGGGCAGTATTCCCCCGGGTGTCTGGATCGCGATCGGCGTCGTCCTGCTGATCATCGTGATCGTCATCGTGGCGATCCTCGGCCGGTTCATCAAGCTGTGGATCCAGGCGTTCGTCTCCGAGGCCAAGGTCAGCTTTGGCGCGCTGATTGGCATGTGGCTGCGGAAAGTCGACATGAACATCATCGTCTTCAGCCGTATCCGTGCGGTGAAGGCGAAGCTCAACATCTCGACCGACGAGCTCGAGACGCACTACCTGGCCGGTGGACGCGTGCCGAACGTCATTAGCGCGATGATCGCCGCGAGCAACGCCAAGATCGAGTTGCCTTGGGGCGTGGCTACGGCCATCGACCTGGCCGGCCGAGACATCCTTGACGCCGTGAACACGAGCGTGAACCCGAAGGTCATCGATTGCCCCGGGCCCAACCAGCCGCGGCCGACGATCGATGCTGTGGCTCAGGACGGCATCCAGCTCAAGGCCAAGGCCCGCGTGACGGTGCGGACGAACCTGGCCCGCCTGGTCGGTGGTGCCACCGAGGAGACGATCATCGCCCGCGTGGGCGAGGGCATCGTCACGACGATCGGCTCGGCACTGGACCACAAGGCGGTCCTCGAGAACCCCGACAACATTTCGAAGGTTGTGATGCAGCGCGGCCTCGACGCGGGCACGGCGTTCGAGATCCTCTCGATCGACATCGCCGACATCGACGTGGGCGAGAACATCGGTGCCCGCCTGCAGACCGACCAGGCCGAGGCCGACAAGAAGCGGGCGCAGGCCGAGGCCGAGAAGCGGCGCGCGATGGCGGTCGCGGCCGAGCAGGAGTTCCGCGCCGAGGAGCAGAAGAACCGGGCGCTGGTCGTGCTGGCCGAGGCCGAGGTTCCCAAGGCGATGGCCGAGGCTTTCCGCGGTGGCAACCTTGGTGTGATGGACTATTACCGCATGCAGAACATCCAGGCCGACACGTCGATGCGCGGCTCCATCGCGGGCGAGGATGCCGCCAGGGATCGCCAAGCAAACGACTGACGAAGCACTTTACGGCCAAATCAAAACGCCCACGCGGGGTGCGTGGGCGTTGTTCATTTGAGATCGGGCGTGCTTACGAGCGCTGCTTGCGGGGGTCGATGGCGGGCTTTCCGTCGGCGTATTCCCAGATCACCACGTCGAGGGTCTTCACACCCCACTGGAGCGCTGCTTCGTGGCTGGGGAAGAGGAGGTCGAGGCGGTTGCCCTTGATGGCACCGCCGCGATCGAGCACCGGAACGACCTTGCCGTCGTTGTAGCCCTCGATGCTGAGCATCGTGCCGAACGGCAGGAGGTCCGTATCGGCCGCGACGAGGAAGCCGCCGTTCGCATCGACCGAGTGCAGCGTGGCCGTCTGGCCATCTGCGAAGGGGTAGCACGAGGCGGCGTCGGCCGAGTACGCGGTCACCTTCATGGTGATGGTGCGCGCCGGGCGGACAGGGCGGCCGTTGAACCAGCGCACGCTCGTATCGGGTTCGAGGCTGGTGCCAAGCGACGCGAACGCGGGCGTCGCAAGGGCGGCAGGCTGCACGGCCTGCTCCTGAACGGTTGGCTGGGCTTCGGGCGTTTCGACAGCGGCCGTCTGGGGCGGCGTGATCGAGGCCATCGGGCTCACCGGCCCGAGCTGCTTGGCGATGATGGCGGTGGCCACGGTCACGACCGCTCCACCGAGCCAGAGGATGCCCGCCGAGGGCCGCCGGCCGCTCACGGGCGCAGCGAAGGCGGTCATGTCCTGTATCGGGGCCGCGCAGGCCCCCGTCTCGCGCTCATCGCGCACGTTCATGTCTTCGTTTTTTTGAAACACCACCGGTCTCCGCTTGCCGGCCGACCGGGCGAACGGGGCCACCACGCCCCGAGGCTCCACCCGATCTTCGATTGCGGTCCCTGGGGCACCACCCCCTGGGGACCGACCGGCTCGCGTTCTGGCCCACGGTAGGGGCCACCGGCGATCCGGTCAGCCAACGGTCAGTTCCCGTTCTCGGACGAGGTCGGCATTCCGCGTCCGTGGCTGAAGGCAAACTGCGCCGAGGGCGTCCAAAAGCGAGCTGGGAGCATCTGCGGCGGGCACTTTTCCCTACCGTTGGCCCGCATGACCCCTACAGAGATCTTGATCTGCCTGGTTATCGGTGCCTTGGCCGGCGTGTTGGGCGGGCTGGCGGGCATCGGCGGATCGATGATCATGCTGCCCGCGCTAGCCCTGTTCGTGGCCGACCCGGATCCCGACAGCGCTCACCACTTGTTCATGGCGTCTGCCATGGTGGTGAACGCCGTCGTGAGCTTTCCGGCGGCGCTGCGGCACAAGAAGGCCAAGGCCATCCACTACGGCGCCCTGCGGGTCATCCTGCCGGCGATGGCGATCTCGATCGTCGCGGGCGTCCTCATCTCGAATCTGATTGAGGGCCTGACGCTGCGCAAGATCCTGGCCGGGTTCATCGCGGCCTACGCGCTCATGACCATCTACCGCTTCTTCAAGAAGAGTGACGAGCCCGAGCTGGACGCCAAGGGCGTGCACGCGGTTCGGCTGACGGTGATCGGCGTCGCAACGGGTCTTGTTGCCGGGCTGCTGGGCATCGGTGGGGGCGTGCTCATGGTGCCCATGCTGCAGGTCTTCTGCAAGATGCCCATCAAGAACGCCATCGCGACTAGCTCGGCGGTCATGGTGCTGACGGCGATCGTCGGCGCTTCGCTCAAGCTCGCGACGCTCGGGCCCGAGCACCAGCGGAGCGTGATGGATGCGCTCATCATCGCGGCGGCCATCTCGCCCACGGCGTTCTTCGGCGCGCGGCTGGGGGCGACGCTGACGCACAAGCTCCCGCTCCAGGCCGTCCGCCTGGTGGTGTCGCTCGCGCTGCTGGTCGTGGCTGCCAGAATGGCGGCCGACGCGTGGAGCCAGCGCCACAAGAGCGTGCAGGATCAGCCCGTGGACGCTCCGCAACGCGTCGAGCAAGCCGCGCCGGGCCCTGCGTGAGAAACCCCTTGCCGGCCCGCCGAATGCATGAACAACGCCGTATCTTGCTCGGTTCGTTCCGTGCAAAGGAGCGTGTGCTATGTCCATCGGATTCGTGAACAACGCCAAGACCGTGCTGCTGCTGGGTGCCCTAATGGGCCTGGTCATCGGTGTTGGCTATGCGCTGGGCGGGCCCAGCGCGATCCTGCCGGCGATCTTCATCGCCATCGTGATGAACTTTGTCGCGTTCTTCTTCTCGGGCCCAATCGCAATCAAGTCGATGCGAGGCCGCGAGGTGACGGGCGGCAAGCTCTACGAGATGGTCGACGAGCTGCGCCAGCGGGCGGGTCTGCCGATGCCCGAGGTCTACGTCTGCCCGCATCAGGCGCCCAACGCGTTCGCGACCGGTCGCAGCCCGAAGCAGGCCGCGGTCGCGGTGACCGAGGGCGCGCTGCAGTTGCTGTCTCCAGACGAACTCGAAGGCGTGATGGCCCACGAGCTGGCGCACGTGAAGAACCGCGACACGCTCATCAGCACGATTGCGGCGACGGTGGGTGGTCTCATGGGCATGCTGGCCTACGGGCTCTTCCTGTTCGGCGGGAATCGCCAGGGCGGCAACCCGCTGCTGGCAATCGTTGCCGTGCTGGCCGGTGCAGTAGGTGCTGCGATCATTCGGTCGATGATCAGCCGCTCGCGCGAATTCGTGGCCGATGCGGACGGCGCAAAGATCGCTGGCTCTCCCGACGGGCTCATCGGCGCGCTCCGCAAGCTCGAGACGTACGCCAAGCGCATCCCGATGCATAACCCGAATCCTGCGCAGAACAACCTGTTCATCATCGAGCCGCTGACGGGCGGCAAAACGCTGAGCGACCTGTTCGCGACGCATCCGCCAACCGAGAAGCGCGTGGCGGCGCTGATGCAGGCCCGCTAGTCGATGCCCAGTTCGCCCTCGCCCTGGCGATCGATCGCGACGTCGAGCTCGACGGTGCGGATCGGTAGGCATCGCTTGTCGTCGCACGCCTGATAGCTGACGACGAGCATGGGCCGGCCCGACCACTCGCCCTCGAGCTCGAGCGCGACGGGGAACTCGACCTCGCCCTCGTGCACGAGCACCGCCTCATCGTGCGACCACGGCGTGCCCTTGGGGTAGTCGGCGTATACGCGCACGCCCGAGCCTCCGCGGACGCCGACGCGCAGGGGTGGAAGCTCAGTGTTGCCGGATTCGGCGGCGTAGACGTGCCAGCCGGGCATGATGCGAACAACGAGGTGGAATTGCGCCGGCAGGTCGGGGCCCAGCGTCACGCGGTCGCCACTGGCGTAGATCTCGACTGGGGTAAACGAATCGTCGACGGGTTCGGGCATGGCCCGAACGCGCTCGAGTTCTGTGTCGATGACGCGCTCGGCGAATGCGTGGTCCTGCCGCATGAATCGCAGCAGGGCGGCGGTCGAGTTCGCGGTCCCCAGCGGTGAGTCGGCGATGGCCGGTGAAATGGCACGCAGGATGTTGGTCGCGTGGTCCATCACGCCGGTCTCGGGAGCAATCTCGTGCAGGGTCGCCAGCGCGTTAAGCAGCACGGAGTGCGCACTGGGCGTGGCGCCGTCGTAGGTGCTTCGGCCGCGGACGAACAACTCGGCGCTTCGCGTGTCGTAGAGGACGCCGGGTTCGTCAGCATTGCCAAACGCCGCGATCGTTGCGTTGAGCATCGAGGCCGCTTCCTCGATGCACTGTTTGGGATCGCTGGTATCGAGCACGATGCGTGCCCGGGCGAGTTCGGCGAGTCCGTAGATACACCACGCGGCGTCTTCGAGGAAGCCCGCATCCGCGCGATCACCACCTCGCCAACTCCGGACGGGCAAGCCGTCGCCCGCGATCATGTGCTCGCGCAGGAATGCGGCGGTCCGATCGGCGTGCTTGAGCAGCGACGCATCCTGGAGTTCGATCGCGGCGGATGCGAACGCGTGGAGCATCATCGCGTTCCACGCGGCCAGGCACTTGTCGTCGCGCAGAGGCGGGTTTCGTTCGTCGCGAGCGCTGAGAAGGGACGCGTTGATGTGGTCGAGCCGTTCCCGCAGCTGCGCGGCGTCCAGGTCGTGCTCACTCGCGTACTTCTCGAGTCGATCATCAAGACGGAGAACGCTTGCGGGCGCGGCGTCCGGGTGGTGGGGGTCCCGAAAGTTGGGGCCGCGGTCGAGGCCATAGAGGGAGACAGCTAGGTCGGCGTCGTCCTGGGAAAGCGTGGTGCGCACTTCGTCGGCCGTCCACAGATAGTTCAGGCCTTCCCGTCCGTCGACCTCGGCGTCGAGTGCGCTCGCGAATCCGCCGCTTTCAAGCCGCATCTCGCGTTCGGTCCACTCTACGATGCGACGTGCCACGTGCGCGTAGCCGGCGTCGTCGAATGTACGCGATGCCCTCGCGTACGCGGCCAGGAGCTGCGCGTTGTCGTAGAGCATCTTCTCGAAGTGAGGGACGGTCCAGTTGGCGTCGACGGCGTAGCGATGGAAGCCGCCGCAAATATGGTCGTGGATGCCTCCGACCATCATGCGGTCGAGTGCGTAGCGGAGCGTGGCATCGGCGGCCTGCTTCGTTGCGTCGTCGGCCGAGTCGCGTGCCGAGAGCAACAGATCGAGGTATACCGGCTGTGGGAACTTGGGCGCACCGCCAAACCCGCCGTTGGTGCGGTCGACCATGGTCAGCAGCGTGCGCACGGCCTGGGCGATGGCCTGCGGCCCGACGTCGATGCGGTCACCTGCGGTGACGCTCAGGCCGTCGCTCACGGCTTCGGCCAGCCTGCCGGCTTGCTCCATGACTTCGTCTCGCTGCTCGTGCCACGCCTGCGAGACACCCTGGAGCACCTCGAGAAAGCTCGGCCGGCCGTGCATGGGCTGCGGCGGGAAGTAGGTCCCGGCCCAGAATGGCTTGCCGGTGGCGGGCTCGAGGAAGACGCTCATGGGCCATCCGCCGCTGCCGGTCATGATCTGCGTGGCGGCCATATAGGCCTCGTCGATGTCGGGGCGCTCCTCGCGGTCGACCTTGACGCACACGAAGCGTTCGGCCATGGCTTGCGCAACGGCATGGTCTTCGAAACTCTCACGCTCCATGACGTGGCACCAGTAACAGGTGGCGTAGCCGATGCTCAGGAAGATGGGCACGTCGCGGCGGCGGGCTTCCTCGAACGCGGCGTCACCCCAGGGCATCCACGGCACGGGGTTGTGCGCGTGCTGCAGCAGGTAAGGGCTGCGCTCGTGGACGAGTGCGTTGGCTTCTCTGGTCTCAGGCGGCATCTTTGCTCATCACGCGGACGACCATCGACGACACGTTCGCGCTCGCGAGCTCGTCGACGGGGGCGAGTTCTCCCGGCTCGCGCATTCCGCGGGCACGGGTGCCGAGGCGCTCGGTGGCCATCGTGCTGGCGTGCAGCACGACATCGACCGGCAGGGTGCTCAGCGTCACGCTGACCAGGCCGCGCATGAGGGCGGGCGCGTCATCGTCCTGGCAGGCCACGATCTCGGGCAGGTGCTGGTCGAACGCGTCCGCATAGCGGGCGGCGGCCTCTCGGGCTCGGGCGCACCAGGCCTCGCGTTCGGGCCCCGGGCCGGGCGTGCGCACGGGCGTGGCGTTGAGTCCCCCGACGACCGCGTCCATCGCGGCGCGCAACGCTTCGAGCTCGGGCTCGAGCATGTCGCGGGCGATGACGATGCTGTCGGCGTCGGCCTGCAAGAGCACGGGCATGACGAGTGCCAGGCGGTCGCGCTGCTTGCTCAGGCGCTGCTCGGCCTTCTGCACCACGCTGCTTGGCTCGGGGCGGACGACGGTGAGTGCGTGCCTCGCGGCGTATCGATCGAGGCCCAGCATGACCGGCACGCTCACACCTGGGTCGGGGCCGGCCCGCAGCACGTCGCGCGAGACGGCTTGCAGGTAATCGTCCTCGTCACCGAAGAGATCGAGCCGCATGAGCGGGCCGAGCGAGGCGCAGGCGGGGTCGGTGGTCAGCCGCTTCCAGGCGCTGGCCATCTCGGCGGCGGGATGGGCGAGATTGTCGACCGACGGCAGCACGACGCCGGCTTCCCAGAGCGGCTGGCTCCAGCGCCAGCTTCGGATCATGTCGAGATACTCGGGCACGCGGTCGGCGGCCGAGCGGGCGGCGGTAGGGCTCACGCCCTGGGGCGAGGGAAGCAGCGTGTAGACCTGGTCTGCCAGCAGCACGGCGGCCATGACGGGCGCCTCGCGCGTGGTGAAGTGGTATGGGCTGACCAGTGCATCCATCGACCGAGATCTTAGGGCGAGTCCTTCGCTTCCTCCCCCGGTGGCAGCCCGAGTTCGCCGCCGTCGACCCACTCGTTTACTTGGCCGATCATCTCGCTCAGGGACATGAAGAGCATGACGTGGTTCGTGGGATACGAGCGGCGGACGGGGGTGATCCCGCTCTGTTCGAAGCGGTCGACCATGAGAGCGCTGGTGGCGTACGGCACCGCCTTGTCGAAGGTGCCGTCGACGACGAGCACACGGGTATCGCCGTCGAACTGCGCGGCCGCGTGGTATCCGTCAAGGGTTGCGTGCCGCAGGTAGGCGTGCTCGAAGGCGGCGCGATCGGATTCGTCTTCGAAGTCGAAGAACACCGACTTGATGAATTGCTTCATGAAGGTGCTGTCGATGCTGATGCTGGCGGCGTTGGCCCCGCCGGCGACGAGGACGGCGGTCTCGTAGGCCTCGGGATTACGCGCCACGACGGCGGGCAGCAGGATGGCCCCGCCGCTGAAGCCCAGGATGGCGCGGGGCTTGCCCTCGAGCCGGCCGTCGCGCTCGATCATGTGGCGGATGCCGGCTTCGACCGCGAACGCGCACTCGGCGGTGCGGTCGTCGGCGTGCGCTGCGAACGCGCGGCCTTCCTCCGCACCATCGCCCGCTGCCACATCAACCATGATCTGCTCGGTGAAGCGTGATGGCTGGCTGAGTAGTCGCAGCACGCTCCAGCCGCGGCTGCGCAGGTCCTGCGACCACTTCTCGTAGAGCTCGGGCGGGTAGCCGAAGGTGCCGGGGATGATGACCGCGACGCCGCGCACGCCTTCGGTGGTTGCGGGTTCGCAGGCCATCCAGGTGCGCTCGATGCCGTACGAGTCCGGACGAAGCGACACGAAGGCGATGGTGTGGACGCCGCCCTCGGGCTGGGCGGCTGCATGGGCGGGCGAGATCTCGAACACGAGTGAGTTGCGCTGCTCGGGCTCGACCTCGCTTGCACGCATGCCGTTCGCTGCGTCGCCGGCGCGCTCCAGCAACGCGGCGGCGTGTTCCTCGGCGCCGGGCACGATCGGGCGATCCATGAAGAAGCCGACCTGGAAGGACTCGTAGCGGCGCGGCTCTCCGCCGAGCGGAATGACGATGCCCTTGGAGCCAAGCTCTTTCTCGAACGCGCGGGCGGGCCACGATGGCGCGAGGGTTGCGACGTCCGGATCTGGCCTTGACAGCGCTCCGGCAGCGGACGCCAGGATGACGAGGATGGCAAGCAGTCGGCTCATGATCCGTATCCTTCGGGGTTGGCCTTCATCCATTTCCACGCTGACTCGATGATGGCGTCAAGTTCGGTGATCTCGGCCTTCCAGCCCAATTCCTGCTGCACCTTCGCGGGGTCGGCGTAGAGAGCGGGCGGATCGCCCGGGCGGCGAGGGCCGATCTCGGCGGGGATGGCGTGGCCGGTCACGCGGCGGCAGCTCTCGACGATGTCCTTTACCGAGTAGCCCTTGCCGATACCGAGGTTGTAGCGGCGAGCCTGGCCGTCCTGCAGCTCGCCCAGCACGCGGATGTGTGCGTCGACGAGGTCTTCGACGTGGATGTAGTCGCGGATGCACGTGCCGTCGGGCGTGTCGTAGTCGTCGCCAAAGATTGTGATGGCGTCACGCTTACCCAGGGCGACCTCGAGCACAATGGGGATGATGTGGCTGTGTGGGTCGTGGTCCTCGCCCAGCACTCCCGTGCGGTCGCAGCCGGCGACGTTGAAGTAGCGCAGAGCTGCAAGAGCGAAGGGCGACTCCTGGCGGTTTCGGCCCTCGAGGAAGTCGTCGAGCACGCGCTCGCCGTGCAGCTTGCTCGCGCCGTACGGGCTGACGGGGGCGAAGGGGGCGTCCTCGGTGACGGGCATGCTCGGGGGCTGGCCGTAGACGGCGCAGGTGCTGGAGAAGACCAGCCGCTTGACGCGCGCGTCGCGGATCGCCTCGAGTAGGGGCACGAGGCTGTTGTTGCGGTAATATTCCAGCGGGCGGACGACGCTCTCGCCCACGAGGCTGAGGGCGGCAAAGTGCAGCACCGCGTCGACGTGGTGGTGCATCATCAGGCGTTCGAGGTGGCTGCGATCGGTGGTGTCGCACTCCTCGAACGAAAATCGGTCTCCGCCGAGCTGCTCGAGGGCCTCGACGGCGCCGCGGTTGCCTCGCTGCATGTTGTCCAGGCCGACGACGGTCTGCCCGTCCTTCAAGAGCCGCTGCACCGCGTGTGAGCCGATGTATCCCGCCGCCCCGGTCACCAGAATCGCCATCTTGCCTCCTATCGTGGACCCCGCCGCGGCCTCGTTCTCTTTGGCCGCCTCGTCGGGCCGATGGTAGAGCCGGCGGCCCGAGGGCCCAGGCGACTCCGAGCATGAGCAGCGAACCAACGTCGAATCAGCCAGTACCCCCGACCGAGCCGGGACATATTCCCGAGCCGCCGGCGCGGCTGCCGGTTTTCCGGCTGCTCGTGGGCGGGGCGCTCATGGGCCTCGCGAACCTGGTGCCGGGCATCAGCGGCGGCACGATGCTGGTGGCCGCGGGTGTCTACCGGCGGTTCGTCGATGCCGTGAGTGATGCGACGCGGCTGCGGCTCTCGATGGCCACGATCGTGACGCTCGCGATCATCGTGGTCGGCGCGGGTGCCGCCATTGTCCTGGGAGCGCGGCCCGTGGCCTATGGGCTCGAGCATGCGCGGTGGGCGATGTACGCGCTCTTCATCGGGCTGACGATCGGGGGCGTGCCTTCGCTTTACGCGCTGGTCAGGCCGCTCACGCCGCGCAGCATTGGCTTTGCCGTGCTGGGACTGGTCCTCATGCTGGGCGTGGTGTTCGTGCAGGAGTCCCAGGCGGGCGCGGGCGGCGGCGGCGGGTCCAACTGGCTCATGCTGGGCATCGCCGGCGCGGCGGGTGCCGCGGCGATGGTGCTGCCGGGCGTGAGCGGGGCGTACCTGCTGTTGCTGCTTGGCCAGTACGAGGCCGTCGTGACGGCGATCAAGGACCTGGCCCGCGGCGACCTCTCGGTGATGTCAACGGTAATCCCCATCGGCGTGGGCGTGCTCGCGGGCATCGCCGTGGTGAGCAACGCGCTGCGGTGGTTGCTGCACCGCTACGAGAAGGCAACGCTGGCGGTGCTCCTGGGGCTGCTCATCGGCGCGCCGGCGGGGCTCTACCCGTTCCGCGAGGCGATCGAACCGAAGCCGGGCGACACGATCAACGGCGTGGTGCTGACCGAGCAGACCGTGGGCGACGTGGATCGCGAGGACTGGCCGACGCGGGCGTTCACGCCTGGGGCCGTCCAGATCGCCGCGTCACTTGGGCTTGTCGTCGTCGGCTGTGCCGCCACGATGGGCGTTGCTCGATTGGGGAGGCGCGGCGAACGCGGGGCGGAGCCAGCCGCCGAAGCGCGGGACTGACTCGCCGAGCTTCTGCTTCTTCTTGGCGCGGGCGATGACGAACCCGAGCAACCCGAAGCCGCCGACGACCAGCGCGACGCTCAGCCATTGCCCGCGACTGAAGCCGAGCGGGCGCGCCACTGCGAACTGCACGTCGGGCAGGCGGTAGAACTCCGTCGCGATGCGGCCCAGGCCGTACACGATCATCAGCCACGCCGTGACGACGCCGGCGATGCGCGGCTTGGCCCACACGACCAGCAGGGCGAATAGCAGCAGCGGCCCCTCCGCCACGGCCTGGTAGAGCTGGCTCGGGTGGCGGGCGTTCAGGAACGTCTCCATGAAGTTGCTCGCCTGCGCAGCCGTCGGGCCGCCGCCGCGCAGGTCGGCCAGCATGTCCTGGTACGCTGCCTGGAAGCGCTCCATGCCCTCGGGCGTGAGCAGCTCGAGGTAGCTCATGCCAACCGCCTCGGCGGCCAGCTGCATCTGCCGGTCGCTCACCTCGCCGGTGCCCGTGCGCGCGAGGATCTCCTGGGGGAACTGCACGCTCCACCATGGAAGCGTGGTGCCTTCTTCGTAGGGCGGGCTGGCGACGACCTTGCCGAGCAATTCACCGTTCACGAAGTTGGCCAGCCGCCCGCACATCAGGCCGATGGGCGCCGCCGTGCAGGCGAGGTCAACGAGGTGCGCCGTGGGCACGCGCGCGAGCTCTGGGAGGTTCTCCTTCGCGGCGCGCCGGCGGAGCAGCCATCCCAGCAGCACGAGCCCGAGCACCACGCCGACCATGCCGCCGTGGCTGGCCATGCCCCCGCGCGCGATGTTGAGCGCCGCCCACCAGGGGAAGCCGCCAGAAAACTCGGTCAGCAGCGACGGCTGGTACAGCAGCAGATAGCCGACCCGGCCGCCGATGACCCCGCCGATGCCGCCGAAGAGCACGACGTCGCCGATCGCCGCCCCGGGGACGGGCGTCAGCCCCCGCCGGGCCGCGATGCGGAGCAGCACGTAGGCCAGCGCGAAGCCGAGCACGTAGGACACGCCGTACCAGTAGATGGTGGCCGGGCCCACGCGGAGTGCGACGGGGTCGAGATCGTGCAGCCAGGCGGCGAGCGTGGGCGTCATGCCCCGAGTGTAGTGTGGCCGCAGCCTCCCTCAGCAGCTCCGGTCGAACCGGTTCTGGAACGCCAGGAAGTCAAACACCGTCAGCTCGCCGTCGAAGTCGAAGTCGGCGATGGCCTCGCCTGCGTCGAACGCGTTCAGAAACGCGAGATAGTCGCCGATCGTGAGCACGCCGTCGCCGTCGAGGTCGGCGCGGCAGGGGACCACGCGAATGGTCGCGTCGCCCTCGACCAGCTCGTCGAGACGCGACTCGGGCGGCGGGCAGCCCCAGCCGTGGATCTCGTACTGCGTGGTCAGCGTGGATACATGGATCTCGAGTGGGAAGGCGGTGTCGGGCGCCGTGAAGGTGACCCGCCAGAAGCGGACGGGATCGGGCTGGGGCCACTGGCAGTCGGCGCACGGCAGGCACAGCGAGCCCGCGAGGATGCCCTCGATGCCCGCGGTGGTGCGTTCGCCGGCCGACGTACCCGGTCCGTCGAGGAAGACGAGTTCCTGGTCGCGGAACTCGCCGTACAGGCCGGTCAGCAGGCTCGTTTGGATGATCGAGGGCAGCCAGTATCGCCTGTCGTTGTACCACGCCCACAGCTCGACCGTCGCCGACTCGCCCGACTCGAGGATCGGGCGATCGACGCGGAGTTCCATGCGGTAGGGGTCCGCTTGGGCGTGGGCCAACGCGGACACGGAGAACGCGAGCACGATCGCGGACCTCATCATGCGTGTGTTATACCCCAGGCCGCGCCGTACGCGATGGCGTTTTCACGCCAGCAGCAGCGAACCGGCCTCGCGGATGCTCTGCAACGCGACGCGGCGCATGTGCGCCTCGCGGTCGGGGTCGAGCCTCCACCGGCCCATGAACCGCTGCGCGCCCGAGGCGACGTAGATCTGCCACAGCGCGAGGTGATTGGGATCAACGGGCATGTGCGCTTGGTACGCCTCAAGAAATCGGGCCGCGCCACCGACGCCGTGGTCGTATCGCAGCTCGAGGCACGCGCCGGCGACGTCGCTCATGGGGTCGCCGATGGCGGCGTCTTCCCAATCGAGGATCGCGGCGATGCGCCCATCGCGCCAGAGCACGTTGCCGGGCCAGAAGTCGCCGTGCAGGAGCGTTGCGGCACCTGTGAACGCGGAGTTGGCCTGGCGTTGGAGCCAGACTCGCAGCGCGTGCCACTCCTCGCCATTGGGTAGGAAGCCGATCGTGTCGGGGAAGGGATCGCAGCGCTCGGGCAGCGCCGGGAGTGAGCGCGGGGGAAGGGCGTGGATCGATGCGAGCGCCTCGGCCATGGCGTCGATACAGCGACTGGCTTCCACGATGTCCGTCGTCCCTTCGACGAACGGCATCAGCACGCACGGCCGATCCAGCAATCGGCCGTCGGCATCGACACCGATCGGCCGCGGCACGGGCACGCCGGCGTCATAGACGGCGCGAAGGAGCGCGAACTCGCGATCGGCCGAGAGCGCGTGTGGGTCGTCTCCATGCACGCGAAGCACGACCGTGGACTTCGAGCCGTCTCCCAAGGAGAGGTCGAGGTGATGGACCTGCGCGCTGACGCCGCCGGTGAGGGGCTGGGCGCCGTGCAGCGTGGCGCCGGGAAAGAAGTGGCGGACCACGAGTTCGAAGTCCGGGCCGGCACCCATGCTCAGGCCATGCACGCGCGCAGCCTTGCGGCCTTCGAGATGACGGCGGCCGCTTCCCCGACCGGCAGTTGCGTGGCGCCGTCACTCCAGGCCTTGCTTGGCTCGGGGTGGCTCTCGATAAACAGCGCGTGCACGCCCGCGGCGACGGCGGCCAGCGCGAGCATGCCGCTGCGCTCTGGGCGGCCGCCGGTTTGCTCGCCCGAGCCGGGGAGCTGTGTGCTGTGCGTCGCATCGAAGCAGATGGGCGCGGGGCCACGGTCGCAGAAGGCGCTGCGGTCGAGCTCCATCATGTCGCCGATGCCGATGAAATCGTTGACGAGGCGGTGGTAGCCGAAGAAGGTGCCGCGCTCGGTGAGCATGGCGTTGTCGCAGCCGGCCTCGTGCAGCTTCTTGATCGGGCCCATCATCTCTTTGGGGCTCAGGAACTGGCCCTTCTTCACGTTGACCACGGCACCCTCGGGCGCGGCGGCGCGGGCGGCGGCTTCGAGCAGGTCGCTCTGCCGGCACAGGAATGCGGGGATCTGGATGATGCTGGCGACCTCGGCAACCTTCGCCGCCTGCTCGGGCAGGTGGATGTCGGTGGTGACCGGGCAGCCGAGCTCGGCGCCGATGTCGGCGAGCCACGTCAGCCCCTCCCCGAGCCCCGGACCGCGGGGTGAGCTGGCGCTGGATCGGTTCGCCTTATCGAAGCTGGCCTTAAAGACGTACGGCAGGCCGGCGTCGTCGCAAACCTCCTTCAGTGCGCACCCGATCGAGAGGCCGAGATCCTTGCTCTCCAGCGTGCATGGTCCGGCGATGACCACGAGCGGGTGACCCGGGCCGACCGGGATCGGCGAGCCGTGGGGGTTGGGGACGACGCAAGGGGCCGAGTGGGGGGCTTGTCCGGATGCCATCGCGGATGGTACGGCCTGTACGTACACTGGCCCGTGCTCCGCCTGACCGATGTCCGCAAGCGCTTCGGCCGCGTCACCGCGGTGGATGGCCTGTCATTGGACATCGCCGCCGGCGAGGTGATGGGCCTACTAGGCCCCAATGGCGCGGGCAAGACGACCACGATCGGCATGGCCGTCGGTCTGCTGCACCCCGATAGCGGCACGGTCACGCTTGGCGAGGGCGAGAATGGCGGTTTGGGCAGCCCGGCCGACCCGCGGATGCGGATGCTCATCGGCGTGGCTCCGCAGGAGATCGCGCTGTACGAGGCCATGACGGCGCGCGAGAACCTGGTGTTGTTTTCGCGGCTGCATGGGCTGGGTCGGAATGACGCGAAGCAGCGAGCCAATGAGCTGCTTGATCGCGTGGGCCTTGCAGATCGCGCGCACCATCGGGTTGCAGGCTTCTCAGGCGGCATGAAGCGGCGGTTGAACCTGGCCGCGGCCCTCGTCGGCGAGCCGAAGCTGGTACTGCTCGACGAGCCGACCGCCGGCGTCGATCCGCAGTCTCGCAACGCGATCTTCGACATGGTGGCCCAGCTCAAGGACGCGGGTGTTACGGTGCTCTTCAGCACGCACTACATGGAAGAGGCCGCCCGGCTGTGCGACCGTGTCGCGATCGTCGACCATGGTCGGCTGCTCGCGCTAGGCACGGTGGGCGAGCTGATTGAGACCCACGGCGGGCCGAGCATGGTGGTGGTGCGCCGCCACGGGCAGGATGAGGAACGCACGGCGACGACAGCGCCGCTGGACGAGCTCTCGAGGCTGATCGCCGACCATGGCCCGACGATCGCCGAGCTGCGCGTCGAAACACCCGATCTGGAGGCCGTGTTCTTGACCCTGACCGGGCGGGAGCACCGGCATTGAAGGGTGTGTTGGCTGGAGTTCGCGTGGTACTGGTGCTGGCGGCAAAGGACGTGCGCCTGCTTTCGCGCGATCGCGTGGCGCTGTTCTTCACGCTTGTCTTCCCGCTGCTCTTCGGCATCCTGTTCGGCGCCGTGTTTAGTGGGTCGGCGGCCGGAGACGGACCGCGTGCGCTCGATGTGGCGATCGTCGATCTGGATGGATCGAACGATTCGCGGGGGATCGTTGCGCGGCTGAGTGAGGGGGATCAGCTCTCTCCGGTACCGGTCGAGACGGCGGCGGAGGCACGCGAACTCGTGCGCACGGGAGTGGTCGAGGCATACTTCGTGTTCCCCGAGGGCTTCGGCGAGGCGGCGACCATGCCCTTTGGCGGCACGCCCATGCGTGTCGAGATTGGCAGCGGGCCGAGCGGCCGTGGCACGCGCGCCATGCTCACCGGCATTGCAACTCAGGCGGTGTTCGAGCAGTTTGGCGAAGGCATGCTCGACCCCGAGCGTTCGCGGCAGATGGTGCGTGAGGCGCGAGACTTGCTCGCGGATGCTGATGGCGTCGACCCGGCCCAGCGGCTGGCGATCCAGGCGTTGCTCGGCGCGGCCGAGGGCGCGATCGCACAGACCCCCGCAGACGGCGGCGGTGGAGCTGGCGCGGGCTTCAACATCGTCGACATCGACGAGGTCGAGGTGACGGCGGGCACCGATGCGAAGGTGGTCAGTTCGTTTGCAATAAGCTTCCCGCAGGCGATGCTCTGGGGCGTGATGGGCTGCGCGGCAGTTTTTGGCGTGTCGCTGGTGACCGAGCGGAGCGGCGGCACGCTGACGCGGCTTCGCGTCGCGCCGATCGGCCGATGGCACATCGTGCTGGGCAAGGCGGTCGCGTGCCTCGCGACAACGCTGGCCGTGTGCGCGGTGATGCTGGCGGTGGCCTGGATTGCCTTCGGCGTGCGCCCGGTCGCGCTCGGAACGCTCGTGGTTGGTGTGCTGGCGGTCGCGTTCTGCTTCGTGGGCGTGATGATGCTGCTGTCTGTCATCGCGCGAACGGAGGCGGCCGCGAGCGGGCTTGGCTGGGCGTGCTTGCTGACCTTGGCAATGATCGGCGGCGGCGCCATCCCGCTGGCGTTCATGCCGCCCTGGCTGCGGGAGATCGGGCACGTGAGCCCGGTGAAGTGGGGCATCCTGGCAATCGAGGGCGGTTTGTGGCGCGGGTTAAGCGCTGCAGAGATGATGCTTCCCGTTGGCTTGCTGGTCGTGATGGGCGCGACGGCCTTTGCGGTCGGTGCCGTGGTGTTCGCCAAGAGAGAGAACAGGTAGGATCGAAGCATGACACAACAACCGAACGGAGAGTTTCTCGCGCACAATGTCCTGCACACCGAGGCGCTCTTCGAGCGTTTTCTCGCCGGGTTCGATGAGTCGAACCGCACGAAGCAGGCGCCGGCCATGCCCAATCACGCCGCGTGGACACTTGGACACCTAGCGCTGACGGCGCACCGTTGCGTTGATCGCGTGCTGGGGCTCGATGGGCCGGGCGAGTTGCCTCCAGAGTCGTTCGTGCCGGGCGATCGGGGCGATGCGGCGCGTGTCGCGACCGAGAGCGTCGCGTTTGGATCCGTGCCGACCGACGATCCCGATCGTTACCCATCCTTCGCGCGATCGGTCGAGATCATGCACGACGCACACCAGCGGCTGGCGACGGAGCTGAGGAAAGCAGGCGCGGCGGCGCTCGCACGGCAGACGCCATGGGGAACGGGGCAGACCACCGTGTCGGACCTGGCGCTGCGGATGGGATTCCACATCGCAACGCACTGCGGACAGATCGTGGACCTGCGACGGGGGTTGGGGTTCGAGCCTGTCCTTGGGAAGCGCTAGCCTGAGCGAGACGAACGAAAGGGGGTCGGCATGAAGATCTTCCACGTCGATGCATTCACCGCCAGCGTGTTTGGTGGCAATCCGGCCGTGGTGGTGCCGGTCGAGCAGTGGCCGAGCGAGACTGTCATGCGGCAGATCGCCGCCGAGCAGAACCTCAGCGAGACCGTGTTCGTCGGTCCGGCCAGTGATGGCGATGCCGATCGCAGGCTGCGGTGGTTCACGCCGGCCGTCGAAGTGCCCCTGTGTGGCCACGCGACACTCGCGGCGGCGCACGTGCTGTGGAACCACCTGGACGAGGTCGTCGAGCGATTGACGTTCGAGAGCCTCAGCGGTCCCTTGATCGTCTGGCACGAGAAGCAGAACGACGACGATCTGATCGTCATGGACTTTCCCGCCCGCCGCATGGTGGCGTGCGATGATCACACGGCGATCGTCGAAGCGCTGGGCGCCAGCCCGGCCGAGCTCCTGCGCACCGTCGAGAGCATCGGCGTGGGTGACGACGCGCACCCGCTGTACATCGCGGTGTACGACAGCAAGCGCGAGGTGCACGAGATCGCGCCCGATATGAAGAAGCTCGCGTTGGTCGAGGCCCACGGCGTGATCGCGACAGCGCCGGGCGCAAGCCACGACTTCGTGTCCCGGTTCTTTGCACCCAGGGCGGGCGTCGATGAAGACCCGGTGACCGGGAGCGCCCATTGTGCGCTCGCGCCCTACTGGGCGAAGCGACTGGGCAAGAGCCGCTTGGCGGCCCGGCAGGTCTCCAAGCGCGGCGGGGAGCTGCGGTGCGACGTGGCGACCACGGACCAGGGCGAGCGCGTGCTGCTGGCCGGCAAGGCGGTGACGTACAGCGTCGGCGAGGTCATCGCCGACCTTGCACAGAACACGGATGTCGCCCAGGTTGTGGGCACGCCGTAGCCGCTGTGGGGCACGTCCGATAGCGGAAAAACCAGGTTGGAACAAGAAACTCGAAGCTGGATTCGGCAGCCGTTGGGCAGCCGGCTGCGTGCGATCGGGTACGCTGTAGCGTGACCCCCTCCAAGGAGACCCGACACATGCCCACCGGACGTATCTCGACCGCCTTGCTCCTTCTCGCCTGTGGCTCGACCGCCTTCGGCCAAGCCGCCGACCCGACGGTGTTCGTTGGCAACAACGGCAACCTGCTCGGTGCCGTCACCAGCCTGCAGCCCGACGCATCGGGCGCGTTGGTGCAGGTGGACTACCTCGTTATCGACGAGCGGCCGGCCGGCTCGGGCTCGCTGCCCGGCACGAACATCGAGGGGATCGCGCTCTCGGCGGGTGGCCGCTTCCTCGCGACGGGCCACGCGACGGCACTCGATCCCGAGCAGTTGACAATCATCGAGATCGATGTCGACGGCACGATGCAGATCCTCGATGAGTTCAGCGTGCCCAACGCGCCCCTGGGCATGGCATGGATCGACGATGAGTACATCGCGGTTGCCGAGTCGAACCTGGGTCGGTCATTTGCTCGTGTGTATCGCTACACGCCCGGCGCCTCGCCGATGACCGGCTCGCTCGTGCAGACCGATATCTCCGGCGAGGGCACGTTCATCACGAACATCGAGTCCGACCACGATCGGCGGCTCATCTTCGTGCAGGACTCTGACTTCGGCGGTGGCTCGGCGAACGTGACAGCGTACGAGGTCGATGCCACGGGCATGCTGACCGAGGTCGGCTTTGTGTTCACGTCACCGAACTTTGCGCTCGATATGGCGCTCGCGCCCAACGGGGAGTGGCTGTACGCCGGCTGCGGTATCAGCGGCACGGGCAGCGACGTGCTGGGCTTCCGTGTCGGCCCGGGGGGTGATCTGAGCTTCATTCCCGACGCTCCGTTCACCAGCCCGGGCGATTCGCCGGCTTGGGTGACCGTGAGCCCCGACAACCGGTTCGTGTACGCCGGCCATGGTCGCGACGCGACGGTGCAGGGCTTTTCGACCGACAACGAGACGGGGGCGCTCACCGCGCTGGGCGTGTCGTTCGACGTCGGCAGCCAGGGGACGCTTGGCACCGTGGGCACGCTCGCACTGCCGGCGGGCAACTTCATGTTCGTTACCGACAACTCGACCGTGTTCGACGACATGAGCGGCATCTACAGCTTCCGCATCGAAGACACCGGCGACCTCACGCAGGTCGGCGACATTGTGGCGACCCCCGGCAGCCAGCCCGACAACTTTGTCGTGTGGCAACCCGGCGGCGACGACTGCCGCGCCGACCTCGACGGCGACGGCGAGCTGACCCTGTTCGATTTCCTCGCGTTCCAGAACCTGTTCGACACGGGCGACCCCGCCGCCGACTTTGATGGCGATGGGGAGCTGACGCTCTTCGACTTCCTGGCGTTCCAGAACGAGTTCGATGCGGGGTGTGCGTAGTTAGCGTGCGTCAGCCGAGTCGGTTGACGGCGTCTGCGCATCGACGAGCCCCAACCACACTTGCCCTTGCTCCTCGCCCTGCGGCTCGCCTCGCCAGGCGTGGAGCCGCACGTTGCGGATGAGTTCGAGGATGCCGAGGAACATGCCGATGGCTTCGGCGCGGGTGCGGCCTGTGAAGAGTGCGCTCAGCGGTAGGCTGGGCTGGCCCGACTCCTCGCGTGCGCGTTCGAGGCGGTCGATGGCGTCGGCTTGGTGCAGCTCGATGGGCGTGTCGTCATCGGTGACGGTGTGCTCGCCGAGGCGGTCGAACTGGATGGCGCTGGCGATGCGGTCGAAGGCCTCGACCAAGTCGGTCAGCGACAGGTCATCGATGTCAAGCGCCAGATCTTCCTCGTCCTCGTCGCGCGAGGGGCGGAGCGCGGGGGCAACGCGGGCGCGGGCCTGCCACTGCTCGAGGCGCTGCTCCAGGGCGTCGGCCCGGTCTCGGAGGCGCTTGTATTCGAGGAGCTGGCGGACGAGTTCGGCCCGGGGGTCTTCGGGCTCCTTGTCGTCCTTCGCGTGCTCCCGCTTCGCGCGCTCGGCGTCCTCGGGGCTCAGGTTCTCGGCGGCGACCACGCGGCTCTTGATCTCGGCGAGCGTCGCGGCCATAACCAGGAACTCGCCCGCGGTGTCGATATCGATGGTCGACAGGTCGCTGATGGCTTCCATGTACCGCTCGGCGATGAGGGCCACGGGGATGTCGTGGATGTCGACCTCGTGCACGCGGACGAGGTGCAGGAGCAGGTCCATGGGCCCCTCGAAGGCGTCGACGGCGATGGCGGGGCCTGTGGCGTCCATGGGCGACTCTAGGGCGGGTTCTGCCTCATACCCTGACCAATGACGACCCCGACGAGCGCCATGACACCGCCGCACACCACCGAGCATCTCGAACTGGCCAGCCGGCTCCTTCAGGAAGAGGCAGCGGCGGTTGGAGCGCTCGCGGAGCTTCCGGATGGCTTCGCCAAGGCGGTCGAGCTGATCGATGCGTGCGCGAGGGCTGGCGGCACGGTGCTGGTGACTGGCCTGGGCAAGAGCGGGCACGTGGGCGCCAAGATCAGCGCGACGATGGCGAGCCTGGGCATCCCTAGCCACCTGGTGCACCCGACCGAGGCGGCCCACGGCGACCTGGGCCGGTTCCGGCCGAGCGACCTCGTGCTTGCGCTCAGCTTCAGCGGCAAGACGGCCGAAGTCGTTGCACTGTGCGGGCTGTTGCGTCAGGACGGCTTACCGATCGTGACCATCACGGGCCGCAAGCCGGCTGATGCCGAGCAGCCGGACCCGCTGAGCCGCCTGGCGACCGTGCCGCTGTATCTTGGTCTCACGCACGAGGCGCTGCATCCAAGGTTCAGCGCGCCGACGGCTTCGACGACCGCGACCCTTGCGCTGGGCGATGCGTTGGCAATCTCGGCCGCCGCAAAGTGTGGATTCACCGACGCTGATTTTGCGAGGCGTCACCCTGGCGGCGCACTCGGCGGCGCGCTCCGTCCGATCATGGACATCGCGCGTTGCACGATCGACGACCACCTGCCCGTCGCGCCCGAGCGCGTGAGCGTCATCGAGGCGCAGCACGCGGTACAGACCAAGAGCGGTCGGCGTCCGGGCGCGATCCTGCTCGTTGATGACGAAGGAAAGCTCACGGGCATCTTCACCGATGGCGATCTGCGCAGGCTCGTCCTTCGCGATCGCTCTGAGCTCGATCGGCCGGTCGCGGACGTGATGACCAAACACCCACGCACGATCAACAGCGACGCCCTCGCGCGCGACGCGGTGGCGCTCGTGCTTGAGCACCGCCAGGACGAGGTGCCGATCGTGGATGGTGATGGCA
The DNA here is from genome assembly GCA_965227775.1 of Phycisphaerales bacterium. Taxonomy (GTDB): domain Bacteria; phylum Planctomycetota; class Phycisphaerae; order Phycisphaerales; family UBA1924; genus JAHCJI01. The sequence continues at coordinate 1,407,451 of OZ245777.1, forward strand.
AGCCGGTGGGCTTGCTGGACGTCCAGGATCTGGTCGCGCTCAAGCTCGTCGAGGGCTGACGAGCCATTAGAACTTTCACAAAAGTTCTTGCAACATTTCACGCACTGTGTGGTATAAGCGCTGGGAGACGCGTGTGTTCTGCCGCGTGGGAAGGGAGTGCAGCAATGATGCGTACCACAACAACTACCGCTATCTCGTCGATCGTCGCGGTTTGCGGCCTGGCGCTCGCTTCGAGCGACTTGCTTGCACAGGGGCCGCTGGAACAGGCCTTCCCATCGGCCATCCGTGTCGACGAACTGCGCGGCGTGACCGGCTTCGAGATCCAGGGCGCCGTTTCCGGCGAGGCCAGCGGCGACACGGTTCGATCCGCCGGCGACGTGAACAACGACGGCATCGACGACGTCATCGTCAACACGGGTCCGGGCGAAGCCTCGTACGTGCTCTTCGGCCGAGTCGGTGGGCTCGATCCACAGGTGCCGCTGGCGGACCTCGACGGCGAGAACGGGTTCGTGCTGCGGCTGGACGGATCTGGGGATCTGGGCATTCAAGCCTCGGCCGCCGGCGACCTGAATGGCGATGGCATCAGCGATGTGATCGTTGGCGACCCGGAGTCCAGCCCCGGCGGGCTGACCGCTGCCGGCCGGGCGTTCGTCGTGTTCGGACGCTCGGGTGCGTTCCCCGCGGAGGTCGACGTCCTGTCGCTGGACGGTTCGGACGGCTTTACGCTCGTCGGCGAGGCGGTGGACGATCGAGCCGGGTTCGATGTTTCCGCCGCGGGCGACTTCAACGGCGACGGCATCGACGACGTGGCGATTGGTTGCTTCGGCTCACGATGCTGCGGCGCGATCAGCAAGGCGTTCGTGGTCTTTGGAAGTCGCGACGGCTTCGGCGCCACGTTCGAACTCTCCACGCTCGATGGCACGGACGGGTTCCGTGTCGTCGGCCCGGACGCGGGCGAGAGGCTTTGGCGCGTGGCGACAGGTGGCGATGTCAACGGGGACGGCCTGGGCGATCTGGTCTTTGGCAACCGGAGCGCCGATCCTCTGGGCCGGCTCATCGCGGGCTCGGCGTTCGTCCTGTTCGGCAGCGATCGGGCGTTCGGCCCTCAGTTTGATCTCGCGGCGCTCGATGGGCAGAACGGCTTCCGTGTCGATGGCGCCGAGCAGGGCCATCGGGTCGGTACGGGAATCGGTACGGCCGGCGACGTCAACGGCGATGGTTTCGATGATGTCGTGATCGGCGCGGAGGGCGCCGGTGCCTTCTACATGGGCTTCACTGCGGGCCGCACGTACGTCGTCTTCGGGAAAGACGACGCGTTCGAGCCCGTGATCGATCTGACCGGATTCGGTAGCCCAGACGGCTTCCGCATCGACGGGGCATCGAGCGAGGCGTCCAGCGGCCGGGCGGTGGGCTCGGCGGGCGACATCAACGGCGACGGCTTCGACGACACGCTCGTCGGCGCGCCGACCACCGGGTTTGAGATCATCAGCTACTACCCGTTCGAGTCGCGCAGCGGCAGCGGCGAGACCTACGTCGTCTTCGGGCGCGGCGATGGCTTCCCCGACGTTGTGGCCGCGGCGGACCTGGACGGCGGGGACGGCTTCCGGATCGAGGGTGTGTCCGAGAGCTATTGCGGCAGTTCGGTGTCGTTCGCTGGCGACGTGAACGGTGACGGCAACGATGACTTCATCATCGGTGAGTACGCGGCTAGCGTGCCCGGCCTCACGGGCGCGGGGAAGAGCTATGTCATCTATGGACGCGACCTGTTTCCCTGCTCCGCCGACCTCGACGGCGACGGCGAGTTGACGATCTTCGACTTCCTGGAGTTCCAGAACCTGTTTACGGCCGGCGACCCGCGTGCCGACTTCGATGGTGATGGCGAGCTCTCGCTGTTTGACTTCCTGGCGTTCCAGAACGCGTTTGATGCGGGCTGCTCGTGAGACAGGGGGAATCCTGCATAGGTTGTGGTTTGGCGCCCACCCGTTTTCTGGTACCGTGATATTTGAAGACTTGATACCTGACCGGCTGAAGGAGGAATGCCATGCACGTACGAACGAACGAGCATCTGATGACGCTGTTGATCGTCGCGGGCCTTCCGATGGCCATGCCGGCGGCGGTAACGGCCCAGAGCGATCCGCTGTCGGAGCCGTTTCCCGTTGTTCTTCCGCTGGGCGATCTCGATGGCGAGATCGGGTTCGGTCTCGACGGCGTGGTCCCGCGCGATGGATTTGGCTGGTCTGTCGGTGGGCTCGGCGACATCAATGGTGACGGCGTCGATGACGTGATCATCGGAGCGCCATGGACCAGTGGGATCAACGGCGCGGCGTTCATCGTGTTCGGCTCGGCGACCGGCTTTCCCGCGATAGTTGACGCGGCGACACTCGACGGCAGCAACGGGTTCGTTGCCGAGGGCTCCCGCGACCCCAGCCCGTCGGGCCGCGGTGAGCGAGCGGGAATCGCGGTCGCGGGGGCGGGAGACGTGAATGGCGATGGCGTGGCCGATGCCGTCATCGGTGCGGATCGCGCCGGCGAGCGCTACGTGAAGTCGTACGCGGGCGCGACCTACGTCCTGTTCGGGCGCGGCGACGGCGCGTTTGACCCCGCGGTGCGGCTGGCCGATCTTGACGGCAACACCGGCTTCGCGGTGCCGGGCCTCGAAGGCGGTGACGGCAACGGCGCCGCGGTCTCGTCAGCGGGTGACATCAACGGCGATGGATTCGGAGACGTGCTCATCGGCGTGCCGGGCGGCGGCGAGGGTGAGTATGGCGGCGGCAGCTACTACCCGTACTACTACTGCTGCCCGGGCGAGGCCTATGTCATTTACGGCCGGGACATCCCCGGCGGCGCGAGCTTCCCGGCGGAGCTGGCGTTCGATCCGGATGCGCAAGACGAGGGGTTCGCGCTCTTCGGCGAAGACATCCGGGGCGATCTGGGCGCGGCCGTCGCCAGCGCAGGAGACGTCAACGGTGACGGATTCGATGACGTGCTGGTTGCCGCTCGAGAGGACGATACGTACTACGGCGCGACGCATGTGATCTTCGGCCAGCCGTCCGGACTGGCCTCGTCGTTCAACGTGCGTGACCTTGACGGCACGAATGGCTTCACGATCCGCCCGGTGCCGGCGGCGATCATCAGTTACTCCGCTGACGATGTGGATGCGGCTGGCGATGTGAACGGTGACGGGGTCGCTGACATCATCGTCAACTCGCGCTACGACGGCGCTTTCGTCGTGTTTGGTGGTACGGGTGGATTCCCTGCCGACGTCATCCTTGATGACCTGGATGGTACCGACGGATTCCGCCTGACGGGCACACGGACCTCCGACGTGGCCGGCATCGGCGACTTCAACGGGGACGGGATCGACGACATCGCCGTCGGGGACACGCTCGCGACGACGGGCGCCGGCTCGCGCGCTGGCGCCGTGTACGTCGTCTTCGGGAGCCGAGACGGATTCGCGGCGGCATTGAATCTCCGCACGCTCGACGGCGACAACGGCTTCCGCATTGAAGGCAGTATTCCAAACGATGGTGTTGGAAGCGTCGTATCGGCCGCTGGCGATGTCAACGACGACGGTAACCCCGACTTGCTGATCGGCACGCGTGACCAATTCACCGGTGAGAACGACACCGGTGCCTACGTGGTCTTCGGCCGCAGCGCCTGCCCGGCCGATCTCGACGGCGACGGCGCGTTGACGGTGTTCGACTTCCTCGCGTTCCAGAACTTCTTTGACGCCGGCGACCTCCGCGCCGACTTCGATGGCGATGGAGATCTCACCCTGTTCGACTTCCTGTCGTTCCAGAACGCGTTCGATGCGGGGTGCGATTAGATGTAGCCGTCGGCGTGTACGACGGGTTCAGGCGCCCATCGACTTCCAGAGCCCGATGACGTTGCCCTCGGGGTCGGCAAACCATGCGAAGTGGCCCATGCCCGGCACTTCCTGCTTGGGGATGACGGTCTTGCCACCGAGCTCTTCGACCTGCTTGAGCGTGGCGTCGATATCGTCGACCTGCGCGTAGACGGTCACGTACTGGTGCGGCTCGTGACCGAGGCTGCTGAAGTGCCCGCCGATGCCCTCAGTCTTGGGTTCGACATGGGCGCCGAGGTTGCTCAGCATGGCCATGTTGGGCCCACCCTCCTCGCTCTGCCAGCCGAGCAAGTCCTTGTAGAAGGCCCTGGTCTTGGCCAGGTCCTTGCTTCCGATCTCGAAGTGGACGACGGGTGCGGGGTCTTTGGGCATGGGGAGGCTCCTTTGGACGGTGTTGGATCAATCCGGGATTCTTAGCCGAGCATGGCGCGGTGCTCCCTGGCGTGAAGCGGTGACACTAGCGGCTCACTTCTAGTCGCTGGAAAAGTGCGTCAACGGCGCGTATCCGCCGTTTCTCTTGACAAACCGACCAGTTTTCGATAGTTTGTTCTCAGGAGTTGGGTTCGATGGAGAATGGAGGAGAGGTGCGATGCGGGGACGAACGACCAATGCAGCGGTTCTGATGTTGATTTCAGGGCTTCCGGCGGCCGCGCTCGCTCAGGGCCCGCTATTGGAGCCATTTCCGGGTGAGTTCGACCTCGATGCGCTCGATGGCGCGATCGGCTTTCGCATCGACGGAGCCGTCGAGAACGATCGCACGGGCCGCACCATTGCGAGTGCCGGAGACGTGAACGGCGATGGCCTGGAAGACCTGATCATCGGCGCGGTCGGATTCGATGCGGACGGCGTGAGCGCCGCCGGTGCGGTCTTTGTGGTGTTCGGTTCGGCCGAGCCCCGGGACGCCTTGCTCGATCTGGCACTCGTGGACGGGACCAACAGCTTCCGGCTCGAGGGCTTTGGTGAGCGCGACTATGTGGGTTCAACGGTGTCCGCAGCCGGTGACTTCAACGGCGACGGCATCGATGACGTCGCCATCGGGTCGGGGGGCTACGACGCCGGGTCCGCGTTCCAGGCCGGCGCCGTGTACGTGGTGTTCGGCCGCACCGATGGCTTCCCGGCCTCGTTCTCGCTGGCGGACCTGGATGGGACCGACGGGCTGCGGCTGACCGGCACGCGTGCGGGCGAGCGCGCCGAGAAGGTTGCGGGCATCGGGGATCTGAATGGCGACGGCATCGACGATATCGCCATCGGAGCGTACGGATTCACTTCCGCCTACGACCGTGGCCGCACGTACGTGGTGTACGGCCGCGACACCACGAGCGGCGCCGATCCGTTCCCGGCCGTGCTGCCCCTCGACGAGGTTCGTGGGCCGATCGGTTTTCGGATCGAGGGCGAAGCCGACGGCGACCTCGCCGGATTCTCCGTTGCCGGCGTTGGCGATGTGAACGGGGACGGCCGCAGCGATCTGGGCATCGGTGCGCCCGATGCCTCCCCCGGCGGTCGCACGTTGGCCGGTGCCGCGTATGTCGTGTTCGGCCGCGATGCGTCCTCGCCGTTCTCCGATTCGCTGAGCCTGTCCGACCTGGACGGCTCCAACGGCTTCCGGACCGAGGGTATCACGTTCGGTGACACGTGCGGGTTCGACATCGACGCCGCCGGCGACGCGAACGCGGACGGTGTCGACGACGTGATCATCGGCGTGGTCAACGAGCGCGATGCTTCCGGCCGGTTCCAGCCCGGCGCCGCCTATGTCGTGTTTGGCAGCGCGACAAACGGCTTCCCGGCATCGCTGCCGCTCTCGATGATCGATGGTACGAACGGGTTCCGGATGCGCGGGTTCGATCGCGACGACGCGGTCGGTGTGAGCGTCGTCGGCGGGGGCGATGTCGATGGCGATGGGATCGATGACGTGGTCATCGGTGCGCCCGACGTCGATCCGGATGGTCGCACCGATGCCGGCGAGACGTATATCGTGTTTGGCCGCAACACGCCGTTTCCCGAGTCGATCGAGCTCGAATCGCTCGGGGCCGAGTCGGGCGTGACGATCCCGGGCCTGATCGCCGGCGACGGTCTTGGCCGCAGTTCCGCGATGGCCGACCTCAACGCCGATGGGCGAGCCGACGTGATCGTGTCGGCCGAACTGGCCGACCCGCTCGGCCGAGCCGATGCTGCGTCGAACTTCGTAATCTTCGGCCGGAGTGGTTGCGTCGCCGATCTCGATCGCGACGGCACGCTCACGATCTTCGATTTTTTGGCGTTTGCCAACTTGTTCGACCTCATGGATCCACGCGCCGACTTCGATGGCGATGGTGAGTTTACAGTATTCGACTTCCTGGCGTTCCAGAACGCGTTTGACGTGGGGTGCCCGTAGGCGGCGCAGTTTCCGGCACGCAGGGCACAAGCTCGCTGCGCCTAGTTTGAGCGTGCTCTGTTCGCAGATGTGGCCTACATGGACTGGGCGCGTCGTCCTTTTGAGGCGTTCGGCACCGGGTCGCGTTGGCCGTGCTGTTGCGCTGCGTAGATGACGCCGAGCACTATGAAGATCGCACCGGCGAAGTACAAGGCGATCATGGCAGCTGTCGCGGGCCATGTCGAACCGCCCGCGTGCGTGGCTCTGCTGTGACGCTGGGAGGATCCGCCGAGCCGCCACAGCGCCCGGTGGCTGTCGTGCCAGACTACTTCGCCGGTCTGTGTCGCTTCGTAGCCGTTGCGTACGGGCGCGCCCGTTGGCGCGTGTACGAGCTCTGCCGCCTCGAACATCTCGGCTGCGACCCATCGTCGCTGGTCCAGCCCGGCGGCGGTGTAGAGCGCGCCGACGCCGTCCGACAGGCCCTGCCCGGAATCTAGTGGCAGGGGCGGAACAGTGGCGCTGTCGAGAATAGTCCATCCATCCGTTGCGGCGTCGTATCGCAGTACGTGCGTCGCGAGACTCGTGGCGTCGCTGCCCTTCACCCGGATCTGCGCCGTGCCGCCGGTTGCCTCGAAGGATGTGCGACCAGAGCCTGCTGGGCCAACGAGCTCATCGATGCCCGTGAAGTCGATGACATACGCGAGCGTGTACGCCCCTGGCACCGTGAACTGCTCGGTCATGGGCGTTGCCTCGAACGTCGCCGATCGCTGAGCGGGCCAGCTTGTCGGGGCGACCGTGCGCGAGGGGCTTTGGGTCGAAGCATCGATGAGCATCGCGATCGAGATGGCCACGCCCCCCGAGCACATCAGAGTCATCGCCGGCCTCAAGCGGCGCGACGCCGCTGGCGACGCGCGCACACCGATATACGAGCGCGCGATGGCAACAAGCCCGATCGCATTAGTCATGAGCAGCAGGATTGCAAGGATGAGCAAAACGCGATCGGACATCAAACAGATCCTAGGAAATCGGTACCTGCTCCGGTAGAACAGCCTCGATCGCCGCGCCGCACTCGGGGCACGTTTCGAGACCCGTTGCGTCGTAGCCGCATGCAGGGCAAGGGATGCGGCCGGCGGCGACGGCGCGTTTCACGCGGCGGCGTCGCGTGAAGTCTCTTATCAGGATCGGTGTGGTGAAGGCCAAGGTAGGAGGTGCCAGAATCGCCCAGACCGGGATGGCGACGAGGAAGGGCGGGTCGTTCACTGGCTGGCCCTGGAAGGACCACTGGAAGGAGAAGTGCAGCAACTGGCTGACGTCTGCGTCCCAAGCAAACTTCTGCCTGCTGGGAGTGAAGAGCTGCAACGGTGCCATGTCGATCCGGCTGAGGCCACCGCCCCCAATACGCCAAACCACTTGGGATTGCCCATAAAGGCGGCCGTACCAGAACAAGCACGGCAGTATTGACGTGATGATGACCACGACCAGCCATGCCGAGAGCCACGGCCGGCGCTTGATGAATGCCCACGCAAGCCGCCAGCAGAAGTTGGCCACGCGCAGGCACGTTTCTCCTGGTCCGATGAGCTTGATGACGGCCTCCGCTTGATCATTGGGCGTCGTGCCGGGCAGATGTCCCTCGCTGGAACCCTTCTCCACGCCCCTCTAGCCTCTTTAGTCAGGCCCTTCGACCCCTTTGGAGCTTGTTTTCCCATGAACCTCGGCCAGTTCTTCGAGCATTGGAGCATCGCCGAGAACCCCTTCCGGGGCGAAGAAGCCCGCCACGACGCGGTGTTCGCGCGGCTGACCGCCGAGCCGGCAGCAGCCTCGGCCGGCGCCGACGCCGGCAAGCCCGAGCCCGAAGCCGCCACCAATGCAGCGCCCGCACGTGGCGATGCGCGGCATAGCGACTTCGAGAAGATCGTCGGCGACCTGCGCAGCCCCAGCACTTCGATCGTCTTCGGCGAGAAGGGCAGCGGCAAGACGGCGCTCCGCCTGCAGATCGAGGGGCGCGTGCACGCCCACAACCGCCGGCACTCGGGTGAGCGCGTGCTCATGATCGCCCACGACGATCTCAACGCCGTCATCGATCGCTACCACGAACGCAGCGGCCAGGACACGGCGCTCGAGAGCCTCTCGCACTTCCGCCTCGTCGACCACGTCGACGCGATGCTGCTGTGGGCGGCGCCACGGCTGGTCGATGCACTGCTGGAGGAGTCCGCGCCCGACGCGCTCGAGCTGGCCGAGGGCCAACGCAAGAGCCTGCGCAAGCTCGACGCCGGCGCGCGGCGCGACCTGCTCTTGTTGCAAGCCGTGTACGACCGACCCGACGCCGCCGACGTGCGCACGGCACGGCTGCGCAAGGCCCTGAAGTTGCCGCGCGGTGGCGGCAAGCTCGCGTGGGACGTTGTGCTGTTCGCCGGCTGGATCCTGCCGATCGCAGCGCTCATTGGCTGGTGGCAGCTCGGCGGCTTGCCCGACGTCGTGTGGTGGGTGCTCGTCGCGGCGGGCGCGGTCGCGTGGGCGGCGGCGGGCGTGAAACGCCTGGTGCTCGACCGCATGGCGATGCAGCGATTGGGCAAGAAGGTCCGCAAGCAGGTCCGCGTGAGCGCGCGCGGCGACGCGAGCTACGCCGAGAGCTTCGCGCAGCTCGACCCGGTCTACGCGACCGCCCAGAACCTGCCGACGACCGACGCGGACGACACGCGGTACGCCATGCTCGAGCGTTTGCGCCGCGTCGTCCGGGCCCTCGGCTACCGCGGCTTGCTGGTCGTCATCGACCGCGTGGACGAGCCGAGCCTCATCAGCGGAAACCCCGAAGCGATGCGCGCGCTCATCTGGCCCCTGCTCAGCAACAAGTTCTTGCAGATGGACGGCGTGGGCGTCAAGATGCTCCTTCCCATCGAGCTGCGTCACGCCTTGTACCGCGAGAGCAGCGCCTTCTTCCAGGAAGCCCGCCTCGACAAGCAGAACCTCGTCGACCGACTGAGCTGGACCGGCGCGATGCTCTACGACCTGTGCGATGCGCGGCTGAAGGCATGCCTCGAACCCGGTGCCAAGCCCATCACGCTGGTCGACTTGTTTGCCGAGGACGTGACCGAACGCGATCTGGTCGATGCGCTCGACCAGATGCACCAGCCACGGGACGCGTTCAAGTTCCTGTACCAGTGCCTGAGCGAGCACTGCTCGAACGTGACGGCCCAGGAGCAGGCCTGGCGGGTGCCCAGGCTGGTGCTCGAGAGCGTGCGCAAGCAGCAGAGCGAGCGGGTGCAGCAGTTGTATCGGGGCATCAGCCCGGCCTGAGAACCAGCAGCAGGCGAGGCCCTCGGCTGAAAAGCGACAGCTTTGCGACAGAGTCGCCGCACCGCGTAACCAACCGAGATCGATCGGCATAGGGGTGCCCAAAGTGGCGTCCAGGGCGTCCTTCGGGCCGATGAGGGGTTGAATCCCCGGCCTGCGTGGGGGATGATGCCCGTATCTGAGCGCCACGCGGGGCGCCGGCTCGTTGGGGTCCCGCGCGTTCGCGCCCGTCCGGGCGGCGGCTCGTCAAGAAAGGATCACCAACTCATGGCCGGCATTGAGAACGTCATCAATACGCTCAACGGTCTGCTCTTCAGCGACTACGTGGTCTACGCGCTGCTCTTGGTGGGCCTGGCGTTCACGATCTGGAGCGGCTTCGGCCAGTACCGCGCCCTGACCCACGGCGTGGCGGTCGTTCGCGGCAAGTACGACGACAAGAACGATCCCGGCGCCATCAACCACTTCCAGGCGCTCTCCGCGGCACTCTCTGCAACGGTCGGCCTTGGCAACATCGGTGGTGTGGCGCTCGCGGTAGCGCTCGGCGGGCCTGGCGCCGTCTTCTGGATGTGGATCATCGGCATCCTGGGCATGGCCCTTAAGATGACCGAGGTCACCCAGAGCATGCTCTACCGCAACACCGACGACCCCGACAACCCGCACGGCGGGCCCATGTTCGTGGTGCGCGAGGGCTTCAAGAAGTGGGGGCTTGGCCCGCTGGGCACGATCTTTGGCGGCGTCTTCTGCGTCACGCTGCTCATCAGCGCCATCACCGGCGGCAACATGTTCCAGGCCTGGAACGTGGCGGACCTGAGCACGAACTACTTCGAGGTGCCGCAGGTAGTCACCGGCATCATCCTGGCGATCGTCGTCGGGCTTGTGATCATCGGCGGCATCAAGCGCATCGGTTCGGTCGCCGGCCGCATCGTGCCGCTCATGTGCGTGCTGTACGTCGCGGCGGCGCTGTACGTGCTGCTGATGAACATCTCGGTCATCCCCGAGATGATCATGCTCATCATCCGCAGCGGCCTGCCGGGCTTCCTGGGCGGGCAGGATCCTGTGCCTGCTGGTGCGTTCCTTGGCGGCACGTTTGCGTATGCGGCCATGTGGGGTGTGAAGCGTGCCCTGTTTAGCTCCGAGGCTGGCCAGGGTTCGAGCCCCATCGCTCACTCGGCGGCCAAGACCGACGAGCCCGTCCGCGAGGGCGTGGTGGCCGGGCTCGAGCCGTTCATCGACACCATCGTGGTGTGCACGCTGACGGCCCTGGTGATCCTCTCCAGCGGCGCGTACAACCGCCCGCCCGAGGCGTACATCCCGAGCGAGCAGGCCATGCAGGTCGTGCAGGCAACCGACGCCGACGGCCAGCCCATTGAGAACACCTGGACCATTGGCAGCGCCCCATTGCCCGGCAAGACGGTGGCCGCCAAGCGCACGCTGAGCACGCCCGAGGGCGAGGCCGGCTGGCGTGATGGTGAGACGGTGTTCGTCGTGGTTGCCGCCGACCTGGATGAGAACACCGGCCGCAACCTGCGTCGCCTGAGCGGTACAGTGACGCGCGATTCCGAGGACCGGTGGATCGTGAATTGGGGCACGCTCGAGAGCGAGGCAGAACCGACGCTTCGGTCGACGGTCGAGCCCGAAGCCGAAGCACCCGAGGGTGAAGCGACTGCCGCGCCTGAGGAGGATGCGGGCGTGGGCGTGTACGGCGACTACGCGGGCGCGAGCCTGACCGCACACGCGTTCGATCGCGTGACGCCCGGGCTTGGCAAGTGGCTGGTGACGGTCGCGGCGTGGCTGTTCGCAGTCTCGACGATGATTTCGTGGAGCTATTACGGTGAGCAGGGCATCTTCTATCTCTTTGGCCAGCTTGGCAAGAAGAAGGTCGATGCCATCGTGCTGCTGTACAAGGTCGTCTATTGCTTGCTCATCCTGTTGACGACCGTGGCGGCCATGCCGATCGTGACCGGCCCCGACGGCTCGAAGCGTGCACTCATCGGTACCGACACGCAGCTGGACATGTGGACCACGCTTGGCCTGGGTGTCATGCTCGTGGCCAACATCCCGATCATGATCATCTTCGGCAGCCAGGCGATGAAGGCGTACCACGAGTACATGGGCCGCCTGAAGCGTGGCGAGCTCGAGGCTGGTGCGCATGAGCCGGCTTCGATCAAGGACGTCGCCGAGGGCAAGGACGTGGAGTAATCCGCACGACCTTTTCCCCAACAATGCTGATGAAGGGGAGGGTTCGACATGCTCGATTGGTTCTTCAACGACGGAGCCATCTGGTTCGCCGTGCCGGCGTTGTTCGGCACCGGGTTGTTCCTGATCCAGTTGTTCCTTGGTGAGCTTGGCGGCGATTTCGATGTCGATGTCGACGTCGATGCCGACATGAGCGGCGCGGGCGACTTTCGCGCCCTCAGCATCCAGACGATCGCTGCGTTCTGCCTCGGGTCGGGCTGGATGGGGCTTGCGGCCTTTCGTGTGCTCGAACTGGGCATGGTGGGCTCGGTCGCGATCGCGGTCATCAGTGGCGTTGGCGTGGCCTGGCTCATGGCGTATCTGACACGCCAGCTGTTCAAGCTGCAACGCTCGGGCAACATCAGTATCGCGCAGGCGGAAGGGCTTACCGGCGAGGTCGCCGTGACCGTGCCGCCGGCCAACGAGGGCCGAGGCGCCGTCTCGGTCGTCATCAACGGCCGTCGACGCGAGTACGACGCCGTACAAGCCGGTGAAGAGGCGATCCGACCGCGCACAAGTGTCACGATCGTCTCGGTCGACACCCAACAGAACACGCTCTCGGTCGAGCGGGCCTAACGCACGCCGGGCCTATCCTGAGACACTCGAGGACCGCCAGAGAGAGGCGGTGTAAGGGGGGATTGCATGTCCACACTGAATGGTTCATGGCTCGACTGGATGCATGCGCTCGTCGCATCGAGCAGCTCGGGATCGAGGTTCGGCATCTTCACGATGGTCGGCATCGGTGTTGCGCTCTTCGTCGCGCTGCTGGTCATCTGGTTCCTTGCGAGCCGGATCCAACGCTGCCCGCCGAACCGCGTGCTCGTCGTCTGGGGTAGCGCGGGCAAGACCGGCCGCCGGTGTTACAACGGCGGCATCAAGGTCGTGTTCCCCGTCATCCAGCAGCACGCCTACATGAGCACCGAGCCGCTGGTGATCGACATCCCCCTTGAGGGCGCGCTCTCGCTCAACAACATCCGCGTGAACGTGCCCGCGACGTTCACGGTGCGTATCTGCCCCGATCCGATCCTCATGGCCGCCGCTGCAGAGAACCTGCTCGGCAAACCACCGCAAGCCATTCGCGAGCTCGCGCAGGACATCATCCTGGGCCAGCTGCGCCTGGTGATCGCGACGCTATCCATCGAAGAGATCAACAAGGACCGCGAGAAGTTCGAGAGCCTGATCCGCGAGAACGTGACCCAGGAGATCAACAAGATCGGCCTGGAGCTCATCAACGTGAACATCCGCGACATTACCGATGAGAGTGGCTACATCCGCGCCATCGGTCAGCGTGCGGCCGCCGAGGCGATCAACCAGGCTAAGGTCGAGGTTGCCCAGGCCGATCGCGATGGTGCGACGGGCGAGGCCGTTGCGAATCGCGAGCGAACCGTCAGCGTCGCGCGCGAAGACGCGGCGGCGACAGAGGGTGAGAAGGCGGCCGAGCGCCAGCAGCGTGTTGCGGTTGCCGAGTTCGAGGCCCAGGCCATCACGGGCGAGGCCGAGAGCAAGCGCGACCAGGACATCGCCGTCGCCGAACGCCGGGCTGAGACCGCCGCGGCGAGCAAGCGCGCCGAGCAGCAGCAGCGTGTCGCGGTTGCCGAAGCCGAGGCCCGCGCCGTCGAGGGCGAGAATAGCAGTCAGGGGCAGATCGCCGAGTACAACGCGAAGCTTGCCGAGGTGCGCGCCGAGAGCCGGCGCCGTTCGGATGTCGCGGCCGCTCAGGCGCACGAGGCCATCCTGAAGGCCGAGCGCGAGCAGGAGATCGCCCGCCTTGGCAAGGAAGAGCTGGCGCCCCAGGAGATCGAGAAGGAACGCATCCAGATCGCGGCCGAAGCCGAGGCCGAGAAGATGCGTCGCGAGGCGCGAGGCGAGGCCGACGCTGTGCTCGCCAAGTACCAGGCCGAGGCCGAGGGTGTGCAGAAGGTGCTCGAGGCCAAAGCCGAGGGCTACCGCCAGCTCATGGCCGCCGCGGCGGACAATCCGCAGGTCGCGCCCACACTATTGCTCATCGAGCAGTTGCCGCAGCTCGTGGCCGAGCAGGTCAAGGCCATCAGCAACCTCAAGATCGACAAGATCACCGTGTGGGATACCGGCTCCGGGGGCGCGGGCAGCGGCATCGAGGGCAAGGCTGGCGTGCGCGGTACGACGAGCGACTTCCTGTCCGGGCTCATCGGGGCGCTGCCGCCCGTGCACGAGCTTGCGCGCCAGGCCGGCGTCGAGCTTCCCGGTGCGCTTGGCCGCGTGCAAGAAGCGCGCCGCGAAGCCAGCCCGGCTCCGGAGCACGACGGCCATGACGGGCCGCGCCCGGCCCGTGACTCGGGCGAGGGCAAGGCCTGATCGAATCCGCGCACCGCACAGGCGTGCACCACTGCGAGGAGAGTGCTATGCATCGTTGGAATCTGAGACTCGGATTCGTGGTCGCGTGCACGGGTGCTCTTGTGCTGGCAAGTCCGGTGGTTGCCCAGCAACCCGCCGACCAGGCGAGACAGGCCGAGCCGGCGTCGCCCGAGTTTGAGCTCGTCGCCGCGGGCGAGGATCCCGAGATCCGCCGCTATCAGTTTGAGGTGGGGCAGTCCGTCACGCTGCACATGATCAACGACGTGCAGATGAAGATGGACATGGGTTTCGGCCTCCAGGGCCAGCCTTTGCCCACGAGCGAGCAGTACGTCACCATGCGCGTCGTCGATGTGGACGAAGCCGGCGTAGCCAGCATTCGCCTGGTCATCGAGCGTGCCCGCGTGACGCCCGGCCAAGAGGTCGACCCGTTCGTGCGCGACGCCATCGAGGAGGGCCTGGGCGCGTACCAAGGGATCGAGGCACGCTTCAAGCTCGACTCTCGCGGCAAGACCAGCGACGAGGTCGTCACCGATGCCGATGGCATGCCACTGGCGAATCCCGAGATCCGCCAATCAATGGAAGAAACGATGAAGGCTTCGGGTGTTGCGCTGCCCGAAGAGCCCATCGGAGCCGGAGCCGTTTGGATCCAGCGCGAGACGATTAGCATCAACGGCGTGACCATGCTCCGAGAGAGCGCGCACACCGTCGAGTCGATCGAGGGCGACACGATGGTCGTGCGCTCGGACGTCAAGGTCTCAGCCGAACCGCACTTTGTCGAGAACGGCATGCTCCTTCCCGGCATGCGGCTCCGGCTCGATAGCACGAATATGCAAGGCTCCGGTCGTTCGGTCTTCTCTTTGGTGGGCCTGGAGTCCAGCTTCGACGTCAAGACCGCGGGCGACGTCAACATGACCGTGTTCCAGGACGGCGATGAGATGCGGATGCACCAGTGGCTCTCGATGGCCATCACGGCCAAGAGCCACGATGGCCCGTTGCCCGACGCCGACGAGGGTGAGGCCGACGGGCCGAGCTTCTGAGCGCGTCTCTCTTTCACAAGCACCCATGAGGAGGGCGACCATGCGCATCTGCGTGCAGTCTCTGGTATTAATCGGGCTCGGCACAACGCTCGCAGGCTGCGTGTGCGGGCCCTGCAGCGAACCGCCGGCTGCTGCGCCGGCAGACGCCCAGTCCGCGGCCCACGACCACACCCGCGACTACGCGATGGTGTTCATTAAGACCGGCCCGCTGCGCTCGCCGACCCAAGCGCAGCAGTCTGAGGCGATGCAGGGCCACCTGGCCAATATGCAGCGCCTGGCTGCAGAGGGCACGCTGCTCATCGCTGGCCCGCTGGCCGAACCCAAGAGCGACCCTGATCACCGCGGCATCTTCGTGTTCGACGCCGACACGATCGAGAAGGGCGCCTCCCTGGCGGCGACCGATCCGGGCGCGCAGATGGGTGTCTTCGTTATGGAGCCCTACCTGCTGAAAACCGACGCGCCGCTGACCGAGCTGACCCGGCTCGAGCGCGAGTTCGAGCAGCAGCGATTGGACGATCCCGATATTCCCGACGAGTGGTTTGGCCGGATGTACGTCATGGCCAGTGCGCCGTACGCCGATGAGCTTCGCGAGCAGGTTCGCGGGTCCGAGGGCGTGCTGATCGCCGGCACGCTGACGAATCCTCGCGGGCAGGAGCGCGTGTTCGCCTGGATTGATGCGCCCAATCCGGTGCTCGCCGCCGGGCTGCTTCCCGAGGCAGAGTGGACCATGCACCCGTGGTTCGGCAGCCCGACGCTCGAGGAGCTTCCTGGGTTGCAAGCAACGCCATGAGGATTGGTTCATGACGGTCGGCACCCGGCGCGGGCCACCTTACAATGGTCCGAACCGCGAACTTCCGGGAGGCTCCGCATGACCGAACACGATCACGCACAAACGCAGGCACAAGCCGAGGCCATCACCGGCGACGCGACCGCATCGGCCGGTGAGGTCCGCCGCCGCATCAGCGAGCTCGTCGCGAGTGCCGCCGCGACACCCGGCCGCGCGATCGAGGGTGGCGCCAGCGCCGTGCAACGCGTTGCAAGGGAAGTGCTCGAAGGTGCCAACCGCGGCGCGCACGCGCTCAGCGATGAGCGCAAGGACTCGGTCATGGCCGAGACGCTGGAAGGTCTGGGTGAGGGACTCGGTAAGGCCGCCCACGCCACGCAATTGGCGCTGGAAGAGGCTCGCGCCCGTGGCGAGAACTTCGCCAAGGACGACGTGAAGGCCGCTATCGAGGACCTGCGCGCGGTGGAGGACCTGCTCATGGACTCGGCCTCCCGCTTGGCCCACGCCGCGGGCAGCAACGCAAAGGGCGCCGCGAGCGACCTAGGCAGCCACGCCGGCCGCGTGTTCGAGGGCATCCGACCCGCGGTCGAGGGCGCGCTGCGCGAGGCGATGCGCCATCCCGTCGCAACAGCCGGTGATGCCGCCGCGACGACCGTTGACGCGGCCCGCCTGGGTGTTGGCGCACTTTTCGATGTCGCCGGCGGCCTGCTCAAGGGCGCGGGCGGCATGATTAGCGGGAAGGACCCGCAACAGAAGTAGGCAGGCGGACGATTCCTAGGAGAGCCGCTTGCCAAAGAGCAGTCTGATCACGCCCAGCATCCCGGCGAACACGAGCGCCGCAAGGCCGATCCAGAACAGCAGGCCCTCCGGCGCATCCGTCGTGCCGCGTGCGGCCGCAGCGCGGTCGGCAAGCAGCATGATCGACCCACCCACGACGAGCGCAGCGACCACGAGCGAGTAGCTGATGTTCCGGCTCGCACGCTCGAGCTCGTCGGTCACCTCGCTCAGGCCGTGGTGCTTGAGTTGCACGCCGAGCTCGTCATTGCGAATCATGTGCAGGATGCTTGCAACTTCCCTCGGCGCACGTTCAACGAGTTCGGCGTAGCCGAGGGCCGCGCCTTGCACGCGTCGCCTCGTGGCTCGAAAGCCGTACCGTCGACGCAGAAGCCCCTCGACGTGGGGGCGTACGTGTTCGACGATGTCGAAGCTCGGGCACACCATCTCGCCCACGCCTTCGATCGTCGTGATGGCCTTGATGAGGTACACGATGTCGGCCGGCACGCGCAGCTTGTGCTTGCGCAGCTTCGCAAAGAACTCACTGAGCAGCGCGCCCATGCGGAGGTCTGCTAGGTTCGCGCTCTGGAAGCGGCTGATGAACTCCCACGCGTCTGCGCGGAACGCCCGATCGTGCGCCTTCATCGGGCTCACGCCGGTCAACTCGATGACGACGTCCAGCACGCGATCGAGGTCGCCGGCGATCGTGCCTTGGACAAGGTCGGCGAGGACTTCGGCGGTCCGCGGGTCGATATTGCCGGTCATGCCATAGTCGATGAAGCACAGCCGGACCTCGGGGGCCTCCCGCTTTGTGAGCTCCGCCGCTTCGCCCTCGGGCCCCTCGACCACGGGATCGGCCAGCACGAACATGTTGCCCGGGTGCGGATCGGCGTGGAAGAAGCCAATCTCGAAGCACTGGCGGAAGACCACATCGCTCCCGATCGCCACGATCTCGCGCCGCTGCGCTTCGGTGAAGCGCGCGTCGCCGTCCTTCCTGAAGTCGCTCAGAAGCGTGCCCTTGACGTGCTCCATGCACAGGATCTCGGGCGTGCTGTGCTGGGGGTAGACCTTGGGGAACGTAACCCGGTCGTCCTCGGTGAACGACGCGGCCATGCGCGCCATGCTGCGGCGCTCGAGTTCCAGATCGATCTCGCGGCGAACCTGCCTGCGGAACTGCTCGACCACGTCGATCGGGCTGTATCCAAGGTCGGCGAAGCGATCCTCGATGAACTCGGCCAGCGTCGCCATGATCTCCAGGTCGGCCTCGATGATCTCCTCGATATCTGGACGCAAGACCTTGAGGATGACCTCGCCCCCGCCCGCGAGCGTCGCGCGGTGGGCCTGAGCGATCGAGCCGGCGGCCATCGCCTCGTACTCGATGCGATGGAAGCGGGGGCCCTCTTCGCCCGTGTCGGGCATCCGCTCGATCAATGCGTCGATGTAGGGCTTGATCTCGTCGGCCGGGACGGGTCGCACCGTGCTCTGCAGCTTGGTGAACTCCTCCGCCCACTCCGGAGGGATGAGGTCGGGCCGCGTGCTGAGAACCTGTGCGAGCTTGACGAAGGTCGGCCCGAGTTCCTCCATGGCCTCGCGCAAGCGCACGGCCGTGGGCGTGCGCGTCACGCTCGCGTCTGGCCTGCTCAGCCCGATCATGCGCCGGCCGCGGAGCACCAGCCGATCGAGGTCCAGGTCGGCGATGGCCTTCCCAAACCCGAAGCTGGCCAGGACGGTCAGAATCTCCTTGGCCCGCCGGATGTTGCGGATCGTGCGGCCAAGGTGGGCGATGTTGGTCGGGAGCGTTCGCGGCACGAGCAGAGGGTAGGTGTGGCGCGGTCTCGCAGCGTGGGCGCTAGTGCTCGACGCGCTTGCCCAGTAGCGGTCCCACGCGGTCGACAAGGCGGTTGAGCGTCTGGCGATCCTTCGCCTCGGCGTTCAGCCGGAGCAGTGGCTCCGTGTTGCTCATGCGCACGTTGATCCACCAGCCTTCCTTCTCGAAGGCGTCGATCGTGATGCCGTCGAGGTTGTCCACCAGCGCGTCGTCGCCGGCAATCTCTTCCTCGAGCTTGTTGATGGCTTCCTGCGGCTCCTCGTTCGTGAAGTTCAGCTCGCCGCTCTGCACGTATCGCGCGATGGGCTTGATGAGCTGGCTCAGGCTCCTCTTGCTGCGGCCGAGCAAGCCGAGCACGGTCGACATCGCGATGGCGCCAGAGTCGGCGTTGTAGTTGTCCTGGAAGTAGAAGTGTCCGCTAAGCTCGCCGCCAAACACGGCGCTGTGCTCGGCCATCGCGGCTTTCATGAACACGTGGCCCACGCGGCCGCGAACCGGCGTGCCGCCGTGCTTCTTTACTTCTTCCTCGACGGCTCTGCTCGAACGCAGGTCGTAGACAATGGCGCTGCCGGGGTGGCGCTCGAGCGCATCGGTGGCGAGCAGCGCGGTCAGGTGGTCGCAGCCGACGATCTGGGCCTCGTCGTCGACCACCATGCAGCGATCGGCGTCGCCATCGAAGCAGAAGCCGACGTCGGCCTTGTGCTCGATCACCGCCTCTTGTGTATTGCGCATGTTGCTCTTGACCAGCGGGTTTGGCGGGTGCGCGAACTCGCCGCTGGTGTTGTCCATGTTGACAGTGATGAGCTCGATGCCGCAATCGAGGTAGCCCTCGACCAGTTCGCCCTTCTCACCGAAGACCTTGGGCAGCATCGTGCCGGCCATCGCGTTGGACGCATCGACGACGACCTTCAACGGCTTGCCGCGTGTTGCCGGGCCACCCTGGCGCAGGAAGTGCCGCACGTGCTTGGCGTAGGGCTTCCACAGGTCCCTCTGCTCGACGCGGCCGCTCGGGTCGTCGATCGTGCGCATGTCGGCCATCGCGGCGTGCTTGCGGATGTCGGCGAGGCCCGTCGCCTCGCCGATGGGCCTCGCCTTGGGGCCGGCGATCTTGAAGCCGTTCCAGTTGGGCGGGTTGTGGCTCGCGGTCACCATGACGCCGCCCGCACAGCCCAAGTGGTTGATGGCGAAGTAAATCATGGGCGTGTCGACCAGACCCAGGTCGATGACGCTCACGCCGGTGCGCGTCAGCCCGTCGATGAGTTGCTCGGTGAGCACGGGCCCGCTCTCGCGCATGTCTCGGCCGACGACGACGGTGCGCATCATGGGCGTGTTCTCGCCCGTCGCTTTGGCGACCTCGAGCACGAATCGGCCCGTGCCCACGCCCACCTGCCAGGCCATGCGATCGGTGAGAAGGTCGGGGTAGGTGCCCCGGATGTCGTAGGCCTTAAACACACGTCCAAGCATGGTCGCTCCGCAGGGGTTCGGATTCGAGTGAGTCGGCCGCGGCACCGGAGTCGGTGCGGACCAGGCATCGAGCATAGACGGCAATTTTCGGATTGTTACGTTTGATAGATGTTTGTACGGATAGTCGCCAGAGAATTCTGGGTTGGCGTGCGGGCAGTTTTGTGTCTATCATCTCGGCCCCGGTTCGCCGGGACCGGCCTGCAGGGCGTGTGTCCGAGGCCGACAACGCAACGCCGAACGCACCACCGCGTCGCGTGGAAGCCGATTGGCCGGCCCACGCATTCGGGTGCTCCTAAACCCTTCCGGGGACCGGAGCCGCGATCCGAGGCCGGTGGGAGGTGGAGAACAGATGGCCAAACGCGAAGTCGCTCACGTTTTCAAGATCATGGCCCCGGGTGGGTCCGCGACGCCTGCGCCGCCGCTCGGCCCGGTGCTGGGTGCCAAGGGTGTCAACCCTGGCCAGTTCATCCAGCAGTTCAACGCCGCCACCGCCCACCTGAACGGCAAGGTCGTTGGGTGCGTGGTGACCAGCTACACCGACCGCTCATTCGAGTTCGAGGTGAAGAGCTCGCCGGCGTCGGTGCTGATCAAGGAGGCCGCCGGCATCGACAAGGGCGCCGGCACGCCCCAGACGCCGATCGCGAAGATCACCCGAGATCAGTGCCGCAAGATCGCCGAGGAAAAGATGGCCGACCTGAACGCCATCAATCTCGAGGCGGCGACGGACGTGATCGCAGGCACCGCCCGCTCCATGGGCGTGACGGTGGAGGGCTGAGATGGCACACGTAAGCAAGCGACGCAAGGCGAATCTGAAGTCGGCGCCCACCGAGGCGCTGCCGGTCGATGAAGCCATCAGCACCGTTAAGAAGTTCAAGGGACCACGCTTCGACCAGACCGTCGAGGTGTGCATGCACCTGAACATCAACACCAAGCAGGCCGACCAGGCCCTCCGCGGCTCGGTCGCGCTGCCCAAGGGCATCGGCCAGAGCAAGAAGGTCGTTGCCTTCTGCAGCGAGGACAAGGTCAAGGACTGCCTCGAGGCCGGAGCCATCAAGGCCGGCGGCGAGGAACTGGTCGCCGAGATCGAGAAGGGCTGGATGGATTTTGATGTCGCGGTTGCGAGCCCCGACATGATGCGTGTCATCAGCAAGCTCGGCCGCGTCCTGGGCCCCAAGGGCCTGATGCCCAGCCCCAAGGCTGGCACCGTGACCACCGACGTGCCGCAAGCGGTGAAGGAATACGCCGCTGGCAAGCTGGAGTACCGAGCCGATTCGGGCGGCAACATCCACGCGGTCATCGGGAAGATGAGCTTCCCCGAGGCCGACCTGAAGGAAAACTACGAGTACTTCGTGCAGGCCATCGAGAAGATCCGACCCAGCGCCGTCAAGGGCGAGTACATCAAGAAGATCACCATCAGCGGCACCATGACCCCCGGCGTCCGCGTGTATCACGAGGCCGCCGTCGTCTCCTGACGAGCGGGAAAGGAAGCATCCATGTCCAAGCCCGTCAAAGAAATGATGATGGCCGATTACATGGCCAAGCTGGGCGAGAATGGCGACGCCCTGCTGATCAATATCCGCGGCATCGGCGCCAACGACACCAACGCCCTGCGCAAGGACCTCGCCAAGAGCGAGATCTCCGTGACCGTGCTGCGTAACAACGTGGCGCGCAAGGCCTTCGAGGGCACCGGCCTCGAGCCGCTCGGCGAGCTGCTCACCGGGCCCAATGCCCTGGTGTACGGCGCTGAGACCGTTGTCGAAGTTGCGCGCAAGATCGTCGACATCGCCAAGGACATGCCCGACGTTGAACTCCGCGGCGCAGTGCTCGACGGCGAGCTGTTCGAAGGCGAGGACGGCGTCAAGCGTCTGAGCAAGTTCCCGACGCGCGACGAGGCCATCGCCCAGGCCGTCACGATCGTCCTGACGCCCGGCGGCAAGCTCGTCAGCGCGGTCAAGAGCCCGGCGAGCAACATCGCCGGCATCCTCAAGACCCTGCAGGACAAGCTCGAGAGCGGCGAGACGATCGCCAAGATCGCCTGAAGCAAGCACCAACGTCCCGGTCGCGGAAACGCGGCCGGGACGCTTTGATTGACAGCCGTCGATGACGGCGACCGCCGACTGGCCCCGGAGAGGTCTGCTCGCAGACCGGGGTCAAAGCGCCGAACGGTTCGGCCCCACTCGGAGGCGTCCAGACTCGACTTTGCATCCGGAAAGAAGCACACTATGAGCGACGAAGCTGCGACCAAGACCTTTGACGCCAAGATCACCAAGATGGGCGACGAGATCGTCGGCCTGAGCCTCAAGGAAGCCGTCGACCTGGCGGACTACCTCAAGGACACCTACGGCATCGAGCCCGCCGCTGGCGGCGCGGTCATGATGGCCGGCCCGGCCGACGGCGGTGGTGGTGGCGGCGCCGAGGAGAAGACCGAGTTCGACGTTGTCCTCAAGGGCGACGGTGGCAAGAAGATCCAGGTCATCAAGGTCGTCCGCGAGGCCACCGGCCTGGGCCTGAAGGAGGCCAAGGACATGGTCGACAACCTGCCCGCCAAGATCAAGGAAGGCCTGAGCAAGGACGAGGCCGACGCCCTCGCCGAGAAGCTCAAGGAGGCCGGCGGCGAGGTCGAGCTGGCCTGATCAAGCTCGTTCCCATTACCTCGGGCTCTCGTTCGGGGCATCCAATATCAGCCAAGACTTGGGCCGCGTGCGATCTCGCACGCGGCCTTGTCATCGGGTGAAAACCCTGCTGGGGACGTCCCAGGGGGTCTGCGGGAGCCAAATGAGAATCAATTATTCGTGTGCTAGCGAATCGTGTGCCCCTTGTCAAGAGGGAATGTGAGCGCTACCCTGACTATTGCGTCATGAAACAGGACGGGGCTGGCGGCGATCCGAACAGCACGATGTAGATCTAGAAGGACCCTCCACAGGCCACGGGCTGTGGGCATGGGTCCGCTTCCCATCGCGAGGTGACCGATGGCGGCGATGAGCGTGCGCAGTTATGCAAAGCGTGGCGACACCCTTCCGGTGAGCGATCTAACGGTCGTTCAGCGTTTGGCTTACGAGCGCTTCCTCCAACTCGACAAGTCTCCCGATGAGCGCGATCCCGAGATCGGGCTCGAGTCGCTCCTTCGGGAGGTATTCCCGATCGAGAGCTACGACGGGACCATGCGTCTTCAGTACAGCCAGTACGAGCTGGACGAGGCGCGGTACACCATCGACGAGTGCAAGGAGCTTCGGCTCACATACGGCTTGCCCTTCAAGATTCGCGTTCGCTTGGAGCGCGAGGGCCGGCCCGACATGCCCGAGGAGGACATCTACCTCGGTGAGTTCCCGATCATGATCGGCGGCGGCGAGTTCATCGTGAACGGCGCCGAGCGCGTGATCGTCAGCCAGCTGCACCGCTCGCCGGGTGTCGACTTCTCCAAGAGCGAGGAAGAGACCGACCGCCCGCTGCACAGCGCCCGCATCGTGCCCGAGCGCGGCTCGTGGATCGAGATCTCGGTCAACAAAAAGGATCAGCTCGAGATGCGGATCGATCAGTCGCCCAAGATGGCGGCGACGACGTTCCTGCGCTGCCTCGACAAGACCGTTGCCTCGACCGAAGACCTGCTGAGACTCTTCTACGAGATCAATGACGTCAAGACCAACCAGCTCCACGAGGAAGACTGGGCGGCGGCTCCCATCGTCGACACTGAGAGCGGCGAGATTCTCGTTGATACGGGCTTCCAGATTGGCGCCGAGAACCTGGAGAAGATCCAGACCTCGACGCTCAAGAGCGCTCGGGTCATCCAGAACCCCAGCGACGCGCTGATCCTCAACACGGTCGCCGCCGAAAACCTCCGCCGCTTCGCTGAAGAATTTAGCGTCGAAGAGCCGCACGAGCAGGCGCTGCTGAAGCTCTACACCAAGCTGCGCCCCGGTAACCCGCCGCAGGTCGAAAAGGCCAAGCAGCTGTTCATCGAGAAGTTCTTCGATGACAGCCGGTATCGCATCGGCCGCGTGGGTCGCTTCCGCATCAACCGCAAGTTCGATTTCGATGACGCGGTCGACAGCAACTTCATCCGCGCCCAGGACCTGCTGCAGATCATCCAGTACCTGCTGGATCTGCGCAGCAACCGCCTCGACCCCGAGACGGGCCAGCCCGTGGCGACCGAGGACGACATTGACCACCTGGGCAACCGCCGTCTTCGGACGATGGACGAGCTCGCCGTCGACGAGGTCCGCAAGGGCTTCCTGAAGCTGAAGCGCACCGTGCAGGAGCGCATGAGCGTTAAGGACCCCGACGAGCTTGCCAAGATCGCCGACCTGGTGAACTCCAAGAGCATCAGCAGCGCGATCGACTTCTTCTTCGGTCGCAGCGAGCTGAGCCAGGTGGTCGACCAGACCAACCCGCTGAGCACGCTCGTGCACGAGCGTTGCCTCTCGGCCCTCGGCCCGGGCGGCCTCAACCGCAAGCGCGCCGGCTTTGAAGTGCGCGATGTGCACATCAGCCACTACGGCCGCATCTGCCCGATCGAGACGCCCGAAGGTACCAACATCGGCCTGATCGCCCGCATGTCGATCTACTCCTCGATCGACGACTACGGCTTCCTGCGCACGCCCTACCGCCAGACCAAGGGCGGCAAGGCGACCGGCGAGGTTGTGCACCTGCGTGCAGACGAGGAAATGCGCGGTGTGCTCGCGCCGGCCGATGCGCTCGACCCCAAGGGAAATTTCCAGAGCGGTACGGTGCTGGCCCGCGTGGCCGGTGAACTGGCCGAGGTTCCCGCCGAGAGCGTGCAGTACGTCGACATCTCGCCCAAGCAGGTGGTCGGCATCTCGGCCGCGCTCATCCCGTTCCTCGAGCACGACGACGCCAACCGAGCGTTGATGGGCTCGAACATGCAGCGCCAGGCCGTGCCGCTGATCAAGGTCGATCCGCCGTGCGTGGCGACCGGCATGGAGCAGTCGGTGGGCCGCAACTCGGGCATGGTCATCAAGGCCAAGACCGGCGGCGTGGTTACGTTCGTCGACGCCGAGCGCATCATCATCGACAACAGCGACGAGTACGTGCTGCGGAAGTTCCGCGGACTCAACGAGCGCACGTGCCTGAATCAGAAGCCGGTCGTACGTCCGGGTGACGTGGTCGAGGCGGGCGACGTTATCGCCGACGGCCCGTCGATCAAGAACGGCGAGCTGGCGATCGGCAAGAACGTGCTGGTCGCGTTCAACACCTTCGACGGGTACAACTTCGAGGACGCCATCGTCATCAGCGAGCGCATCGTGAAGGACGACGTGTTCACGTCGATCCACATCGATAGCTTCGACGTGGAGATCCGCGACACCAAGCTGGGACGCGAGGAGTTCACCCGCGACATTCCCAACGTCAGTGAGAAGGCTCTGCGTAATCTCGACGACGATGGCGTGATCCGCGTTGGTGCCCGCGTGGGCCCGGGCGACATCCTCGTCGGTAAGGTCAGCCCCAAGAGCAAGACCGAGCTGACGCCCGAAGAGAAGCTGCTGCACGCCATCTTCGGTCGCGCGGGTGAGGACGTGAAGAATGATTCGCTCGAGGTGCCCAGCGGCATCGACGGCATCGTCATCGGTGCGAAGAAGTTCAGCCGCCGCCTGCACATGAACGAGGAGCAGAAGCGGCAGCTCAAGCAGCAGATCGCCGAGTATGAAGCGGAGATGGACGCCAAGGCGATCGATATCTTCCGCGAGCTCGTGTCCGCTATCAATGAGGCGACCGGCAGCGATCTGGTCGACCCCAACACCCGCCAGAAGGTCGCCGCTAGCGACATTCCCGAGGTCGTGATCGAGCAGATCAAGACCTTCGAGCTTGGTTGGGTGAAGGGCAGCAAGGACGCGCGCGAAGACGCCGAGATCAGCTACAAGCAGTACTGGCCGCGCATCGAGGCCATCGAGAAGGAGAAGCAGCGACGCGTTGCCCATATGAAGCGCGGCGACGAGCTGCCCGCCGGCGTGCTCGAGATGGTCAAGGTCTATATCGCCAGCAAGCGACCGCTGAGCGTGGGCGACAAGATGGCTGGCCGCCACGGCAACAAGGGCGTCATCGCCCGCCTCGTGCCGATCGAGGAGATGCCGTTCATGGAGGACGGCACGCCGGTTGACATCATGCTCAACCCACTGGGCGTGCCCAGCCGCATGAACGTCGGCCAGATCCTCGAGCTCCACCTCGGGTGGGCGGCGCAGGTGCTGGGCTTCCAGGCCGTCACGCCGGTGTTCGATGGCGCGACCGAGGACGAGATCCACGCCGCCATCGAGGAAGCAAACGCCTACGTCAAGGAGCGCAACGAGGGCGTGGAGAAGACCGGCGAGCACCCACACCATCGCGAGCTGCTCGCGCACATGCCCCGTGGTGGCAAGATCCAGCTCTACGACGGCCGCACGGGCGAGGCGTTCCAGCAGCGCACGTCGGTCGGCTTCATGTACATGCTGAAGCTCCACCACCTGGTGGACGACAAGATCCACGCCCGCGCAACGGGCCCGTACTCGCTCATCACCCAGCAGCCGCTGGGCGGCAAGAGCCGTACGGGTGGCCAGCGCTTCGGCGAGATGGAGGTTTGGGCGCTCGAGGCCTACGGCGCTAGCTACATCTTGCAGGAGCTCCTGACCGTCAAGAGCGACGACGTCGAGGGCCGTACCAAGATCTACGAGAGCATGGTGAAGGGCACGCACAAGCTGGAGGCCGGCATGCCGATTGCCTTCGACGTGCTCTGCAACGAGCTCAAGGGCCTTGGCATGAACATCACGCTGGAGAAGCGGCAGACGGAGTTGGGCAGCCTGTTGTAACAGGCCGGCCCGGTTCTTTCCCTCTCTGCTGCGTCCCGAACTGATCGACTTTCACCGGTAGATTCCACCGGAGGCACACATGGCCGAAACCGTGTACGACCGCATCAACGACTTCTCCGCCGTCAAGGTGACGCTGGCCTCGCCCAACGACATCCGGGCGTGGTCCTACGGCGAAGTGAAGAAGCCCGAGACGATCAACTACCGCACGTACCGCCCCGAGAAGGACGGGCTGTTCTGCGAGCGCATCTTCGGCCCGGAGCGCGACTACGAGTGCGCCTGCGGCAAGTACCGAGGTGTGAAATACAAGGGCATCATCTGTGATCGCTGCGGCGTGAAGGTGACCCACAGCCGGGTGCGCCGCAAGCGCATGGGCCACATCAACCTGGCCAGCCCGATCGTGCACATCTGGTTCTTCAAGAGCATGCCCAGCCGCCTGGGCACGCTGCTGGGGCTCAAGACCACCGAGCTCGAGCGCGTGATCTACTACCAGGATTACGTGATCATCGAGGCCGAGCCGGGCTTGCAGCTCGAGGACGGCACGAAGATCGAGGGCCAGACGATCATCACCGAGGACAAGTACCGAGCCGCGGTGCTCGAGTTCGGCAACGCCTTCCGCGCCATGATGGGCGCCGAAGCCATCCGCGAGCTGATCGATCGCCTCGACCTTGACGAGCTTGCCGGCCAGCTCCGCCAGGAGCTGAGGGAAACCCGTAGCAAGCAGAAGATCAAGGACCTGGCCAAGCGGCTGAAGCTCGTCGAGAACATTCGCAAGAGCGAGAACGACCCGTCGTGGCTGGTGATGGACGTGATCCCCGTGATCCCGCCGGACCTGCGCCCGCTGGTGCTGCTCGAGAGCGGCAACTTCGCCACGAGCGACCTGAACGACCTCTACCGCCGCATCATCAACCGCAACAACCGCCTCAAGAAGCTGATGGACCTCAACGCCCCGGAGGTCATCATCCGCAACGAGAAGCGGATGCTGCAGCAGGCCGTCGACAACCTGTTCGACAACGCCCGCTGCCGCCGCCCGGTGGTTGGTTCGAGCAACCGCACGCTGAAGTCCTTGACCGACATGATCAAGGGCAAGCAGGGCCGCTTCCGCGAGAATCTGCTGGGTAAGCGCGTCGATTACTCGGCCCGCTCGGTCATCGTGGTCGGTCCCGAGCTCAAGCTGTGGCAGTGCGGCCTGCCCAAGAAGATCGCGCTGGAACTCTACCAGCCGTTCATCATCCGCAAGCTGCGCGAGCACGGACTTGCCGACACGATCAAGAGCGCCAAGCGCATGCTCGAGCGTCGCGACCCCGAGGTGTGGGACATCCTCGAGGAAGTCATCGACCAGCACCCGGTGCTGCTCAACCGCGCCCCGACACTCCACCGAATGGGTATCCAAGCCTTCGAGCCCGTACTGGTGGAAGGCAACGCCATCAAGGTGCACCCGCTGGTGTGTACCGGCTTCAACGCCGACTTCGACGGTGACCAGATGGCGGTGCACCTGCCGCTGAGTGTCGAGGCCCAGGCCGAGGCGCACGTGCTGATGCTGTCGACGCACAACGTGTTCAGCCCGGCCAACGGCCAGCCGATCATCTCGCCCAGCCAGGACATCGTGCTGGGCGTGTACTACCTCACGCTCATGGCGCCCGATCAGGGACAGGCCATGAAGGACCTACCGACGTTCAAGGACCGCTCCGAGGCGATCCTGGCGTTCGAGCAGGGCAAGATCAAGATGCACGACCGCATCGCGGTCCGCCTTGAGCTCTTCAACGAGGTGGTGCAGAGCCAGGGCGGCCCAGTTGAGGCGCTGCCCGAGAACCGCCGCATCCTGACGACGGCCGGTCGCTGCCTGTTTAGCGAGATCCTCGAGCCGGGCATGGCGTTCTACAACTGCTCCCTGGGCAAGAAGGGCTGCGCCCGCGTCATCGATGACGTGTTTGCTGTCTCTGGCAAGCCCGCGACGATCGACCTGCTCGACCGCCTCAAGGAGATCGGCTTCAAGCGTTCGACGGTGGCCGGACTGAGCTTCGGCGTGACCGACATGCGCGTGCCCGCCGACAAGCAGGAGCTGCTGGGTGAGGCCCAGAAGAAGGTCGACCGCGTCGAGAAGAACTACGACCGAGGCATCATCACCGAGCGCGAGCGGTACAACCAGCTGCTGGACATCTGGGCCGGCTGCCGCGAGAAGGTGACCAAGAGCCTGATCGAGACGCTCAAGAACGATCGCCGCCTGCCCGACGGACAGGAGGCGCCCATCGACGACAAGAGCGCCGCGGCGTACCTCAACCCCGTGTACCTCATGAGCGACTCGGGCGCTCGTGGCAACGTCAGCCAGATGATGCAGCTCGCTGGCATGCGAGGCCTGATGGCCAAGCCCAGCGGCGAGATCATCGAGACGCCCATTCGCGCCAACTTCCGCGAGGGCCTGAGCGTGCTGGAGTACTTCAGCTCGACGCACGGTGCTCGTAAGGGCCTGGCCGATACCGCGCTCAAGACCGCCGACTCGGGCTACCTGACTCGCAAGCTCTGCGACGTTGCCCAGTCGGTCATCATCGGTGAGATCGACTGCGGCAGCCGCCGCGGCATCCCGAAGCGCGCCGTCTACAAGGGTGAGCAGGTCGATGTACCGCTCAGCGAGCAGGTTGTCGGCCGCGTCAGCCTGCACTCGATCGTCGACCCGGTGACCGACGAGCAGATCGTCGGCGCCAACGAGATGATCTCCGAAGAGGCGGCCGCCCGCATCGACGAGATCGGCATCGGCGAGGTCTTCGTCCGCAGCCCGCTGACGAGCGAGAGCCGCACCGGCTGCTCTGTGCTCGACTACGGCATGGACATGTCCATCGGCAAGATCGTCGAAGAGGGCATGGCCGTGGGCATCATCGCCGCCCAGTCGATCGGTGAGCCCGGCACGCAGCTGACCATGCGTACGTTCCACACCGGTGGTATCGGTACGCGTGACGTCGCCGAGAGCGAATTCCGCGCGACGTTCGCCGGCACCATCGAGCTTCGCGACTGCGCCGAGGTGCAGGGCGAGGACGAGGACGGCAGCGAGGTGCTCATCTCGCTGAAGCGAAACGGCGAGGTCGCGATCCTCGACGACAAGGGCCGCGAGCTCGACAAGAGCAAGATGCCCTATGGCGCTCTCATCTACGTCAAGCCCGGTGACACCGTCAAGAAGGGCACCGTGCTGGTCAAGTGGGACCCGCACCGCACGCCCATCCTCGCCGAGAAGGGCGGCAAGGTGCAGTTCGTCGACATCGAGGTCGGCCAGACCGTGCGTGAGGATGACGCCGGCCAGGGCAAGAAGGCTTTTGTGGTCATCGAGCACAAGGGCACCCGCTCGCCGCAGATCAACGTGGTCGACGAGAGCGGCCAGATCCTCGACTTCCACTACCTGCCGGCCAAGGCGCGTATCGAAGTTCAGGACGGCCAGGAGATCAAGGCCGGCCAGATGATCGCCCGCCAGCCGCGTCAGGCCGAGCGCAGCCAGGACATCGTCGGTGGTCTGCCCCGCGTGACCGAGATCTTCGAGGCTCGCAAGCCCAAGGACCCGGCCGTCATGGCCGAGATCTCGGGCAAGATCGAGATCTACAGCGATAAGCGCAAGGGCAAGATCACCATCCGCGTCGTGTCCGACTCGGGCATCGAGAAGGATCACCACGTGCCGCGCGACAAGCAGCTGCGCGTGCACACGGGCGACTTTGTGAGCGCGGGCGACCAGCTCACCGAGGGGCCGCTGGATCCGAAGGACATCCTGCGAATCAAGGGTGAAGAGGCCGTCTGGCTCTACATGCTTGAAGAGGTGCAGAACGTCTACCGGGCCCAGGGCGTGAAGATCAACGACAAGCACATCGAGCTGATCCTCAGCCAGATGATGCGCAAGGTTCAGGTGCAGAACGCCGGCGACACCGACCTGCTCCCGCAGGAAGTGGTCGATCGCTACGTGTTCAGCCAGAAGAATCGCGAGATCCTCAGCATGGGCCGCATCGTCGAGGCCGGCGACACCGACCTCCGCGTGGGCCAGATGTACACCCGCGACGAGATCAAGGAGGCCAACGCCCGGGCCGAGGCCGAGGGCAAGGAAGGGGCCAAGGCCAAGAAGCCCAAGCCCGCCGTCGGCCGCACGCTGCTGCTGGGCATTACCAAGGCCAGCCTGCAGAGCGAGAGCTTCCTGTCGGGTGCGTCATTCCAGGAGACCACGAAGGTGCTCACCGAGGCCGCCCTCAAGGGCGCATCGGATCACCTGATCGGCCTCAAGGAGAATGTGCTGCTGGGCCACCTCATCCCCGCGGGTACCGGTTTCCGCGGCTATCAGGACATCCGTGTCAAGCCGCTGGTGGCCCTGGCGCCGATGACTGCGGATGGACTGGAAGATGGCGACGGCTCCGAGCACCTGCTCGAAGACGGCGACCACGCCGGTGTGATGCCCCAGGTCGAGGTCAAGGACTTCGTCATGGGAGAGAGTGCCGACCACGCCCAGTGATCCGACGCTGACCGACTCGTCTCGTGGGCCCCAGGGATAGATCGAGAGAAGAACGCCGGGCGGGAGCTTGCTCCCGCCCGGCGGTTTCGTTTGTCGGATTGTGATCAGCATTCAGAACGGCAGCTGCACGCCGAGCTGGACCTTGTGGGCCTCGTAGTTGTCACCGAAGTCGCCCTCATAGGCAAGACGGACGTTGAAGCTCCCGCTCGTGCGGAAGCCAAAGCCGGCGGTGGGGCTGTAGTAGTTGTCGACAGCCGCATCGTCGAGGAAGTCCGAGTAGCTTGCGCCGCCGAACACGTAGGCGTTGTCACCGATGAAGTACGACGCCTTGCCGCCGACGCGGACAAAGTCCTGTGTGAGCGCTGGGTCGAATTCGAACTCGCTGAGCTCCAATGAGATCGAGTCGAAGTGCGTGTACGACGCCGCACCGCTGAAGAGCCAGTCTTCGATCTCGTAGCTGGCCAAGACGGTTCCGCCGACGCCCCAGAACAGGCCGCCAGAGACCATTTCATAGCTGCCCGAGCCGGCGATGAGCGCACCCGGTGCGATCTGCAGCGTGAAGCCCTTGCCGTCGTCCTGCTGGATGAGGCGGATGGGCACGTCGAGGTGGGCCGAGGCGGTAAAGACGTCCGCACCCTCCACGTCGTAGTAGCTGATGGGAAACGAGGCCGCGATGCCCCAGTATCGGTTGACGCGGTACTCGAAGCTGCCCGAGAGGTTGACGAACGTGCTCTCCAGCCCATCAGCGTCGGCGATGCCGGCCTGGGCATCGAACCGGATGCGCAGGCCCTTGTCGGATCCCGGCTGGAAGAACTGCACGCTCGCCGAGCCGACGGGCGCACCCTCACCCTGCATGCGACCCTGCTCCTGCGCGCCCTGCTCGTCGGCGGACTGGTTGAAACCGGTCACGCCACCGACCGACTCCATGCCGTTCTCTTCCTGAGCGCCTTCCTGGCCGTACACGCGAAACGCGCTCGGCGACGGCGGGGTCTGCAGCACCTCGCCCTGCATGATCTGTCGCTCAAGGCGTGTGAGATCCTGGTGCTTGCCGAAGCGGTTGTACTTGTATGAGGCCATCTGGGCCGTCGTGGACTGTGGATTGCCGTCGGTCACGGCGACGAGCGATCGCGCGTTGATCTCTCGCAGGAAGTCGGCGACGGTGTCCGATCCCTCGCTCTCGAGGAAGTCGACGATCTGGTCCTCGACGTCACCCGAAGCGTCGGTGGTGAAAACCAGCGGATCGCCCTCACGGCCCAGGAACTGGAGCGTCGCGCGGTCGCCGTCGTCGCTGAGCGTGAAGCTGATCGCGTCGTCCACGCCCGCGTATCGCAGCGAGGCGGCGAAGTCCTGGCCATCGAAGATGGCAAAGTCGTTCTGCGTGTCGAGCAGGTCTTCCACGAGGTCGGGCACCGACGAGCCGCCAACCGACAGGCTGCCGACCATCGGGTCGTTGGCCACCACCATCACGCGGAAGAGGTCCTCACCCGCGGCGGTGGAGGGCAGGCACACGATTCCGGCTGCAGCCAGCAGGCCCGCGGTCGTTGGTCGACGCATGGTCGGTTCTCCTCTGGGCGCCGGAGGCGCATTGGCGTCATCGGGTCACGCGATCCATGCGCGACCCGTCGTTTTATCGACGCCTCCATGCCCGTGGTTGAGCCAGCGTGTACTTTGCACGCCGATTTCTGCGGACGCGCAAAGGCTGCGGCCATACGATGACCCCCGGGGCCCGATTCGGGTGCCCTCACCCCGCTCACGGCGAGCACGAACCGGTCTGGATGACCCCCGGAGGTGGCCTCGGGATGCCCAAACGAGAAGATATCCGCACCATCCTCGTGCTCGGGTCGGGCCCGATCGTCATCGGTCAGGGCTGCGAATTCGACTACTCGGGCGCTCAGGCCTGTAAGGCCCTTCGGGCCGAAGGCTGCCGGGTGGTGCTGGTCAATTCCAATCCCGCGACCATCATGACCGATCCGAGCATGTCGGATCGCACCTACATCGAGCCAATCACCCCCGACAGCGTCCGCAAGATCATCCAGAAGGAGTGCGACGAGTCAGCCGGCGGCCAGGGCATCGACGCCATCCTGCCCACGCTCGGCGGGCAGACCGCGCTCAACTGCGCGTGCACGCTCTTCGACAATGGCACGCTCGATGAGTTTGGCATCGAGATGATCGGGGCCGACCGCCAAGTCATCCATCGCGCCGAAGACCGCGAGGCGTTCCGCAAGGTCTGCGAGGCCGAAGACCTGCCGCTCGCGCCATCACGCACGGTGAACAGCCTCGACGAAGCGATGGAAGCGCTCGAAGAGCTCGGTCTTCCTTCGATCGTCCGCCCCGCGTTCACGCTCGGTGGCTGGGGCGGCGGCGTCGCGTACAACACCGAGGAATTCCGCCAGCAGGTGGCCCGTGGCCTGAGCGCCAGCATGATCGGGCAGGTGCAGATCGACAAGAGCCTGCTGGGCTGGAAGGAGTACGAGCTCGAGGTCGTTCGCGACAAGCACGATAACTGCGTTATCGTTTGTGGCATCGAAAACATCGATGCGATGGGCGTGCACACGGGCGATTCGATCACCGTTGCGCCCATCCTGACGCTGACCGACAAGGAGTACCAGGTACTCCGCGATGCGGCTTTCGCGGTCGTGCGGGCGGTGGGCGTCGAGACGGGCGGCAGCAACGTGCAGTTCGCCGTCAATCCGAATCCGACCCCTAACGAGGACGGCACCGAAGCGTTCGAGTTTGTGGTGGTCGAGATGAACCCGCGCGTCTCGCGATCCAGTGCGTTGGCCAGCAAGGCCACGGGCTTCCCGATCGCGAAGATCGCCGCCCGGCTCGCCCTGGGCTACACGCTCGACGAACTGCGCAACGACATCACCGCGACCACGAGCGCGTGCTTCGAGCCCAGCATCGACTACGTCGTCACCAAGATGCCACGGTGGACCTTCGAGAAGTTCCCCGAGGCCGAAGAGACGCTGACCACGCAGATGAAGAGCGTGGGCGAGGCCATGGCCATCGGCCGCACGTTTAAGGAGAGCCTGCAGAAGGCCATCCGTTCGATGGAGGTCAAGCGGTTCGGCCTAGGGCTCGACCGCAACGACAAATGGCTGACGGCGACCCGCGCTATTGAGCGCGAGCAGCTGGTCCTCGACTTCGCCGACCCGAGCGACGCGAGCCATACCGTCAGCGCGACGGGCCTGCGCACGGCCGATGGCCAGCCTATCGAGTGGCCGATCGACGATACCAAGCTCACGCGAAAGCTCGCCGTGCCCAGTCAGGGCCGGCTGTACTACGTGCGGTACGCACTCAAGATGGGCTGGTCGATCGAGCAGATCTACGGCTTGACCAAGATCGATCCCTTCTTCCTGAGCCAGATCGCCGAGCTGGTTGCGTTCGAGGATGCGCTGCTCGCCTACGAGCAACTCGAGGACGTGCCCGAGCGTGTGCTCCGCGAGGCCAAACGCCTCGGCTATAGCGACGCCCAGCTCGCCAACGTCTACCTCGACGCCATTAGCAGCAAGACGATCCTCAGCGTTCGCGAGCATCGCAAGGACCTGGGCATTTCTCCGGCTTTCAAGCTGGTCGATACCTGCGCCGCCGAGTTCGAGGCCGCGACGCCGTACTACTACTCGACGTACGAGAGCCCGGTCTTGGTCTACGACGAGCAGGGCAACGCCTCGCAGACCTACGACAGCGAGATCCGGATCACCGACGCGCCGAAGGTCGTCATCCTCGGAGGCGGGCCCAACCGCATCGGCCAGGGCATCGAGTTCGACTACTGCTGTTGCCACGCCGCCTTCGCCGCCCGCGAGATGGGCATCGAGAGCGTGATGATCAACTCGAACCCCGAGACCGTCAGTACGGACTACGACACGAGCGATCTGCTCTTCTTCGAGCCGCTGACGCTCGAAGACGTGCTGAACGTGACCGAGGCGCTGGGCGGCGACGGCATGCTCAAGGGCGCCATCGTGCAGTACGGCGGACAGACGCCGCTGAACCTGGCCCATGGTCTTGCGATGGCGGGCACGCCCATCATCGGAACCAGCCTCGACTCGATCGACTTGGCGGAAGATCGCGACCAGTTCGATCACTTGCTCGAAGAAGTTGGCCTGGCCCGCCCGGCCAGTGGTATCGCACGCTCACGCAAGCAGGCCGAAGCGATCGCGGCAGATCTTGGCTACCCCGTCCTCGTTCGCCCGAGCTATGTGCTGGGTGGCCGCGGAATGGAGATTTGCCAGAACAAGTCGGCCCTGCGACGCTTTGTTGACAGCGCGGTGCACAGCGCGGGCCTCGATGGCGGGCTCGACGACGCGCCGATCCTCATCGACAAGTTCCTCGACGGCGCGACCGAGGTCGACGTTGACGTCATCGCCGATTTCGACCCTACGGGCGATCGGGAGGGCGGTAGAGCCGTCATCTGCGGCATCATGGAGCACATCGAGCACGCGGGCGTGCATAGCGGCGACAGCACGTGCTTTCTGCCACCCAACGAGCTCTCGCCTCGCACCGTCGAGAAGGTTCGTGACGCGGCGCAGAAGCTCGCCTCTGCCCTCAAGGTGTGCGGCCTCATGAACGTGCAGCTTGCGATCAAGGACGACGTGGTCTACGTGCTGGAGGTCAACCCCCGCGCGAGCCGCACGGCTCCGTACGTCAGCAAGGCCACGCACGTGCCCTGGCCCAACCTTGCCGCCCGCGTCATGATGGGTGCGACGCTCGATGAGCTTGGCGTGCACGAGGTGCTCGACGCCGGCGCGTTCGCGGTCAAAGCGCCCGTGTTCCCGCACCAGAAGTTCCCGCGTGTCGACTTCGTGCTAGGCCCGGAGATGCGCAGCACGGGCGAGGTCATGGGCATGGATGCCTCGCCGCCGCTCGCCCTAGCCAAGGCCGCGATGGCCGCGGGCAACACGCTTCCGACGGCGGGTGCCGTGTTCGTCTCGGTGCGTGACGCCGACAAGCCGGGCATTCTCCCCGTCGTGCGCGGCCTGGCGGCGATGGGCTTCGTGATCTACAGCACGGGCGGCACCGCCGAGTTCCTGTCTCGCTACAGCGTGCGCACGAATTTGGTGCAAAAGATCGCGACCGGTGCGCGGCCGAATGTCATCGACATGATGACCAGCGGCGACATCCACTTGGTCATCAACACGCCAACCGCCAGCGGCAGCGAGACCGACGAGGGCCGCATCCGCTCAACGGCCGTTCGCTTGTCGATCCCCATGATCACGACCGCCACCGCCGCGCGCGCCGCGGTCGACGCCATCGCGGCCCTGCGGGCCGGTGATTGGTCGGTGCGGCCGCTGCAGGAGTACGCCCAGGCCGCGCAAGCGATCGAAGCAAACCGGCAGCCCGTCGCCGCTCGCTGAGCATCTGGGTAATCTGAGCCCGAGCACGAAGCAACCATTTTCTGGTGTGCGATTGCCCGTCGTTGTGTGGCCCGAAAACGGCTTCACACGCCCTGGCGGTCACGTGCGGCCGATCGGGCTTCTCAGATTCTTGCTCGCACCGTGCAGATTGGGTACGCGTCGCGACGGGTCGCAACCGGTGATCCGTCCTTGTGTATAGAAAGCGGCAAGATCGAATCCCAACGACGGAGAGATGTTGGGACGCACGACTGCCGGAGCGAACGAGGCCCGACCTGGCCGCACGAACTCGCCCCCGAGCCCGGGGACGCCGAAGGCTCCGACGTGTTGAAATGCTGCTCACGGATGGCCACGACCGGACGGGCAACCCGGTGTAAAGGACTCTCTGCATGCGGATGAGCGAGCGTGGTGCGTCGGGGTTGCATCGTCTGCGCGGCAGGCCCGGGCTGAGCCCGAATGAGTTGGTCGTGGCCGATCGTGATTGGCTGCACGGTCGCTTCCGCTTGTCCGTTGATTCGCCCAACTTTGCCAACACCGGGCCGATCTTCTGGCCCACGGTCGTCTTTGCGCGCGATCCGGTGATCATCACGCAAGAGGGCGCCGAGCCGGTCGTCGCCGACCCGAACACGACCATGGTCTACAACGCCATGCGGCCGTACACCCGCGAGGCGCTGACCGATCGCGGCGATCGCTGCGAGTGGTTCAGCGTGGCGCCGCACTTGGCGATGGAGATCGCCCGCAGCCTGGGCTTCAAGGCCGATAACCCCGAATCGCTCGTGCCCTTCACGCATGCGACGTGCCCGCCCGAGCTCTACCGAGACCAGCGGCGCCTGAGCCACAGCCTCGCCGCCGCAGAGTCGGATCCGCTGGGACTTGGCGAGGCGGTGCTCGACGTTTTTCGCCGCGCGCTCGAGCCGGGCGTGGGTACTCGTCGGCGTCGCTCGGCCGCGACGACAGAGCCAACCCGCCGCGCGCACCGCGACCTTGCCGAGAGTGCTAAGGCCGTGCTCGCCCAGCGCTACGCCGATCGCTTGACGCTCGACGAGCTGTCCGACGAACTCGAGGTCTCGCCCTTCCATCTCGCGCGCACCTTCAGGCATTGGACGGGCCAAACCGTGCACAAGTACCTGACGGCATTGCGCATTGCGGCTGCGCTCGACTTTATTGCGCAGGGCATGCCGCTCAACGAGGTTGCCGCGTGCACGGGCTTTAGCAGCCACAGCCACTTCACGCAGACCTTTGGCTGCCTTCTTGGCGAGAGTCCCTCGGCGTGGCGACGCAAGATCATGCGGCCTGCCGTTGCCAATCCGCCATCCGAGCGGTCAACGACCGGCGTGCCGCCCACCGCCGAATTTCACGACGCCGGATAGGTGCATCGTGTCCGGTCGGTCTCCCACACCGTGACTTCCAGCAGCTTCGCGCCCGAGCCGGTCGCGTCAATTGCATTGCCCAGCCGCTGGTAGCAGGCGCGGGCAATGTGCTCGACGCTGGGGTTCACGCCCGCCTGGCTGAAGTCCGGCGGGTCGGTGTTCAGGTTCGTGTGATCGAACGCGGCGATGATCGTCTCGTCGGCCAGCCGCTCGAGATCAAGCATCGTGAATGGCATCGGGCCGGACCCAGGCAGCGGCGCTTCCACAGCCGGCTCGACCTGGTAGTTGTGGCCGTGCCCGCTCGGATTGTTGCACTTGCCGAAGAGCCTGCGATTCTCCTCATCGCTGAGCGTGTCGACGTGCAGGCGGTGGGCCGCGGCGAAGTCGAAGCGTTGGCGCAAGACAACGGTGGTGGCGGATAACGCGTTCATGGTGATGCTCGAATAGGGGGTCAGGTTCCAGCGCAGTGCGGCCAGCGTGACGGGCAGCGCCGCTTCCAAGTCAACCATGAGCTCGGGCAGGAGCGTTGCCGGCTCGCGGGCAGGGTCGTCATGGCAGGCCAGCGAGATCAGCGGAACGACCGCATCGCGTACGGCCCGATCGATCGCTTTGATATCAATGAGGTAGCCCGTGACCGGGTCCGGCACGCCGCGAGCGGTCACGTCGACGCTGTAGTACCTGCCTAGACCTCGCATCGCCGGCTTGGCGGCATAGCCGTTGGGGTCAGTGGCGATCTGCGAGGCAGGATCCCCGAACGAGCGGTCGTTCACGCAGAATCGCGTGGTGCGGATGAGTTCGATGGTGCCATCGGTTGGTTCGTTTCCGGTCACTACCGAGGGTAGTACGATGGCCCGGCAGCGCGGCCCGTTGCAGGTCGCGGGAGGAGGAACACCCATGCCCCACGGAACACCCAGGACTCTCACGCGTGCAGGAACGGCGCTCGGCCTCGGGCTTCTGATCGCACTTTCGGGCTGCTCGGGAGACGGCAACGGCCACGACGACGAGTCGATGCGTTCGACCGCCCAGCAGCCCGCCGCCGACGATCGTTCTGCCCAGGAGCAATCCGCCATGACCGAAACCCAGCAATCGGGCCCCTCCGTCCGTGGCGTCCGCTTCGAGATGGCCGACGGCTCGCTCGCGACCATGGACGAATTCCAGGGCCAGGTCGTGCTCGTCGTCAACACCGCCAGCCGCTGCGGGCTCACGCCCCAGGTCGGCCAGCTCGAGACACTGCAGCAGGCCAACGCGGGCAAGCCATTCACGGTGCTCGCCTTCCCGAGCGCGAGCTTCAACCAGGAGCCGCTCGCTTCGGCCGAGGCCGCGAGCTTCTGCGCCGACATGGGCGCGACCTACCCCGTCGCCGCCAAGATCGACGTGAAGGGTGACGCGGCCCACCCCCTCTTCGCGACGCTCAGCGAGCAGGGCGGCGAGCCCACCTGGAACTTCACCAAGTACCTCGTCGACAAGGACGGCAACGTCATTGCCCGCTTCGATCCGAGGACCGAGCCGACAGACCCGGCCATCCAGTCGGCGATCGACGCGGCGCTGCGGGGCTGACGTTCAGCACAAGATGTACCTGAGCGAATTCGAGGGCGAGCGCGAGCAGTTCGCCGCGTTTGCGCCCGAGTCCCTGCCGGGGTGCATCCTGATCTTCGAGCGTCTCGGCGACAGCGATGGCGAACGAACCATCTTCAACTGTCTGACACTCCAGAGTCGGTTCGCGGTGGGATCTAGCGAAGGCGCGGGCTCTACCCTCGGAGATGGCAACGCGGCCGCCCCGCCTTGTGACGATCAGGCTTGCGTTCGCTGCGGCGCTCGCGGGCGTGTTGCTGGCGCTGCTGACCTCGCTGGTCGCGGCACTTGCGACGAACATCGCCGTTGCCGCCGGCAACGCTCGGACGATCCAAGAAGACCTATTCATTGGCAGCCATCTGGTCGTGACGACCAGGAGCCTGACTACGTTCGGAACGGTCTGGGAGCGGGCCGTGACGCCGTTGCATCCTGGCAGTCGCATGATCGTGTCGATTCCTGACTCTCCAGCCAGTGCACGAGTCTTCGATCGGGTACCACAGAACATCTGGCTGGAGCGCGACGGAAACCGACGCACCGCCTCGCTCTGGCTCGCAGGCTGGCCCATGCGATCGATCTACGGCGTGCAACGCACCGGGCCCACGCCGCAGACGGTGCATAGGTTCGCGATGGTTGAGCCGACGCTCCTTGGGAGTCAGTGGTCACTTCCGTTCATGCCCTACGTTCCCGGCCTTGTCGCGAACTCAAGCGTCTTCGGGGGGCTCGCGTTGATGATCATGATGCTCGCACGCTGGTTGCGAACACGACGGCGCGCCGCGATCGGGTTGTGCATCGCCTGCGGCTACAACGTTGGCAAAGGCATCCAGGCCTGTCCCGAGTGCGGCCTAGCGGGCGAAGAATTGAGGCAGGAATAGCCGATGGCACCGCGTCGCTCACGCATCGTTACGGTTCGGATGGTGGCAACGTCGCTGGCGCTGGGCTTGTTGCTCGCGGTCTTGAGCGTGCCATTGAGCGCGGCCCTACTGAATCATCAGGCTCGTTTCGTGCCGCAGACGGGTACCAACTGGCCGACGTTCGCGCTCGCCGAGTACTTCAAGCAAGATGGGCACGTCGTGCTTGTGTTGCGGCAGGAGTTCCTGACTGGCACGACATGGGAGTCGAGCGTGTCGCCCGAGAGCTCGACACTCACGCTACATCGCGTCGCGGGCACCCTCAACGCAAAACTCGTCCAGCGCGATGCCCGGCCCAAAGCCATTCGGGCACCGCTCGATGGCCGGGATCACACGCGCTACGCGATCAGCGTCGGGTGGCCCTTCGAGGCAGCCGTCGGCACGCGCGGGTGGTCGATGGGCGGTCCGGCGGTGCAGCGATCGGGTCTGGCCTCGATCCGCCTCTTTGGTCACTGGTGGAGCGTGCCCTACCGGCCGCTTTGGCTCGGCCTGCTAGGCAACACGCTGTTCTATGCCGCGATCGCGTTCGCCGTTCTCGTGTGGTGGCGTGTTCACCGGATTCGCCGCCGCACGAGCGCGGGCTGCTGCATCGACTGCGGATACGAGTTGGGAGAAGGTGTATCGATCTGCCCCGAGTGCGGGCTTGCCTCGCCCGCTCCGGCCAACGCCTGACGCCCGATCCGCAGTGCCCTCCGCCTTCGCGTAAACTGACGCATGCCCACCTTCCGCTATCAGGCCGTCGACGCGAACGGGCAGGCCGTGGCCGGCACGCTCGCGGGAGCGAGCGAGGCGGCGATCCTTGGCGAACTCGCCGAGCGCAGCCTCGTGCCGGTGGAGGTCGTGGCTCAGAAACCTAAGGCGTCTTTCCGCAAGAAGGGCCTGGGCCCCCGCCAACTCGCGACTGCTTATCAGCAGGTCGCTGACCTTTTGCGCGCGGGCGTGCCCCTGATGCGCGCCATTACGCTGCTGGCCAGAGGCAAGAGCAAGCCTCGGCGGGCCGAGATCTTCCGGCAGCTGGCCGAGGGCGTGTCCCGCGGCGAGGAACTCGCCGATGCGATGGCGGCCCAAGAGGGTGTATTCCCCCAGACCCATATCGCGATGGTGCGCGCGGGCGAGAAGGGCGGCAGCCTCGAGCCGGTCCTGGTGCGACTGGCCGGAATGGTCAAGGCCCAGGCCGAGCTGCGTGCCAAGCTGTTCGGTGCGCTCGCGTATCCAGCGGTGCTCGTATTCGTCGGCGTGGGGGTGCTCGGGCTGATTTTCGGGCTGTTTCTGCCCATGTTCGGCGACGTGCTCGAGCAGGTCGACCCGATGCCGGCCATCACTGTGGCACTGTTTGCGATTAGCGCCGCCGTCACCAGCAAGGGGCCGATCACGGCCATCGTGCTGGCGGTACTCGCGATCATCGCGTGGCGATTGAGCAAGAGGCAGGACGTTTCCAGGGCGATCGCGGTCGCTCGGACCAAGGCGCCGGTCCTCGGGCCGCTCGTGCGATCGATTGCAGTCGCCCGCTTCTGCCGGACATTCGGCACGATGCTCGCCAACGGCGTGCCGGTGCTGGCCGCCATGCGCATCGCCGAGGACGCCGCCGGTAACGTGCTCCTGAAGGAGGCGGTTGCCGAGGCGGCCGAGGCGGTCAAGGCGGGCGAACCCCTGGCCGGGCCGCTGGGCATCAGCGGGCTGTTCGATGAGGACGTGATCGAGATGATCTCGGTGGGCGAGAGCGCCAACAACCTGGCCGACGTGCTGGAGACCATCGCCGAGACGATCGAGTCCCGGGTCGAGCGGCTTCTTTCGACCGCCGTTGCCCTGGTGGGCCCCATGATGCTGCTGGGGCTGGCGGTTGTGGTCGCATTTGTGGCTATCGGACTGATCTTGCCGATGCTGCAACTCAGCGACGTCAGTTGACTGGCGGGCTTTCGCGTGGGCTCGGGACGATCTCCCAGGAACTCCCTCGTTACGCCCGGCGGTAAGCTAGCGTAAACTAAGCCTGCGGGCCACTCGGCTCCGAGCGACACGCGAGCTTCGACAAACGACAGGATGACACGCCGCGGGGTCGGAGCCCCGCTCGAAGGGGTGAAGGAACGATGCAGACCCGACCGCACACCGCGACCGACCGTGGCGGCCTGAGCCGCAAGTCCAATTCCATCAAGCACTTGCGTCGACGGGCCTTCTCGCTGATCGAAATCATGATCGTTCTAGCCATCATCGTGATGATCAGCGGCCTGGTGGGCTTCGCCCTGCTCAGCCGCCGCGACGAGGCCAAGGTGAACGAGGCGGAGATCAAGATCAACACGCTCAAGGGCGCGCTGCTCGACTTCAACCGCCGCTATGGCCGCTACCCGACCGAGGATGAGGGCCTTGCCGTGCTGTGGAGCAGCTCGACGGTCGATCCGGAGCTCGAAGACCAGTGGTCCGAGTCGGTCAGCGAGTCGATGCCCAACGACCCCTGGGGCAATCCGTGGGAGTACAACCCCGAGGGCCTGCGCCGCGAGGGCTACTACGACCTCTCGAGCAACGGACCCGACGGTGAGCCCGAGACCGAGGACGACATCTACGCGTGGGCCGAGGATGAAGAAGGCATGGGCGGCAGCGAGGGGCTGGCGCCACCGCCGCCCGCCGGCTGATCGTCTGTTGCGATCGCCGAGTGGTTCGGCTCGCGTAGCTTGTGGAGGTGTCCGGACGATGCGCCGCCGAGGCTTCACGCTCATCGAGGTGCTCGTGGCCCTCGGGCTGCTGGTGGTCATCTCGTCGCTGGCGCTGCCCGTCGCACTGACCAACACCGATGGAGCGCGCGCCCGGACGGCGGAGCGCATCCTGACGCTCTCGCCCGCCGTCGCGCGGGCCGAGGCGCAGCGGTCGGGCGTGCCCGTGGCTCTGGTGCTCGCTCCATCCGAAGACGGCCAGTCTCTGAGTTTGCTCGTTGTTCGCGAGCCCGACGCCGGCGCCGAGACCATCGAGGATCAACGCGCCGATCCCAACGACGCGTCGACCTGGCCGCGCGTGGATGAAGATCGCGACTTGCCCGAGGGTACCCGTTTGTGGCAGGGCAGGCTCGAGCAACTCGAGGCCTTTGAGGCCCAATCGGAAGCCCAAGCCGAGTCCGGGGACGGCTCGCCGCTGGAGATGGCATTCACTGAGGATGACGAGGCCCCGCCGCCGCCTGGCGCTCTCGAAGCACCCGGCGACCCGATTGTGCTCGCCTGGTACCTGAGCGATGGTTCGGCCATGGCGGGCGAGGCAACCGTGATTCGCCTGGCCGACGGTCGGGTTGTGCGTGTCCGG
The DNA here is from genome assembly GCA_965227775.1 of Phycisphaerales bacterium. Lineage (GTDB taxonomy): Bacteria > Planctomycetota > Phycisphaerae > Phycisphaerales > UBA1924 > JAHCJI01. The sequence continues at coordinate 1,451,158 of OZ245777.1, forward strand.
GTTGAGCCGCTCGTCGGCACGCTCGTGTTTATCCGCGCACCCGAGCTTGAAGAGCAGCCGCAGCGTCCGGAAGACCCCGAAGACGCGCCCGACGATGCATCCGAACCCGACGGACGCGCCGCGCCCGAGCGTCCAGATCGGAGTCTGTCATCGACTTCGCGCTTCGACGCACCCGAGTTTGATCGCCCGCAGTTCGACGAGTTGGAGTTCGATCGCCCGCAGTTTGATGCGCTCGACTTCGATCGACCTGAGTTCGAGTCGCGCGGCATTGGTTCGCGCGGCTTCGAGTCTCGCGGATTCGAGTCCCGTGAGTTCGAGCAGCGCGAGTTCGAGTCGCTCGAATTCGATGAGTTGCAGTTTGACGCGCTCGAGTTCGACGACCTCGACGCGGATGACCAGTCGAGCGGGTCAGGCGACGATCCCCAGGCCAACGAGCAACCCGACCGGACCGATCCGGAGCCCCCCCAGCCGAGACCCATGCAGACGAGATAGACGATGCCAGCCAGCACGCGGCGGAGCCGCAGGCCAACCAAGCGACAAGGACGTCGACGCGAGCACCCACGCCGTGGGTTCGTGCTGCTCGACCTCGTGCTTGCGCTGGCGATGTTCGTCGTTGGTGGGCTGGCGATTCTCAGCCAGCTCGACTTCGGGGCCCGCCGCATCATCGACGCCGAGCATCGGATGGGCGCCACCGGCATCGCGCGCACCGCCCTGGGCTTGCTCGAGAGCGGTGCGATGAGTGATCGCGAATTGACCGGGCCCGCGAGCGCCTGGGCGTCGCCCGCCACCGAGAGCGCCGGGTTCGACGCGCCGAGCGACTGGATGTGCGAGGTCGACCTGGAGCCAAGCGAGTGGCCCGGCCTCTCGCTCGCGACGGTGCGCGTGCGCCGCATCGAAGCCGCCGGCGAGGGACCCGTGCTCGCGACGCTCCGCCAACTCGTGCCGATGGACGGCGCGGGGGGTGGGCTATGAAGTTCGCTCGGTCACGTTCCGGCTTCACGATGCTCGAGGTGATGATCGCCATCGCGATCCTTGCGGTCTTGAGTGCGGCGCTGATCACCTTTACCTTCGGGCTCGCGGGTCGGCGGGATCGGCTTGTGCGCGAGGGCGAACGCAGCGCGATGCTGGCTCGCGTGCTCGATCGAGTCGAGCGACTCGCGGCGACCGCGCCAAACCATGCCCGTCACGGCGAGGACTCGTTCGAGCTGCGCGGGCGGGGCATCTGGCCCGCCGCGGGGCGATCGGGCGTGCCGGCCGGGCCATCGGACGTCACGGGCCGGCTGTCATACTCGGAAGATGACCAGGAAATCACCTGGCGCGAGACCAGGGGCGGCGAGTCGGTCGAGCTCGTCGTGACCGACATCGAGGCCATTTACGTCGACCACTTCGACGAGCTCGTCACCGCTTCGGGAAGCCAGCCGCCGCTTCGTTTGTGTGTTTGGTTGGCTCCGGTTGGCCGAGAACGCGAGACGGACGCCGAAGAACTTGCCGAAGACGCTCTCGACCCCGAGCTGTCGCCCGAGCGATCGATGTTCGATGAGCTGGAGCTCCCAGAGCGGTCGGCTGATGTTGTGTTCATTGTGGGCGATCCCTTGGGCAAGATGCTGGGCGGCGGCCCACCGTCCGACCCCGCTGAAGATCCGATGGGGATGGCGCCATGAACCGGCAGCGACACGAGCGCGGGGTCGCGGTGCTGGTGGTGCTGGTGGTGCTGGCAATCGGTGCATTGGCGGGTACGGTCGCGCTGCTGGCCGCTCGCAGCGCGGGCGAGGCGACGGCCTCGACCGCCGGCCGGCTGCAATCCCGGCTCACGATGCGATCGGGCACGCTGGCCATCGAGCAGGCCGCGCTCGACCAGCGGGCCGACGTGCTTGCGGGGGCCGAGTTTGTGGTCGATGACCCGATTGAGCTCTTCGAAGAGGGCAACCGCACCGCGACGTTCCGCCTTGACGCTGCCATCACGCCCGATGCGGTCTCGCTGGACGCCCTGCTCGACGTCAATTCCTGCACTGCGTCCATGCTCGCCAAGCTGCCGGGCATGGACGAGACCCTTGGGGCCGCAGTCGCGGCTGCACTGCCCGTCCGCTCGCTGCGGGAGCTGCTCGAAGTTGAGGGTGTGACCATCGAATTGGTCTATGGCACTTACGACGAGCGCGGCGAGCTTGCTTCCGATGGGATCCCCCTCGCCAGTCTTCTGACGGTGGGGTCGGTCGATCCGGCGACCTCGATCGGTGTCGGGGGGGCGATGCCGCTCGCCGAGCGGGTCGACGTGTCCCAGCCGTACGACGAGGCCATGGGCGAGCGGCTCACCAACTCGCTGAGCGCCCAGGAGGGGGCGGGCCAATTGGTTGCCGTGCTGGCCCAGCGCGACACGCCGCCCGCATCCCTCGCCGAGGTCGCGCGGGCCTTGCGAGGGCAGATGACGCTCGCGACGACCGGCCAGGTGCTCGACATCGTCTGCGTCGGCTCGGGCCCGAGCCGGGGCCGCGTCGACATCAATCGGGCGCCGTTCGAGGTGCTCGCGGTGCTGCCCGGGCTCAACGAACAGACGGCCCAGCAGATCGTCGACGCGCGGCGGAGTCTGGACACCGACGAGCTGAAGGATCCCCTTTGGCCGCTGCGCGAGGGGCTGGTCGATGAGGATTCCATGCTGGAGGTCCTCGACCGGGTCACGACCAGGAGCGTGCGCTGGGTGTTGCGTGCCGAGGCGGGCATGGCGACCGTGCGCGAGCGTTCCGTGGGCATCGACTCGCTCGAGGATGCCCAGCGCGTGCGAGCGGGCATGGCGTCTGCCGACGAGGATCGCCTGCGGGACCGCGTGGCAATGGACCTGCTGGTGGACTTTTCCGGCCCGCGGCCGGTGGTTGTACCGCTGGGTGAGGTGAGCATTGCCGGCGAGCTCGCCGCAGTCGCCCGCGTGCTGGCCGGCACCGATGGCTCAATGGACGAGTTGCTCGAGCCCGAACCTGAGCGTCGAGAGGTGCGCCCATGAGTGGTTCGCGCCTGGCCATGGAGTGGCACGCCGGCTGGCTGACGGTCGTTCCGGTGGGGACGGAGAAGGGCCGGTCCAAGCTCGGCACGGGCGTGAGTGCCCGCGTGCCGGACGCGATCGCCAGCGACGATCCCGAGGCGGTCGGTCAGTGGGTGGGCGAGCAGCTTCGCCAGGCTGGACTGAAGGGCAAGCAGGTGGTGTGGGTCGCGGGCCGGGGAGACCTGCTGCTCAAGCGGCTGAGCCTGCCCAAGCCGCCAGCCGAAAACCAGATACCGGCGATGGTCAAGCTCCAGATGAGCCGGGCCATGCCGGTGCAGGGTTCGGATGCCTCGACCGACTTCGTGGTGCTCCGCGAGGATGACGGCAAGCTCGATCTGCTGGGAGCTTCGGTGCCCTCCGAGCGGATGGCGTGGATGCGCTCGATGCTCACGGCGGCGAAGCTCAAGCTGGCCTCGGTCGTGCTGCGGGCCCAGTGCTCGGCGTGCATCGCTGGTCTGCCCGACGCCGGGCACGCACGGATCGTCGTCTCGCCCGGAGCGTCATCGGTCGAGATCGCGGTGGTCGAGCCGGGCGGGGTTGTTACCAGTCGCGGCGTCGATGCCACGTGGCCTACGGGCGAGCAGGAGGGGTTCGTCCGCCGCATCGCCGTCGAGGTGAAGCGCACGTGGATGGGCTACCGCGCCGCCCAGAACTCGCTGCCGGTGCAAGACGCGGTGGTGATCGGCGGCAGCGGCCTGTGCCAGGCAATCGCCAATGAGGTCGCCGAGACGATCGAAGCCGAGACTACGGCGCTGGCTGCCGAGTCGTTCGCGGTGCTGGCTGACCAGAGTGGCGCGGACACGACGCGGTGGCTCGCGCTGGCTGGCATCGGCGTGGCTTCGTGCGATCGCATCGACCTCTTGAACCCGACTCGCGCCCGAGCCGAGCGCTCGCAGACTCGCGAGCGGGTGTTGCTGGGTGCGATGGCGATGATCGCCGTCGTTGGCGGGCTGGGCGTATACGGCTATATCCGCCTCGGCGATCTCCAGCAAGAGAAGTCGCGACTGACCAGCCAGGTCTCAACGCTCCGCACGGACTACACCGCCATGGTGCTCGATCGCACACGCCTCGATCATCTGCGTGCTCTCCGGCAGACGCGGCCCGAGTGGCCGGGCCATCTCGAGCGCGTCATGGGTCACGCGGCAGCATCGGGCGTGCGCATCGAGCAGCTCTCGGGCGCGTCGCGGGGTGGCGTGTGGTTCGGCGACCCGAAGGGGGCGCGCAGCTTCTCCTTCTTTGCCGCCGAGTACCGGCCCGCTGTTCGCGGCGAGCTCAGCCTGCAGGGTGTTGGCGAGGCGCGCGAGATGGCCAGCATGGTGCGCGGCCGTCTGGTCGACGATCCTCTGTACTTCGTGCAGACTCAGGGGCCCGACGCGGGGCTCGGCTTCAAGCTCGAAGTCGATACGACGACGCGCGTCGTGTCACAAGACGTCCAGGCCGCGCCGGCCGACGCAGACCAGACTGATGCCGGAGAAGGGGGTGGCTCGTGAACCCCCGCATCGTGCGCTTGCTCATTGTTGGTGGCGCCGCCATTGCGCTCACGGGCGCTTCGTGGTGGGGTTACGTCACCTTCTATGAAGGCCCCGCCGCTGAACTGAGTGACGACATCGACGCGCTCATCGGTGAGAAGGGCGGCTATGAGACGGCGTTGCTGCAAGAAAGCCGCGTCCGCCGAGAGCTCGGTGAGATTATCGCCGGCGCCGTGCATGGTGATCGCGATTCGCTGGAGCACCGATTGCGCACCGCCAGCGCGACGCTTGCGTTCGAGGCCGGGCTTACAAAGCTCGAGATTAACTCTTTGCCGCCGCGCGCCGTGGGCAACCCTGCCGGACAGGCCCGCGGCATCCGAGAGCGTGCGTTCCAGCGTTCGCTTCGCGATCGCATAGACGCGAGCGAGGCACGTGTCGTGATCTCGGGCGAGGGCACGCTGGAGGCGGTGCTTCGTGCGCTGTCCCTGGCCGACGCGCAACGCTGGACGCTGGGGGTCGATTCGTGGAACATCAAGCCCTCGCGGATTGAAGAGGGCAAGCCCGCGGTTTTCTCGCTGTCGATGACGCTGACGGCCCTGGTCGTCGATGACGATGGCGCGCTCGCAGGCGAGATCGCCATCGACCCGCTGGACGACCGCATGCAGGCGCAACTCGCGGCGGTGGTGAAGGCCGACCCATTCAAGACGGCGCCCAAGCCGCAACCCGTGGTCGTTCAGAGCCCGCCGCCGCCACCGCCACCAACAACGCGAACCGCGCCGCCTCCGCCCCCGCCGGGCGCGGGTTGGCGCCTGGCGGGCGTCTTGAGGGGCGAGACCGGGCAGTACGCCATCGTGGTACACGAGAATGGACGCCGGCGAACGCTGGCGCTGGGAGAGGAGGTCGGCGGGCTTCGGCTTGCCGCCCTGCTGGGAGAGGTGGCCACCTTCGAGGCCAACGACGAGCGATTCGAGGTGCGCAACGGTGAGCTCTTGGCCGCCGCGCACGGAAGGGAACGGCGATGACGCTGGAAGATCTACACCCAACAACGCAGACCGCCGCCGGGCGCGCCACCTCGAAGGCGAAGGGAGACGCTCGCATGAGCACCGTCGTGAAGGGGCACGTCGCCGCGGCCCTCGTGCTGTCGTGTGGCATGGCGATGAGCGTCGATGCCGCGCAGGATCAGGCGACGGGCACGACGCTGGCCGAAGCGCCGCCGGCTGATCCGCCTGCCGCCGCCGGGCAGCGGTCGATGACGCCGATCAGCTTCAGCTTCGAGAACGCGCCGTACTCGGAGGTGCTGGGCTTCTTCTCGCGCGAGGCGGGCGTGCCCATCATCTATCAGGCGGCAGTGCCCGAGCAGGGCATGACGTTCATCAGTGGCCAGTCGTACTCGTTCGACACAGCACTGGACATCCTGAACCGCTTCCTGCTGCCGCATAGGGTGCGCCTGAGCGAGCAGGATGAGTACCTGTACTTCCGTTCGATCGAGGATGCCGCGCGTCAGCCTGGCGAGATCTTTCAAGGCGAGCTTCCCGCTGGCATGCAGCAGGGCAAGATCGTCACGCTTGCCGTACCCCTGACAAATGTGGATGCGGCGACAGTGGCCGAGCAGGTCAAGGCCATGGTGGCCGGGTACGGCTCGCTCGTTCCCGTGCCGTCGCAGAACCTCCTGATCGTCACCGAGACCGTCGAGCAGATCCGCCGCATCCGTGAGGTGCTGCGGATGGTCGACAGCCAGCCGCCGAGCGACTCGGACTACCGAATCTACGCGCTGCGCAATGCGCAGGTATCAGACGTCATCGGCACGTTGCGCACGCTCGTGCCCGAGTACGAGAAGACCATCCAGAAGCAGGGCAATCGCATCGAGGTCGTCGACGACGTCACCAAGCCGCCGGTGCGCTTCGAATCAAACGGCCGCTCAAACTCCATCATCGCCATCGGCCCGACGCGCCGCCTCGAGACCGCGGCTCAACTCATCGAGATGCTTGACCAAGGCGATGGTGCGGGCGTGGACGGCCGGCGAATGGCCAGCTTCGTGCTCGAGAGCGTGACGCCCCAGGAGGCAGCGCGGCAGCTCGATCGCCTGTTCTCCAGCGTTCCCAATGATCGCAAGCCCACGGTGATTCCCATGGAGACCCAGGGCAAGATCACCGTTGTTGGCAGTGCGTCGCTGGTCATGCAGGCCGAGGCGCTGCTGGGTGAGCTCGACCCCGGGCTCGACGAGCGTGCGGACTCGGCCCAGCGCACGACCGTGGTTGAGCTTGAGCGTGTCGATGCGGGCTCGGTCGAACGCTTGGCCCAGCGTCTTCTCTCGGCCCGGCAGCGGCAGGTGTTGCGGTTCGCGCCGCTCGCAGGCGGGCGCTCGCTCATGGTCACCGGACCGGCCGCCGACGTCGAGTCGTTCGAGGAATTGGCACGGACGCTTGATAGCGGCGAAGCGATCGCTCGCGACGTGCGCACGCTGACGGTCGGCCGTGGCGACGCCCAAGCCGTGGTCGATCGCGCCGAGGAGCTCTACGAGCTGAGCGGCATGGCCGAGCGCGAACCGCTGGCGATCGATGTCGATGCCGCTCGTCGCATCGTGACCGTGGTGGGCCAGCGTGAGGGGCTCGATCGATTCGTTGAGTTCATGCGCCAGAGCGAGTCGAGCGTGGTGGTCGAGCGTGAGTCTCGGTCCTTCACGATGGCGGCCGCTCGGCCCAGCGAGGTCGCCCAGCGCGCATCGCGCGTGGCCGACGCAATGCTGCGGCCGGCCGACGGTTCGGCCTATGACGCGCCGCAGTTCGAGGCGATCGACGAGGTTAACCAGCTCATCGTGCGGGCCAGCGAGGGCCAGTTCTCGGTCATCGAGGCCTTGATCGCGCAGCTCGACAAGCCGGCGGGTGGCTCGCGCTTCGTGACCGTGCCCGTGCGCAATGCGACGCCCCAGCAGCTGCTCGACCGTGTAGGGCCCGTGTACGACGCAGAGGCGGCGCGGCGCGGCGATCCATCGCTGAGCGACATCGAGCTGACGCCAGATGCGGCGGCCGGCGCGATCATCGCGCGGGGCTCGGCCGCTTCGGTCGCGCTCTTCCAGGACGTGCTGCGGCAGGTGCAGCAGCTCGTGCCTCCAGCTCGATCGACGCGGATGCTCGACCTGGAGTTTGCGGGAGCCGACCAGGTCTTGCCCGTGCTGCAAGGATTGATCGAGCAGCGCGAGCCGGTCGATCCGGCGCGAGAGGCGCCGTTGCCCGAGATCTCCGTGCTCGAGCGGACCAACACGCTTGTTGTCAAGGCCGAGCCCGCTCAGCACGCGATGGTGGCCGAGCTGGTCGCGCGGCTCGATACGCCCGAGCCGATGGACCTGCCACCGCTGAAGCTGCTGCAACTCCGCACGGCCAACGCCGGCAACATCGCGCGGATGCTCAACGACCAGTATCGCCAGCGTCCGCAGGCTGATCGCATCGCCCGTCCAGTAGATGTGCGGGCGGACGAGGCGACGAACACGCTGATCGTATCAGCGCATGAAGCGCTGCTGACCGACATCAAGTCGTTTGTTGACGAGATCAACGAAGAGAGCCAGCAGGGGCCCGAGCGTGCGCCGCTGCTGTTCCGCCTATCCGTTGCCAAGGCCACCGACGTGGCGGACGCGATGAACCGGTTGTACCCCGAGCCGGCGATCCCGCGAGATCGCCGCGGGCAGCCCATGCCGTGGCTGCAGCAGCCGCGCGAGGTGGTCGTGTCAGCCGACGAGTCGAGCAACTCGCTGATTATCGATGCTCCGGTCGAGATGCACGAGTCGCTACGCGAGCTGGCGTCCCAGCTCGATCAAGTCGAGGTCCCGCCGAGTGCCGAGCTGCGGACCTACCGCGTCGTGAACGCCGACGTGGCGACCATCAAGCGCGTGCTGGAGGGTATGGATCGCCAGGGCAACCTGAGCGCACCAGCCCAGCCTGGGCGGCAGAGCGTGCGCGTGACGATCGAGGCCGAGCCGCGCAGCGGAACGCTCATCGTGGCCGGAGACGACACGACGTTCCAGCGCGTCGAGGCGATGCTCGAGGATCTCTCGGCGGTGCCCGTCGAACGCGAGACCGCCATCGTGCCCATCGCCAACGCCGACGCGAAGGACATCGGGGATCGCGCGCTGTCGATCTACCAGGCGCAGGTAGCAGGCGTGCCGGGCGCGGGCGAGGTCGAGCTGTCGATCAACGAGACGACCAACGCGCTCGAGATCGTGGCCGATGCACAGGCGATGGAACGCTTTCTGGGCGTGATCGACCTGCTGCAAGATCAGGCCGGCCCGCCGCGCGAAGCCAGGCTCATCCAGCTCCAGCAGGCGCGCGCGGCGGACGTCATCGAGTTCTTGCGGGACCTGGTTGGATCGAGCAGCTCGCTGCGCCAGCAGGGCGGTCCTGAGCCGGTATTCGAGGCCATCGAGAGCACCAATTCGATCCTTGCGGCGGCGGTGCCGTCGCAGTTCGGCATCATCGAGCAGCTGGTGCTCGACCTCGATCGGCAGCAGTCGGCAGGCCGCCAGCCGCTGCGCATCCTGCGCCTGCGGACGACCGAGGCCGGCAACATCGCCAACATGCTGCAAGAGAGCTATCAGCGGCGCACGCCCGAGGAGCGGGCCCGGCAGCCGGTAGACATCCGAGCCGATGCCGCCACAAACACGCTGCTGGTTTCGGCACATCCGGAGATGATGCCCGAGATCGAATCTGTCGTATCGCAGCTCAACGACGCAAGGACGATCGACGACGAGGATCGCGAGATCCGCATCTTCCCGCTGCAGCATGCCCGGGCGGAGGAACTCGCCAGAACGATCGACGAGATGTATCCCGAGCCGCCCATGCCGCGTGATTCGCGTGGCCGGCCCCGACCCGACTTGCAGCAGCCCAAGGAAGTCGTGGTCCGCGCGAATCGCTCGACGAACGCGCTCATCGTCGATGCGCCGTCGCGGCGACTCGCGGGATTCGAGCAGATTGTCAACTCGCTTGACAAGTCCGAGCTGGCGGGCGATGTCGTGGTCCGCACCTATCGCCCACAGCGAGCCGAACCGCAAGCGATCGCGAGTGCGATCCGAGAGCTTGCGGGCAGCGGGGCGCTCGGTGGCAGCCCGCGTACGCCATTGACGGTCTCGGTCGAGCCCAACACGCGAACGATCATCGTGAGCGGTCCGGGTGAGGCGTTCGCCCAGGTCGAGTCGTTGCTCGAAGATCTCGATGGATCGCCCGCTCGCCCCGAGTCGGCGGTCAAGCTCTACAAGCTGCGGCACGCCCGGGCCGATCGCCTGGAGCCGCTGCTACGCGACCTGCTGACGACACGGTTGCGCGAGCAGCAGCAGGTGTCGGGGGGCCTCGGCGTTGCCGACGTTGCCTCGCTGCTGACCGTGAGCGCCGAGCCCGCCACGAACACGCTGATCATCTCGGCACCGCCGGTCGCGCAGGAGCTCGCGCAGAGCCTCATCGATGCGCTGGATACCGACGAGGTGGGCGCGGCGGCGCCCGTCGTGCGTGTCGTGCCGCTCAGCCACGGCCGATCGGACCAGATCGCCCCACAGCTCGAGCGTGCGATCGACGCGCTCGTGTTGCCCAGCGGCGGCGAGGTGCGGGTGAGCTCGGTTGGCGGCGCCAACGCGTTGCTGCTGACGGGTTCCCAGAACGATCTCGAATTGGTTGGCACGCTGGTCGATGATCTCGACACGCCGCCCTTCGACCCCGAGGCAGTGGGCGTTCAGACGTTCGAATTGCAGCACGCCGATGCCGAGCGCGTCGGCCCGGTCATCGAGCGATTGCTCGAGCAGCAGCGTGAGAGCAATCCATTCATCCTCCGCGAGCTTATGCGGCGGGATCCAATGGCCGCACAGGTGACGCCTGTGCGCGTCGAGGTCGACAGCGGCACGAACGCGCTGCTCGTAAGCGGCCCATCCAAGATGGTTGAGCTCGCCGAGGAACTCATCGAGCGGCTGGACCGACCGACTGTTGAGAGCGGGCGAACGCTGCTGACTTACACGCCCGCTCGTGCGCAGCCGCAGGCGCTCGTCGATGCCGTGTCACCCGTGGCTGAGCAGACAATCGAACGCGACCGCCAGGGGTTGGAGATCTCGGCCGACCCGAGTACTGGCACTGTGATCGTCGTCGGCGGCGAGGCTTCTGCCGTCCAGGCGGTCGAGCTTCTGCAGCGATTCGATGATCGCGCCCCGGCAACGCCCGTTGCGGACGTGACGGTCGTCACCCTCGCGAATGCGTCTGCGAGGAACGTTGCACAGACGGTCGAGTCGCTCCTGAACGATCGGGGCCGCTGGCCGGCAGAGCTGGTGCGCGCCGAGCAAGCCGGCCTTGCCGTACCGCGACCGACGCTGCGCGCCGACGAGCAGTCGAACCGCATCGTCATGAGCGTGCCGAGCGCCATGATGCCGATGGCCGGCAAGCTCATCGAGGCGATGGACGCGGCACCTGACGGACAGGGCGAGCGCGGCGTTCGTCTCGTTCGCTTGGCGCAGGGAGACGCCGACTCGGTCGCGAATGCTGTGCAGGACGCGTTACGCGCGGGGATTCGTCCAGGCCAGCCGCAGCCGACCGTGCGCGCTGAGACGCGCAGCAACAGCATCGTGATCGCCGCCTCGCAGTCGCAGATCGAGGAGGCCGTCCAGCTCATCGGTCAGATGGACGTCCAGGTCGAGCCCGAGGCCGTCGGCGTGCTGACGCTGCGCCTGAAGCACACGCGCGCCGAAACGGTTGCGCCCATCCTCGAGACCATCCTGCAGCAGGACTCTGTCGTCGATCTGCTCCCGTGGTGGGCCATCGGCGGCTTTGCGGCGCAGAATCCCGATCAGGCCATCAAGCCGACGATCCGCGTGATCCCCGAACCGGGTAGCAACACCGTCGTCGTCGCGGCGCCGCGCCCGATGCTCGAACTCGCCCAGCAGGTGGTGGCCGAGCTTGATGCCGCGGACTCTGCGGGCGAGTCCGATCGCCGTATGGTCCGCCTCATCCCGCTTCGCAACGCCGACGCGACCGAGGTCTCGCAGAACCTCGCCGGCGTGCTGAGCGATGAGGGCGGCGTCGAGCCGCCGACCATCCGCGTCGATCAGGGCAGCAACACGCTCATCGTGCGGGCAACTGCATCGCAGATGTCCGAGATCGAGGGCCTCGCTCAGCAGATCGACTCGGCCACGCTGAGCACCAGCCGGCAGATGCGCCTCATCCCTATCGATCGCTCGCGCGGCGATGCCGCCGTTGTTGCGCAGACACTGCGCCAGCTGCTCGAGCAGCAGGGCGGCGTCCGCGTGCAGGTCATCGGCGTCGATGAGCTCATGAAGGACTCGGGCGAGCCCATTGGCCCGGGCAGCGCTCTGCCCCAGCGCCGCGCCCCGCTGCAAGAGGCCGTGATGTCGGCCGTGCTCGCGGGCGTGCAACAGGATGGTGCGCCCGTAGCCGACGCCATGGAAGAAGCAGAAGGAGACGACGAGCCGACGATCACGATCGCCGTTGATCCCGCGACGAACACGCTGGTCGTGGTTGGCTCGCCCCGCGTGACCGATCGGTTGGCGTCGCTTGCCGAGCAGATCCAGCAGCAACTGCCCCAAGAAGCAACGCGGACGCGTGTGATCCGGCTTCCGAGCTCGGCCAATGCCAATGCGATCGCGCAGATCGTTCGCCAGACGGTGCAGCGCGTGGGCCGCGCCAGCACGGAGAATCCGTCGGGTTTTACCGGGCGCCCTGACGTCGTTCCAGACCCGATAGGCTCATCGCTCATCGTGTGGGCCAACGACACCGACTTCGAGGTGCTCGGCGAGCTCATTGCCGCGGTCTCTCGGCTGGAGGCGAGCGAGTCGCTGACGCTGAAGGTTTATCCGCTGGTCAATATCGATGCCGACGACGCCGCCGACTCGGTCAACGACCTGGTGAGCGCCCAGCCGACCGGCCAGCAGGCCCGCCGATTTCGCTGGCAGCAGGCGCCATCGCGGGCGAGCGATCTGACGCTGCTCGGGCCCGACGGCCAACGCGTCGAAGCTTCGATTGATCCCGACACGGTCCGTGTGCTGGCCGACCCCAGCGGCACGCGGCTGGTTGTGACGGCACCGAGCGACGTGCTGCCGCTCATCGACTCGTTCGTAAGCCTCATCGATCAGAGCCCGCTCGCCGATCGCCTGTCGATCCGCCGCTACGAGCTCGACAACGCCGAAGCTCAACAGCTCTCGCGTGCGTTTCGCGACCTGTTTCGCGCCCAGCGGCGCGGGCCCGGTGGCAACTCCATCCCCGAGCCCAGCTTTGTGGCCGATGATCGCACCAATGCGCTCCTGATCACCGCGTCGAGCGATCAGCACCAGGAGATCGAGCGTCTGCTCGTTGATGCTGATGCGCCCTCACGCGATGAGGGGCTGGAGCTTGCGATCCTGCCTCTGCAGAACGCCGCCCCACGCACGGTTGCCCAGGTCATCAACCAGGTACTCATCGGCAACGATCCTGGCCGGAGGGACAAGCTCAACGTCTCGGCCGACGACGACGCGGGGATGCTCGTCGTGCGGGCCGAGCCCGAATTGCTGGCCGAGGTCCGACTGCTGGCAGAAGACCTCGACTCGGCGAGCGTCGAGGGCGCGCCGATCCGCACGATCAAGCTGGAGACGGCCGACGCCCCGACGGTTGCGCAGGCCATCCAAAGCTTCATGCGCGACCGGGCCCAATCGGCCGGCCGTGGTCGCCGCGGGCAGACGCGCGTAAACGTTGTGGGTGAGCGCCGCAGCGGCACGCTCATCGTGGCCGCATCAGACGAAGACTTTGCTCAGGTTGAGGAACTCGCCGCAGCGCTCGACCTGCCCGCAGCGGCCCGCGACCTGCGCGTCCAGATTGTGCGTGTTGAGAACGGTCGGGCCAAGGACCTGAACGAAGCCGTCAGCGACCTCCAGATCCAGCTCTTCGACGAGCGGGTGTGGGGCAATCGTCGGAACGATGCGCCGCCCGAGGACAAGCTCTACACAACCGTGCACGAGCCGAGCAACAGCATCATCGTCGTCGGTCAGGGCGACACGATGGACCTCATGCTGGGCCTGATCGCCGACCTTGATCAGGAGAGAAGCGACGTCACCCGCAAGATCGTTCGGACCGTGCCGATCAAGGACGGCGACCCGGACGCGATCGCGCAGATCATCCGGCAGGCCTTCCAGGAGAACGACCGAGGACGTTTCTGGTTCAGCTTTGGCCAGCAGACCGTCAACGTGTCGGTCGATCGCACGCGCGGCCTGCTCATCCTGGTTGGCGAGAAGGCCAAGGTCGACCAGGCCGTCGAGTACGCCGAGACGCTTGCGGCGACGCCCGGCATCGAAGATCGACCCATCGAGGTCATCGAGCTGCGGCACGCCAACGCCGATCGCGTGCAGCGGACGCTGCAGCAGTTCTTTGCCCAGCGTGCTCGCTCGCGGGGGCAGCGGCAGAGCGATGTTACGATCATCGGCTCGGCTGATGGCAACGTGCTCATCACGACGGCGGGCGAAGAAGACATGTCGCTGCTGCAGGACATGGTCGCCCAAATAGACCAGCCCGACCTTCCCGAGGGTCGGAGCATTGAGGTCTTCTCGCTGCGTTCGATGGATCCGCGGGAGGCCAGCGATGCCATCCGGAGCATGATTCCCAGCAGCGGCCGCGAGGACGCCATCCGCGTCACGCCCCAGCCGAGCCGCAACGCGATCATCGTGTCGGCGCAGGACGAGCAGTTCCCGCTCATTCGCGCGTTGCTGGAGAAGCTCGACACGGATGCCGCGCTGCCGTTCGTGAGCGTGCAGCTCACCGAGGCTCGCGCGACGCAGGTCGCCCAGGACCTGCGCAGTGCTCTGCCCGATGGCATGAACGTGGAGCTCACCGCCGTCGATCGCACGAACACGGTCATCATCTCTGGTGGCAACGAGGAGTCGGTCGCCTGGGTGCGCAAGCAGATCGCGCAGTTTGACGTGGCAAGCGCACCGCCCGCCACCGAGTTCCGCCGCGTGCAACTCGAGCACGCCCGCGCGGTCGACGTGTGGCTCACGCTTCGCGAGGCCGTCCGTGCCCAGCCGCGCCAGCAGGGCGAATCCGTGCCCGGTGTCGACTACGTCGACAGCCAGAACGTCGTGACGCTGACGGCAGAGCCCGACGAGATGAAGCAGCTCCTGCAGATCATCGAGGAACTCGACGTGGAGACCGGTGGCGAGCGGCAAACGCAGTTCATCAAGCTGCGATTCGCCGAGGCGAATCTCGTGGCCGAAGCGCTCAAGCTCTTTTATGGCCCCCGCGCGATCGAGGCCAAGAGCCAGGGTGCCCGCGACGTGAGCATTCTCAGCGATGCGGTGACCAACACGCTCATCATCGCCGCCGGCGAAGAGCAGTGGGAGGGCATCCGCAACCTGCTCGACCAGTTCGACACCGAGGCATACTCGACCGGGCGTCAGCTCAAGGTCATCCCGCTCAACAACGCCGATGCGCGAAACGTGGCTGACGCGTTGAACGAGGGCTTTCGGGCCCCGCTCGAGCAGCAGATCCAGCGCGAGCAGGCCCGCCGCCAGGGCAACCAGCAGGGCGATCGGCGGCAGGTCTCGCCCGATCTGCCGACCGTGCTGATCGACCCGGGTGAGACGCCCGTCGTTTCGGCCGAGATCGAGACCAACTCGCTCATCGTCTTTGCCAATGTGCAGGACCTGGAGCGAATCGAGACCATCGCCAAGTCGCTCGATGGCGAGGGCGCTGGTCGGCTGCCCGACGCGCGGGTCATCGCGCTCCAGTCGGGCCGGGCCACGCGCATCGCCCAAGCCGTGCAGCGGATCTTCATCGATCCGCTCGGCCGCCGCGGCCCGCGGACGCCGGTGGTGTACGGCGATGACGCGAGCAACATGATCGTGTTCCGCGGCTCGGAAGCTGAGTTCACGCAGGTCCGGGCGCTCGTGCAGACGCTCGAGGCTGAGGGCTCTTCGGCAGACGTGCGTGTTCGCACGCTCGTGGTCAAGGGCATCCCAGCCGTGCGGATGCGCGAGACGCTGCTGAACGCGTTCCGTGTGCGGGCCGAGCAGCTGAACGAGGGCCTGGGCATCGAGGTCGACCGCGACAGCAACGCCCTGGTGATTGCTGCGAGCGAGCGGCTGTACGAAGAGATGAAGGAAGTGGTCGACACGCTCCAGGGCGAGCTGCTTGGCGGCGAGGGCGAGATCGAGGGCCTCGACCCAGCCGGCCCGATGGGCCTGGGCCAGTCGATCCGCATCATCGAGCTCGCTTCCCAAGCGCCCGCTCAGGTGGTGCAGCTTGCCAACCAGCTCGGGCTCACGCGGCCAACGCGGGCCGATCGCCCGGGCGTGGTCAGCGAGCCGATCAGCGTCGTGCCGCTACCGACCCGAAGCGCCGTAGCCGTGGTCGCGGGCGCCGCCGATGCCGACCGTGTCGAGCAACTCATTCGCGCCATCGACCAGGGCGGCGTGACCGATGCGCAGACCGTCGCCATGATCCGGCTGAAGACCGCATCGGCCGAACAGGTCGCACGGGTCGTGCGCGAGATGCTGGCGCCGCAGGCCGAGCAGAACCAGTCCGCCACGGCCCGGGCGCTCGCGGAGCAGGTCCGCCGGCGTCGCATGGGCGCGGGTGAGGGCGGCCCCGAGTTCGATCTCGACGTGCCCGTCCAACTCGGCATCGACTCAGGCTCGAACTCGCTCCTGATCGCGTCGTCGCCGGCCAATGTTGCCGCGATCGAGCATCTGGTTGCGACGCTCGACACGCTGCCCGTGGGCGAGGCCGTGGTGGCCCGCATCTTCGCGCTCAGCAACGCCGACGCTGGCCGCATCCGCACGATCATCGATGGCTTGTTCCGCGAGGGCGAGGCCATCCGCCGCGTGCCGGGCACGCAGCGGCAGGGCGTGCCCACGACGGCCACGGGCCAGGCGCTCGCGGGTGATGTCGCCATCGAGGTCGACGCACGCACAAACTCGCTGATCGTCGTTGGTCGAGAAGATGGCGTCGCGTTCGTCGAGGTCTTGCTTGCAGACCTTGACAGCGAAGAGTCCGTCGGTTGGATCGAGCCGAGCATCATCACGCTCGAGCACGCCGACGCGACGGACGTCGCCGACCTCATCCGCGAGACGCTCGTCGATGGCGTGTCCGACGCGCCCCAGGCCGCGGGCCTGCGCGAGCAAGTTGGCCGCCTTCGCCTCGTTCAGCACGGCAAGGACCCGCTTGAGGCCGGGGCGCGGCTCGATAGCGACCTTTTCGGCACGCTCAGCGGGCTGACCATCCTGCCCGAGCCGACGGGCAACCGGCTGATCGTCGTGGCGAGTCCGGCCAACCTGCGCATCGTGCAGGAACTCGTGAAGATGCTCGACGTCGAGTCGGCGGCTGCAAGCAACCAAGTGCGGTTTTTCGCGCTCGAGCGCGCGTCGGCCGATCGTGTCGCTGATCTGGTCGAAGAGATCTTCGATGATCGCCGCCGCGTCGGCATCGATCGAGAAGAGGATGCTGTCCTGATCCAGCCCGACCTTCGCACGAATTCGCTCGTCGTCTCGACAAGCCCACGAAGCTTCGCCGTGCTCGAGGATCTTGTGCAGCGGCTCGACCGCGACGAGGGTCGGGTGACCGTCGGCTTGCACACGATCGATGTTGTGGGTGCAGACGCCGAGCAGCTCGCGCCGCGTATCGAGCGGCTCATGCGCGACCGAATCGAGGCGGCCACTCGCGGCGGTCGGTCCGAGTCTGCCCAGGACGTCTTTTCGATCGAACCCAGCCGTTCGACCAACCAGCTGCTGGTGGTCTCGAGCGAGGAGAATCTCGAGGTCGTTCGTGGTCTGGTCGAGAGCCTCTCGAAGGAAGAGCAACGCCTCAGTGAGGCCGCAGAGATCGCGCTCATCGGGCTCGAGCGGGGTACCGCTTCGAGCATCGTTGATTCGATCCGTACGCTCTACGTCGACCCCGAGAACGACAAGCGCGGCGACAACGCCGTCAGCGTCGTCGCGGAAGATCGCACGAATTCGATCGTCGTCAGTGGTACGGCCAACGACATTACCAAGGTGCGAGACCTTGTCCAGCGTCTCGACGTTGCAGAGGTCTTCCGCCAGCGCTTGCTGCAGCGGGTTGAGCTCGACAGTGCCGATGCGCGTGAGGTCGTCCAACTGCTTGAGAATCTGCTCTCCGGCCGCAGCGTGGGCGGGCAGCCGGGCGAGTCGGCGTCCATCATCGAGTTCCGCCGCCAGATCCGCGACGAGATGGGCAACGGGCAGGGCGAGTATGCCATTACCCGTGCCACCATCGACGACTCGGTCCGCCGGCAGATCACGATCGAGGCGGACGAGCGCACGAACGCCGTCACGATCATCAGCCCGCCAGAGGTCATGGATCTCATTCTGGGCTTCATCGACGAGGTCGACCGCAGCGAGGTCGACGATCGCATCCTCAAGTACTTCCGCCTGCAGAACGCCGACGCCGAGCAGATGGCCGTGGTGCTGCAGGAGTTGTTCAGCCTGCAGCGGCAGGGCGACCAACTGATCCTGGTGCCATCGCGCCGGCGGGACATCGATGTCGAGCAACCCTTCGAGCCCCAGCTCACGCCGGTCTCCACCGAGCGCGAGCGGCTGGCGATCACCATCGACTACCGAACCAACACGCTCATCGTCTCGGCGACCAAGGAGTACGTCGATCTGGTTTCGGACGTCATCAACCGGCTCGATTCCATCCAGGCTACCGAGCGTGAAGAGGTCGTGTACTCGCTGCAAAATGCTCAGGCCAATGAGGTTGAGCAAGTCCTGCAGGGCTACTTCCAGACGCAGGCCGATCGGCTGCGTCAGCTCATTAGCGATGAGGGAAGTGAGTCGCTCAGCCGCGTGCTCGACCGCGAGGTCATCGTGGTTGGAGACCCGACGAGCAACAAGGTCATCGTGTCCGCCTCGCCGCGGTATATCAGCACGGTGAACGACATCGTCAGCGAGCTCGACGCCGCGCCGCCGCAGGTGCTGGTGCAGGCCCTCATCGCCGAGGTGACGCTCGACGAGAACGCAAGCTGGGGCCTGGACTTCGACGTGTTCGACTTTGGTGGCGATATGTTCGACTTCGGCATGAGCGCTGCCGGCACGGGTGTTGCCACGGCCGTTGGTCTTCCCAACCTCTCACTCACGTCGTCCGACTTCGGATTGGCCGTACGTGCACTCGAGGGGCAGGGCCGGCTTGAGGTCTTGTCGCGGCCTGTCATCCAGATCAACAACAACGAGTCGGGCAACATCCTCGTGGGTGAAGACATCGCCATCATCGAGAGCGTCGATACGTTTGAGAACGGCCGAACACAGGCCAACGTCACTCGACGCAACGTCGGTATTGAGATGCTGGTGCGACCATCGATCAGCTCCGATGGCTTCGTGCGCATGGAGATTCAGCCCGAGATCTCCTCGCTCTCGAGCCAGCAGACCCAGATTAGCGAGAACTTCGCAGCTCCGATCATTAACACCCGCGAGGTGCAGACCACCGTGACCGTGCGAAACGGCGAGACGGTCGTCATTGGCGGCCTGATCCAGGCGTTCAATGACAATCGCAACACCAGTGTGCCGCTCTTTGGCGACTTGCCGGGTGTGGGCTGGCTCTTCCGTACCCGGGAGCGAACGAATCGACGGACCGAGCTGCTCGTCGTGCTGACGCCGCGGATCATCCCCGGCGGGCGGGTTGGCGTGGTCGAAGCCCGCCGCGTGACGGGAAATGAGATGTTCCGCCACACCGGCGCGTCGAGCAAAATGATCGAGCGTTCGGACGTGACGGGCCTGTCGATCGAGCAGTTCGATCCGCGGTACTTCCCAGATGAAATCCTGATCGATGAGAGCATGATGGGACCGCACATGGATCAGTCTGCGACGTACCCTGCCGTACGCCCGACCGATCCCGAAGAGTCGACCGATCCGGAGCAGCCCCAGTGAGAACAGCCGCCAGCCTCGCCTCCGCCTCATGCATGGTCTTCGCGATTGTGTTCGGCGCGGGCGCTGGCGCGGGGTGCGCGAGCAATGGCCCGGCCATCAAGAAGTTCGCCCCGCCGCCCGAGGACGTGATGCCCCGGCGCGTGATCGTGATGAAACGCGGCGAGTTCGATCAGGACCTCAACAGCTACATCGATGGCGTGCTGATCGAGGCTTACCTCATCAACAACGACCGCCCGGGCGACGGAGCTGACCAGCCCTTCCACCGAGACGGCACACTCGCGTTTCGGCTCTTCGATGCCGGTGGCGAGTTGCTGTGCGAGGGCGAGTTCACGCCGGCGATCATGGCGAGGTCGGAGCGGACCGAGGCCGACACCCTGCTCGGCCCCGGCTACGCGCTCCAGATCATGTTCGGCCCGCGCGGCTACGAGGACATCCGCGACCGCATGGCCGCGCGCATGGACTTCGAGTTCACGCCGACAGCAGCCCCCGAACAAAAGGCATTCGGTTCGACCCAGGTCCGCCTCGGCCCGATGTTTTGAGCCACGACCCTCGACGCCCATCGCTCGCTCGGGCTTGAGCCCTTAGCGCAATCTTAACGCCTTCTTCGGGTTCCATGAATGCCCCAATGCTGGGGCCGTGCTTCCATTTGCCTCGAAACCCAAGCCGCCCCGAAAAAGCTGCGGGCGAAGGAGATTCCAGCATGGCAACGACGTTTCGCAAATGGACTGTTGGCCTGACCGCCGCCGTGGCTGGCGCTTCGGTGCTCATGGCCTCGGGCCCCGAGATTGACAGCCAACTGCCCACCTATCGCCCCGTGAGCGGCGTGTCGGGCAACATCAAGAGCATCGGCTCGGACACCATGAACAACCTCATGACCCTCTGGGGCGAGGAGTTCAAGGCGTTCTATCCGGCCGTGCAGATCGAGGTCGAGGGCAAGGGCAGCTCGACCGCGCCCCCCGCGCTCATGGAGGGTCAGGCCCAGTTCGGCCCCATGAGCCGCGCCATGAAGTCGTCGGAGGTCGATGAGTTCGAGAAGCGCTTCGGCTACAAGCCCGTCGCCCTTCGCACCGCCATCGACGCCCTGGCCGTCTTTGTCCACAAGGACAACCCGCTGGACGAGATCTCGATCCAGCAGCTCACCGACGTCTTCTCGGTGTCGGGCGAGAACATGACCTGGGGTGACCTGGGCGTCACCGACCGCGCCTGGGCCAACCGCCCGATCAGCCTGTACGGCCGCAACTCGGCCTCGGGCACCTACGGCTACTTCAAGAAGGTCGCCCTCCAGGGCAACGACTACAAGAACACCGTCAAGGAGCAGCCCGGCTCGTCGGCCGTGGTCCAGGGCATCGCCACAGATCGCTTCGCCATGGGCTACTCGGGCGTGGGCTATGCCACCGCTGGCGTCAAGATGCTCGAGGTCTCGCTCGACGGCGGCGAGGCATTTGCCCCGGTCGCCGAGTTCGCCAACTCGGGCGAGTACCCGCTGGCCCGCTTCCTGTACCTCTACGTGAACGCCGACCCGGTGAAGGGCATCGATGACCCGATCCGCGCCGAGTTCATCAAGCTGATCTTCAGCAAGCAGGGCCAGGAAGTCGTCCTCAAGGACGGCTACTTCCCCGTGTCGGCCAACGTGGCTCGCGCGGATCTGAAGGCCTGCAAGCTGAACCCCAACTTCTGATCGAAGATTGACCCGCACCGGTTGATCCAAGACCCCGATGCCCCAAGCCTTCGCCGGCTTGTGAGGTGTCTTTCATTTTCGAGTCCCGTCCGCTGAGACCGTCCGCTGAGACCGTCCGCCGAGCACCCAATGCCAGCGAACAAGAGCCCGAGCGCCAAACCCGCACGACCCGCCGGCAATCGGCCGGTCCGCCGGCGCGTGGTGCTTATGGATCAGATTTCGGGCTACGTGATCCACACCGGTGGGGCTCTCGTGCTCGTCGCGGTGCTGGGCATCTGCGTGTATCTCGCGTACGTCGTCATCCCGCTCTTCTCGCGCGGCGAGATCGGCGAGCGACTCAGCAGCGATACACCCATGAAGGCCGGCATGCCAGTGCTCGACCCCTACGGCCGGGGCGCGGCATTCGTCTCCAAGCAGGGCGGTATCCAACCCTTTGCGCTTGCGACAGGTGAGCCACTCGCTGAGCCGCTATCGATGTCGCCCGGCCAGACGCCCACAGCGCTCTCGGTCGTGCGGAACGGTGAGCTCGTCGCCGCGGGCTACGCAGACGGCACCGTCCGGCTGGGCAGCATTACTTTTGACGAGCGCATACTCGTGACCCAGCCGCCGAGCGAGGATCAGACCTTCTGGGCCGCCGACGGCGCGCTGTACGAGATGGTCACGCCCGAGCGCGCCCGACGCTCGCAAGTCCAGATCGAACTGGGTGATCCGGTCGAGCTCAGCCAGGGTGAGGGTGGCGTCGCTCGTATCGACTACAACGTCGACCCCACGGGCCGGACGGTGCTGCTCGTCGCCCGCGAGGACGGCACAGTGCTCGTCAACACAGTGCGCACGATCCGCCCGCTCGGTGGCGGTCCACCTCGCACGCGACTGAGCTCGAGTTCGTTCGAGATCGACCCCGAGTCCTTCGAGCGATGGCTGTTCGTAACGTCCGACGCCGCCCACGCGCTGTGCGTCGGCGAAGACGGCGAGGTCCGCCGCTTCAGCCGCACCGACGACGGTTTCGAACTCGCCGAGACGCTGCAGGCCGTGAACGAAGGCCAGCAGGTTACCGCGGCCACCATGATCCTGGGCGGCCGGACGCTGCTGCTCGGTGACGATGCCGGCACGATCTATGCGTGGCACGTCGCGACGGGCGAGTTTGAGGGCGAGGCCGGCGTGCAGCGGCTCGTCAAGGCCCACGAGTTCTCAGGATCCGATTCGTCCATCGTCGACATCGCCCCAAGCCAGCGCGATCGTTCGATCGTTATCTTGGGTAGCAACGGCAAGGTCCGTGTTCGTCATGTCACGAGCGAGAAGATCGTGACGGACTTCGAGACCGGGCTCGACAACCCCATCCACGCACGCCTCGCGCCGAAGAACGACGGCATCTTCGTGCTCGATGCATCCGGTCAGGGCGTGATGCGGGCCCTTGAGCCGGGCTACCCCGAGTTCAGCTTCAAGGCACTGTTCGGCAAGGTCCACTACGAGGGCCAGTACGATCCGCAGTACGTGTACCAGTCTTCGTCGGGCGACGACGCGGCGGAGATCAAGCTCAGCATCATGCCGCTCATCTTCGGCTCGCTGAAGGCAACCATCTTTGCGATGCTGTTCGCCGTGCCTATGGGCGTACTGGCGGCAGTGTACACCAGCGAGTTCTTGAGCCCGAACGTGCGCAAGGTCGTGAAGCCCGGCGTCGAGATGATGGCCTCGCTGCCGTCGGTCGTACTGGGTTTCATCGCGGCGATCGTGGTGGCGCCCTACGTGCGAGACGTGCTGCCCAGCGTGCTGGTTGGATTCGCAACGGTGCCGATCGCCGTACTGCTCATGGCCCACCTGTGGCAGATGCTGCCGACCTACTGGCGAAAGCGCCTGAGCGCTTGGCAGCACATGGTGCTCGTGTTGGCCACGTGCGGCGTCGGTGCCCTGGTCGCCTTCGGCATCGGGCCCACCATGGAACGCATGCTGTTCGCCCCGCCCGAGGGCGTCGCGCAGGGCGTGCCGGTTGACATCCGCCGCTGGCTGTCCAGCGAGTACGGCGCGGCCTGGCCCGGCTGGTTCGTGGTGATGATGGGTCCGGTCGCCATCGTCCTGACCGTTTTGCAGTCGATGTTCCTCGGCAGGCGCCTCGATCGCGCGGTCGCGGGCAAGAGCGACCTGACGATCGCGAACATCATGCTCGCCCGGTTTTTCGGCATGCTCGGGCTCACGCTCGTGCTGGCACTCGGCGTCGCGCACCTGCTGCAAGCGCTCGGTTTTGACCCACGCGACAGCATCTTCGGCCCGTTCTCGCCGCGCAACACGCTGGTCGTCTCCATGATCATGGGCTTCGCGGTCATCCCGATCATCTACACGATCTCGGAAGACTCGCTGCAGGCCGTGCCCGACTCGCTCCGCACCGCATCGCTCGGTGCGGGCGCAACGCCGTGGCAGACGGCCGTGCGAATCGTCATCCCCGTCGCGGGCTCGGGCATCTTCTCGGCGTGCATGATCGGCTTCGGTCGAGCGGCGGGCGAGACCATGATCGTGCTCATGGCCACGGGCAACACGCCCGAGATGAGCTGGAACGTGTTCGGCGGCTTCCGCACGCTGTCGGCCAACATCGCCGTCGAGCTACCCGAGGCACCGATGGGAAGCACGCACTACCGCGTGTTGTTCCTGTGCGGCTTCGTCCTCTTCCTTATGACCTTCGCGGTGAACACCGCCGCCGAGGTCGTCCGCCAGATCGTGCGAGCAAGGACGGCCGGGCTATGAGCGACGACCGCACGAACAACGCCGACCAGGCGCAGAACGCTGCCGGAGCCCCTGCCAAGCAGGCGCCCATCGGCAGGCGCTCGACGCCCCCGAGCGCGTTGGGCGAGCCCATGATCTGGCTCACCGGCGCCGCACTCGTCGTTTCGCTCACCATGATTGTCGGCCTCGTGGCGATGATCGTGACGCAGGGCCTGACGACGTTCTGGCCGCGCCCAATCGAGCGCGTCACGCTCAACGACGGCACCGTGTTCCTGGGCGTTCCGACCGAATCCGAGTCCGACCCGCCCCAGACGCTCTACCGCACCGGCAATCGGGACATCGGCACCGAGCCCTTCCGCTGGGTGAGCGAAAGCGACATCGCCAGCCTCGATCGCCCGAAGCACGGGGTCATGCTCGAACGTGAGGCGTGGAGCGTGTGGATGGGTGTGCCCGAGAAGGCGATCGTCGTCGACGAAGCCGGGCTGCCCAACGTTGTCGCCGAAGGCCCCGAGGCCGTCATGGCCTTCATCGAGGAGAACCACGGCGAGGCCCGCGCGCGATACAAAGAGATCGAGAGCCTCAAGAAGCACGGCCTGGGTGGCATCAACCAACGCATCGAGGCGCTCCGCCTCCGCGTGCGAGAAGCCGAAATCGACGCGGCTCGCACGGAGCGCCCCGCCGATTCGTTCGGCATCCCGCTTTTCGCTGGCGTGGTCGCGCTTGGTATCGGTGCCTTTGGGTTCGCGTGGTGGGTCGGCCGGGATCACAGCCCGAGCGATGCACCCAGGCTCGGCGGGCCGAGCAAGCCGGTACGCCTGGCGCGCATGGCGGCGGTGGCGCTCGGTGTGACGCTGTTGCTGGCTGCCTGGCTGCACGCGCCGTGGCAGAATCGCGTGATCACCGACGAGCGGCTCGAAGAGATCCGCGCCGCGGCCGCGGAGCGCGAGGCCGAACTCCAGATTCGCTATGACGACGTGCTGGAGCGCATCGGCGCGCTCGAGGTGGAAGACGAACGCCTGCGACTTGAAGTCGTCGACCCGCGGACGGGCCGCTTTGCGCCCGCTCGACAGATCGAGCCGGACAACCCAATGCGACTCTCGCAGATTGTTCGTGTTGTCGACGCGAACGACATGGATCTGGGTGACAAGGTGGGCGTCTTCCTCTCCCGATGGTGGGAGTTCCTAGCCCACCCGCCGCGCGAGGCGAATACAGAGGGCGGTGTGTTCCCGGTTATCGTGGGCACGGTCATGCTCACGCTGTTGCTGACCATCACGGTGACGCCGCTCGGCGTGATCGCGGCGTTGTACCTCCGCGAATATGCACCCCAGGGTGTCGTGACCAGCACCATCCGCATTGCGGTGAATAATCTTGCCGGCGTCCCGAGCATTGTTTACGGCGTGTTCGGCTTGGGGTTCTTCTGCTACACCGTTGGCAAATATGTCGACGTCGGCAGCGATCCCTCGCTGCGCCTGCCCGCGCCGTGGTGGTGGGTGGTGCTCGGCAGCACGATGCTCGCGCTCGTTGCGGCCTACGCCTCGGGCGTGTGGTCCAAGCCCATCCCGGGTAAGGAAGAGTCGCCTCGCAACAAGGCGTTGAAGTGGGTCTCTCGAATCCTGTGGCTGTCGGTGTTCATCGCGGCCGCGGTGCTGGTGGTGCGCACGCCCTACTTCACCGGGTTCTTCGAGGCACGTGCCGCAGACGGATCACCGACCTTTGGCGCACGTGGCATGCTGTGGGCCGCGCTCACGCTCGCGCTGCTGACGCTGCCGGTGGTGATCGTGTCGACCGAGGAGGCCATCGCCGCAGTGCCCAACTCGATGCGCGAGGGCAGCTACGGCTGCGGTGCCAGCAAATGGCAGACGATGCGGCGGATCGTGCTGCCTGGGGCCATGCCCGGCATCCTCACCGGAGCCATCCTGGCGATGGCTCGCGGGGCGGGCGAGGTGGCTCCCTTGATGCTCGTGGGCGCGGTGAAGCTCAACGAAGACCTGCCCATCAGTACCAACGCCCCCTTCCTCCATCTCGATCGCAGCTTCATGCACCTCGGCTTCCACATCTATGACCTGGGCTTCCAGAGCCCGGACAGCCAGGCCGCCCGGCCGCTGGTGTGGACCACCACGCTGTTGCTGCTGGTTATCGTCGTCAGCCTGAACCTTGTCGCCATCATCATCCGGGCTCGCCTGCGGGCCCGCCTGAGCGCTTGAACGGTGGAACCATGTCCTACGCTAATGCTTCGATGACCAGCCCGGCCGACGATCCCAAGCAGAAGTCCCCCGCGAGGGGCGAGGGCATGCCGTCCATGGCCGACAAGGACCAGTTCCAGCCCGAGTCGTCGGGCGTGTACCGCGTGATCGAGGCCATCCGCCGCGGCGAGTCGGTCGATCCGGCGCTCCACCCGGAAATGGACGGGATGGAAGGCGTCATCGACATCGACACCTTCAATCTGTATTACGGGCCGTCACGGGCGCTCTTTGACATCTCGATGACCATTCCAAAGGGCAACGTCACCGCCCTCATCGGTCCCTCTGGCTGCGGTAAGAGCACGCTGCTCCGCTCGATCAACCGGATGAACGACCTGATCGCCGGGGTGCGGGTCGAGGGCGAGATGAGCCTGAGCGGCTCGCCCATCTATGCCCCGCACGTGGACGTGATCGGCCTGCGCAAGCGCCTGGGCATGGTGTTCCAGAAGCCCAACCCCTTCCCCATGTCGATCTACGAGAACGTGGTCTACCCGCTGCGCATCGACGGTGAGAACCGCCGCAGCGTGCTCGACGAGGCCTGCGAGCGGGCATTGCGCTCTGCCGCCATCTGGGACGAGGCCAAGGACCGCCTTAAGCAGAGCGCCCTGGGCCTCTCGGGCGGCCAGCAGCAGCGTCTGTGCATCGCCCGCGCCGTGGTCGCCGACCCCGAGGTGCTGCTGCTCGATGAGCCGTGCTCGGCCCTCGACCCCATCGCCACACTGCGCATCGAGGAACTCATCCAGGAGATCGCCGAGCGGTACACGGTGCTCATCGTGACCCACAACATGCAGCAGGCCATGCGTGTGAGCGACTACACGGCCTTCATGTACCTCGGCCGCCTCGTGGAGTACGGCCCGACCAGCGGCATCTTCCGCCGCCCGATTCTCACTGAGACCGAGGAGTATGTCACCGGCCGCTTCGGCTGAGCCGGCGTCTCGGTGGCTTGGGCATAAACCCGCGCTTGGGTTGTTGAACGGGCCCCAGAAGGTCCAAAGAACGAACCCGCGCGGGCCGATTGGATAGACTTAGATGATTAGGTCCGGGGCGCGGCCTCGCGTCGTTTTGCGCGGGGTGGGGGCCCCGGAGAAGACTGGACTTCGAGGGTATTCCCTATGTCCGACGGACCCCGTGCCGTGCCCGCCTCGGTCAATGGCTGGAACGCCCAGTTCCTTGATCAGGCCTACGCGAGCTATCTCGAGAACCCCGAGTCTGTCGCCCCAGACGTGCGAGCGTTCTTCCAGGGATTCGAATTGGGCGGCGGCAGCGGAGCGCCCACCGAAGGCGGCGGTGCGGGCGAAGGTGACATCGGCTTCCACGCGAAGGTCGATGACCTCGTGTTTGCCTACCGCGACATGGGCCACCTGGCGGCCAAACTCGACCCCTTCGGGCGGTCGAGCGACCCCGTGGCCTGCCTCGATTTGGCCGAGCATGGGCTGAGCGAGCGTGATCTGTCGCGCCCGATCAACGCGGACCGGCTGGGCATGGAGGGCCCGCTCACGCTGGGCGAGGCCATTGAGCGGCTCGAGAAGACCTACTGCTCGTCGATCGGCGCCGAGATCATGCACGTGCCCAGCCGGGCGGAGCGGGCGTGGCTTATCGAGCGGTGCGAGCGTCACGGCGGGTCGATCGCGTTCGATGCGGGCCGGCGCGTGCACATCCTGCGCCAACTCTTGCAGAGCGAGATGTTCGAGAAATTCCTGGGCCGGCGCTACCCGGGCGACAAGCGTTTCAGTCTCGAGGGCAGCGAGACGCTCATCCCGCTGGTCAACGGCGTGCTGGAGCACTACAGCGAGCACTCTGTCGAAGAAGTCGTCATTGGCATGGCCCACCGCGGCCGGCTGAACGTGCTCAACAACGTTCTGGGCAAGAGCTACGAGCAGATCTTCACCGAATTCGAGGACACCTGGGAAGAGGACTACACCCAGGGTGGCGGGGACGTGAAGTACCACCGCGGCTACTCGAGCGAGCGGCGCTTCCCCAACGGTCGCGCGCTGCATGTGGCGCTCAGCAGCAACCCGAGCCACCTCGAGGCCGTGGGCCCGGTGGTGCAGGGCCGCACGCGCGCCAAGCAGCGTCACCGCGGCGACAAGGACCGCACCCGCGTGGCGCCCGTCGTCATCCACGGTGATGCGGCGGTCATCGGCCAGGGCGTCGTTGCCGAGACGCTGAACTTCTCTCAGCTCGAGGGCTACGCCACGGGTGGGACGATCCACGTCGTGGTGAACAACCTCATCGGCTTCACGACCTCGCCGCGCGACGGACGATCGAGCCTGTACTGCACCGACGTGGGCAAGATCGTGGGTGCCCCAGTATTGCACGTGAATGGTGAAGATCCGGATGCCTGCGTGATGGCGGCCCTGCTTGCCGTCGAGTATCGCCAGGCATTCAAGAAGGACATCTTCATCGACATGCACTGTTACCGCCGCTTCGGCCACAACGAGCAGGACGAGGCCAGCTTTACGCAGCCGGTGCTCTACGGCTTGATTAAGAAGAAGAAGAGCGTGCTGAGCGGGTACGCGGAGCGTTTGCTGTCCGAGGGCGTCATCACCGATGACGACATGGAGCAGATCCGCAAGCAGCTCGACGCATCGCTTGAGCAGGCGCAGGAGGCGGCCAAGCAGTCGCCCTACGACCCGACGATCGACCCCGGTAGTGCGCGTTGGGTGGGCATGACCCACAAGTACAGCTTCGAGGACAAGTCGACGGCGGTGGCCCTGGACACACTTCGCGAGGTGTGCGACGCGCTTGGCTCGGTTCCCGAGGAATTTCAGGTGCACCGCAAGCTGAAGAAGCTGCTCGCCGATCGCAAGTCGTTGCCCGAGAACGGCGACATCAGCTACGCTGATGCCGAGAGCTTGGCGTATGGCACGCTGCTGCTCGAGGGCGTGCCCGTACGCCTGAGCGGGCAGGACAGCCGGCGCGGCACGTTCAGCCACCGCCATGCGGTGCTGGTCGATAGCGAGAGCGCCGAGAGCTATGTGCCGCTCAACCACATCCGCGCCGTGGGTGAGCCGGGTACCGGCCTCGAGCCACTGCAGCCCGGCCCCGACGGCAGGTTGGCCCAAGCGAAGTTCTGCGTGTACGACAGCCCGCTGAGCGAATTCAGCGTGATGGGCTTCGAGTACGGCTATGCGCTGAGCGACCCCAACATGCTCGTCGTGTGGGAAGCTCAGTTCGGCGACTTCGTCAATGGCGCGCAGGTCATCATCGATCAGTTCCTCACCAGCGCCGAGCTGAAGTGGGATCGCTGGTCGGGCCTGGTGATGCTGCTGCCGCATGGCTATGAGGGCCAGGGCCCCGAGCACTCGTCGGCGAGGCTCGAGCGATTCCTCAAGGCGTGCGCCGATGACAACATTGAGGTGTGCTACCCGACGACCGCGGCGCAGACGTTCCACATGCTGCGGCGACAGGTCCGCCGGCCGTACCGCAAGCCGCTCGTCGTGATGACGCCCAAGAGCCTTATCCGCACGGCGACGAGCAAGATCGAAGAGCTCACGCGCGGCAAGTTCATGGAGATCTTGGAGGACCCGCGATTCAGCGGCGATGCCGCAAGTGACAACGGCAAGAAGGCTGCCAAGCCAGATCCCCAGAAGGTCCGTGATGTGATCTTGTGCAGCGGCAAGATCTACTGGGAACTCGCCGAGCGCCGCGACGCGATCGGGCGCGAGGATGTCGCGATCGTGCGCGTCGAGCAGCTCTACCCGCTTCACAACGACCTGCTTCGCGGCATCCTGGAGCGGTACGCGAAGTCCGAGCGCGTGATGTGGGTGCAGGAAGAGCCGCGGAACATGGGCGCGTACCAGTTCATTGCCGACAAGATGCGGCAGAACATGCCCGATCTGTTGCCCGAGGGCGACCTGGGGTACATCGGCCGCAACGCGAGCGCCAGCCCGGCGACGGGTAGCAAGCGGCGGCACAAGGCCGAGCAGGAGCAGCTCATTTCCGAGGCCATCGGCCCGCTGGACAAGGACGACGAGAAGCAGCCGAGCACGTCGGGGCCCAAGCTGGTCCGCGTGTCGGCCTAGCCTCTTTCCGATACGACCCGGGAGGGTCGCAGGAGCGCCACAGATGGCAACCAAGATCGTGATTCCGGAGGTCGGAGAGTCTATCACCAGCGGTGTGATCGCCGCGTGGAGCGTTGCCGACGGCGAGTATGTCGAGCGCGACCAGACCGTGCTCGAACTCGAGACCGACAAGATCACGATGGAGGTGCCCGCGCCGGCGGCCGGTGTCATCAAGCATGGTGCCGCCGAGGGCGACGAGGTCGAGGTTGGCGCTTCGGTGGGCGAGATCGACGAGTCGGCCGAGAAGCCCAGCGGCGGTTCGGGTGAGAAGCAGGCTGAGAAGGCCGCATCGCAGCCCGACGCAAAAGCGGAAAAGCAGCAGGCGTCGGGTGGATCCGACAAGGCCGGCAGCGCCGCGACCGCAACCACGACCGAGCAGAAGCCCGCCGAGACCGATCGTGTGCCGCAGGCTCGTGTCGACCGCGCCCAACCCGGCTTCGCGACGCCGCTGGCCGAGAAGGTCGCCGGAGATCACGGGGTGGATCTCGGTTCGGTGAAGGGCACCGGTGCGGGCGGCCGCATCCGCGAGCAGGACGTGCTTGCGTACATCCAGTCGGGGCCGCACAGCAACGGCGCGACCAGCAACGGTTCTTCGAATGGTGCAGCGACCAGCAGCCGCGGCGTGCACCGCGACAAGATGACGCCGCTGCGCCAGCGTGTGGCCAACCGATTGGTCGAGGCCCAGCACACCGCGGCAATGCTCACGACCTTCAACGAGGTCGACATGACCGCCGTCATGGATCTGCGAAAGCAGTACAAGGCAGATTTCGAGAAGAAGCACGGCGTGGGCCTTGGCTTCATGTCGTTCTTCGTGAAGGCCGTGGTGCAGGGCCTGAAGGCCTTCCCGCTTGTGAATGGGTTCATCGCCGAGGACGACAGCGGCAAACCCGTGATCCAGACGCACGACTACTGCGATGTTGCGATCGCCGTCGCGAGCCCGAAGGGGTTGGTCGTGCCGGTGCTACGCAACGCCGAGCAGCTGTCGTTCGCACAGATCGAGAGCGGCATCAAGGAACTCGCCGTCAAGGCTCGCGATGGCAAGCTGACGATTGACGAGATGACCGGCGGCACGTTTACCATCACCAATGGTGGTGTCTTCGGCAGCTTGATGAGCACGCCAATCTTGAATCCGCCGCAATCGGCGATCCTCGGCATGCACACGATCAAGAAGCGTGCGGTTGAGGATCCAAGCAACCCGGGCAGCATCGCGCTGCGGCCCATGATGTACCTGGCGGTCAGCTACGACCACCGCATCATCGACGGGGCCGAGGCCGTGCAGTTCCTTGTGACGATCAAGAACTGCATCGAGAATCCCGAGCGGATCCTGATGGACGTGTGAGGACGCGCAGCCAGGTACGAGCAAGGCCCGGGTGGACTCCCGGGCTGCTATTGATTGATTCTGATCAAATCTGCGCGATTGAGTGCGCCAACCACAGAAGAAGCGCGGCCTGGAATCCCGCCATCAGGTCATCGAGCACCACGCCCCAGCCGCCCGGCACGGCTTGCAACCGATTGGCCGGCCAGGGCTTGACGATATCCAACGCTCGGAAGTAGATGAACGCTAGTAGTAGCGTGCCCACGCTCAGGAGGTCGTTGCCCGGGACGGGCATGAGCGCGATGCACAACGCCATGCCGGCGACCTCGTCGGAGACAACTTGGCTTGGGTCCTTACGGCCGAAGCGGGCTTCGGCCTTGTCTCCCAAGAAGACGCAGGAGAGGGTGAACGCAACCGCGATCGGAAGCATTACCAGGCGGACGGCCATCCAGTGGGCCTCGGCGGGAAGTGCCAGCACGAGCAGGATCGCGAGCAGAACCGGAGGTAGCGAGCCCCACGTTCCGGGGAAAGGCCGCATGTGGCCGAGACCAAAGAACGTGACCCATCGCAGGTTGCCGTCGGGTTTGGTGATCACGGGTGTTCCTGTATCGGTTTGGCCGGGCCGGCTCGAAGGGCTCGCTGGACGTAGGGGACTGCCGAGGCCGCGGTGACGAGGGTAGTGCCCCATGCGGCGAGCGTGGCGGTCCAGCCGGCCCAATCTGGTCGTTCGCTCGCCCAAAGCCCCGCTATGAGCAGGCAGACCGGGATGGCGATGCTCTGGGCGATCATCTTGGCCTTGCCCGAGGTTGAGGCCGAGAAGTCGATCCCACGGGCCTCGAACACGCCCCTGATCGACGTGACCAGCAGCTCGCGGCCCAGGATGACCACCGCCATCCAGCCCGTGAAGCCGGCGGCCATCGTGGCGACCCCGTCGATCGTGATTCTGAACTGCGGCGTTGCCAGCATGATGGCGGTGCCCAGGACGAGCAGCTTGTCGGCGAAGGGGTCCATGATGCGCCCGAAGACGCTGATGGCCTGCCACTTGCGCGCGAGGTAGCCGTCGAGGGCGTCGGTGATGGCCGCCACGACAAACAGCGCGAGGGCTGCGAGGATCGCTGGCTGCGGGCCGGTCCTGCCGTCGAGCGGCGGCAGCAGCGCAAGCAGGGCCACGAGCGCCGCGGCCATCACGAGCCGGGCGATGGTCAGGGCGTTGGGGACCTGTCGTTTCCACGGGGCGGCCGACACGAGGCGAGCATAGGGCGATGGGGAAGGCCCCCGAATGGGCGTCTCGGCCGCGCTGCACCGGCGTTTCCGGTGGAAGGTCGGTGGGCGTGGATCTACTGTGAGCCCTTACTTACGGGTCGGGATGATGGCACGCAAGGACGTGTCCCCGGCCCTGCCCGGCAACAAGAGCCGCATGCGGCTCGGGATGACTCGTCGCTCTGCCTATGGACATGATCGTTCATCCCGTGCTGGTGTTCGTCGCGCTTGCCATCTGCGGGGTAGGCGTGGCGCTCTCGGTGCCGCGTCGTCGGTTCCAGGCGAGCCTGGTCGGCGGCATCATCGCCGCCACGGGTGTGGGCATCCTGATCGTCGCCCTCGGTGCCGCTTCTCTTGCTGGAGAAGGGCCGCTGCCCAACCCGGCGTTCCACGTGCTGGCGATCATCGCGCTCGGCTCGTGCCTGCAGGTCATCACGCACCGACGACCCGTGTACGCAGCGCTCTACTTCATTCTCAGCATTCTCGCGACGGCGGGGCTCTACATCCTGCTCGCGGCCGAGTTCATGGCCTTCGCGCTGGTCATCATTTACGCCGGCGCGATCCTGATTACCTACCTGTTCGTCATCATGCTGGCCAGCCAGAGCCAGGTTGAGGGGCAGGAAGAGGGCCTGGCGGAGTACGACGCGATCGGCCGCGGCCCGATCACTGCGACGATCGCAA
This sequence comes from Phycisphaerales bacterium, assembly GCA_965227775.1. Taxonomy (GTDB): domain Bacteria; phylum Planctomycetota; class Phycisphaerae; order Phycisphaerales; family UBA1924; genus JAHCJI01. The sequence goes on from OZ245777.1 coordinate 1,484,489, forward strand.
GCTTCGCTCTGCTCGCGACGCTGACGGCCATGCTGCTTACGGGTGTCAACCAGGTCTCGCCCCAGTCCGAGGCGGAGGCCGTGCAGGCACAGATCGCCGTGCTCGAGCGTCTTCCTGGCAAGGTCGAAAAGGAACTCGTGCTCGACGGCTTGATCGAGCGCGGCGACCGCGTGCGGGGCCTGACTGAGAACGGCGAGAGTGCGATTGTTGAGACCGCCGGCGGCGGCACGCGGCAAGTTGTGCTGCCCGACTCGGTCGAACCGACGAATACCGAGGGGCTGGCGTTCAACCTGCTCGACGAGTATCCCGGAACGATCGAGATCGCGGGCGTGATCCTGCTGATGGCCATGCTGGGCGCCGTCGTGCTCGCGCGCAAGTTCGCGCAAATCGACGAAGAAGCGAAGGCCGCCGCTGCGGCGGGCCTGGCCGATGGCGGCACGGGCGGGAGGCAGGCCGATGCTTGATGTTCTCGCCCAGACGCAGTTGCTCGCACAGTCCGCCTTTCCGCAGGCCATGGGCGAGGGCGTGCTCGCACACTATCTGTTCGTTTCGGTCGCGATGTTCACCCTCGGGCTGGTGGGCTTCCTGACCCGCCGGAACCTGATCATCATGTTCCTGTGCACGGAGATGATGTTCCAAGCCGCGGGCATTGCTCTGATCGCGTTCAGCCGGTTCCACCTGAACTACGACGGCCAGACCTTTGTGATCTTCGTGCTCACGGTGGCGGCGGCCGAGGCGGCCCTCGCCCTCGCGCTGGTGGTCTTCCTGTTCCGCAAGCGTGACTCGCTGAGCGCCGAGGCGTGGACGGAGCTCAAGGGATGACGATGCTCTCGAGCCAACTGCCCTTGTCTTTCTCGACCATGCTGGCCGCGGCCGATGGGCCGCACCTGGTCACCGGCGACGCGCCCCAATGGGTGGCGCTGATGCCGTGCCTTCCTCTGCTCGGCGCCGGGCTGTGCGTGCTGTTCGCCTGCCTGAACGTCAAGAGCAAGCTGCCGGGCTATGTCACGGTTGCCCTGCTTGCGGGCAGTTTCGTGACGGCCCTTGCTGCTTTCTTGGGAGGCCAGGAGAACTACGGCATCGCCACGATCTTCCGCTGGATCCACGCCAGCATCGGGGCCGACACCAACACGAGCATTATCGCGAACTTCGCGTTCTACATGGACGGCTTGTCCATGCTGTGGATGCTGTTCGTGAGCGGGCTGGCGACCGTGATCGGCCTGTACTCGACCGAGTACGTCGAGCATGACAAGGGGCTCGGATACTGCCGTTTCTTCTTCGCGTTCAACTTGTTCGTGTTCAGCATGTCGTGCCTGGTCATGGCCGACAACCTGCTGCTGCTGTTCCTGGGCTGGGAAGGCGTGGGCCTGTGCAGCTACCTGCTGATCGGGTACTTCTACAAGAAGCCCGAGGCGGTGGCAGCGGCCAAGAAGGCCTTCATCATCAACCGCATCGGCGACCTTGGCCTGCTCATGGCCATCGGTGCGACGTTCGTTGTCTTCGGCACGCTCGAGTTCGACAAGCTGTTCGCGATGGTTGCCGAGGGCGTCGACGCCAACGGCGAGGCGATCGGCCACACGTGGGTGGTGGTGGTCATTCCGCTGCTGCTCACGGCGGGCGCGTTTGGCAAGAGTGCCCAGCTGTTCTTCTACGTCTGGTTGCCCGACGCGATGGAGGGCCCGACTCCTGTGTCGGCGCTCATCCACGCCGCGACGATGGTGACGGCGGGCGTGTACCTCATCGCTCGCATGTATCCGCTCTACGCGGCCGATGATGCCATGATCGCCCTCACGGTTGTCGCCTGGGCGGGTGCGATCACGGCGTTCTGGGCGGCGACGATCGAGTTCGCCCAGTACGACATCAAGCGGATCATGGGCTACAGCACGATCAGCCAGCTGGGCTTCATGTTCGCCGGACTGGGCCTGCTTGGCACGACCGGTGCCGTCTTCCACGTGTTCACCCACGCGTTCTTCAAGGCCACGCTCTTCTTGTGCTGCGGCGCCGTCATGCACGGCTTCGGCGGCCAGCTCAGCCTGCGGCGGCTCTCGGGCGTCATGTGGATGAAGGGCTTCGGCATCACGGGCGCGTGCATGTTCATCGGATGCCTGAGCCTGAGCGGCGTGCCGTTCACGGCCGGGTACTTCTCGAAGGACATGATCTTGGCCCAGGCCTTCGCGACGCCCAACGAGATGATCGGTGGGGCCTACTTCATCGGCCTGCTCTTGCTGCTGACCGCCGCGATGACGGCGTACTACACATTCCGTGTGTTCTTCCGGGTGTTCGTTGGACCTAAGCACTTTGAGCCCGGCGAAGACGACCATGGCGATGATCACGGTGACGACCACGGGCACGACGCCCATGCCCACCACGCGGCCGAGGACGAAGAAGCCGGCGACGCCCTGCACACGGGCTTCCACCCGCACGCACCCGGCTGGGCGATGAACGGCGCGATGGCCATCCTGGCCGCGGGCACCATTCTGGTCGCAAGCCTGTACTTCGTGAACAAGAAGGAAGACCACGGCTGGGCCGGCACGATGGTCAAGTATTCCACGGCGGCGTACCCCTCGCCCGGCCTCTCGCATAGCGATAAGAAGTCTGACGTGGGTGGCACCGCTGCGGAACCGAGCTCGACGCCGTCTGCGGGTGAGGCTCATGGTGACGATCACGGAGACGACCACAGCGCCGCGCACGCCGAAGCTGGCACGCTGCTGGGGCAGGACCCTTTCAAGATCATGTACTACGTCTCGGCCGGGCTTGGCCTGATCGGCATTCTCGCCGCTGCGTGGTTCCATGGGCCGAATGGTGCGTGGAGCCTTGGGCTTGGGAATCGCGAGACGCCCAGCAAAGTGCGCATGGACGCGGTTGCGGCGCGGTTCGGCCCGATCCCCAAGTGGGCGGAGAACAAGTGGTACGTCGACGAGCTGTACCACATCGCGATCGTCAAGCCGTTGCTCGTGTTCAGCCACGTGTTCCACGCGTTCGACAAGCTCGTGATCGACGGCCTAGTCGATCTCATGGGTTCGCTGCCGAGGTGGCTGGGCACGCTGCTGCGTCCCTCGCAGGATGGCGTGATGCACGGCTATGCGACCGGCATGGTGGCCGGGTCGGCGGTGCTCCTGGCGCTGGTCGTCCTGGTGGCGTTGCTGTGATGAAGGGGACTGCCTGACGTGAGCCTGCTCTACCTGCTCATCCTGATGCCCCTGCTCTTCGCGGTGCTCATCGCGCTCGCGCCGTCGAAGCAAGCGCGAGCGATCGCGGCCATCGGGTCGCTGGTGCCCATTGGGCCGATGCTGGTGGCGCTGTGGAAGTTCGACTGGACCCGCGGCGGTGAGTTCCAGTTCGTTGGTAGCTACGACTGGATCGCCGACATGGGCCTGCGCGTTGGCGTGGGCGTTGATAGCGTCTCGCTGCTGCTGATCACGCTGACCGTGCTGCTGGGGCCGATTTGCGTCTTTGGCAGCTTCTCGGCGGTCAAGGACAATCCGAAGGTCTTCTACGGCTGGCTGACCGGCCTGCAGGCGGCGATGGTGGGCGTGTTCGCCGCCACTGACCTCTTGGTCTTCTACGTGTGCTTCGAATTCACGCTGCTGCCCTTGTACGTGCTGATCAACCTTTACGGCTCGAGCAATCGCAAGCGGGCGGCGACGAAGTTCTTCCTCTACACCTTCACAGGCTCGATCATCGCGCTGGCGGGCCTCGTGTATGTCGTCTTCCATCACCGCAGCCTCGAGGGCGTGTGGACGTTCGACATCCCCACGCTCGCGACGACGGCGATGCAGATGCCCGTCGGGGCCCAGGCCCTTGTACTGCTGGCGCTCATGCTTGGTTTCGCGGTGAAGGTTCCACTGTTCCCGGTGCACACGTGGCTGCCGCTGGCGCACACCGAGGCGCCCACGGCCGGCTCGGTCATCCTGGCCGGCGTGCTGCTGAAGCTGGGCACCTACGGCATCTACCGATTCGCGCTGGGCTTCGTGCCCGAAGCGGTCATCGCGTACGCGCCGCTCATCGCGGTCTTGAGCATCATCGGCATCATCTACGCCGGCCTGATTTGCTGGGTGCAGAAGGATGTCAAGAAGCTCGTTGCCTACTCGTCGGTGAGCCACCTGGGCTTCTGCGTGCTGGGGCTCGTGGCGCTCAACAACATCGGGCTGACCGGTTCGGTGCTCTACATGATCAACCACGGCCTGTCGACAGGCGCGTTGTTCCTGTGCATCGGCATGGTCTATGAGCGCTTCCACACCCGCTCGATGGACGAGCTGGGCGGCCTGGCGAGCACGATGCCGATCTGGTCGTCGTTCATGGTCTTCTTCGTCATGGCGTCGGTGGGCCTGCCCGGGCTGAATGGCTTCGTCAGCGAGTTCATGTGCATCATCGGCACGTTCCAGAGCTCGCCAGCCTGGGTGCTCGAGGGCCGGGCCGGCGCCGCTGGCGGTTCGCTCGGCCCGTGGTTTGCGTTCGCTGCCGGCTTTGGCGTGATCGTCGCGGCGATGTACCTGCTCTACATGACCGGTCGCGTGGTGTGGGGCACCGCCAGGCAGCCCGCGGGCCACGACGACGAGCACTCCGAGCTTCCGAAGGACCTCAACGCTCGCGAGATCAGCCTGCTCACCGTGCTTGCGGTTGGGTGCCTGGGCCTGGGTGTGTACCCGACGCCGGTAATCGAGGCCATCGAGCCCTCGGTCGAGCGGACGCTTGCGCCCTACCAGGTCTTGCTGAACGATCGCGCGGCCGAGTTGGGTTTGCAGCGCGAAGCCGAAGACTCGCTGATTCGCGTGCCCGACGACGCGACGCCGCCCGCCGAAACGCCAGAAGGGGGGCAGTGATCACCCATGGCTGAGAAAATCGCCCTCATCTGGCCCGAGATCACGCTGTTCATCACGACCTGCGTGGTGATGATCCTGGGCTTGTCGCCCAACAAGCAATGGCGCTCGCTGTGCCTGCCGGCGTCATTGGCCGGTGTTGCCGTCGCGGGCCTGCTCGCGGCGATCGACATGTCGGGCCCGCCGCAAGGCGACACCATGCTGCCCAACATGCCGGCCTTCGTCAAGGTCGTTGTGGCGGTGGTGGGGCTCATGCTCATCCTGCTGCAGAGCGGCCTGATCGATCGCCGCGAAGAGGCGCTCGTCGCAGCCGGCCGGACGTTCAGCCCGCTTCGTACGAATCGTGCGGAGTACTTCTCGCTGGTGCTGTTCTCGTTGACCGGCCTCATGCTGTGCGCGTCGGCGGGCGACCTCATCTGGCTATTCCTCGCCCTCGAGCTCACGAGCCTGCCGACCTATGTGATGGTCGCGATGAGCAGCTCACGCGGCCGGGCCCAAGAGGCGGGCGTCAAGTACTTCTACCTCGGTGCCCTCGGCGCAGCGACGTTCCTCTATGGGTTCGTCATGCTCTATGGCGGCACGGGTACGCTCAAGCTCGGACCCATGGCGGAGATCATCGCCACCGAGGGCATCAACAACATCACCATGATCGGCCTGCTGCTTTCGATCGCGGGCTTGGCATTCAAGATCGCCGCGGTGCCGATGCACTTTTACACGGCCGACGTGTACCAAGGCGCTGCGGCCCCGGTGTCTGCGTTCCTGGCGTTCGTGCCCAAGACGGCCGGATTCATTGGCCTCCTGCTCATCTGCTCGGTCGTCGGCTGGTCGGCCGGCTCGGGCGGCGAGGGCCTGCCCGAGGCCGTCCGCGTCATGCTCTGGGTAATGGCCGCCGTGACGATGACCGTCGGCAACGTGCTGGCCATCCTGCAGAACTCGGTAAAGCGGATGCTGGCGTATTCGTCCATCGCCCACTCGGGCTACATGCTCGTGGGCGTGCTCGCGGGTCCGGGCGACGGCACATTCGCGGCCAGCGGCGTGTCGGCGGTGCTGTTCTACCTCGCCGCGTACGGCGTGACCAACACCGGCGCGTTCGCGGTCATCGCCTGCCTCGAGAAGCGTGCCGCCGATCGCGGCGAGCCCATGGAGGTCGAGGACTTCGACGACCTTCGCGGCCTCTGGCGTCGCGAGCCAGCGCTCGGCGTGGTGCTGGCGATCGTCTCGCTCAGCCTGCTGGGCTTCCCGCCGCTGCTTGGGTTCATGGCCAAGCTGCCACTCTTTACCGCGGGCGTTGCGGCCGGCGAGATCGCCCTTGTCGTCATCCTGGGCGTCAACTCCGCGATCGCCGCGTTCTACTACCTGCGTCTGGTCAAGGCGGCGATGATCGACGATGCCAAGGGCACGGCTGATTCGCCCGATCGTCCGGAGCACCATCCGGCGTACGGCCTGCGGTTCGCGACTGGCGCCATCTCGGCGGTGGGGGTCGTGGGCCTGGCGATCCTGGCTGGGCAACTGGCCATCAGCGCGACCAATGCCTCGATCTATGCCGACCCGATGTCGGTCGAGCAGATGGAAGGCCCGATCACGGTGCAGGAAGAGCGCGAGCCAAAGGCCAGCGCCCCGAGCGTGTAGTTCACATCGATCAAGGCAACCGGTTCAGCTCTCGGCGACCTTGCGCACGACGAGCCGCTGAATTCCCAGGCCAACCACGCCCAGCACGAGCCACGCGAATAGCCAAGCCTGCGTGGGCGTCTCCTCGATCGGCAATGGCGTGCCCATGGCAGCCTGGATCTGGACGGCACCGAGCGGCCAGATCGCCGCGCCCATGAACGCCGTCGTCGCGCTCGCGACGCGAGACGGCCAGATGGCCCCAAACATCGCACCAAGCAAGCCCGCCGCGAGGATGCCAATGGCGGCGTGGCCCTGGTGCTCGTCGGGCACACGATCCCAAGCCTGCGTTGCCTGGTCTGCGATTGCACTCGAGCTGACCGAAGTTGCGCCTGCCTGAGGCATCGCGGCCGGGCCGATCGAGAGTTCCGTTGGGTTTCCGAACGAGACGGGTTGCGCCACGACCGTTTGAACAGGCGGCTGCGGGGCCAATGCACTCTGATCCACAGGCAAATGGGGTGTCGCAAGCACGGCGATGCAAGCCGCCGCGGCTGCGGCGGTCACACCAGCGGCTGCCGACACAACCAGTCGCATTGCGACCAACGCGATCACAACGCCGAGCCCGGCGCCGCCGGCGGCGGCGATGAGCGATCCGGGGAGTCCGGCAACGTCCGGAATGGCGACGTGGTTCGCAAGCGTGAAGCCCGCGCACAGCCCCGCGGTGCCGCCGGCCGCAGCGAACGCCAGGCTGACGGCGCGAGCCCCCGCGGCCCAGAGCATCATGCCGACGACGATGGCGATGCCCGCGATGAGCGTGGCATCACCCGAGCCGCTCGCTTGGATCAGGCGATCGACCAGTCCTTCGGCTTGTCCGACTCCGGCGAGCACTCGCTGCCTCCCTCTGCCCGTACGTCCCATAAAGAAGCCGTACGACTCCCCTCAGGATACGCGTCGTCTGCAGGGCTAGATCGGTGGGTGAACGAAATGTCACCGGCCGATTGCCGGCCGGCTCGACGAAGGCTGTCGGCTGGCGCGGCTCGTCCGGTTGTCCTTTGATGCGTTGCGGATATCGGTCGGCTGCAACCGGCTCGGTGCGGAAGGCGTAAAAGAAAGCGAAGAGCCCGGGCCGGCACGCGCTAGCCCCCTCGATCGGGCCGCCGACCCCCGCTCGTCGGCAGCACGGCCTCGTCGAGACACGCCGCGGAGAGCCGGGTGCGACGAGCACCCAACCGCGAGCACGAGGGCCAACAGGTTTGTTCGGATTGTGCTGGGAACGGGCGGCTGCCTGATTCCTGCGAAGCCCGGAGGCCGCATGCGCCGCGAGTCGGACAATGACCAGTTGCCGAGCGACGCGCTGGCGGTTGGTGTGGCCGCCGGGCTGAGAAGCGGCCTAGCCTCGCTCGAAGTCGTCTGATATGCTTGACGGCTTTGGCCCGCGGTAGGATGCGACGCGGCCGAGCTTGGGATGGACCCCACCGCATCCGATTCGCAAGGCGCCAGGCACGGTGCCACGCCTTGCCCTGGCCCTCCCGGCCCTGGGAGCGGCCCGCCGCGTCGCCTGCGGGCGATGGCAGCACTCGTTCGTTCCACCCCGGAGCGTGCGAACAACGCCGGCCACAAGCCCACCCAGGCCGGCCAGGAAGCCCCGACGAAACCACCGCGTGTTGCGGTGTTGCAACAGCTAGCGAGGAGCGGTCATGAAGCCCAACCGCCGTGCAAAGACCCGCCCGTACGTCCGTCGTCGCTCGCAGGTGCAGGAGGCCGCTCATGGCGCGGCAGCTCGCCTCGCGGGTCTTGCCGGTCGTGCGAGCCGACCGGACGTTGAGCCGCTCGAGCCTCGCCAGCTCCTGTTCGCGTTGACCATCGATCCGTCTTCGGTCGACCCCACGACGGGCGTCGGTTTTGCGCAGGCGTTCTTTGGGTACACCATCCCGTACCTCCAGTTCTCCGAAGAGATCGGGGACGAAGAAGACCAGGTTGTCGAAGAGAGCTTCGACGAAGCCGGTGCCGTTGGCTCGGTCATCGTCTCGCAGCGCGTGTTCGAGGAGTCGCAGCTCTTCGTTCGCCACAACATCTCGCCCACGGCCGACTTTCGCTTGGTGGCACCCCCCGGTGCCGACCCCGACGACGACCAGCGACTTGTCGAAGCGCTCCTCCAGCAGGGCGAACAGTTCAGCTTCTCATTCCTCAACGTGCCGGGCCGGACAGACCTTCTCCGCGCTATGCGGTCATTCTCGATCGACTTCGTGGCGGCGCCGGGCAGCGCCCAGGGCCTCGATCTCGAGAACACGCGCGTCTCGTTGCTGTTCCAGGGCGACGTAATCGCCTCGTTCGAGGGTCGCGATGAGCTGGTGAACTTCCGCACTGGTGGTGGTGGGCCGGCCGATGGTGTTGGCACGTTCGTGTTCGAGGCGCCGCCCATTACCTCAGGCGAGCCTCGTCCGGCCTTCGACACGATCCGCTTTGAGTCCATCGGTGGGCCGAGCGACCGCTTCCGCTTCGACAACATCTCGACCGCCCTGCCAGCCGGCAATTTCTCCGGCCTGGTCGAGCAGCGGATTTTTGGGGCCACGGTCACGCTGTCTGGCACGCCGGGCACGACGGTCGAATTCTTCGACCTCTATGGGCGCCCCATGATCGCGACGATCGCTCTTGGCATCCCCGAGGGTGGCGAGATTCCGATCGTTGACGCCAACGACAACGGCATTCCGGAATTCAACGATGGCATCGGCCGGATCGTCTTCACGAACGCCGACGAGGCGACTACGATCACGATGTTCGGCGGCAACATCGAGGCCGGCGACCCTGAGCCGGAAGCCGACTTCTCACAGGACGGCTTCAACTTCACGCTCGGCGAGGACAACCTGTTCGGCGGCGATGACTTCGAGCAGGCCGGCTTCGGATTCCGCATCTCGCCCGATTCGCCCGACGAGGTCGAAGGCCTTAGCCCGGCATCGGGGTCGGTCATCATCGGTTCGCCGATCGATCGTCCGCTGACGAACTACCAGCCCGGTACCGCTGTCATTCCAGAGTCGTTCATCGATCCCGATCAGGGCATCTTCGCGCTCGGTACACAGAATGTCGGTTCGATCAACCTGCACGCGATCGTGTTCGGTTCTTCGGTGTTCAACGGCGCTGTTGATCAGCTCAACTTCGGCTCGTTGTACGGATCGATCACCGTGAAGGGTGACCTTGGCCGCCTCGTCGTGGGCTCAGACGCGGGCTATTGGACGGCGGACGAGACGAACACGACAACCAAGACGGGCGGCCAGCTCATCGTCGAGCGCACGCTGGGCCAGGTGCACATCGGCGGCAACTCTCTCCTAGACGTCACGGTCGTCGGCGAGCTGAGCTCGACGACGCTTCGTGCGCCTCGTGATGTGACGCGTTACTTTGAGATTGAGAACCCGCAGCGGATCGACCTAAGCGCTGATGCACAGGCCGTCATTCGGTCGTTGCTTACTCCTGCGACGATCCAAACGTCGGCGCTCGCCAATGCCGACACGCTGCCGCTCATTACTCCGCTCAAGGCCGGAGCGTTCTTCGGTTCCGAGCCGTTCCGCAATGACGCGATTGGTAGCGCCGAGATCATCAGCAACGCCGGAAGCCAGGTGCAGATCATCGGTGATCTTGGCTTCGGCGACCCGATCAGCTCGGGCGAAGACGCCGTTGACGTGTTCGGCGTCGTGCTCGATGGCAGCCGCCCGCTCATCGTTGAGGGCGTGCCGGACGACCCGAGCTTCGAGATGCGTCTGGTCGATTCGCGCGGTCGGCAGGTTGCCGCCGCCGATGCGGGCGAGCAGTTCATCAACACAGGACGCTACTTCTTCGAGTACACGCCCGAGTATTCCGGCGTGTACTACATCGTGGTCTCGGCGGTCGACGCGGGCGGCGTAACGGGCGGTTCGTTCTACGCGCTGAATGTCAGCGGCATGGCGCCGGTGACGCTTGGCGCTTACCGGTCCGCTTCTGGCATGGGCTTCCCGGCCGGAGCGGTGGCCGCGGGTGCGGATCCCTCCAGCACCACCGTTTCGCTCAACGTGCTGTCGGGCTCGGTCGGCACCATCCGTGCTGGCACGCATCTAGTTGCGGGCGGAAACGGCGAGACGTCAGCCGACGCGAACATCAACTTCTCCGATGACGGGTTCCCGCAGCCAGATGATCGACGTGCCGATCTCTCGGGCGGCACCTTCACGGTGGCGGGCAGCCTTTTCGAGATCTACGCGGGATCGGACATCGAGACGGAGGGCTCGCCTCTCGTCTTCGAGATCGGTGGTGATCTTGGCGCCATCATCACCGGCCAGTCGCCCATCATCGGCACTGGACCGACCGAAGGCGACCTGTATGCCCGCACGAGCATCACGTTCGATGTTGGCGGCACCATCGACTACATCGATGTTTCTGGTACCGGCGGTTTCGACCAGGATACCGACGGTCTTCCCGGCGCGAGCCCGCTGGGATCGATCACGTTCCGCACGGGTACTGCCGGCGGTTCGGGCGACATCGGCATCATCCGTTTTGGTTCGATCGTGGCGAGCGATGCGATCAATGTGATCACCGCGCCTGGTTCCACCGTCCTGGGATTCTTCGTCTCGCAGGACGTGACCGACCCGATCGGCCCGTACGTGGGCATCGACTCGCTCGTCCGCACGAGCGGGCAGGGCGTCAACTTCAGCCTCGGCGCAGGAAGTGACCTCCGGTTCTTTGACACGCCCAACATCACCAACATTCTGGGTGTGGACTCCCAGATTGACCTGGTCATCGGCGAGTCCGTCGAGCTGATTGACGACGCGGGCGGACGCTTCACCGTCGAGATCAACGGTGGCGGTGCCGTCGGAACGGTTGTGGGTTCGTTGCGATTCATCGCCGTCGATCGATCGCAAGGCGTGTCGCTCGGACGCATCGAGGCCGACCTGACCGGTGGCCGCTCGCTGAACATCAACACGCTGGATGGCTCGGACGGCGACGTGATCAGCATCGGTCGCATCGACGTGACCGGTGCCACCGCGCAGTCGAGCATCGAGATCGCCGGCAACGTCCAACTCGACGTGTGGCAGATCGTTCAGAGCGGTGGTGGCGCGCTCGACGAGATCTTCAACCTCACACCGGGTGGCGACATTGTCGCCATCGACGTAGCCGGCCTTAACGAGTTGCGTATCACCGGTGACCTTGGTCGTACGCAGCTTCCCGACTCGGGTCCGCGTCGAATCTCTCCGTTCGTCGGCATCGGCGATGAGGGCGTGCAAGGCATCGGGCGTGCGGGCTTCGAGCTGCCCGCTGCCGTTGTCGACGATGATTGGAACGGCGCTGTCTACCGCCCGGTTGCGGACAACAACTACGATCCGGGCAACGCCTACCTGTCGGATATCGGCGCCCCGTTCGACCCGTATCTGGACGGGCTCTTTGTCCGCGCCGGAAACCTCACGGAACTCACCATCGGCGGCGCTGTGGGCGACGTCATCCTGGCGTCGGCCGCCGTGATCGAGGACCTGGTCGTCAATGCGAATGTTGGCACCGCGACGGGTGGCAACGAGGGCATCTTCGGCACCATCTACGCAGGGTCGATCCAGGACATCAACATCGGTGGTGGGCTGGCCCAGCGAGCCCAGAACGCGCTGTCGACGACGGGCATCTTTGCCGTTGATGACATCGACACGCTCATTGCCCGGGACGCGACGATCTTCAGCAGCATCATCGCGGGCAACATCGCTCCGGGCGCACTCGTGGCGCCGACCGACGGCATCGACAACCTCAGCCTGTCCAACTCGCTCGTGATCGATGCATTCATCGGTTCGACCAACCTCGACGAGTTCTGGCTGAGCGCGAACTACGGCGACGACTTCGAGCGGACTGGTCAGCTCCGGGTTGTTGCTGCAGAAGCGGACACGTCGTTCTTCCGCACGCAATTCGCTGCGGATCGCGCCGAGACCATCAACGTCGGCGGCAACCTCGATGCCGTCCAGATGTTCTTCACGGTGAATCTGGAGGACCTGACGGTTCGCAATGTCGTGAACAGCACGGGCGGTGGCACGCCCCGTGAGCTGTTCCGCTCATTCATCATTGTGGGTGCGAACCTTGAGCAGGCAACCATCGGCCAGACCGGCAGCGGAACCGGCACGAGTGGCGTGTTTGCCGACACGCTGCTGCAGGTCGGTGGCGAGATCGAGACCAGCTTCCAGGCGCGGCTCGTGCAGCGTGCCGACATCCAGGTTGCTGGCACGATCCGCTCGATGCAGGTCGACAACATCCGGGCGACCTCGATCAACACCGGTCAGCTCACCATGCTGACCGTCGTTGAGGCCATTCGCGCGTCGGAGATCAATGTCTCGGGTCCGCTGATCAGCCTCATGGCCGACCAGATTACGGCAACCAATATCAGCGTGACCGGTCCCGACGGCCGACTGGACAACCTGACCGTCGCGACCCTGTTCGACGGCGGTATCCTGGCGACCGGCCCCATCACTCGCATCGAGGCTACCGACGGCGACCTGCGTGGTTCGCTCGAGACGCGCACTTCCCGTGGCGACGTCACGAACCTCGTAGCGGCGCGCGACGTGCTGCTGAGCACCGACATCAGTGGCACGCTGAGCAACCTCGTTGTTGGCCGGAACCTCGGGGATATTGACGACCCGAGCGTGCTGCTCGTCCGCGGCGATCTGGCAGGACTCAGCGTCGAGAACGGTGGCCTGTACTCGGATGTTCGCGTTGCCAACGCGATCACCGGAACGGTGGTCATCGGTGCCCAACCCGGCTTCCCCGGCAACAACCGCATCCCCACCGGTTCGATCGAGGCCTATGGCCGCATCGACTCGGTCATCGCCAATGGCGATTACGCGGGAAGCATCATGAGCTTCTCCGGCGGCATCGGAAACGTCACAATCAACAACGGCTCGCTGCTGCCCAGCGGTTCGGTGTCGGCCTTCAACGGCGACATTGGCAGCCTGGTGATCAACAGTGGTCACCTGCTGGGCGACGTGCACGCCGACAACACCATCTTCAGCATCACCGTCAACGCCTCCGAAGATGGCGTGTTCGGTGACATCGGCGTGAATCCGGAGCTGTCAAGCTTCGTCAGCGCCGCCACGCTCCGCAACCAGTTGCCCCCCGGTGTTGGCGTGACGCCAGGCTTCGATGGCCCGACCATTACGGCCGGCCGCGATATCGGCGTCGTTACGGTCTCCAACGGCTCGGTCTTCGAGGCGGTCTTCCACGCCCGCAACGCGATCGGCCAGATCAACGTCCAGGGCGAAGGCAACATCTCCAACGATCCCAACACGACCGGTTTCGGCACGCAGATCGTGGCCGGCAACTCGGTGGGCTCGGTCAACGTCTCCGGTTCGGCGTCGGACCTCCTGGTCGCCGGCGGCGTGTTCGATCTCGGTGCCGATGGGCGTGCGGGTGGTGTCGGCGACGCGACCGATGTCAACAAGTCCGGCCGCGTGCGCGAGGTCATCATCGCGGGCGATGCCACGAACGTGGCCGTCGCGGCAGGCATGGTCGCGGGCGCGGATGGCTTGTACAACACCGCGGACGACCTGCACACGCTGGGCGTCTCGGTCATCGGCAACGTCACCGTCAACGGCGCGATCAACAACGTCAGCGCCTTCACCGATACTGGCCTGCCCAACCGCACCGACGGCATCACGACCGGTGGCCAGTCGACCCCGGTCGTCGGCGGCAGCCTTTTCATGCTGCCCTTCGTTGAGGATCAGTCGAGCTTCGACTTCTCGACGCTCGGTGAGGTCATCCCGTCGGGTTCGTCCATCGAGTTCACGCGCGGCGTCGCAACGGGCACCATCAGCTTCAGCGGGCCCGGCACCGCCGTGTGGGACGACGCGGGCGGCCGTCTGATCTTGATCAGCACCAGCATCAACAGCAGCGTGACCGTCACGAGCGACACGGGTGCGCTCGAGGACTTCAGCATCCTCAGCAACGATGACGCCTCGATCGGTCGCATCGAGGTGCAAGCCGTCATGTTCGGCGACTCGAACATCGTCATCGATGGCTTTGCTCGCGAGATCGTGCTGGGTGGCTTCCAGGGAACGGGCAACATCCTCGTCGGCAACGACGTGCAGCTGCTCGAGACCGGCTCGTTGCTGACCAGCGGCACCATCTCGGCCACGCTGCTCCGCCAGCTCACCGTCAACGGCGACCTTGGCGGCGCGACCCCACAGCTTCCGGGCGAGTTCGTTCGTCCCACCCTCCAGATCTTCGGTACCGAGGGCATCACCGTCCAGGGCTCGATGCGTGCCAGCATCAGCGTTGATAATGGCATCCGAGGGGCGCTGTTCGTCAACGGCTCGATCAACAACAGCATCATCCGGTCGGGCGCCGGCATCCAGAGCATCACGGCCTTCGACATGTCGGGCACGATCATCTCGGCGGCCAATGACATCACGAGCGTCAATGTCACCGGTGACATGTTCGCAAGCACAGTCATGGCTGGTGCCGACATCGGTCGCGACGCGGCCTTCGGCGGCACGGGCGTGAACGCCGACCGGACCAACGGTGGCAACCTTGGCACCGTCGATGTGGGTGGTAACTTCCTGCAGAGCTCGGTGAGCGCCGGTGTCTTGCGGGGTGTCGACGGATTCCTTGGCACCACCGACGATGTTGCCTCAGGCGGCCGATCGACCATCGGTTCGGTCACCATCGGCGGCACGCAGGTGGGCTCGAACCGCGGCTCCGAGTCGTTCGGCGTCTTCGCGACCGGCGAGATCGGTCCTGTCACGGTCGGCGGCGAGGCCGTCACTCAGGAGCGCAACTTCAGCGTCAGCACGCTGAGCACGCTGCCGCTCGTGGTCCAGGTGGACGACCTCAGCGTCGAGTTCGACGGTGGCATCTACATCGCCCGCCTGACCTTCAACCAGGAGATGAACGCCCAGACGCTCATCGATGGCCTCATCATCAGCGAGATCCGCGATGGCGGCCAGGTCAGCATCCGTCTGGACGAGGGCGAGGATTACCTGTTCGAGTACGACGAGGTCGAGAACGCGGCGGTCATCACCTTCTTCGACACCGTGACGCGTCGTGACCTGCCGCAGACCCCCGGCGTTGCCGGTCCGGGTCTGTACCGCTTCCAGCTCGATCCGAACATCGTTCGGGCTCAGAACTCGGCCGCTCGCCTCGATGCGGACGGTGATGGCTTTGCGGACGATGATCGCTTCTACAGCGGCAGCGCATTCGTTGGTGACGTGGGCGACAAGATCGTGCCCAACACCGTCATCGTCGATCGTGGATTCCTCGGCCCGGGCCGCGTCGACTTCTACGGCGCCGGCAACCTCGACACGGCTCTGGACGATCCGTTCGTGCCAGACGCCCTGCCGGACATCAACACAGAATTCCTGCTCACAGGCTTCGTGGGCGATCACCCCGATGCCGATGCGCAGGCGTTTGGCATCGCGGGCGACACGGACGTCTACCAGATCACGCTGCAGGCAGGACAGATCCTCCGCCTCGGCCCCAACCTGGGTTCGGCGATCAACGCCGACATCGCGTTGCTCGATCCGAGCGGCCAGCGTCAGCTCGGCATCACCGGGTCGACGACGACCCTCCCGTCCGAGCAGGCCCAGATTCTCGAAGGCCGCACGACCTTCGGCCTGGCATTCCTCGTCACGCAGACGGGTACATACTCGCTCGTGGTGACCAATGACGATCCGAGCATTATCTTCGACTCGGATGCTGTGCCGAATCTCTCGGCCGCCGCGGGCCTCGTTGGTAGCTATGCGTTCTCGGTCGAGGTCTTCGACGATGGAGACAGCGGATTTAGCGCGAGCACCAACTCGGGCAACGGCCTGAACCTCGTTGAGGCGCCGTTCGCTTCGTCCTTTGCCGGTCCCGACGGTGAGGTGGGGACCGACGACGACCGCGCCACGGTCACAGTCGGCGCATTCACGTTCACCCGCAACGCCGAGACCGGCGTCATCTCGGGCACCAACGACAACGGCATCATCTCGACGCGCCTGGCCAATGGCGTCAGCGTCACCGAGATCGCTTCGGCTATCGGTGCCGAGGGAAGCCGTGGGGTGCCGGGTGAGATCGCGTCGGATGTCGACGTGTTCCACCTCAACAACCGCCAGAACATCACCGCGGGCGACCAGCTCCGCATTACCGTGAAGCTCTCGGAGACGGGCGCCGATCTCGGTGGTCGCCAGGCGACCGGCACGCTCGACACCATCCTCCAGGACTTCTCGGGTGCGGTGCAGTTCGGCCTCTTCGACACGACCAATTCCACCGGCGTGAGCGACGGGCAGCTGGTGTTCTCGCCCAGCGAGTTTGGCACCGTGTCGGGTGCGGGTGCGGAGATCATCGCGCAGGACGACCTGCTGGAGTATGGCACCGACGAGAACGGCGACTTCTTCATCGTCGCCCAGGCGCCCCGCACCGGCACCTACGCCTTCTACATCCAGGGCGTGTTCAATGCCGACTACGTCGTCGAGGTCGAGCGGACGCGAAACGCACCGTCGATCGCAGCCTTCTCCGGTCCGGACGGCGTGTTCGGCACCTTCGATGATCCGCAGCGCATCATCCAGGGACGCTTCCGCTACTCGCTGGACGCAGGCGATGACGGCATCCGGGGCACTGGCGACGACTCGGTCATCAGCCAGATCCAGACCGAGAGCCAGAACGTCCTGCTTGAGTTCAATGGCGGATCGATCGACTGGCTGCAGGTTGGCGTCCGGGAGACCGAGCTGCTGCCGTTCACCAGTAGCGCTCTGGGCTTCAGCGGCACGGTCGATGGCTTGCCCGTCGATACCTTCATCGAGCGTGAGCTCGTGAGCAACCTCAACAACATCTTCCAGGGTGCCGGCTACGACGTCACGTTCTCTGCCAACCCCAGTACGTTCCAGGGTGAGGACTTCTCGACCGTGTTCGTCTCGGACTCGAGCGACCCGATCAACTTCACCTTCTCGGCGGATCCGCTCAGCTTCTTCTTCAACCCGTTCTCGTTCGGCGTCGGTGGCTTCGGCCTGGGCTTCGAGGAGATCTTCGGATACTCCGAAGGCTCGGACCCGTTCAACGCCGATCGCAACGACGAGGCCGTCGTCTTCGTTCCGCAGCTCACCGCGCTGGGCTTCAACCCGTCCGAGCCGGAGGTTCGCGACCTGACCGACGCGTTGTCGGCGGCCGTCGGGCGCCGTGTCGGCGAGTTGCTCGGCCTGCGTACCACGGCACTGGACGGTCCCGGCGCGACGGTTGACGTCTTCGCGTCCGATGGCCCGAGCAATGTGCCCGGGAACCAGTACATCATCCCGTCCTTTGCCCGCCCGCTTTCGAGCCGATTCGACCCGCTCGACGACACCCAGTTCTTCCTGGGCCAGCAGTCCTCGACGTCGCTGCTCGACTCGGTCCTCAGCCGGATCTAATCGTCCGGCCGACCGGGGCCTTCACGTGCCCATCCCGCCCCGCCGAGCGCTGCCCTCTGGGCCGCTCGGCGGTTTTTCTTGCGCCAGGCTCGCGCCGCTTAGCGATCCGGGCGGGGTGCTACGCGGTGCATGCCGGGCGCCACGCTCTCGAGCACTGTGGTTGAGCCGGCCTCGTCGGGCCACGTGATCTCGATCCGGCTTGCTCCCTCTGGGCCCGCAGGAAAGTGCAGCGCGAGCGTTCCTTGTTTGCCCTGATGGCCCCCGGCGCCGACCACTTGGGCGACCAGCGTGCGCGGTCGTCCATCGATCATGGTTGTGGCGCGTACCACCGCCCCGATGGCATCACAGTTGGCGATTCCCTCACCAGAGAGCCGCAACACGACCGCGGTGCGTCCGAGCGTATCGGCAGCCCGATTCTCGAACAGGCGCACCCGCGGTGTCCGCCCCGCGCGCAGAGCCGCGCCTAGGCGGTTAAACCCCTGCCCAACGGCGATGTCCAGATCGCCGTCACCATCGAAGTCGAGCAGGGCCGGCTGGCCCGCGCCGATGTGGTCGATCCCAACCCAACTGGTGATGTCGACGAGCGAGCCGTCGGTCTGCTGCCGCCAGATGCGCAACCGCTGGTTGTCGGGGTAGTCGCTCGAGCATACGAGCACGTCGAGGCGGCCGTCCAGGTCAAAGTCGGCGAGTGCACCGTAGATATCGCCCTGGTTCCAACTCCGGATGGAAGGGTCCTGCGGCGCTCGATCGAGCGATATCGAGTCTTGCGTGACGAACATGGGCCCGGCGAAACCATCGCGACGCAGTAGCACCCGCGAAGGGTCGCTGCTCTCGCCGGCCCAGCCGTGCGTGATCTCAGTCAGGAGCACGTCGAACGCGCCATCCCCATCGATGTCACCGATGGCCGCATCAAACGTATTGCCATTCGCGCGAAACGGAGGCTCGTCGTCGCGTGCGAAGCGCGGGTCAGTCTTTGCGCGCTCCTTGAGCCACTCCGGATGCCGCCCGTGGCGGATGGCGTCGCCGTCGAGCTTCGTCTCAATGGCATTGTCTGACCACGCTCCATCGTCCCCGCGCACCCACAGGCGATTCCATCGCCTTCCATAATTGAGCTCGAGGACTTGTGGCCAGTTGCCCGCGGCTCCGTCTCCCAGCACGTGCGCCACCAAGACCCCGTACGTCGGCCGCCCGCCCGCGTCGGCTTCTGTGTCAAACCCGACCCCATCCACAGGCAGGGCCATCCGGGCAAACGAGCCGTTCTCCTGCTGAAGGAGAACGTCGTTCGCAAACCCCTCAAAGCCCGCACCATACTTTGTGTACCACTGGCCCAGCACCAGGTCGAGCCTGCCGTCGAGGTTCACGTCGCCTACCGCGACCGACGCCGTGGTGCCCGCAGTCGCCGCCTCGATCTCGGTGAACGAGCCGCGCGGCGTTCCGAAGGTGCCATCGCCGTTGCCCCGCAGCCAGGCCAGCTTCTGGGGCGTGCCGGGCTCCGGCGGCGCATAGTCGTCGTTGTTGACGTCGAGCGAACGAGCCACGATCGCGTCGCTCGTGCCGTCGTTGTCGAGGTCGGCGAACACCACCACATCGCCCCGGCGGTGGGGGGGAAGCCCGGCACGTTCGAGTTCTTCGAATACCCGTGAGCCATCTTCGGCTGCTCGATTCATGAACACTCTCGTGCGTCCGATGATGAGATCATCGAAGCCGTCACCGTCCAGGTCAGCGGCGCACACGTGGGCGGCGCTGATGGGCGCATCTTCGGCTTCGAGCCCCACGCGAGACGTGGCGTCCACGAATCGAAGCTGGGCGTGGGCGAGCGGACTGGCAGCAACCGCAACGGCGAGCCCTGCCGCCAGTCGCACACGCATAGGTGCAGGGTAATGTCGCATGCGGCATGGTACCGCGCTGATTCAGCTATCGGGAGAGTTGATCCAGCCGTACTCCTGGCCGCGATCGGTGATCTTCCACCAGTCGGCCTTGCCGTTGTTCACGCGTGCGTAGATGCAGTTGGCGGTAAAGTCGTCTCGCTCCTCGACGCGCTCGCCGCGAGGCCCCTTCTCGAACTTGGTGATCTCGACCACACCGTCGGCATACAGCACATGGCCGCCCTTGTCGTGGCGATCGGTGATCTGGTCGAGGTTGCCCCAGTAGCCCTCGGTGAACTGCTGGTTGTAGAACCACACGCTCTCCTCGATGTAGACCGGCACCGCCCGCATCGCCGTGAGTCGGCTCTCGCCTGAATCCGACGTCATGCGGATCGGCTTGCTCGTCCGCACGTCGGTCAGCCGCGCGACCTGCACCTCCTGGCCAAGGCGATACCCCTGCACCTCATCGAACATGGTGTAGTCGAAGTTGAGGTCAGTAAACGAGCCGTAGAGCGTGCCGCTGCTGCGCCCGTCGCCCGAACGACGCTTGTTCTTCGGGCAGCCGCAGATCTCGTGGGCGTCCTCCACGTAGTCGAAGATCACGCCTGGATCCGACCGATCGATCGCTCCACGGTTGTCGCGACCGAATGCCCAATCCTCGGCCGGCCACAACTGCTCCTTGTAGTCGTTGGAGTAGACCGTCATCGCCACGCCCATCTGCCGCAGATTCTGCGCGCAGATCGTCGTGTGGGCGAGGTCGCGGGCTCCTGCCAGACTCGGGATCAGGATGCCAATCAGGACGGCGATGATCGCGATCACGACCAGCAACTCGATCAGCGTGAATGCACGGCAGCAGCATTTAGTCTTAGGGGTCACCCCAGCAGTATAACGACGAACGCGTATCCGGCAAACCCGATTTCGCGGGCCAGTTTCTTCGGCCTCGCCTCCAAGATCGGGTGCGAGATCTGGCGTCGTCCGAGTACGCTACCGGTGTTGCGGGGCACACCATTTGAGAGGAGATTGTCATGAAGCTCGCATTGATGCTTGCTGGAACGGCGTCGCTGGCCGCAATCACGTCGGCACAGGCCCAGATCCTCGTCTATGACGAGAACAGCCGCAATAGCTACGCGCTCAACGCCGCCGAATTCGTGCGGCCGGGTGATGTCGTTCGCGCACGAGCCGGCGACTTCGGTGCCCTGCTCGACAGCCAGGACTGGGAACTCGTAGTCATGGACTACCCCAGCACGAGGCCCGCGTCCGGTACCGACGTCCTGGTCGACTATGTGAACGATGGTGGCCTGGTCATCCTTTCGACATGGTTCTCCATCTACAGCGAGACGCCCGGACTGTTCGAGGCCTTCGGTGCTACAGGCGGTGTCAGCATCTCGCTCGGAACGAATTTCGTCGACACCACCGGAACTGCGGCGGCCGATCAGGTCTTCGACGGTGTCACGATGCCCTGGTTCGATTGGATCGCAGCGTGGGGCAGCGATGGCGTGGCGTTCGACGTCTTGCCCGAGACCGAGGAACTCGCCACCGTGAGCGATGCGTCCGGGCCCGTGAAGATCTTGGCCAACGAGGGACGCACCATCGCGACCTTCCTCTTGGACGTGTGGGATGGAAGCGGCGAGGCCGAGGCCGTCTGGGAAAACATGATGAACCTCGTGCTCGAAGGAGCACCCAGCTGCCGTGTCGACCTGGACATGGATGGCAGCCTGACCATCTTCGACTTCTTGAGGTTCCAGAACCTCTTCGACGACGGCGATCTGCTGGCTGACTTCGACGGCGATGGCGACCTGACCATCTTCGACTTCCTCGCTTTCCAGAACGAGTTCGACATCGGCTGCGACTAGCCGGCCGGCATCACCGACCGAGAACCCGCTCGCGAACGCCCAGACCGCGCCACCCCGTCAGGCGGCCCGGCTGGGCGTTGTTTGCGTGGCATCCGGTGCGTCTCCAATCGATGCTCATTGCGGAGGAGCCACCATGCCACCCACGCCCGCTCGCACCGCGGCCCCGACAATCCGGACCAGACATGCCTTCACGCTCGTCGAGATCCTCATCGTGGTGGTCATCCTCGGCATCCTCGCGGCCATCGTCATGCCGCAGGCAGCCAATGCCATGGGCAACACTCGGCAGACCGCATTCGTACGCGAGATCCAGCTCTTCACCGACGCCGCGGTCATCCACCGCTCGCAGACGGGATTTTGGATCGGCGACGGGGGCTCGGGCACCATTCCCGACGGCTTCGAGGACTTCATCGATCCCGCGTCGTACGAGAACGGCACACCCATCGACGGCGTGTGGGACACCGAGACCCGGCCCGACTACGACCTCACGCTCGGGATCGGCGTGCACTTCAACGATGCCAGCGAGCGGAAGGACGCCGCCTACATGGCCCAGGTTGACGCGATCTTCGACGATGGCGACCTTGCTACCGGTGGATTCCAGCAGTTTGCCAGCGACCGGTTCTACTTCATCGTCGAGTACTAGTGCACGGGGACGACCGACCGATGGGTTACACCGGCCGGCCGCCCCGCTCTCCCTCGGATCACTGACGCAGCCGCCACGCGGTCGGCCGAGCCGCGCGACAACATGTTCCTCCCGCCCGGGAGCGAGAAACCACCGCGTCGCTCACGCGACAATCCAAAAAAAAGTTGCCTGGCCGTGAGTCGGCCGAACCCATCCCTTACCAGACCGTGACTGCGGCCTTTTGGAAGGGGTAGATCGAGCCCAGGCCGAGGATCCCCGTGAGCTCGTCGAGGGCCGATCGGCACTCTTCTAGGAGTTCGGGATCGGCCAGGTCGGCCGGCGTCAGCGTCTCGCGATAGTGCCGTTCGATCCAGCCCTCGAGCTTCTGGCCGAGCTCATCGCTCAGCAGCACGCCCTGGCGCATCGCGGCCAGGTCGGCCGGGCCCAGCACAACCCGCAGCCGAAGGCATGCGGGCCCGCCGCCGTTCTGCATGCTCTCACGCACGTCGACGTAATGGACCGCCCCGATGGGGTTCGAGCCGTCGGCGACGATCCGGTCGATTGCCGCGACTACGCGGGGCTCGTCTTCGCAATCGGTCGGGGCGATGATCGCCATCGATCCGTCGGGCAGCGTCACGAGCTGGCTGTTGAACAGGTACCGCTTCACGGCCACCTCGATCGGTACCTCGTCGGCCCCGACCTCGATGAACACCGGCTCGAAACTCAGTCCGGCGCACGCCCGCCTTACGTCGTCGTACGTCGCCTGCTTGTCGGCAAACGCGAGCTCATGGGCGAGCAGCACGGGCCCATTACCCACGGCGATCACGTCGTTGTGGAACACGCCCGCGTCGATCGCCTCGGGGTGCTGCCGCGCGAACACGACACGGTCGGCGTTGAGGCCGTGTAGCCTCGCGACTGCCTGGCAGGACTCGAGCGTCTGCCGGGCGGGGAATCGCTGCGGCAGGCCGTCGACGCGCTCGTTCTCCCGCCACCTGCCATAGACGAACAACTCGACACCCGCATCGCCGTGCGTGGGCGCAAGACGCGTGTGGTTCGCGGCGCCCTCGTCGGCGAAGTCGGGCGTGTGCGGCAGCGCTTCATGTACGACGAATCGGCTCTCATCATCAAAGATCGTGCGCAACGTGCGGGTCGTCTGCGGCGCCTCGATGGCCCGGTGCGCGTTGGTGACGAGGTTCGCCGTCGTCATGTGCAAGCGGCCATCGGTGGTATCCGCGGCCGGCGAGACCGTGGCGGCGTTCGCAGCCCACATGCTGCTCGAACTGCACGCCGAGGCCAGCAATCGCGGCGCCTCGTGCGCAGCCCGCGTGATGACTTCGGCATCCTCACTGCCAAGCACGCCGACGGCGCGCAGGAACGCCACATCGGGCCTGACCTGTGGCGGAAGCACGCCCTGCGTGAGCCCGAGCGATCGGAGCGTGCGCATCTTCTGAAGGCCCTGGAGCGCGGCTCGCCTCGGGTGGGCCACGTGCCCAGCGTGCTCGGCGCTCAGCAGATTGCCGTGGGCCAGCCCCGCGTAGTTGTGCGTCGGGCCTACAAGGCTGTCGAAGTTGGCTTCCACCGTGCTGGTGGCCGTCTGTTGGGGCGTGCTGGCCATCGGTGATTGTTGGGGGTCATCACCCCAATCGCTTGGCCGGCGGGCACTTTTGACCTATCCTCAGCCTCGTCCACGGCGGCCCCATCGTCTAGTGGTTTAGGACACCGCCCTTTCACGGCGGCGACCCGGGTTCGAATCCCGGTGGGGTCATTCCCTTATTCTCCCCGCTGTATTGATCCTCCTGCAGGTGGCGTTCGAGCCACCCGCAGAATGAGGCCTGATTCACTGCGTCGTCACGGCTGGTTCAGTGGCGCGGTGGAAGCTACATGGTGAAACGTCGCCCGCTGCGTCAAGCCCCGTGTGGGGCTCGCCACGAGCGAAGTGCACGACCTCGACGAAGGAGTGCCGAACCATGAGCTTCCAAAACACCAACGCCGGCAAGAAGCGCAAAGCAGTTCTGACAGTCGCCGCTGCCACCGGCCTAGCCCTGTCAACAGCATCGCTGGCTGCCGCCATCGCTCAAGATCGCGCAACCCGCGGCCATGAGCAAGGCCGGGAGCACCAGCTGGACCGCTCGTACCACTTTCAATCCGCCGATGCGATCCTGGGCAAGCCGCTCACCAACCGCAGCGGCGAGGAACTCGGCACCATCGATGACCTGATCATCGATCGCGGCACCGGCCGGATCGAGGCCTTGGTCATCCGCGAGGGCGGCTTCCTGGGCTTCGGCGGCACCCATGTGTCGATCCCGTTCGAGGCGTTCTTTGTCGACAGGGAGAACGCGAGCCTCACCCTCAACGCCAGCGACGACATGCTCGAGGCTAAGGACGATGTGCTGCCCCAGGGGTGGCGTCGCCTGAACGATGGGTGGGAACGCGAGCTCATTATGCTCGCCGAATCTCAGCAAGTGCTCCGTCAGGAACTACCCGCCGCCGACAGGGGTGCCGAGATCCAGACTATTTCCGGCACCATCACCAAAATCGAGCGCATTGATCTGAACGAAGACCGTCACTGGCTGCACATCGAGATCGGTGAGTCCGCCGACATGCGGCGAAACGGCGAGCGAGTGTGGAGCGAGGGTAAGTGGGTCGTTCTCGGCCCAGCGTGGTACTGCACTGGCGGAGACACGCCGCCCGTGCGCGGCCAGCGCATCGAGGTCGAAGCCTTCTTGGGCAACGACGGCCAGATGTTCGCCAAGGCCGCGACTTTCGATGGCGTCCGTGTTGGCTACCGCACCGACGACCTCGAGCCCTTGTGGACCGATCGCGGCATGCGCTCCGACAGCCAGCGCAGCCCTGGCCCCATGGTGCTGCTGACAAACCTGATCGACGAACGCGTTATCTGGGGCCAGACAGACGAGGTCGTCGGCGAAGTCTCTGATGCGTACCTCGAGCTCACCACCGGCCATGTGGCGGTACTGGCTGTCGATGTCAACGGCGACTGGTGGGGTCAGGGTGAGGGCCCGCGTGGCATCCCGTTCGACATCGCCCGCATCGGTCGAGACGCGGTGAAGCTCGACGCCACAGATGCCATGCTGGACGGTGCCGAGGTGCTGCGGGAGGATCCGTCGGTTCTCCGTCAGCGGCAGTACCGCGAGCGGATGTTCTTGGTGTTTGAGGTCCAGCCGCCCGAATTCGTGGCCCGCCGCTAGTCGCCAACGACCGCAAACCCTGTCGTTTGCGCAAGTTGGAGGGGCTCGGGCCCGAGAACGAAGCCCGCGGGCCTCTTTCGCTTCGCTTTGCGGAGAGAAGACGGGGCGGCCGACGATACAATGGTGTCGCGGGCGGGATGGCCGTCGCCCGTGAAGGAACCCAGGGCGACCATGAGCGATTGGATCGACGCCGAGGCCCATGTCGAGCGGGCCCACGATCTATACGAAGCCGGCCGTTGGGCCGAAGCCGCAGCCGCGCTCCGCGAGGCCATCGCCCTTAATCCCTACCAGCCCGACTGGCTCTTCAACCTCGGCGTCGCGCTCGAAGCTGACGGCCGATACGAAGAAGCCGCGTCAGCCTTTGGCGAGAGCTACCAGCTCCGCTCGGGTGACTTCAACGCCGCCATGGCCGCCGGTGTGAACCTCGTTCGCGCTGGCAAGGTCCGCCAGGCGCTCGGCTGGTTCGATAAGGCCGAGACCGCCGAGCCCGGCGAGACGTACCCCGCCATCGCCCGCATCGAGGCGCATGCTGAGCTTGGCGAGCACGACGAAGCCGAGCTCGCGTTCTACATGCTCCAGCAGCGCAAGCCCGACTGTGCCGAGGCATATTCTGCCATCGCCGCCAGTCTCCTGGCCCGCGGGCTGCACGACCGCGCCGTGTGGTGCCTGCGTGAGGCGGCCCGCCTCGACGCAGACCTTCCTGGCGTGCAGGCCAAGCTGGCAGAGGCCTACTGGCAGACCGGCCGCCACGAACGCGCCCGCCAGCTCTTCCTCATCGAGCTGCGCGAGGACCCCGGCGACGTCGGCGTGCTCATGAGCCTGGGTCGGTTGCTTGTTGAAATGCGTCGCCTCGACGAGGCCCGCGAGAAGTTCGGCCGCGTGCTCGAGCTCGAGCCTGACCACGCCGAAGCGCACGCCGAGCTCGGCTTCCTGCACGAGAAGCGCGGCGAGCCGACCAAGGCCGTCGTGCACCTCGACGTCGCCCGCCGGCTCGAGCCCGACAACGGCCGAGTCACGCGCCGGCTCGCGCGCCTCTTGCTTGCCTCGCCCAAGAACGAAGACCGCCAGCGCACCGTCGAATTGCTCGAGGCCGAGGTCGAGCGCCTCCGCCGCGCCGCCGAGGGACAGGAAGACGACGAGCGTTCGGCCGACGGTGCGGCCCTTGCCGAGCTCGGCGAGCTCTTGATCGACGCCGGTGCGCAGGCGCAGGCCATCCGCGTGCTGAGCCGGGCGGTGCGCATGCGTCCGCACGATGCCCGTCTCTGGCACTGGCTCGGCCTCGCGCACTTCCACGCGGGCGATCGGTCGTCGGGTATCGATGCCACGCGTGAGGCCGTCCGGCTCGACCCCCGGTTCGTGCCGGCCATGCACAACATCGCGCTCGCCCTGCTCCGCGAGGGGCAGTGGTCTCGCGCCCGCTACTGGATCAAGCAGGGCCTCTCGATCGAGCCCGAAGACGCGTCGCTGCGGCGTTTGGATGTGCAGCTCAAGCTGCACCGCTTCGGCTGGAGCCTCCACTGGCTCGCTTCGGTCTGGCTGCTCCGCCGCCGGCCGGCCCCGCGAAACTAAACTAGCTCGAAGCAACTACCGGTACGACCTGCGCGATGCCCGCTAGCGCGCGCTCGACGTCGGCCGCCGTTGTAAACGGGCCAAAGCTCACACGCACGGTGCCGCCCAGAGCGGTCGTGTCCATCGATTCGTGTGCGCCCGGTGCGCAGTGCAGTCCCGCCCGCACGAGAAGCTCGTGCTCGCGCTCCAGCACATCTGCGGCCTCGTTGGGATCCACGCCGTCGAACACGAGCCCGAACACTGCAACACGATGCCCGGCACTCCGAGGCCCGACGAGTCGCACGCCGGGAATCTCATCAAGTCCAGCCATAAACCGCTCGATGAGCGCGACCTCGTGCGCCCGCAACGCGTCGATCCCGCGGTCAAGCACGTACCGCACGCCGGGAATGAGTCCCGCGATACCCACGGTGTTGTGCGAGCCGGGTTCGTAGCGATCGGGCAATTCCGTCGGCTGGGTGTCGTCTTCGCTGCGCGAGCCGGTGCCACCCTCGCGCATGGTGTCGAGCCGTTCCTCCATGCCCGGAGCGACAAACAGCCCGCCTGTGCCCAGCGGCCCGAGCAGGCCTTTGTGCCCCGGGAAGGCAAGCAGGTCGATCCGGTCGCGCTGCACGTCAACGGAGAGATGTCCCACGCTCTGCGCGGCGTCGACGAGGAAGGGCACGTCTTGCGCTCGGCAATGCGTTCCGATCTCACCGACGGGCTGGATGGCGCCCGTCGCATTGCTCGCGTGCACGACGGCGACCAGCGCGGTCTCGCTGGTGATCGCCCGCGCAACGTCGTCCGGATCGACGATGCCCTGCTCGTTCACGGCGACGCGTGTCCAACGGAACAGCCCCGGCAGCATCGCTCGAAGCGCATTGAGCGGCCGGAGCACCGAGTTGTGGTCCATCGCGGTCGTGACGACGTGGATGCGCGCGTCCGGGTCGATGCGGAGCCTATTGAACACCAGGCCCTTGATCGCCATATTGAGCGCATCGCTGGTGTTGAGCGCGAAGATCACCCGGTCGGGGTCCTCCGCGTTGATGAGACGGGCGATCAGTCGGCGGCACTCGCCCAACACGCCGGCGCCCTGCCTTGCCTCCCGGTATCCACCACGCCCGGGAGAGGAGCCGATCTCGCTGCCGTAGCGGGCCATCGCCTCATACACGCCCGGAGCCTTCGGGAAGCTGGTGGCCGCATTGTCGAGGTAGAGTCGTTCGCGGGTCGTCTCGGACATCGAGGGAGTCTATGACCGGCCGCGCCGACTGTCGGCTTTGGCTGCGTGGTCGGGCATCCACGCGTACCATGCGGCCTCTAAAACCGGGGGTTTCTGGGCCCCGACGGCCCTTGGAAAGAGGGGGGGCCGGCGGTTGAGCACATCATCGCAGGCGTTGCGCAATCGCGCCGCGCAGTACGCCCCCTTCGTCGTATGGGCGGTGTGGTTCCTCATGGCGTGGGTCGTCGCCGTCGTCCACCTCGGGTTGGGGCCGACTCTCGCGCGCGAGTGGCCCATCGGCGTAGCCATGGCACTCGGCAGCTACGTTGCCGGCAGTACGCCCATGGGCGGGGGCACGGTGGGCTTTCCCATCCTCGTGCTGTTCTTCGACGAGCCCGTAGGCCTTGGCCGCAACTTCAGCTTCCTGATCCAGAGCGTGGGCATGACTTCCGCGACGATCCTGATCCTCTGCGGGAGGTTGCCGCTGGCCGTGCGGCCATTGCTGTGGTCGATGGCGGTTGCGGTCGTGGTCGTGCCCATCGCCTCCAGAACGCTGGTGCCCCTGTTGCCCGACGCCGTAGTGAAGCTGGCGTTCGCGGTGATCTGGGCAGGATTTGGCATCATGACGCTCGTGAAGCTCAGGCAGATCCTGACGCCACATCCCCGTATCGCGCGATCGGCGGGCTTCGATGCGTGTGCGGGAATCGCGGCGGGCCTCATCGGTGGGCTCGCAACCGCGGCCACCGGGGTAGGCATCGACATGGTGCTCTACACCATCCTGGTGCTGCTTTATCGCGCCGACCTCCGAACGGCCGTTGCAACCAGCGTCGTGGTCATGGCCTTCACGTCGTTGGTGGGGGCCCTCAACGCGTCGACGCTGGGCCAGATCGATGTGCCGGTGCTGAGCAAGTGGGTGGCCGCTGCACCGATCGTGCTGCTCGGGGCACCCCTGGGCGTCCTCATGATGAGGCTCATCCCGCGCGGCGTGACGCTGGTGACAGTTTCTCTGCTCTGCCTGGCCCAGTACTTCTGGGCTCTAACCAATGTCGGCCTGACCTGGGCCACGCTGGGCGGCTCGGTGCTTGCCGTGCTGCTGCTCAATGCCTGCTTCCACGTCATGTACCGGTTCGCCGAGCCGCCGAAAGCCCCGCCGCCCGGAGCAGCGTAAAATCGCCCGATGACCAGAGACACCCGCCAGCGCCGGGCGATCCGCTCGGTGTTCGATGATGCAGACGGCCCGTTGGGTCCGCAGGAAGTCCTCGATCGTGCCCAGCAGGAGGTTCCCGGCATCGGGCTGGCGACCATCTACCGCACCATCAAGCTGATGCTCGACGATCAGGAGCTCTCAGCCGTCGAGCTTCCCGGAGAGCCCGCCCGCTACGAGCCGGCCGATCGTTCCAACAGCCACCACCACTTCTTCAAGTGCGACGCCTGCGGCAGGGTCTACGAGGTGCAGGGCTGCGTGAGCAATCCAGCCGGTCTGGCCCCGGATGGCTTCCAGGTTTCCCGGCACGAGATCGTGCTGTACGGCACCTGCGCCGCCTGCGCATAGGGTCATCTCGATGTACCGACGTTCACACAGCCTGGGGTGGGGCATGCTTCTGTGCACCACTCTTTTTGCGTGTGTCGGCTGTGCTGCGCTCGGGATTGCGCCCATCGCGTCGGTGGCGAACTTCGGGTATGCCGTGTGGACTGGCTCCAGGCTCGAGTTCGTCGAAGACGCCGGTTTCGAGCGGGTCACCCTGGCCGCCGAGCGGGCTCTGATCGGGCTGGATCTGAACGTCGAGTTGACCAGCGAGTTGCGAAGCGACGGCATCGTGCGCCGGCGTGTGTACCAGATCCGTAGCGAGCGCGGCGACCTGGCCATGCTGACTCTGGTTCGCCTCACGCCGACGATGACCGACCTGACGTTGGACGTTGGCATCCTGGGCAATCGGCCGGCGGCCGAACTCATGGCCGACCACATCCGCTGGTATACCGATGGGGACACCATCAGGGCTTCCCGGCGAGCGGCCATCGAGTCGTTTGCCGAGCTCATCAATCCAGATGGCGCCGCTCCCGGTGCCGGAGATCCGCCAGACTCCGACCAGCCCGTGCTGGATGGGCCCGACTTCGGCAACGGGCTGTTCTAACGCCCACTTCGCGGCGTCTCGGGGTTGCCATTCTCCATCCACCGGTAGATACTCTGCCGTGCGGCGAGCACCGGCGGCCCTAGTGCGGGGCTGGTGGGCATCGCAGCACGACAAGAGACCCTCGGCACCCGCCCCCAGGGCGGTCCGGCGCTCCTCAGGGAGACGCAGCGGCGATGGCGGCCCATCCGTCTGAACCGGCTCGTCCCACGGTCGCGGCGACCGCCGCCGACCTTGGGGACCAAGCCGCGACAGAAAGGAAGCCCCATGTCCTTCGAAGCCGCCGTCCACGCCCAGGCGATCGACCTCTGCAAGATGTCCCTCGAGATGACCGAGGCCGCCGGCAGCGGGCACCCGACCACGGCGATGAGCCTCTCGCACATCACCACGGTGCTGCTCTTCCACACCATGCGGTGGAGCCCCGAATACCCCGACTATCCCACGAGCGATCGCCTCGTGCTCTCGGCCGGCCACGCCGTGCCCGTGGTGTACGCCGCGGCGTGCAAGCTGGGCATGGTGGTGGGCCGCGACCCTGAGAGCCGCCGCCCGCTGACGCTGGACGACGCCATGTCGCTCCGCCAGCAGGGAAGCGAGCTCGACGGCCACCCGAACCCGATGGAAGGCTTCCCGTTCTTCGACGCCGCCACTGGCTCGCTGGGCCAGGGCCTGAGCGTCGCCTGCGGTCTGGCCGAGGCAGACCGGCTCGACGGCCGCGATCGCGTGATCTATTGCATCATCGGCGACGGTGAAAGCCGCGAGGGCCAGGTCGCCGAGGCACTCGACTATCTGGCGGAGCGCAAGCTGCGCAAGGTCGTCCCGATCTTCAACTGCAACGGCTACGGCCAGGCCGGCCGCGTCAGCGAGCAGCAGGGGCCCGATCGCCTCGCGAAGAAGCTCGAGGCGTTCGGCCTCGAAGCCATCACGATCGATGGGCACGAGCCCGGCGACATCCGCAACGCCTTCGAGCGGGCGCATGGCGTGGCCGACGACAACGACCTGAACTCTGATACCAAGCCCGTGGCGATCATCGCCAAGACGATCAAGGGCTGGGGCGCCCCGTCGATGCAGGGCAACGGCTGGCACGGCAAGCCCGCCAAGAGCCAGGCGCTCGAGCGCGCTAAAGCCGAGCTCGACGAGCGGCGCGGCGAGCTGACCAGTGCGTTGAGCAGCGCCGACAGCTTCGCCATCCAGCCTCCGCCGGAGCCCGCCGCCGCCCCGCAGGGCGAGGGTGAGGTGCCCTCGATGGATCAGGCCATGAAGCAGCTTGACATGGAGAGCCTGCGTCAGACCGCCAGCCTCGCCACGCGTCGTGCATACGGCCTTGCGCTCCGCGCGATGGGCAAGCCCATGCCGGAGGTCGTCGTGCTCGATGCCGACGTCAGTAACTCGACGTTTGCCGAGACGTTCGCGAAGGACTCGGCCTTGTCCTCCCGGTTCTTCGAGTGCAAGATCGCCGAGCAGCACATGATCTCGATGGCGGTCGGCCTGAGCGCCGCGGGCAAGATCCCCTTCGCGAGCAGCTTCGCGAAGTTCCTGACCCGCGCGTACGACCAGATCGAGATGGCCATCAACAGCGGCGCCGGCCTCAAGATCGTCGGCAGCCATAGCGGCGTCACGCTCGCAGCCGACGGCCCCAGCCAGATGGGCCTTCCCGACGTGAGCTGGTTCCGCAGCTTCACCACCATGAAGGACCACCGCGGCAACCCAGGCTGCTACGTGTTGCAGCCCAGCGACGCGTACAGCGCCTACGCGCTGACGCAGGTCATGGCCGAGTACGAGGGCACGTGCTACATGCGCACGCACCGCCCCGACGTCGAGTTCCTGTACAGCGCCGACGACGTGTTCAATCTCGGCGGGTTCGAGGTCCTCAATGAGGGCCGCGACATCGTCATCTGTGCCTCGGGCTACATGGTTCACGAGGCCAACAAGGCCGTCGAGCTGCTCGACAAGGCCGCCATCCAGGCGACGCTCGTCGACATGTACAGCCTTCCCTTCGACGAGGACAAGCTGCTGGACATCATCGGGGCCAACGGCGGGTTCGTGATTTCGATGGAGGATAACTACGGCGGCGCCCTCGGGAGCGCCATCGCAGAGGCCATCTCCCACAGCGGCGACGGTTTCACCCTCAAGCAGATGCACGTCACCCACATCCCGAGCAGTGCGCGCACCGCAGACGAGTTGCTCAGGCAATGCAACCTAACGGCTGATGATCTTGTGTCGGCCGTCAAGGAAGTGCTGCAGGTCGTCTAGCGGCAGCACCAGCGCGATTCGAGATTCGGGGGTCAGCATGTACGAAGACCCGTATCCGCCCGCGAGCGACTTCACCGTCGGCGAAGCCATCGGTGAGGGCCACAAGCTGCTGATGGCCAACTACGGGCTCATGCTCGGGGCGGCGATTGTCGTCGTGCTGCTCACCGCCGCTGCGGCGATGATCGCCGGCATCATCGACACGATCCTTGTTGGGCCTGACGCCCTATTCAATCCCGTTTCCACTGCTGCGCAGTTCCTTGTTCAGACGCCACTCAGCGTCGGTTTGGGCATGCTCGCCGTGCGACGGTATCGCGATGGCGAGGGCGCGTTCGAGGACATCTTCATGGGCTTCAAGCGCTACTGGCCCATCGTCGCCATCGGCTTCCTGCTGACAATGGGCATGTGGGTGTTCATGATCGCGGGCATTGCCGGCGGTGCGCTCGTCGTCGGTGTGCTCGCGGCAGTGTCGACGCCCGCCGCCATCGCCGTCGGCGTCGTACTCGGCATCGGCTTACTCGTGCTGCTGGTCTATCTCGCAGTTCGACTGTGGTTCTCGTACCTCGTGTGCATCGATCCGCGCGGTGCGAGTCCCGGACCGATCGACTCAATCAAGATCAGCTGGTACCTCACGTCGGGCCGATCGTTCAAGGTGTTCCTCGTCGGCCTGATCATGGGCCTGATCGGATTCGTCTGCGTGCTGCTGCTCTTTCTGCCGTTCATCTTCTACGCCCTGCCGTTGTACGCCTGCGCGTTCGGTGCGCTGTATGTACTGCTGAACCCGATGCCGCCGCAGGAAGGTGACCTGGCCAGCGAGGGTGAGATCGAGCCGATGGGCCCGCCGCCGCTGGGCGCGTGAGCCGCAGGTGCAGCCCTATCGCTGGTTACACCAATTGGTGCCTGAGAAGGCGAGCGATGTGGTATATTGGCTGGCATGGACTGGATCTTCGTCGTCCTTGCGTGGTCATTGCTCGCTGTAGGGCTCTCGCTGTTGGTGTGGTCGATGATGTGGGATCGCTCGCGCGGCCGGCGGCGGTGCCCGAAGTGCTGGTACGGCATGGAAGGCGTGCCCGCGTCCGAGGGTGGCGGGTGGACGTGCCCCGAGTGCGGCCAAACGGTTGCGAAGGAGCGACAGCTGCTGCGCACTCGGCGGCGGTGGGGGATTGCTGCGCTCGCATTGCTGGTATTCGCTGCGTCGTACGCGAGCCGCTCTGGTCCGGCGGTCCGCGACCGTGGGTGGTGGGCCGCAGCGCCCGATCTGTTGCTGATCGCACTCTTGCCTAGGACCGATGCCTTCAATCGACCCGGATCGAGCGGTGGAGTAGTCAACACTCTCCGCGATGAGATCGGGTTTCGCAGCCGTGCGACGCTACAAGGTCCCAGAGGAACGCACACCAATCCGACATGGGTCGACGGCAGGCTTTGGCCTTGGGAGCGTTGGTTTTTGCATCACCAAGCGACGAAGATGTTGGCGAATGCCGAGAATGAATCCGAAATCGAGCAAGCAGTCTGGTTCGGCGTCCTCTCGAGCGATCGGCTGGATGCGGGGCTCCCAAGTGAGCACCTTGTAGCTGTGATCGTTGCTCGTTCGCTGCTGGCGTACGAGCGATGCGAGCAGTACATGGACTATGGGATCCATGTCAACCTGCCGGGTGTCGGCCCGCACCCCTACGAGCTCTTCGTAACGGGGATGAAGGAGCCGGGGCTGTTTCGCTATGAACAACGCGATAGGCACCCCTTGGCGCACTCAGACTGGATGCGAACAGTGGCCTGGCGCAGCCACGATGGTGTGGTCCAGAGATGGTGGACCGTGACTGAGGATCGGGGCATCGAGCGTCGCGGGCAGATCGGTCGTGCGCTGGCAAGCGTTCACCACGATGTCATCGGCGCCCTCTTCCCAGCCGAACAGAGCAGCTCGCCACTCACTCTGTCAGAAGTCTCAGAATACGTTGGTGAGGCCACATTGCTCGGCCACAGGACACTTCAGCTGCGCGGCCAGAATCTTTACGGCGGTACAGACACTTTATGGATTGATGCGGAAACATTCCTCGTGCGTCGAGCCAAGAACTTCTTTGGAGACACCTGGTTTGTGCCACATTTCGATGACTCGGCTGCCGCGGTGCTTGGTGAATCGTGGTGGTCTTTCTATCCCGCACAACAAGATGACACGCCGCTCGAACGCTTCGACAACGAGTTGAGAGAGCTGCTGGGTCGGATCGACATGCCGACCGAGGAAGAACAACTCGAAGCGCGGGAGATCATGATGAAACTACACTGGCAACGCCGCGGCACGCCGTAGGCCCCGCCGTCTACACTGGCCCCCATGGCGGACCCCCGGCCCAGCGCCCCATCCTGGCTGCCCGCGCTCAAGGGCACCTTCCTCGTCTTCGAGGGCCCCGACGGCTCGGGCAAGAGCACGCAGCTGCGCATGCTCGAGGCGATGCTCAAGGACGCGGCCATCCCTGTCGTCACCGTGCGCGAGCCCGGCGGTACGGCGGCCGGAGAGGCCATCCGCGATGTGCTGCTCGACCACCGCCAGGCCGCGATGGACGTGCGGTGCGAGATGCTGCTGTACATGGCCAGCCGGGCCCAGCTGGTTGCCGAGCGCATCGCGCCGGCGCTGGCCAAGGGCAAGGTCGTGCTGGCCGACCGCTTCGTCGCCAGCACGCTGGCCTACCAGGGGGCCGCGGGCGGGCTGAGCATCGACGACATCCTGGCCGTCGCTCGCGTCGTCACGCACGGGGCCGAGCCGCACGCCGAGCCCGACCTAAACCTGGTCTTCGACGTCGATGAGGCGACCGCCGCCGCCCGCCTGGGGCTGCTGCTGGATCGGATGGAGGCCAAGGGCGCCGCCTTCCACGCCCGCGTGCGGGCGGGCTACCTGGCCCAGGTCGAGGGCGCCATGGCCGCCCACGGCGGGGCTGGCAAGGACCGATACGCACGGATCGACGCGACCCAGGCGCCCGAGGCGGTTTTTGCAGATCTGCTCTCGGTTCTGGCCGAGCGGTTCGCCGACTAGCGGCATCCTGCTCGCAATCCGTTCGCTGCGAGCTTCCACCCATTCGATGCCAAGCTGGGCAAAATTCCCTTGCAGGGGATTCCTGGCCGTGGTAGACTCTGCATACCCGGGTCCACGACCGGCGCTGGAGGCCTCCCATGGCCGACCGTCCGTCCGATACCCCCACACCGACCCCAGGTTCGAGTGGGTCCCCGGGCTCGAGGGGACCCGCAGGGGCAGGTGGGACCGAAAGGGCACGCACGGGACCGAACGGCCCCGGGGGGTTGCCCCACGCACCTCCAACCCACCAGCCGGCCCACCAACCAGCCCACAAGCCGGCCCGCCAGGCCGCCAGGCCCATCCATCGCGGCGATGATCCGTCCCATGCCCACGCGGCCCAGGCTGCTCTCGGCAGCCCGCTGGCCGAGGGCCCCGGAGATTTGGGTCCGGCGGCCGTCACGACGCTCATCAGCATGCTCCGCGACGAGCCGGCGCTCGGCTTGGCGCTGGTCGACGCCGAGGGCATGACGATCGCCAGCAACCGCCGCTTCACCACGCTCACCGTGCCCAAGGGCGCGGCCGAGGGCGCCACCGCGAGCCAGCACTCGGCCGGAGAGGGGCCGCACCACACGCACCACCGCGCGACGTCGACCGGCCGCCGCGGCGTGTGGGCCCGCGTCGGTCCCGATGCCGTGCGCAGCGCGCGCACCAGCGGCAACCCCACCGTGCTGCACTTCATCCACGAGGGCGCGCAGGTCCAGTGCGACGTGTGGCCGCTGGCGCGCCAGGACCCGAGCGTCGCCGAGGGCCCAACGTACCTGGTCGTCGCGGTCGAGGGCCGCTTCGATCCCGGCGCCGACTCGCAGTGCGAGCCCAAGCCGAGCGCGCACGCCCATCACACCCACCCCGAGCGCCGGCACGAGCACGGCCACGACGACCGCTTCACGACCCTCGCCCCCATGCTCGCCGAGCTGGGCGAGCTCGAGGCCCTGACCGCGCGCGAGCTGGAGGTGCTCGCCCTCATCGGCCACGGCATGGCAACGCGCGAGATCGCCGAGTCCCTGGGCCGCTCGCCGCGCACGATCGAGCGGCACTGCGACGCGATCCACAAGAAGCTGGGCACGAGCAACCGGGTGCAGATGGCCAGGTACGCGATGCGGGCCGGGCTGACGCCCGAGGCGGGCAAGCTGAAGAGGGTCTGATCGTTCGCCTCGCCGGCGGGGCCAAGCGCGGGCTTCGCCCGACGCGGGGCGCGCCGTGCTTGTCCACACGCACCGTGCTTCGCGCCGCAGCATCCGCCGAGCGAGTCTTCGAGCGAAAGCGCATGCGCAGGCGAGGCGGCCCCCGGCCGCCCGGGCGCAGCCCGAGAAGCGAGTCCGCGAGCGCCAAAGAACATCTCTATTGAGCGAGCCCCGGCGCAGCGTCCCGTCTTCGGGGCGCTCCGCCGGGGCGTCGAACGTCGGCGCACCGCCGACTCCGATCACTCCCAACTCCAGCTTCAGCTCACGCCGCGTCGCTCTCGGGCGCGGTCACGAGCTGGCCCTGCCCGTTGCCCACGAACACGAAGTGGGCGGTGCTCTGCGCGCCGGCGGTCTGCTGGCCGCCCTTGAGGGCGCTGACGCGGTACGTCGCCGTCGCGGTCCCGGTCGGGATGTTGGTGTCGACGAAGCGTCGCTCGCTCACGGTGGCGATGCGGGCGAAGCCCGTCGGCTGGCCGGTGCCGCTCCACGTCTGGCGATCGACGAGGTAGGTCGTGCCGGGGATGGTCAGGCCGTCCCAGCGCACTTCGAGGGCCCCGTTCTCGACCAGGTCGAACGTCACGTTGCTGGGGTTGACGGGCGCCCGCGGCTCGGGCTGCTTGGGCTCGGGGATCTGCGCGGTCGCGAAGACGGCCGGATCGCCGGTCGCCAGGCCGAAGGCCCGGATGATCTTGATCATCTGGGCACCGAACGTGTCCATGGCGTCGAAGGCGGCGTCCTGGGTGACGGTCGCGCTCTTGGCGGCGTTGCGCGCGGCCTGCGCATCGTCGTACGCGGTGCGCGTGCCGGTGACGAGGTTCTGCAGCTGCGTTGCCTGCTCGGTCGTCAGGCCGATGGTGGTCGCGTTGGTGACCCACCCGGGGGCGCGCTGCTCGTAGAACTCGAGGCGTTGCAACAGCTTCTGCGGTGTGATCGACATGATTCCATCCTTGTGTTGGTTCGTCCGCCGGTGCGCGTCGTGCGCGCCGGCCCATCCGTGTTGCGGGCGGCGCACCGTGCGCCGCCCGACCGACCATGTCATCGAGCGTCCGGGAACGCGACTTTGGTCCGATTTGCAAGAATCGGGAGAGTGTTCCCGGCCGTTGTTCGCGCGCGGCTCGGCCGCGCCGGCGCAGCGCATCACATTTCGAAGGAACGCTCACCGACGTGCGCAGGACGTGCGCACAATGCGTCCGAGAACGGCCGCAAGGTCCGCGTAACCGAAAACGAGAATCGTTCTCGTGCACACACGAGCGGTCCCAGAGTGCACACGAACGCTCCGTTCGTGCACATAATCGTCCCGATTGCACGCAGGAACCCCCGTCTTACGCACGAAAAGCACCACCGTGTGCACGAGTGCCGCAGCGATGGACACGATGATGCCGCGTACGTGCAGGGCCGGGATGCTGGTGCGGATGCGATGGAAGCTCTCTGGCACGATTGGCCCCCTCCATGCGTTGCAAGGCCGGCCGCCAATGCCGCTCAGAGGGCGGACGCGGTCCGAGAACCACTCTCGTCCTTGGTGATCGCCAGGCCAGGGCAGCGTTCTCCCTTGACACTTCGTGGGTATTCCGGTAACTTCTCGATCAGACCCTGCGCACCGCGGGGCTGAGGAGAGCAGGCATGGGTGTGATGAAGCGACTGGGCACCGCGAGCGTCGCGCTCTTGGCGAGCGCCACGCTCTGGGCACAAGACTGTGAGTTCGACGCGCTCAATTCCCTGGAAGGGAGCGCCCAAGACGTCGTGATCCGGGACGGCATCGCGTACATCGCGATGAGCCAGGGCGGCCTGCACATCGTCGATGCGTCGGTCCCATCGGCGCCGCGGCTGCTCTCGATCGTGAACACGGAACAGCTCAGCAGCCTTGATGTGTCGGGCGACCTCGTTGTCCTCGCGGATCCCTTCGACGGCATGTACGTGATTGACGTTGAAGATCCGACCAGTCCGGAAGTACTGTCGTTGGTTGACCTTCCCGAGTTCTCTTCGAATGTCACCATTGTGGGCGATCTTGTCTACGTGGCTGCGAATACAAGAGGCTTGCAGATCCAGAGCATTGCCGACCCTCGCAATCCGGTCGTGGTTGGGTCGCTCTCGTTCTCCGGGCAAGCCCGTGATGTTCAGGTCCGCGGTGGCATCGCCTACGTCGCAAATGGAATTTCCGGATTCCGCACCATTGACGTTCGTAATCCAAGCGCCCCGCAGTTGATCGCCTTGTTGGATACCCCCGATTTCGCGAGGGACGTGGCGATCGACGGCGACTATGCCTACGTCGCCGATGAGGACAGCGGTGTCTTGGTTATAGACATCAGCGATGCCGCGTCGCCTTCGATCGTTGGCCAGCTCGAGACGCCGCAGTCCATTTATGGCGTCTCGGTGATCGGCGACCGGCTGTACGCCGGCGAACGGTCCTCCGCCTTCGTCTCGATGCTGCGCATCGCCGACATCTCCGACCCCACCAGTCCCACTGATCTGGGCGCGGCCGATATGCCGGACGTCACCACGGATCTCGATGTCGAGGGAACGCTGGCGTGCGTGGCCAATCGTTGTGCGGGCGTGCAGTTCGTGGACGTATCGAACGTCCTCAGCCCCACCATCGTCGGGTCGCACATCACGCCCGACGAGGCGTACGGCGTGGCGCTTTCGGGCTCGGCCGCCTACGTCGTCAGCGAGACATGCGCAGACGGGTCAACGGAGGGCACGTTCTACACCATCAACCTCGATCGTCCGGAGATGCCCCTCACGGTCGGCTCGGTCGCGCTGCCCGGGCAGCTGCGCGCCGTGGCCTCGTTCGGAACCAACGCCATCGTGGCCGCCGGCACGTCCGGCGTGGTCGTGGTGGACGCGTCGGATCTGGAAGCCCCTTCGCCGATCGGCCTGCTCGACACGCCCGGCGAGGCCCAGGACCTCGAGGTCGTCGGTACGCTCGCGGCTGTCGCGGACGGCTCCTCGGGCCTGCAGCTCATCGATGTCTCCGACCCAAGCCGACCGTCGATCGTTGGCTCCATTCTGACCGCCGACGAGGCGATCAACATTGCGGTCCTTGGCAATCTCGCGTTCGTTGCCATGGACGACGCCGGCGTAGAGGTCATCGATATCTCCGATCCGAGCTCGCCGGCATCCCTTTCGGTCTTCGATACCCCAGGCCGCGCGCAGGACGTCGCGGCCGAGCCAGGCGTCCTGTACATCGCCAACAGGTTTTCTGAGAACCTTGTGATCGTGGACACGACCAACCCCGCAGACCCGGTGGAACTTGCCAGCCTCGACTTGCCCGGCGAGGCGACACGCGTGGTAATCGAGGACGGCACGGCCCGCGTGGGCGCTCGCTTCAGTGGCGTGCATGTTGTGGACGTGCGTGATCCGAGTGCACCAGTCTTGCTCGGTACGAGTCGGCCCAGGGGCTTCGAAGAAACTACAGCCATAGCCTCAGCGGGAACCCTGACCGTGGTTGCTGACGATTCTTTCGGCTTTCGGGTCTTCGACGTGTCGCCGTGCGCGTGTCCGGTCGACCTCGACGGCGACGGCGCCCTCACCATCTTCGACTTCCTCGCCTTCGGTAACCTCTTCGACCTCATGGACCCCCGCGTCGACTTCGACGGCGACGGCGAGTTCACCATCTTCGACTTCCTCGCCTTCCAGAACGCCTTTGACGCCGGCTGCCCGTAGGGCGGACGGGGCGCCTGCGACACCGCCCCTCATTCTCGGACGCGCGATCGTCTTGCGGTGGCACCGTGCTTTCGGTATCCTGTGGGCGAGAGGAGTCCCGAGATGCCCACACACCGACTCGCCGTGGCCGCGATGGCCATTCTGCCCATGATCGCGATCGCCCCGCCCTCGATGGCCCAAGACTGCGACCCCACCGACCTCTTCGCGCCCCAGGTGACCTACACCGCGCCCTTCACCGTTCGGAGCATCGCGATCGGCGACCTGGACGGCGACGGCGACAACGACCTGGCCGTGGCGGCTGGCGACGATGGCGTATGGATCTTCCTGAATAACGGCGATGGGGCGTTCGCCCCCGGGGTGCAGTTCAGGACGGGCATCGGGGCGGGTTCCGTTGTGCTCGGCGACCTCGACGGCGACGGGGACAACGACCTGGCCATGGTGAACTTCTTCAGCGACGACGTGAGCGTGCTGCTCAATGCCGGCGATGGCACGTCCTTCACCGCTGCGCGATACGGCGTCTTCGATCGACCGCGCTATCTGGCGCTCGGGGATCTGGACGGCGACGGAGACCCCGATCTTGCCTTGACGAACGAAGTGAGCGACAACACCGGCGTGCTGCTCAACAACGGCGACGGCACCTTTGGCCCCCTCATGGACGTGGGCTCGGGCGGCTTCTCGGGCGGCCTGGCGCTCGGCGACCTGGACGGCGACGGCGACAACGACCTGGCCGTGGCGAACTTCGTCATCAGCAACGACATCAGCGTGCTCATGAACAACGGCGACGGCACGTTCGCCGACGATGTGTTGTACGACGTGGGCGAGGCCCCGAACGCCGTGGCAATCGGCGACATGAACGGCGACGGTGCGCCCGATCTGGCGGTGTCGAACCAGGGCGACGAGAGCGTGAGCGTGCTGCTGAACGACGGCGCCGGTGGCTTTGGCCTCGAATCACAGTACAGCGTTGGCCGGGTCCCCTTTGGCGTGGCCATCGGCGACCTCGACCGTGACGGCGATCTCGATCTGGCCGTACCAAACCAGAGCAGCGGCAACCTCAGCGTGCTCCTCAACCGGTGCGGCCCCTTTGCCTGCGATGCCGACCTCGACGACGACGGCGAGCTGACGATCTTCGACTTCCTCGCGTTCCAGAACCTCTTCGATCTCATGGACCCGCTGGCCGACTTCGATGACGACGACGAGTTCACCATCTTCGACTTCCTCGCCTTCCAGAACGCCTTCGACGCCGGCTGCCCGTAGTGCAACAAGCGTTCGCGAACACGTGATCGCCTTGCGTCGAGGGGCAATTCTCGGTATGCTGTGACCGAGAGGAGCCCCGAGATGCCCACCGCCCGCCTTGCCGTCTTCGTGATGGTCGCTACCGCCCTGCCTGCGACCGCCCTCGCCCAGACCTGCGACCCCGGTGCGATCCTCTCGCCCCAGGCGGCCTACGACGCCGGCGAGCGGCCACAATCGGTGGCGACGGGGGATCTCGATGGCGACGGCGATGCCGATCTGGTCGTGGTTGGCCAGACCGCACGCGAGGTCAGTGTGCTGTTGAACGACGGCGGCGGTGCCTTCGCCATCGATGCCCGGTATCGTGTGGATGGCTTCCCGAACACGGCGGCGGTCGGCGATGTGGATGGCGATCGTGACTTGGACATCGTGGCTGTCAGTTCGGCCACCGGCGACGTCCGCGTGCTGTTGAACACGGGCGATGGCACGTTCACGCCAGGTGGGATGTTCGCGGTTGGTGACGCGCCCGAATGGGTGGCCATAGGCGACCTGGACGGGGACGGAGACAACGACGTTGTGACGGGAAACATCTTCAGCGCCGACATCAGCGTGCTCCTGAACAACGGTGACGGCACGTTCACACCCGAGATGCGGTATGACCCGCGCAACGGCGTCGCGTTCGTCGCGATCGGAGATCTCGACGGCGACGGCGACAGCGATCTGGTCGCTGCGACGTTTCGGGCAACGGTGCTGCTCAACTCGGGCGACGGATCGTTTACGTTTGACGGCGCCTACGGCTCGGGCTCGCAGCTGGTGTCCGTGGCAATCGGTGATCTTGACGGCGATGGTGACGCCGACATTGTTGGTGCCAACCAGGACAGCAACGACGTCAGCGTGCTGCTCAACAGGGGCGATGGCACGTTCGGGCCCGACACGCTGTACGACGTCGGCTTCTTCCCGGTGTCCGTGGCGATCGACGATCTCGACGGCGATGGCGACGCCGATCTCGCGGTGGCCAATCGTTTCGACGACAGCATCAGTGTGCTGGCGAACAACGGT
Source organism: Phycisphaerales bacterium (assembly GCA_965227775.1). GTDB lineage: Bacteria > Planctomycetota > Phycisphaerae > Phycisphaerales > UBA1924 > JAHCJI01. Next base: position 1,527,151 of record OZ245777.1, read on the forward strand.
GACGGTACGTTCGCGGATGAAGTCCGGTATGCCACGGCCGACTCGCCACTCGTGGTGGCCATCGAGGATGTTGATGGCGATGGTAAGGCCGACGTTGTCACGGCCAACTACATCAGTCAGGATGTCAGCGTGCTTCTCAATGCCTGCGGCCCTGCCGACTGTGGCGCCGACCTTGATGGCGACGGCGAGCTGACGCTCTTGGACTTCTTGAAATTCCAGAACCTGTTTGCCTTGGGCGATTCGGCGGCCGACTTCGACGGCGACGGCACGCTCACGCTGTTCGACTTCCTGGGCTTCAGCAACGCCTTCGACGCCGGCTGCCCGTAGCGCGGTCGGGGCGTTCCCTGCGTTGGCGTTCGTTCTCGGACGCGCCATCGCCTTGCGTTGGCGTCGGGCCTCCGGTATGCTGCCGCCGAGAGGAGTCCGAAGATGTCAACGACCCGACTCGCATTCCGCCTCGTGGCCGCCGCACTGGCACCGGCCCTCGCGCTGTCCACCATCGTTCCCGCGGTTGCGCTCGCCCAGCCCTGCGACCCGACACAGCTCTTCACGCCCCCGGTGCCCTACGGCGTCGGCGGGCTCCCGCTTGCGGTGGCGATGGGCGACCTGGACGGCGACGGCGATCACGACCTCGTGGTGGTAAACACCGCAAACGACGACATCAGCGTCCTGCTCAACGACGGCACCGGCGCCCTCGCGCTCGAGGTGCGCTACGCCGCGGGCAGCGAGCCCGTGGCCGTGGCGATCGCCGACCTGGACGGCGACGGCGACAACGACCTGGTCGTCGCCAACAGCACCGGCGACGACGTCAGCGTCCTGCTCAACAACGGCGACGCGACCTTCGCGCCAGGTGTGCCCTACAGCCTCACAGATCGTCCAACGTCCATCGTTCTTGGCGACCTGGACGGCGACGGCGACACCGACCTCGCCGCCGCGGTCGATGGAATCGGCGGAGGCGTCGTCGGCGTGCTGCTCAACAACGGGGACGCCACGTTCGCACCCCAGGTGTCCTACGCGGTGGGCCAGCTGCCCGAAGCCATCGCGCTCGGCGATCTGGACGGCGATGGCGATAGTGATCTCGCCGTGGTGAACCTGATCGACGATACCGTCACCGTGCTGGTGAATGGTGGCGATGCCACGTTTCTGACCAGCACGCTGCTCAACGTGGGTGACCAACCCAACGCCGTAGCACTTGGTGACCTGGACGGTGACGGAGACCACGACCTGGTCGTCGCCAACTTCAGCGACGACGACGTAAGCGTGCTGCTCAACAACGGCGACGCGACCTTCGCGCCCGGTGTGCGCTACCCCGTGGGCAGGCTGCCCGTCGCGGTTGCGATTGGCGACCTGGACGGCGACGGCGACCACGACCTAGTTGTCGCCAAAACCGCCAGCCTAGGTGGAGCCAACGACATCAGCGTGCTGCTCAACAACGGCGACGCGACCCTCGCGTCCGACGTGCGCTATGCCGCGGGCGAGAGCCCATCGTCCATAGCACTCGGCGATTTGAACGGCGACGGCAACCACGACCTCGCCGTCACGAATGCCGGCAGCGACGAGCTGAGCCTGCTGCGAAACCGGTGCGTGGCGTTGCCGCCGCGGATCACCACGCAACCCGGGCCGTTCGTGCTGCTGCCTCCCGGTGGCGGCGTGGCCGAGCTGCGCGTGGTCGCGGCCGGCACCGAGCCGTTGACCTACCGGTGGTTCCGCAATCGCCAGCCGCTCGCCGACGGCGGCGGCGTCTCGGGCGCGACCACGCCCGTCCTGACCATCAACGCCACGGTCGAGGACACCGCGACGTACGGCGTGCGGGTCACCAATGCCCTCGGGAGCGTGTTCAGCAATGAGGCGCTCATTGCCGTCGAGGTACCGTGCCGGGCCGACTTCGACGGCGACGGCACGCTCACGCTGTTCGACTTCCTGGGCTTCAGCAACGCCTTCGACACCGGCTGCCCGTAGCACGATCGAATTCGATCAGCCGCTGCGTTCGAAGACTCTGACCGCGATCTTCTCGCCCGGTTTGCCAGCTGGGACGATCAGGTCGATGGTGAGCGCGCCTTCGAGGTCGACGGTGTGGCCGGTGCGCTCGTCGGTGTTGGTCAGGACCGGATTGCTGTCGGCGAGCACGTCTTCGGCGAGCACGACGTCACCCTGCCAGAGTCGGAGGTCGATGTCGCGACCTGTGACGCTCTGAGCCGCGATGGTGTACCTGCGCCCTGGCGTGGCCTCGAACGTCCACGACGCTGTGTGCGAGCCATCGTCCGTCGTGTACGTGAACGTGTGGATCTCATCGCCCAGCAGCTGTGACATCTCGTCTTGTGGATTGGCGGATGGCATGTTGACCATCTCTTCGTATCCATCGAGCTGGTGGCCGATCCAGACTCGATCGACAAACCCACCTGAGCCGATGCGCACAAATGTGGGCGTCGACGCGACGCCGAAGCGTTCAGCCAAGTCGCCTCCGCGTTCGACGATGGTCAGCGGGTAGTGCTGGGCGAGCAGCGGATAGTGCCGGCGGACGTCGTTGTAGGTTGCGTCCTTGCCTCGGATCGGCATCACGATCGGTACGACGCGGACCGTCCCGTCGGCGGATGCCACGGCGTCGTGGAGCCCCTGGATCGCGCGCTTCGCGAACGCACCGGGTGCGGTGGCGTTGACGAACACGAGCAGGGTGCGATCGGAGTCCGGGACGACCACGGGCTGCTGTGTCATCGACCAGGCGGTGATTGGTGGGGCCAGCGTATCCACGAGACGCATCGGTGTGTTGGGAGGCCAATCCTGCCACGGCGTGCCGATCGCCTGGTTCCCGAGGCGCTCCTGTTGGCCCTCACTCAGGAACATGGCGACGCGGTCGACGTCATCCTCTAAGGCCCGATCGACATCTCCACGGACATCGGCCTCGGTCACTTCATCAGCGTCAATCGCCACGCTGCTTGCGGCATACTCAACACTCCGGATTTCGTCTTCCGGATCGAAGGGGCCCCGCCCGGCGGTGGGTTGAGCAAAGGTCGCAGAGGTGCATGCGTCGATCCAGCGCCCCTCGGCAGTCGTCGGGAATCGAATCTGCTCGGGCAAGTCCAGCGTGTCTGGGCCAATGCGACCGAGCGTCATCATCACGGTTGGCGTTCCGTCGTCGAGGACGTGCGGCGTATTGCCGACGAATTGCCACATGTTGGTGATGGTCGTTCGGTGGTCAGGAGAGACCATCGTAAGTGTGCCAATCGGGAACACCGGTTCGGGCGGCAACGCATCGCCGTTTGCTTGGAGGATTGCTCGAACGCTGCGCCCCGTCCACCCTGCCGGTGGGGCGGGGCGTTCGATGAATCTCCCCTCAATCCGGTCCACGACGATCAGTGATTCGGTCGTGCAGATCGCGACGTGGGTGGGGGTGTCGATGCGAAACACCGCGTTGGCCGTCGCGTGCCATGTCGGCTTGGCATAGATCAAATGGAAGGTGTGTTCTTGGTCGGGCTCGATGCCGCCGAGGTCCTCGCCGAACAACTCGCCGATCAGAACCGCGTCGATCGCACCCCGTCGCTCCTCGGTCACGCTCAGGCGGAGCGTCTCGATCGAGCCGAGTTCTATCGACCATGAACCAAGATTCTCTGTGAGCATGCGCTGGGCGTCCGAGACCTGTGCGGATCCCACGCAAGCGAAGCAGATGACCGGCGCGATACCAAGGCGATAGGGCATACGCATCTCGGATCATTGGGAATCCGAACGGAATGAGCAACGAGCCGGAGCCACATTCCGCGGGTAGAGCTTGTCTGCCCCCGAAAGGGCTGTGTGCGCCTGCAGGCCCAGCGTGACCTATGCCTCGATGCCCAATCGCAGGAGCGGCACGCACCCATCCGGATTGCTCGCCCCCGTCGCGTGTTCTCTCAGGTGCGCGATGAGTGAGAGCATGTCCTCGCGCGGCGGGGCGGTCAGCACGAGCGGCTCGCCGCTGATCGGGTGCTCGAGGGCGAGCAGGGCGGCGTGGAGCATCTGGCGGTCGATGGTCTGACCGGGTAGTTCGAATGCTCTGCCGCCATACATGTCGTCGCCGACGATCGGCCAGCCTCGATGGCTGCAATGCACGCGGATCTGGTGAGTGCGGCCGGTCTTGAGTTCGAGTTCTAATAGAGCAAAGTGCTGGTCGCCCACCGGCCGGTCGTGCAGGCGGTAACGCTCGCGCACGCGGGCGATGGTCAGGCTGGGCTTGCCGAGCTGGTCGTGGCGCACGACCTGCTTCTCGCGGTACCCCTTCTCCTTGCTGGGGTGGGGGCCGATGGGCTCGTCGATGGCCTCGATATCGGGGTCGAGCGCGCCCTTCGGGTCGCCCTGAACGATCGCAAGGTACCGCTTGTCGGTCGTCCGCTTCTCGAACTGCTGGCCGAGCTTCCAGTGGGCCTCCTCGGTCTTGGCAAAGACGATGACGCCCGTCGTGTCACGGTCGAGGCGGTGCACGACGCCGGGGCGCGCGAGGTCGGCGCCGACCGGAGAAAGCTCGCCTGCACCGGAGTGCTGGAAGTGCCACGCGAGGGCGCTGAGCATGGTGCCCGTGTTGTGGCTGCGCGCCGGGTGCACGATGATGTCCGGCCGCTTGTTGAGGACGATCAGGTGCTCATCCTCATACAGCACGTCGATGGGGATGTCCTCGGCCTCGATGTGTCCGCTGGGCGGCGGCGGTAGGACGAGCGAGACGGTGTCGTTCAAGCGCAGCTTGGTCGACGCCCGCGCGGGCTGACCGTTGACCATCGCCGCGCCGTCATCGATCATCCGCTGGATCTGGCTGCGGCTCATGAACGGGATGCGGCTGGTGAGGTACTTGTCGAGCCTGTCCTTGATGTCGCGCTGCAGGGTCAGCTCGACCCGGCGCGCATCGGCGTCGTCTGGCCCGAAGCGCTCGACCGCTGCGCGCAACGCATCCTGGTCGATCTTGCCGCCGGGGTCGATCAGAGAGGGAAGTTCGGGAGGCTGGCTCACTGGCCGGGGTCTTGCGCGGGGGCGCCGGGCTCTGGGTCGGACGCCGGCTCGTCTGCCGGCTCATCGCCGGGTTCACCAAAGAGGCCGCCGCCCAGCGGCGTGTCCATGGCGCCGGTCCCGTCGCCTTCGCCCTCGCCGCCGATGCCCAGGCCCTCGAGATCGAGCCCGCCGAGGCCGAAGGGGTCGTCCGCGTCACGATCATCGGCTGCGGGAATCTCGGGCCGCGGCAGCTGCGCGGAGGAGGGCAGGCTCGTGCGCGTCGCCAGCGCGTCGAGGCTGTTGAGTCGGGCTTCGGCCAGCTGGGCCATCGCGCCGAAGCCGGCATCGCGATCGATGCTCGCCGCGCGCTGGTAGTGCGTGCGCGCGTCTTCGATCTCGCCCATCGCCTCGGCGACGGCGGCCATGCCCATGTGCGCCCGCACGAGATGGATGTCGGCCGGCTCGGCATCAACAACCTGCTGGAACGCTTGCCGAGCCTGGCCCAGATAGCTCGTGCGGAGTTCCTCGTCGAGCAACTCCTCGGCCGGGAACTCACCCGTCGGCCCGGCTTGGGCTCCGATGACCACGCCGCGGCGCACGGCCGACAAGTAGGCCTCGCCGGCGGTCAGGCGGGCGACGTGGGGGACGGCGCCGACGTCGTCGTACTGGCGTGCCAGGCTCAGCAGGGTGTCGGGGCTGGTGCTCTGGCTGCCGGTCGCTAGGGCGAGTTGGACGAAGGCCTCGTCGGTCCGCTCGTCGGCCTGCTGGTTGAGGTACCGCCGGCCGCTGAACGCCAGGGCGATCAGGGCGATCACGATGAGGGCCCGCGGCCCCCATTTGACCAGGAAGTCCCGGAATTCCTCGTTGATCCGCGACTCATCGAGCCCGGCGCGGTCCTTGATCTGTCCCTGGCGTTCGTCCATGTGGCAACTTTAGGGGGCCGGCCGCCAGAACGCCCACGCGCCGGGGTGATCGAGGGCGGCGTCGCTCACCAGCCGCTGGCGAACGAGGCGGGTGAACTCCTCGAGCCCCTCGCCGGTGACGGTGGAGACGGCGACGTCGGCCCAGGCCGATGGGGGGCCGGGATGGAGATCGGCACGCATGGCGACCCGCAGATCGCCGCGTTCCGGCTCAAGTCCGGCCTCGCCCGCCCGACCGTCCTGGCACCAGAGGACGAGGTCCGCCGCGTCGATCGCCTGCCTCGCGAGCGCCTGCGCCTCGGCCAGCACGGCGTCGTCGCTCAGGTCGATGCCCGGCGCGTCGAGCCAGCGGACGACCAGCCCGTCGAGTTCCAGGTCCACCGCCACCGCGTCGCGCGTCACACCCGGCCGGTCGGCAACGCGGGCGACCGTGCGACCCGCGAGTGCGTTGGCCAGGCTCGACTTGCCGACGTTGGCCGGACCGGTGGCGACGACGAGGGGTGGGTGGAGGAGGCGGGCCAACTCGCGTGCAATGTCATCCGGGACCTCATCAGGCTTGGACGCCCATCGGGCTGGCTGGCTCAGCAAGTGCGCGAAGGCACGCTCGCCACGTACGCGGCCGAGCGTGGTAAGCATGCGTGCCTCGATCTCGTCCGCGGCTTCGGGCCAGGAGGGATCGGCGTCGGAGCGCTCGATGCCCGCTTCGAGCAGCGCGCGGGCGAGCGATCGGCAGACCTGCACGCCGCCGTGGGGGGTGAGTAGCAGGACGGTTTCACTCGGGCGGATAGCGAGCAGCGTGTCGACCCTCGGCACGGTGCGCAGCGTGGCCTTGCCGACCGCCGGTGCACCAAAGCCGACGGCCTCGCAGGCCGCGTCAATGTCACCGACCACCTCGAACACGGCGACGGCCGAGGCGATGCCGGGGGTGGAGCGTTGAGCGAAAGTCGCGGGCACGCGGGAGCGTATCAAGCAGGTGTGTGCGTGTGGCTATCGCGGGTTCTGCAATCGCTCGAGCAACTTCTCGGCGTCCCAGCCGGGCGGGGGATGGTCGTAGACCACGCACGGGCCCATGCCGTCCTCGACGAGCAAGGCGATGCGCATGGTGTCGAGGGAGGCGACGTAGATCCCGCGGGAGTGGTTGCCCATGTGCCAGCCGACCTGGAAGACCAGCACTTTACCCGGCAGGCGGCTGCTCGAGAGCGGACCCGTGAGGAACACGAGGGGCGTCGAGAGCCAGAGATGCCGCTCCCGTCCTCGTGCGTCGGCGAACCTCAGGCCATACACGGGGCTAGAGGCGATGTCGTCGAACGAAGCCTCCGAGCCATCGAGCGGTGCGACCCGTAAACGGCGCTCGCGAAACACGCTGGCGGCCGCACCCACGCTTCGCAGGATGATGGCATCACGCTCATAGAAGTCCCGGTAGGCCGTGTCCGACCAGTCCTGGGATTCGCTCAATTCTCGAAACTCCGGTGCGCGGACCAGCAAGTCGACGCGCCCGTCGAGCCGTAGCCCGCCGTTGAGCCAGCCGTACTCGGTGGCCTCGGGCAATTCCGTGACCTGCTCGTCTTCGCGGCCATCCAGGCGAATACGACGCACCGTCTGACCATCGCTCGCGATGTAATACACCCACGGCAGCGCACCGCCCTGTCTGTCTTCGGTCTTTGCCTCGCGCGCGGCGTCGATGCCGACCATCGCGGGTTCGCGCACCGAGTCGAACTGGCTGGCCAGCGAGACGTCGCTCGCGACGCCGTACCAGCAGATCAGCCCGAGCGCCGTCGCCGCGTTGGCAAGGGCGATGGCAGCCATAGCGCGCTTCGGCTTGCGGGGCGAGTCGAAGGTGAGCCAGAGCAATGGCAGCTCGATGAAGAAGCCCAGGAGCGTGAACCCGGCGAATACCAACCAGTGCGCCGCGACGATCTTGGAGAGGTAGTCCCCCGGCAGCCAGCCAATCGTCAGCTCCCACGCCCAGACGATGAGCAGCAGCCCGGCCCATGCCGACAGGTAGTTGGCCGCGATCGCCAGCCACCAAACCCGTTGCCGGGCACCGAACTTCATCAGGATGGCGGCCTCGGCCAGGCCAATGAAGAGGTTGCCAAGCAAGAGGTGCACGGCTCCCGCCAGCATGGCCAGACTGCCCGCGTTGGCCAACGCGGGACTGGCGGTGATCAGCACCACGATCGTGACAAGCATGAGCCGGTAGCGATACACCGCATACATGCGCGTGCCTCCGGCTTGCCTTGTACGCGTGTCATTCTCGCGGGATCCCGAAGAAACTCAGAGACCAACAAGCCGTCCCAGCACGATCATCGCCGTCACGCCACCCACGAACGCGATCGAGACCGCCGTGCTGCTGGCCTTCTCGAGCGCTTCGGGAATGAGGTCGTCGACAACCAGGAACACCATCGCGCCCGCGGCCAGGCCCATGCCGAAGGGCAGCAGCGGCTCGAACAGCCACACGAACCACGCGGCGAATGGGGCGGCCAGCGGCTGGGGCAGGCTGGTGAAGAGCGCCCAGAAGAGGCATGCCCGCACGCTCAGCCCGGCACCCATCAGCGCGAGTGTGATCGCGATGGCCTCTGGAATGTTGTGCACCGCGAGCGCGCTCGCGATGCTCACGCCCAGCGTTGGGAGTGTGCCGTCACCACGAAAGTCGGCGCCGAACGCCACGCCAATGGCCACGCCCTCGGGGAGGCTGTGCACGGTCATGGCTGCGACGATGAGCAGGGCCCGCTTGCCGCCGGACTTTCTCAGGTTGGCAATGTCGAAATCGCCGTTGTTGCTCACCCACTTGACGGCCATCCAGTAGAACGCTGCTCCGGCCGCCAGCCCCGCGGCGACCTCCCAGGCCAGCCAGCCTGGGGCCTGGTCTAGCCCCTCGCCAACCAGTTGCACGAGGCTGGCCGCCGCCATCATGCCGCCGGCCGCCGCCGAGAACATCCCGGTGAGCCGCTGAGACATGTTCTTGATGAAGAAGAACGGCAGCACGCCGAAGGCCATGCTGATGTCGGCGATCACCGCGGCGGCGAAGGTGATGAGCAGGAGGTGGAGGAGGTCGGGGTCCATGGCATGCAAAACCGCACAAAACTAGCGAGGCGAGGCTGGTGAAGGACTTTGGACGGGGGTGAATGAGGCCGATACATCTCCTATTGCGCTCTCAGCGCGGCCCCTATCCTCTATCGGCCGGAGAGCCGTTATCCAGGGAGACCCGAATGACCCGCCTCGATTCGCAGCCTTCGACGACTTCTACGCCCGCCCTCGCCCCCGGCCTGGCTGGCCATGCCCTGGCCACCGACCCCGCGATCGAGGGTGCCATCGACACCATCGTGCAGCGCGTCGGCGAGCACAGCGGGGCCATCAACGATGTCCGCCCCGCCCAGGGCGAGGCCGCCGCCAGCTTCGACGAGATGGTCGCACGGGCCGAGGCCATGAAGGGCCGCCCGCTGCTGTACAAGTACATCGGAAGCGGCATCGGCAACGGCGCTCTGGTTGAGCTGGCCGATGGCAGCGTCAAGTGGGACATGATCATCGGCATCGGCGTCCACTTCTTCGGGCACAGCCATCCCGAGCTCGTGCGTGCCCAGGCGCGGGCGTCGATCGAGGACGTCGCCAAGAGCGGCAATCTCATGACCAACTTCGAAGCGTACCGCTTCGGCGAGAAGCTGCTGGAGCTTGCCAAGCGCAACAGCCGTCTCAGTGAGGCGTTCATCACGACTAGCGGCGCCATGGCTAACGAAAGCGCGCTCAAGGTCTGCTACCAGAAGAACTACCCCGCCGGCCGCGTGCTGGCCTTCAAGCACTGCTTCATGGGACGGTCGGTGACGATGGCCCAGATCGGCGACTCGCACGCCGGGCGCGACGGCATCCCACTGACGACGCAGGTCGACTACATGCCCTTCTGGAACGAGAAGGCGGCCGAGGAGGTCGGCGGCACCACGCGCTTCATCGACCACTGCGTATGGCGCCTCAACCAATTCATCGAGCGATACCCCAAGCAGCACGCGTGCTTCATCTTCGAGCTGGTCCAGGGCGAAGGTGGGTTCAACACCGCGCCGCGCGAGTTCTTCACGGCCCTCATGGACGTGTGCCGTGACAAGGGCATCGCCATCTGGGACGACGAGATCCAGAGCTTCGGCCGCACCCGCGAGATGTTCGCCTACGAGACGATGGACCTGGGCGACTACGTTGACGTCTTCTGCGTCGGCAAGATGACCCAGGCCTGCGCCACGCTGTGGACCGACGAGTACAAGCCCCGCCCGGGCCTCTTGAGCGGCACCTTTACCGGCAGCGCCACCGACTTCTCCGTCGGCACGCGCATGCTCGAGATGCTGGATGAGGGTGATTTTTACGGGGAGAACGGCCTCATCGCCAAGCACCACAAGGCGTTTCGCGAGCAGGTCGAAGCACTCATCGCCAAGCACCCCGACTGGTTCCCGCCCGCGCTCTTCTGCAAGGATCTGGTCGCCGGCGAGGGTGGCATGATGCGCTTCACACCCTTCGGCGGCGACAAGGCCAAGGTCGCCGCGGCCTGCAAGGCCTGCTTCGAAGAAGGCGTCATCCTCTTCTGGTGCGGCCACGGCCCGTACCACGTGCGAATGCTGCCGCCGCTTGGCGTCATGAAGCTCGAGGACTGGCCGCGCGTGTTCGAGGTGGTGGAGCGGGCGTTGGCGAAGGTGGCCGGATAATCCATGCACGTCATCCGCCGCGCCAAGATCGAAGACGCCGACACGCTGCTGAAGCTGGCCAAGATGGTCCACTTCATCAACCTTCCGCCCGATCGCGACATCATCATGGAGAAGATCCTCCGTAGCCGCGAGTGCTTCAGGCACGTTGCGCGAGGCGAGCCGCTCGAGGACGATCCAAAGACGCTCCGCCGCAACCGCGGGAGCAGCGGCGCGGGCACCGGCCTGCAGCAGAGCCTCAGCGAGAGCGAGCTGTTCGTCTTCGTGCTCGAAGACACCGAGACCGGATCGCTGGTCGGCTCGAGCCAGCTCGTCAGCTCGATGGGTGGCCCCGGCAACCCCAACGTCGGGTTCAAGATCAGCGAGCGGCGGTTCTTCAGCGAGAGCCTGCACACGGGCATGACCCACACCGTCGCCACGCTGCACCTGGACGAGAGCAGCCCCACCGAGATCGGCGGACTGATCGTGCAGCCGGCCTACCGGGCCCACAAGGCCAAGCTCGGGCGCCTGCTGAGCTTCGTGCGCTTCCACTTCATGGGCGTGTACCGCGACAACTTCGCCGACCACGTGCTGGCCGAGATGATGGCGCCCATCAGCGACGCGGGCGAGAATCTGTTCTGGGACGCACTGGGCCGGCGATTCATCAACCTGAGCTATGACGAGGCCGACCGCTTCTGCCAGTACAGCCGCGAGTTCATGTTCAGCCTGCTGCCGCGCGAAGACATCTACCTGAGCTTGCTGCCGCCCAAGGCCCGCCAAGGCGTGGGCCAGGTGGGCAAGGACACGATCCCCGCGCGCAAGATGCTCGAGAAGCTCGGCTTTGCCTACCAGGGCGTCATCGATCCGTTCGATGGCGGCCCGCACCTGCAGGCCAAGACCGACGACATCCCGCTCGTTCGCGCGACCGAGAAGATCAAGCTTGGCAAAGCCGCATCGCCGTCGAGTTGCAAGGGCCTGGCGATCGTCAGCACGCTCGATAGCGAAGGCGAGTACGTCGCGATCCAATCGGCCTTCGCGCGAAAGAACGGCTCGCTCTGCTTGCCCAAGGATGCGATGGACGCCTTGCACGCCGACGAGGGCGACGAGGTCGCGTGCACCGTCATCAACCCGATGCCCTCGCTCGACGGGCCGGCCGAGCCAGCCACAAAGCGCAGCAACCACAAGAAGAAGACCACCAAGACGCCACGGAGGAAGAAGACCGGATGACCGCGACCGCCCCAGCAGCCCCGTCGAACCCGCCCAGCAATCTCATCGGTGGAGCCTACCACGCTATCGAGGGCAACGCCCTCGTCTCGTACGACCCGGCCCAGCGCGGCCGGGTCGTGTGGTCGGGCGCACCCTCGGTCGAGCACGTCGACCAGGCCGTCGCCGCCGCGCGCGACGCTGTGCGTACCTGGAGCCGGTGGGACATCGAGAAGCGCGCCAGCGTTCTGCTGCGCTACAAGGCGTTGGTCCAGGAGCGGGCGGACGACATCGCCGACCTCATCGCGCAAGAGACCGGCAAGGCCATGTGGGACTGCAAGGGCGAGGCTTCGGCGCTTGCCGGCAAGGTCGACATCACGCTCGAGCAGGGCGCCCATGCGGGCCGGCAGCGCGTCGCGGGCTTCTCGCTGGAACTCGGGGCGAAGAAGGAAGGCCGCTGCTGGTTCCGCCCCCACGGTGTGATGGCGGTTGTTGGGCCATTCAACTTCCCGGCCCACCTGCCCAACGGGCACATCGTGCCCGCGCTGCTGATGGGCAACACGGTGGTGCTCAAGCCCAGCGACAAGGTGCCGGCGGTGGGGCAGCTCATCATCGAGCTCTTCCAGCAGGCGCTCGACGAGAGTGGTGCGCCCAAGGGCGTCGTGAACCTCGTGCAGGGCAAGGCCGACGTCGCGCAGAAGCTCGTCAACCACGACGGCGTCGACGGCATCCTCTTCACCGGATCGTGGCCCGTCGGTCGCAAGATCCTCGAGAGCAACCTCGACTCGCCGGGCCGCATCGTCGCGCTCGAGATGGGCGGAAACAACGGCGTGCTCGTCATGCCCGACGCCGACCTGAAGCAAGCCGCCATCGAGATTGCGCGCGGCGCATTCGTGACGACCGGCCAGCGTTGCACATGCGGCCGGCGCCTCATCGTTCATGAGCAGGTCGCCGACACGCTCATCCCCGCGATCCTCAAGGCCGCGGCAGCGATGGTCATTGGCCCGCCGCGCAGCGAAGCGCCCGTGTTCATGGGCCCGATCATCGACGATCACGCTCGGGATGCCGTGCTCGACTTCCAGACACGCGCTGCCAACAACGGCGGCGAGATCCTCATGCAGGCCACCAAGCCTGCCTCGCTCGAGGATGGCTCGTACGTCAGCCCGGGCGTGATCCGCGTCGACAAGTTTACCGCGGGCGATGGCGATGACGCCGGCTGCGATGTCGAGGTGTTTGGTCCGATGCTGCGCATCACCACGGTCGGTTCCTACGAAGAAGGAATCGAGCAGGTCAACGCGACCCGTTACGGCCTGGCCGCCAGCATCTTCACGCACGATGAAGACACCATCGCCGACTTCATGTCTGACGCCCGAGCGGGCTGCGTTAACCTCAATTGCGCAACCGCTGGAGCCAGCAGCAAGCTGCCCTTCGGCGGCCTGGGCACCAGCGGCAACCACCGCCCCGCCGGCGCGTTCGCGCTCGATTACTGCGCGTACCCCGTTGCCGGCATGCTGGAGCGCGGCGATGCCGCGGTCGTCGCGCCGGGGATGGCCTTCGACGATTCGTGGCTGGGTTGATCAGCAGCCCGCGTCGAATAGGTTCTGGAACGCCAGGAAATCGAAGACCGTGAGGGCCCCGTCGCCGTCGAGGTCGGCGGTCCGGTCGCCCGCGTCAAATAGATTCTGGAACGCCAGGAAGTCGAACACCGTTAGCGCGCCGTCGCTATTGAGGTCGGCCAGGCACGCGACCACCTCGCCGCCGATGCGTACCAGCCGCGTTGGCTCGTCGGGTGCATTGCTCTCGATGCACACGGTGGCGCTGAAGGGCCCTACGGCCGATGTATCGACCGTGATCTCATGGGTGTTGCCTTCTCCGCCGGCGTCGTCCCGAAACGCACCCGTCGGCACGCCGATCGGGCCATCGCCCACGAGCGAATACCGCAGTGGCTGGATGCCGCCGGGCGGCGCAGCGATCGAGTCGTCTCGTTGCCAGAGCGCAACATCACCAGCGTTCGAGACCACGAGCTGCAATTCGATGGGCGAGCCAACCTTGATGCGCCCAAGATCCAGCACCGGCTCGCTCGCTACACGGGCGGGCAGAAGCAAGTCGCAAAACACCGGCAAGTGCCCGCTTAGCCCGTTCGTCGAGTCGTAGAGCGCCTGCGCGATCGCTTGGCCAACCATGCGATTGCCCCGGCGGCGGATGGGCGTGTCGAAGCTAGTTCCGTCGTTTCCCCAGCTCCGATAGCTGTGGTTCGGGTCGTCGAACGTCGTCGTGCTGAACGGCGTGGTCCAGTCGCCCAGATACTCGAGTCCCTCGCCGTCGAGCAGGTCGTCGCTCATCAGGATCTGGTCCAGCCGATCATCCATCTGTGTGAACGGATCCTGGCTGTGCACGAACACAAACGCGGGGTTGTTCACCCATTCGCCAGGCGTGGTGATTGGGTCGTACACGCGGCCGCTATCGATGCGCAGGTCTTCGGTCAGCCGAACGTACGCGGGCTCGGTCGAACGCTTGACGTTGAGATCGCCGCCGAGCAGAAAGTGCGTGCCCTCGGGCAGCCTCTCGGCGTCGGCCCGAAAGATGATGGCCTCTTCGAGCCGCCGCAGTTCGTCCCCCGGCTCGCTGCCGGCCTTCATGTGCGTGTTGTACACGACCAGTTGCGCCTCGGATGAGGCGTAACCCGCCAACGTCAGCGTGTAGCGGGTCAGGTTGCGCGGGTGCGCCGGGGCTGGCCGCCCCGGCGAAACGAGCACGGCATCAACGCTCACAACCTTGCTCGATCGATAGAACACCGCGGTGTCGAGCACCCCCGGCCCATCGAACACGGGCGCGAGCCGCCAGTCCTGCCCGCCGCGTGGGTCGCCGTTCAGGACGCCCAGGAAGTGATCGGTCGATGTGGCATCGATCTCCTGGATGAGCAGCACGTCGGGCCGGAAGCTCCGACCCTCGAACGACTCAAAGATCGCGGTCTGGAAGACCGAGTCGAGGTCCGGATCGCCGTCGTAGAACGTCACATTCCAGATGCCCACGCGGAACTGCGCATGAGCAAGCGTCGTGGCCGCGAGGAGTGCGCTGACGGCGGTCGATCTGAACATTTCCGAGCATATCGGAAGCACCGATTGGCTGCGACGCCTTCGCGAAGTCTTAAAAGTCGCGCCGCTTGAACATGAACGCCGCCAGCCCAAGCACGATGGCCTCGAACAGGAGGCTCGTGCCGAGGATCCACCACAGCGGGCGGTTGCCCAGCTCGTCGGAGGTTGCCTGCTGGCCCTCCTCCCGGGCCCGAACTTCATCATCTTCCGAAGGTGCTCCAGCAATCTCCTGGAGCGCCTCGCGATCGACCGTCCACCGCTCGAGCAGGTTGATCGTCTCCTGCGTCTTGGGCAGCAGTGTCTTCACCGCGTAGATGCCCTGGCGCCATGTGTTGGCAACCTTCTCGCCCGATCGCAGCTCTTCGAGCTCGATCTTGTTTGTCGGGAGCCGGACGTCCTTGGCTTCGAGTTCCTCGGCGGTTGGTGGCGGATCGAGCGCCTCGAGTGGCTCAAGATCCTGCTCGGCCCGTTCGGCGTTGCGCTCCTCAAGCAGTGCTAGATTCGCGTTCCGCTCCATTCGTTCAACACGGGCGACTTGCACGCGTTCCCTGGCCTTGAGGTCCTCGTGGATGCTCACGGCGATGCCATCACCCATGTTCACAATGAAGATGACCATCCAGATCAGCATCGTCAGCAGCAACGCCGCGATCGTCGATCGTGTGAGGAGCCCAAGCAGCACGCAGATCGCAAACAGGTAGCTGAACATCAGTACCACGACCGGCACTGCCAGGAAAACTTCAAACGCCCACGAGCCACCACGAATGCCGATGACAAGGAAGGCAAGCAGGCTAAACACGCCAACCTGTAGTGTCATGAACAGCAGCCCACCAGCGAACTTGGTGAGCAACAGCCGCACGCGGCCGATGGGCCGGCTCAGCACGGCCTCGATCGTGCCGCTCTGGATGAGGTCCGGGATCATGCCGGCCGTCGAGATCAGGCCCAGGATGACCGCCACCCAGCTTAACCAGAAGGGGACCGCCAGGCTCGCAAACATGGTGCGATAGAGCAGCCCGGGAGGCAGGGTCTCGCTCGTCAGCGGCACACCAAACGCGTCGGCGGGCATCTGGAACCACAGGAACGTGAGCCCCTTCTCGTTGATGCCAACCATCGCGAAGGCGGCGACGACGAGCACACTCAGGACCATCGTGATCCAGAACAGTTTCTTTGCGCACAACTCGCGATACGCATCGACCAGCAGCGCCAGAGTCTGGGTCGTCATGACGCACTCCCTCCCTTGGACTGCCGGGCGGCGCCCGGGCTGTCGTCGTCGGCCACCGCCTGCATGAACAGGTCTTCGAGTGAAGGCCGGTGCGTGCGCACTTCCTTGATGACCCCGCCCTTGGCCCTGATGGCGTCGAGCACTGGTTGGATGGCTTTCGCATCGGTCGTACCGATCCAGAGGCGATTGCCGTTCACTTCGATGCTCTCGCCCGTCGCCAGTTCGCCGACCATGCCGACGCGTTTGGCCAGGCCGTCTGCCGTTGGCGGCGCGAGTCCCTTGGTCGGGGGTGGCAGCGTGCTCTCTCCCTTGCCGAGCGCTTCGGGCAACGCGCGACCGAAGAGCGTGCCGGCGGCCTCGCGTTCGCCTTCTACCTCGATCTCGTATCGGAGCATGCCGTCGGTCAGCGCGTCGATCGAGCCCATCGACACAACCTGGCCCTTGTGCATGATGGCGACCGTGTCGCACACCATCTCAAGCTCGCCAAGCAAGTGGCTGTTGATGAAGACAGTGCGCCCCTCGTCACGCATCTGCTGCAGTACCAGACGGATGTCGCGGCGGCCAACCGGGTCGACGCCGTCGGTCGGCTCATCGAGGATGACCAGGTCCGGGTCGGCCACGAGCGCCTGGGCGATACCGATGCGCTGCCGCATGCCCTTCGAGTAGCCGCCAACTTTCTTGTTGTGCCAATCTTCCATGCGTACGAGTTCGAGCAACTCGCCCGCCCGCCGCTTGCGGTCCGCGCGGTTCATCTTTGTCATCGCACCGAAAAACTCGATGACCTGCCGCCCGGTCAGGTGCTTGGGCAGGTTGTGGTGCTCGGGCAGATAGCCCACGCGTGACAGCACGTCCTTATTGCCAATGGGCTTTCCCAGCAGCGAGCCGCCGCCGCCCGTTCGCTTGACGGCGGTAATCAGGATCTTGACCAGCGTGCTCTTGCCCGCGCCGTTCGGCCCCAAGAGCCCGAAGATCGAGCCCCGCGGCACCTCCATCGTGACGCCACGGAGCGCATGGACCTTTCGACCCAGCCCGCCGTACTTCTTGTGGATGTCTTGGATAGCGACGACGGCTTCGCTCATTGCATGCTCCTCGCCAGATCTCATTGGGGATCGCCCGGCTCGCATTCCAAGAGTTCCCGGCGCCGCCCAAGCCAGTCGATCCTGAGCGAGCCGTTGAGTTGGCCCATCAGGGTATGGCCGCGCGCAAGACGGGCCAGCGGCGTGCGACTGGAAGGCAGAGGAGCCCAACGATGTTCAAGATGTCTGGTCATTCCGAAGCCACCCTAGCCGGCGTCGACGACGCCGCAGCGCTGCGTTGCTATTTCCGCACCGGTGATCCGCGGGCATTCGAGGTGCTCAGCCGCCGTTACCACGCCATGGTATTGGCGACCTGCCGCCGAACCCTCGCGAGCGATGCCGATGCCGAAGATGCGGCCCAGGAGACGTTCCTGAGGCTCGCCAGGAGCGGCCACCGAATCCGGAGCAATATTGCTGCTTGGCTGCACGCGTGCGCCATGGGTGCTTCGATTGATCTGATCCGCCGGTCGAGCGCCCGAGCCCGAGCCGAGAGTGCCGCGGCGAGCCATCGGGAGCGGCTGGCGATAGAAGAGCCCACCCAGCACCTCTGGTCGGAGCTGGAGCCCTTGATCGATCAGGCTCTTGCCGAGCTCGCCGAAGAAGACCGCCAGCTCATCGTGGCGCGATACCTCGCCGGCCGGCCTCAGGTCGAGCTCGCGCGGGAGATGGGCCTGAGCGAAGGTGCGGTCTCACGGCGGCTCTCGAAGGCGCTCGATCGATTGCGCGGCCGACTTGGCAAGAGCGGGCTGGTCGTCGCTGGCGGAGCAACTCTTGCCGCAGCGCTCCAGCATGCGACGAAGGGGCTCGCGATCGATGCGGTGTCCGCCCATGTGAGCAAGGTCGCGATCGCTGGCATCGGTGTGCATCAGACAAAAGCCACCGCATTCGTTACCACCGCCGCCCTGACCGTGGCCGCCGGTGCCGCGGCCACATTCGGATCGCTGCTGCTGACACCCAATGGCGGCTCAGGCCAGATGGGCAGCAACACTCCCGTGCCAGCCTTGGCAGGCTCGATTTCTACTACGGCTCCGGGCCCAGCGCGGCCAAGAGGGCGGCTTGGGCAGTTCCAGATGATCTCGGCTTACGACGAGGACTTCAACGCCAGCGGCACCTTTATCACCGACAACGGCATCGCGATCCGTCGGGGCATCGAACCCGAGAGCGGCAAGCCGCGACGCATCCGGCTTGACATCAGCAGATCACGCCCTGTTGAAGACGATCCAAACACGAGCCTGCGGGAAGTTGCCGAGCTCGACGTGCGTACCTCGCGAGTGTTGCCAGAAAGCGACGAGTGGGCCAGGTTCCGCCGCGGGCAGAACCTCACGCTCCTCGTCGGCTTCGACCAATTCGATCGCATCGTCTTGCGTGAGAAGGACGACCTCGTCCAGATCGGTAAGAACGAATTCGCCTGGTACGGCGTACGACCGCCTCCCGGCTGGGACCAACGCGATGAGATCCCAGAAGATTCGGGACCGCTCGGCATCCTCGGCCCGTGGACCGAGTCGGAGCGCATTGTCGTCAGGATTTCGGGCGATGAGATCCGCTTCGGTCCCGACAGCTGGAACGCCGGCCGATACCGGGTCATCGAGTGGACGCAAATGGACGGCTACTCGCGAGTCCTGAGCATCCAGGCCGGCGGTCGAGATCCGCGCCTCATCGGCACACGCTTCAAGCTGCTGATCCGTGAGGTCGAGGGTGGCTACCAGATCGCATACTACCCGCCATCGACCGGCAGAAGTGATCGCTGGCCCAGGTCGTTCGACCACACGCTCGACAATCCGATCCGCTTGGTGAAGCTTGGAAGTGGTGGCTAAATGCGCGTGCCCACCCAGACCTACCGCCCGGCGTTCACAATCACCGAAATGGTCGTCGTCGTCATCATCGCCATCGTGCTGTTCTCGATCGGTACGCCAATCATACTTCAGGCGCGAGATGCCGCTCGACAAGCGCGGTGCCTAAGCAACGTGCGTCAGGTGCTCGTAGGCATCAACGCTTTCTCCGCCTCAAACGGTGCCAGACTGCCCGAGAATCGCGTTCGAGAAAACGCCGGCGAATATGTCACCTGGCGGCAACTGCTGATCGACCAAGGCTACCTCGACGACTCGAAGGTCTGGTGCTGCCCGCTCCATCCCGACCCCGGACCTCGGAGCGAATTCGGGTACGTAGGCGGTGGCCTGCGGTGCGTCGGAGATGTCCGCTCGAGCTACGCGCTCAATGGCCACTTGCTCTGGCGCCGCAGGGTCATCGACGATGATGCACGGATCATCGATACGGTCATTGATCGCCCAAGCCACACCATCCTGGTGGCCGAGACCAACCGCGTATTCTGCCACCTCCGCGTGAGTCCGCCCATGGTCGCCAATTTCTACGGCGATAACCCCGGGCCATACAGCTACTGGCATGATGGCAAGGGCGTGTACGGCTTCCAAGACGGCCACGTGGAGGTGCTGCACTTTCTCGACACCGGCAGCCCCGACTGCCGCTGGCACAACCGAACGGACCTGACTCCCGATCCATTCGTGCCCCAGAAGCCCGGCGAAACCCGGCAGCACGATCATCCCGATTGGAAGTTCCTTGTTCCGGATATCTACCGCCGCTAAGAGCGGGAGTCGGCGCACTCCTGCGGGGCGTCGGGGCAACGTCTCGCCACGATGTGGAACACATGCCATTGCTTGGCGTTGCCTCGCGCGTCCTGGCCGTCGCGATCAACCTCTTCGAAATGCTCGAGCTTGTATCGGCCGCGGAACATCTCGCCGACCTTCCGACGGGTCTGGTGGCTGCGATCGGGTAGCGTTGCCCAGGTGTCGCGATCGCCGAAGAGCTGGCCCGCGAACACGCCGCCCGGACGAATCGACGCGTGGATTCGGTCCCAGAGCTCGTCGATCTTCTCGGGCCTGCAGAACGGCAGGCTGAAGCTGGCGTTGAGCAGGTCGCACGCAGGCAGCTCGGCCGTCTCCATCTCGGCGTGGCGGATCTCGAGCCGCTCCCGGGCATCGGCCGGCAGCCGGGGGTGGTGGCCGACCAGATCGACCGCCATCTCGTGTCCGTCAATAGCCAGCACACGCCAGCCGCGGGCCAGCAACTCGACCGTGTCGCGACCCTCGCCACAGCCCAGGTCGATCGCAAAGCCGGACCTTTCGAAGAGCCCCAGGGCTTTCAGCAGCGTATCGCGGGGTTCCTTGCCCGCCACCGCCTTGAAGTAGCCCGGCCAGTCCCGCGTCGTCGCGCAGGCAAAGGCCGATGGCGGATCACTCATCCGGCTTAGCTCGTCCCATGGATGAATCACGCGGGGCTCCCCGCCATTGCAAAGGTCGTCGGGCGTGGTCGACATACGGTTGAGGGTATGTACGGTGACCTGCGTCGTTTCGTCGAAGCCCTGCGAGCCGCCGGAGAACTGCTGGAGATTGCCGAGCCAGTCTCGCCGGTGTGCGATATCGCCGACTTGGCCAGCCGCGCCAGCAAGGCC
Source organism: Phycisphaerales bacterium (assembly GCA_965227775.1). GTDB lineage: Bacteria > Planctomycetota > Phycisphaerae > Phycisphaerales > UBA1924 > JAHCJI01. The sequence continues at coordinate 1,547,735 of OZ245777.1, forward strand.
GCGGCTCCGAACCCCTGCGCGACGGCAACCCAACACAACGACCCACGCTTCCACGATCGTGGCGGCCCGGCCATGCTCTTCACCAACGTGGAGGGCAGCGAATTCCCCTTGCTTATCAACGCGTTTGGCAGCTATCGCCGCATGGAGATGGCGCTCGGCCATCATGCGGGGGACTCGGGCTTGGAGACCATCGCGGCGCTCATCGGTGAACTGACCAAGCCCCAGCCGCCGCGCTCCCTCGGAGAGGTGGTCTCGAAGGCCAAGCAATTCGCACCACTCCTGCGGATCCCACCCAGGCGGATCAAGAAGGCCGGCCCCGTGCAACAGGTCGTGCGCACCGGCAAAGACATCGACCTCACGAGGCTGCCGATCCTCCGCTGCTGGCCGATGGACGGCGACTTTGAGGCCGTCGGCTACCCCGCCGGCATCAACGACGATATCGCCGATCTTGGTCACGCCGAGATCTCCGACGAAGAGTGGAACGCGAAGTACCGCGGCCGCTATGTCACACTCGCCGGCATCCACACGATCCACGCCGACGACGTCGACGAGAAGCGTCCCGCGAGCCACAACATCGGTATGTACCGCGTGCAGTTGCTGGGCAAGAACCGCGTCGCCATGCACTGGCACCTGCACCACGACGGCGCCAGCCACTGGCGGAGCTGGCGCAAGCTCGGCAAGCCCATGCCCGTCGCCATCGCACTCGGCGGATCGAGCGTGCTTCCGTACGCTGCCACCGCGCCGCTGCCGCCGGGCATCAGCGAGTTGCTGATGGCCGGGTTCCTGAACGGCAAGGGCATTCGCATGTGCCGGGCCAAGACCGTGCCGCTCTGGGTACCCGCCGACGCGGAGATGATCATCGAAGGCGAGGTCAGCACCGAGGCCGGCTACCCAGGATGGGATCCCAGGGAGACCGACGAGCCCCTCGGCCCGGGCGCCGTCTTCGAGGGCCCCTTCGGCGATCACACGGGCTTCTACTCCATGCCCGATCGATACCCCATCGTGAACGTCACGGCCTTCACGCATCGAAGGGACGCGATCTACCCGACCACGGTCGTCGGCCTGCCACCACAGGAGGATTACTTCCTGGGCAAGGCCACCGAGCGGTTGTTCCTCCCGCTGCTCAAGACCATCGTGCACGACATCGAGGACTACGACCTGCCGCTCTTTGGCGCGTTCCACAACTGCGCGATGATCAAGATCAACAAGGCCTACGCGATGCAGGGCCACCGCGTCATGGCCAGCATTTGGGGCGCCGGACAGATGGCCTGGACGAAGTGCCTCTTCGTTGTTGACGAAGACGCCGACGTGCACGACGCCGAGTCCGTTCTCAGGCTCGCCGCTGAGCGCTGCGACCCGCTGGCCGACGTCGTGCTGACGCAGGGCCCGCTGGACATCCTCGATCACGCCGCACCGGCTTTGGGCGCGGGCACCAAGATCGGCTTCGACTGCACGAAGAAGATGCCCGGCGACCGCCTCACCGATGATCCGCCGATGCGCTCGCTCCCCGATGCGTCGATCGTCTCAGGCGTACAAGGCGCTGCCATGCCGGTGCCCGGCTGGCTCTTCATCGCCACCGAGGCACGCGGCGACGCCGTCGAGCAACTCTGGAACCGCGTCGCCGAAGCGATCGGCGGCGCCGTGCCGTTCGTTGTATTCCTGGGAGAGGGCGTCAACGTTAACAACGTCGATGAGGCGATGTTCCACTTCTTGGCCAACAGCGATCCGGGCCGCGACACCCTGCCAACAGATCCGCAGCACCGCGTCCGCGCGTGGGATGCCACACCGAAGACGACCGGCACTCGGCGCGGCCAATCCGTGCGTGCGTGGCCGCCGGTCATCCGTGGTGATGATGAGGCGGTGTCCCGCACCGCGTCGATCGCCCGCCGCTTCAAAGATGTTCGTGAGGTCGTCGGGCCCGGCTAGGGCTCAGGGCGTGCCCGGTCGCACGACAACGCGACCCATCTCCGCGGCCTCGCGATCGATCAGCCGGACCAGCTCGTTGCGAAGCTGGCGGCTTCGCAGGCTGTCGCTGGTCTTGAAGCCGTTCATGAGGATCGAGAACGCCGCGACCGGCTCGGTGCCACCCTTGGGCACCACATAGCCCGAAATCGTGCGCACGTGGTTCAGGTATCCCGTCTTTGCGAGGATGTCGTGCTGCAGGGCGCTCGGTGACAAGAACCCACGCCGCAGCGTGCCCTCGCCAGACCTGGCCAGGGAGTCTCGGAATAGCGTGCGGGCCGACTCATCGCTGATCGCGTGCATGTGCGTCAGCAGCGAGGTGAGCGTGGCGGGCGCGATCTTGTTCTGGCGGCTCATGCCGCTTCCGTCGGAGATGCGAAGCCCGTCGAGCGCCGTCGGCCCGATGGCCTTGGTCAGCTCTGTGCGCATGCCGGCCGCGCCGAGGACCCAGCTCCCAGACTCACCCGTGAAGTGGTACCCGATGCGCTTGAAGAGCGCTTCCGCATGCAGGTTGTAGCTGTCGGTGTTGCAACGCCGCAGCACTTCGGCGATGGGCGTCTTGATGACCAGTATGGGGTCGCCGTCGTATCGCTCGCCTTCGGCGATCCGCCGGACGGCCTCGCCCGGCAGCTCATGGGCGCTGCCGATCTCGACGCCACGCTGCTCGAGTCGCTCGGCGAGCAACTCGCCGAACACGATCGCCGTATCGCGCACGGCTGTGGGGGCGCCAACCGGGCGCGATACCTCGCCCGAGACCCGCCAGCGGTTGCGGTCGCCCTCCCTCGAGATCGAGATCGCGCTCTGGTGCGGCCTCCCTGCCGGCGTGCGCTTCGCCGCGGTCTGCGTCTTGTTCTCGATCTCGATGCTGCTTGCATCGGGCTCAAGCACAATGCGCGCGGGCTGGTTCAGCGACGTGTCGCGTGCGAATACATTCACGATGTTCAGATGGAAGTTGAGCCCACCAACCTCGGCGCAGTAGTAGTACTGCAGCTGCTCGCGCGGCCAGTCCTTGTGCACGGTCTCGCGGTCGAAAACCCGATCATCGATCACGATCTCGCGGATCGCACGCGGCTCGGCTCGCAAGATCGCATCGGCGATGAAGTCCAGCAACTCGTCGACGTCCATGGGTTCGGGAAGATCGGACAGCAACGCCGGATCGCCCAGGCCCGGGTCGCCCGAGCCCACAACAACGAGCGTGTCGCCGACAAGCAGGAACCGTGTATCGAACATGAACGAGTCGCCCAGCGTCATCAGGGCCGTCGCGCTGGTGAGCAGCTTCATGTTCGAGGCGGGAATGAGCGGGTCGTAAGCGTCGATCTCCGCCACGCGCCGGCCGGTTCGCAGGTCGACGACGCACACGCCCACGTCCAAGCCGTCGAGCCCGGACTGGGCGATGGCCCGTTCGAGTGCCCGCTGCAGGTCGGCCAGCGCCGGGAGCGCCGCCAGCAGAACGACCAATATCGCGGCCATCGCCCGTGTTCGACCCGCCACACGCTCGATCCGCCCCTGACGAACAACAGCCGATGCCATCCACGCCTCCGTGCCGCTGGTGTGTACCGTTCCAGCCCACCATCGGCTTGCGGGCCGGCCTGGTGTGAGCGGTGGGCGTATAAGTCAGCGTAGACCACGCCGCCCCGCCGATTACCGGAGCCCGGCGAGCACGCACGATTCGGGAGGCCCTAATGACCACGAAGCCAGACCCGCAGGCCCAGACCGGTGCCGACGAGCCGCTGACCGGCGCCGTGCTCGTGGTCGACGACAACGCCCAGAACGCCGAGCTGCTCGAGGCCTACCTCGATGACCTGGGCATCACCGTCCGCGTGGCCCACGACGGGCAGGCCGCGCTCGACTCGGTCGCCGAGGAGACGCCCGACCTGATCCTCATGGACATCATGATGCCGCGCATGAGCGGCTACCAGGCCACCGAGCGCCTCAAGGCCGATGCCACGACGAGAGATATCCCCATCATCATGGTGACGGCCCTCGGAGAGGTCGGCGACGTCGAGCGCGCGGTCGACTGCGGTGCCGACGATTTCCTCACCAAGCCCGTCAACAAGCTCGAGCTTCTGACCCGCGTCCGCTCGCTGCTCCGCGTGCGCAAGCTACAGACCGACCTGAACAAGGCCCAGGACCAGCTCCGCAAGTTCCTCCGCGAAGACTGACCGACCAACGAAGAACCCACGCTGCGAGGCGTGGGTTCGTTGGTGTGGGTTTGATGTCGTCCTCGATCGAGAACGGATTCAGGCCGCGGCCGGCTTGAACTCTCCCGGATTGCCCGCGCGGGTGTGCTTGATCGCGGTCTCCACCAGCGAGTCAAACAGCTTCGGGTCCTCGATGGCGATCTGGCTGAGCATCTTGCGGTTCAGCGAGATGCCGGCAACCTTCAGGCCGCTGATGACCACGCTGTACCGAGTGCCACGCATCTTGCACGCTGCGGTGATGCGGGTGATCCAGAGCTTGCGCATGTCGCGCTTGCGCAGGCGGCGGTGGGCGTAGGCGAACGCGCCGCCGCGGATGATGGCGTCCTTCGCCAGATAGCGGTGGTTCTTGCGGGCGCCGTAGTAGCCACGGGCCTGCTTGAGGATGCGCTTGCGGGAACGGTTGCGGGCAGAGCCAATGCGAACGCGGGGCATGATCAGAGTCTCCTGCCTCGGCGAGGGGCGGCTGGTGCATTCAGCCGGCTTATGGCCCGGGCCGAGGGCCTACACGATTGTCAAGACGAATCGGGCGCAGAGCCCGACAGACTGCGGGCTTAGCTTTCCTTCGAGGCGGCCTCGCGCTCGGCGCGACGCTGCTCGGGGCTCGGGCTCCGCTTCATGGTGCTCTTGGGCTGGTTGCGGCCGCGCAGACGGCGGAACAGCAGCTTCTCGAGCCGCTTGGCGTCCGGGTTGGCCATGATCGGGTCCTTACGCAGGTGGCGCAGGCGCTTGGCCGACTTGTGCGAGCTCAAGTGCTTGTGGTTCGCCGAGCGGTGGCGGACCTTGCCCGTCTTGGAGATACGGATTCGCTTGAGCGTGCCCTTGTGAGGCTTGGTCTTCGGCATGGCAATCAACCCTTTCCAGCCCCGCAGAGCCACGGCCCTGCGAGAGCGGAGATGCTAGGCGCTGACAGGGGCGAGGAGAAGCCAGCAGGAGGGGCGAAACCGGCCCTCAGGGCACCAGGAACGCGTCTTGCGGCCCGTCGGCCGTCTCTCGGCCGCGAAGGGTGGCCCGGCCGTCGCGCTCCAGGTCTCGCTCGACCACAGCTGGAAGCCAGATGTTGTCGCCGTTCTCCAGCACCGGGCTGGTGAGCCACACCACCCGGCCGTCGCCGAAGAGCACGTGCTGACCACGGCCGGCGAAGTTCGTCGAGTTCGCATCGGCCCGCGCGGCCTCTCCGCGCTTGCTGGGCGGCACGATGGGCGAGCGATCGGCCAAAACGGCGCTTTGGGGCGTCAGCAGCGAGGCACCGCCGTCCCGTCCGCCGCGGCCGAACATGTTCAGGTAGCTGTACGACACCTCGTCGAGAGAGCCCCAGTCGGTGGCGTCCTCGCCCGTCACGCTCGTGGGAGCCTGCGGGTTGGTCGGGCTGGCAAGCTGGGCTAGTTCAACAAACCGATCGCGGGCCAGCGTGAACAAGTTCGCAGAGTTCGAGTGGGCGGGGTTCTGGCCCACCTCCCACCAGGGGTTGCCCGCCAGCGAGGCCGAAGCCTGCGGCAGGGCGCCGTAGCTGCCCGCGTAGGCCGCCATTCCGTTGCCGACAGCCGCCATGCGGGCCGAGCTCACCGTTCGATAGTGGGCCTCGCGCATCGAGCTGAGCATGGGCCAGATCACCGATACGCCCACCACCAGCACCGCCGCGATCGACATGAGGTCGGCAAGGCGGATTCGGCCGGCGATCTCGGGCTGCGGATCAGGACGCTGCTGCGCGGGCGTCGCTGCCACGCGTGTCATGAGCTTGTCGACCAGGTCGCTCGAGGCTTGCGGCTCTGAGCCCTGGCTCACCAGGGTCGCCATGTCGTGCAGCCGCTCGGCCCGCTCGCGCAGGGGTGCCGGCACGCGGTCGACCGCGCCGCCGGCCAGCATCCATGCATCCAGAGCTTCCGCGTCCATCGGATTGAGCTCGGGCTGGGCCTCGGCGGCATCGCTCGAGACGCCCGAGCCACTGGCCCGCAGCACCCGCAGCATCGTCAGGTCGGTCAGCGTCGAGTCGGCCGAGATCGCGCTCTCGGCGTTCAGCAGCCCAAGCAACGCATCCAGACGCTGCTCGCGGGAGTTTGCGGGAGACTCCCCGTCGATCCAGCGGTCGACAGCCCGCGCGTCGGCCTCACTCAGATGCGCCTCTCCGTCAACGGTGTTGCGACCGTCGGAGCCGTAACTGGTTTGTGCGTCATCCTCGCGTGTCATTGGGCCGGGCCCCCCGCCTGACCGCCCGCCCGCTTCAGGTCGTGGCCCTGCTCGGTCAGGTTGTTCTCGTGCATGACGGCCTTCCAGTGCTTCGCGAACGACGCCACGGCCGCGTGCAAGCGGCTCTTGACGGTCCCCAGAGGGATCTCCAGGTCGTCGGCGATCTGGGCGTAGCTCAAACGTTGGAAGTAGGCCAAGAGCAGAATCTCCCTGAGCGTGGGCGAGAGCCGCTGCACCGCGTCCTGCACGAGGCGCTCCAGCTCCGCACGCTCCAGTCCCGCGTCGGGAGGGGGAATCTCGACCTCGAGCAGGTCGATGAATGTGGCCCCCTCACCATCGCTGGCGATCGGCGCGTTCAATTCGCTCGCCGGCCGCCTGCCCTTCTTACGCAGGTAGTCCCGCCCCTTGTTCGCCGCGATCGTGAATAACCACGGCTTGAACCTCCGAGAAGTATCGAAGCTGGCCGCAGAAGTATGCACCTGCAGGAACGTGTCCTGAAACACGTCCTCCGCGGCGTGGGCCGAGCCGGTGAGGCGGTAAAGGAAACGCACCAGATCGTTCCGATAACGCTCAACAAGCCGCCGGAACGCGTCAAGATCGCCCGCGCGATACTGCTCGAATAGCCGCTCGTCGGGTTCTGGCAATTCATGGCTCCGGGCAGGGCGGCAGGTCGGGCGCAGCGGTGGCGGCGTTCGACCCGTGTCTACGGACGCCGGGATGAACGCGTTCGCCCTTCGGCAGGATCAGGGCCTACCACAGACCTGCCTATCGGGCCAGACCAGCCTCGATCACCACCTCGCCCACGCTTCGGCTGAGTTTCAGCGGGCCTTCGGGTGGGAAGAGCTCCTTGCCCTCGGCGCGCAGCGGTACTGCCGGTCCGTTCTCGTACCGGGCAAAGGCCTCGGCGGATTCGAACACGTAGCGGCAGTCGATGCGGATCGATTCACCCGGGTCGCCGTCGACCCGGACGATCTGGGCGCTCAGACCGCCGGCCTCGACCACGTCGGCGGCGTGGCCGGTGCGGCCCGCGTCAGGGTCGCCTGCCAGCCAGTCGATGAATCGGTCGGCCTCGGCGGGGTCGGTGGTGGAGGCGGTTACGGTGTAGGCAAGCATGGTGCTGAGGCTATCCAGCGGCCGATGCAATCGACGCGAGCATCCTTCGTTGGCCCACGGGGGTCAGAAGCCGAGCGGGCATGCCCAGCAACGACCGAGAACGACATCCCGACGCAGTGGCGGACGAAGCCCGAGTCCGAGCGCTCGTGCTGCGCGCTGGCGATGGCGACCAAGACGCGTGGCGCGACCTCGTGGACGAGTACGCCCGCCGCGTGTATGGGCTGATTCGCAGCCGCGGGTGCGACCCGGCCCGGGCCGAGGAGATCACCCAAAGCGTGTTCGTGACGGTGGCCCGCGTACTGGGGCAGGGTCGGTACGAGGAGCAGGGCCGTTTCGAGGCCTGGCTCTTCCGCATCGCCATGAACCGCCTGCGGGACGATGCGAGGGCCCGCAAACGGCACTCCACCCACGAACTGGGCGATGCAGCCCAGGGCCTCGCTTCGGGCCCACCCGAAGAGCACGAGGAGACCGACGGGCTCAGGGCCGCCCTCGAGGGGCTGCCACCAGCCGACCGCGAGGTCATCGAGCTCCGCCATCGGGCCGACATGAGCTTCAAGCAGATCGCTGAGATGCTCGAGCAGCCGCTCGGCACGGTGCTGGCCCGCCACCACAGGGCGCTTCGCAAGCTCCGATCCGTGCTGGAGGCGGCAGAGGCACGAGAATCGACCGCGTAGGGCGTTTTCGGACGCCCGAGGACGCATTAAACTGGCGTCGGCGGCGTTGGACGGATTGAATCGGAGGGGATTCCATGGCGGCTTCCAACGAACACGACATGCAACGCGAGAGCGAGCACATTCCAGAAGACGTTCGCGGCGTCGCCGACCAGGTGCGCGCCTTGCCGAGCGACGCGCCCGAAGGCCTCGAGGCCCGGGTGTACGACGCCTCGATCGGGGCGCTGCGCGATGGTCGCTCGCAACGCGGAGGCGTGCTCGCGAAGATTGGCCCCGTCAGGTGGATGGCGCCCATCGCGGCGGCCGCCGCCGTCGGCCTGCTCGCGTGGGCCGGGGCGACGTGGATGGCTCCGCCCGCCCCATCGCACAGCCAACCGACCGCGGTGAGCACGGTGGCGCTCGACGAGCACGTCGACGCCGTGCTCGAGTACGCCGATCTGTTTGCCGACGACGCCTGGACTGAAACGCTCGCGGAAGATGCCGAGTCGCTCGACGATGCATGGGAGCCAAGCGTCGAGACGTGGTCGCTCGAAGGCGAAGTGGGGGCAGGCTGATGCTGATCCGCCGCACTTCGCTCAGGTCCATGTTGCTCGCTGGCGTTGTCGCGCTGGCCCACTGCGCCGTTGTCCCGAGCCTCGCGCTCGCCCAGGACGAGCCCGAGCCAGCCGAAGAAGCTTCGCCGGCTGATTCCGGCCGCCTGGCCGCGCTCGTAGAGCGTCGGCTCGAGCAAGCCGAGCAGCAACAGGCACGACTGCGCGAGATCAAGCGTCGGCTGGAAGCCGGCGAGTCGGCGATCAACATCCTCTCTGATCTGCGTGAGCGCGGTGAGATGGGCGTGCTCGGCGAGATGGCCCGTGGTCCGGAACGACCGGGCCAGCGCCGCTTCCGCGATGGTGATCCGCCGCGTGAGGATGACGCAGACCCGCAGGACTTCGTGCTCGTGCGCAACCGCGTGATGGCGTTCTTCGAGCGTCACGCACCCGAACTCGCCGACCGTTTGCAGGCCGAGGGTGACTCCGAGGAAGCCCGCCGGGCCGTGATGCGGCTACGTCGCGAGGTGGAACGGCTGATCGAGCTGCGCGAACAGGGCTCCGATGAATTCGAGCCGACCCTCGAACGCCTTCGCAACGGCATGCGCATCGCCGACGTGCTGGGCAAGGTGCGCGCTGGGGCCCAAGCCGGCACGCTGACGCCCGAAGCGCTGCGCGAGCTTCGCCGGGACCTGACCGAACTCGTTGCGACGCAGTTCGACGCGCAGCTCGCCGCCAGGGCCAAGTGGCTGGAACGCATGAGCGAACGCCTGCGCGGCGCCCGTGCCAAGCTCGAGCGCGAGCAGGCAGAGCGTTCGCAGCGCATCGAGGCCGAGGTGCAAGCCATGCTTGATCGCGCGACGAATCCGCGCGAGCCACAGGGGCGACGCGAGCCGGGCTCCGAGCAGCGCGAGCAAGGCCAAGAGCGGCGCCGCCCGCGTTAAGCAATCGCTCGTCTTAGCTCACGATCGAGCCGGGCGGCAGGTCGGCCATCGGGCTCAGCAACACCACGGTGCGCTCTTCCTGGCCCTTGGCCGCGTCGCTGCCAGCGAGCAACATGCCGCGGCTTTCTTCGCCCCGCAGCTGACGTGGCGCAAGGTTCGCAACGATCACGATGCTCTTGCCGACCAAGTCCTCGGGCTTGTAGTGACCCTTGATGCCCGCGCAGATCTGCCGCGGCGTGCCGCTGCCATCATCGAGCGTGAGCTTCAGCAGTCGGTCGGCCTTGGGGTGATCGACGGCCTCAAGCACCTTCGCCACGCGCAGATCGACGCGGGCGAAGTCCTCAAACACGATCTCGGGCTTGAACGGCGATTCGGTCTCGGCGGCGTCGGGCTTCGTGGCCTCGGCGGCCTGGGGCGTTTCGGACATGCTGCGGCTCCTTGGTGAAGGAGCCAGTCTACGGCTGCGGCGCCGCGTCTTCCGCTGCCTCTTCGCTTGCCGGCGCTGCAGATGCCGTGGGCGGCTCGATCCACTGCCCAACGCGCCACAGCGTCCGCTCTACGTCGATGCCGTACCGTGCGGCGAGCAACTCGGGCACGCGATCGGGATCGGGATCGAGCAGCGGTGCGCCGCCGTCGGCGGCGATCTGGGCGCCCCAGCTCTGGTGGATGCCCCGGAGCAGCCGGCTCTCGAATCGCAGGTGATCGAGGAACTCCTGCTCGCTCATCGGCGGGCCCGGGTTGCCGCGGCACGTCGGGCAGATGAGCGTCTCGACGCCGTCCTCGCCCCGGCGCGTGATCACGCGAGAGCCGCCGCACTCCAGGTCGGGCCAGTCGCGCAGGGCACGCTCGAACCGGCTGACCCCGCTCAGCCCGCCGCGACCGCCGAGCAATCGTCCGTATCGCTCGAACACGTCGCGCACGGCCTCGTCCTCGTAGAGCCGCGCCGCCCGCCTTCCCTCGCCAGAGCGAGCGAGCCCCAGCGCGTTTGCCGCCGCGAGGGCGACGTCGGGAGACACGGCGAGGTTCGTGACCCCGGCGCCGGCGCCGCGCGTTGCCCTCGGGTCGACAAGGCCCGCGACGGCGTAGAGCCACGCCGAGCCCTCGTCGGTCGCCTCGAGCGACGCGAGCCCGAGGCATGCGCCGGCCATGACCTCGGGCCGGTTACGGGTCCTTCGCTCAAGGTCGTACGCCACAGCATACAGGTGACGCGACAGGTCTCGATCCTCTGGCGAGCCGGTCTCGGAGCTGACCTCCTCGGCGAGTTCCAGGTAGGCCATCGCATCGCTCGCATCGAGCGCGGTCAGGCGCTCATTCAGGAGCTTGATGCGTTGCGACGCCGTGCGCATCGGCTCGGGCGAGGGTTCCGCTTCCGGCTCGGGCGTCGGAGCTTCGGCAGGTTGCTCGGGCTCGCCGACTGGCGGGGCGAACTGTGCGAACGCGCCGCTCGCAAACAGCAGGGCCGAAACCAGCATCACACACGACTTCATTGGGGTCCTCCGCTTGCAGCATCGGCCAGCTTCAATCGCCATGCTTCCAGGCGGGCACGTTCGACGATCGAGATCTGGTGCAGCACCCCGCGCGCGTCGCGCCGGTTTTCTTGCATCTGCGTAAGCAGGTCCGAGAGGCGCATCGCCATCGAAGGGCGCTCCGCCGCAGCGTTGTAGAGCGTGATCTCGACCAGCGCCGATTGGTACGCCGCGAACCACTGCACGCGGCCCTGTGCCAGGCGCGTGCGCCCCGCCAGGCGCCGGTCGACTTCGCCCGGGCCGAGCGGCCAGATCGCCGGCGGCACGACGCGATCGGCACGCTGCCGGGCGCGGTTCCACATGAGCTCGGCCGAGAGCTCGGGCGGGTTGTCCGCCTGGGCTGATGTAGCCGAGCCGATGGAAAGGCTGCGCGTGTAGGCCTCGGCGATCGCAGCCGCGGCTCGATCGATGCGGGCCAGCTCGCCCTCGGCGGCAAGCAACTGAAGCAGGCGCTCAACCAGCGTGCGCCGCGCGACGAGTTCCCAGGACTCGCCCGAGGGCAGGCGCACGCCCGTCACCATCTCGACCATCTGACGCCGGCGGAACTCACCGCCCGGAAGCGGGAAGGCCTCGAGCACGGCAGCGATCACCACGGGCTTGCTCGCGTGTCCGGTCAGGATGGTGCTGGCTCGTTCCCGCACGGTGGCCGTCGAGCCTCGGAGGAACGCGAGCGTCACCAGCTCGGCTTCGACGGCGTGCTGCGGCCCGCTGCGCATGAGCTCGTCGAGGAGGTCGGCTTGCAACTCTGGGCGTCGCTGCTCCAAGTATCGCAGGGCCCATGGGCTCGGGTCGCTGTGGCTTGCCATGTAGATCGATCGCGTGCCCGCGGTCGTCTGCGCGGCCTGGACACCGAGGTCATCGCGCAGCTGCAGCAGCACGACGTCGGCCTCGTTGGCCAGGCCCTGCCAGAGAAGCTCGGCTGCGGTGTTGAGCCGCGCCGAGACGGCGGCATCGACGGCGCGCGCCACCTGCGGGTCTTCGGGCTGTGTTTCGAGATGGCGACGGGCCTCGCCCAGCCAGCGGCTCGTGACTTCGCCGTGGGCAATCGCCGACTGCACATTCCACGCAGCGGCGAAGCGATCGCGCACCTGCGAACGTTGTGCCGAGCTTGCGAGCACGGGCAGCACCATCGTCGGGTCGACGCCCGGCGCGCCCGACGCCGTGGCGAGCACGTTGGTCACGGCGTGGAGGTCGGCGATGGTAACCGCCGGATCATCAAACCACGCCAGCAGTCGCGAGCGCGACTCGTCCTCCGGCCGCCACGGTAGTGATACCACAAGCCGGCGCACGATCTGGAACACACGCTCGTCCGTCGGCTCCGGTCCGCGCAGGAGGACTGCTTCCAGCCCGGCGATCATCAATCGCTGGCCGAGCTGCGGCTCGCTGGTGACCATGCCTTCGACTGCCTGGAGCCAGGCCTCCCACGCGTCCGGATCTGCATTGAAGTCGTTTGTGCCGACGAGCGACGCGAGTTCGGCGCGCAGCGCAATGGTGACGCCCGCCGAGAAGTCACTGACGGCCCGAGCCTCGACCGGCGCCTGCGTGAGCAAGAAGCCTCGCAGCCCCTCGACCGCGGCGGAGGGAAGGTCCTGTTCCCTGTTCAGCCGCACGACGGCGCCCACCTGCCAGGCGCGCGCCGCCAGCGTTGGTTCACTGCTCTCCGAGAGCGGCCCTGTGAGGAACGCCACCACGCGCCGGATGGCGAGTTCGTCGTCTCGCACGAGGTAGAGATGGTCGATGACCAGGCCCAGCGCGGCCTGTCGCTGATCGGGCCGCACCTGCGGCCAGTTGTTCGCGAGCGTCACGACGGCCCGCTCGAACACGGGCTGTGCCGATGCCTCGCCCTTGCGGCGGCGCTCTGCCGCCAGGCGCAGATCGGTGACGATGGTGTCGATGCGGGTGTCCGGCGTTGCCTCCGCAGTGCGTTCGGCTTCCGCCTGCCGCTCTGCTTCGGCGATCGCTCTTGCCTGCTGCTCGGGCGTTGGGCCTCCTGGCGTTGTCGCCTCAGGCTGTATCTCCGCTTGTGCTGCTTGCTGCGCGGCTTGCCCCGAATTCCGCATCACCGGGATAGCGATGAGCACCGCGGCCGCCGCGACCAGCGTGAGCACGACGGCGACAGCCATTGCGCCAAGCAGCGCGAGATCGTTGTTCGCAACGTGCGTTGGCCCCGCGTCGGTGGGGGCGAAGCGGCCTGGGTCGGTTACGCCATCATCGCCGGCGCCCGAGCCACTGGGCGAACTGGAGAGTGCCGGCCCGCTCTGCCTCGCGAGTCGGGTCAGCGCGACGGCAAGATCATCGCCTGTCAGCCCGCGCGCGTGTGCGAGCATGGACAGATGCCGCATGGTCGTCGCGTTCCATCCGCCGTGAGCACCGAGTGCGAGCACCGCGTCCTGCTGCAATGCGAGGTGAGCGGGCGGAAGCTGCCTGGGCCTGTCCCACCGCGCCGGCAGATCGGCTTGCGAATCCTCCTCGATGACGAATCCGCTGCCGCGACGGCGGTTGCCCAGCAGCTGTGCGGCCGCTGCGTGCAGCGCGAGCCGAGCTTCGTCACCCAGCGGCGTGCCGCCGTAGCGATGAGAGTTCACGCGCGCCAGACGCTCGTTGAGCGCGGCAACGATCTCGCCGTCATCGGTGTGCTCGGCATCGACGCCCAGCAGTCCGGCAGAATCCGTCCCTGGGTCGAGGCCAAGGATGCCCGCGATGGCCGCTTCGCGAGGTGTGGGCTGTGGGCGTGGAGGCGGCGGAGGCGCGTTGCTCATGGAGCGTCCTCCAGGGACGGTCCCGGCAGGTCGCGTCCGCCCTCGAGCGACTCAAGCAATCCGGTCAACCTCGTTGCCCAGGGTTCGGGCGTGCCCGGGTAGAGCAGCAGGTGCTGCCGCAGCGCGTCGATGGCGCGCGGCGCGTCGTTCTCGCCCAGCAAGCGTGCGGACTCGTATCGAGCCCGCAGTGCTCCGGCCGAGCCCTCGGGCGCTCCGGCGAGCAAACGGCGCCAGGCGTCGAGCGCATCCGCCGATCGATCCGACAACTCGCTCGCATACGCAAATCTCGTAAGCGAGAACGCATCGGATACGTCAGCCGCCTTCAGCCTCCCGTCGATCGCAACGACGAGATCGAGCATCTCGCGACGCTGCTCGTCCGTGCCGGCTGTTCGGGCCAGCGACCATGCGGCGCGCGCGACGGTGGTGTGCACGCCGTACGCCTGGGGAGTCGCGAGCGTCGCGTCGTCACTGCCCAATTCGGCGATGACCGGTCGCCCGAACTCGACAACCTGTCGGGCGTGGCCCGTGTGCTCGGGCGTTTCGCGGAATCGTCCGGCGGCCCACGCGTACATCGCGCGATCGGCCAGCGCATCGAACACGCCGTCCTCGGCTTCGAACGTCCGCGCGATGCGACGGGCCTCTTGCGAGTCGTCCTTCGCCAGCGCGAGTTGCAGGCGGCGGAACGCGATTTCCGACTCGATCGACCGCGGCGGCGAGCCTACGCGCAGGCGTAGCTCCTGAACGGTGTCGAGCAAGGACTCGGCTCGCTCGACGTCCGGCACGGGCGATCCCAGGATGACCTGCAGCATCGCACGCGCGAGCGCGAGCGCACGGTCGGATGCCGATGTGGCCGACTCCAGGTCGCCCGTCGCGGCCCGGCGGCGATCGATCTGCAAGAGATCGTCGGCGATGGTCAGGTATCGCAGCGCCGCCGCGGAACGAGCATCACCGCTCAGCGATCGGAGCCTGGCGTACAGCAGCCGCTCCGCTCGCCGGCGGGCGGCCTCGTACAAGGGCGAGTCAGCCTCGACATTCAGCAGGATCTCGATTGCCTTCGGGTCGTTCGCCGACGCCGCTCCGGCGCGAGCAACCAGCAGCCGTGCGGCCCGCTCCGTGCCCGGAAAGCTCTGCAGGTACAGGGTGACGAGCCGGTCTCGCCGGGCAACCACGCCGTCGTTTCCCTCGCGGATGGCCGCGTCGAGTGCGACGATGGCGTGCCACAACGCACGCTCGCCCTGGTCTGTGTCGGCGGCGGCCTCGTGTGCACGCTCGAAGCGATCGGCGGCCTCGAGCATCTCGCCGCCCATATAAGCCGACATCGCCGCGAGCTGCATGGCCTGGGCCCGCTCATCAGGGAAGCGGTCGGCGTCCTCGGCTTGCAGGGCGGCGTCGAGCGCTCGGACCGCCGACGCGTAAAGATTGGCTACCGCGTCATCGGTTGCAATCTCGCCGTCGGTGTATCCCGCGGCCTCGTACGCGTCGGTCGCCCGCTCGTACGCGTTCTGCCCGCGCACGAACGCGAAGATGAATCCCTCGCCTTCGAGTGATGACGTGCCGAACTGCTCGACCAGCGACCTCAGTACGGCGACCTGATCCTGCCGAACGAGATCCTGGATCGCAGCGTGGGCGATCTCTTCGAGCACCGATTGGTCGCGCGGCGCCAGCCGCTGCCGCGTGAGCGCCTCCCACGACACGTTCGCCAGGAGCTGCGCCTCCAGCGGTTCGAGTCCTGGCTCGCCATCGGCCCGACGCGAGCGACGCATGCGGTCGCTGTGGTACGCGAGGTCTCTCCAGCGGCCGGCTTCGCCGAGCACGAGCAAGCGGCAGACAAACAAACGCTCTCGGATGCCCTCGGATAGCGTCGCGGCCGACTCGATCTTGTCGATCCACCGGATCGCGGTGTCGGCGTTGCCGAGCAGGCTCTCGCAGAACGCGGCCGCGATCGCCGCGTCTGCGACATGGTCGAAGCGCATCAGCCGCTCGTCGGCGCGTTCCACGCTCGCAGCCCGGTTTTCTTCGGCCCCGAGCAACACGCCTAGGTCCTTGAGAGCATCCATCGCGTAGCGCTCGCCACCGGTCATGACGGCCAGGTAGTACCGCGTCCAGCCCAACAGGTAGTGCGCCGTCGAACGTACGCGGGCGGCTGCCTCGTAGGCCTCCTGCTCCTGCTCATCGAGCCCAACGGCGGTGCGTCGTCGATCGAGCCGGTATGCAGCCTCCGACGCCGTCTGTGCGACTGAAGACAGCTCCGGAGCCAGTGAACGCAGCGTGCGCTCGGCTTCTTCGAGTTCCTCGGCTGGCACGAGATTCAGCCGAGCCCGCTCGGCAACCTCCTTGGCCCACTGGTATCGCGCGCGCACGAGCGCTAGCCGCAGATCGCCGGCGTCCTCTTCGGGCAACTGACGCGTCAGCCGCTGGCCGAGCTGCTCGATGCGTTGCCGCTCGGCCGCGCTTGTCGCCAGACCGAGCAGCTCGACGTAGAGCTCGGCGAGCCGCTTGGCGATCGCGCGACGGTCATCGATGGCGGCGTCCTCGAATCGGTACCGCAGGTCGGCGGCTTCTACTTCTCGCAGCTCGTAGCTCGCCAGGTACTGCTCGAACCGCTGCTCGTCTTGCGCATGCGATGACGCACCGGCCAAGGCCAGCAGCGAGCAGGCGAGCATGGCGGTCCTAGTCGGCCGGTACATACGTCCTCTTTACAAAGCCCGCGTCCAGTGCGTCCTGCATCACGCCGGCGACGGCTGACCACGGCGCGCGGTCGGTCACCCGCACGAACAAACCGCCCTCTTTGGGCAGTTGTTCGAGCGCAGCGTTGAGCGAGTCGCGGTCGGCGAACACGCGCGATCCCATGCGAAACGTCACGACACCATCGGTCAGGTCGACCGTCAGGATCTGGGGCTTGAGGTCTCGCGCCTGCCCCGCGCCGCGCTCGCCCTGCAGGGTCGAGGCCACGCGGCTCTCGGGCGGAGTGATCGTCGCGGTCACCATGAAGTAGATCAGCAGCAGGAACACCACGTCGATCAGCGGTGTCAGCGGCAGATCGCCTGCTTCGTCGCGATAGCTGGGCGGGCGTACACGCATGGTTCAGCCCCGCCCCGATCGGTTGACCGTCGCGTGGCTCCACTGGCGCACGCCCATGTTCGTGAGCCGGCGGGCCAGCTCATTCACAGGGCCAGCGGCCGTGCCCTGATCGGCTCGAAGCAATACGCGCAGGTTCTCAGGCCCACCCACGCGGTCGGCCTGCTCTTCCACGATCTCGATGACCCGCTCGAGCGAGCGGGCACGGCCGCTCACAAGGAACACCCCATCGGCGCGCACGTCGATCATGAGCGCATCGGGATCGCTGGTGGTATCTTCCACCCCGGGCTCATCGGGAAGGTCCACGCTCGTGCGGCTGACCTCGGCGAAGCGCGCCGTGTAAAGGAAGAAGATGATGACCAGCAGAACCACGTCGATCATCGGCGTCATGTTCACCGTGAATCGCACGCGGGCTGGCTTGGAGCCAAAGAGCATCGGGTCAATCCGTTCGTCGGTCGATTAGCGAGCGCCAGCGCTCGCGCTGGTGGTGGCAGGGGCGCCGGCCCGGCCCGCGGGCGTGGGCGATTGGCCACCGGCGGGCTTGGCACTCTGGATGCGCGCGGCGAGTTCCTCGGTCAGCTCGGCGATGTTCTGTGCGAGTGCATCGACGCGGTTTCGGAAGAAGCTGTGCAGCGCCGTCGCGGGGATCGCCACGATCAGGCCCAGCACCGTGGTGATCAGCGCCACTGAGATGCTTGAGGCCAGGGCCTCGGGCCGGACACCCTCGCTCACGCTGAGCGTCTCGAACGCACCGACGAGGCCGACCACCGTGCCAAGGAGCCCGAGCATCGGGGCGACCGCGGCGATCAGGCCCATCGGATCGGTCTTGCGTTGCAGCTTGGCGAATCGCTCTTGGCCCGCTTCCTCGAGCGCGGATCGCAGCTCAAGCAGGCCAAACGGCGATCGCAGGCACCGCGTGAGCGCCGCAGCGAACATGCCGGTGAGCAGGCTGCGGTTCTCTTCGGCCTGGCAGAACGCCAGCGCGCCGCGCACGTCGTTGGCTGCCAGCAGGCGATCGAGCCCCTCGACGATTCGCGGGGGGCGAGACGTGGCAGGCGGATCTCGGCGAACAACCACACCGCCATGAGCACCGCCGTAAACGACAGCAGGATGATGACGATGCCGATGGGCCCGCCCGACAGGATGTGCTGGAGCAGCGTCTTGCCGTCGTCGGCCGCGGGCTGGGCGGCCGGCGCCGCCTGTGCAAGCAGGCTGCCGGCGTGGGCAAACATCGAGGCGCACGCGCCCGAAAGAAGCGTCATGGGGTCTCTCCGACCGTAGAAGGTTGCGCCGCCGAAGCAGCGGCAGAGTCCGAATGCAGCAACGGGGCCACCTCGGGCCACGATAGCACTGGCGACTGTGGGCTTACGCGTGCAAGCTCACCCGCCAGCGAGCGGGCAACGCGGCCCTGCCCCACCGAGTCCAGGGTGACCGCCGCCTCGGCGAGCGCGATGTCGGCGAGCGCCGGCGAGTCCAGCCGGTGCAGCACGTGCACGCGGAGGAGCTGTGCCACGCCGCGGAGGCGCTGCTCCTCGTCGTCTTCGAGTACGAGCGATCGCCCGATCGCGGCGCGGATCCATGCGGATAGCCATGGCGACGCGGCATTGCCGAGCGCCGCCTCCAGGCGCGCCCGAGCGGATGTCCGAGCCGAAGCGTCGAGCACGCGCGCGGCGACGATGTCTCGCACGAGCTCGCTCGCGGCTTCGCGCGGCACGTCGGGCAGATCATCAACCACTTGCCCGAGCTCGAAGCGAGCGGCGGCCTGGTACAGCGCACGCATCGCCGATGCCTTGTCGCGCTCTCCTTCGACCGGCTCAAGCTGCAAAACGAGCTGGAGCGACGGCGTTGCGAGCCACATGGGCGGCAGCATGGGCGCGAGCTCAGATGCCGGATCGATCACGATCGGCAGTCCTGCATCGCGTGCCCATTGACGGTTGGCGAACGTCGTGCGCGGCTGGCGGATAATCGAAGCGTCCAGCCAGGCAAGCCAGGGCTCGATAGCCGCTGCCGTCGCGCCGCGAGCGAGCCGGCACCGCATCAGGCCCTCGGCAACGACGAGCCCCGTCGGCCCGCGTAACGCACCGCCTGCGCGCACGCGGTCGAACACGTCCAGCAGCAGGGGTTCGGCGAGCACCAGATCACCGCGCTCGACACGCGCTCTGGCACGCCACGCGTCGGTCGAGAGCTGCTCAAAGGGCTCGGCTGCCTCGGCGAGCGACGACGGCGGGTGCAGCACGCGATCCCAGCCCACGACGACGACATCGCCCTGCGGCGTCCGCACCTGCACACCTTGGGGGCCGACGCCCATGACCGTTCCCGTGGGCGGCTGCTCGAACGCGCGCAAGATCAACGCATCGTCCTGCGCCAGCAGAGGCGAGGCGATCGCGAGGAGCAGCGCCGGCACACGCCGGATCAACACGGCCACTCTCAACGCGGGCCCTCGATGTGCGTGTATGTGCCGCGGGTGGCGGTGGCGATGCGGCGCATGAGCGCCTCTCCCTCGCGGCTTCGGAACGTGATGCAATGGATCGGAATGTTCCATCGCTCGAAGGCGCCCAGGATGCGGTCGGCCTCGTCGTCGGAAAACTCACCATCGGTCATGAAGTAGATCGCGTCGGGCCGCGGTTCGAGCATGGCGACGAGTTCGAAGCCGGTTGCCGGCCTCGTGCCGCCCTCGGCCCGCGTCGCCAAGATGTGTGCTCTTGCCCAGGTCTTGCCGCTATCGGTTGCTTCGGCCCATACCACGCCGCGATCGCCAAGCGGCCGCGCTCCAGAGTTGAAGAACGCGACGAAGAAGTTCGACGAGCTGAATAGGCCCGTGATCGAGCGGATGAGTTCCTGCTGCAGCGATTGCAGCCGGCCGTCGTTGACCATCGAGCCGGAAGTATCAACAACGAACGCGAATCGGTTGCCCCGCGCCTCGACACCGAAGAAGCTGGCCCCGGCCCCGACGCTATCGCCGACACCCAGGCCAACGCCTTCGAGGTCGCCGCCGCCCAGCTGCAGGGTGACGTCGCCGATCGATTCGGCTAGGTCCGACATGTCGACCTCGAGCGCGCCGAGATCGAGCTCTGCTTCCATCTCGAGCGCTGAGCTGGCCGAGTCCGCGTCCGGCGCCTCGAGCGCGAGTTCTTCGGCGGCGATCTCGGCGAGCTCGGCGTCGGTCATGACGGCGAAGTCAACCTCGGTCGACGCCGAGCCAAGCTGCGCCGGCGGCTGGTTCATCTGGATGAGTGCCGCAATCACGAGGATGACCACGTGGACCAGCAGGGACACTGCCGCGCTGCTCGCCGCCAGGGGCACCTTGTGCCGGTTCACCCACGCCAGGGCGCCCGTTCTCTCGGGCTCGCCGGTGTGGTCCTGGGCCTGGGTGTTTGCCGCCCGGGCGGTGTCCTGTTGGTCGTGGCGGTCCATCGGCAAGGGTTGTACTCACGCGAGGCATGCAGGGGGTACTCGACCCTCATCGGCTGGTGGGGCGTAGCCGCCCGAAACCGTGTGCCTACCCTGACTCCGCTACCAGAGGCTGCGGCCCGGGGTTGCACGCTTCCGGCCGCCACACTGGTTTTCCCTAGCGTTCGCGGGCGTCTTGTCCAGCTCCGTTCGTTTGAATTTCCGGGGGCAGCCGAGCAGCATGCACACCGTTGACGAGCCCAGTACCGCCGCGAAGCCCAGGGCCGCCGACGCCGATCGCGAGCCCTCGCGGCTCTTGCTCAAGCTCAGCGGAGAGGCCTTCGGCCGATCCGGCGCCGGCGTCGATCCCAACCTGCTCACGGACATCTGCAAGGAGATCGCCCAGGCGACCACGCTTGGCGCTCAGCTGGCAATCGTCGTGGGCGGGGGCAACATCATCCGCGGGGCCCAACTCGCCGCCGCTGGATTGGTCCAGCGGGCGACGGCCGACCACATGGGCATGCTGGGCACGGTCATCAATGCCCTTGCTCTTCGCGAAGGGCTGACCTCGGTGGGCGTCGATAGCCGCGTGATGAGCGCCATCGAGATCCGCGCCGTCGCAGAGACGTTCATCCGTGGTCGGGCCATCCGTCACCTCGAGAAGGGCCGCGTCGTCATCCTGGCCGGCGGGACGGGCAACCCGTACTTCTCGACCGACACCTGCGCGTCGCTTCGAGCGATGGAACTCGGCTGCCGCGTGCTGCTGAAGGCCACCAAGGTCGACGGCGTGTACTCGGCCGATCCCAACATCGATCCAACCGCGACCAAATTCGACCACCTGACCTTTGCCCAGGCCATAGACAAGGGCCTGGGCGTGATGGACATGACCGCCCTTGCCATGTGCCAGGAGCATGACATGCCCGTCGTCGTATTCAACTTCCAGAAGCCCGGCAACATCGCGGCGGTCATCCGAGGCGAGAACATCGGCACCCGACTTTCCGTGCGATAGGCACCCCGGCACGGCGGCACGCCGCCGGCTTGTGAGGACGTTCCCATGTCAACCGATCCCGACACCATCCTGCTCGAAGCCGAAGACGCCATGGAGAAGGGCGTGGAGTACCTCAAGCAGGAGCTCCGCGGCGTGCGCAGCGGCCGGGCAAGCACGGCGCTCATCGAATTCCTGAAGGTCGAGTACTACGGCGCGAGCACCGAGCTGAAGGCGCTCGCGGCGATCAGCGTACCCGAGCCAACACAGCTGCTGATCAAGCCCTTCGATCAGGGCGCCGTGGGCGACATCCGCAAGGCCATCGAGGCGGCCAATCTCGGCTTGAGCCCCGTCGTCGAGGACAAGTCGATCCGCATCAACGTGCCGACGCTTACGAGTGAGCGTCGCCAGCAGCTCGTTGCCCGCTGCAAGAAGGTGGGCGAGGAGACCAAGGTCGTTCTGCGCAACGCCCGGCGAGATGCGAACAAGCACGCGGACGCCCTCGCGAAGGACTCCAGCGCCCACATCGGCGAAGACCAGGTTGCCGACCTGAAGGACCAGATCCAGGAGATGCTCAAGAAGCACGAGGCCGAGGTCGATCGCCGTGTGGCCGACAAGAGCAAGGAAGTGCTGGAGGTCTAAGTACTCGCCTCTTTGTTGCTCGCGTCATCGAAGTACCGG
Organism: Phycisphaerales bacterium; assembly: GCA_965227775.1. GTDB lineage: Bacteria > Planctomycetota > Phycisphaerae > Phycisphaerales > UBA1924 > JAHCJI01. The sequence goes on from OZ245777.1 coordinate 1,569,759, forward strand.
CCGGGCGTTGCTCCGAGCTCCCTCTTGAACATCGCGATGAACGCACTGGGACGCTCGTAGCCGACCTCGGCCGCGACCAGCTGCACCGGCACACCTTCGGCCAGCCGCGTGAGCGCATGGGCGAGGCGAGCCTGCGTTCGCCACTGCCCGAACGACATCCCGGCCTGTTCGGCGAACAAGCGTGCGATGGTGCGTGCGCTTGCGCCGCTTCCAGCCGCCATGACGTCCAGCGTGCGCGAGTCGGCGGGTGTCGCAAGGAGTGATCGAGCAATTCGTGCTGCGCGTTCGTCGACCGGAATCGGCAGCCGCAATGGTCTTTCACTCGTCGTTGCGATCTGGTCGAGCAAGACCGACGCCATGCGTCGCTGGCTTCCTTCGTTGCGGCGCAGGCCGCCGAGTTCCAGCACGCTCAGTACCAGCTGCGTGAGCAACGGGGACACGCCCACGACACGCGGCCGATCACTCCAGCCCCGACAAATGGCTGGGTCAAAAAACAGCGTTCGCATTGCCGTCGCGCCAGAACAGGCCACTGCGTGCTAGTACCCGGCCGGCACGCACACCGCCCGCTGAGAAGGCACCACCCACACGCCAGAGCCCGTCCGAACCGTGAGCACGCCCGATGAGGCGTAGACCAACTGAGGCCATGAATGCGAGTGCTCGTCGATTCGAAACCCTGCAGGCAGGTCGAGTGCGAGGCATCGGACGAGGAACCTATCTGTGTTATGGCAGTTTAGCGACACTTATTGTCATTATAACGTGATTGAGCCAGATCGGGCCCCCGGTACGCTTTTGGCATACAGAAGAACACGGAGATTCCAATGCCAGCCGAACCCAATCAACTCGCACACTTCGCCATCCACGCCGACGACGTCGAGCGGGCACGCCGGTTCTATGAGTCGGTCTTCGGCTGGACGTTCGAGGCCTGGGGCCCGCCCGAGTTCTACCTGATCCACACGAGGGCGGGCGGGCCGCACGGGGCCCTCCAGAAGCGCCGGTCCCCAGTCAGCGGCGAGGGCATGATCGGCTACGAGTGCACCATCGCTGTTGCAGATGTGCGCGCGGCCGTCTCGGCGATCGAAGACGCCGGCGGCGTCATCACCTCGCCCCCCTTCGAGATCCCAACCGTGGGCACGCTGGCGATGTTCAAGGACACCGAGGGCAACGTGGCGTGCGTGATGCAGTACGCCAGCAGCGTTCAAGACGCGCGGGATTCCATGCGATGAAGCACAGAGTGAAGCTCGGCGTGGTATGCGTGTCTGTCGTTGGCGCGGCAGCACTTGCTGTCGTCGCCAGTGGATCGCAGCCAGACGCGACAGATGCGACGCAACAGTCGGATCTCAACAGTGTTCGTACGGAGCTCGAGGGATTCTTGCTCCGGTATGTCGAGACGCTGGCAGGAGACGACGACCATGCCATCAGAGCCTTGTACGTTGCTGACGACCGGTTCACCTGGTTCACTGATGGCAGGGCGCTCTATCGATCGTCGCAAGATGTGGTGGATGGCCTCGATAGCTTGAGAGCGTCCGCTGTCGAACTGCATACTGATCTGGCAAACACGGCAGTCCTCCCACTGAGCCGCGAACACGCCACAATCAACAGCGATTTCAGCACAAGCGCAAAGACAGAAGGACAGGAGGCCTTCGCATTCGCGGGTGTCATCACGATGGTGGTGGAGCGACAGCCAGACGGTACGTGGAAGGTCGTGCAGGGGCACTCGTCTACCCCTGCAGGCCCGCCACGATAACGCTCAGCGGAACGTGACCACGTTTGGCGCCGTCAGTAGCACCGGCTCCTCGCGAAGCAGGCTGAACGAGTTCAGCGAGTGGACCATCTGCGTCCACGTGTGCTCGCCCACGGCGGCACGCACCGCTCGCACCATGGGCAGGGCCGACGCGTCAGTGGGCGCCGATGCGCCCATAAACCCGCCGAACGACTCTTCGAGGATCTCGGTGAGCGACTTGGGGCCGGGGAAGTGGCGAACGTCGTAGTTCGCCAGGCCCACGTGGTCGGCAAGGTCCGTGACGGCGTCGTCGAGGGTGCCGATCTCGTCGGCCATCTTGAGCCGCACCGCGTCGGTGCCCAGGAAGAGCCGGCCCTCTGCCGTCTCAGACAAATCGATGCCCGGGCGACCCTGCGTCACGCGGCCGGTGAATTGGTCGTAGGTCTCGGCCATCTTGGAGCGAACGATCTCGATCTGCTGCTCGCTCCAGGGCTCGGCCGACGCGAAGATGTCGGCCCGCGGGCCGCGAGCCCGGCCGACGACGTTGATCTTCAGCGTGTCGTAGAGCTCGGCCATGCTGACCTTGCCGCCGACAACGCCGATCGAGCCCAGAATGCTGGACTCGTTGGCGTAGATCTTCTGTCCTCCGACGGCGATGTAGTACCCGCCTGAGGCGGCCATGTTGCCGATGCTCACCCAGACCGGCTTCTGCTTCGCAAGGTCTTGCACGCCCTGCCAGATGATTTCACTTGCGGTCGCAGATCCGCCGGGCGAGTCGATGCGGAGCACCACGCCCTTGACCATGTCGTTGCTCGCGAGCTGAGACAGCTCGTTGCGCACGCTCCGGCTGCCGATGCTCTGCCCGCCAAACAAGCCGCCCGAGCCCGAGTCCCCCGTCATGATCGCGCCGGTCAAGTGCAGCACGGCGATGGTGGGGCCGGTGAGGTTGGTGTCGGGCTCCTCGGTCAGCATCTGCAACATGGCGAAGGGGTTGGAGGTATCGAAGCTGTTGCCCTCCTTGCCGGCAGTCAGCGTGACCCAGCGCGGGTTGGAGCCCTCGCCGGTGAGCGCTGCGCCCAGGTCGGGCAGATCGACCGCGGCATCGACCATGCCGGCGGCAACCGCGTCCTCGGCGTTGGCCATCCACAGCGTTTCCATGGCCGACTCGACGCCGCCCTGGTTCGTGCCGCGTCCATCGGCCAGCGTGGTGACCATGTGCCCGTACAAGCTGTCGAGCAGGCCGCTGATGTTCTCATCCCAGGCGTCACTCGGGCTCGAGCGCGTCATCTGCTCGTTCGCGCCCTTGTAGTCGCCTACCTGGATGAGCTGCGCGTTGAGGCCAACCCAATCGAGCGTGTCTGCCAGGAACATCTCTTCCATGTAGAGGCCCGGCAGCGAAACATCGCCGGCCTTCTGGATCACCGCGCGGTCGGCGTAGCTCGCCAGCATCAGATCCGTCGGGCCCATCTGCTCGGCGAATACCGTGACGGGAACGTCGACCGAGTCGATAGCCTGACCCAGCTCATCGACGATCGCCCAGCTGAGCGCTGCATCCTTCAGTCGCACCACTAGGTGATCGAGGTTCTGGTCGCCGGGCGAATCCTGGATCGCGGAGACGAGGTCGCTGAGCGTGGGCTCGGTTTCGCCGAAGAGCCAGGCCAGCGGGCTCGGTGCGTCGGCGGGCGTGCCAGAGATTTCGAGCAGCCCGATGCGCTCGCGGGCTTGCGCGAGTGCGTGCGTGGCGCCGGCCGAGAGGGTCAAGAGTCCGGCGGCGAAGTACGTGAGCGTGCGGTTCGGGCGCATGGGGCCTCCTTGATGCCGCGCGTTGAACGCGTTTGGGTCATTTTCGTACGGATGCTAGATCCGTGTGTTCGAGTGGATCGGCCCGATTCAGGCGTACCCCAATTGGTCGAGGTCGTCTTCTTCGAGCCCGAAGTGATGGCCGATCTCGTGCAAGAGGGTTATGCGGATCTGTTCGGACACCGTTTCGTCATCGGCGTTCCAGCCGCCCGAGATCAGGGCGATCCCGCGTCTGAACAGGTGGATCTCGTTCGGCAGGACCGCGTCGAGCTCGATCGGTCGCTCGGTCAGCATGAACCCGGTATGCAGCCCGCAGAGCTCTTCGATCGCCTCTGCGATGTCCTGCGGCTCGATGCCCAGGTCCTTCAGGATGACCGGGTCGGGCTCGTCCATCACGTGCAGGGGCACTTCTTCGAGTACCGCCCGCACGCGCTCGGGCAGCGCCTCGAGTTCGCGCTCCAGCAGCTCGTCGAATCGCGCTCGGAATGCCGCCGGCACGGGTTCGTTCACGGGGCTCCGTCCGCCCGGCGTTCGGCGTGGGCCACGTCCACCATGGACACGAAGCTGGTGATACGACGGCCCGACCGCCACAGCGCTCGCGAAATGCGTGTGCAGTCGATCGCCGCACCGGCTAGGCCCAGGGTGAGCAGAGCGGAAGAGATGACCACGAGGGACACGCCCGCGATGCTGAACACGTCGGCGAGTGCTTCGGAGCTGTACGTCGCCGCTAGTCGAACCAGATCGCCCACGATGCCGATGCCCGCAGCGAGCGCGACAGCGTAAAGCGTCTGCCGATCGACGCGGCCCGTGCGGAGAATCGCCGACCGCGCCGCCAGCGTCCGCGCGTTGGCCCTGATCAGTAGCACAACGGCGGTGATGAGCGCGAGCCCGATGCCTCTGGCCGTCACGCGTTCCACATCGGGTACGCGTTCGAAGTAGGGGCTCGCTGCCGGAGCATCGATCACACCGTGCAGGTAGTAAAACGCGATCGCCAGCGGAAGGTACAGCACGACGCCGAGCATGGCCGTTCGCACGCCGCGCAGCGGCATGCGGTTGGCAGGCCTCACGAGTGCGATCGCCCCGACACCCGAAATGAGAACGAAGATCGCGCCAGCGATGGAGATCGCGTGCGATGCTGACACGCTTATGAGGTGCGGATTGTTTTGGAGTGCAGGCACTTCCGCGGCGCGCATCGTCCAGACGCACGCGGCGGCGAGCAATCCGCCAATCGACCACACCATCAGGCCGAAAGCGGTCAGTCTCGGCCTTCGGATGGGATCGAACTCTCGTGCGCGTGGGTCGACGACGGCGAGGATGCTCGTCGCGATGCGCACGCCGCACTCGGGGCATCGGTCCAGCACGCTGAGGCCGCGCAGGTCATATCCGCATGCGACGCACGTCAGCCGCTCGGTCAGCGTTGCTGCAACCAGCGGCTCGTCGGTCGGAGGTTGCGGAACGTGGCTCACCGCTTCTGGCTCCGGTTGAGTCGCATGCCCGTGCGAATGAAGGCGACGAATCCACCCACGACGCCGCCGCACAGCCCGATCAGCAGGAACAGCGGACTGGTGCCCGCGAAGTAGTCGATGCCAAACCCGATGAGCACGCAGGTGATGGCCGTCGCGGCGAAGTCAACCCCTGCCGACCATCCGCCCATGCGCTGACGCCAGGCCGCGATGCGTTGGCTGCTGTCGGGCTCTGACACGAGGGAGTTTTAGGCCATCGAGGCGAGGGCCACTTCCTGGCCCTTGTCGGCGGCCTCGCGCACGCGGTCGCCCTCGGGCCCGCCTCCCTGGGCCTGGTTGGGCTTGCCGCCGCCCTTTCCGCCCACGACCTGCGCAACGGCCCGCACCCAATCGCCCGCCTTCAGTCCGCGGGCAACGGCTGTCTGGGGTACATCGGCGAGCAAGGCAACCTTGTTCTCAGGGTCCACGCTTAGCAGCATGATCGGCGAGTCGGGCAGCGTCTTGCGCACCTCGCCGAGCGCCGACTGCATCGCGCCGCGATCGCCCATCGCATCGATGATGGCGACCACCGGGTTGCCATCGCCTGTGCTCTGCGCGAGCGACTTTGCCTGCTCGATTGCCTTCTTGCTGGCCTGCTGCGCCTGTGCCTTGCGCGCCGCCTTGGCGCGTTCCTGCAGCGCTCCGAGCTTCTCACGCAACTCGGCCTTCCGAGCCACAGGGATGATCGCCTCATCGATCAGCTTTCCAAGTCGTGCGATCTCGGGCTCGAGCTGCTCGTCACTCAGCTTGGCGGCCTCGCCGAGCTCGACCGCCAGCGCGTTGGCATGCGCGATTGCGCGGCGGGCTTCCTGGCGCGTCACCGCCACGATGCGGCGGATGCCCTTGGCGACGCCTTCCTCGTGCACGATGGCAAAGCTCTCGGCCTGGGCCGTCGTCGCCAGGTGCGTGCCGCCGCACAGCTCGATGGAGTACTCCATCCAGGCGTCGTTCTTCGGGTCGGCCAGCATCTTGTCGATCGGCGCACCAATAGACACGACACGCACGGGGTTGGGGTACTTCTCGCCGAACACGGCGCGCAGGCCGTTGATCTCGAGCGCCTTGTCCTGCGGCACGAGGTCGGCGTACACCGGGTGGTCCTGTTCGAGCACCTGGCGCACGATGGTCTCCATGCGCCCCAAATCAGCCGGCGAGATCGGGCCGTTGGCGTCGAAGTCGAACCGCAGGCGATCGGGCGCCACCATCGAGCCGCGCTGCTCGGGCGGTGTGTCCCCACCCACGACCTCGCGCAGGGCGTAATTGAAAAGGTGTGTCGTCGTGTGGTTGGCCGCGAGGTTCAGGCGACGCTCGTTGTCGAGGTTGAGCGTCACCTCGTCGCCCACGCGCAGCTCGCCACGGATCATCTTTCCCGCGTGCAGGACATAGCCGCCATAGGACTTGACGCCCTCGACCCTGAACTCGCCGCCGCGTTTCTCATCGCGCACGCTGGTCCTGGCTTCCTTGCTCACGAACATCCGCCCGTGGTCGGCCTGCTGCCCGCCCATCTCGGCGTAGAAGTTCGTGACGTCCAGCACGATCCCGACCGCTGCGGCCCGGCCGCTGGCCTCGGCGTGCTCGTCGTAGTCGCGGCCGTTCCAGATGGCCTTGACGCGGGCGCGGACCTCGCGGCCGTGGAACTTGTCCACGTCGCTGGTGGGCTTGACATGCAGGCTCTGCAGCTTGGCGATCGCGTCGGCGTCGAGCGCGAGCCCCGCTTCGGCCTGCGACTTCGAGCCCGCCCGAGACTGCTCGCGCTGCTCGGCCATGGCCTTGTGGAAGCCGTCGACGTCGACGGTCAAGCCGCGCTCCTCGGCCATGACCTGGGTAAGGTCGAGGGGGAAGCCGTAGGTGTCGTGCAACTTGAACGCTTCTTCACCGGGGAGCTGAACCAATTGGCCAAGCTCGGACACTTCCTTCAAGAGATCATCAAGTGTGAACTCGAAGGTGGGAGAACCGCGATCAGGATCTGCAAAACCAACAGAGGTCGAGCCATCCGGGAGTGTTTGGATTGAGCGTTCAAGCACTTGAGCGTGCTTTGCAAATACTGCGCTGGCTTGCTGGGCTATCGCGTGATCGAACTGGAGGAGTCCCTTCTGCATCGTTCGCCCAAAGCTCTCCTCCTCCTCCCGAACAATCCCCGCCACCCGATCCGGATTGCGCTTCAGTTCGGGGAACGCCTCGCCGTAGTGCTCGACGATCACCGGCACGAGCTCGCTCAGGAAGCCCGGCTTGGCCCCAAGCTTCTGCCAGCCCATGCGCACGGCCCGGCGCAGGATGCGGCGCAGCACGTAGCCGCGGCCTTCGTTGCCCGGCACGGCCCCATCGGTCAGCGCAAACGTCAACGCGCGTGCATGGTCGGCAACGACGCGGTAGGCGAAGTCGACCTGGCCCTCGTCCTGGTGCCCCAGTTTGCCGGCGTACGACCGTGTGCCTGTCATCTTGCTGATCGCGTCGAAAATCGGCGTGAACAGGTCGGTGTCGTAGTTGCTGGGCTTGCCCTGCAAGACGCTCAGCACGCGCTCCAGGCCCATGCCGGTGTCGACGTGCTTTGCGGGCAGCTCCTTGAGCGTGCCGTCGCCCTGGCGGTCGAACTGGATGAACACGAGGTTCCAGATCTCGATCACGCTCGGGTCGTCGGCGTTGACCAGCTTGCTCGCGTCACGCCCACCGACTCGGTCGAAGTGGACCTCGCTGCAAGGCCCGCACGGCCCGGTGTCGCCCATCTCCCAGAAGTTGTCTTTCGTGCCGTAGGGCAGCACGCGCTCGGGCGGCAGGAAGCGCAACCAGAGTTCCTTCGCCTCGTCGTCGGCGGGCAGGCCCTGCTTCTGGTCGCCGCCGAAGTAGCTCGCGTACAGCTGGTCCTTGGGCAGGCCCCAGACCTCGGTCAGCAGTGTCCAGGCCCACTCGATGGCCTCGGTCTTGAAATAGTCGCCGAACGACCAGTTGCCCAACATCTCGAAGAACGTGTGGTGGTAGGTGTCCTTGCCCACGTCCTCGAGGTCGTTGTGCTTGCCGCCGGCGCGGATGCACTTCTGGCTGTTTGCGGCGCACTTCAGCTTGCCGAGCTCGCTGGACGGATCGGCCTGGCCCAGGAAGAGCGGCTTGAACTGGTTCATGCCCGCGTTCGTGAATAGCAGCGTCGGGTCGTCGAGCGGTACGACCGGGCTGGATGGCACGAACGGGTGCGGCGCGCTCTTCAGGCTCTTGAAGAAGTCGATGAACGACGCGCGGACCGAGGCGCCCGTCCAGGTCGAGCTGTTGGTTGTTGTGGGGGCGTTGGGCACGGCGTCGCTCGTTTCGGTGTTCGGGGTCGGGCCGGGGTGTGTCGGCTTCAGGTGCGAGAAGATGCGAGAGGGATTGTTAGCCGGCAAACGCTGTCAGCCGAACAAGCCGGCCGAGTCAGCCTGCCGAATGCGGCGGCTTCTCGTGCTCGGGCAGGTCGGGGTCGGCCTGCACCAGCGAGCCAAGCCGCTCTTCCATCGCGCTGAGCCGCTTCTCGAGCGCCAGCACCCGCCGCAGTGCCTCTTCCGCGGCCTCGCGGGCGTCACCCGCGGCCTGCTCCTGGAACATGGCCGTCTCCTCCAGGCTGGTCAGGCGGCGCTGGGTCTGCGGGTCGGGTGTATCGCTGTTGTCGGGCATGGTCGTTCCTCTCGCCGGGGGCCTCGCTGGTGGTATCCTTGGGCCCATGCGCACGCCGACGGCGATGATCCATGCACTGGCCTTCACACTCGCCGCTCTGGCGTGCGGTGGTGCCGCTTTGGCGCAGGACGAGGCCGCGAGCGACGAGCCGCTCCGCTTCGTGCACGACTCGGCCGGCGGCCTGTCATGCGACGACATCGACCAGAGCACCCTCTCCTACGGAGACGAGTGCTTTGATTCCTGGGTGGTGTCCTACTCGGCGGCCTACACAGGCGAGTCGCTCGATCAGGGCATCACGCTCAGCTACAACCGCTTCCTGGTTGATGACATCGAGTGGTTCCTCGAGGGCGGGCTGTGGACGTTCTACGACCAGGGCGGCGACAACGCGTTCGGCCTGAGCGCGAGCCTGGGCTTCCGATGGCACTTTGTCTCACGCGAACAATGGAGCCTGTTTGCCGACGTGGGCATCGGCGTGCTCGGCACGACCGACCATGTGCCGCCCGAGGGCACGAGCTTCAACTTCATGCCCCGCGCTGGGCTGGGATTCACCCGCCAGCTCGATGAGAACGTCAGGCTCATGGGCGGGGTTCGTTGGCACCACATCTCGAACGGCCGAACACGAGGCGACAGCCGCAACCCGGCGCGCGATGCGCCCCAGCTCTATGTCGGCCTCGTGTTTCCGTTTTGACTCAGCTTGCGGCTGCGAGCTTGGGGCCGCCCTTGGCAAGCGTTGTCAACATGACGCGATCGCGACCGGCTTCCTTGGCCTTGTAGAGCGTCGCATCGGCGTGGGCCACCCATTGGTCGGGGGGCAAACCAGTTGCGCCCTCTGATCCCGCGATGCCGATCGACACCGTGATCCGGCGGTCGGGGTGGGCGGGCCAGTCGCGGTCCGCGATTGCCTCGCGAATGCGCTCGCAGAGGATTTTGGACTGATCAGGCGTGGTTTCGGGGAGGATGATCGCGAACTCTTCGCCACCGTAGCGGCACGGCACATCGGAGTTGCGTGCCGAGTTGTTGATGATCTCGGCGGCACCCTGCAATGCGGCGTCGCCGGCCGGATGGCCGTAGTTGTCGTTGATGCTCTTGAAGTGGTCAAGATCGAGCAAGGCCAGCGAGAGCGGGCGGTTGTTCCGCTCCGCCGAGCTGACGATCTGTGAGAGCCGCTCATCGAAGTGGCTGCGATTCCAGAGTGCTGTCAGGCCGTCGAGCTGCGCACGCTCGCTCAGCATGCGAACCAGACGGTGGATTCGGAGCGATGACCGCAGCCGGGCGCGGAGCTCGGCTAGATCGAAGGGCTTCGTGATGTAGTCGATGGCCCCCAGCCCGAACGCCATGACCTTGTCCTGCGAGTCTTGTTGGCCGGACAGCACGATGACCGGCACGTGAGCCGTTTCGTCCTTTGCGGAGAATTCTCGGAGCACTTCGAAGCCGTCCATGCTGGGCATGCTCAGGTCCAAAAGCACGGTGGCAACGTCGGTGGTGCACACCGCCTCCAACGCTTCGGCTCCCGAGTGGGCGTGACGGAGCTCGATGGTCTCGTCCCGCAGACGCGCCTTCAACAGGCGATGCACCAGCGGCGAGTCGTCTACGACGAGCACGATAGGCTTGGTGGCCGGTGCGGCAAGTTGTTCAGCGTTCTCGCTCAAGGATGGCTCCTGCGCGTTTTCCGAGCCCGTTAGGCTGCGGTCTCGGTACTTGCCAGACGGACGCGATCACAGGCTTCGATCAAGGTCGCCGCGGCCGCATGAACCGCTGAGGGATCAGGGCTGCCAGACTCCTGGAGGTCTTTGAGTGCGTGCTCAGCTGCGGCTGCGATCACGCCGAGCGGTCCAAATCCGTAGCCGGCGGAGGCGCCCTTGAGCTGGTGAGCGATGCGAGCCGCTTCGGTGGCATCTCCCGCATCGACCGCACACACGAGGTCAGCCTTGCGATCGGGCATTTCAGCCACGAACACGGCCACGATCTCGCCCACGTCGGGGTCGTTTTCGTACACGCTGAACAGTGGCTCGGTGCTGGTACTGGCCATCTCTCTGCCTCCCTTGGCGTGGCAACACCAGGGTCATCGGCGGTTCCCAGTAGCGAGTTCAGGTCCGGTTCTCAATTCCGCGGATTTTGTCGCATTTGGCTTAGGTCGTTTCCCGCAAGAGGTGATCGCCTTCCCGCCCCCGCAGTGCCTGTAGACCGATAAACAGGGCCGTGTTGGCGGTCCACCGGCGGATGGCCCCGCGATCGCCCGCGAACATGAATCGCTTGGCGATGGGCTTTCGGCCATCGGCCGCACACCCGATCCAGACGGTCCCGACGGGCTTCTCGGGCGTTCCGCCACCCGGTCCGGCCACGCCGGTGACTGACAGAGCCAGACCTGCCCTCGCTCGTTCCAGAGCACCCGCCGCCATCGCGACCGCCACTTCCTGGCTGACCGCGCCGTGACCTTCGATCAGCGCCGCAGGAACGCCGAGTTCGCGCTCCTTCATGGCATTGCTGTAGGTGACCCAACCCCCGGCGTACGCCTTGGAGCTGCCGGCCTGCCCAGTGATCAACTCGCTGATGAGGCCGCCCGTGCAGGACTCGGCGGTGGCGATCATCACGCCGTGCTCGGTCGCAGCTTCCAGTAGGAACGCTTCGACTGGCTCCTCACGATGGCCAACGACGTACTGGCCCGACGCTTGCTCGATTGCGCCGATCGCCTCGCCAACGGCCGCCAGTGGTTCACGCGTCTGGTAAGGGCCTCGCACCGATTCGGATGGTTCGACTCGGACACGGCACGTCACCATGCCCGATGAGGCCGTCGTCCCCACGGCTGGGTTGTTATCACGGTGCATGTAGTCGGCGATGCGGGTGGCGACCTCGCTCTCGCCCAGGCCGAACACCTGGACGACACGCAACTCGGCGCTGGCGATGCCTGGGAGTGACTCCAAGACCGGTGATATGCGCGCATCGAACATTGGCCGCATCTCGCGCGGCGGGCCGGGTAGGCAGGCGATGATCCGAGCATGCGCCGCCGTGTCGTTCACATACAGCATCCCGGGAGCAGTGCCCTGATCGTTCGGTAGGCGGCGTGCTCCGGCTGGGCGGAGTGCCTGCACCCGATTCGATTCGGGCATCTCACGACCAGCGTTCTCGAATCGTGCTCGGATCTCGTCGATTGACTCGGCGTCTTCCACCAGCGGTTGCGAGTCGCCTGTCAGTCGCTCGAGGGCCGCAGCAAACGCTTCGCGCGTGAGATCATCGGCGGTGGGGCCAAGCCCGCCTCCTACGAGCACGACATCTACCTCAGCCGCCAATTTGCAGATGGTGTTGGTGAGCTGCTCGAGGTCGTCTGGAACGGTGCTGTGCTCCGCGACGCGCAGGCCCAGGCGGCCGAGCCGGTCGGCAAGCCACATCGAGTTGGTGTCGAGCTTCTCGCCGAGCACGAGTTCGTCGCCGACCGAGAGGATCGCAGCGCGGGGTCGTTTGGTCATGAGACTGCACGCTAGCGACACCGTTGACGCTGGGCGCAAGCAAAGCCGCATGCCGGCGGGAAGCCAGCATGCGGCCCTTGGTCACTGCTGAGCCAATCCTGCGGAGCAGGGAGGCCGTGGATCAGAACACGCGGCGACGGCGGACGGCGGCCACGCCAAGGAGACCTGCCATCGCCAGGGCGCCAGCGCCGGGCAGTGGGATGGCGGTGATGTACAGGATGCTCTGGCGGTTTGCGCCTGTGGAAATCTCCGTGAGATTCAGGACACGGACGCGGCCGACCGAAGCGGTGGTGCCCCACACAGAGTCGACGAGCGACTGTGCGGTGGCGCTCAGGAACGCAAACTGCGAGCTCGAAGCCGCGGCGGTCGCGGCTGCAAAGTCGACCGCTCCGAGTTCCTCCTCGAGGTACCAGAACGCGTCCTGAACCGCGTTGTTGAATTCGAGCTCGGTCATGGAGCCCATCGGTCCGATGGCACCCGAAACGATCTGGCGGTACAACTCGGCGGACTCGGCGCTCAGCGGGTCCGGAGTGCCTCCTCCGATGCCACCCGAGCGGGCCACGTCGCTGATTTCAAAGTTGTACGACGTCTCGGCAATTCCTTCGTTGAGTTCGAGGCAGAATGAAACGAAGTCGCCGAGCGAACCACTCACCAGAAACTCTCCGCCGCGCGAGTTCCCAGGCGAACTCGGAGATCCTGGCAGCGGGTCGTGGCTTCCGCCTTCGCCGAACGTAATCGTAACGGTGCTAGCCGTGGCTGCGGACGCAGCAATAGCGACAGCAATGCCGCTGGCGACAATCTTGAGCATTTGGATTCTCCCTCCGGACCCTTTCCGGCGCTCTCTTTTCTTCTTCTCTTTCTTCTTCGCATCTGTCCGGGGACTGGATGCACCAAACAATACCTCAGGAATTCGCCCCGGGACAACCGCAAGTCTCGTATTTATAGATAATTATGTGTGAAGCTGAGATGCTTCACAGGGTGGTTGGTTTTTGTAGGGATTTGGGACGCGTTACCCGGCTCCGAGAAGTGACTGGAGCTCCGAATATCGCTTGGTATTGGTCTCGGTCCATCGATCGGTGGGCGAGATCAGCGAGAACTCTCTTCGAGCCTCATCAGTCCGATTCAACGCCACGAGCGACTCGATTCGTCCAAGGCGAAGAGAGGGAGTGTCTTGGCTGGCCAATCCCTGGTCGAAGGCCTGGAGTGCCTCGGCTCCTTGTCCAGAAGCCAGAAGAGCGACGCCCAGCGTGTGACGAAACGTGGCGAGGTTCACAGGCGCCGTCGGCTGGGTCTCGGCCAGTTGAACTGCCTCACGCGCAAACTCGATCGCCCGTTCGTGATCATCGAGAGATCGGGTTAAGAGCCAAGCCGCGTTGTTGATCAACGCGGGGATGCGTTCGCCGGCAATTCGCATCGCTTGTTCGTACTCGTTCACTGCGTCGGCCGGCTGCCCAGTTGCCTCGAGTGCCGTTGCGTAGACGGCGCGAAGCTGCCACGAGTCGATCGGCGTATCCAACGCCGGTTCGATGCAAGCGATCGCCTCGCGAGCGAACTGCTCATCACCACTGGCTGTGTGGAGGCTCATCCACGAAGAAGCGATGGCAACGACGCCGCTCTGGCTGTCCTTCAACTGGGGCGCCACACTCTCGAGCCACATCCGGCCCCGCGAGATGTTCTCGGCCGTGTTGGCCGCGATACCCGCGAGCGAGGCCTTCAACTGCGCCCAGCCGCCATCCGCGGCAACCAGTTGATCGAGTAGTGTTCCGGCTTCTTCCATCCGATCCTCGCGGGCAAGCGCTTCGGCCAGGCATTGCAGCGGCAGGGCGTTCTGCTGCCAAGCGCTGAGCATGCGCTCGGTCTGAGGCTGAAGAAGACTGATTGAACGCCCAAAGTTACTGCGATAGAACTCCGCGACTCCCAGCGAGATCTCAGCCCGGGCCTGCTCGTCAGACTCCGACGCGAGCGATCGCCAGCGGTCGGCCATGGCGGCCGCTTCTTCGAACCTGCTGTGCCTTAGCAAGACCTCGGTGGCATCGCGTGCGGGACGCGCGTCGTTCGGTAGCGCCGCTACAGCATCTCTGGCGCGTCTGATCGCAACGTCCGTCTGCCCGAGTTGCTCATATGCACTCACAATCATGGGCCAGAGCGAGTAGAAGCTTGCACGCTCCTCGGACAGGCGATCCAGGCGGGCGACGGTCTGCGCGAGATCGATCTCTCCACTCAGATAGGCCTTGGCCACTTCGCCGACCGCGAGATTGGCTTCCGGCGCGTTGGTGCGGTCGGCGGCCGACGCGGTTACTCGAGCCATCCGATCAAATGGGCTCATCTCGTCTGAGAGCGACTCTCGGAACGAAGCGAGTGCCGCGTTGCCTGGCAACTCTGCAATCGCTTGATCAAGGAGAGCCGAAGCCTCCTGAAACTCACCCTTCTCAATGTGAAGCGTCGCAGCTTCTTGCCAGAAATCAGGGTCGCCTGAAGCTTGCGCCGCGAGAACGAGTTGCTCGATCGCCCTCTCGCCCTGACCGTGTTCGTTCAGGAACCGAGCGACCACCACCTCGCGCTTGCCAGCGTCTGACTCGGCCGGAAGTGCTTGAAGGCGTGACAACCCGTCGTCGACACGGCCGACGCGCGCGAGCAATCGTGCGGCATGAATCTCGTCCTCCGGATCAAGATCCGCCTCAAGCGCTGCAATCTCGTCATCGCGAAGCGGCGTTGAAGAGTCTGGGGGCCTCGATGCGACACCGGCGCGGAGAATGAACTCTGGTACTCCCGCGTCGGCCAATGCCGCAAGATCCCGAGAAGCCAGATCAAACAGCCCCTGCTGCGAGAGGAGTTGCCACCTTGCCTCTCGGATCCTCGGCTGCACGTCTCCAGCGTCAACAAACTGGCGCAACCTGGTGGCCGCCTCGTTCGACCTGCCGGTACGCTGCAGGCGGTCGATCAGTCGTGGGAGCGCGAGCAGCGGTTCGTCTCCATCCGCAGCGTTCTCCAACGCTTCGATCTCTGACTCAACAGGCCCCGTGCGTGCGAAGGCCTGGGCCGCTAGGAGTAACGCGCGCGTATCTCGCTTGCCGCGTTCGTTCTCAAAGACGACACTCAGGTAGCTTGCGGCCGTGCTTGCGGCCTCCACGGATGCATCTTGCTCGAGCAGCCGGCGTGCTTCAAATACGCGCCACTCGATGCCACTCTCGCCTTGAGCTTCTCGCAGCCGCGCGACTACCTGGCCGGCACGGTCAAGATCGGTCCAGATCGTGGAGCCGCTTAGAATCTCGAGTTGCACCTGGCGACTCTCGGTGCTTGCAGAGGAGATCTGCTCGAGCGAATCGAGGCTTTGGTCATCCGAGATCGCGTTTGCCATCTGGATGCGTGCCAAACTCCATCGCACGTCAGCGGGGTCTTCCGCTTGCGCGAGTCGCTCGGTCATGAATGCTCGAGCAGCAGTCGGATCGCCAAGAACAGCAAGTCCGGCTGATGCCGCCGCCACCTGCAAAGGATCGGTTGCGGTTTCTGCGACTCGATCGACGATCGCTCGCGCGAGTGTCGCATCGATGGGTTGCAGCGCTGCCGCAAAACGCACGGCTGACGTTGCTGCCTGGGAGGCATCGACCTCGATGAGCCGTCGAGCAATGCCCTTGGCAGCTTCGTGATCACCTTGTGAGACCGTGAATCGCCCGGCCGCGGCCAGTGCGACGGGATTTTCCGGGGCGACGTCGAGCATCTCGTCGATCGCTTGGCCAAACTGCGAACCAGCGGTATCGGTTGTCTCGGCGAGGCGGGCAATGAGCTCGCCGTAGAGCTGGGCGCTCCCCGGCAACTCGAGTAGACGCTGGTCGCGCTGTAGCACCGCTCGAGCATCGAGGGAGCGGTCTTCGCTGATGAGCAGGCTCAAGAGGGCGAAGCGTGCCCGACGCCAACTGGGCTGCTGGCTCAGCCCCGCCAAACGATCGACTGCGCCGCGGGTGTCTCGTCGGTCAATGTCCCCGATCGCGTCGTAGTAGACCGCGACAGCATCGACACCGATTGGGGAGTTGACGCCCAGCTCGTTGGCCAGAAGCGGCTGGTCATCGGTAGTCGTACCCGAGACGCGGCGTTGGGCGGCGTCCATCACCAGGCGCCAACGCTGGGCGCGATCGCGTGTCTCGGTCGTCACACTTGACTCGAACGCCTCACGAAGGGTTGCCACCTGCTCAGCGTAATCTGGACCGAGCTCGATGGCACCCAAGGCGCCCCAGGCGAACACCGCTTCACTCTCTGGTTCAGAGCCGATGGCACGCAAGGCGTGGTCTACGGCTGCCTGCGGATCCCGATCACGCCATGCGCGGCCCGCCGCGATCTCGCTCAGATACGGTGTCATCGAGTCATCTTCTAGCCACCGAAGCAGCCAGCCCTGCGACTGGATATAAAGATCCCAGTCTCCCGTTCGAGCGGCGACTTGTTCAACTGCTTGGAGCAGCATGCGTGCGCCGGAGCCCTCGGTCGGGCCCGACTCGGCGGCGTCGACGAGCAGTCGCAACGCTTCGGAAGTACGGCCGGCATCGAAGTCGACCGTTGCACGGAGTACGGCCAAGGACGTTGTGCCTGCGTGCTGCTGCGCGACCACATCCTCAAGATACTGCCGCTGCTCGCGGGCATTGCGTCCGATGCGCCGAAACACTCGCAACATCTCGAGATGGGATTCGATCGAGCCGCCTTGGGCATCGACAAACTCGGTCGCGGCAGCGAGCGCGTCGTCATTGGCGCCGCGCTGAAGATGTGCTTCAATCCGATGCGTTGCAAATCGGGCGTTGGTGGGGTCACGCTCAAGCAACGCTTCGGCTACTTCAGCGAGTTCTTGCCAATTCCCGAGTTGGCCATACAACTCAAGCAGGATCTCGCGCGCCGTGTCATTCTCTGGATCTAGCAGGACGGCCTGCTCGAGGTAGCTCTTGGCGGCGAAGAGATGCTTGGCGTTTGGTTCGATGAGGAACCGCTGTGAGTCGCCAAGGGCAGTCAATGCCTCGGCCTCTGGCCCCTTGATGCGAAGATGCGTGACCAGCTTGCGACGGGCGACCGGATAGTCGCCCTGTTCGTACGCCGCGAGCCCTTCAGCAAGTGAAGCTTCGGCCAATCGATCACGTTGGACCTTGCGGACGGCCTGCCCGCCGACTCCCGCGGCGATGATCACACCGCCCACGATGCCCAACACGATGAGCCGTCGCTTCGTTCGCCGGTTCATGATCTATGTCGTCCTTTCGAAGAATCCTGCAGGAGCGTGGACAGTGCGCTTTCGAGGCTGTGCATCAGCTGTGGCCGCTTGCGACCGCTGGTTCTTGGCCAGCCCCCTGTCTCGATGCAATGCGTGAGCGGAAGCTGACCGATGCGGCGCTCGTGCTGCGTTCGATGTCCATTCTGGACGCACGATTAAAGACCAGGCCGATCCGCCCCGCATGGAACCGACGGAGGCGGTCGATCGCTACCTTCACCAGCTTGGTGTTCTGGCCTCGCGAGACGACCATCACCACTTGGTCTACGTGAGGAACGATCGCGTTCGCCTCTAGGCTCCCAAGGATGGGGCCGGTATCGATGACGATGGCGTCGAATCGCGAACGGAGCGAAGCGAGCAGATCGCCCATCGCCTGGCTGGATAGCTGTTCAGGATCAAACCCTTCGGCGATGCCAGCGGGCATGAAGGACAGGTTCTGGCGGTCCTCGACCTCGTGGATCTGTCCGTTCTCGTGGGCGCTCGCAATGCGGTCGGTGAGGCCCGCGAGAGTCCGCGCTGACAGGCTTGAAGTCGCACCGCGCCCGATGAGATCTGCATCAATCAACAGGGTCGAACGGCCGGCCTTTGCCATCGAAGCCGCCAACGCCCGGGCAATGGTGCTCTTTCCTTCGGCGGCCATGGCGCTTGTAACCACAATTGCACGCACGCCGGACTTCTTCGTAACCGACTCAAGCAGACTACGGATCTGGTGCACGCCCGCTTGCGCCGACTCGTCGTCCTCAAGGCGTCCCGCTTCGACCATCGGCACGAGCCCCAGGACGGGCGGCGACTCGGATTCCTCTTCAAGGTCAGCGACGAAGCGATACCGCGGGTAGAGGATGCCATAAGCCACAAACGCCGCCAGCGAGAAGCCAAAGCCGCCGGCAGCCCCCATCGCGGCAAGCGGCCTGCGACGATCCTTGCTGGGCTGGAGGGGGAACTCGGCGTCCTGGGCGATGCGAATGCGACCTTCAGTCGAGTTGGCTCGTTCGGTTGTCAGGGCCTCCAATTCGGACGCGGCAAGATCGAGCCGTTCTTGAGCGGACTGCGCTTCGATCTCATAACCACGAATATCAAGCGAGACCTCGGCAAGTTCACGGGCTTCAGCGGCCCGTTGAGCTTTGATTGCGCGAAGAGCCTCCAATCGCGGACCGAGCCCGCCAAGTCCAGCGCCGCTGCTGAGGTCCAGACCCAGCTCTTCGAGCTCGAGAATGCGTTGATCGATTCGCTTCTGGACGGACGCGAGTTCATCGCTCGCCGCCAGATAGTCCGAGTGCCGCTCGGTTACACGCGCAAGCAGGGCGACCATCGACTGCCGGAGGTCCCGGCGTTGGGTCACGAGTGCCGCCATATCCGGATCAAGTTGGGCGTAGTCATCTGCCGTGAGCGGACGGTCTGGTTCGGACGCCTCGGCCTCGGAGCTCTGTCGAAGAGACGGGAGCTCAATCTCGATCGCCTGGATCTGGCTCTCGATCGCCTCAAGTTGCTGCTGAACGAACAGCCGACGCCGTTCGAGATCGACCGTGCCCTGCTGCTCGGCGAGCATGCGCGCCTCGCGCAGGGCCGCATCACGATCCAGGCGTGCGGCTTCAGCGATTGCCTCGAGCTGTTGTTCCTGGCGATTCCACACGCTGAACGATTCTTCGTCTGCAATGTTCGCGTACTCATCGAGGATCGCTTGCGCCGCATGCGTGGCAAGTCTCGGGTCCCTCATGGTTACGCGCAGATAGATCTCTCTGCTGCGTCGCGGCACGGAGACGTCAGCCGCGTTCCGGAGCCTGACCCAGTTGGTGGGGTCCGGGGAGAGCTTGCCGTCCGACGCGAGCTGGTTAGCGGCCAGCTGCATCACGCGCGGGCTCTCTAGCGTGGTTGCCTGCGATTGAACGAAGGAATCAAACGACGAGATGGGCTCGTTGAATTCCGTTTCGTAGATCAGTCGACGGCCGGTCGGATCAATGCTGATCACGCCTGTGCTGGTGTACACCGGGCTCATGAAGTTATGGCCAACGATTGCTCCGGGAATGGCAAGAACGGCTCCGATAGCGATGGCAAGCACATAGCGACCCCGCAGCGCACGGTGCACCAGCAGCAGGGGGTTGCCCTGCTGGGCCTGCCCGGGAGCCTCTTCGGGCTCCATCCAGGCGTCCAGGTGCGGGTCGTTATGACTGCTCACGTCGGCTCCCCTTCTCCATCGCGGGGCTGGGCCACCGCATCTATCAATCCTTGCAGCTCACTGGCCACGGATCGCTCGATTTCTGTCCGTTCAGCCTCGTCCATGTCCGCATCCGTGATGATCTGGACCTGGGCGGCGCCAAGCCCCGAACTCCAACGAGTCCGGGTGACCATGTCCAGGGCGCGATCGTCGCGCCCCAATGGGCTATCGGCACGCGGAACCACGAACGTGTTTGCGATCACCTTCGCATAGCTTGCTGTGCCGTCATCGCGGGTCACGCGGTATCGCGTGATGGGTATCGGACCATCGAATGCTCGTTGGATCGAGTCTTCGCGGGCCTCTTCCATCGTCCATCCGTTGCTCGGATAGCAGACCGGCGGGAAATGCCCCATCATATCCCGAACATCTCCGCAATGAACAATGAGCACGGAGAAGCTCGACCCCGTCAACGGATGTCTGTACTGCCTTTGGAGCAACTTGTTCGGCCGCAACAACTCGACCGCACCGGGCAACACCGGGGTGTCGACACCCCGATATCCATCGATGTTACTCGGCAGTTCTTCGATTGCTCGACGTACCTCACGGAAGTACGCCTCGCTACCCGAGGGCCTGATCGACCCGATCGAATAGGCGGCCATCGCGGCCAGCAAGATCGCTGTCAGCGGGCCGACGAGCATCGCTCGACCGCTCTTCGATGTGCCTGGAAGACCTCTCGCTGGCTCAACCGGCGGTTTGGTCTCGGACACGTCTTCGATCGGTAATTCAAGCCACCGTGCAAGTGCCACAGACCCCCATAGCACGCCGAGCGCGAGTGCAAGCACGAGCCAGCCGCTGACGTCGTGGGCAAAGTCAGCCGCTTCCCGATCCCAGTGACCATAGAAGTACACCGTTGGGATGAGCCTTATGACGTTGACGATCAGAGCGACGAGCGGGCTAGCGATCAGAAGCGTGATACGCGCCCAAGGCCGCAGCGGCATCGAGAACACAAACGCGTAAGTGACGAGCGCGAGTGCCACGACCATTCGCATGCCATTACACGCCTCGGCGACGGCAACATCCACGCCGTTAATCTGCAGGACGTTGCCGGCCCTCGTCACGACCTGGCCAAAGACGTCCATGAACCACTGCGTGATTGTCGCCGAAGTCTCCTGCAACGGCAACGCGATCTGTTGGCGAACTCGGCCTGGCACCGGTACGAGGAACAGCAACGCCCCGAAAGCAGGCAACGCAGCCAGCGGCCAACGCCATCCCGCAACGGCCACCACTGGAGCGACGAACATGGCCACCATGCCCACGTCCTTGATGAGGTCGATCTGGGTGGCAAAGCCCACGAAGTCCATCGCGACGCCAAGTGCAGCGACGACAACTCCCCACAGACAATACCGAGGTTGAATCCTGGCGACTCGCTCGCGGCGCTGCCACAAGAGCAGCCCGACGACCGGGAGCACGAGCAGCATGTGTGAGTACTCGTCGCTGCGCAGCGCAAGATCGAGCACGTTGTGCCAACTCGGCAATGCCGCCAGGACGGCGAGTACAAGCAAGACCACGAGCCACGCAAGCCGACCGGCGCTCCATGCGGCCTTCGACTCTTGTCCGGTTGTAGCTGTCGTCGTCTTCACGGCGTACCTGCCATCGCGATACCACGGCCTCGAAGCTCGTCGAGCACGTTGTCCGCCTTTGCCGTCCACGTTTGTTGACGCACACGTTCGCGTCCTGGCACGGGGTCGAATGCTTCGGAAAGCGCCTCGCGGATTTGCCGGGCAAACTCTTCGTCGGTCGTACCTACCCGGACAAGCCCTTCGTATCGGTCCAACTCCGGGAACGCCGTGCTCACGATCGGGCGACCCACCGCGAGGTACTCCTTCAGCTTCACGGGGTTGCACGCTCGGATCCACTCGCTGCGGTTCCACGGCATGATGAGCACGTCCGCCGCCGCCATATAGCCCGGAACCTCGGCGTATGGCCGCTGGCCGAGCAGCCGTACGTTGGGCAGCGTGCACCAGTCCTCGGGAAGGCTGCAACCTCCGACGAGCATGAACGTGGCCTCGGGCACCGCCTTGGCAACGGACAAGAACAACTCAGGGTCGAACGTGTGCGCATCGATCCCGCCGACGAATCCTACGAGCGGGCGCGCCAGGTCTGCGGTGTCGGCTGGTGCCGGCGTCTCGCCCAGGCCCGCCGCTTCAAACGGCCCGTAGTCCACGCCGTGGTCTACGAACGCCGAGCCCTTCGGCTGGTCTCGCTCCTGGTCCATGAGCCAGCTCGAGCAGAAGAGCGTGACATCCGCCCGCTCCTTGAGCAGGCGGTCAAATCGCGAGATTCGCTGCGGATCGACGCCTCGATACTCCTCGAACCGATCCGTGCGTTGGTAGACCACGCCCACTGGGTCGAGTGCATCGACGACGGGTTGGCCTGGTGGGCATGCGACCCAGACTAACGGGTTTTGGATGCCGGCCTTTCGGGCCGCGCGGCGCACTTGCATCGTCAACGCCCGCTCGTTCGCACGTGCGCCCAAACCCGCCGGTGCGACGACCGGGCTGAGCACCCAGAAACGCTCACGCACCTTGGTCAGCCCGTGGCTGAAACTCCTGAGCTTACGTGCAACCCGCTTGGCAAACATGCCACCCTTGCCCGGCTTCGGCACGCGCATGCCAATGGAGTTGACGTAGAGCACGGGCACGTGCGCGCTGAGCTCACGCATCATCTGAAGGTCGTAGTGGCCGCGGTTGTGGTACCACCAGTCAACGCCGCCGAAGCAGATCACGCCATCGAAGCTCCGCAGCGTATCCAGGCTGCCGACCGACTCGGGCGTGCGTGTGCTGGCCAGCGCCGCCACCGCTCAGGCCTTGAGAAGCCGGTCGCCCATGCCCGCGGCGTGAGACGCCATGGCGTTGCGCGTATCGACCACGAGCGCCGCGTGCTCGGCCACCGCGGCGTAGTCGAATGCCTTGTGATTGGTCACGACGACGACTGCATCGAACTTCTTCAGGTTCTCCGGAGTCAGGTCGACCGAGTGCATCTGCAGGTCGTGCTTGCGAACCGGGACGGTCTTGGGCACGTGCGGATCGCTGTACTCGACGCTCGCACCGCGCTCGCGCAACAACTCGATGACCTCGAACGAAGGGCTCTCGCGTGTGTCGTCCACGTCGGGCTTGTACGCCAAGCCAAGCACCAGCACCTTCGAGCCGTGCACGGGCTTGCCTTTTCCATTCAGGGCAGTCGCCAGTCGATCGACCACGTACGCGGGCATCGCGTGGTTGATCTCGCCCGCCAGCTCGATGAATCGCGTGACGTGCCCGAACTCGCGGGCCTTCCAAGTCAGGTAAAACGGGTCGATCGGGATGCAGTGGCCGCCCAGGCCCGGGCCGGGGTAGAACGGCATGAAGCCGAACGGCTTGGTGCTCGCCGCCTCGATGACCTTCCACACGTCGATGCCCATGCGGGTCAGGATGAGCTTCATCTCGTTGACCATCGCGATGTTGACAGCGCGGAAGATGTTCTCGAGCAGCTTGGCGGCCTCGGCAATCTCGGCGCTGTCCACGCGGTGCAGGTTCTCGATGCCCTTGGCATACATCTGCATCGCGAGGTCGGTCGAAGCCTCATCGAGCCCACCGACCAGCTTGGGGATGGTGCTGGTCGTGTGGCTCTGGCGGCCTGGGTCCTCGCGCTCGGGCGAGTAGGCGACGAAGTAGTCCTTACCGCACTCAAGACTCACGCCCCGCTTGGAGGCCTCCCGCTCGATTGCTTCGAGGAACTCGCCGCGGGTCGTGCCGGGGTAGGTCGTCGATTCGAGGGCGATGAGCTGCCCGGCACGAAGCGTTCGGCCGATCTGCTCACCCGCGATGACCACGTAGCTGAGGTCCGGCTCGTGGTGCTTACCGAGCGGCGTGGGCAGGCACACGATGATCACGTCTGCGTCGGCCAGGCGCGCGAAGTCGTTCGTGGCCTCGAAGCGACCACTGCTTGAGAGCGAGCGCGTCATGTCGTCGCCAAGGTGCTTGAGATAGTTCTCGCCCCGCTCGAGCGCCTCGATCTTCGAGGAATCGACGTCGAGTCCGAGCACGGGAAGCCCGCCGTCATGCAGGCTCGCGGCCAGAGGCAGGCCCACGTATCCGAGGCCGATGACGCCCACCAAGGCGGTGTTCGCCTCGAGTTTGGACTTCAGTTCCCCCGCCGTTGTCGCATCCATCGTCGCTTCACGCATCGCTCGTCCACTCCTGGGTTTCCAGGGCTATCGGCCATCTGGAACGCCCGCATGATCCTATCAGGGAGCTATCGGGCCTGCGTCGGAAAGACCACGTTTCGCACGGCGGCGATCAGTGAATCTTGCGCATACGGACCGATGGAGCCGCCGGCGGTCAGTTGATCCAAACGCCCCAGCTGCTCTGTAAGTTCGCGCTCATCCATGGCCACCGCGACCTTGCCGAGCTCGCTCAGCCTTCTGGCGGTGGCGATCTGGTGGTCGTTTCGGGTCTCTCGAAGATCACCTCGTCGGGGCATCACGAGAATGGGCTTACCCATCGTCAGCGCGGTGATGATCGATCCCATGCCGGCGTGGGCCACGATCACGTCCGCAGCCTGGGCCCTCTCGGCAAACTGGGGAGGTTCCAGGAAGCCCACGAAGTCGATGTGCTCGGGCTGGTACTCGGCCGGGCCAATCTGGGCGAATACGTCCGTCCGCCCGGCGTCCTTGGCCCAGTGATCGACCGCTCGGATCATGCGATCGAAGGCCATCTGAGCACCGACAGTCACAAAGATCACAGCACGCTCCCGTGGCACGCTGGCGCATCCGCCCTCGCGCCGCCGCCCGCCAGGTGCGGCCACTGCGTCATCCATAGCGTCGCATGGTCCTTCACGAGCATGCCGGTCATCGACATCTCCTCGACGTTGGCGATGCTGTCCAGCCAGATCGTGCGAGCCCCAAGCAGCTTGCCCAGGCGAATGGCAAAATAACCTGGCGCGGCCCCGGTCGAGATCACCACGTTCGGGCGCGTCCGGACCATGATCCAGACCAGCTTCAGGGCCATGCGGGCAAGGCCAACCTTGTCCCATCTCGTGGCGTCGTTGATGGCAATGAAGCGTTCGCCTGGCACGTCGGTCGCATACGCGGGACGCACGCTCACGTAGGTCACCCGGGCTCCTTCGAATGCGGGTCGCAAGCGCAGCAGTTGCACCCAGTGTCCGCCGCCCGACGCGATCGCCAGCACGCGCGGGGTCTGTTTGGGAGCCGCAGCATCTGCCAACGATCGAGCCCTCCGTCCGCCCGGGCTATCGGCTGTTGCTGCCGGCCTCATGAGGGCGGGCTCCGAGGGTACGTCGGGTCGCGCCGGCGACGGTACCGCTCGACCCCGCCTGGCAGCTACCCGCCGCCTCCCAGGGGGTGTATACTCGCCCCTGTACGCCAGACGGGCCCAGCCCCAAGGCGGTGGGGCAGATAGCTCAG
Source organism: Phycisphaerales bacterium (assembly GCA_965227775.1). Taxonomy (GTDB): domain Bacteria; phylum Planctomycetota; class Phycisphaerae; order Phycisphaerales; family UBA1924; genus JAHCJI01. Next base: position 1,594,739 of record OZ245777.1, read on the forward strand.
TTGGTAGAGCACGGCATTGAAAATGCCGGTGTCCCCGGTTCAAGTCCGGGTCTGCCCATTCCCACCTCTCGATCCATACCAGCGTCCAAGGCCACGCTCCAGAGGCAGGTGAGGCGATGTCCATCCCTCGTAGCCCGTTCTCGCGAATTGCGGTCTCCGCTATCGCCGTGATCGGTCTCACCGCGGCGCCTGCTTGCCAGGCGCCCCGCGCCAATCTGGCGGCCATCTACGACACCCCGGCCCAGCAGATTGGCGACGAGCGCACGCCCGTTGTCGTCATTCCTGGCATTTTGGGCTCGCGGCTCGAGAATCGCGAGACCGGCCAGAAGATCTGGGGCTCGTTCACCTACGGCGCCGCCGATGCCGACACGCCCGCAGGGGCTCGAGAGATCGCCCTGCCCATGGCCAAGGGCGTGCCCCTGCACGAACTGCGAGACAACGGTTTCAGCCCGGGCGTGCTCGACATCCTCGTCGCGAATGTCACACCGTTCCGGCGCATCCAGATCGGGGCATACGTCGACATCCTCATGACCCTGGCGGTGGGGGAGTACAGAGACGAGGAGCTCGGCAACAGCGGCGCCGTGAACTACGGCGGTTTGCACTACACCTGCTTCCAGTACGGCTACGACTGGCGGCGCGACATCTCCGAAAACGCCGCCGAGTTGCACGCCCGCATCACCGACGCCCAGGAACAAGCACGAGCGGGCAAGGGCCTGCCCGAGGGCGAGCACGTCAAGGTCGACGTGGTCGCGCACTCCATGGGCGGGCTCGTGCTGCGGTACTACTTGCGGTACGGCGACCAGCCGCTGCCCGACGATGGTTCGCTGCCTGAGCTCAACTGGGCGGGAGCGCGAAACGTTCGCCAATCCATCCTCGTCGGCACGCCCAACGCCGGCTCGGCCAAGGCGCTCGAGCAGCTCGTCAAGGGCCTGAACCTCAACCCGCTGTTCCCCAACTACCGCCCGGCCGTACTCGGCACGATGCCCTCCATCTATCAGCTCCTGCCCCGACCACGCCACGCGACCGTCATCGATCGTGCAACCGGCAAGCCGCTCGACGTGCTCGACGTCGAGACCTGGAAGCGATTCGAGTGGGGCCTTGCCAGCCCGAAGTCAGACAAGGTGCTGCGGTGGCTGCTGCCCGAAGTCGAGAGCGAAGAAGAGCGGTCCGAGATCGCGCTCGATCACCTCGAGAAGTGCCTCGCACGCGCCGACCAGCTCTTTCGTGCGCTCGACACGCCCGCCAGCCCGCCGGAGGGCACGACCATCTCGATCTTCATCGGCGATGCCCGCCAGACCAACAACGTACTCGCGATCGACGAAGAGGGTCGCATCCGAGTGCAAGACCGATCGCCCGGCGACGACACGGTCACTCGCCTGAGCGCGCTCATGGACGAACGCCAAGGCCGCGAGTATGCCGCAGGCCTTGACTCTCCCATCGCGTGGGACCGCGTGCAGTTCATCAACGCCGACCACCTCGGCCTGACGCGCTCGCCCGAGTTCGTCAACAACCTCCTCTACATGCTGCTGGAGCAGCCGGTCGAAGAGTGAACTCGACAAACAAACGAATCGCGGCCGCCCTCCCCGGGTGCGGCCGCGATCCAAGAAACCAAGGCTGAAAACCAAGCTGAGGATGAGGGCTAGCGGCGGCGGCGTGCGACTAGGCCCAGGCCAGCCACCAGCCCGATGCTCGCCATGCCCGGAGCGGGCACGATCGTGATGCGGCCGATCAGGTCACCCTCGGCGAACACACGCGTGATCTCGTCACCCGGTGCGGTCGTGGTGCCGATGATCGACGCCAGGTAGTCGTCGGCGCCAGGACGCGAGAAGAAGAACTGGATGTCCTCGAACTCGGGGGTGCCGCCCGTCGCGTCGATGCCCGCAACGAACGCCGGACCGTCGGTAATGTCGTTGACCTCGGTGCCGTTGTCATACACGCTGCGGCCGAAGATGTTGATGGTGACCGGGCCGAGGAAGTTGCCATCGGCGTCGAAGATCTCACGCGCGTTGTCGTTGCCGACGAACAGGTCATTGGTGGGCACGATCATCGACGCATAGTTGAAGTAGCGGTTGCGGGTCGCGTCGCCGACATCGAACATCATCGAAGCGCTCTCGCCGGGGCTGAACACGGGCGGGCCGCTCGGGTCGGCGAAGGTCGCGTCGACGCCCATGGGCTGTTCCATTGCGAATCGGGTGCTCAGCGGGCCGGTGTCGCCAAGTTCAGCGATCTCGGTAATCCCGCCGGCTGCGGGCGAGCCCGCGTTGAACACGTCAAAACTGTTGTCGTGGAATCCCACCCAGAAGGGCGTGAAGGCCATGCCGCCCGGCTCCTGGAGGTTCTCGATGCGAATCTCAACGGTCTGTGCCACTGCCGGGGCGGCCGTCAGCGCCGCCAGGCCCAGCATCATCGCGGTCGTTCGGTTCATCTTCTGCTTCTCCTGCGTTGGGTCTCTCCCGCATCTCCTCGCGCAGCGAACCATCGCGGCGCACCCGTTGGGTCGAGCGGCCACGCCGAGCCTTGCAGCAATCAACAGAAAATCTGGCCTAGTCCCGATCGGCCTCGCGCAGACGCTCGATCACGCGGTGCCGCACGGCATCGGGCATGGGCTCCGGGCTCGCGGCCTCGTCGAGGTTCTCCAGCGCTTCGCCGATGTCGCGCATCTTCCGCCGCGCCGCCCTGCACGAGCCGCACAAGGCGCTGTGCATCCGCTCGCCCGCCCGCTGGGCGCGCGTGACGGCCGGATCGTTGAAGTTCGCCCGGATGCGGTCGGCTTCCTCGCAGCGCAGGGTCAGCACGTACCAGAGCGTCGAGAGCAGGGCGGCAACACGCTTCATGAGCCGTTGCCCTCGCTCGATTGGTCGAGCTCTCGCCGCAGCCGGGCCTTGGCCCGATGCACCAGCGTCCAGACTTGCGAGGCACTCACGCCCAAGGCTTCTCCCAGTTCCGCCGAGCTCAGGCCGTCGACCTCTCGCAACACGAGCACCGACCGCATGGGCTCCGGCAACCGCTCCACCGCGTGGGCCACACGTCGGGCGAATTCGGCCCGCTCCAGAGATCCCAGCGGCGTCGCGCTGCCCGCACGACCACTCCCTTGGTCGTCCAACATAGCCCATCCTTGCTGATGAACCCGCCAGAAACCCTCGGAAAAGTCCTCGATCGCGCCCGAGGCCATCTCTGCAAGGTCCGCAGCGTGCTCCTTGCGTCGATATCGGGCCCGCAAGGCGTCGAGCACCTTGTGCTTCAGGATGCCCGTTAGCCACGTCCGCTCGGCAGAGTCACCCCGAAAGGACCGAGCCGCGCCGAGTGCGGAGACAAGGCAATCCTGCACAGCGTCCTCGGCCTCGCCAGGATCCCCAAGCCGTCGCAGCGCATACGCGTACAGCACATCGCCGTGGGCCTCCACCCACCGGCTCGGGTCGACGCTCGGGCTGTGGTCGCTGAGATCCATCAGGCGGTTTCGATCCGGTGTCAGAAGGCGGAGGTCTGAGCGTTGAGCCTACCCCTGCCTGGCGAGCGCAGGCGTCCATCGGCTTACACTTCAGCGATGCGTTCGATCCCCCTTCGGCAGCTCACGCTCGCCCCGATTTTCCTGCTGACGTGCGGCGTGCTGGCCCAGGACGTGCGCGGGCCACAAAGCCAGGAGTCGCCGGTTGCGATCCCCGAAGCGGCACAAGCCCAGCCGCCTGCGATCGAAACCCCGACCATCGCGCAGGTAGAGGAACGTATCGCTGAGGTTGAGGCGAACGAAGCCCTCGATGACCCCCAGAAGCAAGCGATCCTCACCTCGCTCCGCGCAGCGCTCGATGCCCTCCAGCAGCGGCTGACGGCCGAAGCGCAACGCCAGGAGTTCGTCGACGCCACGACCGCCGCGCCAGGCACGATCGAACAGCTCCGCGCCGAGCTCGACAAGCCCGTCACTACGCCCGCAATGCCCGAGTACGGGCAGATGCCCGCCGAGCAGGCGCTCGACGGGATTCGGGCGCTCATCGTCGAGGCCCAGGCCCGCCAGCAGGCTGCCGAAACCGAGCAAGCGACCCTGGATGCGGAAGCCGATGAGCGCGAGGTGCGGCTGGCCACGGGCCCGGGCGACCTGGTCAGGTGGGGCGAAGAACTCGCCGCCGCCACGACCGAGCTGGCCGCCTTGCCCGCCGATCCCGCCGACCCCGCTGCCGCGGCCCGCAGGTGGCAGAAGCAGGCCGAGGCCGCCGAACTCGCCGCTCGCATCGCCCGGCTCGAGGCTGAGATTGCCAGCTACAACGCCCGTCGCCAGCTCCTCCCGCTGCGCAAGACCCTCGCCCAACGCAAGGAAGATGTCGCAACACGCGCGCTCGAGAAGCTCCGCGTCGCCGAGACCGATGCCGCAAACCGCCGCGCTCGCGAGGCTCAGCAAGAAGCGCTCGAGCAGGCCGATGACGTCTCCGACCCGCAGCTCCGCCTGCTTGCTCAAGAAACCAGCGACCTCGCCGCGCGGCGTCTGGGCCGGCAAGGCACCCTGGAGCGGCTCGAGTCGGTCCGGGTTGCGCTGGATCGGGCCGATCAGAAACTGACGGATCTCAAGCGGCGTGCCGGCAACACCGTTGCCCGCGTGCAGGCAGCCGGGCTCACCGAGATTGTCGGCCAAGCGCTGCGTCAGCAGCTCCGCGAGCTCTCGCGATTCGAACCAGAACCGGACGATCAGCTCAAGTCACGTATCGACCAAGCCCAGCTGAACCTCATCGAGATCGAAGAAAAGCTCGCGCAGTATCAGGACGTGCAGGTCGCCTTCGAGGCTGCCCGCCTTCGCATCGCCGGTGATCCCGAGAGCGTGCCGCCAGACGTCGAGCGTCAGATCACCGAAATCATCACGAGCTACGTCGAAACGCTCAGGGCACTCGAAGCCGACTACCGCAGCTTCATCGACGAGGGGTACAAGCTCGCCGCTACGCGCGAGGAGCTCGCACAGACTACCAAGGCGTTCCGGACGTTCATCGAAGAGCGAATCCTTTGGACCCGCAGCGTGCAGGGACCATCGATCCCACGGGTCGAAGATGTCATTGATGGCGGCATCTGGCTGCTCGGCGGCAGGCGTGAATCGACGGGTACGGCCGCCACCGGCGCCACCGAAGTACCGATCGGCACGAATTGGACCGAAGCCATCGCAGACCTGTGGCCCCCGCAGTTGCTGGCATTCCCGGTCACCATCGCGTTTGTGGTGTCATTCTGGGCCCGCCGCCGAGCTCGGAAGGCCTTGCAGCGAACGGCCGGCCAGGTCCGCAAGTTCAGCACCGACAGCATGCGGCTGACGCTGCAGGCGATCCCACTGACCGTCATCATCTGTCTGCCGCTTCCCATCGCGTTAGCCCTGGGCGGCCTGCTACTCACGAGCACGGATGTCGAGGTTGCCCGAGCCGTCGGCAAGGCGCTGTACGAAGCGGCCATCTTCGCCCTTGTGATCGAGTTCGTTCGCCACGCGGCCCGCCCCGATGGCCTGCTCGACGCCCACTTCCGCTGGCGCAAGGACGGGCTCACGCAGCTGCGTCGCCTTGTGTTCTGGCTTGCCGCCATACTCATTCCGATCGCCGTGCTGACGCGCTCGATCGCGCACCAACCTGACATCGTCATCAACGATGCGTTCGGTCGTCCACTCTTCGTTCTGGGCCAGCTCATTCTCGCAGCCTTCGCCGCCGCGACGCTCGCGCCGTGGTTGCCCTTCGTCCGCAACTACCTATCCAAGCACCGTATCGGGATCATCAATCAAGCGCGCTGGATCTGGTACCCGCTTGTCGTCATCGCGCCGATCGCTCTCGCTGTTCTCGCCGCTGCTGGCTTTTACTACACGGCCGTGCAGCTCTACGAGCGTCTGCACCTCACCGTCTGGCTCGCGGTCGCCGCCACCCTCGCGTACAACCTCGTGCTCCGCTGGCTGTTCATCGAGCGCCGACGCATGCTCGTCAAACGCGCGAAGCAGCGTCGTGAGGAAGAAGCCGCGGAGCGCGCCGAGAAGGCTGCGGGCGGCGGCGAAGACGGCGGCATCGAGATCGAAGCACCCGAGCTCGATGCGGCAGAGGTCGACACCCAAACACGCCGCGTGCTCGTCGCAGCAGTTCTCGTCAGCGTCGTGCTGGGCCTGTACGGCCTGTGGGCCCAGCAGCTCCCCGCACTTCGTATGCTCGAGCGCGTCCAGCTCTGGCCCGACATCCAGGTCATCGACGCCGACGCGTCGGCAACGCCCGCTCTGGCAGATCTGCAATCAGAACCTGCCGACGAGACGAGCGAGCGGGCCCCGAGCCAATCGAACGACCAGCCCGAGGATTCTCGGGAGGGCTCGGGCTTCGACATCTTCGGCCAGGGTGGGCCCAGCCAGTCGATCCCGAGCCAGGGCGTCGATGTCATCACGCTGGCCGACATCGGCGCTGCGTTCTTGTTCTTTGCGATCACGTGGGTGCTGGCGCGAAACCTCCCGGGCCTGCTCGAGATCACCATCCTGAAGCGCCTGCCCTTCGACGCGGGCGCCCGCTTTGCCGTCACAAGCATCCTGCGATACCTGCTCGTCATCATCGGGATTTTCCTGGGTTTCGGGGCTATCGGTATTGGTTGGTCGCAGGTTCAGTTCCTCGCCGCCGCGCTCACGTTCGGTCTGGCGTTCGGCCTGCAAGAGATCTTCGCCAACTTCATCTCGGGCCTGATCATCCTCATCGAACGGCCAATGCGCGTGGGCGACACCGTGACCGTCAACGGCATGAACGGCAAGGTCACACGCATCCGCATGCGCGCCACCACGGTGCTCGACTGGGAGCTCCGCGAGGTCATCATCCCCAACAAGGTCTTTATTACTCAGGAATTCACCAACTGGACGCTGTCCGACCCGCGCATCCGTGTGACCATTCCGGTGGGCGTGTCGTATGGCTCGGACGTCCGCCTGGTCGAGCGCGAGTTGCTCGAGCTTGGCAAGTCCCAGTCCTATGTGGTTGCCGAGCCGCGCGTTCGGTCGCTCTTCACGGGCTTTGGCGATAGCACACTCAACTTTGAGTTGCGTGTCTATCTGGAGAGTTTCGAGTTCTTCCTCGACGTCAGGAGCGAACTGCACACGCGTATCGCCGAGCGATTCCGCGAGCTCGACATCGAGATCGCGTTCCCGCAGCGCGACCTCAACATCCGAGACATCGGACCGCTCGCCGACGCCCTGGCCGAGCGTTCACGCTTGGATGATCGCCGGCCCGATAGTCCGGAGAACACCGAGGAACCCCGATGAGCGCGATGAAGTTCACGGCCATGGCGCCCGACTCGGGCGTACTCATCCACGCCTCGCCCGCCGGCGTCGAGCGAAATCCTCAGGCACCCATCGAGCAGATCATCACCGGCGAGGCGGATTGGCGCTGGCTCCACCTCGACCACAACCGTCCCAATGCTGCCGAGTGGCTCCGACTGCAGCAAGACCTGCCCGAAGACGTTGCCGACGCGCTGCTCGCCCTGCAAACCCGCCCGCGTTGCGTGCAGTGGAACGGCGGGCTGCTCTTCATCGGTCGCGGCGTCAATCTCAACGCGGAGTCCATGCCCGAGGACATGATCTCCATCCGCGCCTGGCTCACGCCGGGCCGCCTCGTGACGGTCGTCCGTCGCCGCTTGCGCGCCGCCGAAGACGTCGCCTCCAGCATCGAGATGCCCGTGCCGAAGGTCAAGGTCGAGGCGGCAGGCGAGCTGCTGTTGATGCTCCTGGAGAACCTGCTCGAACGCATGACGCCAACGGTCACCGAGAGCGGCGAGCAGATCGACGACTACCTTGAAGACGTCATCGACGAAGACGCCCGCGTCGACCGTCGTGACATCGCCCGCCTGCGCCTGCGCATCATCACCCTCCGCCGCTACGCCCTACCGCTGCGAGATGCCATCGCCGAGCTCCGCCTCGCACCGCCCACGCTGATGCCAAAAGAGCTCACGCCGGCCCTCGTCGAGCTCTCCGACCGCATCACGCGACTAGTCGACGAGCTCGATAACCAGAACGTCCGCGCCGAACTTGCACGCGCCGAGGTCGCGGGCCAGGAAGACGAGACGCTCAACCGCCGCCTCTACGCACTGGCAATCGTGACCGGGATCTTCCTGCCGCTGTCGTTCCTCACGGGCCTGCTGGGCATGAACGTGAACGGCATCCCATTCACGCAGCCCGAGTGGTCGATCTGGGTGTGGGGCACCGTGTTCGTGACCGTGCTCGCGGGCCAGATTTGGTTGCTACGCAGGTTGAATTGGTTCTGACCGACGGTCGCTACCCGACGTGACGCTCGGGTTCGAGCGCGTCGAGCATGTCGGCGTACGTGCCCGTCACGGGCTCGCCAAGCGTGGGGCCAAGGATGTGACGCAGCTCGCCGATGTTCTCGTGGCACCGTGCGACGTTGTGGGCCGAGCTCACCGCCGCCTCCAATTCGCAGAACTGGCCGAGCCCGACGACCTCATCCAGATGGATGCGCACGTTCGCCCGCATCAGCGCCACACGCGTCTTGCACACCACGCGCCACACGGGCGGATCGGTCCTGCCGAAGCGCAGCCGCATCTGCGGCTCGTCGTACAGCGTGAAGCGGCACAACCGCGGAGCCAGCCCGCCGCGGCGGTCGTAGAAGACGTACTCGACCGGCTCGTCGACGGCCTCACGCTTCTTGAAGACGCCGCTTGGCACGCGGAAGTAGGTGTCGCGCAGCTCGAGCGTCACCAGCGGGGTCGCGCCGGCGCGTAAGAGCGCGGCCATCGCCGTCTCGGGATCGCGTAGCTCGCTGCGAAACTCCAGGCTCTGCATCGGGCCGAGTACCCTCCGGCGCGCACCGATTGCGCCCGACTCTACTATCGGCCAACCATCCAGTGAATCACAGCGGGGTTACCCGGGCCGATGCTCGGCTGGAAGCTCCTCGAGCAGCCTGGCCTCGTCCCATATCTCGATGCCCAGCTTCTCGGCCTTCTCGAGCTTGCTGCCGGCCTTCTCGCCCGCGACAACGACGTCGGTGTTCTTGCTGACCGATCCCGAGACCTTGGCGCCCAGTGCTTCGAGCACATCCTTGAGCTCGTTGCGCTCGAAGTGATCCAGCGAGCCGGTCATCACGATCGTGCGCCCGGCGAACGCGTTGTCCGCCGAGGCGATCGCCTCTCGTTCTGCCGGGTCGACATAGTCCTTGCTCGCCAGGTCCACACCGACCTTGCGCAAGGCCTCGAACGTCTCGCGCGCCGCCTTCGAGTGCAGGTACGCGTGCACGATCGGGGCTGTCAGGGCGCCCAGCCCGGTCTCGGGCGGGTCGTCGAGCTTGTCGGGCGAGCCTGTCAGGCGCTCACGCTCGGCCTGGCTCATCGAGTTCAGTGCTGTGGGCATCAGTTGCCATACCTCGGCCTCAAGCAGCGCATCGATCGACGGGAACACGCGCGCGAGCGACTTTGCCGTGCTCTCACCGACATGGCGGATACCGAGGCCTGCCAGCACGCGCGCCATGCCTCGGCTCTTGGACTGTTCGATGCCCGCCAGCATTTGCTGTACAGACTTCTCGCCCAGGCCTTCCAGATTTCGGAGTGCATCCCCGTGCTCGTGCAGGCGGAAGATGTCGGAGAAGTGCCCCAGCGGGATGTCGTCGCTCTGGCGAATGAGGTCGATGGTCTTCTCGCCGAGCCCGTCGATGTCCATCTGCCGGCGGCCCACGAACCACACCAGCTTCTCGCGCACCTGGGCCGGACACTCGGGATTCACACAGCGACGTGTAGTCTCCAGCTTCGGGTCGTCCGCTGCTTCGGCGGGCTCGATCTCGACCACGCCGCCGCACGCCGGGCACATCTTGGGTGGCTCGATAGTGGCGCTGTCCTTCGATCGCGCCGACGCCACGACGCCCAGCACGTACGGAATGATCTCGCCGGCCTTCTCGATCTCGACCGTGTCGCCGATGCGGATGTCCTTCTGGGCGATCTGGCCGTAGTTGTGCAGCGTCGCGTGCCGAACGGTGGTGCCCGCGAGTAGCACGGGCTCCATCGTGGCCCGTGGGGTAATCTTGCCGGTCTTGCCGACCTGGTGTTCCACGCCCAACAGCACCGTGTTCGCGCGCTCGGCCGCGTACTTGTACGCGATGGCCCAGCGTGGGCTCTTGCTTGTGCTGCCGAGCAACTCTTGCTGATCGAATCGGTTCACACGCACGACCATGCCGTCGGTGAGGTAGTCCAGGTCGTGGCGAGCCTCGTTGAACTCTTCGATAGCCGCGAGCACCGCCTCGGCGTCGCGCGCGGGCGTGGCCATAGGGCTCACCGCAACGCCCATCACCTTGATCTTCTGCATGAACTCGGTGAACGAATCGGCGAAGCCGTCGTCGACCTCGCCGCGCCCATGGGCGACGAAGCCCAGCTTGCGATCGGCGGCCACGCTGGGGTCCAGCATCTTGATCGTGCCGGCAGTCGCGTTGCGGGGGTTCATGAGCGCGGCGTCGCCGGCCTCGGCCCGCTCGCGGTTGATTCGGGCGAACTGCGAGAGCGGGATGAACAGCTCGCCGCGAACCTCAAGCACGGTCGGGAGCTTCTTCTTTGGCGCATCGAGCCGCAGGGGGATGGCTCGAACGGTGCGCGCAGCGTGCGTGACATCGTCTCCGCTGGCCCCGTCGCCCCGGGTGAGCGCGTACACAAGCTCGCCCTGCTCGTAGCGCAGGCTGACGGCGACGCCGTCGACTTTCGGGTCGCAGACAAACCGGTCGGGCGCCGGCTTGCCCTGGCCCTCGTCCTTGAGTCCGCGGGCGACACGCTCGACCCAGGCACGCACCTCGGCCTCGTTGTAGGTGTTGTCGATGCTCATCATCGGGAGGCGGTGGTCGCGCGTCTCGAATCCATCGATGGGCTCGCCGCCCACCCGCATGGTGGGGCTGGCGGGATCGGCCAGGTTGGGGTGCTTCGCTTCGAGCCCTGCCAACTCGTCGAGCAGGCGGTCGAACTCGGTGTCGCTCATGATGGGGTCGGCGTCGACGTAGTACGCCCGGTTGGCCCGCGTCAGCAGGTCGCGGAGTTCGGCGATGCGGGCGGGCTCAACGTTGCTGGCCATCGTGCGTCCAGCATAGTGGTGCGAGGCAAGGTACGATGCACCGTGCCCGAAGCGACCATCATCGACGGCAAGGCCCTGGCTGCCCGCTATCGCGACGAGATCGCGCGCCGCGTGGCCGCGCTCCAGACCCAGGGCCGGCCCGTCCGCCTTGACGCGCTGCTCGTAGACGACGGCGACAGCGCCGCTCGGCAGTACGCCGACAGCCAGCAGCGGACCTGCGAGGCCTTGGGCATCGGCTACCGGCTGCACACCCTGCACGCCCACGCGGGGTTCGACGAGATCGCCGGCCGCGTGCTGCTCTTGAACACCAAGGATGATTGCCACGCCATCATGGTGCACCTGCCAATGCCCGACGGCGTCGACGCCTACGAGGTCCAGCGGCGGATCGACCCTGACAAGGACGTTGAGGGTGTCAACCCGGCCAACATCGGCAACGTGGTCTACGGCCGCAGCAGCCTGGCGCCGTGCACCGCACTTGCCACGCTTCGAATGGTCTTGTCAACCGGAGTCGAACTGCGTGGCGCCCGCTGCGTGGTGGTGGGGGCGGGCGATGTCGTCGGCAAGCCCATCGCTGTGCTGCTGATGCAGCAGGAAGCAACGGTCATCAGTTGCAACGTGCACACGCAGGGTGCGCCCGAGCTTGCCCGCACCGCGGACGTCCTGATCGCGGCGGCGGGCGTGCCCGAACTTGTCAAGGCCGACTGGGTGAAGCCCGGTGCCGTGGTGGTGGATGTTGGCGTGAATCGCGTGATGCAAGACGACGGTTCGACCCAGACCGTGGGCGACGTCGCCTTCGACGAGGTAAAGGAGAGAGCAGCTTTCATCAGCCCCGTGCCGGGTGGCGTGGGGCCGATGACCGTCGCGATGCTGCTCAGGAATGTCGTGGCGGCCGCCGAGGGTGGCGTGAGCGACCTTTAGAGTGGGCTCACGGGCAGCCGGCGTCGAACTCGTTCTGGAACGCCAAGAAGTCAAAAAGCGTCAATGAGCCGTCTCCGTCGAAGTCGGCCAGCGGGTCGCCCGTATCAAACAGGTTCTGGAACGCCAGGAAGTCGAAGATCGTCAGCGCGCCGTCTCCGTCAAGGTCTGCACGGCACGCATCGCCGGCCTCAACGATGATCGAACCGGTCATGCCTCGATGTCCGGTGACTCTGCACGTGTAGTAGTACTGGCCGGCGTCATCGGCCGAGGGCGTCCACTCGATGAAGTCGTCGGTGGGGGCGGGGTCGGCGGTGAACACATCGATGGGCTTGAGCGTGGCCGCGTCGATGACGTCTCCGTCAGAGGTCACGCGTCGGAATGTGCCGTCGCTTCCGGTGATTTCCAGCGTGTCATCGGTGATGACGAACGGGTGCGAGCCGGTGATGCGGCGGAACAGGTAGGTCTCGCCCGCGATCAGGATGAGCGTCGGGTCGACGACATCGATGAAGTCACCGCCCGCGTCAGACCAGTTGAACAGGTAGTCGCTCGCGCCTGCGTTGTCGAGGCTGAACTCGACGCCGCCGGGCACGCGGTAGACGCTGGGCTCGGGTTGGGTGGTCTGCGCAGTGGCTGCGCCGGCTGCGATCAGCGTGCCCGCGGTCGCGATGATTCGGATCTTCATTGGTGCATCTCCCTTTCTCAGAGCGTATTCGTCACACCTCGGCAATCAGATGCTCGCATTCCACGCAGCATGCGACAGCGGCAAGACCTGATTCGCAGGCCTTCCCGTGGCTCTGGTGGGGAATACCGGAGGTGTTAGCTGAACCGGCTGAGCAGTTCGCGAACCTTCGGCTGGCGATGCTCGATCTGCAGGCTCTTGCGGAAGTGGTCGAGGGCTTGCTCGAGGGCCACCGAGTCGGTCTGGCCGCTCCGCAGGAACTCGTTGAGTCGCAGAACCGCCAGGCCGTTCAGGGCCGGATAGTGCTCGCCGTCGAGCTCGAGCGCACGCTCGAAGCTGATGGTGGCACCCTCGAAGTCGCTCAAGCGGAACATGGCAGCGCCGCGGCGCTCCCACGCGAGGGCAGACTCGTTGTCGCGAAGCAACTGGTCGAGCACGTTGACGGCCTGGGCGTCCTCACCGAGCACGCGGAGGCTCTCGGCCAGGTTCACCAGCAGCTCGACCGGGATCGGATCGATGAGCTCGGCGGCCTGCTGGTACTCGTCCACGGCCCGGCGATGTTCATCGAGTGCTGCATAGATCGAGCCAAGGTTGATGCGGGCGGCCGCGCTGTAGGGATCGACAAACACGGCTCGCTCGGCGAACGGCCGCGCTAAGCGCGGTTCCTCGGCCTGCATGTACGCGACCGACACGTTGATGTTGGCCGGCACGTCGGTCGGGTCGAGCTCGAGCGATGTGAGGTAAGCCCGGATGGCGTCGCTGACGCGGTTGAGGGCCTGCAGGACCTGGCCACGCTTGAAGTGGATGCGTGGGTTGTTGGGGTCGAGTTCCGCCGCTTTGGTATAGAAGACCTCGGCGCCTGCAGGGTCATTCAGGTCCTGGGAAGCGTCTCCCGCGCCGACGTACGCCCGCGTCATGAGCGGGTTGAGCTCGATCGCGCGCTTGAACTCCTCAAGAGCGGCCTGCGCATCGCCCAGGCGGACGTAGGCGGTGGCCTGATCGGCGGCGTCGTTGGCGGCGGTCTCCTGCACCTGCTTCTTGGCAGCCGAGCCCGAACTGCACGCTGCCAGGCACAAGCCAAACGCGACCAGGGCAACGGCAAGGCCGCCCTTGGTCGAGATCCGTCGTGTGCCAGCCTGGCTGATGATCATCCGCTGCCCCTTCCCACACTCGTCCGCCGCGATCCGCTCGAAGCCGAGCCCTTCCAACGATCGGCGGGCCCTTCGAGTTCGGCTCGACCCGCCGGCAAGGCCCATTATCGCACCCTCGCGCCGGCCGCAAGAGGGTTGCCTGGGAGCTTTGCCCATCTCTGGCCGAGACGCGCAATTTCGGCCGATAAGCCTCCGATGCGCGCCTCGCCGTTGCCGGGACGCCCGCCGCCAACCACACACGCCCCGCCAGGTCGACTGGCAAAAGGTCACATGACTCCGATCCCATCGTCATACACGGGCCACGAGATGAATCGGCCGGGCCGTATTTTTGTTTTGTTTGGGTTGCTCGCCTGCGTCGTCTTGCTCGCGCCGCTCTCCGGCTGCGTCCGCAAGTCGGAACTGCCCGTGACGTTGAGCTTCCGCAACGTGCGAGCCGTGGTGGTGCAGGGCGATTCGACTGGCGGTCGCAGCCGCGTCACCCGCAGCGAGTGGGATCAGATCTGGCCCGTGGTCATCCGCCACCACAAGGTGAACAACCGAATGGCCATGAAGCCCAGCTTCGACGCCGGCCCCCCAACAATGGACTCGATCGCCGGCGTCGAGGTCCGCGATTACACGGCCAGCATCGTGGTCGACAGCTTCTCGGGACTCTCCAAGCTGCACAAGAGCCTCGAGTCCTTGCAGGGCCAGCCAATTGCGCCCGGGCGGCGGCTGCAACTCTCGCTCAGCGAGGTCTCGCTGGGCTTCTCGGGCAACTTCATCAGTGCCCGGCGCACCGAGATGCTCCAGGGCCGGACGCTGCCTGGCGCCACCGTCGTGCTGTACGACCGCGACCCGGATCGCCCCCGGATCGTGCGCGCCGACGAGACCGGCCAATGGATGGTCCCGATCGTGACGACCCCCAACCAGCGATCGGTGGTCGGATACAGCGTGCCACCGGGCGTGCGAGATCGGCCCGAGACTCGGCGGTACTTCCGCATCGACCTGACCACCAACATCGGCGAAGATATCGACGAGCGTCGCTTCAACAGCGAGATCGATGCGATGCGTGGCGGCATGAGCGGATTCATCAACCGCATCACCAACTAAGCGGGCGGCGCTACCGTCCGCCCATGAGCGAATTCAAGGATCGCGTCGCCATCGTGACCGGGGCCAGCGCCGGCATCGGCATGGCATGCGCGCGCATGCTGGCCGATCAAGGCGCCATTGTCATCGTGAACGCTCGCCGCGCCGGCAGGCTCGACGAGTTGGTCGAGATTGACACCAGCCGCGTGACGCCAGTGGCTGGCGATGCGGCCGAGCCCGAGGTCATCGAGGCGATGCTCGAGGCTGCGAAGAAGTCGGGCGGACGCGAGGCCGATCTGGTCATCGCCAACGCCGGCCGCGGCCTGCGGGGCTCGCCGCTCGACTCGGACGAGGCCGAGTGGGAAGACGTGCTGCGAGTCAACACGCTGGCCGCCGCGAAGCTGATGCGTGCATCCCTGCATCGGATGTTCGCCGAGATCGGTTCGCACGCCGGCCCGCCCAAACAGCCGCGCGACGTGGTGGTGCTCGGTTCGACGGTGGGGCGGAACCTCAGCCCGTTCAGCAGCTTTTACGGTGCGGCGAAAGCCGCCGTGCACATGATGGCCGAGGCGATGCGGCGCGAGGCCGGGCCCAGGGGCGTGCGCGTGACCACCATCGAGCCGGGCGTTGTCGCGAGCGAGTTCCAGTCGGCGGCCGGGTACGACCCCAAGGCCTTTGGCGAATTCATGGAGTCGATGGCACCCGTGCTCACACCCGACGATGTCGCGAGGTCGATCCTCTTCGCGTGCGGCCAGCCTGCAGGCGTGCACCTGAGCGAGATCATGCTGCGGCCAACTCGACAGGCGTACCCGTAGCGCACGAAAAGCCCGGACTTGTGCCCGGGCTTCACTTCGGTGTGTTCTCTTCGCTACTTGACGTCGAGTAGCTCGATGTCGAAGACGAGGTTCGCGCGTGGCGGGATGCTCGGGGGCGCGCCGCGCTCGCCGTAGCCAAGCCCGTAGGGAATCTCGAGGCGGCGCTTGCCGCCGACCTTCATGCCCGGGATGCCGATCTGCCAACCCTGGATCAGGCTGCCCAGCGGGAAGGTGATGGGCTCGCCGCGGTCGTAGCTCGAGTCGAACTGGGTGCCGTCCTCGAGCGTGCCGCGGTAGTGCACCTTGACGGTCGCGCCGTGAGGGCACTCGGCCCCGGTCCCAACTTCGACGTCCTCGGCGACCAGGCCGCCGGCCAATTCGTGTCGTTCGGTCATGCGAATCGCGTTCCTTTCCACCCGGGCCGTCCCGGGCAATTGATCAAGACTCGTGGCCCGTAGTCTCGCCGGCTCTTGCTGCTCGCGGCTTACTGCACCGCCATCAGCTCAACCTCGAACGTAAGGGGCGTATCGGCCGGCACCATTGGCGGGTTGCCCTGGGCACCAAACGCCTGTTCGGCGGCGAGCTCGATTCGACGCACGCCACCCACGCTCATGCCCACGATCGCCTTGCGCAGGCCGGGCAGCGGCGACTGACCATCAAGCGGGATCACCTGCATGTCCCCGCTGTCGAAGGTGTTCGCGACGACGCTCCCGTCGGGCAGCTGCGCGAGATAGTTAATGACGGCCATCTGGCCCTCGGCCGCGGCGGGCCCCTCGCCGATGCTCACCTCGCGGATGGTGATGCCCTCTTCGACCTGCTCGGCCTCGGCGACGAACTCGGTCGAGAATTCACGCGGCATGCGCCAGTCGAAGAGCTCGACCTCGAACGTCAGTGGGGCGTTGGCCGGCACGACGGGCGGCTGGCCCTCTTCGCCGAAGCCTAACTCCGAGGGCACCACGAACTGGCGGACCTCGCCGGGCCGCATGCCCTCGACGCCCATGCTCCAGCCCTCGATGACCGATTGCTCGAGCGGTACGACGGCCTGCTGGCCCTGGTCGAACGTCGAGTCGAACACTGTGCCGTCTTCAAGTACGCCCATCGTGTGCAGCACGGCGATGCCCCCCGCGGGGATGGGTTCGCCCTCTGCGTCGCCCTCCTTCACGATGCGGATGATCATGCCGTTCTCGCGGGTCTCTTCGCTGATCCACTCCGTGCTCAGCTCGCGCGGGTTGGACATGCTCAGCAACTCGACCTCGAACACCAGGTCGCTGTTTGGCGGCACCACCTCGCCCACACCCTGGGGGCCGAAGCCCAGCGCGGAGGGCACCTCGATGCGGCGCTTGCCCGTGGGCTTCATGCCCACGATGCCGCGTGACAGGCCCGGCAGCATGCGCGGATCGCCCAGATCGAGCTGCTGGGGTGCGCCCGCCTCGCGGCTGGAGGCAAACTGCTCGCCCGTAGCGGCGGTGACGCCCAGGATGTGCACGAACACCTTGGCTTCGGGCTTGACGCTGTTCTCGCCCTCGCCCACGGTGATATCGCGGACGATGAGACCGTCGCCCATGTCCTGTGGCTCGCCCGCGAACTCGCTCGCGAGGTCGGGTTGCTTGGGCGGCTCGGGCTTGTCGACGCCCACGAGCACCACCTCGAACACCAAGTCAGCGCGCGGGGGGATCGTCGGCGGGCTGCCCCGCTCGCCGTACGCCAGGCTCCAGGGAATCTCGATGCGTCGCTTGCCGCCGACCTTCATGCCCTCCACGCCCTGGCTGAAGCCGGGCACGAAGCGGGCGAGCGCCAGCGTCAGCGGCTCTCCGCGGCTGTAGCTCGAATCAAACTCCTCGCCACTCTCGCGGAACGTGCCGCGATACTCCACGGTGACGGTGTCCTGCATCTCGGCAACGTCCCCGCTGCCGATCTCGATGTCGGTGACGCCCAGCTGGGTGAAGGGCTGCGAAGGGTCGGAAGGAGTGCGCGGCTCGGCTTGCGGCTCTGCTGGTGGTTCGTCGGCGGGCTCGGCAACCGGCTGCGCGGGCTCGTCGGTGGGCGTCGGCTCGGGTGCGTCAGCCGGCTGCCCGCTGGTGGTGCTGGCGTCGGCGGGGGTTGATCCCGACGGGGAACCCGAAGTAGTCGACCCGGCATCGCTGCCGTTCTGCGACGAATTCTCGCAGCCGGAGAGGGCGACGACGCCCGCGAGCGCCAGGATGGCGGCGGCTCGCGACGCGGAAGCGGAAAGCGTGGTGATATCCATCGAGGATCGTAGCCGCCGGTTTGCAGGCCCCTGCCACTTCGTGAGCGGGGGTTCATGGTTTCCCGCGACATGCGCACGGGGCGTTCTCATACCATGGGGCATGGAGCAACCGCTGCCAAAGCGTCCCTGCATCGCGGTGTCGATGGGCGATCCGGGCAGCATTGCGCCAGAAGTTCTCTGCGCCGCCCTCCGTGCCGGCGCTGGCGACGCGGCTCGGGTTGTCATCTACGGCCCGGCCCGGGCCCTCGGGCGGCACGACTGGCCGGTCGTCGACTCTGTCGATGCGGTCGATCCGGGAGAGCCCATCACCGTGTGCCAGCTCGGCGATCGTGACGATGGGCAGCCGTTCGCCCACGAGCCGGACGCACGCAACGGTGCGATCAGCCACGCCCAGGTGCTGCACGCGATGGACGCGACGGCGCTGCCCGAGGGCCACCCTGCCCGGGCCGACGCCATCAGCACCGGGCCGATCAGCAAGGCTGCCTGGGTGTTGGCCGGGTTGGGGGCCCACCTCGGTCACACCGAGCTGCTGGCCGAGCGATTGGCGACCGGCCGCCACGCGATGGCGTTCGTGAGCCAGCCGCTGCTTGTGGCCCTCGTGACGGCCCACGTGCCGCTTCGGGCCGTCCCGGACGCGATCTCCACTGCCAGGGTGCTGGACGTGATCGAATTGGCCGCCAACCTGTGCCAAGACCTGGGCATCGAGTCCCCGCGCGTGGCGGTGGCGGGGGTGAATCCCCACGCCGGCGAGGGGGGTTCGTTGGGCTCGGAAGACCTGGAGGTCGTCGCACCAGCCGTGGTTCAGGCTCGCGACCGGGGCCTGGACGTCACAGGCCCCTTGCCGGGTGACACGGTGTTCCGCGATGCTCGCCGGCCGGGCGGGATCTTCGACATTGTGGTGGCGATGTACCACGATCAGGCCCTGGCGCCGCTGAAGCTGGTGGCCTTCGACAACGCGGTGAACATAACCTTGGGGCTCGCCGTGCCGCGAACCAGCCCAGACCACGGAACCGCGTTCGGCATCGCCGGGCGGGGCGTGGCCGACGCCGGTTCAATGGCCGCGGCCCTGCGTCTGGCGGCGAAACTCGCGGCCGCACGCGCCACCTCCCCCTCGTAGCGGCGCCCGCGGGCGTCGCGGAAGCCACGCCCCATGTCCGTGCCCGGCGCCCCAGACGAGCAACGCGAGTTCCTGCGGCATCCGCTGCTGGACATGCTGTTCATTGCCGCGCCGAGCATCGTGCAGATGGTCAGCTACTCGGCGATGCAGTTCGTCGACACCATCATGGTGACCCGCTGGGGCAACGACCCGATCTTCGTGAGCGCCCTGGGCAACGGTGGCATGCTCGCGTGGATCCCGATCTCGCTCGTCATTGGCATGGCCGGAGTTGTGTCCAGCTTCGTCTCGCAGAACCTGGGCGCGGGCACGCCGCGCATTGGGGCGCGATACGTCTGGGCCCAGCTCTGGATCTCGATCTGTGCCGCGGTGCTGCTGCTTTGTCTCGTGCCGCTGCTGCCGATGGTCTACGGCGCTCTGGGGCACACGCCCGAGCTCGTGGCGCTCGAGAGCCGCTACGCGGGCATCGTCATCATGGGCGCGATCTTCCCCATGGCCGCGCGCACGGTGGCCCAGTACTTCTTTGGCATGCACAAGCCGGTGATCCCCATGGTCGCCGCGCTCGCCGGCAACGCCGTGAACATCCTGGGCAACTGGGTGCTGATCTTCGGGTTGCTGGGCTTCCCAGAGCTGGGGCTTACGGGCGCCGCCATCGCCACCGTGCTGGGCGGTGCGGTCGAGTTCCTGATTCCCATGATCATCTTCCTGCTGCCGCACTGGCACAACCAATTCGACACGCGCACGCTTTGGCGGCCGAATTGGAAGCCGATCAAGGAGATCTTGCGCATCGGCACGCCAGCTGGGCTCATGTTCGTGAACGAGATGATCTGCTTCGGCTATCTGCTCGTTGGTCTCGCCGGGCGCTTTGGCGAGGTGCAGCAGGCGGCGGGGTGGATCGCGCTGCGCTACATGAGCCTCTCTTTCATGCCCACGGTCGGGCTATCGATTGCGATCACCGCCATCGTGGGGCGGCTGATCGGCATGGGCCGACTGGATCTCGCCGAGAAGCGCGCGTGGCTCGGCATGGCCCTCGGCGTGGGCTACATGGGCACGTGCGCGACGTGCTTCATCCTCTTCCGCCACGAGCTGATGGGGCTGTTCGTGACGGCGGATATGGCCGAGGAGAGCGCTGCCGAGCTCATCCGTGTGGGCTCGATGATCCTGATCGCCGCGGCGGTGTTCCAGGTGTTCGACGCGGTGGCGGTGACGATGACCGGCGCCCTGCGCGGCGCGGGCGACACACTCGTGCCCAGCGTGCTGACCATCGGCCTGTCATGGCTGCTGATCGTCGGCGGCGGCCATCTCGCGATCGAATTCGTACCCCAGTGGGGTGCCTTGGGCCCCTGGATCTTCGCGTCAGCCTACATCGTGGTGTTGGGCGTCTGCCTGCTGGTGCGATTCAAGATGGGCGCATGGAAGCGAATGAGGCTCTCGGGCGATCAGATCACGGTCTGAGGCCACAGAGATGCTCGAAGGGAGGCACCGGTCGGGGCCGCCTAGAATCACGATCCAGCCGTGAGGTTCCCTTTTTGCCCGTTGGAGGTCTCGCCTTGAGTTCCAGTTCGTCGCCGAGCGCTCTCGACATGGTCATCGGTTCCGGTGGAGATTCCGCCCAGGCCACCCGCTTGCTCGAAGAGGCACGCCAGCAGGCCGCCGCGGGCGACCGCCTGGACGCCATCGAGACGCTCCGCAAGGCTGTCCAGGCCGACGCCGGGCACGACGAGGCGGCCTTCCAGCTCGCCTACCACCTCGACCTGGCGGGCGAAGAAGACGAGGCCATCAGCCTCTACGAGCGGCTGTGCGACAAGACGCCCGCCCCGGTGAACGCCCTGCTGAACCTGGCCGTGCTCTACGAAGATCGCGGCGAGTTTTCTCGTGCGGAGCGATGCCTGCGCCAGGTGCTCGACACCGACCCGAACCATCCAAGGGCCCGGCTCTACATGAAGGACGTCATCGCCAGCCGCGACGAGGGCGTGGTCGAGGACGCCGAGAGCGATCACCTCAAGCGTCGCCAGGAGATGGAGACGGCGGTCACCGACTTCGACCTCTCGGTGCGAACGCGTACCGCCCTGAAGCGGATGAACATCCGCACGCTTGGCGACCTGCTGCGGACGACCGAAGCCGAGCTGATGAGCTACAAGAACTTCGGCGACTCGAGCCTGGACGAGATCAAGAAGATGCTCGCCGGCAAGAACATGGCGTTGGGCCAGGGTGTCGACGATGGGCATCGCTCGGGCCGCCGAACCGCGCTCGACCGCTTCCGCGGCACCAGCCAGGAGGCCATGCTCAACAAGCCCGTGACCGATCTGGCCCTAAGCGTCCGTGCGCGCCGAGCTCTGCAGTTGCTCAATATCCAGAGCCTGGGCGACCTGGTGAGCCATACCGAGGCCGAGCTCATGGGCGTGAAAAACTTCGGCGCCACCTCGCTCACCGAGGTGAAGGAGCGGCTCGGCGAGATCGGCATGACGCTCCGGACGATCGATGAATAAGTAGATTCACTTATAATTCGGCAGTTCGGTCCCGCAGATGTTGCGCAGAACCATGACCTGGCCCCCGCTCTGAGCGAGCGATCGGGTCTTTTTTCGCCAATGCCATAAAAAAGGGTTTACAAGACCCCATGGTTTCGGTTAGGCTGAAATCGTTCCGGGGTCTCCCCGGGATGCATTCCTCGCAACAGGCGACCCGGCATCTCGTGGAGTCGGGTCGCCTTTTTTGTTGCTGCTTGTCCTATCCTCGCAGCCCTCTCTACGCGGGGCCCTGGCCATCGGATCCCGGTTCACCGGATCCTCCCGGCTCGCCCGGTCGCGTGCCCGTCTTGCGGTAGCTGCGGCGGCCGCTGGCGTAGAGCACCGGATCAACACGGACTTCCATTGATTCGCCCGCCGCATGCTGGCGGTGGAGTTGCTTGAGCACCGGGATGCACCAGCCGCAGCCCGTGCCAGCCCCCAGGCACTCGCTGATGAGTGAAGCAACCGGCGGATCTTCGCGGCGGACGAACGCCTGCACCTTCCCAAGAGGCACGTGGAAGCACAAACAGACGTCGTCGTCCGGCCCCATCATGAGCCGGCGGCGTCCCCGGGCTCGTCCTCAGCGCTGGGCAGTGGCTCACCGATCGTGTAGTGCAGGCGATGGCCCAAGAAGCGTTCCATCAGCGTGGGCTGCCCGCCGACCTCTTCCATTCGCAGCATCGCTTCGTCGAGCGGGATGCCGTCTTCCTCGACGAGGTAGGCCGCCCAGAGGTGTCGCGCTCTCCCGCCCGACGCGCAGTGGATCATGACCGGGCCATCGACGCCCTCGATCTCATCGGCGAACGCCGCGACCTGCTCGGGGTTGTACCCCTCGTCGCCGCCCATTGGGATCCACGCGTATTGCATGCCCCGGCTCTCGACCTCAACTTGCGGATCGAAGTCGAGCCGATCGATCTCCGGCTGCGTGCGCAAGTTGACGACGAGGACGGTGCCGGCCGCTGCCTGACGCTCGTAGTCGTCTGGGGCGGGCTGCCCGGCGATGCGCCACCGGTCCCAGTGGTGCACCTCGATCGGCTCGGCCTCGGCCGACTCGGGGGCGACCGCGGGCTCGCTGGTCGCGCAGTGCTGGCACGCGCACCCCCCGAGGAGCGCAATGCACGTGACGCTGGTGATCGCGAGGACGGCTGTTCGTGGCTGGATCATGCCCAAGCGTACCATGCCCGCCTTGGCGGGGTTTCGGTTCGGGAGTTGGTCAGGCAAGCTGGCCAGGAAGGGACGACGGCGATGAGTTGGATCCGTGTGAAGGACGCCCTGGCGGCCGACGAGGGCTCAAAAGTGACGCTCAAAGGCTGGGTTCGCACCCGCCGAGACTCGAAGGCCGGGCTGAGCTTCGTCCAGCTCCACGACGGCTCGTGCTTTGACCCCATCCAGGTCGTCGCCAAGACCGACCTGCCCAACTACGAGGGTGAGATCCTGCACCTGACGACGGGCTGCGCGATCGAGGTCGACGGCGAGCTGGTCGCCAGCCAGGGCAAGGGCCAGCGCGTCGAAGTCCTCGCCAGCGCCGTCCGCGTCGTCGGCATGGTCGAAGATCCCGATACTTATCCCGCGAGCGCGAAGCGGCACAGCTTCGAGTACCTCCGCGAAGTGGCGCACCTGCGACCGCGCACCAACACGTTCGGTGCCATGGCGCGCGTGCGGCATCGCCTGGCCTACGCGATCCACACGTACTTCGAGAACAACGGCTTCTACTGGGTGCACACGCCCATCATCACCACGAGCGACGCGGAAGGAGCGGGGCACCTGTTCCGCGTCAGCACGCTCGACGCCGTCAACCCGCCCATGGCCGAGGGTGGACAAGGCGTCGATTGGCACCAGGACTTCTTCGGCAAGCAGTCGTTTCTGACGGTGTCGGGCCAGCTCAACGTCGAGACGTACTGCTGTGCGCTCAGCCGCGTGTACACGTTCGGTCCGACGTTCCGTGCGGAGAACAGCAATACCAGCCGCCACCTGGCAGAGTTCTGGATGATCGAGCCCGAGATTGCCTTTGCCGACCTCACCGACAACGCCAAGCTCGCCGAGGGGCTCCTGAAGTACGTGTTTGACGATTTGCTCACGCACTGCGCCGACGACGCTGCATTCTTCGACGAGCGCATCGAGAAGGGACTGATTGACAGGCTGAAGCACGTGATCGCCTCACCGTTCCGGATGCTGCCCTACACCGAGGCGGTCGACATCCTGCAGAACAGCGGCAAGAAGTTCGAGTACCCGGTCGAGTGGGGCACCGACCTGCAGAGCGAGCACGAGCGGTACCTGACCGAGGAGAAGTTCAAGCAGCCCGTGGTGGTGGTGGACTATCCCAAGGACATCAAGGCGTTCTACATGCGCCGCAACGACGACGGCAAGACCGTGGCGGCGATGGACGTGCTCGTGCCGGGCGTCGGCGAGTTGATCGGTGGCAGCCAGCGTGAGGAACGCCTGGACGTGCTCGACGAGCGCATCGACGAGATGGGCCTGCCCAAGGACGAGTACGGCTGGTACCGCGATCTCCGCCGCTACGGCACGGTACCCCACGCCGGCTTTGGCCTGGGTTTCGAGCGACTGGTGATGTACTGCACGGGCCTGCAGAACATCCGCGACGCGATCCCGTTCCCGCGGGCGCCGGGGCAGGCCGCGTTCTGATTACGAAAGCGCCTTGATCGCACCGGCGATCATGAACGAGCCGCAGCAGAGGATCACGCCGCTGGTTCCGGCCAGCGAACGAGCGATCGCCAACGCCTCTGCAGGATCAGGATTCGATTCGCAATTCTGATCGAACACGGCAGCGAGGTCATGGGCGGAGCGGGCGCGTGGGCCGGCCTCGGTGAATACCACGCGAGCGTTGGCGCGGCGCAACTCGGCAAACATGCCTTCGGCGTCCTTGTCTCTGGAGCAACCGAAGAGAACCACCAGCCGACCTTCGTGCCCGGGTAGTGCCGCCAGCGTGGCCCGCAGCGATGCGGGCGTGTGCGCACCATCCACGATCACCGCGGGCGCACGAGCGACGACCTCCATTCGTCCATCGCGGGGCGTGGACTCGAGACCTTGGACGATCGCGTCTGCGCTGAGGCGGTCGCCCAGCATCTCGACGCTCGCCGCGACGGCGGCGGCAGTGTTGGCGGCCTGATGAGCCCCTGGGAGCGGGCAGCGAATGTCGATGAGGTCGCGGCCGTCGATGGAGACGCTCACGACAGCGTGCGCGTTGTCCATGCGGTGCTCGAACGGCAGGTCATCGCCGAGGACGTGGAGTGGCGCGTCGATCTCGTCCGCTTGCGCTCGGAACACGTCGAGCACCTCCGGTGGATTCGGCGTGCAAATCGCTGGCACGCCAGGCTTCAGGATGCCGGCCTTCTCGTAGGCGATCTCCGTGAGCGTCTCGCCCAGGATCTCCGTGTGCTCCAACTCGATCGACCCGAGCACGCATGCAGCCGGCCGGACGATGTTGGTCGAGTCGAGCCGGCCGCCCAGACCAACCTCGAGCACGGCCGCGTCGCAGGCCGACCTCGCGAAGTGGTCGAACGCGGCCGCGGTGATGGCCTCGAAGTAGGTTGGCGTGCCGAAGCGATCGATGACCTCGGGCGGCAAATCGGCCTCGCCCTGGGACACACGCCCGAGCGCGAGGGCCAGATCTGCATCCGAGATCGGCACCCGGTCGACGGCGATGCGTTCGTTGGGCGCGATCAGGTGCGGGCTGGTGAATGCTCCTGTGCGCAGTCCGGCCGCGGTCAGGATGCTTGCCGCCATCCTGGTGATGCTGCCCTTGCCCTTGCTACCGGCGACGTGGATGGCAGGGACGGCCAGGTGCGGATCGCCAAGAACGGCCGACAACGCCCGCATTCGGTCGAGCTTCAGCATGCGAACAGCTAGATCTCGGTTGGGCTGGCGCTCGAAGTTGACCTTGGCGTTGAGCCAGGCCATGGCGGCCTCGATGGACCCATCTTGCGGTGTTGGGGCTGGCATCGCTTGCTTGTGGCCGTCGGAGGCCGATGATCCCGGCATGGCCGAGCATAGTAAAGAGCAAACTGGTGATCGTGACGGCATGCACTTTGGCCCCTTCCCCGAAGCGCAAACCGACCGCGGACATGATTCCTGGCGGGTGCTGCGGATCATGAGCGAGTTCGTCGAGGGGTTCGACACACTCGAGCGGCTGCCGCCGGCGGTCACCATCTTCGGCTCGGCTCGTACCAAGCTGGACCAGCCGATGTACGAGGCGGCTCGGCGAATGGGGCGTGCGCTGGCCGAGTCGGGCCTCACCGTCGTTACAGGCGGCGGCCCGGGCATCATGGAGGCCGGCAACCGAGGGGCTTACGAGGCGGGCGGTCGATCGGTGGGCATGAATATCGCGCTGCCCATGGAGCAGGCCCCCAACCCCTACCAGACCGACGAGCTGACCTTCGAGTACTTCTTCGTTCGCAAGGTGATGCTCGTGAAGTACGCCAGGGCCTTCGTCATCTTCCCGGGCGGCTTCGGGACCCTCGACGAGTTCTTCGAGTCCATGACGCTCATGCAGACGCTCAAGATCAAGCCGTTCCCCCTGATCCTGTTCGGTTCGGAGTTCTGGGCAGAACCGGTCGCGTGGATCCGGGAGAGCATGTGTAACAAGTTCCAAACAATTTCTGAAGCCGACCTCTCGCTGTTTCATGTTGTCGACGACGTCGACGCTGCCATGGCCCTCATCAAGCCGGCGATCGAGGGAACGTACGAAACAGCGCTGCCCGGAGTCATCGGACCTGCGGCGCGCGAAAGCGGAGAAGGGACCCGCCGTGGCGTGCATCCCAGGCGTGGTGGACCGACGTCGAGCGGGCGTCCTTCGGGCTACCGTTCGGAGATTCCACGACGATTCGATGCAGACTGAGGTTGATTCTTCGGGTGAAATCTGCGATACTGCCGGTCCGGGCCCGCTCGCATCGCAGCCGCGCCCGACCGATTCGCGACGGACCGGCAAATCGTGGGTGCCGGCCGCTCTCAGCCTCCATCGGGCTAGACCCCTCTAGGAGTCGCCATGGCTTCCAAAGGCAACGCGAGCATCGGCGCCGAAAAGAACGTCACAAAGAAACACCTGGTCGACGAGATCACCCGCCAGACCAAGCTTTCACGGCACGACGTGCAGAACGTGGTGCAGGGCGTGCTCGACCAGATCATCGAGGCCGTCGGAAATGGTCAGCGCATCGAGATCCGAGACTTCGGTGTGTTCGAGGTGAAGGAGCGAGCCGCCAGGACCGCCCAGAACCCGAAGACGCTCGAGCCAGTGACCGTGCCGCCGAAGCAAGCCGTGCGGTTCAAGCCGGGTCGGCTGATGAAGGCCGCCCTGGAGGCTCGAGTCGATAGTCGTCGGGACGGGACGGCCGGCGAGCCGGAACCCGTGCCTGCGGTCGAACCATTGCTCAACGGGCAAGCCCAGCGAGAAGATGAGGCACCTCTGATCGAGGTTCGGCGCGAGGAGCGTGTGCCCGCCGCCGCCGGCCGGCACTGACCTTTTTCGAGTTCGCGAGCGTAGGGAGACATGCCCACTGCGGGGTGACGCGGTGGCGCTGGTCTCTACAATGACCATCTGGACCGCATTCCCGGGCCGGCGCGACGCCACAGGCGAACAGCGGCCCGTTCGAGTTGGAGTTGCCTCATGCCTCACGTGATCGCCGAACCCTGCATCGGGACAAAGGACACCTCATGCGTGGAGGTGTGCCCCGTCGACTGCATCCATCCGGGCAAGGACGAAGGCGAGTTCGAGCAGGCAAGCCAGCTCTACATCGATCCCGATACGTGCATCGATTGCGGGCTGTGCGTCGACGAGTGCCCCGTGCAGGCGATCTTCCCCGAGGAGGACCTGCCCGAGCAATGGAACAAGTACGTCGAGCTAAACCTGGATTTCTACAAGGACAAGTAGTCGGCTCGATTCGCCGGGTAGCCCTGGCTTAGGCGGCTGAGTCGCGCTTCTTGAACGCGGCGCGTGCCGCGGCGTTGCGCTGCAGCTGCTTGTCGGTGCGCACGTTGTGCGGCGACTCGGGCGGCTCGGTCCAGTCTTCGGCCCTGCCCAGGTCGACGGCGGCCTTCTGCACCTTGCGATAGCCCAGCAGACGGATGATTTCGAGCACGTCGCTCCACGCGGGGAAGGTCACGTCGTTTCCCTTTTTGAACGCATCGATGGCCATCAGGAACATGAACTGCTCCTGGGTCATCTCGCCCTCTTCGGCCGAGCGATGAAAATCGCTCAGCCGGCGGCCTCGGCCGCGGCGTCGCTCGAGCCCGGTCGGCGCAGCGGCACCCGGCATGTTGCGGCGGTCGAGTCCGAGCCGGCGGTCGACAACTTCGGCCCGGCGGGGTTCGGGCGGTGGGGACGCGTCGTCGCCCGCGACAGCGTCCGAGTCGGCGAGCGGCGCGATCGCCTCGTCGAGCAACGCCGATTCGTCTTCGTTTAGCTCGAGCTCGTGGAGATCGACCTCGAAGCGATCGGGGCTGCCCGCGCGATCCTTCGGGTTGTTGCGATCGTCGTTGGTGCGTGGCATGGACGGCGTACTCCCGGCCGTCGGCTCACAGCACGCGGTCGATACCAAGGCCAGCATCGGCCCGGGATCGGGGCGTGGGTGCCCTAGGCCCTAGAGGTCTTCGTCGTCCTCATCGGCATCTTCATCGTCGTCGGCCACCTCGTCTTCGTCGTCGTCGAGGAAGTCGGCGTCGTAGTCCTCGTCTTCCTCGTCGTCGTCGTAGTCGAGATCGTCAAAGTCGTCCTCGTCCTCATCATCGTCATACGCGACAACGTCCGAGTTGTCGGGCTGCCAGGGCGAGGGCCCGGGGACCAGGACCGCGGTGGCCCCGGTAACTTCTTCGGCATCGAGCGTGAGCGTGGGCATGTCTGTTCGTCCGCATGGGTGCGGCGGCGTCTGCCGCACCTGTAGTCCAGGATGGGAGCCGGTTCACCGCGTGCCCTCCGGCGGCAGGCCCGGTCGACCCTTCCGGTGGACCAGTCCGAGCGAGCGCTAGGAGCGCCGCAAGGCTACACCCCTTCCGGGCCGTGTCAACTGCCCTCCGGCTGCCGCGCGGCCGAGGCGTCGGGGCTCGTGCGGCGTGCGGAGTGAGGGCACGCCTGGGGCTACCATCGGCCTCATGTCAGAAGCCCCCGAATCGCCCGCACTTTCAGCCGAGAAGCCCGCTCCGGCGGCCGCGCCCTCGCGGTTCGCGGCCGGGCCGGAGCGGTTCCATCCCGTGGCAGGCGTCGCCGGGCTGCTGCTGCCCGGACTCGGCCACGTCGTGCTTGGCCAGCCCCGGCGCGCGTTCGCCGTTGGGTTGGGTGTGCTGGGGCTGTTCTTCGGCGGCCTGCTCGTAGGCGGCATCGACACGATCGATAGCCGCGAAGACCGCCTGTGGTTCTATGTCCACGCCCTCGTCGGTCCGGTGACTTTTGCCGCCGACTGGGTCAACCAGAACCAGTTCAAGGCGTGGGCGTTGGACATGACGCCCGCCGGGCGTGCCGAACCGGCATTTCGCTCGGCCTATCCCGGCGAGGTCCGCGTCTCAAACGCCCAGGACGGCCGCATGCCCTACCCGCAACTGACGCGCACGCCGCAGTGGGGGGACGGCACCGTTTTCCAGGGCTCGCCTGGCGCTGGTAAGTCGGTTGGCAAGGTGAACGAGGTCGCGCTGCTCATGGTGGCCCTCGCGGGCATGCTGAATCTGGTGGCGGTGCTCGATGCGCTCTTCAACCGGCGCCGCCGCGAGTCTGAGTTGTACGGCAAGGGGGCCACGTCGTGATGGCGTCGTCGCTCTCACTCGTGCTCGCCTGGCGGCCGTTCGTCGATCCGATGGACGCCCACGCGTGGTGGTTCCTGCTGCTGCTGCCCATCGCGTTCCTCGTGAGCCTGGCGTGGAAGGCCGTTCGGGTGGATGACGTCATGAAGCTGGCAAGGCCGGTCGTGGTCATGACCGCCCAGGTGATCCTGGCGATGCTCGGCCTCGGGCTTGCTGCGTTTGTCGGGCTGGTGGTCGTGCTGCCGATGCTCGCGGGTCTGTCGAGATGAACGTCCACGACGTGTCTCGGGTTGCGGTCCTGATGGCCTGCCTTGGTGCGCTCCTCGCGACGAGCGGCTGCATCACGCGTCCGACCGCCCGCGTCGAGGGCGTGAGCGTGCAGGAGACGACCGACGAGGCGGCCGTTCTCGTGTTCACCGTGGTTGCGACCAACGTCGGCGAGACCGAGCTACCCCTGCGACTGGTCGACTACACGCTGAGCATCGAGGGTGAACGCGTGTTCCGGGGCCGGCGCAGCGCCGAGGCCACGCTGAGCCGACAGGACCGCCAGTTCGTCGATTTGCCCGTGCCCATCGAGTGGGACGACCTGCCCGTGCGCGAGGTGCGCTACCGCCTGCGAGGCAGCCTGGGCTACACGCTGCCGGGCATCTTCTGGAATGCCATGTTCGACGCGCGGCTCTACAGGCCCAACGCCCGCTTCGAGTTTGAGGGCACGCTCGACGCCTCCGCACTCGTGCCGGGTGGCTGAGCCTCACACGAAGTACAGCCCGGCCACGTACTCACGAACCATGCGCTGCGTCGTGAAGTGCGAGCCGTTGATCGCGATCGAGTGCGCCATGATGTCGGCCCATTGGGTGCGGTTCTCGAACGCCGGCAGGATGACCGTTTCGAGCTTGTCGTAGACGTCCTGGGCGTGGTTGCGATCTTGTGTATTGGTCGTTGGCGCCTTGCGCTTGCGGCCCGGGCCAAAGTCGTCCTTGCCGATCGCCCAGCCGGTCAGGCCCTCGATGCAGCCCTCCAGCCACCAGCCGTCGAGCGTGCTGAGGTTCGGCACGCCGTTGATGGCGGCCTTCATGCCGCTGGTGCCGCTGGCCTCGAGCGGCGGTCGTGGCGTGTTGAGCCAGATGTCGCTGCCGGCAGTCATGAGGCCGCAAAGGTCCATGTTGTAGTTGGGCAGGTAGACCACGCGGGCGTGCTTGAGTCGCTTCGCCTTACGCAGCGTGTCGACGATCATGGCTTGGCCGGGCTCGTCCTTGGGGTGGGCCTTGCCCGCCAGCACGACCTGGATGCCGTCGTGCTTCTCGGCGATCTCGTCGAACTTCTTGGGGTTGCGCAGCAGCAGGGTCAGCCGCTTGTACGCGGTCGCGCGGCGGCCGAAGCCGATGGTGAAGGTATCGAGGTCGAAGTCGGCATCGGTGAGCTCGTTTACACGATCGATGAGCGCAACCTTCGCGCGAAGGTGGGCCTTGAGAAGGGCCTTGCGATCCAGATCGATGGCAAAGCGCAGCTCGCTGTTGTCCTCTCGCCAGCCGGGCATGTGCTTGTCAAACAGCTTCGCCATGTCGCCGCACACCCAGGTTCGCGCGTGGATGCCGTTGGTCACCGACAGGATGTCGTCGCGCCCGAACATCTTGCGAGAGACCTCGGCGTGTCGCCGAGCGACGGCGTTGATGCGTCCACTGCCCCAGAAGCCCGTGAGGGTCATGTTCAGCGTGCCCTCCGGCGGCGGTGGGGGCTCGGCGACCGCAGTGCCGCCACCGCCGTAGCGGCGACTGGCTCGCTCGGTCATGGGCACGCCCGCGGGCAGTGCGTATGACGGCACCGGAGCATCACTGGAAGCGACAGCCTGGGCAACCGGCTGCGGTGGGCCCTGCGCCGCATTGGGGTTGGCGTCCATCGGCGCTTCGTGCATCGCACCCTGCGGCTCGGGGTGCAGCAGCGCGACGATTTCCGGGTCGAGGATGCTGTGCACCATCTCCATCGGGAAGCGATCGTGGCCGGCGGGCACGGGCGTGTGCGTGGTGAACACGCACTTCTCCTGCACCTCGGCGAGCACGCTCGCGTCGTTGGGCTTGCGGTGCGTGTGCCGCGAGATGTGGCGAACGAGCTCGGGGACGAGCAGGCTCGCGTGGCCCTCGTTCATGTGGTAGACCTTCAGACTCCGGCAACCCAGCGACTCGAGCATGCGAACGCCGCCGACGCCCAGGATGGCTTCCTGACGCAGGCGCAGCTCGTCGTCACCGCCGTACAGGCGGTTGGTGATCTCGCGGTGGTCTTTGCGGTTCTGGGGCAGATCCGTGTCGAGGAAGATGACCGGCGTCTCGTACCCGTGGTACTTGTCGCGGATGGTTGTCTTCCACGCGCCGACGCGCACCGTGCGACCGTCGAGCTTCACGCTGATCTCGTTGCGCAGCCGCTCCATGTGCTTTTCGGGCTTCCACGAGATGGGCTCGTCGTGCTGCGTGCCGTCCTTGTCGAGCGTCTGCTTGAAGTAGCCGCCGCGGTGCAGCAGCGAGACGGCGACCATGGGCACCTTCAGGTTGCACGCCGATCGCACGGTGTCGCCCGCCAGCACGCCAAGCCCGCCTGAGTATGTCGGGATCTTGTCGTTGATGGCGATCTCCATCGTGAAGTAGGCCACGCTGGGATCGATGCCGAGGTGCGGGTTCTGGCTGGCGGGCATGGGGCGAGTCCTTCCGATAAGCGATGCCTGGCGACGCGTGCGAGAGGGGGCCGGGTCTACCCAACTTCGGCAGGTTTCGGGCCGCGATGCAACGCAAGATCGTGGGCCTGGGCGTACGCCTCGCCCATCTCCATCCAATCGAACAGCCAGGAGCGTTGCTCGGCCGAGTTTCGCACGCGGATGCGTTCTCGCTGTGTGAGCTCGCAGAACTCCAGCATCCGACGCGCGAGCGCTTCCACGGCCTGCTCGGTCGTCTTGTGCCGACGCTGGAGCACCCACGGTGCCCAGCCGGCGGGCTGCGCGTGCCGCTCGGTCACGAAGTCACCAAAGCCCGACATGTCGGTCGTGATGGCCGGCACGCCCAGCGCCAGGCACTCCAGCGGCGTGTAGCCCCAGGGCTCGTAGGTGCTGGGGAACACGCCCAAGTGACAGCCGCGCACGAACTGGTCGTACTCCATGCCCCAGAGCGGGTTGGTCGGGCTGATGAACTGCGGGTGGTAGACGATCTTGACGCGGTCCTCGGGATCGTTGCGAAGGCCCGCGACGGCGATCTCGCTGAGCACCTCGTCGCGCGGGTCGCCCTCGAGCGTGTGGGTGATGACGCTGGGCCAGCCCCGCGTGCGGAAGGCCGCCTGCGTGCGCTTCAGCCGGAGCATCCAGTACTCCTCGGCCATCGAGTCGAGCGAGACGCGTCCCTCGCTGGCGGCCGTGCGGAACAGCCGCTCGCGCAGATCGTCGGCGATGTGCTCGCACACGTCCTCGAGTTCGTCGAGCACGGCCCGGTTCTGCAGCACGACGGGATCGATCGAACGCACGTCGCGGCGCGTCACGATGAACGACACCACCGTGTGCGGGTTGTCGGTCTCGCGCAAGAGCTGGTTGAGCCGTGCGTTGGCGCGGATGAACAGGTCGAAGCCCTTGTTCCGGGGCTCGTATCGCCCGCTCGTGAAGAAGTAGAGTGTGTTGTCCAGGTCGATCGGCCGCGTGGGGAAGAAGTGGCCCATCGTGAAGTGGTGGACCTTGTCCTTGAACACCGCGTGGAGCGTCTGGAATTCGTGGCCCACGCTCAGGCGCCCGATGTCCAGCCCGTTGGGCAGGATGGCGTCGGGCTTGCGCCCCAGCAGGTGCTCGCACTCGACGCCCGTCAGTGGGCTGATGGTCGTCATCACATCGCAATCGCGTGCGGCCAGCCGCTCGTAGTCGTGTCGGGATCGGATGCCGAATCGGTCGGCTTCGGCGGCGTGGTCGAGCCCCTCGACGGTCTCGGGCGGGTCATCGCTGCTGGCCAGGTACCGGCCAAGCAGGGTGGCGTGCGTCGTGAAGACCGTCGAGACCGGCTGCTCCTCGCGCTTCATGAGCGGGATGGCAAGGCCGCCCATCCACTCGTGGAAGTGGGCCATTACGCGTCGCGGGTTCCGTCGTGCCGGTCGCTGGTCTCGCCAGGCGTGGTCGACGGCGCGCATGAAGTGGCGCGTGACGTCGGCGAAGGCGATCACGCCGTCCACCATCTCGTCGCCGCTGGGAGAGCTCACCTTGTCGTGCTGCCAGAGGTAGAACTTCTCGCTATTGATGCGTTCCGCCGGCAGGTCGTGATCGAGCAAGACGACCCGGGGCCGGCCCGGAACCAGCCAGCGACCGGTGTGGCAGGCGATGCCGATGTCGTCCATCGCCGCGACGGCGCGTGCCAGCCAGCCCGTCGGCCGCCGCGGCTCCATTTCAAGCGCCGCCTGATCGGGCACGTACGGGCCCACCATCAGGTAGCGGTCGTCCCAATGGTCAACCATGGTGGCGGCTTTCGACCGCAGTACCTGGTAGATGCCGCCGATGGGGTTGCAGACCTCGTATCCGACCTCAATGAGCAGCACGCCGGGCGACCCACGTCCCCCGGGGAGCGTGGCGTGCCGTTCTGGTTCGTGTTCCGCTCTGCTGAGGGCCACGTCGCTCTCCGAGGAAGGTGCGTTGCCGCGTCCGGGCTGCGCAATCCTTGCGCGGCTCGGGGTCAGTGTCGTGTCTTCTGCTCCGTATTCGGGTGGGAGCGTCTTACCACTATCGGTCCCGTTCTCGGTCCGCGTGAGCCAGAACGAGCGCGCTGATGGCGTGAAACGCGCATGCTCGCGTGTTGTTCGTTCGGGTTTGGTGAAATCGCCCGCCTACTGCGTCCAAAGTCGTATCTTTTGCTGGTCGATATTCCGAGCGAACCGTACGATTCACTGGAGAGGGTGGACCGTTGCGGCGGCTCTCGGCGAGTGTCCCCGCCGCCTGGATGGAGGTCGGCCGTGATCGGCTCGAACAGCACAGCGCTCCGTCAGCACGCCTACTCGGTGTTTACGGCATCTCGTCGGGAGCGAGCGGCCCAGAGCGAGGCGCCCGATTCGGTGCGCCGGCTTCCCGTTCCTGATGCGCCCCGGCTTGAGCGAGCTCTGCCGCCGAGGGTGGTCGAGCCCAAGGCCCCGAGCGTGGACCAGACGCCCGTTGCTAACCGCCCGTCCGGTGCCGTTCGAGAGTCGCTGCTGCAGCACGCCGCCCCGACCGCGAATCGCTCGCTTGCCAGTCGGCCCAAGTCGGTCGCAGCCGAGCCCACCCAAGACGAGATCCGCCGTCGTGCGTACGAGATCTTCGAGGCGCGCGGCTCGACCCCTGGCAACGACGTAGCCGACTGGCTCCGGGCGGAGGCCGAACTGCGGCGCGAGCGCGGCCTGACCTGACACGCCGTGGCGCGGGGATCCCGCGATGCGATGAGGCTGGATCATGCTTGGTTTTCGGTCGATCTGTGCTAGGGCGGCGTGCCGGCCGCTCGGAGAGCCCAGACGTGACCAACCATGCCCTCATGATGCCGCCCGACGCACGCGCAATGGGCCGACCCTTCGACCTCGGCTGGATCTCCGCCGACGACCAGTACTGGTTCAACGAGGGCACGCATGCGCACCTGTTTGAGAAGCTCGGCGCCCACCCACTCCCGGGCGGCCAGGGCGTGCGATTCGGCGTGTGGGCACCCAACGCCCGGGCCGTGTCGGTGGTGGGGGATTGGAACTACTGGTCGGCCGGCGCGGATCCGCTGACGCCGGTGGGTAGCAGCGGCCTGTGGGTGGGCATCGCCGCGAACGCGCGAGAAGGTGCGCACTACAAGTACATCATCGATTCCCACGCCGGCGGGCGGCGCCTCGAGAAGACCGATCCCTTCGGCTTCCGCCAGGAGCAACCGCCGCGGACCGCCTCCATCGTGCACGGGCTCGACTATCAGTGGAACGATGAGGCCTGGATGCGCACGCGCGGCGAGCGACATCGCGTCGATCGGCCCATGAGCATCTACGAGCTGCACCTTGGATCGTGGCGACGCGTACCCGAAGACAACAACCGGAGCTTGAACTATCGAGAGCTTGCTCCGCAGCTCGCCGAGTACTGCAACCGCCTCGGGTTCACGCACGTCGAGCTCATGCCCGTGATGGAGCACCCGCTGTACAAGAGCTGGGGCTACCAGACGGTCGGCTACTTCGCACCCACGAGCCGTTATGGCACACCGCAGGACTTCATGTTCCTGATCGACACGCTGCACCAGGCGGGCATCGGCGTGATCCTCGACTGGGTGCCGAGCCACTTCCCCGCTGATGCGCACGGGCTGGCGCTCTTCGACGGCACGCACCTGTTCGAGCACGAGGACCCGCGCGAGGGCTTCCACCCCGACTGGAAGTCCATGATCTTCAACTACGGGCGGCACGAGGTCCGCAGCTTCCTCATTTCGAGCGCGATGTTCTGGCTCGACAAGTACCACGTCGACGGCATTCGTGTCGATGCCGTCGCTTCGATGCTCTACCGCGACTACTCGCGTGAAGAGGGCGAGTGGATTCCCAACATCTACGGCGGGCGCGAGAACCTCGAGGCCATCGACTTCCTGCGACAGCTCAACACCACGCTGTACGGTGCGCACCCGGACATCGTCACATTCGCTGAAGAGTCGACCGCCTGGCCCGGCGTGTCCCGCCCTGCGCATCTGGGCGGCTTGGGCTTTGGGTACAAGTGGGACATGGGCTGGATGCACGACATCTTGCGGTACCTTGGGCACGAACCCATCCACCGCAAGTACCACCACAACGAGATCAGCTTCCGTGCCGTCTACCAATTCAGCGAGAACTACGTCATGCCCCTCAGCCACGACGAGGTGGTGCACGGCAAGGGCTCGCTGCTCGACCGCATGCCGGGAGATGAGTGGCAGCGGCTCGCCAACATGCGGCTGCTCTACGGCTTGCAATGGACCCAGCCGGGCAAGAAGCTGCTCTTCATGGGCGGCGAGCTGGCCCAGGTGCCCGAGTGGGATCACGACAGCAGCATCGAGTGGCACCTGGAGGGTGTGCCGCACCATGCCGGTATTGCGGCTCTGGTTGGGACCCTGAACGATCTGTACAAGCGCGAGCCCGCGTTGCACCAGCGAGACTGCGACTCCCGCGGGTTCGAGTGGATCGATTGCACCGACAGCCAAGACACGGTCATCTCGTTCCTGCGCCGCGGCGTGAATCCGCGCGACACCGTACTTGTCGTCGCCAACTTCACACCCGTCGTCCGCTACGGCTACACGCTGGGCGTTCCCTTTGGCGGCAAGTGGAGCGAGGCGCTTAACACCGACGCAGAGTGCTTCGGCGGCTCGGGCGTTGGCAACCTCGGCGGCGTGGAGGCCGTTCACTCGCCGTCGCACGGGCGGCCGTACCGAGTCGATCTCACGCTTCCGCCGCTCGCGGTCGTCGTGCTGCGGTGCGAGCCGGGCGAATGAGCGTCCGAGCCGAAGACACGCGCGACCCCGCGCTGCTGCGCCTTGCGCGTTCGCATGGTCTGCTAACCGAGCACGAGAACGGCATGGGCGTGCAGCGCTACCCGAGCGAGGCGGCACTGATCGCCGTGCTCCGCGCGCTCGGTGTTGATCTCGATCGGCCCGTGGACGCTGATCGGGTATCTCAGCCAGCGAGCGCACCCAAGCGATTCTGGAGGGACGACCGCCGACGGCTTGGCGCTTTTGTTCCGCTCTACGCGTTGCGATTCGAGGGCGGCGTCGGTGTTGGAGACCTCGACGGACTCGGGCGGCTGTGCGAATGGGCGGGAGGCCGGGGTGTATCGCTTGTGAGCACGCTGCCACTGTTGGCAGGACGGTACACGAACCCGACCGACGGCTGCCCCTACGCGCCGCTGAGCCGGAGCGTTTTCAGTGAGCTGTTCCTCGATCTTCGGGAGTTCATGACGACCGAGGAGCGGGCTGAAGCCAAGCGCATCTCTGCAGCACCACTGGTCGACTACCAGGCAAGCTGGCAGCTTAAGCGATGGGTGCTTGCGCGTGAGTCTGCGAAGGCGAATGCCGCGGCGATCCAAGCGTTCTTGAGTGCCGATCCACTCATCGCGCAGTATGCTCAGTGGCGTGCGCAGGACGATGGTGATCCTTCGTCCGAGCGGCTCTACGGCTTCGCGCAGATGCTGCTGCACGAGCAGCTCTCGACGCTCCGCTCGCGGGCCGAGTCCGCCGGTTGTGGGTTCTACCTCGATCTGCCGGTCGGTGTCGCCGCCGACGGCTTCGACGTGCATCGCAACCCCGACGCGTATGCGAAGGGCATCGCCGTGGGCGCGCCGCCGGACGCGTACTTCCCCGAGGGCCAGGTCTGGGGCTTCCCGCCGATGCTGCCCGAGCATGCGCGGCTGAGCGGCCATGGCGAGCTCATCGAGGCAACGCGGCGCCACCTGCGCTATGCCAGCACGCTGCGGCTTGATCATGTGATGGGCCTGTGGCGGCTGTATTGGGTGCCCGAAGGCCACGGTGCCGATGACGGCGTATACGTGCGGTACGACGCCGCTGGCGCGCTGGACGTCCTTGCTGACTTGTCCCACGAGCACGAGGCGCTGTTCATCGGCGAGAACCTGGGCACGGTGCCGCCCGAGGTCGACGCCGCCATGATCGAGCGCTACCTGCTGGGTATGACTGCCTCTCAATACGATGGCGGCGATCAGGCCGTCGCGCCCGGGGCGGCCAAGCCCGAGTTGATCGCAGCGCCCAACACCCACGACATGCCGACGTTCGCCGGCTACCTGGCCGGTCGCGACATCGACCTGCGTCACTCGCTCGGCTTGCTCGATGCCTCGGCAGCGGCGTACGACATGCGGTTGCGCGCTGCGGCGGTGGAGCGCTTGCACCAGCAGTTCGAAGAGGCCGACGAAGCAGACCTGTTCGACGCGCTCGTTGACCGGCTCTGCAAGTCTCTGGCGCCCGTGGTCATGCTGGCGCTCGAAGACCTGTGGGGTGAGACCGAGCCGCAGAATATCCCCGGTGTGAGCGCGGGCTACCCGTGCTGGCGCAGGCCGATGCGTTGGACGCTGGAAGAACTGATCGCCGACGATAGCATCTCCGCCCGCCTGCGCGGGTGGGCGAGCCGCATCGGGCAGCGATCGGGAGCCGGCGCTTCATGAAACCCTACGTGTGCATCCACGGCCACTTCTACCAGCCGCCGCGCGAGAATCCATGGCTCGAAGCGGTCGAAGTACAGGACTCGGCCTACCCGTATCACGACTGGAACGAGCGGATCACCGCCGAGTGCTACCAGCCCAACGGCCAAGCGCGCATCCTCGACGCCGAGGGTTGGATCGAGCGCATCAACAACAACTACGCGCACATCAGCTTTAACTTCGGCCCCACGCTGCTCTCGTGGATGCAAGAGCACGCGCCCGAGGCGTACGAGGCCATCCTCGAAGCCGACCGCCAGAGCATCGAGCTCAACGGGGGGCACGGGTCGGCCATCGCCCAGGCGTACAACCACGTCATCATGCCACTCGCCAACGACCGCGACCGGCGCACCCAGGTCCTCTGGGGCATCAAGGACTTCGAGCATCGCTTCGGCCGACGGCCCGAGGGCATGTGGTTGCCCGAGACGGCGGCAAACCGGGCGACGCTCGATGAGCTCGCGCGGCAGCGCATCGCCTTCACATTGCTGGCTCCGAGGCAGGCCCTGCGATACCGCAAGATCGGAAGCGACACGTGGATCTATGCCCGTGAGCACGGCATCGATCCACGCCGACCCTACCTCTGCCGGCTCGAGGACGGCAGGACCATCGCGCTGTTCTTCTACGACGGTCCGCTGTCGCAAGCTGTGGCGTTCGAGCGGTTGTTGGCTAATGGCGAGCAGTTCGCGAATCGGCTGCTGGGCGGCATCGACCCCGGCCGCGAAGAGGCGCAGCTTGTGCACATCGCCACCGACGGCGAGAGTTACGGCCACCATCATCCGTATGGCGATATGGCCCTCTCGTACGCCGTCCGTCGCATCATGGACGGCGGCGAGGCGACGCTGGTCAACTACGGCCGGTTCCTCGAGCTGCACCCGCCCGAGTGGGAGGCCGAGATCATCGACGATTCGTCGTGGAGCTGCGTGCACGGCATCGAGCGGTGGCGGAGTGATTGCGGTTGCCACTCGGGAGGCCGGCCGAACTGGAACCAGGCGTGGCGCAAGCCGCTGCGAGAATCGCTCGATTGGCTTCGTGATGAGATGGCCGAGCGGTTCGAGCGCGAGGCGAGCGGACTGCTCATCGATCCCTGGGCGGCGAGAGACGAATACAT
The DNA here is from genome assembly GCA_965227775.1 of Phycisphaerales bacterium. Classification (GTDB taxonomy): domain Bacteria; phylum Planctomycetota; class Phycisphaerae; order Phycisphaerales; family UBA1924; genus JAHCJI01. Next base: position 1,634,264 of record OZ245777.1, read on the forward strand.
CAACGTCATCCTCGATCGCTCGCGCGAGAACGCGATCGAGTTCATCGAGCGGCACGCCGGCCCGCACGAGGGCCCGCTCGACTATACCCGCATCCTTCGCCTGCTCGAGCTGCAGCGAAACGCGATGCTCATGTACACGAGCTGCGGGTGGTTCTTCGATGAGCTCACCGGTATCGAGACGGTGCAGATCCTGCAGTACGCCGGACGCGTTATCCAGATCGCAGAGGGCTTGTTCAAGGACTCGTTCGAGGATGCGTTTCTCGATCACCTGAGCAACGCCCGGAGCAATCTGCGAGAGCACGGCGATGGTCGGCAGGTGTACATGAACATGGTCCGGCCGGCTAAGGTCGACCTGCTCAAGATGGCCGAGCACTACGCGGTGATCTCACTGTTCGAGGACTGCGGCTACGAGACGAGTGTCTACTGCTATGACGTCCGCAGCGAGCTGTGCACCGATATGCACGCCGGCAGGACGCAGCTCCGCGTCGGGCGCGCGACGCTGACCTCGCGACTGACCCTGAACAGCCAGCAGGTGACCTATGCGGTGCTGCACCTGGCCGACCACATCATCGCGGGCGGCGCTGGGGTGGGTGTCGAAGACGAACGGTTCGATGCGTTCGTGCAGGAGGCCAAGCAGGCGTTCGACCTGGCCCAGTATGGCAAGCTGCTGCGGCTGATCGAGCGCGACTTCGGCAGCTCGACGTTCTCGCTTGCCTCGCTCTTCAAGGACGAGCAGCGAAGGGTCGCCGAGCAGGTCCTGCAGGGCGCCCTCAATAGCGCTGAGGCGACATATCGTCGGATGTACGACGACCAGGCGCCGCTGCTGCACTTCCTGCACGCTCTCAACATCCCGTCTCCGCGGGCGCTGTACTTCCCGGTCGAGCTTGTGCTGAATGCCGACCTCGTGCGGCTGCTCCGGGCCGAGCAGCCCGACGTCGCCCAGGCCCGGCAGATCCTCCAGCGGGCCCAGCAGGCGGGCGTGGACCTTGACCGGTCGACGCTCTCTTACGTGGCCGAGGCGGCACTCGCCAGGCAGGCCGAGAGGTTATTGGGCGATCCCGCCAATGCCGAGGCCCTCCAATCGCTGGGTGCCTTGGTCGAGATGACGCTGGCATCACCCTTCGAAGTCCGCCTGGACGTCGCGCAAAACGCGATCTATCGCGTCTTGCAGGACGTCGATCGCACGCTGCACGCCGGTCGCGTCGCCGATTCGACGGCCTGGCAGGAGGAAGTCGGCCGCGTCGCTGGGCTGCTGAAGATCCGCTCATAAGGTCTTCTTAAAGCAACATTCATGCAAATCGGCGCCCAGCGCCGGGGAAACGCGCGCGGGCGAGCCGAAGAATACGGCATGGAGGAACCAGCGCAGCCCGCAGACCACCAGTGCGAACCCGGAACGCTGCCCGAGGCCGACCCAGCCGAGGCGATCTGGACCGAGCCCGCCGTGGTGCGCGATGAGAAGACCGGTGCCGAGCGGCTCGATCTGCGGTACCGCACGATCTTTCTGAGCGACCTGCACCTGGGAAGCAACGGGTGCCAGGCCAAGGAACTCAGCGCCTTCCTGAAGAGCGTGCGTTGCGACACGCTCTATCTGGTTGGCGACGTGATCGACATGTGGCGCCTCAAGAGCAAGTGGTACTGGCCGGGCAAGCACAACCGCGTTATCAGTCGCATCCTCAAGATGGCGCGCAAGGGCACGCGCGTCGTCTACATCCCCGGAAACCATGACGAGGGCGCGCGGCAGTACGCGGGATTGAGCTTTGGCGGTGTTGAGCTGGTGCTCGATGCCGAGCACGTGACCGCCGACGGCCGACGCTTGTTTATCAGCCACGGCGACCAATTCGACATGGTGGTCAAGCACGCCAGGGCGCTCTCGATGCTCGGCTCGGCCAGCTACGAATTGCTGCTGCGGATCAACCGCCAGTACAACCGCGTCCGCCGGCTCTTCGGGCTCAACTACTGGAGCCTTAGCCAGTTCCTGAAGCTCAAGGTCAAGAGCGCGTGCACGTACATCAGCCGCTTCGAGGAAGCGCTCGTTGAGGAGGCCAAGGGCAAGGGCTTCGACGGCGTGGTGTGCGGCCACATCCACAAAGCCGAGATCAGGCCCGACGAGACCCACAAGGGCATGATGTACTACAACTGCGGCGACTGGGTCGAGAGCTGCACCGCCCTGGTCGAAGACTTCGACGGCTCGATCCGCCTGCTGGACGGAAAGGCCGTGGTCGAACGGCTGCGGCAGTACGGCCAGCTCTCGGGCGGCAAGAAGTCCCGCCGCACGAAGCGTCGCGTGCTGCCCAGTTCTCTGCGGCCGTCCGAGATCGAGGTCAGCTGATCCCGGTATCTACCCTTGGCCATGGCCGGGGGCATCCGCATCGAGTGGACTAGTGAGCGCAGCTTGCGGGTGGTCGGCGTTTCATCGGAACCTAGTGCGGTTGACGTTCTGGCGAGCCTCCAAGGCGTCCGAGACGCAGTGCCGGCGGAGGGCGCGATCTACGTGCAGGTTGATCCGCTGGCTGGCATCACGCCATCGATCATCTCCAAGGCGCTCGAAGCCAAAAGCGCTCGTGGGTCGATCCAGCCTCGCGTGCACGAGATCCCCGTGTGCTATGGCGGCCAGCATGGGCCCGACCTTGATGATGTTGCCCGCCAAGCCGGGATGGCCGAGCGTGAGGTAGTTGAGCTGCACGCGTCGGCCGAATTCACGGTGAAGTTCCTCGGTTTCGCGCCAGGCTTCGGCTACCTCGGCGGACTCCCCGATCGACTGCAGGTACCCAGGCTGGCTTCGCCGCGGATGCGGGTGGAAGCAGGCAGCGTTGGAATAGCCGGGCCGTACTCGGGCGTGTACGGGCTGGCTGGTCCGGGAGGCTGGCGGATCATCGGGCGCACAAGGACGGTCATGTTCGGCGTGGAACGCGACGATCCCGCGCTCTTGCGCGCAGGTGACGTCGTGCGCTTCAGGCCCATCTCGGCCCAGGAGTTCGGCGCGTGAGCCTGAGCGTCGTGCGAGTCCAGGGTCGGGCGACCGTGCAGGACCTGGGGCGTCCGGGCCAGGCGCACATCGGTGTCCCGGTTGGTGGCGCTGCCGATACCCTCTCGCTTCGCGTTGCCAATCGTGTTGTTGGCAACCCCGAGAGTGCGGCGGGGCTCGAAGTCTGCATGGGTGAGATCGAGCTGCGAGCCGATTCGCCGTGCACAGTGGTCGTGGGGGCCGGTCGGAATTCGTACCAGACGCTTTCGTTGGCGAGCGGTCAGGCCTTCTCCGTTCGGCCCGACGCCGGTCTTGCGCGCGCGTGCGTTGCCGTCGCGGGTGGCATTGACGTGCCCGAGGTGCTGGGTTCGCGGTCGACGTTCGAGGCCGCCGGCTTCGGGGGGTACACGGGCCGTGCTCTCAACGCCGGCGACGAGCTACTCGTTGGTGACGAGTGCGGCGAGCAACGGGACATACCGGTCTCCATTCGCGCGATGGTGGACTTCGCGTTGCGACGCCGTGTGCTTCGGATCGTGTCCGATGGGGCCGAGTTCGAAGTGCCGCCGGGGCTGCTGCGCGTTTCTCCGAACGGAGATCGCATAGGCATGCGTCTCGCTCGTTGGGACGACGGCGCCTCGATCGCGACGGGCCCAAGCCGGGGCGTGCTGTATGGCACGATCCAGATGCCGTCGTCGGGCGAAATCGTCGTGCTCGGACCCGATGGACCGACGACCGGCGGCTACGCGACCGTGGGCACAGTCATCGCCGCCGATCTTCCTGCGGTCGGGCAGCTCGTGCCCTGGCAGTGGGTGGGCTTCGAGGTGATCGATCGTGCGGAGGCGGTTGCCGTCCTGTCGGCTCGGGAAGAGGCGCTCTGGCGGTGGATCGCCTCGTAGACTGCGTCATGAGCGAGGCAAGCCTGCTCGGCCCCGCGATTGATCTGAACGCCGATGCTGGCGAGCGTGACGACCTGCTTCCGAGCGATCTCGCGCTGCTGGACCTGGTGTCGTCGGTCAACATCGCGTGCGGTGGGCATGCCGGCAGCCATGAGCTGATGAGAGCGATCGTGAAGCGCGCCGCCGATCGCGGCGTGTCGATCGGTGCCCACCCCGGGTACGCCGACCCCGAGAACTTTGGGCGGATCGAGTTGGGCGTTGGTTCTGAAGAGATCTACGCGTTGTGCCGTGCGCAGGTCTCCGAGCTCGCGCGGGTCGCGGCGGCCGATGGGCTGACGTTGGCCCACGCCAAGCCGCACGGTGCGCTCTATCACCGGGCGATGGCGGACGCCGATGTCGCCGAGGCCGTGGCTCGCGGGTGCCTCGATGCGGTGGCCGAGATTACGGGCGACCCGTTCGCATCGCTGGCGTTCTTCGGGCTGCCCGAATCGGCCGGAGCCGCCCGCTGGAGCGAGATGGACCTTCCCGTGCGACGTGAGGGATTTGCCGATCGCCAGTACGCGGCCGATGGCTCGATGCTGCCGCGCACCGAGTCGGGTGCGGTGCTGGCCAATCCCCAGGAAGCGGCATTGCAGGGCCTGCAGCTGGCCTGCAGCGGGCGTTTCGAGACACTATGTGTGCACGGCGATACGCCCGGCGCGCTGCGGATCGCCCATGCGGTTCGGTCGGCGCTCCTCGAGGGCGGGGTGCGGATCGTGCCGGTGTAGTCGAGCGACCGGCTTGACAGGCAATCAACCGCGGCTATCTTCTTCCGACATGATCGCATTGTCTTTCCATCACCACCATGCCCATCTGCCGCACCCGCGAGGGAGCCGGATGTGAGCGTGGCCTGATGGACTTTTGATCCGAAGGACGCAAACGCCGGCCCCGAGCCGGCGTTTTTCGTGCACGGGCGAAGGCCACGTGCAAGAAGCGTCGGCCGGGGCCAAGCCTGGAGCCGACCGATGACCGTCATGCAAAAAGCCGTCGCGACCGCGACGACGATCAAGCTCGCGATACCGAAGGGACGGATGTTCGAGGGCGTGCGCCGGCTGCTGGCCGACGGCGGCTTAGATATCTCTGCCACGGAACGCGGGTACCGACCTTCGATCTCGTTGCCAGGGTTCGGCGTGAAGCTCTTGAAGCCGCGCGCCATCGTGGAGATGCTGGCGGCCGGAAGCCGCGATGTCGGCTTCGCCGGCGCCGATTGGGTGCGTGAGACTGGCGCCGGCCTGGTTGAGATCGTGGACACGGGGCTCGATCGAGTCAGACTCGTCGCCGCGGCGCCCGTCGAGTTGCTCGAAGACGGGCGGCTTCCCGATCGGCCGCTTGTCGTCGCATCCGAATACGAGCAGATCGCCCAAGCGTGGATCGGGCAGCGCGGGCTCGATGCGACGCTGCTCCGCTCGTACGGAGCGACAGAGGTGCTGCCGCCCGAGGACGCCGACTGCATTATCGACAACACCGCGACCGGCGCGACACTGGCGGCCAACGGGCTGGTGATCATCGATGAGCTCATGACCTCTTCGACGCGGCTCTACGCGTCTCGATCGGCCATGAGCGACCCCACCAAGCGAGCACAGATCGACCGTGTCGGCCTGATCGTTCGGTCGGTGCTCGAGGCGCGGCGGCGGGTGATGATCGAGATCAACGTGCCGGCGGATTGTCTCGATGCGGTCGTGGGCGTGTTGCCCTGCATGCGCGAGCCGACGGTTTCGGCTTTGCGGTCGCAGTCGGGCTTTGCGGTGAAGGCGGCGGTGCGACGGGAGGAACTGGCCGAGGTCGTGCCGCTCGTGAAGCAGTTGGGTGGGACGGACATCGTGGTGACCCGGCCGGAGCAGATCGTGCCATGAGTGCCACGACGAGAGACATTGAGCTTCAACCGACCGCGCGGCTTGCGGGGCTTCGGCCGTATGGCACCGGGAGCGTTCGGGCTGAGGGCGCCCTGTTGCTGGACGCCAACGAGGGTCCGTTGGCTCCGCAGGCGTGGTTGGACCGACTGCGGGCGGTCGACGACGAAGCGCTGCGGCGGTATCCGAAGGCCGGTTCGCTCGAAGCCGCGATCGCAAGACGCCTGGGCGTGGCGTCGACGCGTGTGGTTGTAACGGCGGGTGGTGACGACGCGATCGATCGGGTAAGCCGAGTGTCGCTTGAGCCGGGGCGATCGTTCGTCGTGCACACACCGACGTTTGAGATGATCACTCGAGGGGCTTTGCTTGCTGGTGGCGATGTTCGGAGCGTGCCGTGGATGGGTGGTTGCTTTCCCATCGATGAATTCGAAGCCGCGGTTTCTGCTGACACAGGCCTCGTGGCGATCGTCTCACCCAACAACCCCACGGGTGGCGTTGTCGCGATTGAGGAGATCGAGCGTGCGTGCGGTGCTGCGCAAGCGGCGGGAGCACTCGTGCTGGTGGATCTGGCATACATCGAGTACGCGGATGAGGATCCGACGCAGCGATTGCTGGAGTTTGACAACGTCGTAATGGTCCGGACGTTCTCTAAGGCGTTCGGCCTTGCGGGCCTGCGGGTCGGCTACGCGATCGCCAGCGAGCGGGTGGCCGGATGGTTGAGGACGGTTGGTGGTCCGTACCCGGTGTCGGCACTCGGGCTGGCGATGGCGGGGGTGGCTTGGGAAGCCGGGGTCGATGCAACATACCTGGATCGCGTTCGACGCGAGCGGCAGCGGCTCCAGTCGTGGCTGCGGGAGCGCGGCGTGGAGGTGTTGGATTCCCAGGCGAACTTCGTGATGGCGCGCCTTGATGCGGTCACGCTCGTGGAGCGGGGCGTCGTGGTCCGAGCCTTCGCCGGAAAACTCGCGGGCTGGTCGCGGATCACGCTGCCCGGCGACGACGCGGCGTTCCTTCGACTGATGGCTGCGCTCGAGGAGGTGTCCGATGGGTGAGCGAAGGGCGAGCCTCCGACGCGAGACCCGCGAGACCCGCATCGAGGCATCGATCAACCTCGATGGAACCGGCGTTGCGAAGATTGGGACGGGGATCGGTTTTCTTGACCACATGCTCGGCGCGGTGGCGCTTCATGGACGGGTTGATCTCGAGCTCGCATGCCAGGGAGACCTTAAGGTCGATGATCACCACACGGTGGAAGACGTCGCGTTGGTCGTTGGCCAACTCGTCGACACGGCCCTAGGTGATCGTGTTGGCATCGTTCGCTTTGCATACGCGTACGCGCCGCTCGATGAGGCGCTGGCACGCGTCGTGCTCGATTTCTCTGGCCGGGCCTCGGCGTCGATTGATCTTGGTCTGAAGCGCGAGATGCTTGGCGGCGTGGCGTGCGAGAACCTGGCGCACTGGTTCGTGTCGTTCGCCTCAACAGCGCGGTGCGCGCTGCACGTCGATGTGCTGCGAGGCGAGAACGATCATCACAAGGCCGAGGCGGCATTCAAGGCGTTCGCGCTGGCCCTGCGTTCGGCGGTCGCGATCGATCCTCGGCCGGCGGGTGTGCCGTCCACGAAGGGGGTGCTGTGATGGTCGCAGTCGTGCAAACGGGCGTGGCAAACACGGCGTCGGTCGCGGCGGCCCTCGAGCGGTGTGGCGTGCGTGTTTCGAAGGCACAAACAGCACGGGACGTGCAGCGTGCCGCGTTCCTGGTGCTGCCCGGCGTGGGCTCGTTTGACGCGGGGATGGAAGCGTTGCAAAGTGCCGGGCTCGTTGATTCGTTGCGGGCTCGGATCGATGCGGGCAGGCCCACGCTGGCGATCTGCCTGGGCATGCAGTTGCTGTGCGGGTCTTCGGAGGAGTCCCCGGGCGTCGAAGGCCTCGGCGTCGTCGACGCGCGCGTGGAGGCGCTCTCCGAGCCGGTCAGACCATGCTTCGGCTGGAATCGGGTCGTGCCGGATGCCGGCTGTGAGACCATCGACGACGGTCATGCGTACTACGCCAACTCGTTCGGCGTGCGCGATCGGCCTGCGGGTTGGAGCTGTGCGGTGTCTGAGCTTGAGCGACCGTTCCTCGGCGCGATGCAACGCGGTTCTGTCCTGGCTTGCCAGTTTCACCCGGAGTTGTCGGGGCCGTGGGGGCTCGGGCTCTTGCGGCGATGGATGCAGGCGGAGGTTGCGGCATGCTGACCAAGCGGATCATCCCGTGCCTCGACATCCGCGATGGGCGGATCGTCAAGGGCACGAGCTTTGCCAACCTGCGCGACGCAGGTGACCCGGTAGAGCGTGCAGCGGCGTATGAAGCGCAAGGCGCCGACGAACTCGTCGTGCTTGATGTTTCGGCAACGCCCGACGGACGCGAGGCGGCGCTGCACACCGTCGAGGCTATCCGGCGGGCGATCTCGATCCCGTTGACCGTTGGCGGCGGCGTCCGCACGATCGCTCACGCCCGGGCATTGCTCGAGGCAGGAGCCGACAAGGTGGGCGTGAATTCGGCGGCCGTCGAGCGGCCCGAGTTGCTCACCGAGATCGCCCAGCGGATGGGCGCGCAGTGCGTCGTGCTGGCGATCGATGCGGCGCGCAGCCAAAGCTCGTGGGAGGTCGTGACGCGGTCGGGCACAAATCGGACGGGTATCGACGCGGTTGACTGGGCTCAGCGGGGTGTTGGCGCTGGTGCGGGTGAGATCCTGCTGACCAGTTTTGACGAGGATGGTCGCGGCAACGGCTACGACCTGGAGCTGATCCGTGCGATCGCAAGCGCGGTCGACGTCTCGATCATCGCTTCGGGCGGCGCGTCGACGGCCGCGCACATGGTCGATGGGTTCGAAGCCGGGGCCGATGCGGTGCTCGCGGCGTCGATCTTCCACGATGGCGTGGCGAGCGTGGGGGAGCTCAAGGAGCAACTGAGAGCCGCGGGCGTGCCCGTACGGATGATGGAGGTGGCGTCATGATGGTTCCGTCGGTGGATCTTCGCGGTGGAAACGCGGTGCAGCTCGTGGGTGGCAAGGAGCTGGCGGTCGATGCGGGCGATCCGGCGCCGATCGCCGAGCGGTTTGGCTTGGTCGGCGAGGTTGCGGTGATCGACCTCGATGCGGCGATGGGCACCGGATCGAATCGCGAGGTCGTGCTCGATCTGGTTCGGCGTGTGCCATGCCGCGTGGGTGGTGGCATCCGCGATGCGAGGACGGCGATCGAGTTGCTTGACGCGGGAGCACGCCGAGTCATCCTGGCAACGGCGGCAACGCCGGACGTGCTGCAAGAGCTGCCGCGTGAGCGCGTGATCGCCGCGCTCGATGCGCGCGATGGAGAGGTCGTCGACCACGGGTGGACGCGGGCGACGGGCCGCAGGGTCGAGGATCGGATTGCCGAGCTGCGCGAGCACGTCGGCGGATTCCTCGTCACGTTTGTCGAGCAGGAGGGCGGGCTCAGTGGGTGGAGCGAGTCGCAGCTTGAGCGGATCGCGCAGCTCGCCGAGCTCGCTGGGCCGGCGCGGCTGACCGTCGCGGGTGGCGTGAAGACGCCGGCCGATGTCGCGGCGGTCGACCGACTCGGCGCCGACGCACAGGTCGGCATGGCGCTCTACACCGGTGCGTTTGACCTAGCCGAGGGCTTCTGCGCACCGCTCACGAGCGATCGGCCCGACCGGCTCTGGCCCACGATCGTCACCGATCCCGGTGGCCGTTCGCTCGGGCTGGTGTACTCGAACCTCGAGTCTGTGCGGGCGTCGATCGAGCAAGGACGAGGCGTCTACTTCTCACGCTCTCGAGGCCGATTGTGGGCCAAGGGCGAGACGTCTGGCAACGTGCAGGAACTGCTGGGCATTTCGACCGACTGCGACCGCGACGCGCTGCGGTTCACCGTGCGTCAGCGCGGCGCGTTCTGCCACACGGGGACAACAACGTGCTTCGGCGAGTCGCGAGGGCTCGCGAGCCTCGACGCAACGCTGGCCGAGCGCCTCCAGTCGCCGCCGGCCGGTTCGTATACGGCCCGGCTGCTCGACGATCCCTCGCTACTGCGGGCCAAGTTGATGGAAGAGGCGGGCGAGCTAATCGACGCCGAGAGTGCGGAGGACGCGGCCCATGAGGCGGCGGACGTGGCGTACTTCGCGCTTGTCGCCGCCCGAGCCCGTGGTGCGACGCTTGAGAGTCTCGAGCGAGAGCTGGACCGCCGGAGCCTTCGCGTGACGCGACGATCGGGGAACGCCAAGGTCAACATCGGGAGTGACGCGTGATGCTGCGACGGATTGATCAGAACGAGGCAATGCGGCGTGGCCGACGGGGCGCGATCGACGCCGACGCGGTGGCCGACGCGGCCAGGATCGTCGCGGACGTGCGCGAGCGCGGCGAGGCGGCGGTGCGCGAGCAGGCCGAGCGGTTTGGCGAGCGCGCCGAGGGAGCGCCGCTGGTGCTCGACCGGGCCGCGATGGAGGCGGCGCTGCTGTCGCTCGACGCCGAGACGCGCGGCGTGCTCGAACGCACCGCGGGCAGGATCGAGGCGTTCGCCCGGGCGCAGCGAGATGCGATCACGGACCTGGACGTCGCGATCGAAGGCGGACGGGCCGGCCACACGCTCGTGCCAATCCAAGCCGCGGGCTGCTACGCGCCGGCAGGGCTGCACCCGTTGCCGTCCTCGGCGCTCATGGGCGCGATTCCCGCGCGCGTCGCCGGGTGCGAGCGCGTCGTGATTGCCTCGCCCGGCGCGTCGCCTGTCATGCTCGCAGCGGCGGCGATCGCGGGTGCTGACGAGTTCCTCGCGGTCGGTGGGGCGCACGCGATCGCATCGCTGGCGTACGGCTTCGATCGGTTCGAGCCCGTTGACATCATCGTCGGCCCGGGCAACGCCTGGGTGACGGCGGCGAAGCACCTCGTGTCGATGGATGTGGGGCTCGACATGCTGGCTGGCCCGAGCGAGCTGCTCGTCATCGCCGACGACTCGGCCGACCCGGCGATCGTCGCGGCCGACCTGCTGGCCCAGGCCGAGCACGATCCGAGGGCGGCGGCCATGCTCGCGACGACCAGCGCGAGCTTGGCGGACGCGGTCGATGCCGAGCTCGCACGCCAGCTACCCGAGCTGGAAACACGGGACGTCGCACGACGAGGAATCGCGAACGGCTTCGCGTGCGTCGTCGACTCGATCGACGAGGTGCTGCGGGTGGCCGACGCGATCGCAGCCGAGCACGTGGAGGTGCTGACGCGCGACGCCGAGGCCGATGCGTCGCGCTTGAAGCACGGCGGCGGCGTCTTCATCGGTCCCCAGAGCGCCGAGGTCTTCGGCGACTATGGCGCGGGCCCGAACCACACGCTGCCGACCGGCGGCGGGGCCCGCTGGACGGCCGGTCTGAGCGTGCTCGATTTCCTCCGCGCCCGCACGTGGCTGCGGATGGATGCGGGCGAGTCTGCCGAGCGTGTGCGCGCGGACGCGGCAGTGCTGGCGAGGATCGAAGGGCTCGATGCGCACCGGCGGTCTGCGGAGATGCGGACGACGAAGACGGCGGCGTTGGTGACCAGGAGTCGCTAGTGCTTCCGCGGCGTGGGCTTGCGCAGCAGCTTCGCGACCACTGTGCCCGTCAGCGCGTCGTCGATGCGCTGCGGTTCGATGACGCTCGTTAGAGTTGGCATCGCCTCTCGTAGTTCGGCATCAAGCGCGTCCGGGTCCTCGCCAGTAGCCATGAGCATCCAGCCGCGATCGGTGCGGTAGCGGTTTACGGATCGCGCCGCGGTGACCATGTGGATGTGCAGAATCGCACGCGTGAGTGGGCCGTGCTCAAAGTCGATCTGGTCCGGCGGCGTGCGTGTGCCGTGCAGTACGGCAACCGAGGCGAAGCATGGAGAGTACAGGATGGAGCCCAGTGGGCGCATCCGGCAAACGTAGAAACGCAGGCCGTCGACGTCGCCACTCCAGCGGGCGAATTCGGCATCCTGCCAGCGCAGTCCCACGCTGCCGCTGCGAAGGTCAACTATGAGGCGCCGTTCATTGGGCAATCGAGCCATAAGGAAGAAGTAACCGGCCAGTCCGAGCAACACTGCGGCGGACGCGGCAAGTGTCACGTTCGCTGATGGTGTGGCCGGCTGCATCGCGAACAGCAGGAACACGCATGGCGCCCCGAGCAAGAGGAACATGGCCATCATCCACAGCATCGCCCGATTGCTCATGCCGGCGTGCCGCTCAGCCGAGTCGTACACCGTCACGACGTCGCCCTCGTGCTCGACGTCAAGGGGCGCGTGCAGGAAGCGCAGGGTCAGGAATCGGTCGTCCAGGGCACGTGGGATGGGCCGGTCCTCGGGCATCATGCGATGGTATCAGGCGGCCTTCGGGGAACGATCGCCCGGGCCCGCAGGCTCTCGCTCATCGCGCGGGTGGACCGGCTACGCCGCCTTCGGTCGACTCGATCCGCACGCGTTCGCATCGCACCCGAAGATCACGCCCATCGCCCCACTCCACGGGCTCGTGCGTCCGGTCGTGCGGCGGGCCCGCACGCGGTAGGAGACCTGCCGCACGCCCGCGGGCACGCGGCGATCGCGCCAGCGGCGGTGGCCGGTGCTCGCGACGAACTCCCAGTCGCCCGGGCCGCCGTCGAGCGGCGTGATCTGCCGCTCGATCTCGTAGAAGACGCGCTCGCCGCGGGGCGTGTAGCGCAGCTCGATCGGGCCGTAGTGCAGCGGCGTCACGCCCATGATCCGCGGTGCGATCGGCTTGGGCCGGCGGCCGGGCGTTTCGGGCGCGGGGAGTTGCGCGGTGGTGTAGACGGCGGGGTCCTTTGTTGCCTTGGCGAAGGCGTCGATGGTGGCCGTGCTCGCGCCGAAGTTCTGGCGCAGATCGGCGATCGCCAGCCGCTTGCGCAGCAGCGCCGCCTCGTACGCCTCGCGGGCCCGCTCGGCCTCCACGAACGCCGCGCGGGCCGACTCGGACTTCTCGATGAACGCGCCGACGCTCGTCTCACTCAATCCGATGCGCGTCGGATCGATCGCGTCCCAGTGCGCACCCAGCGCCCGGCACTGCGCGAGGAACTCGGCCTCGCCCTTCTTCGCCCGCCTGGCCATGCCATCACTCCCCGCGCCTCGCGCACGCCACCCGCCGCGCGATCACCAATGTCTGCGGCGCCGCCCGACGCGGGCGGCCCAATGGAACGTCGGCCCGATGCGTCCGCGACTTGAGCCCACGCGTCCGGCGAGCACGAGCACGCCGCGCCGCGGGCTGCGGACGCGTGCGGGCCGGGGCACAACGCGTTCCGGGCCCGCCGGAACGCTGTCCCGGCACGCGGGGCAGCGTTTGTGGGGGAGGAGGACGCGTGGGGAGGGGCTCTGCAGGCGTGGGAAGGGGGTTTGGGGGTCCTCAGAGAGGGTTTAGGGGTGCGGGGAGGGGGTTTGCGTCGGCCGATCGGGGCTCGGGCTAGGTTCGATGGATCGTCCGAAGCGAGTGGCAAGTGTGTCACCACAGGGGTTGGGCGTGGCGGCGGCCGGGGCGGCGGTCGCGCTTGAACGATTCGCATAGTGTTCGGTCATGGATGACCATGACGGCCAAGGTAGCGAGCCCGCGGCAGACCAGCCCGAGCCCCTGACGCCGCCGCCAAAGCGGGCCGCGCTCACCGTGTTCGTTCGCTGGCGACCACTGCGTTGGCTCGACAAGCCGCTATCGAAGTTGCTGGGCATCGAGCCGCGGTTGCTTTCCTCGCGTGTGAAGCTTGAGCCGGTGCGGTTCGAGGGCAGGTTGGGCGAGCGATGGCAGTTCTGGTTGTGGCAGGTCCAGTCCTGGCGGGGCAGCCTCACGCTGTCCCTCGCGGTGTTCGATTTCATCCTGCTGATTTCGATCTTGCTTGCATGGCTTGGTCTCACGCCGTCCTGGCGCCCGACCGACCCCGTCGCCATCGCGGCCGGACCTGGCGCGGCCGCCGCCTACTCGGGCCTGCTGTTCGGCTTCTTGCTTACGGTTGCGCTCTTTGCCGTGCAGGTACGCGCGAGTCGTCAGGACCCGTCCGTGCTGCCGCTCGCACCGATGATCTCCAAGAAGCACCGCACCTTCATCGTGCTGGCGTTGACCGCTGGCGTGGCCATGGCGAACCTGTTCTTCGTTTTTGCAGGCCCGGTCTTTGCCCTTGAGCCAGCCATCCTTTCCGCGCTCGGCATCCTGAATGGACCGCTCCTCGCATTTCTGACGCTCATGGCCATCTGGTACATGTCACGAGTGCTATCCGACGCTGGCGCTGCTGACCTAGATATGGCTATGCCCGCGATTGACATGGCGATGCGCGAGCAGCTCGCAGTCGATACATACCTTGAAACACTCCACGAGGCTTACGATGCAGCGAGAGACGGCTGCGGAATCACATATGACCCATACATGGGCATGGGTCTATCAAGCCCCGCCGACAAGGCAGAGGCGATCGCGATAGCGCGATCGGGTGTGGCCGGCGACGTCGACTGCATACGGCTGCACATGCTCGGCTGCATCTCACGCCAACTAGGGGCCAGGCTATTCGTAAGCCTTCGCGTTGGCGACTCTATGAAGAAGACCGCGGGCTTTCAGCTCCAAGTGAATAGTGGAAGGACAGAGAGCGAAGGCGCCGGAATCAAGCGGATACGTTCGCTCGCGCCATCGGTGTTCATTGTGTCACGGACCGACCGGAGATTGCCAGCGGGTCATGTACGACAATTTCTCAAGCGACTCGATGCAGTGCTCAGACAATTGGCACGTGACGGGCGTCACATAGAACTCGAAGAACGACTCAATGATCTCAGGGCGCTCCGTGACACGTGGCTACCGATGCTCCCGGCTAATGTGCAGCCACCAGCCCCCTGGTGGATGCGTGCCGACCAGAGCTTTGCAGGTTCCTTGGAGATTGAGCCACGAGCATTGGCAGAATCGGCCGCGCAGTCAGGCGACGCATTGACACTCGAAGAGACGCTTGGATACCTGGCTCAGTCAGCCATCGCTTGCGAGCATTATCACCAGATACCACTTATGTCGCAGCACCTCGATGCCTTGGTTTCTCTTTGCTACAAAGCCCTACGTGTTGAAGCGTTGTGCGTGACTGCCGGAAGCAGACTTGATTCCCTACTTCATTCTCTACTCTTGTCGGGCCGCCCTGATCTCCAAAGGAGAGACGCGGTCCCGAGCGAGATTCAAGCCGAGGCGCATTGGGCTAGCTTGAGATTCGCTCTCAGTCTCGTCAAAGCCGCTATTCGATGTGACAACGCTGAGTACGCGAGAAAGTTCGCCGATCGCATTTTCGACTTTCACGAGGTGTTTGGCACGCCAACTCGAGATCACGACTATGAGGGAACTGTCGACAATGACTTCTACAGCCGATCGGACTATGCGGGTATCGTGCTGCTTGGCTGGTCGATCGAGGTCTTGGGTCATGAACCGGCCAGTATCAACAAAGCAGCACCAGAAGTCAAGGAGTACCTCGTTGGACAACTGCCGTCGTTACCTCGACTCATAGCGCTCTGGGAGCTCTATCGAGGCGACTCTGCCCGACGCGCGCCCGCTGACGGCCTGCTTGGTGTGACTGAATGGGACGTTCGTGATTGGAGCGAGGAGTGGCGTTCTGGCAGGCCCGTCACACGCAATGGCCCGACCGACGTACCAAGGCTGGGAATGCGCGCCGCCTTGTTGCTCACGAATCGCGAGCACAGCGGCAGGGCGGAGAACTTCTTTGCGGGTCCACCAACACGACACATGTGGGCAACGTCGCAGAGTCATGAAGCGAAGCTTGTGAAGCTCGTTGCCGACCCACGCCTGAGTCTTGACAAGGGCGAACGAGCAGATCGCCTCCAAAGGGCGATTGCCATGGTGCGCGATCGGCGGCGTGCTGGCGATGTGGCCTACATGCGGTATGTGTTGCATGAGCCCATCTCGGAGACTCGATGGGCCAAGTACAGAGAGGACGCCAAGAGGGGTTATACGGATAAACAGTCGTGTGTCGAAGCGCTCCGGTCGGTTGGCGTAGGGGCGGGCAAGATCCCAACTAGCGGTCTTGCGACGGGTATTGAGCTTAACACGCCGCGCGAGTACTTGCTCGACGACAGCAACTCGGCGTCGGGCCTTGGTGCACACTTAGGCGAATCCGTAGCTTCGCGAGAAGCAGTCGGACTGTTTGCCACAATCGAGGACGCTGCACAACCGGTTGGAGCCTGCCAGACCCTCGCGTCCCTTTCTGAAAACGTCCGCCTCGCCCGGAAAGCCTTGCAAGACCAAGGCTACAACGTTAATGTGCTTGTGCTCCCGAATGAAAATCGCGTTACCGATGCACTCTTTCAGGTGCCCGCGTGGCAGATACCCGATCGAAGAGGATTCGGCGGCGCGAGCCTGGGTCAATGGGAGGGCTTGTTGGTGCTCAAGTTCCCATACACGAACGCGAACCATGCAATGTTACTAGATACTACGAAATTGCTTACGACGGCGCACATCGCAGGCGGTAGTCAGCCTGTCATCGAGATCGTGGCGGAGCGCAACGACGCAAGCTTGAATGAAGGGTACCTCTCCGCGGAGGAGGCTATCGATTCGGGGGATGAACTGCCCGACACTCATACCATTCGCGTTCGTACACGCATGATCGCCCCGCCCCCCCTCGCCATCGCCGACATCAACGCCGCCCTGGCCATCGACCTGCGGCAAGCCGCCGGCTACGTGCTCGACGAGAAGGCGAACACGTACCACCGGCCCGGATGCGAATCCATCGGGCAGGGCGAGCACGAACGCTACCTGCACTTGCCCAACGACCAACGGCTCAGCGCGTGCGAGAAGTGCAAGCCAAACGAGTGGGACTACGAGGCCGAGCGTCGGCGCAGGAAGCTGAGCGAGCCGGAGGACCCTGGCGCAGGGACCGAATGATCCTCCACGAGCTACAGCAAGGGAGGCTCGCCATGACCCACGCCCGAACGCTCCATGCCTTCCTCGCCACCGCCAGCGGCCCCATCTGCGACGACTGGCTCGCGTCCCACACCGTCACGCCGCTGGAAGCCGGCGGCTGAGCAGCTTCCTGGAAGCGGTTGGCGAAACTCCGCGGTCCTGTTCCGGATAGAAGCTCGGGTACCTGTCGTCAGACTTCTGTTGACCCGCTCCGGAGAAACATCGCCATGCGCTCCATGCTTGCCCCGCTTGCCTGTGCTTCCGTGCTTGTGAGCGCCACCCTCGCCGACGAGACCGGCTTCGACGAGTTCGTGCCGGGGTTCCTCGGCTTGTCGTTCGAGTCCGGCGGCATCACGTTCTCGAACAACATCCAATTCCGCGGCGAGGACCCGGTGGAGTTCGCCGCGACTAACAGCACGGGCACGTTCACGGGCGATCCGGCGTTCAGCCCCGAGAACACCATGAACTCGGGGCTATGGACCACGGGCACGTTCGCCTGGCTCGTGCGCAGCCACCAGTGGCTCGCGACGACTGGCGAGATGGCCAACCACGCCTCGGTCGAGCTGTGGTACAACTCGGGCGAGGACTGGGACGGCATCGAGGTGTACCTCGAGGGTTTGGTGGGCGATGCCGTGGTCGTCAGCGACTCGTTCACGCACCGCGAGACGACCGCGAAGTACGAGCACGCGCGGCTGGAGATCGAGGGTGAGGCGTTCGAGCGCATCCGCTTCATCTGTCGCGGCGTGGGGCCGACGGGTGATCGCGACGGCATCCTGGCGTGCTTCGACAACGTCGTGATCGAGATGGCCTCGTGTTCGGCCGACTTTGATGGCGACGGCGAGCTGACCATCTTCGACTTCCTCGCCTTCCAGAACGCCTTCGACGCGATGGATCCGCTGGCCGACTTCGATGGCGACGGCGAGTTCACCATCTTCGACTTCCTGGCGTTCCAGAACGCGTTCGATGCGGGGTGCGAGTAGCGCGCTGTCGAACGCTCTATCCACGGTTTTGCTCCTCGCCGAGCTGCATCAGGAACTCCTTGCACGCGGGGAAGCGCAGTGTCGCCTCGGACATCATCGTGTCGTGCACGATGAACCCAGCCTTCTCGAGCACGCGCACCGAGGCGGCGTTGGTTGTCGCAACGCGGGCCCAGAGCGGCCTGGCCTCCACCTCGTCGAGCAGCAATCCGAGCGCCGTCGAGGCGATGCCGCGCCCCCAGTACCGCTCACCCAGCCAATAGCCGACCGACGGGCGGCCATCGAGGGGGAAGCTGGAGATCGAACCGGCGACGTTTCCATCGCACTCGATCGTCCGGGCGACCACGTTGGAGTCATGGAGGACGCGTTGCCAGTGTTGCAGGAACTCTTCGTGGCTGCGCGGGTTCGCGACCGCCATCGCGTTGCCACTGGGCTCGCACTCAAAGTCGAAGAAGATCGGAAGATCGGTCGGCGTCACTGCCCGCAGCGTGATGGAAGGCAAAGGTCGGGGCGCGGCCATCTTGTTCTCCACCGTGTGGGCGGTCCGGAGCCCCATCTTATCATGGCGTCATTGGATTTCGCCGTGCTTCACGACCGCTGACCGGATTCACCCGCGCAAATGTCCCATCCTCGAACACCACGCGATAGTCCGCGTTGTGCCGCGCATCGGGCGTCGGGTAGTCGGTGGTGATGACCTGGACGCCGCTAGCCATCGCGGCCTCGAAGCGGCTGCGGTCGTTTGAACGCATCTCGTGCGTGCCGGCGTCGGCGCGGGTGCGGACGATGTGGCCGGCCTGGACGAGCCGGGCGATCCGCGCTTGGTTGCGCTTCGGGTCGTTGATGACGTGGAATACCCCGTACGGTGAGCCCTCGGGCCCGCTCGTGAACATGGGCCGGCCGGCCATCGGCTCGTTCTGGTCGACGTACATGTTGCGGATAGCGCCGCCGTGATCGACAACGAACAGGAAGCGTCCTCGCACCTCATCAACGGCCGGCCAGCCGTCGTGCTCGATTGCATCGACCAGTGTGGAACGCTCGCCGCGCACGAGGTCGGGCGTGATGAGAAGATCGACGCCGAGCGTTTCGACCAGCACGCGGTCGAGCTCTCGCATCGCGGGCGTGTCCCACTCGATCGCGTCGATGCCCCCGGGCCCCGGTGAGCCGCCGCCCTTGAGGTTCATGGTGACGAACACCGGCAGATGGCCGGGGTTGGCCATCGACCAGGCACGCATCTGCCCGAGCGTGCGCTCGAACGAGAGCTCGTGGCTGCGATAGTCGAAGTTGCAGTCGTGCATCACCTTGAAGCCCGGCTCGTCCATCACGCCATCGACGTTGAATGGCAACGCCTGCACGCCGACGCCCTTCAGGATGATGTGGCCGAGCGGCCGGCGGTAGTGCCCGCCCTCGGGGTCGTTGTAGATGTCCAGCTCAAGATTGCGCACACCAATGTCGAGCTGCTCTGGGATGGGCGGGTGCGCGTAATCCCAATTGGCGGCGTCCTCCCGGTGGGCGATCATGATCTCGAAGAGCTCGGGCTGGATGGCCTGCTTGTAGCTGTTGTGCGTGCCGATGACCTGGACCTGGTTCAGCCGCAGCTGCCCAAGGCCGGGATGGTCTCGCGTTGGCTCGGCTGGCGCGGCTTGCAACAACGCAGCAATCAGGGTTACGAGTGTCACGATCGTGGCGGGCATGGGGCACCTCGTCTGGTTCGGTGCTCCAAGTGTTGGCGACGCGGGCGGAGCCGTCCGAGCCGGACGGTCGCGCTTGCGCACTCTTGATATACTGGCGTCGCGAACAACGAGGAGAACCAGCATGGCCCGACGCATCACCCTCAACGCCACCGGCCCCATCCGCATCGATCCGCAGGACAAGCCAGTCTTCGTCTGCGGCTGCGGCCTGACGAACAACTACCCCTTCTGCGACGGCACCCACAAGACCTGCAAGGACGAAGAAGAAGGCAAGGTGTACGAGTACGACGAGCAGGGACATCGGCGCGAAGTCGAAGGTTGAGTACGTAAAGAGAAAGCGGCCCGAATGGGGCCGCTTTCGTCTCTCCTAATCCACAGCCTCGTGTTCGGGCTAAGGCCTACTTGTCCTCGTCCTTCACCTTGAACTCCGCATCGATCACGTCGTCGTCGTTCTCGGCGGCGTCCTTGGGCTCGGCCTGGCTGGCGGCGCCGGCGTCTCCGCCAGCGGCGCCCTGGGCCTCGTAGATCGCCTTGCCGAGTTCCATCGCGACGGTCTCGAGCTGCTTGCTCGCGGCCTCGATGGCATCCTTGTCGTCGGTCTTGAGCTTCTCTTCGAGGTTGGAGATAGCGCTCTCGATGTTGCCGCGGATGTCGCTGCTGACCTTCTCGCCGTGCTCTTCGAGCTGCTGGCGGATCTGGTGCACCATCTGATCACCGCGATTCTTGGTCTCAACGAGCTCGCGACGCTTCTTGTCTTCCTCGGCGTGCATCTCGGCATCGCGCTTCATCTTGTCGATCTCCTCCTCGGACAGGCCGCCCGAGTTGGTGATCTTGATGTCGGCGCTCTTGCCAGTCTTCTTCTCGGTCGCGGTGACCTGAAGAATGCCGTTCGCGTCAATGTTGAACTCGACCTCGATCTGCGGCATGCCGCGCGGCGCGGGCGGGATGCCCTCGAGGTCGAACTGGCCGAGCAGGCGGTTGTCGGCGGCCATCTTGCGCTCACCCTGGCTGACCTTGATGGTCACGCTGGGCTGGTTGTCGGTGGCCGTCGAGAAGGTCTCGCTCTTCTTGGTGGGGATGGTCGTGTTGCGCTCGATGAGCGTGGTCATCACGCCGCCCATGGTCTCGACGCCCAGGCTCAGCGGCGTGACGTCCAGCAGCAGCACGTCCTTCACGTCGCCCTTGAGCACGCCGCCCTGAACGGCCGCGCCGATCGCGACCACCTCGTCGGGGTTCACGCTCTTGTTGGGCTCCTTGCCGAAGATCTCCTTGGCGATCTCCTGGACCTTGGGCATGCGCGTCGAGCCGCCCACCAGAACGATCTCGTCGATCTTGCTCGCGTCGAGCTTCGCGTCCTTGATCGCCGCCAGGCACGGCTCGCGGAGCCGCTTGTAGAGGTCCTCGCACAGGCTCTCGAACTTGCTGCGCGTGATGGTGATCTGCAGGTGCTTGGGGCCCGTATCGGTTGCCGTGATGAACGGCAGGTTGATGGTCGTCTCCTGCATGGTGGAGAGCTCAACCTTTGCTTTCTCGGCGGCTTCTTTCAGGCGCTGCAGGGCCATCGCGTCGTCACGGACATCCACACCTTCCTGACGCTTGAACTCGTCGGCCAGGTGGTTGATCAGTCGCTGGTCCCAGTCGTCGCCGCCCAGGTGGGTGTCGCCGTTGGTGCTCAAGACCTCGAACACGCCGTCGGCGACGTCGAGGATCGAGATGTCGAACGTACCGCCACCAAGGTCGAACACGGCGACCTTCTCGTTCTTCTTGCGGTCGAGGCCGTACGCGAGCGCGGCGGCGGTCGGCTCGTTGATGATGCGCTTGACCGTGAGGCCCGCGATCTCGCCGGCGTCCTTGGTCGCCTGCCGCTGGCTGTCGTTGAAGTACGCTGGCACGGTGATGACCGCTTCGGTCACCAGCTCGCCCAGGTAATCCTCGGCGACCTTCTTGAGCTCTTGCAGGATGAACGCCGAGATCTGTTGGGGCGTGTAGCTCTCGCCTCGGACCGTCACATTCACGAACTCGTCCGGTCCGCCCGTGACCTCGTAGGGCACGTTCTTCTCTTCGCTGGCGACTTCCTTGTGGCGGCGGCCCATGAAGCGCTTGATCGAGTAGACGGTGTTCTTGGGGTTGGTCACCTGCTGGTGCTTGGCCTGCTGGCCCACCAGACGCTCGCCCTTATCGGTGAACGCGACGACCGATGGGGTCGTGCGGTTGCCCGAGGCATTGATGAGGACCTTGGCCTCGCTGCCTTCCATAACGGCCACGACCGAGTTGGTCGTGCCCAGATCGATGCCGATGATTTTTGACATAGTGGCCTCCTTTTCGGGCGGCCGGGCCGCCTGCGTCGAGGTCAGTTGCAAGGGCGATGCCAAGCGCCCGGGAGCACCCGGAACGGGCTTCAGAGGCTCTCAAGGGGCCGGATCAAGCCTGGATTCCTGCCCATCGGCTGGGGTGGGCATGGGTTCTGCCGAAGTGGCAGGCGCCTGTGGGGTGTGCCGCAGCGGGCCCAGGGCGTCGATGCCGAAGCAGCCGCGCAGCACGAGCAGGCTGCACAAGAACAGCCAGAGCCCAAAGAAGACCCCGCACCCCACGCTGGGCGGGTTCATCGCTTCGATGCGCTTGCGGATCTTTTTCAGTTCTTCGGCTTCACTAGCCATCAGTCACGGGCCTCCGGGTGGAGCGGGTAGCGGTGCACCGTCGGCGGCGGTCCATGGGCCGGTGCCCGACATGAGCGTCTGGAAGTCGGGTAGCGGCGGCAAGCCCGAGTTCGCGCGAAGTTGGTTCTGCTGGTCGATCTCGAATGTGCTTCCGGTGGCCGTGTCAAACATCGACGCGCCGTCGAGGTGGACCGCATCGGCGATGGTGTCGCCGGGCGTGTTGGGAAGCTCGATCATGATCCAGAGCGCCGGGTCGTCCGAGGGAGCGATGCCATGATGAGTGAACACGATGCGACCGATGCGGTGCGCCGTGACGTCCGCCGGCCAGGTTGACGTAATAGCCTGCAACTCGGCACGCCGTTTCGGTTCGCTCATGGAGCTCAGGGTGCTGGCGAATTCGTTGCCGATTGGTATGTCGAACGTGGTGCTATCTTCGAACACGAAGTACGGAACCATCGAGTTCTGGCCGAGCAGGCTCGCGCCGTGCAGCGGCGGCGAGGCCGCTTTGACGCGCGTTCGCAGCTCGTTGGCGAGCAAGACCGACTCGAAGTCGAGCTGGCTCTGCGCCGCCCAGGTCTGTTGGAAGCTCGACATCGATTGCGCCGAGTACGCGACGCCGACGATCATGGCGATGTAGAGCCCAACCACCGAGAGCGATACGAGCACCGGCGGGATCAGTGTCGCGACAATGGCCGCCCAGATCTTGCACCCGTGCGCGCCCCGCACAGCCGCGGGCGCGCACGCGGACCAGGCCACAAACCCGACCGGGGGGCCTAGGCACGGCAGCAGCGTAAACAGCCACGAGCCGCTGGTGAACGCGATCGCTTGGTAGGTGCGGCCAATGCCGTCGGGCGTGGGCTGCCGGCACAGCTTGAGCACGGCGTGCGTGATCAACGTCCAGAAGCCCATGTACACCAGCGGGCCGATGATCAGCGCGCCGGCGATCGTCAGGAAGGCGACGGCCCCGCTTCCACCACCGCTGAACGACATGAGCAGCGCCATCGCGATGCCAAACAGGCCGGCGGCGAAGAAGTTGAGCAGGGCGAACGAGGTCGCACGGCTGGAGCTGCCGAACGCCGGCGTGGCCTCGAGCAGCCTGCCGGGCTGTCCGATGCCAGCGCCGATCGTCGAGAACCAGCGGATCTTTCGGTTTGAATCCAGCCACGGGTTCCGGCTCTGCGTCGGCACCCGCGTGCCCAGCGCGTCGGCGGGCAGCAGCAGCATCTCGTCGATCGTCACGCGCTTGCCGCACGAAACGCAATCGAATTCCGCGGGCTCGAGCATCCCATGCTCGCTCGTGCCGTAGTAGGTCTGCGAGCAGTGGGGGCAGCAGAACTTCACCGCATTAGGCAGCAGGTCGAACTCGCTGGGCTTGAACGGCCGCCCGCACTCGGGGCACGGCCCGGCCTTCAGGTTCCACAGCTCATAGTCGCAGCCCGGGCACTTCATGGGTCAGGCGGCGCCCCACGACTCGACTTCTCTTCGGATGGCGCCGCGCGAGTACCAAAACAGCAGAAAACCCGGCCACGCCAGCGAGATGACGACGGTCAGGATCATCACGATCGCGGAGAAGCCCTGGCCCGCCATCGCAGGTGGCGCCGCTTGGCCCGACTGCTGCATTTGCTGCATCTGCTGCTGGAAGCTGAGGTACTGGTAGATGCCGCTTGGGATCACGAGCAGCACCGCGTACACAACGAAGATGACCACCCACTTGCGCGCGCTCGGCTTGCGGCGCAGGGTCTGGATGCCGGCCACCAGATGCACAATCGAGATCGGGAGCCCCACGATCGAGAGCAGAAGGCCCATGACCCAGAACGTTCCGGTCTGCTGCAACTCGGGTGGCATCGGTAGAGCGGGCATGATCGCCATCATGATCGTGCCGGCAATCCGCTGCAGGAGCCCCAAGCCGCCGAAGATGCAAAGCAGCGTGCCGATGACGTTCGGCCAGCTCGAGCGGTAGCCGGGGACGACCCCGGGCTGGGTCGGCGGGGCGACCGATGGGGGTGCGTCGCTGTGCTCGGGGATCGGGGGTGGCTGGTCCATGACGTTGCCCTCGTGCGCGACCGGTGGCCTGGAGACAGTGCAGGATACCACCGAAGGCCCAAGGGCGAGCCGCAGGTTCGGTCAGGGCGTCGCAGCCGGAGAAGCAACCTTATCCAAACGCTCCGCATGCACGATGCGGACCACGCGGAGCGCTCGGCACTGGCGGCACCAGCCGAGCGTGGCCTTTCGCGCGTGCCGATTGCCGCCCAGGCGGATCCCGCCGACGCTCGCCAGCGTCCGGGTCCGGCCGCACGCGGAGCAGCACGCGTACCAGCCCGGAGCCAGATTCTCTGGGAGATCCGGGGGAGGGGCGGTCTCGAGGGCTCTGCGGACGCGCGGCCATGCCAGGCCGGCGAAGGCCAAGCCCGTAGTAAAAGCCAGGATGATCCACATCCACGGAGCCATCGCACCAGGATACTCGGAAACCGGCCTCCTGCGTTGCAATCCATGATCTGCCCTTGATTATCGATCGTCAGCCATTTGTCGAATTTTCAAGAATCTTTGAAAATTACAGCCTGGGAACATATCCTTCATCATGACAACCGCCGTTGCCGCACCGCAGCCACTCATCGCCGGCCGAGACGCCCGACTCGATGCCATCCGCACCAGGGTCGAGGCCGGCCGGCGCCTCTCGCTCGATGACGGGATGGTGCTTTATGAAACCGAGGATGTCTGGGGCGTCATCGCGCTTGCCGACCTTGTCCGCCGGCGCATCCACGGCGATGCGGCGTACTACAACATCAACCGCCACATGAACTACAGCAACGTGTGCGCGCTCTCGTGCAAATTCTGCGAGTTCTATCGCAAGAAGGGCGACGATGGCGCATACACGCGCGACATGGACTACATCCGCAACCAGGCGCTCGAAGCCGTCGAGAACGGCGCCACCGAGATGCACATCGTCGGCGGGCTGCATCCGTACCTGCCGTGGGACTACTACCCCGAGATGATGCGGACCATCAAGCAAGCCGCACCCAACCTTCACATCAAGGCGCTGACGGCCGTCGAGATCGTGCACCTCGCCAAGATCGCCAAGAAGTACAAGCGAACCGATCGGCAAGCCGGCATCCGCTGGGTGCTCAGCGAGCTCAAGGCGGCCGGCCTCGACTCGCTGCCCGGTGGTGGCGCCGAGGTCTTCGACGACCGCGTGCATGACGAGGCATACAAGGGCAAGATCCGCAGCGATGAGTGGCTCGACGTGCACCTCGTCGCCCACGAGCTCGGGCTCAACACCAACGCGACGATTTTGTACGGCCATATAGATCAGCGCCGTGAGCGTCTGGTGCACATGGAGATCCTGCGTCGCGCGCAGGACCAGGCACTCGCGCGGTTGGGATACGAGGGGGTTGATGGCTTCATCGAGCCAGGCCTGGCGGCGACCGAGGGGGTGACCGCGCCGGTCATTACACTGAATCGCGAGGGCGTGCCCCAGCCGACCCCCGACATGGCCCAGAGCGAGGCGGGCTATTTCCAGACCATCATCCCCTTGCCGTTCTTCCCCGACGGCAGCGAGATGGAGCACCTCTACGGGCCGACCGGCCTGGAGAACCTGCGCACCATCGCAATCGCTCGCCTGATGCTCGACAACTTCCCGCACGTCAAGGCGTTCTGGATCATGCAGACCCTCAGCATGGCCCAACTCATGCTTGAGGCCGGCGCCGACGACATCGACGGTACCGTCGTCTGGTACGACATCACCAAGGTCGGAGGCTCGACGACGCACCAGGAGACGACGGTGCTCGACTTGCAGCGGTCCATCCGCGAGGCGGGGTTCACGCCCGTGGAGCGCGACACGCTGTATCGTCGAGTGGAGCGTGATGGAAAAGAGTGGCGCGTGGTGGGGTGAACACGGCTGACTCGAGGTCGAGCCTGATCGCGCTTCGGCGTCTGGAAGCCGCTCGCTTCCTGATCCTGCGAGTTCCCCTCACGTTCCTTGTCGGGTTTTCAACTCTCTTGATCGACTACGCGATCACACGGGCGCTCGGCCCTTTCCTCTTCCTTCCGGTCACGTTGTTCATGACTCCCGTCGCCAGCGCGTGCATGTTCGCTGTCCACGCGCCAGCCGCGCTCAGGTTGCTCGCCCCACATCGGCGGCACCACGACCAGTGGCTCCATGCCTTCGGTTGGAGCTTCATCGTGTGGTGCCCAATGCTCTACTTCATCTTCTTCTTTGATGTCGTGGGAGTCATCCCAGCGCTGCTCTGTACGTTCGTCCTGGGCGCGTGCAGCGGGCGTTTGGCGTGGGCTCTCGCGCCGGTCCCACTGGCATTTCTTGGATGGCTGATCACGCCGTCGCTTCCAAGCTCGTCGAGCCACGTTGGTTCTGAATTCAACCACATCATCGCTGCTGCAACTTCTTGGAACGTGCTGATGGCGGCATGGGCCGGGCTGGTTGGCATGGTCTTGCCCTCTCGTGCGCCCGATCGCGGAGAGCCGGAGATGCAAGGCTCAGACCAATAAGCGGCCGCCGCCAAACACCCACCCATCCCACCGTCAAGATTGCGTGAAGCCAGAGTTGGGGTGCTCGAATGAGCTATGCCATGGCGGCTACGATTGCGCAAAGATTGCGCGTCGATCAGTGTGGGTCGCTCGCACTCGATTTGTTCCAACCCGTTCTGGGAGAGATGGTTATGAAGATCGCTGCCACCTTCGTGGCCGTGGCTGCCGCAGCCACCGCATTTGCTCCGTTCGCGCACGCCCAAGACGAGGTCGCCTACTGGTCGTTCAACCAGCAGGCCCTGCCCGGCGGTGGCTTCGGCTATCTCGCCGGCTCGTTCCCCTTCCCGGCTGAGTTTGGTGATCAGGCCGGCACGGCCACGATCAACGTCAGCGGCGGCATCACCGACGAGCTCACCACCACCAGCGGTGGCGACGAGGTCTTTGAGTGGATCGAGTCGTTCAGCGGCACCGACATCGGCGCCGAGTTCGGCGAAGGCAGCGGCGGGTCGCTGGCCGTCCAGGGCGGCACCGACACGCTCAACAACGGCAGCCAGATCACCGTGAGCTTCGACGGCACGGGCCTCGATGATCTCGAACTCTACTTCGCCGCCCGCCGCACGGGTTCGGGCTTCGCAAGCATTACCATCGAGCTCTTCGATGGCGATGCGCTCGTTTCCGAGGTCGTGAGTGCCTTCGACGTGGGCTCGGACTTCGCGCTGCAGTTCTTCGCGATCGATGACCTCGACGGCGTTGAGGATGCACGCGTCGTCGTCACGCTCGATGGCGCAACCGGCTCGACCGGTAACATCCGCACCGACAACTGGCTCATCGAGGGCGACACCGCCACCGGCGGCTGCCGCGCCGATCTTGACGGTGACGGTGAGCTGACCATCTTCGACTTCCTGCAGTTCCAGAATCTGTTCGACACCGGCGATCTGGCCGCCGACTTCGACGGCGACGGCGAGTTGACTCTCTTCGACTTCCTCGCATTCCAGAACGAGTTCGACGCGGGCTGCTAAGCGACTCAACGATCGACTACCCACGCACCGGCTCCGCGGCGACGCGGGGCCGGTGTTCGTTTTGGGCCAAGAATGGGCCATGCCGAATCGTCTCCCGGGCCACGGGCGCATCTCCATCGACGACCTGCGCGACGAGCGGCTGGTCGTCGGGCTGATCGTCGCGATGCTGGTGACCGCCGGCGTAGTCGTGCAGACGAAACTCATGAATGGCCCCTTCGGTGGGCAGACAGTGCTCCATTTGCTGCAGGGGCCGATCGTCGCCGTGTACGGATCCGTGCTCGCGTTCTGCGTCGACCCTCGACGCGGGTTCTTGCCAGCGATCCTGTTCGTCGTGCTTGGCGTCTCACAGCCAGCATGGGCTCTGGCCGTCGCCATCATGGGCGGCACGCTCTTTGGTGGGTCGAACGCCATGACTACGGCATGGCTCTACGGGGGCACGGGCCTGGTGCTCGGCATTCCCGTTTGTTGGGTCGTGTGGCGGTGGTGGTCGGTCGTGTCGATGGCCGCGACGGCGCTCATCAGCGCATGTTTGGGGGCGTTGGCGCCTATGACCCTCCTCGGCGTGCCCTCCGAAGGCCTTGCGATCGCGATGCTGCACCTGGGCCTGTGCTACACGCTGACGGCGGCGACCATCGAGCGCACGTGGCGCATCGTGCCAGACCACGGATCGAGTTGTCCCGCGTGTGGTTACCCGCGAGAGGGTCTTCGGGCCAACATCTGTCCCGAGTGCGGCGGGCGGCTGCCCTAGCTACCGACCCAGCACGACCGCCGCGCACTGCCCACCCAGCGCGTGCGTGCACACCAGCACGCGTTCGAGCTTTGTATCGCGCGATGGCGCCGGTTGCGCGCGTAAGCCATCCTGCGGCGTTCCGGCATGCACGCGGGCCGGCAGACGCTGGTGGCGCAGCGCGAGCGCCGCCGCCGCGACGAGCATCGAGCCGCCGGCGGCCATGGTCTCGCCGAGTTGCGGGCTGAGCCAGCAAAGCTCCACCTCCGCCAGTTGCTTACGAAACACGTGCGCCAGCGCTTTGGACTCGGCTTCGTCGAGTGCGACCTCTCCCGCGGCGTGGCAGAAGACGGCGTCGATCTGGTCCGCAGACGTGCCCGCGTCGTTGATGGCAAGCTCCATCGCCCGGGCCAGCGACTCGACAAGGCCACTTGCAGATCCGCCAGCCGATGCACCCAGTCCCGCCATCACCGGTGCGCCGGCGCTGATGTCAGGCACCGCTTGCGCCGCACCGAATCCGAGCAACCTCGCGATGGTCTCTTGTTCCCGCGATTGACCCGCCTCGGCCCGCTCCAGGAAGCACACGGCTGCGCCCTCTCCGGGGACGCTGCCGCGAGCGTCAGAGTCGAACGGCCGAACGATGCCCGTTGGGTCTTCGATGCCGGCGGTATCCGCGAGCCGCCCCGCCAGACGCAAGCGTTCGATCGCGAGGTGGTTCACCCGGCTATCCCCGCTGCCCGCGATGCTCGCGTCGGCGTCGCCGCGCTCGATGACGCGCATCGCCTCGCCGATGCTCAGGAGCCCGCTCGCCTCGCCCGCCGTGATCGTGTTGCTCGGCCCCTTGGCCTGATGCAGGATGCTCACGTGGCACGCCAGCATGTTGGGCAGGTACTTGAGCATCCACAACGGCGTCAGTTGGCCCATGCCGGTCTCGCCCCACTTGCCCATGTCCCACTCGCTCGCGTCATCAGCCGCGGTGTGCATGGCGCGTGCCAGCTCGGCGATCTCCGGGGCGATGAGCGCCGCGCCTACGTGCGTGCCTAGGCGGTGGGGCGGGTAAGGCCGCTCGCTGTCCTCTTCGGTCCCCAGCCTAGCAGCTATCGCCGCCTCGTTGGCCGCCACCACGGCAAGCTGGATGTCCCGCGCCATCACCCGCGCGAACTTGCGGTAGTGCTTGGGCAGGTGGTCCTTCATCGAGAGCGCCGGCGCCTCCGCCGCGAACTGGCACGAGAACCCGCTCGCGTTGAGCACGGTCGGCCGTCCGATGGCGACCCGCCCCTCGCACAGCCCTTCCCAGAACGCCTCGGCCCCCAGCCCCAGCGCGCTGACGACTCCCAGACCCGTGATGGCGATCGGTTCAGCCAATGTCCGGCAGTGTATTGCCCCCGCCCGCGACTTTGGCCCGGTTGCAACCGACACCGATTGGGCTCGATCGACGCCCGCTGCCGATACCTACCCCCGTGCCCCGTTCGCCGATATCTCGCTTCGACACCGGCTGGCCGCTGGTGGTCGCCGGCCTGGCCCTCGTGGCCGCCGTGGTGCTCATCCCCGCGTGGGACGAGCTCGAGCAGACCCGCTTCGAGCGCGACAAGCTGCTGGCTATGGACGCCCAGGGCCGCGAACGCATCCGCCGCCAGCTCCGCTACCTGGCCGCCCTGGAGCGCGGCGACGAGGCCCTCGTGCGCTCGCTGGCCCTCGACCAGATGCGGCTCATCCCCGAAGGCCGCACCGCCGTGCTTGAGCCCCCGCCCCCCGGCCCGGTCGACATCTTCAAGCCCCTTGAGCCGGCCCCGGTCACGATCCAGGCCGTCCGCCCGACCGACTCCGTTCTCGCCCGCCTGGCGCGCAGCGACCGCCTTCGCCCATGGCTGATCGGGCTGGGGACGTTGATGGTGCTGGTGGGAGTGCTGCCGCAGGGGCGGCGGTAGGGGTGGACGCGCTCACGCCAAGTGCCCGAACCAATAGCTGATCGCCGCTTGGTTCACGCCGTCCTCGCGACGCCACCAGCAGGCCGGGTAGTGCATGTCGACGAATCGTCGCTCGGGCAACGTGCGATGGCGGTACTCGACGAAGCCCTCGTGGTACCCAGGGTGCCCGGCTGTCCGAAGCACACCAGCCATGCCAAGGATCCCCACAAGCACGTCGCGCTCGGCCTTGTTCGCCTTGATCGACTTGGGTAAGAACTTGTGCAGTGAGGCCGCGGACGTGCCCTGTGGCGCGGCTTCGATCGCGTCGAGCAGCGATGCCAAGAGCGCCCTGGCCGCGGGCGTCGGCTCAACGGGCGGAAGCAGTAGGAATTGTTCGAGATCGAAGGCCGCGTACTCGAGTTGCTCGTGGCGCACGCCACCCCACTTGAAGCGTTCGAAGTTGAAGACGCTTCGGTCGATCTTGGATGATCCACCGTACATGCCGCAGACCGTGCACCGCTTGCGAGGCTCGTCGAGCGTGTGCTTCGGGAGTTGATGCGTGAGCGCGTAGCTGCCAAGGGTGGAGCGGCGCGGCAGATCCCGTGACTCCAGGCTTGCGACGAAGGCGTTGGCCACGGCTTCTCTCGTGATTGCTCTACACAATTGCAGCGCTTTGGTCACGACTTCGTCGTGACTCGTTTCCAGCACGTCAAACATGAGCCCGGCAGCCTTGCCGTGCTCGACGGCCTCGCGTGAGTTCGGGTTCTTGCCCTCGCGCCAGCCCGTGGGGCTCCAATAGCTGCTCATGAGCGTCTTGAAGGCGCGGGCGTCGGCCATTTGTTGCGTCGTTGGGTCGGGCATGGCGGCTCCGCTTCAAGGGCTCGGCTGCGAGAGGGCATCCATAGGATCACGCGTGCTCGCACGAGAACGTAGCCTCACCTTCCGCCCCCGACACCGCCTCACCCACGCGCGCGAGTTCCAGGCGGTCTATGCCGCTCGGTGCCGCAAGAGTGCGGGGCCGCTGACGGTGTTTGCCATGCCCAACGCGCTGCCCGAGCCGCGGCTGGGGCTCTCGGTTAGTCGGCGCGTCGGCAAGGGCCACGTCCGCGTGGCCGCCAAGCGGGCGGTGCGCGAGGCATTCCGCCACGCGCAGCACGAACTGCCAGCGTGGGAAACGGGCCGTGATGGAAGCCCGCGATCCGGCCGCTACGACTACGTCGTGCAAGTCCGGCCGCACGATCCGATTCCCGCCGCCCAGTACCAGCGATTGCTGCTCGAACTTGCCGAAGCGTGCCACGGGGTCTGGGCCAAGCGAATCGCACGGGGTGAACTGCCCAGCCAATCCACCGCCCAACAATCAGGCGATGCACGCGCCGGATCATGACGGCCCCCGCCCGTGGTTGGCCTCGCCCCTGCGGCGGCTGGCCATCGCGCCATTCACGCTGCCCATCCAGGCGTACCGCGTCACGCTGAGCCCTTTCATCGGTGGGCAGTGCCGCTTCGAGCCCACATGCAGCCGCTATGCGCTCGAGGCCTACCACACCCACGGCCCGTTCAAGGGCACGCGACTCACGCTTTGGCGGCTGGCCCGGTGCCACCCCTTCATCAGGGGCGGCTACGACCCGGTGCCGCCCGCGAGCGCACGCGGGGAGCGGCGCGCGGGCGGTCCTAGTCAGGGCTAACATTCCTACCGCCGGTGCGTGCCCACGCCGGCTCCGCCGCCAGGATGGAGGCCGCCCTTGCCTAGGTTGCCAGCGGCCGCCCGCCGCGCCCAATTGCTCGAGACCGCCGCCGAGCTCTTCGCCGAGCACGGCTACGCGCGGGCCACGACGAGCCAGCTAGCCAAAGCCGCGGGCGTCACCGAGCCCATCATCTACCGCCACTTCGGCTCGAAGCGCGACCTGTTTATCGCCCTGGTCCGCCGCACGAGCGAGGAGACCATCGCCTTCTGGGAAGAGCAGCTGCTGGCCGCCCGGTCGCCCGCCGAGCGGCTCTCGACGCTGGTGGACGGCAACCCGATGGTGCACCCGCGGTTCTCCGACGCGTACCGCGTGATCCTCCAGGCGATCACCGAGGTGGGCGACGAGGGCATCGCCGACGCCCTGCGTGAGCACATGGACACCGTCCACGCCTTCCTGACCAAGGAGATCGAGAGCGGGCAGGCGGCCCACAAGGTCACCGCTCGGTACAGCCCGGAGTTGATCGCCTGGCTGCTCATCGATGTCGGCCTGGGCTTCGGCGTGCTGACCGCCTGGGGCGTCGAGAGCCACGGGAAGGACGCCAAGGGCAAGCACGTCAGCGACGCCATCAAGCGCATGCTGCTGGGCAAGTCCAAGACCCCCGCTTCCGACCGATAGAGCCTCTACGCTCTGGGCGTGCCGGACCTCAAGATCGCCAGCTCTGTGCCGCAAGGCCGCAAGCTGACGCCCGCGATGCGTCAGTTCCACGAGTTCAAGGACCGCTTTCCGGGCTGCGTCCTGCTGTTTCGCATGGGCGACTTCTATGAGCTCTTCTATGAGGACGCCGTCGAGGTCTCCAAGGCCATCGGCCTGACCCTCACCGAGCGCAGCCCCGGGCAGCCGATGGCGGGCGTGCCCCACCACCAGCTCGACAACTACCTGCGCAAGCTCATCGACAAGGGCTTTCGCGTCGCCATCGCCGACCAAGTGCAAGACCCCAAGGAAGCCAAGGGCGTCGTCGAACGCGCCGTCACGCGCGTGCTTACGCCAGGGACGCTGGTCGACGACGACTTGCTCGAGAGTCGACCGTCGGGTGGCACATTGGCGGCCGCGTATCTCCACGGCGAGGGCGTCTCGATCGCCGCGCTCGATGTCTCGACCGGCGCCTTCACGCTCGACTCCGCGCCGCTCGACGGGCTGGTCGATTGCCTTTCACGCTTCGCCGTCGCCGAGCTGCTCATCTCCGATGACTGCCCTGCGGGCCTGCGCAGCCGCATCGAGATCGAGACGGGCCGCGCTGGCTGCGCCATCACCGAGCGCGCCGCGTGGCACTTCAGGAAGTCCGAGGCGATGGAGGCTGTGCTCAAGCACTTCGCCGTCAAGAGCGTCGAGGGCTTTGGTCTCGAGAACGACGACCCGGCGCTCATCGCCGCCGGCGCCGTGCTGCGGTACGCGGCCGAAACACAAACGCCCAGGGGCGCGCCCGACCGCAACGGCCTCGCCCCGTCGCTCTCGTACATCCGCCCACCCAAGCGCGCTGCGCCGGGGGATCGGCTCGTTCTGGACGCCACCAGTCTGCGTGCACTCGAGATCGAGCGCACCATCCGCCGCGGCGGCGTCGAGGGCTCGCTGGTGGGCGAGGTTCTCAATGGCGGCCAGTGCATGACCGCGCTTGGCCGGCGTCAGGTCGCCCAATGGCTGCGCGAGCCCGCGGCGAAGCTCGAAGAGATCGCCCAGCGCCACGCCGCCGTCGCGGCCCTGGTCGAAGACCCGAAGCAAGCCGGCGAGCTGTCCGAGACCCTCGAGCCCATCCAGGACATCGCGCGCATCGCGGCGAGGCTGGCGCTGGGTCGGGCTGCGCCGCGTGACCTCGTCGGGCTCGGCCGGTCCCTCGCCGCGATCCCGGCGCTCGTCGAAGCCTGCAAGAACACCCCGGCCCTCGCCAACCGCGCAGGCGCGTTGCACGAACTGCTCGACTTTCTCGCGCCGCTTTCCGAGGACATCACCGCGACCTGCAGCGATCGCCCGCCCGCGCGTCTCACCGACGGCGGGCTCATCAACGACGGCATCGATCCGGAGCTCGACGAAGCACGCAGCCTGCAACACGACGCCGGCCAGTGGCTTGCAAACTTCCAGCAGCGGCTGGCCGATGATCTGAACATCCCCGCCATCCGCGTGGGCTTCAACAAGGTCTTTGGCTACTACATCGAGCTCTCCGCCGCCCAGGCTAAGGAGCACGGCGATGCGCTCATCTCCGCCGGCCTCAGCCGCAAGCAGACGCTCAAGAACGCCGAGCGCTACGTGAACGACGAGCTGCGCCACTTCGAGCACCGCGTGCAGACCGCCGAGGCGAGAGCGCTCGAGCGTGAGAAGGCCATCTTCGACCAGTTGTGCCTCAAGGCCCGCGACCAGCTCGACGCCATCGCCAGCGCGGCCGAGGCCATCGGCGCTCTCGACTCACTCTCCTGCTTCGCCGCGATTGCGCGAAGACGCAGCTGGGTCCGCCCTGAGATGGTCGAAGAGGCCAACCTCGAACTCGACGCCGCCCGCCATCCCGTGCTGGAGCGAACGCTTGCGGACAGACTGGTTCCCAACGACGTCGCCCTCAACGAGTATGCGCGGCTGGCGATCATCACCGGCCCCAATATGGCCGGCAAGAGCACCTACATCCGCACGGCCGCGCTGCTGGTCGTGCTCGCGCACGCCGGCTCGTTCGTTCCGGCCGAGTCCGCACGCATCGGCCTGACCGATCGCGTCTTTACTCGCGTGGGCGCCGACGACGCGCTGCACGATGGGCAAAGCACGTTCATGGTGGAGATGGCCGAGACCGCCGCCATCCTCAACAACGCCACCGAGCGTTCGATGGTCGTGCTCGACGAGATCGGCCGCGGCACGAGCACGCTCGATGGCCTCAGCCTCGCCCGAGCGATCGCCGAGCGGCTGGCGGGCGACGCCAAGCGCCCCGGCCCGCGCACGCTCTTTGCCACGCACTACCACGAGCTCACGACGCTCGAAGAAGAGCGCGCCGGCCAGGTCCGCAACCTCGCGGTGCGCGTGCGCGAGGTCGGCGACGAGGTCGTGTTCCTGCACCACGTCGAGCCCGGCCGGGCCGATCGCAGCTACGGCGTCCAGGTCGCGCGGCTCGCGGGCATCCCGCCCGAGGTCGTCAAACGCGCCGCCGATGTGTTGGCATCACTCTCAGTTCGCGAAGACGGTGCCCCTGCGCCAACCAAGCGCATGAGCGAACCCCAACCTCCACAACTGCCCTTGTTCGCCAAGAACGAACCCCATCCGGCCGTCGATCGCCTGAGTGAGGTCAAGATCGAGCAGCTCACGCCGCTGGACGCCTTCGACCTGCTCCGCGAGCTCCGTGGCATGGTCGACAAGGAGTGACGACGAGGGCCGTCATCTTTGATGTCGACGGCGTCCTCGTGCAAACGGACACCCTGCACGAACAGTCCTGGCGAGCGCTGGCCGAGCAAGAGCGCCTGCCCTTCCCAGATGATCTGTCCGACAGGCTGCGTGGTGTCAGCCGAGAGCGGTCGCTCGAGTTGGTCCTCGGCGATGCCTTCGACCGCTATACACCCGAGCAGCGCGCGACGCTCATGGATCGCAAGAACAGTGCGTTTCTCCAAGCTGTCAATGCCATGACCCCTGGCGACGCACTCCCCGGCGTTCGCGAGTTGCTCGGAGAGCTCAGGAACACCGGCCTCAAGCTCGCCGCCGCCTCGGCCAGCCGCAACGCCAGGGCGGTGCTCGATCGCATTGAGCTCACAAGCGCGCTCGACGCCATCATCGACGGCCTTGACGCGCCCAAGGCCAAGCCCGATCCGCAGTGCTTCCTGCTCGCGGCTGAAAAGCTGGGGGTTGCTCCAGCAAAATGCTGTGTTGTAGAAGACGCCCCTGCCGGCGTGGAGGCGGCGATCAATGCGGGAATGAGAGTGGTGGGGGTGGGGCCGGTTCAGGACGATCGTCGCGTGGTGCTCGGGGCGTTAACGCTCGCGGATTTCACAGCAGACGACCTGGCTGGCACAAGCGTGGGTCGCTGATCTGGCGCAAGATCATCGTCATCGCGATGATCGCCCAGGGACACCGTTTGAATCGAGGGTTGCCCGGCGAGAGCGAACCACTATGCGTTCCGAGAAATCACGTCCTCGCGGAGCGCTTGGAGTCCGTCCGATGACCGCTTGCCCCACTCACCCTGGCGGTAGTAGTCGCCAAACGTCTTGTCAGTTTCGGGTGCCAGGATCTCGGTCTTGAGCGAGTCTGCCGATCTCCCTCGGTGGAGGTCGACGATCCAGGAGGCCGCAGACACGACGTCCTGGGTGTAAGCGACGCGGTCTTGTGTGTATTTGGTCTCGCGAAGACAGTCTTGGAGAATACCCAAGAACTCGACCACACGATCGCGCAGCCAGATTGTCTCTGCGTCCATGTCGCCCTCCCACAGTCGGCCCGGCCGCGAAGATCGCCGCCGTCCAGAAGCCCGAACGCATGCCCACCTGCCTCGCCCGATGGCTTGTCCTGAAGTACTTTCCTCACCATTGGCGCCGAAATCCAGCCGCGATGCAAAGCGGTTCCAAGACAAGACGCGCGTGACCGGAGCAAGTTAGAGGCCCGAGCAAGGCAGCCGCTACTTCCGCCCCTTCGCCTTGCCCATCATCTTCGCCCGGATCGCCGCCGCGCGCTCCTCGGCGGTCTTGGGCCGGCGCGAGGGCTCCTCGGTGGGCGCTTCGTCCGCGGGCTTCTCGTCCTCGGTGGGCTCAGGCTCAACCTCGCCGGTCTCCTCCTTGAGCAGCCGCTCGCGCGCCACCTCGTAGCATGTCGCGAGCAACCCAACCAGCGGGAACTTCGCGTCCTCGAAGGGGCTCGGACCCAGGCGGCGCAACATCGGCGTGGGCACGGGCGGGGGTTCGAGTGCAAGGTCGAGCGCATCCAAGTCGGACTGGCTCTCCCAGAATCGCTCGAGCAGCGCCTCGCCCTCGGGGATGGCCGCGTCGCTGGCGCCCTCGACCCGGGGCTGGTAGATTGGCTTGGGGTTCGCGCCGCCCGCGCTGAGCAATCGGCGATGGCTCATCCGCTCGGCTAGTTCGCCATCCGGCAATCCGCGGAGCTTGAAGGCCACCGAAGGATCGGCCGCGATCCGCTCGGCCAGCAGCAAGATGACGCAACACGCGTGCTTCGCCCAGCCCCCGCCCTCGGCCATGCCCTGCGGCGTGTCGGGACAGGTCGTCGTGATCCTCACCGCGTCGGGCGATTCGGGCAGCAGGCTCAGCCCCAGCGGGCGGAAGACCTCCTCGATGTCCTGCGGCAGGCGCCCGCCCAGCACCTCGGCGGCGATGTGCGGCTGCTCGTTGAGCTGGTCGGCGACCTGGTCCCACTGCTGCGGGGTAAACGCGTCGACGTGCAGCTGCAGTTCGTACGCGCGCGTGCGCCGGCCCTGCACCGACGCGCGCACGAGTCCGGGTTCCACCGCAATCGTGCGCGTCTGGCCGAGCCGGGCATACTCGGTGCCCTCCTCGATGGCATTTGGCCCGGCGCTCAGCTCCAGCAAACGCATGAGCCGGCGCTCTGGCACGCTGGCGGGCTCCTCGCCCTCCTTGCGCTTCAGCCGAATCCCGCCCGAAACGCGCCGCGGCTTGGTCGGCAAGGGCCTCGGATGCGGGCGCAGCGGCGCGTTGGGCTTGGTCAGGCTGTCGCGCAGCTCCTGCACGGCCTTCTCGGTGGTGTCGGGGGCGGGGGGCGTGGCGGACGTAGCGGGCGTGGGCGTCGCCTTGGCGTCGTCGTCCTTTGGGGGCTTCTCGGCCATCATGCCGCCTCGTCATCGCCGACGGCGTCGCCGCGGAGCGTCAGCAGGTCGCGCAGTTGCCCGGTGTCAAGCTCGGTCAGCCAGCGCTCTCCGGCGCCCACGATCTGCTCGGCAAGCTCGGTCTTTTGCTCGATCATCGCGTCGATGCGTTCCTCCAGCGTGCCGCGCACGACGAACTTGTGCACCTGCACGCGCCGCGTCTGGCCGATGCGGTACGCGCGGTCGGTCGCCTGGTTCTCCACCGCCGGGTTCCACCAGCGATCGAAGTGGAACACGTGCGTCGCGGCGGTGAGGTTCAGGCCCACGCCGCCCGCCTTGAGGCTCAGGATCAGCAGCGGGGCCGTGCCGTCGGCCTTCTGGAACTTGTTGATCAGCTCCTGGCGCTGTTTCTGCGTTGTCCCGCCGTGCAGGAATAGCACGGGCCGGCCCAACTCCTGCTGCAGCAGCGACACCAGCAGGCGTCCCATCTGGCGGAATTGGGTGAAGAGCAGCGCCTGCTCGTTCGACGCGAGCACTTCGTGCAGCATCTCGACAAGCCGCACGCACTTGCCACTGCGTGTCGCGTCTGGCGCTCCGGGCTGGCTGAAGTCGTGGTCCTTCAAGAGCTGAGCCGGGTGATTGCAGATCTGCTTGAGGCGGATGAGCGTCGAAAGCACCATGCCTCGGCGGTGCATGCCCTCCACCCGATCGATGTCGCGCAGCATTGTGTTGACGGTCGCTTCGTACAGCGCCGCCTGCTCGCTCGTCAGGTGGCAGTACTCGCGACTCTCGACCTTCTCGGGCAGGTCGCCCGCGACGCCCTCGTCGGTCTTGAGGCGACGGAGGATGAACGGCCGAACCAATCGCCGGAGCTGCTCGCGCCGGCCCTTGTCGCTGTACCGCTCGATGGGCAGACTGAACCGCCGGCGGAAGTTGCCGATCGTGCCAAGATAGCCAGGATTACAGAAGTCGATGATCGACCAGAGCTCGCTGAGCCGGTTCTCGACGGGCGTACCGGTGAGCGTCAGGCGGTGGTCGGCCTGCAGTTGCCGCACACTCTGGGCCTGCTTGGCCGCGGGATTCTTGATGTTCTGCGCCTCGTCGAGCACGATGCGCCGCCACGGCATGCGCGTCAGCAGGTCGTGGTCGCGGTGGGCCAGAGCGTAGGTTGTCAGCACCACGTCGGTGTCGCCGGCCTTGGCGATGAACGCGTCGTCCTGCAATCGCTCGGCGCCGTGGTGCACCATGACCTTGAGCGTGGGGCAGAACTTGCGCGCCTCGTGCTCCCAGTTGCCCAGCACACTCATCGGCACGATCGCCAGCGTCGGCGGCACGGGCGCCTCCGCGTACGGGCCCTGGGCGTGCAGGTAGCGCTCGCGCGCCAGCAGCGCCAGCACCTGGATCGTCTTGCCTAGGCCCATGTCGTCGGCCAGGCAGGCGCCGAAGCCGAATCGCTCGAGGAAACTCATCCACGCGACGCCGCGGAGCTGGTACGGCCGCAGCTCGCCGTGGAACGTCGGTGGGGCCTCGACCTCGGGCAGGCTCTGGCTCTGGTCGCTTGAGCCGAACACCGCACCAAGCCAGCCGCTGGTCTCGATGCCCACGATCGGGAGCGCCGCGCCCTCTTCGTCCATCGAGCCGTGGGCCATGCGGATGGCCTCGAGCACGGTCATCTCGCCGCCGGGATGCTCGCGTATGAATCGCGCGGCCGCCTTGACGTCCTCGGCGCGCACCTCGGCCCACTGCCCGCCCACGCGCACGAGCGGGGCCGACCCGTCCTTGGCCAGCTTCTCGAACTCGGCGAGCGTCAGCTTCAAGCCGCCCAGCGAGATCTCCCACGAATAGCGCACCAGCGTCTGCAAGCCGAGCTGGCTCTTGTGCGCGTGCGGCGAGCCCGAGGGTACTTCTTCACCCTCCGGAACCGCGCCCCAGCCCTCGGCATCGCCCTGCAGGCTCTCCAGCGGATCACTATCGAGACGGAGCGTCGCTCCGACCCGAATGCTCGGCGAGTCCCACCAAGGCGGCGCGACCACGGTGATGCCCTGCTCGCCCAGCACCGGCGCCGTGTCGCGCAAAAACTGGTACGCCTGCTTGGTGTTCAGCTCGAGCTGCGTCGGCTCGCTCTGGCGGAGCGCACCCTCCAGCTTGTCGTACAAGCGAGAAGCGCGGCCAAGCTCGCTGAGCAGGAGCTGCTGCGGATCGTCGAGCTGGCGGCCCTCGACCGTCACGCCCCGGCCCGTCAGGCTCCACACCTCGTCGGCGTCGACCTCGACGTTCTCGGTGCCCACCGCCCGCAAGTGGAACGTCAGCGCCCACCGCGTATCACCCGGCGGCGGCTGCAGATCGGGTAGCTCCTCGGTATTGACCGGCTCGTGCAGCTTCAGGCACAGTCTCCAAAGTGCGCTCGCGCCACGCTCTTCGAGGCGCGCCAGCCAGCGCCGCACGCCCCGGGCCGCGTCGGTGCGCTCGCCGGGCTTGATGCCCGACTCGACATCACCGTCGAGCAGGCCGCGAAGCCACGCCACGTGCGTGTCATGGTCCTTGTCCTCGACGGCCTCGGCCAGCTTCTCGCGATCGAACGCCGCGCGGGCCTGCGCGTCGAGCACCAGGGTCAGGAAGTCGCTAAGCACCAGCCAAGGATCATGATCCAGGTCGTCCACGCCCGCGCTACTGGCGAGCGGCATCGCGCGGAGCAGGTCGCTCGTCACGCGCGCGGTGTGCTCGTCGGCGAGCCAAGGCTGCCAACTGCCGAGCAAGCGCCCGTCGGGGTGCTGGCGCAGGCTCGGCACAAACCGCTGCTGGATGACCAGCTGCCGCACGAGGCTCAGCGACACGATGAAGTGCCGCAGCGTCGACGCGACCAGCACCGCCACGGGTCCGTCCGACTTCGTCTCATCCAGTGCGAATCGCCCCTCACCCAGCGAACGCTCGGACGATTCACTCGAAAGGTCGTTCACCGCGTCGAGCACGAGCGCCACGTGCTCGGGTGCCACGCTGAATCCTGCGGCCTTGAACGACTCGAAGCTTGCCTCGCCTTCGGGCCGCTCGACAACGCCCGCCGCCCGCGACATCGCGGGGCTGGGAGCGCGTCCGCCGTGCGGTAACCGCAGCTCGATCTCGCCGGCCTGCGCGTGCGACGCAACTCTCGGATCAAGTGCATCGACGACGCGCTGCATCAGCTCGGCGCTCGCGATCCACGAGGCCGATCCGTCCTGTCGCGCCGGCGCCGCCTCGGCCCACAGCCACAGCCGCCCGGCACACCACGCCGCGTGCAGGCACACCGGCCTCCGGCGCGTCGCGGTCGTCACCATGGTCGTGCTCCGAGCGTTCGTTCGCCGAGATCGGATTCGAGGAAGGAAGTAGGGGCGCAGGGACTCGAACCCTGGACCTGCGGATTAAAAGTCCGATGCTCTACCAACTGAGCTACACCCCCGATCGGCGGGTCATCTCGCACGATGGCGATTCGCTCGCCACCAGAGGGACATTGTTGGGACCAAATTCGCCCAAGGCCAGACGCTCAAACGATGGATGCCAAAACCGCCTCGTTCCCGTTCTGGCAGGGTGCTCCTACACAAGACTCTCGCTTGCACCTCGCGGACTTTTCCAGTACACTCGGCCCTGATTGGAGCGAGAGGTGAAGCCAAACGCCAATGCCACTGCCGCACTGCTCGCACTTGCGGGATTTCCATCGTGGTCCTTTGCTCAAAGCTGCCCGGTGCCCAGTGCCTTCCCGATGGAAGAGCGTGTAGCGGTAGGTGGCGGCCCCAATGCCATCGTCGCCGCCGACTTCAACGGCGACGGGCTGATGGACCTCGCCAGCAGCAACGCATTCAGCGACAACCTCTCCGTCCTCATCGCCACCGCGCCGGGCGAGTTTGCGCCGCGGATCACCCTGCCCGCCGGCAACTTTGCGGCCGGGCTCGTCGCCACCGATCTCGATGGCGATGGTTTCGTCGACCTCGCCAACGCCAACATCATCAGCGGAAACGTCTCGGTGACCCTCGGCAACGGAGATGGGACCTTCAGACCCGAACGACGCTACAGCGTTGGATTTGAGCCCAACCTTCTGGTGGCCCTCGACGCCAACCGCGATGGCTTGATCGATCTTGTCTCCGCGAATCGAGCCAGCGACTCGGTCACGGTGCTGCTTGCCGACAGCGAGGGCGAATACAAATCAGGCGGCAGCTATCCGGTGGGTGATCGCCCGGAGGGTTTAGCGAGCGCGGACTTCAATGGCGATGGTGTTGCCGACATCGCCGTGACGAGCCGTGAGGACGATGAAGTCTCGATCCTGCTCGGAGATGGGGCAGGTGGATTTGCCCCTCGGACGCGCTGGCCGGCAGGCGACGGCCCCCATCGGCTCAGCGTGGCCGATTTGGACAACGATGGTGCGATCGATCTTGCGATCCCCGGCTACGGTGACGAGGTGGTCTCGATGGTCTTTGGTAGAGGCGATGGCACATTCACCGATCCCATTGCCTTCTCAAGCGGTGGGGTGGATCCGTGGTGCGTTGCCACGGCAGACTTCAACGGTGACGGGCTAGTCGACGTGGCCGCGGTCAACACTGCTTCAGATGAGATGGGCGTTCTGATAAATCTCGGTGATCGCCGGTTCGCGTCAACTGAGTCGATCAAAGTCGGTCAAGCACCTCGATGGATCGCTACCGCCGACCTCAATGGCGACGACCGCCCCGACCTGATCGCCGCCAACCGCGGCAACAACAACCTGTCGATCTTCTTCAACG
The DNA here is from genome assembly GCA_965227775.1 of Phycisphaerales bacterium. Taxonomy (GTDB): domain Bacteria; phylum Planctomycetota; class Phycisphaerae; order Phycisphaerales; family UBA1924; genus JAHCJI01. The sequence goes on from OZ245777.1 coordinate 1,676,575, forward strand.
AGTGCGTCCCTTGCCCCGCCGACCTGGACGGCGACGGCGTGCTCACCCTGTTCGACTTCCTGGCCTTCGGCGTGCTTTATGACTTGGGCTCTCCGTTGGCAGACTTCGATGGCGATGGCTCCCTCACCATCTTCGACTTTCTTGCCTATCAGAATGCCTTCCAGGCAGGCTGCTAGCGACGCCAGACGGGCCAACCCACTACACTGGCTCCGATGCGTACGAGGCTCATCTTCGGGCCCATCCTGATCGCCCTGCTCCTCGCCGGGTTGCTGCTCGACCAGTTCCTCGAGGGCGTCTCCTGGCCGATCGACTTTCCGCCGCTGGGCTTGGACGGCACCGCTCCGCCTGGCGTTATCGTCATGCCGATCATGCTCATCATCGCCGCGCTCGGCGGTCGTGAGCTTGCCATCATGCTCAAGGCCAAGGGCGTGCACGCCTCGAGGCTCACGCTGGCATTCGTGGCGACGCTCGGGCTACTGGTCTCGACGCCGCTGTTCGCCACCCTTGCCGGGGGAGACGGAGCGGCCGGCCTTGCCTCGGCAACCGCCGCCGTCGTGCTCATCGGAATCCTCCATCACGCCCGCACGATGAACAGCCAGGGCGCGATGCTCAGCATCGGGGCCGTGCTCTTCGCGTTCGTGTACCTCGGGCTGACGTTTGGCTTCCTGCTCCGCATCCGGCTCGAGCACAGCGTGTGGGTGCTGCTGTGGGTGCTCGCGACGGTTAAGAGCTGCGACATCTTCGCCTACTTCACGGGAAAGGCCATCGGCAAGCACAAGCTCATCCTCTGGCTCAGCCCGGGCAAGACCTGGGAGGGCCTTGTTGGCGGCGTCATCGGTTCGGCCATGGTCGGCGGCGCGGGGCTTGCCTTGCTGACGACCCAGAGCGGCTTCAACCCGGGCGGCTCGGTGCTGTACTCTGCCATTGGTGGCGCCGCAAGCGGCGCGTGCATCGGGCTGGCCGGCCAACTGGGAGATCTGATGGCATCCATGATGAAGCGCGACGCGGGAATCAAGGATTCCAGCAGCCTGCTACCCGGCTTCGGCGGCGTTCTCGACGTCATCGATTCCCCGATCCTCGTTGCGCCGCTCGCATATTGGACGCTCGCGATCTGGGCCTGACCCACTCCACCTCGTGCGTTGACGGTCCGTCGGCAGTGCGACAGCACCCGTTCGGGTTTTGCCAATGACCCGGCGCCGAGCTGGCCCCATGCCCCGAGCGCTACACACCTGCGCCCGGCCCGCTACACTCTCTGGAAGAAGTAGGACCAGTGGAGCTCAGCGTACATGACGATGACCGAAACCGATCGGTTGCTCAAGGTTTTCAGGGTCGATAACAGCATCGACGGATTGCAGGGCAGGCTCCGCGCCGCCGAGCGATTCTTGACCGAGCAGGAACGGCAGCTCGCCTCCATCGAGGATCAGCACAAGGCCGGCCAGGCAGAGCTCCGCAAGACGAAGGCCGCCGCCGCCAACGCCGAGGGCGAAGCCAAGCGCCTCGAAGGCCACATCAACGAGCTCCGCGAGAAGATGAACTCGGCCGGCTCCAACAAGGAGTACCAGGCCTACCTCGCAGAGATCGCCACGTTCAAGACCCAGCAGGAAGAGCAAGAGTCCATTGCCCTGGAACTCATCACCCGGGTCGAGACGCTCACCAACGAACTCGCCGAACTCGGCAAGGCTCGGGACGAGCGCCAAGGCGTTCGCACCGTGGCCAAAAAGCAGCGCGACGAGCGCAGCGAAGAAATCGCCGATCGCCTCGAGGAACTGAAGAAAGAACGCGAGTCGATCATTTCAGAGGTGCCCGAGCACACGCTGACCCACTACCTCCGCGTGCGCGGCCAGCTGGGCGACGAGGCCATGGCTCCGGTCGAGGTTGTCGATGTCAAGCGGCACGAGTTCGTCTGTGGCACCAGCATGCTGGCCGTCCCGATCGAGACTGTCAGCGCTCTGCTGAGCCACGGACGCGTCACGGTCGATCCCCAGTCGGGCGCCATCCTCTACCTGAGCGACGAAGCGCGCAAGGCCATGGAGCCCGCTGCCAAGCGTTGATCATCTCGAAAGCACGATTCGCAGCCCGGGAAAGCACCCGGGCTTTTTCGTGCGCGAACCGAGCAAAAGAAAAAGCGTCCATCCGGACGCCCTTCGTCAAAACCGTGTTCGTGCCGGTCAGTTCTGGCTTGCAGCCTGAGCCGCACGGTACTGCGTCAGCCAACGGGGACGGGGTGCGTCCTCTTCGACCGGGTCGATGTGCACGCGGCGGCCCTGGAAGACGACCTTGCCGGTGCTCACGCTGAACAGCGTGTCGTCCTTGCCGCGCTGCACGCCGAAGCCGGGCTGGAACTTCGTGCCGCACTGGCGCACGAGCACGTTGCCGGGCTTGGCGAACTCACCGCCGTAGAGCTTGATGCCCCGGTACTGAGGGTTCGAGTCGCGACCGTTCTTTGACGATCCCTGGCCCTTTTTATGCGCCATGGCGGGGTACTCCTGAAGCTGATCCGGCCCTCTTGCGGACCGGGTCGAGATGATAGCGAGGCTTTATCGCATGATCCAGCGGTTCTCAACCCGCTCGATCGGGGCGTTGCCGCGGCCATCGACGTGGCCGGGGATCTCATGGACGGCCATCAGCGTCTTGCGGAGCACCACGTCTCGCTGGTCGCCGCTCTCGCGATCGATGACCGCGATGCGGGTGGTCTCGCCGCTGAAGCCCGCCATGTACACCCGGGCCTTGTCGGCCTCGTTGTCTCGCACGGGCCAGACGACCAGCCCATCGCGGGCGTAGGCCTCACCGCGACGCAGTACGCCGATCATGCCCACCTGGTCGTTCAGTAGTGGGTTGTTCAGCCTGCCCAGGATCTCGCGGGTCACCGCGGCGGGCACGCCCTGGCCCGCAACAACGTTGGTGCCGGTCTCCGTGGCCAGCTCGAAGCTCGGGGCCAGCAGGATGTCCTGGTCGGTGTTGTTTGTCACCGTATAGGTCAGGTAGTAGTACAGCATCGGGCCCTGGCCGGGTGTCTCGACGCTGGCGACCCGAAGCGGGCCCACGTCCAGATCGAGCTGCCAACGCACCGGGATGGGGTTGGGCTCGGGCGGAAGGGCGACCGAGGCAGCCGTCAGCCCGAAGGTCGCCGCGATCAGGATGAGGACGCGAGCAGGGAGATTCAGCAAGGCCATGGAGTTCTCCGAGGCGATTCGGCGGCCAGAATGCGGCCCGCACACGGTCTGAGGCGGGACGACGCGGCACAAGGCGGTCAGGTTCCGGGGCGGGAAGGCCCTCGACCGACCCTACGCCCGGGGAGTCTATATTCGTTTCCCCCGCCGCGTCGGCGACGGCGGTCGGTTTTTGAGCCCGCGAGCACAGCCACGAGGGCCGGCCGCCAACGGATACGAGCATGGACGCGAGCGGTTTCTCCATCCAGCCCGAGCCTGCAGGGCCCGAGCATCGGCCGATCCCGCTGCCGAGCGAGTTTTACCTGCAAGCCGCCGAACGGCTGATCGACGCCACCGGGCCCATGGCCCGCCAGGCGGCCCAACGGCTGATCGATGCCGGCCCGGACTCAGGCATCTCCTTCGCCCACGCGTTCGCCACCATCGATCCAGACGTCCACGCTGTCCGCGAACTGGCCATCGCCGTCCCCGCGCCGGGCCGGAGCGCCCTGATCTTCCTGAGCCGGCCCAAGGCCGACCAGCCGCGAGCCGAAGAGCGGGCCAAGTGTTCCCAAGCCCTCACTCGTCACCTGGCGGAACTGCCCGGCCGGCCGTTCGATATCGCCCAGTCACTACCGGCCGCCAACGAGCGCTGGGCCGTCGATGCCCTGACGAGCTCGGGCTGGCAGATCGTGGGTAATCTTGCGTACATGCGGCGTCCCATCGGCCCGCAGGACGCACCCAAGCCCGGCGTGCTCCGCGGCCGCAAGCCACAGCGGCAATTGCCCGACGGTGTCGAGGTCGAGCACATCTCGATCCCCGAGCCCGGCTCGCCGCGACACGCGGATCTCGTCGCGGCTCTCAACGACAGCTATACGGACACGCTCGACTGTCCCGCGCTCTGCGGCATGCGGCGCACCAGCGACATCCTGGCTTCGCACGCGGCCATCGGCCGGCCCGAGCTCGCCATGTGGGCGGTCATCTCGCACGAGGGGCGCCCCGCGGGCGCCGTGCTGCTCGCGTGCCTGCCCGAGCAACGTTGCTACGAGCTGGTCTACATCGGTCTGGGTCCTTCCCTTCGGGGTTTCGGCCTCGGGGAAGTACTGCTCGAGAACGCCGTCGAGCAGATCGCCACGCGCATCAAGCGCGCCCCGCGCTCGGGTCGCTGGTCGCTCACGTGCGCCGTCGATACCGCGAACAAGCCGGCCGTGCGCCTCTACGAACGCGTGGGATTCATGTCTTTCGACAGACGCATCGCGTGCGTGCATGGGCTCGATGCGGCGTTGTCCACCGACGCGATCGAGTCGTAGCGCGTTGGTCGGCAAGCGCTTGCGCACGTGATCGTGTCGCAACTCCACCGCTTGTCCACAGGCCTTGTTGACAACTTGCGATGCGCCTGTGCATAAAGAAATCTTTAAGGCTTAAACCCTTGAACTGTCGCGTGTTTGTTCTCCCGGTTTGCCCGCGCGCCCAGAAAACGAGTAGCGAAGCGACGTGATCTCGGATACATTCGTGTGGCGTCGAAGGAATCGCGCCACGTCGGGGGTAGTCGACCAAAGCAGTCGCGTCCATGTGCCAGCCAGCACGACCACCAGGCCTTTCTGGCGGGGGATCGTTGCACGAATCGCTGGCAACCAGCAACCGTCGGACGCGGCGGCTACCGAACGCGGGGAGTGCGCGGGGTTGGCTGCCCAAGGGCGAAGGAAGAACGGACTCTGCAGGACGATCAGGCACTTCGGCCGCACGGCCGTGGTGGGGTGTTCGTGCGGCCATGTACGGCCAGAAGGATTCGCTATGGCAGCGATCAGCAGGGATGAAGTCGTTCGCGCTCCACACGCCAAACAAGACGGCAACGCGGACGTCCGCGTGCACGCGGGCAAAGCAACGAAGGCCACCGCCGGCACACCCACCCCTGAGATCGCGGGCTCGCAGGGCCCATTGAAGGAGCGAGTGCTCACACGCACGCCCGGCCGAGACGCGGCCGGTGAGCGTCTGCGCACCCGCCGCGTGCACCCGGGCCGCAACGCCGACGCCGCGTCGCTCGAGGCCGAGGCGGCGCAAGAAGCGGCGGGCGATTCCCAGCGCGAGCAGAATCTGGAGCGGCTACTGGCAGCCAAGGTCGGCTCGCTGACCTTCGAGCGCTACTTCCAGGGCCAGGCAAAGCTCGAGCGCACCGAAGACGGCCTCGAGGTCGTGGTCGCGTCGCGCTTCCTGGTGCCGATCGTCGAGAACCGCTTCCGCCAGCACCTGGTCGAGATTGCCGGCGGCGGGTCGGTCCGTTTCGTCGATCGGCCCTCGGCCTTCCCTGCGGCTCGTCCGCCCAAGGCCACCAAGGTCGCGCGCCCGAAGAGCGAGGCCCAGCGGCTCAAGGCCCACCCCTCGCACGCCGCCAAGCCGCAGTCCGACCGCTTCGTGCGATTGGAAGACTTCGTCGTCGGGCAGAGCAACGAGCTCGCCCACATGGCCGCGCTCTCGATCAGTGATCCGGGCTCGACGCCTCGGGCCGGCAACCTGCTCGTGCTCCACGGCGGCTGCGGCCTGGGCAAGACCCACCTGCTCCGCGGCATGGCGTTCCGCTACAACAGCCTGCGGGGTTCGGGCGGCAAGGCCAAGTACGTCACGGCCGAGCACTTCACCAACGGCTTCCTCGCGGCGCTTCGCACGGGCGGCACCGAGGCATTCCGCGACAAGTACCGCGGGGTCGAGCTGTTGTGCCTTGACGACGTGCACTTCCTGGCGACCAAGGACGCCACGAAGGCTGAGCTTCTGCACACGCTCGACCAGATCCTCCAGGGTGGCTGCCGCCTCGCGCTGGCGAGCGATGAGCACCCGCGGCAGGTCGAGGGGCTTGGCAAGCAGCTCATCAGCCGCCTGCTCTCGGGCCTGACCATCGAGCTGGGCGAGCCCGACCAGCAGCTCCGAGAGGCCATGGTCCGCAAGCTGGCCCGCCAGCGCGGACTCTCGCTCGCGGACGATGTCGTGTCTGCTATTGCCATGGCTGCGGCCGAGGAAACCGGCGAGGGGCCGGCGGGCTCGTTCCGAGATATCGAGGGCGCCATGGCCCGCGTCGACGCGTTCCACAACCTGCTGGGCCGCGAGGGCGACAAGCCCGCGGGCGCCAGCGTGACGATGTCGACCGTGCACCAGGCCCTGGGCGTGCGCGCCCAGCTCGCCCCCCAGGCCGGCCCCGTGCGCGTCGATGTGGTCATCGACTCGGTGTGCCGCTTCATGGGCGTGGGCAGCGCCGAGTTCTCCGGCCGCGGTCGCCACCGCCGGGTGGTGCTGGCACGGGCGCTGGTAGCGATCATCTCTCGCCAGCTCACCACCGCGAGCTATCCCGAGATCGCAACGGCGATGGGCCGGCCCAACCACTCCTCGATCATCACCGCCGTCAGGCGCATCGAGCGTCAGATCGCCGATGAAGAGCGGGTGGCGGTGGGGTGCGAGGCCGACGGGCAGACCGTGGGGCAGCTCGCTGACACGCTGGCTCGGCGGATCCGTCGCTCGGGGCGATAAACTCCCCGGCGCACGCGGCCCGTCGGGGCCGTCACCGAGCGATACGGGAGCCCACGTGCATTCGAGCGACCACCCAAGGCCTTCACGCCGTCCGACCACCGGCACCGAGATCGCCCTGAGCGGGCCGGACATCACCGACCTGGAGATCGACGCGGTCGTCCGCGTGCTCCGATCGGGCCGGCTGAGTATCGGGCCCATGCAAGAGGCGTTCGAGGCGCACGTGAGCGAGGCCGCCGGCTGCGACCACGGCGTCGCGGTCAACAGCGGCACGAGCGGGCTGCACCTGGCGTTGCTGGCCCTGGGCATCGGGCCGGGCGACGAGGTCATCACCACGCCGTTCAGCTTCGTTGCCAGCGCCAACGCCATCCTCTATGTCGGCGCGACGCCCAAGTTCGTGGACATCTGCCCGCGCAGCCTGAATATGGACCCCGACAAGGTCGAGAAGGCCATTGGCCCGCGCACCAAGGCCATCCTCGCCGTCGAGGCGTTGGGCAACCCCACGCACATGGATCGCTACGCGTCCATCGCGAACAGGAACGAGATCCACCTCATCGAGGACTGCTGCGAGGCGCTAGGCACCACATACAAGGGCCGCAAGTGCGGCAGCTTTGGCAGGGTGGGCGTGTTTGGCTTCTACCCCAACAAGCAGATCACCACCGGCGAGGGCGGCATGATCGTCACCGACGATCACAATCTCGCCGACCTGTGCCGCAGCCTGCGCAACCAGGGCCGGTCGATGCCCTCCGAACTTGCGCAAGAGGGCAGCAGCGGGCTGGGGCTCTGGCTGAGCCACGAACGTCTGGGATACAACTACCGTCTGAGCGAGATCGCGTGCGCCCTCGGCGTGGCGCAGATGCGCCGGCTCGACGAGATCATCGAGGCCCGCCGCCGCGTCGCCAGCGAGTATCTGGACCGCCTGTTGGGTATCCCGGGCATCATCCTGCCCACGATCGAGAGCGGCACCAGCATGAGCTGGTTCGTGTTCACGGTCCGGCTCGAGCGCGGCTACACCGCCGAAGAGCGCGACCGCATCATCGAGGGCCTTCGCAACCATGATGTGGGCTGCGCGCCCTACTTCCCCAGCATCCACCTGATGCCCGAGTATGTCCGCCGCTTCGGCTACGAGCGCGGGGCCTTCCCGATTGCCGAGAGCGTGTCGGACCGGACCATCGCCCTGCCGTTCCATGGCGGCTTGACCGAGCGCGACATTGATCTGGTCGCCCAGACGCTGAGCCTCATGCTCTCGCGCGAGAACCTGGCGCGGGGCTGACGGGTCGTTTCGGCTTCCCTCGGGGCAACCTAGGGGCCTACCATCTCGACCCGCCGGGCCCAGCAGCCCGGTCGTACCCGTGGATCGAGACCGAGGACTGGACGATGCCCTACGAATGCCACTTTACCGGACGCAAGACCCGCTTTGGTAAGTCCAAGGCCTACGGCGGCGCCAAGATCTCCAAGGGCGGCTTCGGCCTCAAGACCACCGGCATCACCCGCCGCACCTTCCGTCCCAACCTCCAGAAGGTCCACGCGGTGATCGACGGCAAGCCCACGCGCGTGCTGGCCAGCACCCGGGCCATCAAGAGCGGCCTGGTCGTCAAGCCCCTGAAGCGCAAGTACGGCTACACCCGCCAGCAGAAGGAACAGGCCGGCGGCTGAGCCGGTTTGCCCCGCCGCGGGCGTGTTTCCGCGGCGATCCCCACGGTGCTTCCAAGCCCGCCCACGCGTGCCCGTAGAATGCAACTGAGCCCGCCGTCACTGGCCGGCCCGGGGTACTCAGCGTGAAGTGCGATCTGTGCGATGCCGAAGCGACCGTCCACGAGACGCAGATCGTCAACGGTCAGGTGATGGTGCGCCGGCTGTGCGAGCGGCACGCAGCCGAGGTCGGCCTGACCGGTCACGCGAGCGTGTCCATAACCACCGGCAGCTCGTCGGTGGTCCTCAGCGTTCAGCAGCAGGGCTCGGGCCTGAAGTGTGGCAATTGCGGGCTCTCGTTCGCGGCCTTCCGCCAGCACGGCTTGCTGGGCTGCTCGGGCTGCTACGACGCGTTCGAGGACAAGCTCGCCCCGCTTATCGAACGAGCGCACCAAGGCGGCACCCACCACATCGGCAAAACGCCCCGGCGCATGCTGGCAACGGCGCGCGAGGGTGACCAGGAAGCCATCGAGCGCGTGCTCGGCGGTGCGAAGGAGCGGGCCGAGCGGGTGGCGCTGCTGCGAAAGCAGCTCGAAGAAGCGATCGCCATGGAGCAGTACGAGCGGGCGGCGGCCTTGCGCGACGAGCTCCGCCGGCTAGAGGCCGAAGAGAGCGAGCAGCCCGGTGGTGGGCTGGCATGAAGGAAGGCGAGGGCAGGCAGGGCGGCGCGGGAAGCTGGCTCGCGGTTGCCGGCAGGGCGGGCGACGTGGTGGTCTCTTCGCGTGTGCGCATGGCGCGCAATATCGCGGGCTTTCGCTTCCCCAATCGTGCGCCGGCGAGCGAGAGGACAGCCATCCTGGTGCGCCTCAAGCCGGTCGTCCTGGGCGCTCGGCTGAGCCCGCAGCTCGAGTGGGTTGACCTTGCCTCGACCACCTCGGGCCACCGTGTCTCGCTGGTCGAAGAGCGACTCATCAGCCGACAGCACGCAATGGGCAAGCCCGGCGAGCCCATGCACGGTCGGGCCGTCGCCGTCGGCCTGCCCGAACGACGCCTCTCGATCATGGTCAACGAGGAGGATCATCTCCGTCTTCAGGTGATCCGGGGCGGATTCGATCTCTCTGGCGCCATGCAGGAGGTCGATGCCGCGGACGACGCGATCGAGCAGAGCATCGACTACGCGTTCAGCCCGCGGTTTGGTTACCTCACGGCGTGCCCGACCAACATCGGCACCGGCGTGCGATTGAGCGTCATGCTGCACCTGCCGGCGCTGAAGATCACGCGCGAGATCGAGAAGGTCAAGCGCGCCGCAGATGATCTGGGCCTCACCGTTCGCGGCTCGTATGGCGAGGGCAGCGAGGCCACCGGCGACTTCTACCAGATCAGCAACCAGACGACCATCGGCAAGAGCGAGGCCGTGCTGCTTCGAGAGATGGAGTCCGAGATCATCCCCATGGTCATCGCGTACGAGCACAACGCGCGCGATCGGCTGATGCGCGGTGGGCGTCGTGGCCTCGAAGACCAGACGTGGCGCGCCGTTGGCGTGCTGCTGCACGCCCGCCTGCTCAGCACGGAAGAGGCCACGCAATTGCTCAGCCGCTTGCGCCTGGGCATTGCGCTCAAGCTCGTGCCGAACCTCGATCTTCCGCTCGTGAACCAGTTGCTGGTGGCCGTGCAGCCGGCGCACATCCAGAAGGCGATCGGCCAGGAACTCACGCAGGATCAGCGCCGTGAGGCGCGCGCGACGCTCTTGCGTGCGAAGCTCGGCGAGGCGTTCGCATCGCCACGCCAGGCGCCGCGGCTTATCCGGCCCGATCGCCCCGAGCCGCCCGCGGGTCCGAGCAATCGGCCCGATCCCGGCGATGCGGAGTAGCCGGCGTGCGTGGGGGCGCACTGAACACGTTGCGATATGGGCTCGTCAGTGTCGAGCGAGCGATGCTCAGCGATCTGCCTGGCCCGCTCGAAGCGCTGCACGAATCTGGATTCGTCGCGGATGCACCGGATGCGTATTGCCCGCGCTGTGGTCGCAGCGTGGGGCCTGGTGAGTTTGCGGCTGGCAAGTGTGGATCCTGCCGCAACTCGAAGGTCGCGTGGGACGGCTTCGTGCGCCTCGGTCGCTACGACCTTGCCCTGAAGGACGCGGTGCACGACTTCAAGTTCAACCGCTGGCACGCGGTGGGCGAGCATCTGGGTGTGGCGCTCGGTGCGGCGGTAGCTGAACGCCTTCGACTGGTTGCGCAGCACGCCGGCGAGCCCGACGAGGCCGTGTTTGGCCGCGCCGTTGTGGTACCAGTACCCATGAGCTTCTGGCGTCGCGCGAGCCGGGGCATCGATCACGCGACCTGCCTGGCACGGGCGGTCGCGCGCGGCGCTGGGCTGCCGTGCCGCAAAGTGCTGGTGCGTCGGCACAGGCCCGCACAGACCGGGCTCTCCGCAGCCGCCCGCAAGCGGAACCTGCACCAGGCCATGCGACCCTGCGTGGGCCCAGAAGCGCTCGACGGGCTGCGCGTCGTGGTGCTGGTCGACGACGTCAGCACGACCGGGGCCACGCTGGTCGAGGCCTGCCGGGCGATCGCCTCGCTCCGGCGTTCGCGGGGTGAGCCGGTGGTGCTCGCCGCATGCGTGGCGCTGGCTGAGCAGGGGCGTTCGCGGACTGGCGGGTCGGCTGGAGGCGAATCGGGATTGCCCCTCGTCCAGACAAGCCCAGCAGCTTCCAGCGGCCTGGAAGAGGACGCGGAGAAGGGTCCTAAAAAAAGTGGAGGAATGCACGCGTCGAGCCTTGACGCAGGCTGAGAGCCGTGTATTATCTCCACCGCTCTGGCCACGGCCAGACGCGGGAAACGGGGCCGGCAAGCGGATGCGAGCCCGTCCCAACGCTCTTTGAAATCTAAGCGGTCGAGATGCCCTCGAGAGTGTGAGGCTTTGTCGGTGCGGATCATCACCCGCACGCCCCGACCAAGGGTTGGCAAGGCCGGTCAAACCGGTGGCTGGGATGCACAGATCCCGGTCGTTGGCGCACTCTCGTGATGAATTTGAGTACGCCAACTAGACCGTCGTCTTTGCCGACGACGGCTCGTGATCACTTGTGATCGCGAGAATGACCGGCCGCTGTCGCTTCGCGAGCTTTGCTCGTTGGAGTTGCAGCGGTTCAAACGGATCATTCTGAGATTGTCGGCAATCGGGTGAAAGCTCGGTTGTCGCTTCAATTGAAGAGTTTGATCCTGGCTCAGATTGAACGCTGGCGGCATGGCTAAAGCATGCAAGTCTGGGAGAACCTTCGGGGGACACCGGCGAAAGGGCGAGTAATGCGATCGAACGTACCCCAATGTGGGGGATAGCGTCGGGAAACCGGCGGTAATACCCCGTGTGCTCTACGGAGGAAGTTGGGAGCGGCGATCGTCCTATCAGGTTGTTGGTGAGGTAACGGCTCACCAAGCCGAAGACGGGTAGCGGGTGTGAGAGCATGGCCCGCCGCATCGGGACTGAGACACTGCCCGGACTCCTACGGGAGGCTGCAGCGACGAATCTTCCGCAATGCGCGAAAGCGTGACGGAGCAATGCCGCGTGTGGGATGAAGGCGCTCTGCGTCGTAAACCACTGTCAGGACCTAGAACCAACGATCAGGTCCAGAGGAAGGGCCGGCTAAACTCGTGCCAGCAGCCGCGGTAAGACGAGTGGCCCAAGCGTTAATCGGAATCACTGGGCTTAAAGCGTGCGCAGGCGGACCTTCAGGCGTCCCGTGAAATGCCCCGGCTCAACCGGGGAATTGCGGGGCGAACCGTTGGTCTTGAGGCAGGTAGGGGGGTGCAGAACTGTCGGTGGAGCGGTGAAATGCGTAGATATCGACAGGAATGCCGAAGGCGAAGGCGGCACCCTGGGCCTGTCCTGACGCTCATGCACGAAAGCGTGGGGAGCAAACAGGATTAGATACCCTGGTAGTCCACGCCGTAAACGATGCACACTAGATCGGAGTAGGTCTGACCCTTTTCCGGTCGAAGCGAAAGCGTTAAGTGTGCCGCCTGGGGAGTACGGTCGCAAGGCTAAAACTCAAAGGAATTGACGGGGGCTCACACAAGCGGTGGAGCATGTTGCTTAATTCGAGGCAACGCGAAGAACCTTACCTGGGTTTGACATGCACGGATTAACTCTGTGAAAGCAGAGCCACGCCCGCAAGGGTGGAACGTGCACAGGTGCTGCATGGCTGTCGTCAGCTCGTGCTGTGAAGTGTCGGGTTAAGTCCCTTAACGAGCGCAACCCCTATCGTTAGTTACTAACGCGTTATGGCGAGGACTCTAACGAGACTGCCGGTGTCAAACCGGAGGAAGGTGGGGATGACGTCAAGTCCTCATGGCCCTTACGCCCAGGGATGCAAACGTGCTACAATGGCGCGTACAGAGCGATGCTAACCTGCGAAGGTATGCAAATCGCAAAAAGCGCGCCCCAGTTCGGATTGCAGGCTGCAACTCGCCTGCATGAAGTCGGAATCGCTAGTAATCGGAGATCAGCTACGCTCCGGTGAATACGTTCCTGAGCCTTGTACACACCGCCCGTCAAGTCATGGAAGCCGGGAGCGCCCGAAGTCGCCACGATTCAGTGGTGCCTACGGCGAGTTCGGTAACTGGGACTAAGTTGTAACAAGGTAGCCGTAGGAGAACCTGCGGCTGGATCACCTCCTTTCTAAGGGATTTCCTTAGACTCGCGGATCGTTCCTGACCAGAGCGATCCACGGAGTGCGAACTCCAGCGAGCGATCAAAATCGTCAGTACACTCTCGTTCGCACCGCTGCGGAGCAATCCGCAACAACGCGACGAGCCAGCCGGTGACGGCTGGCGAGGAATATCTCGACCGCTTTGGACTTGAGACGGCCCGGAGCAATCCGGGCCGTTTTCTTTTGGCTCGATCACACTCTCGGGACCGCTCCGCGCGAGCTCAAACGGTAAGTAGACCGCCGCGCGAAACGCCCGCGTTCCTACGCTCAAAGGCCCCATGGACCCAGACCAGCCCATGCCACAGGACGACCGCTCGACCATTAAGCTCGATACTCAGTCTGCCACCCGTCGCGGCAGCACCGATGACGCGCGCACACTCGCAGTCGATCTGGCGCGCATGCTGAGCGACGACAAGTGCGAGAGCGTCGTGGTCCTTGATGTCTCGGGTCAGAGCCCGGTGACCGACTACATCGTCATCGCGTCGGGCACGAGCGATCGGCAGATGGGCTCGGTGCTCGACCACGCGATGGAACTGGCCGAAGAGTCCGGGATGGCCGCCGTTCGCCACGCCCGCGACGAGCGTTCGACGTGGCTGCTGGCAGACTTCGTCGACGTGGTGCTGCACATCTTCGAGCCCAACACGCGGGCCCACTACGACGTCGAGAGCCTCTACCCCGACGCGACCGAAGTCTCGTGGGCCAGGCCGGACCAGGTCGATCGCAACCGCGCGGGTCTCAAGCCGGGTGAGCAGTTTCCGCAATGACTCCCCCCGCGTCCACCGTGCGCGTCTCGACCGCCGGCGGCGGATACAACGTGCTCGTGGGTCGTGGTTTGCTCCATGATCTTGGCTCGCGTTGCGACGCCGCTGGGCTCCGACCGCGCCGTGTGCACGTGTTCGAGGACACCGGCGTCCCCGCGACACTCCGCGAAGCCGCCCGAAGTTCATTCAGCAATATCCTGGTGACCCGGTCGGCATTCGAGCCCGACGAGCAGCGCAAGTCGCTGGCAACACTCGAGCGGATGCTGGTCGATCTGGCGGAAGCCTCGCTTGAGCGCACAGACTTGGTTGTCGTCGTCGGCGGCGGCATTCTGGGGGACGCCGGTGGGCTTGCCGCAGCGCTGCACAGGCGCGGCGTTGCCGTCGTGCAATGCCCGACAACGCTGCTGGCCATGGTGGACGCGTCGGTGGGGGGCAAGACGGCCGTGAACCTGCCGGCCCGCATTGACGCGAAAGAGGTCCTGCTCAAAAACGGCGTGGGCGTGTTTCATCAGCCATCGCTTGTGTTGGCAGACGTTGACGCGCTCGCCTCGCTTGCACCGCGTCAGGTGCGGTGCGGCCTCGCCGAGAGCATCAAGCATGCTGTGATCGCCGGCGCCGCAGGCACAGGCATGCTCGCACTTGATGGACTATCTCGCGAATTGCCCAGGCTCCTGTCCGCTGAATCGGAGGCGCTCTCTTCGCTCGTGCGGCAAAACGTCTCGCTGAAGGCGGGCGTCGTAGCCGGCGATGAGCTCGAGTTAGCCGCAGGCGCGCAAGCCGGGCGCCGTGCGCTCAACCTCGGCCACACGTTTGCCCATGCCATCGAGGGCAACAGCGACACGCGAGTGCTCGTCGACGGTACCGAGGTCCACCCGATGCACGGCGAGGCGGTCGCGCTCGGGCTCATCGCGGCGGCAACGCTCGCCGAGCATCTCGGCGTTGGCCGTCAGCAGCTCACCACATCCGTACGAACAGCCGTCGCAGCCGCGGGCCTGCCCACAAGGCTCTCGGCCGCGGGAAGCCTGGCTGATCTGACGGCCACCATGCGCCAGGACAAGAAAGCCAGCGGTGGTCTGCTTCGGCTCGTGCTGCCGTCGGACGCCGGTGTTGTCATCCGGGACGACCCTGGTGACGAAGCGGTTTTCCAAGCCTGGCAGGCTGTCGTCTAGGCGAAAATTTGTCGCGAATACGACGATTTAGGTTTCAAGATAGGAAATGAATGGGCCCTCACGCCATCTTTGGAGGCGTTGGTCCA
The DNA here is from genome assembly GCA_965227775.1 of Phycisphaerales bacterium. Lineage (GTDB taxonomy): Bacteria > Planctomycetota > Phycisphaerae > Phycisphaerales > UBA1924 > JAHCJI01. The sequence goes on from OZ245777.1 coordinate 1,691,587, forward strand.
AACATCCCGATAACGCGCCCCGGAAGGGTTGACAGAGGGAGGTGTGTGGCTGGCCGAGGGTGCCAGGTTTCGATCCGTTGTAGTGACAGGGCAGGAGCCCCATGCGCACGATCGCGATCGTCAACCAGAAGGGTGGCTGTGGCAAGACCACAACGGCCATCAGCTTGTCCGGGGCGCTCGCGACCCGAGGCAAGCGTGTGCTCCTGGTGGACATGGATCCACAGTCCCACTGTGCCGCCGGACTTGCCATCCCCGAGGCCCACATCGAGATGGATGTCGGCGATGCCATGCTGGCCGAATCGCCCGGCACGCTCGACCGCAACAAACTGCTCTGGCGCATTGGTCGCAACCTCGATCTGCTGCCGAGCAGGATGAAGCTTGCCGGGCTCGAGGCCACACGCGGCGGCCTTGCATCTCTGGAAGACAAAGAGCAGCGATTGGCCAAAGTGGTTTCGAGCCTCGATGGCTACGACTTTGCCATCATCGATTGCTCGCCCTCGATCGGCCTGCTGACGTACAACGCGCTGTGCGCCGCCGATGAGGTGCTGATCCCCGTTGAGATGAGCTATTTCGCCCAGCAGGGCGCGAGCCGGCAGGTCGCCACGCTGCGGAGCCTTGGCCAGCGCCTTGGTCGCCAGGCACGCCACTGGATCATCCCGACGATCCACGAACCCGATGCGGCCTTGCCGTGTGAGTTGCTCGAACAACTCCGCTCTCGCTTTGGGTCGCAGGTTTGCCAGACCGTGATCCACAAGGACGACAAGGTCAAGGAAGCCGCGACGTTTGGCCGCCCAGTTGGCGAGTACGCCCCGCAATCGCAGGCGGCCCAGGACTACTCGGAACTCGCCGAATGGGTGCTGAATGAGGGCCGCGAGACGGTACCGGCGGCCGCCCCATCGCAGCAGGCTCGCAGCGAGCCCTGGACCGAGATCAAGACCCAGCCGGAGAGCCGCCACACGGTCGCCCAGGTGGCCGAGCGTGCGCGGCGGAGCATGGAACTCGAACCCGTCGAAGCGCCGCAGCCGGCCCAACCCAATGGCCAGCCGGTGAGCCAGCCTGCCCAGCAGCCCGTGCAGCCGATCCAACCGCGCAACCAACAGCCCGTGCTGCAGGCTCAACCGAAACCAGCAGAGGCAACATCCCCGACAGCGATTGCGGCCACGGATGAGCCCGAGAGCCTTGAACTCGAGCGGTTGCTGGTCTCCAAGCACGGTTCCGAGGCGTTTGGCATCCACCCCGTCCGCGGCGCGGTCTGGCTCGTGCAGCCCATCGGGCTTGGTAGAAGCGTGGCCGTTGCCGGCGAGTTCAACAATTGGTCGGCCCAAAGCCACCGCTTCGACCGATACCAAAGGCTGGGCGTGCACGCGCGAAAGCTCGAACTGCCTCCTGGCAGGCACGCGTATCGACTGGTGGTCGACGGCTTCTGGACGGCAGACCCGTTCAATCCGGATGCCGTGACCAACCCGTTCGGTGAGCCGAACAGCATCGCGGAGGTATCCGGGCCGCCGGCCGAAGCCCGGAGCGACGAGAGGGACGGCCCCCCGCCCGCGGCGTAGAGCCGCAGGCATCGCCCGAGAGGATCTGCGGGCAGGACACGCGACGGAGCGCACCACGATGTCCGACCACACGTCGACGACATTTCCCGGATCGAGCAACGGCGCTCGCGCTTTCGATGACGCGCATCGCCCCCGCGGCCCGTACGACCGCGCCGATTCTCCCGAGGGCGTCTCAGATGATCTTGCCGCGCTCTTCCTGGGTGTTGAAGACCAGGCGGAGCAGGACACGCCCGCGACGCAGGTCGAGCTGAAGCCAGCAAGCGGAGCCGGCAAGCCTGCGCTCTCGCTGCTGGTGCTGGGCAACCTGCCAGTGCACGCCGCGGGTTGGGCCAGCCAGTACGCGCGCGATCGGCATCGCGACACCGGGCGGCCGATCGGGCTGCTCACGCTCGGCGATGACGCGGCGCGCCTTGAGGTCTTTGGCGCTGCCAGCTTGCGGGGCGAGTCCGAATCGGATCTCGAACGCGCGTTGCAGCAACTTGCGCGGCTCGATGCCGATCTCATCGTGCGGTTGCCCGAGGCCGAGGCGAGCTGGATCGGCGGCGAGTGCGACGCGGCCTCGATGACCATCCTCGCCGGTGCGGATGACCCGGCAATCGTCCGCGCGTACCAGAGCATCAAGTCGATCTCGCAAGACCTGCCGCCCGATGCCGCCGGTCCGACGATGCGTTTCTCTGTGGCAGGATCGCCAACGGCGGTCGCCGCGGAGGCGGCCGGAAAGCTGGCGCAGGCCGCCGAGCGATTCCTGGGTCTGCGGATCGAGGCCGAATCGCCGGTGTTGAGGATCGACGCGGGCGCCTCTACCGAGCTCTACCACGGGCAGTCGCCGGCGTGGGCCGACGTTCCAGACTTGCTGGGCCGCGCGCTCGAACGCCGCGAGTCGGCCGGAGTCGAGACCCGGCCTGGGGCCGGCGATCAATTCGAGCCGCGCCGCAAGCCGGTGCCCGCGGGTTTCGATGCCGAGGGCGGCGAGATTATCCACGCCAAGCCCTCGAAAAAGACCGTTACGGACACGGTCGACCAGCACCCGAGCGACGACATGCGAAGCCAAACCGAAACCAAGGCGCATGCACTAACCCTGCCCGAAGGCTTGGAGACGATCGAAGTCTCCTGCCCCTACGCCCATGAGGTGAAGCTCGCGGTCGATGGTGCGGGCGTGCTGCACGCAGTGGCGTGGGCCGCCGACAGCGAGCGCGCGTCGGCGGCGGTACGCGATCTCGTTGTCGCGTCGAGCTGGCTGCGCGACCATGCGGAACTTGTCGCGGTCGTCTTGGGGCGTCGGCTCTCCGGCCTGCCCAGCGTTCGCCACCTCGTGATGGACGATGCCCGGGGCGCCCTTGGGCTCGCGCAGGGCGAGCTGCGGTTGCACGTGCAGGCGCCCAACGCGCCGGTGCTGATCGATCTGAATTGAGACGCCTCGAACGACTGCGCATGAAAAAGCCCGGATCAGGTCCGGGCTTGCTGCTTGTGTACTTGGCAATCAGGCGGTCTTCTTCGACTCGACCCGGAGGTCGTCGAGCTTCATCTTGCCGTTCAGGTCGTCGCGGTCGATGACGTACTTGTCGCCCTCGTGGTCGCGCTCGGGCAGCTCATAGAGCAGATCGAGCATGATGTCTTCCATCACGCCGCGGAGGGCGCGGGCCCCGGTGTCGCGCTTGAGCGCCCGGTTCGCGATCTCCTTGAGAGCGCCCTTGGTGAACTGCAGCTTGGCCCCCTCCAGATCGAAGAAGTGCTGGTACTGACGCACCAGGGCGTTCTTGGGCTGGGTGAGCACGGTCATCATGACCTCGAGCGTCAGCGGCATGAGCGGGCTGATGATCGGCAGGCGACCGACCAGCTCGGGGATCATGCCGTACTCGATGACGTCCTCGGTGGTCGCCTGGGCCAGCAGAGCGCCGCTGCGCTCGCCAACCTGCGTGGCGTCCTCTGCGTTGCCAAAGCCGATGCGGCTGCGACCAACGCGGCGTCGGATGATGTCTTCCAGGCCTTGGAACGAGCCACCGCAGATGAACAAGATGTTGCTCGTATCGACCTGGATGTACTGCTGCTCGGGGTGCTTGCGTCCGCCCTGCGGGGGTACGTTCGCCACAGTGCCCTCGAGCATCTTGAGCAGGCTCTGCTGCACACCTTCGCCCGACACGTCGCGGGTGATCGACACGTTCTGGCTGGTCTTACCGATCTTGTCGATCTCGTCGATGTAGATGATGCCGCGCTGGGCCGCATCGAGATCGAAGTCGGCGGCCTGCAGCAGCTTGAGCAGCAGGTTCTCGACGTCTTCACCGACGTAGCCGGCTTCGGTGAGCGTGGTCGCATCACCGATGGCAAAGGGCACCTTGAGCATGCGCGCGAGCGTGCGCGCGAGCAGGGTCTTGCCGCTGCCGGTGGGGCCGATCAGCAGGATGTTGCTCTTGTCGAGCTCGACGGACGTGTCGTTGCTCTCCAGGTGTAGCAGTCGCTTGTAATGCGTGTGCACCGCGACCGCCAGCGTCTTCTTGGCCTGATCCTGGCCGATGACGTACTGGTCGAGGAACTCGGTGATGTTGCGCGGCGTGGGCACCTCGCCCAGCGCACTGCCCACCGCCGAGACCTTGCGGCGCTCCTGGCGGAAGATGTTCAGGCACAGGTCGGTGCACGGGTTGCAGATGTAGACCTGCCCCGGGCCCTCGACCATCGGGCCGACCTCTCGGCTGGACTTTCCGCAGAACGAGCAGGTCGTGACGCGGCGGCCCTTGAAGCCATCGTCGCCGCCACCCGGCTTGGTCTTGCTCAGGTCGTTTCCGCCGTCTCGGGTGTTCTTTGCCATGCTCTTCCCACTGCGTCCAATCGGGGGCCCCTCGCCCGCACGTCAGGACTGTATCGACGCGTCCGATGCCCGTCTGGAAGCAAAAGGACCGGCTTCGTGCGTGTTTTTCTCTACCCGTTCTGGCGCGGCTCGGTTTCCCGGCTCGGACGGTCGGCCTCGGAAACCCGATCGGCGTCCCCGGCGGGCTTCTGGGAGGCCTTCATCTTGTCGATCATCGCTTTTCGGACCTGCTCGAACTCTTCCTGGGACATGTCGCCCCGGGCCACCATCGCGCGCATCTCCTCCATCGTCGAAAACCCGTTCCGGTCTTCGTCGGCACGTCCGATCATGCGGCGGCGGATGAACAGCAGCGCAATCGTGCCGAGCACGACGGCCACGATCAGCGCCCCGATCCAGGCGAGGAACTGGCCGGTATCGCCGCCAGAGTTCGCTTGACCCAGGATGGCCGGCGTACTCAGGTCCACGTGCTGGTCCCGCCTGAGGCAATGAAGGAGCGAATGGGTTGGACGAGTCGTGGCATGACCGAGCTCTCGATGATGCGCTCGCCGCAGCGGCCGAGGTCCGAGAACTCAAGCTTCGGTGTCGCGACGTCCTCCAATGGGCCGTGGCGGCGCACGGTGAGATACACGCTGATGGGCTCGCCGTCGAGGCCGTTGCTGGCGCCGGTCGGCCTGGTCTTCACCTCGAAGTAGGCCTCGCTGCGGTGGGGGATGCTGTCACCGCGGAGCGCGACACCGAGGATGGGTTGGGCGTCGATCGGGGCGGCGCCCATGTCTTCGACCAGGCTGGCCAGCGGCGAGCCGCGGAGCAGCGACTCGAACACGATCCGATCGTGATCACCCGCGGCCTCAATATCGAAGCCGAAGAGCGTCTCGTAGTAGTCGATGTCCAGTGGGCTGATGCCCAGGTAGTACGGCGCCAGCTCGAGCACGGCGGCGTGGAGCTGGTAGGCCTGCTCGAACGAGTCCGGATTCACAGCGCCGGCGCGAACGCAGTTGCCACGCACGGCAACCCAGTGCTGCGGCGCAATGCCGGGGGCAGACTCGATCGCCAGTTCGTTCTGCACGTGGCGGAACGTCTGCAGTGCCGGAAACTCCTTGCGCAGGCGATCGAAGAACTCGACGGTGACCTGCCTGGTCGCGTCGATCTCGCTGTGGAAGGCCAGCTTGAGGTTGACGTACATGTCCGAGCAGAGCGCTTTGTAGCTTTCGATTTGCTGGCTGTCGATGGGCATGTTGGTCATTCCTTCGATCCGACGTGCGGGCCAAGATGTCGGCGACCCTTCCGGGACGCCTCGCTCCGAGGGCGAGCGCCGATCAGTGGGCGATACGGAAGCCCGTTTCGCCGTCGCGGACCGGTTGGTCCTCGTGGCGTGCCTGCGCGATGCGACCTTGCATCGAGCGGGCGAGCGTGTCCAGAAACGCCTGGACGTCGCTGGGCTGGCCCTGGGCCTCAAGCCAGACGGTGCCGTCGGGCTCGTTGCGGACCAGGCCGGTGACGGGCAGCGGCTCGGCGATGGATCGGGCGGTCGCTCTAAAGCCCACGCCTTGCACCGTACCGAGATAGCGCACCGCCGTCCGGATCGCCATGATGCAGAGCGTATCCACGTGATCGCACGCGATCCGGGGCGATGGTGCGAGTGGCGCGCGTTTGCGCGAGATCTTCGGCGTATCGTGACATCGAGAACGCCAAGCAATGGAGTGCCATGAGCGATCGGGCGGACATCGAGCGGGTACTGCAGGCCACCGACATCGTGCGGGTGGTCCGCGAGCGCGTGGAGTTGCGCGAGAAGGGCCGCGAATGGGTCGGGCTGTGCCCGTTCCATGATGATCGCTCGCCGTCGATGTTCGTCTCGCCGGCCAAGCAGATCTTCAAGTGCTTTGCGTGTGGCGTAGGTGGGGATGCCCTGTCGTTTGTACAGAAGTACGACGGCGTGGAGTTTCCTGAGGCCCTTCAGCACCTGGCCGAGGTCTGCGGTGTCGAACTCACGCCCAGGGGGCAGCGGGCGCCATCGGGGCCGGGCCGCAGCGAACGCGCCAGCGCGTTCGAGGCCAACTCGATGGCGCAGGAGTACTTCCGCAGGTCATTGGTGGACCCCAAGGCCGGGAAGACGGCCCGCGCCATGATCGAGCGTCGCGGCATCTCGCCCGAGATGGTCGAGACGTTTGGCATTGGCGCCGCCCCCGAGGGCTGGGACGGGCTGGTGCAGGCGGTCCTGCGGGCCAAGCGGCCGGTCGAAGCGTTCGCGGCGGCGCAGCTCGTCAAGGCACGGGATCAGGGCGGTGGACATTACGACGTCTTCCGCAATCGGCTGATGTTCCCCATCCATGATCAGGGCGGCCGAGTTATCGCCTTCGGTGGTCGCCGGCTGAGCGAGGATGACCCAGCCAAGTACCTCAACAGCCCCGAGAGCCCGGTGTTCAAGAAGTCGGGCGTGCTGTATGGGCTCTGGAAGGCCAATGCCGGCATTCGTCAGGCTGGCTTCTGCATCGTGACCGAGGGCTACACCGACACGATCGCGTGTCACCAGGCAGGCTTTACGAACACCGTGGCGACGCTGGGCACGGCGTTTACGCCCGAGCACGCCGCGCTGCTGCGGCGGTTGTGCAATCGCGTGGTGCTGCTGTTCGACGGCGACGAAGCCGGCCTGACCGCGGCTGATCGCGCCGTGGGTGTGTTGTTTGCTGAGCCGCTGGACGTGCAGATCGCGATCCTTGGGCAGGGCGAGAACGCCAAGGACCCCGACGAGTTGCTGAAGCAAGAGGGCGGGAAGGAACGCTTCGCCGCCATGGTGCGCTCCGCGGCGGACTTGCTTTCGTTCCGGTTTGAGCGGCTCAAGGCGCGGCTGGAGGGGCTGGGGCGCTCCGCCTTGCTCAAGGGTGTAGAGGACGAGGTCCGCTGGCTCGGTGAGCACGGGCTTCGCCAGATCGAGCCAGCGCGCCAAGACCAGATTCTCGCGCAGCTGGGCAACTTGAGCGGGCTCGACCAGTATCGCTTGCGGGAGTTGGCCCTGAGCGCGCCGCGGCGGGCTCGCGCCGCTGCGGACGGCCCGCGCGAGGGTGGGGAGCCGGCCCAGTTGTCGGCGGCCGATCGACTCGTGGGCGTCGTGCTGCTGGAACCGAAGGCGTGGGGGCTGCTGAGTGAGGACGATGCCATCACGCTTCGAGACGCCGTGGCCGGTGGGCCGAGCGAGCCGGTTGCCGCGGCGGTCGATCACCTGGCCGCCGAGGGCGAGTCGATCACCATGGCCGCCCTTCGGGGCGAGCTCCCCGAGCAGTCGTTCCAATGGGCGAGCACACTGGTCGCCTGGGCAGAGCGGGAGGCTACATCGCCCGCCGAGGGAGACGCGGAAGGCATCCCGGCGCTGGTGGGCGGGCTCATGCGGCAGGTGCTCGGGCGGCAGACGAGCCAGGAAGTGGATCCGTTCGAGCGCATCAGGGCCCGCCGGGAGCAATTGGCACGCTTCCAGAACGATCCGGGACGCATCGCGAGGCCCTCGTAGCAGGTTCTCGGGCTCGGGCCGCAAGGGTCTGGGTCGAATAGAGTTGCATCCAGCGATGGCAAAGATTGGACGAGCGGGGTCTCTTCCCGCGGCGAGCAATGGAGGATGGGGCCGCCCGGGCCCAGATGTGCGATGAGCGGACTGCCTCCTTCCATCACTGGGATGCTGGAGACGGCGGCCACCCGGCGATGGCTGAGCTTTGAGGAGATCAACGAGGCGGCCCCGGATGACTGGGTCGACCCTCGTTCGTTGCACGTGCTGCTTGCCCGCATCGATGACCTGGGCGTCGAGCTGCTCGACGAGCCCACATATCGGGCCCGCACGCGGCACACGAAGGGCGAGAAAGACCGATCGAACGATCGGCGCGTGGAAGCGCCCGAGGCCGAGGAGTCGACTGAGGCAATCGTCGCGGACCGATCGGTTGAAGACCCAATCCGCAGCTATCTGGCGCAGATGGGATCGATCCCGCTTCTGACGCGCGATGGCGAGACGCGCCTTGCCAAGAAGATCGAGCTGACCCGGATCGTGTTTCGCAGGCGTTGCCTGCAGAGCGATTACGTCGCGGCGCAAGCGGTGGACTTGCTGCGGCAGGTGCAGTCTCGCAAGCTGCCGTTCGACCGCACGCTCCGGGTCTCGACAATCACGCCCGAGGCCAAGGAGCGGCTGGCGCGGCGTTTGCCGTCGAGCCTGCCCACCATCGAGGCGATGCTCTCGCGCAATCGGCTGGAGTGGGCGCGGGCGGAGCGTGTGTATCGCGAGGGGCGCGGCGAGGATGGCCGGCTGACGCCCCGGGCGGTCCAGGAACTCGCGGCGATCGAGCGATCGCTCGCGGCGCGGCGTCGGCGCGTGTCGGCACTGATCGAAGAGCTGGAGCTGCGAACGAGCCGGCTCGTGCCGATCCTGCGCAAGCTGCGGGCGATCTCCGCGAAGATGCGCGAGATCGAGGCGATGCTGGCCGAGCACCACGAGACCAACGGATCGACGGAAGCGTTCGACGAGGATGATCGCCAGGTCATGCGCGAGGAGCTTGAGGGCTTGCGCGGGCTGGTGCTCGAGACGCCTGAGTCGCTCGCCCGTCGCGTGGCCGAGTTGAACTGCGTGTTCTGGGAGTACGAGCAGGCCAAGCGGGATCTGTCGGGCGCCAACCTCCGGCTCGTGGTGTCGATTGCCAAGAAGTACCGCAATCGCGGTCTTGGTTTCCTCGATGTCATCCAGGAGGGGAACACCGGGCTCTTGCGCGCGGTGGACAAGTACGAGTACAAGCGCGGCTACAAGTTCAGCACGTACGCGACGTGGTGGATCCGCCAGGCGATCACGCGGGCGCTTGCCGATCACGCGCGAACGATCCGGCTGCCGGTGCACATGATCGACACGATGAGCAAGATCCGGGCGATCCAGCGCCGGCACATCCAGGAGCACGGGCAGGAGCCGACGGACGAGCAGATCGCCGAGGTGGCAGGGTGCACCGCCGCCGAGGTGCGCAAGGTGATGAACTTGTCCCGGAGCCCGGCCTCGCTCGACAAGCAGGTGGGCGACGACGATGGCTCGATGGTCGAGGTGCTCGAGGATGCACGGCACGGTGAGCCTTCGGACGGCATGGTCCAGGAGATGCTGCGCGAGAAGCTCGAGCAGGTACTGCGGACGCTGAGCTACCGCGAGCGCGAGATCATCAAGCTGCGATACGGCATCGGCGATGGATATACGTACACGCTCGAGGAAGTGGGGCGTATCTTCAAGGTGACGCGCGAGCGGGTGCGGCAAGTGGAGACCAAGGCGCTGCGGAAGCTGCAGCACCCGCTGCGGTCACGCCGGCTCGAGGGTTTTGTCGACCGGGCGTGAGGCCTTGGCCTTGATCACTTCTTCGTAGATCGACTGCACCTCGGCGAGATGGGCGGGGTAGCTGGTCAGGTGCGGCGTGATGTCGTGGATGGTTTTGGCGCTTGGGATCGCGACATCGCCGCGCACGAGGCTGGCGATGCGATCGGCGAGCGCGGTGGCGTCGCCCGATGGAAACAGAAGGCCGTTCGTGACGCCGTCTTGCTCGACGATCCACTCGGGCGGGCCACCCAGGTGGCTGGTGACGACGAGTTTGCCGGCGTGCAGGTGCTCGAGCAGCACCAGCGGCGAGTTTTCCATCCAGATATGGGGGAGCAGGCCGACGTCGTATTCGGCGACGGATGCGGCACGCTGCATGAGGTCGTACGCCCCGGCGAACTGGACCTGGGGGTAGCCGCTCAGCAGCTTGCGGAACGCCCAGTCTCCGCCCGAGGCGCGGATGTGGAACAGGCAGCGGCGGCGGATGTCGGCGGGTAGCAGCACGATGGCGTCGGCCAGCACGCGCAGGCCCTTGTTTGGGCGCACGGTGCCGAAGAAGGCAAGGCGCAGCGGGCGGTTGGCATCGGGCGTCCAGGGTGATTGGTCGTAGCCGGGCAGCGCGATCGCGGCTCGGTGCATGCGGTCGAAGTGGGGCTGGCCCAGGCGCACCGTGCGGCGCATTGCCGGGTCGAGGCCCATCGACTCGTGCACGCGGCCCAGGAAGTCGCTCGGCGGCGTGACGACGCTGGCGGCGTTGAGCGCGGCGATGCCGTCCTGGCGGCGACGACCATAGTCATTGAGGACGTTGAGGTGCAGGTCGCGGTTCGCGAGCATGCGCTCGTTGGTGTCTTCGGGCAGGATCGGTGCGGGCTTGGGGAGTTCGCGGGGCTCGGCGCGAACGCCGTACGTGCTCTGATCTCCCTCGGCGTCGCGCGCATTCTCGATGGCGCCGTTGTCGTAGCCGAGGTAGCGGAGTTCGTCGACGGGCGCGGGCTCGCTTCCCCCGACGCGGCGCGTGTGGGCGATGGACTTGGCCGAGGCGCGCGCGTGGCCGGTGATGGCATGCCCGACAAGGCCCTGGGCTGCCTGGCCGAGGCGACGCTTGAGGCGGCGCTTCGTCGGATCCGGCGCTTCGAGGCAGGTCGCGCAGCGATTGCCACCGTCATAGTCAAGGCAGACCTCGTGCTCGCGGTGGAGCAGATCGACCTGCGGGCAGGCGTAGGCGTAGTTGTGCGTTGTCGCGACGACGGGGATGCCGGCGGCCTCGACCTCCGGTATCAGGTCGAGGCTGAGCCCTTCGAGCGTGTGGATGTGGGCGACGTCGGCGCCAATCTCCTTGAGCCAATTCAATACAAGTCTGGTCGTGCGCACGCACCGGCGCTCGGTGCTGACGTTGCGCAGGTTGATGGCCGAGGGTGCGAGGTTTGGGCTGTTGACGAGCTCGAAGTTTCGGATGCCCTTCCAAGGCTTGATCTCGCGGACGTAGGGGCCCGGACGCAGGTCGTAGCGCAGGCCCGAGCCCAGGTAGTGCACGCGGTGGCCGAGCTGGGCGAGGCCGATCGCGAGCTCGGACGCGTTGAGGTTGTATCCCGAGCCTTCCTCAGCCTGGCGGCTGAGGGTGGCCCAGCCCATGAGCGCGATGGTGCGGGGCTGATCGGCTTGGGGCGGGGGAGCGACCGTCATCCGAAGGGTGCCGATGGTGCTTGGGGCGCGTTGCGGAGGGCGTACCACGCGGCGCGGACGGCGGTGGTAGACCATCGCGCCAAAAAGACGAGGCGCGAGGCGACTCGGTCGTGCTCGGCCTGACACTGATCGGGGTTGCGGTGATCGACGTGCAGCGTGACGGGGCATCGCGCGAGCGGGAAGTCGTTCGTGTTGTTGAGCACGACACACGCGTCGGGCGGGTTGGTGAGCAGTGGGAGCTGCCGGTAGATGCGCGAGCGCATAGTTGGGGCGTAGGTCACATCGCCGCTGCCCGCATCGCTGCGTGTGACGTTCACGAAGATTGGTGCGCGGGTGCCGAGATGCGCTCGCAGGCTCGCCTTGATGGTTCGTGCGAGCTCGATCTGGTCGGCGGTCATGCACATGAACGCGATGCGGGCGTCGGGGCGGTCGAGGTGCAGCTGTGTAATGGCGCTCGCGATCGGCTCGTGGGCGGGTTCGGTGGCGTCGAGCTTGCCGGCTCGATTGATCATCGCGTCGAGGGCGGTACGGCGGAGGATTTCGGCGTGGAAGCGCCGGCGTCGCAGGCCGGCGGCGAGGCTGGCGCGCAGGACCGACACCATCCACCGGGCGGTGCTCGCGCGGAGTGCGGCACCCTTGAGGCCCTTGCGCATGGTCCAGATGGCGTTGCGCTGCGCGTAATACAGGCGTGTGGGTGTGAGTTTCTGGAACCAGGGCGTGTGGAAGACCACGGCGTCGAGGTCGCACACGACCTTGTGACCCGCGCGGCCGACGCGTAGGCACCAATCGGCATCGTCGCAGTAGATGAAGTAGCGGCTGTCCCAGTAGCCGACCTCCTGCACGACCGACCAGCGGGCGAGCATGCTGCAGGCCGATACGACGTCGACCTCACGCACGCCGGTGAAGCGGCGGACGCCGCGGCTGTCGCCGACGTCGGCGATCCAGTCGTTGTGGTCTGGCTCCAAGCGGTGGCCGGCGTGGGGCGCCTCGGCCATTCGGCCCTGGTGGGGGTCGTAGTAGATGGTGGTCTCGTAGGTGGTGCGGCGGTCGGCGATGTCGACGGCCCGCGAGCCGATGAGGCCGGCGTCTGGATCTTCTCCGGCCGTGCGGAGGAGAGAGGCGAGTGCGTTGGAATCGGCGACGGCGTCGTCATCGAGCAGCCAGAGGAAGTCGATGTTGTCGTCGCGGCCGAGGATCTGGTCGACGGCCTGGAAGCCCGTGTTGAAGCCGCCGGTGCCGCCAAGGTTCGCCGCATTTCGCACGAGGGTGACGCTTGCGAACCCAGCGGAGTTCGTGGCATCGGTGTGCTGCGCGTTGAATGCTGGTTCGTCGGCTCGCTCGGTGTCATTGTGGACGATGCGTTCTGGCTGAAGCCACGCGCCCAGCGTATCGGTCGTGCCGTCGGTGGAGGCGTTGTCGACGACGACCAGGTGGAGTGAGCCGAGGTCGATGGCCTTTTGAACGAGCACGGACTCGATCGCTCGGCGGACCTCGCTCGCGCGATTCCAGGTGACCATGACCACAGCGAGCGTCGGCGTCGCTCGGGGAGCGATCTGCGCGGCGGCAGCGGGCCGGCGATGGTGTGCCTGTGAGGATGCGTGGGCGTGCTGGGTCAACGTTCGAGTACGGTGGGGGCTGGGGCCGGTTGTGGTTCGGGTGCGGCCGTTGGGGTCACGATACGCCTCCCGCGTAAACCGGCTCCATTTCCTGGGCGTGCTCAACCATGGTTTTGGGATGGCGGACGTTCGATCGCATGCGGGCGACAAGGGTGGGGTCTTGCACGCAGCGGGCGATCGCGGCGGCGAGGGCGAAGCGGTCGTTGCCGGTGAAGAGCAGGCCGTTGTGTTTGTGGCGGATGAAGTCGGGGATGCCGCCGGCCTCGGCCCCGATGATGGGAAGACCGTTGGCCTGCATTTCCATGACGGTTTGGGGCCCGTTGTCCCACCACACGCTGGGGACGACACCGACGTCCTGTCCGCCGCACATCCAGGGCAGGTCTTGCGGGCCGTATTCGTAGCCAAAGCGCAGGCATGCCAGGCGGGGCTCGAGACGGCGGAAGCGGTATTCGATCGTCTTGCCGCCGGCGGCGAAGACCGAGAGTGCGATGTGCCGGAGCACGTCGGGCGTGGTCATCTCCAACGCGTCGGCGAGCATCGACAGGCCCTTGTACCAGTGGTTGACGCCGACGAACACGAGGCGCAGCGGTCGCGAATCGAGCGTCGTCCTTGGCGGCGGATCAAAAGCGAGCTCGGCGTTGTGCTCGCGTAGGTGGTTTGCGATGGTGCCGATGGTGATGGTCTTGACGCGAGCCTTCTCGACGCCGTGGGCGATGAACTTGTCCGCGACGAAGCTGGAGACGGCGTGGACGGTGTCGCACTTATTGAGCTGCTCGATGAACGCTCCGCGGCGCGCGCTGTAGTCGGTGGGTGTGCCGTTGTGCAGCGGTTCGGCGCGCGGGACGTTGTCGAAGGGCTGCCAGGTCTCGTCTTCGGGCATGCACCAGCGGCGGGGCTCGTGCCAGGAGCGGCGCAGGGCGCTCGAGCCGCGCGGATCGTCTGCGGGGTCGATTGCCCGGGGCCGTTCGCCGAGTTCGACGGGCAGCACGGGGAGCGAGACCGCTGGGGTCGGGCCGGGGTTGGCGTCGAAGGGGGGAGGCTCGCCGGGGTGGGCCTCGGCGCGGCGGGTGCGCTCGCGCTGCGGGTCGGGCGCGGGCACGCAGCCCTCGCAAGCACGGCCGCCGTCGTAGTCGGTGCAGATCGTGCGGTGTCCCTGCATCAGGTATACCTGTGGGCAGAGCGCGTGGTAATTGTGCAGGCTGTAGACGACGCGGCAGCCCGAGCGACGTGCGATGTCGAGGCAGCCGAGGCTGAAGCCTTCGAGTGATTGGACGTGGAGGACGTCGGGACGCGCGTCCTTCATGATCTGCTCGAAGACGCGTTCGAGTTCGGGCGAGGCGACCTCGGCCGAGGGCTCATTAAACTGCAAGAGGCTGGGCGCGAGGACGGGGCTGTTGACGATCTCGTAGGCGCCGATGCCAAACCAGTCGGGGTGTCGCTTGGCGGCGCAGGGACCGGGCTTGCCGGGCTTCTTTGGCTTCACGGGTGCGTACATGGTGCCGCTGGCGACGGTGGTGACGTGGTGGCCGCGGGCGGTTAGTTCGAGGGCAAGGGCCTGCATGTAGCCGGCGATGCCGCCCTTGCGGGCGCCGTGGAAGACCAGCGGCCAGTTGAGCATGCAGATCCGCACGGTCGAGGGTAGGTGCGCGTTCGTGCTGTGCTCACGCGGCTGGGATCGGGCCCGGCGTGGTGGGTCTTTCAGCACGGTGGCGGCGGAACAGCCACACGCACAGGGCAAGGAAGCCCGAGAGCAGCAGCAAGAGCAGGCCGCCGAGGATGAGCGCAACTTGGGCGATGGTCGCGCGGTGGCCGCCCAGGCCGAAGAAGCCGTTTGGCATGGCGGGCATGCTGCTGGGCTCGACCCACGCTGCGAAGAACTCTGCGTGGGTGTCGGGGTGCTGGCCTTGCTCGAGGCGCGCGGTGACGTAGGCGGTGCGGGCGGCGTGCCAGGCGTCGGCCTCAGCGCGGGCTTCGGTGTAGAAAGATTCGACTGGGGCGAGGGTGTCCAAGTGGTAGGGGTGCTCGCTGGGGTCAAAGTCCGAGAGGTCCATCTCGGGGTGCAGTGTGTCACCGCCTTCGGACAGGATCTCTTCGGCCCGCAGCCAGGCGAGGTAGGCCAGCGAGGAATCCCGTCGGTCCTGGAGGGCAAGGGCTAATGCGTGAAACACATCGAAGCTGTTCCAGCCATTGCCGAGGGCGACCAAGCCTGCGAAGCCCTCTGGCGCGTCGGCGTAGCCCGCGTCGGTGAGGGCGTTGTTGTACGAAACGCCAGGCCAGCCATCGTCAAAGTGGATGCGGTCGAGTATCGAGGTGTAGAAGCCGAATGGGTACCGGCCATCGTGAATCCCGGTCGGCTCGAGGATCCAGTCGATCGCCATGAGCTGGTATCGTTCGCGGCCAAAGTGTGCGTCGGGGTTCAGGGTGATCGCTTGATCGATCAGGTCGCGGGAGCGCTCGACGTCGGCCATGTTGGAGCGATCGGCGCCGTTGGCGAGCCAACGGTGGATGTGGAACGTCCCGAGGTTGGCCAGGTAGCGATACTCGTGGTCGCCCCGCACGTCGGCGTCGGGGGCGGCGCTCGGGATGACGTCGAGGGCGACACGCTTGCGGGCCATCCAGGCGATGGCTTCGTCGTAGAGCCCGAGTCGATCGCAGGAGACGGCCGCGTCGTCGTAGGCGGCAAGGTCCGCGGGATCGCGAGCGATGTCCGCCGCGGCCCGTTCGAGTCGCATCTCGTAGTAGAGCGGCGGGAATCGGTCGAAACGGCCGACGATCGTCTCGACCATGCCCGGCGCACTGGCGGCCTCGGCGCGGAGCGTGTCGCTGTCCCACAGGCAGCCGTTGTGTGCGGAGCCGCCAACGAGGAATAGTGCGGCCGCGGTTGCGAGGGCGAAGATCGAGGTGATCGCCGTGCGTGTCATAATTGTCTGTACGGAGGATTGTCTACGCGGTTCTTTGCAGCCCGGGCGTGTATTGTTCGGACTTTGCCGGAAACGACACCATGCCAACGCTCCTCTCTGCACGCGAACTCACCAAGGTGTTCCCGTCGAAGACGCTCTTCGAGGGTGTGTCTGTGCACGTGGAGGAAGGCGAGCGGATCGGTCTGATCGGGCCCAATGGCAGCGGCAAGTCGACGCTCATGAAGATCCTGGCGGGCGTCCAGGACGCCGACGCCGGGGAGGTGACGCGGCGTCGTGGGCTGCGGGCGGCGTACATCGATCAGGAGGATCGGTTTGCCGAGGGGGCGACGTCTTTGTCGGTGGTGCGCGATGGGCTGGCGAGCGGCGACGATCACGACACCGATGCGACAACTCGAGCGTCGATCGCGCTGACCAAGCTGGGCTTCGTGGATCTGAATCAGCCCGTCGAGACGTTGTCGGGTGGGTGGCGCAAGCGGTTGTCGATTGCCAAGGCGCTCGCGGGCGAGCCGGAACTGCTGCTGCTGGACGAGCCGACGAACCACCTGGATCTCGAGGGCGTCGTGTGGCTCGAGGGCTTCGTGCGTCAGTCGCCCATCGCGATGGTGTTCGTGACGCACGACCGGCGATTCCTTGAGAATACGGCCACGCGGATCATCGAGCTTTCGGCGGCGTATCCGGGCGGCGCGTTCGAGGCAGTGGGCAACTACAGCACCTTCGTGCGGCGCAAGGAGGCCTTCCTCGAAGCGCAGCAGGCGGCGCAGTCGGCGATCGCGGGCAAGGTGCGGCGTGATACTGCGTGGCTGCTGCAGGGGGTGAAGGGCCGCGGCACACGCAACCAGAGCCAGGTGAAGGCCGCGGCCGAGCGGCGGCAGGAACTGAAGGACACTACGGAGCGCAACCTCGCGCCGTCGAAGACCACGACCATCGCCTTCAACGCGACCGAGCGGCAGACCAACAAGCTGCTCACGCTGCACGCCGTGAGCAAGACGCTTGGCACCAAGCAGCTGTTTGATGGCCTGGATCTCACGCTGACGCCGGGCCAGCGGATTGGCCTGATGGGCGTCAACGGCTCGGGCAAGACCACGTTGATGAGGCTCATGTCGGGCGACATGGAGCCCGACTCGGGCACGATCAAGCGGGCGGAAGGGCTGAAGGTGGTCACGTTCAGCCAGCACCGCGAGGCGCTCGGCCAGGACCAGAGCCTGCGGGAGGCGCTGCGGCCGGTGGGTGATTTCGTGCACTATCAGGACTCGCGTGTGCATATCACCGGGTGGGCCAAGCGGTTCCTGTTCGAGCCCGAGCAGCTGCCGATGAAGATCAAGGACCTTTCAGGCGGCGAGCAGGCGCGGGTGCTGATCGCGAATCTGATGCTGTCGCCGGCGGACGTGCTGCTGCTCGACGAGCCGACCAACGATCTGGATATTCCGTCGCTCGAGGTGCTCGAGCGGGCGCTCATGGAGTTTCCCGGCGCGATCGTGCTGGTGAGCCACGATCGATTCCTGCTCGAGCGCATCGCGACCGAGTATGTTGCGCTTGACGGTAAGGGCAACGCGAAGTGGTTCGCGTCGATGGAGCAGTGGCAGGCGGCGGTGCTCAAGGCCGAGAAGGCCGAGGTCGATGTCGCGAAGCCCGAGCAGGTCACGACGGCGGCTGCGAAACCGAGTGCGCCCAAGCCCGGCAAGCTGTCGTACAAGCTGCAGCGCGAGTACGACGGCATGGAGGAGGCGATCCTCGAGGCCGAGGCGAGGCTGGAAGCGCTCGAGGCCAAGGCTGCCGACCCGGCGCTCGCGAGCGATCATGAGAAGGCGGCCGTCGTGTACGCGGACCTGAAGGACGGCCAGTTGCGCGTGAAGGCGCTGTATGAGCGATGGGCTGAGCTCGACGCGATGCGCGGCGGGTGAGCGGGTTACTGCTCGACGCCGGCAACCCAAACGCGATCAACGGGGTTCGAGCCAAAGGTGTGGGCGAGCTCGCGTTCGTTGGTGTGGTGCAGCAGGATGGCGTCGGCTGTCGCGCCTGGCGTGAGGGTGCCGTGTTCGTGGAGTCCGAGCATGCGTGATGGTGTGCGCGTTGTCGCGAGGATGGCCTCTTCGGGTGTGACGGGCGGCGAGCCGTTGAACCGGCTGGCGTGGGCGATGGCCATCGGCATGGATGGGCAGGGGGCGCTGCCGGGGTTGAGGTTGGTGGCGATGCAGAGGCGTGCGCCAGAATCCAAGAGGGAGCGCGCGTCGGCGTATCGGCGGTCGACATGGAATCCGCTGCAAGGCAGGACGACGGCGTGAGTGTTGCTCTGTGCGACGCGTTGGAGCAGCTCTGTTGAGCTGGCTTCGAGGTGGTCGACGCTGAGGAACTCTCGTTCTAGGGCGGCCTCGACCATGCCGAAGCTGGTGAACTGATCGGCGTGGATGCGGCAGGCGTGCCCGGCGTTCTGTGCATTGTCGAAGAGTTCGAGGCACTCCTCGAGATGCCAGGCGGCGGGCTCGGCGTAGGCGTCGATGTCGATGCCTGGGAACTCGGCGGTAACGGCGGGGCGTGTCTCGTCAATCGTGGTGCGGATGAACTGTTCGCGAGGAACGTCGGGGTCGAGGGCGTGTCCGATGCAGGCGGTGGGGATGACGGTGCCGGGGAAGCGGTCGCTCGCGTCGGCAATGGCGCGGAGCATCTTGAGCTCGTGCTCGGTCGACAGGCCGTAGCCGGACTTGACCTCGACGGCGGTGGTACCGTTCGCGAGCATGGTGTGCAGGCGCTCGAGCAGCAGGTCAGTCAGCTCTTGCTGCGAGGCGGCGCGCACGGCCCGGACGGTGGACATGATGCCGCCGCCGGCCTCCAGCAGTTCGAGGTAGGAAGCCCCGGCCAGCCGTGCGGCCCACTCGTCGGTGCGGTCGCCGGCCCAGCACGCGTGGGTGTGGCAGTCGGTAAAGGCGGGCATCAGGACGCGGCCGTTGGCATCGGCGTCGGCGCGATTGGTGGGGTTGCCGGCGTGGACTTTCTCGACTCGGCCGTTCTTAAAGCGAACCCAGCCGTGCTCGATGATGCCGAGGGGGCCTTCGCCGAGGGATGGGTCGAGGGTGAGGATTCGGGCGTTGGCGATGGTGGTCATGACCAGAACTTCTCGGTTCGCATCCCGATGCCGTGCAGGTAGGCGAGGCAGAGACGTGCCGCCAGCCGAGCCGTTCGGTCGTCGGTATCGTGCGGGGGAGACAGTTCCATGATATCGAAACACAGGCCCATGCCGAAGAGCGCAACGTCGTATGCGAAGCACTCGGCCTGCCGGGGCGAGAGGCCACAGGCGTTCTGGGCGCTCACGCCCGGGGCATGGGCGACGTCGATGGCGTCCATGTCAAGGCTAGCGAAGTGGCGGCGCCCGCTGAACACTTCTTCGGGCGGTGCCATGCCACCGCCGTTCGCTTGGAACCACTGGTAGTGCTCGTCGGTGTTGGCTGTGAGATCGAGCCCGGCGACCGTGAGATCGCCCACGTGGCACTCTTCGATGAGTTTGCGAAACGGCATGCCCGAGCCCTTTGTTTCGCGTACGTCCAGGTGGGCATCAAGGTACACGCCCTTGAAGGGTCTCAGCTCTTCATCCAGTGTGCTCAGCACGCCGCGGACGAAGGGAAACGTCAGGTCGTGCCCGCCGCCGAGGCCGATCGGGATGATCCCGGCTCGCGCAATCTCGGCGGAAGCCTCGCTGACGCGCCGGTGTGTTTCGTCGAGGTCATCGCCCGCGGGCAGCACATCCCCAGCGTCGTAGACCGTCGGCCAGTCGAACAGCGCGGGCTTTGCGACCCCCATCCTCGCAAGCGAACGTCGGATCGCCCCGGGCCCTTCTTTAGCCCCCGGCCGACCGTTGTTCATCTTTACGCCCGTGTCATCGGGCATGCCAAGGATCGCCACGGCGCGCTTGCCATCCGGGTCGGGCTGGTACTCACCGATCGGTTTCACCGTGCTGGAGAAGCGGCCTGCGTGCGGCACGATCGGCGTCTGCGGCGGCGTCGCGTATGGGACTTCCATGCGAAGATCTCAGGGCGTGAAGTGCGTGGGCGAGCCGGGGCCGACGGGCAGGCCGAGCGCAAACACCCAGACGTAGAACAGGATGATCCAGCCGATGAGGAAGGCGATCGAGTAGGGCAGCATGGTGGCGATCATCGTGCCAATGCCCAGCTTCTTGTCGTATCGCGCGGCGACGGCCAGGATGAGGCCGAAGTAGCTCATCATGGGCGTGATGATGTTGGTCGTGCTGTCGCCGATGCGGTATGCAGCCTGGATCACTTCAGGTGAGTATCCCACGCCCATGAGCATGGGCACGAAGATGGGGGCGGTCGCGGCCCACTGCGCACTCGCGCTGCCGAGCATGAGGTTGATGAAGCAGCACATCAGGATGAAGGGAATGAAGACGATCGGTGAGTCAATGCCCAGGGCCCGGATGCCGTCGGCGCCGACGACCGCGAGCATGCGTCCGAGGCCCGAGTAGTTGAACATCGCCACGAACTGCGCCGCGAAGAAGACCAGCACGATGTAGAGCCCCAGCGTGCTCATGCCGTGGGCCATCGCGTCGATGATGTCGCGGTCGTTCTTCATGCTGCCCACGGTCCTGCCGTAGATGAAGCCAGGGATGATGAAGAAGACGAAGATCATGGCGACAACGCCGCGGAGGAAGGGGCTGGGCATGAGGCCGCCGGTATCCTGGTTGCGCAGGACGCCGTAGGCGGGGAGGGCGTCGATGCGGTTGAAGGGCGAGACGGTCGGGACGCGGAGTGCCCGCTTCTCAACGGGGCCCTTGGCTTGCTCGACGAACTCGACCTGCTGCTCGGGCGTTGCCTCCATGTACTGGGTGATCGTGACGGCGGGGGGGACCTCGACCTTGTTCGTTACCAGCGGCCCAGCGATGTAGGCAAAGGCGAGGATCGTGACGAACGCCGCGACGGCGGCGTGCTTGAGGCCGCGCCACTCATCCGGGGTGAGCCTGCTGAGCGACGGATCTTTCTCCACGGACTCGTCAGCGTTCTTTGGGTCGTACTTCCCGAGGCGTGGCTCGACGATGAACGAGGTGACGGCCCAGCCGAGGATGGTGACCATGCCCACGCTGACCTGCATGAAGTACCAGTTGACCGCCGCGTGGACCTCGTAGCCCGGGCTGACGATCTGGGCGGCCTCTTGTGTGATGCCGGCGAGCAGGGGATCGATGGTGCCCAGCAGGAGGTTGGCGCTATAGCCGCCGCTCACACCAGCGAATGCGGCGGCGAGCCCGGCGTAGGGGTGCCTGCCCAGCGAGTGGAACACGACCATGGCCAGTGGGATGAGCACGACGTAACCCATCTCGCTCGCAATGTTGCTCTGCACGCCGGCAAAGACGACGACCAGCGTGACAAGCCTCGGTGGTGCGCCCAAGACCATGGCGCGGATGACGGCGCTCAGCAGGCCACTGCGCTCGGCGACTGCGACGCCCAGCAGCGCGACGAGCACGGTGCCGAGCGGGGCGAAGCTGGTAAAGTTTGTGACCAGGTTCTGCACGAGCCAGCGGAAGCCATCGCCCGAGACGATGTTGGTAGCGACGATCGTCTCTTCTTCGAAGCCGCCGCCGGGGAGCGGCCTCTCGAACACGACCTGCCAGTTGGCCCAGGCGGCGATGCCGCTGACCAGCGCGACGATGAGCGCCAGCAGGGCGAACAGCGTCACGGGATGGGGCAGGCAGTTGCCAAGCCACTCGACGATGCGAAGGAACGTCGCGAAGGCGCGCCCCGGTGCGCCCAGCACCGACTTGGATCGACCGCCTTTGGAGGGTGCTGGTTCGGGCATGCCCGCAGGGTACGCCGGGGGCCGGGCGTGCGAATAAACTCCTTCCAGCCGAGATTGTGTCCCGACCGAGACCCCGGAGCAGTGCATGCCCAGCGAGAGCCGGCCCGCCGATCAGCATTCCGTCGCGTGCCCGGACCGCGCTCGCGAGATCTTCCTGGCGGCCGCCGATCTGGCCGCCGAGTACCTGCGTCGCAGCAACGACCCGCAGACGCCGGTGACGCTGAATCCACCGCCGAGTGCGATCCACCAGCGGGTACCGCTCAAGCTCGATGGGCCGTCCGTGCCCGTCGATACGTTGATGGAGCAGGCCCGCGACCTGATGGAGTTGTCGGTGCGCACGGGCAGCGCGAACTTCTCGAACCAACTCTTCAGTGGGTTCGACCCTGTCGCGGTCGTGGGCGAGTGGCTGACGGCGGTGATGAACGCCTCGATGTACACCTACGAGGTCGCGCCGGCGATGACGCTGGTCGAGCGCGAGGTGATCGCGCGGATGGGCAAGGCCGTCGGCTGGACGGGCTGCGAGGGGCTCTTCACCCCGGGCGGGAGTCTCTCGAACCTGATGGCGATGCTCATGGCGCGGCAGCGGGCGCTGCCGAGGGTCAAGAGCCTGGGACTGCAAGACTCCAGGCCGGTTGTGTTCACCTCGGCGGAGTCGCACTACTCGGTCGAGCGTGCCGCGGTCATCCTGGGCTTGGGCACCGAGGGCGTCGTGCAAGTGCCGCACGACCGCTACGGGCGGATGCGTGTCGACGCGTTCGAGCACGCGGTGCGCCGGGTTCGCGCCGAGGGACGCCAGCCCATGATGGTCGTGGCCACGGCAGGATCGACCGTGTTCGGCGCGTTCGACCCGATCGATGCGATTGCGGACGTTGCGGAACGTGAGGGTGTGTGGCTGCACGTCGATGGCGCGTACGGAGCGAGCGCCCTGCTGAGCGAGTCTCGGCGCGGATTGCTGGGAGGTGCCTGGCGGGCGAATTCGTTGACGTGGTGCGTGCACAAGATGCTGAACGTGCCGCTCAGTGCATCGGTCATCATCGTCCGCGAGTCGGGGCTGCTGCACCAGTGCAACGCGGTGCACGCCGAGTATCTCTACCACGCCGACAACGACGCGCCCGATCTTGACACCGGCGAGATGAGCATCCAGTGTGGCCGGCGTGTTGACGCGCTCAAGGTGTGGCTCGCGTGGAAGGCGCGCGGCGACGCGGGCATGGCCCAGATCGTTGATCGGAAGTTCGAGCTCGCCTCGACAATGCGCGGCCTCGTGCGGGAGCGCGAGCGGTTCGAGCTTCTAAGCGATCCGGATGAGGTCGGTGGCGGGTGCAACACGTGCTTCGTGTACCACGCGCCATCGCTGGATGGCCTGCCACCCGATCGGCGTCTGCGGGCCATCGACGCGAGCACGCATGTGCTGCGCGAGCGCGTGCGGCTGCGCGGCCGCGTGCTAACCAACTATGCGCCCGTGTTCGGCGTGCGAGCGTTCAGGCACGTTTCTGCAAACGATCGGGCGACAGAGACGGAGCTGGGGCTGATCCTCGATGAGATCGAGGCGGTGGGGCACGACCTCGACCTGCGACCGCTGGCCGACGCCGAGACCCGGCCAATTCCCTGATATCGCTGCCTGAGCGTCACCGACCGTGTGATAACCGGGTGAATTGCGGCCACGGCGTGTTGCGCGGCTGACGTTGTTGCTGTATGCTGGGATGCGGAAGCGCGGGAAACCCGCGTCCGCTGCAAACGTGCAAACCCGATCTCGACGAGAGCAGAGGAGATGAGCTGATGCCCAGCACGACGACCGCGCCGATGGCGCGCCCGTGGAAGTTGTTTCTTGCCGCCGGCATGGCGCTCGGCCTGGCGGCCAGCGCCGCGACGGCGACGCCCGAGTGCCCCGCCGACATCGACGGCGACGGTGAGCTGACGATCTTCGACTTCCTCGGATTCCAGAACCTGTTCTCCGCGGGTGACCCGGCGGCGGACTTCGACGGCGATGGTTCGCTGACGATCTTCGACTTCCTGGAGTTCCAGAACCAATTCGATGCGGGCTGCCCGGAGGGCGGCATCATCGAGACGGAGCTGGCCGCGACCATCGTCGGC
Source organism: Phycisphaerales bacterium (assembly GCA_965227775.1). Taxonomy (GTDB): domain Bacteria; phylum Planctomycetota; class Phycisphaerae; order Phycisphaerales; family UBA1924; genus JAHCJI01. The sequence continues at coordinate 1,715,370 of OZ245777.1, forward strand.
GGTTATCCCTTCTCGAGCCACGTCGATGCGTACAACACCGGCACGACGGTGAACATCGCGATCGATCCCGGCCTGTTCCCTAGCGTCGCGGGTCAGACGGCCGACGTATACGTCGTGGCCAACAAGAGCCAGGCCGAGTGGGATGCCGATCCGAGCCTGACCGACGTGCGCGCTGGTGGGGCCCAGTCGGTTGACTTCGTGGCCGGCACCATCCAGGACAACACCTTCATCATCGATGGATCGGCAACGCTGGCGGGCCCGGCGGGCGACGACATCGCGGGCATCTACGACCTCGTCGTCGATCTCGACGGTGACGGCACGCTCAGCGACGGCGACCTGATCGACGGCCGCGGCGACCTGGGCGGCTTTGCGATCTTCAAGAACCTGACCCAGCTCGGCCCGTACGCCACGGCGCCGGGCCTCGACTACGCGGTCAGCTGGCCGGGCATCGTGTCGAGCCGCAACCGGCAGCTGACGGTCTACCCGGAGAACATTGCCGATCTGCCGCCGCTGCCGCTGGTGGTCATCAGCCACGGCAACGGGCACGATTATCGCTGGTACGACTTCCTGCAGCAGAACCTGGCGAGCCACGGCTTCGTGGTGATGACCAACCAGAATGACACCGTTCCTGGCATCGAGACGGCCAGCACGACGACGTACCTGCACACCGACGCGTTCCTCGGCTCGCTGAACACCATTGGTGGCGGCGTGCTGGAGGGGCAGATCGATACGAGCCGCATCATGTGGATCGGCCACAGCCGCGGCGGCGAGGGCGTGGCCCGTGCATTCACTCGCGTGCGCGACGGCCTTGTGACCACGCAGAATTACGATTCGGACGACATTGTGCTTGTGTCCAGCATCGCGCCCAACAACTCGCTCGGCGCGGGCAGCACCGAGCCCGGTCTGGTCAACTTCCACTTGCTGTGGGGCTCGGCCGACGGCGACATCTCCGGTGCACCGTCAGCGGGCGTGAGCTCGTTCGCGATCCATGATCGCGCCGAAGGCAACCGGTACAGCACGTATATACACGGCGCTGATCACAACGACTTCAACTGCTGCGGCTTCAACGACTTCTCTGGTCCTCCCAGCACCGAGATCGGTCGAGCCGAGGCCCAGCGGGTCCAGATGGCCGTGTATCTGGTGCTCGCCAAGCTGCACGCCGAGGAGAGCATCGGTGGTCGCATGGCCACCGAATTCCTCTGGCGACAGGCCGAGAGCCTCGAGAGCCTGAGCGTGAGCCAGACCACTACGGTCGTGCGCGAGTATCGCGAGACGCTCGACGGTGATGATTTCTACATCGACGACTTCCAGACCAACGGGGATCTGGATCAGAGCAGCTCGGGCGGCGCGGTCACGCTGACCGTCAACAATGCCCAAGAGATCCTGCAGAGCGACTCGGACGGTTCGTATAGCTGGACCGGTTCGCAGCCGAGCAACGGCATGACCCGCTCGACGGGTGGCGACGACTCGCGCGGCCTGGTGTTCGACTGGACGAGCGACAGCTTCATCGAGTTCGCGGTCATCCCGGGTGAGCGTGACTTCACCGACGACTTCTTCTTCAGCTTCCGCGCCGCCCAGGGCACGCGGCACCCGCAGACGGCCGCCCAGCTGGGCGACCTGACCTTCACCGTGAGCCTGCGTGATGGTGACGGCACGACCAGCTCCATCCAGACTGGCGTGTACGGTGGCGGCGTTGAAGAGCCCTACCAGCGCACCGGCTCTGGCTCGGGTGCGGGCTGGCAGAATGAGTACGAGACCACCCGCATCCGCCTGGACGACTTCCTCGTCAACGGCAGCGGGCTGGACCTCTCGAACATTGAAGCCGTCCGCTTCGACTTCGGCCCGAGCTTCGGGTCGTCGGTGGGGCGCCTTGGCCTCGATGACATCTACGTGAACAACAACCGTGCGCCGCTGGGCATCGACTTCGACCTTGAGACCCTGATTCCCGACATCGTGGCGCCGGGTGAGGCCGTGACGTTCGAGATCGAGATCAAGGCCAAGGACGGCGAGGCGCTCGTCGGCGGCTCGGAGGTCCTGCGGTACCGCTTCGACGGCGGGTCGTTCATCGACGTGCCGCTCGTGAGTCTGGGCGACGATCTCTACGAGGGCACGGTGCCTGCCGCGGCTTGCGGAGATACGCCCGAGTTCTTCGTGGCGGCCGAGGGCACGGTCAGCGGCGAGGTGGTCTTCCCGCCGACGGCGCCGAGCGACTTCTTTAGCTATCAAGTTGCCAACCAGACATTCATCGTCGATCTCGACTTCGAGACGGCGGTGGGCTGGACGGTCGAGAACATCGAGCTGACCGATGGAGCCTGGGACCGAGGCGTGCCCGCGGCCGGTGGTCGCGGTGATCCGTTTGCCGACTTCGACGGTTCGGGCCAGTGCTGGCTGACCGACAACGTTGCGGGCAACAGCGATGTTGACGGCGGTCCGACGATCCTGATCTCGCCGGTGTACGACCTGAGCGCGACGCCCGACGCGCAGCTCAGCTACGCCCGTTGGTTCACCAACGACGACCTGGACGTCGACACCATGGACGTCGAGGTCTCCAACAACGGTGGGCTCGACTGGGTGACCATCGAGAGCACCGGCGACGCTGCAGGCTGGGTCAAGAAGACCTGGATGCTCAGCGACTTCGTGCCCGTGACGAGCCAGATGCGGTTCCGCTTCCTGGCCACCGACAACCCCAACGACTCGGTGACCGAGGCAGGCCTGGACGCGTTCCAGATCTTCACCACAAGCTGCCCGTAACTCGAAAGAAACCGGTAGCGTGAGGTTCGATTCTGGCGGGGCCCGTGCGAGACGCGGGCCCCGCCTTTTCGTTTAGATCGCGTCGGCGACGATTGACGACACGCCGAGTGTGCGGCGGGCACGTTCCGCGTCGCTCTGCGTGCGGAATCGGCCGACGTGTACGAGGTAGAGCACGCGACCGTCGCGGGTGGCCAGCTCGATGCGAGGCTCGCCAAGCCCGCTCGTGCGCGCGGCGGAGCTGACCTCTGTGACGCGCTGCGACGCTCGCGTGCGCGTGCTGTAGGCGCCCATCTGCAGCGTGTAGCCGCCCGCGGCGAATCCCGGGGCGCCGGTGCGCGCGGGTTCGAACATGCCAACGGAACGGCGGCGCATGCGTTCGGCGTCGCTGGTGCGACCTGCCTGCTCGTAGGCCTGGGCGGCAACGCGTGCGGCCTCGCGTGCGTCTGCCCCATCAAGCTGGACGCTGGCCGCCTCGAGTTGGCGGGCGGATTGCAGCGGGTCGCCCGTGCGTAGCTCGATGAGGGCCAGTCCCGCCTGGGCCCGGGCCGCGCGGTCTCCCGAGCCGCGGGCGATGGGCTGGAGCCACGCGCGGGCGGTGGCGTCGTCGCGCATGGCCTCGGCGCTGAGCCCGGCGACGAGTGCGGCATCGGAGTTGCCGCCGGGCCTGCCCTCGACCGCTTGGGCGCGCGCCAGCGCGGCGCCGTATTGCCCGGCTTCGTAGTACTCGCGGTACGAGGCCTGCCTGCCGCCGCTGGCGCATGCCCCGAGCGCCAGGCTTGCGAGCATCAGGGCAAGCGTGCATGTCCGACGCGCGGCCGCCGGCTTAGTTAGTGGTCGGTCTACCATGCGCACATCCTTCGCGTCTCGATCGCTCCGGGCAGGAGGCCCGCCGCACGAGCGTGAAACGGGGGCCCGAGCCTTGAGCATCCAATGGTCGTTGCTGCGGAGTCTGATCCGCCACGGACGGAAGACGCTGGTCGTCGATGACCGCTCGAGCTACACGGGATTGAAGATCCTGGCGGCCAGCTACTTCGTGGCTGCGGAGATCGAGCGGCGGTGCCACACCGACACGGTCGGCGTCATGCTGCCCACGAGCGGCGGATTCCCGATCGCTGCCCTGGCCGGGTGGATGCTTGGCAAGACGGTCGTGCCGCTGAACTACCTACTGAAGCAGGAAGAGCTGCAGTACGTCATCGACCACTGCGGCTGCGACACGATCGTGACGGCCGGCCCGATGCTCGAGTTTCTGGGCTACGAGCCTCGTTGCAAGCACCTCATCAAGCTCGACGAGGTCAACTTCAAGGGGGTGCCCGAGCTGCGATGGCCGGCTCGGTCGAACCTCGATGATCTTGCCGTGCTGCTGTATACCTCTGGCACCAGCGGGCGGCCCAAGGGTGTGATGCTGACGCACGCGAATCTGCTGAGCAACATCCGGCAGATCGACAACTTCGTGCAGTTCACACGCGACAACCACACCTTCCTGAGCGTGCTGCCGCAGTTCCACAGCTTTGGCCTGACCGTGATGACACTGTTGCCGCTGCTGCTCGGCCAGCGCGTGGTGTACACAGCCCGGTTCGTGCCGCAGGCGGTCGTCAAGCTGTTCCGCGAGCACCAGCCGACGGTGTTCGTGGGAATCCCCTCGATGTATGGCGCCTTGCTCTCGGTGAAGTCGGCAACGGCCGAGGACTTCTCCAAGATCCGCTACGCCGTCTCGGGTGGTGAACCGCTGCCGCAGGACATCTTTCGTCGATTCCAGGAACGCTTCGGCGTGGCTATCCACGAGGGGTACGGGCTCACCGAGACCAGCCCGGTCACGCACTGGTGCCGGCCGACGGAGTTCCGGGCGCACTGCGTCGGGCTGCCGCTGCCCGAGGTCGAGCAACGCATCACCTGTGTCGAGCGTGGGCGCACGCTGCGGCCGGGCGAAGACGGCGAGATTCGCGTGAAGGGGCCCAACGTCATGAAGGGCTACTACAAGCAGGAGACCGAGACCGCGCGCGTGTTCGACGGCGATGGATTCTTCCGCACGGGCGACATCGGCCACGTCGACGAGGTCGGCCGGCTGCTCATCACAGGCCGGTTGAAAGAGATGATGATCGTCGGCGGCGAGAATGTCTTCCCACGCGAGATCGAGGAGGTGCTGAACCACCACCCCGATGTGCTCGCTTCGGGTGTCACGAGCCGGGCCGACCCGATGCGCGGCGAGGAGATCGTCGCGTTCGTCGAGCCCGAGGAGGGCGCCTCGCCCGAGCCGCAGGCGCTCAAGGCCTGGTGCAAGGAGAAGCTGGCGGGCTACAAGGTGCCGCGTGAGGTGCGTGTCGTCGAGGCCTTGCCGAGGAATCCGACAGGCAAGATCATGCGGCGCGAGCTCAAGGCCGTGCTGGAACGCGAGGCGGCGGCTACGGTTTCGACCTGATCCGTTCGCGCGCTGGGAAGTCACCCAGGGTGCGTGGGACTCGTCATTTTCCAGCCCCCAAGGAACCGCCCGCGTGGAACTCTACATCGACACGGCCAACCTCGACCAGATCCGCCAGGCCCACGAGATGGGCGTCCTCGACGGCGTGACGACCAACCCCACGCTCATCGCGAAGGAAGGCGTCGATTACGGCACGCGGCTGGCGGACATTTGCGAGGTCGTCTCAGGCCCCGTGTCCGCGGAGGTCATCGCGACGAAGTTTGGCGAGATGCTCGCTGAGGGCAAGGACCGCGCGAGCATCGCCGAAAACATCGTGGTGAAGCTGCCCAGCACGGTTGATGGCCTTCGCGCGTGCAAGGCGCTCAGCGACGAGGGCATTCGCACGAACATGACGCTGTGCTTCCAGTCGCTGCAGGCGCTCATGGTTGCCAAGGCGGGGGCGTACCTCGTCAGCCCGTTCATCGGCCGGATCGACGACATCGGCGAAGACGGCATGGAGCTGATCGTCAAGATCCGACAGATCTACGACAACTACGGCATGGCAACGAAGATCCTTGCGGCCTCGATCCGCCACCCGAACCACCTGCTGCAGTGTGCGATGGTGGGGGCCGACGTGGCAACGGTGCCGTTCGATGTCATCGGCAAGGTCATGAACCATCCTCTGACCGACTCGGGGCTCGAGCGATTCCTCGCCGACTACAAGAAGGCGTTCGGCTGAGTCAATAGCCGTTGACGGGGCGTTTCAGGCGCGCCAAAACCTCAACTTCGACGGGCGCCGCGAGCGGCAGCGACGAGCAGCCGACGGCGGCGCGTGCGTGCCGGCCGTGCTCGCCAAAGACCTGTTGGAAGAGTTCGCTCGCGCCATTGCCAACCTTGGGGTGATCGGTGAACGCCGGCCCGCAGGCAACGAAGATGCCCAGGCGGACAATGCCGGCGATGTTGTCAAGCCCGCCGGCGTACTCGTGCAGGGCGGCGAGGGCGTTGATCCCGCACGTGCGGGCGAGGGCCTGGGCCTGGTCGAGGCTGACATCTACGCCGACAAGGCCGGTATGCGGGAGGGCCCCACTCACGAATGGGAGCTGCCCACTGACGTAGGCGTGGTCACCGTCGACGCGGACTGGCACGTACGACGCGACGGCCGGTGGCGGCTTGGGAAGCTCGATGCCGAGACCGGTAAGAGTTTGGTTAATATTCGGATTCTCGGGCATCTGTGGCTCTCGTTTGGAAAATGATTGGTAGAATTGGTACGAAATTCACTGAAAGTGGGTCCGATCGCAACCATCGGGCTTGACTCACGAATCGATTCCAGTAATCTGTACGCGCTACGCGTAGCGGGAAGGGGACTCCAGCGGGTATACGCAACACCGTTCTGATGGGACGACATCGCTCGCCCACGTCATCAGCACCCGCTTGAGACACACTTCCGACATCTTGACGATCGCTCCGGCCGGCCCCACGGGGCCAGCATCAGGCCGCCAGCGATCAGCCCCGCCCAGGCATCGCGTGCTCGTGATGCTCCTGGCATAGCCGAGACCAGGGTCGGCGGGTGCACGGAAACATGACTCGGCTCCGCTTGGTCCGCACGGTATTGTGGGCCGCTGATGATGTCCGGCCGCTTTGCACATCGGTGCGAGCTGCCGGGGAATTTGGAGCAACGTTCCATGAAGACGATCAAGAACCGCAAGGCGTTCACGCTGATCGAGCTGCTGGTGGTCATCGCGATCATCGCACTGCTGATCGGCATCCTGCTGCCGGCTCTGGGCAAGGCTCGCGCCACCGCCCGCCAGCTGAAGGATTCGACCCAGGTCCGTGGCATCGTTCAGGCCATGGCCATCTGGGCCCAGAACAACCAGGAGCAGTACCCCATCCCGAGCCGCGTCGACCGTAACGGCGACACGCTGGGTGGCCCTTCGCCGACTCCTGACTTCAGCAAGGACACCACGGGCAACGCCCTGTCGCTGCTGATCTTCAACGGCTTCTTCCCCGTTGAACTCGCCGTCAGCCCGGCCGAAGCCGGCGACGTCGAGCAGATGGAAGACTACGAGAGCGCCCAGCCCCAGGAAGCTGAGGAGCCCGAGTCCGCCCTGTGGGACCCGCGCTTCCGCGGCACGCCCTTCGACAACAACGACGGCGTGAGCTACCCGTCGGGTACCAGCGGCCCGAGCAACAACTCGTACGCCCAGGTTCCCTACTTCGGCGCTCGCAACCGCATCTGGAGCAACACCTTCAGCTCGACCGACGCCATCCTGGGCAACCGTGGCCCGGCGTACCAGATCGACGGTTCGGGCGAGACCGCGACCTGGGACCTCGCCGAGGACAGCGACGTCGGCGATCGCTCGGTGACCCTGCTGATCCACGGCTCGAAGACCCAGTGGGCCGGCAACACTGGCTACAACGATCAGCACGTCGAGTTCCACACCCGTCCCGATCCGGAGAACCTGACCTTCACGTTTACCGGTAGCGGCTCGGGCAGCGCGTTCACCCGTCCGGACAACCTGTTCGTGTCGGAGAACGACGAGACCGGTCAGTCGGCCAGCGGCGTTCCGAGCAGCTCGGAGCACACCATCCGCTCGACCAGCACCGGTGGCACCCAGGCCCTCGACATGAGCAACGCGTACCTGCGTCCTGTCATCGAGGTCCAGCGCGCCGGCATCACATACACGGTCGACGTCTGGCTCGACTAAGTCCGATTTTCATCGGACGCTCGGGCCGGGTTCTCGGCCTGATAGCTTGATTTCTTGACGCCGCGGGCCCTCTGGCCCGCGGCGTTTTTTTGTTTGCCCAGACTACCAGCCGGAACCAAAACGACCGCTTGACGTAAAATTTACAGATGGGGAATCGGGGGCTCTTTGCGATGCAAGTGAAACAGATGGCACGTCGATCCAATGCACGGGCGTTCACGCTCATCGAGCTCTTGGTGGTCATCGCGATCATCGCGCTTCTCATCGGCATCCTGCTGCCGGCGCTGGGCCAGGCGCGGCTGGTGGCCCGCCAGGTGAAGGACGCCACGCAGGTGCGCGGTGTTGCGCAGGGCATGGCGGTGTGGGCGCAATCGAACAACGAGCGGTACCCGTTGCCGGGCGAGGTCGATCGGAATAATGCCACTGTGGCGGCGACCGAGCGCGAGATCAAGAACAACACGGGCAACATCCTCTCGCTCATGGTGTTCAACGGGCTGTTGCCGGTTGAACTGCTCGTGAGCCCGGCCGAGGCGAGCGATCGCATCCAGGTTGATGCGGGATATGAGGACAGGCTTCCGAGCGCGGCGCTCGATCCGGAGTTCGCGGTCTTCGATCCGGGATTCGCCGGCGTGCCCAGCGAGCGAACCGGGAGCGCGGGTGGGCCTGTGCGGCGCCTCGATGGTCAGATCGGGTTCACCTCGTACGCCCACTCGGCGCCGTTTGGTGATCGCCAGAAGATCTGGGGCGCGACCAACGAGTCGCAGCAGGCGCTCATCGGCAACCGCGGGCCGACGTACGGCGGCGATCCTGGTGATTGGTACCTCGCGCCTGGCTTCTTTGGTGAGGACAGCAAGACCCTGCTCATTCATGGCCGCAAGAACGAGTGGGCGGGCAACATCGCCTACAACGACATGCGGGTCGTGTACGAGTTGCGACCCGACCCGCAGGCGTTGACGTTTGTGTTCCGCGACTATGACAAGCCGACACAGGCGGACAACCTGTTCGTCAACGAGGACGACGATCGTGGTTCGCCGGCGCAGCCCGATCAGCGGATCGGAATCGGAGAGAACGCTTTCCTGCGGCCCTACAAGAACGTTCGCCGAGAGGGATCGATCTTTATCGCTGACCCATTCTGGGACTGACTCGCTCGCAGCCTGTGGCGGCTAGCTTTCGACCTTGAAGGCCTTGAGCGCGCGCTCGCGTGCCTCGTGGTGGTCGACGACGCGCTCGGGGTAGCCGGTATCGTCCAGCAGCCCTTCGCTCTCCCATGGTGTATGGATGTCGTCTCCCTTGACGCCCGAGAGCTCATCGACGAACCTGCGGATGTACTCGCCATCGGGGTCGAACTTCTTGCTCTGGCTGATCGGGTTGAAGATGCGGAAGTAGGGTGCCGCATCGGTGCCGGTCGCCGCCGACCACTGCCAGCCGCCGTTGTTGCTCGCCAGGTCGCCGTCGACGAGGTGCTGCATGAAGTACCGCTCTCCCCAGCGCCAGTCGATGAGCAGGTCCTTGGAGAGGAACATGGCGACGGCCATGCGCGAGCGGTTGTGCATCCAGCCGGTCTGGTTGAGCTGGCGCATGGCGGCGTCCACGATCGGGTAGCCCGTCTTTCCCTGGCACCAAGCCGAGAACTGACCCTTGGCTTCGTCGTCGTCTCGCCAGGCGATATCGTACTTGGCGTTGAACGCTCGGTGCCGGCAGACCCGCGGGAAGGCGACGAGGATCTGGCGGTAGAACTCTCGCCAGATGACCTCGCTCATCCAGTGCACGGCGCCCTTGCTGCCGCCATCGATCTTGCCGTTGTTCGCGTCGAGGGCGGCTTCGATGCACTGTCGGGGCGAGATGGCGCCGATTGCGAGGTACGGGCTGATGGTGCTCGTGCCGTTGATGGCCGGGTAATCTCGTTCTTCCTTGTAGGGGTCGAGACGACCCTCGATGAAGCTGCGTAGGCGCGAGAGCGCGTGGTCCTCGCCGGCCTTCCAGAGATCGGGCCGGCCGCCGTCGGGGTCGAAATCGCCGAACTTGTCGGGCACGGCGTCGGGCGACGAGACCATCTCGGGCTGCTTCTTGGCGAGGCCCTGGGCCTTGGGCACCAGCCCGTCCTTGAAGTGCTGGTACCACTTTCTCTTAAAGGGCGAGTAAACGGTGTATGGCTTGTCTTCCTTCGTGCGCAGCTCCCCGGGCGGCACGCAGTTCTGGTCGTGGAAGCTGCGGACCGAGAGCCCGGCTCTTGCAAATGCGGCGGCAACGGTCGCGTCGCGGTTCCGCTCGTTGACCTCGTACTCCTCATTGAAGAAGAGCGCGGTGCAGTGGTGCTCCTTGGCAAGCTTCAGCAGATCCTTCTCAATGCCCTCGAACGTGTCTCGCTCGATGAACTTGAGTGCGATATTGCGAGACTTGAGCCCGTCGCTCAGCTCTTCGAGGCCGCGGCGCAAGAAGTCGACCTTCATGTCGCCCCAGTCATGCTCGTGCCACTGCTTCGGGCAAATCGTGAACACAGCCAGCACGCCCTGAGAGGCGGCCGTGCAGGCAGCGCTGAGGGCCGAGTTGTCGCGGGTTCGCAGGTCTGCGCGGAACCACATCAGGGGTCGCATGGGGCGGGCCTCACTTCTCGATATCGCCGATGCCGAGCTTCTTGCGCATGGAGGTGGCGCTGACTCGGATGGAAATCTTCTCTTCCTTGGACATGTTCTTGACGCTCTTCATGATGAGGGCCATGCGATTGTTGCCGGCGAATCGGTCTTCGTTGCGAATGAGGAAGTCCCAGTAGAACGTGTTGAACGGGCATGCTGGGCCCCTGTCGGTCTCGCCCGTGCGTGCCTTGTTGTCGTAGGGGCACTTTTTGCAGAAGTTGGACATCTTGTTGATGTAGTTCGCGCTGCCCGCGTATGGCTTGGTCGCCACGACGGGGCCGCCGTCCTCGGTGCCGTCGGCGTACATCGCCATGCCGATGGTGTTGGGCGTGGTGGCCCAATCGACGCTGTCGGCGTACATGCCGAAGTACCAGTCGCCGATCTTGCGCGGGTGCACGCCCGCGATAAGGGCAAAGTTTCCGGTGACCATCAACCGCGGGATGTGGTGCATCCAGGCGTAGTCGAGCACGGGGTCGATGCACTCCTTCATGCAGCGCATGTCGGTATCGCCGGTCCAATAGAAGTCTGGTAGGTCGCCGTGCTGATCGAGGTAGTTCCGGTCGCGATACCCGGGGCCCTCACGCCAGTAGACGCCGCGGATGTACTCGCGCCAGCCGATGAGCTGTCGAACGAAGCCCTCGACGGAGTTGATCGGCGCGTTGCCCTTCTCGAAGGCCTTGATGGCCGCGTCGATGCACTTGGTTGGGTCGAGCAGCTTCAGGTTCAGCGGCACGCTGAGATGGCTGTGGTAGAGCCAGGGCTGGCCGGTCCACATCGCGTCCTCGTACGGCCCGAACTCGCGCAGACGGTACTTGATGAAGTGATCGAGCGATTTCTTGGCGTCCGAGCCGGTGACGGGCCAGCCGAAGTCGTCGAGGTTGCCCGGGGCGTCTGGGTAGCGCTTCGTGACGAGTTCGATGACTTCCTTCGTGACATCATCGGGGTCGAACCGCAGCGGCGGGGGCGAATCCGGCCCGCCCTTCTTGAACGACTCGCGGTTGTCGTGGTCGTAGTTCCACTGGTCGCCTTCCGGCTTGCCGTCGCCGTCGACGAGGATGCCAAGCGCCCTGCGTCGCTCGCGATAGAAGTACTCCATCGTGAGGTCCTTGCGGCCGTCGGCCCATTCGTTGAACTCGTCGAGCGTGCAGGTGAAGTGCGTGTCGTCGAGTATTTCGGTCTCGACATTGGTGGCGTCCTTCCAGCCCTGGGCTTCCTGGTAGACGCGCCAGTCGCCGGGGTGGACGACGATGATGCGGTCTGGCTTGAGGGCCTTGGCAGCGCGTTTCACTTCGCCCGTGAGGCTGTGCGTGTTGCCTCGCTGGTCGACCGGGGTGTAGCGGACGCGGTAGTCCTTGTCGCGAAGCTCGAGGGCGAAGTGGCGCATGGCCGAGAAGAACAGGGCCGTCCGCTGGCGGTGGCTGGGGCCGAGCGAGGCTTCCTCGTCGACCTCCATCATGAGCACGGCGTCGGCCTTCTTGTCGAGCCGCCGAAGAGCCGGGCCGCGCGGGTCGAGTTGGTCACCCAGAATGACCGCGAGCGTGCCGACCGAGCCGCTGACGTCGCTTGGCTGCATGTCGAAGGCAGATCTTGCCATGGCGTGAGGCTACCGGTGAGGTGGTCGCACCGTGATTGCCCCATCGAGGAAATCGGGCAAGCAGCCGCGTGCCCCGGGCGAGCCCGTATCGGCACCGGGGAGGCCATATGCTGGGCTATGGATGCTGCAACGCCACCGGAGAAGCCCGAGTTGGCCATTTCGGCCTCGCGACATCTCATCGACTGGATGGCGTCGCGGGCCGTCAGCCTGGGCCTGAGCACGTACCAGGCCGGCAAGCTGTTCCTGGTGGGTGTGCAGCCCAATGGCCGGCTGAGCGTCTACGAGCGGACGTTCAACCGCTGCATGGGGCTGCATGCCTCGGCCGACGGCCAGACGCTTTGGATGGCCTCGCTCTACCAGCTCTGGCGGCTGGAGAATTACGTGCCCACGGGCCAGGCTACGTCCGATGGCTACGACGCGCTCTACGTGCCCACGCTGGGGCATACGACGGGTGACGTTGACGTGCACGACATTGTGGTGCCCCAAGGGCAGGCGCCGGTGTTCTGCGTCACTGCGTTCAACTGCATCGCGACGGTGAGCCACACGCACAGCTTCAAGCCCGTGTGGTCGCCCTCGTTCATCGGCGCGCCGCTGTCGGCGCCGGTGGGGGAGGATCGGTGCCACTTGAACGGGCTTGCGGGCGACCCAGCAACCGGCGAGCCCAGGTACGCCACGGCGGTCAGCAAGAGCGACGTGGCCGACGGCTGGCGCGACCGGCGCGACGGTGGGGGCGTGCTCATCGACGTTCGCTCGGGCGACATCGTGGCGGAAGGTCTGAGCATGCCGCACTCGCCGCGCATGCACCCGGCCCACCCGGACAAGGTGTGGCTGGTCAACGCGGGCACGGGGTTCTTCGGCTACGTCGATCTCAAGAGCGGGTCGTTCGAGAACGTGGCGTTCTGCCCGGGTTTTGCGCGCGGGCTGACGTTCGAGGGCGAGCACGCCGTCGTTGGTCTCTCGGCGGCCCGCAAGAACCGGACGTTCGAGGGGCTGCCCCTGCAAGAGAATTTGAAGGCGAAAGACGCCGAAGCGCGGTGCGCTCTGCACGTGATCAACCTGGCAACGGGCACCACCGACCACTGGCTGCGGCTTGAGGGGGTGGTACGCGAGCTCTACGACGTGATCACGCTGCCCGGCGTGCGGCGGCCGATGCTTCTGGGCTTCAAGTCCGACGAGATCCGCCGGATGCTGCGGATCGAGGAGCCCTAGGGGCGTCTTAGCAGCCGGCGTCGAACTCGTTCTGGAACGCGAGGAAGTCGAAGATAGTCAGCTCGCCATCGCCGTCGAAGTCGGCAATGAGATCGCCGGCGTCAAACAGGTTCTGGTACGCGAGGAAGTCGAAGATCGTGAGCTCACCATCGCCGTCCAGATCGACCCGGCAGGTATCGACCAGCACGAGCACGAGCTGCGGGTGGAGCGCGGGATCGGAGAACTCGAGACTGTGGAAGTAACCATACCGCGAGGCGCCAGCGGTGCTCTCGCGGAGCTGGGCCACGGCGAATCCGTTGTTGGCGGCGCCGTCGGCAATGGCTTTCACCAGGCCGGTTACGTCATAGTCAAGCCAGCCCGTGCTGAAGCTGTCACCCACTCGGCTGCTGTCGTTGCCCGCGGCTTCGCCGTTGTCGGGCTTGGTGTTCCAGGTCACCAAGTCGGCATCCCAATCGCTCAGCAGAGCAAAGACGTCGTCGCCCAGCCCACCTGCGGCCGGCTCGGTGCGATGCTGGTAGACCCGGAGCGTTGCGCTCTCGACCTGGTCGGAGCTGGTCAGATCATCGAGTTCGAAATCAAGATACAGCCGGCCGAAGCCCAGCCCCCAGAATCTGCCCTTGCCCGCGGCGAGCTCCTCGGCCGAGCCGAAGTTCGTGTCGGGCATCGAACTCTCGACGTAGGTGTCGGAGGTGGCGATGCGGGTCTCATCCTGAGCAAGACAAGCCGTCGCGGCGGCGCAAAGGGTCGAGATCGCCAGCACGTGGGAAACTTTCGAGGGCATGGTGCATCCTCCGTAGGGTTCGATCGCAATACTCTCTCAGGTAGAGATACACATGCCCGGCGGCGGGCGTGACCACTTGCCCGAGCGGCTCCGGACTCCCGCGAGGTGTTCCATGATGCACACAGTTCCGCGAACGTGCGTTGCCATGGTGCTGGCGGTCTGCTCGGTAGCGTTTTCCACGACTGTGTCGCGAGCGCAACCGAACGCACTCCGCACCGAAGTATCCGAGAGGCTATCGGATGTTCGCGAGCGGGCGCCCGCCGAGATCGCCTCGGACGAGGGCCGAGACGGGCTTCTGGCCGAGCTCGACCGGCTCCTAACGACGATGGGGACGCACGGGACCAAGCGGGACGAGACCCTGCTGGGCGAGGTTGCCCGCCTTCGCCGCAGCGTCTCCCTGGCCGGCAGCGTTCCTGCGGATGCACGCGCTACGTGGCTGGCGTATCTCTCTCGCGATGATGGACCCGGCTTGACGCTCGTGCACGCGGTCGTACCGGCGGATCGGACGATCGGCGTACTGGAGACCCTCGGCGAGCTTCGTGCGTCGTTTGGTGATGAGAAGGTCGGCCGATATCCGTCGCTCGTTGCAGCGTTGTGCATCGTGCATGACGGCGAAGACCCATTCAAGCGACGCGTCAACGAGAACTCGGCAGTATCGGCCGGCCCGGTCGCTCTGTTTGAGTACTACACGAGCAATGAGCGCCAGATGCTCTTCGGCCTACGCAACGTGCCGCCCGAGCTCTTGGCGTACGTGGTCGACGCGGCGGCGAGCATCGACGAGCTTCGCTGGGCGCTCAACGAGCATCGTGGCGATCGGGCGGTGGGGGAGCGGTTCTTCGACATCGACTACGACCACGAGCATGCGCGCAGCGGTAGGGCGAAGCAGGTGACCGAGCGCGGCTTCACGATCCAGAACATCCGCGAGTACGGCGGCGTGTGCGCCGATCAGTGCCACTACGCCGTGACGGTTGGCAAGGCCATCGGCGTGCCAACGGCGTACGTGACCGGTCGTGGCGGCGAGGTCGGCCACGCGTGGGTCGGCTACCTCGAGTCCCAGGGCCGCCGCGCGCGGTGGAACTTTGACGTCGGCCGTTACGACGAATACCAGGGCGTGCTCGGCAGCGTGATGGATCCGCAGACGCGAAGCACGATCGGCGACGATGAGCTCGGGTTGCTGGCGCGGCTCGCGTCAGTAAATGAACGCCAGCGGCACGCGGCGACGGCGTGGCTCGATGCGGCTGAGGTGCTGCAGGCCGGCGTCCAGCCAATTGACCTCGAGACGCCCCGCCGAGTGGGAACGAACCGCACGGGCCACAGCGGTGTGCTCGAGCTGGCAGAGATGGCCCTGCGAGAGAACCCCGCCGATCGCCGGGGCTGGGCGATCGTGGCGGAGGCCGTGACCGATCCCGCGATGTCGATGGCCGACCGCGTGCGATGGTCGAACGTGATCATCCGCCTGTGCGACGAAGCCGGGGCTGAGCATTTTATGGTGGGCATGATCGAACCCATGGTGGCGTCGATGGACGATCCCAAGGACCGCATCGCCACGTGGGAGCGCGTGCTCAATCACGTGAAAACGAAGAAGGACCTACGCGCCCGCATCCGAATGACGCAGGCGGCCGATGCGATCGAGCGGGGCGACAAGCACGGCGCGTATCTTGCGTACCAGGACGTGATCGACTCATCGCTGAACGAGACACAGATGTCCAGGTACGCCGTAGCCGGTGCTGTGGGCATGCTGGAGCAAGCCGGCAAGCATCGTGAAGCGGCGACGCTGCTAGGCGACGTTCTCAAGCGGGTCGATCGCCCGACCCATGCGGCCGCGTTCTCGCGCGGCAGCAACTACTACGCGATCCGGGCGATGGCCGAGGCCTACTCGGCCAAGCACGGGGTAGCAGTGGCGGGGCTGTAGTCGGTTGGCTTGGCTCTGGGCCCCTATCCTGCCCGAGTAGACGAGCAGGAGACCCCGCATGACCGCCACGACCCGCCTGAACACGGGCACCAAGCCCTTCAACGCCCGCACCGATGACATCCTCGCCCAGCTCGAGCAGGGCGGGCAATACAAGCACCTCCAGATGCTCACCGGGCCGATGGGACCGACGGTCATGCTCCGCGACGACTCCGGCAAGTCCCGCGAGGTCATCTGCATGTGCTCGAACAACTACCTGGGCCTGGCCAATCACCCCGAGGTGGTTGAGGCGGGCATTGAGGGGCTCCGCAAGTACGGCGCGGGCACGGCGTCGGTCCGCTTCATATGTGGCACGTTCGATTGTCACGAGACGATCGAGAAGACGATTGCCACCTACATGGGGACCGAGAGCAGCTATACGTTCGTCAGCTGCTGGACGGCAAACGAGGCGATCTACCCGACGTTCGCCGAGCCGGGCGACGCATTGATCTCTGACGAGCTCAACCACGCCTGCATCATCGATGGTATCCGACTAGCCGCAGTGATCAAGAAGGGCGTGGTTAAGGGTGTCTACAAGCACAACGACCTCGCGAACCTGCGCGACAAGCTGGAGGCGGCGCGCGCGAACCCGGATGTCACCGGCCAGATCTGGGTCGTCACCGACGGAGTCTTCAGCATGGAAGGCGACATCGCCGACCTGCCTGCGCTCCGCACGCTGTGCGATGAGTTCGACGCGATGCTCGTGGTCGACGACAGCCACGCGCACGGCGTGATGGGCACGACCGGCCGCGGCACGCACGAGCATTTCAACATGTGCCCAGGCGCGCCAGGCCACGACGCGAGCATGGGCGAGGTCGACTTCTTCACTGGCACGCTGGGCAAGGGCCTGGGTGGCGGCGCGGGCGGCTTCATCGCGGGCAGCAAGCGCGGCACGGAGCTCATCGTGCAGCGCGGCCGGCCCACGCTGTTCAGCAACGCCCTGCCTTGCACGGTGGCCTGTAGCGCAAACAAGGCGATCGAGATCGTGCTTCGCGAGCCCGAGCGGGTCAAGGCCTTGCGCGACATCACCGCGTACGCGCGCCAGCAGATCGGCGGCGCGGGCTTCGAGGTGATCGACTCGCCCACGGCGATCTGCCCCATCATCGTTGGCGAGACGGCCAAGGCCATCGCGATGAGCAAGCGGTTGCTCGAACTTGGCGTCTTCGTCATTGGCTTTGGGTACCCCGTCGTTCCCGAGGGTGCGGCGCGTCTGCGGCTGCAGATGTCCGCTGTTCACACCAAGGAGCACGTCGATCAGGTCGTTGACGCGCTCAAGAAGCTCTAGGGCTCTCGCCGTGCGGCGCACCAACATCTCCACCGGCGGCCCATGGGAAGCCACGAACGGCTACAGCCGCTGCGTCAAGATCGAGCACGACACCCACACCGACTTCTTCTTTGCTGGCACGACAGCCGTCAATGCCGACGGCACGATCGCTTGCGAGGGTGACGCCGGCGGGCAGGCGTCGGCGATCATCGAGCGCATCGGCGGCGTCCTCCGCGAGCATGGGGCCAGCCTCGAGCACGTGGTCGCGACGCGGCTGTACGTGACCGATCCGGCGCACGCCGAGGCAGTGGGGCAGGCGCACGGCGTTGCTTTCGGAGCCATCCTGCCCGCCGCAACGCTGCTGGTCATCGCTGGGCTCGTGGATCCTCGGATGCTCGTGGAGATCGAGGTGCACGCGGTGGCGCCGCGCGGCTGATAATCTCAGGCGCTGGGCCACTCTCCACTCGACACCAAGAGTCGGCAGGATGAACCCAGCAGTGACACATCGGTGAACCGCAGGGCTTGCGGTGCATCGATGGGTCCGACGATGCTCGCTTCCTAATAGCACGAACGCGCCGCGGCTCTTGTACGCGGCGCATGCCCAGAGGCGGCCGACTTGCTCTGTACCTTCTACGAGCCCATGCATTATCGAGATCTTAACGTGTGAATCCTGCGGGTTCATGAAGCGGCGTTCATCACTGAGCGATCACATAATCCTGGGTGTTTCTGTGGAGTTGGGGAGCGACATGCTGCCACAAATCTGAGTGGGATTTTGCGACATTGTGTAGAACAAGCTTGTGATTCGTGTGCACTAGGACATCCTGTAGCTGTTTCAGTTTGAGTCGGCACGGTTGATTTCAGTACAGTCTCCAAAGAACCGGATCAAGGCAACGGCTTTGAACGAGTTCGAATGAGTGTTCTGTCTGCGAAGGAGACAAACGTGAAGTCAGTGGTACCAAAGAGAGTAATTGGTCTTTCAATGATTGCTGGTGCGTTGATCGCTTCGTCCGTCGCAGCGCAATGCGACGCCGAGGAGATTCCCGGTGCGACCCTCGCCGTTGCGGCGCAGGGGACGCCGCCTTTCCTGCTGACGAACTACTTGTCGGACGGGGAGTGCTTCCGGGAGTACCACACGCGTGCCGATGCGCACGCGATCTCGTCCGGCGTGTACTTCGCGAAGAAGGAGGATCCTGGCTATGGCGGCCAGCCCACGCCCTACGAGGGGTTCATTGAGAAGACGGTCGCGCAGATCGAGAGCAAGCTGCAGACGCACATCAACAACGATCTCGGCTGGGCCAATGGCCAGAATCTTGGCTATTCCGGGATCATCACGATTGACATCGAGAATGCAGCCAACCCGACACAGATCACGACCCGCTTTGCCGAGCTGGCCGCTGATCCCGATTACGACTTCGCCGACCTCCAGGCGTACTGGTCCCGCTGCATCCAGGCGACCCGCAACAAGTTCCCGTGCGCGACGATTCTCTGGTGGGGCATCGGCTCGCCAAACCTGACCGGCAACGCGTTCGATCCCGCGGTCACCGACGGGCGAATCCAGCTCTGGGCCGAGACGCTCGAGAACTTCGATTTCACCGACCTTGACGGCCTTGCTCCCCGCGTATATGCAGGCTGGGGTCCTGATGACTTCGCAACAACAGCGCTTCTCAAGGAGCGCTACGAGGACATCGCCGATGCGGCCGTCGAGAACTTCGACAACATCATCGACTACGCGGTCTCGGGGCCGTACTCACGCAGCCACTTGGAGTTCGCTCCGCACTTCTCGTTGCTGATTTATCACGGTGGCACTACGCCCTCGTTACACAATGAGCAGTTCCTCTTGGAAAGTGATGTGGATCCCACGCTTGAGAACACCCTTGAGCCGCAGTTTGAGATTGTCGAGGCCCATGCGGATCACTTGATATCGGTCATCTGGACGCCGAAGACGTATCACGAGAATGCCACGCTTCCCGGTGTGTCCTTTAATGTCAAGGACAATCTCGAATTTCTTCGTTGCCTGCTTGATTACGACGGCGATGGTACAAGGGATGCGAGCGACTTCGCGGAGTTCTTGAGCTACTTCAATGGGGCGACTCCCGCCTCTTGTGCCGATCTAGATCGCGACGCGTCTGTAGATATTTTTGATTACCTGATGGCTCAGACCGCATTGAACAGTGCGTGTCCGAACTGATGGACGTGTGATCGAGAGAATCACCGGCGGCGGCTCCGAACAGTCGGAGCCGCCGTTGTCGTATGGCGCGAGGCAGTGCTCGCTGTCACGCGACTCCTGCATGGACGCCCGTCAATCGCCAGTCAGATCGATGCCGATGTCCTGGAGCGTGAGCCCAAACACCACCATTCCGAAGACCAGCGTTAGCAGCAAGCAGAACAGGAACACCGGCAGGATGATCAGGCCGACGATCCGGCTGGCCTTGGGCCCCAGCGTCTTGGATTTGCCAAGCTGCAACTCGCCCTTCACGAGGGAGGCCCACAGCAGCGATCCGGAAATGATCGTGCCGATGGCGGCGAAGATGGCGAGCAGCATGCCTGTTCCCCCTGGCGGCTGGTTCCGCTCACGATAGACCGAGTTCACCGAAGGTGCGGCAACACCCGTTGCTCGAGCAAGCGGATGAGTTCCGGGTCCATCTCGTGGTACCGATCGGCAATATCCAGGCACACAACCCGAGCGCTGCCGAGCACATCGCGAAACCTTGTTGCAAGCTTCTTCTTGTGCACGGGCTCCATAACGAAGATGACATCTGCCCACTCTACCAGCTCGACCGAGACAACGGTGACCGCGTCGTTGCTCAGGCCGGCGGAGAGGCAGTCGATGCCGGGATAGTCGGCGAAGATCTGCTCTGCTGTCGGGCTGCGCCACTTGTTCTTGCTGCATACGAAGAGCACACGGGTCTTGGGCTCGGGTGCGCCGGCGCCTTCGGCTTGCTGTTGTGATGGTGGGGCGGGATCCATGTTGGTCTCTTCGACAGTGCGCGGTGAGCGTGCTGGTGCTGTCGTCGTCTAGCGGCCTTGTCCGCACTCGGGGCAGCCCGGCCGCGTCTGGCCGGCCAGTGCGTAGCCGCACGCGGTGCAGCGGCCCAGCGCCCTTCGCGCAGCGCGCCGGGCGGCGCCGGGAGCGTACAGGACCATGCCCCAAAGCACCGCGAAGCAGATCGTGTTGATTGCTAGGCCTGGTAATAGAAGCTTCCGTGGGAGATTGAGTGGATCTGGCGGCGCGTTGCCGGCCGACTGGCTTCCGCGAGGCCATGGGATCGCCAGCGCGTCGCGCACCTCGTATCGCAGGCCCATCCCCGGCGGCATTCCAGGGGATCCGTCCTCGGACGCGAACGAGTCATACCGGGTGGTGGAGCGCAGCGCCGGCATCGGCCAGCCGGCGGCAAAGAGCGTAAGCGACGTGCGCACGTCGGTGATATCGGGCACCGGTTCGGGAGGGGCCTGCGCCGCGAGGTCGTCGAGGCGGCCGATGATCGTGGGCATCGGAGTCGGCGGAGAACTGGCGGCCGCGAACGCCCACACCCCTTCGTCGTACGCGGCGCCGCCGATCGACTCGATCTCACGCGCCGCTTCGGGCCAGTAGTCGGCACCAAACGAGAGGTTCGCCGTGTCCCGAAGCTCCCAACGCTCGACGACCTGCCCGAATCTCCGGTGCCGGTGCACGCGCTGGATGACGCCGTCTACCACCGCGACGCCAGTCTGCATGTGTGAAATGCCCTGCGGCCGCAGCTTCACGTGCACGACCGCACCCCACGCCACAGCGACCGTGGTCGTGAGGCCAAGGATCAAGCTCAACAGACAGCGGCGGATGAGACGCCAAGGCACACGAGAGCATACCCGTCACTGCTACTTCGGGTTGCGGTGCAGTGACTTGTGGACTCGTCGCCGTTCGATGCCGGTGGCGAGCCAGCACAATCTTTTCCCAGAAAGCGCTCAGCAGCCCGCATCGAACGCGTTCTGGAACGCGAGGAAGTCGAAGATTGTCAGGTTGCCATCGGCGTCGAAGTCGGCGATGAGGTCACCTGAATCGAACAAGTTCTGGAAACTGAGGAAGTCGAAGATCGTGAGCTCACCGTCGCCGTCGAGATCGGCTTGGCAGGGAGCGGCAAAGACGTATGCGGCGCCAGCCATGACACCAGCGCCATCGTCTTGTGGAGCGCCGATGGCGACGCGGCGGCCGGAAAAATCGAGGCCCGTGCCGAAGCGAGCACCGAAGCTGGGCGAATCGGCACGGATGGGCGCGAGCGTTGCGCCCGAGCGGGCATCATACACGAACACCGTCCCCGCATTGGCAATGTCGGTGTCGTCGTTTGGGGCGCCGATGAGAGCGACACTGCCGTCGGTCGCCACGTACAGCCCGAAGTTGCCCAGCACGCCAACGCTTGCCTCCGAGAGGATCGCGACTTCCTGCGGCTCACTCGGATCGGTGAGATCAAACAAGTACGCGGCGCCGGCGCCGCTCACGCCCGGCTGATCGGCGTCGGGAGCACCGACAATCGCGATCGCGCCGTGCAGCGCGACCGACTTGCCGAAGAAGTCGAACGACTCGGCGTCGCTGGCTGTGAGCTTGGCGAGCTCAACCGGTTGCCTCGGATCGGAAACGTCGAACAGGTACGCCGCACCCGACGATGCGGCGATCTCGTTATCTCGCGGTGTGCCAACCAGCGCGAGGTCGCCCTGGATCGCGACCGAGAAGCCAAAGCCCGAGCCTTGGGCGCCATCGCTTGCGATCAGGCGGCCGAGCACATCGATTGCATCGGGCGCGCTCGCGTCCAGCAGATACACGGCGCCCGTAGCCAGGCGGGCGCCATCGGCATTGGGTGCGCCGACGATGGCGACGTCCCCGCTGACATCGACCGAGAAGCCGAATCGGTCACCAAACTCGGCATCGTCGGGCGTAAATGTGTCGATGAAGTCGCCCGTCTCGCGGTCGTAGAAGAACATCGCGCCGGCCGGTCCGTCTCCATCGTCGAAACCCCATGCGGTGACGATGGCAGCACTGGAACCGAGTGCTGCGGCGTAGCCGAACCAGTCGGTGCCGACGAGGCCTGGCTCCGCGAGCGAGCGGACCAGCGTGCCCGAGTCTACATCGAACAGAAACGCGGCCCCAGCGTCGGGTGCGAAGTCGTCGTCGGCTGGAGCTGTGACGAGGATCCGATCCTCCAAGATCGCGACGTCGGTGCCAAATTGATCGAACTCCCCGGCATCCGGCGGCAGGATTCGGTCGACAGGGACGAACTGGGCCAGGACGGCCTGGCTGGTCGCCGCGATGGTTCCGAGAACGAACGTCCTCGTGCGAATCCTGAGAGTGTTACTGCCGTTCACGCTCGATTCCTCCGCCCCAATCATACAAGAAACGCGCCGGCAAGCGGCGCGAATCTGGGAGAGGAATTTTCAGGCGAGTGCGCTTTTCAGCAGCCCGCGTCGAACGCGTTCTGGAACGCGAGGAAGTCGAAGATCGTGAGGCTGCCGTCGCCGTCGAAATCAGCGGCGGGATCGCCCGAGTCGAACAGGTTCTGGAAACTCAGGAAATCGAAGATCGTGAGTTCGCCATCGCCGTCCAGGTCGGCCGGGCACTGGCACTCGTCTGGGATGTTGTCGAGGTTTAGGTCTCGGCTGGTGCCGTTGGCGATATCGACGGTGTCGTGCACGCCGTTTGCATTGCAATCGACCGGCACTTCTCCGCTGACGAAGACCGGTCCGCGGATCTGTTGCTGGCTGCCGTCGGGTGCACCGGCGCCGCCCTGGCCGCCCGGGCCAAGGTCGTACGTCGCGTCGGTGAGGTCGACCGCGCCGCTGCCAGCAACCCAGATGCCGATGCTCGGCCCGCCCGCACCTCCGCCACCGTTGCCGCCGTTGCCGCCGCGTCCGCCGTTGCCTCCGCGGGCGCCGTTCGAGCCGTCGTCTTGCTCGCTGGCGCCGCCATAGTTGTTGCCGGCGGTGCAGAAGGAGACGCCGCCGGTGCCGCCCATGCCGCCCTGGCCGCCGATGCCGCCTTCGCCGCCGTGGCCACCGCCCTCGGTCGCGAAGGTCGAGCCCGTCACGATGACGCCCGTCGAGTCGTGGATGACGAGGCCGATTGATGCGCCGCCGCCGCGGCCGCCCGATCCGCCGAAGCCGCCGCTGCCGCCGGCGCCGCCGCCTCCGCCGCCACCGCCCCAGCTATTGCAGCTGTTGGTGCCGCCACCGCCACCACCTCCGCCGCCACCGCCCGAGCCGTGCTCGCCACGCGCACCCGCGTTGCCGTTCCCGCCCACGTAAAGCCCGCCGCTGAGCGCGCCTTCCACGCCTGGGATGCCCGCGCGGCCGTTCGCGCCGTTGCCCCCATCGCCGCCGAAGAAGGACGGCAGGCCGGGAAGGTCGAAGGGGCACCAGTTGCCAAAGCCCGCCAGGACGCCCGCTCCGCCCGACCCGCCATTGGGGCCCTGGCCCCAGCTTCCGCCCACGCCCCGCCGATCATCACGCCCCGGCTGGCCGCCGTTGCCGCCCGGGAAGCCCGGGCCCGCGCCGCCGCGTCCGCCGTTTGGGCGAAGGCCCGTCGAGCAGAAAAGGTCGCCATCGTCCTCAACGCCGCCGCCACCGAGGCGGCCGTTTTCGCCGCGCGAGCCGTTACCGGCAGTGCCGCCCGCTTGGCCGTTTGCGGCTTGGCCCGCGATGAGTTCGCTATTGCTGATGAACACGTCGCTGCAGTTGAAGAACGACAGGCCATAGGTACTGTTGCCGACGACATCGGTCGCCGTGATGCTGACGCCGTCGAGCAGGATGCCGAAGCGGCCTTGTACCAGCGGGTTCGATAGCTGGATCTCGGTGCGATTGGTGTCGGAGTCACGCGACCAACCGTCGGACGCATCGAAGCCACCGAGGATCTGCTGTTGGCTGAAGATCGAGCCCGCGTTGTACACACCCTGGTCAAGATAGATCGGGCGATCGGCGCTGTAGAGCGAAGTCGCGCGGCTGAGCGTGGCGATGGGCTCATCGGCTGTTCCAGGATTCGCATCGTCGCCGAGCGTGGCCGACACGTACACCGGGCCTTGCTGGGCGATCGCGTTGGTCGCGGCGAAGGCTGCGAGGACGATCGATGCGGTGCGGAGAGTGGTGCGTGTGGGAGTGCGTTGCATGGCTGTGCTCCGATGAGTGCGAGGCCAGGAGTGTGGCGACGTCGCACGCCGCTCCAACCGTAACGCGACGACCGTCGCCGGAAACGGCAACGGTCGTCAAGGTTCTTTTCGATTGCGTCGTGTTTGGTGTCGTCGATCAGCAACCAGCGTCGAACGCGTTCTGGAAGGCCAGGAAATCGAACAGCGTCAGCTCGCCGTCGCCGTCGAAGTCGGCGGCGTGGTTGCCCGTGTCGAACAGGTTCTGGAACTCGAGGAAGTCGAAGATGGTCAGGCTGCCGTCGCCGTCGAGGTCCGCGCGGCACTGGCACTCGTCGGGGATGTTGTCGAGGTTCAAGTCGAGGCTGTCGCCGTTGGCGATGTCGACCAGGTCGTGCACGCCGTTGGCGTTGCAGTCGACGGGGATGGCGACCGCGGATTCGATCGGACCGCGCGATTGCAACTGCGTACCCGCCGATCCGCCGGGTGCTCCGCCGCTACCAGGATCGCCGAGGTCGTAGCTTGCGTCGACGAGATCGACGGCCGGCCCCGAGACCCAGATCCCGATGCTCGGCCCGCCAGCGCCGCCGCCGCCACGGCCGCCGTTGCCGCCTCGCCCACCGTTGCCGCCCATGCCGCCGTTGGAGCCGTCGTCTTGCTGGCTGACGCCGCCGTAGAAGTTGCCTGCGGTGCACGTTGGGACGGCACGACCACCGAGGCCGCCGTTCCCGCCCTGTCCGCCGTTGCCTCCGTTGCCACCGTTTCCGCCGCCGCCGGTCGCGAAGCTCGCACCGTTGATGACGACGTCGGTCGATGCCGTGACGACCAAGCCAACCGAGGCGCCACCGCCGAGCCCGCCCTGTCCGCCGCGACCACCGCCGCCGCCCGAGCCACCACCCGCGCCGCCGCCGCCGAAGCTGTTGCAACTCGCCGTTCCGCCGCCGCCACCGCCGCCGCCGCCGCCCCCAGCGCCGCCCTGGCCATCGGCACCCTGTCCACCGCGCTGCGGGACGTAGAAGCCGTCGGCCGCGAGCGAGCCCTCACCGCCGGCGGGGCCGTCCACGCCGCTGGATCCCGGGAAGCCGTCGCCGCCGATCGAGTCTCGCCCGCCGAAGAAGAAGGGGCACCAGTTGCCGAGGCCGGGGAAGGTCCCGTCGCCGCCGCGCCCGCCGCCGGGGCCCTCACCCGCTTCGCCAGGCCGGCCGAAGTCGCCATCGCGTCCCGGCCGCCCGCCGACGCCGCCCGGGAAGCCGCCGCCGGCGCCCGCGACGCCTCCGAGCGGCCAGAGGCCCTGCGTACAAACGGGGATGCTGGTCCCGGGGATGGTCTGGTCGTCGCTCTCGATGCCTGGCATGCCGAGCCCGCCGTTGCCCCCACGGGCTCCGCTCGAGCCGGTAGAACCGTTCGCGCCACCCATGGCAGCCTCGGCGACGAACTCGCAGTTGCTCGCGAAGAAGTCCTCGACGCCGCGGAGCACCAGGCCGTAGCGGCTGATGCCGGTCGAGGGCTGCATCGTGAAGCGGATGCCATCGGCCATCACGCCGACCGCCGCGGTCGTGGGTATGGAGGTCCGCACGATCGTCGTGTTGAGCGATGGATCCCGGCTCCAGCCATCGCCGGCGTTAAAGCCACCGAGGAGCGCGGTGCCGCTGGTCAGCCGCAGGTCGGTGTACTCGCCAGCGTCGAGATAGATCACGCCGGAACTGGCCAGGGTGCGCGCCGTTGCCAGCGTCGCCACCGGCTCGTCTCTCGTGCCAGGGTTCGCGT
Source organism: Phycisphaerales bacterium (assembly GCA_965227775.1). Lineage (GTDB taxonomy): Bacteria > Planctomycetota > Phycisphaerae > Phycisphaerales > UBA1924 > JAHCJI01. The sequence goes on from OZ245777.1 coordinate 1,741,517, forward strand.
CGTCGCCCTGCGAGGCCGACACGTAGATCGGTTCCTGAGCCAACGCGTTGGTCGCCGCGAGTGCGGTAAGGATGCAGGCAACGGTCCGGGAGTTCGTGGGTAACGTGGTCATGGTGGGGCTCCTATCTACCCTTGTTCGTGCATCGGTAGGGGTTGCGAGCGAATTGGCTTGCACCCCGCCGCCCGGAACGCGACAATGCCCGGCAACACCGGCAACGAATGTCAGGGGGATTTGCGATCGAGCCCCAATCCGACCAACGCGAGCCCCGTGAGCCCCCTGAGTCCACAGTGCTGCTGCTTGCCTCGGCGGGTGGCGATGCGCAGGCAGCCGAGCAGCTTGCGCCGATGGTCTACGACAACCTACGACGCCTCGCCGCGGCCCGGCTGGGCGGCGCGGGCCAGGCCGATTGGACGTGCCAGCCGACGGCCATCGTGCACGAGGCATACATGCGCATGGCAGATCAGGACAAGGTCGATTGGCAGGGCCGCACGCACTTCTTCGCGATCGGGGCCGAGATGATCCGGCGCGTGATTGCCGACGAAGCCAAGCGCCGGGGCCGCCAGAAGCGCGGGGGTGGTTGGGGGCGCGTCACGCTTGATGGGGCAGCGCTCGACGCCAGTTCGGCTCCCATCGACCCGCTCGATCTCGATGATGCGCTGACCAAGCTGGCGGAGGTGGATGATCGTGCGGCGCGCGTCGTGTCGCTCCGGTTCTTCGGGGGCCTGACCGAGCCCGAGGCCGCCGCCGTCCTGGGTGTGAGCGAGCGCACGGTGCGCGGCGACTGGCGGAGTGCCAAGGCCTTCCTGCGGCGCACGCTTGCAGCGACGGATGCAACTAGTGACGAGCACTGACCTCTACCAGCGGGCGAAGGACGCCTTCCTGCAAGTATGCGACGCAGAGCCCGCAGATCGCATCGAGCTGCTGGAACGGATCTGCGCCGGCGACGAAGTTCTCCGGGCCGAAGTCCTGAGCCTGCTCAGCCATGATCTGGACGACGGTGCTTTTGGCGATCATCTTCCCCCCGGCTCGAAGCTGGGGGAGTTTGAGATCGTTCGCGTGCTCGGCGAGGGCGCGATGGGAGTGGTGTACGAAGCGAGACAGGCCCACCCCGAGCGCATGGTGGCACTCAAGGTTGTCCGCGGCGGTGCAGCTTCGGCTTCTCTTCGCCGACGGTTCGAGCACGAGTCCGCGGCGCTCGCGCGCTTGCAGCATCCCGGCATTGCCGCGGTCTACGAAGCGGGCTTCGATCGCGCAACGGGCGCACCGTTCTTTGCCATGGAGTTGGTCGACGGAAAGCCGCTCACGATACACGCCGCTGCGCTGCGCACTCCCGAGCGCGTAGAGCTCCTCGCGCAGGTCGCCGAGGCGGTGCACCATGCCCACCAGCGAGGTGTGATCCACCGCGATCTGAAGCCGGGCAACGTCCTCGTTGACGAACAGGGACGCCCACGCGTGCTGGACTTCGGCATCGCCCGATTGACCGCCGATGATGGCACCGCCGCGACCATTCGCACGCTGCCCGGCCAGGTCGTCGGGACGCTCGCGTATATGAGCCCCGAGCAAGCCGCGGGCGATGCCGATGCAATCGACGTTCGGACGGACATCTACGCGCTCGGAGCGGTCGGGTACGAGCTGCTCTCGGGCGAGCTTCCGCTGCCAGTGCGTGAAAAGTCGTTGCCGGCGGCGTTGAGCGCGATCCAGCACGACGAGCCCAGACGGCTTGGCACGCTTGAAAAGCGGCTGCGGGGCGACCTCGAGACAATCATCTCGACCGCACTCGAAAAGGACGCATCGCGTCGATACCCATCCGCGGCTGCCATGGCCGACGACCTGCGCAGATCGCTGCGCGACGAGCCCATCACCGCGCGGCCGGCAACAACCTTGTACCAGCTCCGCAAGTTTGCCAAGCGGCGCAAGGGACCGGTTTTCGCGGGCAGCGTCGTCGTCGCGATGCTCGTGATCGCCAGCGTCGTCAGCGTGGCGTTTGGAATCCATGCCCAGCAGCAGCGAGACCTGGCCGAACAGCGCCTCTTCGACGTCCGTGCCCTGGCAAATACGATGCTGTTCGACCTGCACGACCTCATCGAGCCGCTGCCGGGTGCGGTGGAGGCCCGGCGGCGCCTCGTGCAGACCGGGCTCGAGTACCTCGATCGCCTGGCACAAGACGCCGGCGACGATGCCGAGCTGCTCGAAGAACTCGCTGAGGCGTACTTCCGCATCGGTGACATCCAGGGCAATCCGCGTCGAGCCAACCTTGGCGATGCCGAGGCGGCGCTCGACAGCTACGCCCGGAGCATCGAGCTTCGGCGGCGGCTTGCCAGGTCGGCTCCGTCGGAGGCGTCCACGATCGCCCTCTCGCGCACGGAACTCGCGATCGCCGAGACGTTGACCAGCACCCCAAGGGCCGACGAATCGGCCGACTTCGCGTCGCGAACGCTCGAAACTCTTGGCGACCTCGAATCGAACGAGGCCGACGAGGTTCGCGTACTTGCCGAGCAGCGCCTGGGCACGGCCATGCTCAATCGTGGCCAGCCCGACGAGGCGCTCGAGCATTTCAGCCGGGCGCTCGGGGCATCCGAGCGCCTGGCATCCGACGGCGATCCGGTACAGGTTCGAAGGCTGACGATTGGCCTGAACGAGATGGGGTTGACGCTCGCGAGACTCGGACGAGCCGATGAAGCGCTGCCGTACTTGGAGCGATCCGAGTCGCTGCGGGCGCGCGCGGCCGAGGCAAATCCCGGGAGCATTCGGGCGCAGCGAGACCTTGCGCTCGTGCAGCACAGGCTCGGAGACGTGCGCGGCGATCTGGGAGAACTCGACGAGGCCGTAAGGCTGTATGCGAGCGCCCGTGATGCGCTGGCCGGAATCGCGCGGGCCGACCCGAACGATGCCAGGGCGCACTTCGACTGGTCGGTTGCCGAGGAAAAGTATGCCAACGCCCTACTGCGAGTTGATCGAGTCGAGGACGCGAAGCAGGGCTATGCCAACTCCCGAGATTTGCGAACCGATCTTGCAGACGCCAATCCTGCCAACCGGTTGTACCGGATGGCCTCGGCGATCTCGATCGAGCGCGTCGCACACAGCGATCGCTTGCTGGGCAACCACGATTCGGCGAGGAGCGGCTTCCAGCAGGCCATGGCAATCGCGCGGTCGGGGCTCGACGAGAACCCGAACGACGTTCGACTGTGGACCGTGTTGGGCATTTCTCAGCTCGGAATGGGCCAGAGCCATCTGGATGCTCCCGACGCCTCTGACACATCTGACGCCAAGCGTTGGCTCACAGAATCTCGCGGAACGCTCGAACAGATGGACTCACGCGGCATCACGCCCACGCGATCGACGCTGAGTTTCGAGGCTATTGACGCCCTGCTGGCCCGTTGCGGGTAGATCGCCGCCACCGATCTCGGGCTCATACCATTGTCCATGCCCGCCCGGCGTCGCCGACCTCAACCGTCCGAGAAGACTTCTGCCCCGCTGCCCAGGGAACAGGCGGGGGATTCCAGCGGTTTGCAACAGGCCATGCCCGATCGACCGCTCAAGATCATTGACGCCGATGACTGGTGGTCGCCCGAAGACGCCGATTTGCGTGTCGGCGCGGAAGAAGCGGACGACCCCGAGGATCGGCCGATCCCTGGCCGACGCCTGCTCATCGCCGGTGTCCTCATCTTCGTGATCACGACGGTCACGGTCGTGTTCCTGCCGAACATCGTCGCCGTTCTGACGCCGACCGGTGCCATGGTCGCGTTCGCGGCCATTGTTGCGGCAGCGGTCGTGACCGCGGCACCGAAGCGCCAGCCACATTCGATCCGCGAGGCCGAGGGCAAGGCCATCACGTGCGGCGGGCCCCGGCCAGTCGGCGAACTCTCCCGCAAGATGGCCGACAAGAACAACCGTAGCGGCTGCGGCGGTGGATCCTGCGGCTGCTGACCCGGCGCGAGAGCGCTATCACTGGCAATGACGCCAGCCTTCGATCTTGTCATCGCGTGCGACTGGTCGGCCGCGAAGGGCCGCAAGCCCGAGCCGGGCGAAGACCGCTGCTGGCTCGCGTGGCGGACAGCCGGCGATGAACGACCCGATCCCGAGTACATGCCTACGAGGCTCGAAGCCGAGGCCCGCGTGCGCGAGCTGATCATCGAACACGCGCAAGCCCGAACACTTGTCGGCTTCGACTTTGCCATTGGCTATCCGCTGTCGGACGAGGGGAAGCCAGTGCTGCCAGTCGGTCGCGACCTGTGTGCGTTCATGGCCGACCGGATCACCGATGACCCCTCCGGCGTCAACAACCGATTCGAAGTTGCCGAGGGCCTCAACACCGTTGTAAGAGGACAGACGGGTGCGACGTACGGCCCCTTCTGGGGCAGGCCGAAGGAGATGAGACACCTTGTCGGCCTGCCAATGGGTCGCGAGAAGCCGACCGGCATTCCCCAATTCCGGGCCGCTGAGTCTGCCGCTCGCAGAGCCGGCGGCGGCAAGCCGCAGTCGCCCTGGAAGCTCGCCGGGATTGGTAGCGTGGGCTCCCAGAGCCTGATGGGCCTACCGACGATCCATCGCTTGCTCAATGATCCGGCGATCGCACCGCGCGCGCACCTCTGGCCGTTCGAGCCGGTCCCCGAGCGTTCCGACGCGGTGACCTTCGCCGAGATCTACCCGAGCTTGTTCCCGCAGCACGCCCCGAAGCACTGGTATCGCGACGCAAGGCAAGTCGTCGATTCACGTGACGCGATGTGGGGGTTGCAAGAGCTGGCCCAGCCAACGCACGAGCATGCGACCGTCGAAGGATGGATCCTCGGCGTGGACGATGCGCCCCCCGGAGGCAGCTAGTCCATGCCCCGAGAGCTCGTCGGCGAACTCATGGACGATCCAGCGATTGACCCCGCCGAGCACGCGCATGCGCTCCGGGGGCTCGCGAGGCTCAACGCACTGAGCGGTGTGTCAAGGCAGCTGTATCCGATCCTCAAGGGATTGGCTGCGTCGCTCGATCGGCCGCTGACCATCACTGATGTTGCAACCGGCAGTGCGGATCTTCCGGTAGCATTGCTCCGCAGGGCGAGGCGAGATGGTGTTCGATTCGATCTGAAGGCATGCGACATCAGCGAGGTTGCACTCGCCAACGCGGCCGAGCGGGCGAGCAGTGCCGGAGTTGCGCTGACCACCAAACAACTGAACGCCTTGGACGAAGCGCTGCCCGAGGCCGACGTCGTAACGTGCGCACTCTTTCTCCACCACCTGCAGGACGACGAGATCGTGGCCGTGTTGAAGAGGATGGTGACAGCCGCGAGCCGCTTTTTGCTCATCAGCGACCTGCGGCGAGGGCCATGGGGCACATCGCTGGCCACCATCGTCCCACGATTGGTGACCCGATCACACGTGGTGCATGTCGATGCCGTGCGTTCGGCACGCGCAGCCCTGAGCATGGGGGAGGCCCGCTCGCTGACACGGGGAATCTCGGGGGGGGGCTCCTGGAAGATCGATCCCGCCTTCCCGGCGCGTATGCTCCTTCAATGGCAGCCAGGCCCCAGTACGACGCGATCGTGATCGGGGCCGGCCCCGCCGGCGCGATGGCAGCCCGCGTACTCGCCAATCGCGGCGTGCGAACGCTCATGATCGACAAGGCGAGCAAGGGCCGCTGGAAGGTCTGCGGTTGTTGCCTCGGCTCCGTCGGCACTGACGTACTCCGACGCCACGGACTGAGCCGGATCCTCGGTGAGTCCCGATCGGTCGATGGTCTCGTGCTCGCGGCTCGGGGCAGGCAAGCCAATCTCGGCCTGCATGGGTTTGCGTCGATCTCGCGTGAACAACTTGACGCAGCGCTCGTCGATGCCGCCGAAACTGATAGCGTTCAGACGCGATGGAACACTTCGGCACTTGCGAATCCGGATGGAAGTGTCGCCCTTGGCGACGAAGTGATCCACGCTGGTGTCATCATCGATGCGTCCGGACTGCGTAGTCGTGCCGAGCAAGTGACTTGCGGCGGACGCATCGGCTTGGGCATGACGACCGATCGCGTGCGATGCCCGGCCAACACGCTCACCATGTCGGTCGCTCGCGGCGGATACCTCGGACGCGTTGCCCTGCCGGATGGCCGCGTCGACTTCGCGATGGCCGCGAAGCCTTCATTCGTGCGACGCTGCGGAACGCCGACCGAGGCGGCCCGCACCATCTGGGCCGAGGCTGGCCTTGACGGTGGCGAGATCCCGGATGGTCGCTGGTTCGGCACGCCCATTCTTCGCCGAGAGGCTCGCGCGCAGCACGGTCGCATCCTGCTCGTGGGCGATGCGGCGGGTTACGTCGAGCCGTTCACGGGCGAGGGCATGTCGTGGGCACTGCTTGGTGGCTCAAGCATCGGAGATGACGCGCTCGCGTGCATCGAGCGGGGGCCACAGGCCTCAAACTGGCCGAGCACCTTGCGTTCATTGCTGGCGAGACGGCACGCACGCTGCAAGGCAGTGAGCAACGCCGTGCGATCGCCGATGCTCGTCCGTATAGCGGTAGGGATTGCAAGCGTTGCGCCCGCGATCGGCTCATCAAGCGCCGCGTTGCTCAGCGGATCGCGGAGGCGTGTCGCATGAGCGCCCGCATGCTGGGCATCGGTACCGCGACCCCTCGTGGGCGCCTGAACCAAGCGGACGCTGCGGACATGGTCGCCGCAGTCGGACAGGTGTCGCCCGCGCGTGCTCGGGCCATGAGCCACCTATACGCTCAGTCGGGAATCGAGGCGCGGTCAATGGCAATCGTCGATGGCGATCGCCAGACGTACTACAACGGCACTATTCCCAACACGGCCCATCGCATGCGGACCTTCCACAAGATGGCCCCGCCAATCGCGCACGAGGCTTGTGTTGGTGCCTTGCAAGATGGCGGTGTGCTCGCGAACAACATCACCCATCTCGTCACGGCGAGCTGCACGGGTTTGGCTTCGCCGGGCGTGGATATAGCGCTCATCGGTTCGCTGGGCTTGCGAGACTCGGTCCAGCGTGTCAACATCGGATTTATGGGCTGCCATGCGGCTTTGAACGCCCTCCGAACGGCACGAGCGATCGCTCTGGCAGAGCCCGATGCGTGCGTGCTGGTGTGCTGCGTAGAGCTTTGCTCGCTCCACATTCAGGCCTCGCAGCAGGATGGCTGCGCCGTTGCCGATGCCCTCTTTGCAGACGGAGCCGCCGCGTGCGTCATCGGGAGCCATGAAGCGCAGGGGCCAGCGCTTCGACGGACCGCGTCCATCCTTCTTCCCGATAGCCTGAGCGCGATGGGCTGGCGCATCGGTGAGGCTGGCTTCACCATGACGCTCTCGCCGTCAGTCCCAGACATCCTGTCGAAGTCGGTTCGTGGCTGGGTTGAAGAGCTGCTCGCGACCGAGGGCCTAGGAGTTGCTGATGTTGCGTCGTGGGCCATCCACCCCGGTGGGCCACGCGTGCTCGGGTCGGTGGCCGACGCGATCGGCCTGGATGTAAGCCACACGCAGGCATCCGCCGACGTCTTGCGACATCACGGCAACATGAGTAGCGCGACGATCCTCTTCATCATCGCGGAGCTGCTGAAGCGACATCGCAAGGGCCCCCTACTCGCCCTCGCATTTGGCCCTGGGCTCACCGGCGAAACGCTGCTCATGACCTGACTACGGCGCACCCCCCGGAGCCATGCCGAACACCATGAGCCCTGTTGCCGAGCGCCGCATGGGGGCAAAGAGCAGGAACGGTCGCTTGGCGTCTGCTGTCCGCCGGGGCAGATAGTCTTCGCTCAGTACGCGTGTTGCTGTCCCGCGGCCGGCCTCGGGCCCCGGTGTCCACAGCACGAGTCCGTCGGGCGTTGAGCAAATGGCCCGACCGTCGCCGGCATCGACGGCGGCGACGCTTTCTGGCGCCAGCGCCACAAGCGAGCGGCGAGACGCGTCGACCGCGGCGCAGCGATCCATCGCGGGGTGGAACACGATTGGACCGAGTGATGCCTCGGTGGGTGAAGGTGCGGCCTCGCGCATGGCGTCGGTCGTCGAGACACCAGACACCGCGGATTGCGATGCCGCCACGATTTGCGAGGCACCCACGATGCCACCGCTCGCCGCAAGCCGCCACCGTCGCACGACACGCCCGAGTTCGCCCTCAAGCCCCGTTGTCAGATCGACAAGCAGCAGATCGATGGCGCCATCATCATCGACGGCAAGGCACGTCGCATGACGCTCGTCGGGCGCAAGGAGCGGGAACACGAGGTCGGCGTCGGGAAGCGAGAGTTCTCGTGCTTGGCCGTCGCGCTCCAGCAGGGCGAGCGAGAAGCGGCTCTCCCCAACGCTCCGCCGGCTAAACAGGATGGCGCCGCCGCCAGCGAACACCGCGTGTGCCGACACCGATCCATCGCGCACCAGCCAGCGAATGCCAGACTCGGTCTCGCTCCAGCGGGCGACGCCGATCCACCGCGACCCGTCAGGTCGTGGTGACTCAACAAGCACGCCTTCGGTGCTTGCGTCTCGGCCGAGCAAGATCGGCGAATCGAGGTCAAACAGCTCGATGCTCGTCCGCAGGCCACCAACGCCTGGCCTGAGTGGCGAGATGGACACAGTGCCTAAGCGGCTGCGATCCGGCGCTGCCGACTCGATCGCCAGCCGCTGCGCCCGAGGCGGGGCGGGCGTGTCCTGGGTTGCAACGAATGTGCCATCGGGGCTCACGATGGGAACGCTCAGCCCGTCGTACTCGATCGTTCCGAGCGATTCGACCGTGACGGAGATTCGTGAGGCCGTCGTCCCGCCGATGACTGGCCGTGCGATCGGATCGCTGGGCAGTGCGGGCGGGGCGCTCGCGCGCTCTTCCCGCAGTGCCTCGGTGCGTTCTTCATCAACAACGCACCCGCCAACACCGACCAGCAGCGCCAGCGCGATGGTTGCCCCGCGCTTAGCCCGGCTCGCCATCGTCTAGCGCTCCCGCGTCTTCCAACAACTCGCCTTCGAGCGGTTCCTCGATGCCCATCTGCTCGCGCTGCATCCGCAAACGCAGGCGGTAGGCCTCGTTGATCGCGTCGGCTTCCTCGGAATTCTCGACGATCACCGGCGTGATAAAAATCAACTGTTCAGTGCTGCTCACGCCCGTCTCGCGAGAACGGAAAAGCCAACCGAGAAGTGGGATATCACCCAGCAGCGGGATCTTCCGCACGACCTCGGAGTCTTCGTTCCGAAGGATGCCCGAGATCACGAGCGTCTGCCCGCTACGAACGATGAGCTGCGTCGTGGTCTCACGGCGATCGACAACGACCTGTCCGCTCGCGTTGGCCTGCCCGGGCGCGACAGAGCTCAGCTCGATGTTCACGCGGAGATCAACATCCTTGTTGGGCGTCAGGCGAGGTCGAACCCGGAGCTGGATGCCCACGGCCCGATACTCGAAGCCCTGGGTCGTACCGCCGGTGTCGGTGGTCTGGGCGTTCGTGATGAACGGGATGTCCTGCCCGTCGAAGAACTCGGCTTCCTGGTTGTCACTCGTGAAGATGATCGGGCGGCTCAGGATGCTCACGTCGGTCCGCTCGTTGAGAGCCTGCAGCACGGCATTCAGGTCGACGCCCACGTTCAGAACGCTTGTGTCAAACAGGTTGCCGAAGATGCCGCCCTCGCTGGCAGTCGTACTCGAGACGAACGAGATCGAGTTGTCCGAGCGCGTGAGATTGATCGGCGAGCTCGACCAGCGCAGCCCTAGGGCTTCGGCGTCATCGCGGCTCACTTCGGCGATGACCGCCTGGATCAGCACCTGCCGTCCCGGTTGGTCGAGCTGCTGGATGAGGTCAACAACAGCCGCGCGATACTCGGGCGGGCTGAGCACCATGATGGCGTTCTGCCGCCACACGGGCACGATGCGGAGCTTGCCGATGAGGTTGCTCGCACCGGCGCTGTCCGTCTGCTCACGAGCCGTCTGCCACCAGAAAGTAATCGTGCCCGGGTCGTTTTCGGCCTCGGTCGTGGCGTTGTCGGCCGCGTCGTCGGCAAACGGGCTGTCCCCAGCGCTGCCGCCGCTCGTAAGCCCGCTCTCGCTCCGCGGGATGCTCGCCAGCGTGCCATCAAGCGCGAGCAACGCGTTGAGCTGCTCGGCGACTTCTTCGGCAGACACGTGCTTGAGAGACACGATGGCCGGCAGCCCAACGCTCTTGGGCTGGTCCAGATCGCGGATGATCTGGTCGATCACCGCGAGGTTGTCCGGGCTCTTGGCGACGACGGCGATCTGCCCGGCTGAAGGAATCGCCTCGAAGGCGAACTGGCCCGCGAGCCGGCCCACGCCTTGTGAGGAGCCAGTGCTTCCCTGGTTGCCTTGGTTGCCCTGGCCTCCGCCGCCACCGCCAGCTCCGCCCGCGTCGGGCTCGCCAAACAGGCCGACCAGCAGATCTCGAACGGCGATCGGGTCGCTGTTCTCGAGTGTGTAGATGCGCGGCGTTACGGTCTCTTCGGGCAGCGGCAGGTCCCACTCGGTCTCTATGAGATCCGCGATCTGATCCATCACGCCCTGCTCGGCAGCAACCGTCACGCCGTTCTGCTGAGTGTTGGCCGTCACACGCAGCTCGGCGGTTGACGCGCCGCTAGAACTGTCTTCCTCACCACCGCCCCGCCCAAAGAAGCGGTTAAAATTTCGGCCGCCCTGTTGCTGGCCCTGCGTCGTCGTGCCGTCCTCGCCGAAGAGCTCGGTGATGTTCTCGGCGATGAGTTCCGCGTCGGCATACCGAAGGCGGAACGTCTTCGTCACGAGCGCCCGTGAGCCGGGTTGGTCCATGCCCGCCAACAGCCCCTCGATGCGCCGAAGCAGGCCAATGTTGCCGAGCACGGCGATGTGGTTGCTCGCCTCGTCAACGGTGATCTTGGCGTACTCGGGAACGACCTCGCCCAAGGCCTCGGCGAGCTCGGATGCTTCGGAGTTGCTGATGCGGTAGATCTTCTCGGCCATCGAACCCAGATCGGTGCGGTCCATCACGCTCTCGCTGGGACCGATGACCGGCACGTCCTGGCGGATGACCTCGTTGATGTCACGGAGGATGATGATGTCGCGGGTCTCGACAACAGCCACTCCGTCCTGCTGCAGCGCGAGGATCACGAGATCGAGCGCCTGCTGACGCGGAATGGGCTGATCGCTTACGAGTGTGATTCGTGCGGGCAGGCGCATCTCGGGCACGATGACGACCTTGCCCGTGGCTTCAACGATGAACGGGATGAGGTCTTCGATCGAAGCGTCGCGAAAGGTCAGCGTCGTCGGTGGCCCATTCAGCACGCGGCGACCATCGGGGCCACGCTCGATCGGATCCGGCTCGGCCTGGCCTGCCTGTTCGGCGCCCCCGGCCGGTTCGGCGTCCTGCGCGAGGCTTACCGGCGCGGCAAGCCCGGCTGCGCCGACCAATGCGGCGATTGCCGAACGAACCACCAGGCTGCAACGAATGTCTGCCTTCATCAAGTACCTCGCTTCAGCCCGTGGGCGACGAACCCTCGCCGCGGTCGGGGATCACCACGCGATCCCGCGCCATCAACGGAACATCGAACTCGATTCCCTTCCACATCACCCGGATCGACCACGGGGCCGATGCCTCGAGCACGCGGAGCTCGTCGTCCTCCCCCTCGCCAACGGCCAGGGAGGTTTTGTCATCAAACAGCACCTGCCCGTTTACGAATGCCACGACCTTCGGTCCGCCGTACGAAGCAGGTGGCGGCGGAGGTGGTGGCGGAGGTGGCGGCGGTGGAGGTGGTGCATCCGGCGGCGGTGGAGGTGGTGGGGGTGGAGGGGCGCTCGGCACGAAGAACGGCGAACGTCCATCCAATTGTGCCCGATGGTTCGCGGTCACGTCTCCAAGCTCGTTCGTATCGCCAACACCGGCATCGGCCGGTGGCAGCGAGAGCATCGCCGATTGCGCGATTCCACCGAGTGAAACGACCAGCGCCACGCTCGCTGCCACGCCCGCGGCGCCAACGAGCACCCATGCCGTCGTTGGAGCGCTCATGAGCCACCTCCCGCGCTCCGCGCCGCCGATGCCGATAAGGCCCACGCCTCGACCGTCAGCGTTGCGGAAACCTGGCGCGAGCCGTCTTCAGCACGCCGGACGATGACACGCGTGATCGCCGCCACATCGGGGTTGGACTCGAGCGCGCCGAGCACCTGGCTAAACGCTTCGGGTGACGCATCAAAGCTCACCGTGCTGACGAGCTTCACCAGCGAGCCACGACCGCCGTAGTACTGTGTCGCGGGTCCATCGGCGAGGTTCTGCTCGGTCGTCTGGGTTCGTGCCCCGCGCACACCCGCGTCTCGTAGCGCACCGTCGACCGCGCGGTTCAGTGCCGTCGCTCGTTCACTCCGTGGGCCGGGCAGCTCTACTTCGCCGTGCAAGCGCGAGCCTATGGCGATGCGCTGCTGGTCGTCCTGCGCCTTCTCGCCCATGGTCTTCACCGCTCGGATGCGCGCCGCCAACGCCTCGGCCCGGCCAGACGATTGCACCGTGGCATCAATCACAGGCTCGACCACGAGGAAGTACGCCGCCAGGCCGAGCACCGCCCACGTTAGCCACTTGGCCGATCGGGGCAGTTGGGCGTAACGCTCCATCAAGCCGCTCCGTGCTGGGGTTGTCGGATCACTCATCCGCCACTCCCAACTTCGCGGTACCGCGATATCAGCTTCTCTGCTTCTTCCCTCAGCCGGGCTCGCGTCTCGGCATCGTTTGATTCGTCACGCGACGCGCTGTTGCGGATGCGCCACTGGTTCAGCAACTCGCTGCGGTCGAGCTCGGCGATCTGCGCATCGGTGATCGGCGTCGGCACGCCATCCTCGGATGCCGGACCACCATCGCCCGACGGCCGGCGATCGCCCGAGGAGGCGCGCCCGCTCTCGATCGCGCTGTCACGCTCGGCCCTTTCTTCCGACGCGCGGCCGCCCGGGCTCGACGAGGGGCGCGAGCGACCCGTGGGCGTGCTCGCCGCCGCAACGACGGGCGTGGTCGTGTTGCTGGCGCCCTCGCCGTAGAGCACCTCGGCCAGCGGCATCTCCGCGAAGTCCCGCGGCATGTTGCCCCGGGCAATCGCGTTGCGAACACTCGCACTGATCTGGAATTCGACCGAATCACCAACGATCTCGCGTCGCACGACCGTGACCGATCCAAGCGTGCCAAGCTCATTGAGCGCGGTCTCGTATCGGGTGAGGAGCGTCTCGGGCGGTCCCTCGAGCGTCGGCCCGCCGGGCGCCACCTGCACAAAGCCCTCGATGTCGATCTGGGCGTTGCTATCCATGCGCACGCTCTCGAGAACGACGTGGACGGGCGCCGCGGCGCTCACCTCGGCCAGCATCTTTGTCATGGGCCATACACGGTCGTTCAGCTGGCCATAGATCGCCGCTCGCCGCGCATCGGCCTCGTACTGCTCGCGGAGCATCTCAGCGCGTGCCACCCTTCCGCTCAGCATCGCTTCGCGCACCTTCGCGCCCAGCAGCGGCGTGAATAGCAGCACGAGCAGGCACACGCCGCACGCGATCGCTACGTTTCGCCGTGAGGCAAGCCAGACGTTCATGCGCTCGCCCGTCGAGGCTCGTGCTTCCGGCTCGTCCTGGCGGAGCGATGCCAACGCGCGCACAGCGGGATCGGCGCTGACCGCGAGCAATCCCGCGCAGGTAGGTAGCAAGACTTTTGCGGCCTCGCGTGCATCGCTGGGCCAGCCATCAACCTTCTTGGAAAGTCCCTCGCCGATATCGCTCGACCAGCCGATCCGGCGGCCACGCATCGGCTCATGCGAAGCGCGTAAGGCCGTACGCGCCTCGTCCTCATGCAGGCCGACAGCCGTTGCGGCCTCAAGCAGTCGCTGCTCGACATGGGAATCACTCGACACCACGTCGCTCGCCTCACGAAGCGACCGAACGAGCACGCCCTCGGGCCCATGCGCCGCCACGATCAGCACGCCTTGCTTCGCATCGGCGGCGAACGCGCACCCCTCGGAGAGCGACACGGCCATGCCGAGCGCGGCCGGAGCCGTCGTGAATCGAGCGTCCTCGGCTTGGTCGATCGCATCCGTCCCAGGCATCCAGGCCGTAAGCAGTGCGGTCCGTCCACTGCTTCCCGCCGGCAGCGCGCCGCAACCGCGTCGCCATGCCGGAACGCGTTCCGGCAGTTCGCCGTCGCCAAGGATGCCCAGCACCCGCACGAGTTCATCGCCCGGCAGTTCGTCAACGCCCCGGCAGCGTACCAATGACTGTCCCCACGGCGCGAACCCGATCTGCGGGAGGTCGCTCGAGCCGCTGTCGATCGTCAACCGATGCCGATCGCCCATCCGCTGGATGGCAACACGCACGACCTCGCCGCCCGCGCGATCGATCGCGACGACGCCCTGGTTCGTGTTTACATCGCGTTGCCTGGCCAACGGCTCCCCTTCCGATTCCCTGTGAAACACACTCTATCGAACGATGACGTCCCGGATCACCACGGGCAGCCGAGACCTGTCCACGGTAGCGATCATCTCGACGCGCATCCCCGATGCCTCGTCGATTCCGACGCTGCGAATCACAAACGCCGAACTGCGAAACCCGAACGCCTGGACCAGCTCTTGCACTCGCCCGCGCGTCAGTCCGGGCGATTCCAGCAGATCCGCCGCCGTCCGGAAGCCCAGCGGCCGCCCGGCGCGTTCGCGGATGATCGTGTCGGCGATCGAGCTGGTCACGCCCGGGGCGTAGGCCAGCGTGTCCTCCGACACGGTGTTGATGTTAATCCTGCCCGGCAGCAGCGGCCCGGTGGCGTCGAGCCAGGGCGAGTCGATCGCGGCCTCTTCGAGCAGCAACCCGATCTGTGCATCGGTCAGCGGCTGGGCCTGGGGGTCGATGGCCTGGCCGGTGAGCCCGGGCAGTGATCGCAGCGGCGTGGTGATCAAGGCCTCGAGCGTTGCGGCGTTCGTGCCCGCGTACTGGGCGATCACGTCGGCCTGCTGAGCGGTAATGCCGATGCGGCCCACAAGCTCGCTGCCACCCAGTCCAAGGCCGAGCCGCACACGTGGCTGCCCGCTCACTCCATAGGTGCTCTCACTACTCACCACCGTCAGGATGCCCGACCAGTTCGCTTCCAGCACGCCATCGCCATTGTCGGGCGGCCACGTCTCGTCGCCGTCGTTCTCGTTGGGGTCGAGCACGTTGTTGAGGTTCCAGTCCTCCTCGCGAACGTCGATCGGCAGTATGCCGAGCAGCAGCTCAAGTTCCTCGATGGTCTGCATCGGGCCGTTCCGCGGTTCGTACGCGTGTTCCTGCGACAGATACGAACCGACCTCGGCGCCGAGGGGGCTGACATCGTCGTCCTCGTCGGTCCAATCGACGATCCGCGAGATCAGGTCCTCGGTCATGTTGGGCAGCCAGAACAGGTCGTCGCCGGTCATGCGAGCGATGTGGATGCGCGCGTTCGCGTCGGCCGGCCCGTCAAACCGCTCTCCGCCCTCCCAGTGCTCGATGCGGTACGAGCCAGTTCCGCCCACCGTGCCCCGTGCCGCCTCGGCCATCCTGTCGTACACGTCGAACGCGTCGGTCGGGTGCGGGTCCTCGGTATCGTCGGCCAAGATGGCGATCATTCGCTCGACGCCCGAGACGGCCGCCCAGCGTGCACGCGTCTCCGCCAGGCTGTCGCGCGCGCCGAACGCCTGGCCGAGCCCCGCCGACTGCACACCCATAACCAGCACGGCCGCCAGACCGATGACCCACAGCGCGAGCACCGTCGCGAAGCTCTTGCGGGCGCCAATCACTGCCCGCCCCCTTCGGCCGCTTCGACCTCGGCCAACATGGGCTGGGCGAACACCCGCGGAATTGCCGCCACACGACGAGCAACCGCCGATGCGCGACCATCGGGCGTCGACGTGCGCACCTCGATGATCACCATGTACGGCAGCCCGGTCTGATCAGAATCCCACGAGGCCCACACGCCCTCGTCGTCGCCCGCCGTCACCGAGAAGCTCACCACGTCGCGGGCAACCTCATCGGCCAAGCCCCCCGAGTCCTGATACTCGTCGAAGGCCATGTCGCGACGACGCCAAAGCGATGTGCCCTCCTCGCCTTCCTGGATCTTGAATCCGATCTCGAACTCGCCGCCCTCGCTTCGCAGCGCCTCGTTCTCGACGGGCCGCACGGGCTCGAGCCCTCGGGCGACGACGTAGATCGAGTCCCTCGACGCCTCGCCTCGCCCGCCGTCACGGATTACGAGCCGAGTCTGAGAGAGGTCCTCGCGTCGAAGCGTCCGGAGCACCGCCCGCTGCACCATCTGGGCGGCCTGATCGGCGCTCGCCCACGCCCGTGCGTGGGCGCGAGACGCCTCGCGGGCCGACGCAAGCCGAACCACCGACGTCGCGACAAGCCCCGTGATCAGCGCAATCACACCGGCGGCCGCGAGGGTCTCGACGAGCGTGAATCCGCGATGGCGATGACGGACGGCGCTCATCGTTCGATCGCCTCGGGTGGCATGCGGTTCGGGTCGGGCTCGTCACCCAGCCGAGGCGCGATAAGCGCATCGAGCTCGAGCGAGCGCGGCTGCCCGGTCGCCGACTGCCACGTCACGCGAACGTTCACCTCATCGGGCTCGCCTGCATTGCCCGAATCAACGTCGATCCGGTACTCGAATCGCTCGAACGGCTCGCTCGCGCGCCCGCGAGACCTGATCACGCGTGTGTACTCCTCGGTCCCGTATGCGTAGACCGTGGACATCACCTCGTCGGCCACCATGCCCGCCTGGCGGAGCGAGGCCGCCTCGCGTTGCATCGAGAGCGCACGCGTCGAGACCACCAATATGCCGCCCAGAGCCACGCCAAGAAGCACCGTGCCGACGAGCACGTCGACCAACAAGAAGCCCGGGCGTTGCGGCAACCGTGCTACCAAGGCGTGCTCTCCATCCCACTGGCGTCTAGATCAACCCTGCCGGGCGGCTCGATGAGCCGTTCACCCTCGACGACAACGGCGCGCAGCGCCCCGGGCATCAACGCCACGCTCACCGGTCCATTGCCGCCAAGCAGGCCAATTTCCACGCTCGAGCCGGCGCCCAGTTCGACGATCCAGGGCGTCCCACGCACCGCGAATCCGTCGGCGTACACCGAGCCCACGGTGGCCTTGTTCAACCTCACTTGTGGCATGAACGGATCACGCTCCCACACCCACGACTCACGCCGGCCCTGCTCCACTAGCTCCCGCCGCTCTACTACCACGGTCTTGGACTCGGCCCGTACGCGTAGCGGCTGCGACCCGACGGCTGCCCGCCCGGCCGCGTTCGAAAGCAGGCCCGCCACCGCGTCTGCCTCGGCCGACACGCCCCGGCCCGCGAGCGTCGCCACGCGCGGCACCGCCAGGCCCAGGACAAGGCCCACGATCACCAGCGTGACGATCAACTCGACCAGGGTGAAGGCGCGATGCATCGCTGCTCCAGAAGTGCGCGGGCGCCGAGCGTCGGAGCGCTCAGGGCTTGATGATGTCCGCGTCCTCGCCCTCGCCCCCGGGCTGCCCGTCGGCGCCATAGCTCACCACGTCGAAGTCGGTGTTCTTCTCGCCGGGCACGACGATCACGTATGCGTTGCCCCAGGGGTCGATGAGCATCTCGTCGTTGGTGATGTACGGCCCGTTCCACGTGCCGCTCATGCCGCTGGGTTCCTTCCGCAGGAACTCGAGCGTGCTGGTGTCGGGCAGCTTGCCCATGTCGATCAAGAACACCTGCACCTGGCCAGCGATGCTCGCGGCGTTGCTCTCGGCCGTTGCCTGTCGGCTCTGCCCGATGCGGCTGAACAGCCTGGGCACGACCACCGCCGCGATGATGCCCATGATCGTGATGATCACCAGCACCTCGATGATCGTGAATCCGCGCCGACGCCGGCGTGCGTCCTTCTTCATGGTGTCCGCTCCATACTCATGCATGCGTGTGCCCATCCATTACATCGCGCTTCCGGCTACGTCCTGAAGTTCCAGCATCGGCAGCAGGATCGCAAGCACGATGAACCCAACGACGCCCGCCATCGTCACCACCAGCAGCGGCGGTAGCAGCGTGGTCACCAGCTTCAGCGTGGCTTCCGTTCGTTCTTCCATCGCACGGGCCGCGTGGCCCAGCAACTCTTCGAGGCGGCCGCTCCGCTCGCCCATCGCCACGATCTGCACGAGCATCGGCGGGAAATACCCGCTCTGCTCCATCGGCGTCGCGAGCGTCTTGCCCTGGCTCACCTGGGTAACAACGTCGTCGATGACATTCTCGAGCGCACGGTTCCCCAGCGTCGCCCGCGTAATACGCAGCGCCTGCAACAAGCTAATGCCCGAGCCCGTGAGCGTGCCGAGCGTCCGCGTGAATCGGCTGACCGCCACATCGCGCGCGAGCAGGCCGATCAATGGCGTCGCCAGCAGCGCCCGGTCCATGCTCAGTCGCCCTTCGTCGCTCCTGCGAATAGCGACGAACCCGGCGACCAGCAACCCCAGCATCGCCAGGATCAGCCACCACCAGCCCAGCACGAAGTTCGCAAACGCCTGCACCACCAGCGTGGGCCAAGGCAGGTTCTCGATCGCACCCGCCGCCTCTTCGAGGATCTTCGGAGCAATCACCGTCGACACAAGTACGATCGACGCCAGGCACAGAACCAAGAGCAGCCCGGGATACGTCGTCGCCCCCACGAGCGCCCGCCGCAAGCGAACATCGCGCTCGAGCAGGTCGGCGAGCTGCGCCAATACCTCAGCCAGCTTTCCCGACGCCTCACCCGCTCGCACCATGTTCACGCTCAGGTCGCTGGCGAGCTCGGGCGACGCCTCGAACGCGTCCGCCA
Organism: Phycisphaerales bacterium; assembly: GCA_965227775.1. GTDB lineage: Bacteria > Planctomycetota > Phycisphaerae > Phycisphaerales > UBA1924 > JAHCJI01. The sequence continues at coordinate 1,760,254 of OZ245777.1, forward strand.
AGCCGCGACCGTGCTCGACCTTGTCGATGATCCGCTCCATCACCGCCCGCTGCGCTCGGCTTTTGCGCTGCCGCGCGATGAGCCGCAGCGCTTGCACCAGCGGCAGTCCCGCATCGAGCCCGGTCGAGAGCTCGCGGATGACGGCAGCCCGCTGGGTGCCGCTGAATCGACCACTGAACAGCGAAGAGCCCGCTGCCGCCGCCGATTCGCTCGACCCAGTCGAATCGACCTTCGTGGAGGCTGTGAACGCGTCCATCGGCTCGACAACCAGCGGTGTCAATCCCCGGCGGGAGATCTCACGGATGGCGGCCGCACGGGTGGGTGCATCGATGATCGGAGAGTCGCCGCCGCCGGCGCACTGCACGCGGAAGCTGGGCATCAGTCCCGGTCCTCGCCGTCGGGCTCTTCGAGCAGCATGTCGGTGCCGCTATCTTGTGTCGCGCGGAGCACCTCGCCGACGGTCGTCAGGCCCTGCGAGGCCTTGATGAGGCCGTCGCGTCGCATGGTCTGGTGTGTCGGGTGGGCGGTCTCGAGAAGCTTCTGGGCGTTCACACGCTCGCCAATGGCTGCACGCATGGCCCGTGTCACGGTCAAGACCTCGTAGAAGCCGATGCGACCCTTGAAGATCGACATGCCCGCATCGTGCGAGTCGATTGCTTCACCCGTCGCATCCGCGAACATCGCGCGCTCTTCTGGGCTGAGCCGGAGCATCTCTGCGTCCGTTGGGCGGTGGGGGATCGCGTGCGCCCTCGCAAGCCGGCGGCCGAGCCGCTGGGCGATCACGGCCTCGAGCACACTGGCGAGCAGGAACGGCTCGATACCCATATCCAGCATCCGGCCCACGGCGCTCGCAGCGTCATTGGTGTGCAGCGTCGACAGGATCAGGTGGCCCGTCATTGCTGCCCGGACGGATATCTCGGCCGTCTCACCATCGCGGATCTCGCCGACCATCACCACGTCGGGGTCCTGACGCAGGATCGACCGCAAGCCCGACGCGAAGGTCAGGCCGCGCTTCGGGTTCACGGGAATCTGGTTGACGCCCTCGAGCTCGTACTCCACCGGATCTTCAATGGTGATGATCTTCTTTCGCGGGTCGTACAGCTTGCTCAGCGCCGCGTAGAGCGAGGTCGTCTTACCAGAACCTGTGGGTCCCGTGACGAGCACCATGCCGTGCGGGATCGCGATCAGCCGGTCAATCTCGCGCCGATCCGTCTCGCGCATGCCAAGCGTCGTGAGATCGAGCTGCAGGCTCTGCTTGTCGAGCACGCGCATCACGATCGATTCGCCGTAGATCGTCGGCGCCGTCGACACGCGGATATCGATCTTGCGGCCATCGAATCGCAGCGTGATGTGTCCGTCCTGCGGCGCGTATCGCTCGGCGATGTTCATGCCCGCCATGATCTTGATACGGCTGGTGATCGCCGGCTGCAGACGCTTGGGTGGCGGCTGCTGCTCGACCAGCACACCGTCGATCCGGTACTTGACCTTCAGATCACGCTCGAACGGCTCGACGTGCACGTCGCTCGCGCCAAGGCGGATCGCCTCGAGAATGAGCAAGTTGACGAGGTTGATCAGCGAGGGCTGCTCGGCCATCCGGTGTAGGTCTTCGGCCTCGATCGATTCGAGGTTGGCCAGCACCTCCTCGTCGCCACTGCCGCCCAGGCTCGCCGCCATCGCCGCCGCAGTCGTGCCATATTCGCGCTGCACGAGGGCGCGGAACGCCGGCTCGGCGATCGCAACCGGCGTCACCGGCCGGCCCACGATGAGCGACGCCTCGTCTGCCGACGCCCAGTCGCCAGGATCCAGCATCGCGATCACCACGCGCCCGTCACGCTCGTCGATCGGGGCCGCGTGCAGCCGCGCGACGTCATCGCCGCCCATGAGGCGTGTGAGCGTGCGCTCGACCGTCGGAGCTTCGGTAATCATCGCCGGCACGCCATTCGCAGGCGCGTCGCCCGTCGGAGCCGCGTGTCCGTTCAGGGCGCTGTCGCGATGCACCTCGTCTGTCATGGGCGAGCGATCCACGTGCCTCAGCCTCCCCCGAACTCTCGCAGCACCGCGTCGGCGTCGAAGCCCGAGTCGCCCACCGTCGGCATCGCCTCGAGCTGCTCGGCAGTCAGCATGCCGCGGATGCGCTCAACAAACCGCTCGTCGAGCTCGTTCCTGGCTTCCTCGGCCGCATCGGCTTCTTCGGAGTCCTGCCCCCAGCCCCACCAATTCATCTCATCGCCAGACTGCTGCTCGTCGATGGCCTTCGCCCAACGCTCATTGATGGGCGCCGCCTCGCGCACGTAGCTCTGCTTGATGGCGTCCAGGCTCTCGCGCTGCTCGGCCGTCAGGCTATCGAGCTTGCCGGCCGCCTCGATTTGGCGCTCTGCCTTGCTCTGGCGATACACCGTCGGCCAAGTCTGGCGCTTCACCTCGGTGTCCCACGCGGCCTGGTTCTCGGCGGGCAATACCTGCATGATCTGGCGCGCATAGCGGGCGTTGATCGACTTGCCCTGCGACCCGAGATCGCGCATGTCGCTCATCGCTTCTTGCATCTTCTCCATGGCCTCTGCATCAAAGCCCATCGACTCATCGTCGTCGGCCATGTTCTTCATGCGGTCCATCTGATCGCGCATGAAGCCAAACGAGCGATCGATCAACCGCTTGTACACCGGATCAATCTCGGCCTCATATGCGAGCAACGCCTCGCGGGCGGCCTCATTGCCCGAGACCTCGACTTCTCGGGCGATTTTGTGCAGATCGATGGTGCCGCCGTTAACCACGCTCATTTGGCCGGCCATCTCCACCTGCTCGCGGCGACGTGCCCGCTCGACCCTGACAAACGCCTCCTGCTGGCCCGGCTCGATCGCGATCATCTCGAGATCGGCGAAGAACGTGGCCTCCAGCTTCTCAAGGCGGTCGAAGAAACCCAGCATGATGGTGCCCATGGGCTTCATCATCTTCTGCCAGTCACCGGTCTTGCCGGCCTCTTCTTGAAGCTGCTGCATGGCATCCATGAGCGTGTCGTTGGCCTGCTTGAACTTGTCCAGGTAGTCGCTGTGCAGCATCTCGGCGGTCTCACGCTGCACCTGATCGAACCCGAGAAGGTCCGAATACTGGTCCACCGCGGCCCGGCCTATGGCCATCTGCATGGCATCGTTGCCCATGCCCATGCCCCACTGGGCCTGAGCTGGTGCGGCGATCATCCCGATACCGAGGACAATACTAATCAAATACCAAACAAATGACCCACGCCCCGTGTCGCGCCCATCTACGGTCTTCATCAATGAATTCCCCTTCGCGTCCGCCAGGCCGCCCTCGAGCGGGGCGATCGATGCTGGCGTCACGCCTCCGATGTCCCTTCTTTGGGATGCCCGCCACAAGGTTGCACGTGCACGAGCCGCGTGCTCTATCTGCTTACATGGTACGGGCTAACGGCGAATGCGGATCGATTCGCCCCCAGGTGTCACACGGACGACATCGGGCTTGCGGTCCGACATTGCTCGTTCGGGCAGCTCGGCGAGCTGCTCGGCGCTCAAGATCGAGGCGATCCGAGCCTCCAGCCGCTCGTCGAGGTCCTTCACGGCATCGCGCGCCTTCTCGCTGTCGCTGGGCTCCTGCCCATCGACAAATATCATGACGCCGGGCGGCAGCCGGTTGTCTTCCTCTCGCTCGCGTTCGGCGGCCACCCAACGCTCACGGGCTGGGCCCGCATCTCGCATCCACTGATCGGCCGCGGCATCGAGTTGCTCTCGCTGTTCCTGGCTGAGCGTTTCCAGGGCAAGCGCCGCCTCCAGCCGCCGCTCACCATCGGTCTGCTTGAACACCCTGGCGAACGCCCGTCGATGGAACGCCGCTTCGATCGCATCGTCCTCGAGAATGCCCGCGAGTGTGCGCACCGCTTGCCGGCTCGCCTGGGCGATGCGCCCATCGATCGCCCGCAAGGGCTCGTAGGGATCATCGCCGTCCTCAAAGATGAAGACAGCCCCTCCCGCGTCGGCGCCACCGATGTCCTCGGCCTTGCGTGCCCGCTCAACGAGCAGCCCATCCACATGCACGGCCCACCGTTCGACCGCATCGATGATCGCTTCGCGGCTTGCCCCTTCGGCAAAAAACTCTCGCACGAGCTCGTCGAGATCGACCCGTGCCTCGGAGCGCGTGAGCGACTTGAGGTGCTTCGCCCGCCGATGGATGCGTTCGGCAGCCGGCCACGCGTCGGCCTGATCGGCCGTCAGCATGACCTGCACATCGGCGAGATAGGTTGCCTCGAGGGCCTCGATCGACTCCTGGTAGGAGTCCGTCATTTCCTTCATCCGAGTGATCATGACGGAGAAGTCGCCGTCCTGAACATCCTCTTTCGCCGACGCGATGTCCTGGCGTAAGCGATCGCCAAGTTCCTGCCGCCGGGACGCCAGATCCCTGAACATCTCCATCGCGACCTCGCGCTGCATCTCGTCGAGCCCGAGCGCTTCGCACATGCGTTCCACGGTCTCGCGCGAAAAGGCGGCTCCCGCGGTCGAGAGGCCGCCCTTGGTCGTCGTCGACCGCACGACGAAACTCCCGCTCTCCTGGCCGGCCGCAGGGCCGCCAGCCGCCATCGCCACGCAAACCACCAACGCACCCAGTAGCTTCTGTCGCATCACGAGCCTCCCAAGGGGGCACATGAACGCGACGCAGCCCCCCGAAGGAAGATGCGCCGCTTGCTGCGGGCCGTCAATCCCGCCCAGCCTCGTTCTGGTGGATCGACTTAGAACTCGCGCTGGCGGGTCCGCTGGGCACCATCGCCGCGTCCGCCCCGGCGGGCCCGATCGCCCTGGCCGTCACGCCCGCGCTCCTCGTCGCTTCCGATGGCCGATTCGATCTTCGCGGCCTGCTCCTCGGTCAGCACGGCCCGGATCTGCTCGACCGTCTGATCGACGACATCCCGCTTCTCGCGGAAGAGCTCGCGTGTGCCGTCCTCGTTGCCGCGGCGGCCTCCACGCATCATGTCGCGAAGACTCATGTTGAGCTCGTTGCTCTCGATCGTGTCGGCCAGCTTGCGGTTGACCTGGACCATGCGGCGCTCGGTCGAGAGCCCGATGGCCTCGATCTGCTCCCGCTGGTCGCTGCTCAGGTCCTCAAGGGCCTTGGCCGCCTCGAGCGCGCGATCCGCGCGATTCTGCCGGTATACGGTCGGGAAGCTTGCTGTTCGCACGGCCGTCTCGAACGCCGGCAGCTTGTCTTCGGGCACGATGGCCTCAAGGCGCCGAGCGAAGGTCCGGTGCGTGTCGCGAACACGAACGCTGGCGTCGCGGGCGCTCTCGAAGTGGCTCTGCAGCGACTCGAAGTCACGCTGGCGGAACATCTCGAGGCCTTCCTCGAACTTCTGGTTCCGTGCGATCAGGGCTCGATCCAGTGCCAGCTCGTAATCGCCGAGGACGACCTGCGCCTCACCCGCCTGCTCGCCCTCGAGCTCCAGGCCCTTGACGATCTCGAAGAGGTCCACACGCTCGCCGCTCATCAACCCGCGTGGCAGCGTTGTCGCACGCCGGTGCGCCATCTCGACCCTCGGCCACGCCTCGGCCTGCTCGGGAGTCAGCATGGTCTGCAGATCGGCCATGAGCTGGGCCTCAAGCGTCGTGACGCGCTCGCGTGTCTGCTCGCCGAGCTCTCGCAGCTCCGTGAAGGCCGAGCGATCCCGAGTCTCTTCGAACTCCTGCCGAGCCTGCTGGGCGGCCTCGCGCATGATGTCCATCGCGGTCTGCACGCCGTCGATGTACTCCTCGAGCATCATCTGGGCGATCTCCCGCTGATCGGCGTCCAACTCGAGGATGTTCGAGTAGTCCTCCAGCTGCTCTCGGTTGACCTGCGGCCCCTCGGCACCGCCGAAACCGCCGCCGCCAAACTGGCCGAACGCGGCTGGCGTCGCAACCGCGAACGCCAGACAGGCCATCCCGATCAGAACCCGATTGAATACGCTGTTCATTGTCGGCAACCTCCGGTAGTGGGGGCGCACCGCGCCCGACGCGTGCAACGACCGCCAGCCGTCCAGTATTGCGATCGCGGCGGGCCATTCTTGCGGTTGTTCCAGCAAACCTCCTCTATCATCCCCTTCCCATGCTCAGAAAAGTGCTCCATAGCAAGATCCACATGGCCGCCGTGACCGCCGCCCGGCCCGACTACGTGGGCTCGATCACCATCGACCGCCGCCTGCTCCGGGCCGTCGGCCTCCGGGCGAGCGACGCCGTCGAGATCGCCAACACCGCCAACGGCGAGCGCTTCGAGACCTACGTGTTCCTGGGAGACGACGGCGTCATCGAGGTCAACGGAGCCGCCGCCCTGCTCGTCAAGCCGGGCGACAAGCTCATCATCATGCACTACGCCTTGATGGACGAGGCCGAGTACGTGGACCACCAGCCGAAGGTGGCCCTGGTCTCCGAGGGCAACGCGCTCGACCGCGTCGTGAAATACGACCCCTGGCTCTAGGCCGGCTGCAATTCGGGCGCGCCAACGAGTGCTTCATGGGCGGCCCAAAACTTCTCAAAGCTCGCGGAGATTGAGAAGTTCTGGGCCCAAGGCACGCCCGCCGCGCCCATCGCCTTGCGCTTGTCGTGGTCAATGACCAACTCGCTCACGGCGTCCACCCACGCCTCGGTCCGGTGACCGGGCAGCACCAGCCCGGTTTGGCCGTGGTCGACGACCTCCTTGGGCCCGCCCTGGTCCGCGACTACGACGGGGATGCCGCTTGCCTGGCTCTCGAGCACGACTTGGCCGAGCGTGTCGGTGAGCGAAGGAAACACGAACATATCCGCCGACGCGTACAGCGTTGCCAGTTCGGTGCCGTGCTTGAAGCCTGGGAACACCACGCCATGCCCGCCAAGCGTCGACTTCATCTCATCGAGGTACGGACCGCCGCCCACGATGACCAGCCGTGCATCCACGCCCGCGGACTTCGCACGCTCACGCACCCTGGGCCAGATGGCCGTCAGCATCGGCAGGTTTTTCTCCGTGCTGATGCGGCCGACATAGAGCACCTTCACCGAGTCTCGTGGTAGGCCGTACTCGTCCCACACGCTCTCGTCATTATGCTTGGCATCAAAGTCATCCAGCTTGATACCCGGTTCGAGCTTGGCCATGCGATCCCGCGAGAAGCCCAGCTTCTCAAGCGACTCCATATACTGCTCGCTGCGCGACAGGATGAGCTTGAAGGGTCTGTAGAAGTACTTCATGTATTGGGCTGTGATCGTGCCGTACATCTCCTCATTGAAGAGGTGCTCGAGGTAGGCGGGAAAGTCGGTGTGGTACACGCCGGCGATCGGGATGCCGCGCTTCTTGGCGAAGTCTCGCCCGACCTTGCCGACACCGCCGGGCGTCGACACGTGCACGACGTCGGGCGCGAACGCCTCCGCTCGTCGCACCAGGTCGCCCTTGTTGGGAATCACGAAGTCGAGATCCGCATACTTGGGCATCTTCATCGCGAACTTGGGCGCGCAGTTGTAGAAGCAGTCTTCCGGCGGAATCTCAAAGCGCGTCGACGTCGCGATGAGCATCTCCCGCCCAGCCGCGATCGACTCGTGTCCCATGTTGCGAATGAAACGGCTCACGCCATTCACATCGCCAAGCGTGTCGGTGAAGAGCATGAGTCGCATGGTGCGCGTCCTCGTGGGGTACCTTGTTCGGGCCTAGCCCATCTTCTCAACCACGGCCTCACCAAACTCGCTGCACTTCAGCAGCGTCGCCCCTTGCATCAAGCGTTCGAAGTCGTACGTCACCGTCTTCGCGGCGATCGCGCCTTCCATGCCCTTGATGATCAGGTCGGCTGCCTCAGCCCAGCCCATGTGGCGGAGCATGAGCTCGCCCGACAGGATCACGCTGCCCGGGTTCACCTTGTCTTGGCCGGCGTACTTCGGGGCCGTGCCGTGCGTGGCCTCGAAGACCGCGTGGCCCGTGTCATAGTTGATGTTCGCGCCCGGTGCGATTCCGATCCCACCCACACACGCCGCCAGCGCATCGCTGATGTAGTCGCCGTTCAGGTTCATCGTGGCGATCACGTCGTACTCGGCCGGCCGCGTTAAGATCTGCTGCAAGAAGGCGTCGGCGATGACGTCCTTGATCACGATCTTCTTGCCGTTGGGCGCGGTGAACTCGTGCCACGGGCCGCCATCGAGCGGAGCTGCGCCAAAGTGCTTGGCAGCGACTTCGTAGCCCCAATTCATGAAGGCACCCTCGGTGAACTTCATGATGTTGCCCTTGTGCACGAGCGTCACCGACGGGCGGTCGTTGTCGACCGCGTATTGGATCGCCGCCCGCACCAGGCGCTCAGTACCCTCTTGCGATACCGGCTTGATGCCGATGCCGCACGAATTGGGGAAACGCACCTTGTTCCAGCGATCGGGGAAGGTCTGGCCGAAGCCTTCCTTGAACTTCTTGAATTCCTCGCTGCCGGCCTCGAACTCGATGCCCGCGTAGATGTCCTCGGTGTTCTCGCGGAAGATGACCATGTCGGTCAGCCCCGGGTTCTTGAGCGGGCTGGGCACGCCCTCGAACCAACGCACGGGTCGCAAGCAGGTGTAGAGATCGAGCTGCTGCCTGAGCGCAACATTAATCGAGCGGATGCCACCGCCAGTGGGGGTGGTCAGCGGGCCCTTGATGCCGACCAGGTACTCACGAAACGCATCGAGCGTCGCGTCGGGCAGCCAGTCGCCGGTCTGGTTGTGCGCCTTCTCGCCCGCCAGCACCTCGTGCCAGTGGATCTTCCGCTCACCCCCATACGCTTTGTCTACCGCCGCGTCGAACACCCGCACGGACGCCGCCCAGATATCTGGCCCGGTGCCATCGCCCTCGATGAAGGGGATGATGACCTGATTGGGCACGTTCAGGCGGCCATTGCTGGTGGTAATCGGCTCTGCGGTCGCGGGCATAAAGGCAATCTCCTGGCTCGAAATCGGATTGAGAGTATAGCGCAACACCCTCCGAGGCCGACGCATTCCGACGCCGGAACAAGCCACCCGCGAGCCGCGTAGCGAAGGGCATCCCAGTAGTCTGGAGCCGCCGATGAGAGCCATCCTGATTGTCGCAATCGCGATGCTGCCGTTGCTCTGGACGAGCGCCGCCGAAGCCCAAACGACTGCCGGCGGCCACGATCGCGAACGCTCCCCGTTCACCGACGTGCGCTTCGAGGGAGATCGCGCCCAAGTGCTCGTCAAGGGCGAGTGGTATGAGTGGCTCGAGATCGACGGCGTGCCCTACAACGCGATTCTCCAGGTCGCCCAACAGCGCTATCCGAACGATTGGCAACGGCGCATCGCAGAGGACCTGCTCTTCCTGCTCGATGCCATGGGCACGCAGCCGGGAGACACCGTGCGGCTCAAGGTGCGATCGCTCGAGCACGGCACGATCCAGACGCTCCCCGCCGTTGCGATGACCAACGCGAATCGCAATCAGGTGCGCGATAGCCGGCGAGCGCGCGAGACCGAAACCCCGGTCGATCCGGCGGCAGCCATGGACGAACTCGTTGCCACGATCCGTGAGCACCACGCCTACGCCACCCTTAAGAGCCTCGACCTCGACGCCCTTGCACGCGAAGCAATGCGTAAGCTCGGAGATTCTCCCTCCCGCCAGCAGACCATTCTCGCCGCCCAGCGCCTCATTGCCCGTCTCGGCGACGGCCACGCCGGGGTCGAGCAGTGGGAGCAGCACGCACCCCCGGGCTATCTCGATTTCTTGCTGCAACATACCAGAGACGGCATTGTCGCCTTCCGCCGAGACCCGCGCGCATCCCAAGGACGGTTTCTCGATGCAGACCATCCGTTCGTCGTGTCGGTGGACGGCGTGCCGATCGAGTCGTGGATCGACGCAGCATCGAAGTACGTGGCCGATGGTTCGCACGCGCTCGTGCGACGCCGTTCGACGGAGCTGCTGCGTTACGCCAATCTTGTGCGTGACGAGCTCAAGCTCCCCCGCAAGCCCGAGATCGCGATCACCCTCCGCAACGCCGAGCGTTCTTCAACTAGGGACATCCGGCTTCCACTGGCCGATCGCCACCCAGTCTACGGGAGCTGGCCGCGCACGACCTCGCGAGTCCTCGATTCGGGATTCGGCTACATCCGCCTCGACTCCATGGTTCTCACTACAGACGATCTGGCAGAAGTCGAACGCACGCTAGATTCAATGGCAGATACCCCCGGGCTCATCATCGACGTTCGCGACAATGGTGGAGGTTTCCGAGAGGCCATCAACTCCATCCTACCTCGCCTGCTCGATCCGACAAAGCCCTCAGCTCGCGTTGTCAACGTCGCGCGCCTCAAACTCACCGAAGGCGAAGATCCCGATCGCCCGGAAGGCTACCTCGCCGATCGATTTGGCTACCCCGCCAATTGGCCCGACTGGTCGCCCTTCGAGAAGGCAGAAATCGAGCGCTTGTCCCGAGAGTTCAGGGCAGAGTGGCAGCCGCTGGTTGGGCACTTCAGCCAGCCACACTACATGGTCGTTTCACGCGACGCCGGCCACCCTACGTACGACAGGCCCGTCGTTGTGCTCATGGACGAAGGCTCCTTCAGCGCGACCGACATCTTCTTGGGTGCTGTGAAGGGCTTGCCGAACGTCACACTCATGGGCATGCCGTCGAGCGGCGGCAGCGCGAGGTCAACAGGCCACAGCATCGACAGCCTCGGCCTCGAGGTGAAGCTCGCGACGATGGTGTCTTGCACGCCCGATGGCAGGCTCTACGACGGGAACGGCATCACGCCAGACATCATCGTGCCGCCCATCGCACCCGACCTCATCGGCAGCACCGACGCGCAGCTCGATGCGGCGGTCACGCACCTGCGGTCAAAGCAATAGCGACTAGACTTCGTAGAGCCGCGCGAGCTCCGCCCAGAACCTCGGGTACGTCTTCCGCACGCAGCCTGGATCGGCAATGCTCACGTTGGGCCTGTGCATCGCAATCAGCGAGAGCGACATCGCCATCCGGTGATCGTCGTAGGTCTCGAACACGACCGGCGCCGCCGATTCCGATCGATCCAGCCCGCCCGCTGGCGGCTCAATCCGCACCGCGCCGTCCTCACCGTGCACGTCAAGCTCGACCTCAACGCCGACCTTGGCAAGCTCGGTCTTGAGCGCATGCAGTCGATCGGTTTCCTTCACCCGCAGCGTGTGCAGGCCACGAATCATCGAGCCGCCCTGCGCCGTCGCGGCGAGCACCACGAGTGCCATCGCCGCATCGGGCATGTCGCGCATGTCGGCCATCACGGGCATGATCGCAGGTCCGCCTCGCACGGTGAGCTTGGGTCCACTGGGCGAGTCGTCGGCCGATACCGAAGCCACCTCCGCACCCATGCGCGCCAGCACCGAAGGGAACGCCACGTCTCCCTGAAGACCAGCCTCGTCGACGCCGGACATCGTCACACGAGAGCCCTGCATCGATGCCGCCGCGGCCCAGAACACCGACGCTCCGCTCGCGTCCGGCTCGATATCGAGCTCGAACCCATCGATGGCGCCATCCCGCGAAGCAACCCGAAGCACGCGAAGGTCAGCCGACGACCGGACGCTGACGCCCAACGCATCGAGTAGCCCGAGCGTCATGCGAATGTAAGATGCGCTCGTTGCCTCACCATCGATCTCGACCGCAAGCCCGCCAGGTAAGAACGCCCCGAGCATCAACACCGCCGAGACGAATTGGCTGGAAGGCAACTCCTCGAAGAACACCTGCCCGCGTTCCGGCGCGTTTGCTGGGGGTGTCACTCGAATCGGTGGACAACCGGGAGTCTCGAGGCTCTCGACACGTGCCCCCAGATCACCAAGCACGCCGGCAAGCTCACCGATCGGTCGAGCCCGCATGCGTTCGTTGCCGGTGATCACGATCGGATTGGGCGAAAGCACACTTGCCGCAGACAGAAACCGAGTCGCCGTGCCCGCGTTCTCGAGGTCGAGCGTGATCTCATCCGTCTCGGAAGGCATCCACCGACCACCAACACCATGCACGCGAACCGTGCTGCCGTCGATCTCGACACCAGCCCCAAGCGTGCGCAGCGCTTCGATCATGACACGCGTGTCCGTTGCATCGATTAGGGCGCCACGCAACTCGCTCTGCCCGCGAGCGAGAGAGGCGAGCAGCAACGCCCGGTTCGTCAGGCTCTTGCTGCCCGGCGGCCGCAGGGTCACGTTGAATCGTTGGTCTCCGATCACCGACCGCAGCGTCGGCACCGGTAGCGGATCTGCGAGCGACTCCAACGCCGCCGTAAGATGCGACGCCATCTCCTGCGGTCCGGCGTGGGGGGCGTGATCAGGCATCGCGTCGAAACTACCTACGCGCCCCTCGCGACGTCCGTGTCATCACCGGCTGCGCGAAACACCGCCACCACATCGGTAATGGGCACGACGAACAGTCGGTTATCGCCCTCGAAGTCCACGGGGATCGCCTTCCCAGGATGGAACAGCACGCGTTGATACTGCCGTACCGGATAGTCATCGTCATGCTCGACCTGGCTCGAGATCGCCACGATCCGGCCGGTGAGCGTGGGAATCTCCATCTTGTCGGGCAGGTGCAGGCCGGCCTTGGTCTGCTTCTTGTCCTCGTCCTTGCGGATCAGCACGCGCGCGCCGATCGGCTCGACCGTCTCGATGCGTGCCGTCGAACCTGCTCGAGCCATCCGCTTCCTCCACCATCCCGCAGCCACCACAAGGGAAGGCCAACCATGGGCCGACAACAAAGCCCGCCTACCCGGCCGCTATGCTAGGTCCGCCGTCGCCGAACTCCGGACAACCCTGGGATCTATCCATGCACGACGAACTGCTCCGATTCATCAAGGACGTCCCAGACTTTCCCAAGCCGGGCATTGTCTTCAAGGACTTCACGCCCCTCCTTGCAGATCCGGGTGCCCTCGCCCTGGCCGTCGAACTGATGGTCAATCCGTTCCGCGGCAAGCGCGTCGACCTGGTCCTGGGAGCCGAGTCACGTGGCTTCATCTTTGGCACTGCCATCGCCCAAGCACTGTCAGCCGGCTTTGTACCAATCCGCAAAGCCGGCAAGCTCCCTCGTGAGGTCCACCACGTCGAGTACGAGCTCGAGTACGGCGTCGATCGCCTCGAGATCCACGCCGGAGATATTCCCCAGGGAAGCAACGTGCTGATCGTCGATGACCTTCTCGCCACCGGCGGCACGCTCGATGCCTCGGCCAAGCTCACCGCAATGGCCGGTGCGTCGATCATCGGAGGCACGGTGCTTATTGAGCTCGAGGCGCTCAACGGACGTTCCAAGGCCGGCGGCATCGACCCGCTGCACTGCGTGCTGAAGCTCTAACTGACCCTATTGCCTGGCACACCTGACAACGGCTACAAGCCAGATACGGTGCAATAAAGAACACGGGCCCAGCTTTCGCCGGGCCCGTGCAGATTCAGATTTCAGCCTATCGCTGAAGCCGGATTAGCGGCGACGACGAGCGGCGGCCAGGCCACCGAGGCCGAGCAGCGCGAGGCTGGCGGGAGCCGGGACGACGTTGATGGCGCCCTGACCCTCGCGGAGGTCGCCGAGGCGGCTCTCGCTGAGGCCCGAGTCACGCGAGACGTACACGTCGAAGCGGCTCGTGTCGGTGCTCAGGTCGACCGTGAACGCGTCGGCAACGTCGGCCGGAGCGGTGTAGGTGGCGCTCCAGAACGCGATCGGGTTGGTCGGGTCGGCAAAGATGCCGGCGGGCGGGAAGTTCAGCTGGCCGGCGATGATGCCGTCCACACCGGTGCCCGAAGGAGCGCCGCCGGTGGTGCCGGGGCCGTCCATCGGGGCGATGAGCTGAACGTCGCTCCAGCCGTCCGAGCCGACCGAGCTGATGAAGTTGGTGCCGATACCGGCGATGGCGTAGTCGCTGCCGCCGTAGCCGGCGCTCAGCGTGACCATGGTGCTCTCACCAGGGCCGAGGGTGGGGTTCATCACGTCGATGGAAATGCTCTGGGCGGCAGCAGCAGCGGCCACACCGGCAACAGCAAGAATCGCAGCAGTCTTCATCTTGGTCTCTCCTCTTGAGCTCAAGAAACCTTGTTTCAGGAATTCACACAACAACAGTTCAAATCGATCCCGAACTTGCTGACCCGTGGATCGACGATTCGAGTGTAACCGAACCATGAGGGCCCGACAAGACCATTTGCGTGTTCAATACTGGGTTTTGCGCCGAATTCACGGGCGACAAGTCCTATAAAAGCGAATCTTCGCGGCTTGCGATAGGATTCAGTTCGGTTTTGCTGTGATTTATTGTGGTTATCCCGCATGATTCTGTGTGAACGATGCGGTGTCCGCCTCATCCAACAATGAAAAGACACGGGCCCAGCTTTCGCCGGGCCCGTGTAGATTCAGATTTCAGCCTATCGCTGAAGCCGGATTAGCGGCGACGACGAGCGGCGGCCAGGCCACCGAGGCCGAGCAGCGCGAGGCTGGCGGGGGCCGGGACGACGTTGATGGCGCCGGCACCCTCGGTGAGGTCACCGAGACGGCTCTCGCTGGTGCCCGAGTCCATGGCGATGTAGACGTCGAACTTGCTGGTGTCGGTGCTCAGGTCGACCGTGAACGCGTCGGCGACGTCAGCCGGAGCGGTGTAGGTGGCGCTCCAGAACGCGATCGGGTTGGTCGGGTCGGCGAAGATGCCGGCGGGCGGGAAGTTCAGCTGGCCGGCGATGATGCCGTCCACACCGGTGGCCGAAGGAGCGCCACCCGTGGTGCCGGGGCCGTCCATCGGGGCGATGAGCTGAACGTCGCTCCAGCCGTCCGAGCCGACCGAGCTGATGAAGTTGGTGGCGATGCCGGCCACCGCGTAGTCGCTGCCGCCGTAGCCGGCGCTCAGCGTGACCACGGTGCTCTCACCGGGGCCCAGGGTGGGGTTGGCAACATCGATGTCGATGCTCTGGGCGGTGGCGGCAGCGGCAACACCGGCGACGGCGACGAGGGCGAAAGCCTTCTTCATATCTACATCTCCTCACGCGACCGGGGCCGTTTGCCCCGAAAGCCTTGGTTCAACAGTCGTCTGCTTGCGACCTATCAACCACAACCTACCACCGATCCAAAAGCCCGCCAGAAAACAAAGTGCTTTTTTTGGCGAACCCAGGCCAGAATCGGGCCGCACGAGCCCTCCGCAACGTTCAAAAGACCGATAACAATCGGCTGCTTCGAAGGAAATTGCTGTCAGGGTGATTACGAAATGGGAACCAATGCACCCTCGACGGCTGAGAGTGACAACCCGTGAGTGCTTGCG
Organism: Phycisphaerales bacterium; assembly: GCA_965227775.1. Classification (GTDB taxonomy): domain Bacteria; phylum Planctomycetota; class Phycisphaerae; order Phycisphaerales; family UBA1924; genus JAHCJI01. Next base: position 1,775,457 of record OZ245777.1, read on the forward strand.
ATCGCACGCCGGTAGAGGTCGAGTTGGCCCGGGCCGCGATCCCCAAGATCACCAGTCTTGAAGTCAAACACGGCGCACCGCACGACACGGCCTTCACGCCACCCCAGGACGAGCCGATCGATGCGACCCCGCACCAGCGTCGATCGTCCCTTGACCTCTACAACAACCGAAATCGGTCGCTCCCGCTCGGCTGAAAGCTCGGTGACTCCGTCCCAACGGTCCGCGAAGCTCGCTCGAGCCAGGCATCTTTGGAGTTCTCCCCGATCCAAAGCCGCTCGAACGCGTGCAGCGGCTGACGTCGTGAACTGGCTTCGCTGCTCGGCCCACGCCTCCGGGTCCGCGGGCGCATCCTCGAGCCACTCGACCGCCTCAAGCAGTCGATGGACCTCCGACCCCAATTCCGCGGCCGAGGCATCGGTCGAGAGCAGAAGCGCCACTTCCGGCGAATCCCCAAGCTCCGAAGGCCGCACTGTGGCGATCCGCCACGGCTGCTCAGGACCGCACCAGTTCTCCGGGACGGTGCTCGGCCGGGCCCACGTTGGTGGGACCGGCATCGCCTCACCCGTCCCAGACGCCACCTCTCGCATCCAGCCCTCGCTGCCGTAGCGCCACTCGCCCCCCGTATCGCCCAGGCCCGCCCACACAACGCTGCCCAGGCCCCGCGCGTCCGATCGCACGAAGATCTCCAGATGCGCCTTCGCCCGGGTCATGCCCACGTACAGAAGACAGAGCTCGTCATACACGGCCCGCTCGCGCCAACGCCCGTACATGCCGGCCAGCGTGGAGCAATGCCCTCGAACGTCCTTTGTTCCAGGCAGGCTCATTCTCGTAGGCACAGCCGTCGGGTCGTCGCTCTCGTCGCCCGCATCCGAGAGGAATCTCGGCGGACGCGACGCCAGCGACCCGTCCACGTCCATCAAGAACACAGCATCGAACTGCAGCCCCTTGGCCGCGTGCAACGTGAGCACTCGCACCAGCCCGCCTCCCCGTGGCTGCACGCGACTGGCTCGAACGGAGGCGATAAAGTCGTCGATCCCGCCTCCCTCGGCGGCCTCGGCCTCGTAGTCCTCGGCCAGGTGCACCAGATCGGCCAGCCGCTTGCGACCCCGGTCGTTGGCAGCCTCGCCCGCGTGCGACGCGAGCCATTCAACCGTGCGTGCGAGCCCCTGCTCGAACACCCGCATCGCGAGCTCTCGAGAAAGCTGCCTGCTCCGGCCGACATCGCTCCAATCGATGAGGCCGATGCCGCGTCCGAGTGGGCTCGTGGCTACCGCGAATCGGCTTGGCCCGTCTCCCGGGTGGGCCGCCAGGTACAACGCCGACAGCACGGCCTCCACGACCGGATGGTCGCACGGGCTCGCCGACGTGTTCGAGACCGCCGGCACGCCGCGTTCGGCGAGCGCAATCACGAGCTTGCCGATCACCCGGCGACGGCGTACCAGCACGGCGATCTCCGCCTGCGCACAAGCGTTATGCGTTCTCGCCACCGCGTCCGCGACGAGCCTGATCATCTCGTCCTCGTCGTCGGGTTCATCGAGTGCGCTCGCGAGATCGACCACGCGGACGAACCCCTCGCCATTCACGGCCGACTTGTGCGTCTCGAACTGGTCGGCGAACCGTGCCGCGGCCCCGCCGTGCGGCTGCATGCTCGGATTCTCGCGCAGGTGCCCAAACACCTGGTTGACGGCGTGCACGATGGTGCCGCGACATCGATAGGTATCGACGAGCTCGCTCGTGTGCATCTGCTGCCAGTGCTGCGAGACATACGGCAGCAGCCCGGCCTGCGCGTTCCGCCAGCCGTACAGCGACTGCTTCACATCACCCACGACGAACACAGAACGGTCTCGGTCTCCGCCCGCCACCGCCTCATCGATGAGCGGCTCCAGCACGCGCCACTGATCGATCGACGTGTCCTGGAATTCGTCGAGCAGGACGTGGTCAAACTGTGCATCCATCTGATACGCGACCTGTTGCGTCTCCAGGTCGCTCTCGGCAAGAGCACGCCAGAGATCACCCAGCGAGTACGCCCGATGCTCGCGGCGTACGTCGTCCTCGATCTCCACCGCCCGCGACAGCAACGCTCCGGCGACGAGATTGCGCTGATGCAGCGCTTCGACTTCGAGCCGGATCACGCCTCGAAGGACCGTTCGCAACTCGGGGATCCACTCGCCGGGCACCACGACCCGCGAGAAGACCGGCGCATAATCCTCGCAGCCAGCGACGAGCTTCGTACTGATCGCAGCGCCAAAATCGCCCCGTTCTACCGCAGAGACAACCGCTGCCTGCGCCTTGGCCCAGTTCTTGTTTGGTGTACCGTTCTTGTTCTCGGGGATCGGCAGTTCGCCAATCCGCTTTCCCGCCGCTCGCACCTCATCGAGCGATGGCCCCTTGGTCGCATCCTGGGCAAGGCATGCCCACGCGTCCGGCTGGGCCCTGCGAATCTCAGCGCCAGAATCCGCGAGCAATTCGGCGAGGGTCTCATCGCCCCTCGTGCTGCCTTCGCGGCCCGTCAATGTGCGGATCGACGCTCGTTCTTCTTGCGAGCCAAGCCCCAGGAGCAACCGCTCGACCACTTCCGCGCGCAGCTGCGCTTCGACGTGATCGAAAGCCTGCCTCCAGGGCGATACCAGACCCAGTTGCGGCGCGAGCGACCGCGCCAGGCCCTGGGCCGTGCTGTCGAGCGTGCCCATCCGCACGCGGTGGATGCTCCGGCACAGCCGCTTCAGCACCTCGAGCCAGCCCGATGCGTCGAGCGCAACGCCCGCGTGCACTGAGAGCTCTGCCGCGGCAGCATCGTCTGCAGCGGCGTTGGCAATGCGGGTGAGCAGCCGCTCGCGGATCTCTCCGGCCGCCTGCCGGGTAAACGTCGCAGCAAGGATGCGCTCGGGCGGCACACCGCGTGCCAGCAGGCCCGCGAGCCGGTTTGTCAGCGCGAAGGTCTTGCCCGTGCCGGCGGAGGCCATCACGACCTCGAACGCGCGCGTGTCTTGGGTGCTCGTCATGGCACCACCCCAATCCGGCCCTCGGTGTGCTCGGGGTCAAGCAGCATGCCCACGCCCGCGAGCCGCGCGTGCGGCCCGTCGTACTTGGGCATGCCGAGTTCCGCGAGCGCCTCGATTCCGGAGCGGACATTCCTTGCTACATCCATCGCGCATGCGTGCGCATCTTCCAGGTCTTCCTGGCTCCATCCCGCTTCCAGTACCTCGGCGTCGCTCCCGCCGAGAGAGATGTAGCCGAACACGGGAAGCGCCTCGATGCCGTGCTCGGTGGCGATCGGTCGGGCCAGGATCTCGTAGAGCGGCAGCTGCAAGTCTCGCCACTGTCCATCGCGACCACGGTGCGCCGGGCCAGGCTTTCGCGATGACTCGGACGTCTTGTAGTCGAAAAGCGCGAGCGATCCGGTCTGGGCGTGGTAGTCGATGCGGTCGATCTTGCCACGCAGGCTCACGCCGGTATCGCCGAGGGGCGGCTGGCCTGCTGGCGTCCACTCGACTTCCAGCGTTCGCCAGCCCTCAGCCCGCCGTGCTGCTTCCACACGCGCCATCGCCGCCAGCCGATGCTCGGCCGCGTCGATCTGGGCAAGCGTGATCGCCGAAGGCCGACGCCCCGCGAGCGTCTCGGCGGTCTGCCAAAGCGCTGCGTGCATGCGCCGCCGGATCTCGCCCTCGTCCTCGATGTTGCGCGCGTCCGCGTTCGCCCCAAAGACCGCGAGCGCCTCGTGCATCAGCGTGCCAAATGTGTTGGCCTCCAGTCGCGACACGCTCGGCATCGGGGTCACCTCGCGCAGCCCGAGCACGAATCGCAGGTAGAACTGGTACGGGCTCTCCAGGAAGTTCCGGAAGCTGGTGACCGACATGCTCGTGATTGGCTCGGCCTGCCGCATCACGCCCACCCGATATCCGCACGCGGGTGGCGCGTCGGTCGCGGGGGAGGTCTCGAATCGCTCATGGACTCGCCGCAGGACCCGAGCCGGCCCATCACCACTCCCGCGTAGCAGCAGCGTGCTTGGCAGCAAGGGCTCGCCCTTGGCGTCGATCGAGCCCAGCACGAAGCGAACGCGTCGCCCGCCGCCGAGGAGCGAAGCCATGTTCGCCGCGTCGCGCGCAAGCGTGCGGTCGGCCCCAGGCAGCCCGAGAGCCCGGCGAAGACCTTCGGTGATGAGTGGCCCCGGCGCCGTCGCGGCGGGCAGCGTCGAGTGATGCGCGCCCATCACCACCATGGATGGCGATGGATCGAGTGGGAGTTCGAGCCAGCCCAGCAGGTCAAGGTCCTCGCCGCCGGGTTCGGTGGCCGCGCCTCGCTGATCAAGCTGGCTGAGTACCAATGCGATGGCCTCGTGCGCCGACGCAGGGCGGGCATCGAGCGCGTCGGGTAACTGGGACAACGTGCGAATCTGCTCGCCGATGGCCGCGATCGCTTCGATCGAACCCGAGCCGAGTGCGTCCTGTGACGAACCAAGCAACTCTGTGAGCACCTGCTGCAAAGCGGGAGCCCACTCACTCAGCAGCCGAGGCTTGCTGCGCAGCGGTGTCAAGAGCGTCTTTAGCCGGGCCTGCGCGTGAACGACGATGCGGCGCGGCCGCTCGACCTGCGGGGTGCCTTTGGGGAGCTTCGCAAACGCCTTGGTCGGAAGTGCTGCGCCCGCGTAATCGTCGATCGCGCGTGGTAGCTGTTCGAACCGGTGCTCGGCCCGCGCGAGCGTGGAAACCACGATCGGATTGGTCAGCACTCGAGCGATCGCGACAAAGCTGCGTTCGCGCAAGAGCAGCCCGATGTCCGCCAGCAATCTCGCCGGACCCGTCGATGACACAGGAAGGCCCCAGGCAACGTGCACGTTCAGCCCGTGCCCCTCCGCGGCTCGGCGCACCGCACCGGCCAGCGACTCATCGGCCGTGCCGATCGCACTCGTGTTCAGGTCGACGGCAGCCCGGACCGCGAGGCCGCCCTGGGACTCCGCGCCTTCGGTCACGAAGACGTCCGCAGGGTCGACGTCGATCTCCGCATCACGCCAGTAGTCCGCTCGCACGACGCCGTCGGCATCGAGGCCCTCATCGAGCATCACAAGCGCGTGCACCGGGCATGGCGCACGCTCAAGCATCCGCCTCGCGAGCGGCGGCAGGTCCATGCACGCCAAGAGCACGATCTCGCGCACGCCACCATCGAACGAGCCGCCCGCATCGATCGCGTGCAGCGAAGCGTCGGCCAAGCCAGCCGCCACGAGCAGCGACTCGTACTCGTCTTGCAGCGCCGCGAGCGCGTGCCACCGCTGCGGTTCCTCGAGCGGCGGCAGCTCAGCGGTCGCGACGTCGCGGCACCGCAAGCCACCGCGCGACAGCTCATCCAGCGCCCGCGAGATCTCATTCGCCCAGGCCTCAGGCTCGGCAACGTCGGGCAGGACCGGTGCGACATCTTCCGGCGACGCGTCGCGAAGCACGCGCGCCCACGCGAGCCGGCGGTGTATGTCGCTGGCCGGGCGCGCGGCCGGCGCCATCGCCTCGGCGAGCCGGCCGGCAGTCACGACGTTCGGAGGTGTGAGTACCAGCGATCGCTCTTGGCACGCCTGGGCCAGCAGCGTTGTCAGCACGCGCCCCGCGCGTGCCCCGGGCGTCGCGACGAGAACCTCCGAGAGATCGAGCAAGCCATCGCTGGCGCGGGCCACAAACCACTCGACGGCCGCGGCCATCGGTGTCTTTGAGGCGTCGAGCCGGTGGGTCTGCATGAACACCCCTCCGTGGGAATCCGTGAGCCGACCGGGACGACCAGCGAGCATAGTGTAGTCAGAGGAATGTCCAAAACCCAAACAAAACAAGCCGCCGCGAGCGTGCCGACGCTCGACCGCCTCCGCGGCTGGTTTGCCGACCGCGGCTGGCAACCGCACGAATTCCAGGAACAGGCGTGGGCACTCCAGGGCGAGGGCAAGAGCGGCCTGATCCTCGTGCCCACGGGCTCGGGCAAGACCTATGCCGCCTACTTCGGCCCGTTGGCCGCCCTCGCCGACCAAGTGACCGACCCCCGCAAACTGTCAATCCTCTATATAAGCCCACTCCGCGCGCTGTCTCGGGACATCGAGCAGGCCCTCCGAGCCCCGGTCGAAGACCTCGGCTTGGAGATCTCGGTCGAAAGCCGCACCGGTGATACGTCGAGCACGGTCCGCAGCCGGCAACGGCGAGGCCTACCCAACGTGCTCGTGACCACGCCCGAGTCGCTCTGTCTGCTTCTCACGCAGGCAGACGCAAAGCAGAGGTTCACCGGCCTTCAGGCCGTCATCGTCGACGAATGGCACGAGCTGCTCAGCAGCAAGCGCGGCAGCCAGGTCGAGCTGGGGCTGGCTCGCCTCCGCCGTTTTGCGCCGGGCGTCCAGACGTGGGGCCTGAGCGCCACGATCGCCAACGCCCCAGAGGCAGCGTCGGCGCTGGTCGGTCCCGATGCCCAGCCCGAGATCGTCCGAGCGCCCATCGATCGCCCCGTCATCGTCGAGTCGCTCCGGCCGCAGAACATCCGCCGATTCCCCTGGGCTGGGCACATGGGCCTGGCGATGCTCGACGAGGTGCTTGCCTACCTCGACCCCGACCAGCCGACGCTGCTGTTTACCAACACACGCTCGCAAGCGGAGAGGTGGTTCCACGCCATCTCCATCAAGCGGCCGCAGTGGGAGGGCCGGCTTGCGCTGCACCACGGCTCGATCAACCGCGAGGAGCGCGAGCGTGTCGAGCTGGGGGTGAAGAACGGCGATGTCGGCATTGTCGTGTGCACCAGTTCGCTCGACCTTGGTGTCGATTTCGCGCCCGTCGAGCGTGTCGTGCAGATCGGCTCGCCCAAGGGCGTCGCGCGACTCATGCAACGCGCAGGGCGCGCGCGTCATCGGCCGGGCGAGCCCTGCGAGATCGTGTGCGTGCCCACCAACGCCCTGGAGTTGCTGGAGATCGCCGCCGTCCGCGACGCGATCGATGCCGGCGCCGTTGAGCCTCGCGATCCGGTGAATCAGCCGCTGGATGTGCTGGCCCAGCATATGGTGACCGTGGCGCTCGGTGGCGGCTTCGATGCCGACGACCTGTTCGACGAGGTTCGCTCGGCATGGTCGTTCCGTGATCTGTCGCGAGAATCTTTCGATTGGACGCTGCTGCTCGTGACCCAAGGCGGCGCGACGCTCAGTGCCTACGAACGCTTCCACAAGGTCGAGTTGGTCGAGGGCCTGTACCGCGTGCCCAACAAGCGCATCGCCCAGATGCACCGGCTCAACGTCGGCACGATCACGGGCCCAAGCACCATCGAGCTGCGTTTTGCCGGCGGGCGAAGCCTGGGGCACATCGAGGACAGCTTCGTCGGGCGACTCCGGGAGGGCCAGCACTTCAATTTCGCCGGCCAGACGCTTCGCTTTGTTGGCGTGCGCAACGAAGTTGCGGTCGTGCGCAAGGGCACGAGGCAGACGAACCTGACCCCTATATGGGGCGGCACGCGACTGCCGATCAGCGAAAGCCTGTCGCAAGCCGTGCGGCAGTCGCTCGAGCATGCCTCACGCGCCGTCCAGACTGGCGATGCCGATGGCCTGCCAGTGGAGCTCGAGGCATTCCTGCCGGTCGTGGCGGTCCAATCGCATCGGTCTGAGGTTCCAGGGGCCGACGAGGTCTTGTTCGAGTTGCTCGAGAGCCACGATGGGTTTCGGTTGCTGGTGTACCCCTTCGAGGGCAGGCTCGTGCACAGCGGGCTGAGTGCCTTGCTTTCTCTAAGGCTCGGCCGCATCCAGCCGGCGACGTTCACGACAACCTTCAACGACTACGGATTCGAGTTGCTATGCCCCGAGCCGTTCCCCTACGACGAGCACCTGGCGCCAGACCTGTTCTCGCGCGAGAACCTGGTGCATGATGCGCTCGAGAGTGTGAATAGCGCCGAGCTCGCCCGGCTGCAGTTCCGCGAGATTGCGCGCGTCGCCGGGCTCGTGTTTCAGGGCTATCCCGGTGCGCGAACGCGGGCTGCGGGCAAGCACCTGCAGGCTTCGAGCGGGCTGATCTTCGACGTACTCAAGGAGTTTGACCCCGATCATCTGCTGCTCGCCCAAGCACGGCGAGAAGTCCTGGACAATCAGTTCGAGCAGGGGCGACTCGCGGCGGCGCTCGATCGCATCGCGTCGAGTCGGTTCAATGTCGTGCGGGCCGACAAACCCAGCCCGCTGGCGCTGCCGCTCATCATCGAGCGCATTGGTACGCAGACGATGTCGAGCGAGGACCTCGAGTCTCGCCTCGCGCGCATGCAAGCAGAGATGCAGGCCGACCTATGACCGTCACCACCGGCGACATCTCGATCACGGTGGCCGGGCACGAGCTGCTGCTGATGCACGAGCGTGCGGTCTATTGGGAAGCACAGGGCTGGCTGCTTGTGGCCGATACGCATTGGGGCAAGTGCCAGGCGTTCCGAAACGCCGGAAGTGCGATGCCAGTCGGCCCGCAGCAGGCGGACCTCAAGCGGCTCAGCGAGGCGGCCCAACGTGTTGCGGCCGGCCGCGTTGTCGTGCTCGGCGACCTCGTGCACGGCCCGTCTGCATTCGCCCCGGGCATGGAAGAGCTGATTCGCCAGTGGCGGCCGACGCTGAACTGCGAGCTTGCGCTGGTGCCCGGCAACCACGATCGTGGCATTACCAGCCCGCGCGGCCGAGCGATGCTCGATGGCTGGGATGTCGTTGTACTGCCCGCGCGGATCGAGATTGATGGTCTGACGTTAACGCACGAGCCGCCCATCATCGCCCGCGGGTACACGCTGTGTGGTCACGTGCACCCCACGGTACGCCTTCGTGGCCGGGGCGAGCGCGTAAAGCTGCCGTGCTTCTGGCTCGACAATGAGTACCACGCCCTTGTGCTACCCGCGTTCTCAAGCTTCGTCGATGGCGCCCCGGTCAAGGTCGGGCAGGAAGATGCTCGTTGGGCGACAGCTGGTTCGCGTGTGTGGGCGGTGTAGCGGGCGCAGGGACGCACAGCACGTCACAGAGGTTCGCGGCGACCTCATCGGCGCTCGTCGTGAGCATCGCTAGGTGCGCAACGTCGATGGTGCGAACATCAACCGGCCCACGCAGCCATGGGCGCAACCCGTTGGTGTGTGCGTGCCACACCGGTCGTGCGATAGTCCATGTTGGCGTCGAGCGGAGTAACACGGTTGGCACACGCACGGCTGGCGGTGTCCAATGCCTGAGCGTGCGATGGATGGTCTGCCATGTCTCCCGCCTGGCTTCGGCAGCGCGAGCCTCCTCGCTTGTCTGCGTTCTCGGTTGTTGAACACCCGGGTTGCTACGCTGACCGAGCGTGCGGACTCTCGCGTTCAGCTTGGCGAGCAACCACGGGATCGTGCGGCTCAGATACGCTGGTGCGTACGCGTCGAGCAGCACGATCCGTTGCACGTTGTGGCCAAGGTCTGTCAGTCTCCGCGCCATGTCCATGACCACCAACCCACCGAGGGAGTAGCCAACCAGCGTGATCGGACCCTCACGACGGTTGGCCAGGGCGTATGAGTGCGTCAATGCTGCGAACCGCGTGAAGAACTTGTCTGCATCGAACTCACTCAACTCGTCCATTGCAATGGTCGAAACGTCGAAGGCGAGCATGTCCATCGGAGTTCCGCTGTCATGGAGCTCGTACCAGAGCTTGTAGGCGTCGATCGCTCGGCCCGCGGAACCGGGTATGGCTACGCACCAGGGTGCCTCACCCGGAGTCTCGTCGGTAGCCGCGCGGGAGAACTCGGCGTAGGGATGCTCGACGTCGTCGCGGATGCTCTGTGCCAGACCGTCGAGCGTGGGCGTGCGGAGGAACTGGTTGAGCATCAGGCGTCGACCGAGCCGCTTGTGGACCGCGGCGGTAAGGCGCATCGCGAGCAGGCTTGTGCCGCCGTCCTGGAAGAAGTCGCTGGCCGGGCGTGGCGCGACACCAAGCAGCTCGGACCAGAGCTCTGCGAGCACCATTCGATCTCGCGTCGATGCACCACCTGTTGAAGTCTGAGCTTCGCTGAGTGCAACTGGCGGACTCGTAGACTGTAGGTCGCCCTTCAGGAGGATGCCAACGACTTGATCGGCAAGGTGGCCGAGCCCCTGGGCTGCAAAGTGAGACCCAGAAGCCTCGATCCACAATCGAAGCCCGCTAGGTCGACGCTCGACGTGCAGGCAAAGCCCAAACCGAGCTGCTGGCTGTGGAATGTTGATGGGTCTTGCCAAGGAACTTCCGAACGGATGCGGCCGGTCATCTATGTATCGGTAGGTAAGCCCGAATCGCGTGGCGTCTCCAGCGCGCTCAAGTGCGGACGATCGAACTCGGTCGATCAGGGACTCGAGCGGCAGCGCTCGCTCCTCTTGGCCATCGAGCATTTGGCGGTGCAGGCTTTGTGCCACATCTACGAAGGTCTCGCCCGATCCCTCCATCGGGCGCATATCCAAGCAGCAGCCGACAACTCGCTGGAGGTCTTCTCCTGGTCGGCGCGCAAATGGAGTCATGAGCCATCGCCCGGGGGCGCCATACTGCGAGCGCAGCGTCAAGCCGAACGCCGCTGCAATCAGTGCCGGAGGCGAAACGCCGATTGCCTCGGCTCGAGCGTCAAGTGATGCCTCGGTGAGCAAGTCACGTTCGATTTCGAAGACTCGACCTGCCTGCGGCCCCGTTGGCGGGAGCTCAGCGGCCGGTGGAGCACCGTGGCTGATGCGCGTTGCAAGATCGGCAACCAACCCGTCATCCATCATCGCCTGTTCGGCAGCAACAAACGCGGAGTAGGGCGGTGCTGGTTCGAGGGCGTTGCCCCTGAGCAGAGCATGTAGCTCACTCGTCACGATATCGAGCGACCATTCATCGATGGCGGCGTGGTGGAACACCATGAGTATGAGCTGCGAGCCGTCAGTCATTGGCCAGACATGCATTCGCGCTGGGGGATCGTCTGGGCCGATCGTGCGTGAGATCGCTTGGTGGACTCGTGGATCGCCCGGGTTGGGCGCATCGAGGCGGTCATGTTCGGCGTGGAACACCCGAGCCAAACGGGGGTTGTGTTGGGCGAGTGAGGGGCCAGTGTCGGTGAACACGACGCGCTCGCGTAGCGCGTTGTGACGCTCGAGCAGCGTGAGCCATGCTTCGCGGAGGCGATCCACATCGACAGCCTGATCGACATGCAGCGCGTGGTGGACGAGCATGGCAAGTCCTGTGCCATCTCGCTCGTGCTCAAGGCTCGCACGACGACGAATATCCCCAACCTGGGCGGTCGTTTGGCTTCTCGGCGCTGTTACCGATCTGGGCAGATCTGGAAATACGCGGGCGATGTTGTCGATCGTCTGGTGCCGAAGGATCTGGGCGGCAGTCAATTCGACGCCCAGGTCACGCCGAACGTCGGCGCTGATGCGCATGGCAACAAGCGAGTGACCGCCCGCCTCGCGAAACGCCTGGTCCGGGCGGATGGGTCCGCCAAGTCGATGCGAGAACATGTTGACGAGCGTCGTCGCGAGCCCGCTGGCAGAATCCGAGTCTTGGGGTTCCTCCCGTTCAAGTTGTGCAACGAGCGCGTTTCGATCGACCTTGCCCGATGAGCCCATGGGCATCGCCTGTACCGCTACGAAACGGTCGGGCATCTGGGTGGGTGCGAGCCGCATCGCTAGCGCTTCGCGCACGGTCGTGGCGGTCGCATCACCTTCGGCGATGAAGAACGCGATCATGCGTCTGGTTTCCGCCGTGTCACCGGTGACCGCAACAGCCGCTTGCTCGACGCCTTGGCACGAAGCCAACAGGGCCTCCACGCCGTCGGGTTCGACGCGGTGTCCGCGGATCTTCACTTGGCGATCGACGCGGCCCTCGAAAACGGCCGCGCCGTCATCTCGCAGTCGCACGAGGTCTCCCGTGCGATACCAGCGCTCGCCGCTCGAATCGACCGGGAACTTCTCGCTCGTCTTCGTTTCGTCGTTGAGATAGCCAATGGCTAGGCCTTGTCCACCAACGAGCAACTCTCCTTCACGGAGTGGAGAAGCTGGTGCGTCGGGTCCTTCGCCCGGAGCGATGATGCGCATGGTGCTGCCATTGATGGTTCGACCGATGGGGATTCGGTCTTGCTGCGCGTCTTTATCAGTGATGGTATGGCAGAGGCTGAAGGTGGTGTTCTCGGTTGGGCCATATCCATGGATGAGGGCCACGCGCGGGCAGTGCCGCTTGAACTCTCGAATGTGCCGTGCGCTCTCGCGTTCGCCCCCGGTCAGGAGCTGACGCATGTGTGCCATGGACTCTGGGTGCTCATCGACCATGGCATTGAACAATGAGGCGGTGAGCCACGTATCGGTGACGCGTCCATCAACCAGGTACGTTGCGAGATCGTCGGTGTTGGGGATGTTCATGGCTTGTACCACGCAGCATCCGCCATGCAGCAGCGCTCCCCAGATCTCAAGCGTCGAAAGATCGAACGCGGTCGCGCTCATCACGCCCCAGCGTTGAGTGTGGTCAAAGGTCGCGTAGTCGGCGAGGTGGACGAGTCTCACGACGCCGCTATGAGGCACCACCACGCCCTTGGGTGTTCCCGTTGTGCCGCTGGTGTACATGATGTACGCGGCCGATTCGGGCTGTACCTGGATGTCTGGTTCGTCGCCGGCGCGTGCGACCGTCTGGGGGCCCACCATGCCCGGCTCATGGCCGACGACGACCGGCGAGCCCAGCGGATCGAGCATGGCTTGGCGTCGTGGGGCATCTGGGTCTATGGGTGCGTAGGCGGCACCGCAACGAAGGACGGCCACGATCGAGATCACGTAGTCCGCGCACCGTGCCATCACGATGGGCACGGAGTCGCCCACCTTGATCCCACGCTCGCGAAGTTCGCGGGCGAGGGCGGCGCTACTCGCGTCGAGTTCCTGGTAGGTCAGTTGTCGTCCCGAGGGCCACTCTTCGATCGCAATACGATTGCCGTGCGTGTTGACGACGTGCCGGAAGCGGTCCGTGATGGTGGCAAAGTCGGTCGCCAGTGCCGACCTGTCGATCTTACCTGTCGTTCCCCGGGGCATGCTCGCGACGGGTACGAATCGTTCGGGTAGCAGTGCTCGTGATACTCGACCCGCCAGTTGGCTCCGAACGTCGGTTGCGGTCGCATCGGGCTTGGGCACAAAAAATGCCGTCATGCCCCGCGTCTCGGCTGAGTCTCCGGTCACCGCGATCGCGCCTTGCTCGACGCCCGGGCACGCGGCCAGCTCGTGCTCGATGCCGTCGGGCTCGACGCGGTGCCCGCGGATCTTGACCTGGCGATCAACGCGACCCTCGAACACGGCGGCACCGTCTGCGCGCAGTCGGACGAGGTCTCCTGTGCGATACCAGCGGTTGCCGTTGCGATCGAGAACGAACTTCTTGGCCGTCTGCTCATCGTCGTGCAGATAGCCGAGCGCGAGCCCCGCGCCGCCGACGAGCAACTCCCCCGTTTTGTCATCCGCGGTTTGATCCGGTGAATCGCCCGGCTTGACGATCCGCATGGTGCTGCCGCTGATCGGCTTGCCAATGGGGATTCGATCGCCGGCAGCATCCTCGTTGGTGATGGCGTGGCAGAGGCTGAACGTGGTGTTCTCGGTGGGCCCGTAGCCGTGGACCAAACGAACGCCTGGGTTATGCTGCTTGAATCGGCGCACGTGGGGAACGCTCTCGCGCTCGCCGCCGGTCAGGAGCTGGCGCATGCCGGCCATCGCGTGCGGTTGCTCGTCGACCATTGCGTTGAAGAGGGAGGCTGTCAGCCACGTATCGCTGACCCGTCCCTGAAGCAGGTAGTCCGCGAGGTCGCCCAGGCCCGGGGTCTCCATTGCTTGCACGACGCAGCACCCGCCGTGGAGCAGGGCGCCCCAGACCTCGAGCGTGGAGGCGTCGAACGCGACAGCGCTCATCATGCCCCAGCGACGTTCGGGACCGAACTCGGCGTAGTTGGCATCGACGACGAGCCGGACGACAGCGCGGTGCGGCACGACCACGCCCTTTGGTTGGCCAGTCGTGCCGCTCGTATACATCACGTACGCGGGGTCTTCGGGAGAAGCGTCGACCCAGGTTCGTGCGTTCGGCTGCGTGGCATTTGTAGGATCCAACATGCCCGGCTCGGTGCCGATGACGACGGGGGCGTTTAGCGGCTCGAGCAGCGAATCGCGTCTCGGTGCCGCGGGATCGATCGGCGCGTATGCCGCGCCGCAACGTAGGATGGCGACCACGGCGATCAGGAAGTCGGCGCAGCGTGGCATCACCAGCGGCACGAACGAATCGGGCGCGACGCCACGCTGCGAAATCTCGGCCGCGAGCGCGCTGCTCGCCGCGTCGAGCTCGGTGTACGTCAGCGTGCGGCCGCTTGGCCACTCTTCGATGGCAACGCGATCGCCGTAGCGATCAAACGCGGAGCGCAGGGCCTGGGTGACGGTGCCGCCGGCGGGCATTGGTCCTCTCTCGGTGACATCGATGGGGCGACGGGCCGCACCATCACTTTCGTCCAGATAGGCTACCAACATTGGCCAAACTGACGCTGCTCCAGCGTGGTCGAGTCGAGCGGGATCAGGGCGATCTGGCCGTTTCGATCCAACCTCCGCCCAGCACCACGTCGGGCTCTTCGGCGTCAAAGAGCACGGCGGCCTGCCCCGGGGCGATGGCCCGCTGGGGCTCGTCGAATCGCAGGGCAAACCGGCCGCGGCGGCCAGAGGGGGTGGGGCGGTCCCCCTCAATCAGGTGGGTGATCGTCGCCAGGCACTCGCTGCCGTGCGCACGGTATCGGACGAGCACACGCTGGCCGCCCTCCGGCTTGGGGGCCAGCCAGTTCGCTTCACCAACCTCGACCGACTCGCACTGCAACGCGTCGGACCCGCCCACGGTGACGGTGTTGGTGGTGGGGTCCTTCGAAACAACGTAGAGCGGCTCGGCCGCTGCGATGCCCAGGCCGCGGCGCTGGCCGACGGTGTAGCGGTGCTGGCCGGCGTGCTCGCCCAGGGGCTTGCCGTCGATGGTCAGCACCGAGCCCGCACCGACGAGTTCGGGCCGGCGTCGCTCGACGAGCCCGGCGTAGTCGTCGTCGGGCACGAAGCAGATCTCCTGGCTGTCGGGCTTGCTGGCGACGTTGAGCCCCAGCGTGCTCGCGGCGTCGCGGACCTGCTGCTTGTCCTCGAACTCGCCGATCGGAAGCACCATCTCGGTCAAGCGATCGCGTGGGGCGCCAAAGAGCACGTAGCTCTGGTCCTTGGCGTGGTCCCGGCCGCGCATGAATCGGGGCTCGGCGCCGCTCCGATCGACGCGGGCGTAGTGGCCACTGACGACCACCGAGGCGCCCACCGACTTTGCGTACGAGTGCAGCTTGCCGAACTTCAGCCAGTCGTTGCAGCGCACGCAGGGGTTGGGCGTTCGGCCCTGGGCGTAGGCGTCGACGAAGTAGTCAATGATGCGGCCGAAGTCGTCCTTGAAGTTGCAGACGTAGAGCGGGATGCCCAAGTCGGCGGCGACGAGCCGAGCGTCCTGCGCGTCGTTGATGGAGCAGCAGCCGCGGTGGCCGATCTTCGTATCGCCGTCGAGCTGCTCATCGGGCGAGCCCAGGCGCATGAAGCAGCCGACGACGTCCCATCCTGCGCGCACCATCGCCGCCGCTGCGACTGCGGAGTCGACGCCACCGGACATCGCCACCAGGGCCTTTCGGCCTTCGGCGGGCGGGATGGCGCTCAGGACATGATCGGGAATATCGATCGCCACGTCAGATTCTAGTGGAGCCGGACGATGGGATCAGCGAGCTTCTGCCTTCTGCGGTTCGGGGCGTGCTTCGGACGGGGTTGTCCCGCTGGGCGGTGGCGAACCTTCCAAGAACTGTCGGCGGAACGACTCGGTCGCGGTTGTCATGATCGGCCACGCGGCCAGCGGCCCTTCGAGCACCGTCGGTGGGCTGTGGGGCGTGCTGTTCACGTCGATCGCGTAGATGCGGCCGCTTGCGTTGTCGCGGAGCACGTCGATCTCGCCAAGGTCCAAGCCCATCTGGGCAGCGAATTCGATCAACAAGCGCTGCTCTTCGTCGCTGAAGAGCTCGCTCGGTTCGTGCCACGAGGCGTGCTCGTTGGTGTTAAGGAACCGCTGCCTCGCCGGGCGGTGCTTTCGGAACGAGCCGGTGATCTCTCGGCCGACGATCGTGACGCGAAGGTCGAGCACCGTCGGCTCGCGAACTGGACGCCCGTCGATCTGCTCGACGGCGTTGTCGATGACGATCTGGTACACGCTGCCGGGGTCGGCCGAGTCGATCGGGCCCTCGACCACGCGGCCATCGTGGGCGGCGTTCTCGTCGCTCTTGATCACCATGGGGCCGGCGTGCTCGGTCGGCTCGACCGACATGCCATAGCCGAACACCTGCTGGTGGATGAGTTCGACGCGTTGCTTGCTGATGTCCAGGCACCGCCCGTTGATGATGGGCACGCCCTGCGGCAGGCTACCGGGTGCGGGGGCGTCGAGGTGGGTGGTATCGCCAAAAACGAATCCCAGCCTGGCGTCCGGCGTGGGTTTGTTGACCAGTCGTAGCCCGCTCAGCCGGGCGATCTTCCACGCCAAGTGGGGACGCTGGGGCACGAGCGGCGAGCAGCACCAGTCTCCGATGTGCTGGGCCCGCTTGGAATGGATGTAGAACCTGCCGTAGAACGCGGTCTTGCGCGGCTCGGTCAGGAACTTGAGCCACACTGGCTTGTTGGAGACGAACGTTGGCGGCGGTGTGCTCATGGCCGATGGTACGAGCGGTATGCGGCCCGGTGACTGCCCTGCCCACCCCCACACACCCGACCCGACGCGCACCACCCCGCCGCGGGCAGGGCTAAGAATGCCACCGTTTGGCGGCGGGGTTGCTCGTGCGACCCCTCAGGACACGGGCGGAGGCGAGCGTTGGCGCAAGCAGATCTTCCAAGAGGAACGGCCGTCATCGGCCAGTCGGGCGGGCCGACCGCCGTCATCAATCAATCGCTCGTCGGCGTGGCGCTCGGCCTGCGTCGCGGCCTGCAGCAGAGCGGGCACGTCACGAAGGTCCTAGGCATGCGCAACGGCGTCCGCGGGCTGACCGAGGGCCGCGTGAGCGACATGACCGACCTGGACGAGTCCATGCTCGACCGGGTCGCCCACACGCCCAGCGCCGCGCTCGGCAGCACGCGCGACAAGCCCGACGCGAGCTATTGCGGCCGCATCTTCGAGAGCTGCCGGAAGGTCGACGCGCGGTACTTCTTTTACATCGGCGGCAATGATTCGAGCGACACCTGCCGCATCGTGAGCGAGGCCGCCAAGGCCGCCGACTACGACCTGCGGTGCATCCACGTGCCCAAGACGGTGGACAACGACCTCATGGGCAACGACCACACGCCCGGCTATGCCAGCGCCGCGCGGTTCGTCGCGCTGGCGCACATGGCCGACGGCATGGACAACGCCGCGTTGCCGGGCATCAAGATCAACATCATCATGGGCCGCCACGCCGGCTTCTTGACCGCCGCCGCCGCCGCCGCCCGGCACGAAGAGCACGCCGGCCCGCATCTCGTATACGTCCCCGAGGTCCCCTTCATCACCGACCGCTTTGTGCAGGACGTGGCGAGCGTGTACGACCGTCTGGGGCGCTGCCACATCGCCGTCAGCGAGGGCATCCAGGACAAGGACGGCGTGGCCATCGGCGCCCTCTTGATGGGCGAGGAGAAGGACGCGCACGGCAACGTCCAGCTCTCGGGCTCGGGCGCGCTGGGCGACCAGCTCTCGGGCTTGCTCAAGGCCAAGCTCACGCCCGAGGGCGGCAAGCCCCCGCGCGTGCGGGCCGACACGCTTGGCTACCTGCAGCGCTGCTATCCCGATGCCAGCCCCGTGGACGCGCGCGAGGCCCGCATGGTCGGCGTCGCCGCGGCCGAGCTCGCCGCGCAGGGACACTCAGGCATCTCGATCACCCTTGAGCGCACCAGCCAGATCGGCCCGAACGAGGCCTACCAGTGCCGCACCGGCGTGCAGCGCCTCGAGGACGTCGCCGCCAAGACGCGGCACATGCCGCCGGAGTACATCGAGGGGCACCACGACGTGAGCGAGACCTTCCTGCAGTACGTGCGGCCGCTGCTGGGAGACCTGCCCCCGTTTGAGTTGTTGGAGTAAGACGCGCGGAGCGGTTTGATTACATTCCGTTGACGCTCCAAGCATCGAACGCCCGCCCACTCACGGCGTATCGGTGGTGTGTCGGCCTTTCTTAAGACTATCAACGCGCGGCAGCGATGCTCGCTCTTGGCTTGGTGCGTGCTGATCGGCACGACCGGCGCTGCTTTTTGGGTCGTCTACCTCGGGTTTCGGGGCGTGCACGCGCTGGCTATAGACTTTCAGGTCTTCAGCCGTTGGGACACTCGCACCGTCGCGGCCGACAAGGCGGCGATTGATGGCATCATTTTGCCGGCGATCCAAGCGTACGCCCGGCGTGAGGGGGAGTTGCCCGACAGCCTGGACGAACTCGTCACGGCGGGGGATCTCGCGTCGATCCCTGACTCCCAAGCCGGAGTGTGGTTCTACAACAGTCTTTCGGAATACTTCAACGTCGGCGTGGGCGACCCGCCGCACGAGTACCCAAGCGCGTACCGCGTCATCGAATTAGACAGTCCTGGCAACGCCGACCCGGATCTCTGGCGGGTGGGCGACTGGTACCTCGACTTGTGAACAACGCGCACATGTGCTGAGACGATTCGTGCGTTGCTCCGGCACGATCCGGATCAGCTTCCCATCGCGCTAGTCGGTGAGTATGTAGAGGGCGCCGTTGGGCACCTGCCGCACGTCGCGGATGTGCGGGCGTCGAAGGCGAGCTGACCATCTTCGACTTCCTCGCCTTCCAGGACGCCTCCGACGCCGGCTGCTGAGTTCAGCCTCAGGGCACCGATAGACTGCCCGCCATGGGATCCTGGTCGGTGCTGCTCGATGTCCTGCTCCTGCTGTCGACCGCGACGGCGCTCGGGATCGTGTGCGCGTGCCTGAAGCAGAGCCCGATCATCGGCTACCTGGCGGCCGGCACGCTGGTGGGGCCCAACGTGCTGGGGGTCGTCGGCTCGGGCGAGCAGGTCGAGCTGCTGGCCGAACTGGGCATCGCGCTCTTGCTGTTCACGATCGGCCTGGAATTCTCCTGGCGGCGGCTGGTCGGGCTGGGGCGGGTGGCCATCGGCGGCGGGTTCCTGCAGGTGGGGGTGACCGTGTCGCTGGTGGCCGGGGCGTGCCTGCTCATGGGCGTGCAGGCGCGAACGGCGTGGGCGCTGGGGGCGATCATCGCCCTGAGCAGCACGGCCTGCGTGCTGCGGCTGCTTGTCGCCCGGGCCGAGATCGAGTCGAACCACGGGCGGCACGCGCTGGGCATCCTTCTGGTGCAGGACGCGGCGGTCGTGCCGTTGGTGCTGCTCGTGGCGCTGCTGGGGGGCGAGGGGGCCAGTGTGGGGGGTGGTGCGGGTACTGGCGCGGGCGAGAGCGGGGCCGGGCTGGCCGAGGCCGGCTGGGCCCTGGCCCGCGTGCTCGGCGGGGCGGCGGTGCTCATTGCGCTCCTGTTCGTGCTGCTGCGGTACGCGATGCCGTGGCTGCTGCGGCTGGAGGCATTGCGGCACAGCCGCGACCTGCCGATTTTGATCGCGGTGGTGGTAGGGCTTGGCGCGGCGTGGGCGTCGCACGAGTTCGGGCTGTCGCCGGCGCTTGGCGCGTTCGTCGCGGGCATGCTGCTGGCGGCCTCGCCCTTCGCCACGCAGGTGCGGGCCGACATCGCCTCGCTCCAGACGCTGCTGGTTACGCTGTTCTTCGGGTCCATCGGCATGCTCGGCGACCCGGCGTGGCTGCTGGGCAACGTGGGGCTGGTACTGGGCGTGGTGACGGCGATCGTGGTGGGCAAGGCGCTGATCGTGTGGGCGATCCTGCGCCTGCTGGGTCAGGCCCACGAGAGCGCGCTGATGACCGGCCTGTGCCTTGCCCAGGTGGGCGAGTTCTCATTCATCCTCGCGATGTCGGCCCATGGCAGCCTGATCGACGACGACACCTTGCGGCTGTTGGTCTCGGCCACGATCATCTCGCTGTTCCTGACGCCCTACTTGGTCTCGACGGCCCCCTGGCTGGCCCCGCGGATCATCGCGGGCTTGCGCCGCGCCCGGCTGGTTTCGGCGCCGGCCCCGCCGGTGGGCGCGCCCGCGCACGCGGCGGCAGGGCGCATCGTGGTGGTCGGCTTCGGTCCGGCGGGCCAGGCGGTGGGGCGGATGATGGCCGGCCACGACCGCGAGGTAGTCGTGCTCGACCTCAACGTGAAGGCGATCAAGGCCGCCCAGGCGATGGGGCTGGTTGGCCACGTGGGCGACGCGACGCACGAGGACGTGCTGCATCACGCGGGCGTGCGGACGGCCGATACGGTGGTGGTGACCATCCCCGATCCGGCGATGGCCGGGCGGATCGTCCGCCTGGTGCGGGTGGCGGCGCCCGATGCGCACGTCATCGCCCGGGCACGCTACCACCGCTACGTCCGGGAGATCCGCGAAAGCGGCGCCCACGACCTGGTCGACGAGGAGACACTCACCGGAGAGCGCTTGGCTGCCGGTCTGCGCCACCGGCTTGCGCGCCCGGACTGACGCGGCGCCGATGGCCGGGCGAGCTACTCCGGCATGATTCGGATCAGCTTTCCGTTTCGCTCGTCGGTGAGCACGTAGAGGTTGCCGTCCGGCCCTTGCCGCACGTCGCGGATTCGGGCGTCGAAGGCGAGCGTCTCGTTGGCCTCGACCTCTTTGCGATCGAGCATTACGCGGCGGACCTGGCGGCTGATGAGCCCGCCGGCGAAGAGGTCGCCCTGCCATTGCGGGAACTGGTCGCCCGTGTAGAACGCGAGGCCGCAGGCGGCGAGCACTGGCGTCCAGACGCACGCGGGGTCGACCATGCCCTCGAGGCTGACCTCGTCGCTGATCTCGTCGCCGTTGTAGTGGATGCTGTACGTCGCCTTGGGCCAGCCGTAGTTCTTGCCGGGCTCGATGAGGTTGAGCTCGTCGCCGCCGAGGGCGCCGTGCTCGGTGGCCCACACGTTGCCGGTGGCGGGATCGATGTCCATGCCCTGGATGTTGCGGTGACCGTAGCTGTAGACGAAGCGGCCCACGTCGTCGCGATCACTGAACGGGTTGTCGTCGGGAGCGGTGCCGTCGTCGTTGAGGCGCAGCACCTTGCCCCACGTGTTGTCGAGGAACTGCGGGTTGTCGCGCGCGAGGCGTCCGCCGACGCGGGTGGGCGGGTTGCCGCCGTCGCCGACGGACATGAGCAGCGTGCCGTCTGGCAGCCAGACGAGCCGGGAGCCAAAATGCTGGCCGCCGGGCTTGTCGGGCGTGACGCGGAAGATCTCTTCGACGTTCTCCAGCCTGGCGGACTTAAAGAGCTGGGTGCCCGGGGTGTCATCTTCATTGCCGGCTTCGATGACGAGCGTGCCACGTGAGAGCACGGTGCGGTTGGCGCGGCCGTCGCCCGTCGCGTGGGTGAAGTAGACGAGGTTGTTCGATTCGAAGTCCGGGTGCAGCGAGACGTCCATCATGCCGCCCTGGCCCAGTCGCCTGGTCTGCGGGGCACCCTCGACCTCATCGGGCGTGACGACGAACGGGCTGTCTTCGGTGAACTGCGCCGCATCGACGAACACCACGCGACCGCCGCGCTCGGTGATGAGCATCGAGCCGTCGGGCAGCCACGTCATACCCCAGGGGGATGAGAGTCCCTCGATGACGGTCTCTGTGCGATAGCCGGCGGCCCTGGGGCTGTCTTCCTCGCTGTCCGAATAGATCGGCGAGGGGCCCGAGGTCGGCAGCTCGGCGCGCTGGCCGCACGCGGGCAGGGTCAGGGCGAATGGGGCGAGTACGGCAAGCGTGGTGATTCGCAGCATGCGAGAGGGTACGGGCCCTCAGCCACCGAGCGCCTGGCGGAGCCGATCGAGGTTGGCCCGCATGGCGTCCATGTAGTCCCCGGACTCGGGTTGGCCTTCGGCGGGGGTGAAGAGGACGCTGGTGACGCCCAGCTCGTCGGCGATCGCGGCGCGGATGGCCTCGGTGGGCTCGCCCTCCCAGAGCAGGATCACGGGCTTATCGCCGTGTGAGTGCTCATGGTCATGGTCGTGATCGCCTTCGCCTTCGTCGTGCGTTTGGCCCTCATCGTGCGAATGGTCGTGATCGCGGCCGTGGTCCTCGCGATGCTCATGCTCGTGGTGATGGTCCTCGTGGTGGTGCAGCGCATTGTGTACGGCGTCGACGATCGCCTGCACGTCCTCGCTCTCGGGGTCGAGGTCGAGGTTGTGCACGTCCCAGCCAAGGTCGCGGGCGAGGTAGTTGTACGCGGGGTGGCTTGCGAGCAGGCGATGCTCGCCCACCAGCGGCGTGAGGTCGCTGAACGAGACGCCGAGCATCTCGAGGTCTTCGACGAGCGACGCAAGGTTGGTATCGAATGCCTCAGCGTGCTGCGGCCACGCGGTCGTCATGGCCTGGGCAATGTTCCTTGCCTGCACGATAGCGATGTCTGGGCTGACCCAGGTATGGCCGTCGAGGCCCTCGTGCGTGTGCTCGCCGCCCGGGCCGTGACTGTGCGTGGTGGTCTCCATCGTGATGGGTCCGCCGGTGGCATCGAGGTCGGCGTCGCTGAGGCTCTCGACAGTACGGGCGCGGGGTAGCGCGGCGCCGGCGACCCACTTCTCGAACTCGGCACCGTTGGTGATGACGAGCTTGGCGTTCTGGTACTGGACCATCGCGTCGGCGCCAGGCTTCCAGAAGATCGGGTCCTCATCGGCCGGCAGCGCGCTTCGCACCGTCACGAGCCCGCCGGCGATGCGCTCGGCAAAGTATGTCGTGGGGTAGAACGTGGTCAGGACCTCATCAACGAGCGCCGCGCTCGATTGCCCGGAGGTGGTGCCGGACTGTTCCCCGCAGCCGGGGATGGCAGCGCCCGCGATGGCGATGAGTAGCGCGGCGGTCAGCGTGGTGGACGTTCGCATGGGGAGGCTCTCCTTCTTCATCTCTTTGCTTCTGCGCGGTTCGTGGATCATACGAACGCCGATGCACGGCTCACCAGCAGGAGGGCTAACCACGCGAGCGAGAGAGCCAAACCGACACCGAGCGCCACGAGGCCGAGGAGTTCCCCGCCAACAAGCACGGCCGCGGTTGAGCGTGAAGCGCCCATGTCGGCCAGCGTGCGCAGCTCGTCGGCCCGCAGGCGGTAGCCCAGCACGGCGATAAGGGCAATGAGCGCGGCCGTGCTCGCGGCAAGCACGATGGAGATGGCGTCGAAGACCAGCCGCAGGCGCACAACGAAGGCGATGAGCTCGTCCACGACCTGGCTCGGCTCGATGGCCTGCAGATCGTCGCGGGCGTTGAGCCGGGCGGTCAGGATCGTCTTCGCGCGCGCATCTGCGGGATACAGCAGCACGGCGGTGAGCGGGAACTCGTCGCGTGAGCCATGGATGTGGAAGCTGCCTGCGTTCTCGTCGGTGACTTCCTGGTAGGTGCGGAGGGCCTCGCTGAGTGCGACGCGGTCCTGGTCTCTGGCGATGACGAGGTCCGGGCGATCGATCTCCTGGGCGTCGTCGTGGCCGTGGGCGAAGCCTTCGAGCAGCCACGCTGTCTCGAGGTCGACGAACAGGGCCTCGTCGTCGCTCGTGCCGGTGGGCTCGAGCACGCCGACAACGTTGAGCTTGAGCGACGGCGGCTTGGTGATGTCGTACGCCTCGGCGACGTCGCTGAAGATGGACGAGCCGGAGGTGAGACCGTGCCGCGCGGCGACATTCGCGCCCACGACTGCCTCACCCAAGCGCGCAAAGAGGCGGCCGTCGGCCAGCGGTATGGCCACCCCCGGGCGTTGAAAATAGCCGATGTCGGTGGCGACGATCGGGTCGCCGGCGGCTGTGAATCGTGCATGGACGGGGACGGCCGTCGCCAGCGGGTCCTGTGACAGACGGTCGAAGTGATGGTACTGCAGAGGGTCGAGCGGGGCCGGGCGGAAGTAGAGCGACGCGAGGACGAGATCGAAGCGGCCGCCCTTCGCACCGACGACCAACGGCGCCATGTCCGCACGCTCGCGCTGGGCGCTCTCGAATCGCGCCGCGAGTGAGCGGCTCAGCAGCGGCACGAGCAACGCGATGGCGACGCAGCCCACCAGCAAGGTCGACCGGCCACGGTGCCGCCACGCGTGCCACCAGATGAGCGGCAGAAGCTTCATGTGGCAGCGGCCTCGTGGGCGAGCGTTCCCATGTCGAGCACGTGCTCGAATCGTGGCAGCAGCGCGTGGTCATGCGTGACGAGCATCACGGTGGCGCCGGTGTGCTCGGCTTGCTCCAGGATCAGATCCATGATCAACGCGGCGCGGGCGGGATCGAGGTTGCCCGTCGGCTCGTCGCAGGCGATCAGTTTCGGGTTGGTGATGAGCGCCCGGCAGATCGCGACGCGCTGCTGCTCGCCCTGACTAAGGCGATCGGGCCGGCGCTTGAGCGTGTGTGCGATGCCGGCGCGTTTGGCGAACTCGTGCGCACGTTCGCGGGCATCGGCGTTCAGCGCTACCGAGCCATGCAGGCGGAGCGGCAGCAGGATGTTCTCCAGGGCGGTGCAATAGCCAAGGAGCGCGAACCGCTGGAAGACGAAGCCGACCGTAGCGATGCGGATGGCTCGGCGTCGTGTCTCGCTCAGTTGATCGAGGCGATGGCCGTCGAGTTCGATCGAGCCAGAGGTGGGAGGCAGGATGCCCGTGAGCAGGCGCAGGAGGGTGGTCTTGCCGCAGCCGCTCGGGCCGACGACGGCGGCGTGGCGACCGGTGGCGACCGCAAACTCCGGAAGCTCGAAGAGCGGGCCTTCGGACGGATCGAAGGCGTGGCTGAGGTTCGTCGCTCGCAGCAGCAGATTGGGCACGGGTAGTGATAGGCTCTCGTGCGGGTTGGTGGAACCGGCATTGGTGCTGGGCGAACGGGAGGGAAGATCGGGGTGCTTGTTCGTGGGAGATGGGTGATGCGGATGCAGGCGTGCGGGTTGGCGGTTGTTCTTGGAGCAACGCCGCTGATGGCCCAGTCCGAGGTGTTCTTCGAGATCGATGACGATGTGCTGGGCCCGGGGCAGAGCACCACGGTCCGGCTCTGGGTGGCCTTTCCGCCGGCGGACCACTCGCTGGCCGGCATCTTGACCGATGTTCGCAGCAGTGTCGGCTCGGAGGGCTTCAGCGAACTCAGCCTGATTGCGCCGCTCGATGGGCCTGGTACGTCTTCGGGCACACCCACAACGACGGGCATCGACGAGATTGTCGCCGGTCAGCTGATGTTCCCGATCTGCGGCATCGGCGGCTGCCCGATGAGTGTGAATCCGATCGCGTTTTGGGAAGCGACGTACACCGCGCCCATCGATGCGACGCCGATGCTTGTCGAGCTCACGACAATCACTTCCCGGCTGGAGGTCTATCCCGAGTTGCATAACCCGCGGACCGAGTCGAGGCTGGACGGACTAATCGAGGGCGAGGCGACGATTCGCGTCGTGCCGGCGCCGGCGAGCATGCTCGTAGTCGGACTGGCTGCGATGCTGGTCGGTCGGCGTCGCTAGAACGACTCACGCTCGGTCGAGCTGGCGACGCCATCTTCGTCCACCCGACGCTGCTCGAGCATCTGCTGGCCCACGATCCGCCAGCCTTGGTCGAGGGCGGCGATGGTGTAGTCGGCCTCGTACTCGTGCACTCGGGTGTGGCTGTGGCCCCAGTGGTAGACAGTGCCCTCGACGCTCCAGCGGTGGCGGGCCTCGATGCGGGCGCGGCCCTGGTTGTCGGTGGAGATAGCCAGGACGCTCAGGTCGATTGGCTCGACGCCAGTGACGATGCCGAGCATGCCGCCCTGCTCGGCCTGGACCAGCGAGTTGTACACCTGCGTGTAGAGGCTCTCGAGCAGCGGACCGCTGACCGAGCGTTCGAGGCCGTCGTAGATCTCGCCTTCACTGCCGTAGTCGAAGGCCTTGTAGAGGTTTTCGTGCAGCGGCTCGAAGATGGCCGCGGCTTGCTCATTGCTGGGCAGTGCGGGCCCTCTGGCGGTTCCGGGAATCGGCACAGCAAGCAACGGCATCACGATGGCCGCCGCTGCGCCCGAAGCAACAGCGGCGACGAGGATGGCCGCGCCGGCCAAGACATTCTTTTTGCGCATCACGATGAACGCGGCTTGGAGTCCGACGAGCAGCAGGATGACCCCGACCAGCGACAGACGCAGCGGCTCGCCCGCGACGGGCGTCGGTGGGATCGTGGCGTATCGGGCGTCGCCCGATTGGTCGGCGTACCACTCGACCGTGGGTTTGGCGTGGCTGAACGGCATGATGTCGACCGTGCCGTCGGAGGTTTGCAGCAGTGCTTCGAGCACCATAAACGGCGCAAGGCCGTCGGGACCGGTCATGCCCTCGAGTTCGGCGGCGACGCGGTCTCGCGGGTAGGTCGGCCAAGTGACCTTGACGACCTGCGGGTCGCTCGACTGGTACCGCGCGACGATAGCGCAGCGGATGAGCGCCCGCGCACCGTACTTGGGGAACACGCCGATCATCCAGGGCTCAGGTTCGTCGAAAAAGTCGTACTGCTGGATGTCGGGTTCGATAACCTCGCCGTCGATCTCAACCACGACGTTCGAGGCCATGAAGTCGCGCATGGCCTGCTCGAGGGCCTCGGCCTCGACCGGGTCGATTCGGTCGATGGACTCGCGCGATTGGCCGACGGCCTCGTCCATGAAGGCGAGGTTCAGGCCGACCTGGAAGGTCACGCCTTGGCCGTCGATGGCTAGGCGGAGGTCGGCGTGGGGGCCGTCCTGGGGGTGTGCAGCGTCGCCAAATGCCCTCGAAAGGAAGCAGAGCAGGGCGAGGAGAGCAATATTGAGGGGGATCCGCACGCAACGATGGTACGTCGAGTCCTCTATATTGCTCCCAGCGAGCCCTGACGTGGCGGGATCCCCCGCGCATCTCCCTAGGGCGAAAGGAATCCGATCCATGCAGACTAAGCACCTCCGCACTCCCGCCGCACTTCTTGCCCTGGCCGCCGCCTGCTCGGCGTGGGGGCTGACCGACCGCAACGACGAAAATAGCGTGCAGAGCGTCGAGGGCTCGCCGATCGCCGACGTGCTCTCGCGCATGCCCGAGGATGTACGCACGTTCGACGTGCACATCTCGACCCTCGCGAGCCCGTACATGCAGGGCCGCGTGCCCGGCTCGGACGGAGCCGAGCGCGCCAAGGACTACATCGAGTACCACTTCCGCGAGGCGGGCCTGACGCCGGCGTTCGAGGACGCCGACGGCAACACGTTTGCCAGCTATCGCCAACCGTTCCCGCTCTCGGGCACGTGGACGGTGGAACGCGAGGCGATGTCGGCCTCGATGGGCAACCAGCGCATCGAACTCGAAGCCGAGGAAGACTTCATGCTCACCGGCATGGGCCAGAACGGCACCGTGTCGGGCGAGGCCGTGTTCGTGGGCTATGGCATGGATGATGGCCCCGACGGCTACAACAACTTCGAGGGAGTCGATTCGCTGGAGGGCAAGATCGCGGTGCTCTTCCGCTTCGAGCCCATGGATGAGGACGGCAACAGCCAGTGGAACGAAGGCCGCCGCGGCTGGAGCGGTCGTGCGGCGTTTCGCAACAAGGTCGGCAACGTGGCCGAACGCGGGCCGGCAGGCATCGTGATCATCAACCCGCCCGGCGCTTCGGACAATCGTGCCGAGCGGCTGGCCCGATTCCAAGGCGGCGCTCAGGCCGATGTTCCGGTGATGATGATGTCGCACGACGCGGGCGACCGGCTCATGCAGGCGATGGGCAGCGACATGACGATGCTCGACCTGCGTCGCCATGCGGACAGTGACGCGTCCGCGAAGGAGCTGGGCTTCGAGCTCGAGCTCGACGGCCTGGCCGAGCGCAAGAGCCTGATGGCCGAGAACGTGGGCGGCGTGATCAAGGGCGTCGGCGACCTGGCCGACGAGTGGATCGTCGTTG
The DNA here is from genome assembly GCA_965227775.1 of Phycisphaerales bacterium. Taxonomy (GTDB): domain Bacteria; phylum Planctomycetota; class Phycisphaerae; order Phycisphaerales; family UBA1924; genus JAHCJI01. Next base: position 1,803,383 of record OZ245777.1, read on the forward strand.
GTGCCCACCTTGACCACCTGGGCATGGGCTACTTCGGCTCGCGGTCCGGCCCCGGCGAGCTTCACCCCGGCGCCGACGATAACGCTTCGGGAACGGCGGCGCTCCTGCTGCTGGCCGACCGCCTGGGCAGGCGGCTCGAGGGCGATGACCGCCCGCGTCGCTCGATCCTCATCATGGGCTTCGACGCCGAGGAGAGCGGCCTGAACGGGTCGGCGTACTACACGCGCAACCCGATCGCGCCGGCCGAAGACCACGTGCTCATGTGCAACTGGGACATGATCGGGCGCGTGAGCAACGAGCGGCTGCTGCTGGCCGGCGGCTTCACGGGTGAGGGCCTGAGCGAGTTCATCGAGCCCTATTTCGCCGACAGCGGGCTCGAGATCGTGGTGCCCGAGACCATGAGCGGTGCGAGCGATCACACGCCGTTCTACCGCGCGGGCATCCCCGTTCTGTTCTCGATCATCGCCGACTTCCATGCCGATTACCACACGCCTGCCGACACGGTCTGGAAGATCAACCGTGTTGGCGCCGTCAAGACGGTGCACCTGTACGAGAACATTGTGGCCGACGCATCGGTGCGCCCGGAGCGGTTCCGCTTTGTGAGCCCCGAGGAGCAGCGCCGTCAGCGTGAGGCTGCCGAGGCCAACCAGCCGGCGGTCAGCGTGTACGTGGGCGTCGTCGTCGATAACGATGCCGAGGGTGACGGCGTGGTACTCGCCGAGATCTCCGAGGACTCGCCGGCAGCGCGCGCCGGCCTGCAGGCGGGTGACCGCCTGGTTCGCTGGGACGGGCAGAAGCTGACGGACGCCAACGCGTGGCGGCAGTTGCTCGCGCGGCACAGCGCCGACGACACCGTGAACATCGGCGTCAAGCGCGGTGATGAAGAGGTCACCCTTGAGATCACGCTCGCGGGTCGCTAACTCATTCGCATCGATCGCACGTTGATTCCCTCAAGACCCGGGCACCAGTTGCCCGGGTCTTTTCGTATCGTGATCGTCGGGCCGAGTCCGTCGCGCGGGCCCGGTCAACACTTCAACGCAGTCACGACCCGAGGACGGCCGGCGAAGTCTCGCACGATCTGGCACTGGTTGAAGCGATCATCGCTCGTGAGCAGTGCGAGGGCGTCTTCAGCACGAGCGGCCGCGACTTCAATAGCGAGTAGGCCACCGGCTCGCAGACGATCAGCGGCCTGGGTGACGAGCGGGCGGACGAGGTCGAGCCCGTCGGCACCGCCGCGAAGGGCGTGCGTGGGCTCGTGGTCCTTCACGTTTGGCGCGACGGCGTCCCACTCGTCATCGGGGATGTAGGGCGGGTTAGCGACGATGGCGTCATAGGGCTTGCCATCGGGCAGTGCGGCGAGGAGGTCGCCTTCGAACATCGTGATGCGATCCGTCAACTCGGTGCGTTCGACGTTCTCAGTCGCGAGCGCAAGTGCATCCGCGTCGATATCGCACGCGTGCACGACAGCAGTGGGGGCCTGGCTTGCGATCGCGATGGCAACGCAGCCGCTTCCGGTGCACACGTCGGCGACGAGCGGCTCCCGTCCCTCGATGGCCTTGATGGCCGCCACGGCTTCATCAACCAGCGTCTGCGTTTCGGGCCTGGGGATGAGTGCCCGCTTGTCGGCCTTCAGGGAGATGCCATAGAAGCTGGCCTCGCCGACAAGGTACTGCACCGGCTCGTGGCTCAACGCACGCTTGGCGAGATCGCGGAGGCGCGTCAGCTCGTCGGGCGTGGCGGGCCGGTCGGCCTCCATGTATAGACGCAGGCGTTGGCATCCGATGACGTGGGCCACAAGCAACTCAGCGCACAGGCGCGCATCGTCGATGCCCTTGTCTTTGAGTGCGCCGCGCAGCCAATCGAGCAGCTTGCGGGTGGTCCAGGCTTCCTTGGCGGCGGTGGTCATGGCTTGGTCCAGGTTTCGGTGAGGGCACCGAACACGAGGGTATCGCTCCAGCCGATGCCATCGACCCATCGATGCTTGCGGTATCTTGCCTCCCGTTCGTACCCAGCCTTTTCGGCGACACGCGCCGACGCTGGGTTGTCCGCCGAGCACACGATCTCCATCCTGCGAAGGCCGAAACCGCCGCGATCCTGCGCGCGAAAGCACGCCTCGGTCAAGCCGATCACCGCCTCGGTGCACACGCCGGTGCGCTGGCGATCGGGCAACACCCAGTACCCAGTCTCCGCCTGGTGCGCACCGGGCTTGAAGTCGTGCAGCCCCGTGCCACCAATGGGCCTTCCCGTGGCTCGGTCGCAGATGAGCATCGCAAGATTGACGGGAACATCTTGCTTTGCATCACGGATGAACCGCTCGATCGTGTAGTGCGTTTGGGCAATCGTCAGGTTCTCAGTCTCGGCCCACTCCATCCAAGGCAGCAACCGTTCTCGATTCGTGTCGATCGCCTTGTAGATCGCCGGCACGTCGTCGTGCGTCGAGCAGCGAATGGTCAGACGCTCCGTCTCGATCGGTAGCGGCCATGCCTCGGGCCGCTTCCATGGCTGTGGCGGTTCCATCACTTGCCCTCATACCAGTTGCTGGCCACGCTCGCCTCTACCACGAGCGGCACACGCAGGTCCATGGCGCTCTGCATGCGGGTCTCGATAAGTGATTTGGCTTCATCGGCGTGCTTCTTGTCGGCTTCGAAGACCAACTCGTCGTGGATCTGCAGCAGCATGAGCACGCCCTCGATTTCGGGATTCTTGCCGCCGCGCAGGTGGGCGGCGTGCGGGCTGAGCCGCGCGTGCAGGTCGACCATCGCGAGCTTGATGAGGTCGGCCGCCGATCCTTGCACCACCGAGTTGATGGCCATGCGTTCGGCCAGCGAGCGCCGGGACGGGTTCTTGGCGTCTATCTCGGTGATCGGTCGGCGGCGCTTGAGCATGGTCTCGACGTAGCCCTGGCTGCGGGCCTGCTCGATGCACTCTTCGAGGAACGTCGTGATGCCAGCAAACTTCTTTTTGTAGCCCTCGATGATCTCGCCGGCCTCGGTGTTGCCGATGCCCAGGCGTCGGCCCAGGCCGTACGCCGTGACACCGTAGATGATGCCGAAGTTGACCATCTTGGCGCCGTCGCGCTGCTCTCGGGTGACGTCCTTCGGCTCAACACCGTGGATCTGGGCCGCAACGGCGCGGTGGATGTCCTCGCCAGCCTCGAAGGCGGCGATCAACGCCGGATCTTTGGACAAGTGCGCGAGGATGCGCAGCTCGATTTGTGAGTAATCGCCCGCGATGAGCACGCGGTTCTTGGGCGCGACGAACGCGCGTCGGATCTCGCGGCCGACGTCGCTTCGGATGGGGATGTTCTGCAGGTTCGGATCGCTTGAACTCAGCCGGCCCGTGGCCGCAACGGTCTGGTTGAAGCTTGCGTGGATGCGCTTCGTGTCGGGGTTGATCTCCTCGCGCAGGCTGACGAGGTAGGTGTTCACCAGCTTGGTGAGCTGGCGGTACTCGAGGATGAGCTGCGGCAGCGGGCTTTCGATCGTGGTGTCTTGCGCGAGCTTCTCGAGCACCTCGGCGTCGGTCGATGGGCCGGTCTTTCCACGCTTGAGCGGCTTGATGCCCAGGCCCGGGTCTGCCGCGTCGGGCTTGTTGAACAAGACGCCTGCGAGTTGCTTGGGCGAGTCGGGCTCGAACGTACGCCCACAGGTGGCCATCGCCTCGTCCTGGATCTCGTCCTTGAGCTTCTCGATGCGCTTGTTGAGGCGTTCTTCCTGCTTTTCGAGTTCCTTGGGGTCGACGAGGATGCCGTTGTACTCAAGCTCGGCTAGTACGTCGATGAGCGGCACCTCGACGTCATCATTCAGGTCAGTCAGCCCCATCTCTTTGATTTGCGGCGCCATGATGCCGTGGAGCTGGAGGGAGACGTCGGCGTCCTCTGCGGCGTACGGGCCGGCCTGATCGAGGGGTACCTCGTCGAATCGTTTCTGGTTCTTGCCTGTGCCGATGAGGGTCTTGATCGAGATGTTCTCGCGACCGAGCAGCGCGAGCGAGAGGGCATCCATGCTGTGCGAAGATCGCGAGGCGTCGATGAGATAGCTGGCGACCATCGTGTCGAAGGCGACGCCCGCGAGCTCGATGCCGGCGTTGCGCAGCACGAGGATGTCATACTTGAGGTTGTGCCCGGTCTTCCTGATCTTGGCGTCTTCGAGGAGCGGCCTAAGCGTGTCCAGTACGGTTGCTTCGTCGAGGTGCGTGTCCTGCTCGGGCGAGCGGACCGGCACGTACCACGCTTGGCCGGACTTCACCGAGAAGCTGAGCCCCGCGAGCTCCGCCCGCATGGCGCGGATGTGCGTGGTTTCGGTGTCGACGGCGAACAGCTTGGCGCTCCTGAGGGCCTTCGCAAGCGCCGTCAGGTCCTTCTTGGTGCGCACGATGGCGTAGTCGCCATTTGTTTCCTGCGTCTCGGCCGGAGCATCGAAGAGGCCGCCCTGGCCGTCGTGCCTCGTCTTCTTCTCGACTTTCGTTGGCTTGGCCTCGACCTCCCCCTCGGCGGGCTCGGCGTCGCCCATGAGCCGCTTGAGCTCGTCTTGGTAGCGGTTGAAGCCGAGTTCTTTGAGGATTGGCATGAGCGCGTCGAGCTTCAGGCGATCGACGCGGGCGTTATCGAGGTCGAAGGGCACATCGATGTCGTCGATGAGCGTGACGAGCTTCAGGCTGGTCTTGAGCACGTCGCCGGCCTCGCGCAGTCTTTCGCCCCGCTTGCCCTTCACCTCGTCGGCGTTGGCAAGCAACTCCTCGAGGCTCCCATACTCGGCGATGAGCTTGGCTGCGGTCTTGGGACCCACGCCCTCGACGCCCTTGATGTTGTCGACGGTGTCGCCCGCGAGCGCAAGCACATCGCGCCACTGTTCGGGGGTGACGGCGAACTCTTCGTGAAGCGAGTCGGTCGTAATCAGCTCGTCCTTGTGCACGTCGTAGAGCTCGAAGGCGCCGCGCTTGCCGTCGCCTGCGGGGTGCAAGAGCTGCTTGAGGTCCTTGTCCTTGCTCACCACGCGGATGTTGGCCTTGTCCGCCAGCGTGCGCGCGAGCGCGGCGATGACGTCGTCTGCCTCATACCGCTCCTTGCCCAGCACCGGCACGCCGATGGCCTCGAGGATGCTCAGGCACCGCTGGACCTGCTCGGGCAGGTCCTCGGGAGGTGGGGGGCGCTGGGCCTTGTAGTCCTTGGCGATCTCGCTTCGAACGGTCTCGGTATCGCCCGAGACGTCGATCGCGACCGCGAGGTAGTCGGGCCCGTCGCCCACCTGCGTGGCGCCGGCCTTCTTGCCGGCCAGCAGCTTCAGCAGCATGCCGACGAAGCCAAAGGTGAGGTTGGTGGGCTCCTTGGTGACCGGGCTGGTCATTGGCGTGCGGATGGCGTGGTATGCCCGGAAGAACTGGGCGTAGCCGTCGATGAGGTAGAGCGTCTTGAAGCTGCTTTTGACTTTTGGCGGGGTCATGGCCCGCGATGCTATCGGGTGACGGGGAGGGACGGGAATGCCAAGGCCGGCCTGTCGGTTGGCCTATACTCTCGCCTCAGCGGACGCTTCCGACGCAAACGGACCGACGACCGCACCCGAAGCCCTGGGCCTGGCTCGAACGCCTTGATCCATCTTCGGTACGAGTCAGTTGGCCTTTCTTGAGCGTCGCACCCGCGATGGGGCCATTGATCACTCGACCTCCCCAGGCCGGCGATGCACGTCGGCCGCGATGCCCGTATGGGCCGAAAGCAGACCATTGTCCAACAGCTCCGTGATCGACTCCCCTGCCCGCTCCGACACCCAGAAGACCGAAACCAAGAGCTTCGACACCCTCGGCCTGGCCGAGCCCATCGCCCAGGTGCTCGCCAAGCGTGGGTACGAAACCCCGAGCCCCATCCAGGCGCTGGCGATCCCGGCCGTGCTGGAGGGCCGCGATGTCTTTGGCACCGCCCAGACGGGCACGGGCAAGACGGCGGCTTTCGCACTGCCCATCCTGCACGACCTCTTCGAGGCCGGCCATCGCGGCGGGAAGGGACGCGGCAAGTTTGGCCGCCCCCCGCGCGCCCTGGTACTGTGCCCGACGCGTGAACTGGCGGTGCAGATCTTCGACTCGTTCGTCGCCTACGGCCGCAACGTGCCGCTGCGCCACGCCGCGGTGTACGGCGGCGTCAGCCAGTTCAGGCAAGAGAAGGCCCTTAAGACAGGCGTTGACGTGCTGATCGCGACCCCGGGCCGACTGATGGATCTGCACCAGCAGGGCCTGGTGGACCTGGGTTCCATCGAGGTCCTCGTGCTCGACGAGGCCGACCGCATGCTGGACATGGGCTTCCTGCCCGACATGCGCAAGATCGCGGCGCTCACGCCCGATGCGCGACAGACGCTGCTCTTTAGCGCGACGGCCAGCAAGGCCATCAAGGCCCTGGCCGATGGCATCTTGAAGAACCCCGTGCACCTGGAGACCGAGCGCGAGTCGACCACCGTCGAGCGCATCGCCCAGCAGGCCTACGTCGTCGATAAGGCGAACAAGGGCAACCTGCTCCGCGCCCTGCTCGGCCGCGACCACGCCGGCAACGCCAAGGTCGGGCGTACGCTGGTCTTTACCAAGACCAAGCACGGGGCCGATCGCCTTGTCAAGCAGCTCGACCGCGCGGGCATCCACGCCAACGCCATCCACGGCAACAAGACCCAGAACGCGCGCACGCGGGCGCTGACTGCCTTCAAGAAGGACAGCCGCGGCGTGCTGGTCGCAACGGACGTCGCCAGCCGCGGCATCGACGTCAGCGGCATCACCCATGTGGTTAATTTCGACATGCCCGTCGACGCTGAGACCTACGTGCACCGTGTGGGCCGCACGGCGCGGGCTGGCGCCTCGGGCGTTGCGATCACCTTCTGCCAGCCGGACGAGATCGGCGACCTCGCGCACGTCGAGCGCCGCACGAAGGCGAACATCGGCCCGGGCGATGAGCTGCCCGCCGACCTGGGCGGGTTGGCCGAGCCCTATCGCCGGCCGGAGAGGCCGGCGCGGTCGAATGCCGGTAGCAACGGGCAGCGCTCGAAGAAGCAAGGGCGTAGGCCGGGCGGCCGGCCCACCAGCAACTCGGGCCCGGCCGGTAACCGTCGCCCCGGTGGCCCCCGTCGTGGGCCGAACAAGAACTACCGAGGCGGCGCGAAGAGCGCCCGTGGCGGTCGCAGGCCCGAGAGCACGCGCCGCTAGCCGGACCTCCGCGGTGGCCAGCCCGTATCGTCCGGGCAATGGCCGGCGGGGCATCCAGCACGAAGCGGCACCGGATGGTCACCGGGCGGATGGTGGTGGTCAGCCTGGTCGTCGGCGTGCTGCTGGCGGTTGCGAGCGTGCCAGTGGGGCTGGTTGTTTCAAATCGCGTGGTGCGGTCGCCGAACACGCACCCGGGGAAGCAACAACTCTGGCTCGATCAGGGCGACCATCAGATCTTCATCTATCACTGGCGCGATGCCTTTCGCACGCATTGGGAGTCGAGCATCGTGCCCGAGGGCACATACGACCCTCCCGGGCCCGAGTTTGAGCGCCCGGTAGCCGACCCGCGCCCGCACTACGCCCGTCGGGCGTACACCGGGCACGTGCAGTCGATCGTTTCGACTTCGGCGGGCTGGCCTTGGTCGGCCGCCAGCGGTCGGGGCCTGTTGGACGACACGCCGTCCCGCGTTTGGAGCGAGTGGCAATCAGCGGTGAAACTCGGCTCCCTGACGATGCGCGTGCCGGTGCGCCCCATTTGGCCCGGCCTGCTTGCCAACACCGTGTTCTACGCCGGCGCACTGTTCGGTGTGCTCGTGTGCCTGCGTGTGTGGCGCACGCGCCGCCGGCGTGCACGCGGCCGGTGCGTGGCGTGCAACTACGAACTCGGTGGGGACATTGGCGTGTGCCCCGAGTGTGGATTGGAAAAAACGGCTTAGTCCTAGACCCCATCCCCATACAACGGATCGCCCTCGAGCACGCTCGCGGAGTCGCCGGTTGGCTGGGGCGGGGCGTCGAAGACCATCTTGCGGTGGCCGATGCCGGCTTCTTCGAAGGGTTCGCCCTCGGGTGTCCAGCCGAGCGCCTCGTAGAAGCCGACGGCCCGGTCTTGGGCGTGGCAATAGAGACGGCTGAGGCCGAGCTCGCCGAAAGCGCGGGCCTCGGCGGCGACGACCAGGCGACGTCCGAGCCCCTCGCCCTGTCGCTGGGGGTCGACGGCCATCTGCATGACCTTGGCCTGGGTCTGGCCGTGATCGCTGGGCTTCTCGTCGGTGAGGAGAAGCAGGCAGCCCACCACTCTCGGGCCGGTGGGGTGATCCATGACCGCCACGAAGTGCTCGGCGCGGTCGTCGACGCCCGGATACTCGGCGGTGAACCTGGCGTGATCGAAGCCGATGGGGTTGAGCAAGACGCTCTCGCGCAGGGCGACCGAGCTCGGGTAGAGCGGGCTCTTGGGCGTGATGCGTTCGACCCTGATCACGCAGGCAGGATAGGCCAGATGGTGGGGGCTGGGTGGGGTTTACCGCACGCCGCGTCCGCCGGTGATCGAGTGGAACGCCTCGCCCCACAACCGCTGCTCGACGCTCTGACGCGGCGTCGCGATGCGGGCCGAGCCGTCGAGCATGATGACTGCGGCCGATCCACGCGGGTGCGACCGGCCCATCGCGTTGATCTCGGTCCGGCCGCGGCTGGTCAGAGCCTCGCCGAATGGGGCGTTGTCGGTGAAGACGTCGCCAATCTCGGGATAGGCGAACGAGGTATCGCTCGCGCCCGAGGTCGGCTCGCGCTCCGGGCTGCGGCCGGCGGTGGCACCGACGAAGGGCACGATGGGTCGGTGGCTCATGATCGTGGGGCCCTGGGCGAGAGCCGCGTAGTTGTCGGCGGCCAGCCACTCGGTGACCAGCAGCGTGCGCGCGGGATCGATGGCTTCGCCTCTGCGAACCAAGCGAGACCCTGACTGCGGCACGGCTGCAGCGTGGCGAACAAGGCGGTAGTGGCGGTCGGTGCCCGAGTATGTCAGCGGCTCAGGCGGCATGATGGCGCCGTTGACCGTGAATGCGAGCCGGTCGACCTGTGCGACGTGCTCGCCAGCAGAGGGAGCACCGCCGTCCGGTGCGAGTGGACTCGTGAAGTCTGTTGCGTCGGCATAGCCACCGGCGACTAAGGCGGCCGAGTAGTGCGTGACCGTGCCGTCTGGCGCGGTGCGGAACGCCGGGGGGTACACGCCTGCGTCGAACGCCATCGATTCGATGCCCGTGGCGACAGAGCGAGCGCTCAGTAGGGCCGCATGGCTCGCGGAGTTGGTGCGAGCCATGCCGAGCATGGGCATGGCCAGAGCGCCGGCGACGGCGAGCGAGGCGGCAGCGGCGATCGTGTTCGTGAGGGTTGCCATGGGGCTCCTTGCGGCGGGACGCGTGCGAGAACGGGCGGGGTCTCGCGGGTACGGTACGCGAGCGGGCCGGGCGGGCTCACCCCCGCCGCTCGTGGTGTTCGGCTAGACGCTCCTCGAATCACGGTGACAATCGCATGCCTGAAACCCCCGAAGATCGCATCGCAGCCCTGGAAGCCCGCGTTCAGTCGCTCACCGAGCAACTCAGCGAGGGCGTCGCAACGCGCACGCTGCGCCTCGTCGACGAGACCGGGGCCGAGCGTGCCATGCTGACGGCCGACCGCGACGGCCCCACGTTCATCTTCCACGATCGCGCCGGCACCATCCGCATGAAGCTCTCGCTCGCCGACTCGGGCCCGGGCATGACGCTGGCCGACGACAAGGGTCACACCCGCGCGTGGCTTGGTTTCACCAAGGAAGCCCTGCGCATCGGGTTTGCCGACGACAATGGCAACAGCCGTGCGTTCTTCGGCGTGATGCGCTCCGGGCAGCCGGTCGCGAAGTTTTACGACGAGGCGGGCAACGTGGTGTGGAGTGCGGAGTAGCGGCTCGTGATCGCGCCCAGCTGGACACCGCCGTTCGAGACAACTCTTGAAGAAGTCCGAGCCCGGCTTGCCAAGGCTGGGACGTACCACGTTCGCCATGAGACCTGTGCTGCCGATTGGTTCGGGTACGATCGAGATCTCGACGCGGCGATCTGTGCGTTTCTCAACGAGGGTGATTGGGAACCAATCGAGCGTCAAGATGACGAGTCGATCCAGCTCGTGTCGAACCACTGGCATACCCGAGGGCCGCGCCCGCCCGCCACCTTGCACTTCGCGTGCCTCTTTCTGCTTCTCCTCGGGACTCGGTACCAGAATCGTGGCAGAATCCTCGCGCTGCCCGGGCGTGTCGCTAGGTCCGTCCGCGCTGCCAATGAGCTGGGGCCAGAAGAGCTTGCATGCGCATGCCACGTGCTGGTTTGGTGCGGCGTCGCCGACATTCACGGCTTCTACGGTGTTCCGCGCAGCATGTACGCGTTTGCGGTGCTGTCGGCGCTCGCGTTGCTCTTGCCGCATGGCAAGCGACGAACGCGTCGAGTGTTGCCGTCGCTGGAGATAGGTTCGGAGTTGATCGAATCCCAAGCAAGACAGATCGAGGAACTGCTGCCCCGGGACGCGACTTTTTGGCTTGAGAGGAGTGACGCGCATCTCGTCCAGCTCGACGATGAGCAGCGTCAGGACCACGAGTGGCACGAACTCGCATCGCTCGTGCTGGCAGTCGCCGAGGATGATCTGCCTGTCACGAAGCGACTCGCCAGCGCCGTCGCGGCGTCGGTGGAGCAGTGAGGTAACGCGTTATCGTGGCGCCCGATGCATCGGCTCGCGCCCCTCGAGCACCGCCACCACGTCCTGCACGACCCAGCTCATGTTCAGCCTCGCCGGGGCTGTGGCAGCTGCGATGTGCGGGGCAAGGTGCGCGTTGGGAACGCCGAGCAACGGGTAGCCCGCGTCCAGCGGTTCGTGCGGGTCGTGCACGTCGAGCAGCGCCCGCGCCTTCGGGTTCGCGGCCAGCCAGTTGGCCAGCGCTCGCGGATCGATCGCGAGTCCTCGGCTGGTATTGACCACGATGCAGTCCGCACGCAGCCTGCGCAAGAAATTGGCACCCACAAAGTGGTGGTTGCCCTCGCGCCAGTCGATGTGCACCGTCAGCACCTGTGAGGTTGCTTGCAGCTCTTCGAGTGACACTGGCTCGCACCCGTGCCGTACATCGGTCGGGATCTCGACGACGTCGTGGTACCGAACGCGGCAGCCCAACGCGCCGAGAACTTTGCCTACCCGGCTTCCGATACGCCCGAAGCCCAGAACGCCCACGTCCAGGTCAGCCAGGTGGCACTCGCCCTGCAACTCGTTGCGAGCGTCGTGCCAGGCAGTGCCCTCCAGCGGGCCATCCAGGAACACGCGCGGCCGTAGCGCGTCGAGCAGCAGGCACAGCACGAACTCGACCACCGCCTGGGTGTTGGCGGCCGGCGTGTGGACGACCTCGATTCCGCGGGCACGGCAGCCCGGGATGTCGATATTCTCGAGCGCGACACCGGCCCGGCCCACGACCTTCAGACTTGTAGCCCGTTCAAGCAGAGCCTCGTTTACGCGTGTGTACGTTCGAACGACGAGCCCCTGGGCGATAGGCAGCAGGTCGGCAAATTCCGCGCTCTCGTGCGAGCACACGCGCAGGTCGGCACGCTCTCTGAGCCACGCCTGCGCGACGGGGTCGAGCGACTCGGTCTGGATGACGAGGGGGCGATCTTTCATGGCAATTCGATCCTATCTCGTTGGATTCTCTCCTTAGGTTGCAACCGGAGGTATCGAGACGAATATGAAGATCGGGGGGAAACCTGAGAACATTTTCACCTCACGGACCCCGGGCACCGATATCCGATGCCAGTACAGAGTCGAATTGGGAGAGCGATGACCTGTGTGTTCCCCGGGCAGCGCCGAAGCGGAGCCTGCGAGCATGAATAAGAGCCATCTCGTCGATCACGTCGCCTCAAGCTTGGGCGTCACGCGCAGTGACGCCACCGTGTACGTGGAATGCGTGCTCGAGGGCGTTACGAAGGGTCTGATCGAGGATGGACGAGTGAAAATTACCGGCTTTGGCGCCTTTTCGCGACGCCACCGGGAGCCCCGTCGGGGCACGAATCCGCTCACTGGCGAGCCAATCCGCATCCCAGCAAGCGTTACGTGCGGCTTCAAGGCGTCGCCGGCGTTGCGGGATCGTCTGCAGCCCGAGGGCTCGGCGAGCGGATCGACGGGCGATGACGGACGCAACCAAAGGGCGGGTGCGGCGGCCGTCGGCCAGATCGAGCACAAGCAGGCCACGGGTGTCCGCACGCCGGGCCGATAGCGACAGCTAACTCGAACCCGATCTCGAGAGCAGCACCAAGGCGTGCGCTTCGATGGCCTTGCCCTCGCCCACCGGGCCAACATGCTCGCCCGTTTTACCTTTCAGGTTCACCCGCTGGGATGGCAGGCCGAGGAGCCGAGCCAGACGATCGCGGATCTCGGCCTTGTGCGGCCCTAGCTTGGGCATCTGTAGCAAGACCGTGAGGTCGACGTTCGCGATCTCCCATCCGCCCCCGCGAACGAGGCGAACCGCCTCGGCGAGGAAATCCGATGAGTCGCGGCTCTCGTTGGCCGGGTCGTCATTGGGGAACAACTGGCCGATGTCGGGCAAGCCCGCCGCCCCGAGCAACGCGTCGGTGAGCGCGTGCAGGAGCGCGTCGCCGTCCGAGTGGGCGACCGGGCCCCGCGCCTGGCCGCTCTGCCACGGGATGGACACGCCGCCGACGATCAGCGGCTTGCCATCTCCGGAGGGAGCCACTGGTTCCAGGCGGTGCAGGTCGTAGCCGTGGCCGATGCGGAAGTGCGGGTCGTCGGATGCAAAGCCGGGTATTGTTTGGGTCATGAGGGGGCCTTGGTGATTCCTGGCCCGTTGGTGTGAGGACGGCGGGCTGTCCTGACGATAGTGAAGAGATACGGTTGGGGGCCAGTGGGGCCCCTCGAACCCATTGCGATGCCCGTCGTACCTCGATCGGGTCGCGGATCAGGATTCGTGCACCCCGGCCCTTCCTAGCGGAGCCTTCGATGAAGACCAGCCCCAGTCGCTCGCGTGTTGCCCTCGTTGCCGCCCTCTCGCTTGCCAGCAGCGCCGTGCTGCTCGGCGGCTGCTTCGGCAACTCCAAGGACAGGCACCCGTACGTCAGCAGGACGTACAGCCCCAAGACCCTGGTGCTCGTCGACACGCGCACGGGCGAGGAACTCTGGCGCTACGAGCTTGGCGTGGGCAACTCGATGAAGGTCAGCTTCCACGAGGGCGACAAGGAAAACGTTGTGATGCCCGACGAGATGCGGTGGGAGGTCAAATCGGGCCAGACCGACAAGATCATCGAGCAGGGCGAGATGCCTTGCCCGCCCGAGGGCGTTCGCCGCGTCGACTGGTTCGAGCGCCCCATACCCGAGTATCCCAAGCCCGAAGTGCCGCAGGGCGAGCCGCAGGCCGCCCCGGAGGAAGCTCCTGAGGAAGCGCCCGGAGAAGAGCCCGTCGAAGGCGACACCGAGGGTTGAGTTCGATCGAGCCCGGGCCTTGCCCGGGTTTTTCATGCGCCGACCGGTTCCGTGAATCGGTCACGCACGGAGCTTTGTCCCTTGCTGTCGCGCTCGTCGACGAGGGCGGCGACGAAGTCGCGGACGGGGAGCCCTCCCAGGTCCTTCTGGATGCCGCGGGCGCGGATGGAGACGTTGCCTGCCTCTGCGTCTCGTGGACCGACGACCGCGAGGTAGGGGATGCGCATCTCGGCGGCGTTCTTGATCTTCGCCTGGATGCGGCCGTCCGAGTCGTCGACGGTGGCGCGCAGGCCCTCGGCCTTGAGCGCCTCCAAGACCTGTTGGGCGTAGTCGCTGCTCTTCTCGCTGATCGGTAGCACGCGCACCTGCTCGGGGCTGAGCCAGAGGGGGAAGGCACCGCCGAAGTGCTCGATGAGCACGCCGATGAAGCGCTCCATCGAACCGAACGGTGCGCGGTGGATCATAACCGGGCGGTGGGGCTGGTTGTCCGGGCCGATGTAGGTCAGGTCGAATCGCTCGGGTAGGTTGTAGTCGACCTGCACGGTGCCCAGCTGCCACTCACGGCCGATGACGTCACGCACGACAAAGTCGATCTTCGGCCCGTAGAACGCGGCCTCGCCCGGCTCTTCGGTGAACGGCACGCCGAGTGACTTCGCGGCCTGGCGGCACGCCTCCTCGGCCTTGTCCCAGTTCGACGAATCGCCCGTGTACTTGCCGCTATCGGGGTCGCGCAGGCCGACGCGCACGCGGTAGTCGTGCATGTCGAGCGCGCCGAAGATGATCTTGACCAGCTCGAGGCAGCCCTGGACCTCCTCGCCCACCTGGTCCGGCGTGCAGAACAGGTGCGCATCGTCCTGGGTGAAGCCGCGCACGCGGGTCATGCCGTTGAGCTCGCCCGACTGCTCCCAGCGGTACACAGTGCCGAACTCTGCGAGTCGAAGCGGCAGGTCGCGGTAGCTGTGCGGCTGGCTGTCGTAGATCTTAATGTGGTGCGGGCAGTTCATGGGCTTGAGCATGAAGCCCTCGATCTGGCCGACCTTGAGGTTGTTGCTCAGCTGCGCGCAGGTGCAGCCCTCCTCGCTGAGCTGGTGCATGTGCTCGCGATCGACGAGCGGCGGGAACTGGCTGTCGGCGTAGTACGGGAAGTGCCCGCTGGTGCGATACAGGTCGAGCTTGCCGATGTGGGGGGTGAAGACCTCGTGGTAGCCCTGGCGGGTCAGCTCGGTGCCGATGAACTGCTGGAGCTCGTGGCGGATGGTCGCGCCCGCGGGGGTCCACAGCACGAGGCCCTGCCCAACAGTCTCGTCGATATGGAAAAGGCCCAGTTTCTTGCCCAGCACGCGGTGGTCGCGTGCCTTGGCCTGCTCGATGCGGTCGAGGTGCTCTTCGAGTTCTCTTTTCGAGAAGAACGAGGTCCCGTACACGCGGGTGAGACGGTCGCTGTTCTCGTCGCCGTGCCAGTAGCTCGACGCGAGGGACATGACCTTGAACGCACCGATGCGGCCGGTGCTTGGCACGTGCGGGCCGCGGCAGAGGTCTTCCCAGTTCTTGCCCGGCTCGCCTGTGGCGTAGAAGGACAGCTCGAGTGAGCCGGCCTCGTGGGCTCGGTGCGCGTTGTCGAGCTTGTACTTGCTGCCTTCCTTCTTGAGCTTCTCGAGCCCCTCGCTGTACTCCAGCTCGTAGCGGGTGAATGGACGGTCTTCCTTCACGATCTTGGCCATCTCGGCCTCGATGGCCTCGAAGTCGCCCTCGCGGAGGGGGCGGTCCTCGGGAAAGGCGATGTCGTAGTAGAAGCCAGTCTCGAGCGGCGGCCCGTACACGAGCATCGCGCCCGGCACCACACGCTGGATGGCCTCGGCCATTACGTGGGCGGTGGAGTGGCGCAACATGTACATCGCGCCCTCGTCGGGCTTGCCATCGCGGGTCTTCTCGGTGAGGATCGCGAGCGACGCGTCGGCCTGGATAGCCACGTTCAGATCGGCCAACTCGCCGTCCACCTTGGCCCCAACGGCGGCCTTGGCCAGCCGAGCGCCGATGTCCTGGGCGACGGTCAGCGGGGTCACGGGCCCGTCGTAGTGCTTCTGGGAGCCGTCGGGGAGGGTGATGGTGACGTGCTTGCCGTTGGGCTGGCTCATGGCTGGGCTTCCGTGGGTCTGGGATCGTGTCTCTGGGTCGAAGGATAGCGGGGGCCAAACAAAAACCCGGCCTTGCGGCCGGGCTTGGGAATCGTGTGAGGGCACGCCGAGACTAGCCGCAGGGGCGGGTTTCAGTAGTCGTGGTGGTGGTCGTCGTCTGCGCGCGGGCCATCGTGGGAGTGTATCGGCTCGGGCGTGCGATTGCTTCACTCGAGATGGGCCATACCCACATCTTCGCAGATGATCTCGCGTGGCGCCCAAACGACTCTGAGCCGTTCGAGAGGCTGGCCTACGGGCTCGGCGGCGTCATGGAAGGTCGAGTGGTGGATCGGCATGAGGCGACGCGCACCCATCCGTTCGGCCATGCCTGCGGCTTGCTCGGGCGTCGCGTGCACTCGGTCCCAGGGTTCGTAGCTATTGCCGATGCCGAGGATGGCGGTGTCGATGTCGGCCAGTGCGTCGAATGCGTCGGTATCGGCGGTGTCGCCGGCGAAGACGAGCCTTCGTTGATCGTCTTCGATCACGTATGCGTTGTAGCCGCGGTGGCGATCGATGAGCCACCGCGCTCCCCAGTGCTTGCAGCGCCAGGCGGTGACGCCAAACCCGTTCAGATCCTCGCTCTCATCCCATCGCAGCTCGATTACGTTCTTGAATCCGCGGCCGCGATCGGGCAGGAGCTTTCGGGTGTGCTTGGGCACGACGACGGTCGTGTCGGCACTGACGAGTCTTTCGAGGGTCGGCTTGTGCCAGTGGTCCATATGCGCGTGCGTGAGCAGCAGCACGTCGATCGTGGGCAGGTCGTCCACACTCGCGGGCAGCGCGATCGATCGGCGGCGGCCCGTGGGCTTGCCCCGCAGCCCCACGCCGGCGTGTTCGGCAAAGTGCGGGTCTGTGAGCACCGTCTGCCCGCCGACTCGGAGCATGCTCGTCGCCTGGCCGAACCAGAACGCCCCGAACGAGGCCGCGGCCCACGCGTCGCGATCTGGCAGGCTGCCGGCGGGGGCCAACGGCTCGTCGAGCGTGCCCAGGCCGGTGCGCTCGCGCACGCGTTCGGTCACGATGGGCGTCCACTGGCGGGCCAGGGCCCGGGCCGAGCGCCAGAATCCGCGACTGGGCGTGCCTTCGGCGGACATCACACAAGCCTAACGCCCGAGACTGGGGGATTCATCCGATCCCGGCGGTTCGCGTATAATCAGTTGACGCGGTCACCCGCGTTGGCCGCCTGCCGCGTGGACCCGGGCAATCGATCCGGAGAGTGGGGGCGTGGGCCCATTGGTGCCGGGTGAACCGAAGGAAATGGAGCCTTCCCATGACCTCCGCAGCCACCAGCACGAGCACGTCCAAGGTCGTCGACCCGCTCGACCTGATCGACATCGACCACGTTCGCTTCTATGTCGGCAACGCCAAGCAAGCGGCCGTGTTCTACGCCCAACTCTTCGGCTTCCAGGTCACCCAGGTCGCCGACCTGACCACCGGCAGCCGCGAGCAGGCCCAGTACCTGCTGACCCAGGGCAACATCCGTCTGCTCTTGACCACGCCGCTGACGCCCGATCACCCGATCAACGACGAGCTGGTGAAGTACGGCGACGGCGTGAAGGACGTGGCCCTTACCGTGGCCGACGCCACCGCCGCGTATGAGCAGGTGCTGCGCAACGGCGGCGAGAGCGCCTACGAGCCGGTCACCTACAGCGACAACACCGGCAGCGTCACCATGGCCGGCATCAAGGCCTACGGCCGGGCGGTGCACAGCTTCGTCAGCCGCGAGGGCGCGTACGCGCTCGACAAGATCAAGGAGGGCGGCACCTTCCAGCCGGGCTTCCGCGACTTCGGCCCGTTCTCCTTGAACGACTACAACAAGCAGCACCCGTGCGGCCTGCGCTTCGTCGACCACTGCGTGGGCAACGTCGAAGAAGGCAAGATGAACTATTGGGTGAAGTGGTACGAAGACGTCATGGGCTTCGCGATGTTCAAGCACTTCGACGATGCCGACATCTCGACCGAGTACAGCGCCCTCATGTCCAAGGTCATGGCCAGCGGCAACAACCTCATCAAGATGCCCATCAACGAGCCCGCCCCGGGCAAGAAGAAGAGCCAGATCCTCGAGTATCTCGAGTGGCACAGCATGACGCCTGGCGTGCAGCACCTGGCCCTTCGCACCGACGACGAGCTCGGGAGCGTCGCCGAGCTACGCCGCCGCGGCGTCGACTTCCTGAGCCTGCCCGACACCTACTACGAGCTGGTCTGGGACCGAGTGAACACCATGCTCACCGAGAACGGCCACGAGGCGGTGAAGGAAGATCACGAGAAGGTCAAGGACCTGGGCATCCTCGTCGACGCCGACGACGAGGGCTACCTGCTGCAGCTCTTCACCAAGCCTCTGCAGGACCGCCCGACCCTGTTCTTCGAGATCATCAGCCGCCGCGGCTCGCAGAGCTTCGGCAAGGGCAACTTCAAGGCGCTTTTCGAGGCGCTGGAACTGGAGCAAGAGAAGCGGGGTAATCTGTAAGGGGAGCGACCGCCCGCTTGCGATCGACGGCCGGCTCCTGGAGGTGATCCATGCCGGGAGCCGGCCGTGTTGTCTTGTGTTTGCTGCTCGCTTCGGTGGGATGGGTCTTCGGCTGCGATGATCGTGGTGGCGATACGACTCACACGTCCCGCCAAGTAGAACAACCAGCAGAGGCCCAAGTCCCTTCGGAGCAGGCGCAGGCGCGATCTGAACTCGAAGAATCCGCCCAACTCCTCAACGAGCTTTACGGCTTCAATGTCAACGTCGGCATGCCAGAGGGCGTCGGCGCAGCGCTTGTGCGTTGTACCACGCAGCTCGCGGACGGCACAAGAGTCGATGGCTCGTTCGGTCTGGTCGTGCGTAACGAGGTTGTCCTTGTGCCGCTGGCCAGGCTGCTCGATGGTGAGTCGGTCGAGGTGAAGGCGGCCTGCTGCGAAGCAAGGCCGGCGACCTGGGTGTACGCGTTCGATGCCAGGGCGGGGCTTGCGCTGCTTGCCGTTCCCGGGTTGCAGGCGCCCCCCTGGACAGGTGGCTATGCCGAGATCGCCTCGCCCGCACCCGCTGAGGTCACCGCGCGCGTCGGCTTCCCGTTCGAGGTCGCCGGCTCGCTCGGCATCGGCACCAGCACGCTCGATGTCATGCAGGATCGCGAGGACTCGCTCCGCGGCCGGCGGCTGCGGCTCGACCACCCGTTCCGTCTCTTCGGTGCGGGTGCGATCCTGATCGACGATGCCGGCACACCCACGGGGATCTCAACCGAGTGGGCGGGCAACGACAAGTCTTGGGCGGTGCCGATCGCTGGCTTTCTCGATGAGCACTTGCACGGGCAGCTCGACGATTCGGAGCTCATCGACTTTGCCGATTTGATCGACCGTGCTCCGGACGATGCGTCGAAGTCGATCATGCTTACGATGCGGGCCGGTTCCGAGGTGGACCAGCGCTCCTTGCTCGATATCGCGATCGATCTCGAGCCAGAGAACGCCGCTGCGCACTACCACCGCGGCGTGGTCTACGACATGATGGGGCAGAAGACCGAGGCGATCGATTCGCTGTATCGCTCGATCGACATCGACGACGAGTGGAGCGAGTCGTGGTACAGCCTCGGGCTCGTGCAGCTCACCTCGGGCAAGCCGGGCTTTGCGGCCGACTCGTTCAAGCGGAGCGTTCGGTTTGACGAAACCCACGCCGACGCGCACGCCATGCTCGGCGTCTCGTACATGCACACGGGTCGGGCCGACCAGAGTCTCGCCCCGATGCAACGGGCAATCGAGATCGAGCCGGATCGTCGGCAGTTTGCGGCCAACCTGCAGCTCGCGTACGAGCGTGCCGGCCTGCAACACGAGCGCTACAAGGCGTGGGAGGCGTACGTGATTGCCAAGCCCGATGATCGCGAAGGGCACCACAGCTATTGCCGGACCCTTGCGCTCGGTGAGCAATTTGAACGCCTCGAGCAGGTCGCGATAGCCGGAATCGATCGCTTTGGCGAGAACGCTGACGATCTCGCCTTCCGGGCGTTCGTGCGTGCGGCCGAGAGTCGCGATCTCGATGAAGCCTCGCGGTTCATCCAAAGGGCTCTGGAACTCGACCCCGACCACGGGTTTGCTCGGTTGATCAGCGATCGGCTGGAGTGAGTGCCCTCGAACCAATGCTCGATTTGCTCGTACTCCTCTCATGCCAACCTTCGCGATCGCCATCCGCTTCAATGCCACGCCTCGGGCCGAGGGATTCGTCCCAACGTCCGTGCTCAACGAGTACGGACTGGAGGCCGATCCCGGCGTGCCGGGGCTCTTCGAAGGCCAGGGGCTGCAGCCCGAGCGGCTGGCGGCATTGCTGGCCGAACTCTCTGAGTCCATGCATTCACCGGCGGCAGAGGGCGTGGTCGCCTCTGGCCTGCTTGACGACGTGTGGATCAGCATCCGTCGCGACGGCTGACAACCTGATCGCGGAGCCGAAGCGCAACGATTGACGGCGGCCTCACGCTCGCGCATCTCCTAATGCGGAGGTCCGCCATGCCAGCCGCATCTGCTGCGATCATCTTGAGCGTCCTTCGCTTGTTCCCGCTTTCGGTTGCACCCCACCCCGGCTCGGGGCTCGAGGTTGCCGCCGATGGCGCCGTATATCTAGCCGATGTCGGTGCTGAGACCATCTGGCGGATTGCCCCAGATGGTTCGATCAGCCCGGCGGTGCACGACTCGTGGACGCACGAGCTGCAGCTCGAGCCCGACGGCACGCTGGTCTACGAGCGCGAGCACACCGGCTACGAGCAGGCTCCCCAGTCGCTGCGCACGCTTGCACCCGACGGCGAGCGACGCGTGCTCATCCCTGCGCCGCCCGTTCGCGAGCGCTTCGGCAGCAACGCGTTCGCGCGCATGGCCGACGGCTCGGTCGTGTTCGCCCACACCGTGCGCGGCGAGGACGGCCGGTGGCGGGCCATCATCCGCCAACGCGACGCCGACGATCACGACGGCTCACGCGTCCGCACCATCGCCGGCGCGCTCGGGGGCGAGCTGTACCAGGACGGCCCGGGCAGCGAATCGACGTTCCGCATGATCGTCAACATGCGGCCCATGCCCGATGGTTCGGTGCTTCTGCTCGATCGCGACCGCGTGCGGAAGATCGCGTTCGACGAAAGCGGCATGTGCACTGTGACCACACAGGGCCCGAGCCTCATCGAGCCCAAGCCCAAGGATCCGCCCTTCCGCAGCGGGCCCGAAACGACGTGGAACCGGCTCTATGGGCTTGCTGCCGAGCCGGACGGGAGCGCACTGGTCACCTACTTCGCCGGGCGCCGCGTCGTGCGCATTTCGCCCGAGGGCGATGTGACGAACGTCTACACAAGCGACCGCGACTGGTCGCCCATCGGCGTCGCGATCGGCCCCAAGGGCAGCATCCACGTCAGCGAGATCAGCGACCGCGGCGGGCGGCTGCGCGTGCTCGTGCTCGAAGAAGCGGGCCCACGCGTGCTGGCGGCGATTCCCGCCGAGTAGACGAGCGCCGCCGAGGTCGAGTCTCCCACGTGGACTCGACCTCTACCCTGTCGTGATGACGGCTCGCGAGCCAACGCATCGCATCGTGACCGTTCGCATGCTCAACGTGAGCATGCTGGCGGGATTGATCCTCGCTGTCGCAAGTGTGCCGTACGGAACGCTGGTGCGCGAATCGATGAAGCGGGACTGGCCGTCGGGCGGGTTGCCCGGATTGCAACGCGGCGTAGGGATCATTCCGCCGTCTCCTGGATTCGAAGAGTATCACAGATGGAACGACTTTGGACCGTTCATTGAGATGAACTTCGCAGATCCTGGTGCGCGCGGCTCGATTTCGTTGGCGTGGGTTCCGGCGGCCGCGCAGCGGCACATCTTGCAGACCCGGCAGCCGACCGATGTGTTCTGGTCGGGCTATCCATTCAAGTGCGCCGTTGGGTGGTGGGAGTTCCACGGTGACCGCGCGTGGCTCATCAAGTGGGGCCAGGTTCGACACCGGACCGTTGTGACGCCACTGCGCCCGATGTGGGTGGGCCTGCTCGGCAACACGCTCGTGTACGCGGCGCTGTTGCTCGTGCCGTGGACGGGCGTTCGCTTCATACGCACACGTCGGCGACGCGCGCGAGGGCGGTGCGTCGCGTGCGCATACGAGCTGGGAGCCGGCATCGAGGTGTGCCCCGAGTGCGGGTTGGCAGCGAAGACGTCCTGAGGAATCGGCCTAGTCCTTCGTATCCGCTCGAACCTCAACCTCGCGCCACTTGCCCTCCACGTGCCTCACGATCGTGCCCGTGTAGAGGTAGAGCAACTGCTCGGCGATGTTGGCGGCGTGCTCAGCGATCGCGTGGGTCGCCGTCGCGATCTCGAGCAGCAGGAAGGCGTCGGCGGCATCGAGATCGCCCGCGCGGAGCTTGGCCTCGCACTCGCGCATCAGGGCGGCCTTGAAGGCCTCGACCGCCTCGTCGCTCTGCAGCACGACGCGCGTGAGGCGCTCGTCCCGAGACCCCATTGCTCGCATGGCGTCGCGCACGATGCCGACGACGCTGTTGGTGAGCACGCGGAACGTAGTGGGAGGCGAACTGCCCGCGTCGGCAAGCCGCTGGCCCAGCGTGCCGCACGAGAGCGCCGCGTCTGCGATTCGCTCGAGCTCGTTGTTGACCTTCACGATCGTGAGCAGACGCCGAAGGTCGGCGTCGGGTAGGCGGTCGGCTCCCTCTGTCGCGTCGCCGAGCAACTTCACCGCTGCCTTCTCGATGGCGACGTCCGCGGCGTCGACCGACTCCTCGGCGGTCCGCAGCGCGGCCAGCCCATCAGTCCCGGGAGCAAAGAGGTGGTCAAAGCCGTTCTCGACCATCTGCAGCACCAGGTCGCCCTGTTCGATGATCCGGCCGGCCAGGGCGTCGAGGCGGTCGCTGAAGCTGTCGGGCATGAATCGGGCTCCCAATCTCGAGACGAGCAACCTTGAGGCAAGCGGCGGAGGCAGAGGAAAGCGGCGGGCCGCACGGGCCGATAGCAACAGGGTACGGACGAAGTGGGGCCTAGCCTGTCGCCAGGCCCGATTTCGACTCTCGATGTGAGGAGCCCCTGTACCCATGAACGAGTTCTGCGTCGATGGCTTGAGCGCCCGGTGGATCCTCGACTCTCGCGGTAACCCGACCGTTCGTGTCGCGGTCGAGCTGGCGGGTGGCGCCGTCGGTGTGGCCATGGTGCCCAGCGGGGCCAGCACGGGTGAACACGAAGCAGTCGAACTGCGGGACGGCAACAAATCCGTCTTCGGTGGTAAGGGCGTGGATGCGGCGGTCCGCAACGTCGCCGAGAGGCTCGCGCCGGCGATCATTGGCCTCGATGCCCGCGATCAGGCCTCCCTCGATCACGCCATGCTCGCCGCTGATGGAACGGCCAACAAGAGCAGCGTAGGTGCCAACGCCATCCTGGGAGTCTCTTTGGGTGCGGCCCACGCCGTCGCGGCCGAGGCCGGCCTGCCGCTCTATCGTTCCGTCGGCGGCGCGGGTGGGCGCACGCTGCCGGTCCCGATGCTCAACGTCATCAACGGCGGCAAGCACGCCGACAACAACCTCGACTTCCAGGAGTTCATGGTCCAGCCCTGGGGCTTCGACGACTTCGAGACCGCGCTGCGGGCCGGCGTCGAGATCTACCACGCCCTCAGCGGCCTGCTACACGAGGCGGGCCTGAGCACCGCCGTCGGCGACGAGGGCGGATTCGCCCCCGACTTCAAGAGCGCCGAGGAAGCGCTGCAGTTCCTGGAGAAGGCAACCAAGAAGGCCGGGTATGGCTGGGGCACCCAAATCTTCATCGCCCTCGACCCCGCTGCGAGCGAGTTGGCCAACGAAGCCAAGAAGGCTGGCCAAGCCCACGGCAACGATGGACAGATCGGCTACAAGCGCTTCAAGAGCGACCAGGCGATTATCTCTAGCGACGAACTCATCGACACCTGGGCCGGCTGGTGCGAAAACTACCCGGTGCGCAGCATCGAAGACGGCCTGGACGAGAATGACTGGGCCGGCTGGAAGAAGCTAACCGACCGGCTGGGCGATCGCGTGCAACTCGTGGGCGATGACCTGTTCGTGACCAACATCAAGTTCCTGCAGCGCGGTTTGGACGAAGGTTGTGCCAATGCGATCCTGGTCAAGCCCAACCAGATCGGAACGCTCAGCGAGACGCTCGAGGCCGTCGACCTTGCCCGCCGCAGTGGCTACGGCGCCGTCATGAGCCATCGCAGCGGCGAGACCGAGGACAGCACCATCGCCGATCTGGCCGTTGCGACCAATTGCGGCCAGATCAAGACGGGCGCACCGTGCCGCAGCGATCGCAATGCAAAGTACAACCGCCTGCTCGTCATCGCCCAAGAGCTCGGCAGCAGCGCCCTCTTCGGCGGGCAGTCGTAGGTGGGCGATTCAGATACAACGCCGGCGCCAATAGACACGAGGGTGCTGTACGAGGGCGCCAAGTTCAACGTCGAGCTGCTCACGCTGCCCGGGCGGGGTGGGAGCACGCGGGAGATGGCCGTCGTCCGCCACCCCGGCGCGTGCGCCATCCTGCCGATCTTGCACGAGCCCAAAGAGCACGAGTGCGCCACGCTGGTCATGATCCGCAACCAGCGGCCGGCGGTAGGGGGCATGCTGTGGGAGATCCCCGCGGGTACGATCGACCCCGGCGAAGAGCCGCTGGCATGTGCCGGACGCGAGCTGATCGAAGAAACCGGCTATGAGGCTGCAACACTCGACCTGTTTGGGCGGTTCTATACCACGCCGGGCATGACCGACGAGGTCATGCACCTGTTCGTTGCTCGCGGCCTGACCCATGTGGGCCAGGACCTGGACGAGGGCGAGCACATCGAGGTGCACGAAGTGAAGGCCGACGAGGCGCTGGCGATGATCGAAGATGGCAGGCTGCAAGACGCCAAGAGTGTCATCCCGATCTTGCGGGCCCAGGCCGCGGGCTTACTTGGAGTGCGTGCGTGAGCGAGCACTGGCGCGGAACAGGGCCGCGCGGCTGGCTCGGCCGCGTGTTCGGAGACGGTGACAACCCCATGCGCTGGGCGTTGCCGCTGTATCGCTTGTGGGGCATTACGGTCAAGCTCCACCTCATCTTCATCCTCTTCGTGCTGATCAGGCTGATCACGGCCGGCAGCCCCAGCTCGCTCGGCTTCATCTATACCGCCATCATGCTCGTGATCGTGTTCGGGCTCGTGCTGCTGCACGAGTACGGCCACTGCTTCGCGTGCCGATGGGTGGAAGGTGAAGCAGACGAGATCATGCTTTGGCCGCTGGGTGGGCTTGCCTATTGCCGCCCGCCGCACCAATGGAAAGCCGAGCTCATCACCGTGCTCGGTGGACCAGGCGTGAACGCGGTCCTGCTTGTGCCGCTGGGCGTTCTCTCGATCGTGGTCAACGGTGGCTGGGAGTACGCGATCTTCAATCCGTTTGTTCCAAACTGGCCCCGCGGCGGCGTGTTCGAGAACACCGTGTTCATGCTGCACTACATCAACCTTGTGCTGCTGCTTTTCAACATGCTGGTGCCCATGTATCCGATGGACTCGGGCCGCATCGTGCAGTGCCTCATGTGGCGGAAGATCGGCTACGAGAAGAGCCTCTGGATCTCGTGCAACATTGGCGTCGGTGCAGCGATCGCGCTGGCGGCCGTGGCCTTTGCTGCAGACGAGATGCTGCTGCTGGGCATCGCGCTCTTCGGCGGCTTCACCTGCTGGCAGCAGAAGCAGGGCCTCAAGATGATGGGCTTCGAGCCCCAGTACGCCGCTGCCTACGAGGCGGCCGAGCAGATCCAGAAGCGCAAGGGGCCGACGCGCTCGCAGCTCTCGGCCATCAAAAAGCGGCAAGAAGAGGAAGCCCGCGTCGAGAAACTGCTGGCCAAGATCGCCCAGCAGGGCATGGCCTCACTCTCGCCGCGCGAACGCAAGTTCCTCGATCGCGTATCCCAGAAGAAGCGGCAGGGCCGCGCCGGCTAGGCGATAGGATGGCGTCCGGATTCCGAAGAAACCGATAGCCCTGGCGGGCTTTCGACGCAACCCGAGCGAGCAAGGACGATCACCGCACCATGGGGCTGCACGACCGAACGTACATGCGAGGCGATCAAGCGCCCCCGGGGCTGCGGCCGGGCCGCACGGGTGGGCTGCCCTTCTCGATGTGCACGATGCTCATCGCGATCAACGTCATCATCCACCTCATCTGGTATGTCGCACCAGATGTGTGGCAGGCGTTGTTCACCTGGGGCCACTTCTCGACGACCGAGGCCATCTTCCGCCTCGGCTTCTGGCGGTTCATTACCTTCCAGTTCCTGCATGGCAGCCTGATCCACCTGGCGTTCAACATGATGGGCATCTGGTTCCTGGGCCGCCTCGTCGAAGACCAGCTGGGTCCCAAGAAGTTCCTCGCGTTCTACCTGGTCTGCGGGATCTTCGGTGGGCTGATGTACCTGCTGCTCAACCTGCTCGGTGGTGTGATCGGGTTCCAGATTCCCGGCCTGCTTATGAACGATCCGGCCACACCGCTCATCGGTGCCTCGGCCGGCGTGTTCGGCGTGGTTATGGCGTGTGCCTACATCGCTCCGAACTCCACCGTGCAGCTGCTCTTCCCGCCCATCCCCATGAAGATGAAGGTGTTTGCCTACGGCTTCGTGGCGCTCGCGCTGCTCATGTTGCTGTTGGGCAGCCGCAACGCTGGTGGCGAGGCCGCCCACCTCGGCGGCGCGATCGCGGGCTTCTACTTCATCCGCAACACCCACCACCTCATCGACTTCTTCGACGTGCTCGGAGACTCGCGCAAGCCCAAGCCGCCCAAGCGTGGTGGCGGACCTCGCGCACGGGGCCCGAGCGTCTCGCAGCAAGAAGTCGACCGCGTGCTCGAGAAGGTGCAAGCATCAGGCCTGGGCAGCCTGAATGACGCCGAGAAGGCCGTGCTGCGGCAGGCGACCGACCGGCAGCGCCGCGGCTAGCCCATGGCCATCTCGTTCGACATCAAGCAGCGCAGTATCAGCACTGCTGGTCGCGTGGGCATCGTGACCACGCCCCATGGGCCATTCCACACGCCCGCGTTCATGACCGTCGGCACGCGCGCAACGGTACGCGGTGTGACGAATGAGCAACTCCGCCAGGTCGGTGCCGAGGTCGTGCTCAACAACGCGTACCACCTCTGGCTGCGGCCCGGCCCCGAGCTTATCGATCGCTTCGGCGGCGCGCACCGATTCATGGGCTGGGACGGCCCGATCCTCACCGATTCGGGCGGCTACCAGGCCTATTCGATGGCCGACACCAACGCCATCGATGAGGATGGCGTGACGTTCCGGTCGATCGTCGATGGACGGAAGCTCCGCATGACGCCCGAGGCGTCGATGGACATCCAGAACAAGATCGGCGCCGACATCATCATGGCGTTCGACGATTGCCCGCCGGCGGTCGACCTGGGCGAGGGCCCGGTCTCGCAGACGCGACTCAAGCTCCAGGCCGCCCACGAGCGGGATCGCATCAAGGGCAACTACGACCACGCCCAGCGGCTGAAGACCGCCAACGAGCGCACCATCCGCTGGCTGCAGCGTTGCAAGACGGCCCACGCCAAGGCAGACGCCCAAGCCCTCTTCGGCATCGTCCAGGGCGGCACCGACGAAGACGCCCGCCGGTGGTCGGCCGAGCACGTGACCAACGTCGACCTGCCCGGGTATGCCATCGGCGGCGTGAGTGTCGGGGAAACCAGCGAGGACATCGCCCGCATCGTCCGCTTCACCTCGCCGCTGCTTCCCGAGGCCAAGCCGAGGTACCTCATGGGCGTGGGATACCCCAGGGACATCGTCGCCGCCGTGTGCGCGGGGGTGGATATGTTCGACTGCGTGCTGCCGGGCCGCAACGGGCGCAACGCCAACGCGTTCGTGGCGCAAGGCCAGATCCGGCTGCGAAACGCCAGGTTTGCTGAGGATCCCGAGGCTCTTGAGCCCGGCTGCGACTGCCCGGCCTGCTGCCCGGCCGAGGGCCAGCCAGCCAGCCGTGCATATATCAGGCATTTGTTCATGTCGCAGGAAATGCTGGGCCCGATCCTGGTGTCGCTGCACAACCTGCGTTTCTACCAGCGGTTGATGGCCGACCTGCGGGCCACGATCGCGTCCGACGACTGGACCGGCTTCGCGGATCGGTGGCCCTCCGCGGCGGCGGGCATCCCGCAGGCCGCTTACCATGCCCCCCGCGTCGGCCCGTCCGGCGACGGTGAGGTTTGATCCGCCCGGTTCTCTGCCGGGCCCAGCAACGAACAGGACCGCGCGACCGTGGAAGGCTTGCTCCCGCCGAATTCTCTTTCCGTGACCGATCTCACGAGCTTCTCAAAGATCCTCGCCTACCAGGAAGCGTCGCCGTTGGCCGGCGAGACGCCGGCCGGTGGCGGTGCGACAACTGGCCAAGGCGCCGGGGGAGCGCAGGGCGGCGCAACCCTGCCGGCGCAGCCCGCCGGCGGTGGCGGGCCTTCGGGCTTCGACCCCATCATGATCCTCATGCTGGGCATGGGCGTGTTCCTGGTGGTGATGATCTTCACCAGCGGTCGCCGGCAGAAGCGTGAGCAGCGCGAGCGGCAGAGCATGCTCGACGCGCTCAAGCGCAACGACAAGGTCCAGACCATCGGCGGCATCATCGGCGTGGTCGCTGAGGTGCGCACCGACGAGGTTGTCCTGAAGGTCGACGATGCCGGACAGAATCGCGTGCGATTCGCTCGCAGCGCTATCCAGCAGGTCATCTCGTCGCGTGGTGGTTCCAGCGACACCGGTTCCACCGACGCCAATTCTGAGATCGACGCCGAAAACGAGCCGCAGACTTCCAACCCCTGACCAAAGCAAGACCGGCCGCGCCCGTCTGCCGGGCGAGCGAGCACGATCGACGAGGAATCGCGACACATGATGCGTAACCGATTGGGATGGGGCCTGCTGGCGATGGCGATGCTCGCCTTCGCGATCTGGGGCTTCATGCCCCCCAAAGAGAAGCTGCGTCTGGGCAAGGACCTCGCCGGTGGCGTGACGCTGACCTATGCCGTGCAGATCGAGCCCGGCCAGAACGCCCAAGAGATCCTTAACCAGCTTGCGACGGTGCTGGGCGAGCGCATCGATCCCGGCAACCAGATGGACATCAGCATCGTGCCGGTCGGCCGAGATCGGCTCGAGATCACGATGCCGCTGCCCACGGAGCGCGTGAAGCAGCTTCGCCGCGACTTCGAGGCCGAGCTCCTGCGCATCGAGCAGTACACGATCGACCCGGTCCGTTTCGAGCGACTGATGGGTGAGAGTTCGGAGGAGCGAACGGCTTCCATCGAGGAGTTCCGCCAGAGTAGCCCCGAGCTAGCCGATCGCCTGGAGGCCGCTGCGCAGGCGTACGACCGCTTGGTCGAGGCAGAGGACATCTACCGCCAGCTGCTGAGCCAGGAGTCGCCCGACGAGGAGACGCTCGACGAGGCCGAGATCGAGGCCGCGCTGGCATCGCTCGATTACGACGACAAGCGCGCCGAGGCGTTGAAGCTCTCGATCACGCCGGCGGAAGTCCGCCGCGTGCTCGAGTTCAGCCGCCAGCCGACGCGCAAGATCGATTCGGAAGCGAAGGAAGTCGTCGAGCTGCCCAGCCCGTTCGAGCGAGCCTGGACCTCGCTCATGGAGCGCGCCGCCCCGGCCGATGGCCAGGGCCAGAGCTCGCTGCAGGCTGAGCTCGAGCGTGTGCTGGCCGTCTATGAGACATACACCGCAGAGCGCCGCTCGCTCGATGACCCCCAGGACCTCAAGCGCCTGCTCCGAGGCTCTGGTGAGCTGGACTTCCGAATCACCGTCGAAGCAAACAGCCGCGCCGATGAGACCGCCCTGCGCGAGGAACTGCGCGAGGTCGGCCCGCGGAACGCGAGCCCCGAAGGCGCCGTGTGGCTGCGGCTTGCCAAGGTCGAGTCGTGGTTCGATACGCTGGCCCAGGCCGAGTCGCTCGAGGCCAACCCGGTCGCGTTCTTCGCGTCACGCGGCTTCGTGGTCGAGCCCTACGACGGCATGTACTGGATGCTGGCGTGGGACCAGCTGGGCAACCGCCTCACCAGCGCCGAGGGCGAGTGGCAGGTTTCGCGGGCCTACATGGGCCGGGACGAGATCGGCCGCAACAACATCGTCTTCAACATGGACACGCTGGGTGGCCAGCGCCTGGGCGAGCTCACGGGCGAGCACGTGGGCGACAACATGGCCGTCATTCTCGATGACCGAATCATCACCGCGCCGACCCTGCGTGGCCGCATCTCGACGAGCGGCAGCATCTCGGGCGACTTCTCGCTCGAGGAACTCCGCGACATCATCCAGATCCTCAACGCCGGTGCGCTCCAGGCCCGCCTGAGCCCCGAGCCAATCAGCGAGAACACCATCGGCCCGAGCCTGGGCCAGGACAACCTGGAGAGCGGTCTGCAAGCCGGCATCTACGCGCTGATCGCCGTCAGCGTATTCATGGTGCTGTACTACTTTGCCTATGGCGCGATCGCTGTTATCGCCCTGGGCTGCAACGCAGCACTGATCCTGGGTGCCATGGCGCTCAACCAATCGGCATTCACCATGCCTGGTATCGCCGGCGTCGTGCTGACCTTTGGTATGGCGGTGGATGCGAACGTGCTGATCTTCGAGCGCGTCCGCGAAGAGCTGCGAAACGGGCTCGATCTCGCACAGTCGGCCAAGCTGGGCTACCAGCGGGCATTGTCCGCGATTGTTGACGGTAACGTGACGAACCTCATCGTCTGTGTCGTGCTCGTGGGTGTTGGCACGCAGGAAGTCAAGGGCTTCGCGATCACCCTGGGCGTTGGCGTCGTCTGCACCATGATCTCGGCGCTAATCATCAGCCGCCTTCTGCTCTCGGTGCTGGTTGACGACTTCAACCTGAAGGCCATGGGCAAGTCGGCAACGTCTATGCTTCCGACGGCCCTGCCGATCATCGACCGCGTGCTCGAGCCCAAGATCAACTGGATCAGCGGCCGCTACGTGTTCTGGTCGATCTCGGTGCTGGCTGTGTGCACGAGCGTGGCCCTGATCATCAACCAGCGCGACCGCATGCTCGATACCGAATTCGTCGGCGGCACCCAGGTCGTGCTGCGATTCGGCGAAGACCCAGCCGGCCAGCCGTTCATGCTGACCAGGCAGGACGTGGCCGATCGCGTCGTCGGAGTTGCCGAAACCGCTCCCGACGGCAGCCAGCTCAAGCTTCTGGAGCAGGCCGACATCGTACCGCTCGACCCCGAAGACGACGGTGTCACGAGCGACACGTTCCAGATCAAGACCCTCGCGACAAACTCCGACGAGGTGCAGGACGCCCTGGCCAACGCGTTCCAGGACGTGCTCGACGTACAGGCCGCGTTGACGTTCGACCAGGCCGACATCTCCGAGGCGCGACTCGCGCCCGTCTACCCGATCACCGGGCCGACACCGCTCGGCTCGCACATCGGCAGGCCGCAATACCGCGATGAGATCGACGGCTACGTCGGTGGCGGCGCGATCGTGCTCGAGAACCTCACGCAGGGCCAGACCATCGCCCAGATCGAGCAGCGGCTCGACCTGCTGCGCGGCCAGGCCGACTTCTCCTCGACGCTCGGCCGCCCCCGCGAGCTGCGCGTGCTGGAGCGGTACGAAGACGAGACCGTGCGTTCCGCCGTCTTGCTGACCATCGACCCAATGACCAGCTACTTCAGCGATCGCGATCGCTGGTGGCAGGACGTGGGGCAGCTCGAGTGGCAGCTCGTCCGCGAGGCGCTGACGACCTCGACCACGCTGGCCAGCGTCAGCAACTTCAGTCCGGCGATCGCCGAAGAGTTCCGTGGCCGCGCCGTATTTGCGGTGGTCATCAGCTTCGTGCTCATCACGATCTACATCTGGGTGCGTTTCGGCTCGGTCCGCTACTCGTTCGTCGCGCTGACGGCGCTCGCGCACGACGTGCTGCTCGCCCTCGGCATGATCGCGCTCGCCGAGCTGGTTTATGAGTTCCCCACCGGGGCGCGCGTGGCCAGCTTCTTCAGCGTGCTGCCGTTCCGCATCGACCTGAACACGGTTGCCGCCCTGCTGACGATCATCGGCTACTCGCTGAACGACACGATCATCATCATGGACCGCATCCGCGAGAATCGCGGCAAGCTGCCCTACGCGAATCGGCGGGTCGTGAACCTCTCGATCAACCAGACGCTCAGCCGAACGGTGATTACCTCGGGCACGACCCTCTTCGCCGTGACGGTGCTCTACTTCGCCGGTGGCGAGGGTCTGCGACCGTTCGCGTACGTGCTGCTGGTTGGCATGGTCGTGGGTACGTACTCGTCGGTGGCCGTCGCCGCACCGCTGGTGTGGTCGCGGAAGGCCGACCCCTCGAGCAAGTCTGCCGATGGTGGCGATGGTTCGGGCAGCGAAAACCCGTTCTCGGGCCCCCAGCCGGGCTCGACGACAGCCCAGAGCCCGGACAAGCCGATGACTGACTAGATGGCCGAAGGCACCGGCTCCAACCAGGGCACGTTCCGGCAGACCGCCATCGGCCTGTTGGCATTGGCCGGTCTTTGGAACGCCGTGTACTGGCTCTGGCCTGTGCACCGCGAAGCGCCGGTGGTCATGGCGAGCACCGCCGATGAGCCGCAAGAGCCCGACCTGGCGGGTAGTGATGCTGATGAGCCGCCAGCGCTCGTCGATGCGGCCCCGATCGAGCCCGAGTTGCCAGAAGTCATCGCCGACCCAGCGCCCGGCATCATCGACCCCATCGTGCACGATGGGGGCGGGCTCGGCGTGCTTCCTCCGCTGTTCGAGTTGTACACGACCAAGCCAAGCGATCGCAACCTGGGCGACATCGCGAGCCGCTTCTACGGAGACAAGTCCAAGGCACCCATCATCGCACAGGCCAATCCATACAAGGATCCACGCCGCCTCACAGCGGGGCAGGTCTGGCGTATCCCGGTCGACCC
Source organism: Phycisphaerales bacterium (assembly GCA_965227775.1). GTDB lineage: Bacteria > Planctomycetota > Phycisphaerae > Phycisphaerales > UBA1924 > JAHCJI01. Next base: position 1,835,898 of record OZ245777.1, read on the forward strand.
GGACAACATCCAGGGCGTAGTGGTGGATGCCGACGGCAACCCGGCAGATCCGCCACCAGCCGAGCCGCCGCCCACCGACTACACCGAGTACGTCGTGCAGGGTGGCGACACGCTTGGCGGCATCTCTCGCATGCACTACCAGACAACGCGGCACGCCCAGTTCATCTACGCGTTCAACCGTGAGCGGCTGGGGCTCACGTCGATCCGGGGCATCCGTCCTGGCCAGGTGCTGCACATCCCCAAAGAGCCGCAATAGCCCGAATCAGCAGTGGTGCCGACCTACCCTTGGCCTCATGAGCGAGCCAACCTCATACATCGTGACCGGCGGCGCCGGCTTCGTCGGCTCGAACTGCTGCGCGGCGATCTCCAAGATCCGACCCGACGCACACGTCATTTGCATCGACGACTTCCGCGTGGGTTCGTTCCACAACCTCATCGAGGCCTATGAGCGGCACGACCTCGGGGCAGTCTCGTGCGAGGTGATCGCCCAGGACTGGACGTACCTGCACACGCTGTTGGGTAACAGGCCGGTCGGCATCGTGCACATGGCCGCCATTACCGATACCACGGTCGAAGACCAGGCTCAGATGCTCGACGAAAACGCCGGCCCGGCGTGGGACGGGCTGCTCGAGTCGGTCCTTGATACGGGCCACCGGCTGGTGTACGCCAGCAGCGCCGCGACGTACGGCACGCCGCCCCAGGCAGCCGAGCACGTTGCCTTCCCGCTTCAGGCCGCCGGCAAGCCCGACAACATCTACGGCTTCAGCAAGTGGGTGATGGAGAACACACACCGACGTGTGCAGGCGCGCGATTCGCACGCCCATATCGTCGGCCTGCGGTTCTTCAATGTGTTCGGCCCTGGCGAATCGAGCAAGGGCCCGATGGCATCGATGGCGTACAAACTCGCCCGGCAGATGCTCGCCGGCACGGCGCCGCGGCTGTTCACTCCCGGCGACCAGGCGCGAGACCAGGTCTACGTGGATGACGTCGTCGACTGCGTGCTCGCGGGCCTCGGTCTTGGCGATTACAAGAGTCCCACGCCGGGTGTGTACAACCTGGGCAGCGGTAAGCCCACGACGTTCAATGATCTGGCCGATGCTGTCCGCCGCGGGCTTGGCTTGGGCGATACCGAGCTGGCGACCGAGTACTTCGAGATGCCCGAGAGCGTGCGCAGGTTTTATCAGGACTTCACGCTGGCCGACATGAGCGAGACGCGGCGCGGCCTGGGCTTCTCGCCTCAGCACGAGCCCGTCCGAACGATCGAGGCCTATGCGGCGTACCTGAAGCAACGCCAGACGCACTCGCACGCGGGAGCAAGCGCTTGAGCATTCGTCGCATCCTCGTCACCGGCGGTGCCGGCTTCGTTGGCTCGCACCTGTGCGAGCGCCTCGTGAACGAGGGCCAAGATGTCATCTGCGTCGATAACTTCTTTACCAGCCAGAAGAGCACGATCGCCCATCTGCTGGATAGACCGAACTTCGAGCTGATCCGCCACGACGTCACACACCCGCTGTGGCTCGAGGTCGACGAGATCTATAACCTCGCCTGCCCGGCCGCGCCGGGCCATTATCAGTACAACCCCATCAAGACCATGAAGACCAGCGTGCTCGGAGCCATCCACTTGCTCGGCATGGCCAAGCGCTGCAACGCGACCGTGCTCCAGGCATCGACGAGCGAGGTCTACGGCGACCCCGAGGTGCACCCGCAGCCTGAGAGCTACCGCGGCGCGGTGAACCCGATTGGCCCGCGGGCGTGTTACGACGAGGGCAAGCGCGCCGCCGAGACGCTGTTCTTTGATTACCACCGCCACAACGGCGTGAAGATCAAGGTCGTCCGCATCTTCAACACCTACGGCCCACGCATGCACCCGCACGATGGCCGCGTGGTCTCCAACTTCATCCGCCAGGCGCTCCAGGGCGAAGACCTCACCATTTACGGCGATGGAAGCCAGACCCGCAGCTTCCAGTATGTCGATGATCTGGTCGAGGGCATCTATCGCATGATGCACGGGCCCGACGACTTCCCAGGCCCGGTCAACATCGGCAACCCCGGCGAGTTCACCATCATCCAGCTCGCGGAGATGGTCATCGAGATCAGCGGTTCGAGTTCAAAGATCGTGCACCGCGACGCCGTTGCCGACGATCCCAAGCAACGACAGCCCGACATCGCGCTCGCCAAGCAGAAGCTCGACTGGCGGCCGAGCGTCGCACTCCGCGAAGGTCTCGAGAAGACGATCGAGTACTTCCGCTCGATCGACATCGATGGCTTCCGGGCGCCGACGCCGAATTACTAGGCCGGGGTGGTGGATTGCCTTTCCCAGTCCCTAGAGATGAAGTCGGCCACACCGAAGACAAACTCGGGTTGGTCTTTCCGCCGCGATTTGTCGCTCGAATGATGCGCGATAACGGTGGAACTGTTCAAGCAGATGGAGATTCATGGGAGCTGCATCCGTTTCGCAACGCCGCGGACCGCAAGATGTTGGCCAGGACAGCAAGTCACATCGCTCGCGAGACCTTCCAATGCCGCGAGTGGCCGGAGTTTCCGCAGGATGGCGTGGCAATTGCGAGCAACGGCACCGGAGACGTACTGATCTTGCTGCCGTCTGAAAGCAACCCAGCATCACTCGGTGAGACGGTCTATCTGTGGGAACATGACGCGGGGCGGGTCAGGATCATCTCTGAGTCGATCGAAAAAATTGCGGCGGATTAGCTGCCCATCCGCCACAGCAACTCCGGCAGCACGATCCCGCTCGGCCCGCGCAGAGCGTGGGTCACCGAACTGGTCATGGGCGTCGCGTCTGGGTTGATCTCCACCGTCGGCACACCACGCGAGATCGCCAGGTCGATGTATCCTGCTGCGGGATAGACCACCGCGCTGGTGCCGATGGTCAGGAACACATCGCATGACATCACCGCACGTTCGGCCGCTTCGATTGCTTCCGTTGGCAGCATCTCGCCGAACAGCACGATATCGGGCCGCAGCACGCCGCCGGCTTCGGATCTTGGCGGAAAGGCCGAGAAATCGACCTCCGAGATCGGGCGCAGCGTCCCGGTCTCTTGGCAACGCCAGCGGAGGATCGAGCCGTGTAGTTCGATGACGTCCCGCGCACCGCCGGCCTGGTGCAACCCATCGATGTTCTGGGTAATCACATCGAGGCCGCCGCCCCTATCGAGTTTCGCCGCTTGCAGCTGCGCGAGCGCCTCGTGTCCGGCGTTCGGCTTCGCATCGGCGCACTTCGAGAACCGCCAGTGGTACCACTGGGTCACCATCTCTGGGTCGCGTTCCAGGGCGCCCACGCTTGCAAGTTCCATCGGGTCGTATCGTGCCCACAGCCCCGTCTGGGGCTGGCGGAATGTCTCGATGCCGCTCTCGGCCGACACGCCCGCTCCGGTGAGCACCGCAACGCGCGTCGCATCGGCAAGCAGTGTTGCGACGTCGTCCAGCCGGGCCAATGCATCATCCGTTGCCAGGCAGCGACCATAGAAGGAAAGCCCCGGCCTGAACGAATCCAGCCCGGGGCTTTTGGTGGGTTTGTTGAGCCTTCCGAGGAGCGGGGTCGCTCGAAGGGCTTAGCGGCGGCGGCGGGCAGCCGCGAGGCCACCGAGGCCGAGCAGCGCGAGCGACGCCGGAGCCGGAACCGGAACAACCGTCACGGTCAGGTCGTCGCTGATGTCCAGCCAGCGGCCCTCGGTCTGCGTGAAGTTGTCCACGCCACGACCCGAGATGATCAGCGAGTCACCCTCGCTCAGCATCACGCTGGAGAGGTCCACCATCGAAGTGGCGGTGTCGCCAACGCTCACACCCGTGGTAGGCTTGCTGAGCACATCGCTGAAGAGCACGTCGAAATCGCCCGTGGCGGTCTCGCGAGCGATCACGAGCTCAACGTCCACGTCAATGCCGCGGAAGTCTTCGCCAGACCACAGGACGTCGAATTGGCCGTTGATGTCAACCATCAGCTCGGGCGTGCCCGAGGGGAGCATCCAGCGGACGACCGGAGCCGTCTCGTACTTCGAGTCCATGAGATTGTGGGTCATCTTGCCCTGGCGGATCGGCGGGTTCGTGTCGTTGCCGTCGGTCCACGCGCCGAAGCCGTGGCCCCACCAGTTGTTGTCCCAGCTCAGGAGCGTGGTCTCCTGGGTGTACCAGGGGCTATCGCCGCTGAGGCCATCGCCGCCTTGGGCGTACTCGTACTTCCAAACGGCAACGCCGTCGAAGCCGGGGCCGGGGTTGAACACGGTGCTTCCGGGGACCGAGCCGGGCACCCAGTCGCTAGCGCGATGCCACGCATCGCCCGTGTCGTACTGCGCCATCGCCGCCTGCGAGGCCGAGAGAGCCACGCCAGCCGCGAGCATCAGGATCATGTTCGGTGTCTTCATCGTCTTCTCCCGCTCTTCTCTTGTTAGAGACTCACCTACAACATGCCCCAGAACCGAGACGGAGCCAGCAAAACCAGAAAAAATACTGGATCCCCGCCTTTTCGCCTCGCGAGCCAAGCCACTCGGGGTCCCCAACGCCGCCTCGAGGTGTCCGGCATGCCGATAATCACCCCATGGCACACCCCAGCTCATCCAAGAAAACCCTCGTGCTCTGCGACGGCGACCTGCCCGGCATGGTGGCCCTAAGCCTCACCCAGGATGCGATGGGCTCCTCAGGCTCGTGCGGTGTGCTGGCAGGCGCGGTCGCTTCGGACCACGCCGAGGCCATCGCCAGCCGCATCCGCTCGCTCGCCGAGTCCCAGGCAGCGGACTGCTTGGACTTTCCTGCCGTCTCCTCAAACGCACTCGCATCCGGGTCCCGCCGAACGCGGTACCTGACCGAGGCGGTCCACCACGCGATGGCCAGCGGCTACGCCTCGTTGGCCTGCCCTTGGCAGGCCGGGGCCTTCGACGCCGACAAGCCGCTCGGTATCGACGAGGTGCCCTCTGTCGAGAACCTGGCCCGCGAGCTCGATCGCTGCCTGCTGGTCTCTCGTCTGGTGACGCTCGATGCATCCGAGCACGGCGTCGGTGTGTTCGAGGTGCAGACTCCGCTGATGGACCTGAGCGACACCCAAGTCGCCGAGCTTGCCTTGGATCTGGATGTGCCGATCTGGCGGGCGTGGTGGTGGGAGGTCGCCGCCGGCAAGCGAGCCAAGGACCCCGTGCTCGGCGAGCGTGCCAACGCCCTGCGAGACCGCTGGTGCGCCGCGCTCGAGTCTCTCGGCTGGTCCATCGATGCCGAATTGGCCGCGTCTCGATGACGACGCTCGTCGGTCCAACGATTCGGGCGTGACCCCTCCCCGGCTCATCGTGCAGAAGTTCGGCGGCACGTCGGTGTCCGACGCGGGGCGAATCCGCCTTTGCGCGCAGCGGGCCGTCGATGCGGCGCGCGCCGGTCACCGGGTCGTCGTTGTTGTTTCTGCCATGGGCCGCACGACCGACGCTCTCCTGCGCAGCGCGATGGAGATCGACGGTAATCCGCCCGCTCGCGAGCTTGATCAGTTGCTCGCCGCCGGTGAGCAGGTTTCCGTCGCCCTTGCCGCGATCGCGATCAAGGCCCTCGGCGGTGTGGCCACGGGGCTCGACGCCCGGCAGGCAGGGATCTCGGCCGACGGGCCGCACGGGCGGAGCCGCATCGGCCGGATCAACACCAGCCGCATCGAGGCGGTGCTCGAACAGGGCCGCATCGCGGTCGTCGCCGGCTTCCAGGGCGAGTTGGACTCGGGCGACCGGGCGACCATCGGCCGTGGAGGCTCCGATACCACCGCCGTTGCGATCTCCGTTGCCTTGGGCGCCCAAGTCTGCGAGATCTACACCGACACGCTCGGCGTGATGACGGCCGACCCTTCGCTCGTGCCAGAGGCGCGCCGCATCGAGACGCTCGCCTGGCCGGCGATGACGGCGCTCTCGCGCCACGGCGCTCGGGTGCTCTCGATCGACGCTGCCGAGATGGCCCAGGCCGCGCGCTTGCCGGTCCGCGTCCGTCACGCGGCACTGGCGGGCGAGGGCACGCTCGTCACCGCAAATGAGTGGCCGGCTGGCCCGATCGCCTGCGCGGCCAGCCGCCACGGCACCGGCTCAACCATCGCGCTCGTTGGGCGTGGCATGCCGGCGGACGTGCGGCACGAGGCCCACGCCGTGCTGGGGCCGGGCGCTAACGAAGAAGCGGATGCGATCGTGCTCCACAGCGTTCCGCACGCGCGGGCGGGTGGCCTGTTAAGGGAATTGCACGCGGCGGTCGGGCTCGCGTAGTCGACCAATTGCCTCAGATCTCGCCGGGGCTGGCCTGGGTCACCTCGCCGGTCGCGAAGTCGTACGTGCCCATCTGCTTGATGGGCGGCGAGTAGATATGCAGCGTGATGAGGTCGACGCCCTTGGCCTGCATGTTGGCGACCTGGTGGATGTCTTCGTCCTCGGCGGCGCACACCGTGCCGGGCTCGAGCATCCGGCGACCGGTCGGGCACACCTTGCCACAGGCCGTCGGTTCGTAGCGAATCTCGGTGCCTTGCCCCTCGATGACCTTGAAAGCACAGCTCGATCCCTCGTGGTCATGGATGGGCGTGCAGTCGCCGCTCCGCCAGCACAGCGCGAGCAACTCGTACCACTCCCCGCGTGCGATCGTGTTGCGCCGGTAGCCCCGCGTGCCGAACAGACAGGCCGGTGCGATGTCATGCCGGTTCAGGTCGAGCGACTCGAGATGACGCGCAAGCTCGCCGAGATCGGCGCGCCCACGCAATGACGCGAGGTAGCCGACGAGGTCGGCCAGCTTCGGCGTCACGGTACAGGTCGTCTCGGGTGTGCTCATGGTGCGGCAACATCAGTATACGGGGCCTCTTCGAGCTCGCGTGCCAGTTCGGCCTTCAGAGCCTGAGCCAGATACGCATACTGCGCCTCGTGGTTGTAGAGCTGAGCCGAAATCCGCACGAATCGACGTGGCACGCGGCCCTGCTCCAGCACCGGCGGGTGCAACACGGGTACCTGAACGCCCCAGTGCGAAATCAGACGATCCTGCAGCGCATCGGCGTGCCGCGTGGGCCGCTGTGAGAGCCGTTCCCACGCGGCCGCACCGATTGGCGGAAGCTCGACCATCGCGATGCACCCGGTCATCGACTCGGGGGCGGGCGGCTTGGTATCGAGCGCGTCGCTCAGGAGCCGCTGGCCCTGCAACGCGAGCGCATGGTTGCGCTCGCGGATGTCCCGCCACGTGTCGTCCAGCCCGGCTGGATTGAGATCAAACGCTTCGGCCGGGAAGCGGCGGGGGGCCTCGCCGCGCGCGATCGTCGCCATGATGCGGATCGCTGCCGGCACGGCCAGCACCGACGTGGGGTCGTTGGTGCCGACGTAGTCGAACTCGGTGTGCAGATGGGGGCGGCCTTCGATCGGGCTGTTCGCGAGATTCGAGAGGATCATGGGCCGGCACCGCGCCCGCTGCTCTGGGTGCACCCACAAGACGGCCGAGCCCTTGGGGGAGCACACCCACTTGTGCAGGTTTGCCGTGTAGTAGGTGGGCGCGAGCGCGTCGATGTCGAGATCGATGTGGCCCGGCACGTGCGCCCCATCGACGATCACTCGCACGCCACGGCCCTCGAGCTCACGCACCAACTCCGCGATCGGCAGCACCATCGCGCTCGCGCTGGTGATGTGGCTGAGCAGCGCGATCCTCGTTCGCTCCGTCACGGCCCCCAGCACCGCGTCGACGATCCCCTGCGGCGTCGCGCCTGGGAAGGGCAGCTTCGCCGTCACGAACTTGAGCCCCGCCGCACCGGCCATGTGCCGCAGGTTGTTCGCGCAGGCCGGGTACTCGTGGTCGGTGAGCAGCACCTCGCTGCCCTCGGCGGCCTGACCGCTGGCGATGAGGTTGTGAATCGCCGTCGCGACGCCCGTGGTGGCGTTGGGCACGAACACCAGCCCACCCCGATCGCACCCAACGAACCGAGCCACGTCGTCGCGCACCCAGTTGATCAGCCCGAACAAGTCTTCGGCAAAGAATCGCACGGGCTCGCCCTCAAGCCGCCCTCGCCATGCGGCCTGTGTTTCGAGCACCGCTTGCGGGCAGCCGCCGAACGATCCATGGTTCAGGAATGTCACGCCCGGCTCATGGATCCACCAGCGAGCCAGCGGGCCGGCCGGTGGCGACGTGCGCGATTCGCGTTCATTCCGTCCCTGGTGTGCCATACGCGGGTATCGTTGCGGCGTGAACGCTCAGGGTCTTGCGTTGTGCCTGTCGATTGTCGCCGCCTGCATGGCGTGCGTGCCCGGCTGCGCGACGCCCGAAGAGCCCTGGAAGACCGGGCTGTGGAACAAGACCCCACCCGATTACCCGTTCGTGCCCAATCGCGTGCTGGTGCACCCGCTCACGCGTGCGGCCGAGTCACGTGATGGAGACTGGCGACTTCGCGTCCACTTCCTGTTCCTCGATGCGTGGGAAGACCAGGTCAAGGGCCTCGGGCGCGTGCAGGTGCAACTCATAGCCGACGGCGCGATCGACGGCGAGCGGATCAACCCGGTCGCATGGCAAGAGATCAACCTCAACGACCTGGCCACCAACCGCAGCCACTACGACAATGTGACCCGCACCTACGTGCTCGAGGTTCCGCAGTCGGCGATGCCCGAGTGGCTGCCCCTCGCCCTCAGCGAACTCGAGGCCGCCCGCCAAGAGGGCGGCGTCGCCTATCGCAGCTTCGCCGGCCGGCTCACCATCCGAGTTGTCTACCGCGCCACGATGGCCGATGGCGAAGAAGTGGTTGCCAGCAACGATTTCGTGCTCGCGCCCGGCTGAGCACGCTCAACTGCCGTCTTCCTCGATGATGCCCTGACGCCGGTACTTCTCGCGATACCGATCGCGGAGCACGGTCTGCTTGTTGCTCAGGTCGACGCGGGCACCATCGATGAATGCCGCTTCGATAGAGGTGGTCATCTCCAGCGGCGTCCCGTCGGTCAATAGCAGCGTGGCGCTCTTGCCGGCCTCGATGGTGCCGTAGTTGTCACCGATGCCCATGATCTGCGCCGCGTCGCGGGTGATGGACGCCATCGCGTCGGCCTCGTCGAAGCCCATGTCTCGGCCGTAGGCCACGGCCATTGCCGCCTCGTAGGGCAGGTTGCGCACGTTTTCGTCCACGTTGCCCGGCGCCAGGCACCACCGCACGCCCGCCGCATCGAGGCGGGCGGGCAGTGTGAACGCCTCGTCGTAGTCCGCATCGCCGCGCCTGGGGAAGTTATGCACACCCTCGACGATCACCGCCACGTCGTGCTTCTTGAGCAGCTCGGCCAGCAGCGGCGCATCGCGACCGCCCTGGATGATGACCTTGAGCCCGCGACCGGCAGCCCACGTCACCGCCGACTGGATGCGCTCCACGCTTTGCGCGTTGATGATCACCGGCTTCTGGTCATCGGCGCTGGCCAGCAGGCTCTGCATCGCCTCCATCCGCAGGTCGACCGGCGTTGCCGGGTCGGCAGCGCGCGCATCGCGGTAGGCCTCGGCGGTGTCGAAGAGCGCATCGATGCGACCGATCCGCTCGCGCACGTCGTCGGTCGAGAGCGTCTGCCCACCCCCGAACGGCCGATGCCCATCTCGAACGCTCGGCCAGTTCAGGATGATGCCCGCGTTGGCATTGGCGGTCATATCTTCGTACGTCCAGCCGTCGAGCTTGATGACGCCGGCCTGCCCGCTCACCAGCCCGCCGGTCGGGAACGTGCCTGCGAGCAGGATGCCGTTGCTCCGTGCCACGGGTAGCAGCGTCGAGTCCGGATTGACCGCCACGACGGCTCGCACCTCGGGCTTCACGCTCCCAACCTCGTTGTAGTCGCGCATAGCCCGCACCGAGCCGATCTCGGTGAGCCCAAGTCGCGTGATCGCGGCGATCATGCCCGGGTACACGTGCATGCCCGTGCCGTCGATGATCCGCGTCGTCGCGATGAACATGCGCTCACCCGATCCGACGCCCGTGATCCGGCCGTCCTCGAACATGACCCAGCCGTCCTCGATGGGCGATTCGCCCTCGACCATCGTGTGGATGGTGGCGCCCGTGATGGCGATGGGGTGGTCGGGCACCTCGCCGCGGGGCGTCAGGTCTTGGGCCATGCCGGCGGCCGCCAGCGCAAGGATCGTGAGCGTTGCAATAGCCGTGCGCATCAGCGGGCCTCCCGTTCCATCATCTCGAAGTACTCGGCAGGAATCACGCCGCACGCGCCGCACAGGCTGGCGCCGGCGCCGCCCCGTCCATCGTGCCCGTAGAACCACGCGTACACACCACGGCGGCCGGGGTCTTCCTCGTCTTCGGCTTCGTCGGCTACATTCTCTGGCTCCGGCTCGTCTTCCTTCTCGGGCAACTTGGCCTGCTCGCGCATGAGCTTCTGGATCAGCCGCTCGCGCTCGCTCGCGATCCGATCCCGGTGGGCCTTGTCCTGCTCGATGCTGAAGTACTCGCGCCCGTCGATGTAGACACGCTCGGCGCGGCTCATCGTCGAGAGCGGGTCGCCGCTCCAGATCACCAGGTCGGCGTCTTTGCCGGGCTCGAGCGAGCCCACGCGGTCGTCGATGGCCAGCTGGATCGCAGGGTTGATCGTGACGAACTTGATGGCTTCCTCGGGCGAGAGCCCGCCGTACTTCACGGCCTTCGCCGCCTCCACGTTCATGCGCCGGGCGAGCTCGTCGCTGTCGCTGTTAAAGCTGACGTTGACGCCCGCCTCGTGCAAGATTGGCCCCGCATACGGGATCGCGTCCTGCACCTCAACCTTATAGGCCCACCAGTCGCTGAACAGGCTCGCGCCGATCGAGTGCTCCCGCACCGCCTCGGCCACCTTGTAGCACTCCAGTCCGTGCTGGAACGTACCGATCTTGAAGCCAAACTCCTCGGCCACGCGGCACAGCATCAGGATCTCGTCCTGCCGATAGCTGTGGCAGTGAATGAGCCGCTCTCCCGCGAGAATCTCCGCGAGTGCTTCGAGCTCCGTATCTGTGCGGCCGCTCTCGGTCTTCATGCCGTTTGCCGCGTACTCCCGAGCCGCGACGAACCGGTCGCGAATGAGCGTCTCGACGCCCATGCGCGTCTGTGGGTAGCGACCGGTGAAGGTGCTGCCCCAATTGCTCTGCTTCACGTTCTCACCCAGCGCGAACTTGATGCCGGGCTTGGCGCCCTCGAAGTGCATGTCGGTAGGGTGCACCGCGCCCCAGCGGACCTTCTGGATCACGTTCTGCCCACCGATCGGGTTGGCCGATCCGTGCAGCGTGTTCACGGTCGTCACGCCGCCGGCGAGCTGGCGGTACCAGTTCACCGGGTTGGGATCGGTCGTGTCGCCCATACGCACCTCGGCGGTCACGGCCTGGCCGCTCTCGTTGGTGCCGGCGCTCCACGTGCCCGTGTGGCTGTGGGCGTCGATCAGACCGGGCGTCACGTGCTTGCCCTGCGCATCGATTACGGTCGCGTCGCGGCGGCTGGGCGCATCGCCCTCGCCGATCGCAACGATCTCGCCATCGTTGATCGCGATCCACCCGCGATCGATGTTGCCACGATCGCTGACCGTCCAGATGGTTGCGTTCGTGATGATCACCTCGTCCTGCTCGGGAATCTGGGCGACCGAGTACGCGCCAAACGGATATCCGCCCAGGTCTTCCGGTGGTAGTTCGGTGTCGTCTTCTTGCTTCTCCTCGTCGTCGGCCTCGTCGCTGTCTTCGGTCGCGAGGCGCAAGCCGGTGAACTCGAACGGCCGGCCATCCGGCCGCGCGCCCGCGCCGATGATCTCATCTCCGTGCACCGTGCCGGTCAGCGTGAACACGCCTTCCATCCCGAAGGGCTCGTGGTCGAACAGAACCGTGAGCGTGTTGGCGGTGCGATCGAGCACGGCCTTCGTGCTGGGCTGATCCTCACCCTCGGCTATCTCGGCCCCGGGATCGGTGATCGTGCCCTTGCCCTTGCCGTCGACGGTCAGGTCAAGCCGGAAGCGCCCGGCGAGCGTGAGTTCCCACGTGCCCTCGAGCGTGTCGAGCTTGGGCAGATTGATCTGGTGGCGGCGTCCCTCGAGCCACAGGTCGAGGATCTTCGTGTCCGCCTCGAAGATCGGCCCGGTCGCCACGATCACGTTGCCGAGCATATCGGGTGCGATCTGGCCGACCTCATCCGCCACGCCGAGCAACTCCGCCGGCCGCGTCGTGAGCGCCGCGAGCGCGTCGTCCTCGCTGAGCCCCATCTCGATGGCCTTGCGCAGCAACTTGTGGAATCCGCCCCGACCACCGATGCCATTGGGGATCTTGCTGCTCGTCAGCACGATGTCAAAGCCGGCATCCTGCAACCGCCGTGCGTTCGTTGGCGCCTGCTCCCACTCCATCAGCGTGTTGAGGTCGATCGCTTCGGTATCCGCGATGGACTTCACGTTTGGAGCCTTCGGGAACCGCAGCGGTACGACGAGGGTCAATCCACCGTCCTCGGCCGCGCGAGCAAACGCATCGAGCCGCTTACACTCGCTGCCGCTGCCGACGATTACCGCCGAGCGATCGAACTCGCGTGCCATCGAGATGCCGCGGAGCGCCACGAGCTCGGTTGGCACGTCGAACCACAGCGCGACCTCGCCGTCTTCGAGCGGCGTCAACGCGTTCTTCGGAGCGTCGTCTTGCGTTGCCTGCCACTGCGCATCGAGCATCGTCTGGCGAACGAGCGCGATCGAGCCCATCTGGCTCGTCGGGTACGCGCGACTGCCCCAACCACTGCTCTCGAACGCGACAACCTGGCCGACCGAGTTGTTGAGCACCAGCGGCCGATACCCACTCGCGTCGTCCGAGGGCTCGCCGAGCGAGATCACGGCGTTCGAGCCTCGCAGGATGCCGCTGCCAGGCGCGATGCCTACGGCGCCGAATCCCAGCTTCCGCAGGCTGGAACGCGCACCCGAGTCGATCCACGTCGCATCGAGCGCCGAGCGCTGCGGCGTGACGAGCCCACTCCAGTGCACGCCGGGCGATCCCGGCTCACCGGGCGATGGGGCGTCGACCTCGTAGTACGCCTCGACAAACGCGGGGTACAAGTGCAACCCACTCGCGTCGACGATCGCGAACCCCGCCGGCGGCTCTCCGCTCTGGCGATCGACGAGCGTGATGCGCCCGTGCTCGATGTACACCGTGCCCTCGAAGGGCTCTTCGCCCGCCTTGGGGTGGACGGTGCCGCCGACAAGCGCGAATCGCACGGGCTCAGCGTGCCGCGGCCCGTTTGGCCGATCGGCGAGGGGAGAATCACTTGTCAATTGCTGGGTGGGCTGGGCCAATGCCGCACCGCCCACGAGCATCAGGCCGACCGCCAGCACACGGCGGGCGGAAGAGAGCAGGGATGTGTTCATGCCGCCAGCATAGCAGGACGTCGGGTGCGCGGAGAAAGGCGTTTTCCCGACTACCCCTGATAATTCGCTCGCTAGCCAGGTTCAGGTGCACCACCCGATTCGACCGCGAAGCTGCGTTCGGCCTTGCGGGCCTGCCGCACGCCGCGGGTTTCGTGCACGCGGAGTGTGAGCAGCAGACCACCGGCGAAGAAGCCGGTCAATAGCAACAGAGACGCAGTCTCACCTGCGAACCGAGCCACGATGCCGAACCCCAGCACGCCCACTGCTCCGGCGAACTTGTACACCATGCCCCAGAGCCCGAAGAACTCCGCCGTGCGATGCGCGGGCGTCAGCCGACCGACCATCGACCGCGAAGCCGTGCCGATCCCGCCCAGCCCGAAACCCAGCCCATTGCCCACCACCCACACGGGCCACTGCGGCCCGCCGTGCGGCCAGATGATGCTCATCGCCACCATCGCCAGGCAGCTGACGACCCACACTGTGAGGTACACCAGCACGGTCGCCTTCGCGCCGATCCGATCCTGGAACGTGCTCGTGATGACCGCCGCGATGCCGGCCGTTACGGTGAGCTGCGCCGTAAATGCTACCAGGAGCACGTCTGTGAAGTTGAAGTCACGCGCGATGATCGCCGCAAACGCAATGAACGTCTGCACGCCAAATCCGTACACCAGGAACGCGACGAGGAAGCGGCGCAACTCCCCAAACTCGCCCGCCCCCGCGAGCGTCTTGCGCACTCGCCTAACGGCTTCCCGCAGAGGATCGACCGCCTCGATCGCTGGCCGCCGATCCTTCTTCAAGATCAACCCCGGCGCGATGATCCCCAGGAGGAACCACACGCCCGCGAAGACGAAGAACACGCGCCACTGTGAAACGTCTCGCAGCCCGAATCCCAGCATCATGCCGAACACGATAATCAGAAGTGCAAGCGCGCCCAGGTAGCCCATCGTCCAGCCGATCGCGCTGATCCGCCCGATCGTCCGCCGAGTCGAAACGTCGGGCAGGAATGACGCCAGGAAGTTCTCGCCGACCTGGTAGCAAATGTTTGCCGGTATGTAGAGCGCCGCAGCCAGGATGACCATGCCCGGCCCGACGAAGCCTAGCATGCACGTCAGCACGCCGCAGGCCACGCCCGTGGTCATCAGGATGAGTTTTCGCCTGCCGCGGATGTCGCCCCATGCGCCAATGAACGGGCTGACGGCCACCACGATCAACAGCGACGTCCCCTGCATGAGCGACCAGGCCAGCTTGCCGCTCGCCTCGGCAGCTTGCACGCGGTCGTACGCGTCCTGCACCTTCCGTGGCGCGTCTTCCTTCTCGAGCTCGTTGTCGTGGATCAACTCGACCTGCGCAGCCACCGCCTCATCCAGGGCCGGCTGCGGCACGACCACCCGCGTGACGTACACGCCGAACAGCAGCGTGATGATCAGCAGCGTGAAGCTCTGGTTGGCAAAGTCGAACATGCCCCACGCCCACACCTCCTTGGGGTTGGGCAGGCCATGGAAGGGGTTGAGCTTCATGCACCGGCGTCCATCAGGTGCTTCTTGAAGAACTCGACCTGTAGGTTCTTGGCCTCGTTCGAGAATCGCCCGAAGCCCAGGTGTTCCTGCGGTGCGCCGGTCTTGGGCCACGTCTTCAGCTCGATCGCCGCCGGATCGCCGCCTCGGGCGCCATAGTGCTCTCGCAGCCGCTCGATGAATCGCTGTTGAACGGAGAACGGCACCAGCTCGTCCGCCTCGCTATGCAGTGCCAGCAGCGGCACGGGCTCGAAGCCGTCCAGGTGCGCCATTGGGTCGATCGCCTCGACCGCCTCGCGGGCGTGGTCTACGGGCCAGCGGCTTGGGCCACCAGCGGTGGGGAAGTACAGCCCCTCGAGCCAGCCGGTCGTGGCCTCGACCGCTGCGCACGAGAATCCGTGCGGCTCGCACAGCCGCCGCAGGGTCACCATGCCACCCGCTGAAATGCCACCGACGCCGAGCTTCTCACCATCGAACAACGCGGCGTGCGGCCCCCGCAGCAGCGCCTCGATCACCCGATCGACCTCCGGCAAAGCCTCGGTCAGCATGTCCACGGTGCCATCAGCGCTCTGCATCCGCTCATCGCTACGGTCGCCATGCCCGGGCAGGTCGATCGCGCACACGGCGATGCCGGCACGGATCAGCCGCAGGTACCGCCCCGAGTCGATCTCCTTGCGGCTCGTTCGCCCGTGCATCCACAGGACGAGCGGCGTTCGGCCCTCCCAGTTGGGGTGGGCGATGAGCGTCGGAACGTCGCCCGCCAGCGTCTCAAACCTCGTCCGTTCCGCGAGCGCGCTCGCCAGCTTGAGCATCGATCCCGGATACCCGCCCATCAGAGCACCATGGCCCGACCGGGTTCGGGCAACGCCGAAGGCTCGTAAGTGAGCCCCGCCGCCTCCGCCCACGCTGCGGCGCCGGAGAGTTCCAGCGTGCAGCCCGCCGGCACGCTGTGCCCGCGTGCACGCAGCCACGCTTCGGCCCGCGCGGTCTGCATGTGTCGCGCGCTCTCCACGCTGTCGACCCCGGTCGGGTTCTTCGTGGGCGCAAATTCATCCGCCCGCTCGACGCGCATCACCATCGACTCGCGCGCCACCGGGATCGCGTCGAACACGAACCGCTCGAGCTTTACCGCGTTCGGCTCGCTGGGCTCGACGCGCTGACCCGAGTCTAAGTCAACGTGCGGCACTTTCTTAAAGGCTCGGTGGAACGGCAGCGCGCCCTCGCCCGCGTCGTCTATGGCACGCAAGAACGCAACCGAAGCCGCGTGGATCGCGATCGATCCCGCCTCGAACCGGAGCTTGCCACTTTCGTTCGTTGCGCTCGCCAACTCATCAGGCAGGTCGGAGTACTCGACGACGCGTGTCTTGCCATCGCACACCGCGAACACGCCCACCTTCTCCGAAGCGCTCGCTTTGGCCACCATCTTGCTTGAGAACTCACCCGAACTCGGCGCGCCGCCCGCGCCAGAGTGCGCACCCAAGAACACCGGATCGATTGGCGTTACCAGCGGGTTGTCCACCTGGAAGTAGCTGAGCTGTTCTATACCATCGCGTTCGAGCAGATCGAGCTCACCTGACCTCGACAGCGCTCGCACGACGCCCCCGTGTCCATCGGGGTTGGTCGCGAGCGCTCCTCGCTCCCCGAGCAGCAGTCGCCCAGTCTTCGAGCAAAAACTCGGCATGACGCCCTGCTCGAAGAAGCGCAGCTGCTCGCGGTCGAGCCCCAGCCAGTCGTGCGCCTCGAAGAAGTCCAGCGTCTGCGCGTGGTTCTGCGGGCTGGTCATGATCAGCCAAGGAATCGACCGCCCCGCCCAGTCGCCCGCCGCCCGGATCTGGTCGGCAAACACATCGAACAAGGTCCGCCCGCTGGCCGGCCCGATCGGCAGCGTGCCCTTGGGCCCATCAAACCCCAGCCGCGTGCCCTGGCCGCCCGCGACCGTGAGCGCCGCAACCTTGCCGGCCTTGATGAGCGCGAGCCCAGCCGCCCGAGCTGCGTCGCCGTCGATCGCGTGATATCCCGCCGTACCGGTCGCACAGCACACCACGGGCGGCTCCATGCTGCCGAAGGTCTCGGCGGCACCAGGCTGCCGATACCGCTCGATCACGCCCGGTAGCGAGTCCCAATCGACCGCGGAAAGCTGGCGCGCAAACGCCGCCTTGGCATCGTGTTCCAACTCACCAACGAATGCCAGCAGGTGCCCCTGGCCGGCCTTCTCGACGGCGGGGGCGATGTCTTCGAGCGTGGTATCAGCGGGCGGCGAAGTGGTCATCGCGCGAGTCGTCCTCTCTTCGTCAATGCACGAGTCGGCCCATTTCTCGCGGGCCGGCCGATGGTAGAGCCCCGCGGGCGGTTTACGATCCCTTCATGCCGACCCACGCCCAGAGCGACGCCCACAGCACAACCCAGAACATGACCGCCACTGTGAACCCAATCACCCAGCCCCCGCACCTGCCACTCATCGCCCCTTCGATCCTCGCGGCCGATTACGCGCGTCTGGGTGATGAATGCCGCTGCGCGTTGGACGCCGGCGGCGACCTCCTGCACTACGACGTCATGGACGGCCACCTGGTGCCGAACCTCGCCCTGGGTGTTGACATGCTCGCCTCGCTGAAGGCAGACCTGCCCGACGCGTTCTTCGACGTCCACCTCATGATCGAGCGGCCCGACCTGTTCGCCGAGCCATTCGCCAAGGCCGGTGCCGGCCACCTGACCTTCCACATCGAGGCACTGGACGGCCGCGATGCTCGGGCCCTCTTCGATAGAGCCCGCTCCCTCGGCATGTCCGTCGGCATCGCGATCGACGGTCCGACGCCCATCGAGAAGGCCGATGACCTGCTGCCGCACTGCGACCTGGTGCTGGTCATGGCCATCCGGGCGGGCTTCGCGGGCCAGGCATTCGATCCGGCCGCTTTGGACAAGATCCGCCACGTCAGAAAGCTCGCGCCCGACATCCGAATCGAGGTCGACGGGGGCGTGGGCCCGAAGCAGGCGCCCGCATTGACTGAGGCCGGTGCCGACGTGCTCGCCGCAGCTTCGGCGGTGTTCAGGGTTTCCCCGCAAGATCGCGCGTCGGTCATTACCCAGATGCGCGGCGAAACGGGCAAGCCGTAGCGATCAAACCGGCGCCGCCAGCGGTTATCCGGTCGTAGGGCTCGCATTCGGCGATCAGGATTCGTCAGGAATGCGATGCTTTTGGTCTGAGCCGGGCGTATCGACCCGGTACAGTTCGGGTTCTCGGGGTTGCGACCGGGACCCGCCGACGACGCGAACGGGTTTGTGCCCGCCACCGCCGCCGGCTATGCGAGGAATGCATGGCTACGCCTTCGGAATTGAATCTGCTGTTGGTGCGGTGCTCTCGGACCGAGTGGGATGAGAACGGCCGCCTGGGCGGAGACTGCGACCTGCCCGCCTGCAAGGCCTGGGGAGAAGAGCTGACGGCCGCGCTGCGCGACCACGATCTGGCTGCTATCACCGGCATCCTGACCAGCCCCGATGAGGCATCGAGCCAGACGGCCCACCACATCGGCAAGCTGATCGACCGCAAGGTCCGCACCATCGACGACCTGCGTGAGATCGACCTGGGCCTGTGGGAAGGCCAGCGGATGGAGCAACTCGAGGATCGCTTCCCTGGCGCCTTCAAGCAGTGGAAGGAAGACCCCACGTCGGTCGTCGCGCCCGAGGGCGAGTCATTTGCCGACGCCGAGGTCCGGTTGCTCAACGCGCTGGCCAAGGGCCTCGATAAGCTCAACGGCAAGGGCAAGAACGTCGCGGTGGTCGTGCGCCCAATGGCCTTCCACGTGCTGCTGAACCGCTTCGAGGGCCGCGACATGGCCGACGGCTGGGATGCCACCGCTGCCGGCCCGAAGCTGGCCGCACTGCGGGTGCGTCGCGACGAGATCGTGCCCGCACGGGCCGTGTAGGGCGTCGCTGCCGCGACCGGCCCCGGCCACGTCCGAGAACAAAAACTGAATCCTTAGAGCCCCGATGGCCAACAATCGGTCCATGGCATCGACGACAGCCACGACCACCAAGTCGCCGCGCACCTGGTCGGACCTCCGGCCCGAGCGGCGCAGCCAGGTTCCCGAGGGCCTGTGGCTGCGCTGCCCAGGGTGCGAGCAACTGATCTACCGCAAGCAGATGGAGGCGAATCTCCACGTCTGCCCCGAGTGCGGGCACCACTACCGAATCCAGGCCGGCGAGCGCATCTCCCAGCTTGCCGACCAGGGCAGCTTCGAGGCCATGTTCGAAGACCTGCGCCCGAGGGACCCGCTGAAGTTCGAGGACCTCAAGCCCTACGCCGGTCGCCTAGCGGCCGAGCAGAAGCGCACGGGCCGGCATGACGCCGTCGTCGCGGGCGTTGGCTTCATCAAGGGTCGCCAGGCGGTCCTGTGCTCGCTCGATCTCGGGTTCATGATGGGTTCGATGGGCAGCGTCGTGGGCGAGACCGTCACGCGTTCGATCGAATTGGCGACCGAGCGCAAGCTGCCGATCATCGTTGTCAGCTGCTCGGGCGGCGCGCGCATGCAGGAGAGCACGCTGAGCCTGATGCAGATGGCCAAGAGCAGCGCCGCGCTGGCGCGCCACGACAAGGCCGGCGGGCTGTTCATCAGCGTGCTGGCCGACCCGACGACCGGTGGGGTGACGGCTTCGTTCGCGATGCTGGGTGACGTGATCATCGCCGAGCCGGGCGCGCTCATCGGCTTCGCGGGCCCGCGCGTCATCCGCCAGACCATCCGCCAGGAGCTGCCCGAGGGCTTCCAGCGTTCGGAGTTCTGCCTCGATCACGGGCTGATCGACAAGATCGTGCACCGGGCCGAGCTTCGCAACGAACTCGCACGCCTGATCGACTACGCCGGCCTGTGACCGCCCAGGCCCGCAGCGCCGCCCTCGTGCGCCCGACTAAGGGCCTGCACTGGGCGCTCTTCGGGGGCGCCGCAGGTTTCTCGTACGCCATCTTGGGCCTGCTCGCCAGCGAGCCACTGGCGTGGTGGCCGTTTGCACTCGTCGCTCCGGCGCCATTGATGGCGATCGCGATCTTCGTAAGCAAAGCAGGCCGCCGAGCTATCTGGCGGACAGCCGCCGGCGCCTGGGTCGGGTCGCTTCCGTTGTGGGTCATCACGCACGCGTGGATGTTCAAGGTCTCGCCGGTTGGCTTCTTCCCGGGCATGCTGTTGCAGGGCTCGTGGGCTGGTGTCTTCGTCCTGCTCGCGGCCATCGCCGTGCGCGGGCGCGGCGGGCCAGTCCTCACGGCGTTCCTGCTCGCGATCACGTGGTCATTCGTCGAGGTGTTCCGAGGGAGCGTTCTCTTCGGTGGGTACGCGTGGTTGCTCGCGGGCCATCCGCTCATCGACGCGCCGATGATCTCGGTCGGTGGTGCGTGGGTCGGGGCGTATGGCGTCGGGTTTGCCGTCGCGCTTACCGCGGCGGCGCTGACGTTGCTCGCGCGTTCGCGCGATGATCTGCCTCGCATGGCAACCCTGGCGGCTTCGCCGCTGCTCGTGCTGCTCGGTCTCGGTTTTCTTGCGCCGAAGCCCGGCCAGCCCACCGGCGCGCGGGTCGCCATCGTGCAGACCAACGTGCCGCAGGACAACCGCATGGCCTGGTCGATGGAAGACCAGGTGCGGCTGTTCGATGAGTTCGCGGCCATGACCACGTCGGCGCGCGGCAACGCGGACTTTGTGGTCTGGCCCGAGACGATGCTTCCCGGTCCACCCATCAGCCCCCAGGCGCTCATCGAGATGCGCCGATTCGGTCTTGTCTACCTCGTCGACTTACCCGAGCGCGATCGCATCGACGCGACGTACTTTGCCGACGAGGCGCTCGAGCTGCACGAGGCGATCGGCATGCCGATGATCATCGGCGCCACCGGCATGGACGGGCTGCGGATCTCGGCCACCGCCGAGGGTGAGGTTCTGCAAGACTACGACGGGCTGTACAACAGCGCGCACCTGCTTGTGGGTGGTGGGCTCGAAGCGGCCCGGTACGACAAGCTCAAGCTTACGATCTTCGGCGAGGTCTTGCCGCTGGTCTCGCGGTGGGATTGGCTCGAAGAGAAGCTTCTTTTGATCGGCGCGGGCGGTATGCGGTTCGACCTGGATGCCGGCAAGAAGCCCGTCTGGTTCGACGTACCGACGCAGTCGGGGCCGCTGCGTGTCGGCACGCCCATCTGCTTCGAGGTTGCGTACGCCGGCGTGAGCCGTCGGCTGGCACGCGGCAACGGCGACCGCGTCGATGCCCTCGTGAACCTGACCAACGACGGCTGGTTCTCCACGAGCGATTCCGGCCGAGCCATGCACCTGAAGCTCGCGCGGTGGCGGGCGCTCGAGAACGGCGTCCCCATCGTGCGGGCGGCGAACACCGGCATCTCGACGATCATCGACTCTCGCGGCAAGATCGCGTTGAGCGAGGCAACAATGCCCGAGGGTCCGGGCAGCCACTCGATCTCGACCGCGGGCAAGGCCTTCGCGACGCGGACGCCGCAGGTGGTCTTCGGTGAGGTGCCCGGGCGAACGACGCGGGCGACGCCGTTCTCAGCGGTTGGGTTTCTGACGCCGTGGCTGCTGTTCCTCGCGGGCCTTCTGGTGCTCGTGCGGGGCGTCGCGTCGGGCCGGCGCGTGGGCTGAGCCGATAACCCATTTACGAACATGGATCGCCCGGACTCGTACCTTCGAGTTCGTGGGTCGGAGTATCTCGGCAGCCGTGAGCGGCGGGCAGGAAGGGACGGTGTGGGTGATGGTGCGGACCAGGACCGTGATCGTGTGTGTGGCGGTCTGTTCGACTGCGATGTTGGCCGGATGCGCTGGTGGCGGATCGGGTGGCCCGGTTGACGCGGGACCAACGCCGGGCGCCATTGAGCTCTCACAAGCACGCGAGGGCGCCATCGAGCAGTTGGAAGGTCTCGCGCGACACGCCGATCCGGTCATCCGTGGGAATGCGATCGAGGCCTTGCTCGAGGCGCCAGGTCGCGCGGCCACGTGGCTCGAGCAAGGACTGAGCGACCAGAGCCCTGGCGTACGGGCCGTCGCGCTGGGCGGCATCGCCGAGACGGGTCGAGCCGACCTTGCTGAGCAAGCCAAGCCGCTGCTGCGGGACCGCTCGCCATTTGTACGACTCAATGCGGCCTATGCGCTTGCTGCAAACGGCGATGACAGCGGCTCGCAGGAGATCGTGCGAGCGCTGATGCAGACCGAGGAGCCCCGGCTGCGGGCCCAGGCGGCCTTCGTTCTTGGAGAACTCGGGAATCGATCGGCCGTGCCCCTGCTGCGCGATGCCGCGTCGCGCCCGATGCCGCTCGCACCCGATGGTCAGGTCCGCCTGATGAGTCTGCAGATGAGCGAGGCCATGGTGAAGCTGGGCGACAGCGAGCAGGTCCAGCCCATCCGGGCGGCTCTCTATCCCGCGAGCGCCCAGGAACTCGAAGCCACGGCCCTGGCGGCTCGAATCCTCGGAGAGGTGGGCGACCACGCCTCCGAGACGCAGCTCGCATTCCTTACCGCTCGGCTTGATGATGGCGGCAACATGCTGCCGCCCGAGGTCAGGTTGTCCGCCGTATACGCCTTGGCTCAGCTTGGCAAGACGCAAGGTGACACGATCGCCCTGGCGTACCTCGACGACCCGAGGGCCTCGATTCGGGGTTTGTCAGCAATTGCTCTGGGCGAGATTGGCAAGACGCAGCACCTCGACAGCATCCGCCCGTTGCTTGCCGATCCAGACCCGTCCGTTCGGGTTCATGCCGCGGCGGCTGTTGTCCGGCTGACACGACCGTGATAACCTGTGCCCTCTCCGGGCGAACCGCAGTGGTTTGACGCCGGGGCCGCGGCACCCGTCGAGACCGCGTCGCTGGGCCGTCAGGGCGTTGCCAAGGCAACCAGCCGGGCCTTGCGGGCGTATCGACGCTCACCCTCGGCGTTGCTGGTGGGTATGGTGTCCGCTCGCTCGAGCGGTCTTGCTGGGGGCATGCGGCAAGCAGCAGGCTGGCCTCCGGCCCGATCGGAATCGAGGGTTGGGGTTGGAGACGACGGACGGAGCGGGTTTCTGATTGGCTCTGGCCACCAGAAACGGTTGAAAGAGAACGAACGTAGCGGGCGAGCACGATCGGCCATCACACGGGCCTCCGAACGGCCAGAACACGGGTTTTCAAACGATGCACACTCTCACGAAGTTCCTCGTACTCGCGGCCGCGGTTGCGGGCATCGCGCTGTCCACGCTCACCATCTCGTTCGCGATCAACAATCGCGGCGTGCTTGAGGACTATGACCGCCTGCAGGCGGCCAACGAGGCCCTGCAGGCCCGCGAGCAAGAAGCCGCCGCGAGCGCCCAGGCCGAGGCCGACCGCCTCCGCCGCGAGCAGGACTCCCTGCGTCAGCAGATCAGCGCCAGTGAGTCTGAGCTCCTTCGACTTCGTGGCGAGGTGGGCGAGCTGCGCCGCGACAAGCTGACCGCCAACCAGCAGGTCACCACGCTGCAGAACCAGATTTCGCAGCTCAACGAGACGACGCGCATGCTGACCGAGCTGAGCGATCGCTTCGCCGCCGAGGTGAGCGAGCTGCGCAACACCGAGCTTGCCCTGCGTCAGAACGAGATCGATCTGCTCGATCGCATCGCCGACCTGCAGAGCAGCAACCAGTCGCTGACCGCAACCGTGAACGGCCTGCGTGAGCAGATCGCCCGCCTCGAGAACGACGAGGGCGGCCAGGGCGATGCCCTCGCCGGTGGTTCGGACGTGACCACATTCGTGACCGGCCAGATCATGGAGACCGAGCAGGACTCGTCGGGCGCCACGCTGGCCCGCGTCGACCTCGGCTCGCAGGACGGCCTGGCCCGCGGCAAGCGGCTGTTCATCATCCGTAACGAGGGCGGCAACCGTCGCCTGGTGGGCCACTTCAATGTCCAGAACGCCGACCTGCAGTTCGCCGAGGGCGTCGTCGACACGCTCGGCCTGGGTCTGACCCCGCGCCGCGGCGACATCGTCGTGTCGGACATCCGTCGCTAATCAACGCACGCACCTGGGAGCACACGCATGAGTCAGTACGGAATGCAGATGCCCGGCGGGCGTTCGTCCCGCGGACCGAGCCTGGGCGTCATCGACGGGCTGCTGGCCCTCTCGATCATCGCGATGGGCTTTGGGATCTTCTTCATGTATCAGGCCGCGGCCGCGGTGAGCCCCGATGGCCAGCCCTGGAACATGCACGGCGACGGCCCGATCGTGCTTCCGGAGTAATCGTTGCGGCCGGTCCGCGCGTGGCCCTGGGCAACGCGTCGGTCTTGACCGTGTGGGCGTGGCGGCTATTCTTGTCACGCCCGACCGCAGCCCATCGCTGCGACAACCCGGGGCGGTAGCTCAATTGGTTAGAGTACCGGACTGTCGATCCGGTGGTTGCGGGTTCGAGTCCCGTCCGCCTCGCTTCATCGACGCCCCTGGCGAAACGCTGGGGGCGTTTTGCATGGTGTACCGAGAGTCTTGTTCGGCCCTCTCACGAGCTGAGCCCGGCCACCCTTGGCCGTGCGGGCCGTAGCTCGTCCATGGGCTCTTTGGGTGCATAGCGTGGCCAAGCCGGGACGAGCGTTGCTCTTGAGCCGCTTCGAGCAGCCCGGGTCTGCGCAGCGTTGCAAAGTGAGGCGGACCACACATGCCAAAGCTCATCGCCATGTGGTCGGGCCCACGCAACATTTCCACGGCGATGATGCGGTCGTGGGAGGCCCGCGGCGACACGCTCGTCGTTGATGAGCCGCTGTATGCGCATTACTTGGCTACGACGGGCGTCGACCATCCTGGCGGCCAAGAGGTCATCGCCGCCGGCGAGACGGACCTGGGCGCCGTGATCGGTCACTTGACCGCTCCGCCGCCCGAGCCTTTCGAGTTCGTGTACCAGAAGCACATGGCACACCACCTGCCCGCAGGCGTGGACCTGGGGTGGCTCGATGGGCTGGCTAACGCGGTGCTCGTTCGCGAGCCTCGGGAGATGCTCACGTCCCTGCTTGAGGTGTTGCCCAACCCCGACCTGGACGCGACGGGCCTGCCGGCCCAGGCCGCCTTGCTTGAGCGATGCGGGTCGCTGCCGGTCATCGATTCGAAGGCCGTGCTGCAGAACCCCGCAGGCATGCTCCGTGCTTTGTGCGGGGCGTTGGGCGTGCCCTTCACCGATGGCATGCTGGCGTGGGAAGCAGGGCCTCGATCGACCGACGGCGTGTGGGCGAAGCACTGGTACGAGAGCGTCGAGCGATCGACCGGGTTTGCGCCCTACAAACCCAAGCAGGCGGACGTTCCCGCCCGCCACCAGCCGCTGCTCCGCTCGTGCGAGGCGATCTACGACCGGCTCGTCGCGCATGCGCTCGCACCCATGGACGAGGAATAGGCCTGTGCTCCAACAGCCCAACCCGCTCAACCAAGACGTCATCGTCAACATCAACGGTTCGCTGACGCCTCGGGGCGAGGCGCGTGTGAGTCCGTTCGACTCGTCCGTCCAGAACGGCGACGCCGTGTGGGAAGGTCTACGCGTGTACGACGGGCGGATCTTCCGCTTGCGTGAGCACCTCGCGCGGCTGCGCCGCTCGGCGACAGCGCTGGCGTTCGCGAGCATACCGAGCGATGAGAAGATGATCACAGAGGTGCGTCGCACGCTCGAGGCCAATGGCATGCGCGACGGCGTGCACATCCGCCTCACGCTGACGCGAGGTGAGAAGTACACCTCCGGCCTTGATCCGCGCATAAACACGGCGGGCCACACGCTCATCGTGCTGGCCGAGCACAAGCCGCCGGTGTACGACAAGACGGGCATCAGGCTCAAGACCTCGGCCCATCGGCGTCCGCCGTCGGACGTGCTCGATCAGAAGATCCACTCGTGCAATCAGCTCACGTCGATCCTGGCCAAGCTCGAGGCTAATGCGGCGAACGCCGACGACGCCCTGATGCTCGATACCCGGGGTTTCGTCGCCGAGACGAACGCGACGCACCTGTTCTTCGTGGAGGATGGCTCGATCCGCACGCCGACCACCGCAGCGTGTCCCGAGGGGATCACGCGGTCGGTCATCCTGGAAGTCTGCAAAGCCAACGGCATCGAGTGTCAGGAGGCCGATCTGACGCTGTCCGAGGCGTATCGGGCCGATGAGGTCTTCTGCACGGGCACGATGGGTGAGATTGCGCCGGTGGTGGAGATCGACGGCCGGAGTATTGGTGGCGGTGCTATGGGGCCGATGACGGCCCGGCTGTCCGAGTTGTTTGGCGCCCTAACGGCGCGTGAAGGCGAGCAGGTTGTGCCGTAACGTTTGGTGTTCGCGGGAGTGTTCGCAGACCTCAAGCTCAAGATTGAAGCGGGAGTAGCCCCATGACGCCCGAAGCAGCCGCACCGCTGTGGGAGACGGACGCCGCCGTATTGCCGGTACTGGTCGCGACGGCCATAGCCGTGGCCGCATGCGTTGGCCTGCACGCGGAAGTGGTCTGCCGTCTCACGGCGTGGGCGCACTCGACGAAGCGTTCGGTGCGCCTCGTGCTTCCGGGCTGTGTCCTCTCGCTGCTGGCGACCCACGTCGTGCAGGTGCTCATATTCGCGCTGACCCACTTCATCATCGAGCGGATGTACGGCGAACGCGTGGGCATCCTGAGCATGGCGGCCGACGGCTCGCTCACCGAGCGGATCTACTTTTCGGGCGTCGTGTTCTCGACGCTCGGCTTCGGGGACATCGTTCCCATGGGTCCATTGCGGCTGCTCGTGACCATCGAGTCGATCACGGGGCTCATGCTCATCGCATGGTCGGCCACGATGTCGTACGCCGTACTCGAGCGGGAGCACGACACCCGGCGAAAGCGACGCTCGTAGGTTCGCCCTGGGAGGGATGAACCAGGAGCCCGGCAACGACCCCAGGACCTACCCTCGGGCTTGCCCGACGGACCACCACATGCCAGCGTGCGGGACGCCGCCCTCGCGGAGCCCGGCGGCACGATCCGAGTGACGCACGAGCGGCTCGCGTGGGCGTTCGTCGCGTTGGGTTGCCTTGCGTGCACGGTGCGGTACGTCCTGGGATTCCCCCTGATTCCCGACGAGGCGGCGCTCGCGGTCAACATCGCGCGCCGCGGGTACGAGGGCCTGCTGGGCGAACTCGACTTCGGGCAGATGGCGCCGCCGCTGTTCCTGATGGTCGAGGAGTTTGCCACCCGGACGTTCGGCTTCAACGAGTGGTCGCTGCGTGCTTTCCCTTTCGCAGGGGCGGTCGGCGCGATGGCGCTGTTCCCGCTCGTCGCGCGGCGGCTGCTCGACGGTTGGGCGTTCACGCTTGCCGTCGCGGTGTTCAGCGTGTCGTACTGGCCCATCCGCTACAGCGCCGAGGTAAAGCCATACGGCGTCGACATGCTCATCACGGTGCTGTGGATGCTGCTCGCGCTACGGTGGCGCGACAGCGATCGGCCGTGGCTCTGGTTGTTGGCGATGTGCCCACTCGCGCTGGTCGGCTTCGGCGTGTCGTTCCCGTCGGTGTTCGTGGGGGGCGGTGCGGTGGCGTTCATGACGCTCGCCGGTGTTCGCCACGGCTTGGTGACGCGGCTTGCGCATCCGGGCCTCGTCGGGGCATTCCTGTTGGCGGGCTTCGTGGGCACGTACCGCTTCCTTGTGCCGTCCAGCAGCGAGACAGCCGACTGGATGGCCGACTACTGGCAGAAGGCATTCCCGCCCATGGATTCACTCGCATCGGCGGCGTGGTGGTTCCTTGACGTACTCACGGGCGAGCTCATGCCCTACCCCATGGGAGGGGAGAATTTTGCCAGTGCAGGCACGCTGTTGTGCGTGGTGGTGGGGTTGGTCCTCCTCCTGCGACAGAAGCGGTTCGGTGTCTTGGTTCTGCTGCTCGGGCCGGTGGTGCTCGCGCTGGTTGCGGGTTTCCTGCAGAAGTACCCGTTCGGCACGCCCACGAGGCTTCAGCTCTACCTCGCACCGGTCTTCTGCGTGCTGGCGGGCTGCGGACTCGCGTGGCTCATGGCGCGGCTAGGCGACGCCCTCCGCGCACCGGCCTGGCGGAGTCCCATGCGTGTGGCGGCCACCGGGCTCGCGTGCGTCGCGATCGCGTCGATGGCCCGCGACCTGATCAACCCCCAGAAGTCGTCGACCGACGCCGTGCTGCGGGACGCGACCGACGTCATCTGGGGCGCCACGCGCTTCGATGGCCCGCGGCCACTGAGCCTGCGCGAGGACCTGGGCGCGGCGTTCGTGCCCGAGCCCGAGGGCATGCAGAGCGAAGTGACTCGGTTCCTGGCCAACTACCACATGCGCGTGCAGCGTGAGGCCGAGGGCATCGAGCAACGCGATTTCGACACTGGCGAGCCGGTGGAGGTCGTGACGTTCTACGTTGACGGCTATGTCGACGAGGCACTTCGCCAGCAGTGGATCTCGACATTTGAGCGCACGCACGGCCTTCGCCTGGCGGGCAGCGGGCTGCTCACGATTCCGCACGTCGGGAACCACGAGGACCTGCTGCGCTACGACCGGATTGAGGTGCTGCGCTTCGAGCCGCTGGCGACGACCAGCGCACCGCTGGCGATCGAGGGCGACCAGCCCACGCCCTAGCGCTTGCCGAGCCCGTCGAGGAATCGGTGCAAGGTCGCGCCAAGCCGTTGTGGCTCGTCGAGCCAGATCATGTGCCGGGCACCGTCGATAATCTCGGACGACCCGGCGGGCAGGAGATCGGCAAGCTGCAGCGTGGGCCAGGCGGGCCTGATGTCGCGCTCGCCCAGGATGAAGTGCGCGGGCACGCTGAGCCGGGCGAGATCGGCAAGCAATCCGGGCTCGGTGATGAAGCGTCGCCACCAGGCGTTGCTCTCGGGGTTCACGCGCTCGTCGCAGCCAAAGGGCTGCTCTGGCAACGGCTCGTTCTCCGCGTCGCGGGCCGCCTTGTAGGCGTCGCTCCAGCTCCGGTCGTTGACGATGCGACCGCCGGCGAGCCCGATAATCGACGTCGTGCGCTCGGGAAACCGCAGTGCGTGCAGAAGGGCAAGGTCGGCCCCAGCCGAGTGGCCAATGACCGTCCACTGGTCGAAGCCGTAGGCGGCGCGGATGGCGTCGAGGTCCAGGACGCTCTGCCCGAAGTTGTAGGGCGGCGTGAACGAGCTACGCCCGCAGCCGCGTTCCTCGAAGCGCACGACCGTGTAGCGACCACGGAGCAGTTGGGCCACGGGCCCGAGATAGTCACAGCATCCCGGCCCGCCGTTGCACAGGACTATTGGCGGTCCATCACCCTCGACGCAGGTCCACAGGCTCGCGTCGCCGCTCTGGACGTGCCGCTCGCCCATCGATCGCTACGCCGGGTTGGCGCTGAGCTTGTCGGCGTCGGCAGGCTTCGCTTCCGCTTCCACGACGCGGACGTGCAGGTCCTTGAGCTGGGCCTCGTCGACCGCCGAGGGGGCCTCAGTCATCAGGTCGGCGCCAGTCTGCGTCTTGGGGAAAGCGATGACGTCGCGGATGTTCTCAGTGCCGGCCAGGTGCATGACCAAGCGGTCGAGACCGAAGGCGATGCCGCCGTGGGGCGGGGCGCCGAAGCGCAGCGCATCGAGCAGGAAGCCGAACTTGGCCTTGGCCTCCTCGTCGTCGAGCCCGAGCAGGCCGAAGACCTTCTGCTGCACGTCGCGGCGGTGGATACGGATCGAACCGCCGCCGATCTCGCTGCCGTTACACACCATGTCGTACCCATCGCTGAGCACGCCCAGGAGCGTCTGCTTATCCTCGGGGCTCGCGCTGAGCAAGCGCTCGGCCTGATCGGCCCGGGGTGCCGTAAACGGATGGTGCAGCGCGTAGTAGCGTTTGGTCTCGTCGTCGTACTCGAACATCGGGAAGTCGACGACCCAGATGAACGCCCACTTGTTGCCGTCGATGAGGTCGAGGTCCTTAGCGACCTTCTGGCGCAGCTCGCCGAGGGCCTTGGAGCATGTGTTGTATCCGTCGGCGCCGAAGATGACCGTGTCGCCCGGCTCGAGCTTGAGGCGCTCCTTGAGCTCCTTGGTGATGGGCTCGATGAACCGCGCGATACCGGTCTCGAAGCCGCTCTCGGTCACCTTGGTCACGGGTGCGCCGCCGGCACCGAATTGCTTGACGAACTCGGCATAGCCATCGGTCAGCTTGCGGGTCAGCTTCTCGGCACCGCCGGGCACGCGGAACGCCTTCACCACGCCGCCATCGCGCGTGGACGGGTGGCCGCTGCCGGGGTTCTTGGCGAGGGCCTGCTGGAAGACCTTGAAGTCCGTCTTAGCCGCCAGGTCGCTGATGTCCTCGAGCTCCAAGTCGTAGCGAAGATCGGGGCGGTCGCTGCCGTAGGTGTCCATGGCCTCCTGCCACGTCATGCGTGGGAAGCGCGGCACCTCGACGCCCAGGACCTCCTTCCAAAGCGTGCGCGCGAACGCCTCCATCGTGTTCAGCACGTCTTCTCGAGAGACGAACGCCATCTCGAGATCGATCTGCGTGAACTCGGCCTGCCGGTCGGCGCGCGGGTCCTCGTCGCGGAAGCAGCGGCAGATCTGCATGTAGCGATCCGCGCCCGCCACCATGAGGATCTGCTTGAAGAGCTGCGGGCTCTGCGGCAACGCGTAGAACTCGCCCGGCTGCAATCGGCTGGGCACCAGGAAGTCACGCGCGCCCTCGGGCGTCGAGCGGCACAGGTTGGGCGTCTCGACCTCGATGAAGTCCAGCGCGTCAAAGAAGTCGCGGGCGATCTTGGTCACGCGGTGACGCGTGCGTAGCACGTGCTGCATTTTCGGGCGGCGCAGGTCGAGGTAGCGGTGCCGCAGGCGGAGCTCCTCGCCCGGAAGGTTGTTCTCGTCGCCCGGCTGGAAGGGCGGGGTGTCGGCCTTGGCCAGCACTTCCAGTTCCTCAACGACCAGCTCGATCTCGCCGGTGGGCAGCTTGGGGTTGGGCCCGCCGTCGCGCTTGCGGACGTGGCCCTTGACGGCGATGACGTCCTCGGCACGCAGCTTGTCGGCGGCCTCGACGATGCCGGCGGGGGCGTCTTCCTTGTCGAACACGAGCTGGGTCAGCCCGGTGTGGTCGCGCAGGTCGATGAACACCAGGCCCGTGCCGTGGTCGCGGTAGTTGTTGACCCAGCCGGCGAGCGTGGCATGGGTGCTGGCGTGGTCGATCCGAAGCTCGCCGCAGGCGGCGGTGCGCTGAAGCATTGGAGACTCCCTCGTTGGATGCCCCCGGCCCGGATGGCGCGGGCGGCAACTGTAGGGATCGAACCAACGAAGCCCGTGGATGGCGTTGGCTCTTTCACTCTCTGATGCCCGGGAGCCGTCGAGCCGCTGGGTACTTGCATTCAGGGCGCTGTTCGGATGATCTCACTCGAAGCCCAATTCCTCGAGCACCTCATCGATGGGGCGGACCGTCTGGGCCGGGAGCCAGTGCTCGAACAGGGGGCGGCGCTCCTTGCCCCACTCGGGCAGGAGGGCGGCGATCAGGGCCGGGCGGCGGCCGACGAAGCGAAGGGCCTCCCAGCGCTCCTCGTCGGTGCCCTCGCGCAGGCGCTGGCGGCAGGCCTCGACCAGCTCGTCGCCCTGGAGCAGCGCGAACAGGGCCGCGTCGCGGGCCCGGGCCACCGCCTCGTCACGCGGTCGCAGCGACTTCAGCGGGGCGAGGAGGCTCGCGGGCAAGGCCGAGTGTTGTGCGATCCCTCGCAGCAGCCGGGCGGCCTCGGCTCGCACGTCCGCGTCGTCGTCGTCGAGCAGGGCGACGAACGCCCCGCCGTCGCCCTGCCCGCGTCGCAGGTGCGTGAGCACGGCGTGCGCCGCCGCACGGCGGACGCGTGGGTCCTGGTCCTGGGCCGCGGCGATGGCCGTGGGCAGCGTCGACGCCGGATCGTGCCGGTCGCAGGAGCGGACCGCCGCCGTGTACTGAGCGAAGGGATCCGGATGGACGAACAGCGGCGGCATCGCCGCGGCGACGCGGGCGCTGAAGGTCGCGTCGGTCGGCGCGTTGTCGTGCAGCGACAGGATGCGAAGGTCCAGCGGGTCGACCGCTTCGGAGCGGCCGCGTGTGTTTGCTTCTTCGATCCGGCGGATCGCGCCCTCGGCCAGCGTCCGCGTGTCTGCCCGGTTGTAGTGGATCGTGCCCGTGGTCGAAGGCACACCGATGCGGCCCTGCACGATGTCGCGTGCGTAGCGATCGTTCCAGTTCGCGTGCAGGTGGACGATGGTCGCGTCGGACAGGCGGTCGTACACGCGGCGTGCGTTGCCGAAGACCAGCGGCTCGGCGAGGATGGCGACGCCAAGGAAGGCCAGCGGCAGCCACGCGGGCCGGCGCCTGCGGCGGAAGAGATGCGTGAACTTGCGAACAGCGTGGCCGCACTCGGGGCACGTCACCGGCTCGTACGCGTCGCCTTCACGCTCCACCCCCGGCAGGCCCGACAGGGCGTACCGGCACGCTGGGCACGACGGGTCGGCCGAGCGCTTGCCGCTGCGGAAGAGAAGGAAGCCGGCGATGGCGATGGCCAGGCCGACGAAGGAGATGCCGATGCTGATGAGGTCCGCGAGGGCCATAGCGCGTTACCCGCCCGCCATCGCGGGTCTCGCCTTGGCCCGTGGCTCCTGAATCGCCGGCAAGATCAGCGGAAGCGCGCTGGGCATCGTTTCGATCACCATCGTGCCTTCCGCGTCGCACGCCACGCGTTCGATCTCGCCGTCGATCTGGAGGGCTTCCATCATCTCTGACCTTGGATCATGGTCGTGCATGGTGAACTCGATGCGCTTGCCCTGGGCGTAGCGGGCCTGCGGGTGGCGGACGTGCAGGCCCACGCGCGCCATGGCGGCCCAGCCGACGAGGCTCGCGGTCGTGCTGGCGGGCAGGAACATCGCGTCGAGCAGGCCATCGGTGCGGCTGGCGTTGCGCGCCAGATCCAGCTTGAGCGGGTATCGCGGGCCGACGGCAACGATGAGGCAGCCCCGGCGATCGCTGGCGAGCTGCTGTCCATCGACGGTGACACTCAGCCGGCCGACCCTGGGCCGAAGCGCGCGAGTGATCGTGGGCACGACGTAGTCGAGCTTGCTCGTTGTGCCCGCGCGCTGGCGGGCGACGCGGTGGAGCACGGCGGCGTCGGGGCCGGTTGTCAGCATGAGCGCGAATGGCGTACCCGGGCGGCCGTCGGGATGGTGGACGAGTCCAAGGTCGCTGCGCGTGGGGGCGGCGCCGTCTCGGAATGCCTCGAGCGCCTGTAGCACGCGCGAGACTCGGGGCGTGAGGCCCAGCTCCTTGGCGACGACGTTCTCGGTGCCCAGCGGTGCGATCAGCGTCGGCACACCGCGGCCCTTCTTGGCCTCGGTCAGCGCCGCCAGAGCGTGATGTACGGTGCCATCACCGCCGACGATGACGACGGCGTCGAGCGCGTCGAGTGCGCCCTCTGCCAACGCGAGATCAAGCGGGAGATCCACGAGGTCGAGCCATGCCAGCGGCTCGGCGCGCGATCGAAGGCGCGAGACGAAATCCGGCCCTCGGCCCTTGCCCGAGTAGCGGTTGTGCACGAGGCCGACGCGGATTCGCTCTGGCATGGCCGCAAGGGTAGCGATGACGCCCGGATGCGGAGCCGACGGCCTACGTTGACCCGTGGCGAACCCGAAGAAGCAGCCAGCGAGCTCAGTCCAGCCCCGCCGCGGCCACCAACGCACGCGCGACGACCACGCCAGCGAGACCGCCGAGGACTACGTCGAGGCCATCGCCGAGATCGTGGAACGCGAGGGCCGCTGCCGCGTGAAGGACCTGGCGGCGCGGTTTGGCGTCAGCCACGTCACGGTTGTGCGGACCGTCGGCCGGCTCGAAGAGGGCGGCCTGGTCAGCACCGAGCCCTACAAGCCCATCGAGCTGACGGCCAAGGGCACGCGGCTCGCCCGGGCCTGCCGCGAGCGGCACGAGGTGGTCTACCGCTTCTTGCTTGCCATCGGCGTGCCCGAGAAGGTCGCGGCGGTCGATAGCGAGGGCCTGGAGCACCACGTCAGCAAGGCCACGCTCACGCGGTTCAAGGCGATCGCCGAGGCCAGGGGAGAGCCCGGTGGCCGACATTCGTAGCCTGGGCTACACTTCCGCCTCGCACGATCTTCCTGGGAGGCGATATGACTCGTGGATGCTGGATCGGACTCGTCGCGTTTCTGCTTGGTCTGCTGGCTGGCTGCGGGCAGGAATCGGGCAGCGCTCCCTCTGGAACGCCATCGAACGACGGGCAGTCCGAGCAACTGACGATCGTCGCGACGACGGGAATGATCGGCGACATCGTCGCGAGGGTGTCGGGCGAGCGCGGCGAGGTTGATGTGCTCATCGGCGCGGGCGTCGACCCGCACCTGTACCAGCCCACGCGCGACGACATGGCCGCGCTGATGGCCGCGGACGTGGTGTTCTACAACGGGCTGTTGCTCGAGGGCCGCATGACCGACGCGCTCGTGCGCGCGGCCTCGGCCGATCGTGGCGTGTTCGCCGTGACCGAGCTGATCGATTCGCAGTACCTCATCCAGCCCGACGACATGGAGGGCAAGGACGATCCGCACGTCTGGATGGATCCCGCCGCGTGGGCAAAGGCCGTCGAGGTCGTGAGAGATCGCCTGATCGAGCGCGACCCGGACGGTGAGTCCGTCTACACGAGCAACGCGCGGGCCCTGTTGGATGAGATCACTGAGCTTGACGCCTACTGCCAGCGCGTGTTCGAGAGCGTGCCCGAGGGGCAGCGCGTGATCGTCTCGGCCCACGACGCCTTCGGCTACTTCGGCGAGCGTTTTGGTTACGAGGTGATGGGCATCCAGGGGCTGAGCACCGAGAGCGAAGCGGGCGTGCGCGATATCGAGCAGCTAGTCGACGTGCTGGTCGAGCGCAAGATCGCAGCGGTGTTCGTCGAGTCGACCGTGTCGGATCGCAACGTCCAGGCGCTCATCGCCGGGGCTAAGGCTCGCGGGCACACGGTCACAATCGGTGGCGAACTCTTCAGCGACGCGATGGGGCCCGCCGATACCTACGAGGGCACGTATGTGGGCATGATCGACCACAACGCGACAACCATCGCCCGCGCCCTTGGTGGCGAGGCGCCCGAGGGCGGCATGCAAGGAAAGCTCACTCGGTGACCGCAGCGGGCAGCCACAGCGTCGTCCATTCGCGTCGGGGGCAGCCAACCCTGGCGGCGCTGCCCGAGCACTCTTCCGACAGCCCGCTCTCGATCCACGCCATGACGGTGGCCTACCAGCGCAAGCCCGTGCTGTGGGATGTGGACTATGACGCGCCGGCCAACGCGCTCGTCGCGATCGTGGGGCCGAATGGTGCGGGCAAGAGCACGCTCATCAAGGCGGCACTGGGCCTGGTGCCGCGCGCTAGCGGGCTGGTCGAGTTCTGGGGCGAGCCTTACAAGCGGGTGCGCGATCGGGTGGCATACGTGCCGCAACGCGAGAGCGTTGATTGGTCGTTCCCGGTCAGCGCGCTCGACGTCGTGTGTATGGGCCGATACCGCCGCGTCGGCTGGCTGCGTCCGGTCGGCCGGACGCACAAGCGGGCGGCGCTCGAGTGCCTGGACCGCGTGGGGCTGGCGGACCTGGCCCATCGGCAGATCAGCCAGCTCTCGGGCGGGCAGCAGCAGCGGGTGTTCCTCGCCCGCGCGCTCGCGCAAGAGGGCGACCTGTACGTGATGGACGAGCCCTTCGCGGGCGTCGATGCCGCGACAGAGCGCGCGATCGTGGCGCTGCTCCGCGAGCTGCGTGACGCTGGCAAGACGGCCATCGTCGTGCACCACGACCTCCAGACCGTGCCGCAGTACTTCGACCACGCCCTCCTGCTGAACATGCGCGTCGTCGCGTCGGGTCCGGTTGAAGAGATCTTCACCGAGGACAACCTTCAGAAGACCTATGGCGGCAAGCTCACGCTGCTGAGCGAGGCTGCCGAGGCCGTGGCCCGCTCGGGAATGAGGGTGCGGTAGATGGCTCTGGCGCGCCCCGAGTCGCTCTCGGTCGGCCAGATCGTGGAGGTCCTGACCTTCCAGGCGGGGTACAACACCAACGCCGTGCTGGCCGGCTCGGCCCTGCTCGGGCTGTCCGCCGGCGTCGTTGGCGTGTTCGCGCTGCTGCGCAAGCGTTCGCTGGTCGCAGATGCCATCGGACACGCGACGCTGCCGGGCATCATGATCGCGTTTCTGGTTGCCGCGGCGCTCGGGGGCTCGGGGCGATCCCTGCCGGTGCTTCTGCTGGGTGCCGCCGTTTCGGGCGCGTTCTCGGTGCTGTGCATCTTCGCGATCCTCAGGTTCACGCGCTTGCGCGAGGACGCGGCGATCGGCATCGTGCTCGGCGTTTTCTTCGGGCTGGGCGTCGTGCTGCTCAGCTACGCGCAGCGGCCCGAGAATGTCAGCGCGTCGCCCGCCGGGCTGCACCACTTCATCTATGGACAGACCGCCGCCATGCGCGCGGGCGACGCGATGCTCATGGGCGGCATCGCCCTCGGCGCGATCCTGGCGACCATCGTGATCTTCAAGGAACTGGCGCTGACGAGCTTCAATGACGAGTTTGCGCGCGTCGTCGGATATCCGGTCGGCCTGCTCGACGGTGTGATGCTCGCGCTGGTGGTGCTGGTGACCGTCGCGGGCTTGCAGGCGGTGGGGCTCATTCTCGTCATCGCGCTGCTGATCATCCCGCCCGTCGCGGCGCGGCTCTGGACCGATCGGTTGCCGCTGCTCGTCGTGATCGCGGGTGGGCTGGGAGCACTTAGCGGATTCGTGGGTGCGGCGGCGAGCGCGCTGCTGCCGCGCACGCCGGCGGGCTCGGTCATCGTTCTCTGCGGCGGCGGGGTGTTCGTCATCAGCCTGCTGGCGGCGCCCCGGCATGGCGTCGTGGCCGTCGCCGGTCGTAGGGGGCTGCAGCGGCTTCGGATTGCCGGTGAGCACATGCTCGAAGCCGCGCACGAGCACGTGGTGACGCGGCGCGGGCAGACGGTCGTGCCGGCGCGCACGATGCGGGCGATGGAGAAGCTGTGGGGCTGGCCCGCCTGGCTGGGCCCGATGGTGCTCACGCAACTCCGTCGACGCGGCTACGTGAATCGCGTCGACGATGGGTATGAGCTGACGCCCATGGGTATCGAGCGAGGCGCGCGGATCGCACGCAACCACCGGCTGTGGGAGCAGTACCTGCAGGCCTACGCCGACGTTGCGCCGGGGCACGTCGATTGGTCTGCGGACATGGTCGAGCACGTGCTGAGCCCCGAGTTGGTCGCCGAGCTGGAAGCGGCGATCGCACGCAAGACTGGGCGGCCGGCGTGACGCTTTCCCCGGCCCTGGATCTGTTCCCGCTCCTGGCCGCCGTGCTCGCGGCGCTCAGCTGTGGGCTGCTGGGCAACTTCCTGGTCCTGCGCCGCCTCAGCCTGATGGGCGATGCGATGAGCCACAGCGTGCTGCCAGGGCTGGTTATCGCGTTCATGATCACCGGCGTGCGCACGGCCCCGGTCATGTTCATCGGGGCCGTGCTGGCGGGCGTGGCAACGGTTGTGCTGGTCGAGCTGATCAAGCGGCTCGGCCGCGTCGAGCCGGGAGCGGCGATGGGTGTCGTCTTCAGCGTAATGTTTGCGCTGGGCGTGCTGCTGATCGAGCGGGCCGCGCGCAACACGGACCTTGACGCCTCGTGCGTGCTACACGGCCAGCTCGAGTCTCTGGCGTGGACAACGGACGCGCCCGCATCGTGGCTCGGAGTCCTCGACTTCGCAACACTGGCTGCCGCACCACCCCAGGTGTGGACGCTTGCGCTGACCGTGGGGCTGACGATCGCGCTCGTCGTTTTCTTGTTCAAGGAGCTGCGCCTGGCGGCGTTCGACCCGGCGATGGCGACGGCGCAGGGCTTTAGCGCGTCGCTGCTTCACTATTTGTTGATGGTGTTCGTCGCTGGCGCGACGGTCGCGTCGTTCGAGGCTGTGGGTTCGATCCTCGTGATCGCGATGCTCATCGTGCCCGCGGCGACCGCCCGGCTGCTGACGGATCGACTGCTGCCGCAGATACTCGTGAGCGTTGCTGTCGCAATAAGTGCGGCGGTGGTGGGGTACGTAGGTTCCATCGTTGTGCCAATGCTGATCGGCAAACGCGAGGTGAACGCTGCCGGCTCGATGACGCTGGCGCTTGGCGGGCTCCTGGTGCTCGCGGCGGTGCTCGGGCCGAGGTACGGCGTGCTGGCAACGGCGATCCGCCGGGGGCGGCTGAGCAGATCCGTGGCGCTCGAAGACCTGCTCGGCGGCCTGTATCGGCAGGAGGAGCACGGCGCACCGCCACGCACCATCGACGAACGTGTCGTGCGGCGCGCCCGGGCTCGGGGGCTCGTGCAGAGCAACGAGCTGGCCTTGACCGATGCCGGCAGGGCCGAGGCCGCGGCGCTCGTGCGTCGCCACAGGCTGTGGGAGTCGTACCTCGTGGATCGTGCGGGTCTGGCTGCCGACCACGTGCATGTGACCGCCGAGCAACTCGAGCATTTGCCGAGCGCGATGCCGCCCGACGCGCAGGGGGCGGACCCGCATGGCCGGCCCATTCCGCCTGCGTGAGGGGTGGCCCCAGTCGCCACTTCAAGAGATATCCGGACTGTGTCGCGTCTGGAGGGCAGACGAACCGGACATAGGATGGCGAGCCGTCGATGATGACGGTGAGGCATCATCCTGGGAGAGGGGGCGGCGGTGGTCGCAAACGCAAGCGGAACGGGTGCGCAAGAGATCGAGTGCGACGTTGCCATCATCGGCGGCGGGCCTTCGGGGAGTACGCTGGCGACGCTGCTCCGCAAGTACGACCCGTCGCTGAGGGTCATGGTGCTCGAGAAGGAAGTCTTCCCCCGCGAGCATGTGGGCGAGAGCCAGCTTCCGGCGATCAGCCCCATCCTGCACGAGATGGGCGTGTGGGACAAGGTCGAGGCGGCGAACTTCCCTGTGAAGCTCGGCGCGAGCCTGACCTGGGGCCGCGATGGCGAGCGATGGGACTTTGACTTCTACCCCGTCGAAGAGTTCAAGGACGAGCCCAGGCCGGCCAAATTCGAGG
This sequence comes from Phycisphaerales bacterium, assembly GCA_965227775.1. Lineage (GTDB taxonomy): Bacteria > Planctomycetota > Phycisphaerae > Phycisphaerales > UBA1924 > JAHCJI01. The sequence continues at coordinate 1,874,695 of OZ245777.1, forward strand.
GCCAGCGCCAGCGCACGGCTTTCCAGGTTGAGCGATCGATCTACGACAAGATTCTGCTCGACCACGCTCAGGAGAGCGGAACCGAGGTCCGCCAGGGCACGCAGGTACGCGAGGTCTTGAAGGACGGCGATCGCGTCGAGGGCTTCCGGCTGGACGACGGCACGACCGTACGGGCCAAGCACTACGTCGATGCGAGCGGCACGCACGCGCTGCTGCGTCGGGCGATGGGTGTCGAGAGCGATGCGCCAAAGAGCCTGCGCAACGTCGCCTTCTGGAGCTACTGGGACAACGTGCAGTGGGCCGTCGAGATCGGCGTGGGCGGTACGCGCGTGCAGGTCCGCAGCCTGCCGTACGGCTGGATCTGGTTCATCCCGCTGAGCCCGACGCGCGCGAGCGTCGGCCTGGTGTGTCCGGGCGAGTATTACAAGCAGACGGGTCTCTCGCCGGAAGAGATCTACCACAAGGCGCTCAAGGAACAGGAAGAGATCGCGGGCCTGATGAGCGAGTCCAAGCAGACCGACCAGGTGCATGCCACCAAGGACTGGTCGCAGGTTGCCGACCGTGTGACGGGCGAGAACTGGTTCGTGTGCGGCGAGGCCAGCGGCTTTGCCGATCCGATCCTCGCGGCGGGCATGACGCTGGCCCACGGCTCGGCCCGTGAGCTTGCGTACACGATCCTGGAGCTCGAGCGGGGCGAGCTCGACAAGGGCTGGGTCAAGCAGAGCTACGACGACAAGACCCGCAAGAACATCCGCCAGCACATCCGCTTCGCGCAGTTCTGGTATGCGTCCAACGGCTGCTTCAAGGACCTGCAGGAGCACTGCCAGAACATCGCCGAGGAGGCTGGGCTCAACCTGACACCTGCCGAGGCATGGCGCTGGCTGGCCCAGGGCGGCTTCAGCAACCAGACGCTCGACTCGGCAAACCTCGGCTCGTTCGACCTCGCGACGGCGAAGCAGATCGTCGGCAAGTTCGGCGAAGAGGACATCGACCTCGAGAAGGAAACGCTGACCTTCATGAAGTACAACAAGCTCACGCTCGACCTGCGTGACGCAAAAGACGAGAAGGTCGCCGAGTACCGCGACGGTCGGGTGGTGCCCGTGCAGTGCGTGGTGCGGAACGGCAAGATACTGCCAAAGGTCGGGCCCTACCCCGTCCTCGTCAGCATGATGCTCAAGAGCAACGACCCAAACCAGATCTTCGGGTATCTGCAGCAGCAGATCAACGCGTCGCAGGCGAAGGACCGGGCTGCGTCGCTCATGCGTCAGCTCGTCCAGGCCATGGAGGTCATGGTGGTCGACGGCTGGGTGATCTGCGAGAACGATCCCAACCGCCCGCAGCCCAAGTGGTCGCTGGGCAGGAATCGCCAGCTGCGTACGACTGCCGAGGGCATGGAGGCGTATCAGGCGTCTCGGGCCACGAGCAACTGACAGTTCCTCGACATCACGCAATGAGAAAGCCCGGGTCATGCCCGGGCTTACTATGTCATTAGTTCTCGAAGGCTCTTAGCCCTTCGGGCCGCTGTCGCGGACGGCCGCTTCCATCTCGTACTTGGCGTCGTTCTCGCGGAAGCGGCGGGCGAGGTCGCGAGCCTTTTCGTCGTAGGCGGCGCTGTCGCTCCAGGTGTTGCGCGGGTGCAGGACCTCTTGTGGCACGCCCTCGACGGCGGTGGGCATGTGCAGGCCCAGGATCTCGTGCTCGACGTAGTTGGCCTTGGCGAGGTCGCCATTGAGGATGGCCGAGACCATCGCTCGGGTGTAGCCCAGCTTGAAGCGGCTGCCGACTCCGTAGGGCCCGCCGGTCCAGCCGGTGTTCAGCAGCCAGACGTTGGCGTCGTGCTTCTTGATGCGCTCGACGAGCATCTGCGCATACTCGGCGGGGGGGCGAGGCATGAACGGCGCGCCGAAGCAGGCGCTGAAGTTTGGCTGGGGCTCTGTGACGCCGGCCTCGGTGCCAGCGAGCTTGCTGGTGTACCCATTGATGAAGTAGTACATCGCCTGCTCGGGCGTCAGCTTGCTCACGGGCGGCATGACGCCAAAGGCATCGGCCGTGAGGAACACGACGTTCCTCGGATGCTGGCCGATGGAGGGGATGACGGCGCCGGGGATGTACTCGACCGGATACGTAACGCGGGTGTTTTCGGTGATGGAGCCGTCGTCGTAGTCGGGCTCGCGGCTGTGGTCGTCAATCACCACGTTCTCGAGCACGCTGCCAAACTTGATGGCGTCCCAGATCTGGGGCTCACTCTCACGGCTGAGCTTGATGCACTTGGCGTAGCAGCCGCCCTCAAAGTTAAACACGCCCTTGTCGCTCCAGCCGTGCTCATCGTCGCCGATGAGCGCGCGGTCGGGGTCGGCGCTCAGCGTGGTCTTGCCGGTGCCGCTCAGGCCGAAGAAGAGAGCGACGTTGCTGGCGTCGTCCTTGGCGACGTTGGCCGAGCAGTGCATCGGGAACACGCCCGCCTCGGGCATGTCGAAGTTCATGGCGTAAAAGATGCTCTTCTTAATCTCGCCCGCGTACTCGGTGCCCAGGATGACGACCGTCTTGCGCTCCAGCGACTGGGCGATGATGATCGGGCCCGAGACGCCGAGCTGCTGTGCCTCTTCGGCGGTCAGCTTGTGCTTGCCAGCGTTGAGGATGGTCCAGTCATGGTTCCAGTCCGTGCTGTTGCTGGCCGCCCGCGTGCCTTGGCGGATGAAGAGCGTGCTGGCGAAGAGGCTGTGCCATGCCTGCTCGGTGACAACGCGGACACCCAGGCGATACGCCGGGTCGGCACCGGCAAAGCCCTCGAAGCAGAAGACCTTCTCCTGGGCGTTCAGGTGGTCGATGGCGATGCGCTCGGCCAGCTCGAAGCGCTCGGGCGTGAGCGGCTGGTTGACCTTGCCCCAGTCGATCTTGTCGTGAATTGCGGGGGTGTCTTCGAGGTACTTGTCGGTCGGGCTGCGGCCCGTGCGGTCGCCCGTCAGGCACACAAGCGCACCCTCGGCTGCCAGGCGGCCCTCGTCGGCGGCCAGGGCCATCTCGACGAGCCGTGCAGGCGGCAGGTTTCGGAGGGTGCGAGCGGCGGAAAGATCGAGCGTAGCGAGCGTCTGGCTTGGCATCGGCAGTGCATCTCCGGCTCGCCTGCGCCCAGCAACCGAGCCCAATTTTCGAGGTAATAGCGAGGGTAGGTCGCCCCGCCCCGCGCGGCCATACGCCGGGCTCACTTGCCACCGGCCGAGAACGTGCTAGCGTTACCGCTCGGCCGGCCGGGCACGCCCGAACGTTCGCCGATAGATGGTGGCTGTAGCTCAGTTGGTTAGAGCACCAGGTTGTGGTCCTGGGGGTCGCGGGTTCGAATCCCGTCAGTCACCCTTCCCCGTCGAATCTGTGCGAAGCTCGCCCGGTGGCTTAGGCCGTCAGGGCGCGGTTCATCGCGTCCTTCGCTTGCCTGCCGTACCCGCTCCCGAAGAGCGCGGCGTGCACGAGCAGCGGGTAGATTCGGTACATTCCCCGCCGGCGTTCGAAGAACCCCGGGGAGATGGGCCGCAGCTCGTGGTATCGCTCGAAGAACGGTCGCCCGACGCAGCCGAAGAGGCCCATGAACGCCAATTCGATCTCGCGGTCGGCGTAGTAGATCGCCGGGTCGATGAGCCCGGTGATGCGACCATCCTGGCTCAGGAAGTTGCCCGACCAGAGGTCGCCGTGGATGAGCACTGGCGGCTCGTCCTGGGCGATGAATCGATGGGGCTCGGCTTCAATCGCATCGACAAGCCGCCGGGCGGTTTCGAGGCCAGACTGGGGGAGCCCGCCGCGCGCATGGGCAAGCTCGGCGAAGTGCTCGATGCGTTGCCGGGCGAAGAAGTGGGCCCATGATGCCGCGGGCGCGTTGGGCTGAACGAGCGGGCCGATGAGCGTCGAACGCTCGTAGCCAAAGCTGGAACCCTGGATGCCGTGGAGCTCGGCCAGCAACTCGGCGAGGTGATGCTGCGCCTGCTGGTCAGCTCCGGTCGAGCCCGGAAGGCGTTCCATGACCAGCAGGCCGGGCTCCGCGTGCCAGACCGTTGGCACCGGCAGATTCGTGAGCCGACGCAGGTCGCGTAGCATCGCGGCTTCGATGGTCAGATCGCTTGTGCCGTCGCCGATCTTGGCTACGAACTCGCCTCGGTCCTCAGAGACACCGCCAACGACGCGCGCGATGCACCCGCCGTGCAGGTCGGCCAGGCCCGAAACGCCGGTGCCCAGCGCGGCTACGAGTTGGTCTGCGAGTCCGGACACGCCGCATTGTGGGCGCGTCGATCAGGCGATGCTCGGATCAGGCCGCCCGGACGAGTCGGCACATGCTCTTGAGCGAGTTGATCGCCTCCTGAGCGCTTTCGATGGACCCGCCATCCGCATCGAGTATCGCGAGCACCCTTCCAGCAGCGTCTGCAACCGCACTGTGACCCAGAAGCGGACCAGTCCCGCGGATGCGAGCACAAATGTACCGGAGGTTCTTCTCGTCGCCAGCCTCGCTTGCTTGGGTGATCTCGTCGACAAATTTGACCAGGTCTTGAGCGAAGAGGTCGGCAAGTGCCTTGAGCGAGGGATCTGTTTCTTGCTGCGGGGTAGGCGGAGGCAGATCATCGCCTGCGCCGCGTCCGAGCAGGATGAACTCGGCTAGCGCCTTGAGTATGAGAGACTTGTCAATTGGCTTATGAAGCAACGCACTTACCCGCGATTGCCGGATCGTGTGCTTGCCCTCATTTGATAGACTGCCCGCGAATGCGATGACAGGGACGGCATAGCCAGCCGAGCGAAGCCCAAGAATGGCCTCGCTCGCAGTGGCGACGTCCTTGTCGAAATCGCAAAGCACCGCGTCAAAAGGCTCGGAGAGCTGGTCCAGGATCTCCTCGTAGTTCTCGGCGTGACTGATTCGAAGTGATGTTTCGGACAGGTAGGCCTCGATGAGCTTGCGGTCGATGTTGCTCGCTGTGACGAGCAGCACGCGGCCCTCGAGTTTGTTCGCATCGACTGCTTCAAGCGAGAAGTTGTCCCCCAGAGGGTCGAGTTTCATGTAGTCGTTGACATCGATTTCCTTATCGAACTTCATGCCTACGTCGTGAACGCGGCCAGTCACGTGGCGGCACTGCACGACTGATGCCTTGATCCAAACCTCGCCCTCCGCGTTATGCTGCATCTTGACGCGGCACGTCGTACCAACATGCATGTACGAGCTATGGACGACGCTGATCCCGCCCCGCGACAGGTTTCGGCACGCGACGAAAAAGCTAACGCTGCCGCCGCTGGGCTGGTAGACCTCGACTTCGATTGAAGGAATCCGGAAGCTCAAGCGGGCATGGCTGCGGCGGACGCGGCTGCCCTCGCTGGCGGCATCCAGGTCGTCCATGATCATCCCCAGCTGCTCAGCCGAGAGATTGAGGGTGTTGTGTTGGCCCTTCGGGCCGGACGATCGGCTGCCCATTCGAATCTCCCGCAGGTCTTCGCAGAGTCCTGGGGAGGTATCGGAAGATCAGCTGTTCGCCTTGCGTCCGATTGCGCGCTGGATAGTGGCCAGTGATCTATCGGACCTAGCGTCAAACGTCTAGATTCTTGGCCTCCAAGGCGTGTTCCTCGATGAACTTGCGGCGGGGCTCGACCTGCTCTCCCATGAGCGTCGTGAACAGCGTCTCGGCCTTGGCGGCCTGCTCCATCGTCACCCGCATGAGCGTGCGGACCTCGGGGTCCATCGTGGTCTCCCAGAGCTGGTCGGCGTCCATCTCACCCAGGCCCTTGAATCGCTTGACCTCGATGCCCTTACGTCCGATATCGTGCAGCGCTGGCACGATCGAGGCGAGATTGGCTGCCTCGGCGATGCGAAGCTTGGCTGTGTCCTTGGCCGCGCCTTCACCTTCGCCCTCGGTCTTGGCCTTGCCGGGCTGGGCGACCTCCCACGCGAAGCGGGCGGGCAGCTTCTCGCCCGTGACCGCCTCTTCCTGACGCAGGTCCCAGTCGGCGACATCGAGACCGAGCTCGGCCAGCTGGTTGAAGATGGCGTCGAGCTCGCGATTCTCGTGCAACTCACGGATAGTCGCGATCGGGCGCGCGGTCATCGGGCTTTCGGCTTCGGCGGGCTTGGCGTTGGCTGCGCCGGCGTGACCGTTGTCAGGTGCGGCGTCCGTTCCTTCATTCGTGTCGTCGGTGGCCTCTGGCTCATCGGCCTCTTCCAACCGCAGATCATTCTTCTCGACGATCGCGAGCGCATCTTCCTCGCTCCATGCCCACTCGGCCCCGCCACGCCACGCGACACGGTGCGTCGGGAGGCCGCCCGCCCCCTGAGCCGCCTGGTGGCGTGAGGCGATGAGGTCAATGAACTTCACGCCGCGGCGCTCGGCCACGATGCTCAGCTCGGTGAGGCGTTCGAGCAGCTTGACGGCCTTGGCGACGTCGTCGCCCTCGATGCGGCGCTCCAGGGGCGCTTCTCCGCTTGGCGGCAGTTCGCCTTCCTCGAACGGCTGACGCACGAGCAGGCTCGCGTGCTGGATGGCCTCGTCGGTGAGCATGCTGCTGAGCTCACGCTCGTTGATGACGTAGCGATGCTGCTTGCCGCGCGATACCTGGTACAGCGGCGGCTGGGCAACGAAGATGCGGCCGCGCCGGATCAGCTCGGGCATCTGCCGGAAGAAGAACGTGAGCAGCAGCGTGCGGATGTGGCTGCCGTCCACGTCGGCGTCGGTCATGATGACGATGCGGCCGTAACGCAGCTTGCTGTGGTCAAAGTCCGGCCCGATGCCGCACTTCAGCGCGGCGACCATCGTGCGGATCTCCTCGAACCCCAGCACCTTGTCGATGCGGGCCTTTTCGACGTTGAGGATCTTGCCCTTGAGCGGCAGCACGGCCTGGGTCTCGACGTCTCGGCACTGCTTGGCGCTGCCGCCGGCGGAGTCGCCCTCGACAAGGTACAACTCGCTTCGTTCCACGTCCTTGGTCTTGCAGTCGCTGAGCTTGTGGGGCATGCTGCCCGAGTCGAGCGCGCTCTTGCGACGCGTCAGCTCGCGGGCCTTGCGGGCGGCTTCGCGAGCCTGCGCCGCCAGGATGCCCTTCATGCACACCCGCTTGGCCTCGGTGGGGTGCTCCTCGAGCCACGTGCCCAGGGCCTCGCCGACTGCCTGGGCGACAAAGGGTTCGATCTCGGGGTTGAGCAGCTTTTCCTTGGGCTGGTTGTTGAAGGCCGGGTCGGGCAGCTTCACCGAGACGATGGCGATGAGGCCCTCGCGCAGGTCGTCACCGCTGGGGGTGGGGTCCTTCTCGCGGATGATGCCGACCTTGCGGGCGTAGTTATTCAGCGTACGCGTGAGTGCAACCTTGAAGCCCTGGCCGTGCGTGCCGCCGTCGACGTTGTTGATGTTGTTGGCAAAGGTCAGCAGCGTCTCGTTATACCCGTCGTGGTACTGCAGCGCCACTTCGCACACCATCGAACGTTCTTCGTCGTCCTTTCGGATGTGCACGGGCACGCACACGGCGGTCTTGCCACTCATGAGGTGGTTGACATACGCCAGCAGGCCCTCTTCTGCCTTGAAGGTCTCGTCCTTGGGCTTGCCGTCGGCGTCGACGCGCTCGTCGCGCAGGCGGATAACGACGCCGGGGTTCAGGAAGCTCAATTCACGCAGGCGGTTGGCCAGCGTGTCGTAGCTGAACTCTGTGACGGGGAAGATGTCCGGATCGGGCACGAACGTGACACTGGTGCCGGTAGTGCGTGTGCTGCTCTCGGGCACCTTGCCCACTTCGCGGAGCGGCTCGGCCACGTGCCCGCGCGAGAAGCCCATCGTGTGGACCTTGCCGTCGCGGTAGACCTCGACCTCGAGCATGCTGGACAGCGCGTTCACGCAGCTCACGCCCACGCCGTGCAGGCCGCCCGACACCTTGTACGCGCTGCCTTCCTGGCCGAATTTGCCGCCGGCGTGCAGCTTTGTCATGACCACCTCGACGGCGCTCTTGCCGTTGAGGTTTGGATCGTCGTTCTTCACCGGGTCGACGGGGATGCCGCGGCCATCGTCGACGACGCGGACGGATCCATCGGCCTGGATTGTCACCTGCACAAGGCTGGCGTAGCCGGCCATGGCCTCGTCGATCGAGTTGTCGACGACCTCGTACACGAGGTGGTGGAGTGCGCCCACGCCCGTGCCGCCGATGTACATGCCTGGGCGCTTGCGGACGGCCTCGAGGCCCTCGAGCACGCTGATCTGCTCGGCTCCGTAGTTGCCCTTCTTGGCGGCGTTGGCGGCGGTCGTGTCGGGGGTGGTGGCGTCGTCCTGGGCCATAGGTCCTCGCGGCATGGCGGGGGTCCGGAGAGCCCGGAAGAACCCCGAAAATGGTGACCAGTATTGTAGGATGGGAGCGCGTTTCACGCCGGGATTCTGGAGCGGATTTGGGCGCCTCCCGGCCACGAAAAAACCCGGGCGTTGGCCCGGGCCAGTTCAGAGCAATCGCGTCGTCTATTCGACGATGTGGATCTGGCTCAGCTGCTCGCTGAGCAGCTCGTAGACGAGCGCCACGTCGTCAGGCAACATGCGGACGCAGCCCATCGACATCTCCTTGCCAATGCTGTCGGGCTCGATGGTGCCGTGGATGCCGTACCCGCTGTAGGTTTCGGCCTGGCCCAGGCCTTCCAGCCCGATCCAGTGCTCGCCAATCGGGTTCTCTGGGTTGCTGGCGGCAAACTCCTCGCCCGTGCGCGGGTTGCGCCAGAAGGGGTCGATGAGCTTGCTGTGGCGGCGGACCGTGAACGCGCCGACCGGCGTGCCATCGAACTCACCAAGGCCAACCGGAAACGAGCGGACGTACATCCACTGGTCGATCTCAGTTGGCGGGCCGATGTAGACGTCCATGCGGAAATCCGTCTTGCTGACCACGGCGTGGAAGGGGCCGCGGACGAGCTTGAGCTTCTGGCCCTTGTAGATGTTGTTCGGGTTGCCCATGCGGTTGACGCGTTGGATGAGCAGGTACTCGGTGGCGACGCCTTCGTCTTGGGCGATCTTGGCCAGGGAGTCTCCACCCTTTACTTCGTACACGGTCGAGAACGGGTCGCCCGGGTACACGCGTGGTGAGAAGATCAGGTCCTCGTTGAGCGCCTGCATCTGCTGGCGGATGGTGGCGCGGTCGCTTGCCGTGGCGCGCTCGTGCATCAGGGCGCTGTTGTAGAGCTCGCGCGCCGTGATGGGATCGTTCGACTTGATCGCTTGCTCGGCTCGCTGGATCAGCGTCGAGACTGCAGCGCTCGGGCTGGCAATCGTCGAAGGGCCGACCGCTACGGGCGCTTCCTGGCTCGGGGTCGCCAGCACGCCGGTGGGCTCGGGAGTCTTCTGCTCGGCAACTGGCGTCTGCACGCTGCGGCCCTGACGCTGATCGCCGGACGTCTCCCGGGCCGCTTCGGCGCTTCGCTCGCGGGCTTGCTGGGGCTGCGCGCTGGTGAGACGAGCTTCGGGCTGGCGACGTTGGCTAGCCGGTGTTCCCGTTGCCGGCGTCGATTCGCGTGCGAGTTCGGTCGTGGAGGGATCGGCGGCCTCACCCTCATCGGGGCCCGAGGTGAAGGCCCACACCAGGCCTCCGCCAAGGGCGACGACCACGATCGCGGCGATCAGCTTCCGGCCGCCGCCGCCTCGCCCACGACGCGAGCGTCCACGCGTGGCTCCCCCGAAACCGATTCCACCCTGTGATGGCAGCGACATGCGACCTCCCTGCGTGCTGCGTGGGGGCGTCGTGCCCGCCACCGAATCCTTCGCGATCTCGATTCGATCCGAATGAGTCTACTGCGGCCCCCGCTTCGCTTCTGCCTCCAGCACCGCGGCGATGCGCGGGCCGTTGAACTCCAGCAGGCGACGCTCGGTGGCGAGGGCGTCGAGCCTCGCGTCGTGTGGCTCTGTCGGTACCCTCGGGGCGAGCTGGGCTTCGAGCCCGAAGCCGAGCGACAGACCTGTGCGGCGCTTGTCGGCCAGCAGCCGATCGTAGAACCCGGCGCCGCGACCGAGGCGGAACCCGCGCAGGTCATACGCGAGCGCCGGAACGAGCACGACGTCGATGGTCTCGAGCGGCACGCCCGCGGCGGTGGGCGCTGGCTCAGGCACGCCCAGGTTGCCCTCAACAACGTCCGACATCGGGTCGGCGATAAGGGCGGGCATAATGGTGCGGGCGTCCCAGTCGACACGCGGGCCGGCCACCTCGACGCCCGCCTCGAGCAGACGCTCGATGAGCGCTCCAGTGCCCGCTTCTCCGGCCATCGAGAGGTAGACCATCACGCGGCTAGCGCGTGCCATCGGGGCCCAGGCGAGTGCTCGCTCGGCGAGTGCTTCGGCCTTGCTTCTGGCCTCGGTCTGAGGCATGGCCTCCATCACGTGGCGCATCTTCGTTCGCAACGACGACTTCTCGGCGGAGAGCTCGTTTGCGGAGTCCTTGTTGGTGGTTGGCTCATCGCGCATGCGCTTGGCGATCATTGGACGTGATGCGAGGGCTGGGATGCTCACATCAAGCCTATCGGAACAGCGCGGGGGGCGACTGAAGCCCGTCTGACGCGAAGTCTTGCGGCAGCGACAGCAACCGACGACAAGCGATCGGAACCGACGGGTTTGTTCCCATGATCGCAGCGGCGCGGCCCACGAGAGAATGGCCGACGAAAGACCCCCGGCAGGCTCCTCCGCCCGTCGGGGGTCCATCCCCATCCCGCTTCGGCCGAGGCCAGCGGGGTGGCTCTCTCTCCGCGAAGAAAACGGTAGCCGGCAAAAACCGCGAAAATGGCGGAGTTCCAGCGGATTTGGTCAAATATTCACAGGGACTGGCCTGGAGGCTCGCCAGGGGCGTCAGGTCCGTCTCACCAGATGAACCGGAGGCGGCCGAAGCCCGGAATCGGCACCGGACCGGCCCGCTCGACCGCCGGGAAGTACACGAAGAAGGCTCGGCCGAGCATGAGCTCGCCCGGCACGATGCCCGGCGGGGCTTCCAGGGGGGAAACCCAGGGGCTCGCATCGCCCAGCAGGCGGCTGTCTTGGCTGCTGGCGGAGTTGTCGCCGCAGACGAAGAACTGGTCTTGGTCGAGCACCGCAAGGTCAAGCGTGGGGTGGCTGCCGCGCACGGGGAGCTGGCTGTCGCCTCGTGTCGTCTGGTAGTACAGGTCGCGATCGACGGCCAAGCGGTGGAGCTTCACGGGCCCGACGAGCGAGATGGCCGGGCGGGCCGAGCGGTATGACGAGGGGGCGGGCACGATGGGGGCCTGGGCGTCAAGCGGCTGGTTGGTTGCCAGCTCGAATCGCTCGATGGGGCCCCAGTCGTAGGTGGCGTACGCGACGCGCTTGCCGCCGACGAACAGCCAGAGCGCCTGGTCGGCGTGCCAGAATTCGACCTCCGTCACGCTGCCGGAGGTTGGCTGGACGACCTGTGCTTCGTCGAGCACCGTCCAAGCGGAGGCGTCGGACTCGATCGGGCGCATCTCAATGCGTGCCACTCCGCCGGAGATCTGCGCGCGGAACGCGTGCTCGCGTGCGTCGATGCGGATGGCCATGCTCTCGAGGCTCTGGCTGACAGGCTCCACGCCCATCCGCACACGCACGTCTCCGACACCGAAGGTGGGCGGCACGAGTGCACGAAGGGTCTCGCCCGCGCGGCGGTAGCGCTCGTTGTAGGGGTAATAGTCGACTATTGGCCAGGCCTCGGCGTCCCACTGCAAGCGCGTGCTGCCGGGCAGCGTGTGCTCGGGGGCCGCAGAATCCAGGCCTTCCCACCCCGGGAGGGGCTCGCCCTCAGCCGAGACGGCGGCCCACGGCGGGCTGTACCAATCGAACCCATCGCGGACCGGGTCGACCGGCGCGCGGGCGGTGTCGTGCACTGGCATCCACACGGCGCGCTGGGCGTGCTCGGGCTTGCGCGCGATCGCCCAGCCGTCCATGGCCCAGGTGCCGCCCTCCTGGTCGAGGTCTTCGCCCGACGGCGGGATCAGGCTGGGCAGCGGCCGCGTGAAGATGTCCCCATCGACGATGGCCAGCTGTTCGCCGGGAAGGCCCGTGAGCCGCTTTATGTAGTTGACGGTGGGCTCGGTTGGGTTCTTGAAGACGACCACGTCGAACCGTTTGGGCTCGAAGAGGATCGGCAGGTACTTGAGCACCAGGATGCGGTCGCCCGCGCGGAGGCGCTGCACCTCGGCATCGATCTGGTACGCCGGGCTGCGGGCGCCACTCACGCCGCCCTCGATAAGCGCGGGCGGGTTGCTGGCGGTCATCGGGTCGTGCACGGTGTATCGGCTCTCGGCCGCATCGCCGTTGGTCCATGGCCCGACCTGCCAGCGGGCCCCGGTCTGGTCGCTCACGAACTCGACGTGCTGGCCGAGCAGGGTGGGGGCCATTGAGCCCGTTGGAATGACGAAGGCCTCGATGACGAAGGCGCGGAAGATGAACGCCATCGCGAATGCGATGATGATGGAACTGAAGGTCTCGCGGATGGAGAAGCGGCCCGACTCACGCTGGGGTGTGGTGGCCGGCCTGGCTGGGGTGGTTGCCATGGAGGAGGGTAGGTGGAGGGTTGGGTTGCGGCCTACTCGCCGCCAGACGAACCCGAGGGGTTATCGCCGCCCGGCTTCTTCCGCCGGCGCTTGCGGCGCTTCTTCTTGCGGGGGGCGCTCTCGCCATCGGCGGCAGGCGGGTCGCGGCGCGGTGTGTCGGAGGTGGCGCTCGAGCCGGTATCGCCGGTTGGCTTCTTCTTGCGGCGGCGCTTCTTCTTTTTGCGGGCGGGCGCGTCGGTGCTCGCCTGCTCGCTCTTGTCTTTTCGCTCGCGACGCGGGCGTGGTGGGGGCGGCGGGGGCGCCACAACCTTGGCGGCCGGATCGGGGGCGTCGGCGGGGTCGATGAGCTCTTCGAGCGGGACGGCGATCTCGCGGCCGTCGAAGTCGAGCTTGACCAGCACGAGTTGCGTCAGAATCTGCGTGTCCAGCACGATGCCCGCACCCTCGCTCGTGCCGACGGGAGTCTTGCGGTGGGGCAATCGTGCCGCCAACTCACGATAACTCTCGTCCTCGTAGCGCAGGCAGCACATGAGGCGTCCGCAACGGCCGGAGATCTTCAGTGGGTCGAGCGTCGCCTTCTGCTGCTTGGCAGCGCGCATCGGAACGGGCTTCAAGACCTTGAGGAAGTTCTTGCAGCAGCAGTGCTGGCCGCAGCGCTCGTAGTCGGCGGTGAGCCTTGCCTCGTCTCGCGCGCCGACGGGGCGGACCTCGACGCGCGCGCCATCTGGTGCTTCCTTTTGCAACGCGTCGCGCAGGTCGCCGGCCTGGAGGCGCGGGTCGCGGCCTCGGTTGTTCTGATTCCCACCCTTTTGCTGGCCGGGCGGGCCCTCGTTCTGCTGCTCCGCCAGGTAGAAGTACGTCAGCGTCTCGCCGCCGAGGATGCCCTCGGCCTGCACGATGCGGATGCTGACGCCGATCTCTTCGGCGACCGTGCGGGCGCGGAGCTTGAGCTCGTGCGCCGATTGCTCGAGCGCGGCCTGGGCGTCCAGATCCTCGCGCGTCGCGACTCGGAGGATGCGGCCCTTGTCGTAGAAGGGAAAGTCGCGCCCGCCCGAGTGCTCGATGTACTGGAGCATTTCTTTGCGGGAAATGCTCTTGCCGCAGCCGCTATTGGGGCAGGTGCTGGTGAGCATCTCGCCCATCTCGGTGCCGCGGAAGGTGCGGGCGATGAGCTTGCTTCCGCAGCCGGGAGTGACGTCGAGCGTGTAGCGGAACTCACCGATGAGCTTCATGGCGCCGAAGCGGCAGACGACCGTCTTTGGCGGCGTGAGCTTCTCACGCGCCAGGCGGTCCTGCTCGTCGGTGTACTCGGCGAGGTCCTTCTCGAACTGTGGCAGCGGGACGATGGGCATGGGGTCGGATGCTTAGCGCCCACCACCGCCCGCCGCAGCACGTGCCTGCGCAAACACTTGGGCGAGGTTTTCGCTGCGCTGGAAGACGAGCGTCCGGCCGTTCTCGACACGGTAGACCATGAGACGCTCGGCCCGCTGGTCGAGCACGTAGAGCAGCTCTTCGCTGGAGCTCTGGCCCTGGGTGGTCATCGCGGCATAGCCGCCGCCGACGACCGCCATCTCGGCGAGCGCCGTGGCGGGCGAGACGGGCGAACTCTCTCCAGTACGCCCAGCTTGGACGAGCACGAGGCCGGCAAGCACCAGCGCGCTGGCGAGCAGTGGAATCGTGCCCTTGCGTGAAGTTAGGCGTGAACTCGAGTTTTGGGCGTTGTTGTCGGTGGTCGCGTTCATCGCCGGCCTCCTTGCTGCGCTGCGGCCTGGGCGTCTTCGCGGAGGTTGCGGTAGCCGATGCCCTCGAACGCCTGGCGCGACTGCTCCCACTTCAGCGTGACCAGTTCCTGGTTGGACGTATCGATGACGTGCACGCCGCTGCTGGGCGAGCCGGTCATCTGCCCGCCGAGCAGCATGTACTCGCCGCGCGGTCGCTGGGCCTGCTGGGCGGTCGCGGCGGGGGCGAGCGTGACGAAGCCGAGGGCCAGCAGCAGGCCCGCGTTGACGGCGACCAGCGCAAGGCGCGGATCGGCCATGCGTGCCCGCCGCTGTGTGGCGGTGTTCGTGGCGTTCATGATTGGACTCCCTGGACGTGCCAGATGAGGTGTGAGCGAGTCAGTCTTGGTGGCCGCGCTTTGCGGGAATGACGGTTGCCGCGACGATGCCGATGAGCACAACGCCGGCGATCAGGAAGTTGGTGATGACCGGGGGCTTGGCCGGCTGGGTCGGGCGCGGGGGCTTCAGTGCCTCACCCTGGGTCTGGGCGGCCTGCGCGTGGGCGGCCTGCGGCATCGCAAGCGTGAGCGAGCCGGCGAGCACGGCGGCGGCCAGGCCAGCCCGCAGGCCGGTCGAAAGCGACTTGTTCTTCGTTCGGATCATGCGGACGGCTCCCTGTTGCGCCTCTCCCGGTTCTGTACCGCTCGATGGGCCCGGGCGTTGCACACTGTACGGCCCTGGGAGGCCCGGCGTGCCGTGTGGGTAGCATGGGCGATGATTGCTCGTAAAGCTGCTGTTGGGGCTCTTGGGGCTGCCTTTGGTCTGTTGCTGGCCGCTGGGTGCTCGGGAACGGGTGCGAAGACCGACGACACGGTCACGGGAACGGCGTCCCCCGCCGCGCCTCCTGCCGAATCGCTGGTGGGTGAATGGCAGATCGATTTGAGGCCGCTGCCGACTTCGGAGCCGTACTTCCAGCCCTTCGTGGTCGAGTCGGTCGACGGCAAGCGGTTTGAGGGCACTTTCTATGGCTCGGCGATCTCGGAGGGCCGCCTGAACACGGACTGGGGCGCCGTGTACTTCTCGTTCCTCACGCTCGATGGCTCCGGTGCCTACTTGCACTCGGGCGTTTTGCGCGATGGCAGGCTCGAGGGCACGACGAACTCGACGGGGCGTGACTTTCTATCCGTGTGGAGCGGGCAGCGCGCCGGCGAAGCAGGCTAGCCGAGCCTGCGATCGAGCCCGGCGCGCACTTCGGGCCACTGCTCGGGCGTAATGCTGTACATGACGGTGTGGCGGATGCTGTCGTCGGGCATGATGATGTGGTTGCGCAGCACGCCCTCGCGCGTTGCTCCCAGCCGCTCGATCGCCCGCTGTGACTCGAGGTTCTGGTGGTGGGTCTTGAGCGCAACACGCAGGGCTGGGCCGCCTGAGTGAAAGCCGCCGGCACCGAACACTTCGGTCTCGAACGCATGGGCCAGCAGCAGCCGCTTCATTTCCGGATTGGCTCTGGTGCCGCGCTGATCGGGCGCGATAAACGTCCAGCCGATCTCGAGCCCGCGGTGGTTGGGCCGGATCTCGAGGTAGCTGGTCATGCCGATGACCCGTCCGCTGTCCGCTTGCCTCAGCGTCAGGGGCTCAACGTCGGGCTTGCCGAGCAGGCGTTCGATGTGCCCCGCCATGCCGGCCGTGTCAAAGGGCTCGGGGCCCTTGCTGAACCATCGAAACGTATCTGGCGAGCCTGCGGCGGCCAGCAACTCGGAGGCGTCTTCAACAGTCGTGGGGTCCAGTCGGACGGATCGGCCAACTAGAGGTTGGGCCACGAGTGGAGGGCCCACGGCTCAGTTCCCTCCGATCAGATCTCCCAGCCCGCCGAGCACGCTGCCCTCGCCGGTGCGCTTGCCGCCCTGGCTTGGGGCGGCGGCGATGACGCGGTCGGCCAGGCGGCTGAACGGCAGGGTTTGGAGCCACACCGTGCCCGGACCGGTCAGGCTGGCGTAGAACAGCCCTTCGCCGCCGAAGATCTTGTTCTTGATGCCCTTCACGAACTCGATGGTGTAGTCGATGCTGGTATCGAGGGCGACGAGGCAGCCCGTGTCGACGCGGAGCTTCTCGCCCGGTGCGAGCTCCTTGACGAGCGTCGTGCCGCCGGCGTGCAGGAAGGCCTGGCCGCGGCCGGTGTCGCTGCTGAGCTTCTGCATGATGAAGCCCTCGCCGCCGAAGAATCCCACGCCGATGCGCTTCTGGAAGGCGATGTCGACGTTGACGCCGCGGGCGGCGCACAGGAAGGCGTCCTTCTGGCAGATCAGCTTGCCACCGTGGTCGCCCAGCTCGATGGGCACGACATGACCGGGGTACGGCGCGGCGAAGGCGCAATCGCGACGCTGCGAGCCGTGGTTGTGGAAGAACGTGATGAAGAAGCTCTCGCCCGTGACCGTGCGCTTGCCGGCCTCAAAGAGCTTGCCCAAGAGCCCGCCACCCTCCTTCATCGAGAGCTGGGTGGCCATCTCGATATCGGGCTCGAGGTACATCATGGCGCCAGCCTCGGCGACCATGGCCTCGCCCGGGTCGAGCGTGACGATGACGGCCTGCATGTCGTCGCCGATGATGGTGTAGTCGATGATGTCGGGGTCGTTGGGCATGGGTCCTCCTCTTGTGCCTCTGTCATGTGGCGTATTCGGAGGATACCCGCCGGACTTGCAGGTCGTGGTCGCGTCAGAGGCAATGTCAATTGTCCAATACGGGAGTGCTAGTTGTAGGGCTAACTCATGCGGATCCTCGCCACTCGCTGGGTGTCACGCCCATGTGATCATGGAACGCCTTCGTGAAGTGGCTATGCCGGCAGAAGCCGGTGCGCAGGGCGATGGTGCGTAGGGGCAGGTTATTTTCCATCAGGTCCATCGCGGCCGCGAGGCGTAGTTGCGTGAGGTAGCGGTGGATGGTCTGCCCGGTCCAGTGGCGGAACACGCGCGCGAGATGGAAGGGCGAGCAGTCGAGCTCGTCGGCGAGGGTGTCCAGCGTGAGCTTCTCGGCGAAGCGGGCGGCAAGCACGTAGCGCGCGTCTTCGGCGAGATCGCGGTGGATTCGCAGCGTGGGTGTTCGTGATGCGGCCGATCGGCGTTCCTTTGCTGAGCGGCTTGGTGCGATCGCCCGTTCGAAGACTGCGAGAGTGGCCTCGTCGGCGGCGACCGGGTCGGTGTCTTCGCTGGGTGCCGCCGCGAGGTTGTTGGCGAGCCGTCGCTGGTCTCGGTACAACGCCGTGTCGCAGTGCACGTGCGTGAAGCCGAACAGGGCGGTGGCGTCCGCATCGTGGTGCCCGCCCGAAAGGCCCAACGCGTACGCGATGTCCGCCGCATCCGCTGGGCGTACGGCGTACCAGTCGCACCGATCGCCGTTGGGTGAGATGGCCTCGCGTGTGTACTCGGCGTTGGCGTTGTAGACCATGACGGTGCCCGCGTCGGCAACGACCGGATCGCGTCCCGCCATGGTGATCGTGGTCGCCTCGCGCGGGAAGACGATCGTCGGCCAGCCCATCGGCCCGGTGTCACGGAAATCGGGGGCGTTGATCGGAAGTCGGAATCGGCCGTGCTGCCAGCGACCGCTGCGCACCACGAGCGTGTTCCAACTCGTCGGGTGGTTGTCCTGACTGTCCGAGAACTCCATGGATGGCTCCCCGATGTCGAGCGTCCCACGTGCCCTTGCGGTGGCGAGTGCAACAACCCTGCTCTTCCGATACCCGCGGGTACGGCCTTGGTTGCATTGGTGGCACAATGGAGCGGACAGCACACCAAGGAGATCCGATATGTCCGCCATGCGATACACACCACTCTTCACGGTCTACGCCATAGCGGCCGCCGCCTGTGCCCAGTTTGCCGAGCCCGGGGTCATCGTGCACCAAGAGTTCACAGGAGCGGGCCAGTTTGGCTGGGCCGTTTCGGAACTGACCGACATCGACGGTGACGGCGCGATGGAAGCCATCGTGACCGCACCATCGGCCACTGGCGGAGGCCGCGTCGTGGTCTACAGCGGCGCGACGGGCGACGTCCTTATAGACCTTGTCCCCGAAGGCGACGGCGAGAGCTTCGGCTGGGCGGCCGCGGATGCGGGCGATGTTGACGGCGACGGCGTGCACGATGTGGCGGTGGGGGCTCCGGCGCGCGGCGGCAACGAGGGTGCGGTGTACATCTTCTCCGGCGCTGAAGGCACTCGGGGCCAGCTCATCCGCCGCATCGACAGCATCAACGGAATCGAACGCTTCGGCTCCGCTGTTTCTTGGCTTGGCGATGTGGATGGCGATGGCTTTGGCGAAGTGGTTGTTGGTGCGGGGCAGAGTGACGTCAGTGATCCTGCGGACCCGATGTCCAACGACGGGCGGGCGTACGTGATCAGTGGTCTGGACGGCTCGGTGATCCATGCGATCGACGGAGACGGACCTGGATCGCAAATGGGAGCGGGGTTGGGTGGGATCGCCGACATGGACGGCGATGGCGTGCGGGACTTTGCCGTCGGTTCTCCCGGCGCTTCCAGGGCCGACGCATTCTCTGGCGCGACGGGCCTGCGCATCATCGGTCCGCTCGAGCCGACCGAGCGTGCCGCCTCATTCGGGACGTTCTTCACCGGGCCCGCGGGCGATACGAATGCCGATGGCACACCCGACGTCTACGTCGGTGACTTTAGTGGTGGCATCGGTGGGCACTTTTACGTGTACAGCGGCGCCGATGGCTCGGTCCTGCACAGCATCTCGTCGACCACGCCGGGCGTGGGCTTCGGGCTTGGTTGCGGACGTGGCGCGGGCGACGTTGATGGCGACGGCCACGACGACGTCATCAGCGGCTCGTACTTGGGCAATCAGGCTACGGTGTTCTCCGGGCGCACGGGTGAGGTCATCCGCTTTATTACTTACACGCGGCCGGCCTCACAGTTCGGCTTTGATGCCGTGGGCATCGGTGACGTAACCGGAGACGGCAAGATCGATTTCCTCGTCGGTGCGGCGTTGGGCAATCGGGCACTCATCATCAGTGGTGCCGTCTGCCAGGCTGATCTTGACGGCGATGGCGACCTGACGATCTTTGACTTTCTGGAGTACCAGAACCTGTTCGATGCGGGCGATCTCGTCGCAGACTTCGATGGTGACGGTGCGCTGACCATCTTTGACTTTCTCGCGTTCCAGAACGCGTTCGATGCGGGGTGCGTATGACGGACTTGGTGGATTGAAGGCGCCATGAACGCGACTTGTTCGGTGGGCTGAATGCGTGCCGTACAAAGCGCACAAACTTATAAAATCAATCCAAAACCAGTCGAATCGTCTTCGCTGCGCTCGCGGTGTCTGGTACACTGGAAGCGCTGTTCATCATGCATGCGACACCTGATGTCGCGCGATGATGGATCGAAGGGAGACGAAGATGCGGATGCTGCGCGGATTGCTGGTGTTCCAGGCGTTCTTGGTTGTGGGTCCTTGCGTTGCGATCGCTCAAGACTGCTCGGCGTCGGTCTACTCTGGGCAGAACCTCTTGAGTGGCATCAGTCCGGGGGCGATTGCCGCGGGCGACCTGAATGGCGACGGGTTTACGGACCTCTTTGTCGCAAACTTCTCTGACTACACGGTCCACTTGCTCGATCCTGCCGGTCAGCCAGCGTCGCAGACCACGCAGTTGCCTCCCCTGTTCCGCCAGGCTTCCGAGGTGGTGCTTGGTGACATCGATGGCGATGGTGATCTCGATGCCGCCCTTGTGTCCTTCAATGACAATGAAGTCGGTTTGTTGTTGAATCGCGGTGACGGCTCGTTCGAACGCATGGAGTTCACGCCTGGCACGCCTAGGGCGGCGGCGATCGATATCGGTGATCTTGATGGCGACGGTGATCTCGATCTGGTTATTGCCGAGCAGTCCTTCGGTACGCCCAGAGCGGGCGTGCTGGTGAACGATGGTGCGGGAGAATTTGGCGATCCCGTGCTGTACGTTGTGGGAGAACAGCCCGAAGCCGTTGCGATCGCAGACTTCGATGCGGACGGTGAGCCGGACCTCGTGACCGCCAACATCAGCGACGATAGCGTCAGCCTGCTGATGGGCGACGGCGAGGGAGGGTTCGGACCCGAAACCAGGTTCGCGACCGGGTTCAGGCCGAGAACGCTGGCTGCTGGAGACCTTGACGGCGATGGCGATACGGACCTGGTCGTCACGCGCGGTCAGGACCAGGGCGTAGCGCTGCTCTTCAATGCTGGCACCGGAGACTTTGGACCGCCGGAGGCGATTGCCTTTGGTGGGCTCTTGAGCGGAGTGTCGCTCGGCGACATCGATGGTGATGGCGATCTCGACATGGTGACGGCGGACGAGCGGGATGCCCAGGCGACCGTCCTGATCAATGACGGAGCCGGGTCGTTCGCGCGGCGGCCGGCGGCGCGCACCGGCAACCGGCCCTCCGGCATCGTTCTGGCAGACCTCGACGACGACGGTGATCTCGACGCCGCGACCAGTAACTCGTTCAGCTCGGACGTGAGCTTGCTCATCAGTGACGGGCTCGGCGCGTTCGACTCGCCGCAAGAATTCGGGATTGGCGGCTCGCCCGATGATGCCACGCTCGCGGACGCGAACGCGGATGGAGTGCTCGACCTGTTCCTGGTCGACGAAGGGGCCAACGCCGCACGCGTCGCGTTCGGCAATGGCGATGGCACGTTTGCACCATCAAGGCGATACACCGCTGGCAACGGGCCAAGCGCCCTTGCCGTGGGCGATCTCGACGGCGACGGCGATGTGGACATGTTCATCGGGACCAGGGCCGGACGGGGTGGCATTACGCTGCTAAACGAGGGCGACGGTACGTACGTCGAAGGATCGTTCTTCGATGCCGGCTCACTGATCGGTGCCGCGGCGATCGCCGACATGGATGGCGACGGCGATGTCGATGTCATTGTGACGAGCCGCGGTGGCGACGACGCTCGGGTGCTGTTGAACGACGGCTTCGGCGGTCTCGCATCCGCAATGCGGTTCGCGGCGGGTGACCGCCCGGTCGACGTCACAATCGGCGATCTCGACGGTGACGGTGACATCGATGTCGTGACGGCAAACGAGGCGGGCGACAACGTGAGTGTGCTGCTCAACCAGGGCGATGGCACGCTGGCGGGTACGGTGAACTACGTTGCGGGTGTTGAGCCGCAGGGCGTGGCGCTGGGAGATCTCGACGGCGATGGCGACCTCGACATCGCGGCGGCGACGAGCCTGGACGTCGTGCGGATCTATGAAAACGATGGAAGCGGGGCGTTTGTCGATTCGACCGTGCTCACCGTGGGCGATCGGCCCGTGGGCGTGGCGCTCGAGGATGTCGATGGTGACGGCGATCTCGACGTGGTGACCACGAACGAGACGCACTCTGACGCGAGTGTCCGGCTCAACGAGGGTGGCATGCTGTTCGCCGACGAGCTACGTTTCCGCGTGGGAGAGTCTCCAAGCGGTGTCCTGATGGCAGACCTCGACGCGAACGGCTCGTTGGACGTGCTTGCTGTCAGTGAAGGCACCAGGCGTGCAAGCGTGCTGATCAACCAGTGCGAGATCGTGTGCCGGGTAGACCTGGACGGCGATGGGCAAGCGACGCTGTTTGACTTCCTCGAGTTCCAGAATCTCTTTGCCGCCGGGGATCTGCGAGCCGACTTCGATAGCAGCGGCGACTTGACGCTGTTCGACTTCCTGGCGTTTCAGAACGAATTTGTGGTGGGTTGCCCCTAGCTCGCACCTTCGAGCTTGCGCGCGAACGTGGGCGCTGGGTAGTCGCTGGCCTTTGGCGGCGGGGTGCCATCGCGATCGAGTTGCTCATGGAGATGTGCCGCGTAGCCGTTGAGCATCGCGTCTCGCTGGGCGCCGTCGAGGTGCGCCGGGCTCCAGGCGACGAACGGCTCGAGCACGCGCATGCCCGTGAACCAGAACACCCCATGGTGCACCGGCGTGAGGACCGTTGCGAGCGTCGGATTCAATCCCTCGAAGCCGTCTGGAGGCACGTACATCGACTCTGGCCCACCGGTCGTCATGGCCACCATCGCACGCTTGCCGCTCATGGCGCCGCGGTCGTACCACCGACCTCCGCCGTACATGCGACCCATGGCAAGCACGCGATCGACCCAGCCCTTGAGGATGGCCGGCATGCCGAACCACCAGAGCGGGTATTGCAAGATAAGCATGTCGCACGAATCCAGCTTGTCCATTTCGGCGGCGATGTCTGGTGCAAAGCCACCACTCTCGTGGGCGTGCTGCTCTTCGCGTTGCTGCTTGAGGTACTCGCCGTTGGCCACGGTCGTGAAGTTCCGACGATCGCTGACGGGATCGAAGCCCATGGCGTGCAAATCGCTGACCACCACAGTGTGCCCCGCGGCCTCGAGTTCCTTGGTTGCTCGCGCGGTCATCGCGCCGTTGAAGCTTGCGGGCTCGTGGTGTGCGTGCACAATGAAGATATTCATGTGCTGATGCTATCCTGCGGACTTACGCCTGCTACTCCGCGGGCTTCTGGTAGATCATGATGAAGTTGCCGCAGGTGTCGTCGAGGGTTGCCATTACGGTGCCGGCCATCTCGGATGGCTCGCCCTTGAACTGAACGCCGAGCTTGCGAAGCCGGTCATACTCCGCCCGGCAATCATCGACCTCGAACGCCGTAATGGGGAGACCCTCGGCCATGAGTGCGGCCTTGTACGTCTTCGTCGCCGCATGCTCGCCACTGGGCTCGAGCATGAGCTCGATGCCATCGGGGTCTTCCGGGCTGACAACGGTGAGGAAGCGATGGTTGGGATCGGGCGGGTCGGTCATCACCATGTCCTGCTTCTTCACGAAGCCGAGCTTCTCGGTGTAGAAGCGCAGGGCGTGCTCCTGATCCGGGACCGGAACGCTCTCGAGTCTTACTCTCATGGTGTCCTCCGATATCAATTGCACGACACTGGTGGCGCGTCGGTCAAAAGCTACGCCAGCCAGCGGCCGCCGTCGAGGCGGATCACCTCGCCATTGACGTAGGTGTGATCCAGAGCCAGCGCGGCAACGAGCTTGGCCGCATCTTCCGGCGTGCCGGCACGCTGGAGGGGAACGCGATCGAGGTACGCTTGCTGCGAGTCTGTGTCGCTCTCGTAGCCAGACTCGGGCCACGCCACCACGCCAGGGGCCACCGCGTTGGCCCGCGCTTCTGGAGCGAGCGCGCGCGCGAGGGTGTGCACGAGATCGGTCAGCGCGGCCTTGGACATGCTGTATGCGGCGAAGTCCTTCCGGGGCCGACCCATGGCGTGGATGTCGGCCATCGCGACGACGGCCCCGCCGCCGGGCAGGGGGGAGGCGCGCAGGCGATCGGCAAGCGCGGCTGTGATGAGGAGCGGGCTCGCAGCGTTGATGGCGTAGAGGTCTCTTGCTGTCGCCCAATTCAAAGCGCTGCCGAGCGGCGTCGGAAAGTAGGACGATGCGTTATGAATTAATACATCGAGTCGGCCGGCTTCCATCGCTGCGGCACTGCAGGCGGTCGCGGTGGCGTCGGGGTTCGTGAGGTCGCACGCGATTGCTGTCGCGCGTACTTGGTGCTCGTTCTGTAGTGTTCCGGCCAGATCACGTGCTTTGTTTGCGCTTGTGTTGTACGTGATGATGAGATCGAGCCCGCGCTCGGCAAGTTCGGTCGCGATGGCGGCGCCAACACGCTTCGCGCCGCCGGTGATGAGGGCGACGGGGCGCTCACCGCCCATGATCGTCTTCGCCTAGCAAGTCGCGTGCGCTCGGATCGGGCACGGCACGCTTGCCCGACTCAGCCCAAGCGTCGACGTACTGCGTCTTGGTTGGCGACTTGCCCCGGCGCGTCCGACGCAGGCTTGCGAGCACAAGCAGGCCGACGACGAGCACGATGGACGCGAGCGCCAGGCCCAGCAGCATGAACCAGCCACGCGACATCGGGCTTGCCGGCTGGCCGGCCTGGGCGAGAAGGTGTGCGAGTGCGTCGATCACATGGGACGGTATGGCACGAGCATGGCGAGGGTTGCACGGCCCTCGGTGGGCTGGGCACCGCTGGGGCCCAGATCGGGCTCGGGCTGCTTGTGGTACACCAGCGTGGCCCGACCGCCGACCTTGATCAAGCCGGCGGGTGTACCGGCTTCTTGCAGCAGGGCGAGCGCCTGCTGGTCGGTCAGGCGGTCGGCCATGTCCACGGGCTTCGTCTGCACGCGTGCGATCGCTGTGCTCGATGTCGCCACGCGTCGCACCGAGCTCGCCTCGGGTGCTGCCAGGGATGCCGCGAGCCCCTCGGACGTGGAAACGTACGCGATCATTGGTCGTGGCGCGGGTGGAGCGACTCCCTCGACGCGTGTTGTCTCCTCGCCGATGCGCATCGGGACCATCGCATACGCCAGCACAGTCGCACTGGCCGTCAATAGCACCATGGCAACCGCGTGCCGTCGGGTGCGGCGCCGCTCGCCGCGCCGGGCAACGGCATGCTGCCCAAGGCGCAAGATCTCGGCCTTGCGGTCCGTCACGCTTGGCATGGGTTGATCACTCATCGATGTCTCCCTTCGCGCTGGCGGTCAGCGTCGCGAGCCCGCGGCGGACCAGGCCGTGCACGGCGTGTCGGCTGAGGTCCATGGCCCGACCGACGGCCGAGAGCGACATGCCGTGCCCGACATGCAGGCGGACTGCTTGCCATTGGCGGTCGTCGAGCTGGGTCTCCAGGCGGGCGAGCAGCGAGTCGATCTGGTCGTCTCGCTCTGGCTGCACCGAGCGTTCTCGGGGCTGGGCTTCCCGGCGTGCGCGTGCGGATTCCGAACGGATTCGGTCGATGGCGCTGCTGGCGATCGCGGTCCTGAGCCACGCCCGGCATGCAGGCCAGGAGTCCATTGCCGGCAGCCTCTTGGCGGCTCGCACGTACGCGTCCTGCACCGCGTCGAGGCAGAACGACTCGTCCCGGCCCGTTAGCCGCCGCGCGTCGGCGAGCGCGTCGTCGAATGTGGCTTCATAGAACACGGCGAATGCGTCCTGATCTCCCCGTGCGAAGCGCACGGTGATGGCCCGGGCATCGGGGAGTGGAGCGCCCGGGCCACCGGATTGGTCTGTACGGGCGATCTTGGGCACGGGCCCCTTACTTGTTCGGCACTACTGGCGTCGCTCCAGCTGCGCTCGCAGTGCTTCGATCTCGTTGCGCAGATCTTGCCGCTCGGCTTCGAGGCGTTGGTTCTGCCGCTCGAGCTCCTCGGCGATGGTGCGAGCCTCCCGCAACTGCGTGTGCATCAAAGCGAGTTCCTGCTCCATCTGGACCAACCGTCGCTTGGAGGCGTCGAATTCGGCCCGCACGCTACGTTCCATGTCTGAGACTTCCCGACGCATACGTTCTGCTGACTCTACGGCTTCCCGCCCTTGTTGGATCGAAATCAGAGCTGCATCCGTTGACTCGAAACCCAGGCGCTTCAAGAACCGCTCGAGCTCGCTCTGAGCGTTCGCTCGACGAAAGTCTGATGCCGACTCCATCAACCTACCGACGGTTTGCTCCATCGCGTGGTGCTGGTCCTCGGTGACACGGGCAAAGAGCAAGCCCGTGTCCTCGTGGAATCGCAGATCGGTATCGCCCTGATCGACCATCTCGAGCGCGATCTCGATGCTCGAGAGAACCGCATCGGCACCAAGCGCGTGTTCCCCGGCAATGAGGCCCGCGAGCGAATGGACCATGGTAAATCGCTCGTAATACTCCTCATGCTCATGTTCATCGTGTTCCTCGTCCAGTTCTTCGGCGTACACCGAGATGAGGAAGACCGGAGCGCCGCGACCCCCACCGACGGGTGAGACTTCCCACCATGCCTCGCGGCCGTCGGGCATTCGAAGCGTTCGAGACGCGCTCAGGCCTGCGGCAACCCGGAGCGCCGTGGAGACCTCAACCTGTTCGAACGTCATCGCGGGGAGTTGCAAGTCGCTGAACTCGGGTGGGTACAGGATGTTGACCGGGCTCTCGCCGGCCGATTTGCGAATCTGGCGGACGAAAGCGTCGAGTGGACCGCCGGCGAACTCCAGCGTGATGAACCGTCGGTCTTCGCTCAGGCCGCTGCTGGCGCCGC
The DNA here is from genome assembly GCA_965227775.1 of Phycisphaerales bacterium. Classification (GTDB taxonomy): domain Bacteria; phylum Planctomycetota; class Phycisphaerae; order Phycisphaerales; family UBA1924; genus JAHCJI01. Next base: position 1,900,955 of record OZ245777.1, read on the forward strand.
CGCTGGCACCTCCCTGGGCCATGGCTGGCGGCGAGACAACGGACATCGTGGTTGCGGTCATGAGTGCTGCTGCGAGCGTTCGAATGCGCATGGGAGCCTCCTGCGGTTGGCTGCGGTGGGCGTCGTGGATTGGGCCTCAGGGCCCACACGAATAGAACGGAGCCGGCGGGGCAGCGCGGCGCGGCTGCTCAGTTTCTTTTCCCAGACCCGCTACCATCCCTCTCGCGAGTTCGATCCCAGATTATCCCAGGACCCACCTTCCATGCACTTTGACGCCCACCAGCCGGTCATTGATGACCTTGAGGCGCGGATCTTGACAATCCGCGACTCTCTTTAACTACGACGGCAAGCACGAGAAGCTCTCCGAGCTCGAAACCAGGATGGGCGAGGCGACGTTCTGGGATGATCCAGACGCCGCCCAGAAGACCGTTGGCGAGTTGAAGGTCATTAAGGCCCAGCTCGGCCCGCTCGACAAGGTCGTCGAGGCGTTCGAAGAGGCCCAGGTGGCCTACGAGATGGCCAAGGAGGGCGACGACAAGGACTTGCTGGCCGAGGCCGACGAGGCGCTGTACCAGTTGCAGGAGTCGATGGACAAGGTCGAGATGCAGAGCCTGTTGAGCGGCAAGCACGACCACCGCAACTGCTACTTCACCATCCACGCGGGCGATGGCGGCACCGAGGCCAACGACTGGGCCGAGATGCTGTTCCGCATGTATCTCTACTACCTTGAGAACATGGGCTTCAAGGTCGAGGAAGTCTCCAAGGGCCACGGCGTGGAGACTGGCATCGACCACATTACCCTGCACGTCAAGGGGCCGTTCGCCTTCGGCTACCTCAACTGCGAGCGTGGCACGCACCGGCTCGCACGGGTGAGCCCCTTCAACGCCCAGGGCAAGCGGCAAACCAGCTTTGCAACGGTCGACGTCACGCCCGAGTTTGAAGACATGGACGTCCAGATCCCCGAGAAGGATCTGGAGATCACGTTCTTTGCGCGCTCGAGCGGCCCGGGTGGCCAGAATGTCAACAAGGTCGCCAGCGCGTGCCGGGTGGTGCACAAGCCGACGGGCCTGATGTTCGTCGCGAGCACGCACCGCGATCAGCCGCAGAACAAGGCCCAGGCGCTCACCCTCCTTCAGGCCAAGCTCGAGCAAATCGAGGAAGAAAGGCGCAGCGCCGAGATCAAGGAAGCGGCCGGCGGCGACCTGAGCCGCGGTTGGGGAACGCAGATCCGAAGCTATGTGCTCTACGACAACCGGGTGAAGGACCACCGCACCAACGTCGAAGGCAACCCCACCGACGTGCTGAACGGGAAGATCGACAAGTTCATTGATGCCGAACTCAAGCGGCGGCGTTCGGAGAAGGGCTGAGTTTCAGGAACTGGGCCCTAGCTGCTGGCGGCGCCGTACATCTTCTCGTAGTAGTCGCGGTACGCCCCGCTGCGCACGTGCTGCCACCACTCGGTGTTGTCCTGGTACCAGCGGATGGTGTCCTCGAGGCCAGTGGGCCAGGCGCTTCGAGTGGGCTGCCAGCCAAGTTCGGACTTCATCTTGCTCGCGTCGATCGCGTAGCGGCGATCGTGCCCCAGACGGTCGGCTACGGGGCGGATCATGTCCTCGCCCTTGCCCATGATGTCGAGGATCGCGTGGGTCAGCTCGAGGTTGCTGCGCTCGTTGTTCCCGCCGATGTTGTATACCTCGCCCGCGCGTCCGCCTTCAAGCACCGCGAGGATTGCCTCGCAATGGTCGACCACGTGCAGCCAGTCGCGCACGTTCTTGCCGTCGCCGTAGAGCGGCACCTGCTCGTCCTGCATCAGGTTGGTCACGAACAGCGGGATGACCTTCTCGGGGAACTGGTAGGGCCCGTAGTTGTTGCTGCACCGCGTGACGAGCACGTCCATGCCGAAGGTGCGTTGGAACGCCATCGCGAGCATGTCTGCGGCGGCCTTGCTGGCGCTATACGGGCTCGAAGGGTCGAGCGGTGTTGACTCGGTGAAGAGCAGGTCGGGTTCATCAATCGGTAGCGAGCCGTACACCTCGTCGGTGCCGACCTGAAGGAATCGGCCGGCCTTGCCGTCGTCGCCCCATGTGTTGCGGCAGACCTGCAGCAGCACCTGCGTACCCAGCACATTGCTCGTGATAAAGGGTGAGGCGTCCTGGATCGACCGATCGACGTGGCTCTCGGCGGCGAAGTTCACGACGGCGTCGCACTCGGCCAGAAGCGACTGCACGAGCGGGCCATCGGTGATGTCACCCTTCACAAAGGTGTACCGCTCGTGCCCTTCGATCCCCGAAAGGTTCTCGAGATTGCCCGAGTAGGTCAGCGCATCGAGGTTCGTGATGCGCACGTTCGGCCGCCATTCGAGTACCGAGCGCACGAAATTCGAACCGATGAAGCCGCAGCCGCCCGTGACCAGCAGATGCTTGAATTCTCGCGTCTCAGGCATTCGTGACTCCTTCTGGCACCCGACGCAGCACGTCGGCCAGGTTGTCTTTCCAGTGGGTCATCGGGCCGAGCTCGGCCTCGGTCCTGCTGATGTCCAGCACGCTGTAGGCCGGGCGCTTGGCCGGGCGAGGGAACTGGTCGCTCGTGCACGGCTCAATTTTGGCGGGCGCGCCGATCAATCGCTTGATTTCGTTTGCGAACTCGTACCACGTGCACTCGCCTCCGTCGGTTATGTGCCACGGGCCGCACATACCGCGACTCCAGAGCTCAACCGTGCTGCGCGCGAGATGCTCAACCGATGTCGGGCGGCCGCGCTGGTCGTGTACCACTTTGAGGTGATCCCGCTCCATCATGAGCTTGCGCATCGTCAGCACAAAGTTGTTGCCCCACGGCGCATAGAGCCAGCTCGTTCGAACATTGAGCCATGCCGCGTGGCGCAGGTCGAGTAGCTCTTCCCCTGCGGCCTTCGATCGGCCATAGGCATTGATCGGATCGCGATCGTGATACGGGTCGTACGGCGACTGGCCACGACCATTGAAGACGTAATCGGTTCCGAACGTGACGAAGCCACCACCGTCACACTTCGACGCGAGTCGGGAGACCGATTCGCCGTTGATCACCGTCGCTTCATCTTCGTGCGTTTCGGCACCATCGACATCGGTCCACGCGGCACAGTTGAACAGTGCCTCACACATCGGTAGGGCGTTGATCGATTCGGGCCGGGCGAGATCGACTTCGGCGCGGGTAGGTGTGAGCGGTTCGATGCCACGGCTGCGCAGTTCCGCCACGACGGCACGCCCCAGCATGCCCGTCGCGCCGATCACCACGTGCGGCTGATCGCTCATCCGTGCTGCACGCCCCATGGGAAGGCTTCGACCGTGTCGTGCGCCATGCGGAACTCGTCGGGCGTGCTCGGGTCGTACTGGTGCGTGACGTAGTAGAGCAGGCCCGCTGGCTCGTGGCCAACGGTCGCACAGCCGTGCCAGAGCGGTGGGGGGATGATCACCACGCCCGGGCGACGCTCGCCGACGACGGCCATCCAGCGGCGGCCGTCGCTCTCGCGGAAGACGCCGGTCTTGACATGGCCGTTGATGCAAAGCCAGAAGTCGGTCTGCTTCGTGTGGCGGTGCCAGGCCTTGATGACGCTGGGGTACATCACCGAGTAGTTGATCTGCCCGGCCGGCCCGAGCACGCCCTGCATCAGGTTCATGACCGACCAGCCGCGATCGTCGGCGAAGATCGATGCCGGTATCAGCAGCGGCTCGAGCTCTTCCTTGGCCATATCGAACGCCTCGGCGGGTGAGAGCTTCACGCTGCGGATGGGCTCGGGCTTGCGCGCTTCGGCGGCGGTGGGCATGTCCGTTGTGGCAGTGCTCATGCGCTTGCTCCCGCGGGAAGTCGCACGTGGTTGGCTCCACCCTCGCGAACCATGGTTGCCGCACGATGTAGGCTCTCGAACGTGCCGGCATCCGTCCACCAGCCATCGAGCGTCTCGTAGGTCAGATCGCCGCGCTTCAGGTAGAAGTTGTTGACGTCGGTAATCTCGAGCTCGCCGCGGGCGCTGGGCTCTAGGCCGTCGCACATCTCGAACACGTCGGCGTCGTAGAAGTAGATGCCCGTAACGGCGCTGTTGCTGGGCGGGTCGCTTGGCTTCTCGATGATCTCGGCAACCTTCTGGTCGTCGCCCGCGCCCTCGAACCGGACGACGCCGAAGCGCTCGGGGTCCTCCACGGTCTTGAGAAGCAACTTGGCGCCGCTCTGCTGGGTGAAGAAGTCGCCGGCCGCCTTCTTGATGTTGCCCTCGATGATGTTGTCGCCCAGCACCACACAGATCTTTTCACCGTCTGCGAAGTCCTTGGCCAATCGCAATGCGTCGGCGATTCCGCCCTCGCCTTCCTGGTAGGCGTATGCGAGGCGCTTCACGCCTAGGTCGTGGCCGTTCTTCAGCAGCTTCAGAAAGTCGCCCGCGTGCTCGCCGCCGGTGACGATGAGGATCTCGGTGATTCCGGCGTTGAGCAGGCACTGGATGGGGTAGTAGATCATCGGCCGGTCGAAGACCGGCAGCAGGTGCTTGTTCGTCACCAGCGTCAGCGGCCGGAGCCTCGTGCCGAGCCCACCCGCCAAGATCACACCCTTCACTGCCCACCTCCCGTGGCTGTTCCCGATGGCGTTATCGACCGTTGCTCGGCACGACTCTCGTTGGCCTCGATCGGGACATCCCCAGCCAACCCGGCGTTCTCTCGGTGGTATTGTTGCCGAGGCTGGGTCAGAAACCCGTGCTGCAACATGAAGTTGGCGCAGACGGGCCGGGCCGGTACCCTGCATCCCAAGGAAATGGATCACGCTCGGGTGGGCCGAGATCACTCCTCTGCCGAATTGGAGGCCAGCGGTGAGTACAAACAGAATCCAAGCATTCCTCGTGTTGCTCGCCCTCGTGGTGGCGACGCCGCTCGCGGTGGCGCAGGACACCATCCTCCGCCTGCCGATGCGGACGGCCGGACCGAACACGCTCGACCCCGCACAGGGCTCGACCACCTACGAGAACATGGCCTGCTCGCAGGTCTACGAGACGCTGCTCCAGCCCAAGTACACCAATCCCAACGAACTCGAGCCGCTGCTGCTGGCTGAGATGCCCACCAGCTACACCGATGAACAGGGCCGCAAGGTCTGGAAATTCACGCTGCGTGACGACGCCGAGTTCCACGACAGCGAGTGCTTCCCCGGTGGTGAGGGTCGGCAAGTTACCACCGACGACGTGTTCTACTCGTGGAAGCGGCTGGCGGACCAGCGCGCCAGCGAGGGCAAGAACTGGTGGCTGCTCAAGGACACCATCGTCGGTTTCGACGAGTACAAGGCCCGCCAGGACCAGGCCCCCGAGTTCGACTACGACGCGCCCGTCGAGGGCCTGCGCAAGCTGAGCGATACCGAGTTCGAGGTCGTGCTCCAGCAGCCCGTGTACCGGTTTATATGGGTGTTGCAGATGTTCCAGACCTCCGTCGTGCCGCGCGAGGCCGTGGAGTACTACAACGCGGAAGGCCGCAACGGCTTTTCTGCGAACCCCGTCGGCACGGGCCCGTTCGTGTTCCGCGAGTGGCGACCCAAGCAGTCGTTCGTGGTCGTGCGCAACCCTGATTATCGCGAGGCTTTCTACCCCAGCGAGGGTTGGTCTTCCGACGACGTCGAGCGTGGCCTTGCCGACGCTGGCGGCCAGCGCATCCCGATGGTCGATCGCCTGGAGTTCTCGATGTACGTCGAGGACAACCCGCTGTGGCTCGACTTTGAGAACGAAAAGCTCGGCTACATCGAGCTGCCGTACGACTTCTTCCAGAACGCGTTCAACCCGCGCACGAAGCGCATGGATCGCGGCTTGCGCCGCAAGGGCGTGACGTACGTGGTCGAGCCGCAGCTCGACTTCATCTTCCGCTCGTTCAACATGGAAGATGAGCTGGTCGGTGGCTACACGCCCGAGAAGGTCGCCCTCCGACGCGCGATCAGCCTCGCGGTCGACCTGAACGAGATCAACGAGTCGTTCTATGCCGGCCTGTGCACCGTGTACGACGGTCCCATCCCCCCCGGGCTGGACGGCCACCCCGAGGGCAGCCGTGTCGAGGGCGCCTACCGCGGACCCAACCTCGAGCTTGCCCGGGAGTATCTCGTGAAGGCCGGCTATCCCAACGGCGAGGGGCTGCCACCCATCCGCTTCGCCACGAGCCGGAGCGGCACCAACGCCCGGCAGACGGCGATGCTCAAGCGCCAACTCGCGGAGGTTGGCATTCGCATCGAAGAAGTGCTGCTCGACTTCCCCGACCTGATCTCGCAGGTCAACCGACGCGAAGTGCCCTTCTTCGGCTTCGCGTGGGCCAGCGACTATCCCGATGGCGAGAACAATCTCGCGCTCTTTTACTCGCCCAACGCCTCGCCGGGCAGCAACCACTCCAACTACAGCCGACCCGAGTACGACGAGATGTACGAACGTGCCCGGCTCATGGAGCCCGGCCCCGACCGGACGGCCTTGTACGAAGAGATGCGTGACATGATCCTGAGCGACTCGCCCTTCGTGGGGTCGCTCGCCCGCAACCGCTACTTCCTGGTGAACGACCACGTGGACAACGCCAAGCCCACGCAGCGCTTCTGGTCGTGGTTCAAGTACCTCGACACCGAGCAGACCCGCTAAGACCGGTCGAGCACGAAAGGCGGCTAAGCCGGCATGTGGGCGTATGTCCTCCGACGCATCTTGTACAACATCCCCGTGTACATGGGGGTGATCCTTTTTCTGATGATCTTGCTGCGCCTCACCGATCCGGTGACGGCGTATCTGGGCAAGTTCCCCACGTACGACCAGTACAACACGAAGCGGTCGGACTTCGGCCTCGACCGGCCACTCCTGGGAGACTGGCAGATCGGCGGCCGCACGTGGGAAACGCGTGAGGGTGGGCTCGGCGGCGAGTACCTCGCGAAGGGCCGCGGCACGGGCAACGCCCACGTGCAGTGGACATTCGATCTGCCCGCGGGCACCTACAAGGTCCAGGCAACGTGGCCCACCATGCAAGATGGTGAGATCACACGATCCGTTGGCGAGTCGGGACTCGTCTGGGTGCGGCTGATCGAAGACGAGATCGCGCTCCGCACTGTTTCGATGGACCAGACGCGTCCGCCGAGGTCCATCGAAATCGACGGCGTCGGCTGGGCCGACCTGGGCAATGTTGACCTGTCGACGGGCGACCCGCTCGTTGTGCGCGTGCTCGACGATTCGAGCACGGGCATTGTAATCGATGCGCTGCGTATCCAGCCCGTGCGTGTCGACGAGGGCGAACTGCCTGAGCCGTTTGTTGCTGACACGGATGCTCCCAACGTCGTGATCGTCGATGACCCCTGGACCATCGGCGGCTGGGGACGGAGCCTCTGGGACAATCAGTACCTCGCAGCACTCGGGCGGATCGTGACTTTGCGATTCGACCAGCGGAGCTGGTCGGTCGAGAGCCAGAGCGTCGGCGAGATCATCGCCACGTCGATCGTGCCGAGCTTGTCCGTCACGCTGCCCGTGCTGATCCTCACCACGCTCATCTCGACGAGTTTGGGCCTGCTTGCGTCGTTCAACCGCGGCAAGCCGCTGGACCGCGGCGTGATGTTCCTCGCCGTGCTGGGGATGAGCATCAGCTACCTCGTGTACGTGATCGTGGGGCAGTACTTCGGTGCCCAGTGGCCCCGATTGGCCTTCGACATCGAGATTTTCTCCACGTTTGGATACGAGCCCGTGCTACCAATCTGGTCGCAGGTCGAGCAGGAGCTGATCGACAACGGCACGGAAGATCCGGGCTGGTTCCGCGTGCTGCTGTCGTGGATCGCTTCGGTGCCAGGCGCATTGGGCAAGTGGCCCTACTACTGCCTTTTGCCGGTCATGATCGGCGTGATCGTTGCGATGGGGTACGACACGCGCTTCTACCGCGCCGTCATGGTCGAGGAGTGCAACAAGGACTACATCCGCACCGCTCGGGCCAAGGGCGCGAGCAACCGCCGCGTGATGTACCGCCACATGCTGCGCAACGCGCTCATCCCGATCATCACCCGCGTGATGATCTCGCTGCCGTTCATCATCATGGGCTCGCTGCTCGTGGAGATCTACTTCGGCATCCCGGGCATGGGCCAGCAGCTCTTCACCGCCATCACCAACAAGGACTTCCCGGTGGTCGAAGCCATTACCGCGCTGCTGGCGGCGCTGTTCATCATCACCAACATCCTGACCGACGTGCTCTACGCCGTGGTCGACCCGCGGGTCACGCTGAAGTGAGAGGGGCCGGGCGTTGAGCGGATCGCTGCTGGATCGCAAGATCGAGGGAGAACTGGCCGAGGGCAAGGTCGGCTGGTTCACGTCGTTGCGCCGTTCGAGGGCGTTCCGAACGTATATGCGCGACAAGGCGGCTGTCGTGGCACTCTGCGTCATCGCCCTGTACATCTCGATGGCGCTGATCATCGTCGGCGCCCAAATCGCCAACAAGCTCTCTCGCGGAGGGCTGTCGGACACGTTCATCGTCAAGGAGTTCTCGCTCGAGCGTGCGACCGAGCGTGTCGGCCCCGATAGCCTGCCGGGCTTCTTCGAGCAAGCCGACATTGACAAGCGGCTCGAGCACGCCGACTACATGCTCGCCCAAGTTGAGCGCGAACTGGAACGCGATGATCCGGTTGCGGCGCTCGCGGCCGTGCAGTTTGCCGAGCTGAGCGTGGTCGACGCCCCAATCGAGGAAATCGAGACGAGGCTCGGCGACGCGTACGACCAGCTCGACGAGGTCGATGTCGTCTATGAGGACTACGAGATCTTGCTCGACGACCTCGCCGATGCGCGGGCCGATGCGCGAGAGGCCGCAACACAGGCCGACCGCGAGGCCGCCAGCCAACTGGCCGAGACGCTCAAGGCAGATGCGGACGTTGCGTATGAGGCCCTGCTGGCCGAGATCACTACGCTGGACGAGCGCGTCGAAGCCGTGTTTCCAGATCCGACTGGCTTTGCCGGATTCATGTATGACATGCGCCTTGTGCTCGGCACCGACAGCCAGGGGCGATCAATCCTGTGGCGCGCGGTGTATTCCATTCGCGTGGCGACGCAGGTGGGGCTGGTCTCGGCCATCATCGCCGTCATCGTTGGTGCGTTCCTGGGCGCGACGGCCGGGTTCTTTGGTGGTTGGGTCGACCATTCCATCGTCTGGCTGTACTCGACGCTGTCCAGCGTGCCGTACATCGTGCTGCTCACGGTGGTCGCGTTCGTGTTTGGCTCGATGGAGCTCACTGTGCCGTTCACGAACGGCGTCAAGGTGCACCAAACGCTCATACCGATGTATGTCGCGTTCGGCGTGACCTTCTGGATTGCCCCGTGCCGCCAGATTCGCGGCGAGGCGCTCAAGATCCGGTCGCTCGACTACGTGCAGAGTGCGACGGCCTTGGGTGCGGGTCGGTTCTACATCCTGCGGAAGCACATCATCCCGAACGTGCTGTTCCTGGTCTTCATCAATTTCTCGCTCATCTTCATCGGTGCCATCAAGAGCGAGGTCATCCTCAGCTTCCTGGGCATTGGCGTGCAGGGACAGCCAAGCTGGGGCGTCATGATCAGCGAATCGCGCAGCGAGGTGCTCAACCAGTTCTTCTGGCAGATCGGCACCGCCACGGCGTTCATGTTCGGGCTAGTGCTGGCGTTCAACGTCTTTAGCGATGCGCTGCAGGACGCCTTCGATCCCAAGCACGCCCGCTGATTCGAACTAACCCAAACAAATAATAAACCCACGCCGGGCGGCGTGGGTGTCCGTTTCCGCATGCGCAAAAGAAAAACACGACGTCCGACAGCAACCGGGCGCCGTGTTTAGGAGGAGAGAGACAAGACAAAGGAAATATGCGCCGGTTTTCCTGGCACGCCAGCACTTCTTGAAAGAAAATGTTCTCGGGGTGGGTCAGAGACGCCTGGAGGGGTCCGGAGGGGAGTCGAGATGCAAATCGGGCGTCGCTGGCTCGCCATCCTGGTTTCTGTGGTTGCATTGTGTACGGGATTTGATGCACTCGCGGGCGTCCGAGCCACGTCGGCAGACGCCCGTGTAGTCATTCCCTCTCAGATTCTGCCTGAATCCCTCGAGACCGGTGAGTGGTCGCTCCTGGTCTGGATCTACGCCGATGAGGCCGTTGACCGTCCGTGTTCGGTGCTTTCGATCGATGGGCACCTTTCGGTAGTCGCGACTCCGGACGGCCTGACGGTAAGGATGGCCCACCGGCACTACGCGGCCGAGGCCAAGCTTGACACCCCGCTCGAAGCGGGCCGGTGGCACATGCTTGCCGTGTCGATGGAGCACAAAGCTCGACGCATGCGTGCGTGGCTGGCAGTTGATCGAGAAGATGCCACTGAGGCAGACATCGCAAGCGCCATGGTTCGGCTGCGGCGCGAAGGCGATGCACGTCGATTCCTCCGTGACCGCCGGCAAGCCGGTGAGCCGAGGATCGGTCCTCGGGCCGGCTTAGCTTTGCTCGAGCTGACCACCTCGATGCCGCTCGAACCGGATCCATCGTTGTCGTACGACATCGATGGTCTCATCGTCGGTTCGTCGAACGGGCTTCCGGCTCCGTTGCTCACGTACGAGTCGCTGGCGATCCGTGACCACGCGATCCGAGTCGAAGACGTACGCGCGGTGTGGCAAAGCCGAGACTCGTACGCGCCGCACAGCCTCGACGCGACCGACGACGGCGGGTGGTTGAACGGTTGGCGCGGTTGCTCGTTTCTCGCCTTCCACGCCATGAGCCCGAGGGCAAACGGTCCGGGCGAGGCGGAAGAAGTTGCTTCGTTCGTCGGTGGGGCAGTTCTGCCGACGAACGTCATCATCCTTGCTCAGCCGCGCGAACGAACCAGGTCGTTCAGCCACTCGTTCATGAGCGTCGTGCCGATCCGATCGGCGCGCGGATTCGTGTTTGCAAGCCGCCTCGAGCCGCGGCTGGATGGATTCTTCGCTGTTGAGACGCCACCCTTCGATGCACCATCGGACGCAATCGGCCCGCTTGGCCCCAAGGCCCGCATGCTCGCGACCGAGCCGGATGGCCTGGTGCGCGTGGTCGTGAGTGCGAACAGCCGCGGCGTGCGCGGCACGCTCGATCCACAGCCTTGGCCCGAGGGCTTTGCGCATGGTTTCGTTCAGGCGCTCTTGCCTCAGGTTGCAGGAGTCATGATGCGGCCCCCGACGATCGTTGACCGCCGTGGTGGCTGGTTTGGGCTCGATACGTCGGAGTCAACTCCAGATGTCACGCTGGTGCGTGCGCTACACGCACGCACCGACCAGTGGGGAGATTGGAGCCGCTTCGGTACGGGCACGCTTCCGGCGGTCAGCCGGGGACCAGGTGCGGCCTCGAATATCTCGGGTGGGGGCGCCTTCCGCTTGCGGTGCGGGCCGGTCGACGGCAGCCTGCTGCGGGCAGACGCTCCGCTCGTCGTTCGTTCGACGGTGCTGGCGTTTCCTGGCTCGAGCACGCTGCGATGGACCCCCGAGCGCGGCTCCATGCAGGACGGACCGGGTCTAGAACTCGAGCCTGCTCGAGAAGTACCCCTCGACACGACGCGCGACGCGATCGAACTCACCGCCGGTGATCGGTTCGTGGGTGATCTGCAGCTGGTGCTGGATCGGGTCGTAGACGTGCGCGAAGGTGACGCCATCGTTGTTTCGAGCGGTCCGGCACGGGGCGCGGTGTCAGTCGCGACGGCCGTCGAGATCATCGTTGGACAAACGACGATCACCCTGTCGCATCCTTTCGGAGCACAACCCGGGACCGGGGACCAGCTGCGCATCGGTCGCTGGAGTTTCGTTTCGATCGAGCATCGCTTCGACCCGGTGCCCGCTGGCGATGATCGTTCGTGGCGGGGGCAGATCCTCCGCGCGATGGACGACGAATTGCTCGGCGTCATGCTCTATGCGACCAGCGCGTGGCGTCCGGACGTCGATGGATTCATCTTCGGATCGGCCGGGCAGAGCGGCCGCGGGTACGAGCCGCAGATGGAAGAGTCGTTCCCAGGTTCACTCGAGGCTTGGGCCAACGAGTCCTTGGTTGACGTGTGGATCCAGGGGCTTGCCCAGCAAAGCTCTCGTCCCAGCGCGATGCGAGACTATCTGGACGTCCTGCGATCCGGTTTGGATTCTGATGCCGAAGTCATCTGGGCGAGCGATGCCGTGCACGCGCATACCGCGCACGAGGGGTGGCACCATTATCTCGAAGAAAACGCCGCCGACGCGGGTGTCCCCGCGATCTTCGCCGTTGGCCATCCGCGCGTGGGCTCGTACTTCGCCCAGGCGGCCAGCGGCATGCGGACCGACGACGCCCACTTCTCCAGCTTTGGCAGCCGGGTGATCGCCGAGGCATGGCTGGATCAACTGCGCTCGCTCCTCGACGGTCCATGCGACCGGGCCGACTACAACCGTGACGGCACCGCTGACATCTTCGACTTCCTCGCGTTCCAGAGCGATTGGCAGGACGGCGATCCCCGCGCCGATCTCGACGATGACGGCGAGTTCACGATCTTCGACTTCCTCGTGCTGATCACCGCGATCGATCAGTGCCCCTGAACCCAGGCGGGGCTCCCGCCATATATCCTCCCAGCCATCGATAGCCGATGTAGGCCCCTAGGCGGGCCGCGCGGCCCGAGTGTGCAGGGGAGCGTGGCGGATCCATGGGCATTGAAGCCTTCATCGTGCTGGGCATCGTCGCGGCCGTGCTGCTCGCGCTGATGCTCACGCGCATCCCGGCCGACGCCATCCTGGTCGCGGCACTGACCCTCATTCTGGTAGTACCGGTTCCGACCAGTGCCGGTCTGAAGCTCGGCGTGCTTGATCCGGGTCAGGCCATCGGCGGGTTCGCGAGCACGGGCCTGGCGACCGTGGCCGTCCTCTTTGTTGTCGTGACGGGGCTACGCGAGACCGGCGGCATCGACTGGATCTCGACGCGCATCCTCGGCCGGCCCAAGTCGCTGCGCTCGGGCATGGTTCGCATGGCTATCCCGGTAGCCGGCATGAGCGCGTTCCTCAATAACACGCCGGTCGTCGCGCTCATGATTCCCGCAGTCGGAGACTGGTGCAAGCGCACGCGGCTGTCGCCCTCGAAGATGATGCTGCCGCTCAGCTACGCGGCAATCCTTGGCGGCACCTGTTCGCTCATCGGCACGAGCACAAACCTCGTCGTCGCGGGCATGGTTGCCGACCAGACCGCGCTCGATGACATCGGCATGTTTGACATCACCTGGATCGGCGTGCCGTGCGTGCTCGTGGGTCTGCTGTTTCTGCTGTTGGTCGGGCCGAAGCTGCTGCCCAATCGAGGCTCGCCGGCGAGCGTGATGTCGGACCCGCGCGAGTACACGCTCGAGATGATCGTGCCCGAAGGCAGTGCGCTGGCGGGCAAGACCGTGGAGGACGCGGGCCTGCGCAACTTGCCGGGGTGCTTCCTCGTCGAGGTCGAACGCGAGGGCGGCGTCATGGCGGCTATGGGGCCCCAGACGATCCTGCAGGCGGGAGACCGGCTCGTCTTTGCAGGCGTGGTTGAGGCTGTTAAAGACCTGCAAGCGCTCCGGGGTCTGACGCCCGCAACCGATCAGGTATTCAAGCTCGATTCACCGCGGTTCAGGCGACGCCTTTTCGAGGCCGTCGTCTCGCGCACGAGCCCATGCGCGGGCCGGACGATCCGCGAGGGCCGATTCCGCAATACGTACGACGCCGTGGTCATCGCCGTGGCCCGCGAGGGTGAGCGGCTCAAGGGCAAGTTGGGTGACATCGAACTCAAGCCCGGCGATACGCTGCTGCTCGAAGCCGACCCGGGATTCGCGGGGCGGCATCGCAACTCACGAGACTTCCTGCTCGTAAGCGCGCTCGAAGACTCGACCCCTCGACGGCACGCCCGTGCACCGCTGGCCGTCGCGTTTCTGGCAGGCATGGTGGCGCTTGCGGCGCTCGACGTCCTGGACATGCTCGTCGCCGCGCTCGTTGCAGCGGGCGCAATGGTGCTCACGCGATGCTGCACGGTGACCGAAGCCCGCCGCAGCATCGACTGGTCATTGCTCATCGTCATCGGTGCCGCACTGGGTATTGGCGAGGCACTCCGCGTGTCCGGGGCGTCTTCTGGCATCGCCAACGGCATCCTCGGGCTGGTGGGGCAGCACCCATGGATGGTGCTGCTGGCGATCTACATCATCACGAGCCTCGCGACCGAGGTCATCACCAACAACGCCGCGGTGGTGCTGGTGTTTCCGATCGCCGTCGACGCGGCCCAGCGCCTCGACGTCAGCCTCATGCCCTACGTCATCGCCATCATGATCGGTGGGTCGGCCAGCTTCGCGACGCCCCTTGGCTACCAGACCAACCTCATGGTGTACGGCCCGGGTGGCTATCGATTTAGCGATTTCTTGCGAATCGGCATCCCGATGAACGTACTCATCGGCATCACGACAGTGATCATCACGCCGCTGATTTTCCCGTTCTGAAGCCCTCCTCGTTCCCCGGCCCGGTGCTAGCCTGCGGCGATGGCCGCAACTGGAAACACCGCTGGAGAGAGTGTTGCCGCTTCGGGCTCGCCGTTGCCCGAAGGCGTACGGCCGGTCGTGGTCGCGTCGCATCGGAGATCGGGCACGCACCTAATGCTTGACTTCCTCCGGCGCCAGTTCGAAGCGTGCCAGCCGCCGTTTCGATTCGGCGTCAATCCACACCGCTACCTGTACTTTGTGCTCGACCGGTTTCGCCAGGACCACAAGCACCGCGTTGGTGTTGACTCATGCTTGCAGGTCCTGCGGACTATGGACACGCCGCCGCTCAAGACGCATAGCACACCAGACTTCCCCGGTTTTTCTGAGCAGGGTCGAGCGATCAGCAAGGCCGCGCTTCGCGAGGGCGTGGTGCTGTACTGCGTGCGAGATGTCCGTGCCGTGCTGGCGAGCTTGCACGCCTTCGAGCAGATGAACCAGAACACAGGCGCCAAGTCCCTGTCTGATTTCATCCGCGAAGAGCGTCCGGGCGGGAATCGGGTCAAGATCTGGGCCGACCACGTTGAGGCTTGGGCGGCGCTTCGGCCCGCGGTCCAGTTTGTGAACTACGAGCAGATGGTCGGCAATCCGGCCTCGATGCTCGACGTGTTGGCGCAGGCGCTGGACAGAGAGCCCCTCCGCCGCCAGCCGCTGCTGCCTCCGAAGGTGAAGCACCGCCGACACCTCTGGCTGGCGCGCATCAAGGGCTTCCCGGATAGCACGAATGTTATAGGACGTACATCCTCTATGAAGATCGAGGACTGGCGTACCGCCTATTCCGACGCCGACCTCGAGTTCCTCGACGCTCATGCGGGCTCAACCATGCGAGAGCTGGGCTACGTGACGGGCGACGATTGGAGCACGCCCGGCCGCTGAACATGGGGCCGCTCGGGGGCGAAGTGCAGACCTGGAGCCGCGCCGCTGGGCTGTGTTTGGCTGGGCGGACGTTCTAATATCCCATTCGCCCGCGGGAAGGCCTGAGGCCGCGGGTTTCGCGAACGTGGAACGGAATCCAGGCCCTTCAAGGAGCGGACATGGCGGGCGAGTTGGTTGTTGTTGCGGGCGGGGGCGGATTCATCGGCGGCCACCTGGCGGCGGACCTGATGCGTCAGGGTTTCCGAGTGCGTTCGGTCGATCGGAAGCCGCTGGACCAGTGGTACCAGGTCCACAACGACGCCGAGAACCTCGTGGCCGACCTCAACGGCATCGATGCCTGCCATCAGGCGTGCCAGGGGGCCGACCAGGTCTACCAGCTCGCCGCAGACATGGGCGGCATGGGTTTCATCGAGACCCACAAGGCCGAGTGCATGCTCAGCGTGCTCATCAACACCCACATGCTGATGGCCGCCCGCGATGCGGGGGTCAAGAAGTTCTTTTACAGCTCCTCGGCGTGCGTCTACAACGGCGACAAGCAGGTTGACGAGGACGTGGTCGCGCTCAAGGAAGAGGACGCCTATCCCGCGCTGCCCGAGGACGGCTACGGATGGGAGAAGCTCTTCAGCGAGCGCATGTGCCGCCACTTCCGCGAGGACTACGGCATCTATACCCGCGTGGCCCGCTATCACAACGTGTACGGCCCCTTCGGCACCTGGGAGGGCGGTCGCGAGAAGGCGCCCGCCGCCATGTGCCGCAAGGTCATCGAGGCCAAGCTCAGCGGCGACCACAGCATCGAGATCTGGGGCGACGGCAAGCAAACCCGTTCCTTCATGTACATCGATGACTGCGTGCAAGGCAGCCAGAAGATCATGCACGGCAAGAGCATCGAGCCGCTGAACCTGGGCAGCAACGAGCTGGTGACCATCAACGGTCTGGTCGACATCGTCGAGGACATCGCCGGTATCAAACTCGACCGAAAGTACAATCTCGATGCGCCCAAGGGCGTCAACGGACGCAACAGTGATAACGACCTGATCGAGCGTGAGATCGGCTGGTCCCCCTCCATCCGCCTGCGGGACGGCATGGAGAAGACGTACAACTGGATCTACGAAGAGCACATGAAGAAGTACAACGGCAAGGTGCCCCAACGCGAGGCCGCCCCGAAGGGCGCCCACGTGGGCAAGCAAGAGGCCGGCGCTGCCGGGTGAAATCCGCAAGGGGCGAGGAGGGAGTCGGCATGAGCATGCGAACCATGTCCATACTCGCGGCCATGTCGGTCTTTACGATCGGTGCGCCGCTCGCCGTTGCTCAAGACCAGGCGCAGCGGGCGCCCACGACACCGGCACAGGACCTCCACCCTGACGCGATGGCGGTCGCCGAACGAGTGGTTGGAGCGCTGGGCGGCGGCGATCGCGTTGCCGCGATCGAGACGCTCCGTGTCGTCACGCACGATGTCGAAACGCCCAGCCTGAAGTACGAGCATCACTGGTCGCGTGATGGCGGCTGGGCGTTCAAGGTGCTCCAGGAGGAGTATCCGCCGCAGGTCACGGCGTCGTCCGGTGGCCTCGCATGGCGACAGAACGCCTTTGACGAAGAACCCATGCTGATCGGCGTGGACCAAGCAATTTCGGCGCGTCGCTCGGTCGACTTCCACGTGAGGCTCTTCACGCTGCCGTCGCATGCCCGTGAGCACTTTGCTTCCTTCACGGTGGGCGAGCCGACCGAGTTCAACAACGCAAGCGTCGTCGTGCTGCGGTACGAAGAGAAGGACGGTGATTCGTCTGGCGTCATCTACGTCAACGCCGACACAATGGTGCCCCAGGGCTGGCAACGCTTCTGGCCCAAGCACGGCGGCGGCCGGCACACGGTGCTCCAAATCTTCCACGAATGGGAGCCGGCCGAGGGCGTGCAGTTCCTCCGAAAGTGGACCACCCAGTCGGACATGTTCGGCATGGAATCACCGGTGACCGTCGTCCAGACGCTCGAAGTCAATGAACTGACGGCGGCCGATTTCGAGCCGCCCGCCGCCCTCAAGGAGCAGGCACGCCGCGCTGCAGCGGCGGCCGAAGCCGAAGGCAATGGGCCCATCGCCCTCGACGACCTCGACGAGGATTCACGCGAGCAGGCGACGGCGATGCTGGACCAACTCCGGCCGCTCGACGCCGACACCAAGCGGGAAACGCTCGAAGAGGGCCAGTCGATGCTCGCGCAGGTCGACGATCCCCAGCAGCGGCTGATGATTCGCTACGTCCTCCAAGAACTGAAGGCCATGCTGGAGGCCGACGACGGCTCCAGCTGACGATGACCAGGTCTTGCGACCGTGTGCATCTGGCATCCATCGCTGTTCATGCGGCGATCCACCACTGAGATCCGAAAGGGAGAATCCCATGAAACGCCTCAACCCCACTTCACTAGCCCTGTGCATCGTCTTGGCTGCCGGCGCTCCGGCCCTCGCCCAGAACGACGGCAACAGCAACGGACAGACGGCGCCCGCCGTCCCGCAGGACAGCAACCTGCCCAGCATCGACAAGATCTTCGCCGATGCCGTCGAATCGGTCGGCGGTCGCGAGAAGATCGATGAGATCAAGACCCTGCACACCGTCATGACCATGAGCGTTATGGGCTCGGAGATCACGACGGTCAACAAGTGGTCGCGCGATGGCGGCCGATTCAACTCCAGCACTAGTCCGTTCGGTGATTCCGAGATGGGCAGCGACGGCAAGGTCGCCTGGATGAAGATGGACACCGACCGCTACGTCCTGATGGAAGAGGTCCAGGCCAAGCAGCTCGACGGGCAGGCGTCCATGCACATGAACCTGCTCGACCCCAACCGCATGCGCGAGGAGATGGAGAGCCTTGAGGTCGTCGGCCAAGAGCAATTCGGCGAGAAGACCGGGTACAAGATCCGCTTCGAGCCCAAGGATGACCAGGGCGGCGGCTTCATCTACTTCGACGTACGCGACGGTCGCCCCCTGGGCATGACCCAGACCAGCGACACGCCCATGGGCAAGCAGACCACCACGATCACCCTATCTGACTGGAAGACCATCGAGGGCGTGCAGTTCTTCCACAAGATGACCATCGCCTCGCCGGCGATGCCGGGCGGCTCGGTCGAGATGAACGTCTCCAAGCTCGAGGTCAACGCCCTGGCGGACGACGCCTTCGAGTTGCCCGAGCAGGTCAAGGAACTTGCCGCCAACGAAGATGCCGAGGAAGGCAACGGCAACGACGACGGCGGCTCGGCCGACGCGAGCAACGAGATCAAGCTCGAAGACTTGGCCGAAGCGCACCAGGAGCGTGCCAAGCTCATGGTCCAGCAGATGCAGGCCAACGGCAAGGCGGCCGTCGACCGCATGCTCCCCCGTCTCGAGCAGACGCTGGCGACCATGGCCGAGGGTGACGACAAGCTGACCATGCAGTACGTCATCCAGGAACTCAAGAAGACCAAGTAAGGCCCCCGGGTTCGATTCTGGTCAGACGGCATCGACCTTCACCCGGGCCGCTCGCTGGCCGATATACGATCCGCGATGGCAGGGCCCGAAGAACACGAAAAGCCGACGTTATTGGTCCTGAGCCAGGTCTACGTGCCCGACCCGGCCAGCGTGGGCCAGCACATGCACGACGCTGCGGCAGAGCTCGTATCCCGAGGGCTGGATGTCCGCGTGCTCGCCTCGAGCCGCGGATACGACGATCCGACCAAGAAGTACGACGTCCGAGAAGTCCGAGATGGCGTTGCCATCCGTCGGTTGCCGCTCTCGAGCTTCGGCAAGGCTTCGATCCCCGTGAGGCTACTTGCGGCGGCTTTGTTCATGATCCAGTGCGTCTGGCACGGCCTGACGACGCGCCGGCTGGGCGGCATCCTGGTCAGCACTTCTCCGCCGATGGCAGCCATGGCAGCTCTGGTCATCGCCTCGCTCCGTCGCGTCCCCATCACGTATTGGGTGATGGACCTCAACCCCGACCAAATGATCGAACTCGGCAAGCTGCGGCCGGGTAGTGTGCCGGTGAGGCTCTACGACGCGTTCAACCGGAGCATCCTGAGGCGTGCCAAGCGGGTCGTGGCCATGGATCGCTTCATGGCCGAGCGACTGCAGAGGAAGACCGACGTCTCGCACAAGCTCTCCGTGATGCCGCCTTGGCCCCACGAGGATGCGCTCGAGTCGGTGCCGCACGAGCAGAATCCGTTCCGAGAAGAGCACGGGCTCGCGGGCAAGTTTGTCGTCATGTACTCGGGAAACCATGGCTTCTCGACGCCCATCTCGACGGTGTTGCAGGCGGCGCTCCGGATGCAGGACCGAGATGACATCGTGTTCATGTTCATTGGTGGCGGCGTTGGCAAGCGAGAGGTTGACGCCGCGATCGCCGAGCACCGACCGAGCAACATCATCTCCTTGCCGTACCAGCCGATGGCGCGGCTGCGGTATTCGCTCTCAGCTGCCGATGTGCACTTGGTCAGCGTGGGTGATGCGGTTGTTGGCGTGGTGCATCCCTGCAAGGTGTATGGGGCCATGGCGGTAGGGCGGCCGGTACTGCTGCTCGGTCCAGAGCCCTGCCACGTCTCGGAGCTGCTCCGCGAGCACTCGATCGGTTGGCAGATCTCGCATGGCGATGTTGATGCGGCGATCAAGACAATCGAGGAAATGGCCGCGACTCCGAAGGAACAGATGCGCGACAAGGGCCACAGAGCGATGACGCTGATCAGCGATAAGTACTCGAAACAGAAGCTTTGCGGAGACTTCTGCGACGTGGTGATGGATGCCATGCGAGGGCCCGAGCCGCAAACCGTGCCAGCAAGAGCTGTGGAAGAGGGCGCCCAGTGAGTACGCAGACCCAGACCGCCCAGACGCCAACTCCGGACGTAAAGCAGCCCGAGCCTTGGGAGCTGCCGGTCCCCGGGCGCCCGCTGCGCAAGTACGTCTTCATCCAGGACGACCCCTTTTACCTGCCCAAGGTGCTCGACAAGTACCTGCGCGAGCACGCGGGCACGACCGCGGGCATCAACGTGCAAAGCGTGCAGCAGGGCAAGCGAACGGTGTTCCAGACGGCGCTGGACCTCTACAAGCTCTACGGCTTCCGCTACTTCCAGTGGAAGCTGCGCAACTACGCGTGGCGCAAGCTGCGGGCGAAGCTGCCCGGCGGTGCGAGCCAGCTCAGCGTGGCCTCGGTCGCACGCAAGTACGGCGTGCCTGTGCACGGTTCGAGCGACGTCAACAGCGAGGCGTTCCGGCAGATGCTTCGCGACGAGGGCGTCGAGTTCATCGTGTCGATCAGCGGCACGCAGCTCTATCGCAAGGCGCTACGCAACCAGACCTCCTACGGCATCGTCAACTGCCACGGCGCGCTGCTGCCAAAGTATCGTGGCCTGATGCCGAGCTTCTGGACGCTCGCAAATGGCGAGAAGGAAGGAGGCGTCAGCGTGCATTACGTCGACGCCAAGCTCGACAACGGGCCGATCATCACGCAGAAGCGATACACCATCCACGCGCACGACACGCTCGAAGATATCATGGCTCGCGGGAAGGACCTTGCCGCCGAGGCCATTCTCGACGCCGTGCACGCGGTGGAGTTTGGTCCTCGGGAACTGCTGCCCAACCCAGAGTCCGAGATGACCCACTTCTCGATGCCGACGCGCGAGGACGTCCGCCGGCTCCGGACCCACGGACACAGCCTTTCCTAGCTCATGCTTCAATGGTGACGACAAACACCAATCCCGTGGCTCCGACTGGCACCGCCGCCGATGGTGTGCGCCACGTTTTGTCATTCGACATCGAGGACTGGTTCCACATTGTCGATATCCCCGCTGTCGACGATCCCGCGCAGTGGCCCGAGCTCAGTCGCCAGTCTTCGCTTGTCGAACGCTACACGGATCTGATCCTCGAACTCTGCCAGAAGCATCGCACGCGTGCCACGTTCTTTGTGCTCGGCTGGATCGCCGAGCGGCACCCCGAGCTGGTTGCGCGCATCGCTCAGGCTGGCCACGAGCTTGCGACACACTCGTTCTGGCATCGACGCGTGTACACGCTGACGCCTGAGGAGTTCCTCGAGGATCTCCGCTCGTCCATCGATGCCATCAAAGCGGCAGCACCCGGCGCCAGCATTCGTGGCTTCCGGGCGCCGTCGTTCTCAATCACGCCGGGCTCGGAGTGGGCGTTCGACACGATCCTTGAAGCGGGCCTTGCGTACGACGCATCGCTCTTTCCCGGGCCGCGCGGCCACGGAGGCTACGAGTGCCCCCGCGGCCCGCACGTCATCGAGACGCCCAAGGGGCGCCAGCTCGCCGAGCTTCCCATGAGCGTGTCTCCGATTGGCTTCGGGCCGGTCCGCCACCGCATGTGCTACAGCGGTGGGGGATACCTCCGACTGCTTCCAGCGTCGATGATCAGGCAAGGCATCGAACGTGAGGCCAGTGCCGGCCGCGGCACGGTCGTCTACCTCCATCCGCGAGACTTCGCACCAGATTGTCCGCGTGTATCGATGCCGCCGGCCCGCCGATTCAAGTGCTATGTTGGTCTCTCTTCAACCAAGGAAAAGCTGGAGCGACTGCTCGTACAGTACGAGTGGATTTCGTGCGAAGAAGCACTCGCCAGCTACTTGGGCGAGTCCAAGCCGGCCGACCCGGCACCGCGTCGCCGTGCAGCTCAGGAGGCAGCCCGATGAGCAACGCTCCGACCGCTGCAGCACTGAGGCCACCGACCGATGAGACACATCGGTGGGCTGGCGATGCAGTCGCCGAAGCGCCGCACGATGATCTCGCCGCTGCTCGCTTGCAGATCGAAGAGCTCGAAGACCTGCCCGGCTACCCGGCAAAGCGGTCGGCCTCCGTATGCGCGTTGGTTCCCGTGAAGAACGAGCAATCGAACATCATCGAGTGCCTTCGCCGCCTGCAATGGTGCGATCAGGTCACCGTGATCGATAGCCAGTCGACCGACGACACCATCGCGATCGCCCAGGCGATGGATGCAGAGGTCTACCAGTTCTGCTACGACCGCGCGTCGGGCTGGCCGAAGAAGAAGAACTGGGCCCTCGGGCACGTGCCATGGAAGCACGAGTGGGTCCTCATCGTCGATGCCGACGAGCACATCACGCCCGAACTCGCAAACGAGATCGCGGGCGTCGTCGAGCGCGCCCAGGAGCCCGGCGCTGGTGGCAACGATGGCTACTGGATCAGCCGCCGATACATGTTCCTGGGTCGGTGGCTGAAGTATGGCGGGTGGTACCCGAGCTGGAACCTCCGCCTGTTCCGCCACGCCATCGGGCGATACGAGCGCATTGGCACGCTCGGCGATACGGGCTCGGGCGATAACGAGGTCCACGAGCACCCGGTCCTGCTCACCGGCCAGGTCGGCTACCTCAAGCACGACATGGAGCACTACGCGTACCCCAATCTCTCGGTCTGGATCGAGAAGCACAACCGCTACACGACATGGGAAGCCCACGCTCTGGAGACCAAGGACGGGGGCGAAGTAAAGCCCAAGCTGTTCGGAGGCTCCATCGAGCGGCGACGTTGGATCAAGAAGCACACGCGGAACCTGCCGGCAAGGCCACTCTTGCGGTTCTGCTTCGACTACGTCATCCGCCGCGGCATCTTCGATGGATATCCGGGGTTCGTCATGGCCGTCAACATGGCGTGGTACGAGTTCATGTCAAACGCCAAGCACCACGAGATGAAGATCGCGAAGCGTTTGGGCAAACGGTATAGCGGGGATCCACCGGCATGAGCGAGCAATCACCCTCTATGCGCGCCCGGGATTATGTTGATCCTGGCGCAGATCTCAGCAACCGCGCCAAGAGCCCCTACTCGCTGCGGGCCAAGGTTGCCCGTGTGCTCTGGGGGCTCGTCCAAGGCACCGCCTTCCGGGGCTCGTTTCACAACTGGTACCGCCTTCGCCGATGGATGCTCACGTGCTTCGGTGCCAACCTGCACCCGACGGTGCGTATCCGCCGCACGGCCCATATCGAGAGCCCGTGGAATCTGACCATGGACGCCGAGAGTTCGGCCGGAGACCATGCGATCCTGTACTGCCTGGGCCCGGTGACCATCGGCAAGCGCGTCATGATCAGCCAGAACGCGCACATCTGCGCCGGCTCTCACGACTACTCGCTGCGCGCCATGCCGCTGCTGCGCCCGCCCATCATCATCGAAGATGACGTGTGGATCGCGGCCGATGCGTTCGTTGGCCCAGCCGTACGGGTGGGCGAAGGGGCCATCCTCGGGGCCCGGGGCTGCGCGATGACGGACCTCGAGCCATGGACCATCTACGCCGGCAACCCGGTCCAGAAGGTCAAGGAAAGGGCTCGGCTTTGAGCCCACTTCGGATCATGCACCTCGCAGGAACGCTTGATCCGGCTGCGGGCGGTCCTCCGGTCGTTGCTGCACGGCTCGCGGCGGCCCAGGCCAGCTTGGGTCACGAGGTCGTCATCGCCGCGTACCGCGGGGACGGCGAAAGCACGGACCGAGCCCAGGGCCTGCTCGACGAAACACCAAACGGCGAACTCGTCAAGGTCATCTGGCTTCCGCAGCCGTCGAAGGTCGAGCGCGTGACCGGCAAGGGTGGCGCTAGTCGGCTCGATGCCGAGTTTGCCCACGGCGTCGACGTCATCCATTGCCACGGCATGTGGGATCCCTTGTTCGCTGCCACAGCGCGTGTGGCGAAACGCCGGAGCATCCCATTCGTTGTGATGCCCCACGGCATGCTTGATCCCTACACCTACTCGATCCGCAAGCGAAAGAAGCAACTTGCAATCGCAACCACGCACCGCACCTACGTCCAGCACGCGATGTTCTACCACATGCTGAACGCTGACGAGGCTGAGCTCGCACGTCCGGTGATCGGCGACCACCCCGTTCGCGTCATTCCGAACGGAATCTTTCTCGACGAGATCGACACGGCTCCGCCCGCAGGTGCATTTCGCGCGGAGCGTCCCGAGCTTGGCAACGAGCCGTACGTCCTCTTCCTGGGCAGACTCACGCACAAGAAGGGGCTCGACATCCTCGCGCCCGCTTTTGAGATCGTCGCGAGAGCAGCGCCAAACGTGCGACTGGTCGTTGCCGGGCCAGACGACGGCATGCAAGCACCCTTCGAGGCGGAGATCCAGAAAGCAGGACTGGTGGATCGCGTGCATGTCGTCGGCCCGATCTATGGGGCCAGCAAGTACGCGGCCGTGCGAGACGCGGCGGTCTTCTGCCTGCCCAGCCGTCAGGAAGGCTTTTCGATCGCCATAACTGAGGCACTTGCGTTGGGCGTACCTGTGGTCATCACGCGTGACTGCCACTTCCCGGAAGTCACCGAGGTCGGCGCTGGCATCGAGACCAGTCTCTCTGTCGATGACGTTGCTGCGGGCTTGCTTCGCGTGCTGCAAGATCCGCACACCGCCAGCGAAATGGGCAAGGCCGGAGCCACACTGGTGCGTGAGCGATTCACCTGGCCCGAAGTGGCCCGCCAGACACTCGACGCTTACGAGGACGGCCTCAAGCGAGCGGCCAAGTGAAGCTGCCGTCGTTCCTCATCATCGGTGCGCAGAAGTCGGGAACGACGACGCTGTACCGCGACCTACTCACCCAGCCGGGTGTCTTCTTTCCGTACATCAAGGAGCCCAACAACCTGAGCGATGAGCGGGTGCTCACGGCCGAAGGCTTGTCCGAGTACGCCGACCTCTACAAGACTTCAAAGGACTCTGACATCCGCGGTGATGCATCGACTGGGTACTCGAGGCATCCAAGATTCCCAAACGTGCCGGAGCGTGCGAAGCAGCTGCTCGGCCCTGATATCAGGCTGATCTACATCATCCGAGAGCCGGTCAGCCGGATCGTCAGCAACCATCACCACATGTTCACCAACGCGGAGTGCTCGCCGACAATCGAAGAGTTCTTCGGCAATGACGAGCACTACTGCATCGACACGTCTCGCTACGCCAAGCAGATTCGCACGTGGCTCGAGCACTTTCCGCTGAGCAGCATGCGTGTCCTCATCTTCGAGGAGTACACCAAGCGTCGCCGCGAGGTCATAGAGGAGCTGGCGCCGTTCCTCGGATTCACGGCCGAACCGGACTTGGTAGACCCTGATTCCAGGTTTAACGCCGCCGCGGATCGCTCCAGCGATCGCGGCCTCTTTATGCGGATCCAGCGATCATCCCTTTACGGCCGGCTGCGTCCGTTGATGTCGCCAGCAACGCGAGACAGGCTGCGCAAGTGGCTCGCTCCGAAGGCACCACCGCCGCCGCCGCCGCCTACGGCAGAGACCGTCGAGTCAATGCTCGAGACACTCGAGCCAGATCAACGAGAGCTTGCCGAGCTCATGGGCAGGCCGTATCCGATCTGGGATCCCGCGAAGGTACGCGCGAAGTACGACAAGCTCAGGGCGGCCGCACAATCGTCGAGCTAGGCATCGGCTGCGATCAGGTTGCGAGCGATCGATTCCGCAGGGCCCATGCGCCGGCCGGATCCTTTTGCTTGAACTTGATGACTTCGGCTGCCATCGTGATGAACATCATCGACAGGATCAGGTGCAACAGCGCCCACGTGTGGGTTGCCTGATAGATCATGTGGTTCACCATGCCATGGGCGTACACCATCACCATGAACGCGGTGAGCACAGAGGTCAGCAGCGGATCGACATCGAGCATCCGTCGGTGTCGCCACACGTAGACCGCCGAGAGCAAACTGATCCCTGCCAGCATGAGGTATGGCACTAGCAAGACGAGCCCGCCGGTGTAGGCCATCTTCAGGTACGCGTTGTGCGTGTGGAACCCGAGTGACTCATCAACGGCGGCGTTCAGGCCACGCGTTC
This sequence comes from Phycisphaerales bacterium, assembly GCA_965227775.1. Lineage (GTDB taxonomy): Bacteria > Planctomycetota > Phycisphaerae > Phycisphaerales > UBA1924 > JAHCJI01. The sequence goes on from OZ245777.1 coordinate 1,927,079, forward strand.
CGAGAAGTCCGGTCATGGGGCGGAGGGCGATGGACTCCTGCACGTACTCGACCGCCTGCTGGCCGCGAGCGGTCTCGAGCGTGCTGAATCGCGAGAGTGGGTTCGAATCGACGCGGCTCAGCACCGCCGCGGCGCCGATAAGGACGATCGCACACGCTGGGACGGCGAGCACCGGACGACGCAACGCGTAGAAGCCGATAGGAGCGCAGACGCCCACCAGCATGATCATCACGGAACGGCTGCCCGAGAGCAGGCCCATGCCGGCGGCCGCCGCGACCATGCCGATCCACGCCGGCCGCATGATGAGGTTGCGATCGCGGAACGCCATGTACAGGCCAAGCCCACCCGCGACCGTGAACACCACGCCGGTCTGCACCGACGATGCGCCGTACGGCTCAAACCGCGAGTGACCGGTGAACGACCACTTGCCAGTGACGATGGCGCTCAGCAGGATGGGTGTGCCGAACAGGAAGCCCCAGGCAAGGAAACGCACGATCCGGAGCAGGTCTTCAGCGGTGGTAATCGTCCTGACGAGCATGATGGCGGTGAAGACCATGCAGATCCACTGCACCGCGTACAGGATCGGAATCACGGGGTCTTCGGTCGTGATGATGAAGAGCGGGCCGACGACCGCGAGCGGCACGTACGCGTAGCAGAGGGGGTGAATCCGCCGCTTCTCGCCAGGCGAGAGAAAGGCCGCGAGCCCAACCGCAAGGATGACCGCAAAACCCAGCGCCTTGGCGCCCAGAGCGACCGACCCAAGCATCGGCAACCGCCCGACGATCAGAAAGGGCGGGAGCACCATGAGCGCAGCGGGAAGACGAAACCGGGCAGGACAGAGCAGGAAGACCAGGCCCGCGAGGATCGGGGCCAGCATGAGCACCGGCAGGGGCACGACGTCGGTGTACTGCTCGAAACTAAACACGAACGAATTCTCCCCGCCAATGCACGCCCGGGCCCATCGGTCAGACGATGCTCGGGAGCCCCTGGTTCGGCGGCGTCACGATCGGTGCGGCCCGTACCATCCTTCGGCTCGTCGACCCATCGACTTCGTAGGTCTTGAGCAGCCGTGCGAATTCGTCGATCTCCGAGGCGAGGCCATCGTACGTGCTGGTGCGGGCTGGCGTTGTGGGTGCCCGCCGCTCACCCACAGCCAGCCACAAGCGGGAGGACTCATGTTCAAGATGTTCGGGGTTCGAACGGAATCCAGGCGTCGGCGCTTCCTCGGCAACACGGTGAGGCTCGGAGCCGCGTTATCGGTTCTTGCCGTGACGGGAGCCGCCGGACCCGTCGTGAGCCTCAGCGGCTCTTCGACGACGGCATCTTCCGAGCCGGCGGGCGATGGAGGCTTCGAGTTCTATCTCGCCGTGACCGCCAACCGGCCACTCCGCGACGAACTCGGCCGTGATCCTCTCGAGGACCTCGACCTCAGCGACAATCCCTACAGCCGCAACGTCATCGACATCTCGGGTTGGAAGCTCGCCCGGTATCGCCGGCAGGGCCCGCACCTGATCGCGATGCAGAATCCCAACCTCGCCGAGCACATGGTCAAGCTCGAGGAGCACGTGCCCCAGCTCGTGCCCGTCGGGTTCGATGGCGTCGTGATCATCGACTATGAGCCATACTGGGCGCTGTGGGAGCGAACACCCAATAACCCATCGACCGAGCCTTTTGACGCGTTCGACTCAGACTACAAGGACGACTGGCGCGACTACATCCGCGAGAATCGCTTGTACCTGCTTGATGGTCTGAATCCCGAAGAGCAAGAGGAGATCTACAAGCTCACGTACGAGTCGTTCATGCGCACGTTCTTGCTTGCCACGTACTACAAGTGCAAGGCGATACGGCCGCGCGCACAGTGGGGGTATTACAACTACCCGCAGGTGCTCATCAGCAGCAATCTCACCCCGCCTGGCGTCCAGGGTTACGGTGATCTCACGCACCGTGCGAGCCAACTGAACGATCAGATGGGCTGGTTTTACGAAGCCGTCGACTTTGTGAGCCCGCGAATCTATCCGGCGCGAAAAGTGCCCGAGGTGTTCGATCCCGAAACCGCAGGGCGGGGCGAGATCAGGCAGCAGGTCCACGAGCGGTGGCTCAGCTCCATGGTCCGCGAGAGCGTCCGCCTTGCCAAGGGCAAGCCCGTCTATCCCTATCACTCGCCGATCTTCTACTCGAACCACCCGTTCGCACGCGAGGCGGTGGAGCGATTCCAGCACGAGGAGGTCTACCGCATCTGTGCCGAGAACGGCGCGGCGGGTGTCATTGTCTGGCACGCGGTCGGCGACCGTGCGGAGCTTGCCCAATGGGATGAACTCTGGGAGAACGAGCTCAAGCCTGCAGGCATCAACGCTGACCGAGCCATCAACGGGGGCCCGGGCTCCTGAGTCGGCCTCAGCGTCGCTCTCAGGCCCTCTCAAGCCAAAAGCGGGGCACCATCGTTTGACGGCACCCCGCTGGAGGAGAGAGAGAGATCTTTGATGATAACCCTGTTATCGGCCAGATTCGTCGTTTGATCGTTGGTTCTTGTCGGTTTGATAGGGTAAACAAGCACAGACCATCGCGGTTGACCGCATAGCGTGCAGCACCGCGTTCCGATGCCCAGGATGGCGCTGAATCTGAGTTTTGCTGAGTCCATCAGGCTTTTTCGATAGGACATCCGTCGTCGGCAAAACAAAAGCAGGCCCCCCGATTGAGGGAGCCCGACGTGCACGAAGCAGAAAAATTTTTCGGCTCTCAGCGCCGCTCTTGCTGCGCGCCACGCCGCGGAGATTGCGAGAGCCGCTCACGCAAGCGATCACGATCCTCGGGGCTCATCGCGTTGAGGCGCTCGACAAGCGCTTCCAATCGCTCCGGTGGCACCTGGGACAGCCTCGTGCGAACGCGCTGCTGCGCCTCTTCCGGCAGGCTGGAGATCCACGATTCCAAAGGAGCGAGATCGGCCTGACCTGACCGGCGATCTTGTGCGGGGCGACGCTGGCCTTCCATCTCATCAAAGCGGGCGCCGATGTCCCTGCGGTAGCGTTCCCGCATGCGGTTGAGCTGCTCCTCGGACTGCGTTGCCTGCCACGACTCGATGGCGTTCTTCACGTGCTGCTGCTGGGACGCACTCAACTCCGCCCAGACCCGGTTCTGCAGCTGGGCCATGGCCCGCATGTTCTGACGCTGATCCCCGCGTGTCCCTTGACGATCTCGGCGCTGGCCCTGCGGTCGCTCGGGTGCCTCCCGGTCGGCCATCTGCTCGCGCTGGTCGCGGGCTCGTTGCTGCGGGCGCTCACGCTGCGTCTCCATGCCATCGGGACTGGGCCGACGCCCCCCTCGGCGATCGGCAGAGTCCTGCGCACCGCTGCGCTCGCCCGACCGGGCTCCGCGGCGCGTTGCTTGTTCAAAGGCGCGAACGTGGGCGGAGATACGCTCACGTTGCTCGGCCGAGAACCGGATCTCCAGGGGAGCATCTTCGGACATCAGCTCTCCCATGACCTTCCGGAAGACCTGGGGCGGCAGCATGGCGTTCATGCCCCGGCTGCCCTCCTGTGCGCCCTCAGAGAAGCCGGACTCGATCCCCGGCATCCGGCGTTCGCGGACCTGGGGCCCCTCCAGGATCGATCGGTCGGGGCGAGCCTCGCGTTGGCCCTGGGGCCGTTCACGTCCGGCGTCTTGCGCAAGGGCCTGGCTGGCGGCCATTGTGAGGCCGGCACAGGCAGCGAGCCCCAGCAGCGAGTTGCGAGCATGATCGAGCATTCTTGAACCTCCCTTGGCTTACGGGTCTCCAGCCGAACGCCGCATCCCAGCGATCCATTGCATCATTCGTCATACGATTCCGAGTCAAGATCCGAAGCGAGCAAGGTCCAGATACAACGGGGAATGATGGCGATTTCCGAAGAACAGGTGCGGCGGTGGCTCGAGGCGGTCAAGGCGGCAAGTGATCAGCATGACCTGATCGAGGCCGGCCGCTTGGAGTGGATCTCGGTTCTCGATGGTGCGCTCTCCATCAAGCTGCACATGCCGGACATCGCCGAGGACGCGCGCGCCATGGAGGCGATCGCCGGCGCGTGCCTCGAGGCCGTCCGCCAGGGTGCCGTCCGCGCGGGCGAACGCATCCAATCACTCCGTGTGCGGTTCGTCGATCGTGACGGCGATGTCGTTCGGGAGAGCGCGTTCGAGGCGTCGCCGAAGGGCGCGCTCCGTCCGGCGGGTGAAGCGCCCGCGGCCCCGAAGGCGTCGGCCGAACCCAAGCAGCAGGCCGGCCCGGCGATCCCCGGCGTCGCGCACACGATCGCGGTGGGCGCCGGAAAGGGCGGTGTTGGCAAGAGCACAATCGCGGCCAACCTCGCCGTCGGGCTGGCTCGCCGAGGGCATGCAACGGGTCTGCTCGACGGTGACATCTACGGCCCCAGTCTGCCCACGCTCATGGGCTTGGGCGCGATGGAACCCAACGTTCTGGACGGGCGATTCCAGCCGTTCCTGACGCACGGCGTGAAATCGATGACGGTGGGCAAGCTCGTCGAGCCCGACAAGCCGCTCATCTGGCGCGGCCCGATGGCGCACGGCGCGTTCAAGCAGCTGACCGAAAAGACGCAATGGGGCGAGCTCGATCACCTGATCATTGACCTGCCGCCCGGGACGGGCGACGTGCCGCTGACCATGGCGCAGAATCTCGACCTGACCGGCGCCGTTATCGTGTGTACACCCCAGCGCGTCGCACAGGACGACGCCGTACGCGCCGTCAAGATGTTCGAGCAGCTCGGTGTCGACATCCTGGGTGTTGTCGAGAACATGAGCGTGTTTGTGGCGCCAAGCGGCGAGGAGTTCGACATCTTCGGTCGGGGTGGGGCCCAGCAGATGGCGCAGCGGCTCGGCCTCCCGTTCCTCGGCGCCTTGCCCATCACCATGGACTTGCGCGCCAATAGCGACGCCGGCGACCCCACTTCGAACTTTGAAGGCGATAGCCCAGCCCAGCAGCGCTGGCAGAAGCGGTTCAACGAGCTTCTGAACAATCTCGAGAGCCAGCTCGCGCTCGCGTCGGTTCGGCACGCGAAGGGCACGCCCTCGTTGACCATCCGCTAGTTTGCCGGTCTTTCCGCGCCGCTGAGGTTGCAAACTGAACGTACAAAAGACAAGCCCCCGCGACGCAAGTCGCGGGGGCCTGAGGGACTTTCAACCGATTCTCAGCAGGCTATTAGCAGCCGGCGTCGAACTCGTTCGAGAAGGTGAGGAAGTCGAACAGCGTCAGGCTGCCGTCACCGTCGAAGTCGGCGGCGGGGTCGCCGCTGTCGAACAGGTTGCTGAAGGTGAGGAAGTCGAACAGGGTCAGCTCGCCGTCGCCATCAAGGTCGACGCGGCAGCCGGTGCCGCCACCATTCTGGCCCTCAGCGATGATGATGAAGTGGGCGTCCGGGAAGCCGAAGCCGGCGACGTCGGCCGGGTCGGGCAGGCCGCAGCCGACGGGCGACGCCACGTAGCTCGGAGCGGTCTGGCCGAAGCTGTTGCCGCCGATGAAGAAGACGTCACCAAACTCGCCACCCGCGAGGGTCAGCAGGTCCTCGGAGACGACCTCGACCATGACGGCCGAGCCGGCGTCGGCGCTGCCGGCGACATCCATGATGACGACCTCGAGCGAGCGGTCGCCGCTGGTCATGCTGGCGCTACCAATGAGGGTGCCACCGGCGATGGGCGGGCTGCCGGCCGGGATCTGGTACAGGTTGACCGTGATCTCGGTCTCGATCAGCGTCGGAAGGCTCAGGTTCTCAACACCGAACTCGACGGTCTCGGCGGTGAAGCCATCCGTGCCGCCGAAGTCGGCCAGATCGAAGCTACGCGACCACAGGTTGTCGGTGGTGGTCTGCGGACCGGCGGTGCCGGGCGTGGCGCAGGCGATGCCGGCACCAGCCGTCACGAGGAACTCCTCGGTGTTGTGCGACAGACGAACTTGGGCGTTGGCCGCGGTGGCCAGACCAGCAACGGCGATCGAAGCGAAAGCAAACTTCTTCTGCATGGTATTCCTCCCCAGGGATAACACTAGCAAAGTCCTGACAGAACTGAGGCGCGATGCCTCTGCAATATGGCCCGCGAAATGCGAGCGCTCCCGTTAATGTACCCCAAAACCCGGCAGAATGAAAGCGAATATGGAGAGTTTCCTGAGAAAACGACGTCTGATAATGCGCAATCGTCGCGATCCGCGCGAGTTTGGGTGTTATTGCTCGCGGGATTCTGACAGCAAGACGCTCGCTCCCCCGAACGGGAACGAGCGTCTCACAAACTGTCGCGTTTCTACGTGCGTTCAGCAGCCGAGGTCGAACTCGTTCTGGAACGCCAGGAAGTCGAAGATCGTGAGGCTTCCGTCACCGTCGAAGTCGGCCGTCAGGTCGCCGGCGTCGAACAGGTTCTGGAACTGCAGGAAGTCGAAGATGGTCAGCTCGCCGTCACCGTCCAGGTCGGCCCGGCAGCCGGTGCCACCGTCGCCCTCGGCGGTGATAAAGAGCTTCGGACCCTCGCGGCCCTCAAAGGGCTCCTGGCCGCGGTAGGTCGCCGACACGTTCGGGTCGGTGTCATCGACGAAAACGAGGGTCAGGGTGTCTTCGGACTCGATGTCGGCCTTGACCGCGTCGATGAGTTCGAGGGCCTCGCTGCGGCCGCCGGGGCCGCCATCCTGGTCGAACCGGTCGATGTCGCCCGAAGCAGTCTCGAAGTACAAGAAGCTCAGGATCGGGTCGGGATCGCCAAGCTCGAGCTGGGGCGCGCCCATGTCGAAGAACGGGAAGAAGAGGTCGCTGAGGGCCGTCTTGATGTCGGCGGTGTCGTCGATCGAGTAGTAGACCGCAACGAACCCGTCGTTCGAGAACGCGGCGTTGTCCTGCGTCAGCTCGAGCGCCAGACCAGTGACCTCCCAACCGCCGGGGAAGAGCGTGTCGAACTCCGCGCGGACGCTAGAGAGGTCCCAGCGGGCCACGCCGTATGAATCGAACGTGCCACCGCCGCTGACGGTGCCCTGGATGTTAAAGAAGCGGTCTCCGCCGCTCGGGCCGCGGGGGCCATCCGGGCGGATCGTGCCGGTCTCGGCGGCCACCGAGGAGAGGGTCTCCTGCGCGACGGCGGTCGAGGCAACGGCGATGCCGCAGAGTGCGATGATCGTCTTGGTCATGGTGGGATCTCCCTTGATCGTCCTGCCTGTTGTGGCCGAGCGTGGGCCTTCGGGCCCGCACGCGATAGCGACATCGCTCGGCACCAGAAACCTGGCATCGATGCTAGAACGAACTGGCGAGCGGCTGGCTGTCGCTTCGTTAGAAGTTCATAAAATCGCCCGAGAATTCGTGGAATTCTCGGGCGTCAAGATGGGCGATCTTGCGGAGACGATACCGGGTTTGGCTCAGGCGCAGCCGGCGTCGAACTCGTTCTGGAAGGCAAGGAAGTCGAAGATCGTGAGATCGCCATCTCCATCGAAGTCGGCGACAGGATCGCCGGCATCGAAGAGGTTCTGGAATGCCAGGAAGTCGAAGATGGTCAGCTCGCCATCTCCGTCGAGGTCGGCCCGGCAACCGGAATCTGGATCGCCCTCGATGAATACGCTCACGGTGGCTCCGGTGCCGCCCGGTTGCCACTCGCCGGTATCGAAGCGCGTCGTCGATGTATAGCCCGAGACGCCCGTTGCCCAATTCCACACGGGATTCTCGGCGCCCGGGTAATCGCTCTCGGCCACGATCCAGTAGGGTTGTCCGGCTTCGAGCAGCGTGTCGCCGCTCGCGATCGCGGTATCCCGCTGCGGATCCCAGCCGATTGCGGTGATGAACAGGTCCATCACTTCGAGTTCCTCGCCCGAGGGAACGAACGCGTCGCCGACGGCAAGGTCGGTCTGGACGCTCAGTCGCACGGGGCGGTCGAGCGGCACGCTCGCGTTGCTCATGAAGTAGGCCGAAACGCTGGTGAGGCGGTAGTCCTGGTCGGGCACGAACCGGACCGCCACCGATTGGTTGGTGAACACGTCGAAGCCGATCAGGCCGAAGGGGCTGCCAAAGGGATCGGCTGTCTCGAAGATGGTGTCGGCCAGGCTGGCGGGTGCGATAGCGGCGACGACGAGAGCGGCGGTCACGGTGCGAATCATCAAGATCTCCTCTGTGAGCGGGAGCGGGTGGGGAGGTTGCTCCGCGCTAGGGATTGTAGTGTTCGTACTCGGGCTTGCCCGGTTTCATGCACAAAGACACGCCCGGGACGATCTTCGGAGCGATCGACCCGGGCATGGGTATGGGTTTGGATGTCGGTCGGGGCTCGGGCAGAGAAGGCTTACGGGCAGCCGGCCGCGAAGAGGTTGGAGAACATCAGGAAGTCGAAGATATCGAGCACGCCGTTGCCGTCGAGGTCCGCCTCGCAGCCGACGTTGATCGAGACCTGATCTCCGCCGCTGTTGCCGCTCGGAGCGAAGCAGCCGACGCGGGCCTTGTCGGAGACGCGGAGGCGGACGGTGTAGGCACACCGGTCGAGGCCTTCGGTATCCCACACGGCGATGACGCCACCCGCGGGGATGTTGTCGTTGCCGCTCTCAATGCGGGTCCAGCCGCGGCTGCTGCCACCGGTGTACTCGAGAACCCAAGAGGAGATGTTCTTGTCGAAGATCTCGCCCTTGATCTCGACCTTGCCGTTCACCCACTCGCAGGGCACGAGCGAGGTGATGCGGCCGACGGGCGCGGTATTGTCGACCTCATACGTGCGAACGATGTCGGCGGTGTTGTCGCAGATGTCGCTGACGCGAACGCGGACCTGGTAGTTGCCGTCCAGCACGGTGCGCGTGTTCCAAAATGCGATCGGGTCGTTGATGACGCGGCCGGTGTAGATGGGCGTGCCGCCGTCGACCGGCAGGTACGAGCCGCCGCTGGTGGGGCGATAGTCGACGCGGTAGTTGGCGAAGCAGTCTTCACCCACGGTTCCGTCCAGGCACGCGTTGCCGCCGATGATCTCGCCGTCGACGGGCGTGCGGATGCTGGCGGGGCTTGCGGTCGTGTTGAGGCGGAACTCGAGCGCAGCGGTTGAGACCAGGCCGACCTGGTTGATTGCCTCGACCTCGACGATGTACTCGCCGTCGGGCTGGCCGGACGCGTTCCAGAGCGCGAGGCGGCCGGTGGAACAGACTTCGTCGGTGGTCGGGGTCAGCTCGGTCCACCCGGTGCCGTCCGCGCCGCTCGAGCGCCGGATGCGGACGCTGAAGGTCATGTCGCTCTCGGCATCGCAGGCAACGCCGTCGATGCTCACCAGGCCGATGGTCGAGGGGCACACGCAGGATTCCGGGCTCGGGCTGGTGATGCGTACGACGGGCGGCGTTGTATCGATGACGGGCGCCGCAACGGTGATGGTGGTGCTGGTGCCGTCTTCCAGTTGCAGGGTCATCCTGCCATTGACCGCGAACTGGTCCGCATCGGTGCTGGCCTTGAACGGTCGGGACTCGACGCCGCGGAAGACCGGAGCAAAGCTGAAGCTGTAATCGATGTCGTCGCCGTCGCCGCTTCGTGACGCGAAGGTGGGCGCGGCCGTGCCAAGGCTGCACGTGCTCCAGTCGACATCGGTGGCGAAGCCCTCGAAGCCCTCTCTGATGACCCGACTGATACCAAGGGCGCTCGAGCCGGTGACATCTCGGATGCGAGGCTCGAAGCTGAGCGTGCCGTCAGTTCGGCGCACAACGCGGTCTTGGATCCGGCCACTGATCACCCTGCCGCTGCCGTCGATGATCGTGAAGGGCACCGATGTTTCACGAACGACGGTTCCGCCGGGCCCGCAACGACCCGGCAGGCTTGCCGAACCACCCGGTGCCAGCGGCACGGCAAGAGCGTGGCCTGCGGCGAGCGTGACGGTGGCGGCGGTGACGAACGACTTGGGCGATCCGAGGGGCATGGCTGTTCTCCTTTTTGTAGCTCCACCCTGGGGAAGGGCTGCCACCGGAGTCAGCGCAAAGACGGCCCAAGACTCACGCGATACTCGTAGTTTTTCTCAGCACCCCGCGGCAAAGGCTGCCTGGAACGCGATGAAATCTGTGATTGTCAGCTCGCCGTCGCCGTCGAGGTCGGCTCGTAAGTCGCCGGCGTTGAAGCGGTTAACGAATGCAAGGAAGTCGAAGGTGTCGAGCGTCTCGTTGAGGTCGATATCCGGTGGGCAGTCGGTGGGGAGGGTGAAGCCGGTGATGATCGCCACTCGGTAATCGCGTTCGGGGCCCACGACGTAGGCGATGGCGAGGGATGAGCCATCTGGCGAAAGTGCGGTTGGACTGAATCGGTCCGGCAACTCCCAGCTCAGCCTGCGCGCCTCCAGATAGCGTCGTACTTCGATGAGGCCCAACTCGTTGTCATAGACCCGAGTCCCGCCCGGCCAACTCCATGCGACGATGCGACCGTCTCGGCTCATCGAACCCGCGCCCGAGGTGTCTCCGTGTAGGCCGAGGTCGAGGAGGCCTTCGTCCCGGTCCCACACATACGCGAAGTAGGTGGCGACGGGATCCGTGTAGCTCCCGGTAACGCGCGAGCCATCGCCGGAGATGTCGACGAGGTAGCCACCCTCGGCATCCGCCGGCAGCGGGAGCACACGCACGGGTTGGCCGTCCTCCCAGATGCAGGGCACCAGAGCCCGACCGGGACTACTGGCAAAGCCTGCGACGACCCGGCCGTCGGAGTTCACCGCTTGCGCGACGGCTTTCGAAAACCCATCGGGCGGCGGAAGCAGCCGAACGCCCGAAGTCGAGTCCCACACAAACGCGGGCTCGAGGCCATCGTCCGAATCCAGCAGCCCGACGATGGCTTGGCCATCATCACTCATGCCGAGCGGGAACAGCCTGCTGAATCCCGGCGGGGGCGCAATGGTCTCAACTCCGCCCTCCAGGTCCCATCGGACTCCAACGCCGAGGCCTGTGCTCGGATCGACCGTTGCTCCTGCGACAAACCTTCCATCGGCCGAGATGCCACTCACACGCTGCGCCAAAGTGCCAAACACAAGCGGGAGGGCTTGAGTGCCGAGGCCATGTCGCCAAACGACTGGCGTGAACCGGTCCAGCGGGAAGCCGCTCCAAGACTCGCCGACCACGACTTCGCCTCCATCGGCCATGTCGCCAATGGACATGGAATCATCGCCGGCGAGTGGCGGCACCTCGATGATCTGTTGGGCGTGAACGCAAGAGGCGATCACGAGGGCGATCGTCGCGCATGTCGTTCGCATTTGATGTGCTCCATGTCGTTGCGTTAAGGGTGCCCCCCATGCATCGGCGTTCACCGCTCGATCGCTGGAGACCTCGGGGCTAGCGTGGATCCGCCCGAACCTCACGCACTCCGACAAGGAATTCATGACCATGACCCAACCCAAGATCCTCGCTTTCGCCGGCAGCTTGCGCGCCGATTCCTTCAACCACAAACTCGCCGTTGCCGCGTCGAAGGGCGCCGAGGCGGCCGGCGCGCACGTGACGGTGATTCGCCTGAAGGACTTTGCATTGCCGGTCTTCGACGAGGATGAGGAAGCCGCCAACGGCCTGCCTGAGAACTGCCTGAAGCTCAAGGCCTTGTTCAAGGCCCACCACGGATTCATCATCGGCTGCCCGGAGTACAACAGCAGCATCACCGCCGTGCTCAAGAACGCCGTTGACTGGGTCAGCCGCCCGGCCGAGGGCGAAGCACCGCTTGAGTGCTTCGACCGCAAGGTCATCGGCCTGACCGCGGCCTCGCCCGGCGGGCTTGGCGGCATCCGTGGCCTACCGATCGAGCGCATGCTCTTCGGCCACATCAAGGCGATCGTGCTGCCCGACCAATTCGCGCTGTCCCAGGCCCACGAGGCATTCGATGATCAGGGCAACCTGAAGAACGACAAGCAGCGTGAGATGGCCGAGGGTGTTGGCAAGGCGGTGGCCGAGGTCGCGGCGCAGGCCGGCAAGGTTACGGCTTAGGGAAAGCCGGAGATTTACTCCGGGTGATGCCTGACAGCCGGGGGAGCTTCGCGCATCCTTCATGACCACGATGGTCCGACGGCTGGTCGAGCGTGTGGTCGCATTTGAAGAGGGCGAGCTCGCGCCGGCGGTGCTGTCGGCGGCGTACTTCTTCTGCCTGCTTTTTGGCTACTTCATGCTGCGGCCGCTGCGCGACGCCATGGGCCTCGCCGGCGGGGTCGACTCGCTACGGCTGTTGTTCCTGGGCACGCTTGGTGTGATGGTGGTCGCGAACCTGGTGTTCGCCGCGGTCGCCTCGCGCGTGCCGCGGCGGGTGTTCGTGCCGCTCGTCTACGGCTTCGGCGTCGCGTGCCTCGTGGGATTCTTGCTCGCGTTCCTCGTGCTGGGCGATCAGCGGTCCGAAGCCGTCGGCAAGGTCTTCTACGTCTGGCTGAGCGTCTTCAACCTCATGGCGACGGCGGTCTTCTGGGGCTTCATGGCCGACATCTTCCGGAAGCCACAGGCCGCGAGGCTCTTTGGGTTCATCGCGGTGGGGGGGACGGCCGGGGCCATCTGCGGCTCGGCGTGGACTGGCCTGTTGTCGGAGACGATCGGCACGGTCGGCTTGTTTGCCGGAGCGTCGTTCCTGATCTTGTGCGCGGGTGCGTTGGCGATCGTCTTGGACCGCGTGGCCGAACGCCGGCGCATGGGCTCGGCCGAGCACACGCTCGACGCGGGCGGTGCACTCGGCGGCACGAGCTGGCAGGGCGTGGTCGACGTGCTGCGCTCTCCGTACCTTCTTGGCATCGCTTGCTACGTCGCGGCATTCACCATCGGCTCGACGTTGCTGTACTTCGAGAAGATGCGCATCATCGAAGGATTCGCCGAGACGACCGAGTCTCGCGCTCAGGTGCTCGCGTGGATCGAGCTTGGCGGCCAGACGCTCACGGTCCTGCTGCAGCTGTTCCTCACCGGGCGGCTTATGCGTCGCCTGGGCGTCGGGGCGCTGCTGGCCGTCGTGCCGATGGTCACGGTCATCGGATTCGTCGGCCTGGCCGCGGCACCGGTGCTGCTGGTGCTGGCGATCTTCGAGGTCGCGCGCCGCGCGAGCCATTATGCCTTGAGCAAGCCGGCGCGCGAGGCGCTCTTCACGACCGTGCCGAGGGCCGACAAGTACAAGGCCAAGGGCATCATCGATACGTTCGTTTACCGCGGCGGCGATACGGCGGGCACCGTCGCCGACGCGGCGCTCGCTGCCATCGGCCTTGCGGCCGCGTGGCTGGCGGTGCCGCTGGGCATCGGTTCGCTCTTCGTGGGCGTCTGGCTCGGCCGACGCTCACACAACGCCGAGCCAGTCGATTCGTCGCTGCCAGATGTGCCGGGCGCCGCGCCCGCATCGCTCGCCAGCCCCGCGAACACCCACGTATAACCCCCCGATGAGGATCACGCCATGCACCAGACCCGTCGAGAGTTTCTCGTGACCGCCTCGGCCGCCAGCGCCGCCGCCCTGCTCGGGCTCGGCCCGTGGACGCAGCACGCGTTCGCCAAGGGCAAGGCCGCCAAGCAGCTCAAGATCCTGTTCCTCGGCGGTACGGGCATGCTCGGGCCGCACGTGATCAAGATCCTGCTCGACCGCGGGCACGAGGTCACGCTCTTCAACCGCGGCAACCGCGACGAGATGTTCCCCGACCTGGAGTTCATCCAGGGCAACCGCATCGTCGACGTCGAGCCCGGGCTCAAGCCCCTGCAAGACGAGGTCGACGCCGGACGCCGCTGGGACGCGGTCATCGATACCGCCAGCGTGCACACGTGGGTCGAGAACAGCGCGAAGCTCCTGAAGGATAACGCCGACCACTACACCTACATCTCGTCGCTGAGCGTCTACGCCGACAACAGCCGTGTCGGCCTCGACGAAGAAGACGCCGTGGCGACGATGCCCGATGACGTCGCAGACGGCATTACCGCCCTGCCCTACGACATGACGTACTACGGCGCCGTCAAGGCGCGCAGCGAGGACGCGGCCCGACGCCACTTCCCCGGCAAGGCGCTCGTCCATCGGCCTGGTTTGCTCGTCGGTCCGCGAGACTTCACGCATCGCTTCACGTACTGGCCGTACCGCGTGCGCGAGGGCGGCGAGGTGCTTGCGCCCGGCGCTGCCGACCACAGCCTGCAGTTCATCGACGTGCGAGACCTCGCCGCGTTCATGGTCCTGGGTATCGAGCGGGGAACGACTGGCACCTTCAACGTCAACGGTCCGGTTGGCGGCGGCATGACGATCGGCAGACTCCTTGGGGCCTGCAAGAGGGCCACCGGCAGTGACGCCACGTTCACCTATGCCGAGGGCGACTGGCTCGCGAGCCAGGGCGTGAACCCGTGGGCGCAGATGCCGGTGTGGATCCCGCCGAGCCTCGAGATGATCGGCTTCCACACGCGCGATCTGTCGAAGGCGGCGGCCGCGGGGCTGACGACGCGCCCGCTGGAGGCGACCATCGCCGACACGCTCACGTGGCTCGACGAGGAGTACATGCCCATGTGGACGCAGGCGATGGCCGACCGTGGTGAGACCGACGCGACGTTCGGCTTCGGAGGCAACCGCCCGGGCATCACCCGCGAGCAGGAGGCCGAGCTGCTGGCGATGTGGAAGGCCCGCGGCGAGGGCGGCGACCAGGACGACGGCTAGCCGATCGCGCGCTCCAGGTCCGCGATCAGGTCGTCCACGTCCTCGATGCCCACGCTGAGCCGAACAAGATTGTCGGCGATGCCGAGCTTGGCGCGCTGGTCGGCCGGCACGCTGGCGTGCGTCATGATGGCCGGGTGCTCGATCAGGCTCTCGACCCCGCCCAGGCTCTCGGCGAGCGCGAAGATCTTGACGGTCTCAAGCATCTTGCGGCTCTCGTCCAGACCGCCCTTCAGGTAGATCGTGACCATGCCGCCGAAGCCACGCATCTGCTTGGCGGCGATGGCGTGCTGCGGGTGGCTCTCCAGGCCCGGGTACACGACCTTGTCGACCTTCGCGTGCGCCTCGAGATACCGCGCGACCTTGGCCGCGTTCTCGCAGTGGCGATCCATGCGCACGTGCAGGGTCTTGGTCGACCGCAGGAACAGGAAGCACTCCTGGATGCCCGGCACCGCGCCCTCGCTCAGCTGCAGGAACTTGAGGCCATTGTGGATCTCATCGTCGTTGACGATCAGCGCCCCGCCGATCGCGTCGCTGTGCCCGCCGAGGTACTTCGTGAGCGAGTGGCACACGATGTCGGCGCCCAGGCTTAGCGGGTTCTGCAAGTAGGGGCTGGAGAAGGTGTTGTCGACGGCGACCATCGCGCCCGCCTTCGTTCCCATCTCGGCCATCGCGGCGATGTCGATGATCTTGAGCGTCGGGTTCGTCGGCGTCTCGATCCACAGCAGCTTCGTGTTGCCCTTGATGGCGCTCTTCACCGCGTCGTGGTCGGTCATGTCGACCAGGCTGATCTCGATGCCAAGCTGCTGGAACACCTTGTGGAAGATGCGGTTGGTCCCGCCGTAGACGTCGTCACAAAGAACAACATGGTCGCCGGCCTTGAGCAAGTGGATGACCGCGCCCGTCGCCGCCACGCCACTGGAGAACGCGAGCCCGTGCGTGCCGCCCTCGAGCGAGGCGAGGTTGGCCTCGAGGGCCGTGCGCGTCGGGTTGGCCGCCCGGCTGTAGTCGTACTCGCCGATGATCTCGCCGGGCGACTTCTGGACGTACGTCGAGGTCTGGTAGATGGGCGTGCAGATGGCCCCGGTCGAGGGGTCGGGGCTCTGGCCGGCGTGGATGGCCCGGGTCCCGAAGCGTGCGTTCTCGTCGATCTTCATGCGCGTGGCCCCGTACTTGGCGTGTCTGGAAGGGGTGGGAGGGAGCGAGCCGCAGGGTAGGGGGCGGGATAGCTTGACGCTTCGCCAGCGGGGCCGCGCCCTTCGGGCTTGCGATCGCGGGGCGAGCGATCTACCGCTGCTGCTGCGCACCAACGTGCAACGGGCCACCGATGGCGCTTCCCGGGCGCCCGGCGACTTCCGCTGCGTCGTTGGGTTGTCGATGCGTCGGACCTCTTAGCCAGCGGCCAAGTGGTCCTCGCCCGTCACGGGCTCGATGCTGCCGGCCGTCTCGTTGGTCTGCGTGCCAAAGGGGATTGTCCGCGTGACGCTCCACTGGCTCTGCGGGCCGGTGCTCAGTCGGGCGGCGACGCGGTAGCCCACGCTCCGCACGCCGTCCGGCACGCTGGTGTCGACGAAGCGCTTGTCATCGCCGGCGAAGCCGAGGAAGGCGTAGGGCGACTCGACGCCCTCGCTGCTGGTCGTGCGGCGCTGCACCAAGTAGGTCGCGCCGCCGCCTGTCGTTGCCTTGAAGGTCAGTTCGATCGAGCCGTCGGTCTCGACGGTCGTGCGCAGGTCGGTGGGCGCGGCCGGCGCGGTTCGCTCGCTGGGCGTCTTGGGCGCGGGGATGCCGGCCTTGGGGTAGACGCCCGGGTCGCCGGTCGTTGTTGCGAAGGCATCGATGCGCGCCAGGTCGGCGCTCGCCTCGGCCCGCAGCGTGGCGAAGGTCGCGTCCTTCAGTGCCGTCGCGTCACGAGACGCCTGGCGCGCCGCGATCATGGCCGCGTACGCCGCCTCGGCGGCCACCGTCTTTTCCTCGAACGAGGCGATTTCCGTGGAATCGAGACCGATCACCGGCGGCGTGCCCCCGCCGGCCCAGATGTCCGCGTGCGTGCGCGACCAGTCGATGAAGCTGGCGTCGTCCGTGGGGATCCGTCCGTTGCTCATGGCGAGCGCCTCCGGTGGTGGGGCCGCGTTGTGCGCGTGGCCCCTGGCTGTCCGGGCCGGCCACCGGCTCGCTGCCGATCGTGCCGCCCATGCCGGATGTATCGAGTGGATGGGAGGGGGACTTCACTGTGTGAGGGGGAAAATCTGAAAATTGTCTGGCGTTGGGTCTAAAGGGTGGTTATTGGGGTACTAACACCATTGATCTTGGTGAGATCTCCCAAATCTTCAGCGAGAAGGACTGTCAGTCTTCACCATCAGTGGATTGGGTTGCGCCAGAGTCGCGGTCATCGACAGCTTCTGATCCGGCTCTAGAACGGCGAGCCTGCGCTTCCTCTCGCTCCAATTCTTTCTCACCTGGCAGTTTGAGAATGGCCCGCCAGTACTTCGACTTGAGTGGCTCGGAAAATTCTCGAGGCTTGAAAGGGTCCGACAGCGCGTGGTCCGCAAGGTCCATACGAAGAAAGGGAATGGAACTATCTGGTAGAACAACCTTGATCAGGTTCCGCACACCTTGAAGACTAGAGGTAGCAGCAGCTTCGCTGGGAGGCTCGCCTTGGTGGGAGAGGTCGTTCCTTGCCTTGCGAGCCGCAGACAATGCGGAGAGCGTGGGGAGATCAATGATGCCCTTTTGAAACAGCATCTCGATTCTCGTCGCAGCCGACCAAGTACGCGTGTCGTTCAACTGTTCTCTTCGGGACTTGCTTCGATCGGTCAGGCGAGTCGGCTCTACAATTTCACGATGCCACAACGCTTCCAGCAGTTGTTCAGTGGCGATCCAGAGATTCGATAGAGCCGTACCAAAGTCGCGCCTTGCTAATCCGGTGGCACCCTTTAAGAGGTACTCACCGCGCAGTGGTTCGAGCTTGTGCAATGCTTGAAGTCCGACCTGCATCGCAGAGTAGAGCTCTCCGAATCTCACGATTCGCGGCTCGTCAAGTTGAATCGAATCGAATGCGGAAGCCGTCTGCTGTCGAATCGACCTATGAAAGCGGTTTGGAGCGGCCATGCCAGTATGGTGGCTGCGTACGTATTTCCAATCGATGATTGAACCGAGATCCAAGCCGTCTGGGTTGATGGACTCGCAGTACACGCCGCCCAGCAGCAAGCCGCACAAGCACTTGTTGAAGAACTGGACTGCCGCGCTGTCGTCCTGTAGCTCCGGCAGTGGGGGCAGCACCAGTCCACCATCACGGCAGACCACCATGTGATACGGATGATCAAGTCCGACATCAAGTCCGCTGACGACTTCGTGCAGCCCAACGTAATCCCAGTTCCCTGAGTTGATCTCGTCGATGGTTGCTGACCAGGGTGCTGTGGCATCATCTGCCTCGACGATGCGAAACGGACTCAGGTATGTCATGAGAACGTGAACTCGGCGAGGAAACGAGCTGTCTGGGGTCGGGTATGCCATGTCATCCAAGGTATGACGGCCATCAGTCTCAAAGGAGTCAAATGTCAATCGAAACGTGTCGTTTCTCGGCGAGTTGTCACCGGAGCGGGCATACCTTGCTATCGCCTCCTGTCGCACCTGCACCCGGAGTTTGACGTAGCTATCAAACGAACCCCAGTGGCGTGGCAGCACAATCAAGTGGCTGCTGACAGCGTCAGGGCCGTCTCATGAGCTTCAGGAACGACTTCCGACCGCCCGAGAACGCCCGCCGATCGCACGCCAGCGGCCCACGGGTCGTCGAAAACCACCGCCGACCGCACGAAGACGATTCCCGACCGACCGGAAACGACCGCCGACCGCCCGAAACTGGCTCCCGACCGCTCGGAAGCGACTCCCGACCGCACGGAAATCATTGCCGACCGGTCGTCAGCCATTTTTCCGCTGGTCCGATCACGCCTGACCGTGTGGCCATGGCCGTGGAGGCTTCCACCTAGCTAGTTCGACCGGTCGGCCGCTCGCGCGGATGCCTGCGCGAGAGTTCGCTGTGACCCGGCCAATCATCGCACCCATTGATCGAAGCGAATCGCCGTCGGACTGCGGCTGGCGTCGTACACCTCGAGCAGTGCGTTCCGGTCACGATCAAAGTACATCTCTGGGAGGAAGGGCCCGCTCGGCCGTGAGGCCTGGAAGTATCGGCGGGTCATGTCCGAGGCATTGAGGAGGCCGAGTCGATCTGCCTCGCGCGTCGCTTCCTTGCCAATCAGTGCAAGCAGCCCCGGTGAAAGTTCATGAGCGATCAAAGCCTCGTCCATTGCCACCCGGTCGTAGAACTGCCTGAGGTCCAGAGAGTCTGCAGCGATGGAGTACACGAGCGCTGCCGAATTGTTTCTTTCATCCAATTCCTCGATGGCATTGCGTGCATCGGCTATGACGAGAAACTCGTCCGGGATACCGATGATGTGCACGAAACCGAGCTCAAGCTCGAGCGGAGCTTCTTGTCCGGCCTGGAGGACTTCAACGCGTTCGGTGTGGATGATCTCGCCGTTGCGAGTCACACGAAGCTCGACCGTACGCTCCGCAGGCTCCGGCCCGATGTTGCGGACGTTCCCGATGACTCCGGCGACGTCGGCATCGGTGTCGAACGTTACCGAGTCGATCGACAGCAGGTAATCGGGTTTGAAGTAGGCCCGATCGATTACGACTCGCCGGACGTTGTTGGATCGATCGACGTCGTGGATCGATGTGTCGTTGCCATCGGCAAAGAAGTACGCATTCGTGGCCCAGATCGGAATGCCATCCCGATTGACCGGGATATCGATCTCGAACTCGTAAACGATGCTCTGCCCGGGCACCAGAATCGGAGTCATGCGTTCTTGTTGGGACTTCACCGAAGTATCCGTCCACATGTCGTCATATAGGGCCACGATGTCGCACGGAGGAGACCATCCGGCCGATACGTTGGTCACCTCGAGCAGATAGGTAAGCGTCCTCCATCGATACCACCCGGCTGGGACGCCCTTGTCATTTCCTTCAGGCAACTCCTCGTAGTGATCGGTGTACGGCTTGGCGACTTCCAGGCGGGTGATCGCGAGGTCCGTCGTTGTCGAGAGAGTACGAGTTGCAATATTGTTTCGTTCGTCGACTTCCAGCAAGAGGTCATCGCTATCGGCTTCAACGGTGAGGTCAAAGCGGCCGTCGTCACCCACCGAGTAGTTCGGCAGCGTGAAGTCGAACGTGTACTGTCTGTCGGCACCGCCTCCCAACGGATCAACTTGCGTAGTCGCAACTAGGTCGCCGTCGATTCTCCATTCCAGACTCGTCAAGGGGTTTTGATCTCGATTCGAGAGGGGGCGAGTGCCGGCAGGGCCCGACCATTCATTCTCGTTGGACACGGTCACTTCCACGCGGAAGTTTGACGTGTCTCCAACAATCGTTGACGCGTGAGAGCGAACGACAACGCTCAGGTCAGGACGGATGGCTAGGTGCTCGGCTGCCACGCCAATCGTTGCCGCAGCGGTCCGCGGGTTGGCCGGGTTAGTGTCGCCACCAGTTGCGCCATGTCCCTGAACACCATCGGCTTGATGCATGACTTCATGTGCCAGTGTCCCGATCAGAAGCGGCATCATGAGATCTCGACCGCCCTGAGCGAGCCCATCGATATTGTCCATGCATAGGAGCACCCGGTTGCCCGTGTCAGGCAGCACAAAGTCGTTTGAGGGCCAGCTGCAACGTCCCATGTGCCCGGGGTCGCGTCGACAGTATGCTCGTTCGCAGTTGATTACGACGCGATTGAGTTCTCGTGTCCAGCGGGAGCGACGACGTTCCGAAATGTCTGAGTACTGACTTGGGTTGGCTGGGTCGAATTCAAGCTCTCGTAGGATCAGAGACTTGTGCTGGTACAGAAACGCGTATGCGTCTCGGAGCCGTTGTTCGTCTTCCGGCGTTATTCGCTCTTCGCACGAGTTGCGAATGCTCAGGCTCTGGCCAGCGCACATGGTGCTCATCAGAACGAACCAAACGCCTAGAGCGGTAGAGACTAAGGCCCGATGGATTTCGTGGTGCCGCGTCACTGTGATCCCCCATTTGTGGTCTCTATGCTAAACAAGGTAACTGTGTTCTCTCAGGCAGCGTACGGCAAAACGGCCCGTTCTAGCTGTGAAACTCCCGGATGGTGCGTCCGCCGGCTAAGGCGGCGTCAAGGTCTGTATGTGGGGCGCGTGGAGAGACGTAGGTGATCGATCTATCCAGCGCTGTCTGCTTATCATATCCGCGACCAGCAAGGCGACCTAAGACGCCGTCTCGATAGTCGACGAGTCCATCGAGAAGACCGTTGCCACTCCTGCGAGCGCCCACGCGAGCGCACACCCCGCGGCACGTGGACACCCGCCCACACAACAACACCGCCCCGCCTGTAGAACAGACGGGGCGGCGGATGCGTGACGATCTGCCGGAGCCGACGCTTAGCGGCGGCGACGCGTGGCGGCCAGGCCGCCAAGGCCGAGCAGCGCGAGCGTGGCGGGCGCGGGGATGATCGCGCGGTCGTACGCGAAGGCGCCGCCGCTGCCACCCGAGCCCCACTCGGTGAACATGATGTCGACGTAGGCGTCCTCGGCCTCGAGGTAGAGGACGGCCTCGACGTCAACGGTGCCGGGGGGGAAGCTGCCGTGGGCGTTCTCCCAGGTGTCGAAGTCGCCGATGCCGATGGCGCCGTCGATCACGTCCTGGACCGTGCCGCCGAAGAACCACTGAGTGCCCAGCGGCGAGACGAAGTCTTCGTACGTGCCCTCTTGCAGGATGTTGTAGATGCCCTGGCGGTCGCCGCGGGTGATCGCGACCGTATCGGTGATCATGTCCTGGTTGGCCGGGTCGGTCGGGTCGGCGAACGCGGCCTTCGAGAAGCTGAGCGTTCCGTCCGACGCCTGGAAGAACTGCTGGGCGCTTGCTGATGCCGCCACGGCGGCAACGCCCGTTGCACAAATCAATACTCGCATGTCGTATCTCCTCATCCCACCGGCCTACGCCGATCGCGCACGCTGCGGACCTGTGCGAGCGGAGGCGGTAAGACGCCTCATGGTACCCGAAAAACCCGGCTGCGGATGCATGGAATGCCCGCAAACGCAAGGGTGTGCGGGGTTCTTTCGGATGTTATCCGGGCGTGTTGCGTGCTTTGGTACGCAGTGCCCGGGAGTGCGACCGGCCACGGGCTGGAGATCGATTAGAACGAGCCGCGTCGCGGCGGCGGGCCCAGCGTTCAGAACGGGCCTCGGTCTGTCCGGTTCTTGCTCAGCACCGAGCCGCAACCCCGCGTGATGTTCCAACGTCTGGTGGCATTCCAATCAGGTGAGCAATGGTGTTGCCGAGCGCCCGCACTCGGGGCAGTTCGTGATGCCCTCGCCGGGTTCGTAGCCGCATCCGATGCACTTGCCGCGACGGCGTCGTCGGCGGCGACGCAGCGCGAGCAGGCCGAGGCGCATCGAGGCGAGCAGAACGAGTGCGGGCGTGGTATAGAAGAGCAAATTGCCGAGCACGCCGGGCCAGATGGGGCGGTACGGGATGTCGACGTATCGCCGCCCGATCTTCACAGGCATCAGCCCGATCAACTCGTGCGTGCGGCCCACGCTCGTTCCCGTCGGGAACCCATAGATCTCGCGGCCTTGCGCCGCGAAGAGTGGCCAGCCCGCGCGGAGATACAGCGGATTGGTCTCGTACCCCGGATCGGGCACGCGT
The DNA here is from genome assembly GCA_965227775.1 of Phycisphaerales bacterium. Taxonomy (GTDB): domain Bacteria; phylum Planctomycetota; class Phycisphaerae; order Phycisphaerales; family UBA1924; genus JAHCJI01. Next base: position 1,949,359 of record OZ245777.1, read on the forward strand.
GCCATCGCGGGGCGCGGGTCGTCCTCCGGACCGATGTCCACCGGCATCGGGCCTGACCACATGTGGTCTGCCATCGCCTGGGTGAGTTCTCTCGGATACGGGGCGAACGGACCCGGGTCCCAATGCCAGCACTCCACGCCCCTCTCGGCGAAGCACATGACCGATTCGAACCGATCCCCGTGATCGATCTCGGCGGACCATGCGACCGGCTGGAAGCCCAGCACGAATTGCCACCTCGCATACCTGTACGACGCCTCGTCCACGCTTGCCGCCGTCGCCAGCAGTCCGAGCGCCAAACTCGCGAGCACGAGCCACACGGGCAGCACACGGCGTGTTTGTTTGAGGCAGCGTCGTGGCATCGGTGCTCAGCTCGTTTCGTCCAGAGCCGAACGCAAGGCACGCCCGCACTCGGGCCTGGAGGTGTTGGTGCCAAGAGACACGGCGAGATGTCCGCACGGACCGCAGAGCAGGATCGCCCAGCCGGACCTACGCAGTACCCGGCGCACGCGGATGGCCCGTGGTCGCAGGCCAATTGCCGCGATGACGATCCACGCCGCGGCCAGTCCGATCGGGCCGAGAGCGATCCAGCGGATGATCGGCTCGCATGGCAAGGCTTACTCCCCGATGCTGCACACTGAAGATGCGCCGGCGGGCTATGCCGGTCGATCGCTCGCCAGATTCGCCGCACTGAGCGTCGCACACTCGGGGCAGATGGCAAGCGGCCCGGCCGTCGCGGGCACCTGGCTCATGTCGTAGCCGCAGCCGGGGCAGCCGCCCTCGTTGCCGACCTTCCACGCGGCGGCGCACTTCGGGCACGTTGTCAGCCCGTCGGCGTCCGGTGGCGTCGTCAGCATCCACGCGGCGCACGCGGGGCACTGTCCGCGGGCGGCGAACAACATGGCGGTCGCCTGACGTCCGTCGCCGATCCAGTGTGCGTTCGCGCGACGCTTGGCAACGTTCGAAGTCAGGATGGCCGCCAGGATGGCGACCAGCATCGGGATCCATATCAACGCGAAGCCCCGCCACGGGAGCCCGGATGCGGCCACCATCGCCATCGTCGCAAGCAGAACGGTGAGCAAGACCGACACCAACCATGCGGCGAAAGCGATCTGCAGCAGCCGGCGCGATCGCGGATCGAGTGCGATCTCGGGCCGGCGGAACGGCAGTATCGATGGTCGCAGTGAGAGGTCTGAAATGGGCTTGCGCGCGTTCCCACGACTGTCACGGATTGACACGTTCTCGGCGCGAGTCGGTCGCATGGAGCATCATTCCCGACCGGCGGCGGCGACGCCCGACTATGGGCAGCCCGCCACAAACTGGTTCTGATACTCGAGGAAGTCGAGGATGGTCAACTCGCCATCGCCATCGAGGTCGGCACGCAGGTCGCCCAGGTCGAAGCGGTTACTGAACTCGAGAAAGTCGAAGAGATCGAGCGAGCCGTCGCAGTCGATGTCGGCTGGGCAGGGGTTGATGCAGATGCCAAGGGGATTGCTCAGGGCGTCCTGCAAGTCCGAGTGCGTGACCGCAGTGCCACTATTGGAGCCACCCGAGCTCGAGCAGCCGCCGTGGGTGTGCACGCCGATAGCCAGGCCGGTCGTGTCATCGATGACCGGCGATCCGCTGTTTCCGCTGGTCGTGTCCATGGCGTAACGCAGACGCGAGCCTGTGAATTCGACGAACGGCCCGGTGTGCGTCTTCTGTGCACGGAACCAGGTCGGGTCGACGCCTGAGCCCGTGACGCCGTGCCCGGTGACGCGAATGTCCTGGCCGGTCACCGGAGGAATGCTCGCGGCCAGCTCGAATGCGTCGCCCTGGGCCTCGAAAGGCGTGAGCCCGGTGTTGGGGTTGGCGAACGCGCCGCCGTAATACCAGTCACGCCCGACGCCGCTGGCGTCTTCTTGTTCACTCGTGCGATCGATGGCGTACTGGTGGTCGGGGTGGGGCATCACGGGCACGCCGCCGGGTGTCGACAGCGGGTTGTTGAAGTGGATCTGCGAGAAGCCGCAGTGGCCGGCGGCCAGCACGCACTTCATGCAGTCGTCGATGATCCACGCCGTGCAGTTTGCACTGCCGCTGGTGGTCCAGCCTCGTGCGACGCGTGGGTCGCTGGAGAGCATGCGGTCGTCGGTGGCGCCGCAGATGCTGTCGCCGCTGGCCCCACCGTGCGCCGGTGCGAGTGTGTACCCGGGCTGGACAAGGGTGCCGTCGATCTCGATGCTGCTCGGCTCGGCCATCGGATCGCTAAGGATCTCGACGCGGACGGCCTGCCCGTTAAAGAACGCGGACTCGTGCTGCCATTGCTGGACGTGGCGGGCCTCGAGGCGTTGCTCGGCGCCGTCGTGCAGGCCCGTCAGGCGGATGATTGTGGTGGGCCCTGCGTCGGGCGATTCGCCCAGAATGACCTGGCCGAAGTCGATGCGCAGCCACCCGGCCCCGGGGACGTCGACCGTGTGCTCAAAGATCGGCACGCGCCCCATCTCGTCGGCGGGCATGGCGTCGGGGTCGCCGCCCCACACCAGCCCGCTGTGCACGCCCACGGGCACGAAGATCGGGTCGACGGGCTCCTGTGCCATCGCGGCGGCGGAGATCAGCAGGCACGGCAGCACGGTCTTTGGGCGCATCCAAGGCTCCTTGCGCGAAAGTTAAATAGAAAGGCACTTCCGCTGGTGGGTTTACGCCTTGGCGTCCGGCCGCGCTACGCACGATTCCAGGCCCAGCCGCACTCGGGGCATCGCATGGCCCCCGAGGCATCAGGCTGCTTGCCGAGCAGGTCGTACGAGCAGCGTCCGCACGCGGCGATGGCGCCGACTCGCCAGGCGCTCGCGCATTCGGGGCAGGTGGTCAGGCCGTCGCCGCCTTCCGGTACGCTTCCAATGCCGTATCCGCAACTTGGGCAGGTGCCGTTGGCGGCCATCGCCCGCGCGGCATACTGCCGCCCCGGCCCAGTCCAGTGCCAGTTGTGCAGTTGGTTGAGGAGCAGATACAGGCCCACGCCAAAGACCAGCGAGATGATCCCCGCGGTCGAGGCGCTCTGGCGGCCGATTGAGCCTACGACGATCGAGAGCGCGATGGCCAGCCCGATGACCCCGAGCCCGACGGTGCCATCGATGAACGTCCAGCGCTTCGCCATTGGGCTGAGCAACTGCCACGGCGGCGTCTTCCAGGGCCAGCGCGGCGCGGACCCGAGTTCGGCGACCACCCGCACCCGCCGCCCGCGTTCGTCGTCGACCTTGGGCTCGGAGATCCCCATCACGACACGCTATACGGTCGCCGGGTGCGCCCCGTTCACCGCATCGCCGGCCTTGGCCAGATGCTCGATGAGATCGATCTCGCTGAGCACGCCAACGACCCTGCCCTCGCTGACGACGATCGCGGCCTGCTGCTCGCCGAACACGCCGTAGAGCTCTTCGACGCGCGCGGACGGGCTCAGGATACCGCCGATCTGCGTTTCGATGTCGCGCACTGGCGAGGTGATGTTGACCTCGTCCTTCTGCAGGCCACGAAGAATGTCGATCTCGTGCACCATGCCCAGCGGCTTGCCATTTTCGTCGGTCACGGGCACCTGGCTAATTCCGTGGCGGCGCATGAGGTCGATGACGTCGCGGAGCGACTTGTCCTCGTGCACGGTGATGACAGGGGCGCCCCTCTCGATAAGGTCGCCGACGACGCCAAGGCCGCGCGGCTTCTCAAGGAAGCCGTGCATCTTCATCCAGTCATCCCTCAAGTACTTGGTGATGTAGCGGCCGGCTGAGTCCGGCAGAATCGCTATGACGGTCTTGCCAGCACCAAGCCGCGTGGCCACCTCGATCGCGACGTGTGCCATGCCCCCTGATGAGCCACCGCAGTACAGGCCCTCCTCGCGGATGAGCCGGCGCGCCATGTTGAAGCACTCGTAGTCGCTGACCTGGTGCATCTCATCGACGACGCTGGGGTCGAAGGCCTGGCAGACGATGTCCTCGCCCAAGCCTTCAACCTTGTAGACATAGGGCGTGCTGGGCTCGCCGGTGTTGAAGATGCTGTAGTGCACGCTGCCGAGCGGATCGACGCCGACGATCAGCGTCTTGTGGTCCGAGTCCTTCTGCATCTTCTTGAAGTACCGGCCGATGCCCGAGATCGTGCCGCCGGTGCCCGTGCCCACGACGATCGCATCGACCTTGCCGCCATCGGTCTGCTCGAAGAGCTCGGGGCCGGTCGATTGCTCGTGCGCCTCGATGTTCCACTGGTTGTGGTATTGGTCCATGTAGAAGGCGTTGGGGGTCTCGCGCGCCACGGCCTTGGCCCGATTCACGTAGTGCTCGGGGCTGTCGCCCGGCACGTCGGTGGGCGTGATGATGACCTCGGATCCGAAGGCCCGAAGCGCGTCGATCTTCTCCTGGCTCATCTTGTCGGGCATCGTGAACACCGCTCGGTACCCGAGCGCCGCGGCCGCCATTGCCGCCCCGGCACCGGTGTTGCCGCTGGTGTTCTCGACGATGGTCCCGCCGGGCTTGAGCAGGCCCTCCTCTTCGGCCCGGCGGATGATGTGCCAGGCCATTCGGTCCTTGATGCTGCCGGCCGGATTCATGAACTCGCACTTGGCGTAGACGGTCCCGGCCCCGGGCGGGACGACCTTGTTCAGGCGGACGAGCGGGGTGTTGCCGATGGCGTCGAGAATCGTGTCGTAGGCGTGCATGGAGGATGGTAGGTTCGTGCCATCCCGCTCCCTAAAGGGCTGATGGGTCAATTCGTGCGACTTTGTGGGAGCAGACTCCGGCGATCGCTGGGTCGGCATCGGGTAGACTCCTGAGAGCTGGGAAGAACGGTGTCCGTAGGCCCATGGCATCAGCATGCAGCACGCCGACATCAACGGAGCTCGCATCGCCTACGAAGCCGTGGGCAATGGCGATCCCGTGCTGCTCATCCATGCGGGGGTTGCCGATCGCCGCATGTGGGACGCGAACGTCTCGGTACTCGCCGAGCACTTTCGAGTCGTGCGCTACGACATGCGGCGATCGGCGAATCCACGCTGCCACCCAGAGCATTTCGCAACCATCAAGACGCGATCGGCGTGCTTGATGCGATGGCCATCGAGCGTGCGCACGTGGTTGGCATCTCCTTTGGCGGCCTCATTGCGATCGAACTCGCCCTGGCACACCCCGATCGCGTCGGTCGCCTGGTGCTTGGTGCGCCCAGCGTCCGCGGTGAAACGCCAAGCGAGCGGATCCGGTCGTTCTGGGACGAGGAGGAGTCCTTGCTGGAATCGGGCGATCTCGAAGCGGCCACCGAGCTCAATCTCCGGTTTTGGGTCGACGGCCCGCACCGCCAGCCCGACCAAGTCGACCCCGATGTCCGCGAGTTGGTGCGTGCCATGCAGATGGCCGCGTTTGAGGTGCCCGAGCCCGAGGGCCCCGAGGTCGACGAGATCGAGCCAGATCCGCCCGCGATCACCCGGCTGGCCGAGCTGACGATGCCAACCCTCGTGCTGTGCGGAGAACTCGACCTGCCCGAGAAGATCGAGACCGCGAGAGCATTGGGCACTGAACTGCCCAATGCCAGGGTTGAGACTTTTACCGGCGTCGCGCACATGTTGAACATGGAGCGGCCAGAACTCCTCAATCGCCTTGTTGCGGACTTCCTGCTCTCTTCTTAGCCAGCCGAATCGCCGATACCATGTATCATGGCAATCTCCGACGCCAACCTCGATGCCCCCGCCCGCATCTTCACACTCACGCTCAACCCGTGCATCGACATGGGCGTCGAGGTGAGGAAGGTCGAGCCCGAGCACAAGCTCCGCTGCGAGCAGCCACGCCGTGAGCCCGGTGGTGGTGGGCTGAATGTCACGCGGGCCATCGCAGAGATCGGTGGCAAGTCGACCGCCGTCTTTCCCGCCGGCGGCAAGACTGGTGATCTGCTCAAGTTCTTGGTCGGCTTCTACTGCACGGGCAAGGCATGCGACCAGCGCGGCGTGCCCGTCCAGGCCCCGACGCGTGAGAACGTCATCGTCACGGAGACGAGCACGGGCGACCAGTTCCGATTCAACATGCCCGGAGCCGAACTCAACGACGATGAGGCCGAGGCTTGCCTCGAGGCACTCGTCGACGGCGTTGGCTCGATCGAGGGGGGGGGGCTTGCGGTGATCAGCGGCAGCCTGCCGCCCGGCGTCGAGCCACCGTTCGTGCGCACGATCATTGAACGTGTCCGTGCCGTTGGGGGTCGCGTCGTCGTCGATAGCTCGGGGCCGGCGCTCCGCGAAGCACTTGGCATGGGCGTGTGCATGGTCAAGCCCAACCGGCGCGAACTCGCTGATGCGGTGGGGGGCATGAATCCAGACGAGTCGAACCCCGCCGTCGTCGGCGCTGCGGCGATCGAACTGGCGCAGAAGCACAACATCACCTACGTGCTCGTCAGCATGGGCGGGGATGGCGCCGTCCTCGCGATGAAGGATGGCTACGCCCACTGCCCGGCACCAAAAGTCGACGTCAAGAGCGCAACCGGAGCCGGAGACAGCATGGTCGCGGCGGCCGTGCTGGCCATCGAGCGCGGCTGTTCGCCCGAGGAGATCCTCCGCAACGGCGTGGCCGCCGGCGCCGCCGCCGCCATCACGCCCGGTACCGAGCTGCTCAAGCGCCCAGACTTCGAGCGGTTGCGCGACTCGTTGCCCATGCCCACGATGAATCGCTCGGTACCCGCCAAGGCCAAGGCATGACGGAGGACAATCGTCATCCTGAGGACAAACCCGGCCTGATGCGTTCGCTGGGCGCCTTTGTCGGCGAGATCGTGAAGGCTGTCAAGACCGATCCCAAGGAATCGCCACCGCCGCGCGAGATCGGTGACAACGACGAGGTCATCCTGCGTCGAACGACCACGACCGTCGACGAGGTTCGCATTCGCAAGAGCGACGACGCCTGAGGTCACTCAGAGCTTGTACACCTCGCGGAGTTTGCCGCCCAGGTAATCCATGAGCGGCTGGCTCTCGAGCGGCCGCCCGGTGACCTTCTCACACAGCTCGCCCGCGCCGTATCTCCGGCCGTGCGAGTGAATGCTCTTGTTGAGCCACTGCTTGAGGCGGCCAAAGTCGCCCTTGGCAAACTCGTCTTCGAGCCCCGGCAACTCCTTGTTGATGGTTTGCCAGAACTGGGCGGCGTAGAGATTACCGAGCGTGTAGGTCGGAAAGTAGCCAAACAGACCAAAGCTCCAATGCACGTCCTGCAGGCAACCGTTGGTGTCGTCGGGCACGTCCAGGCCCAGCAACTCCTTGAACCGCGCGTTCCACGCGCCCGGAAGATCGGCGACCGACAAGTCGCCCGAGAGCATCGCCCGCTCGATGCCGAACCGCAGCATCACGTGCAGGTTGTACGTGCCCTCGTCGGCCTCGACGCGGATGAACGTCGGCCGCACGATGTTGACCGCTCGGTACACCTCTTCCTGATCGAACCTGCCAAGCTCGGCGAACTGGTCGCATGTTTCCTTGTAGATCCACGCCCAGAACGGCCGGCTGCGGCCGACCATGTTCTCCCACATCCGGCTCTGGCTCTCATGGATGCCCAGCGAGATGCTGTCGGCCAGCGGCGTCCCGAAGGATTCGACTTTGGCGCCGCCGGGGCCTTCGTGCGCGCCACCCTTGGGTAGGCCCTGCTCGTACATGCCGTGGCCGGCCTCGTGCATCGTGCCGTAGAGCGCGCCCGGGAAGTACTTCTCGTCGTAGCGCGTCGTTAGCCGCGTATCGCCCGGCGCGAGCCCTTCGCAGAACGGGTGCGTCGTGATGTCCAGCCTGCCCGCATCAAGATCGAATCCGATCGCCTTGAGCACATGCATGCCGAGCGCGTGCTGGCGATCTTCTGGCGCGTGAACCTGCGTCGGCGCATCGTCCGGGGACGTACCGCTTTCGGTGAGTTCCTTCACGAGCGCCGAGAGCTTTTCACCCAGCGGCGTGAAGACGGCCTCGACCTCCTTAGCCGTCGCGTTGGGCTCGTACTCGTCGAGCAGCGCGTCGTACAACTCGCCCTCGTAGCCGTAAGCCTGTGCCTTCTGCCGTGAGAGTTCGACCATCTTACTCAGCCAGGGTTCGAAGGTCTTGAAGTCGTTGTTCTTGCGCGCGTCCTTCCAGACGTCCTGCGCCTTGCTGCCAGTGCGCGCGAGCTCTTCGACCAGCGACTTGGGGAGCTTCGTTTGCTTGTCGTAGTCTCGCTTGAACTCACGTACGCAGGCGGCCTGCTGGTCGTTCAGCCCTTCGCTCCCAGCCGCCGAGATCAGATCTCCAAACTCATTTGACGTGCCGCGCTCGTGCACCATGCCGGCCAGCAAGGCCATCTGCTCGGCTCGTGACTCGCCGCCGCCTCTGGGCATGTAGGTTTCTTGATCCCACGCAAGCAAGGCAGCAATGGATCGGAGCGTTGCTCCCTGACGCGCGTAGGCGCACAACTCGGCGTACTTCGACATGCGGTTCTCTCCGAAGGGATTCTAAAGATCGAATAAAGTGAAGCGAATCACTCGGGCAGCTTGGCAAGCTCGGCCTCGACACGCTCGGCCAAACGGGAGATCGTGTCGACCGAGAAGTCGAGCTTCACGCCGGCTGCCTCGAACAACTCGGGCAGCGGTCGCGAGCCGCCGAGCGAGAGCGCGTGCAGGTACGCGTCGATGGCGGTCGATTCGCCCTCGTCGAGCGAACGCATCCAGAGCTGCAGCGCACCGAGCTGGGCGATGCCGTACTCGATGTAGTAAAACGGATGGCTGAACAGGTGGAGCTGCCGTTGCCACTGTGTCTCGCGCTCGCGTTGCAGGCCGTCCCAGGACACATCGTTGCCGAAACGCTCATCGAGTTCGAGCCAGGCCGCGGTGCGCTCCTCGTGCGTGTGCTCGGGGTTGCTGTAGATGAAGTGCTGGAACGCGTCGATCGTCGCGATCCAAGCAAGCATCGAGACGCTGCCCTCGAGCTGCTCGCGCATCGCACGGGCGTGGTTCGCCTCGTCGCTGTAGAAGCCGTTCGCGCCGCCCCAGTGCGGCATGCTCAGCAGTTCCATCGACATGCTCGCAACCTCGGCGAACTCGATCGGGCTGTGGCGATAATGCAGCAGCGGCTCGTCCTTGCACATCATGCTGTGGAACGCGTGCCCCGCTTCGTGCACCATGGTCTCGACGTCGCGGTGCAGGCCGGCCGCGTTCATGAAGATGAACGGCTCGCGCACGCGATCCCGCATGTACTGATAGCCCCCCGGGCCCTTGCCCTTGCGGCTGTCCAGGTCCATGAGCGCGCCGTTGGCTGGTCCGTTGCTGTTGCTGCCATCGCCGAGCGTCGCGAACATATCGGCCAGCCGTGGGTCGATCGCGTCAAACGCCGCCTTCGATCTGCTGACCAGTTCCACGCCGCCCTTGAAGGGCTTGAGCGGCTCACGACCAAGCGGATCGACCGCCAGGTCCCACGGCCGGAGTGGATCGATGCCCATCTTCTCGCGGCGCGTCGCATCGAGCTTGCGCTTGAACGGCACGACGACCTTCGCCACCGCGTCGTGAAAGTCCTTGCAGTCCGCGGGCGTGTAATCGAAGCGATGCATCGACGCGAAGGCATAGCCCACGTAATCGTTGTGGCCCGCGTTCTTGGCGACCTGATGGCGCAGCTCGATCAAGCGATCATAAATGCCGTTGATCTTCGTGGCGTCCTGCAGCCGCCTCTCGGCGATGCCCCGCCAGGCCTTCTCACGAACCTCGCGATCGGTCTGCTGGAGGTAGACCGCCATCTGGGGCAGCGTTTTCTCTTCGCCTTCGAATTCGACAGTCATCGCGCCGACGGTCTCGGTGTAGGTCTGCTCGACCTTGTCGATCTCGGTCTGCAGCGGAACGTTCTCGTCGCGATACAGCTCGACATCGGCCTTCACATCACGAGCCAGCACCTCGTACCGCTCGCCGCTGAGCCCGAACTTCTCGGCCAACTCGACCTGACGCTGATCGAGCTTAAAGCCCGCGGGCTTCAGCTTTGGCGCGACGTTCTCCAGGAAGCTGGTATATGCAGTCCGCTTGGCGTCATTCGCGGTGTCGCATGTCATCGCGATGTACAGGTTGGCCTGCGCCTCGCTGCACGCCGCCTCGAGTTCGCTGCGGTCTACGAGCCAACGCTCCAACTCGTCCTTATCGGAGACCGCTCGGTCGGCGAGTTCCTCAAACAACGGGCGGACGTTGTCCCACTTGGTCGCGTCGATGTCTTCGGGCACCAGGCCCGTCGGGGCGGCGGCGGTGGTCATTTGGAGGCCTCCAATGCGGTTCGAGAAGATTCGTCCGGGATCCAACCCGGGAGCGGAACGGCATGATAGACCGGCATCAATTTCGAGCGAATGGGCGTCTGCCAAATGAAAAGGACCACCCTCATTCGAAGGTGGTCCTTGTAAGACGGTCGAGTCGGCTACTTACTTCGCGAGGTCGCGGAGCAGTTCCTCTTGCTCACGAACCCACCTGCGGAAGTCTTCTTCCGACGAATTCAGGATGAAGAGTGCCAGGCGGGGGTTGTTGTCGACCATGCGGACGATCGAGTTCAGGCTCCGACGGGCAAATCCGAGGAACTTGCCACGATCGTTGACCGGCACGCCCTGAGCCAAGCCCACAGCGACCTCGTAACCCTCGAAGTACTGGTTGATGCTCTGCTCGTCACGAGCGGTCTGCTCGCGGAAGCGACGCAGGTACTTCTCGGCCTTGCTCACGGGCCAGGCAACACCATCAACCTCGTCACCAACCCACTCGACCTCGGTCAGGCCCATCGCCTTGCCGAGCTCGTCAAGGGTGTCCGCGATGCCATCGGCAAAGCCGATCTGCTGGGCCGTCACGCTGGTGAGCGCAAGCACGCGGTTGGGCTTGTTGATGACAACCTCGCCGTCGGCGTTCTGGTACATGGCCTCGACGCGACCGTTCTCGTCAAGATCGACCGAGAGCGGCTCAAGAATCTGCATCGCGCGGATGATGCGTGGATCATGGCCGCCACGCTCGCTGATGAGCTCGGCGAAGTACAGGATGTCTTCGAGCCCGCGGCCCTTGACCGCCTGCAGCGCACCGAACCATGCCGTGTTGCCGCCGTAGGCGCCACGACGCATGAAGTAGTGCTCCTCGAGCGTGTGCGGCGTCAGCGAAGCTGCCGAGATCGCATAGTCGACCCAGGCAGCCGTGCGGAACTTGGGCTTGAACTCGTTGTGGAGCACATCGCTCAGAGGCTCCATCTCGAGCACGGCGCCGCCGCCCGAGTTGATACGGAACACGACGATGTCGATGTTCTCTTCTTCGAGAAGCGGGATGACCTCACGCAGCGACTGGGCAGTGATGTACGTGCCCACCATGCCCTGGCCCGCGTCGGCATCGCCATAGCTCAGCACCACGGCCCGCGGTGCGCCAGAAGACACGGCCTGGCGCGTGCGCTCGGCCTTGGGCTCATCGGCCTCGGCCGGTGGGGCCGGGTCGGTCACGGTCGGGGACGAGGGCGTTTCGACCCCATCGCCTTCCACGTCGCGCTCGATCTTGAGCACGTCCGAGGCGGCAAAGAACTGGGTCATGCCGTCATCGGTCTTCACCCACACCGAGCCATTCAGCTCTCGGGCGATCTCGCCCTCGATAACGCGCCCATCGTTCAGGGTCACGCGGTCGAGCGCGAAGCCGAGCTGCACGCAGCCCAGCACAGCCATAGCGCAGGCAGCACCCATTGCCGTCCGACGCCACGTGTTATTCACAAACTTGATCATGATTCAATCTCCGGGTCGGGGCGTGGGATCAGCGTTCGTCGGCCAGCTGTTCAAGCTCGAGCCGCTGCAGGCGGCGGCGGAAGTCCGAGATCAACTGCTGGGGCTGGCCGACATTGCGGAACACATCGATGTGGTAGGGAACGATCGCTTCCTTGTACCGTTCGAGCAGGCCGATCATCTGCTGCAATTTGGCACGTTGCTGACCGCGCTGGCGTCGACGCTCGTTCCATTCGTCCGAGTTGACCTGGATCTCGTTGTACTCGCGCCACAGGCGAGACAGGGCGTCTTCGGTGCGCTTGATGCTGTCGGACCAGTTGTTCATGATCCGGTCGCCGTCGCCGACCATCTCATAGTTCCGGGCGATGCCCAGCTCGAAAAGCAAGTCATCGATCGAACTCGCCGTGCCCTTCGAGATGCCGAGCACGCGGGCAGTCTCGGCGTCCAGTGTCAGCCAGTTGGTGCCGCGGCCGCGGGCCAAGTCTTCGATGGAATCCTGCTTGCCCTCTTGCAGCGCGTTGTTGGTCAGGAGGAACTCATCAGTGCTCTGGGGTTCGCGCTCGAGGTACACCGGCCGACCGCCCTCGAGGCGGTAAGACAGGGTGTAGTCGCCGCGGGCCATCGCTTCGATGATCTTGGGCTCGTAGCCCGAAGCGATGACCATGCCCTTGGCGGTCGCCAGGCTGGCGGCCACCAGCTTCTCCTTCACCACCTCATCGCCCTGCTGGAACTGCAGGTAGACGCCGCGGATGCCGCCGATGCGGCCTTCGGGGTGGAAGTACATCGTGTCGGACAGGAATGGCAGGAATGCCGCGCTGCCCATCGCGTTCTTCACCCAGAACACGATTGTGGGTTCTTCGTCCCAGACTTCCAGTGCTTCCTTGGTGAACACCGGGCGAATCGGACGGATGCCGAAGATGTCGAAGATGCCCGAGTCGTCGGACTGCTCCTGCTCCAGCGGATCACCGTACTGGAACCAGTCGACGTCGACTTGGATGATGATGTAGTCGGCATCGAGCTCGCGTGCCTCTTCCATCGCCTCGGTCAGCGGGGTAAAGGAAATGTCCTTGCCAAACCAGCCGTCCGCCGTGAAGCTGTACACCTTGGCCGGCTCCTGCTGGGCCAGCGCCGGGCCGGCGGCCAGCAGCAACGCGGCGACAGCACCCGTCGCGGCCTGACGCAGGCGATCGCGAAGCCCTCGCCTTGCACTTTCTTGCGTGATCATCGTGTTCGGGCCTCCATCACTTGCAGGCCCCGGGCCGAGCCCTTCGCCCCGGGTGCCAGATCTAGTTGATTTCAGGATCGTTGCCCGGATTGGGCCTCGATCCATCAGATTCGACGCTCATCGCCGCCAGATGTTCCAGCAACGCGTTCCGATCCGACGCTCCACCAGCCAATTGACGATCGTAGAGGGCCTCCAAAACCCTAGCAAAATCCGGTCCTGGCTGGCATCCTCGAGCGATCAGGTCCTCACCGGTCACCCAAGGTTCGGGTGCGAGACCTCCCGGTTCGGCTGCCAACACCTGGACGCGCTCTTGAATCGACCGGGATTGTTCGGGGTTTTCTGTGCTGATCACCGCCATCGCTTCCTCAAAACCCGCTGACGAGGCCAGTCGTTTTTGGCGGGCCTTGCCGGCATGCTCAAAGTCGCCCAGCACCTCGATCCGTCGGATGAGGCAGGCTTCCAGGATGGCGGTCTCTTCATTGCTTAGGCACAGGGCTTGTCGCACCTGCCGAACCAGCGGCCGCACAACCTCAGCTTTGACGCCCTGCCCCCGATCAAGGAGCCACGCCGCGAGCGAGACCATGGTGCGAGCGTCCGCGGGCAGCGCGCTCAGCCTTGGGTGCGATCTTCCGGCTCCGATGGGCTGGGCCGCGAGCATCGGTCCGTCGAGCCCCAGTTGCTCGAGCGTTGCCGCGGCCCGCTGCCTGGTCTCATGCGCGAGCATGCGGCGCAGCTCGGCACCGACGCGTTCCCGGCTCACACCTTCCAGCTCGCGCGCGTGCTCGGCGATCGCTTGCGCTGTGCCGGATTCGATATCGAAACCCAGACGCGCCGCAAACCGCACGGCACGGAGCGCCCGGAGGTGGTCTTCCGCCAGCCGGCGGTGGGGGTCGCCAACCGCACGAACAACGCCCGTCCCGAGGTCGGCCACGCCGCCAACAAGGTCGATCACCCGGCCCGACGCCTTCCGGCCCGATGGGCATTGCGTCCATTCCGCCTCGTCGGCCAAGGGATCCAGGAACAGCGCGTTGATCGTGAAGTCTCGCCGCTCGGCATCCGACTGCGCATCGCTGAACGTCACCTCGTCCGGGCGCCTGCGATCCGTGTACACGCCGTCGCTGCGGAACGTCGCAACCTCGGTCCATACGCCGAGCTTGCGGATCTGGACCACGCCAAACTGTGCACCAACCAGCCGTGCGCCGCGAAACATCTTTGTGAGCCGATCGGGCGTGGCATCGGTGGCCACGTCATAGTCGCCCGGTGCAAGCCCCAGCAGCTCGTCGCGCACGCAGCCGCCGGCAAGGAACGCCTCGTGCCCTTTGGCGCGCAGTTGCTTAATGACGGCAATCGCCGCCGCGCGCCCGTCGCTGGTCGTGTCAGCCGGTGGCGTCATCGGGTGGTCATGACCTCAGGCCTTTGGCGGATGGTCGCGGAGCGACTTGATCTCGTCTCGGAGGATGGCCGCGAGTTCGTAGTTCTCTGCCTCGAGCGCGCGTTCGAGCCGGGACTCGAGCTCGGCCGCCTGGCTTGGCATGAGCTTGGGATGGATCGCCTCACGCATGCCCACCAGTGTGCGACGCTCGGCCGAAGACTCGAAGGCCTCGGGCTCACCCACCTCGGCGAAAGCCTGCTGCAGCCCGTCGAGCCCCTCGTCGATCATGGCGACCGCCGCCTTGGTCTCGTTCGCGCGGATCATCTGGCCCGCCAGGGCCCGCGTCCGCACCGTGATGATGAACGGGCGGTAGTGCATCATCGATCGCTGGTCGTTTTCCTCCATGGCGTGCTTTTGCAGGAACTCGATGAGCCGAAGGTTGCGTCCAGTATCTCGGATCACCCCGTCGAAGTCGTTGAGCACCAGCAGAGCCACGTAGCGGTGGTAGTACTGGGCGGCTTCCTCTCGCAGGATCTTGCAGTCGTCGGGCGAGAGCGAGAATCCCTCGCCATCGCCGCCCTCCTCGGCCAGAACGTCCGCGTCGTCGGCCAGGCTTTCGAAGTATTCGAGCAAGCTCCGATAACCATGAGCCAGCCGGCCGTCCGGGCGACCATCTACGTGCATCTGCAGGAGCCCTAAGTCCAGTCGTACCTGGAGCAAAGGCTCTCCGTCGTCGCCTTGGATCAGGCGAATGTTGGGACGGGTCCGATCAAACGGCCAGTCTTCGAGAATGTCCGATATGTCACGGTTCATCGATGATTTCGGGTTCATGGGGCTCAAAAAGGCTTGCAGCGGCCTGGGGTCTTTGGGTAGCATAGTGCTCGAGGAAGTCTCACCCGCGTTCGCTGACGCCGCAATCCCGCGCTTCTTTGAGGAGAGAGGCAAGACGGGCTTCGGCACAGGCGGATTATTTTCGCCTGTTGGGTGAACCCGACCTCGTTGGCGTCCGTGCGCCCGGAATGGATTTGAGCAACTTGCGCGGTAGCTCGATGAATCCGTTGCGGCTGGCGGGCGAATACGTGGTAGGAGGACGGTGTGCTGCCCGTTGTTTCTCGTGGGGGCACATCGCGAAAGGTGGGATGAGTAGTGAGTGCGATGACCGGTAACCAATCTGCCAGTTCGGGGCTGCGCTCCGAGTTGCAGCTATACCTTGACGAGATCAAGCAGACGCCCTTGCTGACCGCTGAAGAAGAGCGGGAGTTGGGCTATCGGATCCAGCGAGAGAACTGCCCCGATGCACGGGAGCGGATGATCCGGGCGAACCTTCGCCTGGTCGTTGCGATCGCCAAGAACTTCGCCAACCGCGGCCTCGTGCTGTCGGACCTGATCGAAGAGGGCAATATCGGCCTGATGCGCGCGGTCGAGGGCTTCGACCCCGACCAGGGCGCCCGCTTCAGCACGTATGCCTCGTGGTGGATCAAGCAGGCCATCAAGCGGGCCCTGATCAACGCATCGCGGCCGATCCACGTGCCTGCGTACATGGTTGAGCTGATCGCCCGCATGCGTCAGGTTTCGCGTGAGCTCGAGGGCGAGACGGGCTTTGCCCCCTCCATCGAGCAGATCGCCGAAGCAATGGACCTGCCGGTCAAGAAGGTTCGCGCGATCCGCCGTGCCATCCGGGCGACCCGCGCCCAGACCCAGCCGGCCTCGGGCGACGATAACACGCCGGGCCTGTCCGACGTGGTCGCCGATGACCGCTACGCGCCGCCCAGCGATCGCCCGCTGCAAACCGACGAGATGGCCACCCTGCGTCGCCTCATGGAGACCATCGACGACCGTGAGGCCGCCATCCTGAACGCCCGCTTCGGTCTCGACGGGCGCGACCCGCTCACGCTGAAGCAGGTCGCCGAGCGCGTTGGTCTCAGCCGTGAGCGTGTCCGCCAGATCGTCGACGAGGCGATCACGCGGCTGAACGCACAGCTGACCGATGAGCGCCCGAGCCGGTTCTTCCGCGAGAACCGCACCCGCACGGGTGACCCGCTCAGCCCGCAGCGTGCCAGGGCCCGTGCCATGGCCGCCGCCGCCCGAGCTCGCTCGGCAGGCTGATCCTGATTCCAGATTGACCAAGTCAGGCCCGGGCAAGAACCCGGGCTTTTTCGTGCGCGGTCAGTGCTTCACGCCCTCAACCCGTCCGGGGTCGGTGTACTTGCTCACGGCTTTGCCCAGGTCGACGCCGGCGATGTTGGCAAGCGTGGTGAGCCAGGCCAGCACGTCGGCGAACTCTTCCTCGAGATTCGCGCGGTCGGCCTCGCTCGGGTTGCGATCGGGGGCGCAGTCCTGGAGGGAGGTGGCCAGTTCACCAACCTCCTCGATCAGCCACATGAAGGTGCCCGGCACGCCCCTGGCGCTGTCGGTGGCGTGGTAGCGTTCGCGTATGAGCCGCTGGAAGTCCTGCAGGGTCATGTCGGGGCCAGAATTCGGGCTCTGCGAGGGCGTTGGGGCTCGGTCGCTCATGACGCCACGGTAGACCGCACGCGTGCGTGGGCGCTATACTCGGGGCCCTGCCGAGAGGTCTCGGCGGGTCTCGCCGTGGATCGACGACCCGAATGCCAGGAATCTAGCCGCGTATGCCCACGATCAACCAGCTCTGCCGCAACCCCCGTCGCACGCCCAAGGTGAAGTCGAAGGTGCGTGACATCGAAGGCTGCCCGCAGCGTCGCGGCGTGTGCCTTAGCGTGAAGACCATGACCCCTAAGAAGCCCAACTCGGCGCTTCGAAAGGTGGCCCGTGTTCGCCTGAGCAACGGTCGCGAGGTCACGGCCTACATCGGTGGCGAGGGCCACAACCTGCAGGAGCACTCGATCGTGCTGGTTCGCGGCGGACGCGTGCCCGACCTGCCCGGCGTGCGTTACCACGTTGTTCGCGGTGCGCAGGACAGCTTGGGCGTTGACGGCCGCAAGCAGGGCCGCTCGAAGTACGGCACCAAGAAGGGCAAGTAAGCCCGCCTCGTCGGCCGGCGCGCGAGAGCGTGTGGGTGCGGCTTTCGTCTGTAGTTTCGTTCGATACAAGGCAAGTAATCCCGCTCCTTGGCCTCATCGGAGCGGGGTGAACACACGGTCGGCCTCGCGTCGACGGATGAGCCAAAGGAGTCTCGCATGGCCGGTCGCATTACCGCGTCCGAGGATCAGCTTCGTCCCGATCCTCGCTACAACGACATCACCCTGGCAAAGTTCATCAACTGCGTGATGCGCGACGGCAAGAAGACCCGCGCCACGCGTGTCGTCTATGACGCGATGGACCTCATCGACGAGAAGCTGAAGAAAGAGAACAACCCCGACGCGCCGGAAGACGCGCTCACGCTATTCCTGATGGCCATCGATAACGTGAAGCCGTACGTCGAGGTGCGCAGCAAGCGCATCGGTGGTGCCAACTACCAGGTGCCCCAGCAGGTGAAGGGCCGCCGCCAGCAAAGCCTCGCGTTTCGCTGGATCATCACCAGCGCCCGCGGCGAGAAGGGCCGCCCGATGGCGGGCCGCCTGGCCGACGAGCTCTACAACGCCGCTCGTGGTGAGGGCAAGGCCATGACCATCCGCGATCAGACCCACCGCATGGCTGACGCGAATAAGGCCTTTGCCCACTTCGCGTAGGGCCGCTTAGCGACTGTCCCCCGTCAAGGCCGCGAGTTCGCTCGCGGTTTTTTGGTGCGCGTAAAGTCTGTTCATGGGTCTTCAGGTCGATCGCTACCACAGGCAGACGCTGCTCCCCGAGATTGGAGTAGTGGGGCAGGAGCGCCTCGCACACGGCCGAGTGCTCGTCGTTGGATGCGGGGCGCTCGGTTGCGCGCAGGCCGACCAGTTGGTTCGCGCTGGCGTGGGGCACGTGCGCATCGTTGATCGCGACGTTGTGGAGACCACAAACCTGCAGCGACAGGTGCTGTATGCCGAGGCAGACGTTGGCAAGGCCAAGGCGCTCGCAGCTGCCGAACGGTTGCGGGCGATCAACTCAAGCGTCGCGGTGGAGCCGATTGCCACCGACGCGACGCACGAGAACATCCAGGAACTTGCCGGGGGCGTAGACGCCATCCTCGACGGCACCGACAACTTTGAAACGCGGTTTCTACTCAACGATGTTTCGGTGAAGCATGGCGTGCCGTACATCTACGGCGGTGTTATCGCCAGTCGCGGCATGACGGCGACGTTCATTCCCGGCGAGGGTGCGCATTCGACACCCTGTCTGCGGTGCGTGCTTCCCGAGGCGCCGCCCCCGGGGAGCACGCCGACGTGCGACACTGCCGGCGTGCTGGGGCCCGCGGTTTCGATCGTCGCCGCACACCAGGCTGTTGATGCGATGAAGGTATTGCTGGGTAGGTTCGACCTGCTCAGCAGCGCGATGTACGAGTTCGACCTCTTGGGTGGTGCGCAGCGGCGGTTCGCGCTCGCAGACATTGCGGGCGATCGCGCCGCGTGCCGATGCTGCGGGCAGAAGCGATTTGACGCCCTCGAAGGCCTCGGCGGGAACACGGCGCAGGCGCTATGCGGGCGCGGCGCGGTTCAGGTGTCGCCGGCCGTGGACTCGGTGATCGGCCTCGATGAACTCGCCAGCCGGCTGGAATTGCACGGACCCTGCCGCCGCATCGGCCCTCTGTTAAAGGCCGAGGCGACGCAGGGCGACAGGCGGTTTGGTCTGACGGTCTTTCCCGATGGCCGCGCGATCATCTCGGGCACCGAAGATCTCGCCGAGGCTCGGTCAATCTATGCGCGCCTGATCGGGGCCTAGGCCTCGGCCATCTCGGCGGTGACGACGTTGTCCGAGAAGCTCTGGTAGGCTCCGCCGACTTGCTTGGCCATTCTGTCGGGCCACACGTGGAAGTCGCCGCTCTGGAACGCCGCGAGGATGGCGTCGGCCACGAGACTCGGCGGCTCGGCGACATCGTCGAGCCCGGCTTGGCTTCCCATATCGGTGGCGATGGGGCCTGGGTGTACGCTGAAGACAGCCGTGCCCTGCTCGCCGAGTTGGGCGCGCAACCCCTGCGTGATTGCGTACGACGCGGCTTTCGAGGCGCAATAGGTGGCGAAATCGGGGAAGGTCTTCATCGATACGACCGAGTTCAGCTGCACGAATGCACCTCCACCGTTCGACTTCAGCACCGGCGCAAACGCGCGGGCCGCGCGCATTAGCCCGTACACGTTCGAGTCAATCTCGAACTGCAGGGACTCGAACGCGTCGTCGGCAAGGGCGTTGGACGTGCGCAGCACGCCGGCGTTATTGATGACAACTTCGACGTCCGAGGCCGACTTGGCCGCATCGTTGATGGTTGCGTCGTTTGTCAGATCGAAAGGCACGGCGACGACCCGATCGCCGTGGGCGCCGATCAACGGTTGGGCTGACTCGGGCCGGCGAACGGCGGCGTAGACCTTGGCAGCGCCGGCCTCGAGGAGGCCTTCGGTGATGGCCTTGCCGATGCCGCGATTCGCGCCGGTGACCAGCGCGACCTTGCCCTTGATGTCGATCGTGTTGTTGGTGCTCATCTGCCGTCTCCTTCGATGGGGTTTGGAGTCGAGCCGCCGGGGTCATGCCGGCGGCGGATCAGATGAATGCATCTGCATCGATTGATTATTCCGGTTCCCCCGCGGCATCGGCCCGCCGCACCGCCCGGCAGAACTTCCGCACGAGGTCTGGGCTCTTTGTACCCGGGCCGCTTTCGACGCCGCTGGAAACACTGACGCCCCAGGGCCTTGCGGCTTTGACAACGCCGCCGACGTTGTCCGGTGTGAGTCCGCCGGCCAGGATGATGCGAGCCTGCGAGAGCGCGATCGGGCGGCTGAGCTTCGGTGCGAGGTCGCCCCAGTCGGCTCCGGTGGGTGCTTCTATCAAGATTGCGCAAACCTCTTCGATGCCCTGCCAATGCCGGAGCGTCGCGTCGAGGCTCGTCGCGTCGTAGCGCACGGCCTTGATCGCGTCCGGGCCGATGCGGCGAACAAGGTTGTCCTTCTCTGAGCCGTGGAGCTGGCTGTATGGCGCGGGACAGACTGCCTCGGTGTCGAGGAAGTCGTCGAGCGTCGGGTCGGCGTAGACCGCGACGGCCGTGGTCATCGGCGGCAGCGAGGCCAGGATGTCGGCGGCGAGCTGCGGATCGACGTGGCTCGTCGCGTCGGGGCGGAAGTCGAGACCGATCGCGTCGGCGCCGGCGTCGGCTGCGATCTCTGCCGTCTTCAGGTCTCGCACGCCGCAGATCTTGATCCGGGTCCTGGGCATCACGTCGCCTCCTGCGAGAGCGCATCGAAGTCGCTCTGCGCAACGGCCTTGAGTTCCTCGTCCTTCAATTGGAGCAAGGCCTGCCGCAAGAGCGACCGGGCCTTGGTGGCGTCGCCCAGGTGGTCGGCCAGCACGCGGGCGAGCAGCACGCGCACCATCGGAGCCTCGTCGTCGTCGCCATGGGCCTTGAGAAAGCCCTCGTACGCGCTCGCAGCGAGCTCGTACTGGGCCTTTTGGTAGAGCGTGTTGGCTAGATCGAGCTGTGCGTCGCGGGGCAGCCTCGTGTCCGCGTCGGCGTGATTCTCGAGGAGCTTGCGATACATCGTGGCTGCCGACCCGGGCTTGCGAGCCTTCAGCGCCCGCGCCACTCCTTCGCGCAAATCAGCGGCGGCCTCTTCGGGAGTCTTCGGCTTCTCGCGCACGGGCTTTGTGGCCATGGGCTTGTCCAGCCCGGCACTCTGCACCGCGCTGCGGATCTGGCTGCGACGACGGCGCTGGTTGATGACCGTGAACAGGTCGTAGGGCTCTCGCGGGAGCACCCGCGTGGCGAGGAGGATGAACGAGATGGCCGCCCCGTAGAGGTAGCCGGCGAAGTGTGCCTCGACCGCGACGCCGAGCCCGCCGCGCGCCCAGGTGTAGACATCCCAGGAGACGGCCAGTGCGATGAACAGCCACGCCGGCCACAGCGACACGCTCACGAACAAGATAAAGAAGACTTTCACGTGGGCGCGTGGGAACATGACGAGGTACGCGCCGGTGCAGCACGCGACGGCTCCCGAGGCCCCAATCACGCCGTCGTTGCTGAAGAGCGCGTGCGCCCCGGCGGTGGCGACCGCTCCGATGAGGTAGAACCCCGCGAAGCCCAGGTGACCAAAGCGATCCTCGACGGCTTGCGCGAACACCCAGAGGAAGACCATGTTTCCCAGCAGGTGCAGCGGACCGCCGTGTAAGAAGGCGTAGCTCAGCCAGGTCCACCAGGGGCTGTAGCCCGGCAGGAGCACGAACCGGCCCACCTCGCCGCTCACCGGTGAGAGCGGGTCCTTGGTGACGGCCGACTGAACGAGGAACGCCACGACGTTAAGCATCAGCAGCGCATAGGTCACCACCGGCGTACGGCGGAGGGGTCGGTCGGTGCCCAGGGGGATTAGCACGGCCGATGGTACCGCCATGCATGCTGCCCGTACCGCAATGGGGCTCGCAGGCCCGCGGACAGCCCGCATCGGGCGTTCCCCGGGCGAGCAGCCCGGCTAGACTGCCGACCTTCGGCCCGGTTCAGCCGGGCTACGAGACAACCCCCAAACTTCGCCCGCAGGAGGATCGCAGAAGATGCCCGAGTTCAGCAAAGGCCTGGAAGGCGTCGTCGCCGCCGAGACCGAGATGTCCTTCATCGACGGGCAGCAGGGGGTATTGGAGTACGTCGGCATCGCCATCGGCGAACTAGCCCACTCATCGACGTTCGAAGAGACGGTCTACCTCCTCTGGAACAAGAAGCTGCCGACCCAGGCCGAACTCGATGCGTTCACCAAGGACCTGCGGGCCAACTACGACCCGCCAGCCGGCGTGCTGGAGATGGTCAAGGGCATGCCCAAGGACGCCCAGCCGATGCACGTGCTGCGGACGCTGGTGAGCGCCCTTTCGCTGTTCGACCCCACGCCGAACGCCAACGACGTGCCCGCTGCCCGTGAGAAGGCCTTGAAGATCCTCGCCGCCACGCCGGCCATCGTTGCCGCGTTCGACCGCCATCGCCGCGGTGAACAGTTCGTGCCCGCTGACAAGTCCCTGGGATTCAGCGAGAACTTCATGTACATGCTCAACGGCGAGAAGCCCACCGCCGCGATGGCTCGCGCGTTCGACATCTGCATGATCACGCACGCAGACCACGGCCTCAACAACTCGACCTTCACCGCGCGCGTCGTGATCTCGACGCTGAGCGATCTCTATAGCGCGATGACGGCTGCCATCGGTAGCCTCCGCGGTCCGCTGCACGGCGGCGCCAACGAGGGCGTCATGGTCATGCTCAACGAGCTCAAGAGCGTTGACGAGGCCGAGGCCTACGTCATGAACAAACTCAAGAACAAGGACCGGATCATGGGCTTCGGCCACCGCGTCTACAAAGCCAAGGACCCGCGCGCCAGCGAACTCCAGACCTTGGCCAAGCAGCTCGCCGAGGACACCGGCAACATGGATCTTTATGAGAAGAGCCATGCGATCGAAGTGGTCATGGAGCGCGAGGTGGCGAAGAAGGGCATCTATCCCAATGTCGACTTCTACAGCGCCACAACGTACCACTGCATCGGCCTGAAGCTCGATCTGTTCACTCCGATGTTCGCCCTCAGCCGCCTGGCCGGCTGGAGCGGCCACGTCATCGAGCAGCTCGAAGACAACCGCCTGTTCCGTCCCACGACGAACTACGTCGGGCCGCACAAGGTTGCGTATTCGGCGATCGAGAAGCGATAAGGCAACGATCATGCCCTGTGAGCAAGGCTCCGCGAAAGCGGGGCTTTTTTGATGGCCCCGACCATATCATGGACCATGCTGAAGTCACTGCTCGCCGTGTTGTTCCTGGCCGTGCTTACCTCTCCCTCGATCGCGCAGGTGCCGGCCGAATCCGAGTCGCCCACTGCCAAGGCCACCTTCCAGCGATACCCAGACGCGCCCAGCGTCACGCGGCACAGCGTCGAGATCAGCGGCCAAACCACCCACTACGAGGCGACTGCCGACACCATCACGCTCGTCGACGACAACGGCGATCCGACGGCGAGCCTGTTCTATATGGCCTACCGCAAAATCGAAGGCGGCGCCGACAGCGCTCAGTTCCCGGATCCTGCCGACCGGCCGATCACATTCAGCTTCAATGGTGGCCCTGGCTCCAGCAGCGTGTGGCTTCATCTGGGCATCTTCGGCCCGCGTCGTGTGCAATACGCCGATGAAGTCGGCAACCCCGGTGCGCCGCCATACGCCGTGATTCCCAATGCGCACAGCCTGCTCGACAAGAGCGACTTCGTGTTTATTGATCCGGTCTCGACTGGCTACTCGCGGGCCGAGGGTGAGACCAGCGAGAAGCGATTCCACGGGCTCGAGAGCGACCTGGATTCGGTCGCCGACTTCATCCGCACGTACCTCACACGAGAGCAGCGGTGGGGCAGCCCGAAGATCATCGCCGGCGAGAGCTACGGCACCACACGCGCCGCCGGCCTGATGCAGCGACTGCACAGCCGCCACGGCATCGCGACGACCGGCGTGCTGCTCATCAGCCCCGTGCTCGAGTTCCAGACGATCCGCTTCGGTGACGGCAACGACTTGCCGTTCCCGATGTTCCTGCCGAGCTATTCCGCGACGGCCCACTACCACGAGGCGTTGCCGCAGAAGTGGCAGGAGCGCCCGGTCGAGGACGTCATCGCCGAGGCCCGCCGTTTTGCGCTCGACGACTATCTGCCGGCATTGCTCCGCGGTGCGAGCCTGAGCGAGGCCGAGCGCAACCGCGTGCGTACGACGCTCAGCGAGCTCACGGGCCTCAGCCCGCAGTACCTCGAGGATGCCGACCTGCGCATCAGCCAGGGGCGGTTCAGCAAGGAGTTGCTCCGCCACCGCGGAAAGACCGTGGGCCGTCTCGACGCCCGATTCCTCGGCATCGACGGCGATCATGTTGGCGAGCGATACGAGTACGACGCTAGCTACGAAGCGATCCGCAGCAACTACACCGAAGCCCTCAACGCCTACGTCCGCGGCGAGCTTGGTTACGAGAGCGACCTGCCCTACGAGATCCTCACCAGCGTGTGGCCGTGGGACTACGGCAGCGCCGGTCGCGATCGGTATGTGAGCGTGGCCGACCGCCTGCGTGACGCCATGCACCGCCAGCCGCACGCGCGCGTCTTCGTCGCGATGGGCCACCACGATCTGGCCACGCCGTTCTTCGCCGCCGAGACGACGCTGAACCGCATGCAGCTCGACCCCGAGTATCGCGATCGCGTCGACCTGGCTTACTACCCCGCCGGCCACATGATGTACGTCCACCAGCCCTCGCTCGAGAAGATGAAGGCCGACCTGGACGCGTTCTACGACAGTCTGCCGTAACTTGGATCAGACCGTTCGGGCCGGTGTGACGATTCCCCGGCACTCGCCGAAGCCGATGCGCCGGAAGCCGTCGCGCTCGCAGTAGCCCTTGATGATCACCTCGTCGCCGTCGGCCAGGAACTTGCGTTCTTCGCCGGTGGGCAGGGTGATGGGCGTGCGGTCGGTGCCCGGGACGAGCTTCGGCGGGCTGGCGAACGCGTCGCCGTTCCAGGTCAGCTCGAGCAGGCAGCCACGGCTGTCCTTGGTCTTGCCCGAAACCGTGCCGCTGGCCAGCAGGTCGCCCGGCTGCATGTTGCAGCCGTTGGAGCTGTGGTGGGTCAGCATCTGGGCGAGCGTCCAGTACATGTCTTTGAAGTTGCCGCTGCTGATCTTGAGCGGGTCCATACCCTTGCTGCGCATCTGTTCGCTGGCGAGGAAGACCTCGAGTGTGATGTCGAAGCCGCCCGCGGCGGTGTTGGCATCGCTGGCAAGGTAAGGCAGTGGGGATGGATCGCCGGCGTCGCGCGCGAACGCGGCCGTGCGGAAGGGAGCGAGCGCCTCCATCGTCACGATGTAGGGGCTCACCGTCGTCGCGAAGCTCTTGGCCAGGAAGGGGCCAAGCGGCTGGTACTCCCACTTCTGAAGATCGCGGGCCGACCAGTCATTGACCAGGCACAGGCCCAGCATGTGCTTCTCGGCGTCGGCAATGTCGATGACGTCACCAAGCTCGTTGCCGCGCCCGACGACCACGCCCATTTCCAGCTCGTAGTCGAGCAGCTTGCACGGCCCGAAGCCCGGCGCGCTGCCATCCTCGGCCGGGGCTTGCTGACCGACCGGCCGGCGCACGTCGGTGCCGTTGGCGACGATGCTCGACGCCCGGCCGTGGTAGCCGATGGGGATGTGCTTGTAGTTGGGCAGCAGCGGGTTGTCAGGCCGAAACATGCTGCCGACGCTGGTGGCGTGGTAGAGGGAGGCGTAGAAATCGGTGTAGTCGCCCAAGTCCATGAGCGGCACGCCCAACGACACTTCGTCGACAGGCAGAACGATCTGTTCGCGATCGGGATGATCGCGCAGCGTCGGGTTGTCCTTCTTGAGCAAGTCCTGCACAATCCTGCGGACGCGGCCAGATAGCCCCTGTTCGGCAAGGTCTTCAACGAAGAGCCACTGCCACTCATCGTCGGTGTCGTCGACAATCTCAAGGTGCGCGAGCATGTCGAGCACGAGCACCATGTCACCGATCCGCACCGCCGGATGCACGCTCATCGCGTCGGGCTCGTCTTCCACAGGCGCAGCGATCATGCACAGCGGCAGATTCTGAATCGGAAAGTCCGTCGCCGGGTCGTTGGCGCTCTCGACCCAGCTCTCCAGCTTCGGGTCGTGGGTCTCGTCGATGGGCCAAGCTGGATGGTGGGGGGAGTGCTGGGGCGGCGTCATGCGTGGTCCTTCGAGATCCATGGAAGCGAGATGGGACAAACAAGGCACGCCACGCTCGGTGCGCGACGTGCCATGGTAGAGCCCGCCTGGGTCCGCGTCGGCCTACTCGCAGCCCGAGTCGAACTCGGTCTGGAACGCCAGGAAGTCGAACAGCGTGAGATCGCCGTCCCCATCGAAGTCGGCGATGGGGTCGCCCGCGTCGAAGGCCGTCTGGAATGCGAGGAAGTCGAAGATGGTCAGCGAGCTGTCGCCGTCCAGGTCGGGCCTGCAGGCGACCTCGCCCGCCTCGAAGAGGAACGCCGAGCCCGCGCCGGACACGCCATCGGCGCTGCGGAAGCGCGCGCCCGCGAGCACGCGGCCTTCGCTCGCCGCCAGGCCCTGGCCCAGGCGGTCGCCGGACTCGGGCGCCCGCAATTCCAGCCGCTGGGCGAGCGGCCACAATGGCTCGCCGCCGGGGCCGAGCTCGCGCTCGAAGGCGTAGACGGCACCACGATTCGTGATGGAGTCGAAGGTCGCGGTCTGGTCGCCGACAATCAGCCGCACGCCCTCGCCCGCGCTAGCGGCCGAAGGGTCCAGGTGCACCTGCGAGCCGAATTGCGGAGAGCCTCCACTGCTTGGCCGCACCTCGGCCTCCTGTACCCAGCCGTCGCCCTCGGGCCGGTAGACGAACGCGCGGGCCTTGGCCGTGCCGACCGCGATCCACCCGTCCTTCACGTCGACCGACACGCCGTAGTAGAGGTCGCGGCCGGGGATGTCGACCGAGAGCTCGGCGGCCTCGACCCATCGCGAGCCCTCGCGACGGAAGACCCACGCGCGGCCCTCGAAGAGCCGATCGCTGCGCCGCGTCGCGAAGGGCGCGCCAACGACGGCCAGATCGCCGTCGATGGCAACGGCGCGGCCGAGCTGATCGCCCATCTGCAGGCCGGTGGGACGGAGCTTCTGCACCTCGAAGAATGTCGTCCCGCTGCGCTCGAAGACGTAGGCGCCGCCGCTGCTCGTCCCCGCGTCGTCGTCGAACTTCGCGCCCGCGACGAAGTACGCGCCGTCGTCGGTCAGGTCGACATCGGTGCCGAAGTTGTCGAGCTGTTGGAAGTCGCTCGCGTTCACTCGTCCGCGGCTTTGCCACCCACCGTCGCGACGCTGGTACAGGTACACCACCCCCTGGTTGAAGTCGGTGATGTCCGTCGCCGGTGCGCCGACGATGAGCCACTCACCGCCGATGGAGAGTGACTCGCCGAACGCGCCCGGTTCGGGAACGGTGAGTATGTCGAGCGGCACGAACTCGCCGGTGGCATCGAGCTCGTAGGTGTACACAGTCTCGGTCAGGAACGTCGCAACCCCCGCATCGACGCCGAAGAGCGCGACCGCCGAGCCGAAGGCGTCGTTGGCGGTCAATGCTGGCGCCGTGAGTTCCTGCGTTTGGCTGTATTCTACTTGTGCGCAGGCGTGGCCCGCAACGCAGCCGACACCGGCCACAAAGGCTGCCTTGGTGCATCGAGTCGAGATAAGCCCGCTCTTCTGCTTGCGCATGTCGATCCTCCCTCTCTTCGTCGCCTTCTTCGCTACGCCATGCTTGGGCCAGGGATCCGTTTCCGCAGTGCGAGATAGGGGCAGCCCGGGCCCGCATCGGCTCTTAGAAGGCCCCTGGGCCCCACACGGCCCGCCGGCCTCGCTATATTGCCAGTTCCCATGGCCGACTCCGCCGCCAGCCCGGGCTTCCTGCCGACGCTCGCCAAGCGCCTGCGCCTGAAGCGCGAGTGGTACGTCGTTGCGATGGGAGCGGTCGTCGGCACGCTGACGGGCCTGGGCACGCTGGGCTTCGCCGAGGCCCTGCACTACGCCGAGAAGCAGGTGCGGCACGCTCAGATCGAGCTGCCCGTGTGGCTGCTGTTCCTGGGACCGGTCGTGGGCATGGCGCTCACGGGCGTGCTCGTGCGCCTCTTCGCGAGCGACGCGAAGGGCCACGGTGTGCCCCAGGTCATGCGGGCGCTGATCGAGAAGGGCGGGCACATTCCGGCGCGGGTCGGCCTGACGAAGGTCGCCGCCAGCATCGCGACCGTCGCCAGCGGTGGGTCGGCCGGTACCGAGGGCCCCATCGTGCAGATCGGCGCGACGGCGGGCTCGGTTGTTGGTCAGCGGTTGGGCGTCGGCCGCGAGCAGATGATGACCCTCGTTGGCTGCGGCGCGGCGGCGGGCATCAGCGCCATTTTCAACGCGCCGATCGCCGGCGTGTTCTTTGCGCTCGAGATCCTGCTGCGTGACTTCTCGCTGAAGACCTTCACGCCCATCGTCGTGTCGGCCGTCTTCGCCGCGGCCGTGACGCACATGGCGCAGGGCCAGAACGAGGCGATCTTCACGGTTACGACGTTCGAGAACCTGACGTTCACGGCCCTGGAGTTTCCCAACTACATCGTGCTGGGCCTGCTCTGCGGCCTGCTCGCGGTCGGCTTTAACCGTGGCCTGCACGCCTGCGAAGACCTGTACGCCCGTCTGAAGCTGCACTGGTTCGTCGCGCCGATCACGGGCGCGCTCATCCTGGGTGTGCTGGGCATCGCCTGGATCTACATGGTCCGCGCTGCCGGGGGCGACCCCGCCAGCGAGGCAACCGATATCCCCAGCTTCTTTGGCAACGGCTACGAGACTATCCGCTGGCTGCTCGAACCCACCAGCTACGGCGCGGCGGCCGAGGTCGTGGGTGCCTCGGCGCACGCTGGTGACGACGCGGCTGCACATGATGGCCACGCCAGCGCGGCGTTGCCCATGGCGATCTGGCTGATCGCGTTGCTGGTTGTCTTTAAGGCAGCCGCGACGTGCGTGACGCTGTCGAGCGGCGGCTCGGGCGGCGTATTCGCGCCGAGCCTGTTCATTGGCGCCGCCGGCGGTGCGGCCCTGGGTGTGGCGCTCGACCGCATCGGCCTCTTGCCCGCACAGAGCAGCCCGGCCGCATACGCCCTGGTCGGCATGGCCGCCGTCGTCGCTGGCAGCACGCACGGCCCGCTGACGGCGATCCTCATGCTGTTCGAACTGACGCGCGACCCCTACGTGCTGCTGCCCATCATGCTGGCGGCGGTCGTCGCGACGCTGCTGAGCCAGGCGATCGACCGCGACAATATCTACACGCACCCGCTCCGCCGCGCGGGCCTGCGCATCGGCCGCACGGGTGACCTGGCGATCCTCCGCAAGATCTCGGCGACGAGCGTTCCCGTCGTTCCATTGCCGGGCGAGCCGGTCTACGCCAGCGACCCGCTCAGCAAGCTCATCACGCTGCACGCCAACAGCCGCGTGCCCGACTTCGTCGTCGTCGACAGCCAGGGCGACCACATCGGCATGGTGACCGGCCGAGACATGCGCACCGCGCTGATCGATCGCGAGGCCATTCCGCTCTTGCTGGTTGCCGAGCTCATGCGCAGCGACCTGCCGGTGGTTTTGACCACCGACACGCTCGACCTCGTGCTCGAACGCTTCGAGGACGATGACATCGCTAGTCTTCCGCTGCTGGGGCCGCCCGACCTCACGGGTCATCGACGACCGCTTGGCCTCGTCACTCGCGCAGCCGTGCTCGAGCGGTACCGCCGAGCGCTCGAAGAAGAACTCTAAGTACGACGAGCCCGCGTCCGTTGCGAACGCGGGCTCGTACTCGACTTCTCTCTATCTCCGTCTGCTTTGGGCTCTACTCAGAAGTCCATGCCGTAGTAGAAGCGGCTCTCCACGATCTTGCCGTCCTTGACTTTGTACACGCAGGCTTCCTGCATGTCCATGCGCTGGTTGGCCATCGGGCCGACCTTGGGCGTGCAGTCCATACGCATGAAGCAGGCGAACTCGTCGCCGAGCGGGTAGGGCCCTTGCACGTCGCCGCCATGGATCTCGTGGTTCGCAAAGAACCAGTCGCTGCTCTCGAGCAACTGGGCCTTGCTGGTGGGGCCGGCGGCTTGGGCCTTCTTCGCGTCCTCCGGCATGTCGTCGTAGCCGGGCATTTGGGTGCAGTCCATCGCCTCGATCACGTTCACCGTGTCGGCGTAGAGCTCCTCGATGGCCTTGCGGTTCTCGCCCTGCTGGCACAGCTCGACGAGCCGCTTGCCGACCTTCATGCTCTCCCGGGTCTTGCTCGCGTCAATGGTGGTCGCGCTCATGGTCTTTCTCCGTCTTGGGCCGGCGTGCTGCCGGTGGTGGGGTGGGTGCGGGGGTTCTCCAGCCCCCGGTCAGGGATGCTACCCCTGCCCCGGCCTTTGGTCGAGTGTTTTGTTTGGTATTTACAAGGATATAAAAGTGAAGCGGCTGCCCGCGTACGGACAGCCGCATGCAAATCTCTTATTGACAGTGACTTACTCGCAGCCGGCGTCGAACGCGTTCTGGAAGCAGAGGAAATCAAAGAGGGTGAGCGTCCCGTCGCCGTCGCAGTCGGCCATGAGATCGCCCGAGTCGAAGGCGTTCTGGAACGCGAGGAAGTCGAAGATGGTGAGCTGGCCGTCGCCGTCGAAGTCGGGGTAGCACGGCTCAACCTCACCGAGCAGCGTAATGAACTGGCCGCTGCCGTCGAGGACGTTAAACGTCGCACCGCTGACGGGGTCGCTGATGTTCACGCCCGCACCATTGGTCCACATGATGTTGCCGTCGCCCAACTCCCAGCCGGCGCGAGCACCCGAATCGGCGGTGCCCGCGATGACATCGAGCAGACCACCATCGACACTGATCTCCCAGATGCCCGAGGGCGAGCTGAACGCGCCGACGAGCACCGAGCCGGAGCTGGTCTCGCTCGTCTGCTGGAGGAAGTTCAGCTGACCGTCGGCGAAGAACGGGCCGACAAAGTTGCCATCCTCGTCGTAGCGATCAAGCTGGTCGCCGATGGTAACCAGGATGTCACCGGCGTAGGGAAGGCCAAACCAGGGCGAGCCACCGAGCGGGATGTTGCCGACGATGGCGGCCGTGTCCGGGTCGATGCGCACGATCGCGTTGCCCGGCGCGTCGTTCTGCGTGCCCGCGTTGAAGACCCACACCTCGTCACCAACGACGCTTACGCCGCGAACGTTGTCCAACCCGCCGCCGGGGAACTGCCCGCCGATCGAATCGATGAAGTCACCATCGAGCGTGAAGCGATCGACGCGGTCGCGGATCTGATCGCTCACCCAGATCTCATCGCCCACCTGCGCGATGCCCTTGGGCGTGCCTGCGTCCAGGGGCACCAGATCGATGAACACCGGGTCGACCAGGCTGCCGTCGGAAGGATCGAAGGCCGCGATGGTGTCGTTGGAGGAGTCGGGTACCAGAATGAGCGCGTCCTGGGCGATCGCCGATGCCGCAATGCCCGAGATCGCCAGTCCAGCGCAAAGAGTCCGAATAACCATGTCTCTTTCTCCGTGAGGGGTTCGTCCCCCGTGCGTGTGCCGAGGGTCTCTCAGCGTACCCGAAGCAAGGCCCATGCACAAGAGCAAAGCTGGCCAATTGCTGATGCCAAACGAAAGGGCCCGGACATCCGCCCGGGCCCTGCAGACTTGCTTGAGTTCTCGCAGCGGTCTTAGGCCTGAACGATCAGCAACTCGTTGTAGTCGGCAACCGGCCAGAGGTCCTGCGACACGACCTTCTCCATGGCGTCGACGTGGCCACGTACGGCTTCCATCGCCGGAACGAGCCGCTTGTGGGTGTGGTCGGCCAGGTCGAGTGCATACTCGGGCTCTGGTCCTTCGAGCGCCGCATCGAGCACGTCAAGGTCTCTCCGCAGACCCGACACGAGGCTCGCGAGGCTCTCGAGAGCCTTGCGGTTCTCGCCCGGGTCGACGTCGGCGGCCGACAGCGCGGAGACGGCTCCCGCAAGCTCGCGAAGCTGTCGCACCGCTGCAGGCAAGACGGCGGTTCGGCTCAGGTTGCGGAGCGTGAGTGCCTCGATGCGCACTTGCGTGGCGTATTTCTCGGCGAAGATGTTCGCACGGCTCTGGGTCTCCAGCGGGCTCAGCACGTCGAGCGTGTTAAACAGCGTGCGATTCTTGTCGCTGGTGAGCATCCGGAAGGCCTCGGCTGATGAGGTGATGTGCGGTAGTCCACGCTTTTCAGCCTCGGCGACCCACTCCTGCGAGTAGTTGTCGCCATTGAAGATCACCTTCTTGTGCTTGGTTGAGACGCGCTGGATGATGTTGCTCAGTGACTGCTGCACATCATCGGACTTCTCCAACTCGTCGGCGAAGCTCGCAAGGCTCTCGGCCACGATGGTGTTCAGCACCGTCACCGGGAAGGCGATCGCCGCCGACGAGCCCACGGCGCGGAACTCGAACTTGTTGCCCGTGAACGCGAACGGGCTGGTACGGTTGCGGTCGCCCGCGTCGCGGATGAACTCGGGCAGCGTCGCGGCGCCTAGGTCCATCGTGTCGCCCTTGCGAGAACTGCTGGCCGTACCGCCGCTGGCGAATTGCTCGACCAGGTCGGTCAGCATGTCGCCCAGGAAGATGCTGATGATCGCCGGTGGGGCCTCGTTAGCACCCAGGCGGTGGTCGTTGCCTGCGCTCGAGATGCTCGCCCGCAGCAGGTCGGCGTGCAGGTCGACAGCGCGAATGACCGAGGCGAGGAACGCGTGGAACAACCTATTCGCGTGCGGCTCGCTCTGCGGACTCAGCAGGTTGCGACCATCGTCGGTGGCGAGCGACCAGTTGACGTGCTTGCCGCTGCCGTTCAGCCCGGCGAAGGGCTTCTCGTGAAGCGTGCACACGAAGCCGTGGCGTGGTGCAACGCGGCGGAGCGTCTCCATAACCAGCATCTGATGGTCGCACGCCACGTTCGCTGGCTCATAGTGCGCGGCAATCTCGAACTGCCCGGGCGCGACCTCGTTGTGCCTCGTCGCGACCGGCACGCCCTTGCGGTACAGGATCGACTCAACCTCGCTCATGAAGCTGAGCACGCGCTCAGGGATCGATCCGAAGTAGTGGTCGTCGAGCTTCTGGCCCTTGATTGGCGTGTCACCGAACACGGTCCGGCCGCAGATCTTCAGGTCGGGCCGCGTGCTGGCGGCGGCCTCATCGACCAGGAAATACTCCTGCTCGGCGCCCACCGTCGAGAAGACGCGTGTGGTATCGCCGACCTCGCCGAGCGCCTTGAGCACTCGCATCGCATGGGTGTTGATGGCGTCCATCGACCGCAGCAACGGCGTCTTCTTGTCGAGGGCCTCGCCCGTCCAGCTCACGAATGCCGTCGGAATGCACAGGGTTACCGTGTCGCCAAAGCGGCTCAGGAACACAGGACTCGTTGCGTCCCACGCGGTGTATCCGCGGGCCTCGAAGGTCGTCCGCAGGCCACCGCTTGGGAAGCTCGATGCATCGGGCTCGCCTTGCACAAGGGCCTGACCCGTGAACTCGCTGATTGCGCCGCCGTCTCCGTCGGGCTTCAGGAAGGTGTCGTGCTTCTCGGCGGTCAGGCCCGTCAGCGGCTGGAACCAGTGCGTGAAGTGCGTGGCCCCATTGGCCATCGCCCATTCCTTGATGGCGACCGCGACCGCGTCGGCAATGGTCGGGTCGAGCGACTCGCCGTGGTGGATGGTCTGCTGGAGCTTCTTATAGGCGTCCTTGGGCAGCCGACGACGCATCATCGAATCGGTGAAGACGTCTCGAGCGAAATCGTCTTCGGCGTGGTCCCAGGCTGATTCCAAAGGCTGGGAAGCCGGCTGCTTATGGTGGTGCCGGCCCTGCGCTGACGAGCGGGCCGGTGTTCCATGGACGTTCGACGCGGGATCTTGCTCCATCGTCATTCCAGTACGCACGGGGAGTGCATCCTTCCGGTTACGAGTCGACGCGATCGACGACGCCGGCTCGGGGCGCTCGGGCCTGTCCGGCCAACGCGCCGGACCATGTCGCCCGAGCCATATTCCAAACGTTCAACGAAGGTCTATGCCCAGGGTCGGCCCGGGCCAAGGCGGACGGTCAGAAAAACCACCGAAACACCGAACAAACGGGGCGGAATCGGGCTCTGAGCCCGAACAGGCCGTGATCGACGATTTATGCTAGCATCGCTCCGTGCGCGTCATCACGTGGAACGTCAACAGCATCAAGGTCAGGGCCGAGCGGCTCATGGGTGTGCTCGAACGCCATGAGCCCGACGTGATCTGCCTCCAAGAGCTCAAGATCCCCGAACTACCGGGTCCAGTGGCCGAGGACCTGGAGCGGCTGGGTTACCACGCCGTGGTCTATGGGCAGAAGACGTACAACGGCGTGGCGATCCTCAGCAAGGCCGAGCCCACCGACGTCGTGCACGGCTTCGAGGGCGACGGCGGCCCGGAGGACGACCACGCCCGGCTCACGTCCGCGATGGTGGATGGGGTGCGCATCTACAGCGCCTACTTCCCCAATGGCGGTGAGGTCGGCAGCGACAAGTTCGCGTACAAGCTCGCGTGGATGGAGCGCCTTCGCGCCCTGCTTGACCGACGCCACGAGAGCACCGAGCCCATCATCGTCGCCGGTGACATGAACGTCGCGCCGTTCGACGGCGACGTTGCCAAGCTCGACAAGTGGGCCGATACGACCCACTGCGTGCCCGAGGCGCGCAAGGGCCTGAAAAACGTAGAGGGCTTCGGCCTGATCGACACGCTGCACGAGAAGCATCCCGATGGCGGCGTGTATAGCTGGTGGGACTATCGCCAGCTGGCATTCCCCAAGGGCGACGGCCTGCGCATCGACATCATCTACGCGACCAAGGCCCTGGCCGAGACATGCACCGACGCGCGTGTTGACCGCGACGAGCGCAAGGGCAAGCAGCCCAGCGACCACGCACCCGTCATCGCCGACTTCGATTGGGTGGCATAGCCACGCTCCATGGACGACCGCGTGATCAACACCTTCCTGCTCGATATCTCCGGCACCGTCGTGCAATCCGGCGGCTTCGAGGCCGTGTTCCACCACGTGTATCGCGAATTGCTGGGCGTCGAAGTCTCCGCCGAGCAAGTCCGCGTCAACACCGGACGCAAGAAGTCGCACCTGTTCGAAGAAGTCGTGGGTGCGCACGCGCCCGATCGCGCGGGCGAGCCCGGTCTGATTGAACGGATGACCAATGCGTTCGACGCGTTCATGCTCGAGGCCATCGAGCAGAACCCGCCGCCCGTGCTCGACACCGTCCGCGAGGCGCTGGAGTTCCTCCACCACTTCGAGTTCACGGTTGGCTATGTCACGGGTTTTGCGCGCAGACCGGCGGAGCGGCTGCTCGACGTATCAAACCTTGACTACGCCGTGCTCGTTGGGAGCGACGAGGTCGAGCACGGCCGCCCCGCCCCGGACTTGATCCACGAGGCGATGCGCCGCCTGGGCATCACCGATCCTGTGACGATCGCGTACGCGGGCGACACCCCGGTCGACATCCTGAGCGGCCTGGCCGCCGGTTGCGGCCGCGTGTACGGCTTGACTTGCGGCGCGCACGACTGGGTCGAGCTCGACGAGGTCGCGCAGGGGACGCCCGCGCAGATCGTGAATTCGCTGCTCGCCGCCGCGAAGGACGTGTACCGGAGAGAGCGTTCCTAGCCGCCGGCGGCCTTGGCTTGGTACCCCTTGGCCTTCAACCGCTCGACGACCGCGTCGCGATGGTCGCCCTGCAAGACGATCTCGATCGCACCGTCTTTGGCATCCCCCAGCCCGCCGCCGGTGCCCAACCCCGTGCGCAGCTCCTTGAGTAGTGCCTTGGCGTCGTCCTTCGAGAGCCCGAGTTCGGCGACCACCGTGCACCACTTGCCTCGCCGCTTCTCGCGCCGCACGCGGGGGCTGGCGGCGGGCGCGGGTTCGGGTGTTACGGGCCGCTCGAGCGGGGTGCCGTCGAAGAGTCCGGGTGGTGGGGGCATGCGACAGGCTACGGGCAGCCCGTGTCGAAGGCGTTCTGGAACGCAAGGAAGTCGAAAATGGTGAGCGTGCCGTCCCCGTCAAAGTCGGCCGCCTGTGCTCCAGCGTCAAAGAGGTTCTGGAACACGAGGAAGTCAAAGATCGTCAGTTCGCCATCACCATCGAGGTCGACCGGGCAGCGAGGGCTGGGCACGGCGAAGGACAGGTCGTCGATGAAGCAGCGTCCAGCGATCGTCTGGTCGCACAAGAACGAGATGGACTCGAGCGCGTCGAGGTCGAGATCCGGGTTCGCGGCCGTGAAATCACCGAGCGCGTACCGATAGGTCTCGAAGATCGACTTGCGGTCCACCGTTGCGGCGGGCGCGACGGACGATCGCAGCGCGCCCTGAACGGCATCGGACAACCTGCGCTCGGCCGAATCGCCGTCCGTATCGGTAAGCCGGATCGTGAGGTCCTTCGTCGCACCGGGCGGGTTGAGCGGGTCATTGTGGATCTGCATGATGCGGAAGGTCAGGTCCGACCAGCCGCGGGCGTCGAATCCGGGCCCGCCGTCCTCGGTCAGCATGTGCGTGAACGAAGCGTCGACGCCGATCCACGCGAACTCGAGGCCCCAAGTCGGGTGATACAGCCCCTTCGCCGGGTCGAGCATGAATGCTTCATCGAACGTCTCGAAGCCCTCGGTTGTCACCGCAAAGCCCAGCGTGCTCGTGGTTGGGTCGTGGACACCGGGGGCCGACGTGAGCTCGTTCTCGGCAAAGACAACCGAATCGTCGCCGGGCGTCAGCCCGTACGTCCAAATGCCCCAGCCCGGGTTGCGCAGCCTCAAGGTGCCCTCAAACAGGCCGCTCGTGGAACGCAGCATCGACCAGTTGGTCGTTTGGTCGAACCCGGAGTCGGCGCACGCCAGTGTGGCCTGCGCTGTGGCCGAGTCGATACGGAAGTCAGCAAGGATTGCCTTGCCCCCGCCGCAGATGAAGGCGGCCAGCTCGTCGTCGAAGGGCACCGTGGCCGACCGCGAGCCGCTCTGGCGCGCCATGACAACCAGGTCCCACTGTCCCGAGCGCAGCCGGCTCTCGAACTCTGTGTCGTTGCTCGTTCTGATCAGTACGTCGAATAGCCCGGCAGTCTCTTCGCGATCGATCGCGATGTCGTACACGTCGGGTGCCAGGCTGAAGTCCTTGTAAAACAGCACGTCGTACGGCCCGGCACCGGGGGGCAGCAGATCCTGGATCTGGTTCCGCACCAGCTGGACGCCCGCCTCGACGTCGACGAACGTGTCGCCCAAGAAGCCGTTGACGTACGTTTGCCCCGGCACGCCCGAGATGCCCACGCCGTGCTCGAACGTCATGCCGTTCGTGTCTTCGAAGGTGTCGACTGCGAAGTCGGCACGCTCCTGGAACTGGTAGCGCACTTCGGGTCCATCGACGACCAGTGGTTGCTCGTTGCGCAGGTAGGGCAGCGCGTCTTGATTGCCATAGAACAGGTACTCGTGGAAGGCAGCGAGCGCGGCGCCCGAGGCCCGCCACGCATCCTCGCGAGAGATCGTCGCGGGCGCGACCGAGCCGCCCTCGCAGAACGACCAGTGGCTCGCACCGACCACATATACATAGTGGCGGGGCTTTTGCGCGGGCTCGTAGATCGCGATGCCCTGTCCGGTTCCCGTGCAGCCGCACTCGTCCTTGGAGCCATAAATGAGCTGCAGCGGCGGCATACCGGCGAACGTGTCGCTGTACCGCGAGATCGGAACGTGCGGGCATGGCGCCAGCAGCGACACCGCGTCGATTTCGTACTCGCCGGTCGGATTCATGGGCCGATGGTCCAACACGGTGTTAAACGCCGCGCCGTGCGAGTGCCCGCTCAACCCGATGCGGTCGATGTCGGCCCGCTGGTACAGCCAGTGGCCGGGATCCGTGTTCCATTCCTTGTAGACCTGGTCCATCGTGACGGTGAAGAGCTCACGGTGGCACGCGACCGAGCAGGGAACGTGGTCGTGGCGCATCGACACCACGATCATCCCCCGGCTGGCCAGGCGGCTGAACTGGTAGTCGTAAAACGTGTAGTCCGATCCGCCGGCGTGCTGGAAGAAGATGACCGGATACGGCGCCCCGTCGGTCGCGGCTGGTGTGCCCTCGCCTTGTTCTGTCGCGGGGTACCACACCTGGAGCTGCTGCGGAAACGGCACGCCGAGAACCATCTTGGGTTCGTCGTCCAGCCGCACGCCCCAATGGTGGGGGCCAAACTCGAGCCATGGTTCCTGGGCGAGCGTTGGGTGCGTGAGGCCAAGGCAACCAATCAACGCCGCGATCGCCCACCGCCTTATGTGAAGGAAGACCGTGCTCGGGCTTGAACAGCGACCGCGTAGCAAACACATCACGAGCTACCCCCAAGGAAGTCAGCGAGTCACACCAACTCGTCCAAATTACCAGAAACCGCTGCTCAAGTCAATGCGACAAATACCCGTTCTCCGACATTGCCGGCCACTTTGGCAGGATTGAGGACCGGAAATCCCACGCGGACTCCGCGTTTGATCTCCCGCGTCGTGGTGTCGTCCCCTCCTCCTAGCATGCGCCCGATGCACCGATGCCTGCTCAACCCTGCCCTCGAGCGTGTTCGCGTCAACGGGTTCGCCTTCCCGCTGGGTGTCTACCCCGTGGAGCCCATCGCGCCAACAAGCGGCTACACGGTCGACTTCGAGCCCGCCGACGGGGACGAGGAGTGGGAGGAGTGGCCCGACCGCTACGTCTACGAGATCCTCGTGTCGGCAGAGCGCCTGAAGCCCCTGTGTTCGGCGCTGCTCAGCCTGCTGCCCGGACGGATCTATCCGATCCTCGACGTGCTAGGCAACGACGCGTTCCGCGAGATCGATCCGTACATCGCGTACGAGCTGGTCGGGGTCGAGAGCCTTTATGACGGGCTGCGGTGGTACGAGCCGTTCTTGTTTGAAGATGGACTGTGCGGCTTCGGTGCCATGAGCGAAGAGCCGTTCATGTACCTGTTCCTCGACGAGCACAAAGTGCTGACGGTCCGCGTCGAGACTTCAGAGAAGGAACGGGTCGACCGGCTTCTTGCCGCGTTTGAGCTTGGCAATCTCGGCGGGGCCTCCGAGAACGGCTCGGCAGGAAGGGCTCGCAAACCCGACGGCCGTCCGCTGGTCGAGGTCATGGCCGCCGACGCCGTGAGTCACGAGCACCGCAGCGTGCTGCTGACACCGGAAGATCGCCCCGAGCTACCCGGGCCCGAGGAGGTCTCCGAGGCCCTCGTCGATCTATGGGGCATGACGCTCAACATCGACGTCGAACGGAATCTGGACGACGACGGCCGAGACCTGGGCGTCACGGGCTGGCGGTGCCTGGTGCGTGTCGATCCGCCGGCACCCGATGAAGCGGGAAACCAGTCCTCCGACGAGAGGGACAAGAACGACAAGATCAGAGAAGAGCAGAAGAAAGCCGGCGCGCCAGATCCGAACGCAGGCGAGCAGACGCCGAACCAGGAAGGACGCGTGCGATACGCCGAGGTACTGCTGGCCGCTGGCTGCTGGCGCGAGGCCGAGGATCTCGCGGTCCAGGCCGTCGAGCGTTTGCCGGGCGAGCCCCGCGGCCCGAATCACTCGGCGGCCTCCGAGGGCTTCGGGCCCCGATTGATCTCGGCCGATCGGCTGTGGAGGCGCGAAGTCGTCGCGATCTTGTCGGCGCCGTCCGGCCGCAGCGGCAGCCAGCCAACGCCGCCCGAGGCGCATTTGGCTCGTTCGAGCGAGCCGGCGCCGCTTGTCACGCCACCGCCCGAACCCCGACCAGGCGACAAGCCCGTTGCCGCGTCGAGTTCGGTCGATGCGCCCGGCGGTGGTGATTCGTTCGACGGGACCGATCCGGCCGAACCGCCGGAGATCGCCGAGCTTTTGGACGAAGCGCTCGCCAATGCCGCGCCCGGACGGATCCTCGCGAGCCGTTGGCTCGAATAGCCGGCCACCCGTTTTTGGTCTCGGGCGTGCGCGGTCGCGTGACGCCGTCGAGATGTCCTCCAGACGTCCAGTTGCGGGGAGTTGCTCTGGCGGGGGGTGGTGATTATCCTCCACCCGCTCAAGTCTGGGCCGATTTCTGGCCCGAGCGTGCATCCCGGGGCGTGTGCTTCGGGTATCAATCGAACACCCCGCCCCGGGCACACCCGGGGCCGACCACGGGAGCCGCTCACGGGACACAGCCCGCACACGCGAACACCTCCCGATAGTCCGCCGACAGCCCGCCGAACAGCGTTCGCGCGAGGTTGGCGAAACGGGCTCGACGCCTCGCCCGCACCGGGCCGGGTGGCCGACACGTGCCAATGATGGCCCTTCGGTAACGAGCTGCGGACGAGCGCGTACACGTCCGACACCGAAACGACCCGCAACCGCGTCAAACCACCGCGACCCAAACCCGCGTCCCAAACACCAGATCCCGAGCGGCCAACGCCCTATTCCCGCCCCGCCGTTCCCACCCCGCACACTTTGGAGCTTGGCATGAGCACCAGCAGGACCCCCCGTCGCCTCCTCGCCCTGGCATTGGCTACCTCCCTGAACGCCTCGGCCCTGACGGCCCTGGCCGATGACACGAGCGTCGCCACCCTGGCTCAGGCGCGGGCCCAGGCCGATCAGTTGATGGCCCAGGGCCAGTTTGTGCGGGCTCAGGCCACGCTCATGAACGCCTTGAGCGACGCGACGGGCTCGAACGATGAGCGGGCCGAGGCGCTGGTCGCCCTACGGAACATCCGCCAGAAGATCTCGGGCGCGGACCGTCTGGAGATCGCGCTGCAGCAGGCAGACATGGCGATCGCCGAGGGCAACCTGGCCTTCGCGTCGACTCGCGTCGCCTCGGTCCTCGAAGCCGCCGACGAGGGTTCGGTGCTCTGGACGCGCGCGACCGATGCAAGGAACCAGATCGATCGCCGCCAGCAGGCCCTGCGTCCGATGGTGGCCGACGCGCTGACCCAGGCCGCCGCCGATCTTGACGCCGGCCGGTTTGCCCAGGCCAAGAGCCAGCTCGCCGTGGTCCGCCGTGCGGGTCTGGACCTCGACGCCAAGCAGGGCGAGAGGCTCAGCCGCATGGAGCTGCGCGTAGCCGACGCCGAGCGCAAGGCGGGAACGACCTTCGACGCCAGCGCCGCCGCAGCGGCCAGCGTGCAGGCGGGCGTGGTGCGCGGCCGTCAGGATGGCGGCCAGCAGGGCGACCCCCAGCAGCTCTTCCGCGAAGCCATCCAGCAGGAAGCCCGGGCCAACTTGAGCCAGGCCAACGCCGCCTTTGAGTCGGGACAGCTCGCCGAAGCCCGTCGTTTGTACGTGCTGGTCCGTGCGAACCAGGACCTGCTCACCCCGGAAGAGCGTGACCTCGTCTCGACCCGCATTGACGAGATCGACGTCCGGCTCTCAGGTCGCCCGAGCGCCCAGGAGGACATCGGCACCACCCGCGATCTGGTCCGTCAGAACGCACTGGCCGAGTTCCGCGTTGGCGTCAACGAGGCCGAGCGTCAGCTCGCCCAGGGGAACCTGGGCGGTGCCCGTGCCCAGCTGTCGCGTACGCGCATCGACTTCCAGCGTAACCGAGACGTGTTCGGCCAGCCCGAGTTTGAGGCCCGCATCAACGAGCTCGACGACCTGCAAGCGCGAATCGAGGCCGCCGCCATCCGAATCCAGGAAGATCAGGCCGAGGCGCTCGACCGCGGTGCCCAAGAGGAAGCAGCTGAGCGAGCCGACCGCCAGCGCAATGAGCGCCAGCGCACGATCAACCTGCTGCTCGATCAGGCCCGCGAGTACCAGATGAACATGCGGTACCGCGAGGCGCTCGACACCATCGAGCAGCTCCTGCTGATCGACCCGATCAACCCTTCGGGCCTGCTGCTCAAGAACGCCTACGAGAACATCCTGATCTACGTCGATTACTCGCAGATCACCGAACGGCGAAACAAGGGCTTCGCGGCGTTCCGCATCGAGGCCGAGCGTGCCCTGATCCCGCCGCTGGACGTCGTGAACTATCCCGAGAACTGGCCTGCCATCAGCCAGAGCCGCGAGGCGCAGGCCGAGTTCGTTGACTCCGCCGAGAATCGCCGCGTGCTCGCGCAGCTCGAGTCGAGCCGCGTGCAGATGAACCTGCAGGACAATCCTCTGGAAAGCGCTCTTGCGTTTATCGCCCAGCAGGCCGAGGTCGACTTCGACGTCGAGTGGGAGACGCTCGAGCGCTTGGGCATCGACCGCCAGACGCCGGTGAGCCTCCGCCTCGCCAGCACCGTCAACGCAACGGTCGCGCTCGACCGCCTGCTGGCTAAGGCCAGCCCGGACGACTTCAACGCCGCCGACTGGGCGATCATCGACGGTCTGCTGACCGTGTCGTCGGCCGAGACCCTGCTCGATAAGACCGCTGTTGGTATCTACGACATCAACGACCTGCTCCACGAGGTGCCCGACTACCCGGACGTGCCCGAGATCGATCTGCAGCAGGCGTTGCAGAGCAGCCAGGGTGGCGGCGGCCAGAGCCCCTTCACGGATCAGGGCGACGGTGAGATCGAAGAAACGCCCCTCGAGGACCGCATCAACGAGATCATCGAGATCGTCGAGAACAACATCGAGGAAGACCGCGGCTTCCTCGAGGGCCGCTGGACCATCACGCCTTATCGCGGGCTGCTGATCGTCCGCGCCACGCCCAAGGCCCACCGCCAGATCGGTGGCCTGCTCGACAAGCTCCGCGCCCAGCAGGCCCTGCAGCTGAACGTCGAGACGCGATTCCTGCTCGTGAACCAGGACTACTTCGAGCAGATCGGCTTCGACCTGGACATCTACTTCAACGCCAAGGCCGACCAGTTCCAGACGGCCGCGGCCAACGATCCCAGCCTGCTGCCCAGCGACTTCTTCGACTTCTCCGGCCCGAACGGCCGTCGTCGCACGGTCACCGGCGGTGCCGGCCCGGGCGGAACTTCGGTCGTGCAGCCCGTCGCCGCCCCGACCAACACGAGCGTCATCGGCGCGGGTCAGGACTCGATCGGCCTCGCCGGCGCACTCGCGCCCACTGAAGGCATCGCGAGCACCATCCTCGGTGCGGCTCCGGCCCTGGGTGTCGCGGGACAGTTCCTTGACGACGTGCAGGTCGACTTCCTCGTTCGTGCCACGCAGGCCGACCGGCGTTCGACCCAGCTCACGGCCCCGCGCCTGACGCTGACGAACGGCCAGCTGGCCAACATCTACGTCGCCACCCAGGTGGCATACGTGGGCGACCTCGAGCCGGTGGTCAGTGACAGTGCCGTCGGCTTCGACCCAACGGTGGAAGTCGCGACCGAGGGCGTGACGCTGCTGGTTCGCGGCACCATCTCGAGCGATCGTCGCTACGTAACCATGAACGTCGACGCGGGCCTTGCGCAGATCGACGGCTTCGCGTCCGAGCAGGTTACGGCCGTTGCCGGCGGCACCTTGGTCAGCTCGGCCGACACGCAGTCGTTCATCCAGCTGCCGACGGTGACGGTGACCCGCGTCCGCACAACGGTCACGGTGCCCGACGAGGGCACGCTGCTGCTGGGCGGTCAGCGCCTGGTGAGCGAGTTCGAAGTCGAGACCGGTGTGCCGCTGCTGAGCAAGCTGCCCGTGCTCAACCGCTTCTTCACCAACCGCATCGAGAGCAAGGAAGAGCAGACGCTGCTGATCCTGATGAAGCCGACCGTGCTCATCCAGAGCGAGCAGGAGGCCCGCAACTTCCCGGCCATGGGTGGCGGCCTGAACCCCTTCTAAACCGCCTTCGCGAGAATCCCGGCACGACCGGGGCGAGAAAGCGCCAGATAACGCCCGCGCCGGGACAGCCCGGGGCGGGCGTTGTTGCTACGCTTGCGCCCCGGGGGATCGACGGCTCGATCCGCCCAGCCCACTCGGAGAGCCCAGCATGCCAGCCGAAGAGACACGTTTGCGCATCACCGACCAGGACGGGGTGACGCGGGTCGAGTTCCTCGACCGCAACATCCTCGACGAGGCCAGCATCCAGCGCATCGGCGACGAGATCACCGAAGTCATCGATGCCTCGAGCAGCCCCAAGCTGCTCATCAGCTTCAACAACGTCGATCACATGTCTTCGGCCGCGCTTGGCACGCTCATCACGATCCACCACAAGATCCGCAACCGTTCGGGCCAGCTCCGCCTAGCCGACATCGATCCGCAGATCCAAGAAGTCTTCAGCATCACCAAGCTTGATCGCATCTTTACGATCCACGAAGACACCGAGAGCGCGATGAAGAGCTTCGACTGACCCCTTCGAACTCCCAGGGCGGACCGGATGGCACACCGAGATGAGCAGGCCAGCGTGAGCGACTCGGCCCGGGTCACCAACGACCGGGAGCGCATCGATCGCCTCTGGCTCTCGATCGAAATGGCCATGCAAGAGCAGGGCTATCCGAAGGCTGCGACCTTCGCCGTTCGTCTCGCGCTCGAAGAGGCCATGACAAACGCCTTCCGCCATGGGCTGAAGGACCTGCCCGACGACACGCCGATCACGATCGACTACGTGGTCGATAGGGATCGCGTCCGCATCGCGGTCGAAGATCCCGGGCCCGGGTTTGATCCTTCCGATGTGCCCGATCCGACGGCAGAGGAAAACCTGACCCGCCCGGGTGGTCGCGGCCTGCTTCTCATTCGCTCGTACATGACCCACGCTGACTTCAAGAACCAGGGACGGCGGCTGGAGATGGTCTACGAGCGTCCGGCCGAGAACGAGAATTAAGGGCCCGAGAACGGACGCCCGGACACCTGCGTTCGTCGGGATTCCCCGCAACGCCTACGCTCTTCTTGCGGCTGGGAAGCCTCTGCTCTAAACTAGAATTGTTCTAAGTGGAAGGCCGATTGGGCCATCCAGGCCGATCTCATTGGGGGCTGGT
Organism: Phycisphaerales bacterium; assembly: GCA_965227775.1. Lineage (GTDB taxonomy): Bacteria > Planctomycetota > Phycisphaerae > Phycisphaerales > UBA1924 > JAHCJI01. The sequence goes on from OZ245777.1 coordinate 1,994,059, forward strand.
TCCCATGCGGAGAGATTGGCCCAGCCGAGCCGCGACCAAAGCCGCACCACGGAGAAGCCATGGCCGTTGACCTCCCCATCTACCTCGATAACGCCGCCACCACCCGCACCGACCCTCGCGTGGTCGAGGCGATGCTGCCGTACTTCACGCAGGCGTTCGGCAACCCAGGCAGCCGCAACCACAGCTTCGGGTGGGAATCCGAGGCCGGCGTCGACAAGGCCCGCCAGCAGGTGGCCGACCTGATCGGTGCCGACCGCAAGGAGATCATCTTCACCAGCGGCGCCACCGAGAGCAACAACTTGGCCATCAAGGGCGCCGCGAGCATGTACGCCAAGGCGCCGGCCGGCAGCGAGAAGCGCGGCCATGTCATCACGGCCATGCACGAGCATAAGGCCGTGCTCGACCCCTGCAAGCGACTCCAGAAGGAAGGCTTCGACGTCACCTATCTGCAGCCGGGCAAGGACGGACTGATCACGGCCAAGATGGTCGAGCAGGCCATGCGTGATGACACGATTCTCGTCACGATCATGTGGGCCAACAACGAGCTTGGCACGATTAACGAGATCCCAGAGATCGGCAAGCTTTGCCACGATCGCGGCGCCGTATTCCACACCGATGCGACGCAGTGGGTTGGCAAGATGCCTACCGATGTCAACGCCGACAACATCGACCTGCTCAGCCTAAGCGGGCACAAGATGTACGGGCCCAAGGGTGTGGGCGCTCTCTACGTCCGCCGCCGCAAGCCCCGCGTCCGCCTGACGGCATTCCAAGAGGGCGGCGGCCAGGAGCGTGGTTTCCGCTCCGGCACGCTGAACGTGCCCGGCATCGTCGGACTGGGCAAGGCATGCGAGCTTTGCGCTGCCGAGATGGACGACGAGCGCGAGCGCCTGCTGGCCCTGCGAAAGAAGATCGAAGAAGGCATCACCAGCAAGCTGGACACGGTGCAGGTCAACGGGCACGCCGACAAGCGGCTGCCACACCTCACGAACATCTCCTTTGGCTTCGTCGAGGGTGAGAGCCTGATGATGGCGACCAAGGAGATCGCGATGAGCAGCGGCTCCGCGTGCACCAGCGCCAGCCTCGAGCCCAGCTACGTGCTCAAGGCCCTCGGCGTGGGCGACGATCTCGCCCACAGCTCGCTGCGTATCAGCATGGGGCGCTTCAGCACCGAGGCCGAGGCCGACTACGCGGTCGATAAGATCGTGGCGGCGGTTGTGAAGCTCCGCGAACTCAGCCCGCTGTACGACATGCACAACGAGGGCATCGACATCACCAAGATCGAATGGCAGGCCCACTAACTGGGTTCACCTTTCGGAACGGGTTCAGGCTCGACGGGGACAGGGACGACTAGACGCGGCAACCGGCCGCGAGGAGGCCAGCAATGGCATATGGCGACAAGGTCATCGATCACTACGAGAACCCGCGCAACGTGGGCTCGTTCGGCACGCAGAAGGAGATCAAGGAGCGCAAGGACGTGGGCGTCGGCCTCGTTGGCGCGCCCGAGTGCGGCGATGTGATGCAGCTGCAGATCAAGGTCGACGACTCGGGCAAGATCGAGGACGCGAAGTTCAAGTGCTTCGGCTGCGGTTCGGCCATCGCCAGCAGCAGCCTGGCTACCGAATGGCTCAAGGGCAAGACCATCGACGAGGGCCTCGAGATCAAGAACACCCAGATCGTCGAGGAGCTCAGCCTGCCGCCCGTGAAGATCCACTGCTCGGTACTCGCCGAGGACGCCATCCGTGCGGCGATCGATGATTACAAGACCAAGAACGGCCAGGCAGCCGAGGCGGCCCACGCCCACTAACGACGCCCGCGGGCTCGACGGGGCGAAAACCGGGACAACCCCGCCCATTCGCTGAACAGATTGGGCCCGCGAGCCGTTATACTCTCTGGAGAAGCCACAGGCCCTCGAAAGCATCGCAGGAGCATCCATGACCGCCACGTCTGCCAATCCGAGCCAAGCCGACACCGACGCCGTCCAGATCACCGAGAAGGCGGCCGCTGAGATCCAGCGGATCGTTGAAGAGCAGGAGCTGGATGCCGAGAAGGTCCATCTGCGTGTGGGCGTGAAGGGCGGTGGCTGCTCGGGCTTCAACTACATCCTCGACCTGACCGAGGCCGTCCGAGACACCGACGAGGTGATGGAGCAGCACGGCATCCGCGTTGTGTGCGACCCCAAGAGCCTGCTCTACCTGCACGGCACGGTCGTCGACTTCAAGGACGAGATCATGAGCCGGGGCTTCGTGTTCCAGAACCCCAACGCGACGGCCACCTGCGGCTGCGGCTCGAGCTTCTCGGCCTGATACTGTCTAAGCGCCTCGAGTGTGGCGGGAACCCCCGTTCACGCCAATAGCCGCAACGCTCAACGTGGTTCCCCCGTACCCGCTCTGGCGGGTACTGTTGTTTCTGGCCGAAAGGCCGGTTGCGAGGCGGCCCCAGCCTGGACGCGGGGTCGATGCCGCTCGGGGCTCCCGGGTGGCTTCTGGACCGACTGGGGAAGGACTCTTGATGGCCTCACAGAGCGCGACGCCGCTTGAAACCACGCAGGGCTACGCGACGCCGACGGTGACGCAATTCAGCGTGTTCCTCGACAACCGGGTGGGCAGGCTGCACGAGCTGGTCAATGCGTTCGATAGGTCCGCCGCAAAGATCTGTGCCCTCAGCGTGCACGAGGCTTCGGACTACGCGGTCGTTCGGATTATCGCGAACCGGGCAGCCATCGCCGCACGCATTCTGAAGGAGCAGCGGCTTCCCTATGGCGAGAAGGAAGTGTTGGTCGTGGAACTGAGCGAGGGGCACAGCCTTGAAAGCCTGTGCCTGTCGCTGCTCGGGGCCGAGCTCAACATCCACTTTGCCTATCCGCTGATGAGCCTGCCGACCGGCACGGCAACGATCGCGCTGTCGGTCGACGACATGACGCTGGCCGGGCAGATCTTGCGGCGCAAGTGCTTCCGGTTGTTCGGCGAGGCGGACCTGCCGGCGGCGTGATTGTTCACTCGGTTTGCTCGCCACGTCGCAACTCGCCGAGATGCCGTCTCTTCGACAGTCGACCGGCATAATCCCACTGGCGCGCGATGTCCACTTTGGTGTAGCTGACACCGCACTCAGGACATCTGCCAGCCGCCGGATGAGCGGTAAGGTCGTAGAGGCACATTGTGCAAACCTCGCCGCGCAGTCTGCGTGCACGCGCAACATCCCTGCCATTCAGATAAAAGAGGAGTCCAACGGTCGAGAAGGTTCCAACGATCGCAGCTGCTAGCGCGTAGTAAAAGTTCGGGCTCCAACCGGCCCGCGCCGCGATGAGACACACTAGAGTTGTGCCCACAACGCAAAGGCCTTGACCAAGCCAAAACCACTTACCATGGCGTCCTAGTGCCGGTGGAAGCCTCTTCGTGCTCTTCGACGACATTTTTTACGGTATGCGCATGAAGACCAGGGCCCGACCCCTAGTCCTGAATTGCACTAGGACTCTGCTCAAGCCGTCGCGACTTCCAGGTCGTGGGCCTCGGCCACGGGGCGGTTGAGCAGGCGGCCGTCGTCGCAGTTGATGGCCATCGCAAAGCCGGCGTCGCGGGCGGCGATCTCGTGGGGGCCGACCTTGGCGAGCTTGCGGGCCCAGGGCACGGTCGCGTTGTTGAGCGCGTGCGTGCTCGTGCGGGCCACGGCGCCGGGCATGTTGCCAACGCAATAGTGCACCACTCCGTCGATAATGTAGGTCGGCTGGCCGTGGGTCGTCACGCGGCTGGTCTCGACGCAGCCGCCCTGGTCGATCGAGACGTCGACGATGACGGCGCCCTCGGGCATGATCTTGAGGTCCTCGCGGGTCACGAGGTTCGGGGCCTTGGCGCCAGGCAGCAGCACGGCGCCGATGACCAGGTCGGCCCAGCGCAGGTACTTGCGGATGGCGTGCGGGTCGCTGTAGATGGTCGTGACGTTGTCGTCCATCACGTCCTCAAGGTATCGCATGCGGTCGAGGTCGATGTCCATGATGATGACATCGGCGCCCATACCACTGGCAATCTTGGCGGCGTTGGTGCCGACCACACCACCTCCGAGCACGAGCACCTTGCCCGGCTCGACGCCCGGCACGCCGCCGAGCAGCACGCCGCGGCCCTGCTGTGGGCGCTCGAGGTACTTGGCGCCTTCCTGCGTTGCCATGCGGCCGGCGATTTCGCTCATCGGCGTCAGCAGTGGGAGGGTGGGCTTGCCGTTCAGACCCGGCGCCTCGAGCGTCTCGTAGGCGACGGCGCAGATCTTCTGGTCGAGGCAGGCCAGCGTCAGATCACGATCTGCCGCGAAGTGGAAGTAGGTGAATACCACCTGCCCCTCGCGCATGTGGGGCCACTCGATGGATTGGGGCTCCTTGACCTTGACGATCATGTCCGCCTTGGCCCACACCTCGTCGGCGTTCTGGGCGATGCTGGCGCCGACCTTCTCGTAGGCCGAATCCTCGAAGCCGATGCCCAGGCCCGCACCAGCCTGGACAACGACGTCGTGGCCGTCGCGGATGAGCAGGTCGACGCCAACAGGCATCAGGCCCACGCGGTACTCGTCTGGTTTGACCTCGGTCGGGACGCCAACGATCATGCTCACAAGCTCCTGTGCGAATGCCTGGGGCGACGCGACCGCGCGCCCGATTCTCCCGGTCCGAGCCGACGTGCTTTCAGACGTGGCAAGAGGCCGCAGCGTGCCGCGTTTCGGGCCCGTTCGGGCCGCACGGCGCGCATCGAGAATGATACGCCCGATGGGGCCTCATCGCCTGGGAAGGCCGGGCGTTCGAAGGTTGTGAGGCGGGGGGCCGGAGTCGGCTGCCGCCGCGAGGGGTTTCGGCTAGTATCCGCCCCTGGGCATGGTGCGGCCGCCTTTCGGTGTAGCGCCATACGCGGCCCAGACATATACGCCCCCTCGACGCCCCGATCCCGGGCGACGGTTTCTTGACGATCTCGGAGGCAGCCTCGCATGTGCTTCAATCTCGCTCTCAGGCTCACGGCTAGCCGGTCCCTCGCGTGGCCTGCGGCCTTGCTCTCGGCCGTGGTTGCCCTCGCAGTCCCGGCCCTCGCCCAGGCTCAGAGCGGCGACTTCATCGAGCGCATCAATCGGGCCGGTCGAGCCATTCCGCAAGACCAGCGGGCCGATGCCGTGCTGTTCCCGACCATGATCGACATGCAGGATCCGCCGGCGGTGGTAGCGGTCACCGAAGACGGTCGGCCCATCGACGCGATGTTGCTCGGCCCGCGGATGCGCGGCTGGGAGGATGCGTCGCAATGGGCGGCGGCCGAGTCTCAGCAGCGGGTGATCGCAGCGCTCGACGAGATCACCCAGGAAGCGATCTTCCCCGACTCGATGGTCATGGCCCAGCCCTATGGCATCGATGGCGTTTCCGTTGACCTCGTTCGTGCGGGCTTGTACACCGAATTGGGCGATCCGCCCACGCTCTCATCAGCCGAGTTTCGTTACCTGCCCAAGCTGACCAACGTTGTCATCCTCGCCCACGTCGAGGCCAATCGGCGCTGGGCTGAAGGCAACCCAGCGGGCGCGATCGACGTTCTTGTCGACCTGCTGCACCTGGGTCGCATGATGGCAAACCGCGAGTTCTACGACGAGGTCGCGTGGGGCTATCGCACGATGATCGACGCGGCGATCCGCGTTCGGGACGTGGCGTACATCGATTACTCGTCCGATCAGCAGGTGCTGAACTATGACGAGGTCATCGAGGTCATTGGCCGGCTCGACCCAGGCCGCCGCGGATTCATGATGATCGATCGCCTGCGCCTGCCCGAGGGAGACCGCATCGGCGCAGAGCAAGTGCTCTCACGCATCTTTGACGAGCGTGGACGTCCGACCGATCGATTCGCGCCCACCATGAGCGCGCTCAGCACGAGCGAGCGTCCGCTCCGTCGCTTCAGCGAGGCCGGTCTGTGGACGCAGGTGCAACTCGTCCACGGCGACGGCTTCGCGACGCGCAAGAGCGTGAACGACGTGTTCAACGACTGGTCGCAGCTCTGGACGCAGAGCGACTTCGCTCCCGGGCAGAAGCTCGTCCGAGAGTACGACCGCCTGAACCCGGTGACCGAGGGCGTCGTGCTTGCGATTGTGCCCGAGATGACCGGCCTTTTCAACGAGCGCCGCATCCTCCGAACCGAGATCTCCGGTACACGCGTAGCCCTGGCCATCATGGCGTACAAGACGCGCCTGCGCACGCTGCCGGGCAATGTTGCGGCGCTGAGCCCGCAGATCTTGCCCGAGCGTGTGATCGATCCGTTCGGTCCGATCGTTGACTCGCAGCGGCGCTCTCTGGTCAGCCAGTTCAACTACCTCGTGCCCGCACGCGACCTGGATGTTGACCCGGCGGTGGGGCCCAAGCCGCTCGCCATCGACATCATCATGCTCAACCAGCGGAACTTCACGATCGGCGTCGGTCTCGTCGACGACGAATACGTGTTGTGGTCGACCGGGCCCGACCTCGATAATGACACGGCCAGCCGTGTGCGCGAGAACACGCGTTCGCTCTATGACGGCGACTACCTGATCTGGCCACCGGTCATCTCGCTCTATCGCGAGTTTCTGCAGGCCGACGGCGAGCTGCGTTGACCGATCGATAGGCGGCACGTCCACGGGCTCGGGAACATCCCGGGCCCGCTTGCGATTCATCTCCTTCCACGAACCTACACGCCAGCGAGGGCACCCATGAGCGAGAACGGGCAGGACACGAAGATCGAGAAGCTGGTCATCATCGGCTCGGGCCCGGCCGGATGGACGGCTGCCCTGTACGCCTCTCGGGCCCAGCTCGAGCCGCTCTGCATCATCGGCGTGCCCAAGCAAGACCCCGGGCCGGTGTTGCCCGGCGGCCAGCTCATGCTGACCACCGACGTCGAGAATTACCCCGGGTTTCCCGACGGCATCGCCGGACCCGAGATGATGACCCTGTTCCAGAAGCAGGCCGAACGCTTCGGTGCCCGCGTCATGAACGATGACGTAAAGACGGTGGAGTTCAACAAGGACCACACCAAGCCGCACGTGCTCACAACGGCTGGCGGCAAGACGATCCGGGCCCACGCGGTCGTCATCGCAACCGGGGCGACGGCCAACTGGCTGGGCCTCGACAACGAGCTGCGCCTGGCAACCAGCGGCGGTGGCGTCTCGGCTTGTGCCGTGTGCGATGGTGCGCTGCCCATGTTCCGCGACAACCCGGTCGCCGTCATCGGTGGCGGCGATACGGCCATGGAAGAGGGCCACCACCTGAGCAAGTTCGCCTCCAAGGTCTACATCATCCACCGCCGCGACGAGCTACGCGCCAGCAAGGTGATGCAGGAGCGCACCCTGGGCAAGCCGAACGTCGAGATGGTGTGGAACAGCACGGTTGTCGACGTGCTGGACAAGAAGGACCCCGCGTCGGGAGCCGATGTCATCCGGGCCGTCGTGCTCGAAGACACCCAGACCAAGGAGCGGCGCGAACTCGAGGTCAGCGGCATGTTCGTCGCGATCGGCCACACCCCCGCGACGAAGTTCCTGCGCGAGAGTGGTCTGGAGTTCGATTCGGCGGGCTACATCGATCTCAAGAAGCGCGGCAGCACCACCAACATCCCCGGTGTGTTCGCCGCCGGCGACGTGGCCGATGCCAAGTACCGCCAGGCCATCACAGCCGCGGGCATGGGCTGCCAGGCGGCGCTCGATGCCGAGCACTGGCTGGGCGAGCACGCGCTGGTGTAACCAGTGTCCATGCGCGAGATTGGTTGCCGAGTCGAGCGTGGTGTTGTGACGCCCGAGGCCATCCAGCGCCTACGCCAATCGTGCCCCAGTATCCCAAGGGCAGGTTTGCGCGAGCCCTTCGCGTCGTGGCCAGATGCCCGCGAAGTCATGGAGCCAGCCCGATCGACCGCGCGTGGCGTTCTCGATTCACATGCTCAATTGACGCGGGCCATCCTGTTCGACAAGCAGCCCGGTCGAAACTGGAGCCTTGCGGTCCACCAAGACCTCACGATCGCCGTGAGTGATCGTGTGGAAGCCTCGGGCTACGGCCCCTGGTCGTTCAAGCACGGCGGCTGGCACTGCGAGGCGCCGGCAAGGCTCCTGAGCCGGATGGTCACTGTGCGGGTTCATCTCGACGATGCAGACGAGGAGAACGGCTGCCTCCTCGTCGCACCGCTGCCGGCAGATCGATCGGACGCGAAACTCTCGCCCAAGGAGCTGCAGGTCTGTGCGGAGCGATTAGTGCCCATGCCCGCCCGTGCCGGCGATGCCGTCGTTATGAGCCCGCTCACGCCGCACGCTTCGGGTCGCAACACCAGCGATCGCCATCGCCGCGTGCTGCACATGGAATTCGCAGGCGAAGACCCGGGCGGTGGCCTGAAGTGGCGCGACGAGGCCGAGATCCTGGGCTGCGATCCCTCTACTCGTCCTTGACCTCGTAGGGCTGCGTCCCATCGCCGCGATCGATGGTGTGGCTCTTGGGCACGGGCACGCCCTTGGGCACACCGCGGCGGCCGGCCCGGTTGCGGTCGTCGGCGTCGATGGCGGCAAGGCGCTCGTCAAGCTCGGTTTCTGCAGCTTCGACCCGCTCGCGATCGATGACGGCGCGACGCCCCGACACGACGCTCTTGTGCCTCGAATTTTGGACCGCCCAGTTCGCGCCCTTGGCCAGGGTGATGAGGCTGACGCTCAGCATGATCACGCCCACGAGCAAGCAGAGCGCAAACGCGAAGAACAGCAGCCCGAAGATCGGGAAGATCGCAATGAGAAGTGGCGTGGCCAACAGCCCGAGGCCGCCAACGGCAAGCAGCCACGCGACCGTCTGCAGGCGTCGCTCGGCGTCCTCGTCGCCCATCCACGACGCCAGCGAAGAGAACTGAACGCACACCGGCACGAAGCCGAGCCAGGCGATCGTGTCGAAGATATAGACGCTTACCTCAAGAGCACCCTCAACGACGCTCAGTTGTGGGACGAACAGCAGCATGTACAGGACTGCGGCCACGATGTGGCACGCCTGCGTGCCCACGCTGGCCCAGCGCCATTTGGGGTTGTCGAACAGGTCGAGCTGCGTGGATTCGAATCGATCGGGCTTGGGCTTAGTCACGATCCACAGGGCCGCCACCCAGCCGCAGATCGCCAGGAACTCGAGCCCGAGCGTCACGGCGTTCTCCGCGACGGCGAGAACCACGGAAAAGAAGATGTACCCCAAGAATCCCAGAGCCGCGAGCCACAAGGTCGTGCTCAGCCGGCTGACGTAGGCGAGCGGTGCTCGCGAGACCCCGGTGCCGCGCTTCTTGTCGTACAAAGGCCGGGCGTTGGGCGTGCCGCACTCAGGGCAAACCGTGGCCCGTGGCAGGCCTGTGAGGTCGTAGCTGCACTTGACGCAGAGATAGCCCTTCTCGAACGTACCCCTGGGCGTGCGGTCCAGGTCGAGTTCCCGAGGGTCAATGGGGCTCATGCTCGATCGTATGGATCGGCCGCCACGCGGTTGCGTCTACACGGTCTGGTGGTCGGGCTGATCGGTCGAGTCCGACCCCGCACCATCGTCGTCGCCATCCTTCTTCTCGAGGGCCGAGCGGGTCTCTTCAAGGAGCCGCTCGACCTGGAAGGGCTTGAACAGCACGCACCGCAGACCCTCCTGCGAGGCGCGGACGATGCTGTGGCTCGGGTCGTAGCCGAAGCCCGTCATGAGAATGACCGGGACATCCGGCAGCGATCGACGGGCCGCCGAGAAGACCTCATAGCCGTTGCGATCGGGCATCTTGATGTCGCTGATGACCAGGTCGAACGTGCCGCCCTCGGCCGCAGCGGCGCGGACCTTCTCGATGGCGGCGGCGCCGTTGTCGCACACGTCGACGACCGCCCCGCGGTTGCGCAAGACGTCGGCGATGACGCGGCGGACGGCGGGCTCGTCGTCGGCGACCAGCACGCGGCGGCCTTCGATCAGCGGCTCGTGCTCGGCGGCGGCCATCGCTCGCTCGACACCCAGCAGGGCACGCGGACCCTCGGCCACGCGACGCATCCGGTCGCGGATCGAGTCGACGTCGCCGGCGATGCGGCCCAGGCGGGCGGCCAGCTCGGGGTCGGCTTCGGCCTTCTCACGCATCTGGTCGACGATGTCGGCGATGTCGTCCAGCGGCTCACGCAGCTCGCCCTGCATGCGGCCTGACACGGTCGCGTTGGTCTCGCAGCGTTCGACCAGGAGCAGGTCGAGCACACGGAGCGCCATCGCGAGGTGGCGGGCAAAGTGCTCGGCGAAGCGGCGGTCTTCCTCGTTGAAGGCGCCGGGCTTGAGAGCCTCAACGTCGAGCACGCCGATCACGCGGTCGTGCAGGCGGAGGGGCACAACCATCGCGCTGCTGGCGCCCTGCAGGCACGGCAGGAAGCGGGCGTCGTGGGCGGCGTCGTTGGAGACCTCGCTCACGCCCGTAGACGCGACGAAGCCGGCGATGCCGTTGCCCTGCCGCGATGGATACAGATCGAGTTCGGCCGCCTGCGGGCTCAGGCCCTCGGAGATGACAAGCTCGAGTTTGCCGGTCTTCTCGTTGATCAGGCGAATGGCAAAGTGGTCGAAGTTCAGTAGCTTGTGGGCGGTCTCGATGATGCGATTTTCGAGCACGCTCAGGCGTTCCATCGCATTCTTGGATCGTACAAATTCGGGATCGATCGACACCAGGTCTCGCCCGGCTTGCTCGATAGCCGTCATCTTGCGGTCGAGCCGGCGCGACTCGGACACGTCGCGGATGACGGCGACCATCCGCGTGTCGGCCACGCTGGCGCCCTCGCCCTGGGCCAGAGAGATGACCACCTCGTACCAGCTGTCGGACTCGTCGTCGCCGATCTCGACGTTGCGGGTCGTGCACCGGCCGCGCTGGTTGCGGCGGTCGACCAGCCACCCGTAGCTATCTCGGGCGGCGTTGCGAACGCGGTCGCCGACCTCTGGGTCGAGCATCCGGAAGAAGGCGTTGGCCCACACGATGGAGCCATCGGGCCCCATCAGACAAACACCCTCGTTGACTGCGTCAAGGAGGGCATAGGCACGGTCCATCTCGCTGAATTCGGGGAGGATCTGGCCCTGGTGGATCACGACGACCCGGCCACCCTCGTCTCGGAGCTCGGCGGATTTCTGCCGGGCGTCGTCGGCGGAGCAATACTCCACACGAGCGATCTGCTCGTTGTGCTGGCCAAGCTCGGAAGCGGGAGCCTCCGAACTGCCGACAATCAGGATGGTGTACGCCGGATCACCCATTGCCACCCTGCCCAAACACGCCCGTGAGGCAAACTGTAGCGGGTCGCGTGGCGAGGATTGCCCATGCAGCCCGCAACAGGCCTTCTTGAATCTCCCCACAAGATCGGCATTTGACGCCATCGTGTTTCATCCGAACGGATAAACCCACTCCCACGAAGAATCCATCCCGGCCGTCCCATCCGGCCAGTCCATCCAGAGTGCCCCGCCCGCCGATACTCGGACCATGATCGAAGCCCGCAACCTCCAGAAGAGCTACGGCCGGGTGCACGCCCTGAGCGGCGTGAGCTTCGATGTGCCCCCGGGCCAGGTAACCGGGCTGCTGGGGGCCAATGGTGCGGGCAAGAGCACGACCATACGAATCATCACCGGATATACGGCTCCAGATGCCGGTTGGGTCCGTGTTAAGGGCATCCATGCTTCCCGAGACCCCATCAGGGTTCGCCAGCACGTGGGCTACCTGCCCGAGTCGGCCCCGACCTACGGCGAGATGCCCGTCGAGGCGTTGCTCCGCTTCCGTGCCTCCTTACATGGATTGCGTGGAAATGACCGTCGTCGCGCGGTCGACGAGGCGATCGACACCTGCGTGCTCCAATCGGTCCGCCGCCGACGCGTGGGCGGTCTGAGCAAGGGCTACAAGCAGCGGGTGGGGCTCGCAACAGCAATTCTGCACGATCCCGCCGTGCTCGTGCTCGATGAGCCGTCGAACGGCCTCGACCCGGAGCAGATCACCGAGACCCGCTCGCTCATCCGCAGGTTGGCCGAGGGGCGCACGGTGCTGGTGAGCAGCCACATCCTGCCTGAGATCGAGCGGACGTGCGATCGCGTGGTCATCCTGGCCCACGGGCGGCCGTGTGCCGAAGGGCCGCTGGACGAGTTATTGGCCCAGGGCGATCACGAGCTGGCATGCGAAGCGGGCTTCGAAGACCATCGAGCGGCCACCGCCGCCGCGCGCTCGGTCGAGGCGATCGAAGGCGTGACCTCCGTCGTCTCGCGCGAGCTCGATGGTGCCGCGGTCCGATGGCGCATCGCGTTCGAGCCGGCCACCATTGCCGAGACCGACCTCCGCCGCCAGGTCGGCAAGATCCTCGCGAAGTCGAACGCCCAGGTGCGGCTGCTCGAGCGGCAGCGGGCTTCGCTCGAGTCGTTGTTCCTGAAGCTGATGGAGCAGGGGCCCGAAGCCGTCGAAGCCGGGAGCGCGGCATGAAGTCGGTTCGCGGCACACTTGGCGCAACGTGGTCCATCGCGTGGCGCGAATTCATGGCGCTGTTCCGCGTGCCAGTCGGGTGGCTGGTGCTCGCGTTGTACGCCGGGCTGTGGGGCGGGATGTTCGTGCAGTTCGTGCTCGTCTCGGGCGCACCGGCGACCATGCGACCGCTGTTCGCGACGGCGGCGTGGCTGATGCTTCCTATCGCGCCGGCAATCTCGATGCGGCTGTTCAGCGACGAGTTGCGAACGGGGAGCTACGAGTTGCTAGCGACGTCGCCCGCTACGGACTTCTCTTTGGCGCTGGGCAAGTTTGTAGGCGCTGGCTTGTTCTTACTCGCGCTGCTGGGTAGCACACTCCCGCTGGTCGCGGTCCTGCTTGCGATGAGCGATCCGATGCCCGACGCCGGTCCGCTCTTTGCCGGTTACCTCAGCGTGACGCTGCTGGGGTTGCTGTTCCTCTCCGTGGGCCTCTTGGCATCAACGCTGACTGCTAGCCAGACGCTGAGCTTCCTCGGCGCGATGCTCGCGTTGTTCGTATGGCTTCTGGCAACGACCGCCGGTCGTTCGCGCGCGCCAGAGGCGATCGGAGACGCGCTGGCGCGGTTGGCGATCACCGATCGGCTCGAGGGCTTTGCCAAGGGCGTGATCGATACTGGGGACGTGGCGTTCTTTGCGGTGCTGACGGGCTGGTTCGTACTCGCGGCCGCGATGTGCCTGAGCGTGCGGAGGTGGCTGTGACCCGTACGCCAGCACGCCGGGGGCCATGGCGGCGACGCGTATCGGTCGCGTGGCTCGCGGTGACCTTCTTCGTGGCCAATGGAGTCGCTGCCGCGTTTCTGATTGCGATCGCCGATCGCCACGCTGTCCGCCTCGATGTGACAGCAACAGGTGAGCACCGGCTTGCCCCGCAGACCGAGCGGCTGATCGACGCGGCGAGCGATGGTGCGGGCTACGAGCTGGTCGTCGCGGCCGATGTATCGCGTGTGGACCCGCGCGCCTGGCAGGCGCTACTCGACGTGGGCGAAGAGATGGAAGCCGCCGGGGGCTTCACCTTAACCGCACTCGAAGGCGAGAACGCTCGTCAGGGTGTCCAGTCGCTCGGGCAGCGGCTCGCGCAGCGTGAGGCCGAGCAGATCGAGGCACAGGCGCGAGCATTGCTGCGCGCAGCCGCGGACTTGCAGCGCGCTGCGGATGTTGTCGAACAGGCATTGGCACCGAGCCTTGGGTCCGCCGCGGAACAGGCGGCAAGCCAGGCCGAGACCGCCGGTTTGACTTCAGAAGTCCAGCAAACGCTCGAAAGCATCGCCTCGGTCATGGGGGCCCGCGCACAGACCGCGCCGCGATTGGCTGCCGATCTTCGCGGCGTCATCGAAGACGTCCAGACCCAGCTGCAGAGCGCGATCGTGCCGGGTGTCGAGGTGCCAGCGATCGATCGGGCCCGGCTCGCGTTGGCCGCGCCCGTGCGAGATGCCGCCGACCAGCTCGCGCTGCTGGCAAGTGAGGCCAGAGTGATTGCCAGCGATCCGGCGTACTCGCAGAGCCTGCGTCGAGCCGCGAGCGAAGTGGAGCAGGCAGCGGGCCCGGCACGAGACCTGTGCGCCGCTGCTGCCGAGTCAGCCGAGCGGCTTTCGACGCTCGACGTCGTGCGTGTGCTGCGGTCGGTGGGGGATGCTGCGGCAGCCGTGCTCGTTGGACCCAGTAGTGCGGTCGCGATCGATGCGCCAACGCTGCTGCCCCCGCCGGGCGTGCTCCGCCCCGAAGCTGCGACGGCGCCGTCGCTGCGTGGTCGCGTGGAGGGCCTGGTCGCGACGGCCATGCTGACGGCCATCGATCCACGGCGACCGATCGTGGTCGTCGCGCACGCGGAGGACTCGCGGTTCATCGAGCGTCCTGGCGCACTCGGTGTCGCGATCGATCACCTTCGCCGGCAGGGCATCGATGTGGTGGAGTGGCCGCTGCTGCTCGAGCCCGACGCCCCAGGGCTTGCGGGCCTCGACCCGACGCGCACGCGGCCGGTTATCCACTTCGTGCTGAACACGAACACGAGCGTCCGGTCGCCCGACCCGCTCGCCGCTCGCCCAGACGAACGCGTAGCCGAACTCGGAGAACTGGTCCAGCGGCTCGTCGATGCGGGTGAGCCCGTGCTCGTCAACCTGACGCCGAGCGAGGTTGTAGTTGGGGGCGGCGTGGATGCGACCGCCGCGCCGCTGTCGGTGTTTGGCTTGAAGGCAGACTCGGGATTCGCGCTCATGAGCAAGCCGCCCCAGAGCGAGATCGTTGAACACGATGCGCTCGTGCGTGCCGAGGGAGGGGAACATCCGTTGCCGAGTGCCGTCGCGGGGCTCCTTGCGTACGCACCCTGGGCCGTACCGGTGTCGCACGAGGGCGACGGACCCGCGTGGCCACTACTGGTCGTCGACGATGGCTTCACCTGGGCAGAGTCGCGTTGGTCGGGGTATCGCCGCGTACCCCGTGCCGAGAGGCCGCGCGTCTCGAATCCGCCGCAGCGCGATGACGACTCGGACGACACCGCCGGGCCATGGACGATCGCCTGGGCCGCTGAGCGTGAGGTTGGCGATGGCATTGGACGCGTTGTCGTCGTGGGGAGCAACGACTGGCTCGCCGACGAGATCGTGAGTGCCGGCCAGAGTGTCGATGGGCGCATGGTGGGCAGCTATCCGGCAAATCTCGCCTTGCTCGACGCGGCGGTGCTGTGGCTGTCGGGACGCGACGAGTTCATCGCGCCCACGGTGAGTTCATCGAGCGTCGCCACGATCGGGCCGATCGGTGACGGCGTGCTCACGGCGCTGCGGTGGGGGCTCGTGCTCGGCGTGCCCGCCGGCATCCTGCTACTTGGCGGCGGCTGGAGACTCCTTCGCCGCTGAGTTCTGACGACCAAGGCTCGAGTGATCGAGGAGGTCGGCCATGTCGCGCGGCTTGCGCGCCGACGCTGTGGGGATCGGAGCATGCACGAGCGAAGCCGACCGAGCCTCGGCGGCTGCGGCGGTGTCCTCGTCGATCGACGTTCCACATTCGGGGCACACCTCGGCAAAGCCCGGCACGCCAGTGAGGTCGTAATGGCACTTGTGGCAGCACCAGGGCTTGCGAGCGTGTGGAATGCACGTGATGAAGTAGCCCACCAGCCCGACGAGGCCGAGATAGCTCCACAGAAGCGTCTGCAGCACGGGCAGGTAGATCTCGTAATTCGTCCATGCGTTGAGCAGCACGTGGAACTGAATGACACCGAGCACTCCGAGCAGACCGCCGGTGACCCAGGCGAAACCCCGCCAGTTGTATCGCCAGCGGACGGCGCCATACCAGACCGCGACAGCATAGAAGACGAACAAGAGCACGTTCGACAATGATAAACAACGAGACGCCGTGCCCCGCGCGATGGAGCGCGGCTTAGGGAAGGCCAGCGGTCAGGATGGGGTGCTCAGGCGGGTCCGACGCCGCAACCGACGGGCGATAAGTGCCAGGCACGCCAAACCGAGCGGCACGGCGACCAGGACCTCTACCACGCGGTTCAGCACGTCGGCGGTGAGGCCATCCGACAACGCGGCGTCTCCGCCACCCAGCATCGCGGCGGGCAGGCCGGCGGCGAGCGCCCCGATGAGCCACTCACGCAGGCCGAGCCCGTTGCCGGCGAATGGCACGAGCATGGCGATCTGGCTGGCGACGGCGAGCACGAGCGCGGCCGATAGGTCGACAGGCGTCCCGACGATCTCGAACGCCAGGGCGTATCGGCCTGCCCAGATCGCCATGTCGATGACTCGCAGCGCCCCCGAAGCGAGGTAGCGGGCGGTGACGGGCTTGGAGTGCCAGAATGCGGCCGCGCAGATGCCGCCAACGGCCGTTGGTCCGCCCACGAGCACGAGCCACGCGACCAGCGGCGTGAACCCGCGGAGGAGCAGCGCCCCCAGCAGCATGATGCCGCTTGCGACCGCCGTGATCACGGCGCCCTCCAGCAGGGTCTGCCCGGTCTTGCGGACGGGGATGCCGTTGACTGCCTTGTGGTACGCGACTCGGCCGACCATGCCCGGGCGCATCGGCAGGTAGTTGAGCAGCCACGCCATGCCAACGAGCCCGCACGTCTCGCCCATGCCGAGCTTGCCGAAGCGGGAGAGCAAGAACCAGATCGACGCGGAGATGCTCAGCCAGTTCAGGAGCGGCAGCGCGATGAACAGAACCACGAACCACCACGGATGGTCGCGCAGCGCCTCAAGTGAACGCTGCATGGCCTGTGGGTCCTGGCTCAAGGCCGCGACGATCGCGAGCACCACCAGCGCGGTGCCAGCGATGAATCCCGCCAAGCGGAACCATCGCGTTTGACGCCAACGGTTTGCCTTGGTCGCCAGCGTTCGTATGCGGCCGGCGGCCGTGCGTGGCTCTCGCTGGCCGGGCCGGCGGATCATGGGGTCGAAGAAGGCGCTGCCGATGGGGTCGACGGGCCTGCTGATTGACCGGCCTGGGGTGGCCCGAAGCCCTGATAGTTGGCATAGCTCCGCGAGCCCGCCCGCAGCCTTTCTTGCAGCAGCGTCGCGAGTTGCCGGAGCCGCTCGTCTTCGCTCTCAAGAGCACGAGCGAAAGCGGGGTCCTCCGGATCGGTCGCACGCGTGAGCAACGCGGTCGCCTGACCGATGGGGCCCTGGGCGTTGTCGAGCGCGATGCGGTCGAACGGCGCTGTGGCGCGCGCGATCCTGGCGTTGGGAAGGCCGACCATCATGGCCACTTGCACAAGCTCTGAAGACCCGGTCAGCCGCTCCCCGGCGGCCGCCATCACGGGGACGAATGGCTCGGCGGGCCGGCCGTCCGGGGGCGTGCCCGGCCCGATGAGCGAGCTCTTGAGTGCGGTGACCAGCGTTGGGATCACGGCCGGGTCGTCGGCGAGCAGCCGCGTAATCACACGCTGGCCGTCGAAGTTCATCTCGGGGAGCGGGCGGCGCACGAGCAGGCCTGTTTCGGCCGTCAAGCACATGGGCCCGGGCTGATAGCTCGCGCCGCGGAGGTAGCGGAATCCTTGGATCGCGCGCCAACGCGTGCGTGTCGTCCGCTGGCCGGCGGCCTCGAGGAACCACCCGGCAAGCCCGCCGCCGGCCCACACGTCGATCACCAGGCGCTCGCGCGGCATGAGCCGCAGCCGGGTGTCGACGCTGCTGACTTCGGGAATCGCCACTGGTGTCAGACGATCGAGATCGGCGTCGAGCACCGGCGAGAGCAGGATGCGGCTGTTGATGGGCGCGCCGGGGCCCACCGCAAGGGGGATCGGCGAGTTGTTGCGCAGGACGAGCCGCAAACGCGTGATGTCGGTCACGTGCTCGCTGGACTCGCCGGCGTCGATCGTCAACTCCATGAAGTTCTCGGGCTTTTCGACCATGCGGTCGAGCCACGCCGGAATCGCGCGGGCCGCCGCGGAGACGGCTTCGGCGTCGGGGTATGGCGAGGCAAAGCCCAGCTTGAGCAGCTGATGGTGAGCCCATGCGCCCCACGTCGATGCCGGGTCGGCACGGACCAGCGAGCGAAGGAGCGGGACGGCGTCGAGCACCCGCTCGTGCACGATGAGCGCGTGGGCGTAGGCCATGGGCGCCATCGGAATGCCCTGTTCGTCCATGCGTTGCTTGAGGTCTGCCAGGTGGGCGTCTGCCTCTGGCGTGCCAACGGCATCGATTGCGTCGAGCAGCACCACGACGAGTTGGAGCTGTTCGCGGGCGGGCTCGATGATGTCCAGGTCGACTTCGCCCAGGATTGTCTCGTCGGCGATGGCGCGGTCCATCGCCGCGTTTGCCTCCCGCATGTCGGCGCGTACGAGCTCGGTTTGCACGCCGGCCAGCGCCATTGCCAGGGCCGTTTCAGCACGCACTTGCGTGGCAAGCAGCGCCACCTTTCGCGCTTCGGTCCGGTCACCCTGCGTGGCCAGCAGCATCTGCTGAAGCCGCTGCGCTGTGGAGCCCCGGAGGTCTTCGGATGCGCGGCTTGCGCCCGTCGGGTCGCCGCCTGCTTCCGCCAGCAGCATGCGCAGGAGGGCCGCGTCGGGCGGCGGCAGGATGTCTCCGGGTTGCTGCATTCCCTGGAGATCTTCGCCGCGCTCACGCATCATGCGGAGCATGCGCGACAGGCGAGCACGCTCCTGCAGGATCGGGAGCTCGAGTTCGTCCGCCAAGCCCTCTGGCCCATACGTCAACCAGCGAAGTTGCACCCGACGCAGGGCATCGGCTGGCTGGGGCTGGCGGCCGGCGACGATCATCAAGCCCTGCTGGTGATCGTGGAAGCGGATTGCCTGCTCGAACGCGCCGTTGCGCGCGAGGAAGTCCGAGAGCTGCGCGTGCACCTGGGGATCGACCGGGTCGCTCAGCAGCAGGTTGGCGAGCATCTCGACGCGACCGACCGAGCCGCCGCCGGCCAGGTCGTAGTAGGCCAGTGCGAGCGCGGCGGCCTCCTTGTTCGTCGAGTCGAGCTCGGTCGCGGTCGCGAGCAGGTCGACGAAGCGACCCTCGTTGCCCGTCTCGCGCGCGAGCAGAGCGGCGTCGAGTGCCAGCCGGCTGCGCACGGCGGGCGAAACCCGCTCAGCCCGGAGCAGTCGCTCGTAGGCGCTCAGGCGTTCTTCGATGGTCTGGATGTCTTCGATGCCCGCCGCGACCACTCGCAGCAAGGCCACGTCATCTGCAGGATCGAGGCGAATGAGCTCGCGCGTGAGCTCGAGCGCGCGATCGTCCAGGCCGGCCGACCAAGCGGCCTCGATCTGTCGCCGAAGCAGGATTGGCTCGCTCGGTGCGTATGTGCGGGCCAGGTCGAGTCCGAGCATGGCGATGCGGTAGTCGTCCGCGGTAGGGCTGCCCTGCATGCGCAGGTCGAGCAGCGCGATGCGTGAGAGGCCGTACGCGGCATAGTCCTCCAGCGGCTCGGGCGACGGCTGGGCGACGGCGCGCGGCGCGAGCAAGGCCGCCAGGCCGAGAGAGAGACAGACTGCCAGCCGGAACGATCGCGTCACGAACCACCTCCAACCCGAGGGCTCGCGGGCATGGCTCAGGACAGGAGTGCCCAGGCCGTGGCCACGAACCCGATGCAGAACAGGGCGACGAGGGCGACCTCGCAGGCCCAACCCAGCGCCCGGGCCGCCCTGGGGAAGACCCGGTCGGCCACGAGGAACATGAAGACGAAGGTCCCCATGGCGATGGCCGTCCAGCCCCCGAGGGTGGCCGCTTCCGAGAACATCGGCCATCTGGGCCCTGCGCTGAACACCAGCCAGAGCCCAGCGACCACCAGAGCCCCGGCCCACGGCGTGGCGACCAGGGCCAGCGCGGCGGTGCTCAGTCGCCTGGAGAGCAGTACGGGGTGGGGCGAGTGGGGTTCGGGCATGGACGGGCCCTTGGGCATCGCCGGACGGTACGGCGACTACCCGAGCTGCATCGTCATCAAGAACTCCGCATTGGTCTTGGTCTTCTTGAGGCGGTTGAGGATTAACTCCATGCCCTCAACGACGTTCATGTCGCTCAAGACCTTGCGGAGCTTGTAGGTCAACTCCAGCTCCTTGGGGTCGAGCAGGAGTTCTTCGCGGCGGGTGCCGCTGGAGCCGACATCGATGGCGGGCCACACGCGCTTCTCGACGAGCTTGCGGTCGAGGTGCAGCTCGCTGTTGCCCGTGCCCTTGAACTCCTCGAAGATGACCTCGTCCATCTTGGAACCCGTCTCGACGAGCGCGGTGCCGATGATGGTCAGGCTGCCGCCGTCCTCGATGGCGCGGGCGGCGCCGAAGAACTTCTTGGGGCGCTGCAGCGCGTTGGCATCGATACCGCCGGACATGATCTTGCCCGAGTGGGGCTGCTCGGCGTTGTATGCGCGCGCCATGCGGGTAATCGAGTCGAGCAGGATGACGACGTCGTCGCCGAACTCGACCATGCGCTTGGCCTTCTCGATGACCATGTCGCACACCTGCACGTGGCGGGTGGCGGGCTCGTCGAAGGTGCTGGCCACGACCTCGACGTCGTCGCTCGTGTTGCGCCGGAAGTCGGTGACCTCTTCGGGCCGCTCATCGACGAGTAGCACGATGATCTTGACTTTTGGATGGTTCGTCGTGATGGCCTGGGTGATCTTCTGCATCAGCACCGTCTTGCCCGTGCGCGGCGGGGCGACGATGAGGGCGCGCTGGCCCTTGCCGATCGGAGCGACCAGGTCCATGATGCGGGTTTCGACGGTCTCGGGCCCGGTCTCGAGGTTGAAGCGCTCCTCGGGGTGCAGGGGCGTGAGGTCCTCATATTGCTTGAGCCTGTGGGCAGCGGCGGGCTCGCGGCCGTTGACCTCATCCACACGCAGCAGCGCAAAGTAGCGTTCGCTCTCGCGCGGCGGGCGGATCAGGCCGCGGACGACCATGCCCTTGCGCAGGCCGAATCGGCGGATCTGGCTCGGGCTGACGTAGATGTCGTCGGGGCCGGGTAGGTAGCTCTGCTCTGCTGAGCGGAGGAAGCCGAAGCCGTCGGACATGATCTCCAGGGTGCCATCGCCAACGAGCAGGCCCTGGCTGGCGGCGCGGAGCTTCAGGAGCTTGAAGATGAGGTCCTGCTTGGTCAGGCCCTCGTAGTCCTCCAGGCCGTCCTTCTTGGCGAGCTTCTGGAGCTTCTCCAGGTCCATCTTCTGGAGGTCGCTGATGCTTAGGGCTTCCTTGAGCGCCTTGGGGTCGGCCTTGGCGGCGATCTTCTCGATCTCCGCCGCCTCGCGCTCGAGCTCGTCGTCGCTGGGCAGGCCGTGGTCGAATCCGCCCGACGAGCCACCCTTGCGTTTGCGACGCTTGCGCCGGCCTCCACCTTCGGTGTTGTCGCGGCGACCCCCAGAGCGCGAACGGGGCCGGTCGCTTCCGCCGCTCGAGCCGATCTCGCGCTCTCGCGACTCGGCAGTTGCGGTCGAGGTGCTTTCATCGCGCTTCTCTTCGCTTTTCGCTTCGCGCTGGGTCTCGCGCTTCTCGGCGGGCGTGGTCTTCGCCATGGCGTCCTCGCAGGATGTGAAGGCAGGATGGGGTGCGGAAATCGAGTCCGGGCGTGGGCGGCGTTGCCACTCGCGGCAACACGGGCCGGCGTGAAACCGGCGTTCGACCACGGCTGCGTGCCAATCGGTGGCCTGACAACGGCCAACTAACGCGGGGCGGGGCGACGCAACGCGTGCCCGACGAATCGCCCGGATTGGCAAGGGAAAGGGTCGCCGCGGCTCGCGTGACTAATGAGACCATAGTCATCACTCGCGGGCCGGGCAAACGCCCAGATTTGTCGCTTACGGCTTGCCCAGGCCTTCGCGGATGGCTTCGACGGCCGCCCGAACTCGGGCCCGCAGGGCGTCCAGATCGCCGTCGTTCTCGACCACCTGGTGGCTCCGCCGCCGCTTCTCGTCGAGCGGCATCTGGGCAGCCTCGCGGCGGGTGAGCTCCGCCTCGGTCCAGCCCCGGCCCTCGACGACCCGCTCCAGCCGGACCGCCCTGGGCGTGTCGACGAAGATCACCGCGTCGCACTCGGCATCGACGCCGGCCTCGAACAGCAGCGGCGCGTCGACGACCACGCCCGATGCGCCGCGTGCCCTGGCCGTCTCGACCAACTTCGCGCGTTCCTCGTGCAACCGAGGGTGGACGATCTGCTCGAGCGTCCGCCGCCGAGCCTCGTCGCCGAAGACCGCGTCGGCAATGGCCCTGCGGTCGGGCTTGCCGCTCGCATCCAGCACGCCCCGGCCGAACGCTTGCACGAGTTCCTCGACGACCTCGGGCCGCTCGAGCACGGCGCGCGCGCCGGCGTCCGAGTCGCTCACCACGAAGCCCAGCTCACCAAGAGCGGCGGCGACGGCGCTCTTGCCGCTTCCGATGCCGCCTGCCAAGCCGAGAATGAGGAAGCCATCGCTCGCCATGGGGAATACTTGACCCGTCGCGATGGCTGGGGATCATTCTTTCCCGTCTTTTCTTGGAGGCGGGCCAAAAGGAACCTTGCGATGCTGGCGCTGCACACATCACGACTCGCCCTGGCCTATCGGCCGGCGTCGTTCGTGCACGCTCGAGATTGGCGTCCTGCGGTTCGTCGCCTCGCCGTTGGCTGAGGTCCGAATTCTTTCATTCATCTCGAACCGATTTGTTCCATCCTTTGTGATGCCGCGTGCGCATTCGTGTCGAGCGCTCGCGCGGTGGGAGTGTGCACCATGACGTACCAGTTCGAAGAATCCAGCGAGCGGCGGCGGGAGCAGCGAAGCCAAGCGCTGCCGCATTCCAGCCTGCACCAGCAGCCCGGCCTGGCGCGGCGCCTGGCGCCCGAAGACGTCGCGCCGGGCCAGTATGCCTGCGTGCTCGTGCGGCACGAGGTCTACCACCGCTTCGACTGCGAGCAGGAGCGCTTCGTGGGCCACCGCGTGCGCGAGCTGCCCGAGCTCGATAGCGAGGGCGATGAGCAGGCCGGCGGGCGGGCGGGCCAGCCGCTGCGCGTGCTCTGGGTGTGCCTGCCGTTCGTGGTCGTGCGGGCGGTTGGTGTGCCGCGGGCGACAGAGGACTCGGCCCCGCGTCGCGTGCGCACGCTCGACCTGCGACAGGTCGAGCTGGCCGAGGTCGATGCCGCATACGCGCGGGCGTTCGCCGCGGCTGCGCGGCCGGCGCGACCGCCGCCGGATGGCTCGGGCCCGGCCTAGGTCGGTGGTCCTCATCAGGCCCCGTGGCCGTGAAGATTTGATAAACACGCAACCACGGAACAAAGGCCGGCCGGCGCGTGCTCTATCCTGGGGCACGCGGCGGCCGGCCTGCGTCCGTTCGGTGGGCGTCGGCGCCGGCGTGAGACGTGCGAGCTTGCAGAACAGGAGAACCACGATGCCAACCTCGACCACCCTGCGCACCGCTATTGCCACCGGCTTGCTGGCCGCCTCACTCACGCTCACGGCCTGCGCCATTACCGCGTCGGGCGACACCGCGAGCATGAGCCGCGCCGACAAGCAGAGCCTGGCGAGCACTGCCAATGGTGCAGAGGTTGTCGCCGTGATGATGACCGCCGACTGGTGTGGCCCCTGCAAGCAGTTGGAGCCCAAGTTCCAGGAGGCCCTGACCGACCTGCCGTACAACAGCGTCCGCGTGATCGTGGCCGACTACACCGACCGCCGCGACCCGGCTGCGACGCAGACGCTGGCGGACGCGGGCCTCTCGGGCCTGGGTGAGAGCAACGGCGGCACGACCGGGCTTATCTACCTGCTGGATGCCGACACAGGCGCCGTCCTCGGCCAGATCACCGGCGGCGGCGCGAGCACCGCGCAGATCCGCCAGACGATGCAGGACGCGATCGCGCAAGCGAGCTGAGCGAGCGACGTGTCCAATCCGCACTGAGTAGACGCACAGGCCGGCCACCAACTCGGGTGAAGCCGGCCTTCTTGCCTTGTAATGTGCAGCATTTTCTGGGTTTCGTGGTACACTCGAGCGATGCCGCACACGCCGAGATGCAGTTCCAGTATTCGCGGCGCCGCCCTCCGGTCGCTCGCGGCTGCGTGCATCCTCGCGGTCGCGGGCTCGCCCGTGATGGCGCAAGAGACTGTCAAGTGGATCCGGACCTTCGCTGGCGACTATGACGTTGCGGGCAACTGGTTCCCGGCCGTCGTGCCGGGCCCGATGGATACCGCCGTGCTTGGCGTGCTCCGGCCGGATCGCGGGTACGAGGTCAGGATCGATCAGGACGCCGCGGTCGGCTGGCTGGCGTTCGAGAACCCGCTGGCGGAGGTCAAGATCGAAGAGGGCGCGACCTTCACTGTTGGTCGGGTGACCGGGCGTGGGCGGCTGATCGTCTCGGACTCGGCTGACGTCTCCATCTCTCGGCTTCGGCTGGGGGACGGCGCCACCGTAGAAGCCGACATCAATATGAACCGGGAGTTTTCGACCATCGAGCGAGCGGGCTCGGGCGACGCTCCTGTGTTCGGTGCTGACACATCGATCCGAGGCCAGGGCTTTCTGATTGGAGACTTCGTCGTCCTCGGTGATATCGAGGCTCGATTTGGGCGGATCGGATTCCAGCGCGGAACGACGACGCTGGGCCCCGATTCGATCGTCCACGCCGTGCCCGGCGGCGTGTACAGGGTGGCGTCCAACGGCCGGGTCTCGGGCGGCACGTGGCTGGCGGGCTTGGGTGACGAGGCCGGCGTGTTCGACGGCGACGGAACCGGTGGCATCGCCGATACGAGGCTTGAGGGCGAGTGGGGCTTCGAACCCGGCGATGGAATCTTCCTCGCCGGTGACATCTCTGGTCCGGGCAATCTCATCGTGCACCGAGACCCTACGGCCGGGTTCACCACCCTGGGGATCGAGACGGGAGCCACGATCGGCGTGGACATCTTCCTCAGCACAAGCCCGTTTCCACCAAGCCGCGCCAGCATCGCGAGCGTGGGTGACGGCGATCCTGCGATCTTCCTTCCCGACACGACGATCTCTGGCAACGGCGCGCTGCACGGGGCTTTCGAGATGCAGGGTCGCGTCGAGGTCGTTGGTGATGGAGCGGTGATCGAGTTCTCAAGCGGCAGGTTGTCGGCGACGCCGGACGCGGCATTCGTGGTCGATGCAGGACAATTCGTGTTCCGAGATAGCTCGTTGACCGGCGGCAGGATCGAGGCCAGCAACGACGGCCTTGTCTTCCTGGATAACTCCACCGTCGAGGGTGCTGTTTTGTCGGGAACCGACGGCGCTGTGGTCAGGGGCTTTGGCACGACGGGTGGTTCGCTCGTCGATTGCACGATCGAGGGCGACTGGCAGGTCAACGATGGAGCCGGAATCGGGCTGGGCGGCGTGTTCGATGGGCCGGGCACGCTCACGCTCGGTCGATCCTCGCCGACATCGACCACGAACGCGGGTGTCGCCAGCGGCGCTCTGATCGAAGCACGCATCCGGCTGGCCACCAACGGCGCCCTTCTGTCCGCAGATCCAGCGGCCGCAGCACCCACGCTCGGTCCGAACAGCGTCGTGAGCGGCCGTGGCCGGATCTCGGGCGGTTTCGTGATCCAGAGCGACATCGTGGCCGAGGGCGGCAGGCTGGCGCTCACAGAGGGAGACTTCGCACTCGAGCCGGGTGTCACCATGCGCGCCCTCTCCGGAGCTTCGCTGGCCGTGTTGGACGATGCACGCGTGACCGGTGGCACGTGGGACGGCGGCTCGGGCACCAACCTAGCCGGCGATGGCTTCGGCACGATTGTCGACGGGCGCTTCGAGGGGCGATGGCGCTTCGGCAGCATTCGCCTCGCCGGTCACGCAACGGGCACGGGCACGCTGGCTGCCCCCGCGCCCGGCCGGATCCCCGTCGAGACCGACACGACGCTCGATGTGCACCTGATTCTCGAAGCCGCGCCCGACGAGCGCTCGTCGGTCGTGCTCTCGCGTCTGCCCGGCGGCGGCACGGCCACGATCGGCGTTGATGGCATTCTCAGCGGCAATGGCCTGATCGTCGGCAACTTCACGATCGCCGGCACGCTGCGCCCGGGGCTCGATGGTGAGGACGAGGGCGTGCTCGACCCGCGGGCCGGCACGCTGACGCTGACCGAGACCGCGCGCGTCGAGATCCGCGCCGCTGGCCCGGCCGACGACCAGCACGGGCGCATCGCCGGCACGGGCGATATCGAGCTCGCCGGCACGCTCTCGCTCAACTTTGCTGACGGCTACACGCCGGGCCCGCACGACGTCTTCGAGGTCGTGCGCATGCGCGGGTCGCTGGGCACCTTCGACGACATCAGCGTGCAAGCCGTGCCGGGCCTCGAGCCCATCGGCCCACCGCATGCTGTGTACGACGATGGCTCGGTGCGCCTCGTGCTGTGCGCCGCCGACCGCGACGGCGACGGCGAGCTGACGGCGTTCGACCTGCTGGCCTACATGAACCAGTTCGCCGACGGCGATCCGCAGGCCGACCTGGACGCCGACGGCGAGCTGACCGTGTTCGACTTCCTCGCGTTCCAGAACAAGTTCCAGGCGGGCTGCGAGTAGAAGGAGCGATGCGGAACCTGCAAGCTCCAATCGCAACCCTGCGATCGCGGCTCAGAACGGTCCGGCGCTGCTAGGCGGGTTCGGGTGAGCGACCGCGACCCCGGGAGCCGCCGCCCCACACTCCGGGCACGCGGCCTCAGCGTCGAGCCCGCCTCGGTCGTACCCGCACGCGGCACACCGCCCGCGCCGCCGACGCAGAGCGCGACGGATGACGCCCGGCGTGCGCCATGCGATGAACAGCAGCAGGGCGTAGAACCCCGTGTTGATCGCGAAGCCGGGCCAGAGGGGGAACAGGGGTAGGGCGAAGCGGTCGAGGGGACTGGGGCGGGTGCCCAGCCGAACGAATCGAGTCTGCGGAGCGAGCGGCGTGGAAGTCAGGTCGATCCCGCCACGAAGCGACAGGGCTGGTGTGCGCGTGGTCGAGTGCTGGGCGGCGGCGGGCTTGAACACACCAATGAAACACCCGTGCTGCAGGGCCGCGGCGGGCCAGCCCGTCCGAAAGTGGGCAAGTTGTTCTAAGGCAATCAGCGACCGCACCTCGCCCGATTCGAACTCGGGCAGTTCTTCGGCGGAGGTCAGCATGTCCCACTCGCGAGCGTGCCAACCCCACGCGCGACGTTCCGCCCATACCCAGACGCTTGCGCGCATCGGCGGATCCTCACGCATGCTCTTCGGAACGACCCGGTGGACCCGCCAGGGATATTGGAGAAGATCGACTTCGGCCATCGGATCCGGATCCGGCACCACGATGTCGGTCGACCACAGGTCCGGACCGGTGCGCCACAGGACGTACGCGTCGTGCTGCCCATGCGCCTGCCATGCGTACCGGGCATGGATCGCCCACGACGAGAGCACCGTCGCGACCGCCCCCAGCAGGGCGAACACGAGCAGCGTGCGGATGGCGCGGCCCCAACGCATCGCGAGAGCCTACGTCGCGGCGGCGGGCGCGGTTGCCACGCGAGCGTCTACGCCAGCCCCGCACTCCGGGCACGCCGCGCCGGCATCCAGCCCATCGCGGCTATACCCGCACCCAACACACCGCCCACGCCGCCGACGCAGCGTGCGACGGACGACGCCCGGCGTACGCAACGCGCCGAACAGCAGCAGGGCGTAAAAGGCGGTGTTGATTGCGAAGCCGGGCCAGAGGGGGAGCAGGGGGAGGGCGAAGCGGTCGAGGGGGTTTGAGTTCAAGGGGGCGGCGCTTGCCGGTTGATGGCGTCGATCGATCCATGGCAGCACCTGGGCGCCGCCATGCAGTGAAAGGGCCGGGGTGTGGCTGCGTTGTTGGGTCGCGTCAGGAGCGACGAAGAACGCAGTGTATGAGCCGACAGAGAACGCCGGAAGGGGCCACCCGGAGTCGAGTAGCAGGAGTTTCTCTTGGCCCATGTTGAATCGCTCGTCCGGATCTCGCCTGGTCCCGATCTCCACGTAGCGGCCACTCCATCCCACGCCTTGTTGCCAGCCAAGCACCATGTATTGCGGCTCTGCTGAGGCCGCCCAGGCGTGGCCGGAAGGAAGCCGGCGCAGGACGGTCCAACGCTCATCGCTTGGACGAGCGTCCGCTTGTGACTGCAGACCATCGCGGGAATCGGCGCGTTGCCACTCCTTCAGCGGATAGAGACCGCTCAGCAGCGGCCATCCGTGCACCGCGTGGATCGCCCACGACGAGAGCACCGTCGTAACCGCCCCCAGCAGGGCGAACACGAGCAGCGTGCGGATGGCCCGGCCCCAACGCATTGCAAGAGCCTACGTCGCAGCGGCGGGCGCGGTTGCCACGCAAGCGCCCGCCCCCGCTCCGCACTCCGGGCACGCCGCGCCGCCGTCGAGCCCGCCTCGGTCGTACCCGCACGCGGCACACCGCCCACGCCGCCGCAGCGTGCGACAAACGATGCCCGGCTATCGCCACGCGATGCACAGCAGCAGGGCGTAGAAGGCGGTGTTGATGAAGAAGCCGGGCCAGACGGGCAGCAGGGGGAGAGCGAAGCGGTCGAAGGGGTTGTGGGGGTTGGGTGGCCGCGAGGCGGAACGGCTCGAACCGTGCACCCACGGGATGAACTGCACGCCACCGTGCAGCGAGATAGGGGGGGTGAGCGTGTGCGCTTGAACTGCTTGCCTGTCTCCAAAGGTTCCGGCATATGTGCTGTGCTGTATCGAAGGAATCGGGAAACCGCTTTGCAGCATGCCAAGTCCCTCATAGGTCGCAACGTGCGGGCCGGCCCCGAACCGAGCCGTTGTCAGACGCTGCGTGTACACGCGCCAGCCCCAGGCGGAAAGGCGACGAGGCTGAGAGAACTCAACGACGTTTGGATTCGACCAAGCCGCATCGATGGGTTGCTGCCGGTGTGGCGACCATGCATCCGGCGAGGCCTGTTCGCGCCCGTTCCAGAACGGTGTATCCGGCAGTTGAACCGTGTCCCAGTCGTCCACTGGCTGCAAGCCCCGACTCACGCGCCACGCCTGCACCGCATGGATCGCCCAGGACGAGAGCACCGTCGCCACCGTCCCCAGCAGCACGAACACGAGCAGCGTGCGGATGAATCGGCCCAAACGCATCGTCAGAGCCTACGTCGCTGTGCCGGGCGCGGTTGCCACGATGGCCAGCCCACGAGCGTCGCACGGCGGGCCGACGGCCCGCTACCGTCCCCCATGCGCCACCGCCGCGAAGCGAAGACGACGCGCCGCCCCCGCGTGATCACGTGGCGGCTCGTGATCGTGTCGCTGGTGGTGGGGGTGGTGCTGGCGGTGGGGAGCGTGCCGTTCGCGGCGGTTGCATGGCAATCGGCTAAGAACGTAAAGCAAGGGCCCGATCTTGCAGCGTGTTTCCAACGCGAAGGGCACGGAGTCCTGGTCACGCGCTACGACTACGTCGGGGCGACGACATGGGGCTCATTGAGCGCGCCCGGGGTTGATGATGCCACGCTTAACTATTTTGCGGGACGCGGAAGCCATGTCGGTGGACTCAGATCCCAGGCCGCGTGGGCTTTGTACGCCTCTTGATGATCGAATTCGCAGCATCTCCAGCTTCCGATTTGGCTGGCCGCTACGAGGCGCCCACTACGCCCACCGGAATGCCTTGAATCCTCACAACTACGACACGAGCGGCGAGTTGCTTGTGACCGCGCGTGGTCGAGACTGGGCCATCCCGTACCTTCCCCTTTGGCCCGGGCTGCTGGGCAACACGCTCTTCTACGCGATCCTCGCGCTCATCCCGCTTTCGCTGCTCCGCCGTCGCAAACTGCGCCGCCGCGCGCGACGTGGTCTGTGCCTCGAGTGCGCGTACGAGCTAGGCGAGTGCGTCAGCGCGTGCCCCGAGTGCGGTTTGGGAAGAGTGGTGTGACGCTGATCAGGACTGCAGGAACGGCATGAACGCCGAGCACAACACGACGAGGATGCTGGCGAGCGCGAGCAGGGCGGGGAGCGCGAGCAGCGCTCGCCTGCGCGACGGCAGCATCGCCCAGACCAGGAACGCCACGGCATCGAGCAGCACCAGCGCGATGACCACCATGCCCGCGACGACGAGGTTGCCCATCTGCTCGGGCCAGTCGGCGATCTGCGTGAGTTCCAGCAGCAGGTACTGAGCGGGCACTACTAGCGCGACGAGCCCCACGCTGGCGAACCGGGCCTTGCACGCCCACGACGGATGAGCCGGCGGGGCGTCTTGTGGCGGCGGGGTGTCCATGGGCGACCGTACGCCGTTGGCGTGCATCGCCGCGGAGCACCGGCCAATCCGTTGGTCAGCCGGCGCTTCCTGGTGTAATCTGGAGGGGGTCGGCGGGCGATCCGCCGGCAAGCGGGCTAGCCAGGAGGATGCCATGACGAGCAGGATCCAGTCCACGAAGCGCCAGGGCCGCGCGGCAGCGGCCGTTGCGACGCTGCTGGCCGTCGCCACTTTCGCCCACGCACAGACCGCGCGCAACGGCGTGAACATCGTCGTGGAAGACACGACGCTCGAGCTGGGCCAGTCGACGACGATCCGGCTCGAGGCGTACTTCGATCCCGACCTCTACGCCATGGCCAGCATCAACACGTCGCTGTTCTCCAGCGAGGGGCTCGCGGGCCTGACCGACTGGCGGCTGGTGGCGCCCATGGACGGCGCGGGCACGAGCGTTGGAAGGCCGGGCGCCGACGGCGTGGACGGCATCCTTGCCGCGCAACTGCACTTTCCCCCGGCTGGCATCCTCGGCGAGCCCTCCAACCCGATCTCGTTCTGGGAGGCGACGTACACCGCGCCCCTGGCCGGGGCCGAGCCGCTGTTCATCGATCTCTCGACCGACACGACGCGGTTCGATGTCTACCTGCGGGCGGACGACGCCACATCGGAGTCCAGGCTCGGCGACTTCGCGGAGGGCGCGGCGCGGATCACCATCGTCCCAGCGCCCGCCGGGGCGCTCGTGCTCGCGCCCGCCGCGCTCGCGTTGTCCGTTTCGCGTCGCCGCCGCTAGCCATCCACGGATCGTTTTCGAAGCTCGCTACCGTTCTCCATGCGTCGCCGCGATTCGAAGATGCCGCGCCATCCACGTGTGATCACGTGGCGGCTCGTTGTTGTGTCGTTGGTGGTTGGCGTTGTGCTGGCGGTGGGGAGCGTGCCGGGGACGTTGATCGCCGATTATCTCATCGGCCCTCCGCCGCCCATGTCGCGAAGCCCCGAGCCACTGATCTTTGACGGCGAGATGTATCGGGTGCACGACCGAAGGACACCAACTTCGACATTCATGTTTGTGGTCATGGAGGACTACGGGCTCGCGGATGCCGAGATCGCGCAGCTCATTGAAGACGGCGTGCGCGTGGGCGAGGCGGACCCCCGACCCCGGGGCATTCGAGCGTTGATGGACACGCATGGTGGGACCGCGTTTCGCCTCAGCAGGGGGTGGCCGCTCCGGTCGGCCTACTGCCTGGACTGGTTTGCCAGCAAGGACAACCAATCACTCACGAGGGGTGCCTGGAACCTGAGTATGTCTGGGCGGGACTGGAAGATCCCGTTTTTGCCCCTTTGGCCCGGCCTGCTCGGCAATGCGATGCTGTACACCCTCGTCGTGCTGGTATCGCGTGTGTTGCTGCGGTGGTACACGCTCCGACGCCGTGCGCGGCGTGGCCTATGCCAGGCGTGCGCGTACGAGTTGGGAGAGGGCGTGACCGCGTGCCCAGAGTGCGGGCTCGCCAGGCTCGGGATGCGGGCATGACGTCCGCTAACTCGTGGCCGCCCGGCCTGCTCGCATTGGCAGACGCGGCCGATCTAGATGCCGCGGCGCGGATCGCCATCGGTCGTGTGGGCAACACGATCCAACGCGTTCGATTGCGCGATGGCCGATGGGGCGTACTCAAGCGCGGCGGTGGAGCGCTCGGCGGCGAGAATGCCAGGAGCGAAGTGCTGGCCGAGGCCGAGCGCCTCGCGTGGCTCGTGGACCGAGCCGGGGCGCCGACGCTCCTGTGGGCAGGTGTGATTGGTGACCAGGAGGTGTCGATGGCCACGCATCTATCTGGCCGGCCTGCGCACGAATTCACAGGTGATCCGCGCAAAGCCATCACCCTAGCCGCGAGCGTTCTGCGAGCGATCCATGCACTCCCGATTGAAGGTTGCCCCTTCGGCGATCGAAGCGACTCGACCGATGTCGTGATCCACGGTGACTACGCGCTGCCGAATGTGATCGTTGATCGAGACGCCGTCGGCATTGTCGATTGGTCGCTCATGCGCATCGGCGATCCTCGCGAGGACATCGACGATGCCGAACGGAGCATCCGGCGAAACTTTGGTGAGCGGTGGGAAGGCCTATTCAGCGAGACATACACCGCGGCGGCCCCGATCTAGCGGGCAGGCCGGCGGCACGCGTCGCGCACGTCCTTTCGCCCGAGCACGAAGAATCCCCACACGAAAAACGCGGTGAGCCCCAGCATCCACGCCGTCAGGAACACGATCATGCTGATCATGAGGCCGCCGGACACTGGCTGGCCCTGGCCGCCACTTCCAAGCAAGCCAATGGCCGTGGCTACCAGGCCTGCCATCATCATGACGCCAAAAAGGCCGTGCGCGATCCGCGAGAGGACGCGCGCCAGGCTTGAGCGTAGCAGCACCCCGACGCCCAGCGGGATGAATGACATAAAGAACACCGACGACAGGACTGTCTCAAGATCCGGCGAGTCAAAGATGACCAGCAGCATCATCGCACCGATCACCACGTCGATCGTCGCGATTGTCTTCGCCGTCACTGGCAGGCTTCGGGCGCGCGGGTCAGGAATCTCACGAGGCTCTATCGGAGGGGCAGTAGGGGGCGGAGCATCCATGGATGATCAGACCTCCACCCTTCGGCGCTAGCCGATCGAGCCAGGTTCCTGCAGCAGCTTGACGATCTCGGCCAGGCACAGCGCCGCCGTTGCACCGTCGACGACGCGGTGGTCGCAGGCCAGACTCAAGGGCATCTTCTTGCCGACGACCGCCTGGCCGTCGCGAACCACGACCGCGTCGTAGACCTTGCCCACCGCGAGGATGCCAACCTCAGGCGCGTTGATCACCGGCGTGGCGAACATGCCTGCGTGGCTTCCGACATTGCTGATCGTGAAGGTACTGCCCGACAGGTCCTCGCGAGCGGCCGAGCGGGTGCGCGCGCCGTTGGCGGCGTTGGCGATCGCGTCGCTCATGCTCGCGACGTCGAGAGCGTCGGCGTTCTTGATGACCGGCACCATGAGGCCAGCGTCGGTGTCGGTGGCGATGCCGAGGTGCACGCCGTGGTGCTCGACGATTTCCTGGCTATCGCCGCTGCCTTCAACACGCGCATTGAGCGCGCCGAAGCGACCACCTGCACGCGGCGCGATGGCCTTGCACACCGCGGCCGCGACAAACGGAAGGAAGCTGAGCTTGGTGCCAGCCTCGGCGAACTGGCGGCGCAGCGCGTCCAGGTCGGTCACGTCCGCCTCATCCATCACGGTGAAGTGCACGGCGGTGTCCACGCTCTCGCGCAGCTTGCTGGCGATGGTGCGGCGCACGCCGCGGAATGCGGTGCTCGCGTTGCCCGAGCCAGCCTTGGACTGCTGGGCGGGATCGGGAATCGGCCGCACACTCGCGGGCACGTAGCCCGGCGCCATCGGCACACCGCCGCCGCCCATCATGCCGGGCATGCCCCAGGGCATCATCATCGGCACGGGCATCATCATCATGGGCATGCCAATCGGCATCCCCATCTGCTGCTGCGGCATGCCGTAACCCATTTGCGGCTGTGGCTGGTACTGCGGTTGCTGTTGGTACTGCTGCTGCGGCTGGGCCTGCGGGCGCGGCATGGGCTTGCGCGTCGTGCCAGCGGCGGCATTCGCGCTGGGCGCGGGCGCAGACTTCTGCGTTGCCCCGCCTGAGTCGGCGAAGGCCTTCAGGTCCTTCTCGAGTACGCGGCCGCCGATGCCCGAACCCGGGACCGCGTTGATGTCGATGCCCATTTCGCGAGCCTTGCGACGCACGGCGGGGGTGGCCAGGGCCTTGCCCTCTTGCCGTGTGAGGCCGGGCGTATCGGCGCTCATCTTGCCGACGACGGTGCCATCGTCCTCGCGCTTCGCGGGAGCCGCCGTCGCCGCGCCGTTGTCTGCCTTGGGCTTTGACGCGCTCTTGGCGGGCGCGGCGCTGCCGGCGCCCTCGTAGCTCACAAAGGGCTCGCCGACCTTCATCACGTCGCCGTCCTTGCCGTGCAGGGTCTTGATCGTGCCCGCTCGCGGCGAGGGGATCTCGGTCAACGCCTTGTCGGTCTCGACTTCGGCGAGGGACTGCTGCTCCTCGACGGTGTCGCCCTCCTTGACGAGCCACTTGATGACCTCGGCCTCTTGCAGGCCCTCACCGATGTCCGGGAGGAGGAAGATGTTGGGATCGCTGGAAACTTTGCCGGCCATGGGAATCCTCTGTGGGCTCGTGGCGATGGGCGGAGGTCGCTGGGCTGGAACTAGTAGGCGAGCACCTGCTCGATGGCTTCCTTAATGCGGGGCGCCTCGGGCAGGTAGTGGTTCTCGAGCTTGTAATACGGCATGACGGTGTCGAAGCCGGTGACGCGCTGCACGGGTGCCTCCAAGTGAAGAAAGCACTTCTCTTGCAGGATGGTTGCGATCTCGGCGCCCATGCCGGCTGTGCGCGGGGCCTCATGAGCGATGACGCAGCGGCCGGTCTTCATGACGCTCTCGACGATCGTGTCCTCGTCCATCGGGTAGATGGTGCGCATGTCGATGAGCTCAACGCTGACATCCTCGGGTAACTCGTCGAGGGCCGCGAGCGCCTGGAACACTGTCGCGCCCCAGGTGATGACGGTGACGTCCTCGCCTTCGCTGACAACCTTGGCCTTACCGATCTCGACGATGTAGTCGTCTTCGGGGACCTGTTCCTTGTAGCTGCGGTACACGCGCTTGGGCTCGAAGAACATCACCGGATCGGGATCGCGGATCGATGCCAGCAGCAGGCCCTTCGCGTCGTACGGCGTGCTGGGCATGACGACCTTCAGGCCAACGTGGTGGCTGTAGATCGCCTCGGGGCTGTCGCTGTGCAACTCGGGCGCGTGGATGCCGCCGCCGACGGGGACGCGCACTGTCAGCGGAACCGTGACGGCTCCACGCGTACGCGTGCGCATACGCCCGGCGTGGTGCACGATCTGGTCATAGGCCGGCCCGAGGAAGCCCTCGAACTGGATCTCGGGAACCGGTCGCATTCCGTTGATGGCCAGGCCGATGGACGTGCCCAGGATTCCCGACTCGGCGAGCGGCGTATCGACGACGCGGTCTTCGCCGAAGCGCTTCTGCAGGCCGTCGGTCACTCGGAACACGCCGCCGTTGAGGCCGACGTCTTCGCCCAAGACCATGACGCGATCGTCGCGCTCCATCTCTTGGGCAAGGGCGAGGTTGATGGCCTGGACGAGGTTGAGTTCAGCCATAGTTCAGTAGTCCTCTCGTAGTCCGTGTTAGTGCGCTGCCCGAGCGCCCAGACCGGCCTGCTCGGGATCCTGTCCAAGCGAGGTCGTCCGCATCGTGTCGCGCTGCACACGCAGGCTCTCTGGGAGTTCCTCGAACGTGTAGTCGAAGATGTCGCTGATGTCGGGCTTGGGCATCTCTTCTGCGGTCTTCACGACCTCCTGCACGATCGCCTTTGCCTTTGCCTCGAGCGCCTCTTGCTGCTCGTCGCTCCACAGGTCCTTGTTCTCGAGGTACTTCCGCAGGCGGATGAGTGGGTCCTTGGCCTTCCACGCGTCCAGGTCCTTGGGGTCGCGATAGCGTGACGCGTCGTCTGCGGTGGTGTGGTCGGCCAGGCGATACGTCACTGCTTCGATGAACGACGGCCCCTGGCCCTTGCGTGCGCGCTCGTGGGCCTCGCGCGTCACGGCGTACATCGCGAAGAGGTCGTTGCCATCAACCTGGGTCGTCGGGATGCCGTACGCGAGGGCCTTCTGGGCGAACGTTTCCGACGCCGTCTGCTTCTCGCGAGGCACGCTGATGGCCCATGAGTTGTTCTGGCAGATGAAGATGCACGGAACTTTGAGCACGCCGGCGAAATTGGCCGCCTCGTGGAAGTCGCCTTCGCTCGTTGCACCGTCACCGAAGTAGGTCAGCGCGACGCTGTCCTCCTTGCGGATCTTGCTCGCCCAAGCAATGCCCGTGGCGTGCAGCATGTGCGTGCCGATGGGGACGCTCAACGGCGTGATCTTCACCCCCTCGGGGATCTTGCTTCCACGCTCGTCGCCCATCCAGTAGTTCAGCACGTAGTGCATGGGCAGGCCGTGCATGAAGAGCGCCGCGTTCTCGCGATAGGCCGAGACGAGCCAGTCCTGGCCCTTACGTGCGGCCAGGGCGCTGCCGATGGCCACGGCTTCCTGGCCCTTGTTCTGCGGGAACGTGCCCATGCGGCCCGAACGCTGCAGCTTGAACGCCACCTCGTCGTACTGGCGGCAGATGGTCATGTGCTCGTACGACTGCTGGACCTGCTCGTCGCTGAGCAGGTTCTTGCCCTGCTCCTTGGCCAGCTTGGCGTCGAGCTTGCCGTTCTCATCGAGAATCTGCAGGTGCTCGATCTGCGTCTTGTAGGCGACCTTGCGTGGCATGGGTCGGCTCCTGTCTGCGCGAGGCCAAAGGGCTCCGCGGGGTGGTCACTGCGGCAGGGAGCGCACGATAGCCGTCGGCCCCCAGGTGCACCGGGCCGGTGCGACGGACCAGTGGGGGTTGGCACGAGTCTGCGCCCGGCCGATGGCGATCGGGAGAGTCCCCGAAGGAACATGATAGGGGCCGCCGACCCGATCGGTAGGCGGCCCTCAAAACGGAATCCGATGAACTAGCTGGCCGCGCCCGCGTGGGCTTCCAGGCCGATCTTCTGTGCGGCGTTGTCGCCGGGGAACTGCTTGATGGCGTCTTGGTTGACGCTGCGACCCTGGCCCTTCTGGTCGGTCGGCGTGCGTTCGGGGATGATGAACTTCTCCGCAGGCATCGTCGCGTTGTGTGCCAACGCGGCGTCGGCGGCCTTAAAGAGCGTGTCGTCCGCGTTCTCGTAGAGCTCGCGCCAGTTCGCCTGGATCCAGGTCTCGGCCAGATCGAAGAAGTGCATCGCCGCGGCCTTGTTGCGCTCCATCTCCGGGCCGCTCTGACCGTCACGGATGTCCTTGTCCAGCCGGCTGAGCGTGCAGCCGAAGGCGTGCAGGTAGATGGCGTTGAGCGCCAGACGCGCCTGGGGCACCTGCCGGCTGACGAGCTCGGCGTCGTACCGCTTGGACGTGATCTTAAACTGGTGGCTGTGCTCGCGGATGAGCTTGGCCAGGCGGTCGGCCTGCGGCCGCAGGCTCGCGTGCACCTTGGTGATGCTCGGGGCCTTGGGGCGGATCCCGAAGAACACCTGCAGGCCCAGCGGCACGGCAGCCTTGATGATCTTGGGCTGGATGATGTTGGGAACGATCCGAGACAAGTTCTGGCCGAAGCTCTCGTCCTTGTCCCAGTCAACCTTGAGCTTCACGCCCAGCATGGCCTCGCCCAGCTGCTTACCACCGTAGCCGAAGATGAACGACCACATCAGGTCGTTGGAGCCTTCCACAATGGTGTTGATGCGGCTGTCGCGGAAGATCCGCTCGACCTCGTTCTCGGTCATGTAGCTCTCGCCGCCCATGATCTGGACGGCGTCGTTCACGGCGCGCCAGCCCATCTCCGAGCAGAACACCTTGCAGATGGCCGTCTCGACCATGATGTCCTCGTCGTGGCGGTCGAGCATGCCGGTGGTCATGTAGAGCACCGAGTCCATGGCGTAGGTCAGCGCCGCCATGTGGGCGATGCGCTGCTTCACGAGATCCTTGTCGGCCAGCGGGGCCTTGAACTGGTATCGCGTCTGGCTCCAGCGGATGGCCTGGTCCATTGCACGCTTCGCGCCGCCGAGCATGCCAGCGCTCAGCGTGCATCGCCCGTAGTTCAGGCAGGTGAGCGCGACGTTCAGGCCGCGGCCTTCCTTGTGCATCAGGTTGGCCTTGGGGACCTTGACGTCCTTGAAGCGGATGCGGGCCTGCCAGGTGCCGCGGATGCCGCACTTACTGCGGTTCTTGGAGTAGATATCGATGCCCGGCATGTCCGGATGGCAGACGAGGGCCGTCACCTTTTCCTTGCCGTCGATGTTCTGCTTGCACATGACGGTGAACAGGCCGGCGATGGCGCCCGACGTCGCCCACTTCTTCTCGCCGTTGAGGATGTAGTACTCGCCGTCCTCGGAGACCTCGCAGCGGGTCTCCTGGCCGCCGGCATCACAACCGACGTTGGGCTCGCTCAGGCAGAACGCGCTGACCCACTCCTTGGCGAGCTTGGGCAGCCACTTGGCCTTCTGCTCCTCGGTGCCGAAGAGCATGACGGCCTTGCAGCCGATCGACTGGTGGGCGCTGACGAGCACGGCGGTGCTGCCGCAGTACTTGCCGATGGTCTCGAGCACGCGGTTGTACGCGGTGATGCCCATGCCCAGGCCGCCGTACTCCTTGGGGATGGTCATGCCCAGGACACCCAGGTCGAAGAGGCGGTCGATCACCCAGCGGGGGATCTCCTGCTCCTGGTCGATCATGATGCTGGGGTGCTCGGTCCGCAGGTAGTGCTCGAGCTTCTCGACGAGCTCGTCGCACTCCTTCTTCGCGTCGGCCGACGGCTGCGGGTAGGGCAGCATGAGGTCCTCGCGGAAGCGACCCCAGAAGAGGTTCTTCGCGAAGCCCATCGACTCGGGCTCGGCGCCCAGCAACTCCTCGGCTTCCTCGAGCAGCTTGCGGTCGGCCTCGGAAACGCCCTTCATCTGCTTCAGGTCGGCCATGGGAACAGTTCCTTTCGTCGCGGCGCTGGGCAGGTCGCGGTGGGCGTCCGAACGGATGCCTCCGGGCATCGGGCCAACCGGACCCGACGCCTCTGCCCGCAGCGGTGCGTGCGTATCTGGAACCCATTATTGAAGGCAAATCGACCCCGGGCGAGCGTCCGTGATTTGGTTTCGGAAGGCCACCGTGCGGTGGGGGGAAGCACCCACGAACGGGCTCAGGGCGTGTCTGAGGCCGTTTTATCGGCCGCCATGACGTCGACCACCGCCATCGCCCGGGCCACGCGCACGGCCAGCGCCGTCGCCGGCCCAAGAAGTGCCCCCGATGCTGCGGCCAGCAGCAGTGGCCGGCCAAGATCGACGAAGATCCATCCCGTCGTGACGATTGCCAGCATGATCAAGGCGAATCCCCAGCCCAGCAGAAGCCCGTGTCGACCTGTCTGAGCGCCGGCGCGCCGCAGCGTGAGCTGCGCGTAGCCCATCGCCTCGACAGACGCCCAGCCCAGGCCACCCAGCGACAGGGCCGTGGTCGTCGCGACGTACGCCTGGCCGAGGTGGTCACCCGTGGCGAAGGCTGTCGCGATGAACGCGATGGCCATGACTAGCCCGGTAGCGCCGATGCCCGCGCTCCATCGGAGCCGGCGCCGCTCGGCGGCCCCAGGGCTGCGCCCGCCATTGGGGTGGCGACCGAGTGAACTCCAGGCGTACGCGACAAACAGGGACAACGGCACGAGTCCGAGGATCGAGACCAGTCCAAAGACCATCGCGATAACCACCGCGTTGCCGCCGCGCCACCCGACCGCCGCGTCGATGCCCGAGATCGCCGCTGTCGAGAGCACCATCCAGGCCGTGAGCGTCGCCCAATGGAGCATCCGCATCTCGTCGTGCACGTGCTCGACATACGGCTTCGCGCACTGGCGCAGATCCCACACCGGCCAACTCGCAGGGACATCAAGCCCGCACTCGGGGCACACGCCACCGCGCGGCAGGCCGGCCAGGTCGTACCCGCACCCGGCGCAGGCGACGCCCGATGGGATGGTGTCCTCGTGCTGGCGATCTTGGTCGGCCATCGCGTCATTGTTGGGCAGCGCTGCGCTGCCTCAACCGGTCGCGGGCTGGCCGGCTTGGCCGATCTCGAATTCGACCGCCCGCACGCCGCGGATCGCCTGCCACACGAGGATCGCAGATGCGCCGGCCATGATGAGCACGGCCCCGAGCGAGACGCACGCGCCGGCGACGGTGCGCGTGGATGCGAGTGTGGCCACGACGGGGAAGAGGATGAACACCGCTGCCAGCGAGACTACGAGCCACCGGCGCGGACGCGGCCGGCCGACCCGTGCGAGCGCTTCGCCGCAGATGCCCAGCATTCCGACGATGCACAGCGCGTTGCCAACAAGCATCGCGAGCATGCCCGCCAAGAGAAGGAAGTCCAGGCCCATGAACGCGCCGGGAACGACCGCGACCAGCCCGGCGACCATCATGGGCCCGCCCACGCGCGCGGCCAGGCGTGCGCGTTCGCCGGCGAGCCGCGGCGTGGCGGCCACGATGGCGACCATCGTCGCATAGGCGAGCCCCGCGAAGAGCGCGAGCATGGTGCCGGCGACGATGGCCCCCTCGCCGTTCTCGAAGGTTCCCTGCGCGTGCTGGCCGACCGCGTTCACGACGGCGCCGCAGGCCGCGAGCACGACCGAGGCGTTCAGGACGAACAGCATGATCATGGTCGCGAGCACGAGCCGGATGCGTCCGCGAGCGCGGTGAGCCCGATGCCGCGCCTCGCCGCAGGCTGTGGTGCGCGGCCAGCTCGCCGAGATCGCCAGCCCGCACTCGGGGCACACGCCGCCCGGCAAGAGCCCGGCGAGCTCGTACTCGCACTGGTAGCACGGCACGCCCGCGGGCAGCGGCCTCGCCGTCTTGCTCGGAAGTGGCGCAGGTAGGTGCACACCGCCCAAATCTGCCGCGTCGCCGCACATCTGCTACGGGCAACCGGCGTCGAACGCGTTCTGGAACGAGAGGAAATCGAAGATCGTCAAGGCACCGTCGCCGTCGAAGTCGGCAATAGGCGCTGCCGCGTCGAAGGCGTTCTGGAATGCCAGGAAATCGAATACGGTCAGGGCTCCGTCACGATCCAGGTCTGGTCTGCAATCAGCCGCTGGCGGCAGCATGTCGGCCGGCCCTAACGCGCGTGCAGTAACTCGAGCAGAATCGACAGCGCCTCGGACGCCTTGAGTAGCCGAGTTCGCATTGGCAATCGCCACGCCGGGGGATCGTGTGGGATCGAGTTCGGCCATCGGTGGGCTAACGAAGCCGGTGCTCTGGGCCACCTGGAGCCCATCGATGTAGAGCCGCATCCGACCGGTGCTGGCGTCGAATGTCCCCGCGACATGAGCCCATTCGCCGAGCCCGATTGGTACGTCCGAACGAAGCGTAAACTGCGTTGTGCCATCGTGGATTTGCAGCGTGAGCCCGCCATCGTTGTTCACTCCGAGAAACCACGGATCGAGCCCGGCGCGCCGGTCACCTCGAAACAACAAGGGTCGGATGTCGCAGCACACACTGCCGAGGGCGTCGACTCGGACGTATGCCTCGAGCGTAAATCCTGTCTGAAGTTCGAACAACGGATTGTCGGGTACGTGCACCACGCCACGTTGGTCGGGTAGCCTGAGCGCCACGGCCGAAACTTCGCCGGTTGCGTAAGTCGCTTCGCCCGATGGCGTGCCATGGAACCCATTGCCGCTGATGTCCAGCACGCTCGGTCCCGCGGCAGGCCGCTGGCCGATCACCCCCTCCTCGAAGGTCCACCATCCAACGGTCTGGGCCGAGGCAGGAGAGGACAAACCGTTGGGGACCACGACGGCAAGCAGTCCCAGCGCCCCGGCGAGAACAGCGAGTGAGCAGGTTCGTGGCATGATGGCCCTCCGGCGGCCAGCATAACAGAACGGCCCGCTTCATGCAATGCAAACTGCATGGTGCATCCCGATTCGGGCAAGGGGGCTGGGTGAAGTGGGGGCGGCGATGCGCTTGGCGGGCCTTCAGGAGCAACATCCGATCGCGATGCCATTAGAGCGGCCGCGACGCACCTGGCGTTACCTAACTCGGATCGACACCGAGGTCCCGCAGTTGTTGCTCGGCCATCTCATCGCCCAACTGGGCGGCGCGCTGGTACCACTCGATGGCCGATTCGATAGAGCGTTCCACACCCTCGCCATGCTCGTAGCACATGCCAAGGTTGAACGCGGCGTCGGCGTGCCCTCGGTCCGCGGCCCGTCTGTACCACCGGGCCGCTTCGGCCCGGTCTCGC
This sequence comes from Phycisphaerales bacterium, assembly GCA_965227775.1. Taxonomy (GTDB): domain Bacteria; phylum Planctomycetota; class Phycisphaerae; order Phycisphaerales; family UBA1924; genus JAHCJI01. Next base: position 2,036,003 of record OZ245777.1, read on the forward strand.
TCCACGCCCTCGCCCCGGTCGAAGGCGACTCCAAGGTTGTACATCGCACCCTGGTGGTGAAGCTCGGCCGCTCGGCGGTACCAAGACACGGCCTCGGCGTGGTCTTGCTCGACGCCTTCGCCGAAGTCGTACGCGATGCCAAGCTCGTACATGGCGTCGGGGTCGCCTCGATCAGCCGAGCGGCGGAACCACTCGACGGCGCGTGCCTCGTCTTCCTCCACACCCTCGCCGATCTTGTAGCAGTCGCCCAGGTTGAACATCGCTGCGGCGTGCCCAAGGTTGGAGGCCTTGCGGTACCACACCGCCCCGGCCGCGTAGTCCTGCTCGACGCCCTCGCCCATGTCGTACATGATGCCAAGGCAGTACATGGCGTGGGCGTCGCCCAAGTTGGCGGCCTTGCGATACCAACGAACGGCGGCCTTGTCGGCGAGTGGCACGCCCAACCCATCGTCGTACGAGAGGGCTAGGTTGACCATCTGATCCACGTCACCGGCGTGCGCGTCGGCGTATTCCTGGCGGACGACATCGCGAGATTCGGACTGCCAGAGGACGGCGTCGCGGCCGGTCATGGCCATGAGGCGCGCCGACAATTCGAGCGAGACCAGACGCTGCGCCCGTGTGTCGGCATCGACTTCGGGCTCGCCTGACGGCTGGGCCATGCGGGTGAGCATGGCGGCGGCGAGGGGCGCAAGTTCCTCGTTCTTCGCGTGCACCACCGCCCAGCCGGCCGCCTGCCACAGCTCGGAGGCGGCCGCGTCAGGCCACGACAAATCGCCCAGGTGCGGGCGGAGCTGCGCGAGGATGGCCGAAGCGCGGCGGACGCGTTCGGCTCGGTCTTCCAACCTGCCGATCTCTTCGAGCGCCGCCGAGGCGCGACGCACCATTGCGTCGACCTCGGGGGGCGGGGCGGTGCGCGACTCTTGCTTCGTCGGCGGTGCAGCTTCGGGAGCTTCCGGCCGTTCAGATTGCGCAACCGCGAGCGACGCGTGGCCAAACAGCATCAAAGCCGTCGTCCAAACCAGAGATCGCGAGCGCATGCTGTGCCCCTCCCTTTCCGTCGATTCTTACTTGCCCTTGTTGAAGAACTTCTCAATGGCCGCCTTGCCCGCCTCTTCGTGGCGCAACCGCACGAGGTGGTCGCGCTCACACTGCAGCGAGGCTTGCCAGCCGTTCTCGAGGCCGGCGCGCACGGCGTCGGCGACGGCGTGTGCCGGGCCCGATTCACCGAGTTCGCCCGCAACCGTCTCGAGCGTTTGTCGCACGGGCTCGGGCGTGCGGCCGATCCACTTCAGCGGCGCGCCGTCCCGCGTTGGCGCGGGGCCTTGGCCGCGGATCCAGTCGGCGGCCAGCTGTCGCAGGCCGCTCGCCTCCTGGGCGATGAGATCGAACATGCCCGCGTCGGCGGCGTCGGGGTAGGGCATCGGCGTGCCGGCAGCGGTGAGCTGGATCGCCTTCGCGGCGTCGATGCGTGCGGGCAGAAGGTTCGTGCCGCCCCATCCGGGGCAGATGGCCAGCCCGGCCTCGGGCAGGCCTACGGGGTAGGGCTTCGCGCCGGGCGCGCCGATCAGCCCGTCGCAGTGCATGGCCAGCTCGAGCCCGCCGCCCAGCGCAGCGCCGTTGATCGCGGCGGCGGTCCACACGGGCATCTGGTGGAACCTCGCGAAGACCGACGCTCCAAACTCGAGGTACGCGTGCAAATCGGCATCGGAGAGATCGCGCACGGCCTTGAGATCAGCCCCCGCCACGAACACCTTCTCCGAAGCACTGGCAAGCACGACGCCCGCGACGCCGTCGAGGTCGAGGCCGGAGAGCGTGGCATCGAGGGCCTCGAGCAACGGGCGGTCGAGCACGACGACAGGGGCGTCCTGTGTGAGCTCGACGACGAGGATCGGTGTGCCGCGGTCGTCGGTGTGGACGGGCAGTAGGGTGGTCATGGAAGGGCCTCCGCAGGGGGAAAGAGTGCGGAGCGAGTCTAAGCCCGGGCAAGCGCGCAGGCTTGAAACGCCCATGCTCACTGTCCAGCATTCCGCATGGACCGACCACCCGAGTCGATCGACGGAGCGCGCGTCGTCCGCTGGACGCGCATCGATGGCCGGCACCGTTTCACAGGCGCATGTGCACACATCGTCGGCGGCTCAACCCAGGGGCCCGCAGCCGGGCTAGCGATCTGCCAGTATGAAGCTGAGTCGGCGTACTACCTGTTTGGTTGCTATGAAGAGTGGAACTCGGTGACGGATACCTATCACGACACGCTCCAGGATGCGATGGGCCAGGCAGAGTTCGAGTACGAAGGCGTGACCGAGACGTGGATGGCCGCGTAGGCGCCGGTCGCGCTTCACACGAAAAAACCCGGGCTCACACCCGGGCTTGCGAGTTCTAGGACACCAATCGTTTACTTATCGATCGGGCCACGGCCGCTCGTGCCGCGGGCGTCGTCGATGGGAGCATCGATCGTGCTGGGCACGGAGACGAATCCGCTGCTGCCGGTTCCGGTGCTTTGGCGGATAAAGATCTCCACGCGGCGGTTCTGCGGCGTGCCACCCGTCGAACTGTTGGGCACGAGCGGGCGATGCTCGCCCCAGCCGCTGGCCTGGATCTGGCTCGCTGGCAGGCCCATGTTCACGAGCTGGCGTCGCACCGAGATGGCGCGGTGAGCGCTCAGGTGCATGTTGGTCGGGTGGCGCTGCGCCGTGCTCGGGCTGATGCGCTCGCTGTCGGTGTGGCCGATGATCTCGAGCTCGTAGCCGGTGGCTTCCGGGGCCTTGAGGATCTCGGCCAGGTCGCCCAGGCTCTGCTGGCCTTCTGCGGTCACGGCATCGCTGCCGCTGGCGAACGTCAGATCGCTGCTGAACCGCAGCATGCCACGATCCGGGTCATACACGATGCGGCCGGCGTACTTGCGGGCCAGGTCGCGCAGGGCCTGGTCGGTGCGGCGGTCGAGGCCCATGAGGGCCACGCTGTCGACCTGCTCGCCGAGCTCTCGGAGCCGACGCTCCATCTCGGTCAGGTTGTCCTGGGCGCCCGCGAGGGCCTGGTTAGCCTGCGCGGCAGCGGCCTCTGCCTGCTGACGTAGGCGGCGCTCGTTGGCGAGCTGGCCGTCATAGCTGCCGCTCTGCTGCTCAAGCTGGGCCAGCTGGTCGCGCAGGAGGCGGTTGTCACGCTCGGCCGCGTCGAAGCGGCTCTGGCTCACGCAGCCGCCGAGGGTTGAAAGGGCGATGCTGCCCAGGGTGAGCAGGGCGAGCGAACGGGTGATGGTCTTCGAACTGCCGGTCATCTGGATCCTCCGTGCTTGTACCGGCCGTGTGGCCCGGTCGATCGGTCCCGCGTCGCGGCGGGTGCGTGCCCGGTCCATTCCGGGCGATTGCGTGCGTGGGCGATGCGCGCCGTTCGTACTATCGGAGTGCATGCACGAAGCCCATCACACAAGCGACGACGCAGACGCGAAGCGTGGTTCCTCCACCGACCCCGCGAAAACTGCGCAATCACGATATGCCGCCTCGGGTGAGTCCGGGCGTGTTTTCTCGGTGCGATGCGCAGGAATTGCCGACGCTCGCGGCACGGTGCGCGCAAGCGACAGCCTGCTCGTACAAACGACAGGCACGCGGGCCCGGCGCGTGCTGGCCATTGGGACCCGAGCCGATGTTCGTGCCCACCCGGCGTGGGCTTCGGCCGAGCATCTCGACCTGCCCGATCGAATCCTCGCCCCAGCCCTGGTCAACGCCCACGCCCATCTCGACCTCACGCACATCGGTCCCCAGCCGATGGGCGAGGGGGGCTTCGCTGCGTGGATCGACATGGTGCGCCGCGGGCGGCTCGCGGACGAAGGGGCGATCGCCGCCAGCGTGCTCCAGGGTGTCGACTTGCTGCTCAGGGGCGGCACGGTTGCTGTGGGAGACATCGCCGGATCGGTGAACGGGGCACCCTCGATCGCACCCGCCCGCGTGCTGGATGAGGCCGAGATGTCAGGTGTCTCATTTCTCGAGTTCTTCGGGCTATCCGTGGACGGTTCACCCGGGGTCGATGCCGCGTTGGAGCGAGCCGCCGGCGTTCAACCAGACACGGTCCAACTGGGACTGAGCCCGCACGCACCCTACTCAGTCTCGCTAGGCGGATATGCCCGGGCACGCGAGGCCGGGCTCCCGATCTGCACCCACCTCGCCGAAAGCCTGTCGGAGCGCGCGATGATCGCCGAGGCGACTGGGCCCATCCGCCACTTCCTCGAGGGTCTCGGGCAGTGGACCCCCGAGATCGCCGCCCAATTCGGCTCGGGCAAGAGCCCTGTCGAGTTCACCGCACCCGTGCTCGATGGGGCCTTGACCGTCCACTTGAACGACCTGGACGACGCCGACATCGACTGTCTTGCCCGCATCGGGGCCCGCGCCGCGTATTGCCCCAGGGCATCGACGTACTTTGGCGCGCCCGAGGCGTTCGGGGCGCACCGCTACCAAGAGCTCCTGCGAGCGGGCGTTCCCGTGGCGCTGGGGACCGATTCGGTGATCAACCTACCTTCCACAGATGTCGCGGACCGCGGCATTTGCGTTCTCGATGAGGCGCGATTGCTCCTCGAACGCGACGGCGCTGACTCATCTGACATACTCGAAATGCTGTACCGCCATGCTCCAATGGTGCTGGGCTTGCCTGAGCAGGTGTTGCAAGCGGAGTCCGAGGTGCTGGGGCTCATTGCGGTCACGTGCGGTTCGGGTGAAGCCGGACTTGGGTTGGTGGCATCCCTGGGCCCAATCGCGTTCCTGTAGCGGGAGAGTTTTTCCGGCTTCGCAGGAATGATCCCGGGGTCTCGAACCTACCATCCGACGGGCCCAGGAGTCGCAATGAGTCGCAAATGGCAGCAGGTCAAGCGATGGGACGACGAGCACCTGACAGGAGTGCTGACGCCCGTTCGTCTAGTGCTGCGGCTCTTCAGCAGCGTGCTGTTCGGCGTGGGCTTGCTGGTGATTGTCGCGATCTACGGTGCGCTGGCGAGCCTCCCGGTTGGGCTGCTGGTCGATGGCCTGACGTGGGCGGTCTACGGGCTCACGCTGATTCTCGCGATGGCGCTCCTTGCTGCGCCGCTCATGGTGGGCACGAGGCTCGCCACGCGTGGTAGCGAACGCGGGTGGCGGTTCTTCTTTATGCTCTCGGCGCTGCTTGTCGGCTCCGGCATCGCGATGGTGGGGTGGTACCACCTCGCGTGGCCGATGCTCAGATACGAGCCGGCGACCGGCGAGGGCTTCCGCGTGCTCGGCTCGGTTTCGGACCAGTACGCCGACGTGACGGTGCGCCGCCTGCCGTTCTTCGAGATGACCGAGCTTGAGTTCTACTCGTGGTGGCCGCTGCGGGTGGTGCTCGTGCTCTTCGTGCTGACGATGATCGTGAGCACGGTGCGGCGCATCGCCTTCAACTTGCCAAACCTCGGCGTGCTGACGGTTCACACGGGCATCATCCTGCTCGGGCTTGGCAGCATCTACTACGGTTCGATGAAGCTCGAGGGTGATGTGCTGCTTCTCGCGGGCCCGACCGGTCGCGATGGCATGCCGTCCGATGGGCCGCCGCAGGCTGGGTTCTACGACCGGGGCCAGGTCGCGCTCTGGGTCAGCCAGGGCCGCGGTTGGGACCAGCGCTTGCTCAGCGGGGTACCGCGGTACAACGCGTACGACCTTCGCGCGGGTCTTGGCGAGAGTGCGCTCGAAACCGCGGAGGTCATCCGGCCGCTCGAGGTGCCGGATCGCACGCTGGATGTTGCCGTGCCGCAGACACTCACCGGCGTAAGCGATCCCGACGTGGGATTGCGCATCATTGGCTACGCGCCGTATGCCGATGCACGCACGGACTGGACGCCCGCGGCTGCAATTGATGCCGACGCCAATCCGGTGCACTTCGTCGAATTCTTCAGCGACGTGACGCCTGAGGGCGAGCTGGTCCCGAGCGATCGCCCGCTGTTCCGCTTCTACTTCGTACCCAATCTTCCGCGGCTGCGAGTGTCGCAGCTGCCGTTCATCGCGATCGAGTATCGCAAGGGCCTCGATGAGCAAACCTGGAGAGAAGTGACCGCCCCCGCGCCGTCGGCCGCTCGCCATGCGCTAGCCATCACCATGCCGGGCGAGCAGACGCCGACGATCGTTCCGGTGACTGAAGGGTTGGCCTTCGAGTGGGGCGGGCTTGGCTTCGAGGTCGAGCAGCTGCTGCCCGAGCCGCCGTTCCCGATCATCACGCCGGGCTTTGAGGAATCGACCAGTAGCGTTGCGATCGTCAAGATCACCAGTAACGACGACGAGATCACGCGTTGGGTCTACAGCCGCTTCCCCGAGATCAGCCAGGACCTGCGTGAAGGAGAGCGGGAAGGGGATCAAGCCGACGGTCGCCCGAATCGTGAGAATGCCGACGACACGCTGGTCCGCGTGCGATACCTCGACCTCACGGGGCTGCACGTCATCTTCGACGACCGCGGCGATGGGCGCACTCGGGTGGCGATCCGCCAGCCGGGCAACACGGTGCGCGTGCTCGAAGACGCACCAATCGGCGAGCGATTCGAGATCGTCCAAGGCCTGGGCTTGCGACGGAGTGAGTCGTGGCCGCACGCGGTGGAGGTCGAGCGGCCGATCCCGGTGCCCGAGATCGATCGAGAGGGAGAATTTATTGGCACGCACGATCGGGCGATGGTGGCCGTCGAGGTCTCGCTGGGCGACTGGTCCCGAGTCGTGTGGCTGCCGTTCATGAAGTACCTGAACGTCGGTCAGGAGGAAGCGACGCGCCTCGAGTTGCCCGACGGACGAAGCATCCGGCTGGCTTTCGCGCGTGCTCGACGTTCGCTGCCGGGATTCCAGATCCGCATGGTCGGTTTCGAGATGGTTGCGTACGACCACCGAGGCGCCCCGCGCGACTACCGGTCGACTATCCACGTGGAGCCAAGCGGGACGAATCAGTGGTTCGAGCCGTACACCCGCAAGACCCAATTGAATGCGCCCCTTCGCGCGCCGTTCGTATGGAGTGACGAGCGTGGCATTGTTGCCAACGTGCTGGGATTCGTCGGGTCTCGGCTCGATCCGGCACAGTTCAAGTTCGCCCAGGCTGGGTGGGACGCCCAGGGCTGGGAGCGCACGCAGGCGCTGGCAGACGAGGGCGTGATTCCCGAGCCCTACGCCCAGTTCACGATCCTGCACGTGGGCAACAACCCAGGCATCCACGTGATTGCGCTCGGTGGTGTCTTGATGGGGGTCGGCGTGCCTTGGGCGTTCTATGTCAAGCCGTGGATGCTCAAGCGTCGCAAGGAGAAGCTGGCCGCCGAGCACGCGGCGCGCCGCCGTGAGAAGATTGAGCCGACGTTGGAGACGTCGCTGCAGAAGGAGACGGCATGACCCGCGTGGTCCTGGCAATCTTGGTTACGCTGCTCGTCACGTGCTCGGCCCTTGGGCAACTCGAGCCCGCGGGCAACCAGCATCCCGAGGCGAGCGCGGATGTCGATGCGCATGGCCACGATGCGCCGTTTGGTCAGCCGCTGAGCATCCGTCAACGCGTCGACCGGACGCCGGAGGAAAAGGCCGCGTTCGCATCGGCGGTCAACCTCGGACCGCTCCGCGTGACGGCTGTGTTCCACAACGGCCGCGTCAAGATCCTCGACACGCTCGCGCTGGAGATGATGCGAACGCTGACCGGTCGCGAGCGGTTCGAGGACCTCGTGCTGGCCGATGGCGCAACACCGCTGTCTGCCGGGGAGGATCGGTACGCTCTTGCCGATCCTGAGCGATTCGACAAGGCACGGTTCGACCCGCTGTTCGTGCTGCTCGATCTTTCGATCGATCCCGTGCACTACGCGGACAGGCCCCTGATCGCGATCGACTACCTTCCGGTACGCGAGTACTTTCTCGACGCGGCATTCCCAAACGACCCCGACCGCCGCGACCTGTGGCTGCGAATGACACGCGTCAGCCCGATCATGGTGGAAACGCTCGCCCAGCCGATCTTCGAGCGTTACGGGCACCTTGAGCCAGTGCGTCGGTCGTTGGGCGAGGCCGACAACGCCCTTCGCGTGGCGGCCGGGGCTGGGGCGATGCTCCGTGTGGTCGCCCCAGAGACCAACGAGCAGCAGTGGGTGCACATCGAGGACCTGCCCGAGAGCCATCCGGCCCGTGTCGCGGCGATGGAGCTTGGTCGTGCGTGGCGCGATCTTGACGCGGACGCCGCCAATGCCGCCATCGCCGATCTTTCGCGCGAGCTTGCTGCGATCAATCCGCAGACGCACCCGGTGAGTCGCGCGCGGATGGAGCTGGCGTACAACAACGGCGACTTCTTCGACATCGGCATGTGGGCCTATGGCCTGAGCTTCCTCGCGCTCGTGCTGGCGTTCGGCACCGGGCGACGCTGGCTCATCGGTGCGGGCGTGGGCCTCCTGGTCGGCGCTGTGCTGCTGCACGCGATCGGATTCACGCTGCGGTGCCTTGTGGCCGAGCGGTTCGCGATCCAGAATCAGTTCGAGTCAATGGTGGGATTGAGCCTGTTCGCGGCGGTCGTGGCCGTCGGGCTCATGCTCGTGAAGCGGCAGTGGCTGTTCGGCGCGGCGGCGGCGGGCGTTGGCTTCCTTGTGCTCATCGCGGCGACGCAGACGGCGATCCCCGGTCAAACGATCGGCCGCGAGGCGGCCATCCTGAACACGAGCGTGCTCCTGAAGTACCACGTGACCATCGTGCTGGTGAGCTACGGGCTCATTACGGTGGGCTTCCTGTGCAGTGTGTTCTACCTGCTCGTGTCGCTCATGAGCCGGCGTCAGTCAGCGCGCGAGGCGGTGGCGGTCGCACTCCACGGCGAGGCATCGGTCGCGAAGGACACGACGCTCGCGCGCACGCTCGACGACCTGGACAAGGCGCAGATGACCGCGCTGCAGCTTGCCTTCTGGACGCTCGGCGTTGGCATTCTGCTCGGCGCGTGGTGGGCCGATCACTCGTGGGGCCGCTGGTGGGCGTGGGACCCGAAGGAGACGTGGGCCCTCATTACGTGGATCGTGTACCTCATCGTGATCCACGTCCGGCTGATCATGGGGCAGGGCAAGGCGCTGCTCACGGCGTGGCTGAGCGTGGCTGGCTTCGGCATCATGCTGTGGACGTACTTCGGCGTCAACCTGCTGCTGGCGGGGCTGCACGCGTACGCATGAGTCTGATCGCTCAGCGAGTGCCAAGCACCACGCGGCCGACGACCAGATCCCGATTGATCACGATCGGGCCGGTACCGTTGCGGCTGATCGTGAGCGTGCGCACGCCGGGGTCGAACGACTCGACGCGTCCGAGCCAGACAACGCCCGAAGCCTGGTGGTAGGCGATGATCTGCCCGGGCTTGTATCGCGAGCCCAGCTTGTAGACGAGGACGCGGCTATCGCGTGGGATCTCGGGCTCGATGGCGCCGGTCGGCACGACGTACACCTGTGCGACGGAGCTGCGAACGCCGATGGTGAGCAGCAGCGCGATGGCGACGCCCCAGCCGGCCCGCTGGAAGCGGCGGGGCCAGCGGCTGGCGCGTGAGTGCGCCGTGTGTGCGACTTGCGATGGCATGGCGACATCCTTTCCGAGGACGCCCGTCCCCACGGGTGTGTATCGGAAGTACGGGTCGCTGGACTCCGAGGTTCAGCGCCCCTGGCTGTCACGAGCTTGCTCGCCCGGCGGAAGTGCGTCAGAGCTCGGGGGCGAAGCCGCGCCGCATGGTGTTCTCGCAACTCGCGCGGGGCTCGACGAACTGGAGCAGGTAGTCGACGCCGCCGGCCTTGCTGCCCACGCCCGACATGCCGAAGCCGCCGAAAGGCTGGCGGGCAACGAGGGCGCCGGTGATGCCCCGGTTGATGTAGAGGTTGCCCACGCGGAATTCGCGCTTGGCCTTCTCGATGTGCGTGGGCTTGCGGGTGAAGACGCCGCCGGTGAGCTTGTAGGGGTGGTCGTTGGCGATCTTCAGGGCCTCGTCGTAAGTCCTGGCGTGCATGATGGCGAGCACGGGGCCGAAGACTTCCTGGCGGGCGAGCGTCTTGTCGGGCGTGACGCCGCTGAAGATGTGGGGGGAGACGTAGGGCTTGCCGACGGACTGCTCGAGGCCTTCGGGGGCCTGCATTGCGAGTTCGAGGGTGAGGCCTTCGTTCTTTGCCGTGTCGATGTGCCGGCGCATGTTGCTGGCGGCTTCTTCGTCGATGACCGGGCCGACGTCTGTGCCGGGCCTGGTCGGGTCGCCGACGACCAGCGAGTTGGTGCTGGCGACGAGGCGGCGGATGAAGGTCTGCGTGTGCTCGCCCTGCGGCCCCTGCGGATCCACGATGATGCAACGGCTGCACGCGCTGCACTTCTGGCCCTGGAAGCCGAACGAACTCAGGCGAACGCCGAGCACGGCCTCGTCCAGGTCGGCGCTGCTGTCGACGATGATGGCGTTCTTGCCGCCCATCTCGCAGACGACCTTCTTGACGTGCTGCTGCTCCTCGGGCGTGACGCCGGCGGCCTTGATGATGTCCAGGCCCACGGCCTTGCTGCCGGTGAAGCACAGCAGCGAGACGCGTGGGTCGCGGACGAGGGCGGCGCCGGTCGTTTCGCCGGGGGCGGGGCAGAAGTGGATGGCGTCGCCATGCGCGCTGCCGAACTCAGCCTCGAGGGCTTGCTTCAGGATGTCGAAGCAGACCATGGCGATGGCGGGCGTCTGCTCGGCGGGCTTCAGGATCACCGTGTTGCCCGTGACGAGCGCGGCGGTGGTCATGCCGCAGGCGATGGCCAGGGGGAAGTTCCACGGGCTGATCACCACGGCGACGCCGCGGGGTTGGTACCAGGTCTCGTCGAGCTCGCCGATGAAGCGGCCGAGGCGGTGGCGATCGAACAGCGCGACGGCCTGGCGGGCGTAGTACTCGCAGAAGTCGATGGCCTCGGCCACGTCGGCGTCGGCGTTGCGCCAGTCCTTGCCATTCTCCTTGATGATGATGCCGGAGAGTTCGTCGCGGCGCTCGCGCATGGCCTTGGCGGCGCGCACGAGCACGGCGGCGCGCTTGCGCGGGTCGGCGTCGCGCCAGGCGGGGAAGGCACGCTCGGCCTTGGCGACCATCTCGGATGCCTGCTCGGGCGTGCGGTCGTTGGCGACGGTGGGGACGCTGGAAGCCTGCACGGCCTTGGCGAAGCGCTCGCGGACGTCCTCGCGTGAGAAATCGCGCAGCGGCTCGGTGGTGAAGGCCTTGCCGTCGCCGACGCCCGAGTCGGCTTCGCTCAGGTGGTGGCGTTCGGCAGCCATCTTGTAAAGGTCGTCGATGGCGGTCGGGTCGCCCGGACGCGGCGCGGGTCGGGCGAGCAGCACCGCTTCATCGGCCTCGTCGAGGAAGCCGGCCTTGAGCCAGCTCTCGTTGCTCGTGTTCTCCAGCAGGCGGCGGACGAGGTAGGCCATGCCGGGGATCATCTCGCCGACGGGCACGTACTCGCGGATGCGCAGGCCCATGTCGCTCGAGGCGTGCTTGAGCTGGTCGGCCATGCCGTGGAGCATCTGGAGCTCGATGGCGGTGCGCGGCAGGCCCTTGGAATCGCTATAGGCCAGCGCGGCGGCGATGGACCGGACGTTGTGCGAGCCGAGCGCGAGCTTGACGCCGCCCGAGCCGCTGTCCAGGTGCGTGGGGCCCATGCCGCTGGCCTCGGGGGCGACGGGGCAGTGGTCGAGGAACACACGGCACATGTCCTCGAAGCACTTGTCGGTCTGCCACTTGGCATTCCAGACCGGGCAGGGCCAGCCCTCCTGCTCGGCGTGGATCGTCTCGCTGTCCCAGTAGGCACCCTTGACCAGCCGCACCGTGACGATGCGGCCGGTGCGCTGGGCCCACTCGCTGACGCGCTGCGCATCGGCGATGCCGCTCTTGAGGTACGCCTGCATGGCCAGGCCGGCGTGGAAATCGACCGCCTCGCAGCACCTGAAGAACAGCTCGAGCGTGAGGTCCTTCAGCGCGAAGTGCTCCATGTCGAAGTTGACGAACACGCCCTTGTCGCGGGCGCGTTCCAGAATGGGCACGATCCTCGTCATCAGGTCGTTGATGGCGCCGGCGGTGTCGATGGGGTCGCACTTGGCGCTCAGGCTGCTGATCTTGATCGAGACGTTGGTGCGCGGGATGCCGCCCAGGTGGTCGCGCTCCAGCCGATCGTTCTTCTTCCAGCCGCTTACGTCTTCGGGCAGATTTTCGACGAGGTCCAGGTACTTGGCCTTGTACGCGTCGGCCTCCTCGTCGCTCACGCAAGCCTCGCCCAGCAGGTCGACGCTGAAGGCGATGCCGTCGTTCCAGAGCTTCTTGAGCCCCGGCAGCGCGCTCAGCGCATCGGTGCCAGCGATGAACTTCTTGCCCATGCCCTCGATCTGGCCGGAGATCGTCTTGGTCATCAGGCCCTTGGCGAGGCTGCCGGCCTTGAGGCCCAGGTCCATGCCGGGGGGCATGGTGACGTGGTCCTGGTCGAGGTAGTCGACCAGGTGCTCGTGCACCATGTCGCTGGTCGTCAGCACGGGGAAGGTATCGACGAAGCGGAACATCTCGACCTTGAAGCCATGATCGCGCATGGACCAGTCCATGAGCTTGTCGCTGTAGAAGCTCTTACTGAGCAGCCCGGCCTTGTGCTTGCGCGCACGGCCGAGCATGTCCGAGCCGATGCCGGTGATGGCCGGGTCGATCGGATCGCCGGCGGCCCCATTGTCGGGCGTCGGGTAGCCGTTCGCGGCGGGCGGTCGGGCGGCGTGGGGCGTGATAGGTCGTGCTTGCTTGCGGCTGAAGATGGCCATGGAGGGTCGGTTCCTCGCGGAGAACGGCGTGCGGGATGGCCACGGCGCGAGCATCGCGGAGGCCTCTCAGATTGTACGGGCTCGCCCATCGGGTCACGTGGCTCGGCGACGCATGCGGTGGGAGCGCCCGCCAAGCCATAGCATCGACCCGTGCCATCTTCTCGCGAACAAGACCAGCCTGCCGGTGGCAGCCCAGCCGTGCTGACCATTGGGGTTTTCGATGGCGTGCACTCGGGTCACCGGGCACTCATAGAGCGGGCGCGGGGGCTGGCTGAAGGCTACTTGGGGGGCGCGAGCGTGCTGGCCATGGCGTTCGATCCCCCGCCGAAGGCGATGCTCGCGCCTGGGAGCGAGCCGCCGCGGTTGACCACGTTCGAGCAGCGAGCCGATCTGCTACTGGAAGCTGGGGCCGACGAAGTGATGCGGCTGGAGCCCACCGTGGAGTTGTTGGGCTTGACGCCCGAGCGCTTCGTGGACGAGGTGCTGCTGCCGCTACGTCCCTTGGCTGTGGTTGAGGGGCCGGATTTCCGCTTTGGCGCGAAGCGGGCGGGTGATGTGGCGACGCTGGGTGAACTCGGTCAGTCGCGGGGGTTCGCCGTCCACGTCGTAGAGCCCGTTGAAGTCTCACTGAACGACCAGGCAGTTGTCGCGGCCAGCAGCAGCCGCGTGCGGTGGTTTCTGGAGCAGGGCCGTGTCGCCGATGCGGGGCGGGTGCTAGGGCGTGCGTACGAGCTGGCGGGAGAAGTAGTGCGCGGCGACCAGCGCGGGCGGACGATCGGCTTCCCGACGGCGAACGTATGCAGCGAGCAAATGGCGCCCGGCGAGGGCGTGTACGCGTGCGTAGCGACGCTGGATGATGGGCGTTCCATTCCTTGCGCCGTCAACGTCGGCGAGCGCCCGACCTTCGAAGGCACGGAGCTCCGCGTCGAAGCCCACCTGATCGGCTACAAACGAAGCAACGATGAGCCCGAGTATGGCTGGCCTCTGCGGATCGCGTTCGTGTCGCGACTGCGCGATCAGGTCCGCTTCGACGGGGTCGATACACTGACGGCGCAGTTGTCACGCGACGTGCTGCGCGCCAATGCACTCTTGTCAACGACCGTGCCTTCGTGGGCCTCGGCCACGGCCGATCCAGTTAGTCAGGAAGAGAGCTTATGAGCAGTGCTACGGAGAGCCCCGCCTACGAGTCGACGGTGACGCCCAGCGATCTGGCCGAGTGGGTCCGCGGGGCGGGCCGGCTGCTCGTGATCTGCCACACGCGGCCCGACGGCGATGCGGTCGGCAGCACGCTGGCGATCGCGCGGGCGGCGAAGACAGCCGGCGTCGACGTGCAACTTGCCTATGCCGGTGAACTTCCGCCGTGGATGGACGAGATTCTGCAGGACGCGAGCTGGGTGCACCTCGATGCGGGGGACCCGCCGGCGCCATTCGACAAGTGCCTGGTGTGCGATACCGGTGCGTGGAGCCAGCTCGAGCCGTACAAGCCGTGGATCGCGGGCAAGGCGGACCATGTGGCGGTACTCGACCACCATCGCAGCGGCTCGCCGGACGTGGCCGAGGCGCGGCTGATCGATAGCGATGCCGCGGCGGCGTGCGAGATGGGCGCCGAGATCTGCACGCTGCTGCTGGGCATCGAGAACGCCTCCAAACTGCCGCTGGATATCGCCGAGCCGCTGATGCTCGGGCTTGGCACGGATACGGGCTGGTTCCGCCATCCGAGCGTGACGCCGCACGTGCTCCGGCTTGCGGCGGACCTGGTGCAGGCGGGGGCCGAGCACCCCAAGCTCGTGAAGATGACGATGCTCAGCGACCCAATCCAGCGCCTGAAGCTGATGTCCAAGGCGCTCGGCTCGTTGAGCCTGCACGAAGACCTGGGTGTTGCTGTTGTGAAGGTCTCCGCAGAAGACATCACGAGCATCGGCGCGAGCGTGGGCATGACCAGTGGTTTTGCCGACCCGGCGCTGGCCGTCAAGAGCGTGCACGTGGCGATCGTGCTGGTGGAACTGCCGCCCGAGGGCGACGGCACGAAGAAGGTCAAGATCAGCATGCGCAGCAAGGTGGACGGGCCCGATGTTGCCCAATTGGCCGGCGCGTTCGGCGGCGGCGGGCACATCCGAGCTGCGGGCGCTCGGAGCGAGCTGTCGCTCGACGAGACTGAGGCGAAGCTGCTCGAGTTGATCGCTCAGAGTCAGCAGGCATGAGCGAGCGCGGCCCGCAGAAAGCCAAGCCCGGGCCGCCCCGCTGGCAAGACGTCGCGGGCGACCCAAAAGTCCGTCCGGGCAAGCGCCCGCCGATGCGGCCCATGACGACCACGCTCTGGGCCTATCCAAGTCAGCACTACGACGGCGCCAAGACCGTCCAGGGCGACAAGACGTACACGGGCGGCACGCCGAGCTGGGTGATCTGGCAGCTGCTGGATCGATACACGCGTGAGGGCGACGTCGTGCTCGATCCGATGTGCGGCGGCGGGACGATGCTGGACGTCTGTGCCGACATGGGGCGCAATGGCATTGGCTACGACCTCGTGCCGAGCCGGCCCGACATCAAGCAGGCCGACGCGCGCGAGCTGCCGTTGAAGAACGGGTCGGCCGACTTCGTGTTCCTTGACCCGCCCTACTCGACGCACATCGACTACAGCAATCACCCGGACTGCATCGGCAAGCTCGACTCGAGCGAGGCGGCGTACTACGAGGCGATGGCGGGGGTGTTTGACGACGTGTACCGCGTCTTGCGAGACCGTCGCTACATGGCGGTCTACATCAGCGATAGCTGGCGCAAGCAGAAGGGCGTGGCCGGAGGGAACTTCATGCCCATCGGCTTCGAACTGTTCGCGATGCTGCGGGAGAATTTCCGCCCTATCGATATCGTGTGCGTCGTGCGGCGAAACTCCAAGCTACGGCAGGGCAACCGCCACATGGCCGCGGCAAAAGACAACTTCTTCATCCGTGGGTTCAACTACCTCTTAATCTTCAAGAAGGAAGCCGAGCGGCGCTGACGGGCGAGGCGGACGCCCGACTTGTGCCACTCCCGGCTAGCATCGCTCATGAAGCGAGCCGCCCTCGTACTGCTGTCGTGCCTGCTCCCCATGTCGGCCTGCGCCCAGACGGGTGAGAGGGCCGAACCCCAGCCGACCGTGCCGCCCGGAGTGTCGCCGCTTGACCGGTATACCGCCGAGCGAGACGACTCGTTTGCGTGGAAGGTCGTCAGGTCCTACGCGGGCCGCCAAGGCCGGGAGAACCTCACGGGGTTTGCGATCGACCTGACCAGCCAGACCTGGCGCGGCGAGGGCGAGGTCGACTTCCCGCAATGGACACACATGATGCAGGTGGTCGTGCCGGACGAGGTGAAGCACGACACCGCGCTCATGCTGGTGGGTGGTGGGCAGCGGCAGGACGGACCTCCGAACCGTTTGCAGGAAGAACTCTGGGTCATCGCGAACGCGACGGGGACGATCGTCGCCGCCGTACCGAACGTGCCCAATCAGCCGCTGTCGCTACCCGAGCCCAATGGAACGCTCGGTGCTGCTCGCTTCGAGGACGATCTCCTTGCCGAGAGTTGGATGGTCGCTAAGCGCACCGGCGACGAGGGGTGGATCATCCATCAGGCGATGGTCGAGTCGGTTGTCGCGGCGATGGACGCGGTGCAGGCCTTTGCCAAGACCGAAGAAGCTGGCGGGCACGAGGTCGGCGGCTTTGTCGTCTCGGGTGGAAGCAAGCGCGGCTGGACAACATGGCTGACGGCGGCGGTCGACGATCGCGTGCGCGGCATCATCCCTATGGTCATCGATACGCTGAATCTGCCGGCAACCATGCGCCATCACTATGGCGCGTACGGCTTCTTTGCGCCGGCCATCGGCGACTACGCCGGGCGGAACCTGATGCAGCAACTCGACACGCCCTTTGGCGAAGAGCTGCGACGCATCGTCGATCCGTACCTGTTCCGCGACCGGCTGGACATGCCCAAGTTCGTGCTGAACACCAGCGGCGACGAGTACTTCCTGCCCGACACGCCGCGGTACTGGATCGACGACCTGCCGGGCACGACGAAGCTTCGCATCGTGCAGAACTGGGATCACGCGATCGACCAGAGTGCCGACGCGATCTTCTCTGCCATCGGTTTCTACGAGGCTATCTTGAATGAAGTGGAGCTGCCCGCTCTGCGCATCGAGGTAATCGAGGAGACCGACGAAGCGATCGAGTGGGTATTGCGCGTAGAGATCCCCGACGAGCGGGTCACACTCCGCCGGCTCACGATGTGGCAGGCGACCAACCCAAATGCGCGCGACTTCCGCCAAGAAGTCGTCGGCAAGCCGTTCAAGATGCGCGTGCTCCAGCCGCAGGAAGAGGGCGAGCACGAGGGGGCGTACCACCTGCGAATCGAGAAGCCCGAAGCCGGCTACACGGCTTTCATCGTCGAGGATCGCTACGACGTCGCAGGCCAGGGCCTACCGCTGGTGTTCACGACGCAGATGCAAGTGATCCCCGATGTGCTGGAGCACACCTTCGAGTTGCCCAGTGGCGAGACCGAGGTGGAGTCGCCGTGAGCGATCGGCAGGGCCGGGTGCCTCGCTCCCTGTCACAGGAGCTCACGGCACGGCTGGAGCGCGAGCTCGATGAAGGCGAGCGACTGATCTGGGTGAGCCAGCCCGATGCGCGGCGGCTGGTCCGCCAGCAGTGGCCGCTGGCGATCGCCTTCTCGAGCGTGTTCTTGGGTTTCGCGGTCTTCACCGGCTGGGCAACGATCGATTCCCTGCTGACGATTCGCGAAGCAACTGACGCCGCTGAGCGATCAACACGCGAGGTGCGTGAGGCAAAGGGCGTGCTCTGGACCTCGCTTATTGCCACAATGGTCTTCTCACTGCCAATGGCGTGGTCCGTGTTGTTCGAGCCATCACGCATCGGGCGTGTCGCGCGTAACACGGTGTATGCGATCACGCCTGCGAGAGCGATCGTCCTCCATATCGGCAGGCGGAAGATCACCGAGCGCGACTATCGGGCGGACGAGCTCGTCCACCTCTTGCGTCGTGAACGGCGGGACGGCTCGGGCGACCTGCTGTTTGAGGCGGCCCGAGGAGGTGTTCCTCGATCGAAGTCGGCGGGTGGTGCGCACGGGTTCTTTGCGATCTCGGATGTGCTCGACGTCGAGAAGCTGCTCCGACGCCAGTTCGGTCAGAGTGGTATGAGCCCGTCGTCGACGGGCGAGTCCCCGCAAGAAAAGGAAAAGTGATGCAACTCGGTGCGTTCTCGGTCAGCCTTGCCGTCAAGGACCTCGCGGCGTCCAAGGCGTTCTATGCGAAGCTTGGATTCACACCCATCGGCGGCGACGAGGCCCACAACTACTTGATCCTGCGCAACGGTGAGGCGACCATCGGCCTCTTCCAGGGCATGTTCGACACGAACATCCTGACCTTCAACCCCGGTTGGGCGAGCAGTGGCGAGCATCCGGAGTCGTTTACCGATGTGCGTGCGTTGCAGGAGCAGCTTAAGGCCGACGGCATCGAACTTATTGAGCAGGCTGACGAGTCAGGCGATGGTGTGGCGCATCTGACGATGGTCGACCCCGATGGCAATCCGATCCTCATCGACCAGCACGTGCCGAAGCCCAAGGGCTGAGGGTCACTCACACCCGGCGTCGAACGCGTTCTGGAAGGCCAGGAAATCGAAGATGGTGAGCTCGCCGTCGCCGTCGAAGTCGGCTGCGGGGTCGCCGTCCTGGAACAGGTTCTGGAAGGCGAGGAAGTCGAAGATGGTGAGCTGACCGTCGCCATCGATGTCTGGAGCGCACGCGATGGGGATGAGCAGGAACGCATGCCCGAGCGAGCCGTCGCGCACGCCGGTGCCGACGATCCATCCGTTCTCGTTGATGTGATCGGCCCGTTGCAGTCGTTCCCAGCCGAGCAAGGCCGCGTCTGGCACGAGGTCGAAGAGCGAGTAGAACTCGCCGCCGGCGCCATCGGGCAAGACGAACGCCTGGATGCCGACGAACGGGGGCGTTGCCAGATCGGACCACCAGCCGACGATGGTGCCGTCTTCGGTGATCGAGCGTGCGACGCCCTGGGGCCGAACGAACAGGCCATCGAGCACATGGATCGGCTCGTAGCCCGAGCCGGTGTCTTGCCAGAGCGTCGCGTACTCGGGCTGGCTGATGTTGAATTGCGCCTCGCCGACGATCAGCCCGGCGCTGTTGGCGTCGTGCGCCCGGCTCGTCACGCCGGTGAGCGACGGATGGTCGTGCAGATTGGTTAGCACGCCGGCATCCCAAGCGAATGCCTTGTCCTGCCCCGTACTGCGGTAGCCAACAACCAGGTCGTTGTCCGTCATCGCGAGCGGGCGGTCGAGTTCGCCGAGGTCTGTAAGCGCGACTCCATCCTCGAGCAGCCAGCCGCGAAAGTCGAGCCCGCCAGAACCGCTGGGCTCACGGCCCCATCCAAACAGAGTGCCCGTGTTGTTCGAACCGCGCACGCTTGCGAGTTGGTACGGTGGCGGGGCGGCGAGCAAGTCGGAGATGGCCTGTGGGTTGCCGTCGTCGTTCCATCGCACGGCAATCGGGTCTTGGATGATTCGTATGGGCCCGGGACCGCCCTCGAAGGTGATGCGATCGGACGTTCCGAGCGGACGGCGCTGGGCATCCATGGCCCAGGCCTCGCTGGCGTTGTCGTCGCCGCGAAGCAGCGGCAGTACCTCGACGATCGAGCCCTCGCTGGTCCAACGCAGTGCGACGGGCTTGCCCTCGACCGGTTCGAAGCCGATGCCCACGACCACGCCCTCTTCGCTCACGAAGGTGGCATCCACGACGAACAGGCCGAGCGGGTCTCGGGTGACGTCGGTGAGATCGATGATGCGATAGCTGGGTTGGGCTGTCGCGGCGGTCGCCGTGAGAAGTGCTGCAATCAAGGCTGGGTTGGTCATGGCGGTTCTCCTACCGATCTATTCGCAGCCGGCGTCGAAGGCGTTCTGGAAAGCAAGAAAGTCGAAGAGGGTGAGTTGGCCATCTCCGTCGAAGTCGGCTCGCGGATCACCGATCCAGAATGCATCGTGAAACCGAATGTAGTCGAACACGTTGAGCTCTCCATCCCCGTCGAAGTCCGCTCGGCAGGGTGGTGCACATCGATTCAGGAGCACCTGAAGCGAGGGAACGCGTGTGTCGGCTACTGCGATGTCGGTTTGTCCGTCAAGATTTACATCTGCGAGCGTGAAGTTGGCGATCGTCTCGCCCGTTCGAAGGACCGGGCTCACGAAGAATCGCCGACCTCCAAGGTGCGTGAGTACTTGCACTCCTCCTGAGACATTGGCGACGACATCTGGGATGCCGTCCGCCGTCACGTCGCCAATCTCGATTCCTGTCGCCGCACGGCCGATGTCGACCTGCTGCCGATCGCCCACACTGCCCAGGCCATCACCCGGCCAGTAGATGATCGCGCCGTTGAGTCCATCTCCAACGACGACGTCCTCGTTGCCATCCGAATCGAAGTCGACGATGCCGATGATCCCGCTGTTGAAGCCGATGGGGAGCACGCGCTGGGGAACCAACCGGCGGTTGTCCAGCTCGAAGATTGCCACCAGCCGACTCGGGAGGGTCGTGCTTACGCCAATCTCCAGCCGACCATCACCGTTGAGGTCACCAGCGGCCATCGCCGACGAACGATCGGCAACATCGAGAACGAGCCGGTCGTCGAAGCGACCGGTCCCGTCGTTGTACGCCACCAGCAGCCGATCTCGCTCCAGCAGCACGATCGCATCGGGGTCACCATCGGCGTCGGCGTCGAGCAGCTCAAACGTGGCTTCGCGAGAGTCAATGTCCCACTCGGCGATCGAGCGGAGACCGCCTGGTCCTTCGTTGATGATCGTCTCCAAGCCCCCGCCCTGCTTTGTGAGTGCCACCGCGTCGAGGTCGCCGTCCAAGTCAACGTCCGCAAGCCGCAGCTGCCTCACCGCGCCGCGGAGCGAGACGGACTGGACATGCACCGGCCCGGTCGCGGTCTGCCGGAGCACGTCGAGGCGTGGTCTCGCGTTCACGGACACGAGCAGGTCTGCAAGGCCGTCTCCATCCAGGTCGCCCGCGTCGATGTCGAAGAGGCCCCACGGTTCCACGACTGCGGTTGCTAGTTGTTGAGGCAGAGGGAACGAACCCAGTCCATCGTTCACCAGCACGGTGACGTCGAAGCCCCGCGAGTTCGGAACCGCGAGGTCGATCGCGCCGTCAGAGTTCATATCGGCCGAAACGATCTGGATGGGCTCCCGGCCCACCGGCAGGACTGTCGGCGTGCCCAAGCGGCCACCGCCCATGCTATCCAGCACGGCAACGAATCCGCCGTTTTGGTCGACAACCGCCACGTCCGCGTCGCCGTCACGGTCGAAGTCGCCGACCGCAACAGCGCCAAGCTCGCCACCCGCGGGCGCGCATTGGGCCTCGCCAAACACGCCGCCGGTGTTCAGGCGCGTGCACACCAGGCCGACGATCAACTCGGTCCAGACGAGGTCGGGGTCGCCATCGCCGTCGACGTCTCCCAGAGCGACGCCGGTGGGAAACAGGCCGGTCGGATACAGGTCCGGCTCGCCGAAGTCTCCGGTCCCGTCATTGAAGTGGACCTGGAGTCGCGGCTCGGCGAATCCGCGGCTGGAAACAACGAGGTCCGGATCGCCGTCGCCGTCCAAATCGCTCCATGCGATCGCCTCGGCGAACGACGCGACCAGCACCGAAGAAGTGAGCTGGAAAGATCCGGAGCCGTCGTTACGCAAGAGCCGCACGCCGCTGCTTGCTCGAACGGCCAGATCGATGTCGCCGTCGCCGTCCATGTCTTCCGGACTCAGTTCGTTCGGCAGTACGCCCGAACTCGACGTGATCGGCTCGGCGAAGCTCCCTGCTCCGTCACCCAAGAGCACATCGACTGTCGACCCGAGCGTGCTGCCATAGGCAATGTCGAGCGCTCCATCGCCGTTGAAATCGGCGGCAACCACGCACTGCAGGCGTCGCAGATCCGGCAACTCGATGGTTCGAGATTCGAACCACCCGCCCTCTCGAGCTATCGAGAGCGTGATGTCGTTGCTGACAACGTTGGCAACCGCGAGGTCCGCTCGCCCATCCCCATTGAAATCACCCACAGCAACGCAGCTGGGGCGTTCTTCGGCAGGAAGATCCCACGGTGCGGCAAACGGCTGCTTGCAACGGGCATCGTGCGGGCCGGTTTGGGCAACAGCGTCGGCAGCTGGTCCCAGCGGTGCGAGACCGATAGCGATGGCCCAAACGGCGGATCGATCCCGTCGTGACATAGCGCCTCCCTGCTGGCAGGACGATAGCTCGCCGAGCCAGGCGCCAGCCCGTTATGGGCAGCCGGCGTCGAAGGCGCTCTGGAACGCCAGGAAGTCGAAGATGGTCAGCGAGCCGTCGCCGTCGAAGTCGGCCTGGCAGGCGTGGGTGAACTCCAGAATTGCGTCTCCGCCTGCCACGCCGTCGCGATCGCCATCGATTTGCTCGCCAGTTACCGTGCTGCGGATCGCATCCGACAGCGTCGCGGTATAGGTATCGCCGTCGAGCGGCTCGCCCAGTCCGATGAGCATGAATTGGCTGCCCGAACCCGACGCGTCAAAGGCGACCGGTTCGCCGGCAATGTTGGTGATGGTCACGTTTGCGTCCGTGAACTCGACCGGTTCGTTGAAGATCACGCGCAGGCTAGCCACGGGGTCACCGGTCAGGATCGAGCCCCCGGGCACCGACGGGCTCGTCTCCACAACGACGGGGCCCGGCTCGCTCCCAGACTCGCGGATGAGCCAGATGCCGTTCTGGTCGGAAACGTACATCGACGCGCCGTCGGGGCTGATCGATAGTGCCTCGATCTCGATGAACCCGGTCGCCCACGCTCGATACGTTCCATCGGGGTCGAAGGCCTGAACCTGCCCGGTCACCGAGTCGACGACGTATGCCTGGTCACCGAACACGCCCGCGCCGGTCATGTCCACGTCGTTCAGATTGCGAATGCTGCACGGCTGGAGGTCGCCGATGAGCCGGTAGGTACCGCCGACCGTCACGCCGTTGAGCTCGTACATGCCGCTCAGATTGTCGTTGTTGCAGTCACGGTCTGCAAGGAGCAGGCCGCCGCCGTACGAGCCCGAGAGGTCGCGCGCCAGCCCTGCGACGTCGGTATCGGTGCGACCCGCCGGCAGGGACGAGTCCGAGCGAACGATTCTTGCATAGCTCGCGTCCATCGTGGCGAGCGTCGTCATGCCATCCGAGGCGTCGCCGTCGAGTAGCACCATGCCGAACGGATCGGTCGACCCACCGTCGAGGTACTCGAAGTCGTAATTCAGCCCGGGGCCGGTCGTCCAGCGCGTCTGCACCTGCGCATCGGGGTCCACAGAGAGCATCCTGGATACGCCGCGAGGGCCTGCGACGATGTCGAGGATGCACACGTGGATGTTGCCGTCGATGAGGCCGTCCGCGTCGAGGCGGATCCGACGCACCGAGTCGAACGGCGATTGGTCGCTGACGGCGATCGTGCGAATCACGCCGGTCGGTTCGATGAGCCGCACGGTCAGAAACCCCGAGGGCGACACGATCGCCGAGAGCACACCCTCACCAAAGCGCGGATCATCGATGGCCTCGAGCTTCGCTCGCACGCCGTCCAGCAGCGGTGCGACCCGCCGGACGGTGAACCCATCGGGCACCTCCGGCTGCGCCAATGCGGCGACGGGGGCAAGAGCGGTCGACAGAGTGGCTGCGACGAACATCTGGCGTGCGAGCATCTCGGGTCTCCTCTCGGCACAGGATACAGGAAGCCGGTCGACAACGCAAGGTGAATGCGGGCGCGGGAGGCCGGCGGGGTGAGAGTGCGGGTGGGTTGCGTGCTACGGGCAGCCGGCGTCGAAGGCGTTCTGGAACGCAAGGAAGTCGAAGATCGTGAACGAGCCATCGCCGTCGAAGTCGGCGCGGGGGTCCATCAAGTCGAACAGGTTCTGGAACGCGAGGAAGTCGAAGATGGTGAGCTCGCCGTCGCCGTCGAGATCGGCTCGGCACGTTTCGCCCCGGCCATAGACGATGTATGCGGCCCCGGTGAAGTCGAACGGCGTGACCGCAACTCCGGGTGCGCCGACAAGGACATCGCTGCGCCCGTCGCCGTTGACGTCGCCACCGCCCGCAACGCCCATGCGCAGGCGGTGCCCCGTACCGGGTGCGTCGAGATATGCCCCCTCACCAGCGATCGCCAGATCGTCGGGTTCCAGAACCGCATCGAATGTCCCGATCGCCGGCACGTCTCGGCCCATCAGCAGGAACGCATCGCTGACGCCGGGCATGGCGACGAGCACGTCGTCGATACCATCGCCCGTCACATCTCCCGCAGCGCCGAGCGATTGCCCGGCCATCGCGTTGGACGTCGGCCCAACCAGCACGAAGCCGTCGGTTCCGTCGAGATCGTCCAGCGCGACCGAAGCCGAGAAGGGCGAGCCTGCCGGGCGACCGAACACCATGTACGTCCGCCCGTGGTCGTTGCCCGGGAAGGAATAGGACCCGTAGCGCGTGTGCGAAGCGCCGGGCGCACCGAGCGCGATGTCGTCGATGCCGTCGCCGTTGATGTCGCCTGCGCAGGCGAGCGCACCGCCCAGGCGGGCATCGATGTTGTCGATGTTCAGGGCGAAGCCCGCCGTGCCGTCGAGCTCTGCCAGGAGGACCTCAGCGGGGAAGGGATCGCTCGAGTCGCGACCGAACAGCACGTACGCCCGGCCGCCGTACACCGTGTAGCAATAGCCATAGCCGCCGTAGCAGTACTGCTGGGAGTTGGCTCGCGGGGCGCCGATCAGCACGTCGTCGATGCCGTCGCCGTTGATGTCGCCGGCCCCGGCAACCGTGCGACCCGCCTCGTTGAACCAGTCCTCGCCCGACGCCTTGAACCCCTGGCCGGGCGCGAGCGCATCGAGTGCGACGTCGGCGGGGAAGCCGCCCGCGCGACCAAAGAGGATGTAGACGGCCCCCCGGCCACCAATGGGCGGATCGCCCAGGTCGTTGGGAGCGCCGAGGGCGAGATCGTCCACGCCATCGCCGTTCACGTCGCCCACGCCTGCGAGGCTGTTTCCGACGAGTGCACAGCTGGTGCCCGTGCCGATCGGCGTGCACACGTCGGCGATGCGGAAGCCGTCGGCGCCGTCGAGATCCTCAACGACCACGCGCGCGGGGAAGGGCGTGCTGCCGCCCGCGACGTTGCGGCCGAAGATGACCGCGGCGCGACCCTCGCCGAAGGACGAGTACTGGGCGGCGCCGCTGTCGCCGACGACCAGGTCGTCCACACCGTCGCCGTTCAGGTCGCCCGCTGCCGCGACGGCGTAGCCCATCGGCCGGTCGCGGTTCGATGAGCCGATGCGAAATCCGTCGCCGCCGTCGAGGGCGGCCAGGTCGAGGCCGGCCGGCACGCCGCCCGCTCGGCCGAACACCACGTACGCCTCGCCGCCCACGCGCATCCTGCGATAGCCCTCGCTGGCCATCGCCCCGATGACGACGTCGTCCAGCCCATCGCCGTTGATGTCGCCCACGATCGCGGCCGAGAATCCGAGCTTCTCGAACGATCGCAACCCGCGTGCGAACGCGCCCAGCGTGCCATCGCCCCCGCTGGCGGGCTGGAGCGATTCGAGATCGAGCCTCTCGGGGAACGCGTCGGCCAGGGGGTCACCCTGGGCAAGGGCGCTCCCGGCGACGGCCAGCAGCGCGAGGGTGGCGGTGACGGGAGTGATGGCGGTGATAGGGGTGGTGGGGGTGGTGGGGGTGGAGCGAACGGGCGCGTGGGGCATGGCGGGCTCCTTCGGAGCCCAGCATACCACAAATCCTCTGTTGATCCAAGGCGATTCGGGGCCGCTACGGGCAGCCGGCGTCGAAGGCGTTCTGGAAAGCAAGAAAGTCGAAGATGGTGAATTTGCCGTCGCCGAGCGTACGAGCACACACCAAGAGAAAACGGCGCGCCCGGAGTCGGTCGCGCCGTTGCCTTTCTCACCACTACCAGATGCTGGCCGCTACGAGCGGCGGCGCGTGCCGACGCCGACCAGCGTGATACCAGCCAGGGCGAGCATGCCGCTGCCCGGCAGCGGGATGACCACCGAGTCGGTCGGGTCGAAGTGGACCGTGTCGATCAGCACGCTGCCGCCGGGGCCGTTGATCTCCACGCGGGCGATGCCCGAGACCGAGAAGGCGAAGAGCTGCCACGCCGTGCCAGCGCCGGAGCTGAGCGTGTCTCCGAGGTTGATCGTCTCCAGCAGCCCGCCGCCCGAGCCGAAGGCCGACATCGTCACGCCGTCGTCGGTTGTCAGCGCGAGCACGCTGAACGCGTCCCAGTTCGCGCCGACCGCCGACATCTCGATGCCCGTAAACGTGTCGGCCGTACCGATGCGGTAGGCGTTCACGAGGCTGATGGCCCCATCGGCGCCGCCGGTTCCTGGCAGGATCACGTCGTGGTTCCAGCCCGAGGTGGTGCCGCCGAAGTCGATGCCGCTGGCAACGAACTGATTGTCGAGGCGCGTGGTGTCGGTGCCGTCCCAGGTCGTACCGCCGTAGATGCCGCTCTGGTCGAGCGACTCGAAGGTCAGCGTGACCGGGCCGGCCAGCGCGCCGGAGGCCACGACGACGGTCGCGAGCGTGGCAGAGGTGTTCTTGATGATCTTGGGTGTCTTGGTCATGGTGTCATCTCCCGTGCCTGCGCACGCTTAGGGGCAGCCCGCCGAGAAATCGGTGCTGTATGCGAGGAAGTCGAAGAGGTTCCAGATCCCGTTGCCGTCCCAGTCGGCGATGGGGTCGCGATCGTTGAACAGGTTGAAGAACATCTGGAAATCGAAGATCGTCACATCCCCGTCCTCATCCAGGTCGACGTCGCAGGGTGCCGAGCCACCGCGGCCGAACACCACGTAGCTCGAACCGGCACTCAAGCGACCACGGGGGTCTGCGAGGGTAGCTCCGATGACGACATCGTCGATGCCGTCGCCGTTCACGTCGCCCGTGCCGGCTACGGAAAAGCCGCTGCGATCTCCTATCGTCACCCCGTCGAGGCGGAAGCCGTTGGTCCCGTCCAGGTCGTGCGACGGCAGCGCCGCGGGGAAGCCGCCCGACGACGGGGCGCGGCCAAATACCACGTAGCTCGAGCCCGTATCCCTTTGGCCGCCTGGGTCTGCTAGATACGCCCCGATGATGAGGTCATTGACGCCGTCGCCGTTGACATCGCCGGCAGAGGCGACCGCATGGCCGCTATTGCTGCTCGAAGCATTGGGGCCGTCGAAGCGGAAGCCGTTGGCGCCGTCCAGGTCGACCAGTTGCAGTGCCGCAGGGAAGCCGCCCGACGAGCCTTCGCGACCGAACACCACGTAGCTCGAGCCCGCATTTGACTGGCCGCGGGGGTCTGCATTGGGGGCCCCGATGATGACGTCGTCCACGCCGTCGCCGTTCACGTCGCCGGCCGAGGCGACAGATCTGCCGCTCATGTCGGACGCGGCATCGCCGTCGAGGCGGAAGCCGTTGGTGCCGTCCAGGACGGCCAGGTCGAGCACCGCCGGCAAGCCGCCCGACGAGCCGTCGCGACCGAACACCACGTAGCTCGAACCGGCACTCGAGCGACCGCCGGGGCCTGCGACGGGGGCCCCGATGATGAGGTCGTCCACGCCGTCGCCGTTCACGTCGCCGGCCGAGGCGACAGATTCGCCGCTGTAGGTGGACGGCTCGGCGCCATCGAGGCGGAAGCCGTTGGTGCCGTCCAGGCCGGCGAGGTCGAGCACCGCGGGGAAGCCGCTCGACGAGCCGTCGCGGCCGAACACCACGTAGCTCGCACCGGCACCCGTGCGACCGCCGGGGTCTGCGCGGGGCGCCCCGATGATGACGTCGTCCACGCCGTCGCCGTTCACGTCGCCGGCCGAGGCGACAGAGTCGCCGGTGCGGTCATCACTCGCCGCCCCGTCGAGGCGGAATCCGTTGGTGCCGTCCAGCGCGGCGAGGTCGAGTGCCGCCGGGAAGCCGCCGGACGACATGTCGCGGCCGAACACCACGAAGCTCGAACCGGCACGAGGCCGCCCACTGGGGCTCCCGCGGTACGCGCCGATGATGACGTCGTCCACGCCGTCGCCATTGACATCGCCCGCACCGGCCACGGACAAGCCGCTACGTTCGCTGAATGTTGACCCGTCGAGGCGGAAGCCGTTCGAGCCGTCCAGGCCGGCGAGGTCGAGTGCCGCCGGGAAGCCGCCGGACGACACGTCGCGGCCGAACACGACATAGCTCACGCCCGAGTCGCGTCGACCGGGGGCGTCCGCGAAGGGAGCCCCAATGACGACGTCGTCGATGCCGTCGCCGTTCACGTCGCCCACGACGGCCACGGAGGTACCGAACGAGTCAGCTACTGCCTGCCCGTCGAGTCGGAAGCCGGTGGTCCCGTCCAGGCTCGACAGCTCGAACACGGCGGGGAAGGGGTCGGTCAACTGGGCCAGGGCGACGCTCGGGCACGCCAGGCCAGCGAGCATCGCCAGGCCGACGGCACGCCGCGGGAGCGGCGCGGCCCAAAGGATCGGTGCGGGGTCAATCATGATCTCTCTCCACGAGGGCGGGCCGGCATGGGCCGCAGCGGGAGGCTACCGCGACACCCCTGGGATATCCATGACCCCTTGTCCAGAATCGCCGCGAGCGCGTGAAGCTGGGCGAACTGCTGGGGTGCGCTTGCTGAGGTGGGCTTGCTGCGGTGCGACTCTTGGGGCACGGGCGCGCTAGCAGGGCGATCGCGCACCGCCATCGCGATCATCGGACCGACCCCGATGCCCCCGCGGGCAACGAACATGCTCCCGCGAGCGACGCCGGCGTGCTTCGTGTGCGATCCCGTGCGCGCAAGGCCCCTGCTCGTGCGCAGGGCGGGTGTTCTCGTATACACAGCAAGGCCCGCGGTGTACGCCGCGGCGGGCTTCGCGTGCACCGGAACCGTTCTCGTGTGCACGAGGAAGATTCTCGTTCTCCGTTACGCGGACCTTGCGGCCGTTCTCGGACGCATTGTGCGCACGTCCTGCGCACGTCGGTGAGCATTCCTTCGAAATGTCATGCGTTGCGCCGGCGCGGCCGAGCCGCGCGCGAACAACGGCCGGGGACACTCTCCCGATTCTTGCAAATCGGACCAAAGTCGCGTTCCCGGACGCTCGATGACATGGTCGGTCGGGCGGCGCACGGTGCGCCGCCCGCGACACGGATGGGCCGGCGCGCACGACGCGCACCGGCGGACGAACCGACACAAGGATGGAATCATGTCGATCACACCGCAGAAGCTGTTGCAACGCCTCGAGTTCTACGAGCAGCGCGCCCCCGGCTGGGTCACCAACGCGTCAACGATCGGCCTGACGACCGAGCAGGCCACGCAGCTGCAGAACCTGGTCACCGGCACACGCACCGCGTACGACGACGCGCAGGCGGCACGCAACGCCGCCAAGAGCGCGACCGTCACCCAGGACGCCGCCTTCGACGCCATGGACACGTTCGGCGCCCAGATGATCAAGATCATCCGCGCCTTCGGCCTGGCGACCGATGACCCGAGCGTGTTCGCGACGGCGCAGATCCCCGAGCCCAAGCAGCCCGAGCCGCGGGCGCCCGTCAACCCCAGCAACGTGACGTTCGACCTGGTCGAGAACGGGGCCCTCGAAGTTCGCTGGGACGGCCTGACCATCCCCGGCACGACCTACCTCGTCGATCGCCAGACGTGGAGCGGCACCGGCCAGCCGACGGGCTTCGCCCGCATCGCCACCGTGAGCGAGCGGCGCTTCGTCGACACCAACATCCCGACCGGCACCGCGACGGCGACGTACCGCGTGAGCGCGCTCAAGGGCGGCCAGCAGACCGCCGGCGCGCAGAGCACGGCCCACTTCGTGTTCGTGGGCAACGGGCAGGGCCAGCTCGTGACCGCGCCCGAGAGCGACGCGGCGTGAGCTGAATCTGGAGTTGGGAGTGACTCGAGTCGGCCGTTCGCCGACGGTCGACGCCCCGGCGGAGCGCCCCTGAGGACAGGGTCGCTGCGCCGGGGCTTGCTCTATAGAGATGTTCTTTGGCGCTCGCGGACTCGCTTGCGGGCTTCGCCCGGGCCCTTGCGGGCCGCGCCTCCGCATGCGCTCTTCGCTCGGAGACTCGCTCGGCGGATGCTGCGGCGTTGGGACGCGGGGCGTCTACGGGCGCGGCTTCTGGGCCCGCCTCAGCCGTGTCCGGGCAGCGGGAACCCGCCGCAGAGCTGCCGCACCTCGTCGCGCACCGCCGACGCCTCGGCGTCGAGCTCGGCCTCGCCCTTCAGCCCCGCGCTCAGCACGCGGTCGATGAAGCCGGCGATCTGTTGCATCTCGGCCTCGCCGAAGCCGCGGGTCGTCACGGCGGCGGCGCCAAGCCGGATGCCGCTGGTGACCTTCGGCGGGCGGGGGTCCCGCGGCACGCCGTTCTTGTTGCAGATCAGGCCGGCCTGCTCGAGCCAGACCTCGGCGTTGGCGCCAGTCAACTCGGCGTCCTTCGTGCGCAGATCGACCAGCATGAGGTGGTTGTCGGTGCCGCCGCTGGTGATGCGGTAGCCGTGCTCGACGAGCGCTGCGGCGAGCGCCTTGGCGTTGGCGACGACCTGCCGCACGTAGGCCCTGAACTCGGGCTTGAGCGCCTCGCCGAACGCGACGGCCTTGGCGGCGACGATGTGCATGAGCGGGCCGCCCTGCATGCCGGGGAAGACGGCGCGGTTGAGCTTCTTGATCATGTCCTCGTCGTTGGTCATGATCAGCCCGCCGCGCGGGCCGCGCAGCGTCTTGTGCGTGGTGGTCGTGACCAGGTGCGCGTGCGGGAACGGCGAGGGGTGCGCCCCGCCGGCGACGAGCCCGGCGATGTGCGCGATGTCGGCGAAGAGCAGCGCGCCGACCTCGTCGGCGATGGCGCGGAAGCGTTCGAAGTCGATCACGCGCGGGTAGGCCGAGTAGCCGCACATCAGGATCTTGGGCTTGTGCTCGCGGCAGACCTCGGCGACCTTGTCGTAGTCGATCTGCTCGAACTGCGGGTGGCTCTCGTCATAGTGCAGCGGGTAGTGCACGGGGTTGAACCACTTGCCGCTCATGTTGACCTTCAGGCCATGGCTGAGATGCCCGCCGTCGGCGAGCACCAAGGACGCGAAGGTCTCGCCGGGCTTCAGCAGCGCGAGGAACGCGGCGGCGTTGGCCTGCGCGCCCGAGTGGGGCTGCACGTTGGCGTAGTTGCAGCCGAAGAGTTCCTTGGCGCGGTCGATGGCC
Organism: Phycisphaerales bacterium; assembly: GCA_965227775.1. Lineage (GTDB taxonomy): Bacteria > Planctomycetota > Phycisphaerae > Phycisphaerales > UBA1924 > JAHCJI01. Next base: position 2,066,995 of record OZ245777.1, read on the forward strand.
AGCTGCTCGACGGCGTCGTGGTGCACGCAGCCGCCGTAGTAGCGGGCGCTCGGATAGCCCTCGGCGTACTTGTTGGTCATGCACGAGCCCGCGGCCGCCATGACCGCCGGCGAGGCGTGATTCTCGCTGGCGATCAGCTCGATGGTGGTGGCCTGACGCTCGGCCTCGGCGTCGATGATCGCGGCGACGTCGGGGTCCTGGCCGCGGATGAGGTCAACACCGGAGTCGTGCACGGAATGCTGGGCTGTGGTCATGCGTCCAGTATAGGTTTGGGGGCTCTACAGTGGCTCCATGGGCGACCACGCCGGGACCATCCCTGAGCACCACCGTGAGACCCGGCACGAGGTCCGCAACTGGATCGGTGGCGCAGCCCGCGAGGCCTCGGCGGCGATCGACAACATCGATCCTGCGACCGGCCAGGCGATCGGCTCCGTGCCCGATTCGTCGCCGGCCGACGTCGACGCTGCCGTGCACGCCGCGACCGGAGCGTTCGACGAGTGGGCCGGTCTCTCGGGCGAAGACCGCGGTGCCATGCTGCACGCCCTGGCCGACGCAGTCGAATCCGACCTCGACCGATTCGCCCACGCCGAGTGCGTGGACAGCGGCAAGCCGATCTCGGTCGCGCGTTCGATCGACATCCCGCGCTCCGTGCGCAACCTGCGGTTCTTCGCCGCCGCAGCGAGCCAGCACGCCAGCGAGAGCCACGACGTGCCTGCGCAGATGCTCGGGTACACGCTCCGCCAGCCCAAGGGCGTGGTGGGGGCCATCAGTCCGTGGAACCTGCCGCTGTACTTGCTCACCTGGAAGATCGCCCCCGCGCTCGCGGCGGGGTGCACGGTGGTCGCCAAGCCCAGCGAGCTGACGCCGACCACCGCGAGCATGCTGGGCGAGAAGGCCGCCGGCGTGCTGCCGCCGGGCGTGCTGAACATCGTGCATGGCCGCGGTGAGCCTGCGGGCGCCAGCCTCGTGACGCACCCGGGTGTGGCGGCCGTGACGTTCACCGGTTCGACCAAGGTTGGCCGCTGGATCGGCGAGACCTGCGGGCGAGACCTGAAGCCGTGCTCGCTCGAACTCGGCGGCAAAAACCCGTTCGTGGTGTTCGACGATGCGAACATCGCGCAGGTGTCGCAGCACATTGCCCGCGCTGCCTTCAGCAACCAGGGCCAGATCTGCCTGTGCGGATCCCGAGTGCTCGTGCAAGCGGGCGTGTACGACGCGATCGTCGACCGGTTGGTTACGGATGCTGGGGCGCTCGCGGCGGGAGATCCGCTCGATAATGACACGCGATTTGGTTCGCTCGTGAGCCACGACCATCGAGACAAGGTCGCCGGCTACGTAGAGCATGCCGTAGCCGATGGAGCCCGCGTGCTCGTCGGCGGTAGGGCGCCCGAGGCGCTCCCGGACCGTGTGCGAGACGGTGCGTTCTATCTTCCCACCGTCCTCGACGGCGTCCGCCAGGACTGCACGATCATCCAGGAAGAAGTCTTTGGCCCCGTGTGCACGGTGCAGAAGTTCGAGACCGAGGCCGAGGCAATCGCGCTAGCCAATGGCACGCCGTACGGTCTGGCCGCGAGCGTGTGGACGCAGGACCTGACGCGGGCCCATCGCGTAAGTGCGGCGCTCGAGAGCGGCATCGTGTGGGTGAATTGCTGGATGCTCCGCGACCTGCGTACCCCGTTCGGCGGCGTGAAGCAGAGCGGCGTGGGACGCGAGGGCGGATGGGAAGCCATGCGCTTCTTCACCGAGCCCAAGAGCGTGACGATCAACCTCGGGGAGTGACTCTTGTCAGATCGAATCTCAACCGATGCAGCGCCCAAGCCCGTCGGCGCCTACCCGCACGCACGACGCGTCGGCGACCTGCTCTTCTGCTCGGGCGTCGGCCCGCGAAAGCCGGGTGAGAACACCGTGCCGGGTGTCACCCTCGACGATGCCGGCAATCTGGTTGACTACGACTTCGAGGCGCAATGCCGAGCGTGCTTCGAGAACGTGCGGACCGTGGTCGAGGCCGGTGGGGCCCGCTTCGAGGACGTCCTCGACGTTCAGGTGTACCTGACGGACATCCCGCGCGACTTTGCGGCCTTCAACGCGCTCTGGAAGGACTTCTTTGCGGGCGAGGGAAAACCCAACCCGTGCCGCACGACCATCGAGGTCAGCCGGCTGCCCAAGGGCGGAAACGCCCCGATCGCTGTGGAACTGAAGGTCGTCGCCCAGATTCGCGGCGGCTGACGGTCGGCGAGGGCCGAAAACCTGAATAGAGCGCGCAAGGAACTGGTTTCAAGGCCGACCCAACGGTCAATCGCGTTACAATTGCTCGAGAGGAGATCCGCCGTATGCGTCGCACCCTGACCGCTGCCTGCCTGACTTCCCTTGTGGCTTCCACTGCCGTCGCCCAATCGACCGCCACCTATCGCGTGACGTTCGATGCGACATGGTCGGAAGCAACGCACCCAGTCGATTTCCCGCGAGATCCGCACTTCTCGCCGCTCGTGGGCGCGACCCATAGCGAGCCGGGCCTCATCTGGGAGGCCGGCCAGCTGGCAAGCCCGGGCATGGAGGTCATGGCTGAGACCGGTAGCACCTCGCTCCTGCTCTTCGAGATTTCCCAGATGGCGACGGATGGCATGATCGGGACCGACATCGTCGGCGGGCCCATCCGCCTGAGCCCGGGCAGCGCCTCCGTGACCTTTGAGACCTCCAGTGAGTACTCGCTGCTCACCCTCGTGACGATGATCGCGCCGAGCCCAGATTGGTACGTCGGCACGCAGGGTCTGGACCTTCGTGACGACGGCCGCTGGCGCGAGAGCATCGTGTTCGAGCTGTGGCCCTATGACTCGGGCACCGACTCGGGCGTGACCTACACCTCGCCGAACCAGGACACGAACCCGGCAGAGCCGATCCGTCGCATCGCCGACGAGTTCCCCTTTACGGGCACACCCTCCCTGGGCACGTACACGATCGAACTCTTGAGCGTCGAGTGCGTCGCCGAGCTCGATGGTGACGGCGTCCTGACCATCTTCGACTTCCTCGAGTTCTCCAACCTGTTCGATGCAGGCGATCTGCGTGCCGACCTCGACGGAGACGGCTCTCTGACCATCTTCGACTTCCTCGCGTATCAGGACGCGTTCGCCGACGGCTGCTGACGCGCTCGGGCCGGGCCGGGGGAAGCGCGTCTACCCTCGGCCATGCCCGTCCCGACCTCAAGCTCGACAAGCCAGATCACCCTTTCACTCGACACGACCCGCTGCCTGAGCGCGGCCGTGCACGATCACGGACTCGACCCTGACGTGCTCGCGGCCGACGGGCCGGCGTCACACGCCGCGACTGTGCTGACACAACGGCTCGAAGCCTCTCGCGGCACAAGGTGGGAGCGGTGGCGCTTGTTGACCGAGGGGGCCATGCGCGACGAGCACGTCGAGGCCGTCAACGCAATCGCCAAGAAATACGAGGGGCAGCTCGACAACGTCGTGGTACTCGGCATCGGCGGCAGTGCCCTGGGCAACATCGCCCTGCAGAGCGCGCTCAACCCACTCACGCATAACCTCTCGCGCGATCGAACGCACCCGCGGCTGTTCGTGCTCGACAATGCCGACCCGGTGCTGTTCCACCAGACGATCTCGTTCATCACGAGCGAAGATCCCAAGTTCGAACGCACGCTGTTCGTCGTCATCAGCAAGAGCGGTGAGACCGCCGAGACAGCGGCCCAGTTCCTCATCGTGCGCGACATGCTGCAGAAGGCGCGCGGCGATGGCCATGCAGACAGGTTGATCGCCGTCACCGATCCCGAAAAAGGCACGATGCGGCGCCTGTGCGATGCTGCGGGCTACGAGACGCTACCGGTACCCGAAGGCGTTGGGGGCCGTTTCAGCGCGCTCAGCCCGGTTGGTCTGATCTCGTGCGCCCTTTGCGGCATCGATATCGATGGCTTGCTCGATGGTGCCGCCGCGATGGAGCGGGCGTGCCGACGAGAAGACCTGCATGTGAACCCCGCCGCGATGCTCGCGACGGTGCTCGTCGAGCTGGGCCAGCGGCAGGGCAAGACGGTGCACGTCATGATGCCCTACGCCAACCAGCTCTACCTGATGGCCGACTGGTGGCGGCAGCTCTGGGCCGAGAGCCTCGGCAAGGTCGTCAAGGGCGTGCAGGGCATCACGCATGCCGGCTTCACGCCTGTAAAGGCCCTGGGCGCGACCGACCAGCACAGCCAGGTGCAGCTCTACCGCGAGGGGCCCAACGACAAGGTCGTCATCTTCCTCGAGGTCGAGAATTTCGCGCACGAGGCGCCCATTCCAGCTGGCTTGGGCGAAGAAGCGCTGGCGTACCTCGAGGGTTCGAGCCTCGCGAATCTCCTTAGCGCCGAGAAGAAGGCCACCGAGTTCGCGCTCACCGAGAGCCGTCGGCCGAATCTCACGATCCGATTCCCCGAAGTCACGCCACATGCGATCGGCGAGTTCATGATGCTCTGGCAGATGGCAACAGCGTACGCGGGCCTCATGCTGGGCGTCGATGCGTACGACCAGCCGGCCGTGGAGCTTGGCAAGAAGGCGACATTTGCGTTGATGGGCAAGCAGGGGTTCGAGGAACTGCGGGGGAGGATGGGGAGCTAGCGTGTGGCATGGCTCGCACGCATCGAGGATCCATATCCGGAGTGTTTGAGGATGACAGAGGACATCCCGCTGGCCTTATTGATTGGTCCGCGGCCGCAAGATATGGAGTTGTTTCCTCGTGGCGAGAGAGATTCGTCGCAATCGCATTCCTCTCTGGGATTCTCGGCTATCTTCCGTTCATTGTCGTTACGTTCACCAATCCCGCAGGTAAGCTTCATCCAACAGTGAAAGCCAGCATGGTGGTTGGGACCTTGTGCTTCATCGCGAGTGCTCCCATTCTGGTGCGGTGGCGTCATGAACTGCGCAGTGGATCACAGAAGCAGGCGCGAAAGCAAGCGCGAAGGCAGGATCGACAAGTCGTTCATGGCATGCTCGCTCAAGGTCGATGCCCGTCGTGTACCTACACCTTGAACGGCCTCGCCTCCGAACCAGACAACTGCATCCAATGCCCCGAGTGCGGCGCCGCGTGGAAGGCCGAACGTGTGGGCAAGCGAGCACGGTCGTAGACTACGCCATGTCCACCCACACCCTCCACACCCTCGCCGATCTGCCAATCGACCAGCCCATGCCGCGCATCGACCGCCAGCGGATCATCGGCCAGCGGATGATGATCAGCGCCATCACGCTGCACGCTGGCTTCGAGGTCGCCAGCCACAGCCACGAGAATGAGCAGATGGTGGTCATGCTCGAGGGAAGCGCCGAATTCACGATCGGTGAGGGGAAATCCGCCGAGGCGGTTGTAGTCGAGGCCGGGCAGGTGCTGGTGTTGCCGCCGCACCTGCCGCACGGCTGCAAGGTGGCCGAGGGCTGCCGGTTGCTGGACTTGTTCAGCCCGGTGAGCGAGAAGACGGGCGTGGACGCCCACGACTAGTCCGCTGCGGAATCGCGGTGGCACGGGTAGGGGCGCTCGCGCATCCCTATCCTGAGATATGACCACGCTCGCTCATCGCGTCATCCGCCCGTGCGCCGTTTTGCTTTCGTTCGCGGCGGCCGCTTCCGTTTCGGCCCAACAGATCGACCGCGACCAGTTGCTGCCCGAAGACCCTCGTCTCGTCCGCGGCACGCTCGAGAATGGGCTTGAGTACTTCATCGTGCCCAACGCCGAGCCGCCCGAGCGCGTCGAGCTCTGGCTGCACGTGCACTCGGGCTCGCTGAACGAAGAGGACGACCAGCGCGGCCTAGCCCACTTCCTTGAGCACCTGGCCTTTGCGGGCAGCACCAACTTCCCGCCCGGCACGGTGCGCCCCTTCTTCGAGAATCTGGGCCTTTCCTTCGGTCGCCACCAGAACGCCGTGACGGGCTTCGACCGCACGGGCTACACGATCAGCCTGCCAAACGCCGAGCCCGAGTCGATCGATGCCGGCTTGCTGTTCCTCAGCGACGTGGCGAACAACCTGCTGCTGCCCGAGAGCGGCATCGAGCAGGAGCGCAAGATCATCCTCGAAGAACGCCGCGCGAGCCTCTCGCCGCAGCAGCGCGTGCTCTACGACCTCATCGAGCGCATCGCGCCCGAGAGCGGGTTCGGCCAGCGCATCCCGATCGGCACCGAAGAGGTGCTGACGACCGCCGGCCTCGAGCCCATCAAGCGGTACTACGACACCTGGTACGTGCCCAGCAACATGACGCTTCTCCTCGTCGGGGACATCATGCCGCAAGACGTAACCGGGAGGATCGAGGCCTTGTTTGGGCAGGGCGAGTTCGTTCCTCGCCCCGAACCACGCGATGCCGGAATCGTGGCCACGCGGGGTCGCAGCGCGATCATCGCCAGCGACCCCGAGGAAACCCGCGAAGAGGTCGCGATCAACTTTATCGACGTTCCTGGCGGCCCCACGACCACGCTTGGTCAGTACCGCGATGATCTCGTGCGATCGCTCGCAACCGCCATGATGAACGACCGCCTGGGCGAGGGCGTGCAGGACGGCGAACTCAGCATGCTCGGCGGCAGCGTCAGCACGGGCGACTTTGCCGGCGCCATCCAGTGGACGCAGGCAACCGGTCGCAGCGAGAACGGCCGGTGGAAGGAAGTCCTCCGAGAGATGGGCCGTGAGGTCCGCCGTGCGACCATCCATGGGTTTACCGAGCCCGAGCTGGAGGACGCCAAGCGTCGGCTGCTGTCCAGCGCCGAGCGAGCCGTTGAAGGCGAGGCAACGAGGCCCAGCCGCATCCTGCGAGGCGCCGTCGTCGACTCGATCGCGAGCGGCGAGCCCTTCATGAGCGTCGCACAGCAGCTGGAGTTGCTGCGCGAGCTGCTGCCCGGCGTCACGCTCCAGGAGACCAACGCCGAATTCCGCGAGGTCTTCGCGTTCGAGGACGCGGTGTTCACGCTCCAGACGCGCGAGGACGAGAACACGCCCACCGAGTCCGAGCTGCTGGCCGCCGGCGAAGCGGCACTGAGCGCCGAGCCCGACGCCTATCGGGCACAGGCTCGCGCCGAGAGGCTTTTGGATCAGACGCCCACCCCCGGCGGAATCGCCGAGAAGGCGGTTCACCAGGACTCCGGCGTCACGAGCCTGTGGCTCGACAACGGCGTACGCGTGCACATCAAGCGAATGACCGAGCGCCAGGGCGAGGTGCTTGGCTCCATCCACGTCTTCGGCGGGCTCGTGCACGAGACCGAGGACACGCGGGGCCTGACCGATGCCGCGACCACCGCGCTCGCGCGCGCTGCGGGTGGCGGGCTCAGTTCGACACAGATCGATGACCTGACGACCGGTTGGAAGGCTCGTGTCCGTGGCGGTTCGGATGCGGACAGCATCTTCGTGAACTTCAGCACGACCCCCGGCGAGATCGAGAACGCCCTTACGCTCGCGCACCTGCTGCTGACCGACCCGATGGTTGAGGATGCGGCCATCGAGCAGTGGCGCCGCGGTCAGCTGCGCACGCTCCAGATGCTCGACACCATGCCACAGGGCGCGGCGCTCAAGGCCGTCATCGAGGCGATGTACCCGGCGGACGACTCGCGCCCCAGCTTGACGCCCAGACACCGCATCGAGGCAATCGATACGCAGACCTCGCAGGCGTGGCTCGACGAACAGCTGACGGGGCCGATGGAGGTTGCGATCGTCGGCGACCTTGACGTCGACGCGACCATCGAACTCGTCCGAACGTACCTCGGCTCGCTGGAGTCGCGGCCGCGCGTATCGGATCGCACCAACTGGGAGGTGCGGCAGATGGAACGGCCCCAGGGCCCCATCGAGCTGGTCAAGCGCCCGGCGGTCTCGACCCCGCAGGCCTATGTCGTCGCCGGCTACTACGGGGCCGATCAGTGGGACACGCGCGACGTGCGGGCTCTGCGGTTGGCCGCCCGCGTGCTCAACAGCCGGATGATCGATCGCATCCGCGAAGAGCTCGGCTATGCGTATAGCCCCAGCGTCTCGCACCGGACTGCTCGGACCTGGCCGGGCTTTGGCCTGCTCAGTGTCCAGACTACCACGGACCCCGCGACCGCCGACCAGCTCGCCAACGAGGTCCGCTCGATGTTCGAGGCGTTCGCAACCGACGGTCCGACCGACGAGGAGTTGGCGATCGCGGTCGAGCAACTCCGCAACGTCCACGACGAGACGGTGCGCAACCCGGCCGCCTGGCTCCGTGAGCTGCGGACGCTCGACTATCTCGGCGGCTCGCTCGACGAGATGGCGAAGGAGCGCGACGCCCTGGGTAGCTTTACGCCCACCGAGCTGCGTGACGTGTTCGCAAAGTACGCCGTGGAGGACGGCCGCATGCGGATCATCGTGCGGCCAGCCGAGGCTCCAGATTCATCCGATGGTGATGGCGGCGGCTGACAGAGGGCGCTCTCGGGTGTACCTCAAACGCAAGCGGGCCCGCTTCACGCGGGCCCGCCGGCAGACGGTCACCCTCGGGCGTCGACGCCCGAGCAAGAGAGGGAGAACTGGTCACTCGTCTGGCGATCGTACGAGCGAGCCAAGCGATCCATCAACCGATTTCTAGAAATCTCGTTGCCGTCCAGGGCCAGCCTCAACCGCAGCCGAGAGGGAGAAGGGACTGCCGCCGCCCACCGGTCCGCTCGTGGAGAGACGCGACCGGTGGGCGAGCGAACAGTTCTCCCTCTATTGAGAACATAGCCCCGAATAGCGCAAGAAGTGCGCATAAGTACGTACGAAGATTGTGTTCAAAATAAGTAGAAGCCCGCGCCGTCGCCCATCCGTTGCGTCGCGGACCGGCGGCCCCACGCTCCCGAGATCCTCGTCGCGACTACGGACACCCAGCGTCGAACTCGTTCTGGAACGCAAGGAAGTCGAAGAGCGTGAGGCTGCCGTCGCCGTCGAAGTCGGCGCGCGGGTCGCCGGTGTCGAACAGGTTCTGGAATGCCAGGAAGTCGAAGATGGTCAGGGCGCCATCACCGTCCAGGTCGGCCCGGCACGGCGAGATGATGGCCACGTCGAACACCCGCACGTCGTCGATCGTGCCGAGGAACTCATCGTTGGGCCCGGCTGTTGGGCTGCCGGTAAACCTGCCGCGACCTCCGATCGAGAGCTCGAAGTCATTCTGCGCCGTCGAGCCGAACCCGGCGGGAATGGGCTCGATGGCCTCGACGATGCCATCGACTGCGAGGAGGAGGAAGTCGCCCGAGCGTGCGGCCACGATCTCGTGGGGCTGCCCGTCGTTGACGGGTGTCACGCTGGCCAGGCCGACGCTCAGGGCGCCGTCGGCGGAGATGGCGAATATCACGGCGCCGTCGTCGCGCCGGACGGTCATGGCCCAGCCGTCTTCGCTTCCGAGTTTCTCCTTGTTGATGACAAATCGACCGCCGGGGGCGCCCGGCTCGCTGTTGTCGGTCACCACGACCGCCGCGACGGAGAAGTCGCCATCGGCCAAGTCGAACGCGTCCTCGTCGCCCAGGGGGCGGACCTGTTCGTCCGAGACACCGTCGAAGTTGACCGCGAAGCCGCCCATGAAGGGCGTGAAGGCGATGCCCGCGCCCAGGACGCCGTCATACGCCGTACCCAGCGTGCCGCTATTGGCCGTCGGGTTCGAGGCGTCGTCGAAGTCGTAGTGCAGGATGGGCTCGGGCGTCTGGGCGCTCGCGGCCGAGGCGAGTGCGAAGGCGGAGCATGCAAGTGCGGCGACGGCATTCAGTTGGGCGGAGCGGGTGATGGACATCTTGGATCTCCTCTCAGCGACAGCATACCGGAACTCACCCTGCCACGCAAGCGCAAACCGGCCGGTTGGCCCGGTATCACTCCTAAGCCCTGCGTCTCGCGTGCTACGGGCAGCCGGCGGCCAACTCGTTCTCGAACGCGAGAACGTCGAAGATGGTCAGCCTTCCGTCGCGCCATCGAAGCCGGCCCGAAGTCCTTACTTGGCAGTCGGATACGGATCGAGCAAACAGGCCGAGATCGTTGGTCCGGGGCCCGCAAGAGCTGAACGTGTCTTTGGACTCCAGCAACTGAACCCGCTTCGTCCACGCGCGAAGGCAGCCTGAGATTCCGATTGACGAGTCTCTCGGCTACGAGCGGCTACGCGGCGACGTCTCGGCGGAGTCGCGCCAACTCGCTCGCGATCTCGCCGGTCGTGGGGAGAGGCAGAAGCTTCAATCCGACGGCGTGACCCAGCTCGGGCTTGTAGCTCACGCGGACCGTCTCGGCGAGAAACCACTTCGAATCGGGCTCGAAGTTGACCTCGACTATGAGCTGACGCCCCTCGTGGATCATGCTCTCGACAAACGCCCCCATGCCAGACTGGCTGATGTCCGACACAACGCCGGGCACAGAGCGAGACACGTGGCCCGTCTCGTCCAGTTCGTGTACGGTGGCTTCAAACTTCACTTCGAACCGCTCGCGAGCTCGCTGTTCCTGCATCTACCACGTTAGTTCGAGATTCTGCGCTGGCCGTCGAAGTTCCAGTAGATGTTTTCCGCCTCCCCGATCTAGGGGGGATTGCTCGTTTGCGCGGCATGGACTGGATTGTCGGCAAGCACCCCGGTGTTTGTAGCTAGACGACGATGGGGTTGGGTGGTTCGTCGAACAGGCCTTGGCTCGCGCCCTCGTCGTAGAGCTTGGCGAGCGCTGCGCGGCCGGTCGCGCCCATGCTCGCCGTCAGCTCGCTGACGTACATCGAGAGGTAGCGGTCGAGGAGATCGTCGTCGTGCCACTCGGGACGCGTTTCGGCGTGGAGCTTCAGGTACGCTCGCGTGTCTTCGGGGTTGGCGCGGGCGTGGGCAACGCTCTGGCTGAGCAATCGGCTGACCTCGGCGATGGTGCCCGCGCCGTGCTCGGCGTCGAGCGCGGTGCGGACGACGTTGAGGCCGAGCGGCAGGGGGTGGCCGGTCTTGTCGATCCACCATGCGCCGAGATCGAGCAGCTTCTTGAGGCCCATGCGCTCGAAGGTCAGCTGCGCCTCGTGGATGAGCACGCCCGCGCCGACGCTTCCATCGAGCACGGCAGGCGCGATCTGCTGGAAGGGCATCTCAACGAGCTCGATGTCTTGGCGGGCATTACCGAGGACCATCTTGAGCACAAGCGCTGCGGTCGTGCGGGCGCCGGGGATGGCGATGGTCGGCTTCTGCGCGCGGACGCAGCCGTCGCAGTGCAGGGTCGAGTCTTCACGGGCAACGAGCTTGGGCCCGTATCCCTCGCCAAAGCTCGCGCCGCAGTCGGTGATGGCGTACAGGTCCGAGAGTGACGGCCACGCCGCAGCGCTGATGGCGGTGATGTCCAGCGGCTCGCTTCGTGCCGTCGCGTTCAGGCGTTCAACGTCTTCAGGCTTGGGCTCGAAGGCGAACCGCCCAGCATCGATGGCGGGGGGGCGAACCTGCTGACCTACGGGGTCGATAAAGCCGGTCAGCGGCCACCACATGGCCATGTCGTCGGCATCAGGCGAATGGGCGAGCGTGAGGGAAACCTGCTTGGTTCCAGTGGGCGGCTGGGTCATGATGAACGATAGTGCACCGGGAGTGCACGAAGACCGTACGATGGGGCATGCGGCATTGGTACGGGCCCGGACCACGGAAGGGGCGGGAGGACACGCGCACGGATGAAGCGCCGCGAGCCCGTGCGCGCCGGCTACCGCAGTGGGCATCGACGCTTGTTCGCCGTGCGAACGTGGTCGGGACCGCCATCGCGTCGCGTTTGCCGGTCGTTGAGTCTCGTGGGGCCCGTTCTGCAGTGTCGGTCGCGGTGTCCATCTGCGTGCACGCCGTCGTGCTGGGTGTTCTGGCGCTTGCCTTGCGCGGGGTAGCCCAGCACGGGGGCGGGTCGGTCATCAGCCTCGATCTGGGCGTTGACGTGGGTGAAGCCGAGCAATTCGCGCTTGCCCCCGCGCCGCGCGAGGACTCGACCGAATCCGAGTCGCCCGACGACCGGATCGAGCCAGACAAGCCAGAAACCAGCGAGGCCGAGCGCAGCGCGGCCACCGCAAGCCGACTGAGCGGCGCTCTGGAGCGAATCGCGGCGGCGCCCGTCCCACAGGCCGAGGCAGCGCCGCTCGACCGCGGCACCACGCCGGGCACGGCCGCGCCGCTGCTGGATCGCGGAACGAGCGAGAATTCGCCGCTGGACGCCCTCCGAGAGAACGCCCAGGCTCCCGTACTCGATGGTGCAAGCTTTGCCGGTGTTTCGGCCAACCGTGCGTCGAGCGTGGTGTATGCCGTCGATGGCAGCGGGGCGATGATCACCAGCTTGCCCTTCGTGCTCGAAGAAGTACGTCGCTCGGTCTCATCACTCGCCGACGACCAGCGCTTCGCCGTCGTTCTCTTCGGGCGTCGTGCGGGCGATGAGGGGGGTGGCGTGCGTGCCTTCCCACCACAGGGGCTGCGCCGCGCGACGGCGGGCAGCAAGGCGGAGCTATTCCAATGGCTCGAGACTGTGCAGGCCCGCGGCGCAAGCAACCCGCTCGATGGGCTGCTCGCGGCGATCGACCGCGAACCCGAAGTCGTGTTCCTGTTGTCGCGGAGCATCCGCCGGACGGACGGCAGCGGCGGCGACCGCACGCGTGGCGGCGACTGGGGACCTGGCCGCGAGGCGATCCTCGCCGAACTCGATCGTGCGAACCCGGTGCGCAAGAGCATCTTCGGCCCCGCGGCACGGCTGGTACAGGTCAAGTGCGTGCAGTTTCTCGAAGAAGATCCAACGGGCGTGATGCGCGCCATCGCGAGCGAGCATGGCGGCGGGCCGGGCTCGTACCGCTTGCTACCAGAATCGGAGCTTCGCCGGCGATGATGCGTGCAAGCCTTGTGGTCCTACTGCTGTTCGTGTCGTCCGCCTACGCCCAGGACGCCGGTTCGCAGCGCGCCACGATGGTCGGACGGGTTGAAGCCGCCGTCGCCGAGGCCAATCGCGATGGCATCGCCGCCAGCGAACGCATCGCGGCATTGGGTCGGGCGATCGAGGCACGATGGGCGCTCATGACGGCGTTGCCATCCGACTCGCACGCGCCGATCTGGATGCTCGACCAGGCGGCCGATGAACTCGCGCGTCTGACGCTCTCACTCGACGATGCGCGATTGGTGGTCGGTCTGCTTGGAACGCAAGAGCGGGCGAGCGTCGTGCGCGCCGCCGAGATCGCCTACGGGCTGGCCCGTCGTGCCGGAGAGGGAATCGAAGCCCGCTTCGAACAGCAGCGGGCCATCATCGATGCCGGAGGCGAACTTGCACCCGGGGATCACACGCTCAATCGGCGGATGGCCGAGATTGAGTTGGCCGTGCGACGCCCCTTGCTGATGGGCCGTTCGGCTGCGCTCCGCATTGCCGGCGATGCCGACGACGCCGGACCCCAGGACGCGATTACGCAGCTCCAGGGTCTTCGGGTCGGCTCGGGTGATGCTGAGGCGATTCGCGATACGGCGCTCGCGATCGCGTTCGTACACCAGCCGGGCGGTAAGCAGCGGGCCATCGACACGCTTGCATCGGTGGTCTCAGCGCGCCCGATCCCCGCCGGCTCACGCACGCACGCCGAAGCCATGCTGTTGCGAACCCGGCTGGAGCGCCGACTCGAAGACCAGGTACGCGCGATCACTCAGGCCGGGTCGGTGCCGCCATTCGTCGATGACGTCGGACGAGTTGACCCAGCACTGCTTGTATTGGCCGTGGAAGCCCGAGCGCGCGTGTTGTCAGAGGCGGGTGAGCTCGAACAAGCCGCTCGCGCGTTGATCGAGCTCGAGGACCAGTCGGTGCTCGGTGGTTCGAGATCGCAGCGAGCGCGTCTCGCCGACGAGCGACTCTCGGCCCTCGCCCAAGCCAACAACGAGTGGACTGGCGTCGCCGGCGACGTGGTGCTCCGGGTGGCGCGGGCACTGGTCGCGCAGGACGTGCCCAGCCTGGACGAGCGTGCCATCCAAGTGTTGGACGGACTTCTTCAGCGATCTGACGACGATGGAGCGATTGCTGAGCTTGAACCCGCGGGAGAGCTGCTCGCACGCTTGCTGCTGGCAACCGCAGATCGAACCGACGAAGCCGAACTGGCGAGCGTGCGCCGCATCGAGGCCGTGCGGCTTATCGCGTCGTTGCTGCGGTCGCCCGAAGCCGACCTCACAGGCTTGTTGGGTGCCGGAGCGACACTCTCGCTTGGACCGGCTGGCAACGGATTGGAGATTGAGCAACGTCGGCGGTTGCTGTCGGCAGCGATCGAACGCCTGCCGACCGATCTTTCCGCCGACCGCTGGCGTCTCGGCCTGGCGGCCAGCTGGATGACGCCACCACAAGACTGGCCAACTGCGCTCAAGCTCGCAGAAGCGGCGATGCGAGGCGATGACCCCGCCACACGAGCCGACGCGATCGCGCTTGCCGGCGCGATTCACTCTTCCGTCGTCGAGGGCGCGGCTGACCGTGCGCCGTCGCTCGATGCACTCCAGGCGGCGCTGTTCTTCGCGCGGTCGCACCCTGGCGCCACCGAGATCGACCAGCAGGTGCTGGCAATGAAAGTTGCCTCGGCGTTGCTCGATCGCGGCCGACGCGAGGACGCTGTTGGTGTGCTCGACGCCGTGAACGGGGTGCCCGGTGTCGAGGCGATCATCCTCCGAGCTCGTGCGCAGGACGTGCTGGGGTCGAGCGAGGAGGCATTCGCTGCCTATCTCGCCGCGTCATCGTTGTTGCGACCGGAATCTGGTGATCAGTACTGGTTGGTGTGGACGCGGCTGCTGGAACTTCTCAGCCAGGAGCGGCGGGCTCGCGTCAATCAAGGCCAGGCTACGGGCGAGATGGAAGCTCGTATCCGCGGCTATCTCCTGAAGCTCCGTGCTGTCGACGCCGGGCTCGGAGGCCCGAAGTGGGCCAGCCGGCTCGGGCGGGTCGAGCGGACACTCGACTCCAAGTAGTTGGCTCGGCTGATCAGAGCTGAGCCTCGAGCCACGCCAGGTACTTGTCGGCATCCGCGTAGCCCTCGAGCATCGCCACCGGCTCGCCGTTCTCAAGCACGACCGTGCTCGGGAAGGCCCGGACGCCAAGCTGCTGCAGCGTTGGCATCGCGAGTTGCGTGTCGGTGCCGTCGATCATGACGGGCTGACTGCGATTGGCTAGCAGCGACACGATGCGATCGTCGCTCAGCGTCGTGCGCTTGAGTTCCTGGCATGGCCCGCACCAATCGGCGGTGACAACCGCAACGACCGGGCGCTCACCCTCCAACGAAATTGCGGACAGATCGGTCATGACGGGCATGAACTCAGGGGGAGGCGCGGGCGGACCGCCGCTGACGACCATGCGCGCAAGCAGCAGTCCAGCTGCGATAAGGATCGCAAACGAGAAAAAGAGGCCAGCCATACGTCCGCCAGACTTCGTCGGGCGTTGCGTCGTCGTATCGGCGGGATTCATGGCTGGTCCTTTCGCTTGGTGAGCAGAAAATGAGGGCGGTCGAGATGAGACACAACCGAGGAAGACAGCGTGGTATTCACGCCTTGCCCAAGCCAAGTTATTGGATCAGCAGTGTTTCGGTCAGGTCGTTCAGCGTCACGACGCCCACCGGCTTGCCGTTCTGTGTGACGATCGCCAGGTCAGCATCGGCCGCCAGGATGCGGCGGATGCCGACGACGGACGGCGTGTCGGGTGAGACGAGCACCGCCGGCAGCAGGCGATCGGGCTCGGTGGGCTCACCGGCGAGCAGCGCGATCGCGGAGGCAACGCCAAGCACGCGACCATGGCCATCGGTCACGGGCACCGTCGTCGCGGGCGTCGGGCCTAGTGCGCGACGGATGCGCTGGTGCGACCAGTCGGCGTGCACCTTCTGGGCCATCGACCACGAGAGCATCTCGTCGCCCACCCGGCCACGGCCGAGCGCGAGGGCCCGGTCGAGCAGCGTCGAGTGCTCGTCGCTCATGCCGCTGGGGCCGCCGGCTTCCTTCAGGATATTGGCCATGCGTTGCCGGGCGTCGGACGAACCGCCAAGGCCCGCTCCGCCGATGAGTCTGGTCATGGCCTGCCCAGCGAGCATGACCAGCGGCACCACCCCGAGCATCACGTAGAACACGCGAAGCCCCCGGAGGACCGGCGCGAAGAGGTAGGTCAGGCGGTCGGCACCCGTGCGGAAGAGCTCCTTGGGCAGCGACTCGCCGAAGACGAGGATGATCGGCGTCACGACAATGGACTGCACGACGAGCGTGAGGATCGGCCCCATGCCCGCCGCGCCGAGCAGGGCAGAGACACCAAGCACGCCGATGTAGTTGCACACGTTATTGTGCACCAAGAGCGTCGAGAGCAGGCGATCGGTCCGGCGGATCTCGGTGCGGAGCATGAGCGCCGAGTGATCGCCGCCCAGCGCCCGAGTCTCGAGCCCAAGGCGGCCGAGCGAGTACAGCCCCATCTCGAGCCCGCTCGCCAACGCCGAGCCCATGAGTCCGAGCAGCGCGACCAGCGACCAGAGGATGACCTCGCCGCTGCTCACTTGCCACCTCCCGCTGCGTCTGGCGCTTCGAGCGTTTGCGATGTCAGGCGGAGCAGCACGCGGTCGATCGTTCGTCCGGTGACGACCTCCACCTCGACGTGGACCGGCCCGAAGTCCACCTCGTCGCCACGCTCCGCGAGGCGGCCGAGCGACGCCATGACGGCGCCGGCGATTGTCACCGCCTCGGGTGGGAGATCGAAGTCCTGCACGCGGTGCTCGGTGAATAGTCGTGCGAGCTCGCCGACGGGCATCCGCCCCGGCACGCTCCAGCAGCCCAAGCCCACCATGATGATGCCATCAGCGCCGGTCTCGCCGTGCTCGATGGGCATGCCCACCAGGCCGCGCAAGAGGTCGGCAAAATCGAGCAGACCGGTGCTCTCGCCGTGCTCGTCGACGCACACCGCCGTTCGCGCCTTTCGTTCGCGGAGCTGGTTGAGCACGCGATCGAGCCGGGCGTTCTCGGGTACATAGATCGGCTTCTCGAGCATGGGCCGGCCGCGTGCGAGCGTTGACTTCACGTCGAGGATGCGCGTGATCGTTGCGCCCTTGTCGTCGAACACGGGCAGCCGGTGGGCGCCCGTGCGGTGAACGAACTGCACGAGATCACCGATGGGCATGTGGGGCGAGACCGATGGCAGGTCGAGCCTCGGTGTCATCGCCACTCTGGCGCGCACCTGGCTCAGGCCGACGACGCCCTCGAGCAACTCCTGCTCGTGATCATCAATCGTGCCACCGTGGGCGCCGGCTCTGATCAGAGTACGTACGGCGGTCGCATCGTGCGGCGCGTCGATGGGTGCCATGTGGATGAGCCGGGAGAGCGGGGCAACGACGAGTGCGTCGATGGCCATCAGCAAGCCACCCAAGGCGAGGCTCACCGACATCAGCAGTGGGGCGGCGATGCGTGCCCAGCGCGTGCGGAAAGTGTCGGCTGTCAGCTTCGCCAGGATCTCGCCAAACAGGATGATCGCGACGAGGGGCGTCACCGCCGCCAGAACGCCGAGCAACGGCGATCGCGTGGTCTGCAAGAGCAGGGCGGCCGCCGCGAAGTACAGCACGTTGACCACCATGTTCAGCAGCAGAACGCAGATGAGCAGCCGCCTCGGCTTCGCGAGCAACTCATCGATCGTGCTTGCGGCTTTGGGTGCTTGGCGTCGCAGGGCGACGCGCTCTCCGTGCGTGAGGCCGAACATCGCGGTCTCGCTGCCAGACGCCGCCGCGGATGCGACGAGGAGGCCCGCCATCAGCACAATGAGGCCGATGGCGAGCCCGCCGCCACCTTCCGCGGCGAGTTCTGCTGCTCCGTTAAAGCCTTGGGCGAGCGGCTCGGTCGAAGTATCGGGCGTGGGCGTCATGGCTGGGCCTGGGACAACTCAGGCGTCTGGCGCGTGCGCTGGCACGCCCACTTGCTCGAGCATCCGCTCGAAGTATCGCCACTGCTGCAGCACGCCGGCCGCCGCGCTGGCCTTCCCGTCCTCAAGTGGCTCATCGCCCGATCCGAGGAGATGGCCCAACTCACGAGCGAGGTCCGCACGCCGATCGGCCGCCCATTTGCGCCATCGCGTTACGGCCGCCTCGTCTCCCGACGCCGTCGCCTCTTCGGCTTCTTGGCGAACCTCGAGGATCTCAGCCAAGAACTCGGGCGAGAGCGGCGGGGCCTTGGCCCCCGGCGCCCGGATTGCCATCACAGCGCGGGCCCGGAGCTCGGGGTCGAGCAGCGTCGTCCGCGCCTCGTTAAGCGTGGATGGGTCCGCCGAACCTTCTCCAGGGGCAAGATCGGGGTGAGACGAAGCAATGCGCTGGAGATACGCTTGTTCGATTTTTGATCGGTCGAGATCGAAGCTCACGGCCAATCCGAGGATGTCGAAGGCGCTGGGTGCCATTGAGTGTTGACGATAGGCCGCCACGGAAAAGGGGTTGACCGGTCGGCCCGGATCGGCGAGTATGGTGTCGGCGGAGGGGCCGGCTTCGCGAGGGGCCGGTGCGAATGGAGGCTTGCCTTGCCATCACAACACGTCGGGATCGTGGCCGTGAGCCCCGAAGGCGCCGCCCTCACGTATCGCCAATTCAACCGACACGCAACCCAGATGACCCTCCCGGACAATCGCCCCAGCGTCACGATGCACGGCGAACCGTTCGACCAGTACCTCCGGGCGATCGGTGATCAGGACTGGGAAAGCGTGGGCTCGCTGCTGCGACGCTCGGCCGAGTGCCTGGCAGCCGCCGGAGCCCAGTTCTGCCTGACGCCGGACCACGTTGTTCAGCACGCCGTCCAGATGGCCGAAACGGGCTGCCCGATTCCCTGGTTGACCATGGCCCAGCTCTTGGCCGACCAGGTGGGCCAGGACGGCCGCCAAAGCGTCGGAATCCTGGGTACTCGCCTGGTGACCAACGGTTCGGCCTACCAGACGCACTTGGGCCTCCGGGGGGTGAAGGTGATGACCCCAAGCCCTGAGGAGGTCGACGAGGTCGACTCGATCATCTTCCAGGAGCTTGTACTCGGAGAGACCCGCGAGGCCTCCCGCCAGCGGCTGGGCGAGATCATCGGGAGGCTCGCCGATCGGGGCGCCGAGGCCATCGTGATGGGCTCCAGCGAGGTCCCGCTGCTGCTCTCGAGCGCGAATTGCCCGCTTCCGCTCTATGACCCGGGCGAGATCCAGGTGGTCACGGCGGTCAAGATGGCTGTCGGGCCGGCGGCGGCATGATGCGGACGGGGGCCGTACATCGGCCGCCGGAGACGACCGATCCGATCGTCCGAGAGCCAGTTATCGAAAGCCCCCGGATTGCAACCCAAGGCGATCCGGAGGCGAATACATGCGAGCCGAGCGCTCGGAGTCGCGAAAAAGGGCTGGACAAGTGGGGGTGCCCGCTGGTATCCTGACTCCGAGCAGATCCGCGTGCAAGGCGGGAGCCGTCGACAGGCGGTATCCTTCGCCGACCGAGGACGTACACGGTCGAGCGCAGGCCCTGCATCCCGCCCCACGTGAGCGTGCCGGTGCACAACGCATCGGTGGACAAGCAGGCCACCTGACCGACCAGCCCTTGGGCAGGATGGCGACCGCACCAACCCTCCCACGGGTCCCACGAGCAAACCAGCCGGCCAGACGCCGATCCATACCTGGAGCATCATCATGAGTGGCCAACGTACCGGTTCGCCCCGCCACGCCAAGTCCCCATTCGGCCTTGGCCGCCTCCGCTCGCTGTATCGCTCGGCCGGCAAGGCCCTGGGAGAGCCGCGTGCGACCGAACCCGAGGGGACGGGGCAGATCCTCGAGCAGCTCGAGTCGCGAATCTTGCTCGGCGGCGATCACCCGAGCTTTGAGTTGCCGCTGACGCCCACCTCGGGCACCGAGATCGTGCTCGACGGCGTGACCGGCGAGGGCACCGTCGACGGCGAGATCGAAGACATCACGATGAGCCTGGCGGACGACCTGTTCCGCTTCGATGCTCCGCAGACCGACTTCGTCACCGTGTGGGCCGACACCATCAACGTGGTTGGCGGCTCCGCGCTCGATTCGCGCGTCGAGATCTACGACATCGACGGAGCGCTCGTGGCCCAGGGGTCCTCGCAGGGCGAGCTCTCCGATGGCCTCTTCTCCGACGGCTGGGCGGGCTTCCTGGCCGAGGGCGGCGAGACCTACTTCATCCGCGTGCTGAGCGACGTGGACAACGCGGGTCAGATGACGACCGGCGAGTACACGGTGCGCGTCGATGCGATCACGAATACCGACCTGGTCATCGAAACCGACCCCATGCCGACGCCCCCGGCCCGCTTCGGTGCCGGCTTTGCCAGCGGGTCGATCACGCTGGTCGGCGACGACGTCGTCTACCGCGTCGAGGCGGGCAGCGACGACGCGTTCAACTCGCTGGCGACCTTCTACGCCGCCCTGCCTGCAATGCTCCCGTCGGACCTTGACACCCGCGTCGACGTGTACGACGAGCAGGGCCGGTTCCTGACCGGCGACAGCGACACGGGCC
This sequence comes from Phycisphaerales bacterium, assembly GCA_965227775.1. GTDB lineage: Bacteria > Planctomycetota > Phycisphaerae > Phycisphaerales > UBA1924 > JAHCJI01. The sequence goes on from OZ245777.1 coordinate 2,087,403, forward strand.
GACTGCTCACCGGCTTCGACATTGTGGAGTCGGCGGCCGACGCCGTGTTCTTTGTCCGCGTCCGCAGCGACCGCTTCGACGCGGGCGATACGCGTTCGACCGGCGCGTACCAGATCAACGCAGAGATGGCCGCCGCCGAAATCGACATCGATCCGGTCATCCGTCGCGGCCAGACGACCGACGCCATCGCCAGCGCCTTCGACACCAGGATCTACCGGTTCACCACACAGGGCTCGGGTCTGAGCTTCGTTGGCGCAATCGGCACGGGCCTTGTGCCATTGCCCGAGCCGGCCGTCCGGCTGTACGACAGCAACGCGGATCTCGATGGGTTCAGCGACCTTGCCGGCATCGCCGACCTGCAGATCCAGCTCGAGGGCAACACCGAGTACTTCGTGGTCGTCGAGACCTTCGATAACCCGCCCGGTGGCCAGTATGACCTGCTCATCGAGAGCAACCACACGTTCTTGCCGAACCAGGAGATCGATGATCACGTCGATCGTCTTGAGGGCAACGACCCTGACGGCGAGCCGATCGAGTTCAGCCCGACCGAGGGGTACACCAACCCCGACCAGTTCGACTTCGTCCGCCGCCAGTTTGAGTTGGCGACACCGCTGCGCTTCAGCGATCCGTTCTTGTACACCCGTACGTTCGTCGACCCGAACGGCATGTTCCCCGACGTGGTCAACCCAGTCGCGGACCGCTCGTACGTGCAGCAGGCGCTGGGAACGGGCCGCATCCACAGCTTCGGCGATACCGATCTGTTCCAGTTCACCGTGCCGCTCGACATGCTGGGTGACTACGCCGGCGACAACGACGACGTGGGCGACGCCCTCTTCGCCGGTGGCCAGGGTGACTTCATCATCAAGGGCACCGACAACGACACCGGCGGCCCGATCACCCGGAGCTTCCTGGGCGTCTGGGATGCGCAGGATTGGTGGCCGGTGCGCGCTGGCGTTGACATGGAAATCTACGCGATGGAGTCGTGGACGTACGACCCAGACGCTGACGTTGGTGGCACTGCCCTCATCCTGGGCGGCGAGTTCCAGTTCGCCGACTTCCAAGCGGCGCCGTTTGTCGCGGCGTACGCGTATGACCCGACGCCGGGCGTCGAGGAGTTCGTGCTCACGCCGCTCGCCGGCGGCCTAGACGGAGCCGTGTACGACTTCGGCGTATTCGATCTGGACCCCGACGACGACATCGAGAGCCAGCTCATCGTGGCAGGCGAGTTCACGGGCGGCATCCGCTCGTACACCGTCCAGCCCGGCGACTTCATCTCCGCCGGTGTGTTCGCTCCGCTGCCGATCGCGACCTTTGCGTCCGAGTACTACGCGATCGAGGTGTTCGATCCGGCTGATCCGGAAATGGGCGATGAGAACCCCGAGAGTCTCTGGTTCGGCGGAACCGGCTGGCTTGAGGAACTGATCGTCGACGACATGGGGCCGCGAGCCGGTGCGTTCTTCGAGATCGAGCAAGGCGCGGGTGATGGTGTCGTCCTCGACCTGAAGTCGTTCGAGATCCCGCCACCCCCCGTGGGCATGGGCGAAGCAACGGAAGGCCTTGTGGTCGGCGGCACCTTCGACGGCGTCGAGGGCTTCGCCGTCAGCAACGTGTTCTTCATCGAGGGCGATGCGGGCGCAATGGCGCCGGGTGCATTCATCCTCGACGACATGGGCGGCGGCGTGAACGACACCGTCCGCGCGCTCGAGGCGTGGGATCGTGACGGCTCGGGCACCGATCTCTTCGATGAGATCATCGTCGGCGGCGACTTCACCGCCACGGCAGGCGGCCAGCCCCTGAACTTCATCGGTTCCTACGCGGGTGCATGGGCATCACTGGGCTCCGCGCTGCCCGCCGGCGGACCGGTCGACTTCAACGCACCGGTGCACAGCCTCAACGTCTTCATCGACGGCGAGTTTGGCGTCGGCACGGCGCCGTTCGCCGAGAACCCGGTTCTGTACGCCGGTGGTGAGTTCACTGTCGCCGATGGCAGCCCCATCGGCCGCATCGGGGGCCTGACCTTCGACACCACGCTCCTTGTGTGGACGTGGACGCCGCTCGGCTTCGGCTCGACCGATACCGTTTTCGCGCTCGAGAACTTCAACGACGAGGTTCCGAACCTGTGGGATCGCGACGACCGTCCCGGTACCCGGATGTCGCTGGTGCTGAGCCCCGATTTCTTGCCCGGCGCACAGACCTTCGTCAACGTTTACGACTCTTCGTTCCGCCTGATCTACTCCAACGACACGATCGCGCCGCCATTCCCCGACCCTGCAGGCGCCTTCGATCCGTCGATCCAGACGCCGCAGTTCGGTGCGGACGGTCTGGTCATCGACATCGGCGACGGCCAGGAGTCGCAGTTCTGGGCCGGCGAGACCTACTACCTCGAGATCAGCTCGGTCGGCGGCAATGGACGATACAGCTTCTCGCTGACCACCGACGCGTTCCCACCCGACATCGATGGTGACGGCACATTCGACGATGTGATCAGCCAGTACTTCGAGCCGGGCGGTGCCGACTTGGTCCGCGCAGAGTTCGACGCGGCTCCCGAGATCGTGCTGGGTTCGACGACGTCCGGCGACGGCCGCAACTTCCTTGGTCTGCCCAACGCGGCATTCCAAGTGCGCCAGTACGACGTGTCGCCGAGCGGCTTCCTGGTCACCCAATACCAGGAGCTGGGTGTCATCGAGCGAATCGAAGACTTCGACATCTACTTCTTCCGCGCGCCAGACAACGGCATGACCGAGATCCGCCTGGCGACGCAGCAGATCACCGATGAATTCGTCGAGGACATCCTCGATCTCAACGTCTTCCCGCCGGCACTCGATCGCCGAATCGAGAACAAGACCTACGACAGCCCGCTGGATGGCAAGATCCGCGTGTTCAACAACGACTTGCAGCTCCTGGCGACCAACAACGACAACGAGGGCTTCTCTGGCGTCCGCCAGCAGCAGCCAATCGGTACGCTCGATCTTGATGGCGACACCCTGTACGGCCTCGGTGACACCGAGATCGACGGCCGCATCTTCAACAACGTCGACCCCCGCGTTGTGGTGCCCACCGTGCGCGGTGAGGTCTACTTCATCGTGGTCGAGAGTGGCCAGCTCGAGAGCTTCGAGACAAACCCCGATCTGGTCGATTGGCGTCGCGCCATCGGTTCGTACGAGCTGCTCATCAACAGCTCGCCCAACCTCGAATTCGCCGACGATCACCAGGACTTCAGCGCGACGTTCTTCGACTTCTACACGTACGACACCCCGCTGGCCGTGGACGACATGGGCCAGGGCGAGATTCGCGGCGAGATCCGCACCCGCTCGGGCGGCGTAGACGACAACGACGGCTTCTTCGCCTACGCCGTGGGCACGGGCGATATCACCGTCACGGTCGGCGCCGATGTGCCCACCGAGTTCCAGCCGCGCGTCACGATCTACGACAGCCAAGGCAACATCCGCGTGAGCCCGACCACGGCCACCCAGGAGGCCCCCGCTGAGGTGACCTTCTTCGCCAACAAGGGCGATCGGTACATCATCCGCGTTGACGCGAACGTTGGCCAGCAGGGTGGCTACACCGTCGAGGTCGATGGCGCGCCGGCCGGCGATGACTTCGCCGACTCGCACCGCCCGATCGATGCGACCGAGATCGAGATTCTCGACTTCCAGGGCCTCGGCCAGATCTCCGGTCTGATCGACAACCCCGGCGATACCGACATCTTCCGCTTCTCGACGCCGGGCTACGACGAGCTGACCATCGATGTGCAGTCGACCAGCTTCGGCTTCGATCCGCTCTTCCGCGTGTTCGAGGTCAGCGAGGACCCGGCCGGCAACCAGATCTTCCTGCAAATCGCGTTCAACGACAACATCAACCCCGGCACGGTCAACGCTCGTGCGACGTTCCCGATTACCGGTGCCGATCGCACGTCGGGCGCCACGATGCGCACCTACAACGACTATTACATCGTCGTCGAGGGTGCAGACCCGCAGGCTTCGACCGGCTCGTACGACCTGTTGATTACCGCGACGCCGACCGACGACCACGCCGACGAGGACGAGTTCCCATTCGCCTCGCCGCTCCCCGTCCTGCCGGCTACCGGCCAGGGTGAGCGTTCGGGTGTCATCGAGGACAGCAACGACACCGACCTATTCGTCTTCACCGCTCCCGGTGGCGGCGAGGCCCTCCTGTCGGTCGTCAGCAACGAGATGAGCACATTGCGGCCCACCATCCGCGTGTTCGACTCGGAGTTCAACCCCGTCATCAACCTGACGACGGGCACCGACGCCACCGTTACGGGCCCCGACGCCCTGTTCTCGGCGGCGAGCTTCCGCTTCGACGTAACACGTCAGGCCCAGTACTACGTGCTCATCGGCAGCGACGGCACCGGTGCGGTCACGACCGACACGGGTTCCTATTCGCTCAACGCGACCACACCGACGGCCGACGAGACGCCCAACGAGGGTGAGTTCGAGATCGCCCGCGAGATCGCCCTTTCGACCGAGACCGGCGATGGCGTCGCGTCCGGCATCATCGGCACGGTCAACGACACCGACCTCTTCTTCTTCGACACCATCGTCGATGCATCGCCCGCGCCGCAGCAGCACGTGGTTCGTGTCGATGCTTCGGGCGAGATGGTCACGCCGGTGCTGAGCGTGTTCGACTCCGGCACCAGCCTGCTCACGCAGATCATCGACGGTGGCACGGGCGACCTCGCGCCGGAGGCCGGAATCATCGAGACAAACATCGTCGCGACGGGCATGCCCGGCGAGCGGTTCTTCCTCCTGGTCGAACTCGACGACACGAGCATGTTCCCGACTGGCGCGTACGCCGTGACCATCGATGGCCCGATCCCCGACGTGGTGCCTACGCCGGGCGACGATCACGCCAACGAGGGCCAGTTCAGCCAGGCGACGGTCATCGAGCTCGATGAGCGGACCGGCAACGCCGAACTCACCGGTCGCATCGATCCTTCGCGGGACAGCGATCTCTTCCGCATCAACCCGCTCGATGGCGGCCGAACCTTTGTCCAGGTCGTGACGCCTTCCGGCAGCCTGCTCGATGTGGACCTTACCGTCTTCGAGGAGTTCGGTGGCGGCGGTACCCCGGTACGGATCGCCAGGGACACGACCGGTTTCCAGGGCGTGGACGCCTCGGTCGAATTTGACATCGTCGGCGCCGGTACGCCGTACTACCTGCTCGTCAGCGGCCTGAACTCCGCGACCGGTGAGTACACGCTGCGTATCGACACCCAGCCCGAGACCTTCTTCCTGTATTACCCCGAGGGCTTCGTCAACGAGTCGATCAGCGAGTTCGTCTCGATCAGCAACCCGAGCCAGAGCCAGTCGGTCAGCTACACGATCCGCTTGTTCTACGAGAACCCCGACCTCGACGACATGACGATCGTCGAGAACGAGACACTCGCCCCGGGCAGCCGTGGTGGCGTGACCATCGCCGAGCGGGGCAACTTCGTCCTGCCAGGCGTCGCTGTCAACGAGCCGTACTCGATCGTGATCGAGTCGGACGGCCAGCTTGGTGCGACGCTCTCGCACTACGACTTCGAGGGTGCCGTGGGCGAGGCCTTCACCCCAGTGACCAGCGAGACGTGGGCCTTCGGCCGCCTCGAGCGGAGCCCGGGTCAGGTCGAGTCCTTCGTCGTCTTCTTTAACCCCAACGACCACGACGTCGTCGTGACGCTCAGCGCGTTCGTTGGCACGACCGAGGTGCAGATCCAGCAGACCGTCGAGGCCAGCAGCCGCGGCGGCTGGGAACTCAGCGGCCTCGGACAGCTGCCCATCGGCGTCTTCGGCGCCACGCTCACCAGCGAGCCGGTCGATGGCTCCATCACCGACAGCATGGGCATCGTGGCGGCTCTCAGCCAGTACGATCTGGTTAACGGCGAGGCGTTCGGCGTGCTCGGCGATCCGTCGGGTGGTGCGACCTTCAACGTTGTGCCGACCTTCACTTCGGGCTCGGAGGTCACGGCTGAACTCGTGCTCTTCAACCCAGGTGATGCGGCTACCTCGGTCACGATCACCAGCGATTACATCACCGCGCCCCTGCCCAACGTGCAGGTGACGCGTGAGATCGGTGCGGGTCAGACCGTCGTCCTTCGAGCGGCCGACCTCAGCCTCGCGGGCGATGTGGCCGCAGGCCTGACCATCGAGTCAACCCTGCCGCTGGCGGGTGTCGCGCTCGAGCGTCAGAATGGCGATGCGAACGCGATCGCTACACAGAACACGGCCGCCTCGACGTGGTTCTTCGGCGATGCCTTCCTCAACAGCGAGGAAGCCGGCCTGACCTACTTCGAGACGCTCAGCTTCTTCAACCCCACCAGCGAGTCGATCGCGATCGAGATTACGCTCTTCTTCAACGATGGCACCACCGCCAACACGGTCCGCCAGGTTGGCGCGGGCAGCTTCAACAACCTTCGCTTGGACACCTTCGCCCCGATCATCGATCGCCAGATGCTCAACTTCTTCTCGATCCAGTTGAGCTCGAACCTGCCGCTCATCGCGTCGCTGACGCACTACGACCTGGTCCTCGACGGTGGCTGGACCAACGCCGGTGCGCCTCTCGGCCTGACCAACCCGCTCGATCGCATCATCACCTGATGCGGCCGACGCAGCGACGTGAAGCCGCATGAAAGATCAACGCCCCCGGGTTCGCTCGGGGGCGTTTTCCTTGGCGGTGCGTAGTTGTGCCGACTCAGGGTACAGGTCGGCGGACGTCACGCGGCGGCGACTTGGGCGCTTCGTTCTCGGGCTCGCCCGACGCGATCGGGAAGCCTGCGTCGGACCACTCGATGACGCCGCCGCCAAAGAGCCGGGCCTGGTCGTAGCCAATCACGAGCAGGCGCTTGGTCATCGCCCGGCCCGACAGCGCGCCCGGGCCATCTGCGTACACCACGATGTGCTCGAACTGGTTGACGTTGGGGTCCACGCGATCACGCTCTGCGAGGTCCGGCAGCGTTACGTGCAGTGCCCCGGGCAGGCGGGAGTCTTCAAAGGCGGCCCGTCGGCGGGGATCGATCAGCATGAGGAGAGGCTCGTCGGGATTCTCTTGCTGCTCGAGCCAGAGCAGCCGTAGTTCCGTCAGGGAGATGTTCTTGATGTCCGCGTCCGTGATGCCCGAATTGCACCCGCCTACGCACGCAGACACGAGCGCGAGCCCGACAACGAGGCGACGGGCTGAGCTGGATCGGCCGTCATAGCGGGTGAAGACTCTTCGGCCAGTTCGGGGCATCCTGTATCCTTGCCTTCGCTTTCCGCGACGATGGGAAATATCGTCCGGGGCAGACACGTTATGCGGTGATCATCCGTGCGGGACAGCCGTGGGAGGTGCGCTTGCTCAGAGAGACCGCCATCGTCGTCGCAGCAGCCGCCCTGGCATGTGTCAGCCGGTCCGCCCAAGCCCAGGACGCCAGCGACGTGTCCGAGGCCTCCCTCATCGCTGAGTCAGTTCAGGTGGCCCCTGGTACCACCGTGCTGTTGGGGCTCCACTTCGAGCTCGCGGACGGCTGGCACATCTACTGGAATGGTCGCAACGACACAGGCTTTGCGCCCGAGGTCGACTGGGCGCTTCCCGAGGGCGTCGCGGTCGGCCCGCTCTTGTGGCCGGCTCCAGAGCGATACATCTCGCCCGGCGACATCCTCGATCACGTGTACGAGGGCAACCCGACCATTCTGGTGCCCGTCACCATCTCAGCGGACGCAGCGCCCGGCTCCACGCTCTCGATCTCCGGCGAAGCCGAGTGGCTGGTGTGCAAGGAACTCTGTCTGCCCGGCTTCGGCCCGATCTCTATCGATCTGACAGTGGGCGAGGCATCGACAACGCGGGCAGCACCCCTTTCCCGCGCTTCGGACATTGGCGAGGCCGCAACGCGATTGCCCGAGCCAGTAGCTGCTGCGACGCAGCCCGAATCGTTCACGGTGGCATGGACGGCGGAAGCCGTCACCGTTCGAGCTGCCGGGTCGAGGTCGGTGGAGTTCTATCCGGCACTGTCCTCAACGCCACTTGCGAACACGCTTGCAGACGCGCAGGCCAAGGGCGACACGATGCGCCTCCGCCTCGCCTCCGAGTCTCGCGGCATGCAGACCAATGACGAGCGGCGGCTCGTAGGCGTGCTCGCGATTGAGTCTGCCTCTGGCGTGAAGAACTGGTACCAAATCGACTCGGGGCCGGACGGCTTTCGTACCCCGGAAAACTCAGAGCTGGTTTCACGTGTCCGCCAGCGCGTTGGCAACCCTGCCGACGACGGCGGCTGAAGACTCATCCTGCATTCACGGTCGCAAGAGCGGCCACTAGGAAAGGAGCCCTTCCATGGGTTGGTTCAAACGAAACGGCATGGCAATGGTCGGTACGGTCGCGGCGATGACGGCGGCAACGAGCCTGTCGGTGGCGCTCGCCGGCCAGAACGGCAACATGAACGGGCAGATGGCCAGCCAGGGCGTGACCGCTGGCGAGAAGGCCCCGATGTTCACCCTCAAGGACACCGAGGGCAAGGAGCACAGCCTTAAGGACGTGTTGGCCAAGGACAGCACGAAGGCCGTGGTCATCGAGTGGTTCAACCCCGACTGCCCCTTTGTCAAGAAGCACCACGACAACGCGACCACCATGACCGACCTGGCCAAGAACCACAAGAACGACGGCGTCGTGTGGATGGCCATCAACTCGGGCGCCGAAGGCAAGCAGGGGGCCGGCATCGATCGCAACAAGAAGGCGATCGAGCAGTACAGCATCAACTACCCCGTGCTGATGGACATGGATGGCAAGGTTGGCAAGGCCTACGGCGCGAAGCGCACGCCCGAGATGTATGTCATCGCCAAGGACGGCACGATCGTCTATCACGGGGCGATCGATAGCGACCGAAGCCCGCGCAACATGGGCGAGATCAACTACGTCGCAGACGCGCTGAAGGCCCACCTGGCCGGCGAGACCGTCGCCACCCAGCGGACGCAGGCCTACGGCTGCTCGGTGAAGTACAGCAACTGATCGTTTCTGCTTGTGCCCTTCGCCCGGGCCGGCGTTGACGCGCCCGCCCGGGCTTTGCTACAGGCGGCCCCCGCCTGCGCCCGATCTACTATTCGGACATGGCCCAACTCCTCCCCATGCTCTCCACGCTGTTCGACCTGCTCCTCGTGGTTGTGGGCTTCGGGCTCATCATCGTCATCCACGAGCTCGGCCACTTTGTGGCGGCCCGTTGGGCCGGCATTCGCGTGTTTGCGTTCGCCGTGGGCTTCGGGCCGGCGCTGTTCAGCTACCGCAAGGGCATCGGCCTTCGTCGTGGCAGCAGCGAGCCCACCTACAGGGCCATGCTGGCCGATCGAGGCCTGACCGTTCACGATGAGCCGCCAACGGACGTCAGCCCGACCGAGTATCGCCTGAATTGGCTGCCCTTCGGCGGCTACGTCAAGATGCTGGGCCAGGAAGATGCGAATCCTGGGGCCGTCAGCCATGCGCCCGATAGCTACCAGACGTGCCACCCCGCGAAGCGGCTCGTCGTCATCTCTGCGGGCGTCGTCGCGAACGTCGTGCTCGCAGCGTTCATCTTCATGTTCGTGTTCATGGTGGGCCTGAAGACCGAGCCGCCACGGCTGGGAGTGGTCGCGTCGAACGGGCCGGCCGCGGCCGCGGTTCCCGCCGATCCATCGATCGTGCCGGCGGGGCTCGCGTCGGGCGACACGGTGCTTCGGATCAACGGCCGTGAGGCGCGCAGCTTCAACGACCTCATGCTCGCAACCGCCATGGCAACACCCGGCAAGCCGCTCGACGTCCTCGTCCAGCGCGATGGCTTCGACGAGCCATTGCGGTTCGAGGTCCAGCCACGCAAGAGCGAACTGACGAATCTGCAGGACATCGGTGTCTCGCCTGCGCGCTCAACGGCGGTCTTCGACGACGGCGGCGATCGTGCATCCTTCGACCGGGTCATGGAGCAGATCGAGCTCGACGGCGTTTCCCCTGGTTCGACCCTCGCCTCGGTCGCGATCGAAGGCGAATCGCCTGAGTCGATCGAAGACTCGGGTGAGCTGGCCAGTGTCTTCGCAGCATCGGATGGCAGGGCTGTCGAGCTGGTCTTCGAGCAAGGCGACACATCCCACCGCGCCATACTGGAGCCTCGCCCGGTGTACCAAGAGGCCATGGTCAAGATGCCCTCCGGGGCCCAGTCGCCGCAGACGCACCTGCTCGGGCTTACCCCGGTCATGACCGTGGCCGAGCTCGATGAGTCGGCGCGCGGTTACGAGCAGGGCCTCCGCACGGGTGATGTGTTCGCCCGCCTGGGCTCGGTGGAGTATCCCAGCATCACCGCTGGTATCGCCGAGATCAAGCGGCGCGCGGGAGAAGACATCCCCATCGTCGTACTGCGCGATGGCAAGCAGGTCGAGCTCACCGCCAGTGTCCAACGAGACGGGACCATCGGTTTCTTCCCGTCCCAAGACCTCGAATCGGCTCGCGTATCGCTCTCGCCAGCGTCGCTCAAGGCGCCGGCGGCGATCGATCGACCGGGCGTGCGCATCATCTCGATCGCCGGCCAGCCGGTCTCCAGCTTCGCCGACATCCGTGCGGCATTCATTGAGGCAACAACCACCGCGTTTTCAACGAAGACCGAAGCGCAGGTCGACATCATCGTGCAACTGCCAGACGCTGAAGCCACCGAGCGGTCGCGCACGCTCTCGCTCTCGAGCGAGCAGGTCGACGAACTGCACGGCCTGAGCTTCGGTCCGCCGCCCGGCCTTCTGAGCATCTTCCGACCCGCCGAATTCACGCTGAAGGCCGAGGGGCCGATCGACGCCATTGGCGTGGGGCTTGCCGAAACCCACCGCGTGATGATGATGACCTACCTCACGTTCGCCCGCCTTGTGCAGGGCAGCGTGAAGGTCGAGCACCTCAAGGGCCCCGTTGGTATCGCCCACCTGGGGACGCGCGTGGCCGACCGCGGCATCATCTGGCTTCTCTTCTTCATGGCGCTCATCAGCGTGAACCTGGCGGTCGTCAACTTCCTGCCGTTGCCAATCGTCGACGGCGGACAGTTCCTGTTTATCCTGTTCGAGTGGGCCCGCGGCAAGCCGGTGCCCGAGGCCATCCAGAGCTTCGCGACTGTCGTGGGGCTGCTGTTGATCGGAGCGGCGTTCCTTCTCGTCACGTTCAACGACATCCGCAACGTCTTCACCGGGCTCTGATCGGTGGAGAACGTGCTCGGCCTTCTGCTCCTGCTCGCCGTCGGTGGTGCCTTGTATTGGCTGCTGCTGGTGTTCCTCACCGCCCGCACGCTGACGCACCCGCCCCGCCAGACCTACGCCAGCGCAGTCTCGCGCGGCCGTGCCGGCGACCCGAGCGAACTCGACGAGCCGCGCGAGTTTGAGGCATGGACGCTTCCAAGCCAAGGGCGCGATCTCTCCGTCTGGGATGTACGTGGGCGAAGTGCCGACGGCCCGATCGCCATCGTGACACACGGCTGGAGCAGCGGCAAGGTGCACGCGTTGCGACGCCTGCCGCTACTCTGCAGCTTGTGCTCGCGTGTCGTCTTCTGGGACATGCCCGGCCACGGCGAGAGCGGCGGGCGTTGCACTCTGGGCGTCCTGGAAACCAACGACCTGCTGGCAATCATCGAACGCGTCGGCCATGGTCGTCCGATCGTGCTCTGCGGCTCATCGATGGGCTCAGGAGTCTCCATCGCTGCGGCGGCCCGGAGCGAGCACATCTCGCTCGTCATCGTCGAGGCGCCCTATCGCATGCCCATCACACCCGCCCGCAACGTCATGCGATTCCAGCGCTCGCCCGTGTGGCTGAACCTGAGTCCGGCGTTGGCATACGTGGGCTTGGCCGCCTGCGGCCGCTGGACTGGTCCGGGGCTGGTGCATGCAGGCGGGCCTGTGTTTGACCGAGCAAAACTGGCCGCCAAGCTCGCGTGCCCGCTGCTGGTCCTGCACGGCGACGAAGACCCGACGTGCCCGACCGTCGACGGCCGCGAGATCGCCGAAGCGTGTCCGAGCGGGCGATTTGTTGAGATTCCCGGCGGAACGCACCAAAACCTGTGGAAGGATGCCGACTGCCGTGCGATGATGGAACGTGAATACACGAACGCCATCAACGCCGTCGCCCGATCCTGATCTGCTCCGCCGGCTCGTCGGCGTGCTCGATCTCACCACCCTCGAGGCAACCGACACAGCAGAACGCTTGCGCGACTTGTGCGCCAAGGGCCTCGACCCTCTCGGCGATGGATCGGCGACCGTCGGGGCCATCTGCGTCTATCCGACAATGGTGCCAGCGGCGGCCGAAGCATTGCAAGGCTCCGGCGTGGGCCTCGCGTCGGTCGCCGGCGCATTCCCGAGCGGAATGAGCCCGGTCTCGCTCCGTGTGGCCGAGGCAAGATGGGCAGTCGAGCATGGTGCCACCGAGATCGACATGGTCATCAGTCGCGGCGAGTTCCTGGCCGGCAGATCGGACGCGGTGGTCGAAGAGGTTCGCGAGATCCGAGCCTCGATCGGTGATGCCGCCCTTAAGGTGATACTCGAAACCGGCGAGCTTGGCAGCGAGGAACGCATCCGTTCGGCGAGTGAGCTTGTTGTGCCGTTGCTTCGCGAGGGCGATTTCATCAAGACCAGCACCGGCAAGACCCAGCCCGCGGCGACGCTGGAGGCGACAGAAGTCATGCTGCGCGTGCTCGATGAGCATCGGAGGTCGGGCGGCCCGAGCATCGGGCTGAAGCCAGCCGGCGGCGTTCGCAGCACCGAAGACGCGCTGGACTACTGGAAGCAGGCCCGCGAGATCATGGGATCTCATGAAGACTGGCGATCACCCGACCCGCGGTGCTTTCGCATCGGAGCCTCAAGCCTGCTCGGTTCGCTCGTCGACTCAATCACTCAGGGCCCAAGGTAGCGTTCGATGAGGCTCTGCCACTCCGGAGAACTCGTTTCGGCGAGGACGGCGCGATTGATGTCCTCACGACGCTCGCTGCCCTGGGGCAATGCCATGCCGTAGCTCTGGGGGGCGAACGTCGCCTCGAGCACGCGCACGCCGTCGCGCTCACGGGCGATCGAGCGAAGCACCGGCGCGTCGTGCACGACGGCATCGACCTCGTCGTTCGCAAGCAGATCGAACGCGTCCTCGATCGATGCCACCTTGTTCGGTCGAACGCCATGGCTGCGGAGGTACTCGATCGCTGTTGTGCCCGCGGGTGCCGCCACGCGGACGTCCGGGAGGTCCTCCGGCCCGCGAACCTGATCGTCGAGGGCGCCCACGGTAATTGCGCTCGCGATGCCGCCGGTAAACGCCGCGATGATGATGATGCTCGTGAACATCCAGATGAGAGCGACAGCGCGGCCGGGGAACGTTACCGGCGCCTTGTCGCCGTACCCCACGGTTGTCATGGTCACGGCGCTCCACCAGAAGCCATCGCCCAGTCCCTTTATGCCCTTGGGGAACTGCTCTGAGTTTGCCTTGCGTTCGAACAGCCACATCAAGAATCCGCTCACAAGAAGCACGAGCGCCAGCGCACCGACCGCCTGCAGGAACGCCAGGCTTACCAGGCCGCGAATGACGGCGAACACTCCGGAGCCAGAGGAATCACTGCCAATGGCGATGCCAAGGCCTGTGTTGTAGTACGCATGCGTAAAATCGAGTCGAGACTCTCGTTCTCGCGAGATGGTGAGCGCCGCGATGGCGATGTCTGACTCTCCGTTCGCGACAGAGTCGAGCGCTTCCTGCAGCGTCGTCACGTGCCACCCGGTCTGGACGCCAAGGTCTTCGGCGACGCGATTCCATAAATCGACGTCGATGCCGCGCAGGCCCGACTCGCCGTCATCGATCACAAACGGTGGGGTGAGCGTCGTGGCCACACGCAGCGTCGCGGGAGCCTCGTCAGGTGAGTCCTGTGCGTGGCAGAAGCAGGTCAGGAGCCCTAGCGAGGCCAAGACGACTGTCAGGGTTCGGGTCATGCACGCACGCTATGGCGTGACTCCCGGCAATGCCAGCAACCGAGCCTGGAGGAGAACTTACCCGCCATCGCGCGGGGCAACCACGACGCGACGCCGAAGATCGGGCACCACGATGCCGCCGGGCTCTTCCACCGTGATGGCAAAGAGCGCCACGCGGCCGAGGTCGAGCGAAGGATCGATGGGCACGATGATCTCGCCGTCGGCGGTCGCATTGAACACGCCACCCGAGACCTTCTGCTCCATGCCCCGATCATCGACCACCCATACCTGGTACTGCTCCTTGGTTGGGTCGTTGACATCGAGGTTCACGAATCGCAGGTAGCCCTGCTCGAGATCGTCGTTCCACACGACGTCGCCGGTCACATCTTGCTGCAGCGCGGGATCGTTCGGCAGGTCGAAGGGCGTCCATGCGAGCCGCACCGTGCCAGGCAGGTCGAGCAACTTCTGCCGGTTTGCCGCCAGCGTCGCCGGATCGACCGGCTCCTCGTACCGCGCGATGCGCAGCTCGGCTTCCTGCAGGTTGCTGGTCAGGCTCGCGAGCCGCTCGGCCATCTGCAGCCGCTGCTCTTCGGCGGCCGCCAGGGCCATCTGTGCTTCATCGAGCTCGCCCGTGCGAGACTCGAGTTGCTGGCGCACTTGTGCCAAGAACGTCTCGTTCTGCTCGGCCTGGGCCTGGGCCCGCGACAGCTGCGTCTCGAGCTCGGCGATGCGCTCGTTCTTGCCCTGCATGGCGATCGTCAGCACCGCAAGGCCCACGCCCGCACCGACCATTAGGACCGCCGCGATGCCCAGCATCGCCCACGGCACCCGCCGCAGACTCGGATCGAGCGCGCTCGTGTTGTGATCGCCGCCGCTTGTTCGTTCGCGCATCGCCGCCTGCCCTTGTGCTTCGAGCGCCGCCGCCAGGGCCTCGGGCAAGCGCCCGTCTTCGGTCATGCTCGCCAAGGCCATGGCTTCGGTCTGTTCCTCGGCGGTGGGGGGCTCGAATCCACTCGCGGCCTGGGGTCGTTGCTCGCTCATGACGCGGCCCCTTTCCCCGCACGATCGCTCTTCGAATCCGCGCCCTCGAACCCAACCCGCTCACGAACTCTGGCCAATCCCCGGCGGATGTGGCTCTTGACGGTCCCTAGCGGAATGCCGGTCGCGTCGGCGATCTGTTCGTGGGTGTGACCCGAAACGATGAACAACCGGAGCACCATTCTCTGGGGTTGCGGCAGAGTCTCCATCGCTTCCGAGGCTTTTCGGACGTCCTCTGCGTCGCTCGACGTGCCGGCCAGCGGGACGGTATCGACCTCGGTGTCGAGGTGCTCGGCTTCGACCGGTGTCTCCCGAGAGGAGCCAACCCGCCGGAGCCGATCGATCACGCGCCGCCGCGCGATGACGGCGATGAACGTCTTCTCGCTTCCCTTGGCTGGGTCGAAGCGCCCGGCGTCCCTCCAGATCGACGCGAAAACGTCCTGCACGACTTCCTCGGCGTCCTGGCGATGTCGCGGACCCGGGAAGCGCGCCTGCACGATGCTCCACACAAATCCGCCATACGCATCGATGAACGGACGCACCGCCGAGGCATCGCCACG
The DNA here is from genome assembly GCA_965227775.1 of Phycisphaerales bacterium. Lineage (GTDB taxonomy): Bacteria > Planctomycetota > Phycisphaerae > Phycisphaerales > UBA1924 > JAHCJI01. The sequence continues at coordinate 2,102,902 of OZ245777.1, forward strand.
GCCCAACCGCTCGAGTAAGCTCTGCACCTCGACCGGCTCGCTCGTGGCTTCTTCGGATTGGCGTGCGCCGCCCTTGGGCGGCCCGGTGATAGCCATGCGGGAGAGTCTATCCGTCCGCTCACCCAGAGATTCGCGGATGGGCCGCGTCGTTGCACGACTGACCTGAGCACCTCCGCCGGGCCTGACAACAACGGCTCGCTCGCACGAGTCGGTAGGGTCGGTGCTTGCCAACACTGTCAGCCGGACTGAATTGACGTCCCGAGCTGTCGGCAAGCAATCGCCGTTAACGCATCGAATTGTGCTTGAAGAACCCTCGACCAACCTGTATCGGCGGTTCTTGCATTGCGGTCCGACCTAAATCGTGCGTGGACGGTCGCTAATGAGGTCCTCGTGATGGCCGCCACGTCGTAGCCACGACAAGCCGAGGCTGAGGTGCACGCAGAGTCAAGTTGCCGAGTCCAGATCGCATGCCAAGATCCATACGTACCCGACGACTTGGCCCTCGATGGCCGGCGTACCCACATTCGGGCGCTCGGTGAACGAAGCGGAGACCTCCCCCATGCCACGACTCGAATCGCAAACGAAGACGTCCACCGTCCTGCTCATAGCGGGCCTGGCGTTCTCGGCGCCGCTGCTGTCCATCTCGGCCTGCCAGACCGAGCAATCGCCTGCGTCCGTCGTCACGCCCACCCCCACACCAACCCTGTACGACGGCTTCGGCGGCTACCACCGCGAAGTCTCGACCGACTCGGCCGAAGCGCAGCAGTGGTTCGATCAGGGGCTGCAACTGTTATACGGCTTCAACCACGACGAGGCGATCCGGTCCTTCAAGCACGCGGCCAAGATTGATCCCGACCTGGCGATGGCGCACTGGGGCGAGGCGTACGCGCTCGGCCTGCACATCAACAATCCGCAGATGGGCCAGGAGCAGAGCGAGAAGGCATACGCTGCCGCCCAACGCGCGATGGAGAAGATCGAGCACGCATCTCCTGTCGAGGCCGCGATCATTCGTGCGGTCGCCGAGCGCTACGCCATGCCCGTGCCCGAGGATCGCACGCCGCTGGATGAGGCGTACGCCGCCGCAATGGAACAGGTCTGGGCGCAGTATCCTGACGACGCGGACGTGGGCGCACTCTTCGCCGAAAGCCTCATGAACCTCCAGCCGTGGGACCTATGGACCAAAACGGGCGAGCCCAAGGGCCGCACGCTCGACGTCGTCGCCACGCTCGAGCGCGTGCTCGAGATCGATCCGAACCATCCCGGCGCGAACCACTTCTACATCCACACCGTCGAGGCCTCGAACGAGCCCGAGCGCGGCGTCGCTTCGGCCGATCGATTGCGCACGCTCGTGCCCGGCAGCGGCCACCTCGTCCACATGCCCGCGCACATCTACGCCCGCGTTGGCCGATGGGCCGAGGCCAGCGACGCAAACGTCGCCGCCATCGAGGCCGACCGCGCCTACTTCGCCAAGGCGCCAGAGCCGGAGTTCTACGCTCTGTACTTCATCCACAACATCCACTTCCTGTCGTGGAGCGCCATGATGGAGGGCCGCTACGAGACGGCCATGGCCGCCGCACGTGAGCTCGAGCGCGACATACCCCAGAGCTTCCTCAAGGAGTGGACCTTCATCGCCGACGGCTTCATGCCCGTGACCTACCACGCGATGATCCGTTTCGGCAAGTGGGAAGACATCCTCCAAGAGAAGAAGCCCGAAGACTACCGCCGCCTGAGCCTGTCTCTCTGGCACTACGCCCGAGGCATCGCGCTGGCCAATACCGGCCGCGTCAGCGAGGCCCGCGAAGAGCTCGAGGCCTTCGAGCAAGCCGCCGCCTCCGTGCCCGAGGACTGGGTCGTCGGAAACAGTGCGGCCAGCGACGTTCTGAACGTCGCCCGACACATGCTTAAGGGCGAGATTGCCTTCAAGGCCGGCAACCCCGACGAAGCGTTCGCCTACCTGCGCACCGGCGTCGAGCTCGAAGACCAGCTCAACTACGACGAGCCGCCGGATTGGATGCAGCCCGTCCGCCACGCCCTCGGCGCCCTGCTGATGGCCGAAGGTCGGCACGAGGAGGCCAAGGCGGTGTACCTCGAAGACCTGAAGAAGTACCCGGAGAACGGCTGGGCCCTGCTCGGCCTGAGCAAGGCGATGGAGGCCGCCGGCGAGGACACCACGGCCGTCGACGCGAGGCGGGCCAAGTCCTGGGCCCGCGCCGACGTTTCGCCGGTCGCATCGTGCTACTGCCACCCCGACGCGGGATAGCCCCGCAGCATTCCTCACAGAGCGTCCGATTCGCTGGCCCTGCGGCCAGAATTCTGGCTCTCAAGACCTCGAAGGGCCGAGATCAAGGACCATCGAGGAGGACGCCCATGCGCCGCAAACAGATCGCTCGTACCGCCGCGGCCACCGCGGGTCTGGCCGCCCTGGCCTCGCTCGCGGGCTGCAAGCCCGACATCCCGCTGATCCCGTTCATCAAGAGTGACACGGTTCCGTACTCGACGGTCGCGGAGCTGGAAGCCGAGTTCACACCCCCCGGTCACTGCCCCCAAGCTCCTCAAGCTCGTCGCCATACCGCTCCCTGAGCGGCTCGACGACCTCCTTCAGGAATCGCTCGGTCTGCTCGACGCTCCGGCCGACGTACTTCATCGGGTCGAGCAACTGGTCCTCAGTCAGCAGGTGGTGGACGGGCGCGAACGCCTCGTCGCCGCGCAGGCGTTCGATGAGGTCGTTGTCCAGGCCCTGCTGCTTCACCTTCATGCCCGCCGCCTGGGCGTGCACACGGATCTTCTCGTGCAGCTCCTGGCGATCGCCGCCGGCCTTGACGGCCTCCATCAGGATGTTTTCCGTCGCCAGGAAGGGCAGCTCGGCCATCAGGTTCTTGCGCACCATCGCCTCGTGGACGACAAGCCCCGATGCGACCTGGTGCATGAGGTCGAGCGCGCCGTCGAGGGCCAGGAACGCCTCGGGCAGGCTCAGCCGACGGTTGCTTGAGTCGTCGAGCGTGCGTTCCAGCCACTGCGTGGCGGCGGTGTCGTAGGCGTTGCCCACCAGGTTCATCACGAAGCGCGTGAGCCCGCAGATGCGCTCGCACTTCATCGGGTTGCGCTTGTAGGGCATGGCCGACGAGCCGATCTGCTTGGCGCCGAAGGGCTCGTCGATCTCCTTGCGGTTGCTGAGCAGGCGGATATCGGTGGCGATCTTGTGGAGGACGGAGGCGACCGAGGCGAGGTCTGAGAGTACGAACGCGTCAACGACACGCGGATACGTCTGTCCGCTCAGCTCGTTGGCATACGTGGCTTGTACCGCTCCCTTGCTGGACGCCGCGAATCGAGACAGGAATTCGGACTCAAGGGCATCGACATCAGACTGGTTGCCGAGCAGATTGAGGAACGAAGCCTGTGTTCCAGTCGCGCCACGCAAGCCGCGCATTCCAAAGTGGCCCCAACACTCTGCGAGCCTCGGTTCGCACAGCGACAGATCAAAAGCCCACCCCGCGATCCGTCGGCCAACAGTGGTGGGCTGCGCTGTCTGGTAGTGTGTAAAGCCTAGCGTTGGGATATCACTCAATTCCTGAGCGGTATGGCCGAGCGAGGAGAGAACTCGTGCGAGTTTTCGCAAGATCAGCAGTTGGCTCTCACCGATTGCGGCCAAATCCGCATTACACACCACATCCTGGCTCGTACACCCCAGATGAATAGTCCCCTTCGCCTTGGGGCACTGCTCGCCCAGGCAGTGCACGTGGGCCATCACGTCGTGGCGCAGGTCGCGTTCGAGCTCGCTCGCGCGGGCGAGCTCCTCGTCGGTGATGCCGCGCTCGACGACGGCTCGCAACTCGTCGATCTGTTCCAGGGACACGAGCGGCGTGTCCCAGCCCTTGGTCACCTCGTGCTGCGCCTCGGCCACCGCCAGCCAGATGCGGCGCCAGGTGTTGAACTTGTGCCGCGGGCTCCAGATGCGGAGCATCTCGGGCGAGGCGTTGCGGGAGGCGAGCGGAGACGTGTAGGTATCGTTCGGATTGGTCGTCATGCACGCGATGATATTCGCGCGAGCTTCCGAACCCGAGCGTTCACGCGCTGCGGATCGCCGCCGCGTCCATCTTCCGCTGCTCGGCCTTCGCATACTGCGCGCGGATCATCGGGAGCAGCCCGCCGAAGATGATCGACGCGGTGATGCCGGGCATCAGGAACACGAACCACACGTGCCAGGGCTGGCCCAGCACCAGTGCCACGAGGCCAGTGAGCGCGAGCCCGATGCCCAGCGCCAACCCCAGGCCGAAGATGCCCAGCACCAGCCCGCGGGCCTTGCCCATGCTGGCCAAAGGCCCGCCCAGCCCGCCACCGATGCCCCCGAATCCGGCTCCGAGCACCACACCGATGCCCCCGCCCACGATGCCCGCCGCCTGCTCTGTGAACCACGGATCCATCACGAACCCCCCTTCTGGTCGTTGTCCTGAACCGCCTTGTCCCTTGCCTCGGCCGCTTCCAGTACCCGGCGGGCCCCCGAAGCCGTCAGCTCCCCCCGCTGAACGAGTTCCGCAAGAGCCTCGGCCAGCGGGTCCCGCGGTCGATCCTCGACCGCCGCCCGCAGCCGCTCAATCACGCCGTCCAGCCGCGTGCGGATGGTCGGATAGCTGACGCCGTATCGCTTGGCGAGGTCCTTGAGAGAACCCGAACACAGCACAAACTCAATGATGAGCGACAGATCCTCTCGCGGCACCCTGGCCAGCGGCGAGCCTGCCAGCCCAAGGACAGGGCTTTGCTGCGTATCAGAGTTTGTATTCATCAAGGTCACGTTCAACAATATGCATCATTATTCAATATTGTCAATGATCATTTAATAAAAATCAATATTCGTCCCTTCACGCTGCTGTGACGCCGCCTCGGCCAATCGGTACGCTGGTGCATGCCCACGCACATCCGTTTCTTTGCGTTCCTCGCTGTCGCGATCGCACTCCCCGCCGCCGCCTTGCCATCGCAAGAGGAAGGTGAGCCAGGCCACGGTGCCCCCCTTGAGAGCGTCCGCCTGCAGAACGGCCTCCCGGCGATGGCCGTCCGCGGCTTCACGTGGGACGCGGAAACGAACAAGATCACGACCGTGGCTGAGGCAGAGGCTGGCGTGCGAGCCGCGGGCAGCGAATCGGCCGCCGGGCCGGACGATCTCTGGCACATCGGCTCGTGCACCAAGGCGATCACCGCAACGCTCTTGGCGACCTACGTCGCCGAGGGCAACCTGGCGTGGTCCGACACGCTGGCCGATGCCCTTCCCGATCTCGCCGATGACATGAGTGAAACCGCGGCCAACGCGACCATCGCCGATCTGCTGCGCCATCGGGCGGGCATGCCGCCCAACCCCACGGGCGTGCTCATGCTCCGCTTGTTTGGCACCGACGCGAGCGAGGGCCGAGAAGCGGCAATCCTCGAAGCGCTCGCCGAAGCAAAAGACGCGCCCGGTCCGGGCGAGCAGTCGCGATACTCGAACTTCGGCTACATGATCGCGGGCGTGATTGCCGAGCGCGTCGGTGGTGAGCCGTTCGAGACGCTCGTGGTCGAACGCGTGCTTGCGCCGCTGGGCATCGAAGAGGGGCAATACGGATTCGGCCCCCCGCCCGCCGGCGATGATCTTACATCGCCAGCGCAGCCGGTCGGGCACCGAGCGGCTCCCGGCCAGGGGTGGACGCCGCAGCCACCAACGCGTCAGCCTGGCGGACCGCCTGCGGACAATCCGCCCGCGTACGGCCCCGCCGGCACCATGCACCTGACGCTCGACGCCTGGGGCCGATTCTGTATGGCCCACGCCCGAGGCGATGATCTTGCCGAAGGCGAGCGCGACGCGCTCGGCCTGCGTCGAGAGGACTACGCCGAGCTCCACCGCCCGGTGGAGACCTTCGCGTGCGGCTGGATCGTCGCGCCGCGGAGCTGGGCCGGCGCCGGCGAAAGCCAAGGTGAATCCGAAGATGAGGGCGAAGGTGGGGGAGTCATGGGCATCGCCCTCGCGCACAATGGCAGCAACACGATGTGGTTCGCCTCGGCGTGGATCGCCCCGGAGCGCGACTGGGTCATGCTGGCGACCTCCAACGCCGCCGGGCCGAAGGGCGCCCTGGCCTGCGATCAGGCCATCGGCATCGCGCTCAATGCCCTGACCGACTCGGTGGAGATCGAATCAGGCGGGCAGGCCGGGCCAGAGCAGCGCGAAGACGAGGCCGGTCAGTAGCCCGTACACCACGCCGTCGATGAAGTCCATCACCTTCGCGCGCAGCGGCTTTGTGAACCAGATCTCGCCCAAGATGCCGCCCGCAGTGTGCGCGAGCACACCCGCGATCGCCGTAAACGCAAAGACGTCAGCAAACTCCGCGCCCCGCGGGAAGGCAACGCCCGCAAGATAGCCGATCACGGCCGACACGATCAGGAACATCGTGAACGTCGCGGCCAGGTTCTTGGGCATGTTGACCTCGGTGGGCCACACACGCAGGAGGCCCCACGGCCCGGCCTTGTAGCGCGCGACCGCGTCGGGGTTCTTCATGTCCGCGTGCTCACACTTGGGGAACATGTACTGGCCCGGCGTGAGGTTTTGCTCCTTGATGATCGCAAACAGCGCGTCCTCATTCGAGAGGTACTTCACATCGGGCTTGTGGTGAGGAGAGAGCGCCCACGCCACGAAGCTGGCGAAGAACAACACCACGCCGCACACGAGGATCGGCAGCCACAGCGAGAGCAGCATCTCCATCAGGGTTCCTCTTTTCGGTGGTCCGCCCGCGACACCCAGCCCCCCGAGAGTCGCGCATCGCCGGCGGTTTGGCGGCCATTTCTGTGGCCGTGTCGCTCGGGCATCGTAGAACCCCTATCTGCCGACGAGGCCCTATCATGGCCTCTCACGCACCACGAGCCCACATGGAGCCCCGCACCGTGACCACCATGACCGCCGCGACCGCGTCAACGACTGACATCGCCGCCATTCTCGGCAGCGAAGCCGACAGCCTGCTGGGCTACTCGGCCACCGGGTTCGACAAGGGCTCGCTCTACCTGCCCGGTCCCGACTTCATCGACCGCGTCGTGGCACAGGGCGATCGGCCTGTGCCCGTACTGCGAAACTTCCAGACGATGCTCAACCACGGCCGCCTGGGTGGCACGGGCTATGTCAGCATCCTGCCCGTCGACCAGGGCGTGGAACACTCGGCCGGCGCGAGCTTCGCGCCCAACCCCGAGTACTTCGACCCCGAGAACATCGTCAAGCTGGCGATCGACGGCGGCTGCAACGCTGTTGCCTCGACCTACGGCGTGCTCGGCTCGGTCGCGCGCAAGTACGCGCACAAGATTCCGTTCCTTGTGAAGTTCAACCACAACGAGCTTCTCACTTATCCCAACGTCCACAGCCAGACGCTCTACGGCACGATCCAGCAGTGCTACGAGATGGGGGCCATCGCCGTTGGCGCGACCATCTACTTCGGCAGCGAGAACTCGCGCGAGCAGATCCAGTACGTCAGCGAGATGTTCGCCCACGCCCACGCGCTGGGCATGGTCACCGTGCTCTGGTGCTACACGCGCAACGACGCGTTCAAGGCCACCGGCCCCGACGGCACAAAGACCGACTATCACGACAGCGCCGACCTGACCGGCCAGGCCAACCACCTTGGCGCGACAATCCAGGCCGACATCGTCAAGCAGAAACTTGCCACAAAGAACGGCGGGTACGTGGCGCTCAACACCGGCGACTCCAGCTATGGCAAGTTCAAGAACGAGATCTACACCAAGCTCGCAGGCGGCGACGACAAGGGCCAGGGCGGCCACCCCATCGAGCTCGTTCGCTACCAGCTCGCCAACTGCTACATGGGCCGCGTGCCGCTGATTAACTCCGGCGGCGAGAGCAAGGGCGAGAGCGACCTGCACGACGCGGTGCGCACCGCCGTCATCAATAAGCGGGCCGGCGGTATGGGCCTGATCTCGGGTCGCAAGGCCTTCCAGCGCCCGATGAAGGACGGCGTCGGCCTGCTGCACGCGATCCAGGACGTCTACCTCGATTCGAACGTCACCATCGCCTGAGCGAGCCGCTAGCCCAAAAGATGAAACGCGCGATCCAAGTCATACTCGTTGTCGGTGCGATGGTTGCCGTCGCGTCGCTTGCGGCCTGGGGTCTGGCGGTGTGGTTCCTGGGGCCCTACCTCATCTGGGCACCGGTGGGTATTCATGTCAGCGCTGAGACGCCCGAGAGCGTGCTCGTGGGCGATGCCATCGAGATGACCGTCCGCGTGCGCAACGACGGCCCCGAAGACCGCGTCCTTTCCGCCATCACCATCGAGACCGGCTACCTGGTGGGCTTCTCCGTCGACAAGGTCGAACCGCCATTCACCAGCAGCGAGCGCGCGACCGACTACCGCGTCTACCGATTCGAGGCGCCCGTTCCCGCTGGCGAGGTCACGCCCATCCGCTTCACGCTGCGTGCAACGGGCCAGGGTGTGGGCGAGGGCCAGAGCCTCAGGCAGGGCCGCGTCGAGGTGCAGTTCGAGGACGAGAGCCGCATCAGCTCGACCACGGTCTCGACAGCCGTTCGTGAGCAATAGCCGCCGATTCGCGCCCGTTCCCGGCGAATCCTGAGTTGTGGCGATCCTCCCGGCAGCCGGTCGATGCTACAACAGGGTCTGGCGTGGGAGTCACGCCAGGGTTTGCACAGGTCCACCGAGGGAGCGACGAGTTGACCCTGTTCCAACGATTCATGCGTGTCCTGACCCACCCCCAGCACGCCGGCGAGCCCCTGCCGCAAAGGAAGCCCAAGCCAGCCAAGCCGGGCAAGGCCAAGCGATCCATGGCAAGGCCCTCGGCCAGCACCCCCATGAAGGTCGCCGGCAAGCCACAGGCCGATACCTCGGCCGCGATGCGCCCGGCCTCCAACGCGAGCAGCGGGACGGCGGTCGCCGACAAGCCCAAGCTCCCAACCTCGCCCTCTAGCCCCGTCGAGGTCTTCGCGCCCGACCGTTCTGACGACTCTACCACAAATCCCGCGGAGGCTGACGCCCTCGGAAGCGGTTCGCTTATGGACGACCTGGACGACTCCGGCCTTGGCCTGATCGACACGAAGCCTGAGCACGAAGCAAAGCCCACCCTGGCCGATTCGGTGCCGGCCGAGTCCAAGGCGATCTGGCCGGCTGCAGAGCCCAAGCCGCCCCAGGGGCCCGAGATCGGCGAAGTCGTCGACCTCATCGAGAAGCTGCGGACGCACGTGGACGCCCAGGGCGGCCGGTTCGATCAGGCCATGGGCGTGCTCGACCAGATCCGCGAGTCTGCTGCCGCTCTGCCTGAGATCCGGGAGCGGATCGACACGATGCTCGCGTCGATCGACGAGCTCAAGGCAAACCAGTTCAAGGGGCACGAGAAGGTCGAGCGAGCCCTGTCGGCCCAGAGCTCGCGCCTCGACGAGATCTTCAAGGCCATCGAGCGGGCCACCCAGCGCGAGGAGAAGCTCGCCCAGAGCCTCGCAGAGATCAATCAGACCATCCTGGCCGTCTCGGGCACCAACGACCGCCTGGCGAGCGCAATCGACTCCATGCGTCGCCACGAGGCGGAACGCGACGCCCGTATCGGGCGAGCCCTGACCGGTGCCCAACGCTGGCTCATCGTGCTCACCCTGGTCATGGGTGTGGGCATGATCGCGACGATCATCACGGCCATGGTCGCCGGCGGCGGTGGCTGAGCGTCGCCCGACCCGCTCCTGAACTATGAGGTTTTCGTGAGCTTTTGCCTACCCCCGCCTTGCGGGGGTACGGTTGCGCAATGAACCGACGCATCCATCATTCGCTCCGCCCGCTCGCCCTTGGCTTTGCTCTGACGAGCGTCACACTTACGGCTTGCTCCGAGGAGTCGTCGCCTGCCGACCCGGTCTCGACAACGCCTGCAGTGACGCCTGAGGCGTCCAAGCCAGTGACGGTCGTCGAACCGATCGCGTGGTCGGGCAGCCAGACCATCACGCTCGATGGCGACGTGAGCGAGTGGCCCGACGAGATCGTCGCGGTGGCGGACGCCCACTGGCTGTACCTGCGGTTCGCCTTTGAGGGCCCCACGCGCACCCTGCAGGGCATGAACACGCCCGTCTCGATCTATGTCGACGCCGACGGCAATCCTGAGACGGGTTGGACGCTGGAAGATCCTTTCGTACGCGGGGGGCTCGGCGCCGACATCGAGATCATCTTCTCGCCGCGAGAGGTCGATGCACCTCGTCCGGGTTCGGGCGTCATGTTCCGGGCTCACATGCCCGACGGCACGGCCCGCACTGTGAAGCACGAAGACCTTGGCTTCTCGTTCACGCCAACGCATGCGGCCGAGTGGTACGAGGTCCGCATCGACCGGGCAGCCGCGGAGCGCCTGGGTCTCGATACCTCGGGGCTGGGTGGCAGTGGTCGTATCTCCGGAATCGTCGTCATGCACGATGGCCGCGGCGAGCCGAGCGCGTGGGCAGATCCGTTCGAGGTGGATGCGCCATCCGTGCAGCCGCACGAAAAGCAGGACGCTCGCGTGCCCGAGAGGTCCGACGACGCCGTGCGCGTGCTGGCGTACAACGTCGAACACTCAAGCCCAGTCAAGACGCCCGAACCGTTCGCACGCGTGATCAGCGCCCTTGACCCGGATGTCTTGCTCTTCCAAGAGTGGGTCGAAGGCGACGCCGACGCCATCAAGGCTTGGCTCATCGCCCACGTCGACGACGCGGCCGAATGGCACGTGCTGAAGGGCCCCGCCTGGGGCGTTGCCGTCGCGTCGAAGCACCCGCTCTCGGTGCTCACGCCGCTCGATACGCCCAACCCGGTGAACGCTCAGAACGCGCTTCGATTCGTGGGCGGACTGGCAGAAACGCCGCTCGGGCCCCTGGCCATTGGTTCGACCCACCTTAAGTGCTGCGGCACCAAGGACAGCCGGGAAGACCGCCAGCGTTCGGCCGAGGCGACCGCGATCGCAGACATGATGGCCGACGCGCTGGGGCAGGCCCCAGGAAGCGAGGCCTGGGGTGTCGTCATCGGGGGCGACCTGAATCTAGTCGGTTCCCGCCCGCCGCTGGAGGCCATCGCCGCCGGCGCCGACCTCGACGGCTCGCCGCTCGCGATTAGCGAACCCATGCGGCTGGGTGACCAAGCCATGTACACGTGGTTCGACCCGGGCAACACGTTCACGCCGGGACGCCTCGACTTCCTGTTGTACAGCGATTCAACGTCGGAGGCTGTGAACACGTTCGTGTTGGATACGAGCGTGCTCAGCGAAGCTGCGCTCGCGCGACTCGGCCTCGACGCGACCGACACAGCCGCGAGCGACCACCTGCCGGTCGTCCTCGACGTGCGTCCCAAGTAATCCGAGCAGTCGCTTACTTCGCGTCGGCCGACTCGATGAGCCTGATCTCACCGTCGTGTGTGCGTTCGATCAGCCCGATTTCGCGCAGGGCTTCGAGCGCCGCGAGCTGTTCTGCCCGCTTCTTGCTCTGTCCCCATTGGGCCGGGTACTGGTGGCCGTCAATCTCCACGGCGATCTTGAAGCTCTTCGCGTGGTCGGGCCCTTGCTCGTCGATGACGCGATAGTGGGGGGTCGAGCCGAGCTGCTGCTGGGCGTGCTGTTGCAGCACGCTCTTGAAGTTCTCCTGGTGGCCCAGGCGGGCGGCCTTCTGGATGCACGGGTCGAGATGCGGCGCGAGGAACTCGCGGGCCGCGTCGAGCCCGCCATCGAGGTAGATCGCAGCGATGATCGCCTCAAGCGCTGCAGCCGCGAGCGACCTGGGCAGCGGCGCACCAGCGCGCATGCCCTTGCCCAGCAGCAAGAGATCGATCAGGCCCATTGCGTCGGCGATGTCCGCGCACGTGCGCCGCGAGACGGCCGTCGACTTGATCTTGGTCATCTCGCCTTCGAGCAGGTTCGGGAAGAGCGTGAAGATGCGCTCGCTCGTGACGAGTCCGAGCACCGAGTCGCCCAAGAACTCCAGACGCTCGTTCGAATCGACGCGCGCATCTGTCACCGACGCGTGGGTGAGCGCCTTGACGAGAAGGCAGGAATTCTTGAATGTGTATCCGATCGCGCGCTCGGCGGTTTCGATGCACAGCTCGCCGGAATCTTGCATGGACACCTCGGCATCACCGGTGCCATCCGGGGGCAGCCGGCTCGAACATCAGCCAAGTGATTCCAGCATCTCGCGGTCGACCAGCACCTTGACAGCCGACAGCGGGATGCGGGAACCCGGATTCCTCCAGTTTACCCGATCATCGGCTCAACGCCAAGCGATTTTGAGGCCCGATATAGGCGTGTTTGCCCATTGCTTGGCCACGCAAAACACCGGGCCTATACTTGCGGCCCCGCACGGCGGGTCGAATCGGCACACAAGGGTTTACCCGAGGTTTCGAGCAATGCACTATCCCCGTCGCCTCAGCAAGCTTTCACGGGCCCGCAAGATGGGCTTCCGCGCCCGCATGCGGACCAAAGGCGGCCGCAAGATGATCAACCGTCGCCGCCGAATCGGCCGCTCGCTGAACTTCAAGAAGTAGCCAGCGTCTGCAGCTTATGACGGAAATCGGCCCCAGCCATGCTGGGGCTTTTGCATGACACTCGGAGCTATGGGATTGCTCGATCGAGCTGCCGCCGCAAGCGATCGGCCTCACGCTCCCGCCCGGCCGCTCGAAGCAGCACCTCGTAGCGCTCGCCAACGACCATAAAGCCACTCGCCCGCGCCTCGGCCTCCTGGGAAGTACGCGGCGCGCGATAGCGGCGATGCGTCCGGCCGTAGAACCCCAGCAACTCGTCGGCCCGGCCGTCCTGGGTGAGCATGGTGTCCAGCCGTGCGATCGCCTCGAGCGCTAGTGGCGTCTCGTCGGCGTGGCGATTGACGAGATCCTGGTTGGCCTTCTCGGCGGCATCGCGATCGCCCTGGGCAAGCGCGAGGTCGGCGAGCGCGAGCTGGGCGGCGGCGTAGCGGTTGGCATCACGGCGCGCGGTGAGCGACATCCACTCGAGCAACGCCTGCTGACCACTATCGAGTTCTGCGATGGCGTCAAGAGCTGTCCGCGTCGCGAAAAGCGGCGAGCGTTGATCGAGCTTCGCGAAGAACTCGGTGAGCACGCGCTGTGCGCCATCTGGCTCACCCGAAGCATCGGCCAGTTGGATCGCAAGCCACGCTCGCCACGCGTCCGGGAAACCCGAGGTCGCATCGATCGCAGCGGAGAGGATCGCCAGTCGAACGCTCTCGGGCGCGAGCTTGGCGGCCCGCTGCAGGGCCCACGCAGACCGTGTTGCACTCGGTCCATCCTGGGCGAGCTCGGCCGTGAGCACAAGCTCGGCGAGCGGGATCGGCTGGCTGTCGATTGGATGGGGGGTGCTGCCAAAGGCGACGCCTGCATTGTCAGGAATCGTGTCGAGATTCCAGGCGTAGCCTCGCCGCGCACGCTCCAGGAACACCGGCGCTACGAATCGTTCGTCGCTGAGGTGCCCGGTCGCGAGCGCGACGGGGTAGCCAAAGGCCTGGCCAAGCTGCTCGGCGTAGAAGCCGCGGAGCGGGCCTAGGCCGCCGCGTTGGGCGATGGCTTCGAACGTGAAGTCCTCTGGCGGCGGCGCCGCTTCGCCTTCGAGCAGGCTCGCCTGGCGGTAGGGGACCGCCTGGTACAACTCGAGCGGGTCGCGTTGGCGTCGCTCCTGGATGACAGTGCGGATGCCTTCGCCCGTGAGCGCGAGATCCGTCATGAAAACAAGCACTTCGGCGGGAAGCTCGTCGAGGGGCATCGCCATGACGCGACGGTCCTGGTGTGCGAAGACGAGTGCCTCGAAGACGTCCGGTGCGGGCGGCAGGATTGATCCAAGCCCCGGATACGCCCGCGGTCGGTCGAGGGTGACGGACACTGCCGCAGCCAACTCGGGATAGTCGGAGAGCGCAACAGCCTGCCCGGCGGCGATGGCTTGGGCAATGGTGGCAACCGACGAGCGGTCGTTCGACTCCGATACGACCCGCACCAGGGCGCCCATGAACTCGGGGTGCGAAGCCCAAACCTCGAGCATCAGGATCCGAGCGGAAGCGGGCAAGTCGGCGATCATGGCCACGATGGCGTGGTGCTCGACCGTGTCGACCAACTCGGACACCTGGACTGTTGGCCAGTTCAGGACCGCGGCGTCACGCGCACGCTCGGCCTCGCCCAACGCCACCGCTGGATCGCTGCCCAGTTGCGCGATTGCGGCCTCGCGTGGCGTCGCTGGCGCCGCGTCTTGCGCAACACAGATAGCGCTCGTGAGGAGCAGGCTGGCCCCGATGATGGTTGTAAATCGTGGGTGCTTCATGTCGGGGATTGTTCCACCCCGGCATGCTCTTGTCGGCCTTGCTTGAGCCTTCGAGCCAGATTCTCGGAAGGTTCAGGAGCCGATGCGAACTCCCACGGGCTGCGGCGTCGCCTGATGGGTGGGCTGCACGGCGATTCCAAGCGGCACGCGCTTGCCTCCCGGGCCCTTGGGCGGGATGCCGTCCTGATCGATGATGCGCTGAATGGCCATGATGCCTTCGAGCAGCATCTCGGGCCTGGGGGGGCAGCCGGGGATGTAGACGTCGACGGGGATGAACTGGTCGATGCCCTGGACCGTGGCATAGGTATCAAACACACCACCGGTCGAAGCGCACGCGCCCATCGAGATGACCCACTTGGGCTCGGCCACTTGCTGGTAGATGCGCTGGAGTACGGGCATCATCTTGATGCCGATGCGGCCCGCGACGATGACGAGGTCGCTCTGGCGCGGGCTGAAGCTCATGCGCTCCATGCCGAATCGGGCGAGGTCGTACCTGCTCGATGCGGTCGCCATCAACTCGATGCCGCAGCACGCGGTGGCAAACGGGATCGGCCAGATGCTGCTGCGACGCGCCCAGTTGATGACTCGCTGGAGCTGCGTGGTCAGGATGGCGTCGGTCGATAGTGCGGCTTCGATGCCCATGGCTTCTCCGTGGAGCGTAGCGATGTTGCCCAGAACATCGTCATTTTAGACCGACTCTTCTCTAGCGATCCCGAGCCGGGCGGACATCCCTCTCGGAGCGGCGGGTCTCATTGATCTTCCGGTAATGGATGGGCTCACGCTCATACTCGCTGCGGAGCTTCTGGCTGTCCGCCCCGATGCCACGGGAGTCCACGACCTTGCGATAGCAACCACCCGCACCGAGGGCCAATGTTGCCGCGGCGGCGGTCAGGATGGAGGCCCGGATAAGTCGGCTGCGTGTCATGATTCCTCGCGTTTCTGCCCGTCCTTCGATACCTCGGCCGAAGCGTCTTGGTCCTTGGGGACTTCCGCCAGTCGCGATTGTAGGGTTTCTTCTCCGAGCGATTGGACTGCCGAACGGCACAACTGCGAGGCCGCCGACCCCTGCCTGGAGGCCGATGGCGACGGGGCTGCAGTGGCAATGTCGGCCAGCTTGATCCGGTCTGCGGGCTTGGAGAGGGTGAAACCGCCGCCGTTGTCGAGTTGCTTGACGATTCCGCCGCGTTGCAGGGCCTCGATGATCCGCGTGCACTGGTCGTTGGCCAATGCCAATTCGTCCGCGACATCGGAGGTCCGAGCGCCCTGGCCGATCACGAATCGTCTGCCGATCGCGGTCGCGGCGTCGATGAGCACGCCCGGCCCGGCGAGCATCAGGGAAGACTCGTCGGCGTCTTCGTCCTGTTCGATGCCGTCCTCGAGCATCTGCACGCCGTACGCGACCTGCAGCCCGAACAGGATGATGAGCCACGTCAGGAACACCCACAGCATAAAGATGGGAATGAGCGCAAGCGAGCCGTAGAGCGTGGCGTATGTCGAGTTGGTCGAAAAGCCGAGGTATTGCGTGAAGCCCCACTTGGCCGCCTCCCAGCCGACGGCAGCCACGGTGGCGCCCGCAAGGGTTGGGCGCAGTCGAAGGCGGCGGTTGGGCAGGATCATGTACGCCAGGGTCAGCAGACTGGTGCTGATAGCCACGGTCACGAAGAATCCGGCGGCGCCGACGATGAAGCGGCCGAACGCGTCGCCCTCGCCGGCCATGGCCTTAATCCATTCTCGGAATTGCACGCTAACGAGGAACGTCAGCGCGATGAGGATGGCGCCGAGCGTCATGAGCGTCCAGTACTGCGTGATGCGGCGGGTCCAACTTCGTCCCGATTTGGCGCGGCAAACCTGGTTGAAGCAGCGTTCGACCTCGACCACCATCGCGAGTGCGGCGTAGATCAGTACGAGCCCGCCAACAAGCCCGATGGCGTCAAATCTCACCGAGCCGAACTTGTCGACCCAGATCTGCAAGAGCCCTTCGAGGCTGTCAGGGGTTGACCCCGCCGACTCGGAATCACCAGCACCGTCTAGGCCCTGCTCCTGGGCATCCTCCGGTGCGGCCACCATTGCCAACGCCGCGTGCATGCGCAGCGATGAGGTGAACGGGCCGGGCATCATGAGCACGCCCGCGGGCGAAGGTTGCACGGTCGCATCGTTGCCTTGGTCGTTGGGCGTGGTCTTGCTGACTTCTGCCTCGATCACTTCCGCGATGCCAGTGAACTGGAGGGCCTGCTCCATTAGGCGCTTCAGGTCGTCGTCGCCTACGAACATCCGCACGATGACCAGGGCGACGATGCTGATCGGAAGCAGCCCGAACAGCGTGCGGTAGGCGAGTGCGGCGGCCATCTGTGGCAAGCGGCTCTTCAGGAGCGAGCGCAACGCCATCCGGCTGACGTACGTTGCGCGGGCCATCTCTTCGCTGCTGGGCAAACGCAGCCAGTCGGGCAATCCAGACATGGGCTACGACCTCCCCGTTCGCGGCTTGCTTGGCGGGCCGCGTCGTCCGCTCTCGAGCAAGCCAACGGCCTTCTTGAGGGCCTTGAGCTCGCTGGGGCGGATGTCGCGCCAGTGGCCGCGACGGAGGTCGGCGAGTTTGACCGGACCGATGGCGACACGCTCGAGCTTGCGGACCGGGCAGCCGACCCTCGCCAACACGCGGCGGACTTCGCGGTTGCGCCCTTCGGTGAGCGTGATCTCGAGGTGGGCCCGGTCACGCAGTTGCTTCGTCACCGTGACCTGCACTGGCTGCGTGCGTTCGGCGCCCCTGGTCTTGCCTTGCGTGCGGTGGGCCAGTACGACGCCGCGCTCGAGGTCGGCCAAACTCTCCTTGGTCATCGCGCCGCTGACGATGGCCCGGTAGGTCTTGGGGATCTCGAACCTCGGATGGGCCAGGCGATTGGCGAGTTCGCCGTCATTGGTGAGGATGAGCAGGCCGGTGGTGTCGTAGTCGAGCCGGCCGACTGGAAAGAGCCTCGGGGCCAGCGGGTGCTGCACGATGTCGAGAACGGTGCGGCGATCCATGCCCGGCTCGTCGGCTGCAGTCGTGAGCGTTGCTGTTGGCTTGTTCAGCAGTACCGTGACCGTGGCATCGGGTGTACGGATGCGGCGGCCATTGACCCGGATATCGTCTCGAAGGGGATCGGCAAACGACGGCAGGTCGGTGACGATCTGCCCGTTGACCTCGACGTGCCCTTCACGAATGAGCTGCTCGCACGCGCGGCGGCTAGCGACGCCAGCATCCGCGAGCACGCGATGCAGACGGTCTTGTCCCTTTGGGGCGGCGGTAGAGTCGGGCTGGGGCACGCCGGATAGTACGCGAGCGTCGCCCCTGATCGGGATTGGTGGTGGTTAGGCCGGCGTCGATTCGGACCAGACGGCCAACTCGTCGATCACGCAGCGGGCGAGCGAGAGCGGCTCGAGTGCATTCCTCATCACTCGAAGCGCCGTTCCCCTGCATCTTCGCAGAAGATGCGTGTGATCGCACCGAGCCGTTGATCGATTCTGGCGCGTTCCTTCGCGCCGATACTCGGCGACGCCGAATTGCGTCGATTTCACTACGTGCAATGGCCCGCCCCAGGGAGAAAGGGCGGGCCATCGCGGATAGGAAGACACTCTGTGCGTTGAGCTGCTCAGCAGCCCGCGTCGAACTCGTTCTGGAAGGCCAGGAAGTCGAAGAGCGTGAGGCTGCCGTCGCCGTCGAAGTCGGCTGCGAGGTCGCCGGCGTCGAAGGCGTTCTGAAAGGCCAGGAAGTCGAAGAGCGTAAGCGAACCGTCGCCGTCGAAATCGGCTCGGCAACCGCTGCCGGTGCCAAACTCGATGTCATCAATCAAGATACGCGGCAGGCTGAACTCGCTGCCGAACGTGGCGTAGAGGTGCAGTTCGTCAAACTCGACGCCTGAGATCGAGAGCTCGCCCAGCGCGATGCTGTCGCGTCCGCCACCATCACGGATGGTGATCGTGTCAGAGCTGCCCACGACCTCGCCCAGTCGGATGGCGTCAAGGTGGAAGACGATGCCGCCCCACGGGCCGTCCTGGTAATAGGCGATGTCCATGGTGACGCTCGTCTGGTCTTCGTCGAGCACGATCGTCGCGGAGGAGATGCGACCGATCGAGAGGTTCTCACCCGGCACGAACGCGTTGGCGAAGGTGAGAGCGTTCACTGGGCTGCCCCAGGCCGGGAAGTCGTTGTAGAAGAATGTCGCGTCTTCGATAACGACCTCGTCAAACTCCTGCGGTCCGAAGACCGAGCCGTCCGGGAACACGCCAGAGACCTGGTTGATGTCCTGGAAGAACATGCCCGCATACTCGAACGTCGAGCCCTGGAAGCCCTCGGCAAGGTCTTCGAAGTCGACGGTTTGCGCGAGTGCGGCGGTAGGGGCTGCGAGCAGGGTGGCAATGGCTGCGGTGCAAATCTTGGTCATTTCGAGCCTCCGGTGGTGTGCGAATCGGCCCCCAGGGTGATGAGAATTGATGGTCAAGCCTTCGGCCATTCCGCAGGCTCGGGGAGTTCGTGTCGGATCATCACCGAGGTCGACAGTGGCGGGTAAGCCATCCGGACCCGGTAGAGATCGAATTCGTTTGCATCCCAACCGCAGCGGGCGAACGCGTCGCGCAGCAGCGTCGCGTATCCAGGCGCGTCGGGCGTGTGCACGCGATCCAATCCACGGCCGAGCCGTTGGATCTTCTCGGGCACGCGAAGCTGGTCGCGCTCGTCGTGGGTATAAGGACGGCCGAGCTCGCCGAAGACGCACAACTCGCGCTGGACTTCGCCGAACAGCTCCTTATGAACGAAGTGGTCGTAAACCAGCATCTCGGCGGGCGTAGAAACGCCCGTGCCGAAGTGGGCGCGCTGGCCGGGTTCTGTGGCGCTCGCGGGTGCAAGATCTCGGATGATCTCGCCAGTCGTGAGCGTGAGTTGTCCGGCCTGCCCGATCCGCCCCGGCAAGATATCGTCGATGACCACTGGCGGCTCACCGTCTCGGCGCTCGAGCGCTGGCAGCGGGTCGCTGGTGAACGCGCCCATGACCGGGACGCCGCCGGCTTTGCGTGCGGTCTCGGGGTCGAGCGGCTCGCGCACGGGGAGGCCGGCCTCTTCGCCACTCCCGGTCACCGTGCCCTGACCGATCATCCAGCGTGTATCCGGTCGCATGCGCCGAAAGTCGATCAGGCTTCGGACCTGGGCGATATCGAGCCAGCCCGGCTTGGTCTTCGAAGGCGCCAGCATGGTGAACGCCGCGATCGTGCGCGCCTGGACGCCCCAGATGTAGCCATTGCCCTCGAATGCGCGTTGACGCCAGCGAACGTCGATTTCTTCGCTCGGTTCCTCGACGCAGGATTCGAGCAGCATGTCCATCGCCGTGCGGCTGCCGGCGTGCGTTTCGACGAGGCGCTCGAATCGGGTCGACTCGTCCGTGACGCGATCGAGCAGAGCCGCATCGACGCCGCGTTCGGCGGCCGAGCGAACCCACGTCTCGATGCCCTTGGGCGTTGGCATGTACCTGGCGGCGTGGAACGGATCGTCTGCGTACGCGACCTTTGTGAGTTGCCAGGCGAGCTTGCGATGGATGCCGAAGCCCTCGCATACCTCCGGCAGGCCGATGGACGAGCCGCACTTCGACTCGATGACCTCAGCGAACAGGTCGCGGATCTCGGCGACAACAGCGGTCGTCTCGTCTTGGAACGTGGCCGGCATCGCTACAGGATACCGAGGACTGCAAGTGTTTCAAATAGAGTTTCTGAAACTTAATCAAAGTTTTTGTTATCGGGCATATGCTGTCGTGATGTCGCCGGGCAACGCAAAAGCCCCGCCTTGGGCGGGGCTTGCACGAAGCGGAGAGGGGGGGATTCGAAGCGAGGTGATCTCTGGATCGGCCTTGAAGCCCCGCAAATGCGGTTCGTGTAACTAGCAACGGCATTTGTGCATTCTGGCAGATATCCGCCCTTGGCCGATTTGTGCCGATCTCAAGGCGCGGATTTGGAGCTCATCTTGGAACTCAGGGCGGAACGCTGCTGTGGGCCTACCGATTCTCCCGGACACAGATAGACCCCGACAGCCTAACCGGATCGCAGCCAATTTGGAATTCGGTGCAGGTTAGTGACCGACCTGTTCTTGCAGGCCGGGTCAGTTGTTCAACTTGCGAGTCCCTGCGGGCAACTCACTCGAGCTGCTGGATTTTGACATATGGCTCGATGGAGCTGACGACTCAGGGCTGAGCGCAATGAAAGAAACCCGGGCACTGCCCGGGGCCTTGTGGTTGACTGAGGTGGTCGGTTGCTTACTTGCGACGTTGCGCCCCTGAGTGGTTTGCGAAGTGACCAAGCAGGCCTATCTGCTCAGCGGTGAATCCCTC
Organism: Phycisphaerales bacterium; assembly: GCA_965227775.1. Taxonomy (GTDB): domain Bacteria; phylum Planctomycetota; class Phycisphaerae; order Phycisphaerales; family UBA1924; genus JAHCJI01. Next base: position 2,123,529 of record OZ245777.1, read on the forward strand.
TGCCCTGAGCCACTCGCGAATTGCGGGGTCGATCTTGTGGCCCTGATTCTGGCCCGACTGGTGCTGCCTGATGAAGTCGACAGCTTCAAGAGCGAACTGGAGCTTCTTGCGCTGGATGCCCACCGCCACGAGTTGGTCGGCAAGACGGTTGCGCTGGTCAACAGCGCGGCGCTCGGCGGCGGCGAGATCCGCTTGGGTCTGCCGGAAGTTTTGGTCGGCCTTCTGCGCCAGACGGCTGCTCAACAGGCTGGCGGCTGAATCCATGTCGCCGACGTGCACAGCGCGCTCCGCTTGCCGCAGCAGATCTTCGGCTTGCGCCATCTGTCTCGCGTAGACCTCGATGAGTTGCTGTAACTCGGCGATCCGCGCTTCGGCCTGGTTGCCTGGCGCCTGGTCCCGTTCGGTCGCTTCGGCCACGTACTCGAAGACTTCCGCAAAATTGTCCGCTGGCTGGCTTGGCCGCGTCGCGGTGTCCTGAGCGGCGATGGCCTGCTTGTACTGGCGCAAGCTCTCGGCCACGGCGTCAACTTCGGCGCTCATTTGGCTGTTCCGGCTGGCGAGGGCCTCCAGACTGGCCTTGCGAGCCGCGAGCGATGCGAGGTGGTCCTGTTGCACTACATACTCTCGTTCGAGCGCAGCCAGGCTTTCCTGGTGCTGACTCCGAGCGAGGGCCTGGGTTTCGGCGTGGAGTCTCTGAGCGTGATCGACGTGGATCTCAAGCTCTTGCTTGAACTGGGCGATCCTCTGCCGGCCCTCGGCCGCGGTGATCTCGCCAGCGTCGACGGCCGCGCGAATATTGCCGCAGGCCTCTTCGGTCTTGGCGGCCAGACGCCTGTGCAGTTCGGCGAGTTCGTGTGCCTCGGTGACATGGCGGCGTGTGATCTGACCACTGGTTGACGCACTGTGCCGCCGGTCAGTCCGGGGTGGCTCTGTCAATTCGGTCACCACCCTGGGGTCGCGGCGCGTTGTGCTGAGCTGAGACACGGGTTGCCGGCGCGAGAGTTGCCCGGCTACGGCCGCGCGCTCGAGCTGTTCGTTGAGTGTGGCCATCTGCTGGTCACGTGCGCGTTGGGCTTCGGTCTCCGTGGCGATAAGCCGCTCGTACAGAGCGCGGACTCGGCTGTCCTCATGTTCGGCAAGGTCGGCGTACTGGTGGAGAATCTCGATGGTCTTGCGATCCTGGGGACCTTCCTCTGCGCTCAGAGCATGGGCAAGACCCGCGGCGGCGACAACCGTCCCGGCCGCGATGGCGAGGGTGGCCCGCCATGCTGTCGCGCGATGGGGTGACGTGTGATTGGATCCAACGATGCGTGCGATGCGTGACATGAGTGGTCCTCCGGTTGCGGCCAGTGCGGCCTGGGGAGATGCAATTCGGATGGTTTCCAGCCGGGCGAGCGCCTCGGCAAAGACTCGGGGGTGAGCAGACGAGCGGACGGCCGCATCGTCGCAGCAGTTCTCGCGTTCGGTGCGGATCTGGTTCGAGAGCCACCACGTGACAGGGTGGAAGAACAGGGCGGTCTCGATGACAATCTGGATGGCGTTCAGCAGGTGGTCGTGCCGACGGATGTGAGCAAGCTCGTGGACGAGCACGGCTTTGAGTTGGTCGGGCGAGAGCGAGGCAAATGCTGACACGGGTACGAGTACGACGGGCGAGATCCAACCCACGACCATCGGTACGTCGGCCGCGGTACTGCGGAGCATACGGACTCGCGGGCTTACTCGTAGGTCGTGCTTGAGTGCTTCAAACGTGGCGATCCAATTTCTGGTCGGCGCAGATACCGCTCGCAGCGTCAGACGCCGGATCATCAGGCACTGGAGCGCGAGACGGAACTGCAGTATCACGACGCCCGCGATCCACAGGCCGGCGATGCCCTGGACAAGCTGGAGCGAGAGCGTTGGTGTTTCCGAAGTAGTCGATTGTGCTAGGGCCGGAGCGATGCCGGTGGGCAGCGGCGGCACTCCAGTGCCAGCGACGCTGGCTGGGATGAGGGCGCTCACGAATGTAGCGAGGAAGATCAACGCGCACGATGCCAACGCGAGACACGAGCTGGCGTATCGAGCCGATGCCCTTGATTTGTCAATCAGCGCCAGCACGATGGCTGCTACAACGCCCACGGCAGCGCCTTGCCACAAGAAGTGCAGCACGGCGGAGCCGAGCGCGGTTGCCAGAGCCCCCAAAGACAGGTCCAGGCCCATCATGGCTTGTCTCCTTCGAGCTCGTCGAGCATCTTGCGGATTTCGCGGAGCTCTTCGGGTGTTGACTTGCGCATCGAGAGTGCGCGCAGCACGAGATTCCCGGGCGAGCCGCTGAACGCACGATCAACGAGATCTCCCAGGAGCATGGACTGAGTCTGCTTTTGTGGTCGCGTGGCCTTAAACAACTGTGGGCGGACGGTGGCGTCCTTTTCCAGCAGGCCCTTCTCGGTCATGATCTGCATGAACTTCAAGATGGTGGTGTAGCCGACCTCCTGTCGCTCGCTGATTGCGTCGTAGACCTCTCGGACCGTCGCCGAACCGCGCTCCCAAACCACTGCAAGGATGGCCAGCTCGGAATCGGTTGGCTTTCGATCGGGTGATGGCTTTGCCATGCGGCCTCCTGACGAATATCTTCGTCAATATTACACGAAGAGATTCGTCAATCAAGGCCAGCTCACGAAAAAGATCGTCAACCCGCCAAGCCGTAGCTTTCGGCCAGCCACCTCTCCCACAGTCGCCTGGGCATCGGCTTCTCCGCAGAGAATCGGGCTGTCACCCAAGCGGTCGAACCGACTTCGAAGCGGTCCGGGTCGTCTTTGGCGAGCCCCTTGGCTTCCGTCATCGATGCTCTGAGCTTGAACATCGCCTTGTAGCGATCACTTTGCGGCCCGGCATAGAAGAAGGCCTTCTTGCCGCGTTTGAACGACGCCTGGTTGCACGACGTCCCTTCCACGCAGCCCTCGTACGACCGAGCCTGTGAGCACATCGCTTCGGTTGGGTCTTTTGACTTTGGCATAGCGTTTCCTGTCGAGCCTTATGAGGACTGGGTGGCCGTTTCAACGAACACTGCGAGCTTGCCAAACGCGGCGATCCAGCCCTCACGGACGATCGCGCGCAGTTCAATGTCACCGTGAACGCGGGTGTCCGGGATGCCCTCGTGGACGAGCTTGACGAGCGTGCCGCCGTCGACGTCCTTGAACTCGACTGTCACCACCATTCCCGAATCGCTGCCGTCGGGTCCCGACATGCGGAAGGCCAGCCGATTGGGTAGGTCGTACTCTGTGAGCGTGGCGAATCCTGGGATGTCCTGGCCGTGGACGGTCATGTGGTGGTTGTATGAACCGCCGACTTTGGCCTCGACCTCAGAGCGAACGTTGGTGCATTCGGCGCATCCCCACCATTTCTGCACTTTGCTGGTCTCGATCCACGCTTCGAACACGCGCTCGCGCGGTGCGTCGTATGTACGCATGACGATGAGCTTGCCGTCCTCAAAGCTGGTGTGCGTTGACATGGTGGTTGCCTCCCTCAGGGTTGTGTGCGCTCGTCGGTGTCGCTTTGTTTCTTCAGGTACTCTTCAATGGCATCGAACTGGTCGTGCCAGAACTGTGCGTAGTAGTCGATCCAGGTTCGCGCCTGTTCGAGCGGTTGTGGGTTCACGCGCAGGCGATGGTGCCGCCCATCACGCGTCCGCGTGATGAGCCCGGCTCGCTCGAGCACCTTGACGTGCTTGGAGATTGCTGGTTGGGACAGTGAGTGCCGGCGGCCCAAATCGGTGATGCACTGCTCGCCGCCGGCCATCTGTTCGAGCATGTCCCGCCGGGTGGGATCGGCTAGAGCCGAGAAGACGAGATCGAGGTCGCCAAAATGCATAACTCATAGGTTATGCATAGAAATGGCCAGTTCAAGAAGCAATCCGCGACTGGTCGACTGCGATCAGCATCACCCCCGGATTGAAGACTGACTTCTCCCGCAACAAGTCAGTGGCATCGCTATCGACGACGCGGTTGTGATGGGAACTCCAGATCGGACAGCGATGTGTACTTCGCAACTCTCTTGGAAGCACGCCGCCTGATCGAATGGTGGCTGACCGCTACAACACCGCACGGCCGCACTCGTCACTGGGTTGACGATCGCCGGTAACCCAGGCCATCAGGCCATCGGAAGACTACTCCGCTTTCCTCCGTAGCCCTCCGGTGGCCAGAGGCCATGACCCGGGTTTAACCCAGACACTGCTGTTACTGGGAGCACGTCACACAAGCCGAACTGGGCGTGTGGGGTTTGCCAGAGACTGTGGATGCCATGAACGATACCTGTGTCATCCAGGCTTTCCGTGACTTGCACAATTCGGGGTGTTTGGTGATCCCCAACCCATGGGATCGCGGGAGCGCGATCGCGCTGGCTTCGATAGGATTTCGTGCCCTGGCGACAAGCAGCGCCGCGTTGTCGTTCGCCTCGGGGCGCCCTGACACTCCGGCTGCGCTCGGTCTTGATACGACGCTCGCCAACATCCGCGAGATCGTTCGGGCGACGGATCTACCAGTGAGCGCTGACTTCCAGGCCGGGTATGGCAGAACACCCTCGGACGTCGAAGCGAGCGTGAAGCGGTGCCTCGAGACTGGAGTCGCGGGGCTCTCAATTGAAGATACGGCGGCAGATGCGGATCAGCCGCTCCATAAAGCGGGCGATGCGATTGAGCGGGTCCGCGCAGCGCGGTCTGCGATCGATGCGAGTGGATCGGGTGCGGTGCTGACCGCGCGGTGTGAAGCATTTCTTGTCGGCTGCCCGAAGCCCATGGAGACCGTTCTTTCGCGGCTGGTCGCGTTCGCTGAGGCGGGGGCGGATTGCCTGTTCGCGCCGGGATTACGCACGCCTGATCAGATCGCGCAGGTTGTGCGGGCGGTGGCTCCCAAACCCGTCAACGTGCTCGCGGCTGATCCGGCATGGATGACGGTTGAGGTGCTCGCCGATCTGGGAGTTCGGAGAATCTCTGTCGGTTCGGCACTCGCACGCGTCGGGTGGGGAGCGTTTCTCGCGTCGGCACATGACATCGCAGTTGGAGGGTCCTTTCACAGCCTCGCGAAGGCCACACCGTTTGCGGATCTCGACGAGTTGTTTTCTGGATAGTGAACGATCGCGCCGCTTGATCAGGCGGTTTCATGGTGAAGTCAGAACCCGCGTTTTCAGGTTCCATCGGACGATCTGCGCCCAAATCGGTTCAACTGGTGTCTTATCATCCCGAATTGGCAGAAATAGCGACTTGAATAGCGCGGATCGGGCTTGTGCGTTGAAAGGTGGGCAGACAAATGCACGAGGCATCTGTGTGTATTTCTTGTGCCGTCAAGGAAGTAAGAGAATGCCCATTAGGACTCTGTCACGACCGCATTGACTTCAGTCGGGAAGATCCACTCATTGCCGTCAGGGTCATCGATTTTCATTGAGTGGTAGCCCCACCAGACATGTTGGATGCTGACGGCTCGATCTGCGAGTCGCCGACGGAGATCCACGAGTTCGTCTTGAGTAAGCTCTACAAAGACCCGTGCCTTGTCTCGACGCGAAGCGTCTTGGCACAAGTTGATCTCGCAGTCCCCACGATTGATCTGACAGACCGGTCCGTCGACTTCACCCTCAGGCCACTTCTTCCAGAAATCAAGCGCGTGAATGTAGAACTCAAGCGAAGCACTCAAATCCGAAACAAATATCACTGGCCGTGCATACCACCGGCCGATCGGCCGAGTTGTCTCGGGGTTCTGTGACATATCAAGAGGCCAGTATAGCGGGCTAGCCTGGCGGTAGGAGTACTCCGGCATTGTCAGTCAAGCCCTCTAGCTACGCGGCTCTCAAACTTCGGCTAGTTGCTGTACGAGATCAGAAGTACGATCCGATCTCAATTCTGACGTGAGAGCGAGATGCTTGAGCGAGCGCAAGATACCGAGCGATACATCATCAGGTCTGCGGGAGCGACGACAGACTATGGCGATTATGTCGTGACACAGTCGCGTGGATATCCAAATTGGTACCAGGCAAACATGATGGAGTTGCGTGTTAGCCGAGGCCGTTCGTTGGGGGACTGGGAACGGCTGTTCAATTCGCACTTTGATCGTAGGCTCTATCAACATCTTATGCTGTACATCCCTGAGCGTGCGGCGTTTGCATTACTGGAAGATGAGATCAACGAGCTTTTGTCGACACACAGGCGATGTTCCCCGACTCTGATTGTTGAGCGAATCACATGGATGTTCGCAAACAGGGCACGGCACTTCATCTTGCCCACAGGCATGGAGGTGTGCCGAATAGCGTCAGAGGAAGAATTCCAAGACCTTATCGAGTTTGGCGTCGAAGAAGCGGCCGGAGCACATTGGTTCACGAGCAAGGCCGATGTGAGAGCGTTCATTGAATCTCGCCTAGAGAGCACAGATCGCATCGGTGTGATATGGTATAGGCTGAGCCATCAAGGGGATCGACGAATCTTGGCTCGGCTTGGGTTGTTTGAGCACGACGGGATCTGCAGACTGCAGTCGGTGGGTACGCTGAAGCAGTTCAGGCGTCGAGGGTTCGGCAGCGCACTGGTCAACTACGCGATCGGCGAAGCTCACAGGCGCGGCTCGTCGGGGCTGGTGTTGAGCGTGGAAGCGGAATCGGCCGCCCAGAGCATGTACCGACACGTCGGGTTTCGCGACTTGGGGACTGATCTGTGGGTGATGCGATACCCATGATCAACCGATGGCCTGTGTTCCAAAGCGTGTGCCCGAAGCCGCGAGGCTGTCGCATTTTGAACAGGTTAGTCGCCGCCGGGGGCGGGACGTGGTTATATCTGGCTGCCGGTGTCCTCATAGAGTGTTGGCGAGATCTCTGCAACACCGTACACGGCCGAGTGCCTCTTGCGAATACCCACCTGCGATTCAGTAGGCGTCACTCCATGGGGCGTTGCTCTGCTTCTACTCCAAGACTCTATTGCCAGGTAGTTGTACTCACACGGCCTCCGGCGCCGCCGGTGGGGGCCTATTCGCTTTGTCGAGCTGCCGATGTCTATCGAGACGGTGTTGACACGTACTTCTGGGAGCTCATGCTCGAGTGTGGCCTGGTGCCAGGTGGGGTCGACATGTACCACATCGGTTGAGTCAGTTGTAGCGCGACACTGGCGCCACATCTGGCCTCGTCCTCCAGACCCGTAGCGGGCTGTGCACTCAGATCGTCTGGCGCGCCTTACTCAGTGTGTGCGGTACAGCTGCGCATAGGGTCGACCATGGCTCGCCTAGAAAGCGGACCGTCTAGCAGTTGTCAACTGCCAAACCGGCCCCTCAGGTGAGACGGCACCGAGTCCTTGTGGCTGCGAGCGAGTTGACCTAGCTAACGTCGAGTCAAAGTGATCGCAACGAGACTTCTATTGGGTTGTACCCTATAGATAGGCCACGAGGCAATCGGGCGCGTCTCACGATTGTGTTCTGGCACACTGTTGAAGGAACGCCTCCATGGGTGTGTTTTGCACTGCGGTAGCCACAGGCGTCTTGTCGGCCGCGTTCGTCGCGAGCGCTTCCGCGCAGGATCACGGTGCGGGGGCCAAGGACTGGCTCCGTCTGCACGCGGTGGAGCTTGAGCGCGTCACGCTGGTCCCCGACGACGATTTTGAGGACATGGCCGGTATCGCCGAGGCGATTGGGGATGCGCGGGTGGTCATGCTCGGCGAGCAGACCCACGGGGATGGGGCTGCCTTTCTCGCGAAGACCAGGCTCATCGCATACTTGCATGAGGAAATGGGCTTCGACGTGCTCTGCTTTGAGAGCGGCATGCTCGAGTGTGAACACGCCTGGGAGAGAATCCAGGCCGGGGATGATGTCCGCACGTCGATCGAGTCCGCCGTGTTTCCGATCTGGACTCAGAGCAAGCAGTTTGCGCCGCTGATCGACTACATCGATGTGAGGGCTCGCGCCGATCGGCCTCTGGAGGTCGCTGGGTACGACTGCCAGCTAACGGGAACTGCGTCGATGGAGTGGATCGGCGAGATCGACAAGACCCTGGATCTGTTCCCGGTCGCGGAACGCCCGAAGGGTCTGACAGAGCTGGTGGGGCGCGTCATCAGGCATGAGGAGCTAAAGCACAGCGAGGATGCTGCTCAGCTTCTCGACGCGGCAAGGACGCTTGACAGGCTCGGCCGGGTAGAAGAAGTAGACGCCTTCGTGGTAGGGCGCGCGATTCAACTCCTGGAGAGCCTCGCCGGCGCGATCAAGGCCCGCAAGCCCAGCGAGGACGGTACATGGATCGACGCGTTCAACGCGCGTGACGACGCGGGTGCGGACAACCTCTATTGGCTCCTGACCAAGCGGTACACGGATCGGAAGGTGATTGTCTGGTGTGCGTCGATGCACATGCTGCGTGATCAAGGGTCCATCGACACTGAGTCGGTTGGCCTCGACTACACGGGCGTTCGCTCGATGGGGCACACGCTCGCGAGTATGCTCGGGGACGGGCAAGTCTTCAACATCGCGTGCACGACGTACGGCGGAGAAGCCGGGCTTCCTTGGAGAGAGGCATGGGCGATCCCGCCAGCGCCCGTGGGGTCGTTCGAGGCGATCTGTCAGGATGTTGGCTTGGGCGACGCGTTTGTTCCGCTGGGTGAGGCGTCCAAGGTCGAAGCATTCGCCAACACGTTTCTGGCTCGGCCCTTGGGCAACGCGATCATGCGTGCGGCCTGGCCTCAGCACACCGACGCGTTCTTCTTTCAGAGCGTCATGACGCCGAGCACCTCCAACGATCCGCTACCTTCTAAGCCGAAGGTCGATCCCGAGGTGCTTGCCAGCGCATTAGACATCATGGGCACGCTGCAGTCCGAGGCCAAGCGGTACCAGGAGCGGCACGCGTCGCAGAATGCCTGGGCGGACAAAGGCGACTTCAACCGCGACTACGACCGCTGGCTCCGATACGCGGAGCCCGACGAATTCGCGATTCAAGAGATTCATGACGACATCCGCGCGTGGGCCAGGCCTCTGCTGGATGATCCTGCCATGGGCTGGCGCGCCCACCTGCTCCTCGCTCGTCTGGCCCGCGCCGAAGGCGACCTCGATGCGGCCATCCAAGAGCACGATCGAGCGATCAACGCATATGGCGTTCGTTCGCACGCGTACCCGAGCAAGCAAAGCGCGATGCAGCACATCATCAACCAGCGCGCGATGGCGACCTGGGACCGCGATGGGTTCGAAGCGGCTCTGCAATGGGTGGTCAAAAGGCTCGAGAGCGACCCGGGATTCCTGTACTTCCATCCGGCCCCATGGCGGAGCCGTCTCGACGGAGATGAGACACGTTCGGTTGCGCTCGCCGAAGCTGTTGTGGAGGCGTACACGCATCGCATCGAGGCCGAACCTCAGGCAGCCGAGCGATTGAATGAGTTGAGGGATGCATCGCTGGAGGCAATGCGAAGATAGGGTCCGTTGGGATCTTCAGGCCACGCCGCTTAAGCATGGTTGTGCTACCGCGGTGCCACATGGTGGGCTCGAATAGTTGAGTTGATGGTGGGAGGCTAGTGACAAGCTGGTGAGTTCGACCCTCACAGGCTCACAAAGCCGCCCGCTCGCCGAAAGCGGAGAGGGGGGATTCGAGACGAGGGATCTGCAAATCGACCCTGAGGTATTCCAGACGCGGTATGTGCTTTCGCTCCCGGTAGTTACACGTTCCGGATGGTTGGCGGTAGTTTCTGATTCTTGGCGGTCTTGAGGCGCAGATGTGGAACTCATCTTGGAACTCAGGGCGAGGCGCAGTTGCCCTCCACGCAGCAATTTTCATTTGTTCTCGTTCGCCCGGCTTTCAACTCAGATTCCAAACGGTCACCGGGGTCTTGACCAATCGCTTCGCCACCGCATGGAATAGGAAATGGGTACCAGCGCAGACTCATGGCGGCAGATCCCACGGGCGGCACCTAAAAGGGGTATAGGCCATTCAGAAGACGGAGACCCCTGTTTACCTGAGTCCATTGGGAACGGCAATAGCCAGTACTACGAAACCTTAACTGTTATGTTACGCGCGTCGCGTGGTACTGTATTGTAAATGTACTGCACGACGTCCTTGTCGCAGACAATGCAGCCGTCTGAGTGCTCCGGCTTTGATCCCTGATGGATGAAGATACCTGTCTTCCCAGTCTGGCTATCTGGCAGATAGACCGATTTGTACCCCTTGCTTGCCATGATCGTGGTTGAACACTCGGTGTAGTGCTTTGCATCGATCAGGTTTCCAGGATTCTCCCAGCACGTTGTCTCTCTCTTCTTTGATCCATCGATCAGGAATATGAGCGTACCCTCACACTTACTTGTATCAACGCGCTCGACTACGATTTCATAGGTGGGCATAAGGTCAGCCACTTCCTCTCGGTTCGCGTCCAATTTACTGTTGACCTCATTGCATCAGGCTCCGCTGCTCCGCAGCTTAGGTCCTTGCCTCTGTGTCGGCCTCGTCGATCCAAGCCCCGACGCTGGTTCGTTTGCGGGAGACACGAATCGCCGCGGCGATCTCAGACAGGAGAGGGTTCTCGATGAACTCGCCATCAACACCACCTTAGTGTCCCACGGAACACGTTTGCGAACAAGTTGCTTCAGTCTCCCCAGAAATCCATGAGGTCAGAGATGGCCGCCGAGGCCAGAAACAGACTCCTGGCCCACCGCGGTGCCGAGCTAGGAGGGGGGCTGGCCGGACTTTGAACCAATGTCACTGTAATCACGGAGTTACAGGCACTACGCCCCCTTCAGTCGGAAGCGGCCGAGAGACTGTTCCACACTTCCGGGATCTTCCTCGTCAGCAGCCAGTGTGCTCGTCTACGCCGGCCTTAGGCAATGGGCCGGACACACTTGTTCTCGTTGCCATGATGCTGAACTGCGTGTGTTCGCTTCACTTCATCCCGCTGCCAATCTGGCGATCGGCAGATCGTCTTCGGGACCGGGCCGAGAGTCTACTTCGCACGACCGGGCGCGGTCGTGCTCAAGCCCGTCGATCACTCCGGAGCGGGGAAACCTGGGATAGGTCGGTTGTCGGAACGTCCCTTGACGATGACGCGAACGTCGGAGAATCGGAGGATCGGGGAGTTGTTCTCGTCGACCCACTGGAAGTCGAATGCGTACTCGGCGTGCTTGTCGGGGAACCAGTCGGCGCGTTCGAGGTCCCAGTCGGGTGCGCCGGCGTGCACGGGCGGGGCGACCGGGAACCGGGAGTCCCACTGCCCGCGGGTGACCTTGACGGGCTCGTCCGTCGAGAACCCGGGGTACTCGCCCATCATCTGGGTCCTGGCGACGTAGGCCCTGGTGATCGTGAGGGCGTGGTGCTCCCACGGTCGGCGGCCGACGGAGGGCGGGAGGAACTCGAGGTTGTCCTGACGCTCGATCAGCAGCTGGCTGATGAGCTCGCGGAGTGTGTAGGGAGCGTCGTCGAGTTCGACGGGCTCGACCTCGGTGAGGAGGCGTTCGATGTTGGGCCGGTGGAGCGAGCCGGGGTGCGACGGGTCGCTGACCTGCTCGAAGCGGGGGTCTAGCGCGAGCCCGGCGAGCGAGCGGCCGGGCTTGGTGTCGCTCTCGGGCGTGGTGTTCCGGGTCTGCAGGACGGCGATCGCGGAGCGTCGCCAGACTGGGGCTCGGGCGTTGATAACGAGGAGCAGGTTGCCGGGCGGCGGGGGGGCGGTGCCGGCGATGGCCTCGGGCACGAGCAGGGCGGCCTCGATGCCAGCATTGGGGGACGCTCCGGTGATGGTGAGACGGCCCGGGTTGGTGGGATCGAGACGGATCTCGGGCAGCCCTTCCGGGATCGCGTCGGTCGGCACCTTGGGGGGCTCGAGAAGGGAGGCGACTTCCGTGATGGTCCGCGGGGTGAGGATTCGCTGGAGGGAGAGGGCGGACAGCTCCTGGGGATCCTCCTTGTCGAGGAGTTCCTTGAGCACCTCGAAGGTGGGCGGGGAGAGGCGTGTGGGGTGGGCGGGCCACGGCTTCGGGCGCCAACCGTCGGCGTCGTCCTCGCCGTACACGCTGACGCTCCAGGCGTCGTACTTGATCGACTCGATGTCGGCGCTCGGGGAGCCGTCGAGGCGCTCCTCGTCACCCGTGACGGCGAAGATCGCCGAGAGCACGAAGTCGTCGATCCGCTGGGTGGGGGCGAACCCGTCGGAGGCGGCGATCACGCGGGCAGCGGCGCCCTTCGGGTCGGCGATGTCGCCGCTGAGGAGTTCCTCGAGGTCAACGCGTTCTCCGGTGGTCAGCGGTGTGCGCGGCTGCCCGTGGTGGACGGGCTCCGTGAACCGCGCGATGTGGCCCGTGTGGATGTGCACGGGTTCGGCGACCGGCTCGCGGGCGGCGAGGCGGACGAAGTTCTCGTCCGTGCCGGCTGGCGTGACGATCGACTCGACCTCGATATCGCCTTCGCCCGGCGGGTTGGGCTCTCCGGTCCGGATCTGGTCCATGACGGTTTCGAAGGAGAACGCGCGCGGGAGCTCGGGGATCTGGAAATCGTTGTCGTACCGGGTGTCGTCGAGCACCTCGATGAACGTGCTGGGCTCGTTGGAGCCGTCCTTGAGAACCTCGCGGAAGCCGAGCTCGTCGGATTCGGTGAAGAGGGCGGGCTCGGTGGAGGTGGCGGGGCGGATGAGCTTGGTGGTCTCGAACCGGAAGAACATCCGGGGGAGGTCGAGGGGGGCGACGCCGCTGAACTCCGTGACGAGGAAGGACTTCGCGTCGGCGAAGAGCGTGAGGTCGGCACGGAGCAGCGCGGCGACGCGGGAGGAGACGGCGCGCCAGAGCGGGCCGCCCGTGCCCTCGTGGGCGGGGGCGCGGAGTCTGGCGGCGAGCTTCTTGGCGGCGGGGGCGACGGAGCTGTGTTCGCGGGCGTCGGGCGCGGCGCGGAGGAGTGCGATCATGCGTTCGACGAGGGTGTCCAGGGCCGGAGCCAAGGCGTCGACTCGGGCGGTGTGAGCCCGCCACCGGTCGAGCCCGAAGCGTCCGGGGGAGACGCCGGGTGGGGGGTTCTCGCCAGGGTCCTGGGCGGCCGCGGGGTCCGACCAGGCGGCGATCTCTCCGCGTTTGGCGACGTCGAGCGTGCGCACGAATCGCTTGGCGATGGTAAAGACACCCGGTCCCAGGGGGCCCCTGGGGGTGATGGGGAGGAATGTGACCGGGCAGACGACCGCGGAAGTCCTGCGGTTCTCCGGCGTGGCCGCGCGTTCGGGAATGATCCAGCCCTCGGCGGAGTCGGCGCCCCCGGAGCCGATTACCCTGGCGACCCGCTCGACGTGGTTGGGGTGGGCGTCCGCGTCGGGTGCGAGGGTGACCGCGGAGGTCCGGAGCTCGTCGATCCACTCGGCGAGCTCCGTGTTGAATCCTCTGACATCGACCGTGGGGTCGAGGGAGATGTCGGGGGAGAAGACCGGATCGGGCCCGCCCTCCGGATCTTCGACGAGGGGGACCGGGACGGGCCGGACCGCTTGCCATTCGTCCGCCTTCTCCCGTGGCGGCACGGCCCGTTCGGGGCGGTGGATCTCGAGGCTGAACTCGACCAGGTTGGCGAGGTCGCCGAGACGGCTGGCGTCGGGTGTGGGCAGGTCGATCGGGTCAAAGGCGAAGACGGGGTCGGTCGGCGGGCTGTCCATCCATGCCCGGGCGGTACGCCCGACGGTCTCGGTGACGTCCCACGCGGGCCGTGCGGCGTAGACGTCGGCGAGGTACTCGGCGAGTAGGGTGTCGGTGGCGACCGGTGCGTTCGCTCCCATCTTCGCGAGCCGGTCGAAGCGCACCGCGCGGGCGCGGAGGATGACGCGCTGGGCGTTGGCGAGCTCGGCGATCGACCGCCAGGCGGCGACACGCCTGCCGGCCTCGTCGACGCCCTTGTCGTCGGGTGTGGGCTCGGGGGCGCTGGCGAGCCAGCCCGTCCGGCATCGGATGTGGGCGCGGTCGACGCCTTCGGCGGGCTCTTCGAGGCGAACGGTGAGGAAGTATTCGCGTTCGGGCGGGGCGTTCTCGGGGGTGGTGGTGACCGAGACAGCGGCGGGGTTCTGGGGCGGGAAGTCCGCCCACGTGGGGGTGGCGAGCTCGGTGTCGGCCTCGGGGCGCAGGCGAACGCCGTAGGTGTGCTCGACGTTCCAGTCGAGCCGGCGAGGCCGTCCGAGGTTGGCATAGACGTCCCTGAAGAATCCGGGGGCGTCCTCGAGGCTCGCGCCGGGGGCGTCAGGCTGGAGGTTGGGGATCTCGTAGTTGACCCGCCACTCGTGCGCGCGTGGCTCGCCCTCTCCGCCGGTTGCCCGGAGCGGGAGCAGTTCCTGCCACGGGTTGAGGTGCTCGCGAGCCCCCGCGCCCCAGGTGTGGAAGACGTTGAGCTTGTTATGGTTGATCAGATCGTCGAGGTACTCGTCCGCGGCGCGGACGGAGTCGGGGTCGTTCGGGTCGGCGTGCGGTGCCGGCGGGTACTTCACCTCGAGCACCCCTTCGACGCTCCTGGACGAGTTGGCGAGGCGGAAGTGGTGCCCGTCCCTGGTCGAGATGGTTGGCACCAGGGCGAGGCGCCAGTCGTCGGCGCCGTCCGGTGTCGACGCGCACCGGAGCACGTCGAACTCGACGGCCTCGGAGCCGACGGGAAAGTCATGGCGTTCGAGCACCCACCGCGGGCCGTCGCTGTCGTCGGTGCCACGGGCCGAGGTGAGCAGGCGCGTCTCGCGGTCGATGAGCAGGGTAACGCCGCCCCCGTTCGCGCCGAGGTCGGCTTTGCCGTAGAAGAGGTAGCCCCGTCCCGGGGCGGGTTGCGGGCCGACGTACTCGATCGCGTCCATCGGCTTGCCACCGGCGTCGTAGATCTTGACCGTGTTGGGCCAGGTCGGGGGCCCCCCCTGCTGCGCGCGCGAGACCTCCGCGTCGATCTTCGCGCGTTCGGCGTCGATCGGCGCGACCACGAGCAGTCGCGGAGCGTCCGTCGCGGAGTCGGGTGCGATCGCGGGCTTGAGGGAGGCCTCGACGGAGTCGAACAGTTTCCATTCGATGTGCTCCGGGATCCCGCCGGCAGCGTCCTCGGGCGTTTCGGGGTAGACGACGAGCTTGCGAAGGTCGCCCAGCCTGAGGCCCTTGGGGCTCCAGTCGCTCTGTGCGCCGGGTTGGTCGCTCTCGCCGTCGGGATTCTGTTCCGTGGCGTTCCTCTTGCCCAGGTCCATGCTGGCGATCCGACGTTCCCGTCTTCTCCGGTAGTAAACGGCGCCGTCGGCGTCGAAAGCGGCCTCGACGAAGGGGATCGGGTCGTCCTCGACGTAGACGCGATCGTTGAGCGTCGGTTGCCTGCTCCACTCGGCCCGGAGCGGGGCGGGCGTGATGGCGTCGAGCCCGGAGAAGTACGACCTGACCGCCCGACGCGACGCGTCGTCGGCGGGTTCCAGCACCTGGACCCCGTCCGGGGACTGGATCGTTACGCGGAACCGTTCGACCTGGTCGAGCAATCCGATCTGGGCCCTGGTCGCGACCCGGGCCATCAGCCCGCACAGGCTCTGCAGGTTGGTCACGGTGACCGGCGTCTGCTCGCCCTCACTCTCCCGGAGTTCGGCCCGATCGAGCGACATCAGGAAGGCCTCGGAGCCCTCGCCCGGTCGAAGAGACTGGGCGTCGAACCGTCGGGTGACCCCGCCCCAGAACCCGAGGACCAGGGAGTCGGCGAGGCGGCCCGCGGCCGCTCGGAGCGAATCCGGGGTCGGGTCGTCGCCGACGGTGGCGTCCCACTGTTCCGCGAGGGACACGTTGTAGCTCGTGGCGAACGCGCCGGTCGGGGCGGGGGCGGGCTCCGGGAGTCCCTTCTGGCCGGGCCGTTGCGGTCGGGGCGGCCCGGCGTTCTGCTCCCGGAACCTGGACGGGTCGAGGACCTCGTTGGCGGTCGTGCGGGGCACGCTCACCTTATCGAGCCCGTCGATCGGGGACCCGGAGGCGTCGAGCAGCTCGATGCGGACATCTGTCAGCGACGGGAGGTTGACCGGGACGAGCCGCTCGGGAGTGGAGGAGCCGGGTCGGCGGTCGACGAGGACGCACTCGGGCGTTGCGCCCTGTCGGAGTGCGTCGACCCAGTCGCCCATGGTGGAGCCGGCGTCGGGGCGGTCGGCGCGCTCGATGTGCGGTTGGTAGCACATCCAGAGCTCGCCCTTCTGGTCGTCGTCCCAGTGGCGTAGGTAGAAATCGATGGTGAAGTGGACCTTCATCCGGTGGCACTCCGGTGCTCAGAGGGGAAGCTCGTAGCGGACGCGCATGGGGATGCGCACGGAAATGGACTTGCAGAGCTTGAACCAGCCCTTGCCGATGCAGGCGCGGGCGCTGGCGCTGGCCCAGAGCTCGAAGTCGAGTCGGAGCAGGGCCGGGTCGGGCCCGTCCTCGACCCGGTGGGACCCGCCCGGGAGGGTGCGGACCTGCTTGCCCCAGAGGACGGTGACGCGGGCCTCGGCGGAGATCATGATCTCGACGCGTACCGAGATGATCCACCAGTTGAGCTCTCCCCCGCCGCGTGCGATCACGCCGACGGCGCCGACGATGCGGAAGCCGGCGACCTCGCCGAGGCCCGAGTCGCCGTGTCGTCTTTGGAAGACGAAGTCGCCCTCGAGGATGGCGTAAACACCGATGGAGACCCAGGCGCTGAAGACGCCGTTGCCGAAGGCGGCGCCCAGCCCCACCTGGAGGGCGTACCCGCCGGCGAGCTGGAGGTACTTGCCCTGCTCGAGCTCCCGCGTCAGGGTGCGTTTGCGGATGTACATCCCGGCAACACCCTGGAAGGGCGTGGCGATGGCGCCGAAGGAGCGGTCCCAGCGGCGCGGCCGGTTGCTCGGGAGCCAGGGGAAGCCGACGTCGAGGGTGAACCCACCGTTCATCATGATCTCGATGGAGATCACGCCGCCCATGAAGCGGACGGCGGGGAGCGTGACGGCGGGGACGCGGACGGAGACGTACCAAGCGTCTTCGTCGGGAACGCGCCCCTTGGCGTAGAGGACGGAGATCGCGATGTCGAGGCCGAACCACTCCTTGAGGAAGCCGTCTCGGAGGAGCAGGCCGTAGTAGCGGCGGTCCTGGAAAAGGAACTTGCCGACGAACATTCCGAAGAGGTCGAAGCCGGCGGCGAAGGTCCACGATCCGATGCCGTCACCGGGGGAGGGGATGAGCTCGTGTTTGTCGATGGCCTCCGCGAGGCGGTCCTTGACCGTGCCCTGATCTTCGGGGGCGTCGATGGCAACGACCTCGCGGGCAAGGTCCTCCGGGAGCGAGACGTTGTAGCCGATGAGCACCCAGTGGATCGCGAGGCTGGAGTCGGTCTTGGGGAGCGGGAGGTAGGCGAGGAAGCCCTTCTCGCCGTCCTCGGTGGAGAAGAAGTCGATCCTGAGGTCGTTGAGGAGCGTCTTTCCGAGGATGGCGAGCTCGACGTCCTTCATGCGGAGCCAGGTCGTCTTCCGCCTGTTGACGGTGACGTCTTCGAGCTCAGCGTGCTCGATCTTGAGCGTCAGGAAACGCATCAGGTCGAGGGAGAGCCCCTTCATGGAGAAGCCGCGCAGGCCGAGTGTGAGCCGGTCGGGCGACCATCCGCCGTCGTCGAGTCCGAGCCCGACAAAGAGGTCGATGATGAGCCGGTCGACGCTGATGATGGCCAACTCGGGCAGCTTCATCAGCCCGAGCCGGAACTCAAGGAAGGTGCCGGAGCTGGAGGGTGTCGGGGTCGACTTGCTCATGAGGGTGATGGCGCTGAGCGATTCGAGCCATCGGCCAAAGTCGGGTCCGTCCGGCCAGCTGACGCCGATGGAGCGGAGGCCCATCTCAAACATGCCGATGCGGAAGGACCGCTCCTTGAGCTTGAAGCGGAAGCTCGGGTAGTTGATGGAGACGGGCCAAGGGAGGTCCCGGTCGCCTGAGCCGGGTCGTTCGAGGAGGACCTGGAGGGCATCGAAGCGGATGGACTCGACGCCTAGCCCGAAGGCGTCGAATTCCTGGAGCTGGATGTTGCCGTCGAGATCGATCACCGTGCGGGTCTGGCCGGTGTCCCCGTCCCGGGTCGCGACCTTCTCCCGGCGGAGCTCAGCGCGACGGAGTGAGAGTTGCTTGATCGGGCCGAATCCTGTCGCCGGGAGGAGCTCCAGTTCGCGGTCGAGCTCGCCGATGAACCTGACTTTGTCGGACTCGCGGTCGAGGGAGCCCTTGATCTTGAGAACGCGCTGGTCGTTGGGGTCGTGGTGCAGCCCGAGCGCGCTTCGGAACTCGGCCTTCGCGTCCACGTCGAACAGCGTGAGTCGGGAGTTGCGCCAGCGGACGTCGATTCGTTCGACCTGGAAACCGACCTCGTCTCGTTCGGTGCCGGTGTCGGGGTCGTACCCGACGCCCGCCTTGGGGTTGTACCACAGGGCGCGGCCGGTAAAGTTCGGGTCGGTGCCGTCGTCGCCTTCCGGGGGCGGAGTGACGGCCAGGTAGGTCAGGCGGAGTTTGTCGGGCGCGATCGACTCGAAGACCTCGAAGGCCTCGATATCAAGATCGAGCTGGAAGAGGATGAGACCGACCCAGCCGGGCTCGAGGATGTCGGGGTCGACAGTCTTGCGGACGCGCGCCAGCTCGTCCTTGGTGAAGCCGCACTCTTTCTCCAGGATGTGGAGGAGCGAGACAGAACGGCTCAGTTTGATGACGCCGCGGGGCGTCTTCTTGGGGAGGTCCTGGTCGGTCTGCGGGGGGACGGGGTTCTCGCTGGGGGGGCCGCTGGTGCGGATCGCGTGGGCGCCGCCCTTGCTCTGACCCGTGGCGTCGAGGAACTGGCCGAAGGGGTTGGGGAACGCGCTGCCGCCGCCGTGCTTGATGACGAAGTAGTCGGTGGGGGCGTCGGGGTGGACGTGGAACTCGACTCCGATGGTGCCGAAGAGTCGCCTAACCCGGTGGAGGGAGGTGCTGATGTGGTCGGCGTTCTCGCGTGGCACGAAGACGCGGCTGGGCTTGACCCTGCGGTCGGCCGACGCCGGGGCCTCTTTCATAAAGGTCTCGTGGTCGGCCTTCTGGAGGTCGTAGGTCATGTCCGCGAGGGTGGAGTCGAGCTTCTTCTTGAACTCGTCGCGGATTGTTCCCTGGTTGAGAGCGAAGGCCTTGTCGGAGAGCAGGGGGATGTGTTCGCCTGCTTGGGAGCCGAACATGTACGTGCTGAGCCGGCGGGGCGTCTGGGGGTTGTCCGTGGAGAGGGCGTAGGAACGCCCGGGTCGGGCGTGCTCGAGGACCGCTCGCTCGAGCGCAAGGGACGGCAGGGTCAGCCCAGCGGCGATGCCGGCCTCGATCTCTTCGGGGATGTGGCCGGTGTGGGGCACGCGCGAGGCCGCGCCGCTGACGGGGGCGATTCGGGCCCCGTGCTCGAGGTGGAAGCGGCTGAGGCCGACGAACCCGTGCACGCCCCCCGCCCCCGCGGCCCCGCCGCTGCTCTCGCCCCCCGGCCCAACGGCGAAGCGGGCGCCCTTCTGGGCGTTCGTCGCGAGGAGGAGCGTGCCCGTCTTCGCGCTCGTGAAGGGGCGTACGTTCAGGAGCACGCCGTCGTCCGTGTCGTCGATCCAGGCGGCGTACCGCCACTGCTTCACCTTATTGAGCCCATCGGCGTAGGCGAAACTGAGCAAAGACATGCGCGGATCGACGGGGGGCGGGACGAAGGACGCTCTGGCGAGGCGCGCACGGGCGTTGGAGCCGGCGGGTCTGGGAGCGAACGCGAGGCGGAACGCCGGGGCGTTCAGCGCCATCTGCGCGACCAGCGGGTTCTGCTGGTCGATCCACTCCCCACCTCCGTCGGGGTCCGTGTGGAGCGGGACGAGCGTGTTCTGGGTGGTGGAGTCATCGAGAACGAACCGGAATCGGTCCCACCAGGTCACGGCGCTGTCGAGTCGGATGGGGTGATCGGGCGCCACGGAAACGAATCGGCGCTGGTGGCCCGGCCAGTGGATTGGTTCTCCGGTCACGTAGGCGTTCGCCAGAGTGGCGGTCTCACACGAGAACGCCGCGTGCCCGACCTCCCAGCGTGCGACCGGGGCGTCGAGCCTGAGGGTCCACGTTCCGCGTCCGCCGCGCACGCTGATCGGCATCGGATCGAGCGCGATGGAATCCGTTCTGACGATGCCCAGGCGGAACGCTAAGCGGTTGGGCCCTTCGCCCGGCACGCCGACGACCGAATCGGGCTGGAAGGCGTCGAGGGAGAACAGGGCGCTGCCGACGTCTACGACCAAGTCGCCGACGGGATCGGGTGTGCTGGCTTCGAGCAGCCAGACTCGGTTCAGGGAGTCCTGGGGATGCTCACCCAGCGCCGGGCAGAAGACGCCCGCGCTGGTTTCGACGACCGAGATGCCAAGCTTGGCGACGAATCGGTGGACTCCGTGGAGCAACAGGTCAACTTGCAGGTCCACCCGGTTCGACACGAGGGTCACGTTCCAGGTCCCTTCGACGCCCGGAGGAAGAGCGGTGCGGCCCACCCGTCCGTCAGGGGCGACGTCGAATTCGGCGCCGAATAGCTTCAGCTTCCTCATGGGTCTCTCCGCGGACGGTAGATCACGGTCAATTCGTCGTCGGGCGCGAGGAGGGTGACCTTCTTGCTCTCGCAGGGGGTCTTGTGCTCTCCGACGGTGATCAGGTCACGGTCTCCGTGGTATAGGTGAGGCACATCGAACGCGAAC
Organism: Phycisphaerales bacterium; assembly: GCA_965227775.1. GTDB lineage: Bacteria > Planctomycetota > Phycisphaerae > Phycisphaerales > UBA1924 > JAHCJI01. Next base: position 2,144,143 of record OZ245777.1, read on the forward strand.
TCACGCTCGCCCTCTTGCGGAGGGATTGCGAAGGTGCCCGAGCGTCTGAGCGCGACCACGCTGACGCCGTACGCACACTCGAGATCGGCGACGGTCATCGCGATCGGCACGAACCGATCCTCGTGCTCACCGGCGAAGCGGATCGGGATCTCGACGTCGACACTGAAGCGGCCGGTATTGCTCTCGGAGCCCCAGAGCCAACCGCTGCGATGCGTGATGCCACCCTTCTTCAGCGGGGCAAGGAACGTCGGGTCTGTGGACTGGAAGAGTTTGCGCCTGCGTGGGGGATCGATGGAGAACAGCAAATCTTCGTAGGACTTCGCGTCGGACTTGGCGGCGATCAAGACGTCGTACCGATTGATGCCGTCCCAGACGACCGTCAGTTCGTCCCACGGAATCGGTTCCTGCCCCTCGCGTGCCGGCCACGCGTCGGGCGGGAATTCCCGGCGACGCTGCACTTCGACGCTGAGCCCTTTGAAGATCGAGTAGTAGGCCGCGGCGAAGGCCGCTTGGTCCCCCCCGGCCGCGTCCTCGAGTTTCTCGAGGACCTGTGAGGTCACGGGTTTCTGGGTGGGTTGGTAGTGTTCTTCTCGCGTTAGAAACTGGCTCAGGTAGAAACGGTCGGTCCTGGAAGGCTGAAAGTCCGCCGAAGCTTCAGGGAGGCTTGGGAGCACCCATTCCTGCCTGGTGGCGGCCGGGATGACGGTGTTCATTCCCTTTGGGTTGTCCGGATCGGGAAACCCGCGGAGGGCGAATTGGTCGAAGACGAGGCGCATGCCCGGGCGAGCGCGCACATGCATGTCCAAGGTGACCCGATCCGGATCTTTCTCGTCATGGACATACAGCCTTACGAACTGCGGGTGTTGGCTCTGGTCAGTCGAGTCTGCGGCGGCATCTGATTTATCCTGTGGAATTGATCCCGTGGTTTGGTCAACTGATTGATCTGGCGGCTTGGTCAACTCGATTTGAACCAAGCGTGCGTTGAGGACGTTCGGGTGGACGTGCTCCACCGTCCTGCACCCGGCGATCAGAACCAGTATGCTCAGGATGCCGGAGAGCACAAGCAGGTGCGATCGCGAATGCGCCGGGGCATCGACTCCGGGGTCGCGATCACGGTCAAGATGTTCAGAGTTTTCTCGCATCACAGACATGCCGAAGAGAGTAGACGATCTGGCACTGGGGCGTGAGGACGCCAATTCCAAGCGGACCTGTCAATGATGGTTCACATGCCACGCAAGTGTGCCATTTCGAGACCCATAGCTGTGTCGTTTGCCACGTTATTATGCGAATACAAGGGCATTATTGCGCAAGAGTTTGTCGTTGAAGATAGTTCTTTAACTAATTCATTTTGTTTTCTGAGCAAGATCCTACTACATTCAGCATGTTTGGTACGCGCGATCCCGTTGAATCTCACGGCGCATCACCGGTGAGTGAGTAGCACAAGGGGGGGATCTTCATGTAGGGCGCACCGGGTTGGTGTCTAACGGTTTGCTCGTGGCTGTCTTTCCATGACTGTACCCTCGTACACCGGCGGCTCATTCCGCGGCTACGGTTTTCTTGGTACCCGCCCAAGTAGGCGCACGAGCGATGGCGAGAGAAACGGCATCAAATGAACACTACTGATAAGCACACGGCTGGAAGCGCATCGAACAAATCCTGGGACTTCGGCTGGACCTACGTCTTGGCTGTGGTCCTGATCGCGGCCGTCGTCGTGTGGATTGCGAGCCGGAGTATGCCACTCCTCGCTCGGGGTCCGCTCGCGTGGGCGGGTATCTACGCCGGCGCATTCCTCGCAATCGGTGCCATTCCAGGGGTGCTGCGCGGTGTGGATCTGTACAACAGCACCTCGAAGCTGCAAACGTGGCTCTGGGGGGTGGCGCTCGCGTACGGGCTCATCGGGTACCTCTTGGCCCGGAGCTCGGCCGGGCTGCCGATGGACAACTTCGATGTTCCCGAGTATCTGCTGACCGCAGTAGGGTTCAGTATCACGACGGGGATCGGAGCCAAGTTGATCGCTCGCGACAAGAGCACGGCCCGCGTCGAAGATTGCGGCGCTCGTAGTGATCGTGTCGAGTTCGCGAATGTACGCGATGAGGGCGAGTCCGTGTCGGCGCCTCGCGCGAATCTCAGAGACTTCGTGACCGACGACCACGGGCGCCCAGATGTGCAAAAGCTGCAACTACTGCTGTGGACCGTGTTCGCGGTGGGGCTCTACATCTATCTGACGCATATGGGTATTACCGATGCGGTGGTCGAAGTGGTGGCGGGTGAGCCTGGGTTTGAGGAACTCACGGCGTCGGAGGATGGCAAGACGTACAAGTGGGACAGCGAGGCCCTCGAGAAAATGCCTGAGCTCCCGTTACCGTTGCTCCTGCTCGCAGGTCTAGGTCAAGTGGCGTACATCGGAGACAAACTGGTTCGAGTGACCCAGCCGCGCATCGACGGCGTGGAGCCGGAGCCCGAGAGGGGATTGCATCCTGGGAGTGCGGTAAGTCTTCTCGGCGCGGGTTTCGACCTCGCGTCATCGAAAGTCGTCTTTGACGACGTATTCGTCGTGAACCCCGTCGTGTCTGCGACGTCGATCGAGTTCCGCGTTCCTGCGAAGCGGTCGGACGGGACCGACTGGGACGTTACTCGAGTGACAGAAGTTGGTGTGCGCGTCATCAGCGGGGGCGTTCGGTCGAATGAAGTCAGGCTTAAGATCGCGGGATGAGGCTCGTGCGGGTGTTCGACCTCGGGCCGATCGTCTACACCGACGTCATCTTGCGCTTCGGGATCGATGGCTCCAGGTCCCGGCAGAACAATCACGGGGAAATGAGCAGTATGCCCCCGCAATACTGGATTCCGTCGAGGTGATCGTCAAGCCGGCGTGCGATCCTTGGCCGTGTGGTTTGTCCATTTTGGGAGACAAGTTCAAAGTTTGGTGCGAGTTATTCGACTCATCGTGCGAGTCGTTCACGTGGTGGTGACCTGTCCCCCTCAACCCGTTCCACCTTGAGTGTTAGCCTCGGGGTCGACCACGGAGGGCAGTCATCATGGGCATGAAGCGTCATTCGGCTGAGGAAATCCTGAACAAGCTTCGTCAGGCGGAGGTCGAGTTGAGCAAGGGCTCATCCGTCGCGGCGGTGTGCAAGCTGCTGGGCGTGACTGAGCAGACGTATTACCGGTGGCGGAAGGAGTACGGCGGTTTGAAGACCGATCAGGCGAAGAAGCTCAGGGAGCTGGAGGGTGAGAACGCCAGGCTAAAGCGGCTGCTGGCCGACGCGGAGCTCGACAAGGCGATGCTGCGTGAGGTGTCCTCGGGAAACTTCTGAGCTCGCGCCGCCGTCGGGACGCGGTCGATGCTCTACTCGCGCGGTTCGGCGTGAGCGAGCGTCGGGCGTGCAAGCTGGTGCGTCAGCCCCGTGCGACGCACCGGTACCGGCCGACGGAGCGGGACGACGAGAAGCCGCTGACGAGACGGATCATCGAGCTGGCCGCCGCGTACGGGCGGTACGGCTACCGGAGGATCACGGCGTTGCTGTGTCGTGAGGGGTGGCGTGTGAACCACAAGCGTGTCGAGCGGATCTGGCGTCGGGAGGGTCTGAGGGTGCCGAAGAAGCAGCCGAAGCGGGGCCGTCTGTGGCTCAACGACGGAAGCTGCGTGCGCCGGCGGCCTGAGCGTCGCGATCATGTCTGGGCGTACGACTTCGTGCAGACACGGACGAAAGACGGCAAGCCGCTCCGGATGCTGGTGGTCGTGGACGAGTTCACACGCGAGTGCCTGAGCATCGATGTGGCTCGTCGGCTCAACCACGACGATGTGCTCGAGCGCCTGGCGTGGCTCATGGCGACGCGGGGTGTGCCCGAGCACATCCGGTCGGACAATGGCCCGGAGTTCACCGCGAAGGCGGTGCGGGAGTGGCTGTCGAAGGTCGGCGTGCAGACACTGTTCATCGAGCCGGGCTCGCCACGGGAGAACGGGTACGTCGAGAGCCTCAACGGCAAGCTCCGTGACGAACTGCTCGATCGGGAGATCGTTGATACGCCGCTCGAAGCCCGCGTCCTCATCGAACGCTGGCGGGAGCACTACAACACGGTGCGGCCGCACTCGTCGCCGGGCTACCGCCCACCCGCACCAGAAACGATCGCTGCTGGTCCGCATTCCGCTCCGCTCCAGGCGGCCCAGCAGCAGGGAACGAACAACCAAGGACCCACATAGACTCTGGTATCAAACCCGGGGGCCGGTCAGTCAGTTGATGTTCGATATCGGCGACGATCTTGATCTCTAGTTCGGGCTAGAGGCTTGGCGAACGAAATGGTAGCCTCCAGCGGTAGCGCCCCAGACCTGCTCGCCTCGGGTGTTCCATCCCTGGTCCCAGCTCATCAAGAGGCGGTCGTTAAGCGTTACTCTGCTCGTAGCGTGCGAAGCGCCGCGGAGTGAGCTCGAGCAGCCCTGGCCGATCGTCGAGCCGGTGAATCCGCCGTCGGGGTCGCGTTCCAGCAGGATCGAGCAGCCCTCGCGGAGCGCGAGATCGTCGGGGGAGATGTTGTCCAGCGGCACCTCGTCGAGCCAGCACGCGACAGCCGCGGCCGGGTCGGGCAGCTCGAACACATCGCTCCAGAGCTGGCCTTTGGCATCCTGGTAGATTCGGTACACGCGTTGGCGATACGGACGGTCGAGGGCGGAAAAGGCCGCCTGCTCGACGTAGAGCCAGCGGCCGTCCTCACGGTGTCCCCAGATCGGGATCGTGACCAGGCGGATCTCGAAGAAGTTCGTTGGGTCCGATGCCGCCTGGGCCCGGCTGTCGAACACGCCCGCCAGCATCGAAGCCACGGCGTGCACATCCTGGTTGGCGTGTTCGGTCATCGTGCGTGGAGCCGACTGGCATCCGGTTAGCACGACCGTGGCAATGAGCATGGAAAGCAGTCGCGGCATCGGGAACCTCACGTCTGGTTGATGATCCGGAGCTCGAGCGTGATCGTACGCCCGGTGATGCCAAACCCTGATCTTGGATGTGACGACGTTGCCCTTGCGCGTGGCTGGCGGACCGATGCCGCCTGGCTGGCCGGTGCGTTTGCTGTATTCCAGGTGGTCTCAGCTTTGGGGTCCGCCGAGACGTGGCCGTTCCTTCTGCCGATGTCCCAGACGCGTTTGAACCCCCCAATCGTCGCAGAGTGAGTGGACTCGATGCTGGGGGAGGGTCACTCGGGAACTGGCTTCAGAGCATGGATATTGCGCCAGATTATCAGATACCGGTGGATGAGTGAGCCGATGTGCTCACGGAGAGCGCGCGACAGGTACCCAGGTGACAAGCTGTTATGGTCAGCGAGGTCGGTGAGTGACCAGCAACTAAGTGCCATTCGCGTTGTCACTCCATCACTTGAGTTAGCCGTGACCAAGAGCTGTTCACGTGAACAGCTCTGTTGCACCAGTCTCAATGGAGTTGGCTAAAGTCCACGATGCAATGACAAGGAGTGGAACTTCGGATGCGAGTGTTAATTGTTGAGGATGACAAGGCCATTGTCGTGATCAAGCGAACTGCCTGATGACTCTGCGTTGCATGCTCAGATGCCATCCATCATGAGAACAACTACAACTCGACAGCCAGCTACACGTAGATCGGTTCAATGCCATATGCCGTGTTTCCAGGCTCCAGAGGCCGATCTTAAAGGCGAAAAGTTCAACTGGCGTCCTGTCACCCCGATTGTAGAGAAAGCCCTGGGCATCCCAAGCGATTTTCTTGCAGGCGTTTGCGCCGGAATTCAATGTTGCCTTCTCACGCTAGGCCTCGCAGGCCGTAGTTGAGCTCGGCGTGCGCTTCGGCGCCACCATTCGCCGCCACGCCATGTTGCCGGTCTCGCGCCGAGCTCACCCTGTGGCGGCCTGCGCCGGCATCCGGCCACGAGAGAGCTCGAGTTCGATGGACGCGAGGATCGCATCGAGCAAACCCGGGAACACGGTCTCAAGCTCCTCCCGCCGAAGAGAGTTGAGCCTCTGGGTGCCCATCTTCGTGCTGCGGATCAGCCCAGCCTCGCGGAGCACACGCCAGTGGTGGGTCGCCGACGACTTGGGCAGGGACGTTGCGAACGCGTTGCATGGCTGGTCCTTGCCTCGAGCGGCAGTTCGAACAATATCCAAACGATACGGGTCGCTCAGGGCCTTGAAGATGTCCTCGAGCCGTATGTCCTCGATTCTTGGGTGTCTGAGTTCCTTCATGGAGTGGATCCTAGTTCACAGGGCCGTTGACGTCAACTATAGTACGAGTATAATTGAACAATAAAACTTTCGGATAACAGAATAAACGAACTCCCCCGCCTGGTTATTCGACTGGATACACGCACCACCTGAGACGGAGAACACCAATGACCACCACCATCAAGCACTTCACCGAAGACCCCGAATTGGCAAAGAAGATCAAGGGGTTCTCCTTCCCGTCCGAGTGGGTCGCGGGGGACACCTCTCTAGAAGAGGCCCTCGAGACCACTCGGCGGTTTTGGATGGACGAGGACTCAGGCTCGATGCCCAAGGGATTCGTCGACGCCCTGAACCGCAGCTTGACCGAGCTGGTGCAATCCGGGCTCGATGAGCAGAGCATCCAGGTTGGCCAGGCGTTCCCCGATTTTGAGCTGCCCGACCACAACGGGAGCGCCGTCCGCAGCTCTGAGCTATTGAGCGAAGGCCCCCTCGTTGTCACCTTCTACCGCGGCGGATGGTGCCCGTACTGCAACCTGGCCCTCCGGGCGCTGCAGGACAAGCTGCCCGAGATGAAGGAGCTGGGAGCGAACCTTGTCGCTATCTCGCCGCAGCTGCCCGATGGTTCGCTCTCGACCGCCGAGCAGAACAGCCTCGAGTTCTCCGTCTTGTCGGATGTTGGACTGAAGGTGGCCAGCGATGCTGGCGTGGTCTGGGAGATTCCCGAGTACGCCATGGAGTGGCACCAGAAGTTCTTCGGCATGGACCTCGAATCCACCAACGGTGCCGGCAACTCCAACAAACTCCCGGTGCCGGCGACCTTCGTGATCGGACGGGACGGTCGCGTCCTGTGGCGGTTCGTCGAGGCTAAGTACTGGGAACGTGCCAACCCCGAGGACATCGTGAACGCGCTGCGTTCGGTGTAAACAAGCAAACGAGTTACTGCCCAAGTCAGGGCACAGCCAATCCGAGCCCCAGGCTCAAACGCGAAAGCAAAGGAGAAACCAAATGGCAGAATTCACGATTCACACCGAAGAGTCCGCACCCGAAGGCAGCAAGCCGGTCATCGAGCAGGTCAAGGGCGCGTTCGGCATGCTCCCGAACCTCATGGCTACGTTCGCCGAGTCGCCTGCGGCCATCGAGGGGTACTTGACCCTCATGGGCATTTTCAGCAGCAAGACCGACTTCTCGCCAACCGAGCAGCAGGTCGTGCTCATGACCAACAACCGTCTCAATGGCTGCACCTACTGCATGGCCGCCCACACCGGGATTGCCAAGTCGAGCGGGGTTCCCGATGACGTCATTGAGTCGTTGCGTTCCGGCACGGCCATCGAAGATCCCAAGCTCGACGCCCTGCGAGTTTTCACCGAGCAGGTCTTCCACACCCGTGGCAACGTGAGCGACGCCGACGTCGACGCCTTCCTGGCCGCTGGCTACACGAAGGGTAACGTCCTCGAAGTCGTCGTAGGCACGGCGCTCAAGGTGATGTCCAACTACACGAACCACATCGCTGGCACGCCGGTCGACAAGCCTTTCTCGGCCTTCGCCTGGTCGCCCGATCAAGCCGTGACCGCGTGAGCGCGGCAAGCAACGTCTCACCGCCTGAAACCACGACGATGAGACGATTCGTCCAAGGTACTAACCAACGCAAAGGAGAGCTCTCGTGACCCCGTACACCGTCCACACCGAGGAGTCCGCGCCGGAAGGCAGCAAGCCCGTCATCAACCAGGTCAAGTTGACCCTCGGTTTCCTTCCGAATCTGATGGCTACGCTCTCCGAGTCACCGGCTTCGGTTGCCGCGTATGCCACCATGATGGGCATCTACGAGAAGAGCGAGTTCACGCCAACCGAGAAAGAAGTGGTGCTCATGACCAACAACCGTCTGAATGGGTGCTACTACTGCATGGCGGCCCACTCGACGGTCTCCAAGATGAAGGGCATCGCCGATTCCGATATTGAGACGCTCCGCAACGGAACATCGTTCGACGATCCGAAGCTCGAAGCACTTCGTGTCTTCACCGAGCAGGTGTTCCACACCCGTGGCAACGTGAGCGACGCTGATGTCGATGCCTTCCTGGCCGCAGGCTACACCAAGGGCAATGTGTTCGAGGTGGTGCTGGGCACCAGCCTCAAGGTCCTTTCAAACTACTCGCACAAGTTCACCAAGGCGCCGGTCGACAAGGCGTTCGAGGCAATGGCCTGGTCGCCAGATCAGGTCGTCGGTGTGTAGGTGGCAAGACGCGAAACGTCGCCATTCATGAGAGGAGAGCCGCCATGGCACAGGCAATCGAAAGCTCCGCACGCACTCGCTACGCGAACGAGTCCGTAGACGGCGTCCGGGTCTTCTGCAGGGAATCTGGAACGCCCAAGAGTCGCGCTCTCGTGTTGCTCCACGGTTTCCCGGCGTCGTCGCACATGTATCGGGAGGTGCTGGCGGCGCTTGGCGATGAGTTCTATGTGATCGCCCCCGACTACCCGGGCTTCGGCAATAGCGAGTTCCCAGATCCGAGCGGGTTCGAGTACACCTTCGACAACCTCGCTGTCACGATCGGTGCGCTGCTCGAGAAGAAGGGCATTGCCGAGTGGGTACTCGGCATGCAGGACTACGGTGCTCCGGTCGGCTTCCGGCTCGCGACGGCTCATCCGGATCGGGTCAAGGGCCTGATCACGATGAACGGAAACGCCTATGAAGAGGGCCTCGATCCCGAGAGCTCCGGACCGGTCCGCAGCTACTGGGAGAGCCGCACGCCCGAGAAGGAAGACTTGATCGCTGGTCAGCTCATGAGCCCCGAGGGCGTGCAGTGGCAGTACACGCATGGCACGCGAAATCCAGAGGGGATGAATCCCGACAACTGGACGCTCGACATCGCCCGGGTATCGCGCCCCGGCCAGCGGCAGGTGCAGCTCGACCTCTTTTACGACTACCGCACAAACCTCGAGCTCTACCCAGTTTGGCAGGCGTACCTGCAAGAACACCAGCCGCCGACGCTGATCGCTTGGGGTGCTCGAGATCCCATCTTCGTCGCTGCAGGGGCCGAAGCCTTCAAACAGCATCTCGATGACCCTGAGTTCCACCTCTTCGAGACGGGGCACTTTGTTCTCGAAGAAGACGCTCCACGGGTCATCCCACTGATCCGTAGATTCCTCGGCAGGCTCAACTAATCCGATCCGAAACCACCACATACCAAAGGAGGAGCACACCAATGGGGTTCGATGTTCAAGGGAAGACCGCGCTCGTGACCGGTTCAAACCGCGGGATCGGCAGGGCGATCGTCGAGTCACTGCTCAATAGCGGCGCCGCGAAGGTCTACGCCGCGGTCCGCGATCCGAACAAGGCCAAGGAGCTCGTCGATGCTCACCCGGGGAAGGTCGAGCCGATCGAGATCGATCTCGCTCGCCCAGAGACCATCACGGCCGCCGCGGCCAAGGCCTCCGACGTAGAGCTGGTCGTGAACAACGCCGGTGTTCTGAAGATGGCCAGCCCCCTTGCTGCCGATGCGATCGAGTCGCTGCAGTTCGAACTCGAGATGAATCTATTCGGCCTGGTCCGCATGGCCCAGGCCTTCGCGCCCGTGCTCAAGAGCAATGGTGGGGGCGCGTTCGTGCAGCTCAATTCTGTTGCATCGGTCAAGAACTTCGCGGACCTTGCGACCTACTCCACTTCCAAGGCTGCGACGTACTCGATGACCCAGGGCTTGCGTGACAAGCTTGGCGAGCAGGGCACGGCGGTACTCAGTGTGCATCCTGGCCCGATGGCAACGGACATGGTCGCCGGTACCGGCATGGATGGTGAGCCCCCCTCGATCGTCGGTGACGGCATCGTCAATGCTCTGGCGAATGGAGACTTCCACTTCTTTGCTGGCACCCTCGCGGGGCAGCTGTGGGGGGCATACGAGGGCTTCGCCAAGGGTGTGGTTGAAGCGGATCTCTCGGAAGGATGACCCGGCGTGGCGCACGTGCTGGTGGCCGCGAGTGTCGATCTGCGGCCACCTTTGACATGATGCGTCAACGATGGGCGGGCTGGCCTGACGGCCGGCTCTCCTTTTCTAGAATGAGTGAGCTGGAACAATTGCCATCCCGCCGCGCGCAGGATGAGCATCGCTCATCGAGGTGAGGCGTGAGCGCTGCCCGTGTATATCTCACCGCGCTTTGAGCAGCGTCAATTGCTCTCGGGCCCAATGGTGAGAATGCAGGTCTGTGCCCTCGAGGCCACGGCGATCGAGGCGCTGGAGCGTTTCGCGGTTGGTTATAGCAGCGAACACCACTAGGCTATCGAGCGCCTAAAGGCCTTCCGGGTTCAGTCCGTATCGTCCGTAATCCTGACGTCAACTGTGACGGGCATGTGGTCGCTCGCTCGCAACCGAAACGTAAGGGCAGAGTTGCTGATGCTGGGCAGGGCCAGCAAGTCGTGCCGGACGTGTCCATGGGTCATCGTGACCTCGTCGCCCTGCAGCGCGCCCGTGCCCTTGGAGACGATGAGGTAATCGATAGTGCTCACGAGACTGCCCGGAGGATCCGCGCGGAGGCGCGTGCCTGGATACGTCGTATCGTCCGCAAGGACATCCCATGAACCGGATTCCATGGTGTCCCAGAAGTCTTCGTCCCAGGTGTCAAACCTACTTGCGTTGAGGTCGCCACCGATGACGATGTCCAGTTCGTCGGATGGGATGCAGTTGTCTTGGCCCCGTTCGAGCTCAATCCACTCAAGCACGCGTTGCATTGCCATGTCGTGGTTCTTGGCATTCCTCTGACCGCTGGCGAGATGGAGGTTCACGGCGATGAAGTCGTTCATCTCCAGGCCATCTTTGAAGCACGAGAACATGCCGACAATCGGCTGCCGGTCGAAGAGCTCCTTGCCGTTCACCCTGTCCGATGGTAGGGCTGCTTCACACCACCACTCCAGGCCAACTGTGCGGGTGTCCCACAAGAACGCCAGCCTCTGATCTCGTCCCGTGGTCCCGATCCTGTAGTCCCATGACGTCGCGCCAGACTGATTGTTGAGGATCGAGATGAGCCGCTCGAGTTCGGGCGAGTGTGCAACCCACTCGCCTTCAACTTCAATATCGTCTCCGTGAATCTCCTGCAAGAGCAACAGCTCGACCTCCATCGTGATGATTGCCTTGGCAATGAAGCCGAAGTCGTCACTCGTGCGCGCTGGAAGCGCTTCGTCGCCGATGAGTTCAGGAAACCCGCGGGACTTCCCGTCCTTGAACCACTCGATGTTCCATGTAGCTATGCGGCATACTTGCTCTGAACTACCTGTGTCGATAAGGCCTGTTGTGGTCAGGCACGGTACGACGTCACCGATGTAGCGAGTGGAAATCCAGCCTTCGAGGGCATCGAAGCGAACGCGAAGCCAGCCGGAGTCGTGCGTTTGCACCACCGTCACGATGGAATCGACGGGCACTCGCTCGCCTTCCCAGCTGTTCACCCCCGCCTGAGTGTGGAGCGGGATGCCTAAGCCCGGACGTCGTGGAGTCAGCGTGATGCACTCGCCGATCTCTTGTGCAGCCGCTATCGAAGGCAATAGCAAAGTGGCGAGGGCGAGGACGGCAAGAGTGCGTTGCATCAGGGCCAGCATTGTGAAGCTCCGGTCGGTTCGTGATGGCAATAGTGGACTCGAATCCCGAGGTGTATAGGACCAACAGGGGCAGAGTGCTACACCAATGGAGCTTCTGAGATGTGAAGAATCTGTTGGGCGCGCTCCGAGAGTGATCAGTGTCTTCAAGCACATCTCAGTGGTGTGTACGGCAATTTGCCTAGCCGAGTATGTGGCGTTACGAGCACTAGAGAGTAGGGCGATGTAGAGTGTGGCCGCAAGCCATCGGGTGCACAAGCACAAGCGGCCACATACCTCCCCTAAATAGAGGGATGGAAATGCCGTTCCAATTTGTGGGAAGAACGAAGCGGACTTACGTACGGTGTTGCGTTGCAGTCCTTAGCTGATGGTGTGAGACTGTTGTGTGGTGAGGGGGACGCCATCGTCAAGTGTTTCTTTGGGGGTTGTCGTCATGAAGATGAGCAAGTGTGCTTGGTTGTTGGTCCTGTGCCTGCTGGGTCTATCGGGCTGTAGTGCCGGTCCCATTGCGGGTGTTGATGAACTGAGAGCGTTTCGCGGAAACGTCGATCAGCCGTGGCGGGTGTCGATGTGGCAGGAGCTCTTTGGCAGTAGCAATAAGATCCAGACGATCTCCGAATCGCTGCGAAGGAGCGATGTCGAGCCCATCCAGGTTGTCGTGCGGCCGGCGGTTGTCGAGGACATTGTTGCGACTAACACATCAACCTACGACGCGGCGCTGATCGCAGACGAGCTCACAAAGCAAGTCAAGGCATCGGCGTCGCGGTGGGGGCGATTCGTGACGGTCGAGCAAGAATCAGATGCCATGCTGGCAATAGACGTGCGGATGTCGATGTTGGCGCTGGAAGGCGACACGTTTAGCAGCGAGGAAGAGATACAAGACACCTATAAGGGTACCTTCTGGGAAGAGCTCTCACTCGCTCGCGCGACAGAGATGGCTCGAGACATCATGAAGACCCAGATCACGCTGAGCTACACAGATCTATCAGCGCAACCTGCTCGCGGGGTCCACTCGTCTCAAATCACCGCTTTCTACGCGAAACGCCATGGTCAACTCCTCGTTGCCGGTGCGGTTGACGACAAGACGGGGAGGAAGCGAGAAGAGTTCGACGGGGGTATCGTGCAACCCGAGCACCTTCCACTGTTGCTCGGCCAAGCCGTTGACGCGGCCTTCGTCGATTCGTTTAAGACGCTCGACAAGCGACTGTGGCCCGATGGTGGTTGATGCTGGTCTTCGGGACTTGAGGCGCGCCATTGCCGAACCTCCTACTGATTCAAGAACAAGGCGAAGCAATGCCTCTGTTGGAAGACCTCTCGCTGTGTCCCAGCCGATCCATGATCTCTCCACCCCCGATTGGGATTAGGACGCCAACGGAGAGGTGGCGCTTGGCCATGTCTGATCCTCCTGAATGCAGGCTGATCCGAAGATACGGGCCGGTATGGGTTCAGGGGCGGAGGTCGTACGGGCCCAGCAGCAACATCTGTTGCCGAGCCCAATTCCTCCATTGAGGCGATTCGCCTTCCAACGCGAGCGTACTCAGACGCCCCACGGTCTCATCCGTGTTGCGACCGGCTCGGATCTCGAGCCGCGTAAGGGCCTGCACGGTCGGCCTGTGGCCGGGATGCACCTCGAGCGCCCGCCGATACTGAGCGATCGCTTCGTCGATCCGTCCGGCTTTCTCGAGCGTCAGCGCGAGATTCATACGCGGGTCCGGGTGGCCGGGCATCAGGCGGCGGGCCCACTGGAACTCGTTCGCCGCCTCGTAGAGCTCCCCGCGTCCAAGCAGGAGGACCCCGAGGTTGTTGTGCGAGGGGCCGTGGTAAAGATCGGCGGCGAGGGCATCTCGAAACAACGCCTCGGCTCGGGTTGGATCCTCAAGCATGAGCTCGACGGCCTCGCTTGCAAGGCGCTGCGCCCGCTCGGTGTCTCGTCGGATGGGCGGTTGCTCGACGTACGGGCTCGGAGATGACGAATTGCAGCCCCCCAGCAAGCCCACCAAGAGGATGGGTACCACCAACACTGCTCGCCACGATCGAAAGACCTTCATCGCTGTTCCTCCTCCCCTGGTTGATACGTCCTCACCATCAACACGGCCACGTCATACGAATTGCCTTTTCCCTGCCGGGGCCGCGTCAGCTCGAGACTCGTGACGATCCAGTGCGGTCGATCTTCGTAGAGTCTGATCAGGAACACGCCAAGCGATGCTGGCGACACATCGACTAATCGCAGCCGCAGCGTCTGGCGCCGCAGCCTCGAGTCAGGTATTGAGGTGTCGCTCTGCTCTTCAAGGGATGACATGGATCGTTCGGAGAGGCCGGCAGCAGTGAACGTCTCGGCGATCTCGGATAGGGCATCGGCGCGCTGGCCCGTGGTCGACACTTGGTCTCGGGCCAGCTTGGCACGGAGCGAAGCAAGCTCGACGACCTGTGCAGATGCTCGCTCGAGCGACCGAGTCGCGCTGTCGCGTGTGGACACGGCGCCGCGCCACTGGATGGTCGTGAAGACAGCCGCAACTACCGCTCCAACGAGGATCGCAACGAGACCAAAGTTGCCGAACCGGGCGATCACTTTGAAAGTCCCCCGCCGTGTTCGAGTCCGAGTTCCAGTCGTGTGATCTGGCCGTCTTGCCGGTTCTGTATATCGATACGCGGGAGTGCGGCGCTAAAGCCGTCCAGATGTGTCAGCGAGGTTGCGAATTCCAGTGCTCGGCGTCGGCTGGCCAAGACCGCGCCGACGGTCACGGCCCGCCCATTGACGTCGAGGCGTTCGACCTGGACCTCGTACTCGCTCGGCCATTGCGATAGCAGTGAGGACAATGCCTGGCGGCTATCGATTGCGACGTTGAGGTCCGTGTAGCTGTTCATCGCTTCGAGCCGGCGAATCTCGGCCGCGAGTGCGAGGTCCGGCGCGAGCCCCCTTGGAATCGATGGGATGGCATCCGCGATGAGGCGTTCTGTCTGGGCGTCGATCGCAGCAGCGTCTTCGCGGGCTGTTCCAGCGCGCCAGTGCGCCCCAATCGAGTACATGAGCAGGCTCATGGCAAGTACCAGGACCACGATCACTTGACGGAGGGCACGCTGGCGTCGCACGTTCGCCGGCGCGAACGGTCCTTGGAGGAACTCGAAACGGTCCGGCTGCAGATCGCTGGTTTCGGAAGTGATGGAGTCAGGCAAGGAAGCGGGCCTGGCGCTTGTCCTTCGATCGTTCAGCCAGTCGTTGGCGAGTTCGCGATCGACCGCGAGCACGAAGAGTCGACGCCGAGTCGATCTCCAGGCGATCGCAAGGTCGCCCAGCGACCGCGGCATCAGGCCTTCTGCGGCGAAGCCCACGGTCTTGCGACCGAGTCGCCCGGGTGGCCGAGCGACGACCGCGCTATAGACGCATGCCTCCGGCACCCTGGTCGTTCGTGCCGATGCGGTCTCGTGTGACCGAGCCATCTTCATCGGCCTTCCTCGAAGAGCGCAAGTTGTTGTTCTCGTCCGTGGAGCTCGAGCACGACGGCTTGATCGGTGATCCTCTGGACCAAGACGTCGCCGATCCGAGACTCGGGATCGACGAAGACGATCTGCTGTTCGCTGGAGTCGTACAACGCCGCCGATAGCCTGTCGCCTTGCCGGATGATCGCAACGAGGGTCAGCGCGATGACGGCGCGCTCCGGTGGCTGTTTCTCTTCCGGAGTGTCTTCGACTCTTGCGGGCGCTTCGGGCTGGGCGAGGGATCGCTCGAACCAGAGGTCTCGGTCGAACGCGCTTGCTTCCAGTGCGATCCGCGTGGCGGGGCCCGCATCATCCACAGCTGACGCGTACATTGATGGCTCGACCGACGGGCTTGGCCGGCTGGCCCACCACATGGTCGCGGCGCATGTGGCCAGCCCGACCGCGCCGACGGACACCGTCAGCACCCGTTCGTGCGTTAGCCGATTCATGGCGCGTGCTCCGGATGGGGTTCCCACTGGATCGGCGTGCGTCGCTGGAGCAGCCAGTCGCCGCTCACACGCGTCCAGACCATCCACCACGAGCGACGAACCGAACCAACACGAATGTCGATGCGGATACCCCAACTGCCGCTGGACCCTACCAGTACCACCCGTGGCGATCCGCTCAGCTCGCGATCCGGTAGCGGTGGTGGACCGCCCGGCTCGCCGCGCGCACGGCGTTCCATGATCTCGTCGAAGCCACCACGCCCCGCCAGGCGCATCGCGTTCTCAAGGAGCGTCGCGGGAGTCGTGTTGACATTGAGCCGCACGACCGGTTGTGTAGATAGCCGTGCTGACGTACTCACGCATGCGCCGATCGCGGGGGCATCGGAGCCTAACGAGGGAAAGACGAGGCGGCCGCCATCTTTCGAGTGGATGTTGTCGAGTCCTGCAGGATCAGCGGTCAACTCATCCAGGCGTCGCCGGACGTCTTCGGGCAGCGAGAGCCGCAGGGGTGTTCCAGCGCGAACCGCATCCGCTGGCAGCATGCCCTGGAGATCCCACGCGGTGGCGACCAACTCGATGGAGCGGCCGTTGAGTTCGAAGTGATCCGAGAGCACGGGTACGACCGGCTCCATGGATTGCGTAGACAGGACGACGCCATTGGCGTCCCGTCGGAGCCAGTCTCGAATCGGCGCCGAGCACGCTACGAGCAGATCGTCGGCGATCGCGGCGTCGTCGAATGACCGGATGCGCTGCACGGAGGCGGTTGAACGCGACACCGCGAGGACGATGATTGGCACGGCTCCGGCGACCAACGCCAGAACCAGCAAGAGCACCACCGCTCGCCGATCATGAATGCCAGGCCTCATGGGACACGAAACTCCCGCTCGATCATCGCACCACGATCACCCACGCGAACAAGCAGACGGCGATCGGTATCACGCAACTCGGCTTCGAATGTGTCAACGAGCAGTGAACCCGCGTCGTAACGGATCGTGACAGTGCGTCCCTCGGTTCGGGTGATCAATTTGAGCCACCCCGGTCCGACCTCGACGCGGCGGCGCGGCATCGACTCGTGCTCGATGAGCATGTCACAGGCGATCTGGTCGAGAATTGAGGCGGACTTCGATCGTGCTTCGAGTTCGGCGGCGACCGAGGGTGCATCGGACAGCAGTGGCACCAGAACCGCAGTCGCCCCGGTCGCGGCGAGGGCCGTAAGCGCGAGTGCGAGGAGCACTTCCAGCAGCGTGAACGCGCGCCTCATGGGCTCTCCCGGGGCATGGCAACCCATCTCGCGGTGGACTGGACTCCATCGCTGAATTCGAGCCACGCGCCACGACCGCTTCGAGCCTGGAGCGAAACCTGGATGGGCCTGTCGCCCAGGTCGAACTCGCCCAAGCCGATCTTGGCGATCTCCCCGAGATTGAGTTCGTACCGGGAGGGATCACGGAGCACGTCGTCGATGCTGGATGCGAAGCCAGGTGTGAAGTGCGAGCTCGTATCTGAGGGCGTCGGGATTGCAGACATAACCGATGCGATCGCAACGGTCGCCAACGCGAGCAGCGCGGTTGCGAGCACGACTTCGAGCAGTGTCAGGCCGGAGCGGGTCACGGAACGATCTCCACGCGTCGGGCTCCGTGCACGAGTCTGATGGAGCGTGCTTCGCTCCTGCCGTGACGATCGATACGAACGCTCTCGATCAAGGCCGTACTGTGGACATCCTCGGGCCAGTCGCGCTCCACGACGAGGTCGCCCCTCCCGTCGCGGACCACCAGCGTTCCTCGCTCCAATTGGATCGTGGCCGGCCCATCGCTCATTGCGACCAGCCGGGCCACACCATGGACCTCGAGGAGCGTCTGCTCAGCCCTGGGAATTGGATCACCCGCACCGGCGAGCAGAGCAGCACCCATCGCCATCGCGAGGGCGACGAGCGCGCACGTGGCCAGCGTCTCGACGAGCGAAGACCCCCGATGGGCGCGCGGATCCTTCACTCCCTGGTCTCCCGCAGCGCTACCGAGCTCAGATCCGCGTTTTCGCCGGCGCCACCGACCCGGCCGTCACCGCCGAGGCTGATGATTTCGAACGGCTGGCCTTGCGGGCCCGGCACGACGAGCTGCATCATGGAGCCCCAGGGGTCCCGGGCGGCATCCGCGGGCAGGTGGTAGCTGGCCGAGGGCGGCGCATCGACGAGGTCCTGGAGGCTCTCGGGCCAATTCCCCTCGGAGACGTGGTACATCTCGACCTTGGCCTTGGCGCCCGCGATCGCCGTTCGCGCAAGCTCGCGCTTGCCCTGACCGAACGCGGCGGTCAGGCCCACCGTCAGCGTGGCGGCCAAGATGCCCAGGAGCACGACGACGGCCAGCACCTCGACGAGCGTCATGCCGCGCTGGTGAAGGTTCAAATGGCGACGCATCACAGCACCTCTCTTAGCTTTAGGAGCGGGAGCACGGCGGATAAGACAACCACACCGATCATCGATGCCAACAGGATGATGGCCATTGGTTCGATGAGACCCGCAAGCCGGTCCGTGAGGCGGGTCGCCCTTCGTTCGAGCCGATCTGCCAGCCGTTCGAGCAGATCGGGCAACTCGCCGGCAGACTCGCCCGCATCGATCAGGCGTCGCATGTCGTCGGCGAACCAGTGCGGGTCGTCCAGGGCGTTTGAGAGTCGCTCCCCGGCCTCGACGCGCGTGGCGGCAAGCTCGAGTTGACGCCGGAGGCTCATGGCAACGGGGCCGTTGAACGTCCTCGCGGATGCTCGCAGCGCGTCGGTCAGCGGAACACCGCGCCGCGTCATCGACTGCAGCTCGCTCGCCAGCCTTGCTAGGGCCATTCCTCGCAGGGCTTGTGGGACGAGTCTGCGCAGCGGGTCCGGCCAGCCTCGACCCTGAGTTGAGATCGCAAGCACGGCCCAAGCGCCGAACACCAAGACCATGACCGCGCCGGCCAGCATTATGGCCCACCCGCGTGCGATTGACTCGCCAGTCGAGATGACGGCCGATGTGAGGGCTGGAGGTTGGACGCCAGCCTGCTCGAGGATGTCTACCAGCCTGGGTAGCGGCCCGAGCGCAAGAAAGACGACGACCGCCACCCCGGCCACAGAGACGATTGCTGGGTACGCGAGGGCGGATGCCAGCTTGCCGGCCAGCTCGCCAGCCCGCGCGTAGCGATCCGACAGCGAACGGAGCGCATGGGCGAGCTCGCCACGGGCCTGCCCCGTCCGAACAACCGCGACCTCGGCGGCGTCGAACCAGCCATCGTGCTGCTCAAAGGCGTCCGCGAGCGGCTCGCCTGAACGAACCGCATCTTCCAGCCGTAGCAGCAGCCTCCGAAGTGCCGTACGCCGCCCACGGGCCCCGGCGAGCGTCTGCAATCCGTCGCTCAATGGCACGCCGGACGCTAAGAGCGTCGCCAACGTATCGAGCACCTCGGCCTTGGCGTCACGGCGCCTGCCCCGGAGCACTCCGTTGATTGTACTGGTGACCGAAGCGGGCAGGACCGTGCTCTGGTCCACGACGGGCCGAACGTCCAGCACGGTGAGTCCGATCCGTCGGAGTGACGCGCGTGCCGAGACGTCCGTATCGGCCTTGAGCTCCCCACGTCGTGGGAGTCCGGCGGGTGTGACCGCCTTGTATCTCCACAAGGTCATGACGCGATCCCTGTGGCGTTGAAGCCATCGTCTCCGACCGAGGCAACGCGCGCGACCTCGAGCGGGGTGGTGACGCCCGATTCGACGAATCGCCGGCCCTCGTCCTGCAGGGTGCGCATGCCCGCCTCTCGTGCGGCCTTGCGAAGCGCGCTCGCCGTGATGCCCGCCGCGATGCGCTCGCGGATCGGCTCAGAGACGACCAGGAGCTCAAAGAGCCCGATGCGTCCTAGAAGGCCGCTGCCGTAGCAAGACTCGCACCCCTTGCCATCGCACGCTTGGTGGACGCGCCGCACCAGCCGCTGCGCCAGCGCCGCCGAGAGCGAGGCCGACACGAGGTACGGTTCGACGCCGAGGTCTACAAGGCGTGTCACTGCGGTTGCCGAGTCTGAGGTGTGCAGCGTCGAGAGAACAAGGTGGCCGGTCAGGCTCGCTTGGATGGCAACCTGTGCCGTTTCCAGGTCTCGAATCTCGCCGACCATGACAACATCAGGGTCCTGCCGGAGGATGTGCCGCAGGCCGCTGGCAAACGTGACGCCCTTCTTGGTGTTGATCTGCGCCTGGCTGATGGCCACGTGCGGTCCCGAGAGGTCGTACTCGATCGGGTCTTCGATGGTCATGACGTTGAGGTCGCGTGCAGAACGTTTTGCGGTCCAGCTCAGCGTGCCGTACAACGTTGTCGTCTTGCCGCTACCTGTCGGCCCGGTCGAGAGCACGATCCCGCTGGAGCGGGAGCACACCGCCAGCCAGCGCTCCTCGACCTCGGGCGGCATGCCGAGCCCTGAGAAATTGTCCAGATCGAGTGCGCCGTCTGGTTCGAGCAGACGCACGACGAGCCGCTCCCCGAACGCCGTCGGCAGCGAGCTGAGGCGGAGGTCAATGGTGCGCGCAGACTCTCCGACGCCGATGGTGACCGTTGCTCGCCCGTCCTGGGGGACGCGTCGCTCTGCGACATCCATGCGTCCGACGACCTTGAGCCTGCTTGCCACGGGCCCGCCCAGTTCGCCCGGGAGCGACTTGACGTCGCGGAGCGCCCCATCGATCCGCATCCGCACGAGAACGCGGTCCTCAAGGGGCTGCACGTGCACGTCGCTGGCACCATGCGTTGCTGCATGGAACAGCATCCAGTCGACCAATCGGACGACCGGCGCCTTACCGGACGTCGACAAGAGATCACGGTCCGCTTCGGCGAGTGCCCGCTCGAGCTCGGCCTCGGGCCCCTCGATCACGATGGCGTCGCCGAGGTCGTCTTCGGTCGAAGTCGACTGGGCGGCGCCAGCGTACGCGGAATCGATCGCCTCCGCGATGGCACCAGCATCGCCGGGCTTGGGATGCGCACGCTCGCGCATGCGAACGCACACGTTGTGCAGCACGCACGCGGGTGTGGCTGGCGCATGGCGCAGCACGAGCGTGAACCCATCCTCGGCCTCTGCTTGGCGTTCGCCTAGCACGAGGTGCTCGCGCGCGTAGTCCCGTGGGATGAGGTCCAGGAATCGCTCGCAGACCGATGGCGCGGGAACCGTCATCGGATCACCCGGGGTTCCACGACCGGGAAGCCATCGTCCACGCCAAGGCCTGCGGCCAGATCCTGGCTGACATACTTGAGGTACTCAAACCCGTCTCCGCGTGTGATCGTCGGGCGAATGAACACGTAGAACTTCGTTCGCCCTGATGATCGCGAGCGGTTCTTGAAGAGCTCGCCCAACCATGGAATGTCGCCCAGCAGCGGGACCTGGCTGGTGGCTTCTCCCTCGTTCATCGTCTCCAGGCCGCCGAGCACGATCGCATGTCCATCGGGGATCGTGGCAATCGAAGTGATACTGTTCTCTTGCCTGGGCGGCGGGACCGAGTCGCTCGCGGACTCGCCGACGAACTGGCTGAGGCTGACGGCATACTCCAAGAGAAGATGATCGCCCTCGGCGATCCGTGGCGTGACCGTGATCTGCGTGCCGGCGGACGCCGAACCACCGAAGCTGGTGGTCGCAACGGTGTCGCTGGCGTTGGTTGACACGAATGGTTCCTCTCGAACCGCGTCGAGCGTGGCGGTGGCGGCGTTGTCCACCAGCACGCGGGGAAGGCTGAGGGAGCGACCCTGGTTAACGGTCTCTAGTGCCCGGACGACGACCGCAAAGTCACCGGGATCGAGAACGACCCCTGTAAATCCGGCGCCATCACCGGCATCTCGGTTGCCATCGCCATCTCCAGTCGAGAGGCCGAAGAGCGAAGCCAGCCTGATTCGGATGTCGCCCGAGACCTCGATACGTTCGAGCTCGACGCCGAGGTCCAGCGTCTCGCCCTCGGTCAGACTCACCATGGTCACGTCGAGCATGACCTGCGGCTGGCGGACATCGAGCTCACGTACGAGTTCCTGCACGCGGTCCAGCACGCCCGGTGGTCCGATCGCCAGGATGCGGCTGGTTGCCGCATCGGCGACCAGCGAAACCGTCAGTCCATCGATCTGGATGACGCCGTCATTCGTCGTCGCGATTGTGCGATCCCTGGCCCGCTCTGCGGCGGTTGGGGCTTTTGGCGTCGATCGCGTCGTACCGGAATCCGCAGCAGTTGGCTGATCGGGTTCACCCGCCACACCAGCACCAAGTAGACGGTTCACTAGTAAGACGATCTCCTCGACGGGCCGATTGCGCACCACGATAGTGCGTGTCGAGAGCCTCGCCGCGGATTGCTCGGCGTCGAGACGATCGACCAGTGCGGCGATGGACTCGTGCTGCGCCGCCGTTGCTTCGACGAGCAGCGTGCCGGTCAGGCCGTCGGGAACCACGCGGATGTCCTCGCCGACGAGCCGTCGTACCGCCTCGCCAACCTCCGAGGGTGAGAACACCCGCGGCTCGTACGAGCGCGTGTCCGTAGTGCGCACGTCGAGTGCCCTGATCCGCCTGACGACCTCGCCCGCACGCTCTCGGAGATCGGCGACGATAATGGAGTCGGTGCCACCAAGCCGCGTAAGCGAGCCTCCGGAACTCAGGAGAGGATCCAACGCTGCGATGAGTGCTGCTGGATCGGCCTGCTCAATCTCAACGATGACCGCCACGAATCCAGCACGACTCGGCGTTGTGAGCCGGCCATCGCCGGCAACGTCGCCCAAGCTCCACTCGGACGCGGGTGGTGCCAGAGCTGCGGCCCCTGAGAGCTGCACGACGGACAACGCTCCGCTTTCGCCCACGGAAACGGTCGTCAGTCCCTTCTGGACGAGCAGCTCGTTGGTTATTGTCCAGAGCGCATCATCGTCTATCTCACTGGTGTTCCGCATCATGAAGCTCCCCGAAAGCTGTCGGGGCTCGTAGCTGATGCGAAAGCCCTGCCGCTCCGAGGAAAGGTCCACGAGCCGAGCGAGCTCGACTTCTGCGGGAAGCTTGATGACGTCTTGATGTCCGAGGGCTATGCCGCTGCTGAATAAGCACGTAAGCATGGCGACCGTCGCCAGTCGTGTCCACCGAGAGCGCACGATGTGCCAGTAATATCCCATGCGATATCAGCCGAGTCAGGGGCCGGTGCGAGAAGAACGTCGCGACTCACTCACACTGGATCGAGTACGAGTTTCCATGCGGCGAGGATGGCGTCGAGGTTCGTGTCCGTGTTGGCCTTCGCTGCTGCGACATCGACCTTGGCAAGCTCATCGTCGATGATGCCCCGATGGTGGTCGGATGGCTCCGCTCCGAGCTCGGTATCGATACGAACGCCATTGAGCGCATCTCGCAGGGCCATCGCTTCGGCATGAGTGCGGTCTGCGACCTTGTAGTAGGTTGGGTAGCGGATGTCGCGTTCGGAGTCGATGTCGGCGATGTCGGCGAGGACGCTGGACTCCAGCCCGCTGGTGGCGGCGTTGAAGAGGTCCTGCTGGCGAGCCTCGAGCGTAGCCCTCGTGGAAGCCTCAAGCGCAACCGCGTCGTCGAGGTCCCGCTGGATGGCGTCTCCAGGCGTGCCCGCTCGGAACAGCCTCTCCAGCCGCTGCATCTCGGCCTTGGCGTTGCCGTGTGCTTCCATGGCGAGTCGGAGGCTGGTGTAGTTTGTCACGTCCAGGTGCGTGACCGCTCGGGTGGTGAGGGCCGTCGCGTCGACGGCGGTGAGCCCGGCGGCGGCGAGGGCCTCGGGTGTAATCCCGACGCGTCGGAGCTCGCGGTCAACGTCTTGTGGCTCGGGCGTGGCGAGCTCCATGATGGCCCGTGCGCTGAATCCCCCGGCGGCGGTTGGCTTGGGCGTCGACGCAACGATGCCCGCGATGAGCAGCGCACCGGCGGCAGCGGTCACGCTGCCGACGGGTAGCCAGAGTGCGCTTGCCTTGCTGCGATTCGTGGCGTGATTGGTCATGGCGATCTCCTATGTCGGCCCGTGCTCATTCATGACACTATCTTCATTTCGAATCCGGGCCCGAATACGTGCCGTTCGTGTGCCGCGGCGCTGGAGTGCGTGACGCGTGTCTATCGCATTGCGCACTAATCTGCAGCGCGAACATCTCCGAAGAACATGTCCGTTATACCCAGAACGTGTTTTGATGCAAGCGCAATTGTGTGCATTCGTCGTAGGGACTTACGGCTGCGTTGGAATGCGTAGCCGAATCCGGGGGGTGTGCAAGTTCTTCTTATAAACACGGGTATGCCCTCTTGCATGCGTGATCGTTTGTGGGTGCAATGACCATAAGCGATCGCTGCCTCCCGGCAAGAAGTACCGGCGCGTGCGCGTGATCGCGACAACACGAGTCGTTGAGTCGAGTCGTTGGATCGAGTCGTGCAATCGAATGAATGCGATTTAGGTGCCCCGCGAGCGTATGGCTTGCGGGGTGGGGCGCGAGCTCCGCATACACAATGGAGGCGACATTGCTTCAGCAACGTACCAGAGACCTGCCGTTGGGCCTGCAAGGCATGCTGCGGATGGCATCGGGGGCGTATGGCTCTCGTGCCAGCGCCCGTACGAGGGGGCGTGGTGCGGTCGCCTGCGTTGTGGCTGCGGGGCTCGCGTTTTCATCTTCGTCTGTGTGCGCCGATGATGTCTTGAACCTCTACGACGCGCAGCTGGTGACCTACCAGGCCTCGCCGACGCTGATCCAGGACCTGGCGCCGCGTGCGGGCCAGCGTGGTGTGTACCTGGATGGCTCGATGCGCGCGAGTGGCTTAATGGGCGGCATCCTGCCCGGGCACTCGGGCTCGGATCTTGGTTTTAATGGCAAGCGGACGCTTGGCGGGCACGTCGACCTGTTCACCGGCTCGGTGCAGGTGACCGACGTGGACCTGGCGTTTCCCGCGGATCCTGGGGGCAATTGGGTCGTCGGGCGGACGTACAACACGCGCCAGGACGACTCGGGGCACCACGTGAGCCAGGGCCCCCAGGGGAATAACTGGGCGATGGCCAACCCGGAGATCTCGCTCTTCGAGGGCGCGACGGACGACCTCGATGTCTTGTACCTCGTCGGCGGCGCGGACCGGTACGCGGCCTTCCAGCGGATCGGTGTGAGTGACGACGAGTTCCAGGGGATCAACGGCGCCACGGGCATCGTGCAGTACGCGGCGGGTGCCGGCAGCGAGCCGGACACGTACACGCTGACGCAGCCCGACGGGACGCGGCTGGTCTTCTTTGGTTTCGACACCCACTCGGGCGTGGCCAAGGGGCAGCTGTGGAAGAAGATCGGCCCGGGTGGCGCGACCGCCTTCGTGGGGCACGAGACGACCGGATCAACGGCGATCAGCGTCGGCTTCGATACCGGAGGCATGAACCCCACGAACCTGCTCACCGTCGCGTACGACTCGGCGGAGAACGGCGGGCGGCGGTACACGTACACGTACGACACCGAACGCGTGATCGAGGTGAAGGCCGAGATCTGCTCGAGCGGGGACTGGTCGAGTCCTGGTACGGTGACCGAGGTCGGGAAGGTCGAGTACGGCTACTACGGCTCGATCGAGAGCTATGGCAGCGAGTGGGACCTCAAGTCGGTGACGGTGACGATGCCCACCAACGAGAGCGGTGTGAGCCTGGTAACCAGGACGTACTACCGCTACTGGGTGGGGTCATTCAATGACAGCACGAACCCGGGGCACGCCAGTGCGCTGCAGTACATCGTCGAGGAAGAGGGGTACCGGCAAGCGGACTACGCCGACTCGAACTTTGCCAACAATTCGCCCTTCTCAATGAGCGAGAGCGCCCTGAAGCCGTATGCCGCGGCGTACTTCGAGTACGACTCGTCGCGCCGGGTGGACAAGGCGTGGTTCAATGGTCGGTGCGGCTGCTCGGGCGGCACCAACGGCGAGCACACGATTACCTACGACACGACCGGGAGCGAGGCGTCGCCCTACGACGACACGTGGAAGCGTCGCGCGGTCGTGAAGCAGCCCGATGGCCTGTACGTGAGCGTGCTCTTCGATGAAGCCGGGCAGGTCTTTGGCGAGGCCCGGACGGCGGACGATCCGTCGACGGCCCCGGGCGATACCTGGGCGACGCGTGCGGTGCGCGGGAGTGACGCCTTGATCGACGAGATCGCCACGCCGGCGAACGTGTCGTCGTACACGCACTCGACGGGCGTCTTTGCGCGGCCGAACGGGACCGGCCTGGTGCGGGTGATCGACCGCGTCTCGAGCGGGGCCCTGACGGGCTTCATCGAGGGCTACGAGTACAAGGAGGGCGCGACGGGGACGTCGTACGTCGAGCGTCAGATGGACTACGAGACGCGCAGCCTGACCATCGGTAGCGCGACACTGGACGTGCCATTTGTCGACGCGCGGCGTGCGGTCTTCGCCGACAACGAGACGAGCGGGACGCTGGCGGCGGCGGATTACGACGAGACATCGGTGTCGAGGACGTGGTGGAGCGCGACGGCCACGGACATCGGGTACATCCGCCCGAAGGTGGTGACGACGACGCTTCCGGCGGTGGCGACCCTGGAGAACGGCGAGAACACCACCCACACGCGGATTTCCTATGTCCGCGAGAACGGGCACACGGCCTTCATGAAGGCCGAGGACGGCATCTACGACTACATGGAGTACGCCGACGGCCTGATGGTCGAGTCGATCCGCGACGCCAAGCTGAACGAGGGCGGCGTCTTCGACGCGGATCCCAACGGGGTCTTCGGGATCACTGAGACCGGCGACGGCTGGGACGTGCGGACGACGTACGTCTACGACGACCAGGGGCGACGGACCCGTGTGACGGCGCCCGATGGCGACGTGAGTGAAGTGTACCGGACGGTCTTGAAGGACCGCCGACCGGTGACGATCAGCATCCCGCTGGTGATCGATAACGGCGGGCCGGTGACGTACTACGGCCCCGCGGGCATGTCGGTGTCGGACCACGCGGGCAACGGCGTGGCATCGGTGCGAATCACGCTCAGCGGCGGCAGCACGACGACGGGCCTGTCGAGCTGGATCGACGAGACCGACGATGACCCGCTGACGGCGGTGGACCACGGCAGCGTGTCGCGGTACTCGACCGCCCTGTATAGCGAATCGGGCGCGGTGCTGGACGAGAGCCGCAGCTACTTCGATATCCCCGCGAGCGGCGCGGGGATGGAGGGGACCAACTACGACGCGACCTTCTTCGCCTATGACGAGATGGGCCGGCGGATCCGGACCAAGGACGCGACAGGCACGATCAGCCGCGCGGTGTACGACGATCTGGGTCGGATGACCTCGAGCGAGATCGGGACCAACGACTACGACGACCCGGGCGGCGAGGCTTCGGGCACGAACAACATGGTCACCGTCTCCGAGACGGAGTACGACTCGGGCAACGACGGCGGGAACAGCTACGTCACCAAGACGACGGCCTTCGTCGTCGACAGCGCGACCGATCGCCGCGACACGCTGTACACGCACGACGTGCGTGGGCGGACGAAGCTGACCCAGAGCGCGGCCGCGCCGCACTCGCTGGTGAAGCTGGACAACCTCGGCCGGACGCTGGCGATGGGGCAGTACAGCTCTGTCAGCGGCCTGACGGCATCGAGTGATCCGACGAGCGTGACCAGCAACCGCGTGTCGCTGAGCGAGATGGCCTACGACGCGCGTGGGAGGGTCTGGAAGAACATCCGCCACGAGATCACCCAGTCAACCGGCGCGAGCGCCGACACGCTGGAGAGCCTGACCTGGTACGACGAGGCGGGCCGGACGATCAAGGTGCAGGGCGGGCGGCTGGCCAAGACGGCCTACGACCGCCTGGGCCGTGCGACGGACCAGTACGTGCTGGGCCAGATGAACGACAGCGCCTACGGCGACGCCGACGACGTAACCGGCGACCACGTGATGGAGCAGGTGGTGACCGTGTACGAGAGCGACGAGTCGAGCCTCGTCGTGGCCTCGGCGGTGATCCAGCGTGAGCACGACGACACGAGCACGACCGGTGCCCTGGACAGCGGGGCGGACGGCGACCTGCTGGCCTTCACCGCGGCGAACATCACGGGTCGGATCCAGATCAGCGCGACGTGGTACGACGTGCTGGACCGGCCGGTGACGAGCGCCATGTACGGGACCAACGGCGGCTCGACGTTCGACCGCGATGGCCTGAGCACTCCGAACCAGGGCTCTTCGACGGTGATCGTGTCCGACACGGTGTACAACGCCGACGGTGAGGTCTCGACGAGCACCGATCCCGAGAACGTGGCCACGGTCTTCGTCTACGACGACCTGGGACGGCAGACCTCGGTGATCCGCAACTTCGTCAACGCCTTGCCCAGCTCGACGACCGGGGCCGACGACCTGTACACCTGGTACGAGTACGAGAACGGGCTCAAGATCCGGATGATCGTCGACCAGGACGCCGACGGCACCAAGGACGTGGCGGCGAACCCGAGCACCGCCGACGACCAGATCACCCGCTGGGTGTACGGCGTGGCCAAGGGAACGGTGAGTAGCGGCAAGAGCGAGATCGCTTCGGGCCGGCTGCTGCGAGCGGTGGTCTATCCCGACTCGACCAACACGGCCGACGAGGGCTCGGACATCGATTCGAGCGACACCGACGTGGTTTCGTTCAGCTACAACGCCCTGGGCCAGGTGGTGCGCCGCGAGGACCAGGCGGGCAACGTGATCGAGACGGCCTACGACGTGCTTGGCCGGGCGACCAGCTCGTCGGTGACGACGCTGGCTTCCGGCTTCAACGGCGACGTGCGACGCGTGGAGCACGCGTACCTCGACCGCGGGCTCTTGGAGACGGTGACCCAGTACGACGTCTCCACCGGGGGCTCGACCAACGAGACCGACCAGATCAAGTACACCTACGACGGCTGGGGGAACGCGACGAAGATCCAGCAGGACCACGACTCGGTGATCAGCGGCAACGCCCACGACGTGGCGTTCGCCTACGCCAAGGCGGTCCCCACGGATGGTCGAAAGACGATCCGGCGGTCCTCGATGACCTTCCCCACGGGGTACAAGGCCAGCTACACCGTCCCGGCGAGCGGGCTCGACAGCACGCTCGTCCGCGTGAGCGATGTGAAGCTCGTCAACGGCCTGAACTCCGTGACCGTGGCAACCTACGACTATCTGGGCACGAGCGGCCTGGTGGGGATCGACTTACCCGAGCCAGATGTGTATAGCAACCGTTTCGATTCGACCGGCGACTACGACGCGCAGCTCGACCGATTCAACCGACCGACGACGTGGACGTGGACGAAGGACGATCCGGCGACCGGTGGCGATATCGATTTCTACGACGTGGACGTCGTGTTCAACGAACGCGGTGACATTGAGCGGACCATCGACAACGTGATGGCCGACGCTGGTGGTACGCACTACTTTGATCGCGCGTACACGCTCGATGCGCTGGGCCGGGTGCTGGGCGAGGAGCGTGGCAACTGGAACGGCTCGAGCATCGGAACGACCCGCGAGGATCGCAACTGGTCCCTGACGGCCATGGGCAACTGGGCGACGCGTGACTACGACCTGGACGGAACCGGCGGCTCGGACTTCGTCGAGGACAACACGGCGCCCGACCTGGGCACGCACTTCACCAACGCCAACGAGTGGACCTATCGCAACATCACGACCGGTGGCAGCGGGGACCTCGATCCCGACTACGACGACAACGGGAACCTGATCGACGACGGCGGCGACTACGACTACGAGTACGACGCGTGGAACCGCCTGACAACGATCCTTGTGCGCAACACCAGCACGGTGGTGACCGAGTACCGCTACAACGGTCTGGGCCACCGGATCACCGAGTCCGATGGGACCGATACTGAACACCTCATTTACGATGATCGGTGGAGGCTGGTGTCACGCCACGACGGGACCGACTACCTCGAAGAGACGCTCTACCATCAAGCCGGCCTGGACGGCTACGGTGGCGCGAGCGACGTAGACTCGGTGGTTATGCGCCGGACCCTCCTCACGACTGGATCGCCCCAGACGGAAGATGAGCGCTGGTACGTGCTGCAGAACTGGCGGCAGGACGCCGTGGCGATCATCGACGAGGCGGCGGTGCAGCGTGAGCGTGTCTTCTTCAGCCCCTACGGCCGCGTCTTCGGCATGGTCGCGGGCGACACGGGCGGCGCGGGCAGCGCATTCGACGGCGACTATGATGTCACCGACGACACGGCCATCGGCAGCTGGAGCGGCTACGACGCCTACGTCGATATCGACCTGGACGGCGACGTGGATACGACCGACGCGAGCTACACCACCAATGCCAGCATGGGCTGGGATAAGCTCTCACGCGATGGGTCGACTATCGGGTATGCGGGGTATGTGCAGGATGACTACGTAGCCACCGTGAACCACGTGCGCTACCGCGTGCTGAAGACCGACCTGGGACGCTGGGTCCAACGCGACCCGGCGGGATACGTGGATGGGGCGAATCTGTATCAATATGCGACGTCTATGCCAATCGTGTATCGCGATCCGATGGGGCTGTGGGTCCTGCCGTCGATTGGTGTCGGAGGGGGCGGCTGCGGCAGTATTGGTGGTGTTGGAGTTGATTCGTGCACAGGAGATCCTCCCACATTCGATCCAGGTTGGTGGATTGACCCTGAGCCAATTGAACCTCAGCCGAAGACGTGTGCGCAGAAGTCTAGAGCCTGGTGGATGTGCAAGTTGTGTTGTCGGAGAAAGCCGGATGCACAAGAACGATTCTCGTGTATGGCCGAATGCCGTAGTACCTTCCCGCCTCCGCCGCTGGTAAAGGACGATTGGTGCGGGCAGAGCAGTCGGCCGGGGCGTTGGATACCAGACGACCCGCCGGGTGCACCAAGCTTCGAGTCATGCTGCGAAGCACACGACAATTGCTATGAGCAGTGCAGAAACAAACTTTCTTGTGACCTTAAGTTCTGTGCCTGCACAATTGGAAAGTGCCTGAGACAACCAAGTCCGGTTAAGCCTACAATCCCCACAACACCAGATATCATACCGGGAACCTTTCCGTTTCCATATGCTCCTGGAGAAGGCTACCCACGGATGTCGCATGGAGCGGCGACATCTGGCTCAGATTGCCTTAGTGTGGCAATGATTTATTGTTCTTCCATTCTTCGGCTGTCAGATCCAGCCTACGAAGACTCGTGTGGGCACTTGCCGAATCCGGGCCCGATTCTGCCATCTCCGTTTGGGCCGGAGTACCCAGCCGAACCATGGGAGAGGCCAGGCATGGGGTATGATTAGTTTCAAAATACCGTGACGCTTGCGATACATGTATTCATTCTGTCTGAACTTCTTGGTGCCTGTGCAGTTGTTGCGCTGGCGCTAGTCTTTGCAATTTGCGATGAATCAGACAACACGGTAAGGCGCCTTGTTTGGGCCCTGATTCTAGCATACACAATCGTGAGTTTTGTAATTACTGTCGGCTTTCGCGGCCAAGGCTTATGGGCGTGGCCACTTGTGTTTGGCGTTCCTGTGCTTGCTATTGGTGGTGCAATGGCAATTTGCGTGATTCAGTACTGGCTTCGGCAACAGAGCGATCTGATTCGCACGCCAATCGAGAAGCGGTTCGAGAAGGCAGCAGCGGCAGACAGGCAATTTGCAGCCTTCATGGGTGTAGTCGCATTTCTGGCCCTTAAAGGGATTGATATAGGTTGCGTACTTCTTTTGCCAGACAGCGCGGCGGCCGCGGCCCTTGTATCAGTGTTGTTGCCGCTCAGCCTAAGCACTTTCTTTCCAGTAGTCATGCTGTGCACCTTTAACTTTGCGAGGACAGCAACCGAAACCAAGTATCACGGTCAATTGCCTGAGCGCTGTGGTCAGTGCGGCTATCTTCTTGAATCGATTCCTGGTCACAGATGTCCCGAGTGTGGTTATCAGAGGTAGTTGTGCGGAAATTAGGTGGCGGACTCTCAACAACAGATAATATTGAATTAGAATGATGTATCGGTGTGTTTCGGAGGCAGATTGCTTTGGTATTATTCTACCTCGGGCAAGTGGCACCCTGATGTATTTTATCAAGTGTCGTAATCGCGCACAGTTTGTGCCGGAAATAGTTTCGAGCGTTGTTGCTGTGACTGGGCCACCGAGAATACAAATCTGATGATCTGCCTTCGAACCTCTTGAGTACGACGATAGCGCAACAGTTAGTATTTGGCCGCGATGGGGCTAGCGATCTTTAAAGGGCGCCCTGCCGCAATGCTCGTAAGGGCAGACTCTGATCGCTGGCGACGTTGAGTTCCGCAACAAAGCAACATCGTGTCTCTATTATCGAAGCGGTTGTCAAGGCAAAAGCTATCGCTACAGATGGTGCAAACATGGCGTAAAGGCCTTGTCGTCAACATCAGTGACGCTGCGTGGTCCAAGTCTTGCCAGGCCAGCCGCTGACTAGCATGGAAACGCTCCCTCGACTCTCTTTCGCCGCTCTGTTGAACTCCACCCATCCCTGCCCCCGTCGTCTCGATCGGGTGCAAGCGGCCGCCGGCTTCCTCGGCGTCGCCGTCGCTGTGCTCGGCGCCTCGTGCAGCCGGTTCCCTGGCGGGCCGGGCGGCTTTCGCTTGACCCGCCATCGACGTGGAGGCTCTTGGGATGCACGTTCAACATCCAATGAAAGGAGTCACCAGATGACGAACCAGAACAACACCTCGAACACCACCAACAATCCCGTCGACCACGTCCGCCTCGGCGCTATCCGTGCCGCGATCTGGCGGAACACCGATTCGCAGGGCCGAGTCCGGTACAACGCCACGTTCGAGCGTGGCTACGTCGACCAGAAGGGCGACTGGCAGTCGACCACGTCCTTCGGCCGCGACGACCTGCTGCAGCTGGCCAAGGTCGCCGACATGGCCAACACACGGATCCACGAGATTCAGGCCGAGGATCGCGAGCACGCGGACCGCAACGCGGCAACCGCCGCCGCGGCATCGGAGCACGTCGCGACCCGATGAGTGCGAGCTCGAACCCAGGCGGATCGCCGGCCACGGCCGGCGGTCCTGCCACCCCCGCAACGCCCAGCAAGGCCGAGCGGACGAAACAGATTGCCAAGGACGCGTTGGACGAGTTGGCCCAGGCCCTCGACGCGGGCAACTCCGTCCAGCTCGATCGCTTCCTCGCGGCGATGTCCCGATTCCACGCGTACAGCGTGCGGAACATCCTCCTCATCCTGAGCCAGAAGCCCGACGTGACCCGCGTCGCCGGCTTCCACACATGGCGTTCGCTCGGCCGGCACGTGAAGAGGGGCGAGAAGGGCATTGTCATCCTCGCCCCGATGCTGGTCCGCTCCGCCGGCCACGATCGGGAGGCGAGCAACAATGACGAAGATCCCGAACGCATCCTGCGACTCCGCGTCGTGTACGTGTTCGATGTCAGTCAGACCGAGGGCGAGCCGCTGCCCGAGCCGGCGAGAGCTGGTGGCGACCCGGCCGGGTACCTCGACAGGCTCGAAACCTGCGTCGTCGAGAGCGGGATCACGCTTGAGTATGCGGATGACCTTGGACGGGCCGAGGGCGTATCGAGTGGTGGGATGATTCGTGTCAAGCGGGGTCTGCCATTGGCAGAGCGTTTTTCGGTACTGGTGCACGAGCTGACCCACGAGATCCTGCACCACGGCGAGGGTGTCGAGCGGCCGAGCAAAACGGTGCGAGAGACCGAAGCCGAGGCGGTGGCCCACGTTGTGTGCCGTGCGATCGGCCTCGACGTCGGCTCAGCGTCCTCGGACTACATCCGCATGTACCGTGGCGACTCTGAGACGCTGGTGGATTGGCTCGACCGCATCCAGCGCGCGGCGTGCGCGGTCATCGAGGGCATCGGCCTGGTCGAGCCTGCGACGACACGGACCCTTGTCCCCGAAACGTCCGATCGATCCAAGACCGCCGCGAGGCAGCACACACGATGATCCTCACGAGCACACGCCATCGTGTGCGGGTTGGCACGCGACGGTCTTCGTTTCTTTCGCCGGTGTGCATCAAGCTGCGCCAATCCTGGCACCTCCCGCCGTCCGGGAAAGGGTCGAGCCGTGCCCCGCCAGGCCTACGCCCCTCTGGGGCCCTTGCCCGTTCGGCTCGATGGCGGTGCCTTGTCGGCGAGCTTGTTCAACACACCGACGAAAGGACTCCGATATGACAAGACGACACGAACCCCCATCCGACGAACTGCCGCCTCACTCCGAACTGGCCGAGGTCTCAACACCTCACCGGCCGCGTTACTGGGAGGTGACGCTGACCGATACCACGCAACGCACCTTCCTGATCAACACGGATTCGCAGCCGGAAGGGCCCATCTCGGATCGGGGCCCCGAGGAGATCGACTTCTGCATTCGCGGCCGGGTCGCATACACGCACGAGGAACACCTGGAGCGTTGGGCCGAGATCGTCCTTTGCCCGGAAGAGTGATCTGGTTCTGCACCGCGAGGGCTCGTTCGAATCACGTTCGATCGTGCA
This sequence comes from Phycisphaerales bacterium, assembly GCA_965227775.1. Classification (GTDB taxonomy): domain Bacteria; phylum Planctomycetota; class Phycisphaerae; order Phycisphaerales; family UBA1924; genus JAHCJI01. The sequence continues at coordinate 2,178,246 of OZ245777.1, forward strand.
TCGGCGATCGGCGGAATGGTCGACGCCTTCGTGGTGTGTATCAAGCTGCGCCCAGCCTGGCACCGCCCGCCGTTCGGGCAAGGGTCGAGCCGTGCCGCTGCGCGGCCCTTGCCCGCCCGGCTCGATAGCGGTGCCGTGGGGGCGAGCATGTTCAACACACCAACGAAAGGACTTTGACATGATACGAAGATCTAAACCTTCACCCGACGACCTGCGGACCTTCGAGGTCAGCGTGGTCCGCACTACCCGCGAGACCCACGTGGTCGAGGCGATCGACGACGCTCAGGCCTTCGAGTGCTACCTCAAGGGCGACTGCATCGATGTCTTCGAGGACGAACTCAGCTCGCACTACGAGGGCACGACGCTGCGGGAAGAGCACCAGGACTCGCTCAGCCACTGGGACCTGCTCGAGCTCCTCGATGTCTCGCTTCCACACGCACTCGAGAGGAGGTAGGCATGGAATCAGCAACAAGAATCCTATGTCCGGAGTTCCGACTCGACTCCTCGAACGAGATCGCATCATGTCGTGACGGAGACCACCGCCGAGCATGGCACACCAACTTGATCGATCTTCAATCCGATAGTTCCATCGTGCTCGGGGCCTGCGTGAAGTGGTACAGCCCGAACCCGGAAGACTCCGAAGAGCCTGACGATTTCCTCGTTCCCAGATGGCAGGTCGCGACTCATGAGCTGACAGACTTCCTGGACAATCACCGAGTGGAAATGTATCCCTCGGAAGGCGTACCAACGGACTATTCGGTCGCGACGGAACGGCGTCACTTCAAGATGTGGGAACGGACGCCGAGTCAGTTGTTCCACTGGGATCCGTTCAACATCGCGGTCTACAGCCTGTCACCCTGGGCCGCTGAATTGCAGGTGATGCTGGTCGACCGATACGAGGTTGAAGATCCGTTCGAGGGTGATCGAGAGCTCACCGAGCGTGCCTTCGGATTGTGGTACGCGGTCCAGCTCAGCGAGGAGTTCAATAGACTCTAGTACGAATCCCGCATGCACTCCGCCGCTCGCAGATCTTGTTGCGAGCGGCACTCACCCATCCACGATCTCGACCGAGATCGACTCGATCCGTTCTTCGTACTCATCGCCGACTGACAGCGAGCCATCGCTGACCTTCACGCTCGTCGCTCGGTGCTGGATGATCGCCCGGTACAGCTCGCCGAGCTTGCGACCCGTGATCGTGACCACCGCTCCGGAGAACACCATCTCGATGCCGGATGACGGATTCAGCGTCGCTCGTAGCAGCATCGAGTAGGGGAACGCGGCCCGGTCGCCGCCCGCCAGCACACAGTCGAGCATGGCGGTGTACCGCTCGCCGGCGTCAAAGGCCGGCTGCTCGTCCTCGACGGGGATGCGGGACTTCGTGCCCGTGTACTTCTCGATCAGATCGTGGCTACCGCTCACGGCTCAACCCACGTTCGGGCCCTCCACGCCGGCGTTGCTTTGCGCGGCGACGGCCACGGACGCGTTCGAGGCGGGCGTTGAGTGCGGCCCGGATCCTCGATCCGCGCCGCACGCTGGCGAACAGGGCGAGCGATCGTTGCTGATGCTGTGCGTGCGACAGCTGGCGGCCTGGCAGTGGGGGTGGGGGGCCGCCGACCAGCTCGGTCGCACTCACCCGCGAGCGATCCCGAAGGACGGACTTGAGCAGGCGGTTCGCGTCGTCGGTGAAGATGGTGACTGCTTTGCGGCCACGCGTGACCGACGTGTAGAACTGCTTCCGGTCTCCCGCCCCGGCCGAGTCGCTGGACTGGGCGAGGATCAGGTGGTCGACCGTGCGGCCCTGGGCCGCGTGGCTCGTGACGCAGTAGCCGTGCGTGAGGTGGCCGAAGCCTTTGGGCAGCGTCCAGCCGTTGGTGAGCCTGATCTTGCCGTCCTTGGTCAGGCCCTTGACCTCGTAGATTGAACCGTTGTTCAGGCGATGCTTGCCGTCGTGCGTGCGTCCGTTCTTGGTGATGCGGATCTGGTCACCCTTGGCGACTCCCAGATCCGACTTCTCGTACACCTCGAACCGCTTGGCCAGTTCCAGCGGCAACGCGATCTCCTGCCCATCGCGTTGCCGCGTGGCCGTCACCGTCCGGTCGGAGACGCCCGTCACCAGCACGCGATCCGATCGCCGTGTGCCACCCGCGACGTTCTGGTGGAACGCGACCACGTCGCCGGGCCGGTACACCGTCGCGTCTTGCTTCTCGGCTTCGGTGAGCTGGCGGGGACGCAGCTGCTCGATGCTCGCATCGCGTTGCCCGATGAGCTTCGACTCGCGGAGGCACTCACGGATCCGCTCGGTGACGGCCCGCCCCTCGCCGTGTGTCGGGGAGACGACCAGGGCGGATCGGCCGCTCGTCACCGTCTCGACGTAGGTGCCGGCGAGCTCCGCGGCCCGCGTGTCGTCGGCAACCTCACGGATGGCACCCATGTTCCGGAGCGTCTCAAACCCTCGCTCGAGATCGCCGGCGTTCAGCCGCGAGCACGCCTCTCGATAGGCCTCGTGCTCCTGGCGACGCACGGTCCGCACTTCGGCTGGTGTGATCCCGCCGTGGGTCTCCAGCAGCCTCATCGCGTCGCCGCGGGTGACGCTGGAGTGCTGGGCCGTGTCGCCGGTCAGCAGCAGGCGGGCGTCGAGCTTGTCGGCCATCTTCACGAGCTTTGCCATGTCGGGCGTGCTGAGCAGTCCCGCCTCATCGACCCAGATCACTTGGCCCTTGAGGCGGTGCTGGAGATCGGGGTTCTGCAGCACACTGGCGACGGTCTGGGCGTTGGTGAAGCCGTCGCCACGCAGGACCTCGTGCGTTGCCATGGCGGTCGGGGCCGCAGGCTGGACACGCAGGCCGGACTGCTCGATGGCCGAGACGACCTCCTGCATGAGCCGCGTCTTGCCGACGCCCGCCCGGCCGCGGATCGCGACCACGCCGTCCGTCGATTCGAGCACGTGTCGCACGGCCATCTGCTGCTCCGCACTGAGTTCGGTGTCCTGGCACACGTGGTGCTTCGCGAGCGACTCGAATCGTCCCCGGCCCTCGCGGACCGTCGCCAGCATGGCTCGCTCTTCTTCGAGAACTTGTGGTGTGGTAACGAGCGTTGCCCCGTCGAGCGTGCCACGCAGCAGCTTCCCATCGGAGATGCGAGCCTCCAGGTGCACCCGTGCCGACTCCGGTGTCACACCCCCGGTTGACCGCTCCATTGCCGCCGCGAGCAACGCCCGCTCGGTAACGGTCGACTGCCGTGCCAGCAGGTGCTCGGTCGCCGAGCGGAACGCGTCGTCGATCTCGAGGGGGCGGTCACGATCGGCGGGCTGGTCCTTCGCCACCTCGCTTGTGCGTTGCAACTGTTCACGGATGTCGTCGGGCAGCCGCTCACGCCACGCGTGACGCAACTCCTCCATCGAGGCGACACTAAGCTTGTGCTGACGCGTCTGGGCCCCGAGCTCGGCCTTCTGGTCGGCGTTGGTGATGCCACGCTCGCGGGCCAGCTTCTCGATCTCGTCGGTCCGCCGGCTGAAGGCTCGGATGGCTTCCTCCGGAATCCCCGCGATCTCCCAGCCGCCTCCGCGACGCTCGATGTCGTAGCCCAGGCCGACCAGCTTCTCCTTGAGCCGGGCCTGCTGGGCGGCCTGGAAGTAGGGGGCGTCGGTCTTGATCTTCCCGAGGTCCGCCGCCTTCCAGCGGGACTCTTCGGAGTCCCACGTTGCGTTGAACACCACGCAGTGGACGTGTGCTTGCGGATCGGGGATGCCGTCGACCGGCCTCGCCGTGAAGTGGGCGAATTCGGCCCACAGGAGGCTTGAGGTGGGGCGGTTGTGGTCGGCGCCGCCGCGACGCACCCGCGTCTCGGCATCCGCTTCCAGCTCCCGCATCGTCTCGCGGACCGACTCACGGAAGGCCTCGGCGATCCGGGGATCCCGGCCCAGCTCCATCGCGAGGCTGACCGACTTGGGCACGCTCCACGTCAGGTCGTAGCCGACGCGACGCTGGTCCTTAGTGCGGGGCGTGAGCTGTTCCCCGGTTTGGGGGATGCGATTGTCGCAAAGCGACTCGAAGGCGTCCCTGGAAACTTGGCCCGAGAGACCCAGCCGCTCGGCGGCTAGGCCGTCCCATTCGCCCAAGACCTCCTGGTCGAGGACCTTCTCATCGGCGTAGTACTCGCCCCGTGAGAGAGCCTCGCGAAAGTACGACTTCGCTCCCTCGGCGGAGACGATGGTGGTCATCCGCAGCATGTCGAGATGTCTCAGGCGTTGGTAGAGAACTGTTTTCGGTTCACCGGATCATCACCGAAGACGCTCAGCCGATCAAGCCAATGTCACCATCATGGCCGCAAGTGGGTTCCGCCAGATTCTCTGTAAAACCAGAGAGCAACGCACACACTCGTACCCAAAGCTCAGCAATCCGGCAGAGCTATGAGCACAGACGGAGTCCCACCAGTTTCTCCGCAAGAGAAGACTAAATCCCGCAGGCGTCTCTCCGAAGCAGGGCTTTGGACGTGTGGTGATCCAATTGTGCCTCGCAACTAGCACGTTATGAAGTTCATCAAATTCGACCTTGCGCCAACGCCCGGGATCCTGTACGCTGAATCCAAGAGATGTAGACAAGACGAAAAGGAACGCCTTCAATGTCACAGTACCAACAATTCCAATCGCTTATCGGTATTGCTGTGCTGGTCATTCTGTGGCCTATAGATGGTGTCCTAGCAGCTACATGCAACGTAGGAGACGCATTTGCTCCTCAAGCCATATACGGAGTGACGCGCACACCTAGTGCATTGGTTGCGACAGATATCGATAGCAATGGGACAGCTGATCTGGTTGTGTCAAGCTATGACGACAATGTCGTGTCACTATTGATCAACGACGGGAGTGGACACTTTACCTCCAAGATACCCTTCTGGCCGGACGCAGGCCAACTCGTCTTCGTGGATGCCGCGGACATCAACAGCGATGGTCATACGGATTTGGCGATCGCAAGCTTCAATGGTGAATTCGTCCGTCTTGGTACCGGCGACGGATCCGGAGCCTTCACTCGTAGCGGAGTGCTTCGAGCCTATTTTGACACAACGGTGGCTGTGTTCATAGACCTCAATACTGACGACTTACCCGACATCGTTGCCAGTCACGCTAGAGCGGGTCTCGCGGCGTATCTGAATGTTGGCGAGGGCGTGTACCGTGACTCAGGTCAGTTTGAGCTAGAAGACTACTCCGGTCATGCACTCCTGGTCACGGATGTGAACGCAGATGAACTACCGGATCTCATCCAGGTCCGCCAGACATTCTCAGCTGGCGACAGAGTATCAGATGTTCAGGTGTTTCTTGGACTCGGCGATGGCACTCTGCAACTGCCACGTAGCATTAGGCTCGACGGCATGATGCGGTCGGTTGCCGCAGGAGACCTCAACCGTGATGGAGCCTTCGATCTTGTCCTCGCAGGCGACGCCGATGCGGTCACAGTACTCTTGGGTAAAGGAAACGGAGACTTTTCAGTGGGCGGCAGCTATGGCGTCACGGTTACGCCCACTTGGATAAGTGTGGTGGATGTAGACAAAGACGGCATGCTCGATCTCGCGATTGCCAGTGAAGGTGATCAAGTCTCAGTTGTCTCGGGACAAGGTGATGGCACGTTTGGCGAGGAAGTGCTCTTCGACTCTGGCCATGATCAAAGTTCGATTGTCGTATCCGATTTGAATCAAGATGGCCAGCTCGATCTCGTAGTAGCCAATGGAGCGGACAACACGATCTCCGTGCTGCTGAATCAGTGTGAAAGCTGCGCAATGGACTTCGACAAAGATGGAAATCTGACATTGCTCGACTTTCTCGTCTTTAAGCAGCTCTGGTGGGAGGAGGACTCTCAAGCCGAGCTAGACAAAGACGGAGCGTTCACGCTTTTCGACTTCCTTGAATTCCAACGCCGATTCATGGCAGGGTGTGCCTAACGGGCAGCAGATCCAGGCAAACCGCCGCCTCCCTATCATGCGCTCGTACAGTACAGCAGCAATGGAGAAAGGGCATGCGCAATCACATGATTAGCCGACCGGTAGCCATCGGTTTGGTGGTGTTCTCTGGTCAAGCTGCGGCCTATTCAGCCTCCGATCCACTCTCCACGCCGTTCCCAGCAGCGGTCGACTTGTCCACACTCGACGGCACTACGGGGTTCTCAATTCTCGGGGCTGAGCAGGGGGATCGTGCCGGATACGCCGCGGCACCCGCAGGGGATGTCAACGGAGATGGAGTAGATGATCTGCTGATCGGTGCTCGGCGGGCAGATCCGTCCGGACGCGCGGGTGCCGGTAGGGTCTATGTGCTCTTTGGTCGCAAGACGGCGACCACAAGTCCGTTTCCTGCCCGCCTAGATCTTGAGACGCTGGATTCCGCCGACGGCTTGGTCATTAATGGCATCCGATTTCAGGATCGAAGTGGGTACTCAGTTGCTGGCGTTGGCGATGTCAATGGAGATGGGCGCGACGACATTCTGATCGGTGCTACCCAGGACGGAAGGGGAGCGCTTGAGACTGAGGGTGAGGCGTACATTGTCTTTGGTCGCTCAGAGACCACGCCGTTCCCGCTAGCACTGGAGCTAGCAGATCTCGATGGTTCCAATGGTTTTCGGATGGAGGGTGTGGCCCAGGATGCTCGCACCGGCGTTGCTGTTGCGGGGGCGGGCGACGTTAACGGAGACGGAGTTGCGGACTTGCTAGTCGGTGCTGACGACGCTAGTCCAAAAGGTCGCTTCAGTGCCGGGAACACATACGTCGTATTCGGCAGGAACTCCGCCGCTGGTGAAGTCTTTCCAGCCATTGTGGATCTAGCGGGACTCGATGGCACTCAGGGTTTTGGCGTGGTTGGTGCAAGCACTGGGGACGATAGCGGCCGAGCCGTATCTGCCTCTGGTGATATGAATGGAGATGGCATCGACGATTTCCTCATCGGAGCTCGATGGGTTGGCATTGATGACATCGGCAATTGCTACCTATTATTTGGGCGCTCAGATAGCGCTTTTCCGCCAGAAGTCGACCTCGATCACTTGCCTTCTGAACTGGGTGTTACGCTTAAAGGAGCTTCGGCAAACGATGAAACAGGGTACTCGGTTGCTGGGTCCGGTGACATCAACGGCGATGGGCTTAGTGACGCAGTGATTGCAGCACGTCTTGCCGACGATGCGGATCGCGTCGATGCCGGAACCGTTTACGTTGTATACGGCCGTACCACAGCTCAGCCATTTCCTGCCGACATCCTACTTGGCGACTTGCGAGGCCAGGATGGCTTTCGAATCGTGGGGGCGGCTGCAGGCGATACCGCTGGAGTTTCGGTCAGTCTAGCCGGCGATGTCAATGGTGACGGTCTCGATGATTTACTGGTCGGTGCACCTATGGCCTCCCCGAGTGGACGATCTCAAGCTGGCACCACCTACCTTCTCTACGGTCGCGTCGGCGATTTCCAAGACATAGTCGACCTTGCCGTTCTCGATCCTGCTTTAGGCACACGATTCGAGGGAGGTGGCGAGGACGAGAACAGCGGCAGAATAGCTCAGCATGCTGGTGACTTGAATGGAGATGGGATCAGTGACATTGTCATCGGTGCACCATTTGCTCCAGTCGGCGACAAGGTTGACGCTGGGACGGCATACGTTATTTTTGGACGCCAGCCCGGCTGTAGAGTAGATGTAGATAGAGATGGTGTGCTCACTGTATTTGATTTTCTAGCTTATCAAAACCTGTTTGCTGCAGGAGATATCTGCGCAGACTATGACGAGGATGGCGAGATCACCTTATTCGATTTCCTGCTCTTTCAAAACGAGTTCGATGTGGGGTGCTGACATCGTTGGCCAGATGGCAACGTAGATGTTTATCCGGCTATCCTGGTCACCGGGTAGCCACACGCCCGCGCTTGAATCTTCGCAGCTGGCCCACCCCTATGCTCCAAGCGGGCAGGCTGCAAGAAGCAAAGGTACAAGGCCCACTTGGACTGTGGAATCACATACGGGGGCACGCGAATTCAGCAAAGTGTTTCAGAAAGTCGATGCCTCAGTATCTGATTAATATGGTTTATAAACACCAATTGCTCGCTACAAATGCTATTCAAGGCCAATTGTCGGCGGGCCGATCGCAAGAGGGCAAACCTGATGGTGCAACTGCCACAATCACTGGAACTGACAATATCTGATGAGACTGTTCGCCAGGTCGAGCAAGCGGTTCGCTCGATTGCCCCAGATGACTGTGATTTAATAGGCGGGACATATCTCAATGCACTGGCTCGAGGTGTAGATTTTCGAACACTTCAGTACGGTCGCCAGCTTAGCTTAGTCGACAGCATAGCACTCATCGCAAGCCTTGCAACGCTTGCCCACATCTCGATTGCCTTAGGCAAGTGGTGGCTCACATCACATGGCTCTACGGTTCCTCCGCCAACAGCTGCCGACCTTGAACCTACCATTAGGGAGCTTGCGACTCGACACAAGCAAGCCGAACGGCTATTGAAGATCAATCAGGATCAACTCATTGCCTTGATAGACGAGCTGCGATCTAATTCCTCAAAGTGACAACGATGCTCAAAAGTCTGAGCATAGTCCAAGGCATATTCTCAGTAGCCAGGCAAAATCTTGCCGTGAATGTACTGGCCTGTACTGCCATCGGATCGCTCTGGTCGCCTGCTACTGGGGCGCTGTATTGGCTATGCATTCCCCTGCTTGTCGTACTTTCTGTTGTGATATGCACGCTCGCGTTCGCACCAACAACAGTTGGTCAGGTGAGACAATATGTGCGCTTCGCCATTGAACAAGGTAGAGGCGCTTATTCGCTGATATCATTAGATACTGTTCTTTCGGCGCTCTACTATCGCAGCCACTCTGATACACACTGCGAAACGCCTGATGAGTTTGTCAAGCGCATTCGCCCTGCACTACAGAACTGGAGTGGTATAGCAAGCACATGGCGATTTCATGCGCCACAAGCCTTGCCACAACGAACACTACCCAGTGCTACCGTTACTTTTCCCTCAACTGAAGGCGCAAGGCTATTTTTAACGGACTCGCCACGTGACATGACTGATCTACAATTGATTACTCTTCTTCATGAAATCGGTCATGTTAGCCTGACTAGCAGACTTACGAGTCTGATGTCGTATTCGAGTAACCTAGGTCCCATTGTACTAAGCTATCCTGTCGTTCTCTTTCTTGTGCCGATCCAAGCATGGCCGGTCGTTTCCATCTGCTTCGGAGCGGCGTTGATCGTCGCCGGCGTCGTAGTTTACATCATGCTTCGAGAGGCGGTCTTTCACGAAGAAACCCAAGCAGACTTTTACGCGATATCCAATGCTGCGCCATCATGGTTACAAACACGAAACCTCCCCAATATTGCCGAGATACTAAGCAGGTCGCACAACCTATCCGATCGATATAGAGTGCAACGACGGGACTACATTCTCGAACTCTTAATGCAGCGAAGTACAGGCGGTGCCACCAATAGTTCTAAATCCGTAACGCTAGCTCTTAAAACAGCTGCTAATCTTGCAGGACTACGAGATGTACTGTTGATATTTGCAGGGTGCCAAGCAGGGATTTACGTAGTCGCCTGTAGTTGGGTCGAGTTCAGTGCCCTCGCGATCGTCGCCATCAGTGCACTTGTCGTGGGAGCACAAGTCGCCGGCCTCGCGCAGCGTATGGTCAAGGCCGGAGACATGTGGCTGGGTACGCGTCCGTATGAAGATGCATGGTATAGCACGTATAAAGAAGCAGCAGCTATTAGTCTCCTTGTCCCTCGCCACATTCAAGAACAATTGGCACGTCCGCCATGTTGGGCGGCGTTGTATCAGAATGCCAGTGAAGCAGATGTGCGCTGGAGTGTTTCTGATCAGTCGTTGGTGATTGCTCACCATGAAGCTCCAGGGGCAGTCCTTGTGGATGTTGAATATTGGCCAAAAAGTCGAAGCCTCTGTGTTCTTGATCAACAGCGCAGGCGCGTGTGGATTTGCACGGTACCGGCGGGATCGCTAACCGATAAACTTGAGAAAGCTGGTAGCATTATTATTAGGCAAGCCGTTAACTCAGTCACAGTGAGCCAGCAGATAGTGCCGCTCCAGGTGGTGACATCCGAAGAGGTGGAGGCAAGCCAGTAGCTATAAGAGTATTGGAACTACCACGGTGCCTATCACGAAATCAAGTCATTTAGGCAACAGAAGTGTATCAACGCTTACATGCGAGGGGACACTGTCAGAAGGTTGTGCCCTTCGCGATCATGCAAATGAGTGATAGCTCACACTAGTAGCAAATACGTAGGGACTCAGGCGCATTGAGCGATTGACGTGGCGGGTCGCCTATGAGTGTTGTATAGGTGGTAGCCCGCTGGCCCAATCGCAGGGCACTGCAAATCTCCCAAGAGCGACATCTGTAACCTCGCCGTATCAGTCCCACTACGCCGGAGTGGCCACGCCGAGAGGCGGGGTCGGAAAGGGGCTCGAGATGTTCTCCATACTGTGCTGGTGCTGATATGAGTGGTGCAAACGTAGACTAGGTTTGAGACATGATGCCGTGGTTATCACCACAATGAATAAGCGGCGTGTATCGAGGGGCGTACTGCGCGTGCACTGCGCCGATAATGTCAAGCTCGCAACGGCTGGCTTGTTGAGTGAGCTCGTATCCATTCTGAGCTGTTCTGCGGTTAGTGCCGAATCTAGTACGTATGTGTGGTATGTCTCAGGAGAAATGTCGGCTCGAGTGATCTGCGATGGGCGTTGTCGATGCGGTGGAAAGTTGTTGGTCAGTCTACGACTTCTTTACATCTGTGCTGGAGAGGTTGGCGCTCATTGGCGCATAAGGTGTGCGGAAGCCTGCCAATCTGTGATGAAGGGTGACGAAGTGAGCGGGGGTAAAGTGAGGGATGCGGCGGGTTTGGAGTCCTTGGCAAGGTTGCGCTCTATCCCTGGATGTCACTTGCTGGCCACCGAGAGGTAGACTGCAGAATCCTGCCGAAAGCGAGGGATTGGTTCGAAGGCTCAATGGCAGCCGGTTGCCTGTTGAGCTGATGGCTGGCGCGCGACTGGCGCTTGGCCGCCGCACACACTTGAGCATGCAGTCCGCCACGGTTGCACTTTCCGCTTGGTACCACCATCCGGGTTGTGCTATTCAGTTGATCATCAAGGGCCTTCAAGCCCTCTACAGAGCCCGCCTGTGCGGCCGGGCGGCAGTTGCTATGTCCAGGACAGTGAGTCTAAAGGCACTGCGCCCTGTGCTCTGTAGAGGGTTTGAAGCGTCCGGCCACCACAGAGGAGTATCCGAGGCATGGACAGCCGCAATCCACCAGCCTATCCAAATCCGACCGAATTCGAGCGTCGTGCGCGGCGCACTGTTGCTCGACGTCTGCGAAAGTGTCGTCAGGCACGGAAGATCACGCAGACCGCGCTCGCCAAGCACGTCGGTGTGACCTACCAGCAGATCCAGAAGTATGAGACAGGACGCGACCGCTTGTCGATCGAGCGGCTCATGCTGATTGCAGAGATACTTGACATCCCTATTGGAGGACTACTTTTTGGTACGTCCCGCAGCTCGCAATCGTCTCTTGAAGGCAGCCAGAGTCTTAGTTTGACCTGCGACGGTACAGAGAGCTTGGAGTTGTTCGATGGCGACATCGTGATCGAAGGGACTGGCTTCACGACCATTCGAACTGCTAGTTGAGCAACTCTTGACGTCACGGGGTTTGCGGAGGGTGTCGCGTCGGTGCTCGATTGAGGTTGCCTTCCACTTCCATACGACTTGTGTGGAGCCAAGGCTGTCACTTCGCGTGGGAGGATTGAGCCGGCGGCGTGCCATTGGGCGCTCTTTAGGGCGTCGACTTTGTCGGTCGTGTCGTCGACGAGCGCCTGGGTGGCGTCGATCTGCTCGGTGGTCAGGCCGATGTTGGGCGGGGTTCCATTGGCAGCCCAGACGGTGGCGTGCTCCCTGGCCCAGGTTACGAATTGCGAATCGCTATTCGGAGTCCGGGTCATGGCCGCTTCCCTCGATTGCCCTGGCGTATGGGACAGGACGGGTTCCTGCACTCGCGGGCTGAGCCGAAGCGATCGTTGACCGGTTCGAGGACTTCGCCAGCAAGAGCGCGGCCGAGGTCGCCGCCGTGCACGACTTCGAGATCGCGTACAAGGATGACTTCGACGACGCGGAGTGAAGCGTCAGGAGGAAGGCAAGGAGGCATCGAACGGAAGCCACACGAGCTCCCGCGAGATGCCTTCGTCCAACAGTTCTTCCGGCAGGAGATCGTCGTACTTGCGCCGGGCCTTGGGTTGGACGTGCGTGGCGAGTCTCCTCAGATCCGGAGAGGAGCCCTCGGCGCCGAAAACGATGTTCCGGAGTTGCTCTGCCGAACACGCACAGGCGAGCGCAATGGTCTTGTCCTCTGCGCTCACGCCCGCGCTGGCAAGGAATGCCTGGTAGGTCCTCGTCTCGGCCCCGCCCGACCAGGTCAGCCACAAGCACGATTTGCCGCCCTGCGGCACGATCCTGCGACGCGCAAGGTCGCGCTCGGCAGCCAGCCGGCGGGCGGCCTCGAGCGCGTCGCGCGTGGTCGCATCGGCGTAGGGCACCGGTTCATCGGTCGACAACAGACGCAGCATGCAATCGATGATCCTGTGGTGCACGCGGGACGCGCCGCCGCCGAAGGTCGGACGCTCCCCGCGCCGGGCGGGTACAACATGGATCTTGCGCCGCTCGTCGTCGATGTCGGTGATCAGCCATCGCTGTGCGGCGAAGACCACGTGCTTGCCCACCTTCGGAAGCCGGTCGGTCGGCCACGTGCCCAGCGTGCGTGAGCCCGCGATGAGCGTGTACTCGACGGGCGTCGCGAAGGCCGCATAGAAGTCCTGGCGGGCGCGCAGCTTCTCGCCCAGGAGCCCGAGGATGAGGGCGCCATCCGGCCCCTGCTCGATCACGTCCTTGGCGCCCAGGGCCCGCAACACGCGCCCGAAGAGCGCCGCGTCGCAGGCACGGAACGGTCCGTCGATGCATAACCGCTCGTGCAATGTATCCGCCCGGAGCGCCCCCGCCTCGGCGATCGAGCTGATGACCTGGTGCGTCAGGGTGCTCAGGTCCAGGTGCGCCGGGTCCGGCGGCTCGACCCAGTGCTCCAGCAAGAGCGAACACACCGCCAGGCCCTGGAGCAGTTCCAGGGGCAGCTCGTCGATCGGGTTCTCCGAGTCGGGATCGACCGTGCAATCGACGTAGCACCGCACGCGTCTCGGCTCGTCCCCGCGCCGCCCGCTCCGCCCGAGACGCTGCTTGAAGGACGCCACCGACCACGGCGCCCCCTTCTGGCCCACCGTGCGAACCGAGCCGATGTCGATGCCCATCTCCAGCGTGCTCGAACAGATCGTCGTGCGGGCCCCGCCCGTCTTCATCCGTGCCTCGGTGTCCTCGCGGACTTCTCGCGACAACGAACCGTGGTGCACGAGGAACTGCTCTGGCAACCCCGCGTCTCGGCAGGCCTGGTTGGCCATGTCCGCCAGCAACTCGATGTCGCCCTTGGCGTTGGCGAAGACGAGGCTGGCCGAGCCGTGGCAATGCTCGACCAGATCCTCGGCGATGGCCCGCAACACGAGCAGCTCGCTCGAATCGATATTGTCGCCTTCCGCGTCCTGATCGGAGACCGTGTTCGCGTGTGTCGCTGCGCGCATGAGTTCGTGGCCGTCGTAGCCGTGTACGCGCATGCGCAGCTCGGTCTGGCCGGGCGCGTCGGCGATCGTCTCGACCGACGCGGGGTCGTCGGGCGCGAGGTAGCGCCGCGCGATGTCGGGGTCGCCGATGGTGGCCGAGAGCCCCAGCATCCGCCACGGGGCCTCGCCTTCGTGCCGGTAGCGCCGCAGGCGAGCGAGCAGGCTCGAGAGGTGCGTGCCGCGCTCGCCGTCGAGGAACGCGTGCAGCTCATCGATCACCACCGCCCGCAGCCCGCCGAAGAGCGCGGGCAGGTGGGCCGTGCGATTGACCAGCAGCGATTCGAGCGACTCGGGTGTGATCAGCAGCACCCCGCCGGGCTCGCGAACCAGGGCGTCCTTCTTCGCCTGGCCCACGTCGCCGTGCCAGCGGTGCACGGGCACGTCCAGGTGCGTGCAGAGCTCCTCCAGGCGGGCGAACTGGTCGTTGATGAGCGCCTTGAGCGGCCCGACGTATACCGCGCGCACCGAGCCGGCCGGCTCCTGGCCGATGGCCGACAGCACGGGCAGGAAGGCCGCTTCGGTCTTGCCACCGGCGGTCTCGGCCATGAGCAGCAGGTGCCGGTTCGTCCGGAACCACGCGCGGATGGCGTCGACCTGGATGGGCCGCAGGGCGGGCCACTTCATGGCGTAGAGCTGGCGCTGCACGCCCGGGGCGAGCAGCGCGAACGCCGAGTCGCTGGAGCTGGTCATGAGCGGCCGGTCATAGCTTGAACGTGGCCAGGTCGTCGTCGTCCGGCGTCGCCGTCGCAGCCGGCTCGTCGTCGTCCACCGGGTCGCCCAGGTCTTCGCTCCCGGCCGTCGTGGTCAGCCCGCCGATGAGCCGGGCCCAGTCGGCCTCTGGATTCTGCTCGAGCACGTTCAGCAGGCCGACGAAGTCCTTGATGGTCTCGCGGGGCGTCTGGAAGTAGCTCGCGCCCATGCGTTCGTTGCAGCTCACGAGGTAGCGTTCGATGGCCTCGTCGGGCAGCACCGACGCGCCGTCCCCGCCGCGGGCGAACACCCGGCGGACGTTGGACAGCAGCACGTAGCAGTCTTCGGGCGTGAGGTTCTCCAAGCGGATGACCGGCCCGGAGAGGTCGGTCAGGCCGTCCACGGCGAAGCGGTTGTCGGCCAGACGCGTGGCCAGGGCCTCGTAGCTGAACAGCCCGCGGCGCGTGTCGGTCAGGCAGTCATCGGTCGCCGCCAGCAGGAACATCAGGCCCTCGACCGAGCCCTGCAGGCAGTCATTGAGGATGCGAAGGATGGCCTCGTAGTTGCGATCGCGGCTGGTGCGGTTGTTCAGCCGGTGGCTGAGCACCACCAGTTCGTCGAGACACACCAGCAGGCCCGAGTAGCCCGCCAGCCGGACGAACGCCGCCATGAGCTTGAGGTAGTCGTAGATCGACTCGTCGTCGATAATCGTGCGCACGCCCAGGTCCTGCCGCGCCTCGGTCTTCGTGCGGTACTCGGCCCGCAGCCAGCGGATGGCCGCGTCCTGGAGCGGCGCGTCGTGGGTCGCGTGCCCCCGGTAGTACGCCGCCAGCACGGCGGCGAAGTCGTAGCCGCTGACGAGCTCTTGCAGCGGCCGCAGGTCCGACTTGATGCGCGACTCGACGTCCTCGTCGCTGCCGCCCTCGCTATGGACCTCGTGCGCGAGTTCGCCCACCCAGCGCTCGACGATGTTGCCCATCGCCTGGCCCTCGGGCCGTGAGCGCGTAGCGATGTTGCGGGCCAGCTCGCCGTAGAGGGCGCGGGCCACGCCGTTGGAGCCCGTCAGCCGGCGATCGACGGTGATGTCGGCCCGCATCACGGCGAAGCGCCGCTCCATCGCCACGGTCTGGACCAGGTTCAGGAAGAAGCTCTTGCCCGAGCCGAAGCGGCCGACGATGAAGCGGATGCCCGCGCCGCCGTTCTCGGCCCGCTTGAGGTCGTCCAGCAGGGCCTCGATCTCGCTCTTGCGGCCGACCTGGACGTGCTGCAGCCCGATCGCCGGCACGACGCCGGCCCCGAGCGAGCTGAGGATCGCCGAACGCTCCTTCTCACGGATCTTCGCCGCCATGACGACCCCCTGCTGCTCCCTGCCGCCCGCTGCTGCCAGTCCCACTCGGCCTCTCGGGAACATGCTAGAGGGCGTCACAGCATCGAGCGATCAACGAGCAGCCCGCCGCCGTCCTCGTCGATGAGCGGGCCGCCCAACGCATCGAACGCCCAGTCGTTGACGGTCTCGACGGCCGCCGAGAGCATGACGCCGTGCTCTCGAGCGAGGGCCCTGGCTTCGTCCTCGCCCCAGCGGTCGCGTGCGATGACGGCCTCGTAGAAGCCGCGGAACCGCCCGAGGTCGGGTCCGGCCGCGGGCGCACCCCCTGGTTCGGGGAGCGCCGCCGCGACGGTCGGCTCCGCCGGCTCGACCTGGGGCGTGGCATCGTCGGGGAACTCGTCATCGATCGCCATCGCCTCGGCCAGGAGCACCGAGACCTCACGCGTCTCGGCCATGATCGCGCTGATGGCCTGGCGATCGAGTTGCAGGCCGCCGGCTGCTTCGCCTTCTTCATCCTGTTCCTGACTCGCGGGGGCCGGGATCGCTTCGCCGATCAGGTCCGCCCGGGTCCTGGCTTGCACCGTCATCGCCCGCTCGTCGGCCTCGGGCGCAACGTCCGCGATCGCTTCCTCGAGGACGTCGGGCTGCAGGCCCAGGGCGCGGAAGGCTGATCGGAGCGCGTTGCGTTCGCTGCGGTCGATGCCGTCCGTGGCCGCGGCGATGGCCACCAGCAGCCGCCCGACGCTGCGGCGCGCCTCCAGCGGGAGCACGTCCTTGAGCTTTCGCGCGATCGGGCGGATGTCCGAGCCCGTGCGCAAGAGCAGGCTGCGCAGCGCGTGGAGGCGCTGCTCCTCGGTGGGCGAGAGGTCGAACACCGCCTCGATGTGCTCCTCGATGGCGGCCAGCTCGGCCTCGTCGGCGCTGCCGTCCGCGAGCGCGACGTACAGCCCCAGCCGCAGCACGCACACGGCGGCGTTGTAGCGCGCGGTCTGCACGTCGTCGTCCAGGCCCGGCAGCACGGCCACGAGCTCGTCCCACCCGTAGCGCACCGGCAGGAAGCGGGCGTCGGGCACGATGCCGTAGCCGGTGTGGCCGAGCGTCGCCGCCAGCGTGCGGCTCTGGCTGGCGGTCAAGCGCGGCCGCTGCTCCACGCCGACGAGCTCGGCGAACCGGCCGGCGCGCACGGCGGCGCCGGTCCCGTCGTCGTCGAGCGGCTGCGCGTCGGTGCGGAGCACGCCGGAGACCTCGTCGGTGAGCGGATGGTCGACGCTCCCGCGGAGCTCCTCGGGCATTGCCTCCCACGCGTCGACCGAGAGCTCCCCGTCCTCGATGGATGCCGACGCGCGCGACAGCTTCCGCAGGTCGGCGATGCAGGCGTTCCAGATCTCGGGTAGTTGTTTGAACTGGCTGGGGATGTTCTGCGGGCTGGGCACCTCGCAGGTCTGCTCCTCGAGCCCGCCGCTGGCCGGCTGGTACGCGAATCGCTTCGGCCGCTTGGAGACCCTGAGCGTCAGGCCCCCCTCGCCGAACGCCTCCTTGTAGCGGATGGTGAACAGCGACTCGAACTCTTCGGGCACGCGCTTGGTGACCACGCTGCGCTGGGCCGCGGGATCGAGCGACGCCATCGCCATGGCCAGGCCGACCGGCAGCGGCGCCTCGTGGTGCGCCAGCCAGGCCAGCGGCGCGGCGAGCAGCTCGGGCGTCCACCGCTCGGTCAGGTCCACGGCGGCATCGAAGGCCGACTCGTTGACCGTCGCCGGCGTGCGCGCCACCTCAAACCACAGCAGGTGCGTGGTGTATCGACGGAAGGACGCGCCCTCCTTCGTCCCGACGCGCGGCGCGTCGAGCTCGCGCAGGCGGACGATCTCCTGCAGGCACCAGTTGCGGTCGACCCGGTCGACCAGCAGCCGGCGCTCCAGCCCGTAGTAGAACAGGAACAGCAGCCCATCCTGCGGCGGCAGGCGCACGCGCCCGCTTGCGAGCCACGCCAGGTACTGGTGGCGGGCGCCCGGCTCGATGTGCTGGTACCACGGCCAGTACCCGACGTCGGCGATCGGGCCGCTCGATCGGGCGGCCGGCAGGCGCACGTCGATCTCCGAGGGCTCGCCCGACCGGCCGGGGCGCGCGTGCTCGGGGTGGCTCGCGTACACGCACGGCGCTTGAAGCCGGAAGCCGCCGACATCGAGCGTCGTGCCGAGCCCGAACCACCGCCGGTCGAACGCGGCGCTGCGCCTCGCTCCGCGGGACGGCCCTCTCTGCCGAGGGGCGGGCCCTGGCGTGGGGACCAGCGAGAGATCAGGCTGCTGCCGCGGGCCTCTTGCAAATAGTCTCTTGATGATCGCTGAGAGCATCATCCATGTTAGAAGCGGTGCGTGCCAAAACGGCTACCGGACCAGATACGACCCGGCGAGAGGATGTGCGTGTCAGTCAAGAGCGGCGCGGCTTGAGCACTGGGCTCGCTTGCCACCGCCCAAAACCCCGCACTCCCGGGCCATCCCCCTCGTCCCACAGAAAAACCGCCCTGGCGACCCCAGGAAAAGTTGATGCTCAAGGATCAGTCGTTGATGGAGTTCCATCAGGAACCGACGGAGGGCCATCGAGAGCCAATCGAGCAACGCTGCCAGCACCAGCGCGCCGAAGATTAGGTCGTCCATGACGACCAGGTCGTTGGCGGGCCACGACTCGGTCACGCCCTCCTCCAAAGCGGAGTCGCCCGAGACGATGCGGACGCGGGTGACTATGGCCTCGTCGAACTTGACGCCCAGGAACGAGAGCGACTCGTTGCCGATCGACGCGATCCGCACGCAGTAGGTGCCCAGCGGCTCGTCATCGAGGCCGTAGAACGTCCGGCTGGTCTGGCGGGCGGTGTCGACATCGCTGGAGACGGCGCCGAAGCCGGTGCCGACGGTGGTGAAGACCACGCCGCGGGCACCTGGGGACGTGGGTAAGTTGAAGAATTTGCCCAGGAATCTTTGGGGGCGCTGACGGCGTCGGGAGCAGCGTCCCAGAACGACTCTGTTTGGCGCGCATTGGCGCACGATGCACGCCGAGTACAGCAGACTCAGGCAGTCAAGTCGTGAACGGAACGGCTCATAGCCTTGGTATGCACGCCGCTTCGCCCCTTACCAAGGGTGCGCTCTACCACTGAGCTACGGCGGCCTTGAGAATCAATACATACACCCCATGACCACAGATCGCAAGGGTTTCGTGCCATCGCCATTAAAACAGCTCATCTGACCATCGACTTTATTCTGGCGCGCGTTTGGCGCACATGGGCGTGGTCGACGCCATCGCGGTCGCGTTTCGATGCACACGATGTTCCCAAACGTGCGTCTTCACGCACGTCAGAGAGCAATGGTCCATGCGGTGTGGTACTGCGGATACGCTAGTCCGGATTGAGTTGTTGCTGGCAATCGGCGGATTCATCAGAGCACTTTTGCACACGTGCCAGAAGCGTTGAATGCCTCTGGCCAGTAGGAGTTGGGAGCTGTACCAGCCGACCAGGGTGCGGTCTGGATCAGTGACAGTAGTCGGGTTGAAAGCTCGTTGTTGGAGTGTTTGGGTCGAACCCGAACAGCATGTCGAGAGCGTCCGTCGCTTCTTTGAGGAAGTCTACGTGGTGCTTGCCGTACAGCTCCGTTGTTCGCTGCTCGGAGTGCCCCAGCATGCCCGCGACCTGTCGGATCGGGACTCCGTTGGCAAGCATGAGCGTCGCCCCGGTGTGGCGGAGCGTGTACGGCGTGACGCCCTCCAGTCCTGCCTCATGGCTCGCCGTCGCGAAGGACCGGCGAACGTGTGATACGGGTCGTCCGCGGTACTCGACCACGAATCCGGAGGTCGACTCTTCGACCGCTCTGAGGAGCACTGGCCGAAGTGTCCGCGTGATCGGAACCACAGGCCGCTGTTTACGCGTCTGCACCGCATCGTGCGGGAGAAAGTTTATCAGATCACTCTTGAAGTTGATGTGATCGACGTGCAAGGACAGAATCGCGCTGGTCCGTTGTAGCGTGTGCAGCCCACACATGACGAATACGAAGAGGTAGAAGTCCTTGCACGCCGCGATCAGGCGATGGACTTCTTCCGGGAACAAAAAACGTTGTCGTGGCGGAGGCTCGGGCAGTGACTGGATGTACGGCGGATGTGTGAGGACCCCTTCCCGCCACGCATCGTTCAGGGCGGCCCTCATGACCCGGAGCTCGCGGGACAGCGTGCCGTTCGAGCCCGTGTACCCCCGCGATAGGAGATCGCGTCGCCGCCACTCGATGTAGCACTCCTGGACCGCCCGCGTGAGCTCGACCACCGTGACGATGTCGTTGGTGGTCAGGAACGCCGTCCAGTGCTTGAGCGCGGTTTCCTCGGCGGTTCCGCGACGCTTGCCACGGATGGTTCGTTCGACGTACGCCGTCAGGAGTCCGAGGAGGTCGAGTTGCTCGGGCGGCGTCGGCCCGAGCGAGACTCTGTTGTGGACGAACTCGACCAGTCGCTGCTTGGCCAGATCGACGTTGCTGGTTTTGGTGCTCCGCTTCTTAGCCCTCCGGGATCCGGGCCGGTACCAGGTGATGTAGAGGTTTTCCGAGTCGGGACGCTTGACCAGCCTGTGGCCCTGGTACTCCCAGATGGGTTCGTAGAACAAGTCGACTCCTGCTGTTTTTCGAGGTAGCGGTTCAAGATGGCCTCGGTAAAGAACACCCGCGACCCGATGCGGACGCAGCCGAGGCGTCCGCTTAGGCGTTCGCGGTCGACCGTGCTGCGATGGACGCGGAGCAGCTTTGCCGCTTCAGTCACCGTTAAGAGCCTGGGGAGTCCAGTACGCTCGGGACTGGTTGGGCCCCCGCGTGCGGGATCAGTCCCGCCACCAGCATCTCCGGCTTGATCCGAAGCGCTTGTGCGATGCGGATCATTCGGCCGGCTGTCATCGGATCGATGCCCGTCTCGTAGTCGTCGAGCTGGTCCGTCGAGATGCCCAGCATCGAAGCTGCCTGTTCCTGCTCCAGATCGAGCAGCTCCCGCACGCGGATCAACCGCTGGCCGATCCGATAGTCGAGCTCCTGCTCGAGCTTCTGTGGGTCGTTCGTCATGGTCGTCTCTCCTTTCGTTGTTGCCATGACGCGCACGCCCGGGTTGTGAAGTCAATCGCGATCGTGCGGTTTCGGGTTGTTTTGTGCAACCTTGTTGCGCCGAATCCACGCTCAGGCTCAGATCGTTGCGCTTCATGACGGGTCCTCCACGCCCGGGTAGGCGATCGTGGGCTCACCCCGTCGGCGGAGCACTTCGTTGGCCTTCTGCACGATGCGTCGCACATCGCTCGACCGGCCATCGAGCAGGAACACGCCCGAGCGTGTGAACCGAGCCCGGCCACCAAGGACGTCCAGGGCTCGGACCACCGGGGCCGTGAGCGGGCCGTTGTCGTTGGAACCCATGGGATCATCGTCGGGATAGTCCGGCGACCACGGCAGCACCATGCGTCGGCCGTACCGTGGGTGCGGGACGTGCTTGGCGCATTGTGGTGGCGACGTGTCCAGGAAATCGGCCAGCGTCACCTGGCCGTCCGTGAGGTCGAGGATCTTCTGCAGGATCGTGGGTTGTGGGATCCGCTCGCCGGTCAGGTATCGCCAGACCGTCGATCGGCGTTGGACGCCGAGCATCCGTCGGAGCTGCGTCGGCGTCTGGGAGTTCTCATAGAGATAGTCTGCGAGTTTCATGCCCGCAGCGATACCGCAACCCGGGATTGTGCTCAATCACCCGTTGCCAACCGGGACGTGTGGTTTCAAGGAGACACTTACTCGATGCGAGGAGATGATCGATCTCAGAAGAAGAGGCCCCTCGGGCTCAGCTCGTCCGGCAGGTGACGGGAGGGCTGCGCGTTCGACCGAGATTTCGATTTCGATGCGTTTGTCCGATGCAGCCTGCGCGTGATCGCATCGGGGCCCACACGTGGGTGAGGCCCCGACGGCAATCACGTTCGGCAGATCGAGCCGAATTGACCGAGCCACGAGGTTGGCTTGGAGACTGGTCCCTACGGCACTCTCCGCCTTACCTCACGAGGCGAAGCAGCGAGACCACGCCAAACGTCGGCTAATCACAGTTGATCGATTGAGTTGCTGCATACCGGCGGCAGGCGGACACCAGGCGTCTATGGGCAGCCGGCGTCGAAAGCGTTCTGAAAGGCGAGGAAGTCGAAGATGGTCAGCTCGCCATCGCCATCGAAGTCGGCCGAGGTATCGCCGATGTCGAATTGGTTTTGGAACAGGAGGAAGTCGAAGATAGTGAGCTCGCCATCGCCATCGAAGTCGGCTGGGCACGCCTGGGCGAGGATGGCGCGCAGCTCAACGAATTCGAGCGTGATGTCGTCGACCGGTCGCGGTAGCCCAGCGCTGCGCGGTTGGTTGTTTAGCCCGTAGAAGACGGCGCGAACCTCTGTGAAGTCGAAGCCGTCCTCAATGATCCAGTCGCTATCGGCGAACAGCGTTCGGACGGTCGAGTCGCCGGCGGGCACGATGAGGTCGACGACGGCGACCTTGCGTTCGACCGTTCCCGATGGTCCGTCGTCCTCGACGGTAAAGCCGAAGAGAAACGACTCGCTGGCACTGCGGATGTCAGCCTCGAATCCGATGATTCCAAGGTCTTGGAAGTCCAGTCCCAGGCTCGCTCCAGCGGCGCCGGCGTCGTTGGGGTACTGGCCGGCCACGAGCGTGTCGGAGGCGTCGGGGTCGTTGTAACGCACGGCACCAACATCGTCGCCGGAGACGAAGGCGTCATCTTGAATGAGGAGCGGCAGCGTACCTCGGAAGATGGCGATCAGTCCCTGGTCACCGAACAGCTCATCGCTGTTGTCGGCGTCGAAGTCATCCAACAGGACAGTCTCCTGGGCGGTCGCCGTGCTGGTGGCAAGTAGGCCGAGGGCTGGGAGCACAATCATGCCGAGGGCGGCAGCTGTGATTCGGTGGTTGCGTCTGTACGGCATGTCTCTCTCCTTCTGGGATCCGGTGTGTTACCCGTTCGCTTGATCGAGTTGCTAATCCTTCGCTGGGTACTCTAGTGTGGTTCCTACAAATATCGTATTTTAAAAATACTCTTTGACTCCTTGCGATTTCGAGGCATGATTCGAGCGTGGGATCCTCTCTCCAAAGACAATCCTGGGCATCTGACGACGATATCGAGCACGCCGGTCGCCACTTGCTTGAGTGCATCAGGTCTTCGTTCGGGCCATCAATCGCCGAACTCCCTCTCAAGGTGGCAACGGCCCAACTGGGCATCGACCGAGGGCTCGCGTGGAAGCTCCAGCGGCTGCTGACGATCGAGAATCCGTTCCAGGCACTCCATGAGAGCCCATCGCCTCCGGGGCTGCAGAAGCTTGCGGCGGCCGCGGCTTCACTTGGCAAGGGAACCGAAAGCGGAGCACCGCTACTTGAGGCGGCGGGCGCAATGGGCGCGTTGCTTGATCGCTTCCCCGACGGCCGCAACGGCCTGCGGGCCGCCCTGTGCCACAGCGTGCCACAGGCCAAGATGGCCGCTGATCGTGATGCCCGACGCATGCTTGCCCAGGCCACATCGCACCTGAACGGCTTTGCTGCCGACGTGTCGTACAGCGTGACACTGTTGCGGCCAGCTCCTGACGGCCACGATGCCATCCTCCGCGCCAGGGCCGCCGGCATCTTCGGATTCCGTCGGCTTCGGCAGGACCTGGCCCACCGGGTGCTCGTGACAACCATGCCCCAGTCAGAAGCCGGTGATGGCGAGGATTGGAACCTGACCACGCTCGACGGCACGGCTTCGGACGACCTCGGCGACTACATCTTGTCCGAATTCACGACCATCGACACCAAGGCAATGAAAATCGAGCGTCGCGGCCGAAACTGCACGCTCTGGTGCCCACCGGATGCGCCGTCGATCAACCGGCCCGGCGATTTCGTCTTTGGCCAGCGGGCTGGACGGTTGTCTCCGCGCTACCGCACCGACGAAGATGACTACACCCACTACGCAGCCTCAAACAGGATGGGATCGGGAGTCCTCGTGGCGGACCTGCTGCTCCACCAAGACGCGTACCCGGATGCCGATCCGCCGCTCTTGGTGCAAACGATGGTTACCGAGATCGATCCGCGAAACATCAGCGGCCCGCCGTCCTCGATCCCCTCGCCGCTCGACCAGCCGGTAGAGATCATGCCTCTTGGCACGGGCATCGATCTGGCAGGCTGCCCCGATCTTGACGCGGCGCCATCAATCCTTGCCGAAGTGCTCGGTCGAGCCGGTGAAGACGCTGCAGACTACCGGCTCTATCGATTCCGCCAGACCTATCCCGTGCCCCAGGGCGTGTGGATTTTCTGGTTCCCGCTCCCCGAACGCCCGGCCGCGTCGGACTGAAGTGCAGAATGCCGTGCAACCGACCTGGCCGTCTGCACGGACGGTGCGCAACAACTCGAAGAAGAGTGCCGCTTGCCTCGATGCCGGGGTGAGCGAATCCGAATTTCGATGCTCCCGGCCTGTCTCCCGGGGCGTCGATCCGGGGTCGGCAATGTCGCTTGCGGCGTGCCGGCCCCAACTCGATCATGTGCTTCAAGAAGATTGGCTGAAATTTAGATGCGCACAAACTGCGCGTTGTGGCTACGCTCGCGGCCGAGGGAGAACTGTCCGCGTGCTGGCCGGTTGCGGCTCCAAGGGCGGGCCGGCCAGCAGCGGCAGCCCGGGTGATCTCAGGACAGCTCGGGTGCAACTCGTGTAACACTCCGCGGCTCAACACACCGCGGCGCGTATAGCCCCGTTCGTACGTCGCGGGAGCCACGAGGGCCGCGGGCTTGCCACACCGGCGAGCCCGCGGTCGTCTGCGTTATGCTCGGATTCAGAGTTCCCAAGGGCTTGCGCGACCAAGGGGCCGCTCTTGCGACGCTCCGCGGTAAACTGGGTAAGACGCGTCACCTTGTTCTCCCTGTCGGGTGCTCGGCACCCGGGGTGACGGTCGGCCAGCGGGCCCGCTGCGTGCAGGGGCCCGCTTGCTCTTGTGGGCTCCGAGCCAGCCTCCACCCGTGAGCTCCAGATCGTGCACTCGCTGGGCACGAGGACGCCCGAAGTGCCCGTCACCGCCATAGCAAGTCGAGTCAACACCAATCATCTCCATCCAACACCCGTGCAAATGCCGTCCGATCCCACCTACTTAGGTGTACGATCGAGCATGCAGGATCGACGAGCACGCTTCATCACGCCCGCTTTCGATAGAGCGTCTCGCGAGAATCTGAAGTCCGTGGTGGCCCACGCGATGCGGCTTGCGCTCGAGCACGGTGGTGACGGCCTGCTCATCACTTTCACGACGAAGCATAACCTCGACAACGTGCGCGATCTTCTGGTCCCGATCATCGGCGAGCTTGGCATCTGCCTGCTTGCGAGCAAGGGACGCCTCGAGAGTGAGCTGAGCTTGCAGATTGAGACCGATCGGACCCTCTCGACGATGTACGAATGGAGCGGCCCGGTACTGATGGTGTACCCCACCGAGACCATGCTCGTTCGGATCAGTGAAGTGCGGGGCATCACCCACGAATTCTTGGTACCGCTCGCGCTAAGCGAGCACATCAGGACCTGGTCGGCAGCCCACCGCCCAACACCAATGTTCGATGCGGCATACCTGCCGAACACCACCGAGCTCGATCCTTGTTGATCCTCTGGCGGGCAAGATGATCCGAGGGCGGAGCGGGCCGGGCGAGTCGCTCTGGAAGGTCTGGACCGCTCGACGCGGCGACGAGGCGAACTAGAACAATCTTCGCTGCTCGCCCTCAGGCCCTTACGTGCGAATACGTCAGGATCCCAGGCCACCTTGGGCCGCGATCCTCAGGCCGCGGGCTGCGATCTGGTGGTTGACGCTCATGCGTTGGAGCTCCCATCCGTCGAGCGTTGCGTTGTTCAGGCCGCGGTCCTCGATCGCGTGTGCCAAGGCGATTGCGTCTGCGGCTGCTTTCGAGGCGCCAGCAGCCGTGTGCGGGCGGACGAGGAACGCGGAGTCGCCGAGCAGCAGCACACGATCATGAACCATCTTCGAAACGGCGAGGTCGAAGATGCACTGTGCGAATGGTTCTGACGTTGCGGCTACGGCGCCGGCAAGTTGTGGAGGCAGGTCTTTCTCTGCCTTCTTGCGAAGCCAGCTGACCCACCGATGCGTCATGTCGCCAGGCCCGATCGAAGCCCGATGCTGGCGTCCACGCCGATCGATGAGCAATGAGGACAGGTCGGACGCTGGCACGCCGACGTACCACACCCAATTGAAGCGGCGATGCCCCTCGTCGAGTTCGCCCCGCTCTCCCGGAATCAAGTAGGACAAGATGTGGGAGTGCGGATAGTCAAAGAGCGTGAATGAGTCTCGAAGCTGGTCGAGCTGATCCGCAGACAGATCGGACTCCGGGACGAGCCCTCGAAACCCAACGTAGCCGGCGTACCACGGATGAGTATCCGGGTCGACGATGCCCCTGACCGTCGAACCGATCCCATCCGCTCCGACGACCAGATCGAAGCTCTCCTCGACTCCATCCTCGAACGCTGCGATCACCGCAGTGTCTGTCTGTCGGAGCGATGCCAACCGATGACCACTGTGCAGCCGCGCGGGATCCATGCTCTGGCGAAGCGCTCGGAGCACGGTATCCCAGCCGGTGTAGAACACGCCATCTCGTGCAGTCGCCTTGGTCGTTCCGTCCCGATTCAAGAACTGGCGCTTCTTGGTGGCGACCGCGACCGCCTCCGGTCTCGCGTATCCGAAGGCCTCCAGATACTCGGCGAAGTCCGGTTGTACGACGATGCCGCCGCCGATACGGTCGTGCTGATCGCTTTGCTCGTACACGTGCACGTCCGCACCGATGCAACGCATCGCTAAGCCGGTGCACAGCCCGCCGTACGAACCGCCGATCACGGCCACTCGAAGACTGTCAGGCTTATCCATGCGCTCCTCTTTAAAACTCTCGGCTTTCAGATGCTCTTGGCTTAAACCGATGCGGCTGCAAAGAGGAACGATAGGTTGGTTCGGTCACTGGTCTT
The DNA here is from genome assembly GCA_965227775.1 of Phycisphaerales bacterium. Classification (GTDB taxonomy): domain Bacteria; phylum Planctomycetota; class Phycisphaerae; order Phycisphaerales; family UBA1924; genus JAHCJI01. Next base: position 2,204,966 of record OZ245777.1, read on the forward strand.
GCCAGCACAGCTTCTGCCAGACTGGTTCGAACACGACATCCACACCTGAATCCGCGGGTTGACGCTGCGCGGTCCATCGGACCTCGGGCAGCGTGTACTGCTTCGGATCATCTAACGGCAGAAACGGTAGCTGGCAGGACAGCAGCGTCATGCCATGCTCCTCGGTGCTGAACGTGTGCACGACGCCGCGAGTGAAGGCAAACACGTCGCGCTCGCGAGCGGGTATGGTGCGGACCGAACCACCCGTGAAGTCCTCGAGGGGCTCGTCGGAGACGTGGAAGTACCCTCGGCCTCCGAGCACGACGATGAACCGGTCTGAGTGCTCGTGGGTGTGCATGGGCAGGTCCCGTGCACCAGGCTTCCAGTGCAGCTTGGCGAGGGCGTCGGTACGTGGTGGATGGATCAGATCGTCGCCGCGCCAGACGCCGCCACCCACGTGGTCGCTGCCCTCGAACGGGAATCGGACCTCGACCGGATGATCGGCCTCCAGCCGGGCGATCAAGCTGGAGAACGAGACGCCACGCCCTGTGCCACGGACGCGGCCGAGGGCGGCGCAAGGGCTGGCTGAGCGTGACTGCAGGTTCTCCATGACTATGCCTGCGGCGTCCAGCAGGTCCTTGAGGACGATCGAACCTGAGGGCGGTTGGGGGCGGCTGGGCGAGACGGCAATGGGATCGAGTTCGAATACGGTGGACATGGCTCCTCCTAGATGTCACGAATAGTATGGTAACGATCAGTCGGTAGACTTCTAGTCACCTTTGTCCCACGCTGTTCGCCGTGGCCAAGGGCGGGTTTGTCATTGCGTTCGGGAAGATGGTGCGCGAGCGGCGTGAAGCGCTAGAGCTCTCCCAGGAGGAATTGGCGAGCCGCGCCGGGCTACACCGAACCGCGATCACCATGATCGAGCGTGCCAAGCGGTCTTCGACGCTCGAGACCATCGAGAAGCTTGCCCAGGCCCTCCAGGTCCAGCCGTCCGAGCTGATACCGGAGATCGAGCTGCGACGCCGTCGTCGCTAGCTCTTTACGAGCCCGCCCGGGTGTGATACACCGGAGCGGATGGCAGCCCGATCCAATCTCGACAAGCGCGACCGTACCGATGTCCTCTTGGAGGAGTACCGGGCCCTCTACACGCTCGCCCAGTTCCGCATGGCCGCCCTGGACCGCCGGGTGCCGGTGGCCGGCACCGCGCTGGCTATGTCACTCGGTGGCGCGTTCGTCGCACCGATGGCTGTTCAGGCTACTGTGCTGATCGTCCTGCCGATCGCCGTGCTCTGGCTGGTCCGCACCACGATCAACCATGCCCGGTCGTTCGAGGACGCCTTACGGCGAATCGAACAGATCGAGCGGCACGTGAACCAGATCGCAGGCGAGACTCTGCTCGCCTTCCAGTCGTCGCATCCGAGCCGAGGTGAAACGGTGGGGGGGCGAACCGGACGAGAGTCCGTGCTCGCCGTCGCACTGGCCGCGACGGGTTCACTGGTCGCATGCATTGCCTTGGCGGTACTGCTCCGGCACGATGTCGTTGTCGTGCAACTCCTCTACCTGCTGGTACCGGTTGGCGTGTCGGGCCTCATTGCCCGCGAGCTGCATCGTCTTGAGCGTTACCGCTACCGGGCACGCCATGCTAATCCCGGAGAGACCGGTTAGCGACTCCCCCGATCCTCCGCCATCCGGATCATTGCTGCCTCGCTCTCGGCGTCGTGCAGGTGGTAGTAGAGGTCGAGGACGCTGCTGGAGCTGTGGCCCATCCAGGCCAGTGCCAGGCGGTAGGGGATCGCAGAATTCGCGCACATGCTGGCGAAGTGGTGGCGGAGCGAGTGGGTCTTGTAGTTGCGCCCGAATCCGAGCTCGCCGCACAGCCGCTTGATCTGGGCGAGGAGCGTCCGGGCCCTGAGCTCCGGCAGCACGAGGTCATCGACCCTCGGCAGTTCGTCGAGCACTCCCCGGATCTGCGGATGCACAGGGACGAACCGCGCCTCGCGGTCCTTCGTCACTCCAGCCGAGCCACCACGATGTACGTGGATCATGCCGAGCTCGCCCATGTCCAGGTGCACGTCGGCCCATTGCAGCTGCTCGAGCTCGCCGACGCGCAGCCCGGTGTAGGCCAGGATCGCGATGGCGGCACACGGTAGGCCTTCCGCCCGCTCCAGCATCGTCTCGACCTGTTGGGTTGTAAAGCACGGCTGCGACCTCGGCTTGGCGGTGGGTAGTCGGGTGCTGGCCAGAGATGTCGTCGGGGCGAGGCGTTGTCGCCAGGCCCACTTGAACATCTGCTTGCAGACCGTCAGCGTCGTGTAGTTGGACTTGGGCGCGTAGCCCGTGCCCTGCTTGTGGACCTGCTCGCGGAGCCACGCCCCGAAGCGGGCGTAGGCCGCCTCGTCGAAGCGGTCGGCACGAGTAAGGCCAGTCTCCTTGCAGAACCGCCGCAGCTTGTCGAGGTCGGCGGCGTACTTGGCGAGCGTCTTGGGTGCCAGGTCGCGATCTCGGTTGAAGGCCTCGTAACGGTCGATGAGCTGATCGATGGTCGCACGGGCTGGCGGTGTCCGCTGCTCTCCGGCGTCCAGACGCTGCTGGATCTCGATAGCCCGGCGCCGGGCCTCGCGCTTGTTGGGCGTGCCCAGGCCCTGGAAGCGGCGCCTGCCCGCCTCGACGTACTCGGCCGAGTAGGACTGCGAGACGCGCTGCTCTCGTCCCAGCTCGGTCTTGCGGTACTGGACCTTGCGGCCGATGGTCACGGTAGTACCATCGACCACCTCGCGATCGACGAACTTCATGGCGTGTCCGTTGTGGGTGGTTTGAGCGTGTGTTCAAGGATGACCGAGCGTGCCATCGATGAAGCGGGCCGTGAAGGCAGCGTCGCCAGTGGAACGATCAGCCTCGGAAGTACTCGCGGATGAGCCTGTCCCGCCAGAACCGCAGCGGCTTGCCGCGCCTGACCGAGCCTTTCAGATCGCCGCGGCTGACCATGTGGTACACGGTGGACTTGCTGATGCGTAGCAGCCTGGCGGCCTCGTCGGGCGTCAGGATCGGCGGGAAACGATCGGCATCGACGGCCGATTCGATCTCGTCGCGACCGATCTGCCGGCGACGCACGCGTCTGTTGTCTTGTGGAGTCTCGCTCATAGTCACCACCGGAGGATCTTCACCGACACCTTGTCGCGTTCGGCATTGGCCGGGATCATCGCGACACCCTCCGCCTCACGTTGCTGGGCGGCCGCCCGCTCTCCGGCCATCGTGTCGGCGATCGACTGCTGCTCGAGCTCTCGGTCGGTGAGCTGCATGATCTCGAGCCGTGTCCGCGCAAGGATCAGCCCCGCGTCGGCGACCATGCACAAGGCGACGAGGATCAGCACGCTGCTGATTGGCCAGAGGCCGTAGGGGGCCGGCAGCATGGTCCGTTCGACGATTAATGCGACCATCGCAACCACAAGGACGAGGGCCGGTTCGCCGATCAGAGTCGCGGCCAGCCCCGGATTGCTGGTCCGTCCGAACAGACGCTGCCAGACCGGGGACAGCAGGGCATGCGGCCATCCGAGGTCCTGCGAGTGGACGGGGCGCTTCGATCCCCGAAAGAACCGGACGATCGCAATGATCGCCTGGCACGCGATCGAGATGAAGACGAGGTTCTGGAAGATGGCCAGCGGCCCTGACCACTGCGTTTCGCGATACAGGGAGCACGCGAAGCTGAGGATGACCAACGCCAGCGGGTACCGCCAAAGCGCGACGGCGATGCCCACTCGCCATCGCATCAGACAGAGCGCCCAGGCCCCAGCGGACGCCGTGCCTAGCCGAAGGAGCGACACGATACCCTGCCCGAACATGAACACGGCCTTGCCGGCCGAGTTGAGGGCCTGCGTGTTGGCCTGGATCTCCTTCAGCGATCCCATCACGCTGAATTCCTGGTCCTGCATCGATTGACTCCTGGAGTTGGTGTAATGAGACCTTGAGATTCGTGCGGCCGGCTACGGCCGGTACTGACTGAAGGCGACCTTGATCGATGGGCGGCCGGTGGCCTGCCACGTCCGACCCGAGACCGAGCAGAATGCCTCGGTATGCCAGCGGGTTGCCGGTCCGCCGCGAGCAAGCCGGAGCAGATCGATGGCCGGCACGTCGTCGTGCAGGTCGAGCGAGAAGTTGGCGTTGCGTCCGCCGGACGCGCTGCCCGGGCTCGCGCTGCCACCTTCGCGTTCGGACGTTCCATGGCTGACTCGGGCCTGCCAGGATTTGGCGAACACCTCGCCGGCGTAGCGCAGCGTCTCGGGATCCGAGGTTGCGCCGAAGAACTTGACCGCCGGCAGGCCCAGGATCGCCTCGGCCGCGGCACGTGGATCCGAACCACCCGAGCACGCGGCGCGGATGTTGCCCACGCACTGGGTCGCCAGCACCATGCAGCCCATGCGATCGCGTGCCGTCCGCATGAACGCCGGGTCGTCTTCTGGGTCAAGAAACTCCTGGAACTCGTCGGCGATGAGCACCATGGGTCGGGAAGCGCCGTCCATCGATCGCCGCAGGATGGCCCGTTGGATTGCGGTGAGCCAGATGCGTTGGATCGTGGCCCCAACGGCTCCAAAGACCTGCAAGGGCGCATCGAAGATGAGCACCGGCGATCGAGAGAAGCACTCATGCGGTCGCCACGTGTCTGGCGCGCCGCACAGCGCCTCGCCGATGGGACCGCGGATAAGTGGATCGAGGGCCGACGAGATCGTCGCGACCGTCGACGCCCGCGTGCGATCGGGCGTGGTCGGAACGGTCCAGAGGAGAAACTGCGCCGCCGTCTCGAGATCGGCGTGTTCGATCGTCGAGAGCGTCCGGTCCTGCGCCGCCTCCAAGGCCCGAAACGCCGGACAACGCTCCTGCCAGGTCGGGTCGCCGACTTCGTCCTCGCTCGTCGGGAGTGTCTGGAGCGTTTCGTAAATCAGCCGATAGCTGAGCGGCAACTCGGCGATCACGAAGATCGTGACAAGGTGCCGCACATACCGCTCGGCGTCGGCCCGCCAGAAGCCATCGACTCCGGATCCGCCGGCGCCGCTCTGGCGTCGCAGCGGCAGCGTGACCAGGCGTGTGATGTCCTCGACGAGGCCGCCCCCGGCGTCGCTGCGGAACTGCTCGTACGCGAGCGGGTTGAACCGGTCCTGACCGATGGCGACCCGCCGGACCGGCCGGCCCCAGCTCTGGGCGAGGGCCGTCCAATACGCCGGATCGCTCGGTTTGACCGAGACATGCACCAGCGAGCACCCCAGCGCGTGAATCGAGCCCACCAGGTGGGCCAGCACGCCCGAGGTCTTGCCCGAGCCGCTATCACCCATCACCAACACACCCCCGCCCAAGATGTCGCGCACACTCAGTCCGTCTTTGCGGCGGTTGAAGGAGAGCATGGGTTGGTCGAGGTCGAAGCCGGGGCGTGGGGGCTCGGCTTTCTGGTGCCTACGCCAACGCATGCGTGGGTCCCCCTGTGGCCCGGAGGGAGAACAGGAGATGGCCCGGCCGGGTGGGGGCACACCTGGCCGGGCCCCTGTAGGGCATCTGAAGCTGTGGAAGTTCGCAGGCCCGGGGCTGGAGCGACCGGATCGGGAGGCAACCCAAGGGAACCGGGCGCAGATCCAGAGCATCGTGTGGGATTGTCCTTGGTCTCAGCTTGTCCATGCTCGTCGTGCTCCTGGGGCTGTTGGGGCGAAGTGCGGGCGAACCAACTCGTGCGATGACGATCTTCGCGTGGCACTCGCCCCCGCAACCGGACAGGAATGGGACAAGAACCGGACAATCGAGTGGCGAGACCCATGCTCACGCGACCGGTACCCAACGGGGCTCGGTCGCGCGATGCGGCGATCGAGCCGACGGCGAGCTATCCAGTCGATCCGGCACGGCTCAGGCACCTGCGCGGTCCACGCACGATGGCCGAGCTGGTCGCCGGCATCGCGGGCTTCTCCAGCGAGAAGTACCGCAAGATCGAGGCGGGCAAAACCCGGTCCATGGTCGGCACGGAGCTGCTCGCGCTTGCCCGCAAGCTCCGCGTGCCTGCCACGGCACTGCTCTCGCCGGACCATCCCGATCGCACCCCGATCTCCGGCAACGCCAAGCCGAGCGCGGCGCCGCCACCGCTAACGAGCGGTCAGTCGCGTGGAGCGGATCGAGTGATCGATGGTCTGGCCGAAGGGGCCCGGGTCCAGACGCTGATCGGGCCACGCGGCGTGGGCAAGTCGACCCTGGCGATGCACGTGTTCGCCCGGTTGCACGGCCACCTTGGCACGCTGGTGCGATTCGTTCCCCTGCTCGATCAGTGCCAACCCTGGGAGCTCTGGCAAGCACTCGGGGCCGTCCAGAATGCCGATCCGGGCAGGACGCGGGCGGACCTGCTTGATCACATCCGCGACGACGTCCAGGTGCTGGTGCTCGACGTCGATGGCGTCCCGAGCACCCCGGCGATGGAGCAGATCGAGACGATTCTGGAGCAATGCGGCCATCTGAAGCTGATCGCGTTCGCCGAACGGCCCGTGGGACCGATCGGAGGGATCGTCGAGTCGATCGAGCCGGTCCGGTTCGATGCGGCATCGATCCAGGGTGCCGAAGACCTGGGTGCGAGCGATGCGTGGCAGCTCGTCGTCGACGAGTTGCCTCGGGAACGAGCCATGGCCCTCCTGTCGGGCACGCACTTGGTCCAGCTCATCACCGTGCTTGGAATGGGTGATGGCACGCCCCGGTGGTTCGTCGCCCTGGGCCGCGAGCTATGCGACCGGGATCCGGGGGATCTGCTCGGACGCCTCCGCATGCACCAGCTGTCGTTCTCCGCCGACGAGGACAAAACCTGGGAGGGGCGTGTGCATCGCGCTGCCCAACTGCTCGCCCCGGACCACCTCGCGTGGCTGGCCATCCTGCCACAGCGGTTCGCGCTCGAAGACGTGTCCGGCCTGGGCGGCCTCACAAGCGCCGAGATCGAACGGGTGCTCGAGGTCGCCGTCGATCACTGGATGATCGACCGGGTCGAAGAGCGATTCGTGATCACGCGAAGAGCCCAGCGGGCCTGCGTGCACCGTGACCTGGCGGCATACGTGTGCATGGTCGATGCGCTCATCGCGCGGCTGCCGCGCGTCGATAATCACGAGGCTCTCGCAGGCTTCGACGTGCACGACCACATGACCGCCTTGCATCTAGCCGTGGAGCACGCGAGCAGCCGGCAGCTGCCCGAGCTCGCGACGAGGGTCATTGAGTTGCTCGTGCCGGCGTGCCTGCAGCCGACCCGCTGGCAGGACGTCAGCGCGATGGCCGCCACGCTAGAGCGGCGCCTCGCGGGCGTCGAGGAAATCTCGAGCGTCCCCCTCGCCCGGTGGGCCGCTACCGGCGCCCTGGTCACCGGCGAGCTTGATGCGGCGAAGTACTGGACCGATCGGTGCCTGACGCTGGCGACCAAGCAGGTGCACCGGGCTGCGGGCCTGAATCTCCGGGCCGCGTGTCGGCTCGGCGGTCCGTCGCTTACGAGACCGGTGCTGGAAGCAGCTCTTGAGGACTGGAGCGAAGCGAGGCGGCTCTACCAAGAGGTCGAAGATACGATCAGCGTCCAGAGCATGGATGCGAATATCGCCCATGTTCATGAGTCGCTCGGCGACCTTGTTCGTGCTCTCACGGCTACCAATGAGTGGTCGAAGATCGAGGGTGTGCTGCGAGTCCAAATGGGCACCGTGCGGGCCCGCGTCTTGCTACGCATGGGCCGATCGCACGATGCCCTGCGTGTCATCGAAGCGATCCGCGACGACGAGGCTCTCCTCAATCCGTTCTGCTCCATCGCCTTTTGCATCGTGCTCGCGTTTGCAGCACTTGATCGTGATGGGATTGCGATCCCCGGGTCCCGGCTGGAGGATCCGTCCACGCTCACGTCGATTCACGATTGCGCAATGGCGAACGAAGCACTCGCACACTCAAAGCTCATCGCGAAACTCGACGGCCTGGATCCTGGGATACTCGATCGCACAGACTGGGCGTGGATCGAGTCGGTTGTTGGCCCGGCAAAGCCCGAGAATTTCCATGGGCTCGCGCACATCAAAGGTGTCGCCGAGCAGGTTGTTACGGCGTAGGCCTGAGTGCACGGTCGTGCGGCGGTCCAGTCGCCAACACTTTGGCGTGGTGAGCTGCTGACCAGCAGTGACTATCGCAAGGGCCGTTGATCTTCATCGATGTGGCTTGGTGCTCTTGGAGATATGTGGACTACAACGCCATCGATGTTGAGAGCAAGGCGGCCTTCCGGATCACGGTTGTAGTCGGCTGCGCTGCCACGAGTGTACAGCCCGGCCCCCATTTCCCCAGGAACGGTAACGCGGATTGGTGGAGCGGCCCGCTCGGCCCTGAACACCGCGGTCTCTGCTCCGACCGTTAGCGAACCCACCTCAAGGATGGAAACGACTCCGCCCACGGTTAGCCGCGCTTCCGCCGTTTCGCCGGGTTCAAGCGTCACAGACCGTGTTCCGACGAGGATGGTGGCGGTTTCCTGGCTTCCGTTGAATAGTGCAACATCTTCGCCGAAAACTGTCGCCTGTGCGCCGGACCCCATGGTGATCGTGGGGTCTGTGGAGATTGCCTCAATCACACTACGCAAGGAGCGCACCGCCGACGCCATGCTGGCGTAGTCCAGCGACTCTGCAGTGTCTGCCGGACCGTGATAATTCGGGTTTCGAAACTCGGCGGTGTCGGTGAGCATGACTGCAGGCACGCCGATCTGCAAGTATGCGTAGTGGTCCGAGCGAACCGTCGTTGGTTCGCCCACTGGCGTAAGCACCGACACGACGTCAACGGGCCCTCGCCATGACTCTGAGATCCGCTCTGCGAGCCCCGACGCCGTACTCCAGCTTGCGACGGCAAGAAATCGGTTATTGCGTGGCAGGGACACTCCGAGTTGTCCAGCGAAAGCTCTGGCCGTTCGGGATGGTGGACTATCGTTGTAATAGCCGATCATCTCCAGGATGATCGCGCCCACAACGTCGTCGCCAGCATCGACGGAAGCCTGGGCACGCCGTGCACTCCCTCGCTGATTGAGATCGCCGAATAGCGTCTCCTCGTTCGCGTAGAGCTCGAAACGCAGCCCGATCCGTTGTGGTCGTGTACGAAACCAGTCAGCGAGGGCCAGGACCCCGGCGACGCCTGATGCGTTGTCGTCTGCTCCGGGCGTGTTTTCTACGGTGTCAAAGTGTGCGCCAATGACGAGCCAGCGGTCATTGCTCTCAATTGCTGGAACCTCGACAACGAGGTTGCGGACTGGCACTGATGGTCCACTACTGTGACTCAGCTCAAATGCATCGCTTAGAACGTCATGACCCATAGAAGTCAGACGTGACTCCAGCCAAGTTGCCGCCGCTTCGAGAACTTCCGGCGATCGCACGCTTCGAGAAGCAAAGTCACTGGCAAGAGTTTCTACACTCTCCCGCAAATCACTCTCCAGGCTTGCCTCCCACTCTGCCAATTCTGGACTCGTGGTCGACCGCCTCTGGCTGGTAGCACACCCCGTGAGCGCCAGAGCTAAGAGGCCGAGCATGATCGACGAACACAAGCCATGTCTCTTTAGAGTCCCTCGTGGCATGCTCTACTCCTTAGTCGTCACCCGTCAAGCGGCAATGCTACGTCCATACGCCCGCGGAGAGATTGCGACACGTCGGCGTTGAGTGATCCCGTCGAGAAACCTGCCGCCCACCCCAGGGACCAAACCGATCTGAGGCCAAGTACCCTGCGCATGAGGCGACCCACTTCGACCACATGGCCAAATCGGGAGTCTGCAAGTTCGGTCGGTTACCCCTTGTGATCAGAACTCTTCGGCCCTGCGAAAGTCGAGGTTGTCCAAGTGCTCAGGTACATGCCTCACGGTACACGGACTAATGCGGCGTCCTGTGATAGTCGTTAGACCTGATTTTGGGGTCGCCGGCTTGCTGAGCCCAAAATCGCAGATGACTCCTTGGCAAACCGGTGCAACCACGCTGCCTTTCGCTTGTATCCCGATGGGAGGCACTACTCATGATCCGCCAGATGCTCCGATTTGCGTTGTGTGTTGTGATTGGCGTCGCTGTGACACGGGGGGCTCTTGGTCAGGCGTGCGATGCCGAGTGGACCCCCGAGCTCTTCACGCTCGAAGGTCTCGACGAGCGCGTGACATGCTGGGCAACCTGGGACGACGGGACCGGAGAACGCCTCTATGCGGGCGGCTGGTTCCGCAAGGCCGGATCGGGATTCGCGAGCTACGTCGCGAGCTGGGATGGCACGCGCTGGCATCCCGTTGGAGAGTCCGGCCTGAGGGGCCCCGGGGTCGACCGTATCGTCCATGCCATGGCGGTGTTTGACGATGGCTCGGGCCCGGCCCTGTACGTGGGCGGTGGCTTCAACTTCGCCGGCTCTGCTCGAGCGGAGAACATCGCGCGTTGGGATGGTGAACGCTGGTCAGCGCTCGTCGGACCGGGCGGCGAAGGTCTCGACGGCGATGTGTACGCCTTGGCGGTACACAACGATGGGACGGGGCCGGCCTTGTACGCGGGCGGCACGTTCAGACAGGCCGACGGCGTCGAGGTGAACAACATCGCGCGTTGGGATGGCCATAGATGGACGCCATTGGGGTCGGGGAGCTTGGCCGGGACGACGAGCCAGGTCCTCGCGATCGAGTCGTTCGGCGGTGACCTCTACATTGGTGGCGCTTTTGCCGAGGCTGGCGGCGTGTTCGTCAACCAGATCGCCCGCTGGGACGGCGCTCGGTGGTCGGCCCTGCCCGGCCAGGTTGGTGGCGGGGGCACCCAGGTCGGCCTGAATTCACGTGTGAATGGCCTGGCAGTCTTCGATGACGGGCGTGGCCAGGCGCTCTACGCGGTGGGGCGCTTCGATCGCGTCGAAGGTGGGCCCGACGCTCGGAGTGTCGCTCGATGGGATGGAACTCGGTGGGAAGCCGTGGGTGCCGATGGCAGCATCTCTGGTGCCATCCAGACCGCACGCGTGTTCGATGATGGCACGGGCCCGGCCCTCTATGTCGGCGGATCCGAGATCATGGTTGCGAGCGAGTTCCGGGTCATGGGCCGGTGGGACGGCAATGCATGGTCGGTGGTTCGCGGAATCGATGGCAATGACATCGACCGGACCGTTTACGCCCTTGGTGAGTACGACGATGGCTCGGGTTCGGCCCTATACGCTGGGGGCGACTTCCAGCGCGTCGCCGACACCCGTGCGCTGTTTGCGGCACGGTGGTCCGCTGTCGATGGCTGGGGTGAGCTGTCGCCTCCGACCGGCCTGGGCTACCTATTTGATGTGACTAAGCTGTTCGTATTCGACGACGGCGACGGTGAGGCGCTGTATGCGTCGAGCCGCACGATAGACCCAGAAGGACTGTTTGCCAGCCCGATCTCGCGTTGGACGGGCGCTGGCTGGGAAGAGCTTTCGAGCGATGACGGACTGCGAAACCTCTCGCCCGCGGCGTTGACCGTCTTTGACGACGGCTTGCGAGTGAGCTTGTACGCGGGCGGTGACTTCCGAGACCCGTCCGTTCCTGGCCGTGGTGGTCGGCTGGCGCGATGGACCGGAGAGCGGTGGATCCCCATGATCGGCCCGGGCGGAGACGGCCTGAGCTCCGGAACAGTCCTTGCTGCAGATACCTACAACGATGGCGCTGGTGACGCGATCTACATAGGCGGGACCTTTCTCGAGGCTGATGACCAAGAAGTCAACCGTATCGCGCGATGGGACGGCACCGCGTATTCCGGCCTCGGCGATCCTGACAACATGGGCGTCAATGATCGTGTTCTTGCCCTGGCGGTGTGGGACGACGGAAGCGGCGAAGCGTTGTACGTGGGCGGCGAGTTTACGCTCGCCGGCCTAGACCCAGTCTCCGGCGTCGCGAGATGGGACGGCCAAAACTGGTCTGCCTTGGCCGGCCCCGGAGGTGAAGGCGTCGACGGCTCGGTGCATGCGTTTGCGATACACGACGATGGCACCGGTGCGGCCTTGTATGTCGGCGGCGAATTCGAGAGCGCAGGCGGCGTTCTCGCCAACAACATTGCACGTTGGGACGGGTCCCGTTGGTCTGCGATCGAAGTGACGATCGGTACTGTGGTCGAGGTAGGCGTGAACGGTACGGTGCACGCGTTATTGTCTCGAATTGACGATGGCGAGCCCGGGCTCTACGTGGGAGGTCGGTTCACTATGGCAGGCCCCCTGCCGGCGCAATTTGTCGCGCGACTTGGTGATGGCCCATCGTGGCGAAGACTGAGCGGCCCCGACGGAGACGGTACAGATCAGCGGGTCGAATCGCTCGCGACTGTCAACGAAGCCACCGGTGCCGCTCTCTACGCGGGAGGCCCGTTTATCTCTGCCGGCGGCGTTCTCTCACAGTCCATCGCGCGATGGGGATGCCAAGGCTGCCAAGCCGACTTCGATGGTGACGGCTCACTGACCATCTTCGATTTCCTCGCATTTCAGACCGCCTTCGACGCGATGGACGCGCGTGCCGACTTCGACCACGATGGTCGATTCACGATCTTCGACTTCCTCGCGTTTCAAACGGCGTTCGGTGCAGGTTGCCCTTAGCTGGGCACCGAATTCAAACACCGCATGGAGCATGTTTGGAAGTCGTTGTTTGGGGCATTGCTCGAAAGAGTCAACCTCCTGCACTTGCTTACAAATACTTAACGTTTGGCGGTCAATTTTGACGACCGGAAGCTCACCCATCTGCGTGAACGCTCTTTGTAGTCCCGAGCGTGCTGGAGATCCCTCGAGAAGACGCGCCATCTCCGGGACAGAAAAACTTTGTCCCTAGGCCACTGAGTTGGGCTATCCGGTCACGACGGACCTGACAGATGAAGTGCCCAGTGGGACGGCGTAGCAACGCTGACCAACGCAGCAGAGAGTCGACTGGAACTCACCCCGAGGTTTGAAAACGCCCGTCTTGGGAACTCACTTGGAACTCAGGGCGGGCGCAAGCTATGGGAATCGGCCCTCACAGGCTCACAAGGCCGCTCGCTCGCCGAAAGCGGAGAGGGGGGGATTCGAACCCCCGATGACCCGAAGGCCATACCGGATTTCGAATCCGGCGCGTTCAACCGCTCCGCCACCTCTCCGGGATGGGGAGGCAATCTGTAGGCCGCCGGGTCGACGTTGGCGAGCCGGACGCGTGCCAACAATCCGCTTCTAATGACCAAAGCCGCAGACGTCAGCAAGGCTCACGATCGCACGCTCTCGCGGGCTCAGCTCTGGGGGCTGGGCGTCCCAGGCTTTGCGCTTCTGACGGCTGGCGGTGCGTATGTGAGCGTGCCGCTGCCGCCCGATGGCGTGCCGATGACGCTGCAGACGCTATTTGTCGTGTTGGCGGCGCTGTGCCTCGGCCCGAGGGCTGGGGCGATGAGCATGCTGCTGTATATCGCGGCGGGCGTTGTGGGTGTGCCGTTGTTTGCCGAGGAATCGGTGGGGTTGGCCGTCATCCTGGGACAGACCGGTGGGTACATCGTGGGCTTCGTGGCCTGCCAGCCCATCGTGGGCATGATCGTGCGTCGGCCCGATGGATTGCCGAGGGGCTGGCTGGCCATCATCACAGCGGTGCTGGCAGCCCACGCCGTCATCTTCGCCATCGGCGTGCCGTGGCTGGCCATCGTTCGAGGCTTCACGCTCGAGCGGGCCATCGAGGGGGGCATGTTGCCCTTCCTGCCCGGGATGGTTGTCAAGAGCGTGATCGCCGTGCTGATCGGGCTCGCAGCCGCGCCATGGTGCGTGCGAAGAGTGTGGTAGATTTTCTTTGACTTGGTTGTCGATTTCGGCCGTGCCTGTTCGTCTACCTGATGAACCCAGCGGCCGCACCTCCCCAGCGGCCGCGCTACCCGCAAGGAGATCGTCATGCCGAAGTTTTTGCTCATGCTGTTCGATAACCCCGCCGACTACGCCGACGTGTCGCCCGAGCAGATGCAACAGGTCGTACAGGAGTACGGTGCCTGGGCACAGCAACTAGGCCAGGCTGGCAAGCTTGCCGGCGGTGAGAAGCTGGCTGATGAGGGCGGCAAGGTCCTCACCCGCAACGACACGGGCGTCACCGTGACCGATGGCCCCTTTGCCGAGAGCAAGGAGGTGCTGGGCGGGTTCTTCATCGTCAATGCCGAGTCGTACGACGAGGCTGTCGAGATCGCTCGCAGCAGCCCGCACGCCAAGTACGGCTGCGCTACGCATGTCCGCCAGATCGATGCCGTCTGAACGGGGCGCCGTCTTTGAACTCGTCGACCACCTGTTCCGGCACGAGTCGGGCAGGTTGTCGGCGTCGCTCGTGGCGATCTTCGGGCCGGGTAAGCTCGATCTGATCGAAGATGTCGTCCAAGAAGCGTTGCTGGAGGCATTGCGCCGCTGGCGCTTCAAGGGCGTGCCCGACAACCCGACGGCATGGCTCACGCAGGTTGCACGACGCCGCGCGCTCGATGCCCTGCGACGAGATGCCACGCTGCGTCGACACGAGCCAGAGTTGCGTGCGTGGATCGAGCGAAACGCGTACGCCAGGGCATACGGCGAGTTGGACGAACAGGTCCGGCTCATGCTCATGTGCTGCCACCCTGCTTTGCCGGCCGAGCAGCGCGTGGCGCTCACTCTCAAGCTGGTTGCCGGTATGGGTACGGGAGAGATCGCCCGGGCGTTCCTCATAACCGAGTCTGCGGCGGCCCAGCGGCTCGTGCGCGCCAAGAGGGCGATCCGCGACAGTGGGGCTTCGATGGACATGCCCGAAGCCGACGAGCTCGGACCTCGAATGCACAGCATGCTGGAGACGGTGTACCTGCTCTTCAACGAGGGCTACTCGGCGGGGGAGGGCGATCACGTCATCCAGCGTGACCGGTTTGAGGAAGCCTGCCGTCTAGGTGCGATGCTCGTTCGCGACGAGCGTACGGCCAGCCCAGCAGCGCACGCGCTGCTCGCGCTCATGCTCTTTCATGCGTCGCGCTTGGAGACGAGGAGCGACGCGGACGGCGCCTTGCTGCTGCTGGAGGACCAGGACCGATCAGTGTGGGATCGTGACCTGATCGTCCGCGGCTTCCACCACCTGCAACGGGCGGCCAGTGGCGACGAATTGACGGCGTACCACCTCGAGGCCGGCATCGCCGCCGTGCATGCGCGATCGGCGAGCTTTGAGGAGACGAACTGGCGTGAGATCGTCTCACTCTACGACCTGCTGCGCGAGATCAAGCCCGGGCCAGTGGTGGGGCTGAATCGCGCTGTTGCGATTGCGATGGATCGTGGGATGGATGCAGGTCTAGCAGAGCTCGACGCGATCGGCCCGCTCGATCGTTACGCCCATTCGGGCATAGTGCGCGGCGAACTCCTCAGGCGTGCGGGACGCCCGGGTGAGGCACGCGCGTGCTTCGAGCGGGCACTCACGCTGCCGTGCTCGAAGCCGCAGCAGGTGTTCGTGCGGTCGCGGCTATCGATCCTGCCGGCGACCTAGCGGCGGTACGCGGTGGCCACCTTCGCTACGGCCTCGCCGATGCGATCGATCGTGGCACCGTCAAGCTCGTGGTGCATGGGCAGGCAAAAGACCTTGCTCGCCAATGCCTCGGCCACGGGGGGGTGATCGCTCACGTAGTCCTTGAACGCGGGCTGGTGCGTCAGCGACCGCGGGTAGTGCACGGCCGTCGGCACGCCCTCGGCGCCGAGCGCCTTAGTGAACGTGTCGCGGTCGCAGGTGAACTGATCGAGGTCGAGCTTGGCGGTATACAGGTGCCAGGCCGAGTCGGCGCCCTTGGTGCGGCCGGGCGGCAGGATGCCGTCAATGCCGCCCAGCACCTTGTCGTAGTGGTCGGCGGCGCTGCGGCGAGCGTTGGTCTCGTCAAGCAAACGGTTGAGGCGCGAGCAGCCGATGGCGCCGGTGATGTCGTTCATGCGATAGTTGAAGCCGATGCGCTCGTGCAGGTACTTGTCGGTCTCGCCGTGGCTGCGAAGGAGCGCGACGTCATGGCCGAGCGTGTCGTCGTTGACGGTGATCATGCCGCCCTCGCCCGTGCCCAGGTTCTTGGTGGCGTAGAACGAGTAGGTGCAGGCGTCTCCGAACGTCCCGATGCCTTCGCCATCGACGGTCGACAAGTGCGCCTGCGCACAGTCGTAGACGACCTTGAGGTTGTTGGCCTTGGCGAGCTCGGCGATCGCGTGCACGTCGACGGGCATGCCGTAGAGGTGCGTCGCGGCGATGCCCTTGGTCTGGCTGGTGACCTTCTTCGCCGCGTCGGCCACGTCGATCTGCATCGTGTCCTCGAGGCTGTCGACCCAGACGGGCGTCATCCCCTCGGCCACCAGCATGCTCGCGGTGGCGATATACGTCCACGCGGGCACGAGCACCTCGTCGCCACGCTGGAACAGGCTGCGGTAGGCCAGCTGTAGCGCGCACGTGCCGTTGGCGCAGGTCAGGGCGTGCTTGGCGTGGCTGGCTTCGGCGAAGCGGGTCTCGAGCTCGCCGCACTTGCCCGCCGCACGCAGCATGCCGCTCTTCAAGACCTCGTGGGCTGCCTCGACGTCCTGAGGCTGGAGCTGGGGACGCATGAAGGCGACCGGGGAATCGAAGGTGGCGGCGCCGCCTTCGAGTGCGAGCTTTGAGGCCGTGGCCTGGGTCATCAGTCTCTCCATCGACCCCTCCAGCCCGGCGAACGCGGGTGTGCGGGCTCGTGCTTTAGGCGAATGGAAATGATAGGAACGCGGCCCCTTCCGGCCCAACGTCGTCTCTGCGTGTCCGGTTTCCCTACACTGGCCGCCATGCCCCCCCACGACACCCCCGACGAAGCCCACGCCGACTCCCACCCGGACTTCCAGGGCGACATCGAGCGCATCCTGATCGACCGCACGCGGATCGCCACGCGCGTCGCCGAGATGGGCACCCAGATCGCCAGCGACCTGGAACTGACGACCGGGGCCGACCGCCTCGTCGTCGTGCCCGTGCTGACCGGGGCCCTGGTCTTCACCGCCGACCTCGTCCGCACCATGCCCATGCGCCTGCGGCTCGAGCTGATCGAGGCCTCCAGCTACCCCGGCAGGGCAACGACGAGCCAGGGCGTGACGCTCGGCTCGGGCCCGACCGATTCGTTGTCGGGCGCCCACGTGCTTATCGTCGACGACATCTTCGACAGCGGCCGCACCCTCGCCGCCGTTCGCGACCTCGTCGCGGCGACCAATCCGGCGAGCGTCCGCACGGCCGTGCTGCTGCGGAAGGAAGTCGAGCGCGCCGTCGACATGACGCCCGACTACGTGGGCTTCGACGTGCCCGATGCGTTTGTTGTTGGGTACGGGCTCGATTACGACGGGTGGTATCGGAACCTGCCGAACATCGCGGTGCTGAGGTAGGCGTAGTTCCGCTCCGCAGGCCGACCGTGACGCGGGGATTCACCCTTGCAACGCCGGCGATCTCTTGATAGTCTGAGCGCAGGAGGTCGCGCCATGAGATCCGGATCCCTTATCGCGGCCGTGCTGGCGGCGCTCGCGTGCCAGGCGCTTGCGCAGACTCAACGACCCGTGTGCGAGCCCGGGCCAACCAGCGGCCCGAGCTGCACCGGCGTGCAGACCGTCAGCTTCGTGCCCGGCGACGCGACGGCCGCGATCCAGGCCGCCCTTGACGGCGACGCGTGCACGGTCGTCATCCCCAACGTCGGCCAGCCGTGGCTGACCGGGCCGCTGTTCATCAACCGCGACGACGTGACGCTGGTCTTCGAGCCGGGCGTCGAGCTCGTCGCCAGGGTCGGCGCTTTCTCGCGGCGCGGCGACGACCTCATCCGCGTGATCCAGGCCCGCGGCGTGACGATCTGCGGATACGGGGCCACCATCCGCATGCAGAACGGCGTCGATGCCGCCTACCTCGACGGCGAATGGCGGCACGCGATCGACCTCGTCGCCGCCCAGGACATCACCATCCAGGGCCTGACCATCACGCTCGCCGGGGGCGACGGGATCTACGTCGCCGGCAACTGGCTGCGCGCCCCCGACCACGTGCCCAGCCGCAACGTGTCCATCCGCGACTGCACGTTCGTTGACAACCGCCGCCAAGGCATCAGCGTGATCTCCGTGGATGGTCTCCTCGTCGAGAATTGCCACTTCGAGGACATCGGCGCGACCTGGGGCACCGACCCGATGTCGGGCATCGACTTCGAGCCCGACCAGGCCGACGAGTGGATCGTCGGCTGCGTGGCGCGGGACTGCACGTTCGTCAACAACCGCGGCCAGCAGTACTCGTCGGGCGTCCACATGTACCTGCGGAACCTTGGGCCCGACGCGCCCCCGGTCGATGTGCTGCTCGACCGCGTGCGCATCACCAACACCGCGACCGGCGGCACCGGCGTCGCGCTCTCGGGCTTCGGCGATGTCGGCCCGAAGACGACCATCGAGATCCGAGACTCGGTCATCGAGCAGGTCCGCGGCATCGGCGTGTACATCTTCAGCGCCCCGTCGACGACCTCTGTCAAGCTGACGCGCACCGTGCTGCGCGACACGCACACCGACGACGCGCCCTGGGGCGGCGCGCCCATCTACATCGAGGGCCAGTCGCCGGCGTTCAGCGAGTACGGCGGCATCACCTTCGAGGACGTCGTCATCGTCGACAACAAGCCCCGTCCGTTTATCAGGGTCTACGAGGACCGCGACCACATCCCCCTGCCGCCCACGCGGTGTAATGGGCTGGCCGGCACCATCACGATCGTCAACCCCCACCCCGAGGGTCACGCCTTCGATCTTGGTTTTGCCAACGACGTGAACGTTGACCTGGAGGTTGCCAGCTACTTCCCCGGCGACGCGTGGTTCCAGCGGGCTCGGTAGCGCCGCCGACGCCCGGAACCACGGCACGCGCGGACCCGGAACCAGCCTCGCGCCGCAGCATCCGCCGAGCGAGTCTTCGAGCGACAGCGCATGCGTAGGCGAGGCGGCCCCCGGCCGCCCGGGCGCAGCCCGCAAGCGAGTCCGCGAGCGCCTCAAGAACAGTCCAAATGAGCGAGCCCCGGCGCAGCCGTCTTCGGCTCCGCCGGGGCGGGAGAAGTACGAGAGACCTCGGCCTACGCGGCTTCGGCCGTTGCCTGCCCGTTGCCGCCCACGCCGAAGCGCACGGCGAAGAGCGCCGGGCCGCCGGCCTGGGTCGAGCGGCGGGCCTGCACGCGGTACGTCGCCACCGCCGTGCCCGCGGGCACGGTGTCGTCGGTGAAGCGGCGCTCGCCGGCCGTCAGCAGGTAGTTGAAGTTGCCCTGCGCCTCGTCCTGGCGCCACACGTCGTAGGTCACGCCGGCGACGTTGCCAGGGTTATCGCAGCGGAAGGCCAGCTCGACCGAGCCGTCCTGCAGCAGCGTGATGTCGAAGTCGTAGGGCGTGCCCGGGGCCGGGGTGGGCTCGGGCGTCGCCGGGTCGGGCAGCAGGGCGGTGGCGTAGACCGACTCGTCGCCGGTCGCCTTGGCGTAGCCGCGGATCTTCTGCACGAGCCCGACGCCGATCTCGCGCATGGCGTCGGTCTGGTTGCGGAAACTCTGCGAGGCCGCGAGCTTGGCGTCGTTGGCCTGCTCTGCGGTGGTCCGCGCCGAGGAAGCCGCCGCCGTTGCGGAAGCCAGCTCGTTGACGAGCTCGACCGTGAGGCCGATGGCCGCAGGGTCGGCCTGCCACGCGGCCAGGCGGTTGGTGAACCAGTCGATGGCCTCGGAACGTCCGTTGGGAATGACACTCATGACGCGCCCCCTTCCGCGATGCGCGCGGCCACCTTCATGGCCCCACTGGGTGCGATCGGCGAAGAAGCAAGATCGAGTCGTGCGTTCATCGTGAACCTCGGAATTCAGGATCCGTCCGTGCACGCGCCCGACAATCGGCCGCGTCCACGCGTTGCATCGCCGCATTCGCCGCCCGGCTTGATCGCTTCGTCTTGGCGATCCAAGAACCACGGCGAAAACCACCGGAATCGGGGGGCACGCACTGTTCGCATCACCCCCGAAACCGGGGGGGCGGCCACCGTAGCCGAGCCATCGGTCACCAAAACCTCGCCATCGGTCACGAAATCCGCGCCAACGCTCGTCGAACGCCCATCATCGGTCGTTCAAGGCCGGCCATCGGACGCAAACGGGTGATCGTTCATCACCGATGGCCGGCTCGTTGTCACCTCTGGCCGGCCTCCGGTCGTGTTTGGCCGGGCCTCGGTCGTGATCGAGCGGCCCGATGCGAGGTCTGGCCGCTCCTCTCTTACGTTCGATCACCCCGGCAGGCCCGTTGATGCACCAGAGGCTTGCATCGATGGGCGACTTTCGGTATCCTGCCCTTGAAAGGAGAACGAGATGCCCCGGATCCGCGCCGCCGTGACCGTGTTGTCCGCTTCCATCCTGCTGCCCGCACCGGTACCGGCCCAGACCTGCGACCCCACCGAACTCTTCGCGCCCGAGGCGCGCGTAACTGCGGGTGACGGTCCTTTTTCGGTGGCGGTCGGCGATCTCGATGGCGACGGTGACGCAGACCTCGTCACAGCCAATCGCAACGATGGCAATGTCAGTGTGTTGCTCAACACGGGAGATGGCACGTTCGCGCCCCAGGTAAACTACGGGGCAGGCAGCAACTCTATCTCAGTTGCCATCGCCGATCTCGACAACGACGGAGATACCGACCTCGCCGTTGCGAATCGCAACGACAATGACGTCAGCGTGCTGCTGAACAACGGCGACGGGACGTTCGTGCCAGCGGTCAACTATGATACTGGCTTGCAGCCCGACTCCGTCGCGATTGGTGATCTCGATGGTGACGGCTATGGCGATCTTGCGGTGGCAAACTTCGGCAGCGATAATGTCAGCGTGCTGTTCAACAACGGCGACGGCACGTATGCGCTTGACGTACTCTACGGTGCGGGAAACGGCCCCCGATCGGTCGCCATCGGCGATGTTGATGGTGACGGCGACTCCGATCTCGCGGTCGCCGAGGATCTGGATAACACCATCAGCGTCCTACGGAACAGTGGAGACGGGACGTTCCCATCGCGTGAGACCTACGACGTAGGCGTTAATCCGCGGTACGTGGCGATTGGCGACCTCGATAACGACGGCGATGTCGATGTGGCCGTAGCAAATGACGCTGATGCCGACATCAGCGTCATCCTCAACAACGGGGACGGTACTTTCGCGCCCGAAGCTCGCTACACCGTGGGCGAAACACCTCTATCCGTCGCCATCGGTGACCTCGACGGCGACGGCAATGCCGATCTCGCCGTGGCGAATGCCGACAGCAGTAGTGTCAGCGTGCTGCTCAACAATGGCGATGGAGAGTTTGCCCTGGAAGAGCGCTTTAGCGCTGGCGACCCGGGCGACCCGGGCGACCAGCCGGTCTCCGTGGCCACCGGCGACCTCGACGGCGATGGTGACGCTGATTTGGCCACAGCGAATGACATGGGTGACCAAGTCAGCGTGCTGCTGAACCAGTGCGGCCCCTTCGGCTGCCCGGCAGACCTCGACGGCGACGGCACGCTCACCATCTTCGACTTCCTCGAGTTCCAGAACCTCTTCAGCCTCATGGACCCCGCCGCCGACTTCGACGGCGACGGCGATTTCACCATCTTCGACTTCCTCGCCTTCCAGAACGCCTTCGACGCCGGCTGCCCTTGACATTCGCGGGTGCGGCCATACCCGGCACGCGCCTTGCATAACACCTCCCTCGACGCGTCGCCGTGGGCCGCACACGCTCGTAGGCGCGGGAGGCCCTTGAGGAGGGGCCACCGGTGGCCAGGCGGTTGGCCACAGACAGCCACATCGATCGAACTCGAGGGAGAAACCATGCACGCTCGTACTCGCACCGACCTGGCAACGACCATCACCACGCTCGCCCTCATCGTGGGGAGCGCAGGCGTCGCCGGTTCGGCACTGGCTCAGTCCACCGACTGGGAGTTCATCCCAACGACCAGCCCCTACCCCCAAAACATCCCCCAGGGCAGCGACGCGCCGGCCGATGACGAGATCTGGGTCGTGGGCAACAGCAGCTTCTTCGATCCCTTCCCGCTGTTCTTCGACTTCACGTTCGCCCAGCGATTCGACGGCACGCGATGGAGCTTCGTGCCCACGCCAGATATCAACGGCTCGTCGCTCTATGGCGTGAAGAAGCTGCCCAGCGGCGACGTGCTGGCGGTCGGCTCGTACAACGCCGGTGCCGATGGGCAGACGCTTGCGCTCTTGTACGACGGCTCGTCATGGGAGCAGATCGACAGCCCGACGCGCCTGGGCGGGACCGCTTTCCTGGGCATGGGACGCGCCGGGGACGACATCTGGGCGGTTGGCGCTCAGGCGACGCAGGACCCACCGCCCTCGGCTACCGGCCAGGCGCTCGCGGCACGCTGGAATGGCTCGGGGTGGGACCGGTACCAGCCCGAGCCATTGGTAACTGGCGGCCGCGCGTACAACACGCCGCGCGACGTCGACGGTGTCAGCGCAGACGACGCGTGGGCTGTCGGCAACGCGCAGCAGACCGGCCCGGGCGGTTTCGGCCCCACCGCATACATCACACGCTGGCAGGGCGAGCGATGGGAGCTATTCGACATCGGCCTGCGCGACCTGGCGGGACTCAACGACGTGCTCGCCCTGGCGACCGACAACGTGTGGGCTGTGGGCTCGATCACCACCGGCGATCTGGGCCGCCAGCCGCTCATCTTGCACTGGGACGGGAGCGACTGGGAGATCGTGGACACACCCACGTTCCCCGATGGCAACGCCGACCTGCGTGCCATTGCCGCACGCTCGCCGACGGAGATCTACGCCGCCGGCACCGACGCAGACGCAGACGGCTTCCCGCGCGCCCTCATGCTGAAGTACGACGGCACGAGCTGGGAGCGCGTCGACGTGGCCACCCCTTCCGACGGCGAGCAGCAGTGGTTCCGGACAATGTCGGTGACCCCTGGCGGCGACGTGTGGGCCATCGGGCAGTACTACCGCCCCGACGAGCAGGGCATCTACGTCGACACCCAACGGCTCAGCGCGACGGCCTCGTGCCGCGCCGACCTCGACGGCGACGGCGCCCTCACCATCTTCGACTTCCTCGCGTTCCAGAACCTCTTTGACCTCATGGACCCGCTCGCCGACTTCGACGGAGACGGCGAATTCACCATCTTCGACTTCTTGGCGTTCCAGAATGCCTTCGTTGCGGGCTGCCCGTAGCGAGCGCGTTCCTCAGACCGCGACGGCCGCCGCCTCCACCGCGTTGATGAACAATCGCAGGCCAGGGGCGGGCTCGCCCTTGATTGTCGCGCGGTCGAGCCGCGTGTAGTGGGGGTGGCGCGTCCAGTCGAGGAAGCGGTCGGGGTGGGGCATCAAACCAAAGATGCGGCCGCTCGCGTCGCACACGCCCGCGATCGCGCCGGCCGAGCCGTTGAAGTTGTCGAGGTAGGTCAGCGGCGCGCGGCCGCTGTCGAGCAGCGCGTCGGCGGTGGCCTGCGGTGCGACGATGCGGCCCTCGCCGTGGCCAACCGGCAGCATGAACGCGCCGCTGGGGTCGTGCGCAAGGTCACGCGTCCAGACGCAGGGGCTCTCGGGGTTCACGTGCAGCCGAACCCAGCGGTCGGCGTAGCGGCCGAGTTGGTTGTCACACAGGGCGATGCCCGGTTCGTGCGGCTCATGGCTCCACTGTTCGTCGGCCCCGGGGCCCGGGAGCAGCCCGGCCTGGGTCAGTACCTGGAAGCCGTTGCAGATGCCGATCATCGGCACGCCCCGTTCGGCGGCTTGGCGGAGAGCGGGGTAGAGCTTTTCGCGGACGAGCAGAGCCAGCACACGGCCTGAGGCCACGTCGTCGCCGTAGCTGAAGCCGCCTGGGAAGCCGATGACCGAGTAGCGGTCGAGCCGGCCGGGGTCATTCGCGATGGCGCGAACGTGCAGGAGGTCGACGTCGGCCCCGGCCATGCGGAAGCCGCGCGCCATCTCCTCGTCGCAGTTGATGCCCGCTGCCCTGATGACCAACGCTCGTGCCATGGGTGAGTGTATCGCTCGCGTCCAGGAAGGTCCGTGCCGGACGCGTCCGGGGGCCATCGGGCATATCCTTGATCCGGCGGGGCCGATGGCTGCCTCGCACTCTTCCAACCTGTCGCCAGCGCGTCGCCCGTTCGTCAGGAGGCCTTGCCATGCCCGCCGTTTTCCCCTTCCGCGCCGTCCAGTTCAACCAGGGCACAGGCGACGTGAGCGCCTCCATCGCCCCGCCCTACGACGTGCTCGACGCCCGCGGTAAGGCGAAGCTGCTCGAACAAAGCCAGGCCAACATCGTCGCCATCGACCTGCCCCACACGCCGGCCAAAGAGCTGGGCCCGCCCGAGGCCTATTCCAAGGCCGCCGAGATGTACCGCGGTTGGCTCGAGGACGGCACGCTGAGCCAGACCGAGAAGCCCAGCATGTTTGCCTACCGCCAGACCTTTGACTTCATGGGCCAGCGCTACCAGCGGGCGGGCATGGCTTGCACTGTTGAGACGCGCCCTTTCGGCCCGCGCGACGGCGGCGGCATCCTGCCCCACGAGCAGACCTTCAGCGGGCCTAAGCAGGACCGCTTCGCCCTGATGGAAGCGAGCGCGACGCAGTTCAGTCCCATCTTCGGCCTGCACGCCGACGAGGACGGCGCCGCGACCGAGCTCGTGCGGAGCGTCATGGACGGCCGCCCGGCCGACATGACCGCGGATATGGGCGACGGCGTGCTGCACGAGGTCTGGACCATCAGCGACGACCAGACGCTCGCCGCCTACGAGAAGGCCCTGCAGGGTGAGGACGTCTTCATCGCCGACGGCCACCACCGCTACACGACCGCGATCAACTACCTCGCCAAGCTGGAAGAGGGTGGCAAGGAGATCGGCCCCGACCACCCCGCGCGCCGCACGATGATCGTGCTCGTCGGCATGAGCGACCCCGGCCTGGCCATTGGCGCAACGCATCGCGTGCTCGGCGGCATGAAGGATTACGACTTCGGCAAGCTGACGAGCGAGCTCGACCAGTACTTCACACTCGACCGCGTCGGCAGTGATCCCGACCAGATCGAGGACCGTATGGATAAGCGGTTTACGCCTGGCAGCAACGTGCTGGGCCTCATCGACCTGGCGACCAACGAGTGCGTCGTGCTGACGCTCAAGGACGGCGACCCGCTGGCCGACAAGTTCGGCGAGAAGCCCGAAGCTTGGCGAAAGCTCGACGTCGCACTGGTGCAGCACCTGATCGTCGAGAAGGTCTGCGAGCCCAAGTTCAACGGCGGCGAGGCGGTGAAGTGGGCGTTCCCGCACACCGTGCCCGAGGTCATGGAGATCGCCAGCGGCCAGGAAACCGGCGCCGGCGGCGGCGCCGGCTTCGCCCAGGTCGCCGTCATCGTGCGGCCTACGCCGCTGCAGGCCGTGAAGGAGATCGGGGCCGCGGGCGAGCTCATGCCGCAAAAGTCAACCTTCTTCTATCCGAAGCTGGCGACGGGGCTGTTCGTAAACCCGTTGACGAGTGACCTGCCGGTGGGGGCGGGGGCGTAGGAAAGCGAGCCAACGTAGCTGCGCCAAGCGATGAAACGGCCAGGCCAAAGGGGCTTAGCTTGCGACTCGTATCGGCGTCGAAACAAAGAATCGGTGATATGGCATCTCAGGAACTCGCCAGCACCGCTCAACTTTGAGGCCGGCTTCGCCGAATCGCGCTCGCACGAACTTAGTGGTCACGTCGGGGTAACCGATCTCCCAATAGTGACCGTCACGTTCTAGTTTCGTTTTGCGATCGTTTTCTGTAGGTCGACGCAACCGAGACCACCGCCACTCGACATCTCGAATTGTGGGTAAGTTGAGGTAGATCCGGTACCCAACGGAGCAATCGGGTAGGCTCACGACGACAGCCTTGCACGAGACTCGCGACAACTCGCGTAGAGCGGGCACGAACTGATCGAGTGGTAGGTGCTCGAGCACTTGGCAGCACATTGACACATCAACCGAGTTGCTGTCTGCAGGTAGCTTGGTTACTGAGGCGATAATGTCTGGTTCAAGTTCGGGTTGTACATCAACAGTAGTTACATCAATATTCAGAGCGCGCAGCGCTGCAGTGACCATGCCTGGTCCCGGACCAATCTCAAGCACTGACGTCGGCTCGAATTCTAGAACAGCACTCGTCTGATGCGCGTAACTGAATAGCCTGCCACCCCGGACATACCTCGGTTCGTAGTGAGATTTGCCTGGAACGAGCTTGTCGCCTTGTGCATGCAAAACGTGGTCCCTCTCACGTACGCTGCCCCGACGTTGGGGTGTCACAACTCAGATAGCCCTGCGACCACTCGCCTCGTCTTTGCCAAACGTGCGCCCATGCGGTTCTGGCATCGAGGCCGCGGCGTGCCATGGTTGCAAGGGTAAGGGCAAGCAACCTGCTAAGCGGCCACGCCTGAAGCAACATGAGTCCGATGGGTACTTTCCAACGTGGCCAATGGCGATGAATCAAGGTGGCCTTCGCAGCAAGCAAGCGAACAAGCTTCTCAGCCCGTACAGGTTCAGAAGCACCTCCATGGTGGACGATAGTCGCCCTGGGAGTTACCAGCGGCTTCGCACCACGCTTCTGCGCCCGAAGACACAGGTCGGCTTCTTCGCCATACATGAAAAAGTCGCGGTCAAATCCATCAAGTGCTTCCCACAAATCGCGGCGGATAAGAAAAAAGCAGCCACTGACGATGTCCACCTTTCGGACGTTGTCGCGCTTCCATCCGCCAAACGCCTCGGGGTTGAACAGCGGCCAATGACGGAAGACTCGGGCCAAGCCCGATGCTTGGCATGCCATACTCCACACAGTGGCTCGACGCCAGCAAGATGCTGGATTCAGAGAGCCATCAGCAAACACAGTGCGACCGCCCCAAATCCCAGCGGCCGGATGCTCCATTGCAAATTCGATAAGGTGGTCAATCGCGTGGCCTAGTACCACTGTGTCTGGGTTGAGCAGCAATAGGTACTCGCCGCTCGCGTGCGATGCCGCTGCATTGTTGCCACTTGCAAAGCCGAGATTCACGGGCGACCTGATGAGGTGCACACGCTCGCCGAATTCGCCTTCGAGTGCATCGGCAGAACCATCGGTCGATGCATTGTCGAGAACAATGACTTCGAAGTTATCACCCTCGGCCTGGGCAAAGATTGAGCGCACACAGGCGAGTGTCATCTCGCGCGTGTTGTAGCTGATGATCAAGATGGACAGCATGGGTACGTTCATGCCGGTTCCAAAGCCGGAACCACAGTCTTGTGATCAGCAGTCTGCCGTCGCTTCACAGCCTTGCGGGGAAGGGAGGCACGTGCGATCACATCGAGATTTGCTGCCATCGCCAGCGTGAAGTACCAGAGCATCGTAATCTGGCCGAAGTACGACACTCCGATAAACGAAACGCAGTGCACAGCGAGGGAAACTCCAACGGCCCATGCCATCATGAAGTCTGGCGAGTATGGCTTGAACACGCGCCAAGCCCGCCCAACCGCTCGGAAACACAACGCAATGATGGCAATGAACAGAGCTAGTCGGAGGAAGCCACCGCGCACGCCCTCCAGAACATACTGGTTGGTTATGTCCTGAAGTCCCCAGCCCCAGTGGGCGGTGGATCGGGTGCCCAGGAAAGCCCACTCTGGAAAACGCTCGATCGCGTTATCTATGAGGTTGTAGCGATGCCAGCCTGTTGAACCGCCAACGGCGCTGATTCGCGCGATCAGGTGCCATACTGGAGCAATCATGACGATGTGTAGAAGAACCAGCATTGCCACGGTCATCCAACGAAGCTGCGATAGATACAAGCGAAGCGGGAGGAGGACTGCACCTGCAAACACAACCAGCAGAGCTAGCACCGGTGTGCTGGAAGCGCAGAAGTAGATAATGGCGATACCACACGCACATCCGATAATGGCTGAGAATCGGCGAATTCCACCGTTCCAGAACAACGCGGCCATGAGGGGAATGAGCGCGGCCCAGAAGCACCCGGCCAAGATCGCATGCGAGAAGGGCCCCTGGCACCTCAGCCGCCCATCGCGCACGAGCGTTACCTCGGGTACGCCGCCTAGGGCCGCAAAGGGATTGCGCCCCGTCAGCTTCTCGACAAAGAACAAGCCGCACACCGGGATCACGATGGTCGCCATGGCTCGAGCGATTGCTCGGAGATCGCCCATCTGCCTGAACAGCATCCGGCAAATGAAGTACACACCAAGCGCTTCAAACGTCTTCCCGGCGATCGTGATGAAGGCGCTGACGGCGCCCCACTGCATCGTGAAGATCACGACAGAGACGAATCCCCAGCCCAGCATGAGCCAGTCGACTGTGCTCATCCGGAAACCACGATACTCACCCCTCGAGAGCACGCGAACCGTACCGACCAGCACCATCACGCGGATGAAGTTGAAGTCGAGGCCCGCAATCACCAGCCGTTGCGCCGAAGAAACAAGGCATGCCACAAGAATGAACGCCAAGGGAGCAATGCTCCTTGGGGCGAAGTAAAAGAACGCAGAGATAATCAGCACCACGGCGAGGCCGGCGGGGTGTACCGTGGTTTGGTTGACATACTCAGCCTGCTCGCCCATTCGGTCGGTCCTCAGGCCGTCAGTGTGTGGAGCTGACGCTGACGCGGCGTGTGCCTGCGCAGCCGAGTCAACATCGTGGGAGGGAGGAGCCCGTACAGCAGAGACTTGTAATAGTACGGATCCAGCGGGTGAAATGCGATGCACTGCAGACCTGTTCGAATGGCACTGATCAACTTGCCATCACGGCGCTGGTCGATTGCGCTCTCGATGAAGTCGCTAGCGATGAAGTTATCGCGATCCCGATTGCGCTCCTTCATCGCTGGGCGTGGCGGAAACACTGCTTCGTATTCAAGCCCGCGACGTGTGCAGGCCTTTTGGCGTGCCATGGCAACGAACTCCCTCCTGCGGGCGGGATTTTTGCGTGTGATGGAGCGCAGATCGATGCGATACCGGTAGAGCGTGCTGTCGAGTACGAGCATCGGTAGCCGTTCACCGAGTCGGAGGATGTAGTCGTACCCTTGGGCGATGCGTAAGTCGGTGTCGAAGCGAAGTTCATTCACCATTGATACCCGGTACATTCCCGTCGGATCATGTGCCGGCATGCGAAAGCTGAGGATGTCGTCGGCGCACGCCTGGCGATCCTTCCAGCGTGCCTGAGGTGCCATTCGCTTCCCATCGATGATCAACTCGTGGCCACAGAACACGGCCGCAACATCTCGGTTCTCCTCGAGTGCATTGAGCTGCTTGGCGACGCGGTCTTCGTGCATCTCGTCGTCGGCATCCAAGACGCAGTAGAACTCCCCAGTAATCTCTTCCAGCGCTCGATTCATCGCGACCGACTTGCCCGCATTCTCCTGCTTGATGACTTGCAGCCTGCGATCCGATGGGAGTGAGTCGGTTGAGCCGTCAACGCTCCCGTCGTCTACAACGATGACCTCGATGTTGGCGTGGGTTTGACCAAGTGCCGTATCGATCGCCCGTTGCAAGAGCCGGCCGCCGTTGTACGTGGGGATGATGATGCTGGCCTTGGTCATGGCCTGAGCTTCCGCATCGTACGACGGACCTTTGCCCGCCAGCCGTAGTAGTCTCTCCAGTTGCTGCTGCCCGTTTGCAGTTCGAGCGCCGCCTCTTTAACACGCTTTGTCATGGCGTCGACAGTTTCGATCCCTCGCCAAGTGGCTGTTAGGCCGCGATGGGCAAGCACGTCCTCGTCGGTCCTGAATATGGTGTGATTCGAGCGTGGGTCGTCCATGTGGTCCATGAGCAGCGGAGGCATTGGCCAGCCAACCAACCAGCCCGCCTTGCACACGCGCATGCAGTACGTCGTGAAACCCTCGCTGTCCCCGAGCGGACCGCAGCGCTCCTGGCACAGCCGCTTCATGATGTACCCTGCGCCGCCCACCCACGGGTTGGCCATGACGCCGTGGCCGCCCAGTCGCACCGTCTTGCGCGCGACGAGCGCTTTGTTGAGGTCCTCTTCGAGAAAGGGCCAACAGCTCAGGATGCCAGCTCTCTCAGAGTCTTGGTGGATTCTGACTAGCCGCTCGATCCAGCCCTCGGGTACCAGACAGTCGTCGTCGACCTTTCCGAGATATGGCGCCGTGGCGTGAGACCAGAACCAGTTGGTTGGTTCACGGAGCTTCAGATTCTGGTCGCTGAAGTGGATTCGAGCAACATTCGGGTGGTCGGCGTGCTCCCGCACGGCGGCTATGGTTTCTTCGTGCGTCCCGTTGTGCCAGATCCATATGCGGTCGTCAGGCCGGCAGGTCGACAGCAGGTTCGGGAGCGATAGCTCAACGTAACTCGCGCGGTTATAGGTGATCATGAAGATGTCGGCGTGATCATCCAACCCGGCCTCCCGTGGCTTCCCGGCCCGCCAGTCGGAGAATCTGGACGACCGTCGCGTTCATCAGGGAATCATACTGCGGGGCGTACGTACCAAATGTATCGGCAGGATCGGCGGTGATGATGCGGCGCAACACGTTGATGGCGGCAGCATCGCAGAAGGCTTGGTCATGAATCATGTTCCACGCTGGCGCGTGCGTGAGGAACTTGGCGTAGTTGACAAACGAACCGTCCGAAAACCAAGGCTCAACCCCAGAGTGGGGCAGCGACACACTGGGCTTGCGAGGCCACAGTTTCCCGAGAATGCGGGACGGCACGTACGTCATGGTCGCGGCGTAGCCGGTATCGGGGTGCGGCAAGCGAGCCACCGAGGGCGCGTAGCGCTTTGTCAGTGCGGATACGAGGTCTAGGCCCTTCTTCCAGATCCACGGCGTGGCCATGCTTGCCTCGACAATGTCCGCGTGGAAGAAAAACTCGTCGTGCGGAAAATACCGCGAGATCAGCGTCGAGTCGATGCTCGTCGTGTGGCTGATTGGGTAGAACCCCATCCATTCCTCGGCTGTCTCGGGTCGTACCTCGCGGAGACTCTGCTCGTACGCCTCACGTCGAGCGAACGCCGCCGCGGCGAGTTCTGGTTTGATCAACGTCTTACGACTTGCCGCGTGGCTGTAATTGTGCTTCCCGATGCGTCGGCTCGGTGCTTTGTGCCGAAGTCGGTAGTGGTTCAGCGCTACGTCGGTCATGCTGTAGGGCACATACGCGCCTTTGAGGAGGATGTCGCAGCCAAAGCCGCTCACCAAGACATCTAAGCCCGCGACTGCCGGGTGGTCCACCATGCAGAGTGCATGGCACGGTAGCGAATTCTGCTCGTACCCAAGGCGGTGTTGCCCCTCGACAAACGCGTGGGCGTAAAACTGTGGATCTCGCCGTACAAGGTGGTGCGGCAGGCCAAGCGTTCGTGCCGAGCGGGCAGCCGACTCTGTCTCCGGATTCGGCCGGTCGCAATATGTAAACGTCTCAACCTGAGCATTGCTTGCGAGCGATTCGGCAATGATGCGCGAATCGGCCCCTCCGCTCAGCATCACCCCGATGCGGGAAGCCGAAGCGGTGATCTCGGCGACCGACTCCTCGATGGCCGCTGCGCACGCATCGATGCAGGCTCGCTTGCCTGGCCAACGGTCTGGCTCGCGCGGCTCCCAGAGGCACGCGCTCTCGATCGAGGCATGGCAGCGATCGTCGGTACGCACGTTGTGCAAACTGCCCGGCGCTAGCTGCACGACTCCCAACCTCGTCGTGTAGGGAAAAGTCGGGTTGTTCCAGAGTAAGAGTTCAGCGAGCGAGACGTCATCGAAGGCCGGCCGGTTGCGCACGGCATCGACGATCCACTCGACGTTTGACGAGAGCGCGAAGTGGTCGCCGCGAGGATGAGTGGTGGTGGCGTACGCCGGACGGTGCGAGAAGCGGTCGGTGAGGAGAGAAAGTCCATCCGGCCGGGCGTGTAGCACCAAGAACATGCCGCTCATGTCGCAATAAGCGTCGGTGTTGCCGCCGAGCGTTTGGAAGATGGAATCGTCAACATCGATTCGTCCTCCGCGGCCGGCGGGCCGTCCGCAGATGTATATGGCATCGGGACGTCGTTCCACCCGGTGCCACAAGCCGGGGTTCACGCCAAGCCAACCCCAGGGCCAACGCTCCCAACGCAACTCGACTTCACACCTCGGCGGAGTCTCCGATGCCACTGGATACGCAGCATCGGCGGGGGCATCAAAGATTGCCAGGAAGTCAGGCACGCGTCTTGCTCCCAGTTAGCCGAGGCAGAAAAGACTCCAGAAAGTACACGAGTTGTGATCGCAGTGTTGGCTGAACCAGGACTGTGGCTCCAAACGCCAACAAGAAAATCGATCCGCCGACGCCCGGAACGTAGCCCTCCCCTAACCACCCTGCTGACCAGAGCGTGCCGAACGCAAGCGTGAGCCCGGGGATTGCCAGGACGAAGACGGCTCCCGTGTGCCTGTACAGGAAGGCTTGGTCGATCGGCCCGCGCCTTGCGATCATGCCATACAGCAGTGGAATGAGGAACACGTATCGGAGGCTAAATGCGATAGCAAGGCCGACAGGACCCCACCATACGGCGATCGCTGCGGCGAGGATCTTGGCAAGCGCATCAATCGCTTGCCATTTGAGCATCTCGCTACCTCGCCCCTGAGACACGAAGATCCAGCCGGTACTGTTCCAGAGGGGCAAGAGCAGGCTGCCCACGCAGAACCAGCGGAAGATCGGCACCGCCCCCGTCCACTGATCGCCAAGCACCAGTAAAACAATCGAATCCGCCTCGAGCAAGAGCACGCAGGCGATGGGCGTCGTGATTAGCGTCAGGCCCGTCAGGAGCCGGTCATACGTCCTCCGGTAGCGCGTGGGCTCGTCCACCGCACCGCTCAGCGCAGGCAAGGCAACCTCGGCAAAGGCCGGCGCGACGCGCTCGAGCGGGAGCGTCGCCAGCGCGAGCGCCTTGTTGTACAGGCCCGTCGCCGCCGTGTTGAAGAACCCGAGCAGGGCGCGGTCGGCGTTCGCGCCCAACTGGTTGGCGGCTCCCGAGAACGCCAGCGTTATGCCGAATCGCAGGAGTGGCAAGACTTCCGAGGCCGGCGCCGGTCGGCTCGGCATCCATCTGGACAGAATGACTGAGCCGGCTGTCTTTCCAGTATTAAGCGTGAGATGCATAATCGCCAGCGAGAGAACCCCCGCGCCGAACAAGGCTGCCAGAATGCCCGCCAAGATCGATGCGACAAGCGAGATGACCTCGATTCCGGCAAGGCTGCCGAGACGCAGTCGACGGTGCAGGATGCCATTGAACTGCACGCCCAAAGAGCCAACGAAGAACGATACTCCCAACACGACCATCACTTGCAGCAACTCGGATTCGCCATAGGAGACCGCGAGTACAGGCCCGAGGGCCAGGGTCAGCAGGCCAAGCAGCAGGCCAAGGCCGGAGTTGACAAGCAGGAGCCCGGTCGCCTGGCCGTTTGTAAGCGTCTTGGCCTGCACGTTGGCGATTCGCAGGCCCGCGTCTCGGAACTTGGCCAGCACCATGGTGAATGCAGTTGCAATCGCGAAGATGCCGAATTGCTCAGGTTCGAGTAGCCGCGCAAGCACCGCCGTCGAGACGATGTGTAGCCCAAAGCGCGCTCCCTGTGATAGCAACGAGATCGCCCCGCCACGGCTTGCATCACGGCGCAGTGTCGACCGATCGGAACGCTCGATCAACTGATCGCGGCGGGTTGTAGGCTCGGACACTGATTTCCCCTCAACGCACCTTTCGGCGATCGTCCAGCATCTTCTTCAATGGGCGCAGACGCTCCTTTAACCCTCGTGGCAGTGCCCGACGGAGCGGGCTTCTGGCCTTCGTAAACGGCACTTGTAGCAGTTCTGGCCACAGCTGCTTGATGACTGCAGCATGCAGCCTGCCGCCCTCAAGGAGTGAGTCCGGAGCAAACGCGGCTGCCATGGCAATGTTTCGCGAGGTAAAGGGGGAGTAGGGGTCGTAGTACAGAGTTGATGCCAACTCCGCAGGGCCCATCCATCGAGGTGCTCGCTGCTCGAGATACATAAGCGTGCGCTGGAGCTGGGGCGGGAAGTCGCTCACCGAGTGCAGCCAAGCTTCCACGCCACGAACGACGAGCGGCGGTGGATGGTCAAAGTCCGTGAGCAACTCTGACAACCGAATCCTCTGCGATCGTGGCCCGAAACGCGCACCGTAGAAGTTCTTTAGCAGGACGCCAAGCCCGCCATTGATGTGAATGGCCGGTCCATCGGCGACCAATGCGCACCCACCGACGATCTCTTGTCGCGCCCCGAACGCTTGGTACGCACACTGGAGGTTGTATGCCTCAACTTGAGCCGATAGTGGTATGGGACAGTCGATGATTCTCAATCCCACGTCGCCAATGAGAGCCACGCGCATAGCGAGTTCCACATCCGAGCGTGACACACTTGGATTGCGAAGCGTGAAGTACGCCATTCGGTCGCGCACCTGGCGGGCGGCGGCCAGATTCGCCCGGCTGTCGTACCCACCAGTGACCGACACGTGCAGCGAACGCTCGTCGTGTACCAAGGACTCCATCGCCGTTCGAAGGTCCGTGGAGATCCTCTCGATCGCGTTCGAACGACCTGTTTCATCAACGACCGTCGGCCAGAAACGCCTCACCTGCCAATTAGACGTGTCGAGAACGTGGTTGGCCGGTACCACTTCGATGTCCGTGAAGATGGTGTAGGGGCTCGGGATCCAATTGTTGGATGGCCGTGCCCCGAACCACGCACTCGTCCGAGGATCCCGCTGTGTGGCACTGAGGAGTGAAGGCGTGGAGGCGACGAGCTTCTTGTCAGGATCGTGATACACACCGAGGATCGAGGCGGGATCGGTATAGACGCTGCACGACGAATCAGACCAAACGAACACCACATAGCACCCAACAATGTCCTCGAGTGCTCGTTCGAGAGCATCACGGTCTACCAGCCCTGCAAGGCGTTGTGCAATGTTGTGGAGAGTTGCCGCTGGATCTGAGGCGTCGCTTGCGACTCCACAGACGGCCACTGTGCGTTGGTCGTTAGCCTCTACAGACACGACCAATTGGTCATTCGCATACAGCACCCATTGATGCTGTTCGTGGACGCGAATGGCATCGTCGGGGACGAGCGCGTCGGACGGTTGGAGTAGCCACTGTCGTGGAAGGCGTCCGAGCACCACGTTCTTTCCGTTCAGCCGCCGAGCGGGCGGTCGCTACCGATCGGAATGATGGTCACGCCCTCAAGCGGTGTTGGATTGGGGAGCCACGACGGGTCGCCATACCAATCGTTGTTTTCCATGAGGACGTTGTGGGGAGTGAATTTCCACTCCGGGATGCTCACACGATCGTTGAGACGATAATTCCACGATTCATCGCCTCTCCACACGTTGTCCTTGATCAGCATGTGATTCGTCTGGCCGCCTAGGTAGAGCAGCTGATTGCCATCGGTTGTCTTGTTGGTCCGGCACCGAACAATGGCGACGTCTGTGTGTTCCCAGTAGTCAATCGTGCCATTGCGGAAAGCCCAGGCCTTTTGGCGAGTCGTGATATCTAGGCCAAAGTAGATCCGGTTATCGTGCTCGATTGGGTTGGCAATTACGCCGGCGTGCCATCCAAGGTGAGCAGGAGGCTCGCCCTGGTTGTCAACGACAGTATTCACCAGCATATATGCCTTATGAAACGTGTCTTCGCCGACGCGAGAGAAGTTCGAATTTCGAACAAAGTTTTCTGCTTGTCCCCAACGTACTTCTGTGACCGAGCTATCCGTCCAAAAGGAGTGCTTGGCCTTCAGCTTGTTCGAGTCAACCCACATGCCCGGTCCAGTGTAGTCGACTCCGTCAAACCACATGATGCTTCGAGTTGATCCGCGGACGTGTGCGTCGGTGCCAATCTGAATTAGGTCAACGTCCCTGATGCGAACGAATTGTGGCTGGTCACGCCACAGTCCGGGCACCAGCGTCACACTGGCCCCAGCTTCCGGTTGGATCACCAGCCAGCGATCGTCAGGGAGGTCGCCTGCAACGCCGGGGAAGTCGCCCCACTCATAAATGCCCTCGGGCAACTCGACCACGACTTCGCCCGAAGTCCCGCCGGCGTTGGCGTGCAAGAACATCGAGTGCTCGCCGGTCCACTGTGGTCCGAGGTATTCGTTTTCCCAGTCCATCTCGCCGCCGAGCACTCGGGGGATGCCGACAGTGGGGTAGACGATCGCGCGAACCTCGATGGGGCGGTCACCATCGAAGAGCGATGCGTCGAGCTTCACCCAGTACTCTTCGACCTGAGTCCTTGGGTTAAGTGTCATGGTGCGAACGGTTTCCCAGTCGCCTCCATCCACGCTGAACTCAACGCGATCGATACCCCGCATGTGGAACGCGACGACGCCGATCTCAAAGACGTCGTCAAATGTTTGGTATGGTACAACGTCCCAGCGCGCGATCGCCTTGGCATCGTGTCCGAGCATGCTCGCGTCACCGATGGCCGGAGGCTGCGAGGTCGGGCCGCGAAACCCAGTTCCGGGTTCGAGAACCGGGGTCTCAACCGGATCGCCCGATGATCCGCCCGCTTCTGGAGCATCGCCAATCGTCGTCGCGACCGCGCTCGGACCCGAGATCAATCCAGGGATCGCCGAGCGGACAAGGCCGCCGCTCGGTCCACCCTCTGCTGGGGCGAGCGAGCCGCTCGGAAGGTCGACCACGATCCGGCCAAGCCGAGGGTGGCTGACAGTCACGCCGCCGCGGGGAGCGGTGGAAGGGCCCGAGGTGAGCTGGCGCACGATCTCGATCTGAGCGGTGCGTATCTCGCGCAGTTCCTCTTCTGTGTAGCGACGGCTGCCTGCAGCTTTAGGAATTGCCGTCGAGCGGCTGGATGTCCGCGAGACTTGGCTCGGGCCAGCGATGTGGAAGCGGGGGATCGCCTGACCTGCCGCACGCAGTGCCCGAACGTCCCGTTGGAAGGAAGCCCGGACGCGGTACTTCGGCTTGGCTTCCTCAGCGGATTCCTTCGAGGCGTCCTTGCTCTTGTCCTCTGCCTTTTCTTGGGCGGCCAAGGCACTCGCGGGCAGCGCAAAAACGGACGCAGCCAGAAGAATGGCCGAAACGGAACGGCGGCGATCGAGCATCGTGTCCTCCAACGCCCTACACCCGGACGCACCACCACCATCCATTCCGATCGCCCACGAGTCTCGGCTGCTTGCCCTGCTTGATCGGCTTTTCGGCCTTGCCCAAACAGAACAATGCGACGAATCTCTCCAAACCGATGGGGTGCTGCTGCCTTGTTTGGTGTAGGTTCTAAATCAGCCCTGGACGCAATGCTCGGGGTCCTGGGCGTGAACGAGCTCCGACATCCGTGCCGGCGCCGGGCGAGGGAGCGGTCTCAGCGGTGAGGCGTCCCATTCGCAAGGGGCAACAGTAACCGCAAAATGCCGAGACGAACTCGCAATTCGATCAGGTAGTTCCCTAGTTTGGTGCGTAGCCACACCCAATCGGTTGGAAGCACTCGGTCGGCTGGGGACCTAAATGCTGCTACAGCAGAGGGTTCTTCGACCCGTGCACGTAGTCCCGGATGGGGCTCAGATTTGGTTGCGGGTAGACGAAGACATCCGAGTACAGCTCAGCATCGACATCGGGAGCTTCGGCTGACTCTGCAAACTCGACCGCGTCCTTCACCTTGTCGCGGATCTCGCCGCGCATGTCCTTCCACGAGTCCTCGTCGATAGCTCCACGATCGTTCATCAGGTGATCGAGTAGGGCCGCGATCGAGTCCTTGCCCTTGTACTCGTCAACCTCGTCCTTGGTCCGGTACTTCTGCGGGTCGCTCATCGAGTGGCCCTGATACCGGTAGGTCAAGAGATCAACGAACGCCGGCTCCTGTTGCTCGCGGCACCTGTCGACGACGGGTTTGAACTGGTCGTACACGTCGCGGATGTCGAGCCCGTCGATCTGAACCGAATGGATGCCGTAGCTCTTGCCGCGTGAGATCAGGTTCTCGTGGTTGGCGGTGTGCCGACCGATTGCCGTGCCCATTGAGTAGCCGTTGTTTTCGATGATGTAGATGACGGGCAGGCCAAACAGCGACGAGAGATTGAGCGCCTCGTGGAACGCGCCCTGGTCGACTGCGCCATCACCTAAGTAGCACAGGCACACCTTCTTGGAACCCGTGCCGAGGACTTCCCATTCGTAGCGGGTGGCGAACGCGAGCCCTGCGCCCAACGGAGTCTGGGCACCAACGATTCCGTGCCCACCGTAGAGGTGGTTCGGCTTGTCGAACATGTGCATCGAGCCGCCCTTGCCCTTCGCGCATCCGTCGATCTTGCCGTACATCTCGGCCATGCAGACGCGGGGCGTCATTCCGCGAGCCAGGGCGTGGCCGTGGTCGCGGTAGGCGGTGATCACCGGGTCGTCCGGGTTGGTGCACGCGATGGTGCCGACGGCGCAGGCTTCCTGGCCAGAATAGATGTGGCAGAAGCCACCGATCTTGGCCTGCTGGTACGCCTGCTGCGTGCGCGTCTCGAACTCGCGGATGAGCTGCATCGACCGCAGCCACCCCAGCAGCGTTTCGTTGTCCAGCGAATCGCAGAGGCGTGATCCGG
The DNA here is from genome assembly GCA_965227775.1 of Phycisphaerales bacterium. GTDB lineage: Bacteria > Planctomycetota > Phycisphaerae > Phycisphaerales > UBA1924 > JAHCJI01. The sequence goes on from OZ245777.1 coordinate 2,243,376, forward strand.
CGGACGAGGCGTTGGCGCTGTTTGTGGTGGCTTGGGCCATAGTCGTTCGAGGCTCCCCGTGGCGACGCCCGGCTGGCAGCAGCGGGGGCGTGTCAGGATTCGGATTCCGGCAGGGCGCGCGCACAGCCGGCACGCCCAAGTCTAACGCGCCGGCCACGCCAAGTCGCCCGGATTGCGGCCAGACTCAGGGAGTCCTGCGATCAGCCTCGTCGGGCAGCATCGCCGCTGCGCCGGCGGTCGGACGCGTCTGGGACTGCAGCAGCACCAGCGCCGCGTTGAGTTGGAGGTCCATGGCCTCATCGATCAACCGCGAGGGGTCTGGCCGGTCCTCAATGGCCGGCGGGTTGCCGTCCTCATCGAGTACCAGCACGTCCGCCTCCTGGCGGAGGATCAGGCTGTCGGCCACCTGGTCGGGCAGCATGGAAACCGAGAGGTCAGGCACGACGCCGTGCTCGATCTTGCCGGGCACGCGGTGGATCATCCGCCCGCCAGGCAGCACGTAGTACTGCGTGGTGAGCTTCATGAGGGCCCGGGGAGCCGACCGGCGGTTTGGATCGATCGGCAGCACGTTCTGCACGCTGCCCTTGCCGAAGCTCGTCTGCCCGAGCACGACGGCCCTTGCCGCCGACTGCTCGGCGTAATCCTGGATGGCGCCGGCGACGATCTCGCTGGCCGACGCGCTGCCCTCGTTGATCAGCACGACCACGGGGATGTTGGGCAGGAACGAGTTGCGGCGCTGCAGACGCTCTGGCGGCATGCCGGTGCCGTCAGTCCGCTCATTACGGGTCGAGACGACCACCTGCCCGAACGCCTGGCGGCTCTTCGTGTAGTCCACGAAACGGCTGGTGATCTCGACCGCCTGGTCGAGCAGGCCGCCGCGGTTGAAACGCAGGTCCAGGATGAGGCCCTGGACGCCCTGGTCCTCCATCTCAGCCAATGCCTTGTCGAAGTCGGCCGTGGTATTCTCCGTGAAGCCCGTCAGGCGGACGTACCCGATGCCGTAGATCGGGTCGATCATCCAGTCCCAGTTGTCCTCGACGGCGTCGACGCGCTCCCAGCCCTTGACGGTCTTGAGCTCGACGGTGTCGCGAACGATCGTGAAGGTAATCTCCTCCTCGGCCTCTTCTTCGCCGCGGCGGACGGTGATGTCCACGGGCGTGCCCTTGGGGCCGGTGATCTTGTCGACGGCCTGGTTGAGCGAGATGCCGAAGGTCTTCTCACCGTTCACTGCGATGATGACGTCCTCGGCACGCACGCCGGCACGCTGCGCGGGCGTGCCATCCAAGGGCGTGACGACCTGGATTTCACGCTTCGTGTTCATCTGGATCGAAACACCGATGCCGCTGAAGTTGCCGCGCGTGCTGCGCTCGAACTGGCGGACGTCGTAGGGCCAGATGATCTCGGTGTACTCATCGAGGGCCCGCATGGCACCATCGCCAAACACACGGAGCACGAGCGTCTCGGGCAGACGAACGGTCTGGCGGTTCCAGGTCTGCACGGAGCGGACGACATCCTGCAGCGTCCGATCGGTCGCCATCGGGGCACGTTCGACGTCGGCGGCGCGTGACGCGACTGCCTCGATGAACCGCGAGCGTGCCTGCTCGTCGGCGAGCTGCGGATACTGGCCGTACAGGTCCTCGGTCTCGGCGAGCAAGCGCAGGCCGTTCAAGCCCGACACGAGCAGGTCCTTCATCGCCGAGCCGGAGACATGGTGCCGGTCGGCGTTAACCATGGCGTACAAGAGCATCAGAGGCTCGATGTCCTCCAGACGCTCGTCGACGGAGTTGCCGGCTGGGTTGTAAGGGGGCAACTCCTCCTCACCCGTTTCCACGAGCCGCAGACTGCGCAGCTCGTGGTTGCGTTCGGGGGCGTACGTCGCCACGAGCGACAGACGCTTGAGCTGCCGCTTGCGATCGCTCAGGTAGGTGCCCTCGTCTTCGTAAAGCGCGTGCAGACGCTCGAACATCTCGGCCGCGGCGTACCAACGACCGTCCTTCTCGGCAAGCCGAGCTTCGGCATCGGCCGCCGATACGAGCTGCGTCACGGCCTCTTCGCGAAGCACGCCTTCCTTGTCGTCGGCCAGCATGTGCAGCGCGATCGCGGCGCTCATGCCTTCGAGCAGGGCCTCCTCGCGTTCGCGTGGCTCGGGCTCGTCTGCAAGCGTCTCGAGCGTGGTGCGCACCGTTTCGCGATGCTCTTCGACCTTCTCGTGCCGCGCCACGGTGTGCTCATCGAGCGCGATGCCCAAAGCCTCGGCCATATCGGCGAGCATCGGATCGCGCAGGTCGTCCGATGCGGTCAGCAGCAACTTCTGGAATTCGGCGCGATCGCCGCGTGAGGCAGCGTCCCATAGGCCGTCCGACCACGCGGTGATTGTCTTCGTTGGGGTTGCCTGGGCTTGCTCTGCAGCCGTGTTCTGCTGAGCAAGGGTGGTGGGCGACGCGACCGTCGCGCCAAGGGCGGCCAGCAATGCTGCCGCGGTGGTGAAGACGCGCGTGCTCGTTCCGGTCTGTCGCATGATGCCTCCTGACGCCTTTGGCCCACGACCCCTCCAGGATCGTGCCGCAAGATCGGGCCGAAAGCCATCGCATCGGCTCGATGGACCCTCATGGCTTGCGATCTCGCCCAGCTACAAGGATCGTCGGGGATGGTTGTACCGTCACCCGTCCTGAGTTATTCGCAACCGAGCCCGCTGGCGTTCACCACCCAGGGTTAAAGATATCGGAACTAGTGGAATCCCGAATTGCCGTCATCAGCTCCACCCGCATCTTGCCGCCCCGACGCGAGGGCCCACGCAACCGACCCAAATCCCAGAACCACCACGAATGAGCCTGCGATCGCCAGTAGCAGCAGGCTCGGGCTGGCGGCAAGCGGGCCATTGGGCTGCGCGAAGCCGTAGGCCATCAGGCCCACAAGCGGACCGCCCAGGTAGCCGAGCCCAATGAACGCTTCGTGCTTGCCGCCTGCGTCGATCTCAGCGTCGCCGACTTCCATGGCATAGTACAGGGCACCGGTGTAGATCATGCCGACGCCGAATCCGAGCACGGCCAGACCGCCAAACACCAGCACCCGGGCGGGCGCGAGCGACTCGATGTTCGGGCCGATCGTGATGCCCGCGAAGCCCGCGAGGAGCAAGACGGCCGCGATGATCGGCATCGCCCACCGTCCGTGCCAGCCGTGCCACCGCGCGAGCAGGACGAACGTCGCCACCCGCGTCGCGAGCCAGATGGCCGCCGCGGGCGCACGCCAGGGGTCCTCGATCGCCACGCTCGCGATCAAGAAGGGCGAGGCTGGTTCGAGCACCGCGACCACGAGGAAGCTCGTGGGCAGTTGCACGCGAAACACCGAGAGCAGTTTCTTGTACCTGCCGGGACGGGTCGGATGGGCATCGGGCAGGCTGCGCGCGGGCTCAGCTCCCATCCAGATCGTGAGCAAGGCGCAGACCACGTAGACCGGGAGCATCGCCGCAAGCGCCTCGAGCGGATGGGGCCTGACAAACGGCCCGAGCGCCGCGAGCGACACCACGATGCAGCCGCCCCAGGTGATGTTGAACAGGCCCGTCGCGTGTCGCAGGTTCTGGCCGCGACGCCCGCCGCTCAGGTAGCTCTCAACGATGGGCCACGTCGCGCCGCTGAGCAGCCCCTGGGCGGCCATCATGAGCCAGATGGCCCACGCTCCCAGGCTGCCCTCTTCGGCCGAGGGCCTGGTAAGTAGCGGCAGCGCTGCAAGGAGTCCAAGCACAATGCTGATGCCTGCCAGCAGGCGGCCGCTGGTCAGCCACGTGTGCCGCGCGGCGAAGCGGCGCAACGCCGGCCCGACGCCGAGCGCCCCGGGGATGTACACCGCACCGTACAGCAGCGCGAGCAAGAAGATCTCGGTCTCGCCGTAGCCGTACGCGCTCTGTGCGAGGAATGGCACGCCCGCGGTCGCGACCGCCGTGCCCACGCTACCGGCAAAGGTAAACGACAGCACTGCCCACAGCGGGGCAGGCAGCATGGCGGGCTGCTGGGCCCGCGGGCTTTGGTCGGCCTTGCTTGCCACCACGAGTGTCCTTACCATGAGCCCGTCGGTCGACGCCGGTGTCGGCCACTTCGAGCCCGTAGCTCAACTGGATAGAGCGCTGGCCTCCGAAGCCAGAGGTTCCGCGTTCGAATCGCGGCGGGCTCGCTTCCCCTTCGATGCACCCTTCTTGCTGCTCCGCGCATTCTCACAGAAGCGTTGGCAGATGCTGTCATTCTCGCACAGCCAGCCGCGGGCCTTGCACGCCTGCCGCCCATGGAAGATGATGCGGTGGCTCAGGTCGGCCCACTGGTCGCGCGGAAACAGGGCGATGAGATGCCGCTCGACCATTGCGACGGTCGCGTCTTCGGGCGCGAGCCCGAATCGCTTGCTCAGCCGCTCGATGTGCGTGTCAACGACGAATCCCTCGTTGATTCCATACGCGTTGCCGAGTACGACGCTGGCGGTCTTGCGCGCGACGCCGCGGAGGGTGAGCAGCTCGTCCATCGTCCTCGGAACTTCGCCGCCGAAGTCATTGACGACGCTGGTCATGGCCGTATGTATGGCCTTGGCTTTGTTCCGATATAGGCCGATCGACTTGACGTACTTCTCGATCTTCGCGGGCGTGGCGTTGGCAAAGTCCTGCGGCGTAGGGAAGGCCGCGAAGAGTGCCGGCGTCGCCTTATTCACGCCCACGTCCGTCGCCTGGGCCGACAGGATCGTTGCGATCAGCAGCTCGTGCGGGCTTGTGAAGTCCAGCTCGCAATGTGCGTCCGGGTACCGCTCGGCCAGAGCCTTGGCGATACGCCTTGCGCGGGACTTCTCGGCCTTGGTCACCTCGGGCACGCGGAAGGGCAGGTCGCGCAAGCCTCTGGGATTGCCGGGCGTGCGCACGGTCAACGGCGCAGCCCCTTGGCCAGTGCGGGTTCCTGGAGCCCGGAGGGCCTCGGTGCCGGCGTTCGATCGCCCGCGCCGCCCGTCATCACTCGCCGGGTGGTGGCCAGCGTAAAGCCAAGAGCGCCCAGCGACAGCAGCAGGCTCGCGACCATCACGTTGCTGGCGGTCTTGTGGTGCACGTCGTACGCCTGTTGCAAGGCGATTGCGTTCTCGGTGTCGCCCAAGGCAGCCGCCTGGCGGTACGCCGAAAGGTCGAGCTGCATCGCCGGATCGAGAACGGCGAAGCGATACGTCATGATGCCGACCATCGCCATGACCAGCAGGGCGCGGATGGCCGCGGTCCAGGAGCGAGGGTGCGGGTATCCGCGCCAGCACGCGAGCGCGAACGCCGCTCCGCCGATGCAGATCGCCAGGAAGCCAACCGCGTCGGCCCCGATGAACAGCCGTTCGGCGACGTATCCGCCCAGCAGACGCCAGTGCTCGCCGGCATACGCCGCGAACTCGGGCAGCGTCGGGTCGAGCCGCTTGAGCAGCGTGAACACGAAGTACGCGGTGAGCCCCGTGACCAGCAGCGCGCCCGACCAGGTCGCCCAGGCGGCGACCTGGATGGCCTCGAGGCGGTAGGGGGGAGGGCGAACACCGTCTGGCTTCATAGACAGAGCCTAGCCGTGTGGCAGCCGCGCCTGGCTGCGCCGGGCCTACAACATTGGGTGTTCCAGCAGGGTTCCAACGAGATGCTCGGGCTCGGCTTGTGCGCCTGGCGCGACGGGTCGGCGCGCGAGGCGGTGGCGCTCGCCGCCGAGCTTGGCTACCGGGCCGTCCAGCTCGACGCGACCCATCCGCAGACGCGGCCCCGCTCGCTCGACCGGTCGGCCCGACGAGACCTGGCCGCCTTGCTCCGGCGCCACCAGCTCCGCTGCACGGGGCTCGACCTGTGGCTGCCGCCCGCGCACCTTTCCGAGGGGCCGCACGTGGAGCGTGCGACCGAGGCAATCGTTGACGCCATCGGACTGGCGCGCGAGCTGGCCGGTCTCGTTGAGACTCGGGCGATCTTGAGCCTGGTGCTGCCGGCAGACGCGAACGCCGAGGCGATGGCGGTGATCGAGGCCGCCGGGCGGAAGCATGAGGTGTCCCTCGCCGACCACACGTGGCCGGCGCGCGAGGCTGGCGATGTGGGAGCCGATGTCGGGCTCGATCCATCCATGGCCATCATGGCCAACCAGAGCCCCGCGAAAGCCGTCACGCAGCTCGGCCCGCGCCTCGCGACCGCTCGCCTGCGCGACGCCGGGGTCTCGGGTCACGTCCCCGTGGATTCGGCCAGCGGCACGCTGGACGTTTCGGCCTTCGCCGCGGCGCTCTCGATCTCGGCCCCGAACATTCCGGTCGTCGCCGACGTTCGCTCGCTGCGAGACGCCAGCTCGGCGGCGGCATCAGCGCTGCGGGCATGGGTCGATGCGAGGGCACCGTTCGCATCGCGGGAGAACGAGCCCTCATGAAGATCGCAATCGCTCAGATCGCTCCCGTCCTGCTCGACCGCAATGCCACCACCGAGCGCGCCGTTGCGGCGATCGGCCAGGCGGGCCACGCCGGAGCCTCGCTCGTTGCGTTCGGCGAGACGTTCCTTCCCGCCTATCCCCTCTGGCTGGCGCGGCAGGATGCGTCGCGATTCGATGCCAGCGACGTGAAGGACGTGCACGCCGCGTACCTCGACCAGGCGGTGCAGATTGGCACGGGCCACCTCCGGCCGATCCAGGAAGCGGCCAAGCGGGCGGGCATCACCGTCGCCATCGGCATTGCCGAGCGGGCCGAGGACCGCGGCGGGCACACGATCTACTGCAGTGCAGTGGTGGTCGACGACGCCGGCGAGATTCGCAGCGTGCACCGGAAGCTCGTGCCGACGTACGAGGAACGGCTGGCCTGGGGTGCCGGCGACGGCCACGGCCTGCGTGCCCACCGCGTCGGCCCGTTCACGATGGGCGTTTTGAACTGCTGGGAGAATTGGATGCCGCTGGCCCGCTCGGCCCTGCACGCCCAGGGTGTCGACCTGCACCTTGCTCTGTGGCCCGGCTGCGAGCGACTGACCAAGGACATCACCAGGTTCATCGCCCGCGAGGCCCGCAGCTACGTCGTGTCGGCCAGCGCCATCATCAGGCCGTCGGACGTGCCTGATAGCGTGCCGCATCGGGCGACGTGGATCGATCACGGTATCTCGCAAGGCTGCTTCTACGACGGCGGTTCGTGCGTCGCGGGGCCTGATGGCGAGTGGGTCTTGCCGCCCGTCGTTGGCAAAGAGGATCTGCTCGTTGTCGGCATCGAGCCGTCGCGTGTTCTCGAGGAGCGGCAGAACTTCGATCCCTCCGGCCACTACGCAAGGCCCGACGTGCTCCGGCTGAGTGTCGATCGAACACGCCAGGGCGTTGCGTTCGTGGACGACCTCGATGCGGATGGATCGGCAGATCGGCCGTAGACTCGCTCCGCCGTGCCCAAGCCGCTGCTCTCCATTGTGACCCCGTCGCTCAATCAGGGACAGTTCCTTGGCGAGTGCCTTGAGTCGGTCGCTCGCGAGATGGCCGCGCCGGAAGCCGAGCGGCTCGGCGTCGAGCACATCGTTATGGACGGCGGAAGCACCGACGGCACGGTGGCACTGCTCGAGCAAGCCGGCCATGTTGCCTACTGGCAGAGCAAGCCCGATGGCGGGCAGAGCGCCGCGATCAACCGGGGTTTGCTGGATCATGCAACGGGCCGATACGCGACGTGGCTCAACGCCGACGATTGGTTCGAATCGGGCGCCTTGGGGCCGATGCTCGAGCGGCTGTCGAGCAGTGATCCGCTGGGCGTGCTCGTCGGCCGTTGCCGATTTGTTCGAGATGGCCAGACGATATTTGCGCCAAAGCCCCCGGAGCCGATCGATGCGACAAACCTGCTTCGCCTGAGGACCAAGTGGTTTGCGGGCGAACTCATCGTGCAGCCTGAGGCATTCTTCGATCGCCAGCTCTTCGCGCGCATCGGCGGGCTCAACGAGTCGAACCACTTCACGATGGACCACGAGATGTGGCTGGGGCTGCTCGAAGCGGGCGCGAGCTTCGAGTCGATCGACCATCCGGTGGCATGCATGCGCGTGCACGCGGGCCAGAAGACCGCCGACAACCGGCGAATCGTCGCGTCACTCGTCAAGTTTGGCAGGCCCTTCCTTGACCGGTTGCCTCCCGAGTTGGCCAAGGCACCCCGGCGGGAGTTCGAGGCCCTGGAGCGAAAGCTGCGGCTAAGTGAGCCGGTGCTGCGTCGTCTGGCCCTGCCGTGGTCAGGCGTGGAGCCCACGAGTGATTTGGTCGCCGGGGATCCAGCTCCGCCAGACTTTCACGTCGCGCCGCTTCGGGCGGTGCTCGCCGATGTTCCGCGAGCACGTGGATTGCTCCGCCGGCCATATCGCACTCGCGTCGTTGGAGAGGTTCCGAGCGACGGGTTGCCGCTCTCGATCTCGCTTTCAGATGCCAAAGGGGTCGATGCGGTCCTCTTCTGGCATGGCCTGAGCTCGGCGGCCAATCCCGATGTACAGCTGCGCGAAGCAACCAGCTTGTTGCGGCCGGGTGGGCTCGTGGTAGCCGCGGCCGAACTGGGTCCTTGCGACGCTGGCTTGCGAACGTATTGCGGGGGCCTGGCGAGCCTGATCGACCAGCAACTCAGCCAGGATCACGATTGGCTCATCGGCCCAGGGGTCATGCCGTGGGTCGAGTCGATGGCCGAGTCTACCGGTCAGGACGACGCGGCTTGGCTGGGTTCTCATCCACACCCAGGCGGCTTCGACGTCGAGGCCTGCATACAGCGGGCTGGGTTCGAACGCATCGCGTCTATGGCGTACGGCGGGCTCTCGTGGCACCCGCTCACGCCCTTTGTGGCGGTGGAGGGGGTCGCGGGCCGCGACTCCAACGCGTGGTATTGCGGTGTGTGGAGCAAGCCGGGCTGACCGCCGGGCTGGCTACTGGCTTAGTGCCCGGATGAGCTGGACACGCTCCTGCATCAGCCGCGTCTGCTCTTGTTGGAGCGGGGCGAGCTGCTGGCGGAGCTCGGTGATCCGCGTCTGCAGCTTCTCGGCGTGGGCTCGGCCATCGACCGTGTCTGCCGTCATCCGTACCTCGACGGTGAGCTGACGCACGGTTTCCTCGATGTCGATCGAGCGGCGGACGACCCTGGCCAACTCGCCGTTCACGCGGGAGAGCTCGGCTCGCACGGCAGCCTGGTTGTTGCTGCCATCGTTGAACTGCGCGATGACTCCGGCGTCTCGGGCGGCCGATGTTCCGGGTTCTCCGCCGAGCGACACGTCGGCCGTCGACACCCTGATGCGGGTCATGTTCGCCGAGGGTGGGGCGACCGTGACCGAGCGAGCCTGATCGATACCGAGCGCCACGCGGTCTTCGGTGCCGCGGAGACGGTTCATTCGGAGCGTCCACGCCCTGCGAAGCACGGGCTCGTTGAGTCGCCGCGCCGCGTTGAGATCATCGCGCCGCCCCAGACGGACGCTGACTTCCATCGGCTCTCCGTTCCGCAGCAGCGCGATGACGCACTCCTCGCCGGGCAGGTGCGAGGCGATCGCCACCGGCAGGTCCATCGACTGTGCTTCGATTGGCGTGCCCGACAGGCTGAGCACGATATCGCCGCCACGAAGCGTGCCATGGGCGTCGAAGCCCTCGACGGTGTCGCCGAGCCTTACGCCGCGGGACGTCGGAGCCGTGTCGTAGGTGATGCCGAGTCCTGCGCGAGGCGCGGAAAAGAATGCTTCTTCGGCCGCCAGTTCGAAGCGGGCCAGCACCTCGGCACGATCGCCGTCGTCGTGCGACTCGCTCTGGAGCCAGTCTTCGAGCGCCTGCTCAAGCACCGTGAGCGCTCGGGCGGGCTCCATCGATCGCGTGAGGTCGAGCAATGCCCCATGCGCCGCGATGCGGTCGCCCCACGCCTCGCTCGCGAGCGCTGCAACGGCCTTGCGAGCCGCGTCGGCTTCTGGGGTCGAAGGCTGGTGGGCGTGAGCGCCGAATGCAACGCTCAGGCTGCACACGACTGCGGCAACATATCCACGAGGGTGCTGCATAGCAGTGGATAGTACGGCCGGTTAGGGCCGCGCGTGCAGCATCACGTCGCGGGGGTTATCGGCGAGCCACTGGGCCTTTCGTGCCACCATGCGAAGGAACGGGGCCGGGTCGCGCCCGTGGAACGCGCCAGACGTGGCGATCGGCACCGCCGCCTCGGCGATCAGCGCCTCGGCCATGAGCCATGGCAGGCCTTCGAGAGACTGCTGTGACACGCCCGGCACTCCGATCATCGCCCGCCCGCCGTGAACGCCGCCCAGGAACGCCTTCAGCCGGTCGGCGTCGGGCGGCGTGGGCCACTGTCGGAAGTCTGCTCCGGTCCCCTGCAAGGAGAACTGGAGCCCGCCGTTCGCGATGTCGAGCATCGCTGGAGCCATTCCCGCCGCTTCATGGTCGAGCACCGCCGCGATGGCGTTCTGGTCGAACAGCAGGTTTCCCGGATGCCAGTCGCCGTGCACGATCTGCAGGCGTTCGTTCGCCAACGCATCTCGGGCGCGAGCGGCGGAACGCTCGTAGAGCGAGCCGAGCCGAGCGGCGAGTTCGTCCCCGCCGCGTGCATCGAGGGCTTGCGGAAGCCGCGCGAGCGCTCGGCGGATGCGAGCATCGTCGTGGTACACACCCGTGAGCGGCTCACCGATCGAGCGACCCATCGCTCCAAGGTGGTCGTGCGCATTGGCCAGCAGCGCGTGGTAGCGGCCGAGCGCCTCGCCTGCCAGCCGGGTCTGCAATGCCGAGCGGTCGCACTTGCTTCCGCGCACGAAGCCGCACACCTCGTACGCTCGGCCCTCGAGCCGCAACACGCTCGCGCCGCCACGCGTTGGAAGCAAAGGTGCGAGCGGGAAGCCGTGCGCCGCAAGCCGGCGATGGATCGAGTGGATGACGTGCACGAACTCCGGGCCGTCTCGCCCGGGTGCCAGCCGCTTGAGGACAACGGGCCCCGAGAGCGACCCACGCAGCACGATCTTGGGCGCGAGCGGTGACCCTGCAACCAACGGCGCGGCCTTCAGGATCTGCCCGATGGGAAAGTGTACACGGACGTGGTGCACCTCGCCGACCGCAAATCCTGCCTGGGCCTCGGCCGAAGCAAGGACCTCGGGGTCTACCGGCGTCGCCTGGCTCTGCCTTGGTGCATCCGGGCCCACGGCGCTACTCGACGTTCTGGACCTGTTCTTTGATCCGGTCGATTGCCGCCTTGGCATCGATTGCCGCCCGCGACAGATCGGCATCGGGGCTCTTGCTGGCGATCGTGTTCGCCTCGCGAAGCATCTCTTGCGCGATGAAGTCGAGCTTTCGGCCAACAGGGCCTTCTTCCTCGATGGCCGCCAGGAACTGCTCGACGTGCCCGCTCAATCGTGAGATCTCTTCGTTCACGTCGCACCGCTCGGCGTACGCGGCGACCTCGCGGACGATGTCCACCGGGTCGGACTCGGGCAGGAGTTGCTCGATACGTGCCTTGAGGCGGGTCTCGTAGAGCTTGCTGACCTCGGGAGCGCGGTCCTTCACGACTGTGAGGCTGGCGGAGACAACACCACAGAGCTCGACGAGCTCGGCGTGGAGTGCCTGCCCTTCCTTCACGCGCATCTCGATGAGTTTCTCGCAGGCGTTCGGCAGGAGCTCTTGGAAGGCGGTGTGCGCCGCGGCGAGTCGGGCGTCCATAGGCTCGGCTCGAAGCACGCCCGGCAGCGAGAGCAAGGTTGCCAGATCAACGGTGGGTGTCGCGCGGTCCGCAGGGATCTGCTCTGACGCCTGATGGACTGCTGAGAGGTACGCCGCAAGCACCCCGTCGTTGATGGCCCCACCCTGGCCGATGGCTGTGCCCTCGGCGGAGCACCGCACGGTTACGCTGCCTCGTTGCAGCAGCCCGCGAAGGGTCTCTTCCAGAGAGCCTTCAAGGGGGGCGAACTCATCCGGCAAGCGAACCTGCGCCTTGAGGTACCGATGGTTTACAGAGCGAACCTCGAGGCTATAGGTCACCCCGCCGCGCTCGAGCCGCGCGTCGCCGAAGCCGGTCATGCTGCGAATCACGCGTGCCCCCACGCGCGCTCGGGACGGCTCACGACCCGGGCTCCGGATCGCCCGCCGCGGGAGTCTCGGGATCTGCGGCTGCTGGCTCCGGATCGCTCGAAGGCTCTTCCGGCTCGTCGGTGGGGTCCCCGGGCTGAGTTTCGTCACCGGTAGCGGGCGACTCGGCAGGATCACCCAGACCCGGGGCGACAGGGTCGGCTTCGGCTTCGGCTGGTGCCTGCTCGCCTTCTGGAGCGGCGACGGGCGTGCCGGTGGGCGTACTTGACGGGCGGCTGGTGTAGACCAAGACGATGGCCGTCAGGATGAACAAGATGAAGGTGCCGATGGTCATCAGCGTCAGTGCGTCGCCGGTCTTCGCGCCGAAGGCCGTCTGGCCCGACCCGCCGCTCGAGGCGCCGAACGCCCCGCTCAGCCCGCCGCCCGAAGGCCGCTGGATCAGGACGATCAGGATCATGATGACCGCCACGGCGATGAACACCAGCATGAGCAGGTTGGACAGCACCGGGTTCAACGCGAGCAGCAGGGGCATTCAGACCTCCGAGGGACAACCCCCGCCGATGACGGTCCGCGGGGAGCCCTGACTGTAGGGGCCCATCGTGGGTGTAGGTGAGGCTTCGCGGCCGCGATCAGGCCTGTTGAGGCTCGTCTGCCTGCCGGACACTGGGGCGGCCCACGCTGTGGTGGCTGAAGCCCAACTCGGCCATCTGATCTCGCTTGTACAGGTTGCGACCGTCGAAGATGACCTTCTCGGCTAGGTGGCGACCCATGCGGGCGAAGTCCGGGGCCTTGAACTCGTCCCAGTCGGTCGAGATCACCACCCCGTCGCAACCCTCGAGGCAATCGTACATGTCGCTGACGATCTCTACGGGCACGCCCATCTCGTCGAGGGACTGCTTGCCGGTCTTGTCGGCCACCGAGTCGTACGCGCGGATGGTCGCGCCGTGCTCATGGGCAAGTTGCATCAGCGTTAGGGCCGGCGCCTCGCGTACATCGTCGGTATTCGGCTTGAAGGCAATGCCCCAGAAGGCCAGCGTCTTGCCCGCCAGAGAGCCGCCATAGTGGGCGAGGATCTTCTCGAAGAACAACCTGCGCTGCCGCTGGTTCACGTCGTGGACGGCCTGGGAAAGCTGGGTCTCGAAGCCGACTTGGTCGCCCATGCCGATGACTGCCAGCGTGTCCTTGGGGAAGCAGCTCCCGCCGTAGCCCAGGCCCGGATAGAGGAACCTGTTGCCGATACGACTGTCGCTGCACATGCCCTCACGCACGCGGTTGATGTTGGCTCCAAACTGCTCGCAGAGCATCGCCATCTCGTTGATGAAGCTGATCTTGGTGGCAAGGAAGTTGTTGCTGGCGTACTTGACCATCTCTGCGGACGGGATGTCCATGATGAAGATCGGGTGCCCATTGCGGGTGAAAGGCTCGTAGACGTCGCGGAAGCGCCGAGCTGTGAGGTCTTCGGGGTCGTCGGGATTCTCAACGCCGCAGACCACGCGGTCGGGCTTGTTGAAGTCGATGATCGCGTCGCCTTCCTTCAGAAATTCGGGGTTGTCGCCCACCGTGAAGGGCAGGTCGCCCACGGTCTGGCGTATGCGATCGCGGACGGCCAGGGTGGTGCCAACCGGAACCGTGCTCTTGACGACGATGGTCTTGGGGGTCTGGCCCGGCCCAAGCCGCTTGATGACGGCAGCGATGTCGTCGGCGGCCTGCATGACGTACTTCAGGTTGGCCTTGCCGTCGGCCCCGCTGGGGGTGCCCACGCAGATGAAGATCATCTCCGCGTCCTCGTACGCCTGGTCCTTGTCGAGGGTGGCTACGAGGCGGCCCGCCTTCAGGTTGCGCTTCATGAGGTCGGTCAGGCCCGGCTCGTAGATGGGGCACTCGCCGCGGTTGATCTGGTCCACCTTGCTCTGCACGACGTCCAGGCAGACCACGTCGTTTCCGGTGTTTGCGAAGCACACCCCGGTCACCAGCCCAACATACCCCGTGCCCACCATCGTCAGCTTCATGCGACTCTCCCTGGACGGCCGCGACTGCTGGCCAATCTGAACCCATTAATCGGCGGCCGACGGCGTGGCCGCGAAATCCCTTGCAGACTCTAGGCGTTGGCCATTTCAGCGATGCCCACCTACACGGAGTTGGGCCGCTACAGTCGGCGATGGCCGATAAATCCTCGCCCAAGTCTGGTACGAAGTCTTCCCGCACGCCCAAGCGCACGGCGCGACGTCGTCCTGGGCGTCAGCCAAAGCTGACCGCTGCGACCGCCGACCGCCACCAGCTCTACACCGATGCCGTCCAGAATGTCGAGAGCGAGATCGACTTCGTCGACGAGACATACCAGTCGCTCCGTAAGCGCGAGGCGGTGCGCCTCCGCGAGGACTTCTGCGGCACGGCGCAGACGAGTGCTGAGTGGGTCCGCCGGCGGTCGACGAACATTGCGGTTGGCCTCGACCTCGACGAGCCAACGCTGCAGTGGGGGCGCGACAACGTTCTCTGCAAGCTTACCGACGAGCAGCGGGAGCGCCTGACGCTCAGGAAGCGTGACGTGCGCGACCCTGGTAAGCGTGGTCGCGACATGGACATCATCCTCGCGATGAACTTCAGCTACAACGCCCTCATGCAGCGTGCAGACTTGCTCGCCTACCTCAAGGCGGCGTGCAGGAGCCTGGCCCCGGGCGGGCTCTTCATCATGGATTGCTACGGCGGCTACGAGAGCCTGATGGAGCAAGAAGAGCGCCGGGCGTGTCGCGGCTTCACGTACGTGTGGGAGCAGGTCAAGTACAACCCCATCGACGCGACGCTCGATACGGCCATCCACTTCGAGTTCAAGGACGGCACGGAGATGCGCAACGCTTTCACGTACCACTGGCGCTTGTGGACGCTGTCGGAACTCCGCGACATCCTGGCCGAGGCGGGCTTTGCCAGGACCACGGTGTATTGGGAAGGTGACGACGGCAAGGGCGGCGGCGATGGCAACTTCAAGCCCGCTACTGAGGGCGACGCCGACGCGTCATGGATCGCGTACATCGTCAGCGAGGGCGACTGAATTCCCGCTTAGCAGCCCGCCGCAAACTCATTCTGGAACGCCAAAAAATCGAAGATCGTGAGTGCCCCGTCGCCGTCGAAGTCGGCGGCCAGGTCGCCCGCGTCGAACGCGTTCTGGAACGCCAAAAAGTCAAAGATCGTGAGCGAGCCATCTCCGTCGAAGTCGGCCCGGCATGGCTGCCCTACGCCGACGTAGAGATCGTCCAGCCCCCATCCCATCGGGTTGTCGACGGTAATCGTGACACGGGCGATGTCGGTGTCGGTGACGACGCCGAAGAAGTCCAGCGTTTCGAAGTCCTCATCGGAATCGACCGACTCGATCTCTGTGCCGGAAGCATCAAATGCCCGCAGCGTGGCACCATTTGGGAACGAGCCGAAGCGGACGTTGTGCGCGCCCACGGCTCGTATTCCAGCCTGCGTCACGTTGACTTCGAACACGATGTCCTGCCCGACCCTCGTGTCGCTGTCCCACGTCCTGGGCGGTGAGATGGTGACCAGGATGGTGTCCGTAATGAAGTTCCCAGGTGGGAACTCGAGCCCATACTCGTTGTAGATCGAGCCAAGCTCCCCGACGACGGTGGGTGATCCGTCCGGCAACGTATCGAAGTTCACTAGTTGAATGTCGCCGCCCGCTGCGAGGAACGAAGGCAGATCGTTGAACGGCGTGGCGAACGCCAACGAAGAACCCGACGCGAACAGCGAAGCCGCTGCGATTGACCTCAGCATGTCGAACCCCCTCATCGCGTCGGTCGTGCGTCACCCACGTGGGCCGCGCGCCGGCGAAGTCTTAGCACCCGGCGTCGAACTCATTCTGGAACGCCAGGAAGTCGAACAGCGTCAGCTCGCCATCGCCATCGAAGTCTGCAGCGAGGTCCCCTGCGTCGAACAGGTTCTGGAAGGCCAGGAAGTCGAAGATCGTGAGCTCGCCATCACCATCCATGTCTGCACGGCACGGCGAAGCGCCGCCTGCGGCAAGGACAGCCTCGAACGCATCGATACGGCCGTAGCCAAAGGTTGGATCGAATCCGGGCGCGCCGAGGTCGACCGAGGTCGCTTCGAAGATTGCTCGGACTTGATCGGACGAGATCGAGCGGTTGACGCTGCGCATGAGCCCGACCGTGCCTGCGACATGCGGTGTCGCCATCGACGTGCCACTCTGGAACGCGTAGCCGTCCGTCGGCCCAAACAGCGCCAGCGTGTCCCACGCGCTCCATACATCGACGCCCGGAGCCGTGACGGTCATCTCGGGGCCGGTCGTTGTGAAGCTGGCGATCTGGTCGCGGTTGTCGGTAGCGCCAACGGCGATGGTCGAGTCGAACCGGGCGGGCGCGAAGATCGGCACGCCTGGCGTGTTGCCCGTCGCCGCCACGAT
Organism: Phycisphaerales bacterium; assembly: GCA_965227775.1. Classification (GTDB taxonomy): domain Bacteria; phylum Planctomycetota; class Phycisphaerae; order Phycisphaerales; family UBA1924; genus JAHCJI01. Next base: position 2,259,792 of record OZ245777.1, read on the forward strand.
GATGACGCCCTGATCGAGGGCGTAGTTGCAGGCGTTCTCGAGGACACTGCCGAAGTCGGGCGAACCCAGGCTCATCGAGATCACGTCTGCACCGTTGTCGGCGGCCCACACGACGCCGGCCGCGATGTCGGGCTCGGTGCCCGTTCCCAAGAAGCCCAGCACCTTGACGGGCAGGATGGAGCAGTCCCAGCCCACGCCGGCGACTCCCAGCGCGTTGTCCGTATCACCGCTCGCGATACCAGCGCAGTGCGTGCCATGGCTGATGAAGATGTCGTCGTCCCAGCTCCCGCCCAGGGAGCTGTAGCCGGGGAGCACGTTGTCCTGCAGGTCGGGGTGGCTCTGGCTTACGCCCGTGTCGACGATCGCGATCACCACGTCCGGATCACCAGTTGTGACGACCCACGCTTCGGTGGCGTTGATGTCGGCGCCGGGCGTGCCCACGACGCCGTTGATCGTTTGCCCGGTGTTGAGCAGACCGTACTGGATGCCGAAGTCCGGGTCGTTGGGCGTCGTCGCAAGGACGCCGCCGATGCCGATGAGTTCGGCGCGTTCGACGCCCTGGGTAGCACCCAGATCGATGATGGCCTGCCGGGCGTCGACTCCCGCGGCGAGTGTCGCGACGTAGAGCCGCGTCAGGCCGTGTTGCTCGGCGAGTGCCGGGTTTGCCGGAGCCTGATCGAACGCCGCTGAGAGTGCCACGACGCCGGGGAGGCCGGCAGCGTCACCCGCGCTACCCGCTGCCAACCGCAGCAGGACGGCATCGCTCTTGTACCCGCCCATGACGTCGGTCTGGTCCACCCGGCCGGTGAACGGCGCGAAGCCTTCGGGCCACGCCAACGCATCTTCCGCGAAAGTGGGGGTGGCTGCAAGCACACCAAGGGCGATCAGGGCCGATCCGCGCACCATTGGGTTAAGCATCGTCGAGTCTCCTGTTCCAGCGAGCGGGACAAGCGAGGGGCCAAGAAAGACGCCGCGAGCGAGCCCACCTCCCCGCGGGCCCGCCTCGCGGCATCCAATTACGAGTACGCTCGCCCCTTGTGGGGGCGTTACAGTCGCCGGTTCGGGCGTATCGCGGTCGGCGATGCACTCGTTTCCGGACCAGCCACAATCCAACCTCTAAAGACGCCTCCAGGAGGATGCCTGCCTCATGCCCAACGCCACGCCCCTCCGGGAATTCATGGAACGCCACTACCGCCACTACAACGCCGGTGTGGTTGTCAAGGCAGCACAGGCATACGAGCAGACGTTGGCCGCGGGCTCGCCCATGTTCATGACGTTGGCGGGTGCCATGAGCACAGCCCAACTCGGCCGCTCGCTGGCCGAGATGATCCGCCAGGACAAGGTGCATGCCATTAGCTGCACGGGCGCGAACCTCGAGGAAGACGTCTTCAACCTCGTCGCCCATGATCACTACAAGCCCATTCACGATTGGCGGGCGCTGTCCGAGGCCGATGAGGTCGCACTCGACGAGGGCGGCTTCCCGCGAGTCACCGACATCTGTATTCCCGAAGAGGAGGCGATGCAGAAGATCGAGGGGCACATGCTGAAGCGATGGAAGGCCGCGAGCGACAATGGCGATCGCGCACTGCCCCATGTCTACCTGTACGACCTGCTGCGAAGCGGGGATCTGCAGCACGAGTACCAGATCGATCCGAAGGACAGCTGGATGCTTGCGGCGGCCGAGAAGGACCTGCCGCTGTTCGTGCCGGGCTGGGAGGACAGTACCCTGGGCAACATGTTCGTTGCGAACGCTGCACGAGGGGGGTATTCGCTTGATGCGGTGCTCGGTGGCACGAGCTACATGGCATCGCTCATCGAGTGGTATGAGAAGACGGTAATCGGCCAGCAGCGAGGCCCGGGCTTCTTCCAGATTGGCGGTGGCATCGCGGGCGACTTCCCGATCTGCGTCGTCCCGACGATCAACCACGACCTGTATCGCGCCGACGCCGACGCCGGCAAGCGTGTGCCGAGGTGGAGCTACTTCTGCCAGGTGTCCGACGCAACGACGAGTTACGGCGGATATAGCGGGGCCGTGCCAAACGAAAAGATCACATGGGGCAAGCTCGGCGCAGGTGAACCGAAATTCATGATCGAGAGCGATGCGACGATCGTTGCGCCGCTGATCTTCGGCTGGGTGCTGGGCTGGTAGCGACGATTGGGAGACGTTGGGAATACAGTTCGGCCTACGCACGGAGAGCTTGCATGCGGATCCTCGTCGTCGAAGACAACCCCAAGATGGCGCTGGCCGTCCAGAAGGGCCTCACCGAGCACGGGTTCGCCGCCGACGTATCCAACACGGGCTACGAAGGCGAAGAAATGGCAAGCGGGGGGAATTATGACCTCGTCTTGCTCGACCTGATGCTGCCCGATCGCGATGGTATCGAAGTGTGTCGCAACCTTCGACGCCGGAAGATCGCGACGCCCATCATCATGCTCACTGCGCTCTCGGCGATCGAAGAGAAGATCGACGGGCTCGACGCGGGCGCCGACGACTACATCACCAAGCCCTTCCAGTTCGAGGAGTTGCTCGCCCGCATCCGGGCGATCCTGCGTCGCGGCGAAGCCAGCGAGAGCCGCGTGCTGCGTTGCGAAGACCTCGAGCTCGACCTCTACACCCGCCACGCGACTCGGGGCGACACGAAGGTCGAGCTTTCCAACAAGGAATTCGCCCTGCTCGAGTTCCTGATGCGCAACCAGAACCGTGTGCTTAGTCGCATCCAGATCGGCGAAAAGGTCTGGGACATGAACTTCGAACCGACGAGCAACGTCATCGACGTGTATGTCTCGGCACTCCGGCGAAAGCTCGACCGCGGCTATGAGGTTCAGCTCATCCACACGATCAAGGGCGCCGGCTACCGCTTCGGCGTCATCGATGCCCGCACGGGCGTCTGAGCACGAGGTTTCCGACGGACCCGTCCAGCGGGGATGGCGGGCCCGCGCTCCCCTGCGCCTTCGCATCACGCTCTGGGTGGTTGCAATCTCGGCTGCCGTGCAGCTTGTCCTCTCGCTGCTCATTGTTCTGTACCACAGGGAAAACATGCGGGCCACCAATCAGGCTGGCTTGGTTGAGGCTGCGAGAAGCCTGGTTGCGCAATCCCCGGCCGATGAAGAGGGTGGCCTCGGCGACTTGGCCGCGGATCAGATCCAGCTTCGCAGGTTCGGCCGGGTTGCGGCAATTGACAGCAGTGGTACGAACAACGCCCGCATCATCGGTCCGTTCGACTCGGAAGCGTTCGACGAGCTCCGCGAAGCGACGTATGGCGGAGAGTTCGGCGTTCCGGGGCGGCGTAGCGCCGGCCAGGCCAGGGGCTTCTACTACGCCGCCGAGCCGTACGGAGAGACCGAACGACTGATCCTGGCAACGCCGACGGACGAAGCAAACTTGCCGTTGCGCACGATCACGAGCGCGATTCTGTTGCTGCTGCCCGCGGGCCTGGCGGCGTCGGGCGTTTCCGCATGGTATATCTCGGGTCTTGCCGTTCGACCCATCCGGCGGATGCAGCACTTCGCCGAAGAACTGTCCGCAGAAAACGTGCAGCACTCCATCGAACTCGAGGACAGCACGCCCGAACTCGATGCCCTGCGCGACGAGCTTGCGTTGGCCATGCGACGGATCTCGGATGGTTACGACGCCCAGGCGAGGTTCCTTGCCAACGTCTCGCATGAGATCAAGACGCCCATCAGCGTGGTTCGCACCGAGGGCGAGGTGCTGATGGCCGGTCGCCCTTCGCGCGACGAACTTGCCGACTTTGCCCGCACGACCGTCGAAGAGATGGAGCGGCTGGGCCGGATGGTTGAGAGCTTCCTATTACTCACACGCGTTCGCCAGGGTAAGGGCACCGTGCAGGCAAAGGGGTACGACGCCAACGACGTCCTGATGGACACCGTCTCGGGATGCATTGGCATGGCGAGGCAGTATGGAGTGCGGCTCGATCCGGTGCTCTACGACGGAGAAGACTCTCCGCAGATCGAGGGCAACGCCGATTTGCTGAACACCGCGCTGGGCAACCTGATCCGCAACGCCATCCGCTTCTCGCCGCGCGACTCTGTGGTGCGTATCACCTGCGCGGTGAGAAACCGCCGCGTTGTCTTCCGCGTGCGAGACTACGGTCCCGGCGTGCCCGAAGAGGTCATGGAGCACCTCTTCGAGCCATTCACGCAGAGCGCCGACGAACGCCGGCGTGGTCGGGGCACTGGGCTCGGCCTGCAGATCTCGCACGGTATCGCCGAGTTACACAACGGCGAGGTCCGTGTGCGCAACCTCAGCCAGGGCTGTGAGTTCTCGATCCATCTCCAACGGAAGCGTGACGCCGCGGCTCCCGTCGTGCAACATGAAGGCACGTTCACCTGATGTTCAGCGGGCAAGTATCTGGCGCGCCGAACATCGAAGTGCGTTCCGCAGACGCTGCATTCTGGAATTTGCACCCGTGTGCCTCTGGCTTGGCCGCCGGACGCTCTACGCCGATGCGAAGCCAGATCCCTTTGTCCTAACCACGCTCTTCTCCACACTCCCGTTGCTGCTACTGGTTCTGTTGGTCTTTGAGTTTGGTAAGCGATCGAAGGCAGCACTGTATCAAGATGTTCAGAGGTTGAACAAGGCTGTAGATCGGTGCCCTTAAGACAGTGGTAAGAGATCAGCTGTGGCTCCCAGTGGTGCGTCGCGGGAGGCATAGAGTTTGGTTCCAGGCCAGCTACCAACGTTACTCAACGAAAGAACAGGAGACACTCGTGATCATCATCAAGATCGTTCTGGCAATTCTCTTACCTCCTGTGGCGGCATTGCTGCAAGTTGGCCTTGGCCTGCACTTCTGGCTCAACATCTTGCTGACCATCCTGGGTTGGCTTCCAGGCCAGATCCACGCGATCTGGCTCATCGTTTCGAAGCATCAGCCGAGCGCATGATGTTCCGCTTGGCTTGAAAGGACGTGTTCCGCGAGTGCGCTACGTGGTACGGGTGAGTCTACCCCGCCAGCGACTAGCAGTACTGAAGATCAGGGACGAGGCGAACGTGCGTTCGCATCTCAGTCCGAGCCGGACCAGCCGCCGCTGGTTGCCGATGAGCGTGCAAGGCGGATCTCCGAGATCTCGCCGGACGGAATCCCGGCGGATCCCGATACAGACCATTGGACGTTGAGCAGATTGATGGTCGGAGCGGTCGTACTGCTGTTGACGGTCGCGCTCGGGCTGGCGGTGTTTGCCGACCGATGGATCGGGCTGAGTGTGGGTGTCCTGGGCCTGTTCCTGCTGGTTGTGAATCCCACCCTGTGGGCGGCGATCCTGCGCGTCAAGGAACGGCAACAAGTCTGAGCCGGCTTAACCTGCGGTGCTTCCGTCGAGTGTTGGCTTTGTCCAATCCCAGTCCGGGTCCTTCTCGAGGCGGGTCGAGCTCTGGCGGATGCACCGGCGACAGATCACAGCGGCATCTCCACTTTCGCGAACCGCGATTGGGCTCTGCCAGCCCGGGTCTTGGCGTTCCTCGAGGCACATCGTGCAGGTCGCGCCTTCGGGTTTTGTGTCGTTTCCGAGCAAGACGACCTCGGTGAACGCAATCCGAAGCGCATCGCCGCAAATCAGGCTGCCCTGATGTCCTTCGACCATGGGGAACTTGCCGTCCCATGTGCGGCCCGTGAAGTCGCAGACGAAGTCGGTGGGCTGCATGTCCATCGGATTGGCGCCGGGGCGGTGCATCGGACATCATACGAACGCGGACATACCATCCGCCATGCCCGACCCCGCGGCCCCGCCGACTGTCACCCGAGTCTCGCTCGTCGTCAACGCGGGTAAGCCCGAAGCTATCGATGCCGCAAAGTCCGTGCGGCGTGCGATCGAGTGGCACGCTCATCTCGTGGGCGAGTTCGACTCAACCGACGAACACGCAGCCCTGGGCGAAGGGGTCGACTTGGCCATCGTGCTGGGTGGCGACGGCACGATCTTGGGCCTTGCCCGCAGCGCGGTCGAGGCGGGCGTCGCCGTCCTTGGCATCAACTTCGGAAAACTCGGCTTCCTTGCCGAGTTCGATGCCGACGCCTTCGCCAAGCACGCCGCGGAGCTGTTGGCAGGCCGCGGACAGATCCGCAAGGTTGCGGCACTCGAAGCTCGCGTGCTCCGCAAGGGTAACGAGATCGCGCGTCAGGTGGCCATCAACGACGTCGCGATCTGCAACGGTGCGCCGTTCCGCATGATCGAACTGGGCTTGTGCATCGATGGTGCCCCGGCCGACAGCGCTCCGCGCGTCGCGGGCGATGGTCTGATCATCGCCACGCCTACCGGCAGCACCGCGTACAACGCCGCGGCGGGGGGCCCGATCCTTGAACCCACGCTGGAGGCCATGGTCGTCACGCCGATTGCTGCCCACTCGCTGAGTTTTCGGCCGATCGTGGTTCCCGGCAAAAGCAGCATCGAGGTGGTTGCCCATCGCGTGAACCCAGCGACGGGGCACGGCGCGTCGGCGGGCACGTGCGCCGTGATCGACGGACAGCTGTCGGTGCCGCTGGAGTCCGGAGATGTGGTTCGCGTGACAGTGAGCGAGCGGCCGCTGAGCTTGGTGGTCAATCCAGATCGCAGCTACTGGCAAACGCTCATCCACAAGCTGCGCTGGGCAAGCGCACCGGGCGGCTGAGTTTTCGCGTTAAGCCGAGACCGACTCGTTGTTGACGCTTGAGGGACTCTCACCACGCTCGATGGCGTGGATCTTCGCGACGCGACGGGCATGGCGACCGCCCTCGAACTCGGCATTCATCCACGCCTCGACCATGCGCTCGATGAGCCGCTGGCCAAGCATGTCGGCGGACAGGCAGAGCACGTTGGCGTCGTTATGGCTCTTGGCCATGGTCGCGGTAAACTCGTCGTGCACGAGGGCCGCACGCACACCCGGAACCTTGTTGGCGGCGATGCACATGCCGATTCCCGAGCCGCAGAGCAGCACGCCCTTGTCCGCGTCGCCGCTGGCGACCAGTCCGCCCACCTGGTGGGCCCGATCTGGGTAATCGCACGATTGGGGGTTGTCCGCAGGGCCGCCGCCATTCTGCAACGCCACCTCGTGCCCCATGTTCTCCAGGGCTCGCGCCAGGCTGCGGGCGGCCTCATGGCCACGATGGTCGGCTCCGATGGCGATCTTCATAGTCCCAGTTCCTCTAGACGCCGCTCGATCGCTCCTACGAACGTGCGGGCCAACTCATCATAGAGCGTCTGGGGCCCGCCGATCGGATCGTCGACGTCCTCGCCGCTCAGCAGCGTGTGGACCTTGGACCTCTGCTCCTGGGGCAGAAAAGCACGAGCGGCATCGGCGTGGCCGCTGGTCATGGCGTAGATGACGTCGGCCTTGTCCAGCAGCTCCGGGCTCGCCGGCTGGCTGCGGTGGCCCGTGAGCGAAGCACCGACCGCCTCGCTGGCCAGAATGGCCTCAGGCGTGGCCCGAGCGCCGTTCATGGCCGCGACTCCGGCGGAGACCGCGATCGCGCGGTGACCGTGCCCCCGGCGTTCCAGCAGGCTGGTCGCAATGGCTTGGGCCATCGGGCTGCGGCAGGTGTTGCCGGTGCACACGAACACAATGAGCGTGGCCAGCCGCTCCGTCACCTGCTGGCTCGTCAGGGCGCCCTCGGCCCGCATCGACCAATCGCCGTCGGGGTGCATGTCGAGCACGGTGCTGTGTCGCTCGTAGCGAGTCGGACCCTCGTCCTGCACGACCGCGATCCCCGCCTTCTCCAGTCCCTTGGGGCAGGTTCCTGGCGCGGTTGCCGACTCTCCGGTGTCGATGGGCTCGGCAGACGCACCGACGACGGGCCCGCCCGCCTCTTGCAGCGCCATCGCGGTCCAGGTGTCATCCGGAACGCGCACAAAGAACGCACGGCCTTCCTCACCCTCGGCATCGGCGACGCCCGGCTGCAGCCCAACCGCCGAGACTAACTCGTGCACGCCCTCGCCGTGCAAACGAAGCGTGATGGGCCCGGGCCACACACGCCGCATGGCGCGGCGCAGCGCGGGAGAGGCCTCGATCGACGCCCGCTCGTGTGCGGCGAGCACGGCATCGACGCTCGGTGCGTGCCACGTGAGCGTGCCCCAGGTTTCCGCGCGTCGGGGTAGGGCCCGCACGCGATCGACCGCAGCCTGCAGGTCGCCGCGCGCGAACACGCCATAGACCGTCTCGGTGCGCAAGACGGCCAGTTCGCCGCGATCGAGCGCGGCGGCGGCATCGCGGGCGGTGTCGATTCGTGTCGGAGACGTCTCTTGGGTCACGATGTGATCCTCGATGGGGGGCCACTCAGGGCTTGCGTGCGACTACGGCCCGGCTCTAGACACTATCGGCCGAACGGTCGGTCGATCAATGCGGGCGACAGGGGTCGAACCTGCACGGCCTTCCGGCCACGGGAACCTAAATCCCGCGCGTCTGCCAATTCCGCCACGCCCGCGGCGATAGAGCTGGCCCGATGGTACGGGCCCGGGGCGTAGTGTTGTTCGATGCGATGTTGGACCCTGCTGATGCTGTTCGCGCTCGCCTCGCTGGCGGTCGCCCGCCAGGCCGAGACCGAGCAGCAGCGATTTGAAGACCTGCAACCCGCTCAGAAGCTCGGCGCCCGCGTGCGGTCGGTCGATCGGGCGGTGGGGGTGGCGCCTGTCGTAGTCATCGTGCCCGACGAGCGGAGTTTCGTTGCGGCCATCTCCCGCTGGTCGCCGGCCAGCCGATTCCCCGTGCTGCTCGATGATGGCACGCCCGAGGCGCGCGAGTCAATCGCCCGCTTCGTCAACGCCTTCGATCCGCAGCGTGTCCTGCGATGGGAAGCCGAGGACGGTGGCGAGCCCTGGACGTCGTCGGTGCGGCGTGAGGCCATCGAGACTGCCGTCGTGTCGGCGTGGGGCGGGAGCCTGCCAGATGATCAAGAAGCCATGCCGGCGTTGATCGAGCGTTGGCGATCATTGGATGCGCCGCCGCCGGGCGTGGTGGTGGTGGGGCAGAGCGAGAGTGCTTGGCCTGCGGCGCTCGCGCTCTCGGCCGCCCGCATGCAGCCCATCGTGTGGCTCAGCGCGCCGGGGGGCATCAACCAGACGATCTCAGAGGCGCAAGCCGACTCGTTCTGTGCGGCGCTCGAGGACTCGCTGACAGCGCTGGGGCTGGAATGGTCGAAACTCGGCGACGAGATCGACGCTGTCACGCTCTGCATGAACGCGCCCGCGCGTCACGTCAGCGACCAGCATGGCACGACCGCTTTCACCGATCGCGTCGGGCGTTCGGGCTCGGCGAGTTCCACCGCGCCGCGTTGGGCGTGGGCGGGTCACATCTTCGGTTCTTCGGCTTTGGCCGCCTCCAAGGCGATGGCGTCGATCTTCCTGCGGACGGAGAGCGCGTGGCTATTCGATACCTATCCGAGTAATCCGCCGTGGTCGAACTACGCGCTCGCGCCCGCGGGTGGGATGTACGGCCAGATGGGGCTGGTTGTGGAACGCAACGAACCGAACGAGCAGGGCCTGGCCAACTTCCTCGCTCGCGCGGGCGAGCCCGTCGAGGCCCAACTGGTTGCGATGAACACCAAGGGCCGCATGAGCGAGTTTGCGCTATCGCCCGGCATGGCGGCAGGCCGCGACGTTCCTATCTTGAGCACGCCAGCGGCGGTGGCGATTGTCCACTCCTTCTCGGCGCAGCGGCCCGGGGTGAAGACGAGCGTTGCCGGCGCGTGGTTGACGCGTGGCGCCTTCGCGTTTCTGGGCTCGGTCGACGAACCGGGCTTGCAGAGCTTCGTGCCCCAGTCGATCTACGCGGCCCGACTGGGCTCGCTGTTCCCATTCGGTGCCGCCGGGCGCGAGGACGGGCTGCTCGAGAACCGCAAGGTGGCTGTATTCGGCGACCCGCTGTGGATGCTCGACCCCCAACCGCGAAAGCCGGCCGAGACAGTACCGGACTTCTCTGGAGCAACGACACTCGAGTCGCTGGCCCAGGACGCCGTCGATTCGGGCGACTTGAGCGGCGCGGCGTGGTTGCTGCGCATGGCGGGTCGGCGCGAGACGCTCGTCGATCTTGCCCTGGCGACGCTTCGCGACGAGCCCGGCCGGGTGGATGAACAGATGGCCGAGGCATCGATCCACGCGCTCTTCGAGGTCGGCGAGCGTCGCGCCGTCGCGGCGATGTTCGCACGGTTGCCAGCCAATCGCCAGCGCGACGTGGCAATAGAGGACCTTGCCTGGCACGCCCTGCGCCCGTTGCTGCGAGACCGCGAGGCCGCGGCCACCATGGCCCGCCTTCTCTCACCCCACATGCGCCCGCAGAAGCTGGCCGAAGATGCACGGGAGCTGGCCGAGGCGCTCCAACGAACGGGCAACGTGGGCGAGGGACGGACCTTGCTTCGCACCGCACTGAATCGCGCTCGCAACGACGCGGAACGCGATGAGATCGAAGCCGCGTTGGCGAGCCTCGGCGGCTAGCGCCTGGTTCGTGCGCGGGCGTTGGTGACCAGAGCGAGCGCCTGGGTAATCGACGCCTCCAGATCTTCGTTCACGAGAAAGTGCTCGTACACCCCGCTGGCTCTCGCCGCGGCGATCTCGCGTTTTGCTTCGGCGAAGCGGCGTTGGATGGCGCCTTCACTCTCACGCTTGCGGGCGCGAAGTCGATCGAGGAGTTCGTCCTCGCTGGGTGGCAGCACGAACAGCGCCAGGGCATCGGGCATCCTGGCCTTGATCTGCCGGGCGCCCTCGACATCGATGTCGCAGATGACGACTCGGCCGCGGCGCAACTGCTCGTCGACCCACGCCCTGGGTGTGCCATAGAGCCGACCAAAGACCTCGGCCCACTCGAGGAACTCGTCGCGATCGATCATCGCGCGGAACTCGGCCTCATCAACGAAGTGATAGTCCACGCCCTCGACGTCGGCGCTCGTCTGAGCTCGTGTTGTCGCCGAGACGCTAAAGAGTGCGTCGGGAATCGCGCGGTCGACCGCTCGCGCGATGGTCGTCTTGCCCACGCCGCTCGGGCCGCTCATGACAACGAGGAGTCCGTCGTCGGTATCGGTCGGCAGTCTGTGCTTCGGTGGCTGCGTGGGCTCGGACATGACCCACTGTAGCGAGCGGTCGGCAGGTTTCAGGTGCCGCCTTGGCCGCCGAGCACCTTCGGCACTTGGATGAACGCACCGTCCATGCTTGGCGAAATCCTCTCGAGCGCCTCGTGCGGCGATTCGCCGCCGGCAACGTCTTCGGCCAGAGGCGCTTCGAGGTCGCTCGGGTGAGAGAGCGGCTGCACGTCTGAGAGGTCGATCGCGTCGAGCCCGCGTGCGTGGTCGAGGATCGATGCGAGATCGCGCGTCAGCGCCGGCACGTCGGCGTCGGACACCTCGAGCCGGGCCAGCCTCGCAACATTGCGGACGTCGATCTCGGAGTGCGGCGTGCCCTTGGACATTTGGGATCGTACGGCTAGATCAGCCCGCCATCTCGGACAATCGCACGATCGCGATCGCTGCGATCTTCGATCTGGGCGACCTCGTCCTCGGTCATCCAGGGCAGCAGCCGCAGGTGCTCTCGGAGCTTGTCGGGGAAGGGCTTGTCGAGCCGCTCGTGGCGCGGGCGACTCTTCCAGATGCGGTACATCCACAAGTACTGTTCGGGGGCCTCGCGCACGGCGGTCTCGAGCGCTCGGCGGTAGCGGGCGGTGAGATAGAACACTGGATCGGGGTGCTCCGACCAGTCTTCGGGCCCGAATGTGTCGTGGATGGTGAAGCGATACCGCGTATCGCCGTCGTTGCTGGGGATGCGATGGGCCGCGCCGCAAATGATGACCGCCCCGAACTTCATAGCCAGCAGCCCGATCGACTTGTAGCTGCTGGCCAGTCGGCCGAAGTACGGCACGAACACGCCACGCTCACCCGCATTCTGATCGGCGACAAAGGCCGGGCATGCTCCCTGCTCCATGAGCTTCGGTAGCTGGTGCATGGCGCCGAACTTGTCGACCATGATCACGCCCGGACGGCTGCGCTCGCGGCGGATCCAGCGGTCGAGAGGCTCGAAGTCCATCGGCCGGTAGATCGCGTGCATTGGAATGCCCAGCAGAGCCGCGGTCGTTGCGAGCACCTCCCAGTTGCCGCAGTGCCCGGTCATGAGGATGCAGGGCCGCCCCGACACGATCGCGTTGAGCCCGCGCTCGACGTTGTGGAACTCGACGTGGCCTAGCACGCTGTCTGTGCTCATGGTGCGAGGGCTGCGGGCCATCTCGGCACCGAGGAGGAACAGATGCTGGTACGACTCGACGGCAAGCTGTTCAACTCGCTCCGGGCTGGCATCGGGAAACGCCATCCGAAGGTGTGCCCGTGCTCGGTCGAGCCGCTTGCTGTTCATCGCACGCGTGGCGTAATAGCACCCGGTCGATCGGGCAACGGCCCGGACCATGGGCCACGGTGGGGCCGCAAGCGATCCCACGAAAATGCGAAGGCCCGCCATCCCGGCGATGACGACGGGGGCGGGCAGTCCTCGGTTCGGAAGGTCCTTCTTGCGGGCCACGGCCTGTTATAGCACGCCCGCGAGGGACGATTTCAGATCGGCTTAGCGGATGTCACCGAAGGGCTTGCCAACGAGGGTGTAGAACCGGTTCTGGTTCAGCACGGGGATGCCCGCCGACACGGCGCTCTCGAACAGACTGTCGTACCGCTCGACACGTGTCAGGGCTTCCTGGTACTGCATGATCTGGATCTCGGTCGCGGTGATGTCCGGCTCGGGTGGCAGTGTCGGGCGTGTGCCGAGCACGAGGAAGTCGACGTCGCCCGACAGTGACTCGACGATCGTGCCGTTCCAGTTGCGGATCGCGGCCTCGATCGAACGAGTCTCGCCGAAGCTCTCAAACCCGTCACCATCGGCGTCGAAGAAGCCGTACACCACGAACTTGTAGGTCTTGTTGGGGTCGTAAACCGCGTTGGCCACGACATCTCCCTGCAGCAGCGGGCGGCCAGCGACAGAACCGTTGATCCGAGCGATCGAGCGATCCTCGAGGACGCGGATGATCTCCAGGTTGGCCTTACCGCGTGGGTAGTTGCCTTGCGCGTCGGGCTTGATCTCTTGCGAGTCGTTGTACGCGGCGAAGGTCATGCCCAGCGTCACCTTGTCGCGCTCACCGCGGTTGATGGTGACCTGGCGATCGCGCTCGTTCACGGCGACGATCACGCCGTCGACCAGCGACTCCTCGGTACGCGGCCGTACGCCGGTGCTGCGGCCCTGGCCGCGGAGCTCGCGAACCTGCTCCTCGGCGGCGCGAAGGTCGGCGCGGGCCTGATCGAGCTGGTTGCCAAGGATCGACACGCGATCGTCGGCGCGGCTGCGGATGTCCGAGACGCGGCTGTCCATGCTCAGGCGGGCCTGGCCGTAGTCGCTGCGGAGGCTCTCGACCTCGTCGCGATAGCCGGCCACTTCGGCGCTGAGGCTGTCGATGGTGTCCTGGAAGCCGGCCTCGATTGACGCCACGCGAGCGGTCTCGTTCGCGGCGTTCTCCTGGGCGCGGGTCACTGCGGCCTGCGCCTGGTTCAGGCGGGCCTGGAGGTCCTCGTTCTGGCGGACGGCATCGCGGGCGACCATCAGCAGGGCGCTGTCATCGGCACCGGGCACGCTGTCGAGCTTCGCGTTGAGCTGGGCCAGCGAGTCGCCGCCCACGCCGGTCACACGCTGCATGACATCACGGCGAGTGTCGACGAGGTAGCCGACCAGGCTCTTCCGCTCGGCTGCCGCTTGGGCCACAAGCTGGCGTACCTGATCCTGCGAGCGCTCGGCCGGCTGGATGAACTCGGCCGTCGCGGCCTCCATGTTGTTCACGTCGCGCTTGGCCGCTTCGGCCTGGAAGTAGAACACCACGGTGAGCACGAACAGCACCACCACAAGGATGCTCGAAATCGCGGCGAAGATCGCCATTCCTCCACCACGTCCGGCCATCAGGGGCCCCCTTTGCTTACTACAAGGGTTACTCGAGCGGTACCAAACCGATTCCGACAATAGGCCGAGCGGCCTCGCAAGCGGCACCGTACGCAGGTCTCATACGCCGGATCGGGCTTTCCTGTTGCCCGAGCCGGGGTGCCAAGTGTGGGCCACCAGAGCCCCCGGGTCAAGCCCGAGCCGCTCGGTGGGCGTGTCAGGCCCCTTGCCCGATGGGTGTCGGCGGCCAACCGTCATCCATGGAAACCCAGCCACCACCTCCGCCGCAGCCTGCGGCTGCGCCGCCGCTTCATCCGCCAACAACGGCCGACACCACACCTTCGGCTCCGACTCCGGACGCCACCGGCGGCGTGATCCCCTACAAGAATCCGGCTGCGCTCATTGGCTATTACATGGGCATCGTCGGCTTGTTCCCAGCGTTTGGCCTGCCGCTTGCCGTCGCGGCGGTCGTGCTTGGGGTGGTTGGTCTACGCCGTCGTGCTCGAGGCCAGGCCTGGGGCGGCGTGGTCCACGCCTGGATCGCCATCGCGCTGGGCTCGATCGCGACGCTCTACAACAGCTTCTTTGCGTTTACCATCGTGGCCGCGATGTTCTGAGCCCGGCGCCGCGCTGACACGCGGCGGTGTGTTTTCCGATAAACGAAGCGACCGAACACCGATTCCGACCTCGGGGGAGCCGCCACCATGGCCGAGTATTACTACACCGACGCCAACCGCCAGCCCGCTGGCCCCGTGCCGTTCGACGAGCTGCGATCGATGTTCCAGCAGGGCAAGCTCGCAAGCGGCGCACTCGTAGCCGAAGTGGGGGCCAGCGAGTGGAAGCCGGCAGCCGAGGTATTCGGAGCGGGTGTTGGCGCCGGTGGAGACGCTGGTGCTTCGGTGCCGCCTGTCAGCCCGACAGGCGAGATCGGCGTCGATGATCCGTTCGAGCCTACGGCCGGCTGGGCGTTCGGTTTAGGGATCTCTTCCTGGGTATGCATTGGCATCCTGGGTGCCATCCCCGGCGTCATCCTGGGCCACATCGCGCTTGGGAGAATGAAGCGCGAGGGCAACCGCAACCAGACCGCCAAGGTGCTGGCGATCATCGGCCTGGTGCTCAGCTACATCCAGATCGGCCTCACGGTCGTGTTCGCAGGGTTCTTCATCCTGGCGGCGCTGGCGGGCGGGCTCAACCCGTAGGCTCAATGCTTCACGATCGTCTCGGGCTCGTCTTGGGCTTCGGCGGCAGCCGCGACGTGATCCGCGGGGAACTCTTCGGGGTGTGGTCCGACGGGTGCGGGTTGCTTCCAGAGTGCGAAGAGAGGCGGCTTGCCCCGCGAAGCTCTGTGCTGGCTCCAGAGCATCGAGCCCGCTCCGGCGACCGCGATCGCTCCAGCGACCCACTGACCGCTGGTGAGCAACTCCTTGAACATCACTAGGCTGGCGATGCTCACCACAAACGGCTGCAACTGGATGACGCCATTCGCGACGGCGACGCCCAAGCGGTTGATCGACATGTAGTACGCCACGTGCCCTAGCGCGATGCCTATGACGCTACTGGCCAGCAGCAGCCAGAAGCCCAGAACGCTCAATGCACCATCGTCCGCCCACGCCTCGGGCAGCGCTGTCATCCCGTAGGCCGTTCCCAAGCCGAGCATCAGGCCCACCATCGCCAAGGCGGTGTACTGGCTGATGGCGGCGAAAGCGATGATCGAGTTCACCCCAACCATGTACTTGCGCACGCTCAGGGCATAACAGGCGAAGAGACCGCCGGCCGCGATCGAGAGCGTCACGCCGACGAGGCGCGCCATCCCTGGATTGCCGGCTAGAACACCGCTCGCTTCGCTTGCGGTCGAGGGCTTATCAGGGGCGAACAAGATCGTTGCGCTCGTGCCGCCAACCACGAGCACGATGCCAAGCAGGAAGAGCGGCCGGCGGATGACCTCGCGTTCGCTGACAAAGAGCAGCGCCGCACCAACCGTCACGAACACGATGTGGGCCCGCAATGCGAACGTCAGCATGCCCGGATCGAGCATGTAGTGAGCCCATGTGAAGCACACCTGCCCGACGATGTTGAATGCCGCGGGCACCAGCGCGAGTCTGAAGAGGCCCGCGGGCAGCTTCTTTCGCAAGCCAACGACGATGAGGACAGGTAGCCAAATGAGGGCAGCAAAGCCGTATCGCCAGCCGTTGCTAGTCCAGCCGTCGATGTCCTCGGCAAAGTACCGCAGGAAGAGCGGTATGCTCGACCAGCCCAGCAGCGTCAGAATGACCAGGAACACGCCGCCGAGCTGGCTCGGGGCGCTGCCATTCGATGGTTCGTCGCTCACCTGCGCCACTCAGGACGCGTCTTCTTCGACTCGGGGCTTGGGCTTGCGGGCGGGCGGCTTCGGCCGTGCGACGATCATCGTGACGAACGTCTGCAGGCTCACGGCAGCGATCGCGACGAGCGCGCCACGGAGGTAGCCCTTGTCGTACTCGGGGTACTTGTTCTCGTCGAAGAACTTCTCGCGCGCCGCCGGCGTGTTGATGCCGCCACCCTGCACACGCTGCTCCCAGAGAGCCACGCCCTCCTGGTAGCTCTTGCTTGCCTCGTGGGCGACGTATGCCCGGTGGCCCACGGCGATGGCCACAAGCAGCGGGATGACGATGCCCGCGTGGATGCCGATCATCCCCACGAGACGGTTCTTGTGGATGAGCAGCGCCATGATGGCACAGCCCAGGCTCACGGCAGCAACCGCGATCGGCACGATCAGGGCCGTCGCGGCGTTGGCACCCTCGGGTGCGTCGCTGTATGCGAGGATGCCCAGAGCAACAACGAGAACGGCGTAGAGCACGAGGATGGCAACGGCTTTGAACATGCAGAGAGGATAGGACGGGTTCGCGGCAGTTGTTAGGCTTGGCTTCCAGCGTTGCGCTTCGCGCGTTCCGCTTCGATGGTGCTCAGCACGTCGGCCTGGTGGTCGGCGTGGTAGCTCGAACGGACGAGTGGCCCACTCTCGATGACCTTGAACCCTCGCTTGAGGCCCTCTTCCTTGTACATCGCAAAGGTGTCGGGGTGCACCCAGCGATCGATGGGAAGGTGGTTTCTCGTGGGCTGTAGGTACTGGCCGATGGTGAGGATGTCGCAGGAGTCATCGGAGCCGTCGGGGCCCTTGGCGCGGGTGCCCTCGAGGACCTCGTCAAAGAGGGCGAGCACCTCTTCGTCCTTCTCGCCGATCCCGACCATGATGCCCGTCTTGGCAACGCCGCCCTGTTCCTTTACGCGGCGTAGGAGTTCCAATGAGCGATCGAATTTCGCGCTCGGGCGCACGGCGGGGTACATGCGCCGGACGCACTCGAGGTTGTGGTTGATGATGTGCGGCTGGGCGTCGATGACCATCTGGAGCGCCGCCCAGTTCCCCTCGAAATCAGGAATGAGCACCTCGAGCGACATGCCCGGGCAGGCCTCGCGACCCCGCATGATGGTCTCGGCCCAGATGCCTGCACCACCGTCGGCCAATTCGTCCCGGTTCACGCTGGTGATGACCACGTGCTTCAGCTTGGCCTGCTGGTGCATGAGCCTAAGGCTCTCTGCAACGCGGCGGGGCTCGTCCTTATCAAGCACGGGAGGGCGGCCGGTCTTCACGTTGCAAAAGCCGCAGGCCCGCGTGCAGGTATCGCCCAGGATCATGATGGTGGCCACGCCCCGAGCCCAGCACTCGCCCATGTTGGGGCACCCAGCCTCCTGGCACACGGTGAACAGACCGTGCTCGTCCATGATCGCCTTGACCTTCTCGTAGCCCGCGCCGCCGGGGAGCTTGGCCTTGAGCCAACTCGGCTTTCGCTTGTTGGCCAGATGCTGGGGCCCCTCGTTGTTCAGCACCTGGCTGGTGAGGCTCAGGATCGGCTTGTCAACGCGGCGTAAGGGATTGCCCCCTGCTGGACGAGGGTGCCGGGGCGTTGGGTTGGCAGGCGTCGGCTGGGAGTCGGCATGAGGAGCAACGGCCATCACTGAGGATAGGAAAGCCGGCCCCGTAAATTGTTCGGTTCTCGGGTGTTCCGACTCAGCCCGGGGCCGATTCGTGACGATGCAGGATTCGTGCCGACCTCGGGCGAACCCGGGGCTGGCCATGGAGTATGGCATCAGGCCGGGCTTTGTGGAGCCTCCGGCGGCTTTCGGGCATTGGCCTGATAACAATCGAGACCTTCGGCCGAGCCAAGGGTGGCTCGAGCATGACGAACGAGACGGTGTTCTCGCAGAGGGCAAGGGGTGCGTTCCCGATGACCGACACGACACGATCGACTCCCGGCAGCCTCACCGGACGCGGCCGCCGACTGCTCGCCCCGGCCCTGCTCGCGGGCGCCACGCTGCTTGGCGGCTGCGGCGTCCACAGCTGGTTCGACCAGAGTGTGGTGGGACGCTGGGAGGTCACGCCGACGACCGCTCCGATCCTCGACCGCATCGCTGCCATCGAGGGCCCCGATGACGGCTTCGTCCAGTACAGCGAGGTCACGCCCGATGACCTGGTGCCGCGCCCGCGCGAGTACCGGGTCGGCCCGGGCGACTTCCTGCAGATCATCGTCTTCGACCTGCGGCCCGGTGGCGCGCCTGGCGAGTTCCAGACGGCCGTGGACACCCGCGGCATGGTCTACCTCGAAGAGGTCGGCGAGGTGCAGGTTGCCGGCCTGACCGCAGACGGCATCCGCGAGGCGATCTCCCAGGCTGTCGTCGAGTTCGTGACCAGGCCCCAGGTCCTCGTCCGTGTGCTGGAGCGCCGCCAGGCGACGTACACGATGGTCGGGGCGGTCCCGGGCACGGGCAAGTTCCCGATTCCGAAGGCCGACTGGTTCCTCATGGATGCCCTCGCCGAGGCGGGCTGGCTTCGTGAGGGAACCCGCGAGATCTACATCATCCGACAGATCCCCCTCTCGGAGAGTCGTCGCGTCGACTTTGGCGCCCGCACTCCTGGGAGCGAAGAGGGCGACGCCGCGCCGGCGAGCGGAGACGAACTCCTCGGCGACATTGATCGTTTGCTCGACGGTGACGCTCGTCCCGGTGCGTTCAGCGTGGCGCAGGAAGGTTCGCAGGCCGGCGAGCAGCCGTCCGTCGACCTGATCGACGAGCCGACGCGCCGCGTCCAGCCCTCGCAAGACAGCCAAGGACTCGGCGACGACACCACGTGGATGTTTCTCGACGGGCAGTGGGTGCGTGTGAACCCGGGCAGGGTGGCTTCGCGCCAGGCTGCCGAGGGTAGTGGCGTGCTGACGTCGGCCGATTCGATCAACCAATTGGTCACGCAGCGGATCATCCGCATACCGGCCCAGAAGCTGATCGAGGGCGACATGCGGTACAACGTTGTGATCGAGCCGGGCGATATCGTCCGCGTCCCGCAGCGTCTGGACGGTCTGTACTTCGTTGCCGGATTCGTGAATCGCCCCGGCGGCTTCGCGCTCGCCCAGAAGCTGACGCTCATGCGTGCCATCGATCAGGCCGGCGGTGTCAATCAGCTGGGCGTGCCCGAGCGAATCGAACTCGTCCGCATGCTCGAGAACGATCGTCAGGCGATCATCCAACTTGATCTGCGGGCCATTAACCGAGGCGTCGAGCCCGACATCTATCTCAAGCCGAACGACCGCATCAACGTGGGGTCGTCCATCTGGGCGTACCCGCTGGCTGTTGTCCGCAATGGTTTCCGTGCCTCGTATGGCTTCGGCTTCCTGCTGGACCGGAACTTCGGCAACGATGTCTTCGGCCCGCCGCCGCTCGATAGCCGCTTCTAACGAGCCTCCCGGGGGTGGCCTGGGGTTTCGCAGAACACGCCTGCGTCCGGGGCGTAGCACCCGGACGCAGGCGAGAGCCCAAGAGGGGAGTTGTGTCGCGTGAGCGTGGCGTCGGCATCGCAGAGCTTGAGCCAGGAACGCGCCCCAGCGGCGCTCGGCTCGCTGCGCTGGCAGGGCGTCGCGACACTCGGCATGATCGCGCTGATCGGATTCGCGTGGCTGTTCCGCGAGTGGTTCCTCGTGCAGGGCACGATCAGCTTCCGGCAGTTGGATGATTGGGGGCACGCGTTTGCGGTCCCGGCTATCGCGGGCTACTTGCTCTACCAGCGACGTGATCGGCTCCTGGCGGCGCGGGTCAAGCCATTTTGGCCGGGCTTGTTGCCGCTCTTGCTGGGCATCGCCTGCTATGTCTTCTTCATTGTGGGCGTGCCTACGCACATGATGCAGGGCTTTGCGCTCGTGCTGGCGATCTTCGGATTCGTGCTGCTGGTCTTCGGCCCGCACGTGATGCGCGTCGCGATCATGCCGATCGCGTTCTTGCTGTTCGCGGTGACGATTTCGGAACGCGTGATGATTGCCATCACGTTCCAACTCCAGCTCATCGCCAGCCAGGGCGGGTACCTTCTGCTCACCATCTTCGGCTTCCCGTTCGGCATCGAGTCTTCGGTCGATGGCAACATCATCAGCGTTATGGATGAGGCTGGCGCATCGCACCAGCTCAACGTCGCCGAAGCGTGCAGCGGCATGCGCATGGTGGTGGCGTTTATTGCCCTGGGTGCCGCCGTTGCCCTCACGCAGTGCCGCCACTGGTGGCAGCGGGTCGCAGTGGTGTTGCTTTCGCTGCCTGTTGCCATCGCTCTCAATGTCGTTCGCGTTGCGGTGCTTGGCTTCCTGACCGTGCTGGTCGATCCGGACCTTGCTTCGGGCGAAGCGCACATGCTCATCGGCACACTGCTACTCATCCCAGGCCTCGCGGTGTTCCTGCTGCTGGTCTGGATCTTGAACCGCGTGGTCAGCGACGAGCCTGAGTCCGAGGCAAATGCAGATACCAAGGCCGATCCCAAGGCGGTGCAGGCGTGACCAACCCCGGATCGACCCTGTTCGGACTGCCTCGTGGCGTTGTCATCGCCGCATCGGTTGCTGTAGCGTTGCTTGTTGCATCGGGTGCCGTGCTTGGTCTCTCGATCCGAGCCCTTGACCTGTACCTTCAGAAGAGCCCGATCTACCCGCGCACGGGACTCGAGATGCGCGACGTGCCGCCCGAGAGCCCCAACTGGCGCCGCGTTGGTCCCGACCGCTTCGAGTCCGGCGAGATCGAAGACACGCTCGGCACGACCAACTACGTGACTCGCACGTACGAAGAGAAAAACACCGGGGGTGATCTCCCTCGACGGATCGATGTGCATCTGGCGTACTACACGGGCTCCATCGACACGGTGCCGCACATTCCTGAGCGGTGTTTTGTTGGTGGTGGCATGCAGATCGGCAGCGGCACACGGGTAGTAGACGTTCCGCTGGATGCCAGCCGTTGGCTCCCGATGCGCGACGCGCCCGACGTCATGCAGGGGCGGGCGTTTACCACGACGCTGGCCCGTGGTAGCTACTCCAACCGGCCCGGGCAGCGCGTACTGCTGCCGCTCGACCCGCAAGACCTGCAGCTACGCGTGACCGAGTTCACGGTTCCCGGGGCTCCGAGCCTGTACGCGGGATACTTCTTCATCGTGAACGGTGAGCATCGATCGAGCGCCGAGGGCGTCCGGCTGCTCGCGTTCGATCTTAAGACTGACTATGCGTATTACCTCAAAGTCCAGTTCAACAGCCAGCGGGTCGAGTCACCCGAGGAACTGGCAGAGGTCGCGGGCGCTCTGCTCGACGACATCCTGGGTGAGCTCATGCTGTGCGTGCCCGATTGGGCCGAAGTGACCACGGGCGAATGGCCCGAAGACAACGACAGAAGTCCCGCATCGCGGGGGTAGTGGTGGTGGCGCTAGGTGGCGCCATCGACGACACGGAGGCGGACAATGGCGGCTCGTGTAAATGTCAGATTCGTCGCGATCCTGTGCACCATCATCGGCGTGGTGTTCGTTGGCATGGCCGGCGCGGCGTACTTCATCGTCAAGAAGTCGGCTTCCGATCACTTCGAGACCGCCCAGCAGTTCGTCCAGGAAGGCGATCTTGTTGAAGCCGAGAAGTCGTTCGGCAAAGCCGTCAACAAGGAACCAACAAACGTTGTCTACCTCGAGGCTTGGATCGAGTCGATCGAGAAGCTCACGCCCGAGACTCGCGTCAGGTACGCGGATGTCTACCTGAAGAACTACGTGCCGGGCTTGCGACAACTCGCGGTCGCCAAGCGGACCGACGTTGATGCGTGGAACAAGTTCCTCGGTACGTTGTATGAACAGCGAAATGTCTTTGGCGGCGGTGGCCGCACTGGCTGGCAGGCGCTGCTCACGGAAACCAACTATGCGCTCGAGCAGTTTCGGGTGTCTGCCGATGGTGATGACGATCAGGCCGATTGGCACCGTCTTCGCCGCTACCAGGCCCTGAGCAATCTCAATATGCGGACAAGCCTGGGCGAGGCCGACCCAGATTTCGCGGACAAGACCGTGATGGACTTCGAGGCCGTGCTGCGCGTCGATCCTTCGGATTCCGACGCCGCAATCGGCTTGTACGAGTGGCTGATGGCCGAAGCCGACGAAGCACAGGGCAGTCGCACCGATCCACAGGTGTTCCTTGACAAGGCGAGGCAGACGCTCGACGACTTCTTGGTCCAGAACCCGAACCACCCGCGTGCGATGATTGCCCGGCTGTTCTACGACATCCAGGTTGCTGCGCGGCCACTCCGCGAGCTGCGCACCCAGGAGGAACGAGTCCGCGCCAACCTCGCGCTCGCGGCCGAGTACAAGCCGCGCGTGGAGGCGATCGTGGATCAAGTGATCCAGCAGAGCGTTCCGGAGTTGCTGACCGTTGACGTCGCGCAGCTGGTATACCGGCTCGAGCGGCTTGCATCTCCAGGATTGCGCGAGATCCCGCTCACCGACAGGATTCTTGGAGCCGTCCGCACGGCCTCGGACGGTGATCCCGGTGAACTCGCGAAGCTCTCGTTCTTTGAGGGCGTGTTTTCGGCCGAGAGCGGCGAGCACGAGCGTGCGATCGCGGCGTTCGAGGAGGTGATGGCTGCGCCGGACGTGCCGATCAGCCTCGACGGAATCCTCATCACGCGTCTTGAAGGTGAGGCCGTGATTCGCCGAGCACAGAGCGCTATCGAGTTCGCTGGTGCCGCCGAGGAGACGCAGCGCGATGAGAGGCTTGCGCTCGTCGAGCAACTCCGGAAAGACGTCGATGACTACTGGCCGCAAGGCACGCCGCCGGTCCTGATGCTGGATGCTCGAATCGCATACCTGAATGGCGAACTCGCCAAGGCGCAAGGCCTGGCCGTTTCCTATCAACGGCAGCTACAAACGCCCGACCCGCAGGCCCATTACCTGCTCAGCCGGATTTACATCGATCGAAACCAGATCGGCCAGGCGCTTGCAGAGCTCGAGAAGTACGTCGAGATCAATCCCAACGTGCCGGATGCCTGGGCACAGCTCAGTGATCTTTATGATCGGACCGGCGACACGACCAGCGCGTGGGAAGCGATCACACGCGCCATCCAGCTCGCTCCCGACGACGAGCGCGTCCAGCGACGCTACGACAACCTCAATATTCGATTGGGACAGGCCCAGTCCGATGATCCAATCCAGCAGCTGCTGTTCGACATCGATAAGCTGCTTGACACGGCCGGCGGCGTTGCGCCAAAGTACGACGAGGCCATCGGGCGGCTCCGCCGAGCAATGGCTGGGGTCGGCGATGACGTGCGGCTGTACAGCGCCCTGGCCACCGTGCAGGCCCAGGCCCAGCGTTTCGATGATGCCATGGCGACCGCGGACGAGGGGCTTGCGAAGTTCCCCGACAGTGCGCTGCTGGAGAGAATCCGCACGCAGGTGATGGTCTTGCAGGGCCGCTTCGACGAAGTCGAAGGCATCACGCCCCTGCAGCGTGAGATGGCCGAGTTCCGCCTGGCGATGCGTGAGGGTCGGACCGACGATGCCGACGGCCACCTCCAGGTCGCCGTCCAGATCGATCCGGATGACGGCCAGGTCATCCAGGCCCAGATCGCCCGAGCGCTAGCGACTGGAAACTTTAACGAGGCACGACGGCTCGTCGATCGCGCGACCGAGCTCAACACGGACCAGGCTGACGGACGCCTGTTGCGTGGCGACCTCTTGCAAGCAGAAGGTCGCAGCGAAGAAGCGCTCGCGCTCATCAATGCGGTCATCAGCGACGGTCTGACCAGCGTGCCGGTGTTGTATCGTCGAGCCCAGATCTATCGCAGCCTCAACCGTGCCGAAGACGCGGTGAACGACTACCTCGAGATCCTGCGCCGCCAGCCCGATAGCGTCGCGAACGTACGCGATGTCATCGTGGCGTTGGCAGAACTCGGACGGACGCGCCAGGCACTCGAGATCGCTCGTCGCTCGCAGCGAATCGCTGGTGCGGACTCGACCTTCCTGAACCAATGGCTGGCGCTTGAGGCCCAGGTAGGTGACGCAACGGCGGCCAAGTTCCGCCGAGAGGACATCCGTGACGCGAATCCTGGTGATCGCCAGAACAACCTTGCGCTTGCCAGCGTGTATGTGAAGCTGGGCGAGTGGAGCAGCTCTCGAGCCCTTATCGACGAGTTGCGAGCAGAGCAGGACGACGTCTCGCTCGTCATGCTCGACGCGCAGTGGCACGCCCGCCAGGGCAATGTCCGTCAGGCGGTCACGGAGTTCGACACCTACATGAGCGCCCGTGATGCCGCCGGCGAGCTCGACGCTCGCGACGTGCTGAGCTATGCGAACTTCCTTCAAAGCGAGAACCAGACTGGCCTGGCAATCGAGAAGCTCCGCAACGCGGTGGATGTTGACACCGGTGAAAGCCAACCAATCCGGCGTCGCTTGGCACTCCTGCTCTTGTCGGACGGCCGTGCGAACGAAGCTGTCGAGGTCATCGATGAGCTGATCGCATCGGGCCTGGACGAGGACGGCATGCTCACGCTGGCGCGCATCGAGGCCTACATCCGCGGCGATGAACTTGACAACGCCGAGCAGGCCATTGGCGAGCTTCCAAGCACGCTGGCGAACTCTGAGGCGTCCGGGCTGTTGCGTACGGACCTCGAGCTCGCTCGTGGTGATCGAGCCGCGGCTCGACGGGCCATCAGTGACACCCTGGCGTCGCATCCGACCTCCGCGCGGGCGTATGTCCGCCGGGCGGAGATCATCTATGACGAGGTTCGCTCGGATGCCACGATGCTTGACTCGGAGCGTTCGCAGATGCTCCGCGACGCGAGCGAGGACCTCAGTGAGGCCATCCGGCAGGACACCAATCGCTGGGAAGCATATCGCCTGCGTGCGATTATCGCGATGGAGCTCGGTCGCTACGACGAGGCCGTTCGTGCAGTCACTCAGGCGCTTGAGCTCAATCCTGGACTTGTCCAGCTGCGGAATCGCCTGATCCGGCGCCTCGTACAACAGGGTGACACGCCTCGTGCGATGACCGTGATCGACGCGGCGATCGAGGCCAATCCCGCCGATGTCGATCTTCGCGTGAACATGGCTCGGCTGATGGCCGACCTCGGTCGATCAGCCGAGTCGGTCAGGCTCTTCGATCAATCGCTCGCGCAGCGGAAGAATCCGGAGATTGCGGCGCAGTACGTCGAGTATCTGCTGAACATGGGGACCGCCGAGGGGCGGGCCAAGGCGCGGCAGGTGCTCAGCGACCCCACCCTCAACGTTGCCGGAACGTGGCAGCTCCAGCTCATGGCGGCTGCCCTGTCATTCCAGGAAGGCAACCGCGCTCGCGCCGTTGCGCAGGCCCGACAGTCGTTCGAGGTTGTTCGCAACAACCTGCCGGATGTTGTGCGTTGGTTCAACGCCTTGGCGCCACTCATCAAGGACCATCCAACACGGATGGAGATCGCCCTGCAGCTCTTCCCAGAGCGCACGCCGCAGCGCGTCGGTGAGATCATGATGGCGTCGTTGATGCTTCAGGACCCCTCGACCGAGCAGCAGGGCCTCAGCGAGCTCATCAGACTCGCGGGCGATGGTGACCCGATCGTGGCAGTTCGATCGGGACAGCTGCTGGGCGATACGTACTACGGACGTGCGAACTACCAGGCGGCCGCAGACGCGTGGCGGGCCGTTCTGGCACTCGACCCGCAGTCGGGCCAGGCACTCAACAACCTTGCATATGTGCTCGCATCCGAGCTCGGCGAATGCCAGCAGGCGATCGAGTTGGCCACTCGTGCCAAGGCCGCCGGTGGCGTGGCTCCGACCATCGTCCAGAGCACGCTCACGATCGCGTACCTGGAGTGCAATCAGCTCGATCAGGCCCAGCAAGCTGCCGACGAGCTCTCATCGATCTCGCGGGGTTCTCCGGAAGAAACGCTGGCGGAACTCCGCCAAGGCAAGCTCGATCTTGCGAATGGCCGGGTCGAAGACGCCCGCATCCATGCCAAGAACGCTGAAGTCTTTCTCGAGTCCTGGGGCGGCCGCGCTGAAGCGTACAGGTCGATCCTTGAGGAGCTCGAGCAAGCGCTGGAGGGCCGCTAGGCGGTAGGTTTTCGGACCAGCAGCGGCCCGTCGTGGGCCAACAAGTGCGTGGATTGCCAGACACACGGTTCCCGAACCGAACCCGGGAGCGCAGACGGCCGACGTAGAGCATGGGTCCGAAGTAGTGCGGGCCCGAACGACGAGAGAACAGCATGACGATCGCATCGACATCGACCAACGGCTCCCTCAACGGCTCGCACGGCCCCAGCGGTGGATCGAGCTCCCAGATTGGCACCAAGGCGGCTGCCAGCGTGGATCCGCTGCGCGTGCTGCGCAAGTACAAGTTTGCGTTCGTCATCGCGGGCGTCGTGGGTGGCATGCTGGGTGCCGGGGCACACTTCGCGTTGGCAGAATTCCGACCCAAGTGGAGCACGCCGGTCATCTACAAGTGCTACCCGCCCCAGACTCGTCCCAACCCCGAGCAGATGAATATCGACGACGATGAGTTCGAACGCTTCATGGCCAGCGAAGCGGCCATGATGGTGTCCGAGAATGTGCTGCGGAGCGCCGTCGAGAATCCCCGTCTGCTCAACGAAGCACCAAACTGGATCGGTCGATTCACGACCGGCGGTGTGGTCGATGTTGGTCAGGCCGCGCTCGCGCTCGAGGAGCAGGTCGGCGCACGCGTTATGGCGGGCACCGACTTCATCCGTATGAACGTGAGCTGGCGAGATCGCCAGGAGGTTGCCACGATCGCCGAGGTCGTGAACGCCGCGTACATCCAGGACCTTCGTCGGCGTGGTTCTCGCTCGACGAACGAGCGCCGTGAGGCGATCGAGCAGGCGATCGTCGGCCTCGAGTCGGATTTTGATCAGTCGGATCGCCGCCGCAACGAGATCGTCACCTCCCGCAGGATGGACGTGCTCGAGATTAGCCAGAGCCAGGAACGCGCCGAGATGATGATCGTGCTCGGCTCGATGCAGGAGCTTGGCCTCCAGCTGGAGGCGCTGCTCGCGCAGAAGGCCGAGATGGAAGCCCAGCTCCGCAATCCGGGCGGCTTGCAGTTCAACGACACGCTGCGAGCCCAGGTCGAGCTTCAGCCGCTCATCCAGAACCTCCGCTCGCAGGTTGTCTTCCTGCAGGCCCGCCGTGCGACCGAGCGCGAGCGTCTGGCCGAAGACAACCCATCGATCCGCATGATCGACGACCAGATCGCCGCTCTGGATCGCAGCCTCGATCAGCAGCGTCAGCAGCTGATGGAAGAGCTGTTCCAGACCCAGCTAGACCAGCTGCGCCTGGGCGAGCAGCAGCTCCGGGCTCAGATGGCCAGCCTGGCGCAGCGCCGCGCCGAGCTGGGCCTCCGGCTGCAAGAACTGGTATACGCGGAGACCGAGCTCAGCGATATCGAACGTCGGATGGAGCAGATCCTGACCCTTCAACAGGACTTCGAGACCGATCTGCGGATGCTCGAGGCGACCAGCCAGATGACGACCGCTTCACGTGTTGAAGTCATCCAGGCGCCGCGCGTGCCGACGCAGATGTCCTTCCCGAAGATCTACATCCTCGTCCCTGCGGGTGTCGTGGTGGTCGTCGGTCTGGTCGCAGGTGGTGCATACCTCGTCGAGATGGTCGACCAGCGGGTGAAGAGCCCGGCCGACATCGCCGCTCTGCCGAGTGTCCGCATTCTGGGCATGGTGCCGCACGCGACCGAAGATCCGGCCCGCATCGACACGCCAGAGCGCGTGTTTGCCGAACAGCCGCTGACGGCGATGAGCGAGAGCTACCGCCACGTGCGTGGCGCAGTAATCAAGCGGATGCGTGCCGGCGGGCATAAGTCGCTGCTCGTCGTCCCGGCCATGCCTGGTTCGGGCGCGACCACGGTGGTGAGCAACATCGCCGAGTCGCTCGCGGCGGCCGACAACAAGGTCATCGTGATCGATACGAACATTCGCCGCCCAAGGCTCCACGAGGTGTTCGGGCTCCCGATGGGTCCTGGTGTGGGCGAGGTGCTCGCCGGCGCGTCGCTGGCCGAGGTGGCCCAGGAAACGGGCAACCCCAACCTTCGCGTCATCACCTGCGGCGAGCCGAGCAATCGCCAGCTCGAGGCTTTGGCTACGGGCGCGATCGTCAAGCTGATCAAGCAGGCTTCGGCCGAGGCGGACTTCGTCATCCTCGACGTTTCGCCGGCGACGGTGTCGGGCGATGCCCAGGCCTTGTCGCAAGTGGTCGACGCGACGATGCTGGTAGCCAAGGCGTTCGGCGAGACTCGCGGCCAGATCGGCCGCCTCTCTCGCGAGCTCGACGAGCAGCCCGCCCGCTACCTCGGCGTGCTGGTCAACGCCGCCCGTGGGGCGAGCGGGGGATACCTCCGGGGCAACCTGCGGGCCGGGCACAGCTACACGGCCAAGGCCAAGAGCTAGGGTTCATCCTGCAGGCCGCTGCGGTCGTGGAGAGATTCGCCGTTGCGTGACGACGCCGCCAACCCGACGGGAGCCGCTCGCCGGGTGCTCGTCACCGGCGGCGCTGGCTTCATCGGCTCGCACATCTGCGAGCGGCTGCTCTCGCGCGGCGACGAGGTGGTCGTGGTCGACGATCTGTCCACCGGCAACCGCGCGAATCTGCCAGAGTCCCACGAGCGATTGACGATGGTCCACTCGGACCTGCGGGCCTGGCTTCTTGGCGATGCTCGTGCTGCTGGCCGCTTCGACGAGATCTACCACATGGCGGCGGCGGTGGGGGTCGAGCTCATCATCGCAGACCCGATCGGCAGCATCGAGACCAATACCGAGCAAACGAGCGCCTTGCTTCGCTATGCCTCTGAGACGGCCGGCAATCCGGCCGTGCTGGTAGCTAGTAGCTCGGAGGTCTATGGCAAGAGCGAGCGTGTTCCGTTTCACGAAGATGACGACGTTGTGTACGGGCCGACGACCGCGACGCGTTGGTCATACGCCTGCTCCAAGGCGTTGGATGAGTATCTCGCGCTCGCTCACCATCGCTCGCGTGGTCTCGGAGTTGTCGTTGTTCGGCTGTTCAATACGGTCGGGCCGAGGCAGATCGGTCGGTACGGGATGGTGCTGCCACGGTTCGTTGCCGCGGCGCTGTCGAATGAGCCGCTCCGCGTCTTCGGCAATGGCGAACAAGTACGCTGCTTCTGCGACGTGCGGGACGTCTCACGGGCGCTCATCGATCTCCTCGGCACGCCCAGCGCACACGGCGGTATCTTCAATATCGGGAGCGAATCGGCCATCAGTATCAACACGCTCGCCCAGACCGTGATCGAAGTACTCGGTTCGGCCTCGCGCATCGAGCGCGTGCCTTATGACGAGGCGTATGGCCCTGGCTTCGAGGATCTCACGCGTCGTGTGCCGGATTTGGGCCGCCTAAGGGCCGCCGTGAAGTTCGAGCGCGAGTACGACCTTGAGGCGACCATCCGAGCCGTGGCCGAAGCTATGGGCACCGCAGGAATCAGCCGATGAGCGTGCTGGCCGCCATCACGAGCTTCGGCCTTCCTCCGCTCGACCCGGGCATGTTCGCTGCGCCCGAGTCCGCCGTAGAGGCCGAGGCGGACGTGCTGGCGACGACCGGCCTGGGCATCTTCCATCGATACATCTGGGTGTTCGTCGCGGCGTTCGCGATCACCATCATCGCAACCCCGCTGGTCCGCAGACTGGCTCTTGCCGCGGGCATCATCGATCGGCCGAGCGACCCGCGCAAGGTGCATCGCATTCCCGTTGCCTACTTGGGCGGCCTCGCGGTTTTCCTTGGAATCATGGGCGGCACGCTCGTGAGCTATCTGGGAACTGCGTGGGGCAATCTCTCGGTTGTCTATCCCAGCGAGCACATGGTCGATGGCGAATACCACGCCGTCGTGCCAATCAGCATTTTGCTGGGCCTGGCGGTCATTACTGTTGTCGGCCTGCTCGACGACGCGATCGGCATCCGCCCCGGGCTGAAGATCAGCGGCCAACTCGTGGCCGCGGCGGCGCTTGCGATCGAGAACGTCGGCGTGCGCGTCGCTCAGGGTGTGCTACGCCCCGTGGGCGAGGCGCTCGTGAGCCTGGGCGTGCTGGGCAACAGCGACCTGGTCTTTTACGTGCCTATCCCGGGCCTCGAGGCGCCACTCCAACTCGACCTTGTGTATTGGGCCGGTGCGGGCGTAATCGCGGTATTCGTCATCGGTGCTTGCAATGCGGCCAACCTCATCGATGGGCTCGACGGCTTGCTCACGGGCACGACGACCATCACGGTGGTTGGGCTCACCATCCTGGCGTTGTCGCTCATGGTGATCGATCAGGGCCCGCGCGACGCCCAGCGGCTCGTTCTGTGCCTGGCGGTGCTGGGAGCATGCATGGGCTTCCTTCCGCACAACTTCAATCCCGCGTCGATCTTCCTTGGCGACTGCGGCTCGATGTTATTGGGCTATTGCACCATCGTGATCATCCTGACGCTGGGCGACATGGGCCAGACGCACCTGGTGCTCGCCGGCCTGATGATGTTCGCGGTGCCGATCATCGATAGCGTGCTCGCGATCGTTCGGCGGCGGATGAGCGGCAAGAGCATCACCGACGCCGACGACCAGCACTTGCACCACATGCTCAAGCGGGCGTTGGGTGTCAAGGGTGCCGTGCTGGTGCTCTACGGCATCACGGCCTGCTTCACCGCCCTTGGCCTTGCCATGAGCCTTAGCAGGGCCCGCGTGGTCTACGCCTTGGCGCTTATTGTCATCTGCTACGTGGGCGTGACGGCCATCAAGATCAGCCGCCGCCAGTATCTCGAGAGCCAGGCCTCGCTCGCGATCGACGCGGCCGATCGGCCCAAGCGTTCGGCGTCGTAACCGCACGAAAACCAGGCCGAATCGGGCGCATCTGGGCGATAGAATCGCGCGATGGAAAGCGCACAGCACGGCGAGAATCCCACTCGACAGGAGCAGGCCCAACCCAGTACGCCCGCCGCAGTTGGGCCACCCCGGGTGTTTGCGCTCATGAACCAAAAGGGCGGTGTGGGCAAGTCCACGACGGCCGTGAATTTGGCCGCCGCCCTAGCCCGGCTAGGCAAGCGTGTGCTGCTGGCCGACCTCGATCCCCAGGCCCACGCGACGCTACATCTCGGCGTTTCGGCCGACGGCGAGAGCGGACCCGTGACCGTGTACGACGCGTTGCTCGATCCCGCGGCGGTCGAGTTGACCGAAGCCGGCGAGAACCTCTTCCTCCTGCCCAGCGAGACCGATCTGGCCGCCGTCGAGACCGAATTGGCCCAGGCCGACGGCCGGCACCACCGCCTCCGGCTCGCGATCGACGCGGCCTGCAAGACGCACGACATCGACGTCGTGCTCATCGACTGCCCGCCGAGCCTGGGCCTGCTGACGCTCAACGGCCTGGCCGCCGCCGACGAGGTTGTGATCCCGATGCAAGCCCACTTTCTCGCGCTGCACGGTGTCGGCAAGCTCCTCGAGACCGTGCGGATGGTCGCCAAGCAAGTGCGCCCGCAGCTCAAGGTCGCCGGCGTTGTGCTTTGCATGTACGACCAGCAGGCAAGCCATACGCAAGAGGTCGTGGGCGACATCGAAGCCTTCTTCGCCGAGGGCAGGGACCGCGACGTGCCGTGGCGGGGCGCTCGCGTACTCTGGCCGCCGATCCGCCGCAACATCAAGCTTGCCGAGGCGCCCAGCTTCGGCCAATCGATCTTCGAGTACGCCCCCCAAGCCGCGGGCGCCCGCGACTATGCCGCCTTGGCTAAGCACTTCATGGCGCTCGTGGAGCCGACTAGTCCGGCCATGATCTCATCGCCATCCGGTCAGCAGCCCGAGCGGCCCGAGCCTGCGCCGGCCGAGCCAGTTGCGACTGATGAAGTAGAAGATCAGGAAGCCCCAGAGATCGTGACGCCACCGAGCCCGACGCAGCAGCACGCGTCGTGAGCGATGGCCTGCGCCGCCTGTGCCGATTCGGGTTTGTGGCGTACGCCATTGTTCTGTTCGTTGCGACCCACAAGCCGGGTGTGCAGGTCAACGTCGTTCCGGGCATCCGCCTCGATCTACTGATCCACATGGCCGCATTCGGCGTCTGGACCATCTTGCTGGGCCTGACCGGCTGGTTACCAGACTTGCGGCGAGCCGCTGGGCTCGCAGCGCTGATGGCGGTAGGAGTCGGATACGCGGTGATCGATGAGTCGTCGCAGGCATTGCCGATATTCGATCGAGTGTTCGACCCCGCAGACATGCTGGCCAATGCCCTCGGCGCTGCGTTTGCTGCACTCGCGTTGTTTTCCGTGGTGAGAATGCGGCCACGTCCGGAACCGAAGCCGTGAGCGCCACCCTCGCACGCGCCTTTCGTGTTATCTCGTCGCTCACGCTGCTGTCGCGCGTGCTTGGGCTCGTACGAGACGTTGTCACCGCTCGCCTCTTTGGCGACACCGCAGTCGGTTCGGCGTTCGCAGCAGCGTTTGCCGTGCCCAACACGTTTCGCCGGCTGTTCGGTGAGGGCGCGCTGGCCGCGGCATTCGTGCCCGAGTACGCCATGCTGGTGGAAAAGGACGCACGGGCCGCGGATCGCTTCGCGACATTCACGGTTGCACTCCTCGGCCTTGTGACGGCCGGACTTGCCTTACTGGGAGAACTCGGCCTCTGGCTCGCACTGTCGATGGCCGAGCCGGGTAGCGCTCGACACTTTTCGATCTTGCTGGTCATGATCGCACTGCCGTTCATGCCGCTCATCTGCATCGCCGCCACACTCGCTGGCGTGCTGCAGACCCACGGCAGGTTTGGTCCACCCGCGGCACAGCCGATCGTGCTCAACCTGTGTGTGCTCGGCGCGGCAGGCGCATTTGTCCTCATCGATGGGCAGGATGTGCAGTCTGCGGCGATGCTCTTGTGCGCCGCGGTCGTCGCGTCAGGTGTGCTCCAAGTCGCGTGGAGCCTCGTCGCGCTCCGGCCAATCGTACGTTGGACCCGCGTGGTTGCTGGGGTCGGCCAGAGTGCCCGACGGCTCGTGAGACGTTGGGCCGGCGCCATCATCGGTCTCGGGACGCTGCAGGTGAGCGCCCTGCTCGACGTCGTGCTCGCGATGTGGCCGATCTGGTTCGGTGCGACCATGTTCGGGATCGCGTACCCGATGGACGAGCAGTCCAATGCCGTGCTCTTCTACGCGCAACGGCTGTACCAGTTCCCGCTGGGGGTGTTCGGCATCGCGGTCGCAACGGCGGCCTTCCCGCTGCTCAGCCGGCTCGCATCCGATCGCGAGAAGTTCCA
This sequence comes from Phycisphaerales bacterium, assembly GCA_965227775.1. Lineage (GTDB taxonomy): Bacteria > Planctomycetota > Phycisphaerae > Phycisphaerales > UBA1924 > JAHCJI01. Next base: position 2,293,241 of record OZ245777.1, read on the forward strand.
CACAGCATTGGTGGATGCGCTCTCGCTCTCGCTTGCGATCGCCTTGCCCGCGAGCGTGGGCCTGATGCTGGTGTCGCATGACCTCACTTTCGTGCTCTTCGGCGGGTGGGGAGCGTTCAGCGAGGCAGGCTCCGCCCGAGCGGCGGCCGCGCTCGTGGGCTATGCCGCATGCGTCTGGGCGTACGCGTGCAACCAGGTGCTAACGCGTGCGTTCTATGCGCTCGGCGACACCAAGATGCCCGCGCTCGTCTCGCTCGTTGTGCTCGGGCTGAACCTCGTCCTGAATCTCTCGCTTATTTGGCTGCTCCGCGAGGCTGGCCTCGCTTGGGCGACGGCGATCGCCGCGGCTGTGCAAGCCTTGATATTGCTCATCGCCCTTGATCGCAAGCGCGGTGTGTCCATTTGGCGTGCGATCGTGAAACGTGGTTGGAAGGCGCTGCCGGCCGTGCTGGTGATGGCCGCGGTGGTGGGAACCATCATGTGGGTTTGGCGCACGCCTGGAGATTGGTCATGCCATCTCGTACGGCTCGTAGCGTGTGTTGGCTCCGGGGCCGTTTCCTACGGCGTTGCAGCTCGCCTGTTCGGCTACCGGGAGCTTGAGAAGCTGATCCGACGAAAGGACTCGGGCGGTGAAAGTTGAACTGACGGGAAAACCCATCGCCATCGCCGGCGCGAGCAGCGGCATCGGGCAGGCCACCGCGCTCGCGTGCGCGCGTGCGGGCATGCCCGTCGCGATCGGTGCCCGTCGGCTGGACAAGCTGCGGCAAGTCGCCAATGAGATCGATCGCGCGGGCGGACGTGCCATTGCCGTGGAGCTCGACGTTTCCAAGGACGGACCGTGCCGCTCATTCATCGAGCGAGCCGAGGAAGACTTTGGTCCTCTTCACGCTGTCTTTGCCAACGCAGGATTCGGTTTCGAGCGGGCAATCCACGAAACGACCGACGAGCAGATGCGCGAGATCTTCGAGGTCAACTTCTTCGGCACGCTGCGCGTGCTTCATCCGGCAATCGAGCATTTCGTTGAACGGGGCTCGGGCCATGCGATCATTTGTTCGAGTAGCATCGGCAAGATGCCAATTCCCGGGTACGGCGCATATTGCGCAACGAAAGCAGCTCAGTGGCACGTCGGCCGGGCGATGCGGCACGAACTCAAGCCCAAGGGAGTCCACGTCTCGACCGTGCACCCTATTGGGACCCGCACCGAGTTCTTCGACGAAGCACGGCGACGGAGCGGCGGTGGCAGCCTGGTCGAGAACACGCCAGAGGCGTTCATCCAGACGCCCGAACGCGTCGCCAAGGCCATCGTGGCGTGCCTGCGGCGTCCGAAGGCCGAAGTCTGGACGAGCCTGCCGAGCCGCATCGGCCTTGGTGCGCTGAGCACGTTCTACGGGCTCGCTGACATCGCCCTCGATCGGTTTGCTCGCCAGCAAGCCCGCATCAATGACGGTGCGTGATTTCGTCTTGCGTTTCCGACGAGGATCGGTTAGGCTGAAGTCGGCCAGCGGTCCGCAACGCAGGCGGACCGCGACCAGTGCACCCGCCTCCGATTCGTGGGGGCCTACAGGAGAGGTATCCATGCACAAAAATCTGATCTCGATCTCGGCCCTTGCTGGTGTGGCCGGGGCGGCCATCGCTCAAGACGTCGCCATCGTTGCCGCCGCGGCGACCTCGAGCACCGCATCCCAATTCGTCGAGACCGAGCGCGTGCTGGTTGACAGCTTCGCATTCGACAGCGTGACGGTCATCAACACCGTGACTGATACCCCGACGCTCGATGAACTCATGATGTTCGATTCGGTGCTGGTCTGGACCAACAACACTCCGGACGATCCCGACGGTTTCGGCGATGCGCTAGCCGACTATGTGGACGCCGGCGGTGGCGTTGTCGTCGCGGTCTTCGCCAACAGCAGCACGACCACCGATCGTGACATCGGCGGCCGCTGGCGCGGCAACCCGGAGTACGAGGTCATCGTTCCTCGCACCGGCAACCAGAGCGGCGCTGCTTCGCTCGGTGACATCCTGGAGCCCGACCATCCGATCGTGGACGGCGTGGTCACCTTCTTTGGTGGCACGTCGAGCTTCCGGCCCAACGTGACCGATCTAAACCCCGGCGCTCGGGCCATCGCCGAGTGGGATGACGGTCGGGTCCTCGTAGCTATCGGTGCCAACGAGAATCGCGTTGATCTTGGCTTCTACCCGCCACCAAGCACTTCTTCGGTGAGCTTCTGGGACATCGGCACCGATGGCGATCTGCTGCTGGTGCAGTCGCTGCTATTCGCCGGGGGCGACACAGGTTGCCGAGCCGACTTCGACGAGGATGGTCAGCTCACGATCTTCGATTTCCTGGCGTTCCAGAACGCCTTCGATGCGGGCGATCTGCGCGCCGACTTCGATGGTGATGGCCAGCTCACCATCTTCGACTTCCTTGCGTTCCAGAATGAGTTCGACGCTGGCTGCGAGTAAGCCCAGGCAACAACGCTTGGCAGGAACGAAAACGGCCCCGCTTCGCAGCGGGGCCGTTTCATTCGATGCGTGAGTCGAGCCCACTCGGGCTTGAACGCAACCCGTCTCTAGCGGGTACGCATGTACTGGGCCTCAAGGGCGCGCTCGATGCGGTCGCTCGCGTCCACAAGGTGAGCCTTGGTGTAGGTGTCCATCCCGCCGGCCTTCACGGCCTTGTCAATGTCCTGCCGCAGCTCACGCAGCTGCAGGTTTGCGACGTTCGAGAGCGCTGCGCCCGACGCACCCGGGAAGCCCCGGTTCGACAGGCTGATCAGGCGATCGACGTGCTGGCTCTGCAGGCCTCGACGAAGCGAACTGATCATCGGCTTGCGCTCGCTGAAGTCGCCGCTTGGCTTGTCCTTCAACTCGCTCCACGCAGCGTCCTTGATGGTCTTCATCACCTCCGCGAGGGTGATGTAGTCCTCGTCGGCATCGACGTGGAACTCGTTGTTGTACACGCGGTTCAGCGTGGTCGGGTTAAGGATCATGGTCATCGCCGAGGCCTGGATGCCCTGGATGCGGTCGTGCACCGGGAACGCGGGCTCCTCGAAGATCGAGCCCTGGCCGCCGCCGTCCCACCACTTGTCCGTGGTCATCTTGCGGAGCAGGTCGGGGCTCAGGCCGAACGCATCGTCGTAGAACGTGTTGTTAATCACGAAGTTCAGAGCGGCGCGCTGCTGCTCGGCCGGAACCGGCGTCAGCGGCTCGAGATCACCCGGATCGCCCTTCTTGGCACGGCTCTGGAATGTGCCGCCAAGCCAGTTGGACATCATGCTGACAGCGTTCACGTGCTGGCCGAGCGTGATGTTGTAGCCGCGGCGGGCACGGGCCCAGCTGTCGCCTTCCTCGACGTACTTGTCGAGGATCTGGCTGCGAAGCTCAGCGACCAGACGCATTTGGTTCTCGGCGTAGTGCAGCGGGTCGGCTGAAAGGTCGTAGCGACGCGCCAGCGGATCGGGGCCCCAGGTGTCTTCATCGGTCGCGTACGCGAGACGCGGGTTGTCGACCTTCTTGAGGACCTCGTCCAGGTCACCATCGGTGTAGCCGTACTCGATGGCCCAGACGTCGTAGTCACCGATGTCGATGACCTCGTAGTTGCCCTGGATCTCTCCGGACTCCATGTTGATGTTGATGGGGTTGTAGTCCATCACCGAAGCGGCGAAGGGCTCCTTGTCCTTTACAGCCTCCGAGTTGATCTCCTCCATCGTGAAGATGGCCGAGGCCTTGAAGTTGTGCCGCAGGCCGAGCGTGTGGCCGATCTCGTGCGCCGTCAGGTGTGCCAGTGCCGGGCCGACGAACCACTCGGGCACGCCGTCGAGCATGTCAGCGCCTTCCTTGGCCTCGGCTTCCCACAAGCCCAAAATATCACCGCTCAGGCGGGCAACGTCCATGTTCATGGCCTTCAGGTGGCTCATGTTGCAGGTGCCGTTCACGCCATAGCTGGCAATCAGGCTCTCGCGGGAGCCGTCGACGAAGTCGGGGCCCGACATCGCCGGGTGACCGCCAAACGGAAGCGTACCGCGGGCCTCACGCTGCGCGATGATGAAGTCACGCTGCTCGGGCGCGGCAAGCTGCACTCGCGGATCCCACTGCGGGTTCTCGTCGAGCCAGGCCAACGTCTCGGGCGTGAAGCCCTCCATGGCCACCTCGGGCAGCAGGTCGTTGTACTGGAACCAGTAGGCACGGATCCAGCCATCGGTCAGCACGACGTCGGCGTCGAGGATCTCGCCAGTCTCCGGATTCACGCGGCTTGGGCCGATGGCGGTGCCGATGCCGTTGGTCAGCCAGCGGACGAAGTTGTAGCGAACGTCCTCTGGATCCTTGTCCATGTTGGCGCCAGTGTTCGCATCCTGGTAGACGACTTCGATGGCACCGACGATGCCGACGTCCTCGAAGGCCTTGTTCCAGTACTCGATGCCCTCACGGACCCAGCGGCGGTACTTCACCGGCACCTGGTGGTCGACGTAGTACACGATCGCCTGCTTGGGTGGGCTCTTGCTCAGGCTCGGGTCGGCCTTCTCAAGGTTCCAGCGGTTGATGTACCGCGTCCACATCTGCGAACCATCCATCTCGGAGAAGTCACGGTAGCTGGTGGTGAAGTAGCCAACGCGTGCATCAGCCTTGCGCGGCTTGTACCCCGGCGTGCCTTGGATCTTGCTGATCGAATAGTGGTAGATCGCCATCTGCCCGGCGGCGTCAGGCGCCTCGATCGCGATCTCGATGTTCTCGGGGAACGTCTTGGCAGTCTTGATCGTGGTGAGTCGCGAGTTCAGGCGACCCGCACGAGGGCCAAAGAACGTGCCCGCGTTGTTCACGAGGAGCTTGTCGAGGTCGATGACCGGCTGGCCATTGGGACCCTTCGCAACGATTGGAACCTCCAAGAGCACGCGATCAGTAAAGATCCGATCGATGCCCTTCTCGACGCTCTTGTCGCCGCCGGCCCGAACACCAGTCTCGGGCAGCATGATCGCCAGACGATCGTTGAACTTCTTCCAGTACACGTACAGGTCGCCCGACTGCAGACCGGCGAAGATGTCTCCCGAGCCCATGGTCATGGCAAAGAAGTGCTTCTGACGCTCGAAGCCACGCGGGAGCTCGGCCAGCAATTGGCCGTCCTTCTCGCGCTTCCAGACGTTGAAGAAGCTCTTGCCGTCAGCCGTGGAGACGACCTGCTCGTAGCCCTCGCTGACCTTGTCGAATGGCGGGAAGTCGTCGCCGTATGCCTGGCCTGCCAAAGCGAGCAGGCTCGCCGCGACGCCAACGATGCCAATCTTGCGTGCCGATTTGCTCATGATCCCTGTACTCCGTGTGTGAAGGCTTCCGCAGCGGCCGGTGCCGGGGCAAGGCGCCCTCGGGCCATTGGCCTTTCATCCATCTCCCGCCGGTTCGTTCGGTCGGGATACACCTTCCCTGGTGTTGGTCTTGATACCGTGAATCCTAAGTCGTGACGCGCCATCGCGTTCAGTCTTGCACTCGGTCGAAGCCCAATCGGGCGTCTGGTGGAAATCCCGGATTCGATCGTGGAAGTGATCACCCTGGTACGGAATCACAATCCCGACGCCCGAGAACCCAACTCAGTCCTCATCGACCATCACCGACTCGGACTGTTGACCATCCGGGCCGATTCCAGACTGATTCGCCGCCGTGGGACCGTGTGCGGGCCCGGCCCACAGCACCAGAGAAGCCGTGAGAGCCGCAAACACGAGCGCCGAGAGCTGGAACTGCCGGTCCCTGGTCGCAAGCTCGGTGGGGTCGTCGAATTCGCCACGCTCGAGCAGGATGATGCATCGCAGCACGGCAAACATCGCGGGCAGCATGGTCAGCCAGAGGAGATTCATGCCCAGTCGGGGTGCATCGCCAAGTCCGAGCGATCGGTCTCCAAATACCCAAACAAACCTCGACTCTTGATCCTGCACGTAGCCCGCGTAGGTCAGCAGCATGGCGACCGCGGTCACGACCACCATCATGCGCAAGAGTTCGTCGGTATACACGCTCTGGACCGACCTGGCCGCCGTGGCGTCGATTCCCAGGGTTCTCCGCTCGCCAAGACGCTTGCCAAACGCCAGGAACATCGCAAGGAATAGCGTCACATTGAGCAGCCAAGTGCTCGGGGTAATGCCGACCGCCGCGCAGCCGCCCAGCACCCGCAGAACGAACCCCAGTGCCAGGCTGATGACGTCGAGCACCGGCACCCGCTTGAGGCGGAGGCTGTAGGACGTCACATTGAGCACGTAGAGGCCCAGAAGCCCGCCCAGCGCAAAGGCGTGGGTCGTGCCCAGCATTGGGACGATCGCCGCTACGCAGCACGCACCAAGGATCCACAGTGCCGCCGCAAAGGCACGTGCGGTGCTTGGCGTAACCCGCCCAGACGCGATCGGCCGTCTGCGCTTGCGGGGGTGCAAGCGGTCGGCATCGGCGTCGCGGAGGTCGTTGATCACGTAGCAGCCACTGGAGGCGAGCGCGAAGGCGATCATCGCCATAAGCACAGCCCCGAGTTCGACGGTGGCCGTGGCCCCGCCGAAGAACGGCCCAACCGCGACAAACGCCGATTTGGACCACTGCTTGGGTCTCGCCAGGCGGAGCAGGGCCCGCCATAGCGGCTCATGCCCCGCCCGGTCCGTGCCGATGGCATCGTGGGCGGGATTCGTGCCTGCGTTGTCGAGCGCTGTGGTCATGGAATCTCGCTGTCGCTTCGTCGACCCGCGGCGGCCCCCAAGCGTAACAATCGGGCTTTGGGGCCGGTAAGTCCAACCGCTCTGGGCGCTTCATAGGCGGCCCCGGCTCGGAGAGTTCGCATCGATCACGCCGAGCCCAAGGCCGAGCCCAAAGAGGTTGCCGCCTCACCAAACGCGAGCCACGTGGGCCCGTGGTGGCTCGCGGCGGTCCTGCCCGTCCTCTACGCGGCGGCCCTGTCCCCGATCGCGATCTTCAATGTGCTCAACGCCAGCGGTCGCGCTTCGTTCGATCAGGTGCTGTTCCACGAGCACACAATCGACGCGATGGCCAGGACCTGGCCCATTGCGAACCTGACATATCCCGATCATTTCGTTGCGATGACGCCGGGTTACCACTGGATACTCGGCGGCGTCGCCCGATTCACGGGAATGGGCGACGCGGGCTTGCGAGTCGTGGCCATCGCCATCAGCGCCGCGATGTTCGCGCTGTTCGGCTACCTGCTGGGCAGGCGCTGCGGGCGGGTGTTTGGCGCGCTGCTGGTGGCGCCGCTTATGGCATCGGTCTACGTCGTGGGTTCGAGCGCGTGGCTGCTGGCGGACAACGCCGGCTGGTTCTGGGCCTGTCTGCTCGGGTTCGCGGCGATGTTCGGGCGGCCATCTCTTCGCTGGTCGATCGTGGTGGGCATCGGTCTGCTGCTTGCTGTCTGGACGCGCCAGAACATGTTGTTCCTGGCCCTACCGCTGTGGGCAGCCGCGTGGTTGCGCGAGACGCCCGATGGCCCAGCAACTTCGCATCCCCTCGTCGGCATCCCGCGTCGAGCGCTCAACCTCGTGCCGTTGGCGCTGGCAACGCTCCCAGCGATCGCAACGCTGTTGTACCTGTACTCGGTTTGGAACGGTCTTGTGCCGTACGAGTTCCAGGGCCAGTACGACGGCATCAACCCGTCGAATGTCCCGTTGCAGCTTGTGGTGCTTGCGGGTCTCGGCGTCTTCTTCCTTCCAGCCATGTATGGCGTTGGTGAACTGGGATGGCGTACCGAGACGCTGACTCGCGTGCGCCCCTGCGTGCCTTGGCTCGTCGTCGCGGCCGTGCTCGCCGGATTGGCATCTGCGCTGGTGCCAACGACCTACGACCCGAAGGAAGGAAGGGCGGGTCTCATCTGGTCCGCGGCGCAGAAGCTGAATCCACTTGGAGTCATCGGCGATTGCAATCCCCTGGTCGTGCTTGTCGCGATGGCGGGCGGCGTCGTGCTGGTGCTCATCCTCGCGACACTTCCGGCCCGCCAACGCTGGATACTTGGTGCACTTTGCGCGGGCTTCGCGATCGCCCAGGTTGCCAGCAGCGAGGTCTGGCAGCGATACCACGAGCCCTTCGCCCTGCTGTTCCTGGCCATCGCGACCGCGGCCGCCGTCCACCACCGCGGCCCGGCTTGGCGGCGACCACCGCTCGCCCAGAGCGGCCCGATCGCGTTGCTGGCCGTTGCCCTCGCGCTGACATCGGCCGTCATCCTCTGGAAGCGGGAGATCAACCCCTGGAGGAACGGCGCGAGCCAGACGCCGGTCAGTTCGCTGCTGCCGGATCCGCCTGCTGCTGATCCCGCAGCGCAGCCCGACGAGACCGAGTGATGTAGAGCTCCTGCGCCCGGTGCGTACCCACGCCCAGATCGAGCATGCGGTACGCCGTCGCGCGCCATTCGTTGGGATCAACGAACGCCTGATCGAGCCCAAGGAAAGGAATCGTTGCGCGATCCTCGCGACCATCGCGCACAAAGCGCGGCCAGCCGTAGTCCGGGCCGATACCGGCCTGCGCGTGGGCGCTTGCCATGTCTGGAAGCAACGCCTCGATGGCCGCCGAGCCGCGCGCCGTATTGAAATCGCCGACGACAACGCCGGGCTGGGGGAAGCCCTGCTCCTCGCGCCGGCGCAGCGGGCCCGCGGCCGTGGGTTCGTGGATGAGGCGCTTCGATTCGTCGATGCGTTCGAGGGTCTTCGGCACAAAAGCCCGTCGGCTACGACTCGGCGCGCTGGGCCAGTCGATTGCCCAGAGTGTCAATTCCTCGCTGTCGATCTCGACCGTCGCAAACATCGCAAACCCATTGTCGATCAGCGTGGGGTCAGGGGTCTTCGCATCTAAAGCGAGCGAGGTCCAACCCGCGGCGGACATCGGTCGGCCGCTGATGATGACGAATCTGCCGCCTCGCCGGACGTGCGTGGTGATCGCGGCCGCGGAGATCTCGGCGTCTGCAAGCATCCGGACGATCTCGGGCCAGTCCAGCCTGAGCGGTGGGTTGGTCAGCACGATGATCGACTCACGATCGTGTTGGAGCGCGAAAGGGTCTGCGTCCCTCAGAAATTGCTGCAGCGCCTCATCGGTGGCTTCGGTTGCATTCCAGTGGTAGACGCGGATCGCTGTCTCCCCAGGGCGCACAAGCACGGCGTTGTGCAGTCGCCAATGGGCCAGCGCCACATAGGCTAATGCAAGGGCTGCCGCTGCGATCGGTCCGACTCGCGCCCAGCGTCGCCCCGCGCCTGGGGGCTCCAGCAGGGCCGTCGAAACTGCGAACAACCAGATGGCCAGCAGCCACGCCTCGTGGGGCGTCCAGAAGAGCCATTGGCTCCACGAGTGGGCATCGCTGAATGCCCGGCCGAGCGCGAATCCCAGTATGACACCGCACAGACCCAGCCGGCAAACCCATGCCAGCACACGCCGAATCGTTCGGCGAAACGAACGGCGGATGGGCTCAGGCTGTGTATGAGAGTCGGTCATGTGGTAGGAATTCTGTGCACAGGCCATCGGCCGAGCGAGCGCCGGGGCTGCAGAGGCCGATAGGGTTTGTAATGGTGCGACCTTTGGCCATGTTCGTGCTCTTGCCGGCAATCGCCCTCGTCTTGTCCGGTTGTGGCGAGGCGACGGCACCCGCATCCGCTGCTCAAGATTCTGTTCGTGCCGAGAGCATCGACGCCGCCCGCGCCGGGATCATCGCACGAGCATCCTTCGCGACAAGCCCGCCCGGCCATCCGGCTATCGCCTGGCCCCAGTTGGCCGTCGAGATCGAACAGGCGCATATCGAGCTCCAAGGCCTCCCTCCGCTGGAAGATCCCCTTGGGCCGCTCGACCCGCTGGCCGAACGCATCGGCAGCGATCGGGTGCGTGCCATCGCCCAAGCCCGTTCGCGAGCGCTGGTTCACCGGGCCGAGTCGGCACGGTTGCTAGCGCGCGGCCAGCCCGATGAGGCCGCCGCAGAGCTCGCCGCGATTCTCGAGATCGCTCGAGAAGTTTCCACGTGGGGAGCGCCCGCAACCGCCGAGGCGTCGGCCGACCAGATCGAGTTCGTGCTCGACGCGCTGCAGCAGCCGGACGGTGCGCCACTCGCAAGGGCGCTGACCAGCTCCGGTGGGCGTGCGTTGCGAGATGCACTCGGTAGACTCGATGCCAACGACCCGGCTGGTCGCATGAGAGCGATCGTCGAGAGCATCGCCGTTCGCGAGAAGGCCCTCCGTTCGCTCATGGATGGTGACGACGGCCCCGCTTTGGTTCGGGCAGTCGCGACGCGGTATGCGCCCGATGCGGAGTTGGGTTCGACTCAAGCAATCGATCGATCGGCACGCGAGGCCATCGCGTTCTCGCGAGCCCTTGCCGATGGCTGGGACAAGACGTCCCGCTCTGCCATCACCAACCGCTTGCGGGAGCGTCAGGACGAAGATCTAACGGGCGTGCTCGTGGTCTTGCTTGGCGAGGCGCCCGATGCGTGCGACGCGGACGCTGCGCTTCGGGAGCGAATCGCAGAGATGGTGGGGCGGCTTCCATGAGGCCGGTGGCTCGGATTCTGCTCTTGGTCCTCATGCCCGGGCTCGCGGCCGTGGCGCCGCTGCCGACATCGAGTTTCGAGCACGTGTTTTCGTATGTGCACGAGGCTGAGAGTGGGCTGAGGCATCGTGTATCCATGGAGCGCGAGTCAGCAACGCAAGCGGCCAACGCCGGCGAAGCAGAACGCTGGGCGGTTACGGTACTGCTGTTGATCGAGATGGCTCGCAGTGAGAGCGATCCGATCGAGCGCGGCTTGGTTCTGGATGCTGCACTTTCCCTGCTCACGCGGCATGACTCGCGGCAGCTGATTGCTGCGCTGTCCGCCGAGCGCCGTGGGTCACTTCGCCGGTCTCTGACGTCTCTTGACTCGGAGAATCCGGTCGGCCTGCGTGGCTACACGCGCCGGCTGGCGCAGCAGCGTCTGGATGCCGTGCAGCAGCAGGTCTTGAAGGTTGCAGAACCGTTTGCCGGTCTCGATACCTTGCTAGCAGACCATGGCTCGCATCGCGCAGGAGTCGTTGGACCGCTGGGCCGGCAGCGTGCGGAAGATCTCCGAGAATTTCGGGCGGTGACGCGGCACGAGGTGTTCGAGTTCGAGGGCATGGCCCGATGGCACGCCCTATTGCCGCCCACCGAAGCGCGTCAGGGCGTACCTCTGGAAGAGCTCGACCGAAAGTGGCAGCGAGCGCGCAACCTCATGGTGCACAGCGACCGCCTGTGGGCGCACCAGGACGCTCCGCGCCTGCACGACATGCTGTTGGATCTGATGATGCGTGACGCGACGGGCGTGGTGCGATTGGTGCACGCAGACACCCAGCGGCTGGCGCACGCCGATCGAGAACGTCGCTGGCGGTTGCGTGAGTCGCTGGCGCGACTCGGCGAGTAGGCGCTCCTACTCGTTCACGCCCAGGTCGGCCTTGGTGAAGATCGCCCGGAACTGGACGCCGGCCGCCTCGACCGCCTCGCGCGCACCTTCCTGGCGGTCGATGGTGGTGACGACGCCCGCGATCGCCGCGCCCATCTCGCGGAGCAACTCGACCGCTTCCACGGCCTGTCCACCGCTGGTCGCCACGTCCTCGAACAAGACCACGGCATCGCCCGACTGCAGCTCGCCCTCGATTTGCTTGGCCGTGCCGTAGTCCTTCTTCGAGTTGCGAACGAAGATCGCGGGCAGGCCAAGCCGCAGCGAGCAGGCGGTCACGAGCGGGATGCCCCCGAGTTCAGCGCCGGCCAGGCGGTGGGGCGCATCGGGATGGGCACGCAGCAGGTCGGCAGCCTGTTCTGCGAGAAGGTCGGCCACGGGTCCGAGAAGTTCGGGCTTGGTGCTGAACCGATACTTATCGAGGTAATACGAACTCTGACGGCCCGATCGCAACGTGAAGTTGCCGCGCAGCAGGCACGCTTCGGCGATCTTGCCGGCCAGTTCGTTCGGGGCCTGAGAGGGTGACGGACGGGCTGGGGCGTGTGGCGACTCCATGGATGGCAGGATAGGGAGCAGTTCGCTCATCTGCGTGCAGCGACGAGCCGATCGCCCGGGTGAATGCCGTCCGGTCGTTCCGGGTTGGTCGATGACGCGTGGGCGTCAATGATCCCGTCTAGCTGGTTTCTTCTGCGGCCCGCCGAGGCGTTGCCGCACATGGATCGGATCTCAGGGGAGCGACACAGGAGATGATCACGATGACCACTCGACACCGCGCCTTGCCCGGCCTCGGACTCCGCCCTCTGCTGGGCGCCGTGGCGTGCCTCGCGTTGGCTGCGGGTGCGGTGCCCGCCCAGGCCCAGAACAGCGGCAATTCGCAAGAGGCAAATCCGTTCGCCCCCAAGCCCACCAAGGCGCGGGCGTTGCCGAGCATACTCGAGCGGGACGGCGACGGCCGCGTGATCCGCTTCGACGGTGATCCCGCCCGCAAGGCCCTTGAGGTCTTGGTACTTCGGGCTGAGCAGCGGCGGATCCTCGAACGCATCATGGCCGAACGCGACACGCAGCTGCGCTTGGCCGCTGTGGCCAACGCCGACAAGATCGTCGATGCCCTTGAGGTGGCCCGGGAGGGACGCCAAATGGAGACCGACGCGATGGGCCAGTCGCTCATGGCTGCGCTCGGCGAGTTTGGTCGCCGGGGCCAGTTCGCGACCGATGCGGTCGTTCGGGCCGAGGTGGACAGGCCGGTCTACATCGACTTGAACGCCGTGGTGCGCGAGTACAACCTCGCACGCGTAAGCGAAGATCGGGAGGCGTTGCTTGCGGTCGTGGATAAGGCTGAGATCTCCGAGATCCTGCTGCGAGACTCGACCATCCTTCAGCGATTGATCCAGCACGATGCCATGATGGATGCGGCCCGGATGCTAGAGGAGGCGTTCGGGGGTTCGGCGGCACTGGCCGCCGCACACCCTGAGGTGGCCGAGACGATCGATCAGGACGGGTACTGGCCCGCGATGTCCGAGCTAAGCGATGAGCAGTTGGCCCAGTTCGTTCGGGATCAAACGGGCGTCGAGGTGTTCTTTCCCAGCCCGGTGGGCGGCGCTGCGGCCTTTGAGGGCGCGCTGACCACGCAAGAGCCGGTTGGCCCGCCAGTGGGTGGTGCTCAAGAGAGCGGGAACGCCGGTGCAGCCGAGCAGGCTCGTCCGCAACGGTCCCGAATCTCGGCGCAGAGCGAGGTATTGCCGGACGCCGACGGAGTGTACCGGTTTACGGATGAAGAGCTCGAAGTACTTCGAGTCCAGCCCAGCGACGGCCCTTCGATTCTGGAGCGAGGCCCTGACGGCAAGGCCGTTCGGCTTGCAAAGCCCAGCTTCGTCGAGGCGTACGAGCTCCTGCGATCGCAGGGCAAGGTCAGTGAGGCCGATATCGAGACGCTTGATCGCCTGCTCGCCGACCGCGATGCGGTTTTCGACGAGCAGGCGCTGCGGTTGTATGAGTTCCTGATCGACGCAGCCGGTCATGGGCCGCTGGAAGAAGCGCCCCTGGAGCAAGCGGCGCTCGATCAGGAGTGGCGTCTTTCAAGCTTGATGTTCGGCGCATGGTTGAACGAAGAGCTGCCTGCGCCGTCGACCTTCCATAATGACCAACGCATCCGCAAGGGCATCGACTGGGACACACTCGTCGAGCTGGCTCGCATCGCAAACGAGTACGACGGCGGTCACATTTTCGACGCCCGCATCGAGTTGCTGAAGATGGTCCGCGACAACGAGGAGATGGATGATGCGGCCGTCGCCCTGCCGGGCAACATCAAGCGGCCGTGGCGACTCCAGCAGATCATCAAGGATGCCAAAGAGTCGTATGCCCGCCAGCTCCGCGTGACCGAGCCCGACTTCCGCGGCGTGCTCGCCGAGCTCGACGTCAGTCCTGATGTTGCAGTGGAACTCGAGAGCGTGGTTGCGATGGACGGCCCGATGACCGAAGCCGACTTCTGGGAGGTTGCCGTGAAGTTGCCCGTGGAGGCCCACCGCGAACTCATCAAGGAGCGGACGGGGTACGAAGCGCCCGAGCCGGGCTTTTTCGAGGGCAAGTATCCGACGCCGACGACGGGCGCCGACGGGTAGCGGGTCGAGACCGCTGCTGGCGGGGCCAACAATGTCGGCCCTGCGGCCAATGCCCAGGATTGCACGCAGCCAGCCCGCCTGGCGGGAAGGGGAGATCGATGACTCGCACGTTCCAGAAGCTATCCGTTGGCCTGGCGATCGGCGCCCTTTCCGCGGCCGCGTTCGCCCAGGCCGCACCCGAGCGTCCGCAGGCTCCCGTGGGCCTGGCGCCGCAGCCCGCCCAGCCGCAGTTCGAAAACATCTTCACGATGGGTGAGGACGGCATGCCCGTTCCTCCGGCGACGTGGCTCGACATCGCCGCGTTGGCGGTGAACCCGACCATCCCTGTCGACATGCGTGAGCAGGTCGAGGCGGGCGTGCGCGAGTGGCTCGCGAATGTGCAGCAGCTGATCCTGCAGAACCCGGATCTGGCGGTCGAGGCTGCCCAGGGGCTCTTCGAGAACATCACCATCGAGGCCCGGGCCGATCTGGCGCACGCCTCGGAGGTCATGAAGGCCTTGGGCTCGGTGACCAACCTGTCGTCGTTCCTGGTGACCGAGGGGGTGCTGAGCAACGAGCAGGGCGAGACCAACCGCCGCATCGTGCAGCAATACGTGCGGGCTCGCAGCGACGCCCTCAGCAAGCAGGTCATGGAGATGTCGCCCGAAGAGCAACAGGGCCAGATGCAGCTGCTCATGGCCCGTACGACGATGACCAGCCTGACCGACGATGCGCTCCGGATGTTCCGCTCGATCGCTGTTCGCGGGGCGCCCATGGCTGGCGACGCAATCCGCGACGCCGGCCTCGACGCGTCGAGCTACTCGGCCGAACTCCAGGCCGTTCGAGAGGCGGGCACAGACGAGGCCAAGTACGAGGCGATGATCACCCTCATGGACGCCATGGAGGGCATGGAGATCTTCCGCTTTGCCGAGTCGCTGGGCGCGAAGCTGCCGGAAATCGAGCTACGCGGCCTCGAGCGCGTGGGCGAGTTGCACGGAGCCGAATCAGAAGAGGGCTGAGCCATCGGGCGCGGACGCCGGTCATACACTCCGCCATGCCCACGTTCTACGCGACCACGCCTATCTACTACGTCAATGATCGCCCGCACATCGGGCACTGCTACACAACGCTGTTGGCAGACGTGCTTGCGCGCTTCCATCGGCTGGCAGGTGATGACGTGCTCATGCTCACGGGCACCGATGAGCACGCGCAGAAGGTGATCGACCGCGCCCAGGATGCGGGCGTGAGCGTGCAGGCCTGGGCCGACCAGAATGCGCAGGCGTTCCGCGAGGCGTTCGCGTTCATGGAGATCGCCCAGGACGATTTCGTGCGGACGAGCGAGGACCGCCACAAGTCCCGGGCGAGCGGCTACATCCAGAAACTGGTTGAGAGCGGTGACATCTACCTCGGCGACTACGTCGGCTGGTACGACCCTGGGCAAGAGGAGTACGTCACCGAGTCGGTTGCCAAGGCGCACGACTACAAAAGCCCAGTGAGCGGCAAGCCGCTCGAGAAGCGCACCGAGCAGAACTACTTCTTCAAGCTCTCGGCGTTCGAAGACAAGCTCAACGCGCACCTAGAACAGCACCCCCGATTCGTGCAACCCGAAGCGCGGCGCAACGAGGTGCTCGGCCGGCTCCGGCAGGGCCTGCAAGACGTGCCTGTCAGTCGTGCGGTCAAGGACGACGACGGCGAGGACTGGGGCATCCGCATGCCCAATGACCCCGGTCACCGGGTGTACGTCTGGATCGAGGCGCTGTGCAACTACCTCACCGTGGTCGACACGCCCGAGCGCCGGCGCTACTGGCCCGCCTCGATTCACCTGCTCGCGAAGGACATCCTTTGGTTCCACGCCGTGGTATGGCCGGCGATGCTCATGGCCCTCGATGAGCCGCTGCCCGGCTGCGTGTATGCTCATGCGTACTTTGTTGCCGAGGGACGCAAGATGTCCAAGAGCATGGGCAACTTCATCGAGATCGATCAGCTGCGAGCGTATGGCGACCGTTTCTCGGTCGATGCCGTCCGCTGGTACCTTGCGACACAAGGCCCGCTGGGCTCGACCGATGCGGACTTCGCGCACGCGAACTTTGTTGACGTGTACAACGCCGAACTGGCAAACGGGCTTGGTAACTGTGCGAGCCGTGTGGTCAACATGATCCACAAGTACTTCGATGGTGAGCTGCCCGATGCACGCGACGCGACCGTGCACGGCGGAGTCGACTGGCCGAACCTGACCGAGGGCCACGTGCAGGCCGCACGAGCCCTCTTCGACCAGGTCGACCTGCACGGCGCGGCCCATCAGGGGCTCGCCATCGTGACCGCCGTGGACGGGTACATCAACAACACCGAACCGTTCAGGCTGGCCAAAAAGATCACCGGTGATGACGATCCGAACCGGGCGGATCTCGCGTTGATCTTGTTCAATTGCGCCGAGGCGCTCCGCATCGCGGCGGCGCTCTTCATCCCATTCATGCCCCAGAAGTCTGCCGACGTGCTTGGCATGCTCGGGTCGCGGGTTCCCGGTGATGGGGAGCTCGATGCGTTCTGCCGGTGGCGGGGCCAGTTCGGTCTGCAGTCTGGCTTGCCGGTCACTAAGGGCGAGGCGCTGTTCATGCGGGCCGATTCCGAGGAGCCGGCGCCAACCGCCTGAGGATTCGCTGTGGGCAGGTCACCACCATTTCGATTCCGATCGGCCGTGCACGCCATGTCCGCCCGCGAATATCTCGTGCAGAACGGTGTCCCTGCTGAAGTCGTGGGTGGCAACAGCGACGGTGCGATGCCGTGGGTGCTCGGTCGGGGGAACGGGCTCTACGAGGTTGTGCTCGCGACGAAGTCGGACGCAGAGTTGGCAAGCTACCTGCTCGAGCAATGGGAACGCGAGCCGATGGAGCTCGAGGGCGAGCTCGACGACCAGGCGCTGCCCGATCTGAGCGTGCTCGATCCATCCATGGCGCCCGCGTGTCTGAACTGCCAGAAGGTACTGCCCTTGATCGCATCGCTCGATGCCTGCCCAGCGTGCGGCACAAGCGTGGATGTCCCCGCTCTCATCGTCGAGGCGCACGGTCCCGAGGCGTTGCACGAGTGCTACGACGCAACACCCAGCGTCAGCGAACTCGCGTCGCAAGAGCCATGCGGCGCGTGTGGCGGTCCGATCAACGAGAAGGGTGCGTGTGGCTGGTGCGGCCGGAGTAGCCGCTGACAGAACTCAAGACGCCAGAGCGGGCTCGTAGCGGTGCAGCTCCACAAGACGGCAGCCGCCCGGGGACAGGCCTTCTTCGGCGACGAGTGATGCCATCTGGCCGGTTCGCAACGCCGGGCCGGGCATGAGCATGCCGGCCGACATGCCGTGCAGCAGTATCGAGACCATGGCCGTCACCGTCGGGTTGTGGCCAACAAGCAGCACCGGGGCGTCGGTGGAGAAGTCATCGAGCGCGGAGATGGCCTCGCTCGCGGCGCAGGCGGGCAGCAGCAAATCGAGCGTCGTGACACCGATGCCGAGCTCGTCGGCGATCGTCTGCGCGGTTTGCAGGGTGCGGACGGCAGGGCTCGCCAGGATGCGGCGAGGGCGTTCGGGCGGCAACAGGCCGCTGATGTGGCTGGCGAGAAAGCGGGCCTGGAGGCGGCCCTCACGCGTCAGCGGGCGATCGATGTCGAGGCCCGTAACCGAGTTCGACTCGGCCTGGGCGTGACGGCAGACGTGGAAGTGCATTGCAAGAAACCCCCGATCGGCACCATCCTCGCGCCCTCCTGCACACAGTCTCGCCGATCGCAGTGCTCAACGCAATACCAAACTCTACCCAAATAGGGAGAATCTTGTCGGTTGGGCCGGGGAACTTCGCTGTGTTCGGGGTTGCATCGGAATGGAAGATGGGCGAAACTGCATGGTGGCGACAGCGCGACAAGGGGAGGCGAGGAATGCTTGAGAACCGATTCGCACGTACAGCCGCCGCGTCGGCAATGGTCATCGGTGCATTGATGGCCCGCGTGGGCCAGGCGGGCCCCGGCGTGGCCGAGCACGCCATACTTGTGGTTGATCCGGGCTCGCCCGACGCGATGCGCGCCGCCAACGAGTACATCGCCGCCCGCGGACTGCCCGAGACTGCGGTGCTTTACATGACGCCCGACGCCGCGAACTTCGCCGCCTTCAACAACAACAACCTCGTGGCCCTCTTCGGCGAACTCGCAGCCCGGGGAATCGGCGACCGCGCGGACTACATCATCATCGCGCCGCCCTCGCGGTATCGCATGAGGTCGTCGACCACCGTTGCTGACGGGTGCGCGCCCGTGAACAACTTTGGCATCTCGAGCGCGTACACCATGGCGTTTTACGCCGACGAAGTGCTGGGCGGCGGGCTGTCCGTAACGCGAACGCAGCCATTCCATCGCCCGATCGGCGAGCCGCGCGGGTTCGACAGCGAGGTCACGTACGCCGCCGGCAACCCGAGCTCGTCATCCCTGGCACGGCGGTCGTTCATCGGTGCGGTGCTGGGTTGGACTGGTGAACGCGGCAATACGATCGATGAAGTGGTCGACATGATCGATCGCTCGGTCGCGGCCGATGGAGCATCACCAGGCGGTTCGAACGACACGTACTACTTCATGAACACGACCGACGGGGCGCGCAACGTACGGCAGCCGCTGTTCGGACGGGTCATCACGGATCTCACAGCCAAGGGCACCAGCGCGGTGCAGCAGGATGGCGAGGTGCCGACCGGCGGCGTCATGGCGGCTGGAATCATGACCGGCGTGGCCAACCCGCCCATCGATGCGGGCGACTTCGCGTTTGGCCCAGCCGCCTTCGCCGACCACCTGACGAGTTTTGCCGGACACTTTGGCACGGGCAGCCAGACCAAGATGAGCCGCTGGATCGCCAAGGGCGCGGTCGGCAGTTCGGGCACGGTCGAGGAGCCCTGCAACTACACGGGCAAGTTTCCACATCCTCGGCTGCACTACTTCTACGACCAGGGCGCCACATTGGGCGAGGCCTACTTGAGGAGCATCGGCTTCGTGCCCTTCCAGGTGCAGTTCATCGGTGACCCGCTCGCGCGACCGTTCACGTACGTGCCTGACGTCTCGTTCTCCTTGCCGAGCATCGCATCTGGCGTGGTGACGATCGATCCGAGTGCGATCACGGCGAAGCCGAGTACTGGCATCGGCCGCGTGCTTCTCCTTGCCAACGGCGTCACGGTCGACGAAGCAACTGGCAGCAGCGACCTCGAACTCGATACGACCTTGCTACCCGACGGCGTGAACGAGGTGCGTGTCGTGGCGTACGACGACACCGATCTCGAATCTCGTGGCAGCGAGACGCTCTTGGTCACCGTGAACAACCGCGGACGGCTGCCGACGCTCTCGCCGAGCGCCACGAGCGGTGGACTCAGCACGCAGATCACCTTCACGCTGGGAGCAACGGGAGCCGAGGAGATCCGCTTGGTGCGGGCAGGTGCAGTGCTCGCCGCGGTCGACGGCGCTGCAGGCGACGTATCGGTGTATGGTGCCAACCTGGGCGAAGGCCCGAGCACGGTGTGGGCCGAGGCGAGCTACGCGGATGGTCGCCTCGCCCGTTCCGCGCCGCAGACGATCACGGTCGATGGTGGATCGGTCGGGGCGCCTACGACACCGATCGCGTACGACTACACCCGAACCATCGAGCCGGGAACGACCGTCTTGGTCTCGCTGCCTGCCTCCGTGCGTGATGATGCAGCCGACATCAGTTACGAGATCGTCTCGGCTCCGGCCGGTGACGTCGATCTGTTGTGGCACGACGGTAAGGCATTCGCTCTCGTGCGAGTGGAACCAGGGATCACCTCGGGCGCAAGTCTGACGTTCCGCGTCACGAGTTCGGCGGGGTCCGATACCGGCGTGGTGACGCTTGGTCTGCCAGCGACGAGTTGCCGTGCCGACCTGGATGGCGATGGCGCGCTGACGATCTTCGACTTCCTGGCGTTCCAGAATCTGTTCGATGCAGGCGATCCGGTCGCCGACTTCGACGGCGACGGTTCGCTGACGATCTTCGACTTCCTGGCCTTCCAGAACGAATTTTCGGCAGGCTGCTGATCGGGATTCGATCGCCGTACGGCATGGGCCAAGGTGGGGAAATACCTGCAACGCTCCAATGCGTGCGGGCTTTATGCTTGGGTGACTCGACCCCAGAGATGAAGTGATCGCGTGCACCGGCATGCAGAGCGAGGAGTGAACGATGTCGAACCGGACTCAGATGGCAACCGTGGCGGCGATGATCGCCGGCGTGGGGCTCGCAACTTCTGCGAACGCCCAGGTCGACGTGCGGACCGAGGTGTTCCTGACAGGCCTCGACGAGCCGACCGCCCTGGTGCATGCGCCCGGTGACTACGGACGCGTGTTCGTCACCGAGAAGGACGGCCGCATCCGCGTGGTGCGTGATGGGGTCTTGCTTCCGACGCCCTTCCTCGACATCGACCCCCTGATCTCCAGCTTCGGCGAGCGTGGGCTCATCGGTATCGCCTTCAGCCCTGAGTACGACGATGACGGCTGGTTCTTCGTGCACTATTCCAACAACGCCGGCGACACAACGATCGCGCGATACTCGGTGTCGGCAACGAATCCCGATGTCGCAGACCCGTCGAGCGGGCAGGTTCTGCTGACGGTCGACCAGCCCTTCACGAACCACAACGGCGGATGGATCGACTTCGGCCCAAACGATGATTACCTCTACATCGCACTGGGCGACGGCGGAAGCGGCGGCGACCCGGATGGCTATGGCCAACGCCTGAACACGCTCCTTGGCAAGATCCTCCGCATCGACGTGCTCGGCGCGCCCGATCCTGGCCTGGAGTACGCCATCCCCGCGGATAATCCGTTCGTTGGCACGGGGAGTGAGGAAGAGATCTGGGCATTCGGCCTGAGGAACCCGTACCGCAACGACTTCGATCCGGCCACCGGCGATCTGTACATCGCCGACGTCGGGCAACGTTCTCGCGAAGAGGTGAACTTCCAGCTCGCTGACAGCGCAGGCGGCGAGAACTACGGGTGGAAGTGCCGCGAGGGCGATCTGTGCTTCTCAACTGCCGTGCCTTGCCCAACGAGCTGCGATGCTTCGGCGTTCGTCGAGCCCGTCGTCACGTACGATCACACGTCGGCCGGTGGATGTTCCATCACGGGTGGCAAGGTCTACCGTGGCTGCCAGATCGATGGCCTCGCGGGCACGTATTTCTACGCCGACTATTGCTCGAACCGGGTCTGGTCGATCCGCATGGTCGACGGTGTGGTCACCGAGTTCACGCTACGGACCAGCCAATTCGGTGGCATCAGCAGCATCATTAGCTTTGGCCGCGACGCGTACGGCGAGCTCTACGTGCTGAGCCAGGGCGGCACGATCCGCAAGGTCATGCCGGTGGATCCCATCGTCGACTGCGACGGCGATCTGGTGTCGGACGCGTGCGAGATCGCGGTGGGTGCCGAGGCGGACGTCAACGGCGACGGCATCCCCGACTCGTGCCAGTGCCTGGCCGACATCGATGGTGATGGCGACCTGACGCTGTTCGATTTCCTGGCGTTCCAGAACCTGTTCGATGCGGGCGATCTGGCCGCCGATTTTGATGGCGACGGCGAGCTCACGCTCTTCGACTTCCTGTCGTTCCAGAACGCGTTCGTCGCGGGCTGCCCTTGAGACGCCGGTAAGTCGCAGCGCTACGCGCTTGCGAGCTGGGCGCTTGCCTGGGCGAGCACTTCGGCCGCGATCATCTCGGGGTTGTAGCCCGCGGGCATGAGCACGAAGGGTACCGAAGCTTGGCGAGCAAGTTCTCGGGCTCGCTCGGCATGCTCGTGCCCGGTCAGCTTGATAAGCACGACGACGAGCCTGGTGCGGGGGCTGGAAATCGGCGCCCGCATCGGCTCGGCCGATCCGTGCTGGCTCAGTTCTGGCCACACGACCGCCTCAAGCCCGAACGCGTCGGTCATGCGTTCGATCGCGTCGCGGCGGGGCTCGCCGCCGATCACGACCAGCTGGTGTCCCTTCAGCAACTCGCGGACCTCGAGCACACGCTGGCTCCAGGCACGCTCACGCGAGTCGCCGTTACTGGCTTGCTCGGACTCTCCGCTCGAGCGCGATCGTTCCAGGCGCTCGGCCGCGGATCGAAGCCTCGCGTGCGGCGTCACGCAGTCGGCAAACATCATGGGTTGCACGACGGTCGCGATCTGCTGAAGCAGCGCATCGAGATTCCCCGGCGCAGTTTCGACGAGTTCATCGATGACGCCGTTGATCTTCTTGCAGTCGTGAGCGGGTGGCTCCTCGTCGTACGGCGAAGAGGAGGCCTCGCGGACGCGCTGGGCGTGGTACAGCGCACGCTTCATCAGGCGTTCTGCGGCCTCGGTGCGGGACCGATCGGTTTCGATCAGTCGCAGCATCTCTCGTGCCCGATCGTGCGCTTCAGCGACGTCGGTGACGGGATCCGCCGGGTCGCTGAGCTGCATGTGGTTCTTCACGAGAAAACGGTGTTCGGCTGTCACGAGCTTCAGCCAGCGGTGGACCTCGTCTTGGTCGATGTCCGCCTGTGTAAGCCAGGTCTCTGCCAACGCCACGCGCAGGCCGCTGCTGGTCGTCGCGAGCACCTGCAGAGCCTCGTACACCTGTTCGTCGTCGGGCCACTCGCCGATCGGTTCGATTTCCTGGCAGAGTTCCGCGGCGTCGGCCATCGCCTCGTAACAGCCTGCTATGAGTCTGAGTTGGGAGTCGCTCGTCGGCACGCCCTTTCGGAAGAACATCCACAAGAAGCAATCCGGAATCGAGCGTGCGGTCGCGATCAGCTCGTTCATCCGCTGGCGCGACGCCAGCTCTTCCTCGCTGTCGCGTTGCTGATTCTGTCGCACGACCTGATGCAGGCACGAATCTGCTTTCAGCCGGCATCGGAGTGCGATGCGTTCAAGATCGATCGACCGCGACGCTGCGGTTTGCTGGAGGTAGTCGTTCGTATCCTCGTGTCGCAGCACGGTGTCGTGAGCGGCTTTGCGCGCTGCTGCTACGTCCTGCGTCTCGCCGGTCACCGACAACTCGAGCTCGGCGTCACCAATCCGTAGCGGAACCACCTCGGCAGACCTTGCCCTGTCGAGCGTGGGCGTCGCACCAGTCGTGCGCCCATTCGAGGCGGTTGCACGTGCTTGCGTGCGCGAGGGATGCTGCGAACTCGCTTGTTCTGCAGGTGAACGTGCGGCTTCGATCGATGAGATCCGTTCCAGCGTCATCTCTGCGAGGCGCTTCGCGAGCGCCCGGAACGCCGGAGACTTCTCTATGTTCTCATCGAGGAATCGTTCGAGAAGAAACGCCAACGACTCGCGATCCTGAGTACTCACGGATCACGATAGGCGAGTCAAAACGCACGCTTCGTCGGATTGATCACCATGCCGTCGCGGCCGCAGATGAGAACATCGGCAATCTCGATAGCTTCGGCAAAGGACGACCGTGCCTGCTCGACGTCCGCGGAATCGTCGAGAACCCGACCTTGAGACAAGTGCTCGCCGTCGGGGACAGCATCCGAGCAGATGAGCAGCGTGTGGCTCGGCAGAGCGACCAGCAGCCCGCAGAGCCCCGGCGTGGCCCCAGGGAGGGGAAACAGATCCACCTTGTCAGCCAGTCGATCGGGTGCGGCCTTGCAATTGCGTAGCTGTGCGACACGCTCCTTCAGCGCGTCGAGCGGGTCCGGACTGTCATCATCCAGCCCATGGTTGCCGCCAAGCTCACCGCCCTGCGCCATCCGACGGAGCGTCTCAGCCAGCACCAGGCCGACGGACTCGCGCTCGGTCTCGTGGATCCACCAGCGTGCGTGATCGAAGAGACGCAGGCCGCGGGTCATGTCGGGCTTGAAGCAGGTCAGGAAAACGTCGGTGACCGCCGTCGGGCGAATGCCCGCGCGCTCGTGCAGCCGCGCGGCCAGCGCAACCTCGGGCAGACCAGGGTCGACGAGGATGCGCTTATCGCCGACGGACAGCAGCACCGTGGTGGCGTGCCCCGTTCGCACGGGCGTGGTTTCGTTCCAGAGCGGATTGGCGGCAAGAGCCCCAAGGCTGATCAGGCGCAGGTCCATATGCGGCGAGGGTATCGCCCTATCGCGCCTCGAGCCGGCTGAACGTGACCGTGACCTCGCCCTCGCTATCGGGAAACTCGTGCGACATGCGCCGGATGAGCAGCGTCGCCTGGTCGAGCCAGAGCGTCGCAGGCCCGTGCGCGATGAGATCGAGTTCGAGCATGATGGTCGGGCTGCCGTTGACGCTCGTCACACCGACGATGCGTGCACCCTGGTACTCGTTGCTGGGCCCCCAGGAGTCGCCCGCCAGGATGCGCGGCACGTTGGTCGTAAACACCGTCATGATGTTCTGGAACGGCACGATCGCCTGTTCGAGTGTCGGGGCTTGGCCATAGGTGCCCGAACGTATTGTCTCGAACCGCCGACCGGCCTTGTGCACCTCGAAGTTCGGCAGCCGCGATCCGGCCGTGCCGTTGACGTAGAACGAGAAGTCGCCGTCTCGCTCGTAGTAGGTACGGAAGCCGTACTCGTTGCGCCGGCTTGGCTGGATGATGACGATGTTGCCCTCGTCGAGATAGACCTCCGCTTCGCCATACGCCATGGCCGAGCGGGTGAGCAACTCCTCGACGCCCATCGAGCCCGTGTAGGGTGACGAGCTCGTTCCGCCGCCTGCTGGCCCCGACCCACCAGTGGGCGACTCTGCCGGGCTCTCCGGCGGCGGTGGGGGTGCGGGCGGCGGAGCTGCGGGGGGAGCCGGCGGCGCCGCCACGATCGGAGGCGGCGTGTACGAACCGCCGCTCGAACATCCGGCGGCAACGGCCATCGCACCCGCGCCGATGGCGAGCGGAAGGCCGAGCTTCAGTGATCGTGCGGTTCGGTTCATGGGCAAGGCTATCGGTCGTGGACGCGGGCGGCTGATCCTCGCTGGCGTTCATGCATCGCTTCGCGGTACACGTGCTCCAGGCCGGCAACCATCGCCGCTGCGCTGAACTCCCTGCCGGCAATCTCCCTGCCCGTCGCCGCCAGAGCCAGTCGTTCATCGGGCTTCGCGGCCAGATGCCTGATCGCCTCTCCCAGGCCCTGCGAGTCACCGGTGGGGATGAGCCAGCCGGTCTGTTTGTGACGGCAGATCTCGGGCGTGCCGTCGCAGTCATACGCCACCGGGCACACGCCCGCGAGCAGCGCCTGAGTGACGGTCCGGGGCAACCCCTCCCGATAACTCGGGTGCGCCAACACGTCCATCGCGCGCAGCATGCCGGGTATGTCCCCGGGCGGCACCAGTCCCGTGAAGACCACCCTGCCGTTCAGCCCCATCTCGCTAATGCGCCGCTCGAGGTCTTGTCGCAGGTAGCCGTCGCCGACCCAGAGCAGCCGCCAGTGGTCCTTACTGCTCAGGTCCTCGCCGAGTGCATCGAGCAGGTCGTCGTGCCCCTTGTCCTGGGCCAGCCGGGCGACGGTGCCGACCACGAACTCGTGCGGCTCGATGCCCAGCCGTTCGCGAACACCGTCTCGCGTGGGCTGGCTCATCAGGTAGGGCTCGATGTCAACCCCGCTGCGCACCGTGGTGTAGAGCGAGGGCGTGCCGATGCCACGCTCGAGGAACTGCCGCGTCATCGCGTCGGCCACGCTCACGACCGCGTCGCAACGCCTCGCGGCCAGCCTCTCGGCAAACGTGTAGACCGCGTTGGAGATCGGCTTACCCGGCAGGAACGGCGGGCCGTGGATGGTGTGCACCACGGCGGGTTCACACTTCGCGTGCCACCCGGCGAGCCGCCCGAGGATGCCCGCCTTGGACGAGTGCGTATGGACGATATCGGGCTTGATCGAGTCGATCAGGCCCTTGAGCTCGCGGTACGCCCGCACGTCGGCGAGCGGACGCACCGGCCTGATGAGATGCGGCACCTCGTGCGTCTCGATCTTGCCGAACGCGCGAACCCGATCCAGCATCGAACCCTCGGGCCCATAGATCGGTCCATACGCCAGATGCACCTCGTGCCCGAGCTCGGCCTGCCCCTCGCACGAGAGGATCGTGTTCTCCTGGCTTCCGCCGAGGATGAGGCGGGTGGAGATGTGCAGGATGCGGGTCACGCGAGCCCGTCGGCGATCGCCTTGCCGACGTACGCGTCGCTCGCGGGATCCACGCTGAAGTCGCCGCGGTCGTGCACGAGCTCCTCACGATTATCGAGGTCCTTGACCTGCACCTTGTCTGCGCCGTGCAGCACGATGGCATACTTCGCGTGCTGCTTCTCGGCGTCGTTGAGCAGCTTCTTGAGGTTGCGCGTTGTCTTGTACGTCCGCCGCGCGTGCATGGGCCGAACGGCATAGCGATCGGGCGACCAGGGCTTGCCGACAAAACCCTTGCGCTCAATGCCACGACGGAGGTTGGCCAGCAGTGGTTCGACGAGCGCGTCCTCGTCCTCCGACCCCGCCACCACGAATGCCTCGGGCCGCAGGCTCGCGCCGGGTCGGCTGAGGGCATCCATCAACTCCGCCCCCGTCGGCATCAACCCCTTGTCATCCAGCAACAACCCCAGCACGACATCGCCCATGCCGAAACCGACCGCCGGCGTGGGCGGCCCGCCAAAGAGCTCGATGAGGTTGTCGTACCGGCCACCGCCGGCGATCGCGCGCTCACCCTCGGCGATCACCTCGAAGACGGTGCCGGTGTAGTAGGCAAGGCCGCGGACGATGGAGGCATCAAACCTGCACCACTCGGCGATATTTCGATCCATGCTGTCGAAGTAAATCTCGAATCCGTCTTCGTCTTCAAACTCAAAGAACACACCTGGCTCACCACTGTCGGGCAGTGGATCCTGCAGGGGATCAGGGTGTATCAGTGAACCAACGCCAGTGCACTCAGTGAAGTCGCCGGCTGCCTTGTGTAAGTGGACCATGTTGGCAAGCACGCGGTCGGATAGGCCGTGTTCGCGACCAGCTTGCACAAACTCCACTCTCGGCAGCTTCTGGACTCGATCCAAGAGACTTAGCGCTGTAGGGATGTCGCCCTCGCTAGCGCCGAGTGCGATAAGCCGCCGGACCACAAACTCGCGATTGCTTAGGTGAGCCTTAACATCTGATCGAGAGAGGCCGCCCGAGACTGTCGCATCGATCAGACAAGCGAGCACATCTGCGGTACCTGTGTTTGAGGTGTCCCCCAATACATCCACATTCCACTGCAAGAACTCCCGCAATCTCCCCCGCTGCGGCCGCTCCGCCCGGAAGTACGGCCCGATGCTGAACCACTTCGTCGGGCTGGGCAGGCTGGCGGCCTTGGCCGCGTACATGCGGGCGAGGGTGGGGGTGAATTCGGGGCGCAGGGCGTAGTCCGCATCGCCGCCCTCGCGCCGGAAGCGGAAGAGCTCGCTCACGATGCCCTCGCCGCTCTTGCGGGTGTAGAGCTCGAGCATCTCGAAGGTCGGGCCGTTGATCTCCTCGAAGCCGTGGCGGATGGCCGTGTCTCGCCACAAGCGGGTGATGTAGTTCTGGCGGAGCAGTTGGTCCGGATATAGATCGCGCGTACCCTTCGGAGAGGGGACCGGGCTCGAGGTGGGCTTGGTCATCGTGAGGGGCTTCCTGAAGCTACAGATACCGGCCCGGCGTACCCGGGGGTGCCGGGTCGAGCCTCTCTCGGATCAGCATAGTGCGAAGGACAGGAGATTTTCGATGCGTACGACTCAGACTCTCGCAGTGGCAGCCATCGCCGGCAGCGCGTTCGTGCTCGGTGGCTGCGCGGCCACCGGCCTGACCGAAGACGCCCTGGCCATCACCAAGGCCGAGGCCCAGGCGACCATCACGCACCTCTCGAAGACCGAGCCCGAGTTCGATGGCCTGGTCAGCAGCAGCCACGCCTGGGCCGTCTTCCCCGGCGAGTTCAACGGCCTGTGGTACCTGGTCGGCGGCGCCGGCAGCGATGGCCTCGTGTACGACAACTCGGGTGAGGTCCTCGGCTACAGCCGCCACGCCCGCATCAACGTCGGCATCGGCGGCATCGGTAGCTACAACGACTTCGTCATCTTCTTCCCCGACGAGGCGTCGCTCGAGAGCTTCCAGAACGGCAGCTGGTCGCTCGGTGGCGAGGTTGCCGCCGGCGTGCTCGGTCTGGCTGCCAGCGGCCAGACTTCCTTCACCAAGGACGTGACCTTCGTCAGCGACCCGCGCGCTGCCTGGGGCATCGCGGCCTACTTCACCATCGACAACTTCAGCTACAACGACATCGACGCCGCCATGGCCAACTGATCGCCGAAGCTGATTCGTCTGATTCCCAACGCCCCGACCTGCAAGGCCGGGGCGTTTTGCGTTGGTGGCCGCGGCGGGCGGGCGACGAAAAAGGGGCCAGGTCGCAAGCACGAGTCTGGCCCCTGAGGGGAGGTATGTACCAGTTGTACGCGGGCGTTCCTGTCGGGTTGCGGGTCGCCGGGCCGGCCGACGCGCCAGCCATGCGCCGACCATGCGAACGACGAGCCGCGGCTACCATGCGGCCCAGCAGCAATGCCCGAACCGGTCCCTGCCAGCAGAGACTCTTCGGGCCCGCAAACACGCCCCTGCCAGCCCTCACACGGAAGACCTGCCGCTCATGCCCAGCATCACCATCAACGGCACGACCGTCGACTTCGAGCCCGGCCAGACCATCCTGCAGGTGGCCAATGCCAACGACGTCGAGATTCCCTTCTACTGCTACCACGACGCCCTGAGCCGCCCGGCCCAGTGCCGCATCTGTTTGGGCGAGATCTGGGCGCCCAACCCGCGAAACGAGAACAAGCTCGAGCCCGTCGCGGGCGGTAAGCTCCAACCCACCTGCACCACCCCGGCCGGCGACGGCATGGTGGTCTACACCGATAGCCCCAAGGCCGTGGCCAACCAGAAGGCCGTCATGGAGTACCTGCTCATCAACCACCCGCTGGATTGCCCGGTGTGCGATCAGAGCGGCGAGTGCTTCCTGCAGGACTACAGCTACGAGTACGGCCGCGGCGTTTCGCGATTCCAGGAGCAGAAGGTCAAGCAGGCCAAGAAGGACCTGGGCCCGCACGTGTGGCTCTACGCCGACCGCTGCATCATGTGCACCCGCTGCGTGCGCTTCGATAAGGAAATCGCCGGCGCGGGCGAACTGATGATCGGCGGCCGCGGCAATCGCAGCGAGATCGACGTCTTCCCCGGCAAGGCGCTCGACAACGAGCTCTCGGGCAACGTCGTCGACCTCTGCCCCGTCGGCGCGCTGCTGGACAAGGACTTCCTCTTCGCGCAGCGCGTGTGGTTCCTCAAGAAGACGGCCAGCATCGACGGCATCACCGCCAGCGGCGACAACATCTCCATCGAGCACAACGAGGGCAAGATCTACCGCGTCAAGCCTCGCGAGAACCAGCAGGTCAACAAGCACTGGATCACCGACGAGGTGCGCTACGGCTGGAAGTTCGTGCACAGCTCCGATCGCCTCGAGGAGCCCCAGGCCCGCCGATACGGCGCGTTGGTCGAGGCCGAATGGCCCCGTGCGTATCGCGCGGCGCTCGATGGCATCCAGGCGGCCATGGACAAGGGCGGGCGCCTTGCGGTACTCGTGAGCCCGATGCTGCCGTGCGAGGAGGCGTTCGCGCTCGCCACGCTCGCCAAGTCGCTCGACGATCAGGCCATCTTCGCGGTCGGCCCCGTGCCCACCAGGGGCGAGGACAAGGCGTTCCCGCCCACCAAGTCCGTGGACGACGAAGACGCATTCGTCATGGTCGCCGAGAAGGCCCCGAACGCCCGTGGTGTCCGTCGTGTGTTGAAGGCCGTGAGCGGCGCGGCGCCGGTCGAGTTCCACGAGTTCCTCGGCGCCATCAAGAACGCCGGGGCGCTACTGCTGACGGGCAACTACCCCAGCGACTGGGCCCCGACGGAGCTGGCCGACGCGGCGAACGACCGATTTACCGTGCTCGTCGACACGCTGCCCAGCCGCCTGATCGACGCGAGTGACGTGGTGCTGCCTGGGGCAACCTGGGCCGAGAAGGCCGGCACGTTCGAAAACCACCGCGGCCTGCTCCAGGCATTCGACGCGGCCATCCCGCCGTTGGCCCGTACCGAGGGCCAGATTGCCCACGACCTGCTGGCCGCAAGCGGAGTCGATGCGTTCATCGCAGAACGGCCCGAGTCGCACTTCCGCCGCCCCGATGTCGCGGTCGTCGACGATGGGCCGGGACAGGTGCCCCAAGCCACCGAGGTCGAGCTTCCTCGCGGCCTGCTCTTCGATGCCATCAGCGTGCGCGCACGAATGGCAGAAGCGGGCATGGGCGAATTCGCCACGGACGTCTCGATGCCGCCAAAGTCTGACAAGAAGTCCGGCGACATGCGCGTCGTCGAGCTCTGAACAGGCCTAAGCCGCGCCCAGCTTCACCCGCAGCCACGCCAGCGCCATCTTGACGTCGTTGTTGACCGTCCGCGGCGAGACCCCAACGAACTGGGCGATCTCCTCGATGCTGCGCTGGCCAAAGAACTTGAGCTCCATGATCCGGCTCTGGCGAGCGTCAAGCTTCTCGAGTTCCTGGAGAGCCTCGTGTAGCGCGAGCACGTCCAGTTGGCCCTGTCCCTCCGGTTCTCCGAGGGCTCCCATGGTCTCGATATCGACGCGCCCGTGCCCGCCCCCGCGCTTGGCGGCGTTGCGTGCGCGGGCGTGATCGACGAGGATCTGCCGGATCGCGCGGGCAGCGTACCCAAAAAACTGCGACCGGCCTTCCCAGTCGATGCTGGCCGAGCCCACCAGGCGCATGAACGCCTCGTCAGCCAGGACCGTCGGCTGGAGCGTGTGCTCCCGACGTTCCTTGGCCATCGCACGCTCGGCGATCTGGCGAAGCTCCTCCAGCACGAGCGGCGCGAGCTCTTCCCGCGCGGCCTCGTCGCCCTTGCCGGCGTCTTGCAGCAGCTTCGTGATGCCCGTCGCGTCGCCTGCTTCCATCGAGCCTTCCCCCGGGCCGCCACAGTCGCTGGCGGGCTATCTTCGTGTGCAGGGTAGCCGAGCCTCGTTTGTTCGTTGGCAACGCGGGAGGCCGTCCATGGATCGACAGACCTACGCCCGGGCGCGCGACCACTTCTTCAGGCTCCAGGACATGGCACCGGCCGACCGCGCGGCAGCGCTCGAGGCGCTCCTTGCCGACGAGCCCGAGATCGGGCGATACGTCTCCGAGTTGCTGGATGCGGAGCTGCCTGACTCCGACGACCTGTTCGAGAACGCCATCAAGCAGGGCATGGCCGACAAGGTCCGCGATCTCTCCGCATCGCTCGACCTGCCCGCTGGCCAGCGCATCAACGCGCTGACGATCGAACGGCGCCTGGACGGCGGCGGTTTCGGCGACGTGTACCTGGCCCGGCAGGATGGCGCCGACCGGATGGTCGCGATCAAGATCATCAAGGCGGGCATGGATACCGCGCGCGTGCTGCGGCGCTTCGAGTACGAGAAGCGGATGCTGGCGGCGCTCGAACACCCCAACATCGCGAGGCTCTACGACGCAGGGCATACGCCCCAGCAGCTCGGCTCCCGGCCCTACTTTGTGATGGAGTTCGTTGATGGTCCGCGAATCACAACGTACTGCCACGGTGAAGGCCTCACCGTCCGCGAGCGTGTCGGCGTCTTTATTGACGCGTGCAAGGCGGTGCAGCACGCGCACAACAAGGGCATCATCCATCGAGATCTAAAGCCCTCGAACATCCTGGTCGCTCGCGAAGATGGGGCTCCCGTGCCCAAGGTCATCGACTTTGGCATTGCGAAGGCACTCGATGATCGCTACGCCGCACAGACGCGGCAAACGCTCGAGGGCCAGGTCATCGGCACGCTCGACTACATGAGCCCCGAGCAGGCCGACGGCAGCGGCGACGCGGACATCCGCACGGACGTGTACGCGCTCGGCGTGGTGCTGTACGAGCTCCTGACGGGGATGCTCCCGTTCGACGCGCACAAGCTTGCCGACCTGAGCACGACCGACGCCTATCGCATCATCCGGGAGGTTGAACCGAAGAAGCCGAGCTCGCGCGTCCTCCAGGCCGACCCGCCGAGCGCTCGCATTGCGGACGGGCGTTTCTTGAAGGAAGACCTCGACTGGATCACGCAGAAGTGCCTCGCGAAAGAGCCAGGACGCCGCTACCAGACCGTGGGCGACCTGGTCGAGGACCTGGACAATTTCCTTGCCGGACTGCCAGTGAAGGCCGATGCGCCGCCCGCGACGTACAAGCTGCGAAAGTACCTGAGGCGAAATTGGCTGCCGGTGGCAACGGCTGCGCTGTTCATCATCAGTGCCGGCATCGCGCTGGCGATCTACGTCGGGCTCGTAGTCCGGGAGGCCAGCACGCGCGTCGAGCGAGATGAGTATCAGTCGAAGGTCGTGCAGCTCGAGGAGACGAACACCCGCCTCGAAGACTCCGAAGCGCAGACACGCG
Organism: Phycisphaerales bacterium; assembly: GCA_965227775.1. Taxonomy (GTDB): domain Bacteria; phylum Planctomycetota; class Phycisphaerae; order Phycisphaerales; family UBA1924; genus JAHCJI01. The sequence goes on from OZ245777.1 coordinate 2,325,640, forward strand.
AGGCCAATAGCCGGCTGCAGAGCCGCAACGCCGAGCTCGCCGCGACGCAAACGGAGCTCGAGTCGAAGAACGAACAGCTCGAACGGCAATCGATCGCCCTCCAAGAAGCCGTCGACGAGACGACACGGCTTGCCGAACAAGAGCGGCAGGCCAAGGAACAGGCCCAACAGGCCCGCGAGGCGCTCGTTCTCGCAAACGCAGACCTAACCGATGCGCTCGCGGCGCTGGACGCCTCATTCGGTGAGACACAGGAAGCCCGTGAGCGTGCCGAGGCTGCGCTCGTGCAGGCCGAAGAGAACGCCCGGCTGGCCGCGGCGGAAGCGGCCCGGGCCGATGCCGAGGCAGCCAATTTCAAACGCCTCTTCGATGAGGCAGAGGCTTCCATCAAGGTCATCACCCAGGGCAACCGCATTCCCAGCGAGGTGCTTCGTGAGGTCGCCGGGGCGCTCGATTCGGAGGGCCTTCTCCAGGCCCAGATCTACGAGCACTTGGCGCAGCGCGCCGCTGCAGACGCCAACTGGCGCGAAGCGATCGATCTCCAAGAGCAGGCCCTCGCCGCGTTCGTTGGCTCCCTCGGCTCGGACGACCGCGCGACGCTGCGAGCAAGGCTCGGGCTCGCGGCGTACCTGCAGCGCGCCGAGCGACAGTCACGGGCCGAAGAGCAACTCGACGTGCTCGGGATCGCCGCCGACCGAAGCCTCGACCCAGAGGACGCGTTGCGGACCGAGATCGATCTCGCCCGAGGATTCTCCAGCTTCTACCGCGGCGACTTTGATGAGGCGCTCACGCTGCTGGACGCGGCTGCCGCCGACCTCGAGCGTCGGTACGGCCCGTTCGACCCGCGCACGCTCGGCGCCGTCCGGAGGCGGGCCATGGCGCACGCCGCGCTCGGCAACGTGGCGCAAGCCGAGGCGGACTACCGGCGCGTGCTGACGCTTAACGATGCGACGACCGACGAAGGGCGCGAGGACCTGGCCATCGCTGCCAACAACCTCGCCGTGCTCCTGAGGCAGTCCGATCGCAACAGTGAGGCAGAGGCCGTGCTCGGCCGAGCGGTCCGGACCGCTCGTGGCGTGTGGGGCGTATCCAACTGGCGAACGGCGATGGTCGAGGCCCAGCACGCCAGCGCGCTCGCCGCGACGGGCCGCTTCGACCGAGCCGAGACGAAGCTGCTGGACGCCTACGACGTGCTCGAAGCGACCCTCGGGGCGCAGCATAGAGAAACGCGGGCGATTGCTCGCGAGTTGTTCCTGCTGTACCAGACCTGGGATGCCGCCGAAGGCACGACGAGGCACGCGAGCGAGGCGGCGCGGTGGCAGCGTGTGCTGACGCTCCGCTGACCGGCTCGCTTCCGAATCACGTTCCGCTCAGCTCTCGTCGGCCTTGGCCAGCTTCCACTCCTCGATCTCGATGGGCGCCTGGCGGCCGAAGATCGTGACGAGCACGCGCACGAGGCCCTTGTCGGGCAGCAACTCGTCCACCGTGCCCTCGTAGCCCTCGAAGGGGCCTTCCTTGATCGTCACGTGCTCGCCCTTGACGAAGTTCATGCGAACCTCGGGCTCCTCGTCGGGGGCGCGGCTGGACATCTGGATCTTCTCGACTTCGTGAAGCTCGAGCGGCGTCGGCCGCGGGGTGCCCACGAAGTCGCCCACGCCCGTCGTCTCCTTGATCAGGAAGAAGACGTCCTGCGGGATTCGGCCGTCGTCCTCAAGCTTCATCTCGACGAACACGTAGCCGGGGTAGAGCTTGGTCTCGGTGATCTTGATCTTGCCGTTCTTGAACGTGCGGCTCTTCTCGGTGGGCACCAGGATGCGGCCGACAAAGTCGGTCTTGTGCTCGATCTGGACCTTCCGCAGCAGCGTGTCGCGGACCGAACTCTCCTTGTTCGAAGCGACCCGCAGCGCAAACCAACTCATGCCGGGCTGCACGATGGGCTCGTCGGGCTCGGTGGCTGCTGCGTCGTCGCTCGGTGCCTCGCTCGCAGTCTCGGGCGTAGCGGCCGCCGGTTCCGGGGCGGGCTCTGGCTTCGCCTCTGCCTGCGCCTCGGCGGTTGCTTCGGTGGCAGAGGCGGTCGCCTCTTGCTCGGTGGGGCTGGTGGAAGGGCTGCTCTCGCCGGCCTTGGTCGTCTGCTCGCCTTCGGTCATCGTGCACGCTCCAGAGAATGACAGCGGCCGCGGACACGCTCCACGCGGTCCACGGCCGATACAGGATAGTTTAGGCCCGCCCCAGAGCAAGTCGAGCGGAGCGGTTCGGCAACGAACGAGCGAGTGTGCGGCCGGAGGGCCGCTACGGAGCGCTCAGACTAGATATCCAGCACGCCGATGGTCTTGAAGAAGAACTGGAAGATAAAGTCGAACCCGAACAGGTAGAGGCCCAGCAGGGCCGATGCCCCGATGACCACCCACGTCGAGTTGATGACGTCCTTGCGGGTCGACCAGTTTACCTTGCGCATCTCGCCGTCGGTGGCGATGAGGAAGTCGACCGAGCCCTTCTTGATGGCGACAAAGTAGACGATGACCGTGGCGCCCAGCAGCACCATGAGCACGACCATGCCGCCCTGCACGTAGATCCGCTCGATCACCGGGACGCCGCGCACGCCGCCGCCCGAGATTGTGGCGATCTGGCCGCCCTGGGCCCGGAGGGCCTGGATCTGCGACCGCTGGGCCTCGCCTTGGAGTTGCCAATCGACAACCGTGAGCACGCCGCCGTCGCTGCTGGCTTCTACCGTCTCGACGGTGGCGGTGCCGATCACCGGGCGATCGCTCAGGCCGGCCTCGCCGAGCAGTTCGACCTGTTGGCCGACCGCGAACTCGGTCGACGACCCATAGCTGGTGATCCAGGCGCGATCGGGAAGAGGGATGAGGAGCGCCTGGCCGTACAGCCAAGCCGCCGCAGCGAGCACCAGCACACCACCGAAAACGGCGGTGAGCGTCCGGGTCCAATAGCCCTGCCCGGGCTTGTAGATCGCAAAGGCCATCGTGACTCCAAGCGTATCGAATCCGCCCCGGTTCGGCCGGGGCAACACGTCAGGAGGGACTCGAACCCCCAACCTGCGGATTTGGAATCCGCTGCTCTACCAATTGAGCTACTGACGTTCGGGATTTCATCCCCACCAGGGCCCTTCCCTGCCGGGCCCTAATGATTGGCGCACTCCACGCAACAAGCGAGCCCGCACCGGGCCCAACCGACCCCGATCCTGCCGGTACAGTTCACCCGATGACCAGCCCCGCCCAGACCGAATCCGAGTCCGCCCAGAACGAGGCACACGCCCAGCCGAGCGAGGGTGTGCCAAACCCATACGCCGACAGGCCAACCGTCGCTGAGCTCAAGAAGGTCCGCAAGGTCTACTACAAGCCCGATGGCTCGGTCATGGTCGAGGCGCTGCGCGGCGTCGACATCACGGTGCACCAGGGCGAGTACGTGGCCATCATGGGCGCCTCGGGCTCGGGCAAGAGCACGCTGATGAACATCCTGGGCTGCCTCGATCAGCCGACCGACGGGCAGTACCTACTCGCCGGCAAGGACATCAACGAGATGGACGACGAGTCCCTCAGCCAGTTCCGTGGGCGCACCATCGGCTTCGTGTTCCAGGCGTTCAACCTCATCCCCCAGCTCACCGTCGAGGACAACGTCGCCGTGCCGCTGTTCTACCAGGGCATCGACCCGGCCGAACGACGCGAGCGCGCCATCGAGAAGCTATCACTCGTCGGCCTGGGCGAGCGACTCGGCCACCGTCCGCGTGAACTCTCCGGCGGCCAGCAGCAGCGTGTGGCCATCGCTCGCTCGCTCATCGCCGAACCCAAGGTGCTGATGGCCGACGAGCCCACCGGCAACCTCGACTCGCGCACGGGCGAAGAGATCCTGACACTCTTCGAGAAGCTCCACGCCGGCGGCATGAGCATCCTAATGGTCACCCACGACGACTCGGTCGCCGACCGCTGCGAGCGCGTGATCCGCCTCAAGGACGGCGTGGTCGAGTGGGACCGGCGGCTGCGAACGAGAGCCCCGGCGTCCGAACCGAGCGCTCCCGAGCCACTAGGCTGAGCCCGCAAAGCTCAAGAGAATCTCGCGGTCGTGGGGCTCGTGAAGGGGACGCCATGCGATCGACACGCGACTTCCGTTCGATCGTCCTCCTGCTGGCCCTCATCGCAGTCCCGGCCGCGTTTGGCGGCTTCACGTACATGTTCATCCGGGCCTGGGCGTTCATCCTGGACATGGAGATGTGGCGGACGCTGCTTCTGATCGCCATGTTTGGCATCGTCCCCGCGTTGATCGCCAGCACGATCTTGATCGCTCTAGCCGAGATCGGCCGGTGGGCACGGTTCATGATCTGGAGGCGCCGCGTGGATGGCGCTCGCTGCTGGCACTGTCGCTATCCGCGACAGGACGTTCAGCCAGCGTCGTGCCCCGAGTGCGGCACGAATCCCTCACCCCTGCCCGAGTACCGCTATCCACCGATCCGGGAAGTAGCCTCGGTTGTGTTGCTCGGCGTGGCCGCGGTCGTGCTCGTGGGGCTGCTCGTCGATCTGTACTTCTCGACCGAAGACCTGCGATTCATCGAGGAAGTCCGTCGCCAAGGCGGTCACTCTGCGCACTACCGCGATCGCGCCTGGCCCAACCAGGGGTTCGGCTTGGTCTACAACCCGCCGTACGGCTTCCACGTGAACGACTGATCGATCCAATACTCACCCATGCTCGCGTGGATTTCCCGGTTCCGACGCTGCCGCCGCGCAGGGGTAAAGGTCACCTTCAGCCAGCTGCTAGCCATGTGGCTGAGGCGGATCCGTGCCGCTAAGGTGCTTGAAGCCGTGGCGATCGCGAACGAGGCAGGCGTTGAGTTTCCCGTTGATCACGCCGAGACCTGCTACTTGGCGGGCTCGCGGCCGATCGAGCAAGCGAAGGCTGCCGTGCTCCTGGCGGCCCGGGGTGAGCCGGTGGACCTGATGTCGATCATGGCCTGCGACATCTGCCACTACGACGTCATCAAGCTCGCGAAGGACGGCTGGGACCTTACCGAGGTCGTTGGGGCGACCGATGGGCCAGGGGACGAGTATCGCGTCCAGAGGCCGACCGACGGATAACCCTCCGAGCCGGCGGGCTTCCTGCTTCCTAGAATCGTTCCAATGTCGGACGCCGCACACACCTCTGAGTCTTCAACAGAAGGCGACCACCGCACCCTCTTTGCGGCCCACGGTCTGCGATGCACCCGGCAGCGCCAGGTGGTGTACGCCGCCCTGGCGAGCACGCGAGAACACCCGACGGCCGAGACGATCTATGAGAGCGTCCGCGAGGAGCACGGCGAGGCGGGCATCTCGCTGGCGACGGTCTACAACACGCTCGAGACGCTCAGCCAGCGCGGCCTGTGCCGCAAGCTGGCCACTCCCGGCGGGCCCACTCGCTTCGACGCCATCACCGATGAGCACGCCCACGTGGTCTCGCCCGACGGCTCGATGCTCGACCTTCCCGACGACCTGAGCGCCCGCATCATGGCCGGCGTCCGCGATCCGGACTTAATCGCTGAGATCGAGAAGCGCCTCGGTGTCACGGTGGGGCGGATCAGTGTCCACTTGTCGGCGCAGCGGGCGGCGGAGTAGATCGACCCGCTTCCATGTGCGGTCCTGCGGGGCAACGCGATGCTTGGAATGGCCACTTTTCGCGACGACTCCGGCACGGTGCGACGATTTTCGAACCGACAGCCTCGGAAGGTGGGCAAGGCTCTCGGGCTGAGTCAGGACCAGGTCCGAATCGCCTGCAAGCCTCTTCGCGAGCCGATCTCGTTGCAGGTTGCCATGGTGATTGGCTTTCTCGGCGTATTTACAGTGACCCACCTGATGCTCCGTCGCATCGGATTATCTCCGATCGTGCATGGCCTGATCATCCTGTCGATGCCGTACGCCTTCATCATAGTGATGTTGTACACCGTTATGCCAGTGTGGCACCGGGCGTGCAGAGAAAGCAAACTGAACATGGTCGTGTGCCCATCTTGCGACTACGACTTGGCCTCGGCACTCCGAGATATGGAGGGCCGCCTCGTGTGTAGCGAGTGCGGTTCGGTATGGACTTTGTCGTCGCAAGATCGGTAATTTTTTTTCGGCGGCAGCCGACTACTCCCGCCACCCCAGGGCCCACTCCCCTTCGCTCCGCTCCTCGTCCCTTGTCTGCGGTAGCACCAGCCCATCCCAAGCCAGACGAATCCCGCCTGGCAACGCCCGGTCCACCGGCTCGTGGCGCACCTCGTGGTTCATGTGGATGAACCAGGTCTGCTCTGCCCCGATCTTCTGGGCCGCCGCGACGGCCTCGTCAATCGAGAAGTGGGTCGGGTGGCGGCGCGGCCGTAGCGCACCGAGCACCAGCGTCTTGAGCCCCTCCAGCATGGCCCAGGTCTCGGGCGGGATGCCCGAGACGTCCGTGCAATAGGCCAACGGCAAGAGATCGGCCATGCCCGATCGCGCCGCGACCGTTGGGTGGCTGGCTTCGATCCGAAACCCGAGCACAGGCAACCGGCCGTGGAGCAGTGGCAGCGGCGTGATGCGCAGGCCGAAGAGCTCCTCGGGCACCATGGGCAGCAGGCGGTGGGGGATCACGCTGGCGACGTAGCTGGGCTGCAAGTTATTCTTCGCGTCGAAGATGTGGCCATAGACGCGGCGGAGAAAATCGAGCGTGTGGTCGTTGGCGTAGATGTCGACCGGCCCCTCCATGAGGGTGTTGAAGCGGCGCAGCTCATCGAGGCCCCAAGTGTGGTCGACGTGGTTGTGCGTGAAGAGCAGGGCGTCCACACGCTCGAGGCCAGCGCGAAGGGCCTGCTGGCGAAGGTCCGGGCCGGCGTCGAACAGGATGGTGCGTTGCTCGCCGCGGTCATCTCCGAACCGCAGGGCGGCCGAGCAGCGAAGGCGAGTGTCCTTCGGGTCGTTCGACGTGCAGGTCAGGCATGAGCAGCCGATCACGGGCACGCCGCTCGACACGCCCGTGCCCAGAAACTCGAAGCCGACCTGCCTGTGCCGCGTGTCGTCTCGCACGCGGCAGCATACGCCCGGCACGCGTCGTGTTTGTTCTATGATCGTGGATGCCCGAGTCCTTCCACCTGTACAACAGCCTCACGAAGCGCGTCGAGCCTTTCCGCGCCACCGATCCGAGCACGGTCACGTTCTACACGTGCGGCCTCACGGTCTATGACGACGGCCACATCGGTAACTTCCGGGCTTTCCTCATTGCCGACCTGCTCCGTCGCTGGCTCGAGAGTCCGTTGTGCACCATCCAGGACGTCGATGGAAGACCGCACGCTGGCCCGCGCACGGTCCGCCACGCCATGAACATTACCGACGTCGGCCACATGACTGACGACGACCAGGCCGACGGTGGCGGGCAGGACAAGATGGATGCCGCCCGCTCTCGATTGCTCGACGCAAAGAAGTCGGGGAAGCTGCCCGCAGGTGCAGAGATCGATCCGGCTGATCCGTACGCGATCGCACGCTTCTACACCAATCGATTCCTGGAAGACGCGAAGAAGCTCGGCCTCAAGGTCGCCAGCGAACAGGACATGATGCCTCGCGCTACGGCGTACGTGCCAGCCATGGTGGAGCTCATCGAGCGACTGATTGCCAGGGACAGCGCGTACGTTACGGGCGAGCCCGGAGCCCGAGCGGTCTACTTCAGCGTCAAGTCATTTGAGGGATACGGCGCCCTGAGCGGCAACTCGCTCGAGGCCCTTCGCGCCGGAGCGGGCGGCCGGGTAGACGACGCAAACCAGCAAACCAAGCGTCACCCCGCAGACTTCCTGCTCTGGAAGGAAGACGCCACGCATCTCATGAAGTGGGATAGCCCGTGGGGCGCTGGATACCCGGGCTGGCACGTCGAGTGCTCAGCAATGGCCTTCGAGGTGCTCGCCAAAGAGGCGTTTCCGGATGGCACGGTGCCCGATAGCCAACCGATCATCGATCTGCACACGGGCGGCGAGGACAACATCTTTCCCCACCACGAATGCGAGATCGCGCAGAGCTGCTGCGCGTTCAACGAGGCGCCAGCTGGCGCGCCCTTCGCACGCCACTGGCTCCACAACCGCTTCTTGCTCGTTGACGGCCAGAAGATGAGCAAGAGCAAGGGCAACTTCTTCACGGCCCGAGACCTGTTCGCCAAGGGTGTCGAGCCCGCGGCCCTCAGGCTCGCGCTCATCCGCACACACTATCGCACGAACGCGGACTTCACAGAGCAACTGCTCAAAGACAGCCAGCGGATGATCGATCGATGGCGACGTGTGCTAGAAGCTGGGACGCCGGGCGATCCTCACCAGGCTTCGAGCACCGCTCGCGACGAGTTCGCGACCGCGATGAGCGACGACTTGAACATCGCCGCTGCGATTGCAGCGATCAACTCGATGGTGGGGCAGCTCGATGCCCCCACGACGGGCGATGCCGACGTGCTCTCAAGTCTGGATGCGATCCTTGGGGTACTCTCGCTCGAACGACCGGCTACCTCCGACACATCGATTGGCCTGTTCGGTCCGGGCCTTTCACCCAACCCGACCGTGATCGAGAAGCTCGAACAACGCAAGGCCGCACGTGCGAACAAGGACTTTGCTACGAGCGATGCGATCCGTGACGAGCTCGCCGAAATGGGCTACGCCATCAAGGACGTCGCGGGCGGCAAGGTCGAGGTCACGCGGGCGTGAGTGTCAGCTGCCGGCAGTTGCCAGCCGCTCACTGGCCTGGAACCACCGCTGCCAATCGTCGCGCGTGAGCGGCAGGTCTGAGTTGTTCCAGACCTCGCTCGGGAAGCTCTCGTAGAGCCGGCGGGCACGCTCGTTGGCGGCCCGGGCAAGGGCGAACTCGCCCTGTTGCAGGCGGGCACTTACGATCTGGATAAGCGGCACGAGTGCCGCTGGGTCGCCCGCATACTTCGCGTGCGCCGCAGCATAGTGCTTGACCGCAAGGTCAAAGTCGCCAAGGTCGTACGCGCATGCTCCGAGGAAGAAATACGCGCTCCGTAGCGACTCGCGCTCTGCCGCGGAGAGCTCGGAGAGTCGCTCGAAGCCATCCCGCGTGAGCTCGAGCTGCTCGATTGCGGTTCGCAGTCGTTCTTCTCGGAGGCTACGAAGCTCACGACGCTCGCTGCCGGGCATGGCCTGGGCCAGGGCTTCGCCGATGCGGTCCGCCTCAAGCCTGAACGCATCGGCCAGCTTGAATCGGATCAGGTTCTCCCGGCGGTTGCCATCAAAGCGGGCGAGCGCTTCGCGGAGCCGCTCGATCGCGGGAACGTACTCGCCGCGTTGGTAGTGCAGCGTGCCAAGTTCGACCAGCGCGCGGCGGTACTCCTCGCTCGTGGGGCCGACCAGGCCACCGGAGAGCACACGCTCAAGCAGCGCGAGAGCCTCGCCGTCGTTCTCGGGGTCGGGGTCGGCCAGCAGCGTCTCTGCTAGCGGAACGTACGACTTAAGCGCGAAGGGGCCAACGCCCTTTCCGGTGTCCGGATCGTTCGCGTCATCGATGAGCGAGCGAAAGGCCTCCTCGGCGGCCGAGTGCCGGCTGCGGGCCTGGTAGATTCGACCCAGGCGATAGCGAGCCTCGGCACGCTGCGGGCTCTCGCTGATGGCCGTGACGAACGTCGTCAGCTTACGCTCGGCCAGTTCCAGATCGCCGGCGCGATCGAAGCACACCGCGCTCAGCCAGGTGCTGCGCTCGAATGCTGTCTCATCAAGGGTGACGCGGTCAGCATGCAATGCGTAGTAGCCACCCGCGGCGCGGATGTGGCGGCGAAACTCCTCTCGCGTCGCGGCATCGAAGCTCATCGAATCCGCTCCGATGCCACCGTCGTGGCCGGTCGCTGCGGCGAGGTCTTCGGCGACGGCCATGTGCGAGTCCGCTAGGGCGAGCACGAGATCGGGCGATCGCTCTTCGTTGGTCACCGTCTCGGCCAGCTGTGCGAATCGCAACGCGTCGCTCGACTCGCCGGCCAGACTGTGCACGCGATGCTGGGCAAGCAAGGCGCTCTCGAGCACCATGCCATCAACACCCCCCGCGGGTCCATCCTCTTGCAGCATGGTGATGGCTTCGCGGAATAGTTCGAGGGAGAGATCGACCTCGCCCTCTGACGCGTAAACCTCCGCCAAGCCAAGCCGAGCAGCCTGGGCCGCCGGAGACCAGCCAAGCGTGTCGAGCACACGCTGGTAGCGATCGCGGGCTTCCATCGGTCGGCCCGAAAGCTCGTCGAGCCTGCCCAGCAGCACGATCGCGAGCCCACGTTCGGGCGATTGCGGTTCGGCCAACTGCTCACCGAGCTCCAGCGACTCGCGGGAGTCTTCGAGGTTGCCCAATTCCATTTGCGCCGCGCCAAGCTCCACGCTCAGGGCGGCTCTGCGCTCGGGGGCGGCCCGAGCCCATTGCGGGTACGAGCGGAGCAGCCGATCAACAACGCCGGTGTGGTCACCGGTTGCGGCGAGCACGCGCGCACGCTGCAACTCAGCCCAAGCGCGATCGTTGATGCCGAGCGTTGTGTCGGCAACAAATCGGGAAACAAAGTCGATGATCCGCTCTCGACCCCCGGGCGTCGCGGCGTCTTGGTCCTCGATCGCGAGGCGATAGAGCTCGTGGCGGAGCGCTCGCTCGCTTGGGGGCATGTCTTCGGCCCGCTTCAGCGCGGGCTTGATCTGATCCAGGCTGAGATATGCCTGGCCAAGGAAGAACGCATCGCGCGGCTCGAGCGCGGCGCCTTGGCGTTCGGCTTCTCGATACTCGCGGATGATGTTGGCGTCGTTGGTCGGCTGGCGGGATGTGAACTCCGACTGGCCAAGCGAGAGTGCCCGAGCCCGGAGCACGTGGAAGCGACGCCGCAGCTCGGGCGTGAAGGAGACGCGGTCAAGATTCGGCCCGAGGTCGTTGTTGAGCCCATCGAGAGCCTCGGCATAACGCCGGGTTTCGATGCGTCGCTCGGCGGCGTTGAGCAACCCCTCGATGTCGGGTGCCGGCCGGTGGAGCACCGTCGTCACAAGCCCGATAACTAGCAGTGCGATCGACAGCCCAAGGGTTGGAACTTGCCAGATCTCGCGCCACGGGGTCACCGCCGGATCTGTAGCCGGTTGCTCTTTGGCGGGCTTGGCTGCGGTTTTGTCGTCGGCCGACACGGCGCCTCCGCGGATCGGCACGCAATGCGCATGCCCGGATCGCTATCGGCCGTCCGGCGTCGAATCTTGATCGGAATCCCCCGAGCCCTCTTCGGGGGCGAATTCGCCGACCACGGCGAGCCCCGAGAGCGTGTCTCCACGGTGGCGAAGCAGCGGGCTCATCGCCCCCGCGAGCGCGACCAGCGGGAGCAGCCACTTGACGGCGTTGCGGACAAGGGATGGGCCGAAGCCAGGCCGGCGTGCCCCAGGGCGCATGTCTCCCTCGGCGCTCGACCGCGTCACCGCCAGGCCAAAGACCAGCTTGCCGAGCGTTCTGCCCAGGGTGGCCTCCATGACGGCTCCCGCGAGCATGCCGAACACCAGCGCTGTGAGAAGCGGCGCGAAGTCAACGACCTCCGCCCCAACGCGCATCGCCAGCCAGCCCTCGGGAAGCGCCCGCGCGATCTCGCTGCCGATGAGCAGCGCGAGCAGGCCGTCGCCAACGGACGCCAGGACCCTGGGCATCGGCGGCGCGAGCAGACAGCCGGGAGGTGCGGCGAACGGCTTGCTCTCGTTGGAAGACCGAACCACAAAGAGCAGGAGTGTGGCGCTGACCAGCACCATCAGCACAAGCAAAATGCGCAGGTCGCTCGGCGACACGGGGCCATCGAACACGGCGGCTCCGACGTACAGCGTTCGTCCCGAGTCGAGCGAGAACTCCTCGAGTTCCAGCTTCGTCGCGGCTCGACCCTCTGCGGCTTCGGCGGTGGCATTCAGTCGCACGATCACGCCACGCCGTGCGTTGGTCAGGAAGCCAACGGCGCTTCCGTCGGCGGCATACGCAACGCGAACGGCGTCGCCCTCGATCTCATAGACGGACACGCGGCCATCACCTGCTACGGCGAGCATGGTGCGCGGCCCGAGTTTGACGGGGCCGGCAACGACGCGCGCGCCAGCGTATGCGGAGGGCAGCGCGAGCAGTTGCGGCGTCCACTCGAGCGAGACGCTGGGTGGCGCCTCGCCGGCACCCGCACCTGTCGGCTGGAGCAGTTCGGACGGGCTGCGAAGCTGGAAACCACCGTCAACGTCAGCCTCGTCGGCCGGAATCTGGGCGGTCCACAGCCGGATCGCGCCGGCGTCCACGCCCGCCAGCATGATCGCGCCATCACGCGATACGCCGATCGCGTGCGGGAACTCGCCCTCGACAACAGGGCCGCTGCTGCGCGACCATCGCCCGCGGTCGAGCCACGCGATCTCCAGGCTGCCTTCGGTCGACTCGACTAGGGCCATGGGGCCCTCTCTCCGAGCCGCGAGCGCGATGAGCCGTCCTTCAGTGGGCAAGAAGCTTGACGATGCGAGCCGCCCGCCCGACCCCGAGTACCAGGTGCCGTCAATGGCTCCCGGCTGCACGGCGGCGGTGAAGATTGCGTAGCCGGGCTCGTTTCCGATGCCGGCAAACGCCAGCCAGACGCGCCCGCCGGCCGCCGAGATGGCCGCTGGCCGCCGTTCGAGCGAGTCGATGATGCGTACAGCGCCGTCGGCCGCCCCGCCCGAGCCAACACGCGGCGGGATGTGCCAGAGCGCCCACTCGCTCGAGGTCGTCGATGGCGTGAGAGCCCACGCGTGCTCGCCCGACGCCTGTGCACCACCGGACGAACCCGCCATCATCTGCGCCAGGGCATCGCACCCCAGCGAAAGAACCAGCGCAACTGAGATAATCCAAGCGCGACGGCTGCTCATCGCTGATCCAACTCGCGAGCGTGCACCACGTCTAGATCGCGCTTGAGACGCACGCCGTACCGAGACAGCGTCTCACCCAGGTCGAACGCCCGCTCGTCCGGCCGTCGCCGGCTTGACTGCGCTCCAAGGAATCGGATCTGCACACGCGCTTCGAGCAGCGGCACGTCAATCACAACACGTTCGGGGATCGCGACGCTCGGCAACGCGCGATCGATCCGATCATCGAACATGACGTCGCCGTCGAGCATGTCTGCCGTCAGCACCGGGGCGAGGCTTGGATCTCGACGGATCGAGATGCGATCGGGCTCAAACGTCTCGGGATCGATGATGTACTCAACGACACCCCATCGCGCCGGGGCCGACAGGACCAAGCGTGTGCCGGTCGGGGTCAGACGAAGCGGTTCCTCGGGGTCCATCGGTTCTTCGGGCACCGATGAGAAGCCCAAGAGCTGCAGCAGGTCGAGTGGGTGCACCGGAACGCCAAGCTCGGCGAGCCGATCCGGATTTGCTTTCGCGTGCGTGCCGATCGAAGCGATCGGGTCGTCGGCGAGAAGATCAATATACCAGTAGAAACGCTCGTTCGCGCCCAGCGCGGCCCCGTCGACGCCCACCTTGCGCAGGCTGAGGGCGATCATGTCGGGCTGGACGATGTGCAGGTCGCCGTCGAGTTGTTCGACCTCGTCCTCCCCCTGCTGGCCGATGTACCACACTGTGGTGATCGTCGCCGCCCAGAAACGCTCCAGTCGCTCGGCCCGCTGGTTCATGGCGGCCGCGACCTGCTCATACGTGAAGTCGTCGAGGTTAACCTGCTCGCCTTCCAACGGGCCCGGCAACACCGGCCTGCCGGCGCAGTTGCAGCCGGCGACGCATACCAGCGCCAGCAGCACGATCGACGCGGTCCGCCTCATGACGCCTCCTGGGCTGGTTGAGCCGGCGACTCAGGCTCGCCCAGAAGCAGAGCCGCAACGCGTTCCATCGCCTGCTCGAGCTGATCCTCGTCGAGGCCTGGGTCGGCGACGTCAACCGGCTCGCCATCGATGTAGGCGCCAGTCGCCGTCACGCGCCGGACGCGCAGGCGACCCTTGCGTTGGCCTTCGAGCCGCAGGCGCCGCCGCCGGACGAGCATCCACGCCAGCACGTACCGCAGCTCGACGGCTTGATCGTCCTCCGGTTCGGCGATCTGGTCGAAGAGGGCAACGAGGTCCTCATCGTCAACAGGACGAGTGTTGTCCTTGTCCTTTGGCTGGGGCACCAGGCCGCGCCAGATGGCCACGACATCACCCTGCTCGCCGGCCTCGGGCCGCCAGCCTTTCTGCCACGCTTCTTCACAGACGTCCAACCGAGACGAGCCCTCGGCTGGGTCGACAAGGAGCACCGACACGATGGGATCGCCCGGGCTCAAGGACTGGCCCGTTACGGCACATGCTTCGTTGGGTCGACCGATGGTGATGCCGGGGAGGTTTGCCACGGGGCACTTTACGCGAGGCTTGCTCCGGCGTCGGCGGTGTTCGGGGCGTTCACCGGCACGATGCGTCGAACAGCCTGCTGCTCGTTCCGCCAGGACCGACGGGGAAGCGGCAAGTCATGCCACAACGCGGGCACCGGGCGACGTAGCACGTCGCGTCGGGGGCTCGGTAGGAGCGGACGTACGCCCCGGCGCACGTGAACCGCACGCCAATCCACGGCCGGCCCTGGGGCGTGTTCTGCCCCTCGCCGTGCTTGTTCGCCGATGCCTGTTGACTGGTCACGGCGTTTCCATCGGCCCGGCATAGCCCTGGGATTGAGCCACTCGTCTGTTGTTTGGGGATTGATTGGATCACTGCACCCCGGAGGCTCCGTTCGCGCAATAATCCCGATCCCCGCGTCCGATCGCACCTGGGAGAAGCGTTCCGTGCCCCGTCCGTTGGTCATCCTGCCCGATCCGCCAACCCCGCCCACGGCCATCGGGCTCATCGCAGGCGCCGGGCGTTTGCCCATCATCGTGGCCGAGGGCCTGCGAGAGATCGGTCATCGCATCCACGGCATCGGGCTCGCCAACATGTACGAGTCCGAACTGCCCAAGCTCTGCGATAGCTTCCACGAGGTCGGCCTGTTCCGCGTCGGCGGCTGGGGCCGGGCCCTCGCTCGCCGGAACGTGCGCCATGCCATCATGGTCGGCAAGGTCGACAAGGCCAAGCTAATGCACGACCCGCTCCGCATGGTGCGCAACGTGCCAGATGTGCCCACGCTACTCGCCTGGCACCGCAAGCTGAGGCACGATCGCCGGTCCTACGCCGTGCTCGGCGCCATCGCGGACGAGTTGGAACGCAGCGGCGTGCAACTTCTCGACTCGACAACGTCGATCCCCAAGGAGCTGGCCGACGCTGGCGTCATGACGACGCGGCAGCCCTCGAACGGCCAGCAGGCCGACGTCGACTTCGTGTGGCCGCAATTGGTCGATCTGCTGCGACTCGACATTGGCCAGGCCGTGGCCGTCCGCGAGCGCGACATCATCGCGGTCGAAGCGGTGGAGGGCACCGATCGCATGATCGAACGTGCCGGTGCGCTTTGTAAGTCAAAGGGCTGGACGCTCTGCAAGGGCGCTCGCTGCGGGCACGACCGACGCAGCGACGTACCGACGATCGGCGTAACCACGATCGAGCGCATGCACGACGCTGGCGCAGGCTGCCTCGCGCTCGCCGCGGGCGACGTCATCATGATCGACAAGGAAGACGTCATTGCCGAGGCCGACCGCCGCGGCATCGCGATCATCGGCGTCCCCGTCGGCGCAGCCTGACATGATCCCGCCGCCCGCCGACGCGAGCGATGGAACGCCGCTAGGCGTGCCTCGGGTCGTCTCGCGTGGTTTCTACAAGCTCCAGCACGCATTGCACGAGTTTGGCATCGATCCAGAGGAAAGGACGTGCGCCGACCTTGGGGCGAGCGTGGGGGGGTTCAGCCAGTGCCTGCTGGCTTGCGGGGCGTCACGGGTCATCGCCATCGACACGGCCAGGGGCATCCTCGACTACGCCGTGCGTCGCGATGAGCGTGTGCGTGTGCTGGAGCGGGCGAACGCGTTGCACGTCGACGCAGACGAGACGGTGGAGCTGGTCGTGATGGACCTGGGTTGGACGCCCCAACGCCTCGCCCTGCCGGCCGCGGCGAGTTGGTTGGGCGATGACGGACGCATCCTCAGTCTGATCAAGCCGCACTACGAGAGCGGCGAGCACCTCACAAGCCAGGCCGATGCCGAGCGCATCGTGCAGGACACGGTCGAAGTTGTTCGAGCGCTAGGGTATGAGTGCGAAGCGCTCACAAAGTCGCCGATCGCGGGCTCGCGCCGGAAGGGCAAGAGTGCCAAGGCCGGCACGGGCAACTCGGAGTGGCTCGGTCTGTTCCGGGCTGCTCAGGCGGTCGATGACGCCCAGCCCGGCTGAGTATTGCCGGCCGGGTGCACGAGCTTCCATGCCGCCTCGAGCAACTCACGAAGCCCCTGCCTCGCAGCGCCGCTGATGACGAACACGGGATCGACCTCGAGGTCGAGCGACGACCGTACCGCGTCGATCGCGTCGGCCAACTCCCGCTCGTCGACGAACAGGTCGGCCTTGTTGAGCGCCACCAGCTCGGGCTTCTCGAGCAGTGCCGGCGCGTATTGCCCAAGTTCGGCGCGAATCTTGGTGTAGTTCTCCGCGACATCGCCATTGTCTGGCACGAGGTCGAGCACGTGCACGAGCACCTTCGTGCGTTCGACGTGTCGGAGGAACTCGTGGCCAAGCCCCGCGCCTCCAGCGGCACCCTCGATCAACCCGGGAATATCAGCGATCACAAGGCGGCGGGTCGTGTCGAGCTCGGCGATGCCAAGCTGCGGGCTGAGCGTCGTGAAGGGGTAATTCGCGACTTTCGGAGCCGCCGCGGTCGTCGCCGCCAGCAGCGTGCTCTTTCCCGCGTTCGGCAAGCCAACGAGGCCGACTTCAGCGATGAGCTTGAGCTCGAGCCGGATCCGACGCGTCTCTCCGAACTCTCCCTTGGTCGACTGCCGCGGCGTCTGATGGGTGGCGCTCTTGAAGTGCTCGTTGCCGAAGCCGCCCCTGCCGCCCTGGGCCGCAACCACTCGGTCCCCTGGGCCAAGGTCGTAGAGCAGCTCGCCCGAGTCGTCGTCGTAGACCAGCGTGCCAGGTGGGAGGCGAACCTCCAGATCATCGGCGCCCGCGCCGTGTCGCTGCGAGCCCTCGCCGGGCCGGCCGCCTCGGGCGCGCCAGTCGTGCTTTCCGCGATAATCAAGAAGCGTCCCGACGTTCTCATCGGCAACGAGGATGACGCTGCCGCCGTTGCCGCCATTGCCGCCATCGGGGCCACCCTTGGGCAAGCCCCGCGCCCGACGGAACGACACGCAGCCGTCCCCGCCCTTGCCGGCATAAATCGTGATGGTGGCGCGGTCGGCGAACATAGGACCGATGATACGCGCGGGCCTCGAATGCAAGAAGACCCGAGCGATCGCCCGGGCCTTCCCGTCCCAACTCCCTGTTCGCGGATGATCTGCCCTCAGGCAGCGCGTGCCATGGTCTGGGCCAGGGCTCGCTTGAGACGGTCCTTGTCGCCGGCTCGGCAGAACATGTTGAAGACGGCGGCCATGCGCGCTGGGCCAAACTCCTCGTCCGAAACCCATACCACGGTCGCGAACACGAAGATCGCTCGTCCCGGCCCGGTGTCGCGCCCCGGCCCCTCGTGGGGCGATCGGCCGAACGCCATAGCGCCCGGCAACTCGATGCGCATCGCCAATCGTGTGCCCGGCTCGAAGGGACGATCAAGCTCAAACTGCAGCCCGCCCTCGCTGACGTCGTACGCGTGGCCCTCGAAGGCGAACTCATCGCTCTCGAGCGTGCGGACGGCGATGGGGCTGTACATCGGCGGCACGCTGAACCGTGGGTGGCGGCGGCGTTCGCGCAGTGGGAGCGGGTTGGACGTCGATGAGTCGCACGGTGCCATGGCGGGTTCTCCTGGAGGCCCTCGGTGCATGCCTCACCAGAGCCATCGGGCGGGCCAGGAGGGGACTTCATCGATTCTCACGATCGTGCCGGTTTTCCTGCCTGAAGGGGTGCCGGGGGCGTTTTGGCCCTGGCCATACCATCGAGCGTGACCACGAGCCCGCCGCAAGACCCCAGCACCCTGCTCTGCGAGCACTGCGGCTACGTGATCGAGGGATTGGCGGCCGACGCGGTCTGCCCCGAGTGTGGCACGCCGGTTGATGGCAGCCTGCCCACCCGCCGCACGGGCTCACCAATGCAAAAGCGACCCGGCCTCCGTTCAGCACTTTCAACGTACAGGCTGGTCGTCACCAGGCCCAACAGGACGCTCGACGCCATGGCAGTCGCCAAGCCGCGTGTTCGCGGCACGTTGCTCCTGGCCGCGCTGCCGATGGGACAGTTGCTGGGAATCGCCCTGCTGCTGGCGTTCGAAGCGCAGCGTCCGTTACCCAATGGCGGTTCGGTCTCATGGTCGCCCGGCAGCGCCATCGGCTCGATCGCGCTCGGAGGCCTGTTGGGTGTCGTTCTCACGCCAGTCGCCGCGGCCGTGATCGAGATCCTGACGTGGATCGAAGCGCGGGGGTTGGTGATGTTCGGAGGACAGTCTGGTGCTCGCATGCACCCCGAGCTTGCCCACACGATCGTCCGCCACGGCGCTGCCGGATGGCTCATCGCCGGCCTGGGAGCAGCGCTGGTGCTCCCCTTGGCATGGAGCTTCGAGGCCGAGGTCGGAACATTGCTGGGCCGACCGCCATTCGGCGATCCGCCCCCGTGGATCATCGCGCTCGCGGGGTTGGGGATTCTGCTGGCCGTTGCCGGGTTCCTGTTCTTCGAGTTCTTTGCGTGGTTGGGCCTGCGACGCTGCAAGTTTGCCAACAAGCCCCGACCGCAAGCCGACCCGAAGTGAACCGAGATTCACCGCCGGGCTGCCGCCCCATTCGCTCTCTATGCTGGCATCGGAGGAACGCTCTTCATGCCCGACGCCCCCGCGTCACAGTCCAAGTCGCCTCGTAAGCGCCGTCGGCTCCGCAAAGTCGCAATCGGCCTGGGATCTGCTGCCCTCGTGCTGCTGCTGGTCATCGCCATCGGCGGTCCGGCCATCATCGGTGCCGTGGCGCCGGGGATCGTCCGAGGCCTCGATGTTCCCGGCAGCCTCGCTGTCGAACGAGTATCGGTGTCGTGGACGGGCGACCTCGAGCTCCGTCAGGCTTCACTCCACGACGCCGCCGGCGAGCACGTGGCAACGGTCTCGGTCCGTACCGCCGGCGGCCTGCTCGGATTGCTCAACGCCCATCTCGAACAGGACATCATCGTCGATGGATGGGCGAGCATCTACGTGTACGAAGACGGGACGACAAACATCGAGCGAGCGCTCGGCCTGGAACGGGGCGCGGAAGCAAGAGCCGCCGCCGACGCCGAACAGAAGGGCGAACTCGGAGAACTGCCGTTCACGAGAATTGTCCTCGAGACTGTCGATGTCATCCTGACGCGCGAGGGCTCGCAAACGCTGGCGATCTCCGGCTTCAAGGGCGACCTGAGAGCCGAGGGCACCCGCACGACCGCAACGCTTGCTGGTGCGCTCGCGTTGCCGGCGGTGCATCCATCTACGCGCGAGGACATCGGGTCGGCAATCAGAGGCGGAAGCTTCGAGGCAAACGCCGATCTCGATCTCGGCAGCTTCACGGGCGTAGCCAGTGCCACCTTCACGGAGATCACCCCCGAGTACGCCGAAGCCCTGGGTGCCATCAGCGGGAACGACACGATCGCTCAGGCCGCCATGGTCGCCGCACGGGGCGGGCTCTCGCTCGACGCCAGTAGTGATCTGGAGGGAGGCCTACCCACGGACGCGAACGTGTCGCTGGACTCGGAGACGCTCCGAGCATCGCTCGTGCTCGCCAAGCAGGATGGTGCGATCCGGCTGACCGCTCCCGGCTCGGTCGAGGTCGATGCAAGCGCCTTCCTCGCCAACGAAGCGATTCACTCGGTTGTCATGCCGGCAGATCGCGTGCAAGTCGTGCAAGCGGGGCGCGTGACGCTGGACATCCAAGAGTTCTCGCTACCGCTGGATGGCATGTCGCCCAAGCTGACGGATCTGCAGTCGGTCGTTCGAGTCGGCCTCGGTAACACGCGGCTCATCGTGCCGAGTACCGAGGGCGACGCGACGATCGATCTTTCGAACACAACGCTGACCGCCGAGGTGGTCGCGAATCAACCAATGCACGTGACGGCAAGCGCCCGAGCGGCAGTCAATGGCCAGCCGGACGGGACGCTCTCGATCGACGGCCGCATCGACTTCGCGTCGCTCACACAGCTGGGTAGCGAGGCCGGATTCGGTGTGGCATCCCTGTCACGCGGTGTTCCGTCGGTCGAACTGACCCTCCAGTCGATACCCGTGGTCGCGGCGACGCCGTGGCTTGCGGTTCTGGAAGACGCCGGCTTTGACCTGCCCGCCATCACCGGCGACACAATCGACGCACGCGTCGCATGGAAGGCTCGGGAGGATGGTTCCGCAGGTGTCTCGCTCGGCGTCCAAGCTCCCCACGTAGAAGCATCCGCTGATGCGACATGGGCCAGCGAGGCCATCGTGCTCAACTCGCCGGCGACCGTGCGCGTCGCCCGGCCAAACGCTGTCGCTGCCCGCTGGTTGCCCGAAGGCTGGTCCATGCAGAACGGCGAGGGCCTCAGCGCAACGATCGGCAAGTTTCGCCTGCCCATGGCCGGACTTCGCCCCGAGATTGCAGCAGCAACGGCCGAAGCCCGCCTGACGACCGCGAGCGTTTCGCTGACGAGGCCAGATGGTCCCCCGATCGGTCTCGCCAGCCTCGAACTCAATCTTTCTACATCCGCATCGCAGACCCAACTCACGCTTGCTTCTGCGCCCAAGCTCGGTGAAGAGGCCGCGATGCTGAACGCAGACCTGGGCACCGCCGGCCTCGAAGCACTGCTTGGTGGTGAGTCTTTCCAGCCGCCGGCAATCCTCGGGTCGGTGCAGTTCGCCGGTCCGATGCGGCTTGTACGCGAGTTCGAGATCGACGCCGCCGGTCGACCGCTGCACGCCTGGCTCGCCGACGCGGTCGGCCCCGACGTGACGCTCACGCTGAACCTGACCGACCCTGCCGAGGGCGACCTGATCGCCGGTGAGTTGGGTGTCGATTCCCGGCACGTCAAGGCAACCGCCACGGGTCTCAAGGCCTCAGCGTCTCGGGTAGCGGTGGCTGGCGTCGGCGTCCGCGCGACTCCATCGCAGGCGCTGTGGAACACGATCGCGCCGATGGCCGGCATGCAGGGCTCGTCGCTCGCGCAAACCTCAGCGTTGGTGCTCGACGTCGGTCCCGCGGCACTCTCGTTTGGGGAGGGCCAGAACCCGCTCGCTGGGCTTCATCAAACCCCGGTCACACTCCGCTCGCAACGCGACATCCGCATCAACGGCGTGCCGACCGGTCAACCCGATGAGTCTGGTGAGCGTCCGCGCACCGATGTTGTGTTTTCTGGACTACGAGCCCAAGTGAGCTCGATCGGTTCGGCGATCTCAAGCGGTTCGGATCTCCAGTCTTTGCTCGACTTGAACGTGCGTTCACCCGAGCTTGGCAGCCTCGCTGTCGTGAATGTGGTTGCGAATTCTGACAGCACAGGCAATCTCAATGCAACGGCCACGATCGAAGAGCTCAGCATCCGTGATGGATTCTCACTCGCCGGCGTGGGTGATAGAGGGATCGACGCTGCGGTGGGGGCGCTCGGCCAAAGTGGGATGATCGTTGTCGAGGCCCGGGCAGCCGCATCGCCCGAGAACGCAATGCCGTGGTCCCTCGAGCGCGTCTCGGTCTCGCTGGACACGCCCCGTCTCAAGGCGTCTCAGCCGATCGTTGCCCAGTTCACGCCGGAGACGATCGAACTCGAAGCGCCGACAACGATCACATGGACACCCGATGCGGCCTGGCTTGCGAGTGCAATTGGCGCCGAGGTCACCGCCGTTGAACCCTTCCAGATCCAACTCGAGCGCTTGGCGGTCGGCAATCCGCTGACGCAAGGCGTTGGCCTTCTCGATCCGACGCTTGTCAACCTCGATGCGTCGCTGAACGCAAAGGGTGCCAGCATCGCGATCCCAGACCGGCCGGCGATCGAACTCAGCGAGGTGAGCGGTCGAGTCCGCCGCGTCGGCCAGAGCACGTACGGCATCACCGCGAACGCCTCGACGGAGAGCGGCGGTACGCTCGAACTCAACGGACTGCTGCAGAACCCGGCCGACGCGACCGGCCGGCTCTCCCTCGAGACCGCTGAGGTCCGTGGAACGCTCAAGGGCAACGAGATCCCCGTTGCGCTCGCGGATGCCATGTCGAACACTGACGGCTTGCTGGCCGACAGCCTCGGGCCCGTCGTTGATCTCGACGCCGAAATCCAGCACGGACGGCTGATTCCGCGCCAGCCACCATCGGCCGACCTGCGCTTCAGCGTTCGCGGTCCCAGAGCCGACGCGTCCGGCTACGGCCGCCTCGAGAACCGCATGATCATCATGTCCGAGCCCCAGACGATCCTGACCGTGCGCGAGGTACGCCCGGAGATCGCCGCGCGGTTCAGCGAGATCATCCCGGAACTCCTGCAGGTCGAGAAGCGGCCCGAAGACGGTCCGGCGATCATCCGCACCGCGCGGCTGCAGATTCCGACCAACGGCGAGTGGGCCAATGGTCAGGGCGACCTGACGATCGCGCTGGGCACCGCCCGATTCCGCAGCAGCAGCGTGCTGTCGTCGGTGCTCAAGGCAACCGGTCAACGCCAGCAGGGATCGCTCGGTCGACGCATCGCGCCGATCCACATCACAATGAACGACGGCGTCATCACCTACGACCCGTTCACACTGCCGCTGGGCGATCTTGAGCTCGAGTCAGAAGGCACCGTTGATCTGGTGCAAAACTCGATGGACGTGATCGTGTGGATTCCTGTTGCCGCACTGTCCGACGAGGCAGCGGGCAAGTTCAATACAGGGCTGGGCAGCGCGCTCGGGAGATCCGTCCCGGGCTTCGGCAAGCTCTCGACCGTGCCGTGGCGTGTCAGCGGCGAGCTCACAAACCCGACGATCCGGCCCGCCCCAAATGTGCTCTTGCGCCGCCGGGGCAGCGAGTTCTTAGGCCCGCTGCTGCGACCCGGTGAGTCGCTGCAGGACTTGCTCAGTATCCCAGACTTGCGATGAGAAGACTCCGGCGTCTGAATCTGGGAGCCTAATCCAGTGCGTCCACGATCGCCAGCGTCGGCGCTATGACGCCACCCTCCAGCGTTGCCAGTTCCGAGCGAAGTGTGGCTCGACCGATCCACCGCGCGTCCGCGCATTCCCACGCCCGCTCCGCACCGGTCCGGAGCGGCGGCGGCTCACCCTCGATCCGAGCTCGCACGATGATGTCGAGGCTGCGAGCGAGCGGATCGAACACGAGCCCGATGGCCTGCGCATCGACGAGCGGCGAAGCCACGCCCACTTCTTCATCGAGCTCTGTCCGCAACGTGTCCATGACAGCCTCGAGCGCGAACGCCCCGGGTGATACGGGTACCTCGAGGCCTCCCGCGGGTGCAAACTCCCACATGCCCGGGTAGCTGCGAGTCTGCGGCCCCCGACGGGCGAGCAAGACATCCGGTCCCGTTGCAGGCCCCGCCTCGATAACGCCGGTGACACTCAGAATGGTCGTGGCCAACGCTCGATCTGCAGGTTGACACACAACGTGCGCAAAACGATCAGGTGATGCGACAATCAAGCCGGACGCGATGTCAACAGACCGTACGGCCAGGATTGGCCCGTCGAACAACCGCGTGTTCGTAGCTTGGGCCGCCTCCCAACAGGTGCGTGAGGACGCATGAAGATCCGGATGCGAACCTCGCACCTCGACACAAAGCGGTTTCGAACAAGGTACGAATCGGACGCTCACAGCCCGAGCGCCGACGAGAGCGGACCGCCCATCTGCGACGTCAGCTCCTCGGGCAGGCCGAGCTCCCTGGCCTCCTCGGCGACGACCTCTCGTGCGAGCGACTGGGCCTTGCCCATCGCGTCGTTGGTCGCTTGCGCGATCAAGTCCTGTGCGAGCAGTTGGCTTGCCTTGTCGGCCGAGAACGCCGTCGCCATCGCCGGTTCGATGTGCACGCCAATGACCTTCATCGCCCCGCTCACAGTCACGACGATGGCACCCTCGCCGGCCGAACCCTGCACCCTGGCCGACTCGAGCCGGTCCTTCACGCGTTCGGCCGCGTCTGCCAGCCTTTGCCGATCCTTCATCAGGCTCGTGATCGCGCCCAGGGCGCGCATCTGATCAAACACCACGCACCTCCGTGAGGATCACTCGGCTTCTTCGACGATCGTGTAGGAGATCGCCCTGCCGCCACGGACGACGACGTCGACGACCAGCGTGTTGCTCGAATTCACGTGCGCCATGTCGAAGCGGTGGCGGCCCTCACCCATGTCCTGGGGCGAATCGTGACCCAGCCGGGCCTTGACACCCTCCAGGTCCAGACCCTCCTGGGCCATCTCGCCGCTGCGGAACCACTCCTGGGCCTCGGCTTCGTTCATGGTGCCGCCCTGCTGCGTCAGAAAGTACCACACGCCGCCAGCACACGCAACGATGATCAAGAGCAGGATGACGTTCTTGATGAGACCAGACTTCTTCGGTGCCATGCCGTGTACTCCGCTGTGTGCGTGGGTGGGGTCGCCTAACGGCAGAGGTTAGGGGCCACTGCGGCTCGGTGTTTCATCGGGTGCGAACAACTCGCGGGCCCGCCGCACCAGCTCGTGATCGGATGGCGGTGCGCCCAGCGATCCGTCACTCGGCTGTTCAGATCGCTCCGGCTTGGCCTCGGTCATCGCGCCGGGCCGAGCAACGGGCCTCGCCTGGTCTGCAGGTGGCACTGGCTCTTGCTTTCGTTGGGCCGGGGGCGAAACGCGCTCGGGCGGGGCCGCCGGCCTCAGGCTTTTCCCGAGGCCATCTCCGCTGGCCGGCCCGCGCGTCCGCCGCTCGCGAGTGCGGTCAGGTCAGCAAATCGCTCGGCCATCGCCAGGCGCACGAGCGCCGAATCGAACATCGCGCGTGGCGCCGGGCTCTCGCGGCACACGCGCTGGGCGGTCTCGCATAACGCGATCATGTGGCTGAGCGCGGGCGCGTCGAATCGCCGCGATCGTTCTACCTCGGCCTGCCTCGCCGCGTCCGAAAGCTCGACGAGCGGTGTCTCCGGCCCGCACACGCCCAGCACCATCAGGTCCCGAAGCCTGTTCGCCAGCGTCTCGAGTGCCAGCTCTGGGCTGATTCCCAGGTTCAGCAGCGAGTCACCCGCGCGGATGGCCGCATCGGCATCGCCGCCCGAGATCGCGTCGACGAGGTTGCCGATCAGTTCGCGGTCGGGCAGGCCCAGCAACTCCTCGAGGCGGGCGAGCGTGAGCCGGTCATCTCCGGCGGCCATCAGTCGATCCAGCAGGCTGAGCGCATCGCGCATCGATCCCGCACCCAGCCGCGCGACGGCAGCCAGCAGGTCGTCGTCGGCCTGAACGCCCTCCTTCTCGCTCACCTCGCGCAAGTGTTCTGCGATGCGAGACGCAGGGATCATCCGGAAGTCGAACCGCTGGCAGCGGCTCTGGATAGTGGGGGGGACCTTGTTGGCCTCGGTCGTGCACAGGATGAACTTGACGTGGTCCGGCGGCTCTTCCATCGTCTTTAGGAGGGTGTTGAACGCCTCCTTGGTCAGCATGTGGACCTCGTCGATGATGTACACCTTCAGCTTGCCGCGCAGCGGCATGTACCCGGCGTTGGCGATGAGCTCTCGGGCGTTGTCCACGCCGCGATTGCTGGCCGCATCAATCTCGATGACGTCGCTGTCGCGGCCCTCCATGATCGCCTGGTCAACCTCGCCAGCGCCGCCTGCTAAGGCCTTCGCGAAGATCCGGGCCATCGAGGTCTTGCCAACACCCCGCGTGCCGCAGAAGAGGTACGCGTGGGCAACACGCCCCTGCTCGATGGCCTTCGCCAGCGTCCGCGCGACGGCCTCCTGCCCCACGACGGAGTCGAAATCGGTGCTGCGATAACGGCGGGCAAGGGCGGTGTAGGCCATGGGGCAGGATAGGTGGGCGCGACCGAAGCGTTCGAACTCCATGAACCGAGAATTGGGCTTGCGTCGGCCTCGCTCTTCCGTTACACTGGCTACATGGCCACAAGGGCCACCCACCCAACCGCTGAGCGGGCCATGCGACCCCGGCGACGATCCAACCAGGCACCGAGGAGGCTTGCCATGAGCAACGCCAACGATCGCGCGCGAATGTTCTGCCTTCTGGCGGCGATGGGTCTTGCCATGCCGGTCGCCGCTCAGACCGATCCGCTGGCCGAACCCTTCGGCCCGACGTTCGATTGGCGAGAGTTGCTGCCATCTCAGGGTGGGGATGGGTCGCTGGGTTACGTGCTCCGGAACTCCCGAACTGAATGGCATCCCGGATGGCTTCGCGCGAGCAATGCGGGCGACATCAACGGCGATGGCCTGTCCGACATATTGCATGATGTGTCTCGAACCGGACGCTCCACGTGGGGCGTGCTGATGGGAAGTGAGGACCGCAACGCCGTCATCGACGTATCCGCCACGGTTGCCAACGACGGGTTTCAGCTAGCGCCGGCAGGCGCACGGGCGTACGCATCGACTGGTGTCGGTGACATCAACGGCGATGGGTTCGACGATGTTGTGGGCCAGCATGAGGGCTTTGCGTGCGGTCGGGGGTGCTATTACTACAACCAGACGACGATCGTCTTCGGGCGAGATGAGGCGGTGAGTGGGCCGTTCCCAACTTTGCTACCGCGACCATCGGCTACCTTGTGGGCAGGCATCCATGGGTGGGTCCGACCCACGAACGCTGTAGCCGATGTCAATAACGATGGCATCAACGATCTCTTGATTGAAGGTGGTGTTCCGTTTGTTGTGTTTGGTCGGCCGATCGACAAGCCGTTTCCAATTCTCGCCGACGTTTTCGACGTCATCGCAGAGACGGGCGGCTTCTCGATCGTCGACGACGAGTTCACAACGCGCGGAGCACGCGGCGGTGGGGTCGGCGACCTCAATGGCGACGGCATCGATGACATAGCTGTCACCCTGAGACGGGCGGACGGTCCGCGGGGTGCCTACGTCATTTTCGGCCGTCCTGCTCACGAACCATTTCCCGGCGTACTGGATCCAACACTCGGCGATGCCTCAGAGGCGGTGTTCTTCAAGATCGACGACCCTGGCTGGACGGCCTCCTCCGTCGGCACGCCCGGCGACATCAACGGCGACGAGATCGACGACATGACGATCGGCGGCTTCAACAGCGATGGTCGACGGAGGCTATACGTCGTGTTCGGCCGGCACGACACCCACCGGGACCCATTTCTTCCTGCGGTCCACCTCGATGCGCTCGACGGAGATGATGGCTTCGTGCTGCGTAGCAGCGATGGATGGAGCCTTTCGGACGGGAGGCACCAGCTACTTGGCGACGTGAATGGTGATGACGTTGACGACCTGCTCGTGGGCAACGCGGTGTATTACGGGCAGCAGCACGCTCGATACCCGGCGGTCGTGCACCCGGATGACGTGCCGGCAAACCAACTCGTTCGATTCGAGGGCGTAGGACCTCACCATCTGACGCCGGCGGGGGATGCAAACGGCGACGGCACGCCCGATCTCGCGGCCGGCATCGACGGCGCCGACTACGAAGTCGCCGCCATCATCTACGGCCGCCGACCACCACCGCCATGCGACGCCGATATGGACCGCGATGGTGAGCTCACGATCTTCGATTGGTTGACGTTCTATCGAGCATGGGAAGACCGCCAGCCCCTCGCCGACCTCGATGGGGACGGCGAGTACTCGCTGCTGGACTTCTTGCTCTACCAGATCATGTTCGACGTCGGCTGCCCGTAGCCGGCGCTAATCCCGCAGCCGCCGCGGAGAGGCACTCGCAACCAAGCGCAGCGTGGGGGTGTCCCAATTGGCGTTCAGCCCGGCGTCGCCGATGTCGCTGGCCTCGACGGTGATATCCATCGTGGCCCGCGTGAGCTGGGGGCCCACGTCGTACTCGAGCGTAAAGGTCGCGTCGAGCACACCGCGGAGCAGCGGGCGGGTCTCGCTACCGGTGAGCACGCCGTCGGTGAACTCGTCGATGGTCAGCATCAGCCGTTGCGACCCGTCGGTGGCGTCGGGGTCGACCTCGGCGAAGATCCGCGTGATCTCGCGGAAGTTCAGCGCCTCGTCCTCGTTCGACACGAACTCGATGGCGTTCGTGAACATCGGGTTCTGCGTCTGATCGAGTACATCGATCGGATATGGCGCGAACTCGCGGCCCGTGCGGATCATGGTCAGCACCCGGTGCGTTACGATTCGCGTGACCACGTGCGTCGAGGCGGTCTCGCTTGTCTGCTGATAGCTCTTGAAGCTGGTATCCAGAGCCGCCAGCGAGGCCGTGAGCAGCGCCGCGCTGATGCCCAGCGCCACCATCATCTCGATCAGGCTGAAGCCCCGGCCGCTCGAGGCCAGCAGGCGACGGGTCTTGGTCATCTTCGAGTTCACGGGCGACCCTCCTGGTACGAGCCGGGCATGGCACGCACCTGCATTGGCAGCATGATGCCGTCGGGCAAGACCATGTTGGGATTGAATCGCAGGTTCACGCGGCCATAGCCATAGAACGGCACCGGCACCGCCTCGGCGGGAATGTCCGGGTCGTCATGTGCCAGATCGGCCAGGCCGTCACCATCGGTGTCGTAGCCGACGATCTTCTGCATGCGCATCTCGCCCGTGATGGGATCCTCGGCCATCGCCTCGGGCAGCGTCGTGGGGTCGAGCGACTCCTCATCGCCGTCCTCCGGCCCGAAGTAGCCCAGCGTGGTGTTAAACATCGCGGGATTGCCCACAGGCACGCCAAACTGGTCGACAAGCGGAGCGACGCCGGGCTTGGGCTTGAACGTCATGAGCAGCGCCCCGTCGATCGAAGCGTTGCCGCGGATATCCATAACGCCGGCAACCACCACCCCGCCAAGCTGCACGTCCTGCGTGGGCGGGCTGTTAAACGTACCCAGGTCGACCGAGTAGCCGGGCAGCATCATGCTCGACAGATCGATGAGCTCCTCGTCATCGCTGTCGGGGCGATACCGCTCGTCCGACTTCTTGTCGGGATCGGGGTGCTCACGCAAGAAGCGCGTCGCCCCAGTGTACTGCAGCTTGTTGCGCGTCGGCGTGTACTGCGTGGGCGTATCGCTCACGATCGATCCGATGAACATGCAGTCGTGGAACCGGATGTTGTTGGACACCAGCTTGGTGTCCGTAACCCGCTTGCCATCGATCACGATGGGCTCAAGCAGATCGTCAAAGTTCACCGGCCGGGCAGTCTTGCGGAAGTCGGCCTTGTCGAGCGCTTGGGTGAATGGGTTCTGAGGGATGAAGAATCCCTGGTCGGGCGGCAGCGCCGTCGCCGGCAAGATGTCGTCCGGAAACTCAGCTGTTGCCGTCACCTCGACGCGCGGTGCCTCGGGCTGCGGACGCTCGACGTCCGGGTCATAGCTCATCTTGCCATAGAGCTCCCAGTTCAGGTGCTCGTTGTCATCTTCGGTCTGCACATAGGTGATGCCCACGAACGTGCAGTTGATGAACAGCCCGTTGAGTCCCTGCTCCAGCACGGCATCCTTGAACGTCATGTTCACGAACACAGGCCGGTAGTACCAGTCGGTGAAGTTCGGGCTGTTGAAGGGTGACTTCTCGAAGTACGCCGTGTCCCAGTTGTCCGGCCGGCCGTCGCCATCGGCATCGGGATCCAGGCGGAAGTACTGCGGCGCCTCGGGATCGCTCCCCGGTTCCACGTACCCAACCAAGTCGCCCGGTCCACCCAGGCCCAGATTCTGTGCCACCTGCGTCCAGAACGGATCACCGTCGGCCGTACCGGCAACGATCTGGTCCTTGGCCTTGCTGAACCGATCGGTGGTCAGCTCGGGGAGGTCGTCTTCGGACGCATCAAAGGTCATCGCGGGATCATCATCAGGATCGATGGGGCCGCGCAACCGATCCTCCACCGGTCCCTGGAAGCTCTCCCAGTCTCCACGCGTCGCGCGGAAGCTCAGCGTGCCGTCCACCTTGCGGTAGAGATCGCGGGCGTCGATGTAGCCGTCCCGGTAGCCGAGCACCTGGTCGGCATACAGGCCCGAGTAGGGATCAACGTCCTGCAGCGGCTCGTCGCCGGGCTGCCACACGCCGTCGCCGTTGGTATCCACGAAGCCGGAAACACCATTGCGGTTGCGGTCGGGCTTGGCGCTGTCGATCAGCATCGCGAGCGCGTCATCCACGCCGCGGCCCGAACCATCGACGAACTCGGCCGTCGCGAACTCGCCCGGCGTTCCCTCACGCATCGCGTCGGAGAGCGCCACGCGGCCATCGCCGTTGGTGTCGTAGAACGCCAGGAACAGGTCGAACTCATCAATATAACCATCGCCGTTGACGTCCAGAGCCGTCTCGTCGGGCGTGCCATCGCCATCGATGTCCAAGCCGGTACCCAAGCCCTCGTCCGGGTGTCCGGCCCGCAAGCGGTTGTCGTTGTCAATGTCGAAGTCGGAGATGTTCTCGTTTAACGCATCCAGCCGGGCGTCCAGGTCCTCATCAAGGTTGCGGAAGTCCGACCGAATCAGCATCGGATCGCCGTGGGTGAAGGTCAGGTCGGTGAAGGTGGAACCCAGATCCCCGTCGATCATGACGTTCTTGCCGATCATGATCCTGTTGGGCGAAATGACCGAGTGCTCGACCCGCTTGAGCATGCGGTAGTCGCGGCTGATCGTGCGCGTCAGCGGCACGCCGCCACGCTGGTGATCGAAGTCGTAGCCAGTCACGATGATGCGAACATCAACGCCATTCGCCAGCGGCGCATAGGTAATCTGGTACGCCTGGCCACGCGGGTCCGCGTCGGGGTCCTGCTCGATGAGGCCAACGGCCGGCGTGAAGAGCCAGTTTTCCTCGGCATACAGCGTGAGATCGACATCGATCGGCGCCGCGCCAAGCGTCGAGTCGCTGATGCCGTCGATGTCGATCGTGTTCAGATCCTCGTCGTGAATCAGGGCCAACGCGTTGGCCACGCCCGTGGGCACATCGCCGCTGGGCAGAGTCCGCACCACCGTGTCGACGTCGACAGGGATGGTTCCCAGCCACAGGTCCTCACCGAGGTCGGCGTCGATCTGACCCCGATCG
The DNA here is from genome assembly GCA_965227775.1 of Phycisphaerales bacterium. GTDB lineage: Bacteria > Planctomycetota > Phycisphaerae > Phycisphaerales > UBA1924 > JAHCJI01. The sequence goes on from OZ245777.1 coordinate 2,356,678, forward strand.
ATGATGAAGCGCGTGGCGGCGAGGTCAAGCCGCTCCTCAGCGATCGCCAGCCCCGTTTCGGCGGAGCTCATCGCACGGCTCACGTGCAGGTGCGCGGCGGCCGTGCGCAGGTTGCCCTGGCTCACGACAGCCATCGCGGCGGCCAGCGAGCCGAACAGGATCAGGAACATCATCGACAGCACCGAAACCACGCCCCGGCGGCGCGGTCCAAGGCGTCGGCTTCTACGGCGTGCGAGCGTTTTGGGTGCCTTCATCATCACAGTCCTTCCGTCGCCCCGCTTATCGAGGGACGATCCACGTGACGCGTGTGACCTCCGTGGGCGCCGTTACGAACGGGCCCTCGTAGGTCACCGTCACTTCCACCTTCAGCGGAAACTCATCGATCGCGATTCCCTCCGAAGCGCCGACCGGCGGCTCGAAGTAGTCGTTCGCGAGTTCCCGTGTCGGATCCGTCGGGTGCACCTTCACCACACGAACCGTCTGCGTCCAGCCTTGCATGGGCACCGGATTGCCGTCCGGATCCAGCATGACCGAACCGTCGTCAAAGATCTCAGGGATCACCAGCCCGAACGCATCGAGAGGTCCGGGCAAGTCGTCATCATCGATGAAGCCGGGCGTTCCGTTGAACGAGAATCTGAGGCCATCGAAGTCGTCCAGGTCGTCGAAATCTTCGACAAGCACCTCGCCGTCCTCGGGCCCCCAGCCCTCCACGTCACCGCCGGCGATCCGCAAGCCGGTCACGGGGTCGTGCCGGCGCAGCGGCATGGTGAGCTCACGAAGCTCGCCACCAAGGAAGGTCGCGGTTGCCGCGTGGGTCGACCACTGGTTGCTCCGCATGAACGCCTGGTGCGCCTCGACGATGGCCACGACCCCCACGCCGATAATCACCGTTGCGAGCGCCGTCTCGATGAGCGTGAAGCCCCGAGCGCGTCGACCGCGAGCACGTCCAGCACGTTGGCGAAGGCCATGAACCACGGATCACCTCCAATACGCCGGCAGGGCCCGCAGGCCCCACCAATCTTCACTCTCCATTCCGAACGCCCGATCAGTTCACGATCTGGCTCATCCGGAAGATCGGCAGGATGATGGCCATGGCGATGAAGCCGACAATGCCGCCCATAACGATGATCATCACCGGCTCGATCAGGCTCGTAACAGCCTTGATCTGGTCCTTCAGCTGCTTCGCGTAGTACACCGACACCTCGTCGAGAACCTCGCCGAGCTTACCGGACTCCTCACCAGCCGAGATCATCTGGACCACCGCTCGCGGCAGCAGAGTCGTCTTGCTGAGCGGCAGGGAGATCTTCTTACCCTGCTTCACCGACATGTACACGTTCCGCCACATCGCCTTGTAAAGGCGGTTGCCCGAGATGTCACCGGTGATCGCCAGCGTGTCGAGCATCGGCACGCCCGCGTTGATCAACTGGCCCTTGGTGTGCAAGCTCCGGCTGATGTACAGCGAGCGGAACATGTTCTTGAAGACCGGTAGGGTCAGCTTCAGGCGGTCGGCCAGTAGCCCGCCGGGCTCGGTCTTGAGTGCCAGGAAGCCGGCCATGCCCAGGCCGAACACGCCGGCGATGAGGTATGGCCACTGCTGCTGGAGGAACTCACTCAGCCCCATGAGGAACTTCGTCGAGGCCGGCAGCGCGTCTTCCTTGCCCTCGAACACCGCCTTGAACTTCGGCAGCACGAACGTCAGCAGGAAGACCGTCACCGCGACGGCCATGGTCCCGATGATGCCCGGATAGATCGACGCGCCCACGACCATCTTGCGCGTCTCGATCTGCTGGGCGATGTAGCCCGCGATCCGGTCGAGCATCTGGCTGAACGAACCAGCCATCTCCGAAGCCCGGACCATGTTCACGTACAAGGGGCCAAAGAGCTTGGGATGCCGCGCGAGCGCCTCCGAGAAGCTCTTGCCGCTCTCCACGTCGGTCTTGAGCTGCTCGATAACCTTGCGGAAGCCGCGGTGCGATGTCTGATCGGCGATGCCCTCGAGGCTCGCCCGAAGGTTGATGCCGGCTCGGATCATCACCGCCAGCTGCGTGGTAAATTCGAGCACGTGCTTCTGGTTGGGCTTGCCCGAGTTGAGGTCGGCCAGCTTCTCGAGGATGGCCTGGCGCTGGATGCCGCCGCCAACGGGGTTGACCGCCAGGATGTGCAAACCCTGGTTGCGCAGCACCGTCGCCGCGGTCTGCACGCTGTCGGCCGACAGCACACCGACCTGGATCTGGCCGCCCTGGCCCCGCACCTGGTAGCGATAGTTCGGCATCTCGAATCACACCCCTCGGGGCACAGCGCCCCATCTGGTACTACACCACTCAGGCAACGAGCTGACGCTCCAGCTTGTCCGGGAACGCCGCCTGCGCAACGGCATCTTCCTTCGAGATCATCCCGTTGAAGTACAGCTCGGCGATCGACGCATCCAGGCTGCTCATGCCGATCGAACGGTTCGTCTCGATCACGTTGGGGATCTCGAACGTCCGGTTCTCGCGGATCAGGTTGCGTACGGCCGGCGTGCACAGCAGCGTCTCGACCGCGGGCACCATGCCCGGCTCGTCGATGCGGCTGAACAGCGTCTGACTCACAACGGCCTGCAGCGTGTTGGCCAGCATCGATCGGATCTGGTTCTGCTGGCCAGCCGGGTACATATCGATGATGCGCTCGACGGTCTGGCTCGCGTTCACCGTGTGCAGCGTGCTGAGCACGAGGTGTCCCGTCTCGGCGGCGCTGATGGCCAGCGCGGTGGTCTCCAGGTCACGCATCTCACCCACGAGCACGATGTCGGGGTCCTGACGCAAGGCGTGCTTCAGGCCGCTGGCGAAGGTTGGCATGTCCTGGCCCAGCTCGCGCTGCTCGATTAGGCAGTGGTCGCTCTCGAAGGTGTACTCCACCGGGTCCTCGAGCGTGATGATGTGCTTGCGATACCGCTCGTTCATCGCCTGGATCATGGCGGCGAGCGTGGTCGACTTACCCGAGCCCGTATCGCCCGTCACCAGCACGAGGCCGCGCGGCAGGTACGTCAGGCGGGCAATGACCTCCGGCAGCGTCAGAGCGCTCAGCGGAGGAACCTTGGTCTTGATAGCACGAAGGCACAAGCCGACCTGGCCGCGCTGCAAGTGGGCATTCACGCGGTAGCGGCTCAGCCCCTCGATCTCGTACGAGAAGTCCGAGTCCTTCTGGCGATCGAACGTCTGCACGGCCTCCGGCGGCGCCATCTCTTCCAAGATGCCCCTCCCAGACGAGGGAGAGATCACCGGGAAGTCCATCGGCGTCATCACCTGATTCACGCGCATCACGGGCGGCTGCCCGGAAACGAGGTGGATATCCGAAGCGTTGGCCTTGTGGGCCACCTTGAGAACGTCGTGCAGGTTCACGCGCAAATCCCCCTCAGCGGGCGTCTTCGAGCCAGGCGAACGTCGCCGGCCTCAACGCTCACCATCGTCGCGATCGGAGGTCCACTCCTGCGCGCACGCCGACGGACACGGCAAGAAACGCCGGTTGTAACGGCGTTGCCCTCGACCAACGTCCTGGTAACAAATCGGGGAGGCGGTTATCGCCCTATGCGCGGGCGGCCTCGTCCCGAGCTTCGACCGCGAGCTTGTCGGCCCGCTCGTTCTCGGGGTGGTCGTTGTGCCCGCGGACCCAGTGGAAGCTCAGCGTGTGCTGCTGCATCAGCTCGTCAAGCCGCATCCACAGATCCTGGTTCTTGACCGGCTGCTTGCTGGCCGTCTTCCAGCCGCGCTTCTTCCACGAGGCCATCCACTCGTTCAGCCCCTTGAGTACGTACTGCGAGTCCGAGTAGAGCTCCACGCGCGTTGGCTTCCCGAGCGCCTCCAGCCCGCGGATCACCGCCATCAGCTCCATCCGGTTATTGGTTGTCGGCTTCTCCCCGCCGTTATCGACCTTCTCAGAGCCCGACCCCGGATGCTTCAAGATGTACGCCCACCCGCCAGGCCCAGGGTTCCCCGAGCACGCGCCATCCGTGTACAGCTCCACCATCGGCAGCGATCCATCACTCATCGCCCATGCTAACCACCATCAGACCACAGGGCCCATCGCGACCTTCGCGAAGAAAATCTTCGCTCCATCACCGCCGAAGTGTGCAACTGTGCGGCGCTCCAAGGCAATCGGCTGGACGCCCCCGGCCTCTGCCGTAATCTCTCCACATGAAGCAAGCCAGCCGAACGCCCACGCCCTCCAAGCCGAACGCTCGCCTGCAAGCCCGCGAGGACGCCATCGCCCGGCGGTCGCGCACCCCACGCCGTACGATGGGCCCTATGCCCACACACCGCCTCGAAGTCAGGCCCCTCCCCGATGCCGGCGACCCACGCGCCAACCGCCTCATGCGAGAGGCAAGCACCCTGGGCTACAAGCTCCAGGCCGTGCGCACAGCAAAGGTCTACCTGCTCGAGGGCGACCTCACCGACCAGCAGCGTGCCGCCATCGCCAGGGCCCTCCTGGTCAACCCCGTCACCGAGTCCCTCGCAACCGAAAACGGCCACGTGGGAGTCACGCTCGAGGTCCACCCCCTTCCCGGCGTCATGGACCCCGCCGCCCAATCAGTCGAGGAGGCCATCAAGGAACTGCTCGGCGTCGACGTCCAGGCCTCCACCGGCACCCGTTACGACCTCGAGGGCCTCGCCGCCGAAGACGCCAAGGCCCTGGCCGCCCGACTGCTCTTTAATCCGGTGGTGCAGGCGCTGCACGACCAGCCCTTCCACCCCGAAGCCCTGCCGCACGGCGAGCCCTACGAATTCAAGCCGATCTCGGTCGAGATCACCACGCTCGACGACGCCGGCCTCGAACGCCTCAGCCGCGAGGGCCACCTCTTCCTGAGCCTGGGCGAGATGCGCGCCATCCAGCAGCAGTACCAGACCCTCGGCCGAGAGCCGACCGACATCGAGCTCGAGACCCTCGCCCAGACCTGGAGCGAGCACTGCGTCCACAAGACCCTCAAGAGCGACTACCACTACACCGGGCCGAAGAGCGACACCATCGACTGGCAGAACCGCCCGGGCGTGACGGTCCACGATGATGGCTCGGTCACGATCGCCAACCTCCTCAAGAACACCGTCGCCGCCGCGACGCACGAACTCATCGAGAGCGGCATCGACTGGACACTCTCGATCTTCCACGACAACTCGGGCGTGGTCGCTTTTGACGATGACTATGGCGTGTGTATCAAGGTCGAGACCCACAACCACCCCAGCGCGCTCGAGCCCTACGGCGGCGCCGCCACCGGCATCGGCGGCTGCATCCGCGACATCATCGGAACTGGCCTGGCCGCCAAGCCCATCGCCAACACGGATGTCTTTTGCGTTGCGCCGCCCGATACGACGGACGTTCCCGCTGGCTGCATCCATCCCAAGCGAGTCCTGCGCGAGGTCGTCGCCGGCGTGCGCGACTATGGCAACCGCATGGGCATCCCCACGCTCAACGGCGCAGTTGAATTCGACCCACGCTACATCGGCAACCCGCTTGTCTTCGCCGGCTGCATCGGCCTCATCCCTCGAGACAAGATCGACGGCGAGGCCCAGCCCGGCGATCGCATCATCGCGCTCGGCGGGCGCACCGGCCGCGATGGCATCCACGGCGCGACGTTCTCGAGCGCGGAGCTGAGCGACACCCACGCCGACGAGTTCAGCCACGCGGTGCAGATCGGTAACCCGATCGAAGAGAAGAAGGTCCTCGACGCCATACTTCGCGCACGCGACCAAGGCGATCGGCCGCTCTTCAGCGCCATCACCGACTGCGGCGCGGGCGGGTTCAGCAGCGCCGTTGGCGAGATGGGCGAGAAGCTCGGCGCCGATGTGCAGCTCGCCAACGCGCCGCTCAAGTACGCTGGCCTGACGTACACCGAGATCTGGATCAGCGAGGCCCAGGAGCGGATGATCCTCGCCGTTCCCGAGCAAAACGTGGCGGCACTCCAGTCCATCTGCGATGAAGAGGGCGTCGAGCTGGCCAACCTCGGCCACTACGGCACGCCCGACGCCGAGTTGATTCTGCGATACGGCGAGCACGAAGTCGGCCGACTGCCCATGGCGTTCGTCCACGGCGGCATCCCGCGCGAGACCCTTCCGGCAGTGTGGTCGCCAATCGAACCGAAGACCAAGCCGGGCAGCAAACCCAACGTTGGCGATGCTCTGCTGAAGCTGCTGGCGCATCCGTCGATCGCGAGCAAGCACTGGATCATCCGCCAGTACGACCACGAGGTGCAGGGCAACACGGTGCTCAAGCCGCTGATCGGCCCGCCCGCCGAGGACGGCGCGAGCCGCGGGCCGGGTGATGCGTCGGTCATCGAGCCGGTGCCGGGCACCGGGCGCGGCGTGGCGATCGGCTGCGGCCTGCAGACGCGCGTCGGCGATCCGGCGATCGGCGGCGATCCGTACCTCATGGCGCTCGCGGCCATCGACGAATGCGTGCGCAACCTGGTGTGCGTGGGTGCCGACCCGAGCCGCATCGCCATACTCGACAACTTCTGCTGGCCCGGCGTGAAGGACGCCGAGAGCCTGGGGCACCTCGTGCGCGCCGCCATCGGCTGCTACGACGGCGCAAGGGCCTATCGCACCCCCTTCGTCAGCGGCAAGGACTCGCTCAACAACCAGTTTCGCACCGACGACGGCACGACCATCCGCATCCCGCCCACGCTGCTGATCACGGGGTTGGGGATCGTGCACGACATCGAAAAGTGCGTCACGAGTGATGCGAAGCGTGCGGGTAACACGCTGTTGTACATCGACACTATGCCCGGCGAGATAGACGAGTGGGCAGAGGATCTGCCGCGGATCGGGAACTCGGTGTATGGTCAGATGTTCGGCGCCGGGAATGGGTTCGACCCACGAATGCCAAGTATCAATCCCGTTCGTTGCGCCGCGACAAGCCAGATCGTCGCGGAATTGATCCGGGGTGGCGATGTGGTTTCCGCACACGACGTATCCGATGGCGGCGCGTTGGTCGCCGTTGCCGAGATGCTCATTGCCGGCTCGACCCGCGAGAAACCGCTCGGCGCCCAGATTGCCAGCTTTTACGGAGGTACCAGGGACACCGCATATTGGTTCGGTGAGCGTCCCGGTGGTTACATCATTGAGGTAGCCGATCCGTCGAAGGTGATGGGCTTGCTTGTCGATCTTGGTCAACGGCGTGGCGTCATGACCGGTACCAACATCATCGGCCCTATCACAAACTCAGGAGTCCTAAATCTCGATTCGGAGGGGAGCTTCAGCATTCCGGTGGCAGACCTTGCAGCGGCGTGGCGCGGTCCGCTCGATTGGTGAGCGCACGAGAAAGCCCGGCCTTGCGACCGGGCTTTCTGTCGCGTAGTTGGTGTATCAGAAGATCATGGGTGGGCCGGCGCGATCGCTTGCGCTGGTTCTGCCCTCGATTGCCCGACGCGCACGCTCGTTGAGCATGCCGGGCTGGTCGACGATGCCAAATCGGGCATTCGCGGCCAGGCACCATCGCCTGAATAATCGCAGCAGGCCGACGAAGCGAACGAGCTTCCAGGCGCCCCTGGCGATGGTGATGATGCCGAGAATCGTGGCGATCGCGGTGAGCGCGGGCGACCAGGACTCGGCGAATCGTTGCGACAACATGGCGAACCTCCTCATGGCCGCGGGCGCGCACGCCGGCGGCAGAGCGGCGGCTCTCGCGCGGCACACCGTGCGCCTGCGAGAACCGCGAACAAGATGCGGGGGAGGCCGGCGCGATCAGACGCGTCGGCCGGGCAGCGCACGGACATCACGCGGGAGCGCGGTGTCGTGGCGATGGGTTGTGTTTCTGGGTGCCGGGCTGGGCCGGCGTGGCGTCAGGCCTTGAGAGGCTGTCGCGATACTCGATCATCTGTCCGATCGGTATCGAGGAGCATCGACTGGCCGTTCGCGGTGGTGATCAGGTTGAACTCGATCATCGATGCCCCCTCTCTCCCCGGGACCTTCTGGCCGCTGCGGGGAATGTATTAGGGCGAACACTATCGGCATTCGGGATGCAGTCAATCCAGCAGTGCACAAAAAAGCCCCGGCGTGTTGCCGGGGCCCAGGGGAGAGTCGCGCTGAGGCACGCTCAGGCGGTCGCCACCAGCAGCGTCAGGATGGCGCCAGCGAGGATGAGGCCCCCAAGGGCCCACCGGGTGGCGACGTTGAGGCTGCAGGCGGTGGTGACGGGTGCTGCGATGATGTTCTTCATGGTGAACGCTCCTTGACTGGATTGCCGAGAAACGGACTCGTACAGTTCGCTATAGTGTACGATTGTTACTATCGTCGGTCAAGTGTTCGCAATAGAGAACTATTCGATGACCAAGAGAACCGCCCCGACGCCCGAGCCTGCCACGTCCGACATTGGTGGTTCCGTGCGGGCCAAGCGTGAGCAGATGGGCATGACCCAGGCGGAGCTCGCCCGCCGCAGCGGGGTCAGCAAGGCCATGCTCTGCGATGTGGAAGCCGATCGAAAGAACCCGACGATCAGGCTGCTGGGCCAGATCGCCCTGGGCCTGGGCTGCGGCATCTCGGACCTTCTTGACCTGGAAGACAAGCCCGTCTTCACGGTCGATCGGGCGAAAGACCAGCGGGTGCTGGTCGACCCCGAGAACCAGATGGAACGACGGATCTTGAGCCGCACGCTGGTGAAGCAAGGCGTGGAGGTGTTGCACTACACCTATCCGGTGGGAAGCGATTGCGAGGGCTTCCCGCCCCATCCGCCAGGAAGCCTGGAGACGGCGTACGTGCTCGACGGCAAGGTGCGGCTCGAGGTTGGCGGCGAGCCCATCGAACTGGCGGCGGGTGATGCGGCGACGTATCGCGCCGATCTGGAGCACTCCACGACCAACCTCGGCAAGAAGGCGGCGAAGATCATCTACGTGACGCACATCCCACGGCAGCAGGTCAAATCGCCGGGCAGTTAGCGGAGCCCGTATTCACGCAGCTTGCGATAGAGCGTGCGTTCGCCGATGCCCAGGAGCTTGGCGGCCTGCTCGCGGTTGCCGCCGGTGAGGCGGAGGGTCTCGCGGATGGCGCGCTTCTCGATCTGCTCGAGGCTGGTGCCGGCGAGCGTGCCGGATGCGGCGCCGGCTTCTCCCTCGTCCTCGCCTGCGCGCACTTCGGGGGGGATGTGGCGGACTTCCAGCCGAGCCGCCGCGTCTTCGGCGGTCTCGCCGATCGCGGTGACGACCATGTTCTGGATGACGTTCAGGAGCTGGCGGACGTTGCCGGGCCAGTCGTACGCCGTGAGACGCATCAAGGCGGCGTCGCTGATTTCTGGAGCGGGCTGGGACAGCTGGTCGGCGAATCGGGCGGCGGCGTGTTGGGCGATGCGGGGGATGTCCTCGCGGCGTTCACGCAGCGGTGGTACGTGCACGTGGGCGCCGTTGATTCGGAAGTAGAGGTCCTCGCGGAAGGTGCCCTCCGTGATCATCTTGCGGAGGTCCTTGTTGGTGGCGCTGACGAAGCGGACGTCGGTCTTGCGGGGGTCGTTGCTGCCCAGGCGGACGACCTCGCCGGTCTCGAGCACGCGCAGCAGCTTGGCCTGCATGCTCATGGGCATGTCGCCAATCTCATCGAGAAAGAGCGTGCCGTTGTTGGCGTACTCGAACACGCCCTCGCGGTCCTTCTCGGCGCCCGTGAATGCGCCGCGGACGTGGCCGAAGAGCTGATCTTCAAGAAGGCTCTCGCTTTGGCCCGCGCAGTTGAAGGCGACGTAGCGCTTTGCCGAGCGGGGCGAATTCTTATGCACGGCGCTGGCGATGAGTTCTTTGCCCGTGCCGCTCTCGCCCGTGATGAGCACGGCGATGTTGGATGGGGCGACTGTGCGCACGGTCTTGACGATCCGTCGCATTGGCTCGCTGCCGGCGATGAGGCCCTCGAAGCCGTCGTGCTGGACGAGGTCGCCGAGATCGCCCGACTCCTGGCGGAGTAGCACGGCTTCGGCGGCGCGGTTGATCAGGCTGCGGAAGACGGCCAGGTCGAGCGGCTTCTCGATAAAGTCGTATGCGCCCTCTTTGAACGCGTTGCGAGCGGTCGAGACGTCGCCATGGGCGGTGACCATGACGGTCTCGGCGTCGGGCTGCAGGGCGCGAGCCGCTCGCAGGACAAGAAGGCCCGCGTCTGCACCTTCTGGACCAACGGCGGCGTCATCGTGGGCCTGCTGGCCGGCGGAGGTCGGCATGCGCAGGTCGGTCACGACCACGTCGAAGGCGCCACCCTTGAGCTCGTCCATGGCTTCGGCGACCGAGCCGACGATGGTGCACACGTGGCCGGGCTTGCGCAGCGCCTCGGCCATGGTGTCTGCGTGGTCGGGCTCGTCCTCGACGATCAGCACCTGGGCGGCCGGCGTTGCGGTTTTGGGGTTGTTGTCGGCGATGGCCATGGACGCTCAGGGTAGTGGGGCGGCCTGGGTGTGTCGCAGCAGCCCGCCGGCGGCGATGGCGATCGCGTCGGCGACGTCGGCGGGCGTGGGTGGCGCGGGCAGGTCGTAGCGGGCCTGGACTGCGAGCCGCATTTGTTCCTTGGTTGCGCGCCCGAAGCCGGTCATCGATCGCTTTACCACGGCCGGCGAGAGCTCCATGATCGGCAGCCCTGCACGCTTGGCGGTCAGCAGGATGACGCCCCGCGCGTGGCCCATGCTGATGGCGGTGGCCGGAAAGGCCTTATGGGCGAAGACGGCCTCGACGCAGGCGGCGTCGGGCTTGATCTGCTCGATCAGGTCTTGCAGATCGGCCTCGAGCTCGACCAGGCGGGTTGCGAGGCCATCGGGCGTGCCGTCGCCGCGCTTCAGGCGGAGGACACCGGCTTCGTCGAGGGCGTCTCGACCGTTCCGCAGGGCCACGCATGCGTAGCCGGTCAGGCGGAGTCCGGGATCGAGGCCGAGGACGCGCATGCTCAAGCTTTCGGCTGTTGGGGCTGGTTTTCCGCAACGGGGTGTTCGCCGGCGTAGTTGGTTTGCCAGTGCACCAAGGCCTTCACCATGCAATCGCACTCGAGGTTCACGCCATCGTTGGGCTTGAGATCGCCCAGCGTCGTTCGCGTGAGCGTATCGGGAATCAGGGCGACCTCGAACCAGCCCTCTTCAACCGACAACTCGGCGATGGTGAGCGAGACGCCCGAGACGCAGATCGATCCACGCGGGCTGATGTACGGCATCAGGTGGGCCGGCGGCTTCATGCGAATCCGCCGTTGGGGCTGCTCGACCACACTGAGTACATTAGCGACCGCGTCGACGTGCCCCTGGACGAGGTGGCCGCCGAGCAGGGTCGTGGGCGTGCAGGATCGCTCCAAGTGCACGCGATCGTCTGCCTTGAGGCCGCCGAGCGTGGTGTTGTCGAGCGTCTGATGGGTGACGTCGAACGCGACAGCCAGATGGGGCCCGTGCTCGTCTTTGCCCGGCTCAGACGCCACGAGGCTGAGGCAGCACCCGTCGATGTTGATCGATTCGCCGGGGATCGGGCCGGGCTCGGCGAGCAGGTTCGTCGGGGTGGCGACGACTAGGCGCGTGCCGGCCGGCGAGGCATCGGATTTCAGCACGCGGCCAACGCTGTGGATGAGTCCGGTGTACATGGGGTGCCGGTGCCTTTCGCGAGAGAGGACGAAACCGCGGCGGTCGATCGGGCGAAGCCCACTGGCTCCCGCGATCGGCGGCCGATGGGCCCTGGTGGCCCCTTGACCCCCTGCCGCGGGGGCCGGATACTGTGCGGCAGACATCAGGGGGCGCACGGGCCCGGTGCCGCCTTCCAGCAACCGTACGGGCCACAACCCAGCCTCGGAGCCTTCCACGGATGCGTACTTCCATTGATAAGCATGGCCCCCGTCCCGATCGCCGAGCCCGCCGGTTGCTGGGCATTTCGGCGGCGGGCCTGGCTGCGTTTTCGCTGATCGCCGGTGGTTGTGCCTCGTCCTCGCAGATCGGCGCGCCGATCGACGCGACCCAGCAGGACGCCTCGGCGAGCTTTGACAGCAACGAGATGCGTTCGATCGGCTACAGCCGTGGCTGGCGAGCTTATCCGATCGTCACGCGTCGCCAGAGTGTGGAGCTTGTGAGCACCTTCGATGACATCGTGCTGGTGCTCGAGGGCGGCTCGACGCTGAGCTGCATCGACGCTCAGGATGGTGCTTCTCGCTGGAGCACGCAGCTTGAGAGCCCCGTGACTCCCTTCTTGGGGATCGCCCGTCAGGGCAACCTTGTCTACGTGAACTCGTCTTCGGAGCTCTACGTGCTCGACGCCTTGAGCGGTGAGTTGCGTGCCCGACAGACGCTTCCGCTCGTGGTGACGACCGGTCCGACGCGGCACGAGGGCCAGCTGCTCTTCGGTTGCGCGGATGGCCAGGTGTTCAGTTATGTGCCGACGCAGCAGATCAAGCTTTGGGGCAACCAGCTCGACCACCCCGTCGAGATGGACGCCATCTTGGTCGACGGCATTGCGGCGTTCGTGAGCTCGCAGGGCGATGTGCTGTTCATCGATCCGGCGCGCGGCACCGCGATGATGCGGGCCGGCGGCGGCCAGCGGTTCAACGCGCTCTTCGACGGCCCGGGCGCCATGCCCGCGACCGCTCCGGGCATGCTGATCGTGCCGAGCGACGACCAATCGCTGTGGGCGTTCACCCCCGCAAGCAGCCGCAACCTTTGGCGCGTACCCACCGAGGGGCCGATCACGAGCCGCCCGGTGGTGCATGGTGATCACGTGTTCATTGATCTGCCGGCCCTGGGCTTCAGCGCCGTGAACCTTGGCACGGGCGAAGTCGATTGGTCGCTCGAAGACGTGGGCGGAGAGCTCGTCGCGGTGCGCGACAAGCTGCTTGTCGTATTCGACGCCGACAATCAGGTGCTCACGCAGATCGATGGGCCAACGGGTGACGTCTTTGGCAAGGTGTCTGTCGGCGGTGTGAGCCGTGTCGAGACTGCCGCGCTCGAAGACCAGCCCATCTACCTGATCACCGACCGCGGGCTGGTCGCCCGCTTCAACCCTGACGCCTGAGCGGTGGGGGCGAACAGCGATGATCCGGGCGTTCGGCCGGTCCGCCGGGCGCTGATCTCCGTGAGCGACAAGACGGGCGTCGAGGAGTTTGCCTCGATGCTGTCGCATCATGGCGTTGAGCTTGTCTCAACCGGCGGAACGGCACGCACGCTGCGCGAATCGGGGCTGGCCGTGCGAGATGTGAGCGAACTGACCGGCTTTCCAGAAATGCTCGACGGCCGCGTGAAGACGCTGCACCCGAAGGTGCACGGCGGCATCCTGGGCGTGGAGGAGTTGCCCGAGCACGCTCGTGCGATGGGTGATCACGGCATCGAGCCCATCGATCTCGTTTGCATCGACCTGTACCCCTTCGAGTCGACCATCGCCAGGGAGGGCGTGACCAAGGCCGAGGCGATCGAGCAGATCGACATCGGCGGGCCCGCGATGGTGCGGTCGGCGGCGAAGAACCAGGATCGCGTGGCGATCATCACGAGCCCATCGCAATACGGTGGGGTCGCGGCCGAGCTCGACGAGCATGGCGGCACGACGATGTTGCTCCGGGCCAGACTTGCGGCGGCTGCGTTTGCGCGCACGAGCGCGTACGACGCCGCGATCGCGGGGTATCTGACATCGAGTGCGGGCGACGCGATGCCCGACACGCTCTCCTTGCGCATGGAGCGTGCCGGCGAACTTCGGTACGGAGAGAACCCGCACCAGGCCGCAGCGGTCTACAAGGACGCCGATTTCTCGGGGCCGACCGTCGTGGGTGTCGAGCCCTTGCACGGCAAGGCGCTCAGCTACAACAACCTTGCGGACGCGAGCGCGGCGCTGGAGCTCGCGTTGGACCTGGCGCGCACGACCGGCAAGGTCGGCGCGACGGTCATGAAGCATGCGAATCCGTGCGGTGCGTCGAGCGCCGATCGTGCGGAAGCCGCCATCGACCTGGCACTCTTGGGCGATCCGTTGGCGGCGTTCGGCGGCATCGTGGCGTGCTCGCACGCGATCGACCTCGCGGCCGCGGAGCGATTGAGCGCGAAGGACTTGTTCCTTGAGGTGATCGTCGCTCCCGCATTTGACGCGGATGCTTTGGAGCGGCTGCAGGCACGGTGGAAGACCACGCGTTTGCTGGCGGTCGGAGATCGCGGAGGAAGCGACCGGGTGGGCGTGATGGTGCGCACGCTGCCGGGCGGAGCGCTCGCGCAGCAGATCGATGCGTTGCGGCCGGACCCGATCTCTTGGACGCTCGCTGCGGGGCCGAAGCCGAGCGATGCGACGCTGTCGGCGTGTGCTGCACTGGTGTGCATCAGCCGGGCGCTTACCAGCAATGCGGTTGCTGTTGGAGGTGCGTCGCCGGGTGGCGTGGCGCTCTTTGGCGCCGGTGCTGGGCAGATGGACCGCGTGACGAGCTGCCGGCTGGCGGTCGAGAAGGCCGGCGACCGAACGCGCTCCTGCGATGGCGGTGGCATCGCCGCCAGCGACGGCTTCTTCCCGTTCAGCGACGGGCCTGCGATGCTGATCGACGCGGGGGTGAAGACGATCGTGCAGCCGGGCGGCTCGAAGCGTGACGACGAGACGATCGAGTTGTGCGAGCGCGAGGGCGTCAGCTTGTTGATGACGGGCGTGCGGCACTTCCGCCACTAAGCCGGTCGACGCGCATTCGCGGACCTTGCCATGGTGCCGGGTCGTTTCTCTGTTCGGATCGTGTAAAACATCCTCGACCGGTTGTGGACAACTCCGGCGGTCTTGCCGACAATTCGTTCGCAAGGCGGTTTGTTGAGGATGCGTCCTTCAAGACCCAACCCGAGGCCGAACGGCGACGCGTCCCATGCGTCCCGGGGGGGCGGTACTCGCCCTAGAAACGGCAAGACGCACGGTCGCCATCAGCTCGCCCACTCGCATTCGGCCGAGATCCGAGCCATCCGCGCGTGTTCTCTGGACGTGCCTGTGCTGTTGCTGAACAAGCACTACGCGGCGCTGCGAGTGATCACCGCTCGCCGGGCGTTCACGCTGCTCTGCAAGGAATTGGCCGAGGTCGTGCATGTCGAGGGCGAGGATACGGCCGCGACGTTCAGCAACTACGACTTCGCGCAGTGGGTTGAGATGTCGGCCCTGCAGCAGGAGATGGAGCCGGCAGCGCACGATTGGGTGCGCACTGTTCGGCTGTCGATCGCCGTGCCCAGGGTCATTCGGCTGCTGGGCTACGACCGCCTGCCACGCGTGCAGGTGCGGCTGAGCCGGCGCACCATCTTCGAGCGTGATGGCCACCAGTGCCAGTATTGCAAGCGGTACTTCCGCGGCGGCGATTTGTCGGTCGATCACGTGCTTCCGCGGGCGCGGGGTGGCGGCGATAGCTGGGAGAACCTGGTGGCTGCGTGCATCCGTTGCAACGCCGCCAAGGGCGACCGCACGCCGAGCGAGGCGGGCATGCCCCTCGCGCGAGCGCCCAAGCGGCCGACGCCGGATTCGATCCTGCACGGCTGGGGCGCGGGCGGGCCGGGCAACAAGGCCCGCGGGGTACGCAGCGACCCGCGATTCGCGGTGTGGCGGATGTTCTTGCCGGCCGGGCGATAGATGCGGTACCAAGTCTAAACGAGCCGGCGTTCTTCAATGCCGGCTCGCTGTCATTCATGAGTTGTCGAGTCGCTTACTCGCCGCCGCGGAGCATGGCCAGCAGGCGGAGGATGCTGATGTAGAGCCAGACGATGGTGACCAGCAGTGCGAAGCCGGCGTACCACTCCATCCACTTGGGGGCCTTGTTGGCCACGCCGTCTTCGACGATCTTGAAGTCGATCACGAGGTTGAACGCGGCGACGACCACGACACCCAGGCTGATGGCGATGCTCAGTGGGCCGCCGTCCCAGACGACCAGGGGCTTTCCTGCGAGCCAGCCCAGCAGGAAGTTGGCGAGCGCGAACACGCACACGCCGGCGGTCGCCACGATGATCATGCGAACGACCATGGGTGTCGCACGGATGATCCGTGTTGCGTACAGCGCGAGCATCACGGCCGCGATCGAGAAGGTCAGCCCTGCGGCCTGGGCGATCATGGTGGTGTTGAGCTGCGCCATGGCGCCGCTTTCTCCGGCCATCTGTTCCGGATTGAACCACGTGATCCACATGAACGAGGCGCCGGCGACGAACGCGCCCTCGGCGATTGCGTAGACCGGGGCGAGGAACGGGGCCAGGCGGGGCTTCAAGATGATGATCAACGCGAGCGCCAGCCCGACGAAGAGCCCGCCAAACAGTAACGGAACCCAGGCTCCCTCGGTCGCGAATGACCACAGCGCTGCGGCGGTGCCGACCGTCAGGCCAAGCAGGATCGCCGTGTTGGTGATGGCGCCCTGGTAGGTCATGGTCTTCGGGGCGGCGACGTGCTCGGCCCAGTCGCCGTGGCCGAGGTACTGCTCGACCTTGTTGACGGCGGGGTTGCCGGTTGTTGTGATCATCGGTCGTGTCTCCCTGCGTGGTGCGGTATCGCGTCGTTGAGATGATAAGCGGTTGGACGCATCGTGGGGCTATCGCGTGCCGTGGAGGACCACTGCTGGCATCGGTCCGTGGCCTGGCACCACGTTGAACATCCGCATGACGAATGCCTCGCGGTCGCGGGCGTCGAGTTGGATCTGCCACCCCCAATCGGGCTGCCCCTCACCAGCCGGATACGTGCCGTAGAGGTAGACCACACCCTCTCGCTCGTAGCCGTTCAGGGTCATGCCATCGCCGGCGTGGAACGTGTCGGTCCAGTCGCAACGCAGGGCCGCGGGCTGGCCGGCAAGCTCGATGACGCCCTCGTGCGCCTTGTCTCCGCGAGACCAGGTGTAGCGGACGGTCTTGGCTGCGACCTCGATGGTGCCATCGGAATGATCGGGCTTGGTCGGGTCGAAGATCCAGAGACGGTTCGGGCCGGCCCAGTTGCCGTGGTGGGTGTCGGGCAGGGCGATCTCGGTTGGGCCCGTGGGCGCGGCTTGGCCCTCTTGCCCGGGTCCGACGCCGAGCGCGATGGCACCTCCGAGAGCGAGCACTCCGAGTGTGGCGACGAGCAGGGTGGCGGTGGGGGTCATGTTGGTCTCCTTCGAAGCAGGATCTTACTTCGCTGCTGGTTCGCCGATGGTCAGTGCCTTCATCTCGCGTCCGTTGGCGACCAGAAGGGTGGGGCCGGCCTCGGTCTCGTGCCATGCGATGCCGGCGCGGTCTCCGCCGACCTTGGTGTGAGCGATGATGCTGCCGTCGTCGAGGTCGAAGACGCAGACGAGCCCGCCGTGGAAGGAGGCCGCTGCCCAGGAACGGCTGGCCGCGGCGGCGATGTCATCAGCCGGTCCGTTGCCGGCCACGCTCTGTCGCCAGATCTCGTTGCCATCGGAATCGACTGCGATCACGACAGCGGCACCGTTATGACCGCCCGTACCCAGCAGAAGGATCGGGTCACCATTCCTGAATGCCGGCCGAACGAGGTTGGTGTAGTCGCGAGACCAGAGCAGCCGCTTCTGGCGACCGGTCTTGCCGTCGTAGACGTGGACTGTGCCGCCGGCTGACGTGGAGATGGGGTCTGCGATTCCGTCGCGATCGAGGTCGAGGGCGGTGACGTGCCAGATGTTGCCCGAGTCTCGGTTGCTCCAGATCTCCTTGCCTTGCGCGTCGTATGCGCGGATGCCGGTGTTGCCGTTGTAGCCGACGATGATCTCGTCGATGCCATCACCGTCGAGGTCGGCGGGCCACGCGTCGTTCGGTCCTTGACCGCGCGGCACCGACCACTTTGTGTTACCTTCGTCGTCGATCAGTGTCGGGGGTTCGCCCCAGGTGGAGAAGACGACGTAGCCGCGCTCGCCGGCCGCCAGTCGCATCGTGCGCACCTTCGTGCCGAGGGAGCGGCTGGTGATCCGGTCCTTCATCTCGCCGTCGTGCGTCATGCGAGCGACGCCGGTGAATCCGGCGGTGAGCAGATCGCCGCGATCGACCATGACTGAGTTCCATGCGCCGCGGACCGACCAGGCTTGGGTCATGTTCTCGGCCTCGGGCAGCGCCGCGGCCCCGCGCCGCTCGCCCGGCTCTGGCACGGGCTCGCCCGCGATGGAAGCCTCAATCTCGGCGGAGATGTCATCGGCCAGCGTGGGCGAGAAGCCGACGTGCACGGCCCGGATTGTGCCGTCGGCGTCGATCACGACCGTCTGCGGGATGCCGGTGACTCCGTAGGCTTCGCTCACCGAGCCATCGATGTCGAGCGCGACGGGGAGCGAGAGTTCCTGCTGCTCCATGAACTGTGCGGCGACGTCTTCGGTCTCCTGCACGTTGACGGCGTAGATCGTGACGCCCTGCTCGGCGTACTTCTCGGCGACCTCATCGAGCACGGGCAGCCCTTCGCGGCAGGGAGGGCACCATGTCGCCCAGAAGTCGAGCACGACGACCTTGTTGTCGGCCAGTGCGTCTTCGAGCGACATCTCGCCACCGCCGGTCGTTGCGAGCTCGAAGCCGGGCGCCTCGGTGCCCACGAGCGAGGCGGTCTGGGGCTCGTCCCAGCCCTCCATGTCGAAGTCGCCCATGTCGTCGTACTCGGCACCGAAGAACACGCCGGCGATGGTCTTGGCTTCTTGCGCGCCGTCTGGGGGCGTGAAGGCCAGGCGGTCGTCGGCGATCGTCTCCGGAGTCGTCCAACTGGTGAACAGTGTCGAGTAGCCCTTGCTCTCGGGTAGCCAGCCCGAGTCGATCCAGCTCTGGGGCAGCGGGTACTGGGCCTTCAACAGCAGTGGATCCCCTTCGGCAGCGATCCACATGTCGAAGGCAACGCCGCCACCGTCGATGCGCACGCGATTGGCCTTGCGTTCGCCGACTTCTTCGATGCCGACGAACTCTGCCGTATCGAGTGTGCCCTCGATCAGCGCCAGCGGATCGTTGGCGACAATGGTCTTCAAGCCCGGGCCAACGAGCATGCGCCATTGCCAATCGACCCACGTCGCGTCGTGTTGGGAGAATGCTTCCAGCACGTCGTCGACACCCTCGCTCGTGACGAAGCTGTTGTGCTCGATGCCATGAATGACCGTCTCGTCGTTCCCAGCGTAGAGCGATGCGGTTGGCATGCCGCCAGTGTGGCGCAGCATCAGCTGGCCGGGCTTCGAGATCGTTCCCTCGTAGAAAGCCCAGTAGCGGGACTCTGCGCCCTGGCCGAGCATATCGAGCTCGACCGTGCACTTGAACTCGGCGTTCTCGACCGAACCGTGGTACTCGGCCATCGAGCGCACCAGCTCCGCGGCATCTGGATGATCTTGCCCGATCGCCATGGTGGTGGTTGCAAGGCCGACGGCGCACACCAACAGGCACGGATTGCTGCGATACATGAGTGTTCCCCTTCACGTCACCAAGAGCGCGCCCACCGAGAATCGGCGAACGCGAACCAGTACCCGAAAACGGGTCGCGTGGTTCGCCCCAGGTAGTATGACCGAAGTCGCTCCAGGATGCAACGTGATTTGGATCGGACTGGGCGTCGGATGGGGGTATCAGTGTCCCTCGCCGCGGCCCTCGATGGTGTAGTTCGGCGATTCCTTGGTGATCCGAATGTCGTGGGGGTGGCTCTCGACCATGCTGGCGGCTGTGACGCGGCAGAATCGAGCATCGGTGCGGAAATCGTCGATCGACGGGCAGCCCGTATAGCCCATGGCAGCACGCAGGCCCCCGACGAGCTGATACACGAATTCGGCCAGCGGGCCGCGATAGGGCACCAGTCCCTCGACGCCCTCGGGCACGAATTTTTGCTTGGGGCGTCCGCTCTGGTCGTACTTGTCGGCCTGGCCGTAGCGGTCGGCGCTGCCACGGTTCATGGCGCCCTCGGATCCCATGCCGCGATAGCTCTTGTAGCGGCGGCCGCCGGAGATGACGAGCTCGCCCGGGCTCTCGTCCAGGCCCGCGAGGAGGCCGCCGAGCATCACCGTGCTGGCGCCTGCCGCGATTGCCTTGGCGATGTCGCCGCTCATGCGGATGCCGCCATCGGCGATCACGGGAACTGGGTTGCTCGGATCTGCCTGTGCAACGCCGCGCAGTCCTTCGAAGATTGCCGAGATCTGTGGCACGCCCACACCGGTGACAACACGCGTTGTGCAGATGCTGCCGGGGCCGATGCCGACCTTCACCGCGTCCGCGCCGGCGTTGGCCAGGTCACGCGCACCGTCGGCGGTGGCGACATTGCCGGCGATGACCTGGATGTCGTGCGTGGCCTTGATCTTCTTCACCGTTTCCAGGACGTTGCGGCTATGGCCGTGCGCGGTGTCGACGACGATCACGTCGACGCCCGCGGCGATGAGCGCGTCGACGCGGTCGTACTGCAGCACGCCCACGGCTGCGCCGCAAAGGAGGCGGCCAAGGGCGTCGGTGCTGGCGTCCGGGAAGCGGCTCAGACGCTCGATATCACGCATGGTGACCAGGCCGGCAAGGTGTTTGTTCTCGTCGACGAGGATGAGCTTCTCGACCTTGTTCTGGTTGAGGATGCCCTCGGCTTCTTTCAGCGTCGTACCGGCGGGCGCGGTCACCAGTGGGTTGCTGGTCATGACCTGGGAGACCTTGGTCGAGAGATCTTCGACAAACTTCAGGTCGCGCCGTGTCAGGATGCCCAGGATCTGGCCCTTCGATCGCAGGTCGTCCGAGCCGTCCTCGGTGACGGGGAAGCCCGAGACGTTGTACTGGGCCATGAGCTCGCGAGCTCGGCCGACGGTGTCGCTTGGGCCCAGGGTGATGGGGTCGGTAATTACGCCGTTTGCGGAGCGCTTGACCTGCACGACCTGGCGGGCCTGCTCTTCGACGCTCAGATTTTTATGGATGACGCCGATGCCGCCCTCGAGCGCGAGCGCGATGGCCAGTGGCGCTTCGGTGACAGTGTCCATCGGGGCGCTGACGATCGGCACCCGGATTCGGATGCCCCGCGTGAGCTGGCTGGAGGTATCAGCCCCAGCCGGGAGCACCTCGCTGGCTCGCGGAAGCAGCAGCACGTCATCGTATGTGATGCCGTCAAGCACGACCTTGGCGTCCGCCGTCAGGGCGTCGCTGGCTCGGCTGGAGTGGGAGGGGGTGGCGTTGCTCGGGGGAGGTGTGATCGAGTGGGTGGCCATGCACATGCTTGGCTCGCCGGTGGTGGGGGTCAAGAGAGAACGGCCTTGTTGGCTCCGAAGAGCACGGAAAACGCCGCGGTGCGGGTCGGAGTTGGCTCCGGCCCGCACCGCGGCGTTCGGTTTGCAGCAGACTCGGGGTAACTCAGGCCGTGGGCTCGACGCCCTCGCCAAGTTCGCCCTGGAGATCCTCGGCCTTCACTTCCTTGACGGTCGACTTCTCGATGATCGCGTCGAGCGTCTTGTGCTCGCGGATCTGCAGGAAGATGCTCTGGATGCGGCCGCTCTGGACGAGTTCCTGGAAGAACTGTTCCGGACGGGCACCACGCTCGAAGGCCATTTCGGCGACGCGCTGGCGCGCCTCGTTCTCGGAGACCTGCACGTCCATGTCCTCGGCCACGCGGTTGAGCACGAAGAAGAGCTTCAGGTTCTGGCGTGCCTCGGCGGCGGACGCGGCCCGGAGCTGGGCGACATGGTTCTCGATCTCGGCCTCGTCCATGCCGCGGTACATGAGCTCCATGCGGCGGCGCTCCATCGCGCGGCCGGCCTGCTGGGCGGTCATGCGCTCGGGCAGTTCGAACTCGGTGTTCTCGAGCAGGTGCTTGGCGACCTGCTGCCGCATGGCAGTGGTCTGTTGGATCTGCGATCGCTGCTCGAGGCGCTCTCGCAGGCGGGTCTTGAGCTCGTCCTCGTTCTCAAGGCTGAACCGGCTGACGAGCTCGGCCCGGTCGAGCGGGACGATCTTGTCGATGGCGGTGACCTCAAAGGTCACCGTCAGGTCCTTGCCACGCAGGGCCTCTACCTCGTGCTGGTCGGGGCCCTTGGTCTTGATGGTGGTGCTGTCACCGACCTTGGGCAGGCCGAGCTGCTTGCCCAGGTCATCGACCATGACACCCAGGATCATGCCTTGCTTGCCATCGGGCGGGCACTGCACGACGGCGCCCTCGATGTTGTAGTGCTCGTTGCCATCGGCATCGACCATCTTGGCGTTGCCGGTGAGGTAGTCGCCCTTCTCGCTGGCGTCGTGGCTCTCAAGGGTGCCCTCGTTGAGGCAGATCTTGGTGAGCTCTTCGTCGACGCGGTCGTCGCTGACTTCGAGGATGGGCTTCTTGAGCTCCAGTCCCTCGAGCTTGGGCAGATCGAACTCGGGCTGCACCTCGACGTCGAGCCCGAACTTGAGGGGCTTGCCGGACTCGAGCTCGATGTCCTTCAGTTGCGTGCCGAAGGGGTCGCCGATGACCTTTAGGCCGCTCTTTTCGATGGCCTGCTGGTAGGCCTCGGCCACGATCTGGTTGCGCGCCTCGTTCCTGATGTTCGAGCCGAACCGCTTCTCAACCAGGGCCTTGGGCACGCGGCCGCGGCGAAAGCCGGGCAGTTCGGCTTCTTCCAGGATGGTGTCGACCGACGTGCGGAGCCGCTCATCGACGGTGTCCGCGGCGACCTCGATCTCCAGGCGCTTGCGGCTTGGGCCGCTGTCGGTGACGGTGTAGTCCTTCAAGATGTCCGCTTGTGCGGTGTCGGCCATGGATGGAACTCCGGAGACCAGATTCGGGACAGGTCGTGGTGGTGCGAGCAAGAGTGAGTGGGCTCGCGGTTCTGCTTGAACAGAGCGCGAAGGGGAGTATAGCGAGCCGCGGGATGGCCCGCGTGCTTCGTCGTGGGGCGG
This sequence comes from Phycisphaerales bacterium, assembly GCA_965227775.1. Taxonomy (GTDB): domain Bacteria; phylum Planctomycetota; class Phycisphaerae; order Phycisphaerales; family UBA1924; genus JAHCJI01. The sequence goes on from OZ245777.1 coordinate 2,379,367, forward strand.
TCGACCGGCCCACGTCGGAAAAATCTCAAAAAAGTCACCCCCAGACTTGCCCCTGCGGCTGTTGGTATCCCCGCCATCCGCAGTGCGGAACGTCCTGATAGCTGATCGAGACAAAACGCCCTTGGCGCCGCGTGGAGGGCGTTTGTGGGCACAAACCGGCTGCGAGTGGCGGCATTAGGGCTGCGACGGATGGTGGCAACACGGTGATCTGCAGGAGCGAGCATTCACACAGGCATCGCCCGCGAGCGGGCATCGCCGAGCAACGACGTTCCCCCAAAGGAGGACACGAACCATGACTCGCAAGACGACCGCCCTGACCATCGCTGCCGTCGCTGGCCTTGCCACCGCCGCCTTCGCCCTTAGCTCCGCCCCGAGCGGCTCGAAGCAAGACTCCTGCCAGAGCGCGTGCGGCTACGAGAAGAGCGATTCGCAGGCCGTGACCATGGTCTCCGCCAACACGGCCGACGACACCATCGTGGGCGTCGCGGCAGAGGCTGGCCAATTCAGGACGCTGCTGGCTGCCGCCACGGCCGCCGGCCTGGCCGACGCTCTGAGCAGCAGTGGCCCGCTGACCGTGTTCGCCCCGACCGACGAGGCTTTCGCCAAGCTGGGCCAGGGAACTATTAACGACCTGCTGAAGCCCGAGAACAAGCAGAAGCTTGTCAGCATCCTGACCTACCACGTCGTGAGCGGCGAGATGCCGGCCAGCAAGGTGCTGAGCAGCAACGACGCAACCACGCTCAACGGCCAGCGCATCGACTTCTCGCAGAACGAGCGTGGTGCGTTCGTTGACAACGCCCGCATCATCGCGACCGACGTTGACGCGAGCAACGGCGTGATCCACGTGATCGATAGCGTGATCATCCCCGAGACCAAGAATCTGGCCCAGGTTGCCGTTGGTGATGGCCGCTTCACCATCCTCGCCAAGGCCGTCGAGGCCGCCGGCCTGACGAGCGCCCTGACCGGCGACGATGCCCTGACCGTGTTCGCCCCGACCGACGAGGCGTTTGGCAAGCTTCCCCAGGGGACGCTCGAGGAGCTGCTGCGTCCTGAGAATCGCGACACGCTCGTCAAGATCCTGACCTACCACGTCGTTCCCGGCCGCGTGTACGCTCGCGAAGCCGTTGGTGCCCAGCGTGCGGCAACGCTGCAGGGCGACACCGTCCGCGTTGGCATCGACAACGGACGCCTGACCATCGACGGCGCCAACGTCATCAACAGCGACATCGAGACGAGCAACGGCGTCATCCACGTCATCGACTCGGTGATCCTGCCCGACTGATTGCACTCAGCTCTCTCCGTGCCGTTTGCCCGGCCGATCCAAGGCGTCCGGGCGACGGCTTCCCACTCCGACGTGTCCACCCCCGGCGCGTCGGGGTTTTTTGCTTACGGATTCGTCTGAGCCCGCGTAAGAGGTGTGTATGGAATTAGTGCGCGACGACATCGGTGCCTCCGTCCTCACGACCACGGGCTTGTTGCCATTGCGGTGGATCGTCTGCGTCGGCCGAAACTATGGTGAGCACGCGAAGGAAATGGCCTCGGCTGCCGCAGCGACGAGTGCGAGCGGCAGCGCCGAGCACCCGACCGTGTTCGCCAAGAGCCCGGCCTCGGTCATCCTGCACGAGGACGAGATCGCGTTGCCGTCATGCTGCGTCGATGACTCGACCGGTGGCGAGCAGGTCGACTACGAGGGTGAGCTTGCGGTCATCATCGGCACGCCAGCGCGCGACGTGCCGGTGGGGGATGCGCTCGCTCACGTCCTGGGCTATTGCTGCGCAAACGACGTCTCTGCTCGCTGGTGGCAGAAGCACGGTGGCGGCGGCCAGTTCGTACGCGGCAAGAGCTTTGACACCTTCTGCCCGCTCGGACCGCGCATCACGCCCGCGCAGGGAATCGACCCGACCGTTCTCACGCTGACCACTCGCCTCAATGGCGAGGTCATGCAGCATGCCTCGACCAGCGACTTGATCTACAACGTTGCCGACGTCATCAGCCGACTGAGCCAAGGCGCGACGCTACCAGCGGGCACTGTCATCCTGACGGGCACCCCCAGCGGTGTCGGAGCCGCCCGTACGCCTCCGAGGTATCTGAGGCCGGGCGACATCGTCGAGATCGAGATCGAAGGGCTTGGCGTGCTGCGCAATGCGGTTGTGGCTGAGTAAGGCCGACAAACAGGTGCGCTAGGGCGCTGCGAGGCGTTCAGCGTCGACGTCGGCCACGCATGTTCTCTAACTGCCAACGGGTTTCTCGGTCGCTGGATTTCCTCCCTAGCAACCAGCATCGAACTCGTTCTGGAAGGCAAGGAAGTCGAAGATCGTGAATTCTCCGTCGCCGTCGAAGTCGGCGATCGGGTCGGCGGCGTCGAAGGCGTTCTGGAACACTAGGAAATCGAAGATCGTCAGCTCACCGTCTCCGTCAAGGTCGGCTGGGCAATCGTCGCCGATTGCGTCCCACAAGTCGAGATCGGTGGCATCGATCACGCAGTCATCGTTGAGATCGGCGTCGGGGTTGAAGCCCGGGTCTGGACATGTCATTCCCTGGGCCGCATCGATCACGTCGCGGTCCTCCATGGTCACCTCCCCGTCCCCGTTCGCATCGCCAAAGGTCGCCGTTAGTGCCTCGCCACGCTCGGGGTATGAGAATCCTTCGGCCTCGCTGGTGACTGATACGTGATCGGGCAGAGGCGTGCCACCGGGGCCTGTCACACCCGCGAATCCCACGCCGCGGCCAAAGGTTGCTGCCGCAGTGGCGGATCCCGTGACCGCACAGAAGAACCCACCGCACTTGGCGCTGACTTCGACCTCGGCCTCGCCGTTGACGTTGAGTGGCACGCGTGTCTCTCCGGCGGGCACGTCCATCGAAATGGTGACAACCGAGTTGATGTTGTCTTGCTCCGGGATAACACTGACGCTCTCGACCATGATCTCACGTGAGGGAAACGACATGCCGCCGGCCGAGCCGCTCAGCGACATGCGTGCCCGTCCGTAGGTTTCATCGGCTGCGCCGAACGACTCGGCACCCAGGATGCTCCCGTTGATGAAGGCCGAGAACTCGATGGTCGTGGGTTCGGCAGCGGTGATAACGATGGTGTCCGACCACGAGATCGTGCTCTTGGCTTTGCGAACAAAACGGGTGCCGGTGCCGAATGAAACGGTGTAGAGCGAGATCCCACCCGACATGGTCCCGTAGTCTTCGGTGATCGTGACGCCGCATGGCGTAGGGATGAGGCTTGGTGTCGGTAAGCCTCCGTCGGCGATGGCCGCTGCGCCGCCAGTCACCGTTCCGCCGTAGCTATAACCCACATTGAAGTCGAAGTCGTCGCCCACCTGCGCAGTAGCGGTAAATCCCAAGAAGTCCCACTCGAAGCACTGCGAGTAGGTTACTTCGGGAGGATCAAAATCGACAGGGGTCGTCGATCCGGCGCGGCCTTGCTCACCTTCGACCGTGATCGTGACCTGGCCGAACGCGGCGCCGCAGGTCAGCAAAAGTGCCGCCGCGAGCACGCCTCGGACGGTTCGACGCTCTCCGAGCCCCGAATTGTTCCGGGTGGGCAGATTCGCCTTCGGGATCAGGCGTGCGGGATTCGAAGCGATCATGATGCTGGCCATGTATTCTCTCCTGGTTGCTGTGGCTCGCTTTGAACTCGGTGTCGGCTGTCGTCGACCGGGCCACGAGATGAGTCATCAGTCAGAGAATAGCTGGGTGTTACTTGCTCGTCATCAAACACAAGTTTCGTCGAGATCGCATGAGACGAAGCAAGAACCTCACCTGGTGCTATGCGCAGCCGGCGTCGAAAGCGCTCTGGAAGGCGAGGAAGTCGAAGAGGGTGAGCGAGCCGTCGCCATCAAAGTCGGCGATGGGATTGCTGGTGTCGAAGAGGTTCTGGAACTCGAGGAAGTCGAAGACTGTCAGCGCGCCATCGCTGTCGAGGTCGGCCGGGCATCCAGGTGGTCCGCACTGGCTCAGAAGCACGCTGACGTCGTTGCCGGCCAGGTTCGCCGTGACTACGTCTGCGTCGCCGTCGGCGTCGAGATCGGCGATGGCGACTGAGACGGGCCGGAAGCCGGCGCCATAGAGCACCTGCGGCGCGAACGAGCCATCACCGTTGTTCAGGAGCACGCCGACGTCGGCGAACGTGACGCCGCTGTTGGCAATGGCCAGATCAGCATCGCCGTCGCCGTCGAGGTCGGCGAGTGCCACCGACGCGGGTGCGTCGTCCGCGGCGTAGCGCACCTCGGGCGCGTAGGAACCGTCCCCGTTGTTCAACAGTACAGTGACGTCGTCGCTGTTCGTGTTCGCGACGGCCAGGTCTGCGTCGCCATCGGCGTCGAGATCGCCAATCGCTACGGCCGCCGTCCCGGCGCCTGCGTCGAACTTCGCATCCGGTCCAAATGTGCCGTCGCCGTTGTTGAGTAGAACGCTGACGCTGCCGTCGGCTTCGTTCGCGACGGCAAGATCATGGTTCCCGTCGCCATCGAGGTCGCTGATCGCGACCGACACCGGCGAGCTGCCCGTGCCGTATCGCACCTGGGGCGCGAAAGTCGCGTCGCCGCTATTGAGTAGCACGCCCAAGGTGGAGCCAAACCGGTTTGCGACGACGAGGTCGGCGTCGGCGTCACCATCCAAGTCGCCTATAGCTACGGAGATCGGCAGGTCGCCCGCCTCGTAGGGCACGGGAGGCGAGAAGATCTCAAGAGGGTCGCAGGTTTGGGCGAGCGCTGGCAGAGACAGGCCGGAGGTCAGTGCGGCCACGACGAGGCGTTCTGTGGGCATCTCGGGACTCCTCACTGCTGCCAGCATACCGGGCCTTGCCTGCGCACGCAAGAGCAATCCGGGCGGGCGCCCCGGTCGCGTGAGAAAGGGGGCGAGGTGCGCGCTACGGGCAGCCGGCGAGAAAGTCGTTCACGAACGCGAGGAAGTCGAAGACGTCCAGCGTGCTGTTGTCGTCGAAGTCGGCCTTCGCCTCGCCGCGGTCGAAGAACAGGTTGAAGGCCAGAAAATCGATGATCGTCAGCTCGCCGTCGCAGTCGAGGTCGGGCCGGCACGGCCTGGGCGAGCGTCCGAACACGACGTAGGTCTCGCCGTCCGCGATACCGCTGCCGAAGAAGGGGCGCGCATTGGGCGCGGAGATGATGGCGTCGTCCACGCCATCGCCGTTGAGGTCGCCCACGGACCCCACGCCGGTGCCGCTGCGGTCGTCGGGGTCGAGCCCATCGAGGCGAACGCCGTTGCGACCATCGAGGTCGGCAAGATGCAGCACGGCGGGGAACGGCGAATCCGCCGGCCGGCCGAACACGATCGACGTCTCGCCTGCCGATTGCTGGCGGATCGGGTCGGCCTGGGGTGCTCCGATTATGACATCGGGCAGCCCGTCGCCGTTGGTATCGCCCGCCGACGCGACGGACAAGCCGCTCGCGTCGCCCGCGTCGACTCCGAGGATCGCGAAGCCGTTCGTTCCATCGATGTCGTCGGTAGTCAGCCGAGCGGGGAAGGGGTTGCTCGCGTCCCGGCCGTAGAGGACGTAGGTGGAGTTGCGGCCGAGTGCGCCGATGATGGCGTCGTCGCGACCGTCGCCGTTGAGGTCTTTTGCGGCGGCGACGCTGCTTCCCAAAACATCCCGACGCTCGGTGCCGTCAAAGCGGAATCCATCGGTGCCGTCGAGTTCGGCGAGTAATAGGGAGGCCGGAAACGGTGAGCCCGCGGGACGCCCGTAGACAACGAAGCACGAGCCGGCGTCGTCCTGGCCGTCAGGCGACGAAGCGTTTGCGCCCATCAGAACATCATCGATGCCATCGCCGTTCAAGTCGCCAGCGCCTGAGACGGTCAAGCCCAGCCGGTCTTCGATCTCGGTCCCGATCAGCTTGAATCCGTTGGTGCCGTCGACGTCGCCCAGCGAGAAGCTCACGGGAAACGGATCATCGGCGGGCCGCCCGAAGATGACGTAGCACTCGCCCGGGCGATCTTGCCGGCCCGGCGATCCGATGATCACGTCGTCGATGCCGTCGCTGTTGAGATCACCGGCGCCGCCGACGTCGAGGCCGGCGTAGTCGTCGGTCTGTGGGCCGACCATCCTGAATCCCGTGCTCGCGTCGAGGGTGGCCAGGAACAAGATGTCCGGGAATGGAGGATCGCTCGCGTGGCGTCCAAAGATGACGTACGCGGCGCCCGCGCCCACGCGACCATCAATCCTGGCGCCCGGATTCCCGAGGATGATGTCCTCGAGACCATCGCCGTTAACGTCGCCCGCCCGCGCGACGCTGAAGCCCGCTGGTGAGCCGAGTCCTGGCTCTGCACGGATCTGGATGCCGATTGGCAGTGGCGTCCGGCCGAGCTCGATGAACGCTGGGAACGGGTCGTCCGGCCCCCGGCCAAACACGATGAAGACGATCGACTCGTCCGCGATGATCGCGTCGTCGAACCCGTCGCCATTGATGTCGACGCCTCCGCCTACGGCTCCGATTCGCATGCTTTCTGCGCCCGCGAAGCGAATGCCGATCTGCCCGTCGAGGGTCGTGAGATCGATGGCCGCGGGGAATGGCTCGGATAGCGGATCGCACTGGGCCAGTGCCGGGAGGACGGGTGTGATGAGCGCGAAGATGCCAGCGGCGAGAACCGCCGGGCCACGGCATCGGGCGTGTGCAGAGCGCAGCGTCAACAAGAGTGGCTCCCCTCTCCCCGGACACTCAGCACTTAGGAGTCGGTGCCCGGCAACGAGTGCAAACCGGTTCGCCCGCTGTGCGGTTACGGTTTCCGATCTCGTAATGCCCCGCATGCTCCCTACCCTCGCCCCATGACCACGCCGCCCGATACCGCGACGGACTTCCTGGCGACCCTGGATGCCCTGCAGGCCGATGGCTTGGCCAAGCTCGATTCCGTTGGCGATGCCGCCGCCCTGGAGGCCTGGCGCGTGGCGTTCCTGGGATCCAAGGGCCGGCTCAAGGCCGCCATGTCGGGAATGAAGGACGTGCCCAAGGAGGGCAAGCCGGCGGCGGGGCAGAAGGCCAACGCCGTGAAGACGGCGCTCGAGGGTGCGTTCGAGGGCAAGAAGGGGTTGCTGGCTGGAGTTGGGGGTACCGATGGGAGCGGCGGTGGGGCGAGCGTAGATCTCACCGAGCCGGGGCTGCATACGGCGAGCGCCCTCGGGCGACGGCACATCCTGATGCAGGTCCGGGCCGAGCTGGTTGAGGTGTGTGCCCGCCTGGGCTTCGCTGTCGCCAGCGGGCCCGAGCTCGAGGACGACGAGCACAACTTCGTGAAGCTCAACATCCCGGCGGACCACCCGGCCCGCGACCCGATCGACAACTTCTACGTCGACGATCCGGCCAAGAGCGAGCGGCCGCGCATGCTGCGTAGCCAGACCTCGACCGTGCAGATCCGCACAATGGAGCGGGCGGTGAAGGAAGGCTGGGGCCCGCCGCTCAAGGTGATCAGCCCCGGACGCGTGTACCGGCCCGACACTGTCGACGCGACGCACTCGTTCATGTTCCACCAGCTCGAAGGCCTGTACATCGATGAGGGCGTGTCGATGGTCGATCTCAAGACGACGCTGCTCCAGTTCGCCGAGGCGTATTTCGGCAAGGGCGCGCAGATCCGCCTGCGGCCCAGCTTCTTCCCCTTCACCGAGCCGAGCGCCGAATTCGACATGATGATTGCGTTGCGGCCCGGCGACGAGCCTAAGTGGATCGAGCTTGGCGGATGCGGCATGGTCGACCCGAATGTGCTTGAGGCCTGCGGCATTGACTCCGAGCGATGGAGCGGCTTCGCCTGGGGCTTCGGTATCGAGCGCCTGGCGATGGGCAAGTACGGCATCCCGGACATCCGCATGCTCTTCGAGAACGATCTTCGCTTCTTGAAGCAGTTCTAATGGCGGCGGGGGGCGATGGCATCGAGGTGCGTCGGCTGACGCCGACGGATACCGAGGCGTATGTCACCACCCGACAGCGGATGCTGCGCGAGGAGCCGTGGTCGTTCGGCTCCAGCCCCTCCGACGATCTGGATCGCGAATGGCAGCGGGCCCGCGACATGCTGGGCGATGAGGACTGGGCCTGCATCGCGGCGATGTCCGGCGACGCCATCGTCGCAACGGCCCGGCTCTTTCGAACGACCCGACCGAAGCAGGCCCACGCGGCCTCGATCGTGAGCGTGTGGACGGATCCGGCCTATCGCGGTCGCGGGCTGGGCAGGCGCGTCCTGCTGGCGGCAATCGATACTGCGCGAGGCTGGCCCGGCATCGATCTGATCGAGTTGAGCGTCAGCGAACGCAGCGAGCCGGCTCTGAAGCTGTACGAGTCTCTGGGCTTCAAGCGCTGGGGCGTCCAGCCCGACGCCATGCGCGTGGGCGGCGAGTCGGCGGCCGAGCACTACATGCAGCTGGCGATGGCGGACGTCATCCGCTCGTGATCACGAACGTCAAGATGTCGTGAAGACCGGCTCGCTCGGCGATCCAGTTCCACGCGTTCGCTACGCTGGGCAAGGACTCGAAGGAGCAACCATGCGCATGCAGACACCCGCACGAGTCGTGCTTTTTGCGGTCTTGTTTGGCGGTCTCTTGATGGCCCTCGGTGTGTATCAGCCGACGAAGGACGACGAAACCCTCGTTCTCGCCCACCGCGGCGCCTCGGGCCACCTTCCCGAGCACACGCTCGCTGCCTACACGCTCGCGTGGTCGATGGGGGCCGACTACTTGGAGCCCGACGTCGTGTTGACGAAGGACGGCGTGGCGATTTGTGCCCACGACGTCAACATGGAGCGGGTGACGGACGTCGCCGAACGGTTTCCGGATCGGGCCCGTGAGGACGGCAAGTGGTACTGGATCGACTTCACGCTCGACGAGGTGCGCACGCTGCGCGTCACGTATGCCGGCGCGGGCGCGCAAGTCGGGGGCGCGGTGCCGACGTTCGAGGAGTTCCTGCGGCTGGTCGATCGGCTGAACGCTATCGGCGGCAAGGACGGGCGGGCGTCGGTGGGCGTGATCCCCGAGCCCAAGCGGCCAGGGTTCCACCACGCAGCCGGTCACAACGTGGAGATGCGGGTGTGGACCACGCTGGTCGCGCGCGGCTACGCGACCGAGGACGACCTGGCGATCATCCAGTGCTTCGACCTCGGCGCGCTCGAAGCGCTCGAACAAGCCGGCTGCGAGATTCGCCTCGTCTGGCTGATAGGCGAAGCACCGACTGACGCGGATCTCCAGCGAGCCGCGTTGTTCTGCCACGGACTTGGCCCGAATCGCAAGCTGCTGGAAGACGAGGCAACGGGCGAGCCGCTAACGCTGCTGGCGAGGGCGCGTGAAATGGGCCTGGCTCTCTACCCATACACGTTCAAGGACGAGCCCGAGGCGACTTCGCGGTTCTTCCACGAGCACGGGGTCGACGGGTTGTTCACCGACTTCCCGGGCGTGGGCCGGCGGGCCGCCGATGGCGGGGGACCCCCCTAAACTGACCCAGCCAGCAGCGGAGGGTCCGATGGAAGAGCAGCACGACAAGCCCGAGGCCGACGCGCCGAAGACCGATGCGCCCAAGTCCGACACCCGCGAGCGCGTCGATCGCGCTGCGGCCGCCGGCCTGCCTAGCGAGTTCGGACCCGAGGTCCGCGTGCTGAAGCTTCGGCCGGCGATGTTCCGGGCACGACCGTTTTCGTTCATCGGGCTGGTGCTGGTCATGACGGCGGCGGGCGTGCTGGCGCTCTACGCCGCCGTACGCAAGGAGCCGCTGTGGCCGGGCGACACGTTCTGGCTCATCATCTGCTTGCTGGTCTTCGTGGCCGCTGCCATCACCATGTTCGTGTGGTACCTGCTCAAGCTCAGCGCCGCGCTCGAGATCACCACCAAGCGCACGACCGAGAGCCACGGCCTGTTCAGCCGGGCGACGAGCGAGGTCCTGCACGACAACATCCGCAACATCGCCGTGAAGCAGAGCTTCATTGACCGCGTCTTCAACGTCGGAAAGCTCGAGATTTCCAGCTCCGGCCAGTCCGGCGTCGAGATCACGATGAAGGACGTCAAGGACCCGCACGGCGTGCGGGAGAAGATCGACAAGTATCGCGAGTTGTAAATTGTGTTTTGCTTGAGTCGCCCCGCGACTCGTGCGGGCGTTCGGGCGAAAGGAAAACTGCCATTGCGCATCGTCGGGCTTCGGGTATGCTGCCTCTCAGGGGATGGCAGCCCCGGAGGAGGCCCAGATGATCCGCACGTTCCGAATGCTTGTGATCAGCTCGCTTGCCGCGATGCTGTGCTGCGCCCCGGCGGCCATCGCCCAAGAGGCCAAGCCCATTGCGGTGGGGGACTCCGCCCCGCCGATCGGCGTCGAGGCCTGGAGCCAGCTGCCGGAGGGTATTGACCGGTATGACTGGGAGTCCCTTAAGGGGACGACGGTTGTCATCGAATTCTGGGCCACGTGGTGCGGGCCGTGCATTGCCGCCATCCCACACATGAATGACCTCGCCGAGAAGTTCGAGGGCGAGGTCGTCTTCATCTCGGTGACCGACGAGCCCGAGGAGAAGACGCTGGCACTCCGCGAAAAGCGGCCGATGAAGAGCGTGCTTGGGTTCGACACCGACAAGTCGATGCACAAGGCCTACGGCGTGCGTGGCATTCCCGCGACGTTCGTTGTCGACAAGGAAGGCAAGATCGCATCGATCACGCACCCGAACCGACTGACTGCCGAGAAGCTGCGCGGCCATGTGAATGGCAAGCACGACGAGCCCGATGGGCCGGCCGAGGCATGGAGCGTTGGTGCGATCTCATCCGGCGTCGATCCGTTCGATCGGGCGTTCAACGTCCCTATCGGACAATTGATTTTTCGTGAAGCCGTGGGTGTGGGCATGATGCGTTCGGGCAAGGGCCCAACCAATGTCACCAGCGTCGACTCGAGCCCGCTCGAACTCATTACCTACGTCTTCAAAGTCCAGCCCTGGCAGGTGACGATGCCCGAGGGCTACGTCGACGATGAGGCCCAGCACTACGATCTCATCGTTCGCTTGCCCCAGGCGACCTTCGGTGATCAACGTGCGACGATTCGCAGCGTGGTGCTCTCTGGCATGGGCATGGACGCCACGGTCGAGGACCGGAACGTCCGGGGATTCAAGCTGCGTGCTGCCGAGGGTGGAATCAAGATGCAGGAGGCCGACCCCATCGAGCCGGGTGGCTACAGCAGCTCGAGCTTCACGTTTACTTCGGCGGCGGCGAACATGCACTCCTTCGCTTGGTGGCTGCAGGGCGTGCTTGGTGCTCCGCTCGATGCCGACCTTGACCTCGAAGCACGGTACGCCGTCGACTTCGGCGTACACGCCGCATTCGACTCGACGGACGCCAACGACCTGGAGCTGATGCAGCGGAAGCTCCGCGACGAACTCGGGTTGGCTCTCGAGCCGAAGGAGAACGTGGTGCCAATGGTCACCGTGTCGATGGGGGCCAAGGCCGACGAACCTGGAGCGCAACAGAACTAGTCGCAACCCGCGTCGAAGGCGTTCTGGAACGCCAAAAAGTCGAACAGTGTGAACATGCCGTCGCCGTCGAAGTCGGCACGGGGGTCGCCGGTCGCGAAGGCGTTCTGGAAGGCCAGGAAATCGAACAGCGTGAGGTCTCCGTCGCCGTCGAAGTCGGCCCGGCAGGCCACGGCGTTTGCCGTCAGCACGCTGATGGTCTGCTCGTCTTTGTTGGCGATGGCGAGGTCGGGGTGGCCATCATCGTTGAGGTCGGCGACCGCAACAGCGGTGGTTCCCAGGCCGGCGGTGAACCGCAGCGTGGGCTCCATCGATCGATCGCTCCGCACGCGCACGATGTACACCGAGCCGTTCTGTGCGTCGGTGAGCAGCAAGTCTGCCGTACCATCGCCGTTGACGTCGGCGATGGTGGGCCGTCGATTGAGGCCGTCGACGTTGAACTGGTCCTTCACTGCGAGGCCATCCGGCCCGCCGAAGACGAGCGCTGCGGCCCCGCCTGAGGCGTTGACAACAGCAATGTCATCGAAACCATCGCCGTCGACGTCGCCCGCGGCGATGTGGTCCTGCCCAAAGCCGATGTCGATTGATTGGGCTTCCTGGAACGTGCCGCCGCCGGTGCCCAAGAACACGCTTGCGTTGGGCTCGGCAGCATTGGCCGTCGCCATGTCGGCAATGCCGTCTCCGTTGAAGTCGCCGAAGTCCACGCCCCTGGTCTGGCGTCCCGCGGAGAAGATCTGTCCCGGCTGGAAGGTGCCGTCGCCGTTGCCAAGGGCGAGCGTGAGGTTGCTGGCGCCCCAGCTCGGCGCAACGACGTCGGCGATCCCGTCGCCGTTTGCGTCGCCCGTGGCCACGTCGTAGGGAAAGCCGCTGTTGGGGATCAGAATCGGCGTCGCGAATGCACCGCCCGTATTCAGCAGAACGGCCGAGTTCGCCGCAAAGAAGCTGGATGTCACCACGTCGAGCCGGCCATCGCCGTCGAAGTCGGCCACGTCGATGCCCAGCGCGTCGGCGCCGGTCTCGAACGTAATCGGATCCGCGAAGCCACCGCCGGGCAACGCAACGTGCAACGCCACAGATCCCGGCACGCCGCGATTTGACGACACAAGGTCGGGCAGGCCGTCGCCGGTGAAATCTGCAGCGGCAGCATCAACCATCAGGCCAGGCGCGTCCAATGACTGCACGCCCCGAAGCCGGCCGGTGCCGTCGTTGAGCAGCACGGTCATGCCCGTTCCGGATGTGGCAAGGTCTAGATCGCCGTCCCCATCGGCGTCGATGAGTTCCGCGAGCCCGGCCACGTTTCCTACACGCTGAGAGGGGAGCGGGGTGAATCCGCCTGTGCCATCATTGATGAACACCGTTGCCTGCCCGCCGGTGGCGAACGACGTGGCCGTGCGAACCGCGTCCAAGTCGCCGTCGCCGTCGAGATCGCCGAGCGCTAGGCCCGTGCCCGTCCCGATGGCGGGGAAGCTCTCGAACTCGGCGTACGTGCCTGCGCCGAGCCCGCGGATCAAGGAGAGGTCGTTTGCCGTTGTGGCGAGGATGTCGCGGAAACCATCGCCGTCGATGTCGACGAACTCCAGGGCGTTCGGGCTCGGTCCGAGCAAGAACTCGCGGGAGAACGAGAGGGTTCCCGTTCCATCTCCGACGAACAGGCTGAGCGAGGCGTCAAACCGCTCGGCGACCAGAACATCAGCGTGCCCGTCACCATCGATATCGGCCACGAGCACACCGCGGGGCGTGTCCGTTACCGGGTAGCGGACATCGGGGTCGGTGAACGTCCCATCGCCACGGCCGAACACGGGGATGACCTCGTTGTTCCTTCCGTCGATGACGATCGCGTCGAGGATTCCGTCGCCGTTCAAATCGCCCAGGTCGACACCGGTGAGCCCCACGCCCACTGCTTGGCTCGATCTGAAGAAGCTGCCCGCCCCGTCGTTCAGCCGGATTGCCAGCGAAGTGGAGCCAACGCCGATGAAGTCGAGATCGCCGTCGTTGTCCAGGTCGCCCGCGACGGGAGCACTGCCCGCACCGCCCCCGTCGGACTGCGGCTCCAGCAACGCGCCATCCCCGGCGAAGTACATCTGCAGGACCGTACCCAAGGAGGCCAGGTCGTCTCGGCCATCGCCGTTAAAGTCGCCTACGAGGGGGCTGCCGCCGGGCAGTGCTGCGCCCGGATACTGGAGCCGAGGCTCGATGTCTTGGCCGATGGCGGCTGCTTGCCCGGCCAGGGTCAGCACCGCCGCAAGGGCACCCGTGCCCATTGCCACCTTGCGCCGCTTGCGACCGTCGGAGGTACCGAAGCCAGGCGAATTCTGCGTGTTCATCGTGGACTCCCGGTTCAGACCCGTTGCTCAGTTCCACCACGGTGTGCCGGGCAGGCGTGGGCGGAACGACCTTCGATACTGCCCGCCCCGGTCTTGGTTGCCATCGCGGCCCGCGCAGATTGAAAACCGGCGTCTGTTTGGGCTGCTGTGGGCTTCGCCCGAACCCCCTGCAGACCCTCAATCCGCCTATACTCGCCGCCTATGGCCAAGACCCGCGAGATCAAGAAGCGCATCAAGGCGGTCAAGAACATCCAGCGGATTACCCGCACGATGCAGATGATCGCCACCAGCAAGTTTGCCAAGAGCCAGAGCCGGGCCGAGGCGACCAAGCCCTACACGGAGGGCATCTTCGAGTTGGTCCAGGAGCTTGCCGCCACCGCCGGCAACGTCAGCCACCCGCTGATCGAGGGCCCCGAGGGCGGCTTCAAGGACGACGCCCGCCCGCTCACGCTGGTCATCACGAGCGATCGCGGCCTGTGCGGCCCGTACAACGGCTCGGTCCTCCGCACCGCCATCAAGCAGCTGCGTTCTGAGGGCGCCAGCGACCCGCGCGTCGAGGTCGTGGGTAAGAAGGGCGTCGCGTTCATGAAATTCAATGGCGTGAACGTCCACCGCCACCACACGCAGTTCGGGGATCGGCCCGAGTTCGAGGACGTCCAGGAACTGGCCCAGCACTACATCGAGCTCTTCGAAGCTGGACGCATCACCGGCGTGAACCTGATCTACATGCGGTACATCTCGGTCGCTCGGCAGAGCCCGACGATCGTGCCGCTGCTGCCGCTCAAGCCACCGGCCGTTGAGAAGCAGGAAGAGGGCTTCTCGGCACAATACGAGTTCAGCCCAGACGCCGAGGGCCTGTTGGCCGAGCTGCTGCCTGAGACGGTCAAGACCACGCTGTTCCAGGCGTTCAACGACGCCGTGGTCAGCGAGAACATCGCCCGCATGGTGGCGATGAAGGCCGCGACCGACAACGCCGGCAAGATGGGCAAGGCCCTGAAGCGCAAGTTCAACCGCGCTCGCCAGGCCCAGATCACCACCGAGCTGAACGAGATCGTGTCGGGCGCCGCGGCGCTGGGCTGATTCTCAAGCCCACGGGTGAATCGACCTGCCCACGACTTCGGACGTGGGTTTTTACTGCGCCCTCTGATACCAATGCACCGCCGTCGTCCCGTACTCGTGGGTCTCCGGCCCGACGGCCCCCTCGATCTCCAGGGGCCCATCGATGAACTGCGGGCCGTCCGCGCCTTCTTCGATGACCTCGCCGGCTGCGATGGCCTCGAACATGGCCTCGATCTCGTCGATGTCCTGCGTGTCGAGCGAGCCGTCGTCCAGGTTGAGTGAGATGACCTCTTCCTTCTCGGGCTTGTGCTTGCCGCGGCGGGGTTCGAGCTCTGGCGATTCGGTCTCGGGCAACTGCAGAAAAGGCCACGGCGTGCGCAGCAGGAGGTAGCCGTCGTCGGTGAGCTTTTGCACCAGCTTGCCCGCCTGCGCGAGCACGCGGCGCCAGCTTTGCGGGTCGCGAGCCAGCGGGTAGGGAGGGTCCATCATGACGACCGTGACAGGGTTCGGGCACCGCGCGAACGCCAACGGCCCAAGCGCGTCCCCTTCGACCACTTCGGTCGCGCGGACCGCGTCGAGCTTGGCGATGTTCGTTCTCAGGATCTCTCGGATCTTGCGGTCACGCTCGACGAAGACCACTCGCTCGGCACCGCGGCTGAGGGCCTCGAGGCCAAACGAGCCCGTGCCCGCGAACGCATCGAACACGCTCGGCCCTTCGACCATGTGCCCCTGCAGCATGTTGAAGATCGACTCGCGCACGCGGTCGGGCAGGGGCCTGGTGGTCTTGTCGTCGGGCGGGCCCTTCAGGATCGTCCGCTTGAATTGGCCGCCGATGATGCGCATTGCCGAGCAAAGCGCGACCACGAGCCCGAGTCAAGCCTCGTCGGCGTCGGTCCGGCTTGGCTCGTCCTGCGCGACCGCTGCGGGCTCGCCGACGAGTTCCAGCTTCACCCGCCGAACGCGGGTCTGCTCGGCGCTGGTCACGATGAGCCGCACCTCGCCCTCCACCCAGGCGTCGCCGATGTCGGGAATGCGGCCGAGCCGGGTCGAGACGTAGCCGCCCACCGTGTCGTAATCATCCTCTTCGGGCAGCACGACGTTGAGCGGCCGCAACGCGTCGTTCGCGTCATCGATGTGGGCCTGCGCGTCGATCTCGGCCGTCCGTCGCTCGAGGTCGATCTTGACCTCGGGCTCGTCTTCGGGCGCGTCCTCGTACTCGTCGTGGATTTCGCCGAAGACCTCCTCGACGATGTCTTCGATCGTGACGAGGCCGGCGGTACCCCCGTACTCGTCGGCGACCATCGCGATGTGCACGCGGCTCTGGATCATTTCGCGGAGCAGCTCTCGCACCGTCTTCGTTTCGGGGATAAACAGGGCCGTGCGGAGAATGTCCTGGAGATGGAAGTGCTCCGCGTGGCCGTTTCCGGGCTCGGCCAGCCACTTCAGCAGGTCCTTGGCGTACAGGAAGCCGGCGATGGTGTCGAGGTTCTCGCGGTACACCGGTATCCGGCTGTGGTGGCTGTCGCGCACGTACCGCTTCACGTCGGAAATGTCGTCGGTGTACTCAAGCGCCTCGATGGCCGTGCGCGGCGTCATGATCTCGTCGACGCTGGTCGAACGAAATTCGACGACCGCCTCGATCATGTCGCGCTCGGTCTCGTCCACGCCGCCGAATCGCTCGGCCTGCTCGACGGCGCTCAGGATCTCGGCCTCGGCCGTATCCTCGCTATCGGCACCCGCGAGGCGGCGGACAACCTCGTCAAAGAACAGATACGCGCCCGCGAAGGGTCGCAGCGGAATCAAGAGGCCTCGGATGATCGGCGCGGTTGCCCGCAGCGTTGGTCCCCACGCGTGCCGGGCGATCGCGGCGGGCAAGGCCATGTTGGACACCCACAGGACGGGCGATGCGATCGCGATGCCCAGCACGAGCGACACCCACCCGATCTCGACGCCGCTTCCCGATTCGGGAGGATCCAGCAACATCGCCAGATGGAGTACGACAGCTACCGGCACGAGCAGACTGAATGCGATGCGCGGCAGGGCGATTGCGCCTGCCGACACGTCGGCGCGATCGAGGATTGAGCGGATTTGTGCTCGCCTCGCATCGTCGGCGATGCCGCGAAGCCAGTCTTCACCCGCGACGCGGTGGGCGTGCCGGAGCGTCTGATGGAGGATGGCGAACACGCAGCCCACGAAGGCCGCACCGACGGCGATCCAGAACCACACCATCGCGCTCATGCGGAGCCGCCTCCGCGTGTGGGCGAGAACGTGGCTCCGACGCCGACCGCCTCGAGGAGTTCATCCTCCAACGCGTGCATCCGCTGGTACGAGGCCTCGTCGTGGTCGTCGTGTCCCAGGCAGTGCAGCAGGCCGTGCACGACGTAGAGCAGTAGTTCGCGTTCGAGAGTGTGACCGTGCTGGCGGGCCCGTCGCCCTGCTTCGTCGATGCAGACCATCAGGTCCGCGTCCACGGGTGCGCCCCGGGCCGCTGCACCATCAGCCAGATCGAACGTCAGCACGTCGGTGGTGGTGGGGTCGCCGAGGTGTCGTTCGTGGGCGGCGGCCATCTCGGAGTCGCCCACGATGCGCACGCGTAGCTCGCCCTCAAGGTCCAGTTGCTCGCTGATTCGCGCGGTATGGCCAATAAGCCACGCACGCTTCGAGGGGTCGAAGGCGGAGCAGGCATCTCGGCTAATGGAGAGGTCTACGGAGAGGCCCTGTGAGCGTTCGGGGGGCTCTTCGGCCGGACTCGCCGGCTCCGGGTCGTCTGTGCCCGCGGGGGCTTCGTGGTCGAGTTGGACGAACATGTCCGGGGCGGTCCTCCAGCCACAAGTTTACCGCCGTGGAGACCCCGGCGGAGCCGATCTCAGGCGGCCATCGGCGGCTCGTCGCTGTGGCCCTCGTTCTCTTCCCACTGGTCCATGGGGATGTGGCGGTGGTGGACCCGGATGATCCGGGCGAGCTGCTGGGCCATGATGTCGCCGATCACGCCTAGGCGGCGCAGCGTCGTGGCATCGAACGGATCCCGATCATCCCGGAACAGGGCCACGGCCGCAAGCATCTCGCCGTCGTGCTCGGCTGCGAAGGTCACTGCCTCGCAGCCGGTGAGCCACGCGGCGTGCTCGCCCATGAGCTCATCGAGGGCGTCGTCACCACGATGCACACGCAGGGTGGGGTCCGACTCGATCGCCGGCGCCACCGAGGCGGCCACGTGGTCGAGCAGCATGTCGACGCAGTCCTTGGGACAGTCGTAGTTTACGTAGGCCCCAAGCGTGAACTCATCGCCGGCGGTCGGAAGGAACACCGCCGCGTTGGTCGGCCCGATCTTGTGCAGTACGTACTCGAGCGTCGTGCGCAACAGGCTCTCGACGTCGAGTTCCAGCCGTGCGAGCACACCGAACTCCGCTCGCACGGTCACGAGGTCGGTATCGACCACGTCGCTCGCATTCGTAGGTGTGGGTGTCAGCGTCAGGGGCTTGGGTGCCGGGCCGCGGCGCCGCGGAGCACGAGTGACCATGACGCCGATGCGCCGCGCTAGCTCGCGCTTGGGCGCATCGAGGACGAGCAGGTCGCTCATCCCGAGACGCATCGCTTCGGCTGCGTCGTCCACCGTTGGCGTGAACGAAGCGAGGGCCAAGCGGAATACGCCCTCGAATTCCTCGGCCAGCAGACGCCAGCGGGTGCCGTCGTCATCGGCCGCCACGAGCACGAGATCCGGGCGGATGGCAAAGAGGTCGTCGGCTTCATCGAAGGTCAGAACGACGGGCGATACGCCAAGGGCCGCCTTCGCTTGCGACGCGAGGAGTCGGGCAACGTCCCGCTGATCGGCGACGACCGCCACGCGGCTCGTCTGCTCCGTCGCTGGGCTGCTCGCGGGAGCGGCCTTGGACGGCTTGTTGAAGGGGTCTGGGGCAGCGTGGGCCATTGGGCGGGCTCTCCGTGCAATCCTCGCGTCGCGGGCGGGCCCCTCCGATGGACCCGCTCGTTCTGTGCATGGATCGACCGCATTGCGGGGCCAATCCAATCCAATCAACGCGATTGCAGGGTCAGCCGACGACTTCTGGGTGCTGGCTTGCGCCGAAGTCATTGCCAATCATGGAGTTACCGACAGCCGACGCTGGCAAAGAAAGCGTCGCGACGGCTCCGATGTCTCGCCCGTTGGCGATGGTGAGCGTTCCTTGCATGAGTTCGGCGAGCCGCTTGGCCCGCGCGAGCCCAAGCCCGGGCTGCCTTCCGGCGGGCTTCTCCGAGAAGAACGGATCGAACGCGTGGCGGAGGGCGCGGTCGCTCAAGCCTGGGCCTCGATCGGACACCTCGAACACCAGGCACTCATCCAGCGGATCGATCCGAACGCTCAGCGTGGCTGGTGCTCCAGTCTCGGCCGCGTTGACCAGCATCTCGGTGAGGATGCGTTGCACCAAGCCCTCGTCGACAACGGCCTCCTTCGGAGCACCCGACACATCAACCGAGAGATCAAGGCCCGAGCCCATCCGATCGCGGACACTCCTGGCCACCGCCTTGGTGAGATGCTTCACATCCGTGGTGCTGGCTTCGGGCCTGGGCGGATCGGCAAACATGTGCAGCGCGCTGATCAGATCGGACAACAGATGCGAAGCCCCGACCATGGCGCTAGCGGCGCTGCGGACCGATTCGTCGGCCGCCGAGTCGTGCAGCAACTGCGCCCGACCACTGATGACCGTCAGCGGGTTGTTCATCTCGTGCGCGGCACCGGCCGCCAGCTCGCCGAGCCTTGCCATCGCTTGCGCTTCGCTCAGGCGATCCTGGGCGGCGCTGAGCGCGCGATTCGCTTCGGCAAGCCGTTCGCCGAGGCGACGCGCGGATTCATGGCGGGCCGCCGCGGCCACGGAGGATGCCCAGACCTCGATAAGGGCGCGCTGCTGCTCGAGTGCATCGGATCCATCATGGAGGATCGCGACGGCGGGAGCATCGCTCACGCGCCCGGGCGTCAAAGGCACAAGGCGGATCGACTCGGGCTCCTCGAAGTACCCTGAAGCGGCACCGCGAAGCCAGGACTCGAGGGGGGTCATCGAAAGCGGCGCATCGATTGATCGCCCGAGCTCTGCCAACGCCTGAGCCACCCGATCGGCACCCACCGGCTCGGTCAGCGAAGCGGCGCGTGTCGTCTCGCCCGCGGTCGAGAGCCAGTCCAGACGCCATGGATCGGCTGGGCTCCGTTTCATCAGGATTGCCATTCGGTCGGCCTGAAACGCGTCTGCCGCCGAGCGACCGACAGCCGCCAGCGTGCTCGTCAGACCCTTCCCACCGGGCTGCTCTGCCAGGAATCTGGAGACCGCCCGCAGCGTCCGCTCACAGCGACCGGCGAGATCGGCTTGCTTTTCGAGGCGTCCGTGGGCGCGGCCGAGCCATGCGTTGGCCTGGGAGATGGAGTCGAGCAAGAGCCCGGGGCTGTGCGGCCCATCGAGCCCGAGATCGGCGCACCGGGCGGCGACTGCTTCGTGCAAGCCGGCACCGATTCGCTCGAGCATGGGGCCATCCAGGCCGTACACCGATGCGATCGTCTCGAGTTGCGGCAGCGAGTCGCACTCGCCGCTCCAGCCCAGGTGCAGTGCCCGGGCCAGCCGGTGGGCGGCTCCCACGACGCTGACCAGTGAGCGATTGCGAAGCTCTCCCATCGCCTCGGGCGGGTGACTGTATAGCCACATCGAATCCTGGATCTCGAGCGGGAGGTTCCAATGCTCGGCAAGCCGCTTGCCCGCGGTGTGATGGTTAATGCCGATGATGCGGTTGGCTGCGTCCGAAGCCGCGAGCCCGCGCTCTTCGGCCAAGCGCATGATCTTGCCGTAGGTACGCGGCAGCACGAGATCGAGCGCGAGCTTCCCGACGTCGTGCAGCAGCCCGCCGACGAACGCTTCGTCCGGAGATACTCCGAGCTTCGGGTGCGTCCGAGCGATCTCGTCTGCGGCGCACGCGGAGGCAACGCAGTGCCGCCAGAACGCATCGTGCCGAAACGTCTCGGCTTCAGGTCGTTCTTCCAACTGGCCGGCATACGAAGAGAGCGTGTCGTACACGGCCACGCTCAGGATCGCGGCACGAACGGCCTCGAACCCCAGCATGACAACCGCCCGCTCGACGGTCGTCACGCGATCGCCAAGGCCAAGCTCGGCTCGCTGGCACATCGAGAGCACGCGCCCGGTGAGCGAGGGGTCGCTCTGGATGATCCGAACTACGTCCGTAAGGTCCGCATCGGAAGCGCTACCCAATCGCAGGACGCGTTGGGCGATCGGAGAGAGCGTCGGCAACTGTTCGATCTGCTGGAGGACCAGCTCGACCTGGTGCGACTGCTCGTTTGGGTCGGGGCGTGCGGCGTTCACCATGGGGCGCCTCGCGTCGAAGATCAGGTCCGCACCGGCGAGAGGCCGAGCAGCCGAGAAATCTCGTCGAGCAACGCTGACACCGTGAACGGCTTCTTGAGGAACCCGTTGCCTCCGGCGCGCAAGAGGCGGTCGATCCGATCTTTCTCGATCACGCCCGAAACAAAGAGGATCTTCGTGTTCTGCAGATCCGCATTGTCGCGCACACGCTCGCACACGACGTCGCCGTTGATGTCGGGCAGCATGTAATCGAGGACGATCAGGTGTGGGCGAAACCGCTCGGTCAGCAGGCCGGCGTCGTATCCGTTCGAGGCGGTCTCGATCTCGAAGCGGCTATCACGCCGCAACATCTCGTGCAACAAGTCAACGATCTGCGGGTCGTCGTCGACGATGAGCACGCGGCGACGCGATCCCTCCAGCGCGTCGGTCGGGATGTTGTTCTCTCGCATGAAGCGCAGCAGCTCGTCACGCGGAATCCGGCGGAACTTGGACCCCGGCACGCGAAAGCCGTGCAGGCGACCGTTGTCGAAGCAGCGGATGATGGTCTGCTGGCTGACGCGGCAGACAGACGCGGCTTCGCCGGTGGTAAAGACCTTCTTCTCTGTCCAGTCGGGTTGTTGTTGATCTTGCGAAGCCACGCTGTATCTCCCGTCCGCACACATCACCGGACGAGTTGGCTATCGACGCATACTTTGCCCAACTTCACACGGTTGCGTCCACGAGCGCCGTAGAAACCTAAGAAGTCGCAATGTAGGCAGGAAAATCAAGCCCGAAAACTACCCATCGAACATTATCAGGCGTCGCCGGGCGCCCGCCCATAACGTTCGCGCCATTGCGTGACGGCGTCCGGCTCGCGCGGATAGATCGGTCGCAGCAACTCAGCCGGTACAACCTGGCCCACATTGCGACTGGCCAAGAGCCCATCCGCCGTCAACCGCATCGGGATGCACTCGGCCCGTCGCTTGGAGGCTATTTCGAGCATCGATTCGGGCAGATGGCCCTCAAACAACAAACAGTCGCCCGGTAACAGGATCTCTTCGAACCCTTCGATGCCGACGGCACGGTTGGGACCAAGGTTGGCTCGATCGCCTTCTTGGAAACGTGCGATGAACGCGCTATCGCGCTTCGAGGCCATCGCAACCACGGTTGGTCCGAGATCCGACCGCTCTTGGAATGCGGTCTCAATTGCAACGCGCACGGTGTCGACTGCGCGAACCTGCGCTCCTGAGAGTTCCGCGATCACCGCCGCGGCGGTGCATGCCAGCCGCGTCGCCGTGAACCCACCGGGGCCGATCGAGACCAACACCTCATCGAGATCGCTTGGCGAGCGTCGGGCTGCCTCGAAGAGCCCGGCGATCGATGGCAGCAGAACGTCGTCGTTGCGGCCAGCCGTCGCGAGTGATTCCCGCGCCAGGATCTCGACAGCGCCCGAGTTGGGATCCTCACCGTACCGCGCGAGCAGCACGCCGGGCGTCGGCACATTGGGATTCGTCGCTTCGATGGCAAGGACCAGCACGCAGCGAGGGTAGATCAGCCCTCGGGACCTGGCCCGCTGCGTCGCCGCTTGCGTTCGGCGTTCTGGCGTTTGGCCTCGAGACGGCGCTCGTTGGCGCCCCGCGACCGACGGGTCGGGATCCGCCGCTTGGGCTCGATCATGGCCTCGCGGCAGAGGTCCTTCAGCCGCTCCAGGCACTCCTCCTGGTTACGGCGGGCGGACCGTGTTCGCTCGCAAGTGAGAATGAGCGTGCCGTCGGCGGTCATGCGTTCGCCGGCAAGGTCTCGCAGCCGCTTTCGGGCGCGAACCGGCATGCGGATGTCGAGCAGGCCGACCCGCAGCTCGGCTCGCGTGTGCCGCCGATTCACATTCTGGCCGCCCGGTCCGGACGCCGGGCTTTGCCGAAAACGCAGGGCCGAGGCGGGCACGGTGGCACCCGGGGCGAGCACGATCTCGTCGCCAGCATCCTGGGGTTCGGGGTGTGGTGGTGGGGTCGACATGGCGGAACCGCCCCGGCTGGGGGCACGGGGGCATGGTACCCTGCGGCCCGGGAACGCCCGAGAGTTCCCGCACGTACCGAACGGCCCGATCTTTCCGCAACGCCAAGGAGCCGGCGTGAACTGGCAGCCTCGAGCCATCTCGACTCTCGTCGCACTGGCGACCCTGGTTTCGACGTGCCTCGCCGAGCGGCCCGGGGGGCTGCGGTTCGTGCACCAGGAAGCCGAAGCGGTCGAGTCCGCTCCCGAAGCCGCAAAGACAGTCGATTGGACGGTCCAGGTCGAGCCATTGGTTCGTTTCACGGCTCCCGCGGGCGAGATTCGTCTGCCTGGCGGCTCGGTCCGCGGCTCGCTCGTCGAACTCGAAGACCTGAACCTCGATGCACCCCGTCTCATGCCCGGCTTCGACATCAGCTTGCGAAACGGGCCGTGGCGGATCAACGCGATCGGCCTCTTCTACGACATCGACGG
Source organism: Phycisphaerales bacterium (assembly GCA_965227775.1). Lineage (GTDB taxonomy): Bacteria > Planctomycetota > Phycisphaerae > Phycisphaerales > UBA1924 > JAHCJI01. The sequence continues at coordinate 2,403,005 of OZ245777.1, forward strand.
CCAGATCGCGACCGCCGACGAAGACCTGACGCTCGGCACGCTCTCGGTTGCCGATGGCCAGCGCACCAGCATCGCCCACACGTACGCCCAGATCGATCTGAGGCTCGCTCGCACCATCGTCGACCGCCCGATCAGCCCGCGCAAGGACGCGGTCGGCCACAAGGTCCGATTCCGGCTGGACGCCGAGGCTGGCGTGCGCATCTATGACTTCGAGTTCGAGGTCGAGAACCTTGACACGGGCGGCCGCTACACCGACGATCGCACGTTCTTCGAGCCGCACGCAGGTTTCAAGGCCGGCTTCAGCATGTTCGAGGACGTCACGATCGACCTCTACACGAATTTCGGCGCCTGGCCGCTCGATGCCAGCGCGTACAGCTGGGACATTGGCGTCGGATTTCAGTGGCGTCCGGTCGACTACTTCGGGGCGCAGATCGGCTATCGCAGCACGATCTTCGGCCTGAACGAGGGCAGCGGCACGAACGAGTTCGAGTGGAACGGCTCCTACCAGGGCCTATACGCCGGGCTGCAATTCCGCTTCTAGAGGGCTCTGGTACCCGCCGCCTCCCTACCATGCCGGCCCGAACGAGGGCCACCATGACCGAAACCGCCTCGACCAGTTCTATTACGCCCGCGCACCGCTACAACGCGGCTCTGGCCAACACCATCGAGCCCAAATGGCAGGCGCGATGGCTCGAGTCGGGCGTCTACCACCGCCCCAACCCCGGTGAGCGCGGCTTCGATGCGAGCCGGCCGAAGTACTACGTGCTCGACATGTTCCCGTATCCATCGGGTGCCGGGCTGCACGTGGGCCATCCCGAGGGGTACACCGCCACCGACATCCTGGGCCGCTACAAGAAGATGGCCGGCCACAACGTGCTGCACGTCATGGGCTGGGACGCGTTCGGCCTGCCCGCCGAGCAGCACGCGATTAACACCGGCGAGCACCCCGCCACCTTTACCCGTGGCACGATTGATACGTTCCGCCGGCAGCTCCAGCGGTTCGGCTTCGCCTACGACTGGTCGCGCGAGGTCGCGACCATCGACGAGGGCTTCTATCGCTGGACGCAATGGATCTTCCTGAAGCTCTACGACGCCTGGTTCGACCCGTGGCAAAACAAGGCGCGGCCGATCGCTGAGTTGCGGAGCGAGCTCGAGAGCGGCGATCTGCGCATTGGTGGAGACGGCAGGCTCATCCATGTGGGGCGGACGAGTAAGACGCTCACAGCACTGGGTGGCGAACCAGGGACGGCCCGGCGCTGGCACGAACTCGAGCCCGGCGAGCAGCGTGCCGTAATCGACGATCAGCGGCTGGCCTACGTCGGCGAGCAGACCGTCAACTGGTGCCCCAAGCTGGGCACCGTGCTGGCCAACGAGGAAGTCATCGACGGCCGCAGCGAGCGCGGGAGCCACCCGGTCTTCCGCAAGCCGCTGAAGCAGTGGATGCTGCGCATCACCGCCTACGCGGAGCGGCTGCTCGCAGGGCTCGACGGGCTGGACTGGCCCGAAGACACGCGGAGTAAGCAGCGCCACTGGATCGGCAAGAGCGAGGGCGCCGAAGTCGACTTCGCGCTTGACATCGACACGAGCGATCCAGAGATCGATGCCGATCTGCCGCCGGCGCTGCGCGTGTTCACTACGCGTCCCGACACCATCTTCGGCGCGACGTTCGTGGTCATCGCTCCCGAGCATCCGGTGGTCGATGCCGTCCTGCGCACGCCGCGGCCCGAGACACCCGCCGACGAGCTGCGCGCGTACGCCGAGAAAGCGCGCAACACCGCCGATGTCGATCGCCAGGCCGCGAAGGAGAAGTCCGGCGTCTTCACAGGGCTGCACGCGATCAACCCCGTCACCGGCGAGCGCGTGCCGGTGTACGTTGCAGACTATGTCCTGATGGGCTACGGCTACGGCGCGATTATGGCCGTGCCAGCCCACGACGAGCGCGACTTCGATTTCGCCGAGAAGTTCGGCTTGACCATCCGCGATGTGGTGTACCCACTAGCGATCTCGGCGATGGCGTACTACTCGGCCAACGCCACGCAGGCCGAGGTGAGCGACGACGGCTGGCAGACCACGCTGGCTGACATGCTGGGCTATGTCACGAGCAACGACGTAGCGCCGAAAGACTTCGACCACGCGCTCACGCACGTGCGCATGAACCGCCGCGGCGATAGCCCGGTGCCCGAAGACCGCAAGAGCCTCGTTGAAGCCAACCCAGCGGACCTAGCCGACACCGAACGCTGGCGTGGCGCCGTTCGTGGCCAATGGCTCGACACGATAAACAGCCTGTTTGGCGACGAGTTCACCAAGCTGCGTGAGACCTTTGTCAACGGCACCCACTTTGCCAGCCAGGGCCAGCCCTACGACGGAAACGGCTATGCCGCAAACTCGAGCGCCAGTGTCGAGGGTTCGAGCATCTCGCTGGATGGCGTGCCCACGGGCCAAGCCAAAGCCAAGATCACCGATTGGCTTGATGAAACCGGCATCGGCCGCAGACGCACGAACTTCAAGCTACGCGACTGGCTGTTCAGTCGCCAGCGGTATTGGGGCGAGCCATTCCCCATCGTCTTCACCGAGTCGGGCGATCACTATCCGCTCGACGACGCCGCCTTACCGCTGAAGCTGCCCGATATCGCCGACTACGAGCCCGCCGAGAGCGAGGACCCCCAGCCGTTGCTCGCCAAGGCGGACGATTGGGTGCGCACTAGTGCGGGCGAGGCCGGATGCTCGGCGCTCGATCCGGAAACCGTCGTGTTCCGCGAGACCAACACCATGCCCGGCTGGGCCGGAAGCTGCTGGTATTACCTGCGCTACGCCGACCCGCACAACGACGATGCGCTCGTGTCGAGGGATGCCCAGGCCTATTGGCTGGGCGATCGCGGTGTCGATCTCTACATTGGCGGGTCCGAGCACGCCGTTCTGCACCTGCTGTACGCACGTTTCTGGCACATGGTGCTCTACGACCTGGGCTACGTCGACTCGCCCGAGCCGTTCCGCAAGCTGTTCCACCAGGGCCTGATCACCAGTTTCGCGTATCAGCGAAAGGACAAGACGCTGGTGCCGACCGATCAGGTCGAGAACGTGGGCACCGACGATGCGCCCGAGTACGTCGAGAAGGCAACCGGTGAGCGGGTCATGCAGACCATCGCGAAGATGTCCAAGAGCCTCAAGAACGTTGTGAACCCAGACGACGTCATCGCCGACTTCGGAGCAGACACCTTCCGCATCTACGAGATGTACATGGGCCCGCTCGAGGCATCCAAGCCCTGGAACACCCGGGACATCATGGGCCTGCACCGTTTCCTGCAGCGCCTCTGGCGGCTGATCGTCGACGAGGAAACCGGCGAGCCCCGCCTGGCTGACGCCGAAAACGCCGACGTTGACAAGCAGCTCCACCGCACGATCGCGAAGGTCGAGGGCGACATCGAACGCCTGAGCTTCAACACTGCCATCGCCGCGATGATCGAGCTAGTGAATCTGGCAACCAGCAAGGCCGGTGACGGCCCGATCTTCACCCAGCAGCAGGCACGCCGGGTCGCCGCGACGCTCGCGCCCTTCGCGCCCCATACGGCCGACGAGCTGCACGAGCGTCTGGGCGGGGTCGATCACGCCGGCCAGCAGGTGCAGACGCTCTACGACAGTGCGTGGCCCAAGTACGACGAGAGCAAGCTGGTCGACGACGAGGTCGAGATCGCGGTGCAGATTCTGGGCAAGGTCAAGGCGCGCATCATGGTGCCGGCCGACGCCGATGCAAAGCGTCTGGAGTCCATCGCACTGGACCACGACGAGATCAAGCCGCTGTTGGGAGGCAAGACCGTGAGGAAGGTCATCGCCGTCCCGGGCCGCCTGGTCAACATCGTCGCGAACTGACTACGAGCGCACTTCCGCCCCAACCGCTTCGCGGAGTGCCCCAACAGCCCGCTCCATCTGCGGGTCGACCTCCTCGTGCCGCAGCGTGCGATCGTCGTCGCGGAATGCCAGACGGAGCGTCACGCTCTTCTTGCCCTCGCCCACTTGCTTGCCGGCGTAGGTGCAGACAAATGCGATGGCGCGAAGGCGGTCAAGGTCCAGGTCTGCGACCGTCGACTCGATCTGTGCCCACGGCGTTGCGCTCGGCACCACGACCGAAAGATCGCGCTCGATTCCCGGAAACGCAGGAAGCGCGCCCACGCGCGGCGTGGGCGGGTACGCGTCGAGCAAGGGCTCGAGTTCGAATTCCGCCACGACCACCGGCCGCTGCAAGTCGAACAAGGCGAGCGTGTCGCTCGTGGGCAGCCCGAGATACCCAAGCTCGATCGAGCCGGCCGCGCCATCAACGAACACGCGCCCCGTGTTCGCAGGATCCATTGCAGCTGGCAACTCGCCACCGGTCTCGACGCGCAACCTTGCCTCGTGCCCGTAGCACAACGCAACCATCGACTCGATGGCCGCCTTGGCGACGCGTACGCCGTGCTGCACGTCTGCGGCCTTGGCCTTCGGTCCATCGCCGCCGGCATCAACCACCAGCGCAATCTTCCGGGACTCCTCGTTCGCGCCCTCGCTCATGGACCAGAACGTGGCCGAAACTTCGAACAGGCGCACTCCGCCGTCTTGGTGCACCTGGGCGTCGCGATTGACACGCCGGCACGTCAGCAAACTTGGCAGCACGCTGGGCCGCAGCGTCGGCTCGGCCCCGCGTCGATCGTCGTCAACGTTCACGAGCGATGCGCCACTGGGCAGGAACGGCGTCGCTTTGTCCGGGCTGGTGAAGCTGAACGTCACCGCCTCGTAGAAGCCAAGGGCCGTCAGCGCGTGGGCGATGCCCTCCATCGCCCGCTCTTCTGACTGTGGAGCCTGTGCCTTGATCGCCAGTCGTCGGGCGAGTGGGACGGCATCGAAGCCCCGAAGCCGCGCGATCTCTTCGATTAAGTCGATCTCTCGAGTGAGATCGTGCGCGCGGTGCGGTGGGGGCGTGCACGCCAGCGCATCGTCCTGCACACGCACGTCGATATCCACCGAGCGAAGCAGCCGCACCATCTCGTCCGCCGGCGTCTCGATGCCCAGCACCGCAGAGCACCGCTGCGGCCGCAGCGTGATGGCCCTTCCTTCGGACATTGGCGCGCCCTCGACGAGCGCCCCCTCGCACAGCGTGCCGCCGGTCAATTCTGCGATGAGCCTGGCCGCGATCTCTGCCGCCGGCAGGCACGTCCGCGGATCGACGACCCGCTCGAACCGGTGGCTCGCGTCGGTCCGCACAGCGTGGCGTCGGCTGGCCGCGCGAACACGGGCCGGGTCCCACGTGGCGACCTCGAGCACGATTTTCGTCGTGCCCTCTTCGACTTGTGAGTCGGCCCCGCCGATGACGCCCGCCAGCGACGTCGCCTTGGCCGCATCGGCGACCACGATCTCGCCCGCGGCGAGCTTCCGGGAGGCGCCGTCCAGCGTCGCCAATGGCTCGCCCTCGGTCGCCTCGCGGATGATCAGCGTCTTGCCTTCAAGCCGGTCCAGATCGAAAACGTGGCTCGGGTTGCCGTGCTCAAGGTTCAGCCAGTTGGTGACGTCGACGGCGTTGTTGATCGACCGCTGGCCCACGCTTTCGAGCAGTTCCCGCAGCCATGCCGGGCTCGGGCCGATCTTCGCATTGACGATCACGTGGGCCGTGAACGTCGGGCACGCCGGCCGCTCGCCCGCCGAGCAGCGGTTCTCGAGGGTCAGGTGCTCGCCCACCGCCGGGCCGCGCTGCACCTCGCCGATGGCCCGAGGCGTCACGGCCCGCCCGGTGATCGCCGCGATCTCGCGCGCAAGCCCCAGGTGGCACAGGCAATCGCCCCGGTTGCTTGTGACCTCGACGTCCAGCAGCGCGTCGTCGCCCTTGGGCTCAACTCCGTCGAGTGGGAAGCCGGCCGCCGTCAGCGCGGCATCGATCTCGTCGACGGTCAGCGGCGAATTCGCGTTCTCGTCTCCCAGCAGGGAGGCGAGCCATGTCAGGCTTGCGTCCATAGGGGCCAAGGGTAGGGCTGGCACAGTTCCCCGATGCGTGCGGCTGCCGTACGCTCCGCCATGCTCCATCGGGCCTGCACGCTCATCCTGCTCGCCTCCTCCGCGTTGCTCGTCGCCGCGTGCCGCTCGTCGCCCGATCCTGAACCCGAACCAGCCTCGCTCCAGGCGCCGCCCGGCCTGAGCGTGCGGGCCGAGGTCTACGTGCGGGACACCATTGCCGCCGCTCGGTTCGTCCCGGGCGTCTACCTGCTTGAGCCCGACGGCACGCTCCGCGTCAGCGAGCGCCAGCTCAGGCCCACTCGGCCCCAAGCCAGCGATGAGCCGATGCCCACTGCGACGGCCTACCCGCCAATCCAGCGGCGGCTGAGCCCCTCCGAGGTCGACCGCCTGTGGCGCGTCATCGGCCCGACGACGCTCTCGGACCCCAACAACCCTGAGCGCATCAGCCCCTCGGCCGACTGGTCGCCGTCCTCCAGCCGCAGCCTGGCGCTGATTGACATCGAGGATGATCGGGGCCGCCGCCGCTTCGCGATCTCGCTGACCGGGGCGACCCCCGCGGCCGTCGACGGCCGGGCCCTGGTCGAGCGGCTCCAGGCGCTCGCGTGGCGGACGCCGCCTCCGAGGCCTTAAGAGATTCGTCGCGTTGGGGCGAGAACCGCCCTTTGAAGCGCGGCACCTTCGAGGATCTAGCGCGTGCGTCCCAGAACGCACGCCGGCGGTCACGAAAAGTTGGTCCGCTGTCAGCACTACCTCGACGGCGGTCATCGAAGATCGGCCGGCTGTCACGACAGGGTGATCGATCATCATGTCCGGCCGGATTGTGACCACCTCCGGCAAGGCCGTCGCCAAGCCCGATCGCAGGTGCGCCCGGTTCACGCGTTCGAGCACGATCATCGGGCGGCCGCGCACGGCATCGCCGTTGCAGTCGCGGGTGCTCCCCGTTTGGTCTGGCACGAGCGAATACGTGCCCCAAGCGTGCGCACGGATATGTCGCCGGGCGCTCGGACGCGGTCCGATACATTGGAACGCACCTCGCACCACAGGAGCCGCCATGCAGTCCAGCCCCGCCCGTTGTCGAGCGTTTCCTTGGCCAGGCCTCGTCGCGATGGGCGTGCTCCTGTCGTCGGCGGTGGCGTGGGCTCAGACGCCCGTCTCCGGCACGATCGATCGCAGCACGACCTGGAGCGTCGCGGGCTCGCCGTACGTGCTCTCGGGCGACGTCGAGGTGGTGGGCGGGGCGACGCTCACGATCCTCGCCGGCGTCGACGTGCGCTTCGAGCCCGCGTCCAGGCTGCTGATCGGCGGGGAGCAACCGGGCGAGGCGGGCCGGCTGCTGGTCGTGGGCAGCAGCAGCGACCGCGTGGAATTCGGCCCGGCCGCGGCCGGCACGCACGCGGGCGGGGTCGAGCTGCGGCCGGGCGCCGCCGCCGGGCCCGACGGCAGCGGCTCGGCGATCCGATTCGCGCGGTTCGACGTGCTGGGCGAGCCGCTGACGATGCGCGGCGCGGTCGCCGAGTTGTTCGACGTGGTCGTCTTCCGCGCGACCAACCCCGAGCGTCCGGCCGTGGTCGTGGAGCTGGATCGACTGAGCGATGAGGCGCTGCGGGCGACGCGGCTGCAGGTCATCGACTCGGCCGGTCCGGGCATGGTGATCACCAAGGGCGGCAGCCACGAGCTGGTGGGGTGCCGGTTCGTGGCGAACAACGGACGCGGCCTGTGGATTGACATGAACCCCGGCTTCCCGCGGCCCCGGGCCGCGCGGGAGGTGCGGCTGGACGCGTGCGAGTTCATCGCCAATCGATCAGGACGGGGGCTCGGCGGCGGCGGGGCGCTGCTGCTCGGCGAGGCCGCCTGGATCATGGTAGGGTGCACGTTCCTGCAGAATTCGAGCGAGGGAAGCGGCGGTGGGCTGTACCTCCAGGGATTGCGGGACTCGAGCGTGCGCGCGTGCGAGTTCGTTGAGAACGCCTCTGCCATTCGCGGCGGTGGGATGCTGGCTTCGATCTACGACATCTTGATCGAAGACTGCCGGTTTCGTGGCAACGGAGCCACCAACGACGGAGGGGGGATCGGCGTGCAGCCCCCATCCCGGCTGCATCGGTGCGTCTTCGAGGCAAACACCGCGGCGTTCGGCGGCGCGGCCTACGGCCCGATCATGGCCGTCGACTGCCGGTTCACCGACAATTCGGCCCGGATCTCTGGCGGCGCGATGCAGATCCAGTTCACTACCACGGGATTCGGCGTGGTTGGCGGCGTGTTCGAGGGCAACAGCGCCGTTGAGAGCGGCGGGGCCATCGACTTCTGGAATTCGACGGCGCGCGAAGAGGTCCGCATCGAGGGCGCCTCATTCGTGGACAACAGCGCCGACTTCGGCGGTGCCATCGGAAACATCGGCGGCCGGCCCGTGGAGGAGGGCTTCCAGCTCAGGCTCGTGGCCACCCGCTTCGAGGCCAATCTCGCCCGGCGGGGCGGGGCCATCCACGTGCGCACAGACGCCGTCGCGGGGTTGCGTCTGGATCTGTCGCCCGAGGGCGACGCCGTCAACCGGTTCTCGGCGAATCTCGCGACCACCGGCTCGGCCATCGCCAACGACTCGGCCCACGGCGTGGAGGCGAGCGGCGTGTGCTGGGGCGTGCCGACGGCCTCGGCCGCCCGGACCCTGATCCACGACGGGCTCGACGATCCCGCGCTTGGAATCGTCGCGATCGATCCTATTGCCACCGCCTGCCTCGACTGCCCGCAAGACCTGGACGGCGATGGCGAGCTGACCATCTTCGATTTCCTGATCTTCCAGGGGCTGTTCGCGATCGGTGACCCCGCGGCCGATTTCGATGGCGACGGCGAATTCACGATCTTCGACTTCCTTGGGTTCAGCAACGCCTTCGACGCCGGCTGCTCGTAGCGCGTCAGCCGCGCCGCGGTCATCCCCAGGTGGCCGGAGAGCGCTTGGGCGCTCCCCTAGCCTGTTCCAATGCCTCCGACCGACTCGAACGCGCCCATCATCGGCATCGACCTGGGCACAACCAACTCCCTCGCCGCCTACGCCGACGAGCGAGGGCCGCGCATCCTGGGCGACAACGCCGCCGGGTCGGGCATCGTTCCCAGCGTCGTCCGCTACGAGGCGCGGGCCGACGGCTCGCTGGCCGCCATCGTGGGGCTCGATGCGCGTGAGCGGGCGGTCGAGTTCCCGCAAACGACCATCGCCAGCGTGAAGCGGCTCATGGGCCGCAGCCTGGCCGACGCTGCGGGCGATGCGCCGTACCTGCCCTACCAGATCGTCGACGGCCCGCGCGAGATGGCCGCGGTCGCCATCCCCGTCGCCGACGGCCCGCCCGTCGTCCGCATGCCCCAGGAAGTCTCCGCAGACATCCTGCGGGCCGTAAAGGACAAGGCCGAGCGGGCCCTGGGCGTGCCCGTCTCCAAGGCGGTCGTCACCGTGCCAGCGTACTTCGACGACGGGCAGCGCCAGGCAACCCGCGACGCCGGACGTTTGGCTGGGCTTGACGTCGTCCGTATCGTGAGCGAGCCAACGGCCGCGGCCCTCGCCTACGGCCTGGGCTCGGCCCAGCGGTCCAGCGTCGAGCCCACGACGGTCGCCGTGTTCGACCTGGGCGGCGGCACCTTCGACGTCTCTGTCCTCCGCATCACGCCGGGTCCGCAGCCCGACGCCCCGGCCATCTTCCAGGTGCTCGCCACCGACGGCGACACGAGGCTGGGCGGGGACGACGCCGACCACGCCCTGGTCGGCCTGTTCCTGACCGAGGCCAACGAGCGGTTTGACCTCGGCCTGCCGGATCGCCTGGCCGACGCCCTCTCGGCTCTGCCCCCGCAGACCCGCCGCGCCCTTCTGACGTTCGCCCAGGACGTCAAACACCGCCTGAGCGAACGCGACGCGGCCGAGATCGCCATCGACCTTGGTGGCGGTCGCACGTACGACCGCACGGTGACCCGCGCCGAGTTCGAGTCACTCATCGAACCCATGATCAAGCGGGCCATCGCGGCGTGCGAGCGCGCCGTAAAGGCTGCGGCGAAGCAGCCCGGCGGCGAGTCCATCGACGCCGTCGTCCTGGTCGGCGGCTCGACGCGCATTCCCGCCGTTCGCCGCGCGGTGGGCGCCTTCTTCGGGCTCGAGCCCTACACCGCCCTCGACCCCGATCGCGTCGTCGCGCTCGGCGCGGCGGTGCAGGCGTCAACGCTCGCCGGCTGCAGCCGCAACAGCCTGCTGCTCGATGCCATCCCGCTGAGCCTTGGCATCGAGACGGTTGGGGGCGCCGTTGCCAAGCTGATCGTCGCCGGCGCCACCTTGCCGGCGCGAGCCAAGGAAACCTTCTCCACAAGCGTCGACGACCAGACCGCCATCGAGCTCAAGGTCTTGCAGGGCGAACGCGAGATGGCCGAGGACTGCCGCCAGCTCGGCCTGTTCCATCTTCGAGGCATCCCGCCGATGCCCGCCGGCGTGCCGCAACTGGAAGTCGAGTTCCTCGTCGACGCCAACGGCGTGCTCAGCGTGTCGGCCATCGAGAAGCGTTCGGGCCAGACCGCCACGCTCCAGGTCATTCCCAACCACGGCCTGACGCGCGACGAGGTCGACGCTATCGAGGCGCAAGCCATCGAGCACGCCCGCGACGACATGACCCGCCACCGCGTCGTTGACCTCATTGCCCATTCCTCGCTCGATGTCAAGTGGATCAACGAGGCCCTCGACCGTGTCGGCGACCAGCTGCCGAGTGAGCTGCGGACCAAGATCGAGGCTTCGGTCGAATCGGTCCGAGGCATGGCCGAGCGGGCGCGGGCCGACTGGCGGTCGGTTGATGCCGAGGCGTTCGCGGTCGCCAAGCAGGCGATGGACGAAGCGAGCGTGCCCTTGCACGAGGCGGCGATCTCCGAATCCCTCAAGGGCATGCCAGGCCGCACGACCTGAACCGGATGCCGCCGACGCGTGACGGAGACGGCCGCGGCCGGCATCCCGGTAGACGGACGGAGAAATCACGGATCCCAGCCTGGACTGCCATCAAACCGGGCGGAATCTGACACCAAGGACACCGGCCTCGCGCAATCAGCCGGCGCTCTCGCGCCCCGGGCTTGCGGCGTGGCCAGAGCGAACTAGACTCTCGTGCAGGCCGTTGGAGGCAACGGCAGGGCTGTCGCTTCGGGCTCGTATTGGTCGATCAGGGGAACGAACGGAACACGAATGTCCAGAGCCGCTAAGGGACCATCCCCATACCTCTTCCTGGCCTCCAGCTCCAAGGGCGGAAAGCGGCTGGGGGTGCGCAGCGCCGCCAGCGAGCGGGCGCTCGCCTCAGTGCTCGGGCGAGAGCGGCGGGTGCTCGTCTGGTCGCGGCGGCTGCCCGGCTGGCTGGGCAGTTCGGGGCAGATGGGCCTCAAGGACCAGGAGCAGTTCAATGCGGTGCTAGGCCAGCTCGTCTCCCGAGGCGTTCCCTTGGTCGAGGCCTTGGATGTCACCGCGTCGGCAGTCGATGCCAGCCACGCCGACCGCATCCGCCGTGTGCGGTCGCAGGTCGCCGGTGGCGCGATGTTTGCTGACGCGTGCGGCAAGGTGGGCATCGTCGACCCTGTGACGTCGGCTGTCTATCGGGCGGCCGAGCGCACGGGCGATCTCGGTGGTGCGTGTGCCCAGATTGCCAAGACCGCCGAGCGGCAGGTCAAGGTCCGCAGCCAGGCCATCACGCTGATGTTCTACCCGATCATCGTACTTGGCGTGAGCGTCTTGGCAGGCTGGGGCATGCTGACCTTCATTGTTCCGATGATCGGCTCACGCCTGGCGAGCATGGGCAGCGAACTGCCGTGGTTTACGGTCGCCCTCATGACGGCCGGCCAGGCCATCCGCGACAACCTTGGCATCTTCTTCCTGATCATCCTGGGCCTGCTCATCGCGGGCATCGTTTTGCGCAAGGCGGTGGTCACCGCGGTGTGGAACGTCGTCCGCCGGTTGCCGGGCATGCGGGAGCTCGTGCTCGCGCAAGAGACCACGCGCTTCTTCTCGGTCATGGCCGCCATGACGCGCTCGGGCGTGACGCTCGCTGATGCACTCGTCGTGGCGTATCGGACCGTGAGCCACGCGAAGCTGCGCAAGCAGTTGCAGACCTTGCAGCGTCGCCTCGTTGAGGGTGGGCAGCTCGCGCAACTGATCGAGGATGTTGAGGCCTTGCCATTGCCGGTGCGCAAGCTGCTGATTGCAGCCGAGCGCTCCGGTGACCTGGAAGAGGCGTTTGAGAGCCTTGCCGAAGACATGGCCGACGAGGTGGAGCGGCGCAGCACACGCGCACTTGCGGTTCTCGAGCCTGGGTTGATCATCTTTATGTTCCTCATGATCGGCTCGATGGTCATGGCGATCATGCTGCCACTCTTTACGGCAACGGCCAATATGGACATGGGATAAGCGGAAATCGAGTGTCGATCGACGGCATTGAACGCCGGGCGCATCGAAGTGACGCGAGAAGAGAGACCGAGGAAGCAAACATGAACACCAACAGACAAACCCGTTATCGTCATGCACGACGCGGCTTCTCGCTGCTCGAGCTCACGCTGGTGATCCTCATCATCGGTGTGCTCATGGGCGTGGCCACCGTTGCGTTCGCGCCGGCGCTCTTGCGCGGCAAGACGACCGCGACGAAGGCCAGCATGACCACGATGCGTCAAGCGATCACCGAGTATCAGGGCATCAACAACCAGTACCCGCCCGCCCTCACAGCGTTGGTGCCGGGCCATCTCGCAGAAGTGCCGCTGGACGGCTGGGACAACCAGTTCTACTACGCTGCGCCGGGCCAGGACGGCCGGCCTTTCGATCTGATCAGCGCTGGCGAGGATGGCCAGTACACAACGGGCGACGACATCAACGTCTGGACCATGAACGAGGACCAGGAATAGAACGTCATGTCCGCTCCGCGCGCACATCTTGCTCGCAGCCGACGGGGCATGACGTTCCTCGAGGCGGTGCTCGCTTCGGCCTTGCTCGGCATCGTGGCCATGGGCGTGTTCGGCGCGCTCAACTACCTCGTGCTGCAGCAGAAGCGGGCCGAACAAATCGCGGGTGCGTCCGAGGTTGCCAATCGCGTCGTGGTGATGTACCTGGACAGTCCCGACGATATGCCCCAGGATGGGCGGCCCATCGATTATGGTCGGCACCGATATCGCTGGACCTATGAGTCTGCGCCCATCGACGTGTTCGACCCGAACGCAACCGACGAGTCCACGCCCATGCCTTTGACGCGGCTTCGTGAGCTGACCGTGAGCGTGTGGCTGCACGAAGAGAGCGGTGGGGCATTCTCCCCCAATCCGAGCACGCCGGGCATTGTCGTCCGGCGGATGCTCGATCCGCTTGCCAGCCGCAACCCCGACACGTTCGCGCGTGGTATCGACTCGCTAATCGATCGAATGGGCGGTGGAGATTCCACGACCCGCTCGGGCGGTTCGCAGGCCCCCGGTGGCGGTTCGCTAGGAGGTGGCTGATGGCCACTCCGGCGCGCGGATTTACGCTCATCGAACTCTCGATGGCAATCGTCATCGGCACGATCATCCTCTTCGCGGCGATGGGCATGTTCCACACGATCCAACGAGCCGACGACATCGCAGAAGTGCGCGCCGAGGAGAACTTCCAGCTCCAGCGCACGCAACGGGTCGCCACCCGGGCGCTCGGGTCGCTGCGCGTCATGTCTCGACAGGAACAACAGACGGCGTCGGCCGCCCGCACGGCACAGGAACAAGCAGAATCCGCGGTGGCCGATGGCCTGGGCCTCGGCGGGGGTCAGGGCGAGCAGGGAGACCAAGCCTCGCTTGACGCGCTCGCCGAGACGGTTCGCAACTTCCGGCCACGCGTGCTGCTCGAGCGGGACCCAGATTTGCAGGGCGTGCCCATGGTGCGGCGCGTGCGCATCGGCGAACAAGGGCTTGGCCAGCCGGAGGGCACGGCTCCCCAGCGTCTCGAGCTTGCGCTCAGCGCCCCACCAGTCATTCCCTCGTACGCCGACACACAGCGGCGGATGCGGATCGCCCAACTGGGTATGGCCCCGATCGATATCGGCTCTTCGGTCGACGAGGAGGGCGCCGTTCGCGGTGCGTTCGTCTTTCGCAACGAGCGACGGCTCAACGAGCTGGGCCTCCGTGTGTTTAGTTTCTGGTGGGTCCCGATTGCGGGCGATGCTGAGGACGCGGAAGTGATCGAGTCGGAGAGTCTCGACCCGGCGATGGTCGACGGCGCTGTGATGCTGATGGATAGTGTCGTCTGGGCGCGCTGGCGATTCTTCAAGGAAGGCGAGTGGCGCGATCAGCTGGAAGTGCTCGGCGAACTCGATCTGGCCGCGTACGGTGAGCTCGAATTGACGACGGCCCAGAATGTCACCGTTGCCTGGCTCTTCGAACTGGCCTGGACCATCGGTACGGATGAAGACGAGGCCGAAGACGACGAGTTTGGCGATGACGACGCGGACGAAGTGCCCGACAGCGAGACGGGTGAGGACGGCCTGACGTCGGGCGTCGGCGGGGGGACGAACTGATGCCCCGCGGCCGTACCAGACCGAATCGCTCGCGGGCCTTCGCGTTGCCGCTGGTGGTCATCCTGTCGATGGTCGCCACTATGGCCATCGCGATCATGCTCGAACGCCAGAGCCAGCAGACCCGCTCGACCATTCGCCAGATGCGATGGACGCAGGATCGACACCTGGAGCGTGGTGTGCGTGAGGTTGCCGGGGCCTGGCTTACTGGCGCAAGCCGCCGGCTGAACGACATCGCGAAGGAAGGCGGGCACGCGCTCGACCTCACCATGGAGGGCGGGCGGACCATCCGCCTGGACATCGAAGACGCGCAAGGGTCGATCCTCTCGATGTTTGAGGGCGTCTCCGAGGCCGAGTTGCCGTTCGCACAGGGTGCGTACGACAGCGTGCTGATGCGGGCGGGCGACGAACTGACGCTCGATCGGTGGACGCGGACCGTTGGGCCGGTTGCGATCAGTGCGGTGACAGCCCCCGAGGAGGTCATCGCGGCGGCGGTTGCTCCGATGATCGGTGATGGGCAGGCCTCCGCTCTGGCGCGGGACGTTGTGCTGGCGCGTGAGGACGCCGATGTGGACCGCGGGACGCAGTGGTTGCGGCGGATCATCGCCGAGTATGCGACCGAGATGGAGGATCGCCGGAGCATGCAGCGGCTGCTGGTCGGCGAGGCCGATTTGTGGCGGCTGAGCATCACGGTGATGGACGACCGGGGGCGTGTTGGCTCGATGTACGAGGCGATTGTCGAGGTCGACGGGCGAGAGATCCGCCAGCGTGCCGATAGTGGCGCGTTCTCGCCGCTCGGTCCGTTCCTGTTGTGGCGTCGGTTGGATGAGGCGGAGATGGTCGAGCAGGTCACGCGCCGACGCTAAAGTAGCAGTCGCACGCGTGGGCGATAGGGGATTCATCAATGGCAGGCAATCTCACACGGGCCGGAACGCTCCAGAAGCGGCGGACGATCCAGATCGCCGCGGGGGTCGCGTGCGTCGCGTTCGTGGGCATGGCGCTCGGGGCGGTCGTCGTCGATCGCTCGGTTGCCCCCGCGCCAGACGTCGTGTTGCCGCCACCGGCACCGATCACGAGCAGTGCGGACGACGAGGAGTACCCAATCTTCCCTCCGCTCATCGCGTCGGGCTTGTCATCGGTGTACACGCTCAAGCCCGAAGACAAGCCCGCCGAGGGGCCGAAGGGAGCGGGTGACCCCGAGGACCCGCCTCCGCAAGACATCGTGCTTGTGGCGGCGATCGGGCAGCCCGGCTCGATGATGGCGGTCATCCGCGAGGGCGCCGCGCAGACGGCCATCGCCGAGGGCCAGCGCGGTGGCTCGGTCGATGTGCTGGAGGTCAAGCCCGGCTATGCGCGTGTGCGCTACCGCGGACAGGAGCGCGAACTGACCGTGGGCAAGCCGATGCATCTGGTGAGCGATATGGGTGCGTCGGGTGAGGTTGCTGGAGGTAGCCAGATCATCACGCCTCCGGGTGCGATCCCGAAGACCGAGTCTCTCGAGGAGCAAGGCGTCACGCGGACGCGCGTACCGACGGCGATGCAGCGGTCCCAGTCGAGTGGCAACCGAGGTGGGCAAGGCTCGGGCCAGGGTGAGCGAGGCGGCCGTGGAGGCGGCGGCAACAGCGGCACGAGCCGACCGCCCGCGGGTGGCACGCCCGGAAACAACAACAACGGTCCCGGGGCGGGTGCTGAGGACGATCGGTGAGCGATCGCGTCTGCTTCATCGAACGCGACGAGCGCGGCGATCGCATCCGCGCGGTGCGGCTCGTCGGCCTGCACGCCGAGGCGGCGTGGACGAGCCCTCGCGTCGATGGGCGGTACGTCTCTGAGGCATCCGAAGACGCGGAGGCGGCCGCCGAGTGGATCGCCCAGCGGCTCTCCATCGATGGGGACAAACTCGGGGTGATCGTGCTGGACACGACTGGCGCGCACTGCGCGTGGGTGCAGGCGGCCACCGCCGAAGCGGGCGCCGTGCGGAGCGCCTATGGACGCGGCGGTGAGGTTGCCGAGGACGAGTTCGACGTCGACTTCGGCCTTGAGGACGAGGCAGAGGAGAGCGACGCGCTCGGTGCACGCCCCACGCCGACCGAGGCCGCGATCGAGGCGCTCGGGCCGGCGTACGAATCGGAGTCCGGGCTGCGTGTAGGCGTACTCGTCGCTCCTGACTCAATCGTTCGTTTGCTGATCGATGAGCTCGATCGCAATGGCGTTGGATTCACCGGTGTAACGAGTCTGTGGCACTTGTTGGGTTGGATGGCTTCGCCTGATGGCGGCTCGGTGGAGTCGTCGCGCGTTGTCTCCGACAGTCCGACCGTGAGTGGCGGCGTGATGGTGACTGCCTCCGGGCGGCTTCTGTGGGGCTGGTGCCGGGAGGACACGCTGCTCGCGGCCGGTGCGCTTCGCCTGGGATTGCACGACGACGGCCCGGTTGTGTCTGCGCACGACGTCGCTCGGCTTGTGAACGATTGGGTGGCGTGGAGCGCGCAGGTTGGTGTCGCGCCGGGGCGCATCAAGATCTCGTCGTGCGAGCTCGCCGGTGAGCGTTCGACTGGCGATGCCAATACGTTGTCCGTGCCTGGGCTTGCATCGTCGTTGGCCGATGCATGGCCGGACGCGGTCGTCGATGTCGACGTATTCGAGGATCCGGTGCTCGAGGTGCTGCGATCGCATGGCACGACTGCTGGGGGCGAGCTTGCCCCGGGGCATGCGATGTCGTCGCTCGCGCTGCGGCCAGGGCGCGCCACACGCCGCGTGTATCAGGTTGCCGGGCTGGCACTGGCGTGCTGCGGGCTCGCGCTTGCGGCGGTTGGATTCCGCTCGCAAAGCCAGGCTCCGGCCATGCGTGCCGACGCCGAGCGCGTGCGTGAGGCGTATCTCGCGGAAATGGCTGAGGTGGAGCAGAAGCTCGGCGTTCCTGGTGAGATCACCGGGGCGATCGTGCCGATCTTTGCGCTCACCGCCGCGGTCGATCAGAGAACGCGGGCCAGTGAGATTACTCGGGCAGAGGGAAAGCCCATCGTGCGAGAGCTGGAATCGCTCTCGTTCCTGCTCAGCGAACTAGGCGATGATGTTGAGTTGCAGCGGATCGACGCGAGCACCGTTGGTTTCACCGTCCAGCTTTCGACGGAGAATGACGCCATCGTGGGGCGCATCAATGCGCTTCTGAGTGACCTGGGCATGAACAGTGGGCCGATTCGCTGGCAGCCCAACGCGACCCAGCGTGGCTCGGAGTACACCGTGCGTATGGCCGGCACATGGGCACGCCAGGGAGGCCAGCAGTGAGCGACCTGGAGCGAGAGGGCTTGACGGCGAGCCGGGCTGAGCTTGCTGCCCGGGCGGCGGCGCGGGAGCAGCGGAACAAGCCGCGCGGGTTCCTGTACCTTGGCGCGATCGTCCTGCTGGCCGGGCTGGTGTACATGATGTACGGTCGATCGGTCCTCGGCGGTGCGACTGACGACCGGCGTCGCGAGGTCAACACGGCGACGACCGTCGCGATGCAGGCCCTTCGGCTCGAACGGCATGAATCGGCTGAGGCCGCGCGGGGCGGAAGCACGCTAGATCCTGTCCCCAATTTTACGACGCTGGCGAACTCGGCCGCGCAGGTTGTTGGCCTGTCGCCCGCACCATCGCTGTCGAGCCAGCGACAGAATGACTTGGGCGACATCGTCGAGCAGATCTATCAGTATGAGCGCGTCACGAGCCGCGATCTCGAAGCGTTGATCGGTTGGGTGGCCGAGGTGCAGAAGATGGTCCCGGGAGCAGAGATCTCCAGGCTTGACCTTGTTCCGCAGCCTACCCAGTGGCAACTGTCCGTGACGTTTGTGAAGCCGGAGCTTTCTTCATGACCAACCGTGCGTTGGCCGTTGCCATCATCTCGTGTCTCTCGCTCGCCCTGGGGTGCGCAACGGACAGTACCAAGCAGTTCAAGGAAGACCTCGGGGAGATTGTGCCCGACAACACGGCGCAGAAGCAAGCGGCCGTCCGCCGGGTCAACCAGGCGTACGTCGTCTATCACGACAACGACCGCGAGGAAGCCAAGCGTGTCGAAGAAGCCAGAGAGCTTCTCGAGGAAGCGATCCGACTCGATCCCGGCTTTGCGACGGCGTACATGAACCTGGGCGTGCTGTATCTCGAGAACCAGGACTTGGCGACCGCAGTCAAGCTGTTCCGCAGGGCCCAGCAGCTCATGCCAGGCGATTCGAGGCCGAGTTACCACCTTGGCGTTGCGTACTACAAGATGGGGCACGCACGAGAGGCGATCAACGCCCACTTGAATGCGATCAAGATCGACGAGTCGGACTTGCGAGCGGCGCGTGGGTTGACGCTGGCCTGCCGGAGCATCTATTACGCTGACGATACCACGCTGGAAACCCTGCGTCGCGCCGAGATGATGGAGCCAAGCGACGAGTGGCGCGAGATCATGTCTCGCGAGATCACACGGCAGAAGCGCAAGCTTGAGATGAGCCCCACCCGATGAGCGAAACAGAGACCAAGAAGAAGCCGAGCGGTGCCCGTCAGGTCTTGACGCTGCTCGTGGCACTGGGAATCTTCGCACTCGCGGCGGTGGTGATCTACCCGAAGCTGCAGGAGCGGACGCAAGGGCCGGTTCGGCTCGATGTTCTCAACGCGGCGGGTGTCCCGTTGAGCGGCTCGCAGATCTCGTTGCGTGTGCCCGCCGGCGAGAATCCCGGCCAGATCAGCGACGTCATCGAGGCTGGCAGGCTCCTGACGATCTACGAGGGCATGGGCCCGATCGACGTCGAGTCCATCACCTACGTATTCGGCGGCGACAGCTTGATCCAAACGCACGATCTCGATTACACGATCGAGCCGGGTGGCGTTGTGGTCTTGCGTGTGACGCCCGATGGCGTCGAAGTCGACGCGTCGGAGATCGTCGCCGAATCTCCCTGACCGACGCAATCAGAGACGTTCAGCTGCGAGGCTCGCGAGCGTTGAGCGTTCGCTGCGCTGCAACATGACGTGGCCGACGAGCCCGAGCCCCTTCATCTTTTCAACGGCGTAGGACAGGCCGTTCGAGGAGCCGTCGAGGTATGGGTTGTCGATCTGGCCGATGTCGCCGGTAAGCACGAGCTTGGTGCCCTCGCCCACGCGGCTGGCAATGGTCTTGACCTCGTGGGGCGTGAGGTTCTGGGCCTCGTCGACGATCATGAACTGGTGGGGGATCGAGCGGCCGCGGATGTACGTGAGCGGTTCGAGCACGAGCTTGCCGTCCGCGATCATCTTGTCGATGCGTTGCTCGTTGGTGTGGCTGTCGGCAGCCTGCCCGTGCGCTCCACGAGTGCTAAGCAAGTACTCGAGGTTGTCGAAGATCGGCTGCATCCAGGCAAAGAGCTTCTCGTCCTTGTCGCCGGGCAGGAATCCGATGTCGCGGCCCATGGGCATGATGGGGCGTGCCACGAGCAGCTTATCGAAGCGGCCCTCCTGGAAGACCTTTGCCATGCCTGCTGCCAGCGCGAGCAGCGTCTTGCCGGTGCCAGCGCTGCCGAGCAGCGTGATCATCTGGATCTCGTCGTCCATGAGCAGGTCGAGCGCCATGGTCTGCTGCACGTTTCGCGCGAGCAAGCCGAATATGGGCTTGCGCGGTGGGCTGATGGGGATGAGGTGCTCGGTGTCCGCCAGGCGGCGTGCTAGGCCCGTGTGGTTTTCGTCCTGCTCGTCCTTGAGGAGAACGAACGCGTTCGGCAGGATCTCCTCTGGCTCGGCGGGCATCGTGGGATCGCTGTCGTCGTGGTCGGCGGCCAGCGCCTCGTGCACGGGTTCGAGGGGCAGCATGCGCTCGTCGTAGAGCTGGTCGATGAGGTGGCCCTCAACCGCAGCGGTGACGTAGCCGGTGTAGAGCCGATCGGCGTCGATCTTCTGATTCTGGAAGTCTTCTGTGGGGATGCCCATCGCGTCGCTCTTGATGCGCGCGTTCAGATCCTTCGAAACGAAGACTGCGCGGTCGCCCTTGTCGTGCAGCTCCCACGCCACGGCGATGATGCGGTTGTCCTTGGTGTCTTCGGCGATGGCGTGCGGGCGGCTGGTGTCTGAGATCGCGATGCGGATGAGTCCGGTCGTGCCGTTGCCCGTCGAAGCGGCTGCGCCGGCTTGCGGGCTGGCGTCTCCCCATCGCACGCCCTCGGTGAGCGTGCCCTTGGCCCGGAGCCGATCGAGTCGGCGGATGACCTCGCGTGCGTTACGGCCGATGTCGTCTTCTTGCCGCTTGAGCTTGTCGAGCTCTTCGATCACGGCGAAGGGGATGATGACGTTGTTGTCCTGGAAGACGAACAGCGCATTTGGGTTGTGCAGCAGCACATTGGTGTCCAGGACGAACTGCTTGATCCCGGTGCGCTTCGGGCTGGCTTCGGTTGTTGGCATGCGATCTCTCTCGTTCTCTCTCGCGTTCTAGAAGGCTACCAGGTAGACCACGCGGCAATGACGAGCAGCGTGGCACAGATGATGGACAGGACGAACTTCACGACGATTGCTGCAAACCAGCCGGCCGAGGCTCCGGCGCCAACCTTGGCGGATTGCTTCCAGGTTTCTTCCTGACCCGTTCGATGGACGAGCATCGCGGCGACGCCCGCGCCGACGGCCCCGCCCAGAAGCGTGCCCACGATGGGGAGCACGAACGAGCCGGCGATGGCCCCGATGATGCCGCCCCCGAATGCTGCGATCATCGCGCGGCGGGTTCCGCCCATGCGCTTGGCTCCCAAGACGCCTGCGGTCCAATCGACGACATCGGAGGCAAGTGTGCACGCCATGATGAATCCGAAGACCCACCACGACACGATCGGGTTGTTGCCCGGCCAGTAGCCCAGCCAGTAGCCAATGAGGTTGGCGAGCAGGGTGACCAGCGTCAGCAGCCAGAGCCCCGGCAAGCTTACAAGAACGATGGCTGGCCCGATCAGGGCGGCCACGGTGAGCACGATGGCAAAGGCAATCCAGATGCGTGCGCTCCGACGTGTGGGGCGGGGCTAAGGGGTCTTGCCTGATTCTTGGGATTCGTCGGGCTCGGTGTTTGACTGATCGGCCGCCGGCTCGTCTGCTTGGGAACTCGAGGCATCATCGGGCGTGGACTCGGCCTGCTCGGGGAAGCGCTCGCGCTCCATCTCGAGAATCCAGTCTTCGACGCCTTGGTGGCGGTAGAGATCGACCTTGATGTTCTTGCCTGCGTGCGTGGGGTGGGTCTCGTTGAGGTGCAGCACGACGTAGAACTTGTGCCACTGGCTCTTGTCGAACTCGGCGACGTGCTCGGGCTTCACCTCGATGCCGCCCGGCAGCGTGACACGCTTGGCATCCGGGTCCCAGGCGTAGCGCGTGCCGACGGCGCGGAAGAGGCCGTAAGCGAAGTACAGGCCCAGGCCCGCGCCGACGAGGAAGATCGGGTACTGGGCCATGATGTCAAACCTGCTGCGACGCTTTGGCGCATTGCCGCGGTCGACGTCACCCCAGGTCTCGCGCAATGCGGCCAGACGCTCGAAGGCCGAACCAATCTGGCCCTCGGCGGCGTTGTCTCTGGGGTACTGCGTGTACTGCGGATCGAGTCGGTTGACGATGCTCAGCGCGTCGAGCCAGTTGCCACGCACGTCGTTGACGGTCGCGGGATTGCGGTTATAGCTTGGGTTGCCCAAACGGTCGTAGGTCTCGACGGGGTCGGGAATGCTCGCGACGCCAAGGTTCGCGCCGGCCGACGCCGCCGGGGGCGGGTTGTCGAGGAAGTCGAGGTACTCCCATTCGGCCCACTCGGCAAACCTGACGGCCTGAGCCGGATAGAGGATGAAGCCGTCGTAAAAGCCCCAGACGCCTAGGCCTGAAACGAGGACGGTGAGGATGACCTGCTTGATCCAGTATCGCGGACTGAGCTTGGCGTGCTGGGTCTGGGCCATGGGTTCTCCGTGCGATGCGAGCGAGGCGATTCGGACCCGGCCCTACGCGTCGGGCGAGGAGGAGTCCATGGAGCGAAAGGTATCGTGCCACCACTGATCGGCCCACGAGCGCCCCAGGGGGGTATCGGTCAGGCGGTCGAATCCGCCCGAATCGACCCGGATCGAGGGGATGGTTGGGTAGCGGCGGGGGTGCTTGATTGCTCGATTCAGCCACCGCTCGTGCGTCAGCCGGAACGCCTCGGCGAGCGAATGGGGACGCTGGCGCTTTGGGAGTGGTTCGGGCGTCATCTGCTGGTCATTGTACCGATTGGCCCGCAACGGGTTGGGTGGTTTGGGCCATGCCCATGTCATCGGCTCGATGGTGGGCTCAGCCGAGGGAGATCAGGCGTGCGGAGCCGTCCGGCCGCGCCAGGATCGCTTGCCCGAGCGGTGGAGGCGATAGCTGTCCCACTGCACGAGCGTCATCGCCAGCACGCCCAACGGGTGCAGGAGTGCGGTCAGCGCGGGCAACTTGAGCCTCGCTGCGAGCAGGAGTCGCTGGACAGTGTGTGCGGCGATGCAGAGCAGCGCCAGGACCATCGCGAGCGAGAATGCCTCGCCCAGGGCCAGCAAGACCACGGCCGCGACCCAGGGCAGGAGATGGCCGACGAGGTGCATGACGGTCAGGAACACGAGCAGGCCCACGGAGCCCAGGCCCTCGAACGCGTTCTTGGCAAAGCCCTTCCAGGTGCTCTTGAGGTCGTGGTACATGCGGACGGAGGCAAGCGCGGTTCCATCGAAAAGATCCGTCCGATAACCAGAAGCCCGTGCTTCCCTGGGCATCTTCACGCCGTCGTGCATCGTGTCCTTGAACGCCACGTGGCCGCCGAACGCGTCGTAGCAAGCTCGGCTGACCAGGATGAACTGGCCACACGCGGCGGATGTGGCGGGATCGGTGGTGGACCGCATCCGGCTCATGGGCAGATAGCTGAAGAGGATGAAGAAGATCATGGGGACGACCAGCAACTCGGCGGGGGATCGAACGATCTGCCGCGGGAAGGTCGAGAGAAGGCCGAGCTTCGCCTCGCGATCGTCGAGAGATCGCCACGCAGCGAGCGTCTTGGCGATCGCGTCGGGCTCGAAGCGGACATCGGCATCGGTGAAGAGCAGCAGATCGCCAGTTGCTTGCTGGGCGCACCTCCAGCAGGCGTGCTGCTTGCCATTCCAGCCCTCGGGCAGGGAGACTGACTCGACTTGCCGGACGCGATCTTCCTCATCGGCAAGCTTCGCGAGGATCTGCGGCGTGGCGTCGGTGCTCTGGTCGTCGTAAACGAGGATCTCGATGTCTCGATGAGTCGATGCAAGCAGCGATCGAACGCAGGCCTCGATGTTTGCCTCTTCGTCGCGTGCGGGAATGCAGACGCTGACCTTCCGATCGGAGGACTCGGCGTCCGCTGGAGGGCGCTGGTAGACTCCGAGGTTCGCAATGGTCAGCGCCAGCGCACCGATCGAGATGAGCAGCGCAATCGATAGCAGGACGACGAGTATCACGAGCTCGGTTCCGTTCGCGGCTTGTGCGACTCGATCGTGGCCTGTCGCCCCGTCAGCCGAAGGATGGCGTCATAGATCGGGTTTACGCCGGAGGCGCCCCGGCCCAGGATGGTCTCGAATGAGGCGGGATCGCGGGCGATCGAGGCCGCGGCGAGTTCGTGCATCGCATCATCGAGTGACTCGACCATGCAGCGTTGCCAGTGGCTCGTGGTCGAGCGTTCGGGTGGGCGGCACGTCTTGGCGAGCAAGAGTACCTCCGGCTTTCGATCTTCCCAGAACGTGAACTCGATGGCGAGGCTCACCACGCGTAGTGAGTTGCCAGTTGAACCGAGCCGCGATGCGATTGCGGCAGCGCCGGGGCGCAGCTCCAGTGGTGCTCGTACGTCAGCGAAGCCGCCTTGGGGCGTGATCCAGAAGCTCGGTCGCGGGTTCGAGGCAGCAAGCTCACCGGCGTACTTGACCAAGGCCTTGAACGCGGCTGGATCATCCAGATCGACGCCGAAGAGTCCGAGCTTGCGCATGAATTTGAACTGCTCGACCATTGCCCGGTCCATCGGCGCAAACACCTGACGATTGCGCGCGTAGAGATCCGCGAGCGATGCGGTCAGGATCGGGTCCCACCAGCTTTGGTGGTTCAGGAGAAGCATCGTCGGGCCATCGTGAGAATCGAGATCGGCGAGCACGCGATCTCCGCCACGTGCGAGGCGCATGGCGTTGAAGTTCTTGCGTATGAGCCTGCTGGCATACCAGCGGAAGAGCCGGCAGAACCACGCTCGGCGATCGTGCGGCAGGATGGCCGGCGGAGCGTCCACGATGGTTCTACGCGGTTGCGGCCAGCTGCCCGGCGGCGTCGTGCTGCTCGGCTTGCGGATCGATGCCGTAGTCCTCGCACAACGACCACGCCGCGGTGACGCCGCTCATGAGCACCATGGGCACGCCTGGGCCCGGGTTCACGCTGCCACCCGCCAGATAGAGGTTGTCGAGCACCTTCGAGCGGTTTCGCGGCTTGAATCCGCCCTTGAGCCGGCCGTGCGATGCGAGTCCATAGATCGCTCCGCCGGTGGCATTGTACATGTGCTCGATCTGCGGCGGCGTGAGGTATCGCTCGACGGCGATGTGGTCCTCGATGTCTTCCATCCCGTGGTGCTTGAGCTTGTCGATGACGACGGGGCGATAGTCGACGAGCGTCTTGCCTGGCTTGCCACCGCGCTCGAGCCACTGGTGCTCGTCGGTGAGCGCAGCCGTGTGGATGAGGATGTAAAACGCCTCGCCGCCCTCTGGTGCCTGATCCGAGTCGGTGCGCGAGGGAGCGGCGATGTAGAGCGTGGGGTCGCGAGCAGGAATGCCCTTGCGATAGATGTCGTCAAACTCCTGGTGGCTGTCGCGCGAGAACAGGAAGTTATGGTGCGCCAGATGGTCGTACTGCTTCCGCAGGCCGAGGTAGAGCACCAGCCCGCTGCAAGCCGGCTTGTAGTTGCCAGCGATGCGGCGGCGTTCGAGCGCTGCGCCGTCGGCACCCTCGAGCAGATCCCCGTAGGTCCGCTGCACGTCGCAGTTGGAGATGACGGCCGAACCCGTGATCTCGCGGCCGTCATCGAGCTGGACGCCCGTGGCGACGCCGCCGGAGCTCAAGATTTTGGCTACGCGATGTCCGGTGACGCGCTCGACGCCCAGTTCGTCGGCGATGCGGTCGAGCGATCGCGCGACCATGCGCGTGCCGCCCATCGGATACCAGCAGCCATGGTCGAGCTGGGCCGACGCGATGAGGCTGAGCACGGCCGGGGCCATGAAGGGGCTCGAGCCAACGTATTGCAGGAAGTGCTCGCACACCTGGCGCACGTGCGGCTCGGGAATCATCTTCTCGATCGTGGCACCCACCGTGGAATGCAGGCGCATGGCCATCGCGTCCTTCGCGACGCCGGGCTCGGTGGGTGGCTTCTTGATCATGTCGCCGATGCCGCCAAGGTCCTTGTAGAAGAAGACCTTCTCACTCAGGCGGTACATCCGCTGGCTGAAGTTGTAGAACTTGAGCAACCCAGCTCCGGGCTTGGACTCAGGGAATTGCTCGTCCATCTCGCGGGCCCACTGCTGCGGGTCTCGTCGCAGGTCGATGCTGGTGCCGTCGTCGAAGAAGCAGCGCCATTGTGGGTCGAGATCGATCAGATCGATGTAGTCCGACGGCCGCCGGCCCGTACGGGAGATGATTCCCTTGAGAACCTGGGGCATCGTGATGATGGTGGGGCCCATGTCGAAGGTGAAGCCGTCTTCTTCGAGCAGGTTCATCTTGCCGCCAAGGTGGTTGTTGGCGTCGATGATGGTGATGGGAATGCCCTTGCCGGCAAGCTCGACGGCAGAAGACAGGCCCGCAAGCCCGCCGCCGACAATCACGACGCCGCCATCCTTCAGTTGCTCGATCGAACGGTTGGGATCACCCATGAACGGCCTCCTGCGGCAGCGGCCAGTCCTTGGTCACTGCGTATGCAAGTTTAGCCTTCGCCGACGGTCTCTCCCGCCTCGGGCTCGCTGGTGATGCGGCCCATCCCCGGTAGCGGGAGGATTTCCCCGGTGCGGCCGACGCGGAGCTGGCCCGTGTCACGTAGGTATCGCAGGATCGCGACGCGTAGGTCGGTGAGCGCGGCATCGCGAGCGTTGCGCGCGTCGAGCAGCTCGGCGTTGGTATCGACGAACTCCTGCGGCGTGATCTCATCGCTGCGGATGTTCTGCTCTTCGAGACGCTGCTCGTTGATCTCGACCTGTCGTTCGGCCAGGATCAACTGGAAGCGAGCGACCTCGATGCTGCGAAGCCGGCTGCGCGCGTCGACGACGACCTGGTCTCGGGCTCGCTCGAAAGCGCGGATGGAGCGTTCGAGGTTAATCTGGCTGGACCGGAGATTTAGGCGTTCGATCTCGCGGTCGAGTGGCAGGCTGAAGCGCATGCCGGCGAGGTAACGCATGCTGTCGGGGTCGAACCCCAGGCCGCCCTCGCGCTCGTCCGGATCGGTGGGCAAGCCGACCTCTGCGAACGCGTCGAGATCTGGCAAAAGGTTGTTGCGGCTGTTCGAGACCGCCCGGCGAGCATCGAGCACACGGTCGCGGATTGTCTGCAGATCGAGGCGGTAGAGCAATGCGAGCTGGGCGGCCTCGGTCGGGGTGGCCACGGGGTCGCTGAGCTCGAGCGTGAGCGGCGCGAGCGCGACAGGCGTGCTTGGGTCGAGCCCGAGGCGGATCTTGAAGCTATCGAGCGACACGATGTAGTTCTCGAAGGCGCCCTGCAGCCGGTTGTTGGCGCTCAGCACGCTGCTCTCTGTAATGGAGAGCTCAAAGAGCGCGATCTCGCCGGCTCGCTGTCTGGCCTGTTGCCGCTCGAGCGTGGCTCGGAGGTTTTCGAGCTGCTCCTGTTGGTTTCGGATGCTCGCGGCGGTCTGTAAGAGGCTGAAGTACTGGCTGGCGATTTCGACGACGAAGTCGCGGCGGAATCGCTCGAACGCGCGGGCCGCGTACACAAGATCGCGCTCCGCCTGGATCAGGTCTTCTCGTGCGACGTAGCCGGCGCCGCGGAGCAGGGGGATATCGCCCCCAAGCACGAGCTGCGAGGACTGGCGGTAGTCCTCGGTCGCGCTCGAGCGAAGCTGCTCTGTAGCGTCCACGATCCAACGGGCTGCCACGTCGCCGCCATAAGGCAGGCGCTGGGTGAGGCGAAGCTCATTGATGAGTGTGGCGGCGCTGTCAAAGGCCCCGTCGTCGCCCTGGCCGGCAACCTGGAGTGTCGTGTCATTGAAGAAGCGCGGGCCCCAGAGGTGGCGCTCGCGGAGCAGGCTGATCGCCGCCAGGATGTAGTCTTCCTGAGCGTCGAGGAACTCACGGCCTGTGCGCTGGCTCTGGGCGAGCACGCCGAACAGGTCGAGGATGACAACTTCGTCGGGAATCGAGACCGGCTCTTCGTCCCCGTCGCCTTCGCCTTCATCCGACTCGTCGTACCCACCGCCGGCGCCGACGGCAACCTGGATCGCATCGGACGCGTCGGTGTAGTACGTGTTCAGACGCTCTTCGACGGAGGTTGCCTCGAGTCGGGCGGCTTCGGCCTGCACGTAGAAGAGGTCTTGCGTGTCGGGGTTGCGGGTTTCGGGCGAACCCTCGAGCTGCGCGCTTCGATCGAGATCGCCCGAAGAGGTGTCAAAGTCGCGGTTGGCCGGGGTGGCCTGCGCGCCCAGCAGGGAAGAGCGATCGAGCACCAATTTGTCGATGCGTCGGTCGATGCGATCCATGCCTCCGCAGCCGGCCAGTCCGACGAGCAGGGCGGCGGCGGGGAGGGCAAACGCGATCGATCGGGAGCGGTGGGAAGGCTGCATGTGCGGCGATGGTACGGCGAGGCGCCTGTCAGGTTGCGATGCGTTGGGGATGGCGGCGACGCAAGTGCGACGAGCGATCGGATGCGCCGCGTGGGCTGGCCATTCGCGAAGAAGCGGTCTAATATCTCGGTTCACCAAAACCGGCGGTATTTGTTTGGGAAACGACCGGGTTTGCCGAACCACTGCTGCCGATGGGCCCGCAGGGAGCCACGCCTCATGCCGACCGTGACCTTTGATAGCCGCAGCTTCATGCTCGACGGACGCCGCATTTGGATCGTCGGCGGCACCGTCTCGTACACGCACACGCCTCGCGCCGAGTGGGCCGACCGCCTGCACGCGGCGAAGCTGTCAGGCCTGAACACGGTCATGGTTCCTTTGGAGTGGTCGCGGCACGAGCCGCTGCCCGGGCAGTTCGACTTCGCCGGCGACGCCGACCTTCGCGCGTTCGTTGAGCTCGCACACGAGGCGGGGCTGTACGTCATTCTCCGGCTCGGCCCGGTGCTGGGCGACGACCACGACTTCGGCGGCCTGCCGACGTGGCTGACGCAATTGCCCGCCCATGAGCTGCGCGCCGACAGCGGGCCGTTCCTTGAGGCGTGCTCACGATACATCAGCGCCGTTGCCGACCAGATCCGCGACCTGCAGATCAACGCCGCGGGCAAGGGCGGGCCCATTTTGCTGGTGCAGAACGAGCACCAGTGGACGTGCGGCGACAACGAGCTCGGTCCAAAGTACCTCGGCGAGCTCTATCGCTACATCCGCGAGGCCGGCCTCAGCGTGCCGGTGATCAACTCGAACAACCTCTGGGCGGGCGAAGAGGCCGAGATCGACTGCTGGGTAGGCAGCGACGACCTGCTCGCCTCGCTCCGCCAGCTCAGCGAGGTCCGGCCCGATCGGCCGCGGGTCGTCCTCGACTTGGCCGTTGGCGACCCGCCCACGTGGGGCGAGAAGACCGAGCCGGTTGATGGTGGCGCGTTGCTCCGCCGGATCGTCGAGATCCTCGCCGGCGCCGGGCAGTTCACGCTCTCGCGTTTCGCGCCGGGCGGCCACGTTGGCTTCTCGGGCGGGCGGCTAGCCAACCGCTCGTGGTCGTACGCGGCGACGGATCGCGGTGGTCTGGTCGACGCGGCCGGTCGCGCGACGCCGGCGATGCTGGTCGTGCGCCGCGCGTGCATGTTCGCCAGCAGCTTCGCCCGCGTGCTGGCGCACCTCAACCCCGAGCTGCGGCCCATGGTCGTGCACCCCGGCGAGCCCCCACGCGACGCCAAGGGCCAGGTCTCGATCGTCCAGCTCAACGGTTCGCAGGGCGGCGTCGCGCTCGTGTTCGATCTCGCCGCCGGCGGCTCGGGCAAGACCAAGGCCTCGTGTACGCTGCTGCTGGCCGACGGCACCACCCTGCCCGTGCACCTTGGCGAGCAGGGCGTGGCGTGGCTGTTGCACGACATCAAGCTCACCAGCAAGCACACGCTGGACTACACCAACCTCAGCGTGCTCACCAGCTCGGGCTCCATGATGGTCGCCTACGGCCCGGCGGCCACCGAGGGCATCGTGTGTATCAACGGCTCGCCCCTGCACGTCACAGTGCCGCGCGGCAAGAGTCCTCAGGCCCTTGAGCACGAGGGCGTGCTCGTCATCGTGTGCAACGAGCAGCAGGTCGACGAGTGCTTCGTGCACGAGGGCAAGGCCTACGTGGGTGTCGCGGGGCTGACCGCCGACGGCACGCCGATCGCGCTGCCGGGCTCGAAGAACTACATGAGTGTCGAGGCCGACGGCACCATCAAGACGCACGACCACGACGCGCCCCCGAAGGCCCCCAAGCGCATCGCGCTCGACTGGTCGACCGCCGACACCGAGGAGTACTGCACCGGCGAGAGCGCCAAGTACGCCAGCATCGACGGGCCGGCCGACCTCGCGACGCTCGGCGCGCCCTCGGGCTACGGCTGGTACCGCGTGACCGGCAAGCTCAGCGGCGAGAAGGTCAAGCTCGCGTTCCCCGAGGCCGCCGACCGCCTGCATGTGTATTTGGAAGGCCAGACCCTCGGCGTCGCGGGCTTCGGTCCGGGCGCTTCCGAGACGGTCGACGCCAAGCTGCCCAAGACCGACACCTCCATGGTCGTCCTCGCCGAGAACCTCGGGCGCGCGGCCGCGGGCATCCTCTTCGGCGAGCGCAAGGGCGTCTTCGGCCACGCGTTCGAGCTGGCCCCGCTGGAGATGGAGGGCCCGATCGTCGAGCAGCACCTGCCGACCGACCTGCTGGGCTTCCGCAGCCCGATGTGGAACGTGCACCAGAACGACCACACCGCGCCCTTCCGCTTCGTGTGGAACTTCACCCACCGGCGCAAGAGCCCGCTGTTCCTCTCGATCGGCGGCGGCCTGGGCCGCGGCCTGTTCCTGCTGAACGACGAGCCGCTGGCGTGCTTCGACGACGCGGGCTTCACGGGCCTCAAGCTCGAGCCCGACGAGATCAAGCGCGGCGCCAACGTGCTGCATCTCGCGCTGCACGACGACGGCGTCGTCGGCCCGCAGACGATGGAAGAGGGCCAGGCGATGCTTGCCGACATCAAGGCGGCGCTGCGCATCGACGAGGGGACGAACGAGGTCACCGGCAAGGCCGACTGGGCCTTCGCCAAGTGGGAGAAGCCGGCCCCCAGCGCCTACGAGCCCGTGCCGAAGGCCAACCTGAAGGCCAGCGCCAAGCTCGGCGGCCCGGCCTGGTGGAAGACGAGTTTTGAGTGGACCGATCCCGGCGTGCCGCTCATGGTCGACCTCAACGGCATGACCAAGGGCCAGGCCTACGTCAATGGCGAGCACCTGGGCCGCTACTTCGTCGCCACCGCCGACAAGAAGCCGACCGGCAACGCAACGACGATGCACATCCCCGCGAGCCTGCTGAAGGCCGGCAAGCACAACGAGTTTGCGATCTTCGACGAGCACGGGGCGATGCCGGCAAAGGTGAAGCTAGCGTATGACGCGAGCGCGGCGGTGATCACTTCTTAACCTGGCGTTTGGGTGTCTGCGATATTGGGGCAATCTAGGGAAAACTCCGATGAGGAGCCAGACATTTCCTAGGTATCCTGTGCGTAGGCAATGAAGCAGCGGTCAGGCCTGACCGCGCGGTCGTTCGCAAAAGGAGATGCCATGAAGTCGCTACGTATCGCGTGGTGCGCGTTGATTGCGCACGCATCGTTCCTGGGCGCCGCCTCGATGGCGGAAACCGAATCGAAGTGCACCTCGTGCAACGGTCTACCCAATCCGATGGTGTTCTACGTCGATGGCACGTTTGGACTACCAAGACAGGCGTGGACCACGCACTTCAACCAGCCAAGTCGGCCGGTCAAGACGCTGCACGACGCCAAGATGCTGATCAGGGAGTTCAGGACCCAGTGTTTCGAAGACGGCCTATCCCTCGACCGCAACATTCAAGTACAGATCCGCGAGGGAACGTATGTGCCGGACCTCGATGCTGACAACCGTCCAGCACCGTTGCGCCTCGACGACCCAGACCTCGACGGCGGCACCCCCAGCTACAGCATCACGTGGACTGCGGTCTGGTCGAACGTGCTCGATGACTATGAAAGCGTCCTGATCAGCGGCGGCATCGTGCTCGATCAGTTCACGTCAAATTCACCGTCTGAGGTCGATCATTGGTGGACGCAAAAAACGCCATGGTCCACCACCGGCTGGCAGGATGAACTCGTCCTGCGAGACCTGTACGTCGGCAACACGCGCGCGATCCGGGCGCGTGAGCCGGATATTGGCGAAGCCGACACGATCGAGGGTTTTGCTACGGTCGACGGCATGGATATCACGATCGGTTCTCCGGGCGAGATGGGGATGCTCAAAACCTCCGCGAACAAGTACACGCTTGTCGTGGACCACGAGTTTCCAAAGTCGACGGTCATTCCCCCTCCGATCCGTTCTTATGGATCGGAGCGTGGCACCGAGTGCGTCCTGCGATGGGGCGGTGGTTGGGCCTCCCATCGGCAGTATGTTCGCGATGTGAGGCCGGACACGATGACGGGAAAGACCGAGATCGATCTCTGGGACATGATCGGCGTCCCTGGCATCCCAGAGCGTGAGTCGATGTATGTCTACGACCACGATCCGATGAAGTGCGGCAACGTCTCAGAAGTCTACCTCGAAAACGCATGGGAGTTCATGAACCAGCCCTACGAGTGGTGGTTCAATCCGATGGGCGGTGACACGGATCCATACGCGAACGACCGCCTCTGGATCATCCTGCCCGACGGCGTGATACCCGGCAATATCCAGGGCGAGACTTCAACAATCGAGATCGTGGCGCCGTACGCCGCCGAGCTCTTCATTCTCGAAGACTGTACGAACGTCATCATCAAGAACCTCAACTTTGCACACACACGCCAGGCACTACCACGGCCGGGCAACTTCGACGATCTGCATGGCGGCCAGCCCGTCGTTATCTACCAGCCATCCGGAACTCCGCAAGGAAATTACGAGGATTTCCAGATCCTGAAGCGATCACAGATCACCCCTTCACTAGAAGATGAAGTTGAGTATCCGTATGTCGGATGGTTCGAGGCGATGCGAAACAACCAGTTTTACGTGGAGAAGAAAGGTCCTGTGTACTCGAAGTACGCGCACGGGGCCGCCATCCGGTCGGTGCGGGGGGATGGCGTGGTCGTCCGCAACTGCCGCATCGCGCACCTCGGAGGGTCGGGCATCGTCTTCGCCGATGGTGGCGGATCCCGTGATCCTTCCGTCGATGAGCTCGTCAACACGATCGAGAGCAACGAGATCTTCAACGTCGGCGCCTCGGCGGTCGTGCTCTGCCGGGAGAACAGAACCACGCACTTTGATCTGAATGGCCCGCAAGTCACGCCACAGGACTTCGCCGTTACGGACAACTACATCTACGACATCGGGAAGACGTACCTTGCGTCCCCGGGCATCCACATCGGCTGGACCGCCAGCGGTGAGGGTCACACCGGCCTCCATGCGGACAACGGCGGTAAAGTGCTGCGAAACTACATCGCACAATGCCCATCCGATGGAATCTACATGGGCCACCAGCCCGAAGACAACAACTGCCAGACTCTTCCTGGCCGCCAGCATAACCGCAACCTGGAGGTGGAGGAGAACGTTGTTCGGGACGCGGTGCTCCTCATGCATGACATGGCGAGCATCGTGATGATGCACGACGCGGATAATTGCGACGTGCGCTGGAACGTGGTGTACCAGACCACGCCGCACACCGGGCGTGCGGCGTATTCGAGGCGCGGGCTGTACACGGATGGGAAGGGGTACCAGTTCCAGGGTGCCTCCGGCTGGACGATCGAGGAGAACCTGATCTGGAACATCACCCGACAATTCCACATGAATACGAGGTTCACCTGCCCGGACGACAACATGTGGCTGAGGAACTACGTGGACGACAACCCTCCGATCATGCCGTGCAACAAGTGCACCGTTGGTGATATGGAGAGCTTCATGGAGGGGGGGTGCACCTTTTCCACTACTGAATGCCTATTGACGCCCTTCTGGATGCCGGATCCAGTTGTCGAGTGTGCCAATGGGTTTGAGGTGAGCAGGCTGCACATCCAGTTCGGCCCAGTGAGCGGACCGGGCTCGGAGCGGTACACGTACGACGCGAATCTCGCCGACCCGGCGACCCGGAGTGGCCCCGCTACGACGCTGATCGGAGACGCGGGGCCAGATTCGCTGCTGCACTCGTTCCTGTACACGTCCTTCGAGCCGCTGATCCACCCATCGGGGGCCATGAACCGAACGCCGCCAGCGCCATAGCAGTTCGGTCTCACGCAGCATTGCGGTGCGGCGTGGGTTCTGCGTTGCACCGCTGTCATTGGGGCGATTGCGACCGCTCGCATCTGGAGCCACGGCGGCAGCTCGCCGTGGCCTTCCCATCCCACGCCCGCGCTCGGCCAGTACACGCTCGTGAAGCCCGAGCGTGTACTCGACGGCCCAACGCACAACCCCGTGTCGCCCGGCCGCCATCCCGGCGGGTCCGGGCGTGCTCTCGTTCTCTCTGAGGGCGTGCCCGGGCTCGCCAAAAGCCTGCCCGCGTCGCGCGGGCAGCCGCTTATCGACCCCGTCCCCGAACCAAAAACGTCGATGGAACCTCGACAAACCGATGCGTGCGATCGCTTTCCGCCCCAAGCCTCGGCTGCATTCTGGCGAGTTTGCATTCCTTGGGCGCTGGGGTGCGCGCAGGTAAGAGTGCGGAGTTGCTTGATCTTGGACTCAAGTTGCATTCCCGGACCGTCGACGTTGGGAGCGGGCCGCCGCGGCGCGCGTCGCGGGGCCCGGGGTTGATCGGGGCGGAATGCGTTGAACCGGCGCGATCATACGAAAGGCTGGCATCAGCATGAGCGGATCGAAGTCGACCGTGCCCGGCGGAGACCGGGCGTCACTCCAATTCACCGAAGATCGCAAGCAGCTCTGAGCAACCAACGCCGCGCTCATCGGCCTATCCGCCGAAGACACCACGGCGTTGACCGATAGCAGCGACGCGGCCCAAGCGGCCCTGGACTCACGCGTCGCGGCGTTCAATGCCGCGAAGGCGAGTACCGTGACGTGGCACAACGCCGCCGAGACGAACCGCTCGCTGGCGCAGGATCTCGTCCGCAAGATCCGCGGTTTTGCCGTGCAGCAGGCCGACCCGGACGCGGTGTACGCCGCGGCCCAGATCGACCCGCCCAAGACGCCCGGCGACCTGCCGGCGCCCGAGGTGCCCACCGATCTGAAGATCAGCCTCGACACCGAGGGACGCGCGGTGCTCACGTTCGACTCGACCCGCTTCGGCGGCACGACCTGGCGCATCCAGCGCCGCACGGTGAGCACCCATGGCGCCATCTCGCCGTGGGCCTCGGTCGACTGGGTCTACGAGCGCAAGTTCACCGACCAATCGACGCCCAGCGGCGTCGCCGGCGTGCATTATCGCGTGCGGGCCGAGCGCCCCAGCGGCACGAGCGCGTACTCGACGCCCGTCGCCCTGCCCTTCGGCGCGGGCGGGAACCAGCAGGCAACTGCGGGCGCCATCGCGCCCGAGGACCTGAGCGGCAAGCAGGCCGGCTGAGGCAACGCCGTCCATTCGGAACGCCGCGGGGCGCTACGGGCAGCCGGCGTCGAACGCGTTCTGGAAGGCCAGGAAGTCGAAGATGGTCAGCTCGCCGTCGCCGTCGAAGTCTGCGACCGGGTCGCTCGCGTCGAAGAGGTTCTGGAACTGCAGGAAGTCGAAGATGGTCAGTTCGCCGTCGCCGTCCAGGTCGCCGATGGCGATCGACGTGGGCCCGTCGCCCGCGCCGTAGAGGACGTCGCCGGCGAAGGTGCCGTCGCCGTTGTTGAGCAGCACACTGACGTCGTCGCTGAAGGCACTAGCCGCGACCACGTCGCGGTCGCCGTCGCCGTCCAGATCGCCGATGGCCACCGACTGGGGCCAGTCGCCCACGCCGTACGAGACGCCGGGCGCGAGTGTGCCGTCTCCGTTGCCCATCAGCACGAGGACGTCGTCGTCGAAGCCGTTGGCCATGACGAGGTCGCCGACACCGTCGCCGTTGACGTCGCCGATGGCCACCGCCCACGGACCGGCGCCCGCGGCGTAGGCCACGTCGGGCGCGAAGATCTGGGTGGGATCGCAGGTCTGGGCGAGCGCGGTCATGTGGAGGGTGGCCAGCGCGGCAAGGGCGGCCAGCCCGGCGACGGGACGGATCTTGGGCATCTCGGGGCTCCTCTGGGCTCCAGCATACCAGAAACTGCTCGCGTCCACAAGGGCAATTCCGTTCCTGGCGATCGCAACGGCCGCCGACCTACACCAGCTTCTGGCCCGGCAGCAGCGGGGGCACGGGCACGCCCAGCAGGTCGGCGACGGCGCGGAGCAGGTCGGCCTCGGCCGGGGTCACCTCGTGGTCATGGGCGATGGCGACGGCGGCGGCCTGGAGCACGACCTGCTTGAGCCGGGGCGCCATCGTGCGCAGGTCGGCGATGGCGGCGTCGAGCTTCGCCGGCGCGCGCTCGGCGGCGCTGGGGAACTCGAGCGTGGGGGCCATGCCCGGGGCGCGCTTGATCACTTCGGCGGCGGCGTCGAACGCATCGTCCGCATCGCCGGGCTGCTGCTGGCCCGCGCGGCAGACCGCGCCGAGCACGGCGCTGAGCTGCGGGCCGAGCTGGCCCATGGCGTAGTACTTGACGCCAGGGGGGCGCGCGTCCTTGAAGCGCTCATCGAGGTGGGACTCCAGGATGCGGAGTGTGGCCCACTCTGCGGTTGTCATCTTGCCGTCGGCCATGGCGAGCTGGTGGACAACCTTGCGGAAATTCGCGTGCTGGCTCTCGCTCAGCCGCGCGAGCGCGCCCAGGCAGAGGTCAATAAGCGGCAGCCGCAGGTCGGCGTCGAGCCCCGCGGCGTCCTTGGCCAGCTCGCGCACGAGCGCGGCAACGCCGGTGTCGCCCTGTTGGTCCAGGACGTCGAGTTGTTTGCGCATGGCCGCGTCGTCGTCGGTCCAGTGCACGAACAGGGCGTACGCGACGGCGCGACACCCATACGGATCGCGCGCGGCGGCCTTGAGCTTCTCGGGGATGCGATCGAGCAGCGTTCGCGCGTGGCCGGCGTGGGCCTCGCTCGCCGTCCCGATGAGCGCGAGCAGCGGGAGGGCGGCCGCGGCCCCGGCGGGTGCGATGCCCTGCGCCGCGCCCATGCGCTCGCGCATGATGTCCTCGAGCTGTTGTCTCGGGCCGGGCTTCTTCTGGGTTGCCTTGTCCTGGGGCAGCGGCTTGGGCGGGCGGGGCTTGAGGAACGTCCCGTCCCACTTTGGCTGGACAGCGCGGATGCGTTTCCTCAGCGGTGGGTGGCTGGCGAGCGAGGCCCCGAGGAAGCTGCTGGCGCTCACGGCGTTGCCGAAGAACATGTGGCTCATCTCGCGCGCATGGGCGTTCATGATGGCCGACCGCTTGGGCGCGCCACCAATCCGGCGGAGCGCGTCGCCAATGCCATCGGGATTGCGCGTGAACTGCACCGCGCTGGCATCGGCCAAAAACTCGCGCTGGCGGCTGACGGCCGCCTGGATCAAGCGTGCGAACAAGGAACCGATGCCGCCGATGACGATCAGGCCCACGCCCAAGACGATGATGACGATGGCGCCCTTGTTGTCCCGGCTGCGAGCCAGCGAGCCGTAGTAGGTGGCGCGCATGAGCGTGTACCCGGCCAGGCTCAGAAGCACGATGCCGCCGAGGATGCCGACTAGGCGGATGTTCAGCCGCATGTCGCCGTTCAAGATGTGGCTGTACTCGTGGGCCATGACGCCCTGGAGCTCGTCGCGCGTCAGCCCGTGCACGCAGCCGCGCGTGACGCCGATGACCGCGTCACCCGGCGAGTAGCCCGCGGCGAACGCGTTGATGCCCGTCTCCTGCTCCATCATAAAGACCGGCGGCACGGGCACGCCGCTGGCGATGGACATCTCCTCGACGACGTTGAGGACCATCCGCTCGTCGGGGTCGCTGGTTGAGGGATCGATCGGGCGCCCGCCCAGCGACATCGCGACGCTCTTGCCGCCGCCGCGCAGCTCGCTGATGCGGTAGGCGGTGCCGCCGGCGATCAGCAGCGCCGCGCCGATTGCGCCACCGCCGGCGAACAGCGTCAGCAGAAACGGGTCGGGCCCACGGCCGCCCTTGTCTTCGACCGTGATGAGCGCGATGAGGACGGCCAGCGCCGCAACGGCCGCGCACGTGAGCACGACCGCGCAGACGTACAAGAAGACCAGGAGCGCCGTGCGCTTGCGCGCGGTCTCCTGGCGTCCGAAGAAGTCGGTGGTCTGGAGGTCGGCCATGGTCGCGTCAGGCTACCGGGCGGCCTAGTTGAAGGCGACCTTGGGTGCCTCCTGGATCTGCGCCGAGTCCTGGAACTCGAGCAGCCCCGCGTCCTTGCTGTGCCCGAACATGGCCGCGACGATGTTGTTGGGGAAGCTCTTCTTGTAGATGTTATAGCGCGTGGCACCGTCGTTGAACGCCTGGCGGGCGAAGGCGACCTTGTTCTCGGTGGAGGTGATCTCTTCCTGCAGCTTCGTCATCTGGCTGTCGGCCTTGAGGTCGGGGTAGGCCTCCATGACGGCCATGAGCCGGCCGAGCGCGCCTGTAAGCGCACCCTCGGCGCTGCCGAGCCCCTGCATGGCGGCGGGGTCGCCGGGGTTTGCCGCGGCGCTATTCAGGCCGCTGACGGCCTGGTTCCTCGCGGCGATGACGGCCTCGAGCGTCTCGCGCTCGTGGGCCATGTATCCCTTGGCGGTCTCGACGAGGTTGGGGATGAGGTCGTATCGCCGCTTGAGTTGCACCTCGATCTGGGCGAATGCGTTCTTGAATTGCTCCCTGAGCTGGACCAGCTTGTTGTAGACGGCGATGAGCCAGCCGATGCCACCCAGCCCCACGAACGCAACGATGCCGATGATTGCAAGGATGATCCACAAGACCATGAGCGATGCTCCCCTTCCCGCGCGAGTCTCAAGGGGGCCCATCGCCCCCCGGGAGAGTATTCGGGAATCATCGTATGGGCTTGCACGTCTGATTGCGTGCGAGGCGGTGTGCCAATCCCGAAGTCTGTCAGGGGCGTCCCGATTGAGGCGCGGCTAGCATGGGCCCAAGGCCGGGCCATGGGGGTCCGCAGCCGGCACCGATGGGGTCAACCAAGGGGGAATCGCGTGAACCTACCCGAAGTCGCCAAGTGGCAGAAGATCCTGCTCTTTATCGTACTTGCTTGGATCATCCTGATCGTGGCGAGCGTTGCCCTCGCGGCAACCGGAAACCTGAACACGCCAGCTCCCGCTGGTACTCCGCCGAGCCCGACGGCGCTCAGCCTCGTCTTGAACGTCGTGAGCCTCATTTTGGCGATTGGTGCGATTGTCTCGGTGATCCTCATCGGCGGAGCGCTCGGTTGGGGCGTTTTGCCCCGTGTGATATGCGCCCTGCTCATGTTCTGCCCAATCGTGAACATCATCACGCTGCTGGTGATCATCACCAAGGCCACGGCCGCTCTGAAGGCTGGCGGATACAAGGTTGGCCTGATGGGCGCGCAAGGCCCACCGGCCTGAGGCGACCAACGACGCGTGAGCAATACCAAACCTATTCCTGATGGTTTCACCCCGCTGAACCCGTACCGGCCCGAGGGCTCTCCCCTCGAGGCCGCCCGGCGGTTCTACGAGATCATGGACCGCCGCCGCACCGTGCGGATGTTCAGCGACGAGCCCGTGCCTCGCGAGGTCATCGAGCAGTGCGTTCTGGCGGCCAGTACGGCCCCGAGCGGCGCGCACAAGCAGCCTTGGCGGTTCGTCGTGGTGGGTGGGGCGGAACTCAAGAGCAAGATCCGCGCTGCGGCCGAAGAAGAAGAACGTGAGTTCTACGGCCGGCGTGCGAGCGACGAGTGGCTCGAGGACCTCCGCCCGTTCGGCACCGATGACCAGAAGCCGTTCCTCGAAATCGCCCCGTGGCTGATTGTCGTCTTCAAGCTCGCCAAGACGGACGACGGGGGCCAGACGTACTACACCAACGAGTCGGTCGGTATCGCGACGGGCATGCTGCTCGCTGCGCTGCACCAGGCCGGCCTCGCGACGCTAACGCACACGCCCAGCCCCATGGGTTTCCTGCGAGAGGTGCTCGGTCGGCCGGACCACGAGCGGCCTTTCCTGCTCATCCCCGTTGGGTACCCGGCTGACGACGCGGTGGTGCCGATATTGCAGCGGAAGCCGCTCGACGAGATCAGCGTGTGGCACGAGTAGCCGGCGTTAGCTCGCCCGACCGGTGAACCTGTCAAACCCCAGCGCGGCGATTCCCAGCGAGACTGCGCCGACGGCCGACAGCGCGATGGCGTTCACCAATACCACACTGGTGAACGTGGCCGCCCGCATTGTGTCATTGGAATTGATCTTCTCGTAGCGAAGGAAGTAGTTGAACCGATCCCACTCGGCGGTGGCGGTCGTGCTGGCTTCCGCGAGCAGAAGGAACGGGTTGGAGAACAGCATCAGGTCGCTCAACACCTCGCTTCGATCGCCGTAGCTGCTGTAGAACCCAAACTCCATATACGCATTGATCCCGATGGGCACGCCCAAGAAGAGCACCAGCGGCACGGCCACATTGAGGACCGACGCGGTGACACCCCGCTTGCACACGAAACCAAAGAGCACGCCCGTGCCGGCGAGCATGAGCATAAGGCCGCCAATCAGCAGGGCCGCGTGCAGCACGGCGATGGGGTGGTACCAACCGGTCGCCATCACCAGGATCAGGTGGAACGCGATGACCGCCGGTACGAGCCACAAGCGTCGCACCGACCCGAGCGCCTTGCCGAGCACGACCTGCCAGGGCCTGACGGGCGTGGTGAGCAGCACGCTCCAACTGCCCGCGTCGCGCTCGCTGCTGATCGCGGTAGGCGTCGAAAGCGCGCCCTGCACGGTCATCGCGAGCGCGGCGATCATGAGCAGCGTCGTCGTAAGGCCGGTGTGGCTCATACCCGCAACGGCGTAGAGGAACAGCAGGATGCCGATGCCGATGCCAAAGGCCGTGAGCGTGCGCTTGCCGTTGCCCAGCGCCGTCTGGCGGAGTTCTCTCCACAAGACCGGGCGATCACCAACGGCCCGGCTGTCACGATCGGTTGCCTCGCTCGCATTCACCGACGCTTCGCCTGTTGGTGCGAGGAGGCGTGCGACCACGCGACGCTCTTCGGTGCCGCTCGCTTCGCGCTTGAGCACGCTACGGAGGACGTAGACCGAGAAGAGCACGACCGCGATCGAGACCAGCGAGAGGTACGCCAGCGTGAAGACCCAGAAGTCGCGTACGCTCGCGACGGAGGGACCGACGATCTCTTCGGGCGAGAGGACGACGATGAGTGCCACCGGCGCGATGCACTTGAAGAACACGTTGTCCTGATTAGGCACCACGCTCCACTCGGTTGCCATCATCCCAAGCCATGGGAGGAAGACCAGCACCGCTGTGGAGCACAGCGCGAAGAACACGACCGATGGGGTGCGGCGATGCCAGATGCTGAACATGAGGGCGAGCGACGCCCCGAGCATGCCTACGCCCAACGCGAGCGCGACGGTCGCGAAGATCGCCTCGGCTTCGACACCGCCGAAAACGCGTAGGGCGAGCAGCAGCGGCGTTGGCACGAGAGCCAGGATGACGAGCTGCACCGTCCGTGAGCCCAACTTGCCCAGGATGATGTCGCGACTCGTGAGGGGGGTTGTGAGCAACGTCGAGAGCGTGCGTTGCCGCTTCTCGTCCGCGATCGCTCCCGCCGTGAGCACCGGCGCGATGAGGGCGAGCACGAACATCTGAACGGCAGCGACCGTCGTCAGCATCGCCGGCGCGACAAACTCGAGGATGGACTGTTGGGCATACAAGCCGCTCTGATTTGTGTCCCACACGCCCAAGAAGACCAGCGACACGATGCCCAGCAATAGAAGGGTGTACCCCGCACGCACCCAGTATGGGGCGCGCCGCCGGCCGAGGGCGCGAACCTCTCGCTGGAAAATCGGGCCCACGAACATCCGCATGAGCGACCGAGGCAGGCCAAGCATTCGCGCGACAACCCGGATCACTGCACGTTGCCCTTTGTTAGGCGCAGGAACGCGTCTTCGAGCCTTGCTTCCTCGGGGCGTATCGCGCCGATGCGCGCGCCTGCGGCAACCAGCTTCTCGACGAGAAAGTGCCTCGAGTCGACCTCGGGCCCAAGGTCGACCGTGATCGAGGAGCCGTTCGTCGACACCCGCATGACGCGGCCATCGCTCTCGAGCGCCGCGGCGGCAACCTCGGTCGACACCCCTCCCTCGATGCTGATGCGCACGCGGTCGCCGAGGGATGCCTTCTTGTACGCGTCTTCCAGGCTGCCCGAGAACAACAGCTTGCCCTTCTCGATGATGCCGATCGAGTTGCACAGCTCGGCGAGCTCGGTGAGGATGTGGCTCGAGATCATGATCGACTTGCCCATGCGTCCGAGCTCGGCCAGCAGCGTGCGCATCTCGATGCGTGCGCGCGGGTCGAGTCCGCTAGCGGGCTCGTCGAGCAGCAGCACTTTGGGATCGTGGATGAGTACGCGCGCCACGCCGAGCCGTTGCGTCATGCCGCGGCTGAGCCCGTCGACCGGACTCCGCCGCTTGTCGGCAAGATCGGTAAGCTCAAGCACGCCCTCGACAACGGTCTTTCGCTCCTTGCGAGGAATCTCGAACGCTGATGCGAAGAACTGGAGGTACTCGTCGACGGTAAGGTCTTCATACACACCCAGGAAGTCGGGCATGTAGCCGATGAGCCGGCGGATGGTTGCGCCCTCGGTTCGCACGTCATGGCCGTCGACGGTGGCCTTGCCTGAGTCGGCCTTCATGAGGCAGGCGAGGATCTTCATCGTCGTGCTCTTGCCCGCGCCGTTGGGGCCGATGAATCCAAAGACCTCGCCCGGCCCGATGTCCAGCGACAGGTCGTCGAGCGCGAGGAGCTTGCCGTAGCGCTTGGTCAGGTTGCGTGCCTCGATCATGGCGTGCGCTCCACAGGGATGGCGATGCGGGTGACCCACAGCGTCTCGAACGTCTCGGCGACATTGGCAGCGATGAGCGGATCATCGCCGTCCCAGGCGAGGTAGACGACTGCCCAATCGTCGGTGTCGCTCAAGGCCTCGAAGCTCTTGGTGCGATTCGCCGGGCCGCGAAGCTCCAGCGTGAGTGACGGCGGCGGACGTCGATCGACGTCACCGTACATGAACGGCCGGAGTCCGTCCCGTGACCCGAGCAGGTGGTCGATGTCGAACGACCGCGGGGGTTGCGCGACGAGGTCTCGGCGAATCGCATGCAGGATGAGGTCCGAACCATCACGCCGCGGAGAGCCCCCGGGCAAGAGGTGCAGCCAGCGGCCACCGGTCCGCACGGCGATCGTCTCAACGCGTTCGGCTATGGGCCCGCGCAGACGGAGCTCGAATCGGTCGCGACCCTCAGCAAAGTCAACGCCCAACGGCAGCGTCGTTGGGCCTTGTTGCTCGAAGCTGCGCGTGGTCCAGAGACGGGCAGTCGTGGGCTGAGTCGCGGGTGCGGCGTTGGTCGAGACGCTGGTCAGCGAGCCCATGCCCGTGTATTGCCACGGGTGCACGGCCGGCGAGAGCCAGGCCGTTTGATCAAGACTGTCGAACTCGATAGCGGCCGAGCGATTCAGGAAGATGCCGCTGATGGTCGTTTGCCAGGAATGCACCGTGCCCGTTGTGTCCTGCCACGCATCGACGGTGCGAATGTTGCCGACGGTGGTGGGGCCCGAGCGGACGTAGGAAGGCGCGAGCCAGGCGCCAACTGTTGCCAGGGCGATCCATGCGATCGCTGTCAACCACCAGCGGTGCAGCGATCGCAGACGTCTGAGTGCAAACCTGTCGATCGGTCCGAGGGCGATTGCAAGGCCGAGCATCATCGCGAAAATCGCCAGGAACGCACCCATGCCGACGACGGGCGCCCGGGATACCCAGCCCAACGCGGCTTGCATGGAAACGGTGCCGAGCGACGTGCCGTCCCACCGGGAAGCGCCCAGCATGCGACGGCCTTCTTCGAGCCGGTCCGTGATCAGCGGGGCCATGATCGCGTGCCACGCCGTCTCGGCTGCGGCGATGCGATCGTTGTTCGCGTGCGCATCGGGATCGAAGCCGACGATGGAGACCGTACCGAGGCCCACGGGTCCGCTGGCGGTGAAGCCTTGTTCGTCGGTTCTCCAGGCGGGAGGTACATCGGTTTGCTCAAACGTCCGAACCGCCATCGAGATGGGCCCGCCGAGTGTGTCTGGCAACTGAACTTCGCGTAACTGTCCGAGCGCGAGTCCCTGCGGCGCGTGCTGGGCAAGGACGAGCCGAATCGCGCTGCTACTGGCGTTTACGATCATCAGGCGGCCGCCCG
Organism: Phycisphaerales bacterium; assembly: GCA_965227775.1. Taxonomy (GTDB): domain Bacteria; phylum Planctomycetota; class Phycisphaerae; order Phycisphaerales; family UBA1924; genus JAHCJI01. The sequence goes on from OZ245777.1 coordinate 2,447,146, forward strand.
AGATCACCCATTCGCGGATGGCGGCAAGCGCATCGGGAGGGAGTCGATCGGCGATTGCGCCATCAATGACGAGCGCTGCGACGCCCTGATACGCCATGGCTTCCGTTGGCAACCATGGGGGCAGGCCCACGGCGGGCGGGACCGCTGATGCAACGCGTGCCACAGCGGCGCGAGATCGATCGATATCGCCGCCTGGCCCAGAAAAGTCCCGCTCATAACTGTCTCGCCCGAATGCCAACCTCAGCGAGGGAGACCCGACACCAAGAATGATGGGCATGGCCGTCGGCGGTTCGAGCCCCACGGCCTGCGCTCCGGCCAGCGTGCCATACGAGGTCGTTGCGATGCGGGTCCCGGACTCGGCAAGCAATTCGATCTGGATGCTCGCGATGGTCGGCGGAATCCAGATCGTGGCGGGCACGATCGTCTCTCGGCCTGGTGTCGTCGTCACGGGTACGAGCGTCGTTAGCGTGTCGCTGCCCGAGTTGATGCGAATTCGGGCCATGCCTTGCACCGGCTCTTCCAACGGGCTGACAACGACGCGAATGGGCGCCCAGCGTTCGGCCGGGAGCGTGCCACTGAAACCCAGATCTAGAAGCACGGTGGGCGCGCTGGGAAGCGTGCTGTCTTGCGCACGAGATTGGCCGATCGCGGCGAGCCACGCGCATGCGAAAGCCGCGATGAACGCCGCCAATCTCATATCTGTACCTTCCGGTTGTAGACGTACCACTCGAGCATCATGACCGCCAGGGCCGCGGCGATGAGCCAGGGCCAGAGCGGTTGCGGAGCCCGATCGCGACCATCCTGATCGACCGCAGCGCCCACACGTTCGGTGCGTATCACCAACTCGCGCTTCGGCGTGACATCCGAAGCCTGGCTGCTGGCGAGATTGACCGCGAAGCGGCGCTCGCTGCGGCTCCCGTCGATTGTGTCGCTCGGGCCTGGGGGGCCGTCCCATGCCAGGGTATAGAGGCCGATCTCATTCAGCGGACCGGCGATAGCCTGTCCCGAATCGTCGACGGCGATGGTGAATCGGTCTCCAGCAGGTGGCAACAGCTGTGCCGTGTCGACGCCGGTCGGTAGGGTCTCGCCGCGCGCGACACCCGGCCGGCTTGCGGGGCGGGCATCGCCCGGTCCGCCATCGGTGACATGGCGGACCGACTGGCCGAGGAACACAATAAAGCTGGGCTCGAGCCACCAGTTGCTCTCGTCGATGTCCCACGGCACGACGACTGCACGTGTGCGTGCCGAAGACAACCCGACGATTGCCGGACCGACGCCGGCGGACGCGATCACCGTTGCTGATCCATCTTCGCTGGTTTCGACGAGGCGGCTCTTGGCCAAACGCACGGCCGAGAGCGCAAGACCGCGGAGCGTTGGGTGATCACGGCGCCAATCAACAATCTCCGTCGGAGCGCCCTCGCCCCGATCGATGAGCGAAGACGGCCCGGTTGGAACAGCATCGAAGACCAGCCAACTTCCAGGAGGCAGTCCCAAATCGCTGCCTTCGGGAACATCTGGCAGCCATCCATCGAGCACTACGACGTCGAAGCGGCTGAACGGGTCGTCGATCGACTCGAACGACTCTGGCGTGAACACCTCCACCCGCTCGACGGGCAGGGCCGACAGCGCGTCGCTAAGCACGAGGCTGCCATACGTCACCAGCGCGAGTCGCAGCCGCTTGGCGCCCGGGAGTACGACCCAGGCCTGGTCATCGCGGTCAAACACGTCCGGTGCATCACCGGTCGAGGCATCAAGAATGCGCGCTTCGATGACCGCCGCGCCGGGCCGTCGGACCTGGAACTCAACGCCGCTGGAAGTCGCGGTGACCAGCTCGACTGCCTCTCCGTCTTCGGTTGTTCGCTGCTCGATCGTCGCGGGCGGCAACGCAAGGCGGCGGGCGGCGACGGTGTTGCCATCGATCAACAACTCGACCGCAACGCTCGATTGCTCTCGCATGGTCGACTGGAGCCCGACGAGGACGGAGACCTCTTCCGGCTGGCGGAGCTGGCGTCGGGCATCAAGAGCGGTGATACCGAGGTTTCCGGTCGCGGTCTGGCCCAGTGAAATGAACGACACCTCGTCCGCCGCGTGCAGGTCGACGGCTTCGCCGCCCTCGGGCCGTCCGTCGCTGAACACGTGGATCGTGCCCACGCTGCCGGGTAGTGGCTCGGCCGCTTCACCCTCGGCCTCGGCCGGCGGGGCTTGCAGCGGCGCTTGAGCGCGGACAAGCCGGAGCGGCTCATCGAGACGACTGGGTGCGTCGCTCGGCTCGATCGATTCGATCGCTTCGCGAAGCAGCCGCTTGTCGGTGGTAAACGGCTGGAGCATCTCGGCCGTGCTATCGAACCCGACGACCATGGCCTGATCGGCCTCGGTCACGCCAAAGACGCCCGGCTCGCGGAGCGTCTCGACGAATTCGAGCGCACGGCGCTTGGCTTCATCGAGCCTGGTGATCGCATTGCCGTTCTCGTCAACGCCGTCGACGACCCGCATAGAAGCACCCCGATCGATGACGATCGCATGCCGGCCCGTGGCCGTCCGCTCGCCCTCGATCTGCGGCTGCCCGAGCGCCAGGAGCACGGCAGCGAGCGCGAGCAACTGCAGGAGCAAGAGGATGTTCTTACGGAGCCGCTGGAACGGCGCATTTGCCTGCAGATCCTGCACGGCCTTCTTCCACAAGAGTGTGGAGCTGATCTCGATGTCCTGGCGCCGCAGCTTCAGGAAGTACAGCAACAGCATGCTCGGCACCGCAATGGCTGCCGCGATGCCGGCGATGGTGGGGGTGAGCCAGGTCATGACTTGGCTCCTATCGCATTCATCAGCTCTCGCGCCGGTCCGTAGTCCGGATGGCGTTCCTGTAGGGATGAGAGTACCTCTTCGGCACGCTGGATGTCGCCAGCCTTGTGCACTAATCGAGCAAAGTGGACGGCAACATCACTCATGCGTGGCGCTACCGCATAACTTGCGGCTGCGTAAAGGAGAGCCATAGGCGCGTCGTCCAATGCTGCGACACAACGCGAGAGCCACAGGCCTGTCTTGCCGTGGGGAAGTAGCTTCCAAGACTCTTCGAGCACCGGCAGCGCAGAGGACCAATCCCCGCGATGAGCAAGTTCAGAACCTTGGCAATAGAGCTCGTAGGCGCGATCGCTGGTCATCGCAGTACCCCACGCTTGCGCAGGTAGTCCATCAGCAGCGTGTCGATGGGCGTGTCGCTGCGCACGGTCATGTGGGTGATCTCGCGGGCGGCACAGAAGTGCTGGACTTCGCGCATGTAGGCCTCGACAACCTTCTTGTATCGCTTGAGAAGGGGCGCCGAGATGGTGACCTCCGCGTAGTCGCGGTCCTCGACATCGCGCAAGCGCAGGTCACCACCGACGGTCGGGGCAAGCTCTTGCGGGCTCATGACCTGCAGCACGATGAGGTCGTACCCACGACCAGCGAGCAGGCGCAGGCCGTCCTGGTAGCCCTCCTTGATGAGCAGGTCGCTGAGGACGACCATGACGCCCTTGCCGGTACGCGAGAGGGCGATGCGCTTGCAAGCATCTGTGAACGGCAGGTCGCCGCCCGGCTCGAGGCTGCACATCCAGCGGCCCATCTCGTGGACGCGACGCCGGCCTCTGAGATTGCGCACGCTGGTGAGCACGCCCGTTCCATCCTCGGCTCGCGCGATGGCAGTCGCAGAAACGCGATTGAGGTTCACCAGACCGATGTACCCCAGCGCCATCGCGGCACGCTGCATGAACGTGAACTTGTTCGGCGATCCGCAGTCGGCGGATCCGCTGCAATCAAGAACAACGTGCAGCGAGAGGTCTTCCTCTTCCTGGAACAACTTGAGGAACAGGCGATCAAGGCGGCCGTAGATATTCCAGTCGACGTGCCGAAGATCATCGCCGCTGACGTATGGCCTGTGGTCGGCAAACTCGACGGACTCGCCGCGCTTCTTGCTGCGCCGCTCGCCCTGGACCTTGCCGCGGAAGATCTTGCCGCTCTGGAGGTCAACACGCGACAACTGCGCCACAAGATTGGCATCGAGCAAATCGTCGACGGTCGCGGGGCGTTTTGGGGAGGCGTCCTTGAGCATGGTTAGCAGTAGAGTTCTTCTAGCGACTGATACGCAAGCCGTTCGCCGACCAGCGAACGAAGATCTTCGACAAGTGGCTGCACTGCCTTGTCGAACGCCCGAAGCATCTCCTTGTATTGGTTGTCGTGTTCCTCGAAGGCGTCAGAAAATGTCCCATCGAGAGACGGATGCGCGAAGAGCTCTTCTCGCTGGTCATACATACTGGACAGATGGTCGGCTTCGATGAGGGCGTGCATAACTCTCGATGCGAAGTGGAGCCATCCGAGATCGTCGTTTCCATTGAGCGCGTTCGGCTCGATTCCAAGGAGCCGCAACGGAACCGGGTCGCCGTAAGGAGGGCCACAGATAGGCGAGATGCCCCATTTTGAGTCGAAGTTGATCCACAAAGACGAGCGATTGTCCAGCGACTCACTGAGCTCAGCTGCGGTGGTTTCTGAAAGCGACTTGTGGGCTAGGTTGGTTGGTGCGGTCTCGAGCAGAGCCCTTTGGCTCTCGGGCTCGGTCGTAGTAACGAAGCGGAGGTACACACCTGATTCCATTGCAATGGAATCAACGCGCGTTTGAGAGGCAAGCAAGTTAGCGCGCAGCGGATAGATCAGGTAGCAACCACCCTCCGAGCGATCCGCGTACTGCGCCGTTGCCTCAACAATCATGACACTGATTTCACGCCACCCTCGTCGCCACCGGCTCGGTTGGCGTGAGCTCGATGATCTTCTTCACCACGTCGTCCGGGTCGACGCGATCGGCTTCGGCTTCGAAGTTCAACAACACGCGGTGACGCAGGGCGAGGATGGCGGTCTCGCGGATATCGGCGTAGCTGACGTGGTAGCGTCCGTCGATGAGCGCGCGAACCTTGCCGCCCAGCAGCAGCGCCTGGGCCGCGCGCGGGCTGGCGCCGCAACGGATGTACTTGGCGACCGGGCCGTTCTCGCCGCCGGCCGCGAACTGGCCACCGGGGTGGGTCGCGAGCACAAGGCGTGCGGCGTACTCCTTAACGTGTGGCGCGATGATGGCGCCGCGGACAAGCTTCTGCACCTCGATGATGCTCGGGCTGTCCATCACGGGCTCGACCTTGGGCGCCTCCTGGCCGGTCGTGCGGTCGAGGATCGTCATAAGGTCCTTGAGCTGGCTGTAACCCACGTTGACCTTGAACATGAAGCGGTCGAGCTGGGCCTCGGGCAGCGGGTAGGTGCCCTCCTGCTCGATGGGGTTCTGCGTCGCGAGAACGATGAAGGGCTTCTCGAGGGCGTGGGTCACGCCGCCGACGGTCACGCTGCGTTCTTGCATGGCCTCAAGCAGGGCGCTCTGGGTCTTGGGCGTTGCGCGGTTGATCTCGTCGGCCAGCACGATCTGGGCGAAGATCGGGCCCTTCTGAAACACGAAGTTCCGCCGACCCGTGTCCTGATCCTCGCTCACCAGCGTCGTGCCGATGACGTCGGCTGGCATGAGGTCGGGCGTGAACTGGATGCGGCTGAAGTGCAGGTGCAGCGCCTCGCTGAGCGAACGCACGAGCAGGGTCTTGCCCAGGCCCGGCACGCCCTCGAGCAGGACGTTGCCGCCGGCGAAGAGGGAGATGAGCACGGCGTCGACGACGTCGGTGTGGCCCACCACGGCCTTGCCGACCTCGGCCCGCAACTGCGTGAACTGCTCGCCGAACCGCTGGCAGGCTTCCTTCACGGCCTCTGGTGTCTGCATGTCTTGCTCTGCTGCCATGGTGATTCACTCCTGCCTGGCGGTGCTATCGATCCTCGAACTCGTCGCGCGTGCGCTTCTTGGCCTTGAGCAGACGCGACATGCCCTGCTCTTCTTCTTCCGACGCTGCATCCTGCTTGGGCTTGGGAGCCTGCTTCGGCACGCCGTCGGCGGCGCCTTCGACAACGCTGCCCTTCTGCCGCTTGAGATCCTCGTCTGAGACCTCGAAGCGTGCCTTCGCGGTCGCCTGTTGCTCGCTGGCCCGCATCGCGGCGCGGACCTTCTGGCTCGGGCCCTCGTCGGGGCGCTTCAGGCGGTCCTGGGCCTTGGCCCGTGCGGCTCGCAGCGCGTCGATCTGCTGAGACTGGGTCTGCTGCTTGGAGTTCAGCGCTTTTTGCACGAATCGGCCGATGCCGCGGACGTCGACGCGGACACGCCGGACACCCACGTCGAGTAGGAAGAGCCCGATGCCGATCATCGCGACGAGCAGCCAGATGCTCTGCAGCGCGACGGGCATCTCCAGGCCCTGTCGACGCCACGGGTTGGTTGTTTCATCAACCGCGTCTGGGGACAGCACCTGCCCGCCCGTGATCTCGGCGACCTGGCGGAGCAGCGCCTCGTTCGTGCGGGTTGCGCGGAACTCGTCGGCGAATGGTCGGTCGATGGCCGCTCGGGCCGTGCCGCGAAGGCGCTGGCCGTCGCTCCCGGGGGCGTCGTAATTCAGGCTCAGCAGGTACGAGCCAGACAGCTCGGTCTGGTAGACACCTTCATAGATGCCAGGCCCGGTCTGCTGGAGCGAGACATCGATGCCCGTGCCATCAGGCGCCGCCAGGCGCCCATTGATGGTCGCGAAGTTCATCCGCTGGCCTGCGGCGTCCGTTGCCTCGACGACGACGCGGGTGCGATCCCCTTCGCGCGTGGTGACAACGCGGACGTTCGCGTCGCCGCTCGCACGCATGGTCCAGCGGACGTGCTGCTCCCAGAACTGCTTGTAATCACCCCAGGCCAGCCACATCGGGTTCCAGCGGCTGAGCGCGTCGCTCGTGTAGGTGATGACGCGACCCAGACCGTGCTGCCACTGGGCCATCACCGGGTCGTTCTCTTGCCCGCGCATCGTGACGACCGACATGCCCTCGCGATCGCCGGCGACGACATATCCGCTGATTGGCGGCACGCCCCTGATGCCTCGTGAAGCTTCGGTCAGACCGGGCGTGAACGCGGGCACAAACGGCGTCCCTTCCCAGACAAGCGGCCGGCTGATCGTCTGAGCCTCGCGGATGAAGATCTCGGGAAGTTGCGCCTTGCTGTTGGCGATCGTCACCGGGTAGTACCGGCCCTTGGTCGCCGCGGCGATCTCCTGCATGAGCGCGTCGTTGCTGAAATCGCCGATCGTGACGGTCGAGATCGAGATATTGGTCTGCAGGGCCCGGCGGATGATTGTCTGGAATTCGCGGCTGCTGCCCATCGTCTGGCCGTCGCTCAGCACGATGATGTGCTTGACGGCCGCGGGCGCGTTCTCCAGTTGTTCGAGCGCCATGATCAGGCCGGGAGCCATATTCGTGCCGCCGCCGACCTGCATGCGCCGGATTGCCGAGGCGAACGCGCCGCGATCGGAGAGCTCGGCCAGCGGCATGACGAGGCCGGCCGAGCTATCGAAGCGGATAACCGATGCCATGTCGCGGGCCGACAGCGTGTTGATGCCCGCCAGCGCGCCCTCTTTGGCGATATCAAGCTGGCTCTGCCCGAGCCCGCCCACGCTACCGCCCATCGAACCGGAAGTATCGATCACGATCGCGATCGCGCCCTTGGGGAGCTGTCGCTTCTGCGGCGGGTCGAGACGGATGGGCAGCGCGTCCTCGAGGGGGCTGTTGATCCACCCACCAGCGCCAAACGCGTTCGGCCCGCCCATCATGACCAGGCCGCCACCCGCGTCATGTACATATTGGCGGAGCTGATCCATCGCCATGCGGCTGAAGTTCGCCGCCGGCTGATTCATGAGCACGATCGCGTCGTACGCACCCAAACCCACGAGGCTGTCGGGCATCGCTGCAGAGGGCCGGGCCTCGACCATGACCCCGGCCTCGGTCAATGCCGAAACAAACGGCTGGGCCGTCGGCGGATCCTCGACGAGCACGAGCACCTTGCCCTCGCCTGCGACGAACGTGGTCGCCAAGGCTCGGTTGTTCTCAAGAATGGTATCGCTCGCTGCGGCAGCATCGGGCTCGAAGATCGCCTCGAACCGCAGCACCTCGGTGCTCGGAATGCGGATCGGCACGACGAAGGTGTTCAGGCCCGGATCGAGATCGACGCGAACGCCCGGGCCGGGTCCTTCGGCGGCGATGTTGATTGGTGAGCCGTTCGCGGTGATTGTGAGCGTGCCGCTGCTCGTGCTGTTCGAGCGCATGGCCACGCGGAGGTTGGCGTTCTCGCCCATGCGCGCCGTCGCGGGAGCCAGGATCTGCTCGACGATCACCTCATCCTGGTAGTTGTACCGCAGCGGGAGCACGTCGATCGGCACACCCTGCGCGCGGGCCGAACGCGCTTCGGCGAGAAGGTCGCCCGTCGTCTCGTTGCCATCGGTCATGAGCACGACGCGGTATGCGGCGTCGGTTGGGCGCACCGCCAGGGCGAGGCGGATGGCTTCGGCGATGTTCGTCTGGTCGGTGCGGCCCGCAAATGCCCGGTCGATCTCGGGCGTCATCGTCCTGGGCAGGTGCTCGATGATCGCTTCGCCCGCGACGGCAACCGCGCCGATGCGGTCGGTGGGCTCTTTGCCCTGCTCGGCGGCCTCGCGTACGAACGAGCGCGCTCGTTCTTGCACGCTGGTTGGCACCGAGCGGCTCATGTCGACGACGATGGTGGCGGCGACGTCTTCGGCCGCATCGCGAGAGGACGGTCGTGCCAGCGATGCGACGAGCATGGCGATGACCAGCAGTCGCACGCCCAGAGCGACGCGACGGCCATTGGTCGCCATGCCCGACAGGCTTTTCCGTCCGATGACAACTGCCAACGGGATGAGGATTGCCAGCAGCCAGAACCACTGGGGCTGAGCAAACTCCACGGGTCCGACCCTTAGGACCGCCAGCACCGCTAGCAAGAGCCACCCCGCCGATGCAGGGCCGCAGCCGTCGCGGGTGTCATAAGGGATCGGGGAGGCAACATTGAGTGCTGGGTCTCGGATTGGCTCGGGCGATGGCGAGAATTCGCCTGCTCCCCGATCCTACCGAGATGTCCCGCAAGGGGTTCAAATTGGGCGGCGAAATCGGATTGGACGGACCAGAAGTCCAAACAAAAAGCTGATCTTGGTGGTGCTCATCTTGACAGCTGCCCGAAACGGATCAACTCGAACGGGCATAAACCCCGTCAAGGACTGCCGTGTCGTGCTGCGTCCGCATCGTGGATAGGGGTTCCTCCCTGCTCAGAGGATAGAGGGGTATCAATTATGAAGAAGACGATCGCTTTCGCTTCGTTGCTCGCCGTCCCTGCCGTCGCGTTGGCCCAGGTCACGCCCGTGGGCCCATTCACCGGTGACCTGCAAGAGGGCTTTGACGCCCTTCCCGGCGGCTTCCCGCCGTCCCATCCGGTGTTCGATGGCACCGCAGAGATGATCAGCACCGGCGGCTCGATGCACACGACGTCAGGTTGGGGCTTCATGTGCACGATCCGCGCGTTCGAAGGTTCCCGTCTGGCCGCCTCGGCCGGTGGTTTCGTGATCTACGAGTTCACCGATGAGGTGGGCATGTTCGGCGGCTACTTCGGCACCAACGCCGATACCAGCGGCCCGGACGCCACCGCTCGCTTCCTGGACGCCTCGGGCGCTGTCGTTGACACGGCGACCATCGAGATCGACCCAGACTGCGCCTGGCGTTGGAACGGCTGGGAGGTTGCCGGCGGCGTCACGAGCATCGAGATCGAGGGTGCGGTCTTCGGCGGCGCGTTCGTCCAGATGGACTCGATGGAGCTGACCTACGGCAGCGCCAGCTGCTACGCCGACTTCGACGGCGATGGCGACCTGACCATTTTCGACTTCCTCGCGTTCCAGAACGCCTTCGACGCCAGCGATTTGGCTGCCGATTGCGATGGCGACGGCGACCTGACCATCTTCGACTTCCTTTGCTTCCAGAACGCGTTCGACGCGGGCTGCGAGTAGATCCCCAGGCCGAAATCGGCCTGCTCGCGGAGCACAGTTCCTGCTGACCCAACCACCCCCGCGAACGCGGGGGTGGTTTTTCGATGCGATGCCGGGGGCTTGAGGTCTTATAACAACAATCTCTGGAACCAGTTTCCGGTCCTTTCAAGTACCCAGTCGGCTCGCCCGATTCTCGATGGGGACCCACCATCACCGAAGAGGGCCATCCGATGAACAAAGGGCTCGAAGATGCCCTCCGCGAGGGCGCCCGACACGTGCTCTGGACGACAATGCAGCTTCCGGCTGAGGAAGCAACGTCTGAATACCAAGATGACCACGCCGCTGTGCGCGTGGAGGCGCGCTCCGGCAAGGGGCACCGTCTGACCCTGGCTGCGGGTTCCGAAACTGCTGATCGCCTCGTGTCGCTCTTCAGTGGCCGCGAAGCGGGCGCCGACGACGATGCTTGTGAAGATGCACTCACCGAATTGGCGTCCATGATCCTGTCTCAGGCAATCGCGATCCCGCACACCGACTCTGGCGCCCGCATCGATATGCACACCGAGCACGGTGCGCTCTCGATGCTGATCGAGCGTGACGTCCCAAGTTCCCACGGAGCCCCACAGTCATGAAGATCTTGCTCATCGATGACTCAAGAACGATGCGTGATATCGCACGCTCGGTGCTGGTCCAGCTTGGCGACGTTGAAGTGCTGGAAGCCTCGAGTGGCGAGGATGGACTGAACATGGCTCGGACGATGGTGCCAGATCTCGTGTTAGTCGACGACACGATGCCGGGCATGGATGGCCTTGCGTTCGTCCGGGCGCTTCGCGAGGATGACGATGCAACGCCCGTCGTGCTTGTGGGCTCAGATAACCGCCAGGAACGTGTCGTCGATGCCGTCAAGGCAGGTGCGAGCAACTACATCGCCAAGCCCTACACGCCCGACCTGTTGAGCCAGCGCGTGCAAGAGACGTTGAGCACGGCAACACCCCGGCTCGCTTCGTAAGGGCTGCACCGTTGAACATCGAGGCATTCGAACAAGCCGCAAGCCTGACGGTGTCCTCTGACAGCGTGCGTGCCACGCTGCGCATCGAGCCGAACGAGGGCAATGCGCAGGCCACGATCGACGCTGTTGAGGCCATCTTGACCAGCCAGGGCATCGCCGAAGATCAGCGGTCGCAGGCGGAGATCGAGAAGCTCGTGGAATCCGTCCGCAGCGACCCAGCGTCGCCCGCCGAGGCATTGGTCGCCGAAGGCGTCGCGGCGACGCATGGTACCGACGGTCGTTTCGAGATGGCTCCGGAACTCGAGCCACCAGAGCCGCCTCCGGCATCGGGGCCAGATGACTCCGCAGTCGATCACTACGCGTTCACATCCATCGTGGTTGTCCGCGAGGGTCAGACGCTGGGCGTGCTGCACGCGCCCACGGCTCCCGTGGACGGCGTCGATGTCTACGGGGCGCCCATCAAGGCCGACCAAGGCAATGACGCTCCGATGCGGTGCGACGAGAGCGTGGACATGTTGCACGACGGCACGCTCGTTGCGCGGCAGAGTGGTTGCTTGCGGGTTGGCGAAGGCCGGATTTCTGTAGAAGCCATGCTCGAGATCGAGGACTCGGTCGACTTTGGCACCGGCAACGTGGACTTTCCCGGCGACGTCCAGGTTCGCGAGGGCATTTGCGATAAGTTCAAGGTGTTGGTGGGCGGCGATCTCGAGGTCCAGGAACTCGTCGAGGCGGCGTTCCTCGATATCGCTGGCTCGGCCGTCCTGCATCGCGGCATGACCGGGCGCAACAAGGGCACGCTCTCGGTGGGGGGCAATCTGAACGTGGGGTACCTCGACGCAACCGTCGTCCACGTTGGCCACGACCTATGCGTGCGAAAGGAGCTCTCCAACTGTACGACGACCGTGGGCCGCTATGTACGGTCGCCGGAGTGCGTGGTGGTGAGCGGAGAACTGTCGTTCCGTTTCGGGTGCCACGTGCGAACGCTGGGCGGCGAGGCCGAGACCGAAACGCTGGTACGCATCGGGTGCGATCCGGAACTGGACGCCCAGTCGAGGCTGCTCGAAAATACGCTGCAAGACACTGCCGGACAATTGGAAAAGCTCCGGGGACATATTGCTGAAGCCAGCGCCGACTTGGTCCCGAGGATGGAAGCCGAGATTGCGCACCTCGAGGCACGCGGTCCCACCATCCGAGCGGCCCTTGAGCGTGTGTTGGCTGCGTACGAGCGCATGGCCGGCGTCGTCCTTCGCGTCGAACGGTCGATCATGCCCGGCGTCACGCTCACCATCGGCACGCAAGCGGCCACCGTTCGCCAGGCCATCCCCGGTCCGGTCGAGGTCTTGCTGGACGAAGAAGAGACGATGGTGTTCCGCAGTCCCGGATCGAAGTCCAACACACCGCTTGCCAGCAAGGCGGTCATGCACGTGGACCGCGAGGCCATCGATCTTGACGACCTGCGTCGATGGCTGGACAGCGCACTGCTGCGACCGTCCGAGAATGCCGCCTAAGGGCGTGTTTCACGGCTCGACGGCCACCCGATGTTCGGGATAACTGGTAAACCAATAGGAGGTTTCTCGTTGAATCGCCGCCGTGTGCGGGCCGATGAGTAAACCGATGAAAGTCAGTTGCCCGCTTTGAAAACCCGTGGCCTGATGTACTGGACACGGAGGCTCAAAGCATGATGCGGTGGCCCTACATGAGACCCGAACCTGCCCAGCCGGACCCGAAGCAGCAGCGTCGCACCGGGCGCATTGCTCCCGAGGGCGTTCAGTGCGATCTTGGTACCGTGCTCGATCTCTCTGCCGGTGGCGTGAAGCTCAGCGGCAAGGGACACCCTCCAGGCGACGTGGGCGACAAGCTCTCACTCCGTCTCGATTGGGGCATGGGCAAGCTTGACTTCGAGGGCGTGATCACCCGCGTCGAGAAGCGGTTGTTCTTCGGTTGGGTCATGGGGGTCAAGTTCGAGAACCTCACGACCGCACGCAAGCAATCGCTCTCGAAGGCGGCCATGCTCGCGGCCAGTGGCGAGATCACCCAGTGGTCCCGGGCGAGCTGACGTCCGTGAGGTGAGCGGCGCAACGCGTCCAGATCTGCGTTGCTCTCTTCGCGTCTGCTGTTGATACGTCCATGTGGAACACGGCCCGCACTCGGCCGTCGCCCTCGCTCAGTATGCGAACCCCGTCACGTTCGAGCAATGTGCAGAACTCGTCAGCGAGGCGCTGCTGGGTTTCCAGCGGAGCGTCGGGTGCAAGCCGGGCAAAGACGATGTTCGTGCGCACGTTTGCCGGGTCGAGTGCCATTCCCGGACACCCGGTCACTGCGTCGGCAAGCTCACGAGCGTTGGCGTGGTCATCGGTGAGCCGATCGATGTGGTGATCGAGGGCGTGGAGTGCGCCCGCCGCAATCACGCCCGACTGCCGCATGGCGCCACCAAGCAGCTTCCTCCAGCGGCGAGCGATCGCAACCGTCCTGGCATCGGAAGCCAGGGCCGAGCCAACCGGAGCACCCAGGCCCTTCGAGAAGCACACGCTCACGCTGTTGGTGCCCTCGACGAGGCGTGGCAGCGGCGTGCCGGTCGCGACGCTGGCATTCCAAATCCGGGCGCCGTCTACGTGCATCCGCAGGCCCAGTGATCTGGCTTCCTCAGCGATGGCATCAATCGCGTCGAGGTCCCACACGTGTCCGCCGCCCTTGTTGTGGGTGTTCTCGATCGCGACGAACCGGGTCGGGGGGCAGTGCTGGTCTTCGAAGCGGAAGTTTCTGCGCAGCGTCTGTGGAGTAAACTGGCCGCGCTCGCCCGGCACGAGCCGGATCGAGCATCCTGCGACAGCAGCATACCCGCCCGTCTCCCAGTGGTAGATGTGAGATTGCTCGTGGGCGACGATCTCTTCGCCCGGGTTGGTCTGCGTCTTGATCGCCAGCAAGTTGGCCATCGTGCCGCTTGGCACAAAGATCGCAGCTTCCTTGCCAAGCATCTCGGCGACCCGGTCCTCGAGTTCGCGAACGGTCGGGTCGCCCTCTTGCACGTCGTCGCCCACTGCGGCCCGGGCCATGGCCTCGCGCATCGCACCGGTGGGCCTGGTGACCGTGTCGCTGCGAAGATCGATCGAGAGTTTTTTGTCGGCGTCGGCCATTGGCATCTCCTGGCGGATTAGGCGCTCGTTCTGCTCGGTGGGGCCGTCTCGTAGGGTTCCTCGCGAATGCGCTTGCGGACAGCGGGATCCTTGGCCAGCACAAAGAATGCAGCCGTGCCGCAACCGGCGATGAACAGGCACAGCCCGTACGTCCAGGCGCCCGGGTCGAATCCGAAGCCGGAACTCGCGGCGATCGTGTAGATCGAGACACCCAGCATCGGCGCCATGGCGCCGCGCACACCTGTGAGCGTCACGTGCACGCCCATGTACTGCGACTCGCGTCCGGGTGGCGCGAAATCGAGGTGGCCCAGGTTCCAAGCCAGCACGCCACCGGCGAACGCGATGCCCTTCGCGATCACCGCGAGCACTACGAGCCAGACCTGTTCCGTCCATACGCCGGCGATCATCAGGCCCAGATTGGCCAGGAACGCCCAGCTATGGATCGTGCGGAATCGCACGATGTGCGTATGGTCGAGAAGCCGCGCCCACATGGGGATAAAGAAGGGCATCAGGCCCATTGGGATCGAACTGGCGATGAGGATACCCGCGAGGTAGCCCAAGCCGAATTGCTCTCGGAGCACGAGCACGAGGGGTGCGCCGGCCATCATGTTGCCCATGCCCAGGAGGAACTGTGCTCCCATGAATCGCGCAAACGGGCGGTCGTCTCTCAGCGTGCGGACGACCGACCATGGGTTGAGCGAGACCGACCTGCGAGCATCGGTCTTGCGCTCTCCGCTGAGCAACGACGCCTCGTGCCGAACGCGGATCTTGGAGTAGTGCCACACGCCTACGCCCGCGATGAGCACGCCGAGCGGCAGCATGACGCGGAAGGCGCGGTCGTCAAAGTCCATGGCTTGGCCGAGCCCGAGGCCGAGCAGTGCTAGCGAGAGCACCTGGATGGTGGCGAACTTGCCGGTTATCTGCGCGCGCACGTCGCGGCGGTAGTTGTACCGCCAGACGGTCGAGCGGATGGTAACCAGCCCCGCCCAGCACATCCGCCCGCCGATGACTGCCAGCGTGGTAAGGGCCAGGCCGAGCTCGTTGCGCGGACTAATGGCGATGAGCAGCACCAGGGCCATCAGGCCGAGCTGGAGCATGTTCATGAAGCGGACCTTGGGCGAGCCGTGGCTGAGCTTGACCCACAGGAAGCTCGTGATGTTGGCCATAGCCGGGGCGGCTGCGAGCATGCCGACGGCGAAGTTGAGCAGGACGCGGTCGACGCGTTCCTCGTAGGCAACGCGCACGAGCACGCTGATAATGGCACCCTCGGTGGCCGCCAAGGCGAACGGCAGGAACACCGCCGCAAGCGCCTCTCGGCGGTAGTTGGCCCGTGCCATCTGCGGGAGCGACTGTGGCAGGAAGCTCCACAACACCCGCAACGCGACAGAGCGCGAGGCCTTGCGAGCGGGCCTCGCGTCGGGCGTGGTCGGCGTGGTGGGGCTCACTGGTCATCGTTGACCGTGGATCGTCCAAGGCAAGCGCTGCGGGTTGGCCCGAGGGGATCGACGGGCATCCTCAGCCCGGTTCCGGGCCGTGCGCGATCTACAATGACAGCTTCGGGGCGGGCCCCGATCGGCCACCGTACCCGAATCAGCATCAGTAGCACCTTGCCCAGCCGGAGCACCACGACCGCATGGACGCCCAGATCCGCAACTTCTCCATCATCGCCCACATCGACCACGGCAAGAGCACGCTGGCCGATCGGCTGCTGCAGGCTACCAACGCGGTGAGCGAACGCGAGCGGCGCGAGCAGACCCTGGACAACATGGAGTTGGAGCGCGAGCGGGGCATCACCATCAAGGCGTCGGCCGTGACCGTCATGCACCAGCACGACGGCAAGCCCTACATGCTGAACTTCATCGACACGCCGGGCCACGTCGATTTCGGATACGAGGTCAGCCGGGCACTCAAGGCGTGCGAGGGCGCGATCCTTGTGGTCGATGCCAGCCAGGGCGTCGAAGCTCAGACGATCGTGAACGCATACCTCGCGGTCGCCCAGGATCTCGAAATCGTGCCCGTGCTCAACAAGATCGATCTGCCAGGTGCGCTCCCGGACGAGATCGCGATGGAGGTCGAGCAGGCCCTGGGCTTCCCGGCCGAGGATTGCTTGCGCGTGAGCGCCAAGAGCGGCATTGGCATCCCCGAATTGCTCGACGCGATCTGTGAGCGTCTGCCAGCACCTCGCGAGAGCCAGATGAAGCAGACGCGGGCTCTGATCTTCGACGCTGTGTACGACGATTATCGTGGCGTCATCGTGTACATCCGCCTCTTCGACGGCTCGCTGAAGGTTGGCGACAAGATCCGCATGATGGGTCTCGGTCGCACGTTCGCCGTCACCGAGCTTGGCAAATACACACCAAAGCCCACCAAGACCAAGGAGCTCAAGGCTGGCGAGACCGGCTACCTCATTGCCGCCATCAAGACGCTTGGCGATGTGCGTGTCGGCGACACCATCACGCTCGACATCGATCCCGCTCAGGAACCGCTGGAAGGCTATGAGCCGCCGCGGCAGATGGTGTTCTGCGACTTCTACCCCGCCACGAGCGAGAAGAAGGGCAACGACTTCGAGAGCCTGCGCGAGGCAATCGAGAAGCTGAGCCTCAACGACGCGGCCTTCACCTTCCAGCCCGTACACAGCGAGGCCCTGGGCTTTGGCTACCGCTGCGGCTTCCTTGGCCTCTTGCACATGGACATCATCCAGGAGCGGCTGGAGCGCGAGGGCGGTGTCGAGGTCGTGCAGACCGCGCCCACGGTGAGCTACCTCGTCGATATCCGCACCAAGGGCGGCGAGCGGGACACCGTCGAGGTGCATAACCCGGCCGACCTGCCAGATCCTTCGATGATCCTGGCGATCCGAGAGCCGATCTGCAAGGTTGAGATCATGACGCCGAAGGAGTTCATCGGCGACATCATGACGCTGTGCCTGGGCCGCCGGGGTATCTACAAGAACCAGCAGTTCATCAGCGACACGCGCGAGTTGCTGACCTTCGAGGTGCCGCTGGCCGAGATCATCTACGACTTCTATGACAAGCTCAAGAGCATGACGAGCGGCTACGCGACGATGGACTACGAGATCGACCGCTACGAGCAGGACAGCCTTGTCAAGGTCGACATCCTCATCAACGGCGATCCGGTCGAGGCCCTCGCACTCATTGCGCACAAGGAGCGCAGCGAGCAGCGGGGGCGCCAGCTCCTGGTCAAGCTCCGCAAGCAGATCCCACGCCACCAGTTCGAGATCCCCCTCCAGGCCGCCATCGGCGGCAAGATCATCGCTCGCGAGACCATCAAGGGCTTCCGCAAGGACGTGACCGCCAAGTGCTACGGCGGCGACGTCAGCCGAAAGCGCAAGCTGCTCGAGGCCCAGAAGAAGGGCAAGGAGCGCATGAAGAGCGTTGGCAGTGTGAGTATCCCGCAGACGGCGTTCATGGCGGTGTTGGATACGAGTGAGGACTAGCGGTCTTCAGTTTTCGATCTCGCCCATCTCGTAGATGTCGTCGATTGGATGGACGCGCTTTCGTAAACGTGAGCGCTTGTACAATTGGGCGAATCTGTAGCCCGGGGCCTTGGTTCCCTCAAAAGGCTCAGCGATGACAGCTTCGTGGCGAGTGGAGTCTTCACTCACGACTCCGTCAAAAATCAAAACGACGTATTCGGCTGCTTGCCGCTGAACACCGGCGTGGTTTCGTGCCTTTTGTTCGGCTTCCTCAAAGGTATCTGCGACGCATCGGTGAAGTGTCTTTTCGCCGTTGGCGACACTGACTACGAACGGCAACAACTGGCCTGAAGCAGACAGGTCGGTCAACGCGATCCCGATCGCCTCTATCACAAGGTCTTCGACGTCCTTGCTGATGGTGAACTCCTCACTCATACTCACCCTTTCTGTCGTTGCCTTTCGATGAACCTCTAAGTGGTGGTAGTATCAAGTCCAATGACCACCCTCCTCGAAACCATCCTCTACACCCCAGACCCAATCGCCACCGCTCGCTTCTACGCGGACGTCATCGGCTTACGCCTCCTCGAAGAGCCCAGCGAGCGCATGGCGGCGCTCCGGGTGAGCGAGGCGTCTGTGTTGCTGCTGTTCGAGCCGGAGTGGTCGGGTCGGCCGGGTCGAGACGTTCCGAGCCACGGCGCTTCCGGGCCGGGGCACGTCGCGTTCCGCGTGGACGACTTGGATGCCTGGCCCGATCGCCTCGCGGAGCACGGCGTGGCGATCGAGCAGCGGGTGACGTGGCCGACCGGTTTCTTCAGGGCCGGCCGCTCGATCTACCTGCGCGATCCCGCCGGCAATTCGGTCGAGCTGATGGACGCCGACATCTGGCCCGAATAGGGGTGTGTGCATACCAAGAAAAAGCCCGCATCTGATGGACGCGGGCCTGGGAAGCTCCCCGAGCAGGACTCGAACCTGCAACCTAGCGGTTAACAGCCGCTCGCTCTACCATTGAGCTATCGGGGATCGGCGAGATGTCGAGCCGAAAGCGTAAGCGCCACTTTCCCAGCGTCAAGAGAACGCAGGCCCGTGCGGGCCAAAGATCGGCTGTTCGTTGACCGTCCTGAACGGGGGATTCCAAGTGCCAAACATCGTCCGTACTGTTCGTCGCCCTGTTGCTGTCCGTCGTGGCAACCTGCTCGTGGGTTGCCTGGCCGTCCTTGGCGTCATTGCGGCGCTGGTGGTCGTTGGTGGCATCGTCGTGTGGATGAACTGGAAGGGCTGGTCGGCCGACCTGATGAACACCGGCATGAAGGCGGCGGTGGAGCAGTCGCAGCTGCCGGCCGGTCAGCAGACCCGCATCAACACGCAAATCGATCAGCTCACCGAGGCGTTCCGGGCTGGGGACGTGACCTTCGAGGATCTCGTGAAGGTCGGCGAGGCCATGGAGAATCACCCGATCCTCCCGATCGGCGTGCTCGAGTTCATCGAGTACAACAGCCTGAAGGTTGATGGACTGACCGACGAAGAGCGGGAAGCGGGCGCGCGGGCGACGCAGCGTTTGCAGCGGGCCGCAGTCGACGGTCAGTTGGTTCTGGAAGACCTTGACCCGATGCTCGAACCGATCTCACAGCGCAATGCCGACGGTGGCCTCGAGCCTCTCCAGAACCCGACGGCCCCGCAGGTGCGACTCTACATCGAGGGTGCGCAGAAGAAGGCCGATGAGCTTGGCATCCCCGATGAGCCATACGACGTTGATGTCGCCGAGCAGATCGAGCGTCTGATCAACGACACACTGGGCCGTGAGGTCGTGAGCGCCCCGGCACCAGAGAGCGAGGCGCCGGCCGATCCGGCTGTTCCGGCTGATCAGGGAGACGAGCCCGCGAGCGACCCGGTCGAAGATCCGGCTGACGCGCCGGGCGAGGGCTCGGGCGGCGGCTGAAGCTTCCGGCTGGCGAACCGGACGCCGAATCCGATCGCGAGCAGGCCCAGCATGACGCCAAGCACGATCGGCTCGATGAAGACGGCCAGCGACACGCAGCCGGCGAGGCCGAGCGTGCTGACCCATCGCGCGACGAACCGACCCTCACCCACGCGCATCGCGGCGACGTTGGTGATCGCGTAGTACACCAGCACCGCGGCCGCCGCGAGTGACCAGGCGTGGGGCACCGTTCCCACAACGATCACCAGTGCGATGCCCGCGACGACGCACACCGTGGCGATGGCGGGCACGCCCTGGCGATCGACGCGCGCGAGCGGCGTGGGCAGATCGCGCTCGCGACCCGCGGCGAGTGCGACCCGGGCGAGGCCCATGATCAGGTTGAGTTGCACCGCCAAGAGTGCCGCGGCAGCGCCGATCCCGAGCATGATCGCCAGCGTCGGGGCTTCGACCGCTCGCGCCACCGGCAGCAGCGGGGCCGCATCTTCCGCAGAGCGTGTACCAAACTCGGCAGGGCCGAGCACGCCCAATCCGGTCAGGGCAACCAGCGCGTACAACACGACGGCAACGCCCAGCGTGGTGACGACCGCTCGGGGGATCGTCCGGTGTGGCTCGCGGACCTCTTCGCCCATCGTCGCGATCCGCGCAAAGCCGGCGAACGCGACGAACGACAGGGCCGCCGCCTCGAGCACGCCGGGCGCAGAGATCGGGCGATCGGCGATCGCCGACCAGGAAAGCTCCTGCCATCCTCGCCACGCCGCAGGCGCCGCGGCGATCACCATCGTCAGCAGCGCGAACGCGGTGATAAACAAGAGCACGAAGTTGAACCGCACCGATCGCGTCACGCCTGCCAGCGCCATCGCGGCAACGACGAGCAGCGAGCCAAGAGCCGCAAGCGTCATGGTGGTGCCATCGCCCGGCTTGCCCGTGGCCCATGCGATGAGCCCGCCGAGACCGAGGGCCGCCGTCGCGCACGAGGCGGTCTTGGCGATCAGGAACACCGAGCCGGCCGTGAAGCCCGCCAGCGGGTGCACGAACCGATAGCCGTACGCGTACGTCCCGCCGCTCACCGGGTGCGCAGCTGCGAGCTGCGCGCTGCTCAGCCCGTTGCACATCGCTAGCCCGCCGGCGATGGCGATCGCCAGCAAGAGCCATGGTCCCGCCAACCCCGCACCAAGGCCGAGCGTAACGAACGCGCCGGTGCCGATGATCGAGCCCAGCCCAACGCCAACGGCCCCGGGCAGGGTGATGACGCGGCGGAGCTCATTCGTCGGCGTGGTCATCGTCTATCCGATTGTTGTCTGCCCGTTCATGTACGGCCGCAGCACCTGAGGGATCGTGACCGACCCGTCGGCGTTCTGGTGCATTTCGATGAGCGGGATCAGGAACCGAGGGCTTGCGAGCACCGTGTTGTTCAGCGAGTGGCAGAACGTCGTCGCGCCCTTGCCCTGTGCGCCGCCCTGGCGATACCGCAGGTTCAGTCGCCGGCACTGGAAGTCGTAGAGCCGGCTCGCGCTGTGCGTCTCGCCCCAATCGCCCTGGCCCTCGTCGCCGCGGCTGGGCATCCAGCACTCCACGTCGATCATGTCGGCGTTCTTCTGCCCAAGGTCACCCGCGCAGCACTGCAACAGGCGGTAGGGCAGCCCGAGGCCCTGCAAGAGCTCCTCAACGTAGCCGATCATCTCCTGGTGCCAGCGGCGGCTTTCGGCCTCGTCCGCCTTGCAGATGACCACCTGCTCGACCTTTTCAAAGTAATGCACGCGGTACAGGCCCGCCGTGTCCTTGCCCGCAGCCCCAGCCTCGCGGCGGTAGCAGGGCGAGAGCGTGCAGAGCCGGATGGGCAGGTCCGCCTCGTCGACGATCTCGTCCATGTGGAAGCCCATCAGGCCGACCTCGCCCGTGCCCGTCAGGTAGCCGTCGGCCTCCCATTGCGGCTGATCCGCGTCGCCCTTCTCGTGGATGCCCACCTCGTACGTCTGCTCGCGCCCGCCGGGGAAGAAGCCCGTGCCGACCATCGCGTGCTCGCGCACGACGCTCGGGGCGCTCACGGGCGTAAAACCCTTGGCGATGATCTGGTCGAACGCGTACCGCAGCACCGCTTGATGCAGCCGGAACCCA
The DNA here is from genome assembly GCA_965227775.1 of Phycisphaerales bacterium. GTDB lineage: Bacteria > Planctomycetota > Phycisphaerae > Phycisphaerales > UBA1924 > JAHCJI01. Next base: position 2,468,672 of record OZ245777.1, read on the forward strand.
TCGCCGGTCAGCACGTAGCTGCGCGAGCCGCTCAGCTTCACGCCACGCTCGAAGTCGATGAGGCCGTGCTGCTCGGCGATCTCGGTATGGCTCTTGGCGGCGAATCCCTTCTGGTTGGCGAAGGGCGCCGCGGGGTCAAAGCCGTCGGGCGACCACCGCCGGATCTCGACGTTGTCCTCGCTGCCCGCGCCGTCGGGCACGTCGGCGTCGGGCGGCTGGGGGATCGTGAGGAGCAATCCTTGCAGCTCGGGCTCGACGCCTGCCAGCTCGGTTTCGAGCCTCTCGATCTCCGCCTTCAGCCTCGCCGGCCCGGCCTTCAGCCCCTCCATCTCGGCCTGCAGCTTCGCCTTCTCTTCGCCCTCGGCGCCCTTGAGAGCTTTCGAGAGCTGCCCCATCCGCGGCCCCATCTCCTTGGCGAGCTTGTTCTGCTCGGCCTTGAGCGTCTCGCGCCGCGTCGTCAGGTCCCGCCGCTGCGCGTCCAGGGCCAGCACGCGGTCGATATCGACGCCCGACCCCTTGCGGGCCGCGCCTCGTTTGTAGTGCTCGGGGTCTTCGCGCAGGTGCTTGAGGTCGATCATGGGCCGGGATGGTACGCGGCTCTCCGGATGGGCTCAGCCGCCTCGCTGCACTCCGACGAGCTTGGCCCCCGCCCCGCACTCCGGGCACGCCGCGCCGGCGTCGAGCCCGCCCCGGTCATACCCGCACGCGGCGCACCGCCCACGCCGCCGCCGCACCGTGCGACGAATCACGCCCGGCGTGCGCCACGCGATGAACAGCAGCAGGGCGTAGAAGCCCGTGTTGATGGCGAAGCCGGGCCAGAGGGGGAGCAGGGGGAGGGCGAAGCGGGTCGAGAAGAAAGCGGGATGCGCGTCGTCTGGCCACGCCTGGATGCCGCCGCGCAGCGACAGGCCCGGCGTCTGCGCCACCGCCACGGCCGAGCGCGGCTCGTCCTGATCGCGCTGGTAGTACCACTGCCGGAGGCTCATGGCGGGCCAGCCGCAGTCCGACATGGTGAGTACCTCGAAGTGGAAGTAATCCTCGCCGTCCTCGTCCCAGGAGAAGAAGGCGTGGCTCATGATCCGCTCCCATCCAAGCTGGTCGCGTCGTCCCGACATCCACTCCGGGAAGCCTCGATTGTCGGCAACTTCGTCGAGCGGGATGGCAATCGCGTCCCATTGCGCCGCGCTGAAACCCGTGTACATGCCCGCACTTGGGGGAACGCTCGACACAACGCGACGATCGAATCTCCAGAGATACGCGGCATAAATGCCCACGACGAGAGCACCGTCGCGACCGCCCCCAGCAGGACGAAGACGAGCGGCGTGGCGATGGCCTGGCGGCGACGCATCGCAAGAGTGTACCGCAGGGGTAGCGATTGGATTCAGCGCAATGCTCGGAGGATCGGTCCGAGGGCCCGCCCTGCGCCAACCGCCTCCATGAGAGCCGAGCCGACGATCACGCCGTCGCATGCGCCGCGCAGGGCGTCGACGTGGGCCTTCTCGCGGATGCCGAAGCCGGCGCACACAGGGATGGTTGCGGCGGCCTTGACCCTCTTGAGATACTGCACGATGCTCGATTGGTCGGAGCGGTGCTGGCCCGTGACGCCCACGCTCGTGACGGCGTACACAAAGCCCGTGGCCTGCGCGGCGATGCGAGCGAGTCGTTCGTCGCTCGTGACGGGACTAACCATGCCGATCGTCGCTAGGCCGGCGTCGGTGACGGACCGAGCCATATCGGTCGCCTCGAGGGGCAGATCGGGCACGATCACGCCGTGCACGCCGGCGGCTTGGGCATCGTCGGCGAGCCGATCGAGTCCGTACGCCAAGAGTGGGTTGAGGTAGCCCATCAGCAGCAGCGGAGCGGCCAGTGTGCCCTCGAGATCGCGGAGCGTGCCCATGATCTTCTGCATCGTGGTGCCGGCCGACAGCGCTGCCCGGGCTGTTTCCTGGAGTGATCCGCCATCGGCGATGGGGTTACTGAATGGGATGCCCACCTCGACCACATCAGCGTGCGCGCAGGCGTCGGCGAGAATGGCGGGGAAGGCGTCCATGCTCGGGTAGCCGGCAGTGACGTACGCGACCAGGGCGATGCCGTGCGTATCGCGGCCAGTCTCAACGGCCTTGGATATCCGTTCGTGCGCCTGCATGGTCTACGCGCCCTCCTGCTCTGCGAGACGAGTCAGGATCGGCATGTCCTTGTCACCACGGCCGCAGACATTGACCAGCACGGTGGGGTTGTCGCGCCCCTCGCAGAGCCGCTTCGCCAGCGCGAGCGCGTGCGCTGGCTCGACGGCGGGCAGGATGCCCTCGAGCCGAGAGAGCTCGTCGAGCGCAGCTATAGCCCCGTTATCACGAACCGCGTGGTACTTCACTCGCCCAACGTGCGCGAGTAGGGCGTGCTCGGGGCCGATGGCGGGGTAGTCGAGGCCGGCCGAAACCGACTGCGTGTCGCTCACCTGGCCGTCGTTGTCCTGGAGCAGCATGGATCGCGAACCGTGCAGCACGCCCGGTGTGCCTCCGCTCATGGTCGCCGCGTGCTGGCCAACGCCCGCCCCGACACCGCCTGCCTCAGCGCCGTGCAGTTCGACACCGGCATCACCCAGGAATCCGTGGAAGAAGCCGATCGCGTTGCTGCCGCCCCCAACGCACGCGACCGCGATGTCTGGCAGCATCCATGCCTGCTCGAGCATCTGCCGCCTGCACTCCAAGCCGACGACCTTCTGGAACTCGCGGACGATCCAGGGAAACGGGTGCGGCCCGACGGCACTGCCCAGGATGTAGTGCGTGCCGGTTGGATCACCCACCCAATGGCGGATGGCCTCATCTACAGCACTGCGGAGCGTCGCGTCGCCGGTTGTCACGGGCCGGACCTCGGCACCCATGCGACGCATACGCACGACGTTGGGGGCCTGGCGTTCGACGTCCTTCGCGCCCATGTACACGATGCACGGCAGCCCCACGCGTGCGCACGCCGCTGCCGTCGCCACACCGTGCTGGCCCGCGCCCGTTTCGGCGACGACGCGCTCGGCCCCGATCCGCTTGGCGATCAGAGCTTGGCCGAGCGCATTGTTGATCTTGTGCGCCCCAGTATGAGCGAGATCCTCGCGCTTCAGCCACACTTGGGCCTTCCAAGCATGGCTGAGCTGCGGCGCGTACATCAAGGGTGTCGGCCGACCGATCCAGGTTTCCTGGTGCTGTCGCAGTTCGATGTGAAATGCGGCGTCAACCAAAGCATCCCTCGCGCCCGACTCGAACCGCTCGAGCGCGGGCACGAGCGTTTCTGGCACGAAACGACCACCAAAGGGGCCAAAGAAACCGTCGGTGTCTGGCAACTTGCCATCAATAAGCTGTCGCAGCAGGTCGTTGGCTTCCGTGCTCAACCTTGCTCCCCTTCCCGAACCGCCGCGACGAAGTCACGGATCATGCCAGCATCTTTCATTCCCGGTCCGCGTTCGACGCCCGAGGATACGTCCACCGCGAAGGGTCGGAGTGTACGGACAACGTCGGCTACATTGTCGATGCGCAATCCGCCCGCGATGACGACGCGGTACCGCGGCACCCACGGCTTCGCATCTTGCCAGGGTGCGGGCTCGCCCGTGCCAGAGTCCTGGCCCTCGATCAAGACCAACTGGCCGGCGAGACCATCCAAATCATCTTCGAACTCGGAACCCAGGCGGAGGACTGGCACGCGCCTGTCTTGTCGTATCACCGCGAGCGAGCCGGCAAAGTCGGCAAGGTCCGATTGATGCAACGTCCACGGCGGCAGCACGCCCGTAGCCCGCTCGACGAGTTGTGGCTCAGGATGGCGATACACCGCAACGCCTGCGACATATCCCGGAAGGTGTGAAAGCAACTCTGCGGCTTGCTCGGGCGATACCTGCCTCTTCGATGGACTGAGTACCACGCCGACGGCGTCCACGCCCGCATCGATGCAGGCGTCAGCCATCTCGGGCGTTGTAAGCCCGCACACTTTGACGCGAACCCGGTCAGGCACGGGCCGACCTCCCGAAATCGATCATGGTGCGGGCAAGGGAGCCGGGATCATCGGACCGCATGAGCGCCGTACCCACCAGCACACCGTCGTAGCCGAGTCGCGCAACCGCTTCCGCGTCTTCCTTGGTGGCGATGCCAGACTCGGCGATCTTCGGGATGCCTCTTGGGAATGAACCGACAAGCTGCTCAAAGCGCCTCATATCTTCGTGCAGCGTGGCGAGATCCCGGCAATTCAGACCCAGCAACACATCACGCCGGCCCCCGACCGCGTTGCTCGCACGCCAGAGATCCTCTTCATCGAATGCCTCGAGCAACACCGCAAGCCCCATCTCCTCGCTTTCGTCGAGCATCTTGCGAAGCAGCCCATCATCGAGGATCCGAGCGATCAACAACACGGCAGACGCACCCCAGGCACGTGCCTCGACCACTTGATAAGGGTCGACCAGGAAGTCCTTCCGCATTGCCGGCGTGTCGATGCTTCGCGCGATCTGGCAGAGGTCATCTTCGCTCCCGCCGAAGCGTGATGGCTCTGTAAGCACCGAGATCATCGACACGCCCGCATCAGCGTAGGTTTGTGCCTGAGCCAACACATCAAGTGTTTCGACAGCAAGCACGCCCTGGCTTGGGCTTGATCGCTTGACCTCGGCGATCAAGCCGAACGTGTCAATCCGAACGGGCTTCGGACGCGGTGTGGCTAGGGCCCGCTGGCGGAGCTCTGCCAGGGGCTCACGGTCGATTGCGGTACTCGCCCTCGTTGCTGAGGACTCAGCCATCTGCTGGAGGAAGTCGGCCGCCATCACCGGCCGCCCTGCGAGGTCAGTCCGTCAAGCATTGCCGTAGCGTGCCCATTCGCAGTCGTTTCCAGAGCCATCGAGATGCCTTCGGCCAGATCACGTGCCTTGCCTGAGACCTCCAGCGCGAGCCCCGCCGTCAGTGCGAGCGCGCCGCGGTGGGGGCCATCATCGGTCCCGTCCAACACACGACGAAGCGCGTCCGCGTTCTCTTTTGGCGTGCCCCCGCGCAGGTCCTCGGGCGAGCATCGTTCGATGCCGGCGTCCCTTGGGTCTCGGGTCGTCCGCCCCACGCGACGATGGTGCACGTCGAACAGCAGGAACGGTCCGCACGGCGTCGCTTCGTCCCAGCCGGGCTCGCCGTGCACCACGAATGCGCGCTCGACGTCGAGCCCGGCAAGCGCGTTGGCCATGAGCTCTGCCACAGCGGGTGAAAAGGCTCCGATCACCGCGTACGGCGGTCGGGCCGGGTTCGTTAGCGGGCCAAGGATATTGAACACCGTCCGTACGCCCATGGCCTTGCGGATCGGGGCGATTGCGGCCATAGCCGGGTGGAACGCCGGCGCGTGCAGATAGACGAATCGCGACGCACGGAGAGCATCGCCTGGCTCGGGCATGGGCACGGTGATGCCCAGCGCACCCAGCAAATCGGCGGCGCCAGAACGAGAGCTGATCGAGCGGTTGCCGTGCTTCACAATCGTGGCACCCGCGGCCGCCGCGAGAAGCGCTCCGCCCGTCGAGATGTTGTAGCTGTTGCTGCCATCACCGCCCGTACCGACAAGGTCGCACGCGTCTGATGGTGTCTCGAACCCGGGCTTGGTTGCGAGTTCACGAAGCCCGCGCGCCAGGCCACGCACCTCGTCAGCGGCCTCTCCTTTGGCCCGCAGTGCTGCCAGCAGTGCGCCCGCAAGCGGCGGTTCGATGTCGCCATTGGCGAGCGCATGAACCAACGAGTGCGCAGCGGCCTCATCGAGCGACTCGCCTCGCAGCAGTGTTTCCAACATTGCCGACGCATCTGAAGTCATCGGCTGGTCTCCGCCGTGGGCGCATACACCCGTGCGGTGTAGGGCGGCTTGACCTGACGATCACGGATGCCCAGAAAATTGGCGACCATCGTGCCGCCCCACGGCGTGAGCACCGACTCGGGATGGAACTGCACGCCCTCGATGAGCAGCGAACGGTGCCGGATGCCCATGAGCTCGCCGCCGTCTACCTCGCGTGAAGTCGCGACGAAGTCCGAATGCACCTCGTGCTCGTGCACACCCAGCGAGTGGTATCGGCCGACCGGCGTCCGCTGCGGAACGCCCACATACACACCCTTCTTGTCATGCTCGATGTCCGATGGTTTGCCGTGCATAAGGCATGCGGCATGCCGGATCGGCGAGCCCCAGACAGCAGCGATGGCCTGGAAACCAAGGCACACGCCCAGCATTGGCAGTTCGCCAGCGAACGCCTCGATCATCGGCATGGTGGATCCGGCGTTGTCCGGACGGCCTGGGCCAGGTGAGATCATCAGGTGCGTCGGCTCCAAGGCTCGTGCCTGGTCCACACTGATGGTGTCATTGCGATGCGTGAGCACCTCGGCACCAAGCTCACGCATGTACTGCACGAGGTTGAACGTGAACGAGTCGTAGTTGTCGATCATCAGCACGCGGGCCATCTCACCAGCCTCCCTGTGCGAGCTCAAGCGCCTTCTCGAGCACCGCGACCTTCGACCGAACCTCCTGGTACTCGGCGTCAGGCTTCGAGTCGGCCACAATTCCTGCGCCGGCTTGGTACGCGTAGCTGCCGTTCTCGAACACCAACGTGCGGATGCAGATCGCCTTGTCAGCGCTGGCCAACTCGCCGTTGATGGGCTTGGCAAAGTAGCCGACGGCGCCCGCGTAGAGGCCGCGACCGACCGGCTCGTAGCTGTCGATGAGCTGCATCGCACGTACCTTGGGCGTGCCCACCAGCGTACCGGCGGGGAACGAGGCGGCCATCAGGTCCATCGCATCGGCTGACGCTTCAAGCTCGCCTCGCACACCGCTGACCAGGTGCATGACGTGCGAGTACCTCTCGATGGTGCGGAAGGGGTCGACGCGGATGGTCCCCGGCTTGGCGACGCGCCCGAGATCGTTCCGTGCCAGGTCGACGAGCATGACGTGCTCGGCCGCCTCCTTCGGATCGGCCTTCAACTCGGCCTCGAACGCACGATCCTCCTCCTCGGTCCGGCCGCGCTTTCGCGTGCCCGCGATTGGACGAAGCATCGCCTGCCCGCCATGGCAACGAAAGAGCGCTTCGGGCGACGCCCCCACAACGCGAACACCCTCGATGTCGAGGTAGTACATGTACGCAGACGGATTCAGCATCCGCAGCGCCCGATACACCTGGAACGGCTCGGAATGGGCCTCCCCCGCGCTGCGAATACTCAGCACAAGCTGAAAGACCTCGCCGTTGTATATGTCTTGTTTCGCGCCAGCCACCTGGTCGAGGAAATCCGGCTCGGAGACGCTATGGCTCGGCGGCGCGTGACCGCTGCGGACCGGCTCGGGCGGGTGCGCACCCCGCATCGCGTGCACCATCTCGCGCCGGATCGATTCGCGCTCCCAGTCCTCGCCGGCGTGCAGCAACGCCATCCGCCGCGTCAGGTGATCGAACACGAGCACGCTGCGGGGCGCACAGTACAAGGCGACAGGCGAGGATGACTCGCGGCCGGCCGGTGTCGGCAGTGGCTCGAAGAAACGCACCGCGTCATATCCGCTCACGCCCACGATCCCACCGGCGAACGGCACCGCACCAGGAATCGGTGACAGCGCGGGCGCGCGGTCGCGGAGGTGGCGAAGGAGCGCGAGAAAACTCGCGGAGTCCGTTGGGGCGGCCAATTCCTCGACACCGCTGGCCGTGCGGATTTGCACGGGTGAGCCGTCGGCCGGCAACCGTGCCGTGAATGCCGCATCGAGCCCGATGAACGAGTACCGCGCGAGTTGCGTGCCGCTCTCGGCAGATTCCAGTAAAAAGCAGGGCGAGAACGCGCTCAGCTTGCGGAATGCAGATACTGGTGTGTCGAGGTCGGCCGGAATGTCAAATGGTGCGTGCATGGCCGAGCGGGCGTCCTCGTGGCAGTGTCGATCTTCTATCGACTCGTACGAGGGGTCCGGCCACACACCCCCTCGGCGAGCTTCGCATGGGGGCGGGGGAGCAGGCTCGTCTGGCTATCCAGCCAGCCGCGAGCCACGATCGCCAAGCCCCACATCCCAACGCCACAACCAGCCGCGCTCGCGGCAGGTCGAGGGAACAGGTTTGAAGCCGGTGCGACCCATGGCAGCCATTATGCCGAATCCGTCGAGCAGGGTCAAGGGATTCTGCAGTCGCCTGGGCACATTGCGGATATCGGCCGTCCGATCAGGAGATCCACGCCTTCTTGGGCATCGGGGGAATCATGGGCCTGTTGGGGTAGATCATGGTCCCATGACCACCCTCGACACGAAGCTCGCCAACCTGCTCTCCCCGCTGATCGCCGGCCGGCTTGAAGCCAAGACCCGCGTTTGGATGGCCCCGCTCACCCGTAGCCGCAGCAAGCAACCCGGCGACGTGCCATGGGAGCTCAACGCTGAGTACTACGCCCAGCGGGCCGATCCGCAGAAGGGTGCCGCCGTCATCGTGTCCGAGGCCACGCAGGTCAGCCAACAGGGCAAGGGCTACGCGTTCACGCCGGGGATCTACAGCGACGAGCAGGTCGAGGGCTGGAAGCTGGTCACCGACGCGGTCCACCAGAAGGGCGGCCTCATCCTCGCCCAGCTCTGGCACGTAGGCCGCATCAGCCACGTTGACCTGCAGCCCGACGGGCAGAAGCCCGTTGCTCCCTCGGCTATCCGGGCCGAGAGCCGGACCTACACGAGCAAGGAAAGGCAGATGGTGCCCACCAGCGAGCCGCGGGCGCTCGAGGCCAGCGAGATCCCGGGCGTGGCCGACCAGTTCCGCAAGGCAGCCGCCAACGCCAAGCGGGCCGGCTTCGACGGCGTCGAGATCCACGGCGCGAATGGCTACCTGCTCCAGCAGTTTCTCCGCCGCTCGACCAACCAGCGGACAGACGACTACGGCGGCTCGCTCGAGAATCGCGCTCGCTTCGGCCTCGAGGTTGCACGTGCCGTGCTCGAGGTTTGGGAGCCGGGCCGGGTTGGCTACCGGGTGAGTCCGATGAGCGAAGGCGCCGTCGATCCGCAAGACCTGCCGATCGAGACGTACGCCTACCTCGCGGCAGAGCTGGGCAAGCTCGGGCTTGCGTTTATCCATGTCGTCGAGGCGTTCCGCGACTCGGCCCGCGACACCGAGAGCGAGCTGGTGTTCGCCGCAGTCCGCAAGGCCTTCCGGGATGCTGGCGGCTTGGCGTACATCGGCAATGGCGATTACTCGGTCGAACGTGCCGCCCGCCGCATCGATGACGACAAAGCCGATGCCATCGCATTTGGCAAGCCGTTCATTAGCAACCCGGACCTGGCCGAACGATTCCGGCAAGACGCTCCACTCAACCAGTGGGACCAGTCCACATTTTATGGGGGTGGTCCCGAGGGCTACACCGACTATCCGACCCTGAATGACTGACGGGATGCCTGACAGAGCGTCCCGAATAATGCGTCCTTGTGGGCCGTTGATTGCCCATAGAGCATCGCTCCAACGACTATCCTCTGGAGGAACCCGACGATGACGCCACGCGCCCACGCTTTCCGGCTGCTCTCGACCTCGTTCATCGCGTTGGTAGCCGCGACCGTTGCCGTAGCGAGCGTGCTTCGTCCCTTCCCCATGGCAGCCAACCAAACCGTTCGAGAGGCCTCGATCATGTCCACAACCGAGTCGGCTACCGGCAGCACGACCTCTCTCAGGGTCTTCGACACCAACGGCAACCTCGTCGGGCCCTTCAAGCTCCCTCGCGTGGAGCTTACCGAGGCCGAGTGGAAGGAGCGGTTGAGCCCCGAGGCATTCAAGATCCTCCGCAACGCAGGAACCGAGCCCGCGTTTTGCGGCACCCTGCTCGACAACAAGATGGACGGCGTGTACTGCTGCGCGGGTTGCCAGCTGCCACTGTTCTCGAGTAACGCGAAGTTCACGAGCGGCACGGGGTGGCCCAGCTTCTTCAAGCCAGTTGCCAACGAGAACATCGACATCAAGGAAGACACCAGCTACGGCATGATCCGGACCGAGATCCTCTGCGCTCGCTGCGACGGCCACTTGGGCCACGTCTTTAATGACGGCCCGCAGCCCACGGGTATGCGGTTCTGCGTGAACAGCGAGAGCCTGAGCTTCACCGAGACCAGCGATGTTGCCTCGCTGGGCGAGGTCGCTGTCGCCCACTTCGCCGGCGGGTGCTTCTGGTGCGTCGAGGGTGTCTTCGAGCAGCTGCAGGGCGTCTTTGACGTCACAAGCGGCTACAGCGGCGGGTTCGTGAGCCCGGAGGTCCAGCCCGTAACCTACAAGCAGGTGACCACCGGCGCCACCGGCCACGCCGAAGCGGTTCGCATCGTGTATGACCCCAAGGTGATTTCCTACGACGCCCTGCTCGAGGTGCACTTTGCCACCCACGACCCGACCACGCTCAACCGCCAGGGCGCCGACGTCGGCACGCACTACCGCAGCGCCATCTTCTACGCCAACGAGCAAGAGAAGCAGGCCGCCCAAGCGTTCATCGACGGCCTCGAAAAGAAGGGCGAGTTCCGCGATCCCATCGTGACCACTCTCGAGCCCCTCAACGGATTCCAGGTGGCCGAAGACTACCACCAGAACTACGCCGAGCTCAACCCCGACCAGCCCTACATCTGCAATGTGGCGCTTCCCAAGATCGAGAAGGTCCGAAAGAAGTTCCCGCAGAAGATCAAGCAATAGGCGGAGCGTTCAGGCTTAATCCGACTTCTTTCGCTGCTCTTCGCTCAGCACGGTGCGGAGTTGCGATACCTGCACGGCCATCTCCTGCAGATTCTGCTCCATCGCGGCCAGCTTGGCTTCCAGCGATTCGCCCTCGCCTTGCTGACGCAGCATGACCTTCGCGTTCTCGGCTTGGGCCTCGGTCATTGAACTGATGACGACACCGATGAACAGGTTGAGCACGATCATGGTGCCGATGATAACGAAGCTCACGAAGTAGACCGCCGCAACAATTGGCATGGCCTGCGGCTGCGCGTGGGGGTAACGATCGATGCCCGGCGGTCGATAGACGTCCGAGCCATAGCTCTGGATGTAATAGAGGTCGGTCCAGTCCTCGAGCGTCACTGTTCGAAGCAGACTGAACATGCTGTCCTGCAGCGTGCCGAAGTGCACCGGATCATTCTTGCCAAAGAGGACGGTGCCCATCACCGCATACACGTAGAACAGGAGCACGAGCAGCAGTGTCACGTAGATGATCGACGGAATCGCATGGAGCAGCGCGATCACCAGCACACGCAGCCTCGGCACGACCGTGATCAGCCGGAGCACTCGGAGCACGCGTGCGAGCCGTAGGACTGCGGCGTACGGCCCGCCCAGTGGCAGCAGGCAGACTGCGACGATCACGAAGTCGAAGACGTTCCACCCACTGAGGAAGAACCGCCACGGCCGCGGCCAGTGCGCGCCGATGCGAATCACGAGCTCGGCCATAAAGATGCCGATGATCAGCTTGTCGAGCCCAAGCAGTACCGGGCCGACGCGCTCCATGATCTGCGGGTAGGTCTCCAGCCCGACGTTGATCGCCGCGACCAGGATGACGCCGACAACAATCGCGTGGAACCAACCGGCCTCGGAGATCTGCCTGAGGCGGTGCACCAACGAGCCCGGCCGGGCTTCGTCTACGTACTGGTCGGTTGCTTCCATAGGGCTATGCGATCCTCGGATCGACCCACCGGTACAGCACATCGACGGCTAGGTTAAAGAGCACCAGCATCGTCGCGAACACGAGCACCACGCCGATGATCAGGAACAGGTCCTTGTTCTGCACGCCGTTCACGAAGTGCTGGCCCATGCCCGGCACATTGAACACGCGTTCCACGATGAAGGAGCCCGTCATTGCCAGGGCGGCGGCCGGGCCGAGATAGCTCAGAACCGGGAGGAACGCGTTCTTGAGCGCGTGGCGAAGCAGCACAAGCCGTTCGCTGACACCCTTGGCCCGCGCCGTGCGCACATAGTCGGTCGAGAGGGCGTCGATCATGCCCATCCGGGTCAGCCGAGCGATGTACGCCGCGAATGGGAGGCTCAGCGTGATCGCTGGCAGCAGCATGTCCATAGGTCCAGCACTGGAGCCGACCTCACCGACGCCAAGCCACACCGGGAAGATCAAGAGCAGCACCGTCCCGATCACGAAGCTCGGTAGGCTGATGCCGATCAACGCCACCATCAATGTGCCGAGATCGACCAGTGAATTGGGCTTCACGGCGCCCGCGATGCCCGCGACAACACCCACGCCAAGCGCAATCAGGATCGCGATCGCACCTAGCGTGATCGACACCGGCAGCGAATCTCGCACGATCTCGTTGACTGTCCAATCCTCGTACTGAAGGCTCGGGCCGAAGTCGAACACGTATCGTCGGGGCGGGGCCTGCCCCTCGGCCTCGGCCCGCTCACGCTCTCTGGCCAATTCCCCGCTGAGCGTGTCGGCCGCGTACTTGAATCCGGTCGCGTTGGCAAGATACGACCAATAGAAGTTCGGAAAGCTATCGAGGTTGTACTGGCGCTTCATCGCCTCGATGACTTCGGGCTTGGGCTGGCGGCCCTCCGGGTTCTCGAGCGGATTGCCCGGGATCGCCCACGCCAGTGCGAGCGTCAGCGTGTAGATCACCAGCACGATGATCGGAAGCTGCACCAGCCTCCGGATGATCAGTCCAAGCATGCGGTCAGTTCTCTTCCGAGGGCTTCGTACGCAACGCGAACAGGTCGTCACGATCCAGGATCGCCGTCTCGACGCCCCGCGGGTCGAGTTTCGCCGTCGGCGAGAGCGGCGGCAGCAGCGGCATCGTTCGCACCCTTTCGGTGCCCTTGCCGTCGCCCAGCACGTCGAACAAATACACGTTCTGCTCGGTCCGTGGGTGCGGGTTCAGCCCGCTCAGCGTGTCGGGGTCGAAGAGGTAGACCGTCATGTAGTGGAACAGCGGCACCATTGGCAGGTCCTCGTCCATCGAGATCCGCTCGGCCTCGCTGAGCAAAGCCATGCGGCGTTCAGCGTCGAGTTCGACCGCGGCCTCGTTGAGCAACTGCTCATACCGCGGATTGTGGTACTTGCGGTCGTTGTTGCCGTCATCGATGCGGTTGATGTCCAGGAACGTCGTCGGGTCGCCGTAATCACCGTACCACCCCGCCCTGCTCACCATGTATCGCTGCTTCTTCAGGTCGTCTCGGAAGACCTTGATTTCTTTTTGGGCAAGCCGCACGCTGACACCCAGGTACTCCTGCCAGTTCTTCTGCACGACTTGGGCGATCAGGTCGTGTCCACCGTCCTTGTTGAACAGGATCTCGATCGTCGGCACGTCGGCCGGCGTGGCGTAGCCCGCGTCACGCAGCAACTGCCGCGCCTCGGCCACGATTGCCTGCTTTTCTTCCTCGGTTGCGGCATCGCTGATGCACCGCAGCCCATCTGGACTCGTGTAACCGGGGATCGAGCCCTTGGGTATGAGCGTGCGCGCCACTGGGTTGCCCAGCCGCTGCACATCCTGCACGATGCTCTGCTTGTCGACAGTCATCGCAAAAGCACGCCGAACACGCGCGTCGGAGAACGGGTTGCGCCGCCCGTCGGGCAGCGTCGGCAGACAATTGAAGTTGTACCAGTACGTGCCGAACGCGGGGACCGCGTGGATGTCCTTGCGAGGGTCGTCCGGCAGCCGCCGATCGATCTCGAACATGTCGTGGCCCTCGGCCTTCAGCCGGGTGTATTCCTCGATGTTCTCTTGATAGAACGCCATCTTGTCGGCGAGCATGTCGGCCCGGTACGCGGGCGTCACGTCGCTCACCCAATCGACCACGCCCGACGTATAGGCGAGCACTGCGGCATTCGGATCGTTGATCGATGGGGTGCTGATGGTCTCCAGATTCAGCGCCTCTCGGTTCCAGTAGTGGGGGTTCTGCTCGAAGCGCATGTCCCGCTTGAATCGCCAACTGGTCAGCATGAAGGGGCCATTGCTCACGAGCTCCGGCGGCTTCGTCCAGCCGGTCTTGGCCTGGATGAGGCCGGTCTGTGCATCCACGCTCTCGTATTGTCGCACAAGGGGGGGATACACCGGATAGAACACCGCGAACGCGAGCAGGTCGAGGAAGTAGGGCGTCGGCAGCTTAAGCCGCACCCGAAGTGTTTGGTCATCGACGGCTTCGAGCGCCACCATCTCGTCGAATTTGGCCTGGGCTTCTTCCCACAGTGCCTCGGCCGCCAGCCGTCGTTCCTCGCCGGTGAGCGGGCTCTCGCTGAACGCATCGAGCTGATCTTGCCGCCAATCGGCAAACTCGGGTGCGCCCTCGATGAGTTGGAACAGCTTGGTGTAGTCCGCCGCAGTGTCCGGCAAGATCGCCCGCCGCCAGCTGTACACAAAGTCGCCGGCCTTCACGGGCTCGCCGTTGCTCCAGAGCGCATCTTCGCGAATGTGGAATGTGTACTCCAGCCCGTCGTCGCTCAATTCCCACCGCTCGGCGGTGGCGGGAATGATCGCGTAGTCGTGCGTGAACACGTCGTTGGCGACCAGCCCCTCGAACAGGATGCGGGCCACCCGCAGGTCCTGCATCCAGCTCATCTTCTGCAGGTCGAGCGTGTTGACGTCGCCTCGGTTCACGAACGCAAAGTCGGCCCGGGGCTTCGGCCGATCGGTCACGAGCGTGGCCGCCACCACGAGCACCAGTAGGATCACGGGCGCAAGGATCTTCAGCATCGCACAGTGTACGACACCCGGCTCGCCGAGAGCAGCCCGACGGGTCCTAGTTGTCGGTGTTGAAGCGGTCGCGAGGCAGGTTGAAGTCGTTCAGCATGACCGTCCAGAGGTTGCTGCTCGCCCGCTGGTAGCCATTGCCGCCGTCCTGCGACGCCCGATTGAAGTTTGACGCTAGTTCAAGTTGGCGGAGGCGGTCCTGCTTGCCCCGATCGAGCGGCAGGAGCGTGGGAATGGTGCCCGAAACCCGCAGGGCGGTCTCAACGGTTGTGCGGACCTGCTCGCTGCTGCCACCATCGATGTCCCCGGCACGCTCGGCCCGCACGTAGCGGAAGCCCAGGGCTCCTGTCTGGCCAAGCATCTCAATCAGTGCGCTCTGCCAAGTTGCCGACACATTGCCACGACGCTGGGTCACCTGCGTGCGAATATCTCCCATGGCACGCAGCAGCGGACGCAGCCGGTCACCCAGGTGCTGGTCGATCGGTAGCGTGTTGATGCGCTCACCGACCGCCGAGGTCAGCCGCTCGGCCGAACGGGCGCCGAAGCCAGGTATCGCCTGCTCGGGCACTGACATCGCCTCGATCATCGACTTGACCGAGGCATCCAGCAGGCTCTGGTTCTCAGTGGAGGCCAGCACGCCCGCGAGCGCGTCGACCGCAGCATTGCCAACCTGGCCTTGGAAAGCCACCGGGCCGATACCGGCCACACGGAACGCGTAGCCAAGCCCAGAAACAGACGCAAAGCGGATCGCGACCCGATCACTCGCCACCTTCTCAGTGAGTGCGCGAACGGATCGGTCCGTGCCGAGCCATCCGGAGAGCAGCGAGGCGTTCACGCCGCGGAAGACGTCGTCTCCATCGATGGCCGTCTCGAGTTGGTTGGCCAACGCGCGATCCATCGCCAACCGGAAGCCGGCAGACGTGTTGGCGTCCAGAAGCGGCGCGACAAGGCGGCGACGGGCTTCGCGGGCCTCCACCGGCGAATCACCCGACACCATTGCCCAGTTGCCCGAAGCCCACTCATCGATGGTTTGCTCTTCGGACGGGCTCAGGCTCGATTTCGTCGCCAGGCCATCAGGAAGTTCGACCTGACCGAACGCCGCGGCGCCGAACACGAACGCCAGCACGACCGCCAAGATCCGCGGCAGGGTTCCTCGCAAGGGCTGGCTCCTTTACGCCAAACGCAATCCAGAAAGCGGGGCCTGCATGGCCCGGGCACAGATCGGCATGAACAGCCGGCAGAGGCTGTCCGGTACGCCAACCCCGGGCCTCACGGTTCCAGGGGGCCCAAACCTAGTCGAACTGCGGCCCACCGTCAATACGACCGTGTGACCAAGCTCCCGCTCGCGATCCCAAGCAAAAACCGTGCAAGAGGCTCAATATACCTCAAGGAACATCCGCCGGCTCGGCTTCACCTGGCGGTGCACCATCTTCCGCGTCCACTCATCCACGTCCCCGGCAACGGTCGGATCGATCGTCAGGTATCGCCCCACCCATTCGGGTGGCAGCGTCTTGGCCATGCCCTGGACGATCCCAAGATCCATCCCCAGCAGCCCGCAGACGTAGACCAACCCGCGATCGCTGCACATCAACTCACCAAGCGCACCACGATCGCGCTCGAGGCGATCCTGCACGTAGCAACCCGGAGAGGCATCCCGATGCGCGTGCCGGCTCACTGTTGGGAGGTACGTGAACCGATCATGGGTCTCCGCCAGGGCGCAGAACACGTCGTCATAAAGCAGGTCGGTCTCGTACGGGGCACCCATGACCAGCGCGATCTTGCTCTGCGACGTGTTCTTCAGGAGGTCGAGCACCATGCCACGGAACGGCGCGATGCCCGTGCCCGTCGCAAAGAACACGTAGTCATGCTTGTCGGGCCGGGCCGGCAGCACGAATCGCTTGCCGTTCGGACCGCTGAGCTTGAGCTCATCTCCGGGTTGGAGGTCGCACAGGTAGTTGCTCGTGACCCCCAGGTGCAGCCCCGGGCCGGCCGCGTTCTCATCGATCAGCCGCTTCACTGTCGTCGCGATGACGCCACCGTTGCCATCCTCGCCAGCCGACGGGGACGCGATCGAATACAGCCGCAACGCGTGCGGGCGGCCCCGATGGTCTTCGCCCGGCGCGTGCACGCCGAAGCTCTGCCCGGGCACGAACGATCCAGCCAGAGGTGTGTTGGAGACGTCGACCTCGATGTGCCGCACAAAACCTGCCGCCCGGCTTCCCGCCGTGCAACGCTCGTTGCGCGTAACGATGCCCACCACGGGGGCCTTTGGGCCTGCGATGTGCATCTTGACCTCGGCGAGGTCGGGTCCTGGATCGATGTGCGTCACGTCTGCGGATTCGGCGGTCGTCATACGGACCAATGGTAGGTTTCCGATCGCGCGGTCAGTGCGATTTCGTCGGTTCAGCCACCCATTTCGCTGCCGGATTCATCGGAATCTCCAGCAGGCGTTCCCCCGTCGGCTGGCTGCTCACCCGACCAGTCATCGTCGCTCGCGCTGCTGCCGCCCAGGCGCTCGATAGCGCGATCGAGGTTGTCGGCCGCGTCCTGCAACGCCGCTCGAGTGTCACCCTGTGCCCGCACTCGGCGCAGCCCGCTTGCGGCCGATTCGTACGCCGAAATGGCGTCGCCCTTCAGCGAATCGGCCCGCTGGGACAACTGATCAGCCAGGTTGCTCAAACGGCGGGCTTGATCACCCTGGCCGCGATCGGCCACACCACTGAAGATGCTGGCAGTCTGGGAAAGGCTGGCGGCCCGTCGAGCGAGCAGGTCTCCGAGCGACCGTGATGCACCCGCAGCAACCAAGGTGCCGTCAGCCACGTCTGCGTTCGCGCGACGGCCCGTTGAGACTGCCTTCTCCAATGCTTGGCGAGCCTCGGTGAGTGCAGCCTGAGCCTCGTCCTGGTGGAGTGCAGAGATCTCGCTGGCGAGTGTCGCGAGTTCGGCCGCGAACTCCTGAGCCCGTTCGCGGGCCTCGCTCGATTCCATCATCGAACGCTGGGCTTCGGCCGTCACCGCAGCACCGGCCTGGCTCAGGATGGCCAGCCGAGCGTCGATTGCCGCGATGCGAACATCGAGTGCCTCGATCTGCGGGCCCAGCACCGATCGTCGGGCGTCAAGATTACTTGCCTGCACCTCCAACGCGTCCGCCCGGCGGCCGAGCTCACGGGCCTCGACCGTTGTCTCTGCGGCAGCGATGGGATCCTCGCGGAGCGCGCGATCACGCAGCGTGCTCTCTTCGCTACGGATCGACGACACCTCAGACTCGAGATCGGCGATTTGCTGGTCGAGCGTACCGACCTGCCGGATCAACTGCTGCTTCTCGGCCTGGGCATCGCTGAGCTGCTGCTGCAGTTGCGAGGACTGCTGCTCGATCTCGGAGCGCTCGGGACCGGGATCGTAAGAGCCCAGCGCCTCGGCGGTCTGCTGCGCCGAGACACGAGCGGTCTCAAGCGAAGTCATCCGCGTGAGCTTGCGGCCGATCTCGTGTTCGATGCGCGCCAGTGCGGTCATGGCCGGCCGGGCGTTGCCGACGGCGATCTCGGCGGTCAGGATGGCCGCAATCGCCTTCTGGGCATCGCTTCCGTCACGGCTGGCGGCGTCGAGCTTGCCCGATGCGATGCGATACTGGGAGGTCGCGAAATCGTCGCTCGCTGGCGGCACCGAGCCAGGCGAGATCGTGCGGATCTGGATGGCCGCGTCCGACAGTGCCGTAGCGCTGGGGTCTTCCTGCTCGCAGCCGCCGAGCATTGCCGAGCCCGCGATGCCCGCCAGGGCCACGAGCGCCACGATGCCGCGACGGGAACGATCTGCCACGCGAGTTGCCATCCAAACGCCTCCAATACCTGCCGGTGGTGCGTCGGCACCTCGCCGGGTGATCTGCTTCGTGCGTCTTCTGTTCGCCCGTTGGGGGCGAGCGGTTCTGAGCGGGCAGTCTAGGGCGGGCCCTCATCGCCTGGCTTAGCGACGGGCGACTCATCCGATTCCGGCTCGTCGGCGTCACGCTCGGCCTCAGGCGGATACTCGATGGGGTAGTCCGGCCTCGGTTGGTAGAGCGATCGGATCCATGCGGTCGTCTGGCGCCAGCGGGCGTCTTCGGCCCTGGTGAACACCGGGCGCCAATCGTCCCCATCGCCGCGGTCGGACGGCACCTCGGGGTGAGGGAACCGCGAGCCCTCACGTCGGAGGCCTAGGTGCAGCAGTGGGCTGTTGTCCGGCTCTTCGAGGTCGATCAGGGGCGTGCCATCAGCAAGCGTTGCCCGCGTCAGCACCAGGAAGTTGGTGTACGCCTGGCCCTCACCGCGCGGGTTTCGATACGCCAGCCGAAGCGACCCGGCCTCGACGCCGCCATGGCAGCGCGAGGTCGCGCAGCCTGCAACCAGCCAGTCGGTGACGTCCCTTCGGAACATTTTGACCGTGGCTGGATCGTCGAGCACGCGCACGCGGTCGTAGTACTCGCGTGCCTTCAGCTCGAACATCAGCCGCAGCACGTCGATCGGATCCCCAGCGATCATCGCTTGGCGACCCTCTGGCGTCTGCGGCACGCGAGGATCCTCGCGATACGCCAGCAGGAATTCCTGCGCATCGCGCGGAGAGATTCGGACGCGCGGCGGGTCGAGCAGGTCGAGCTCGTACACGCGAATCAGGTTGACCTGTTCGCGGTTCAGCAGCGGCAGGGGCTTCTCGCGTTCGCTTGGCTCGCGAGCGATGCCCTTGCCGCGCTGCTCGAACAGCGCCGCCATGCCGCGCATCCGACGAAGCAGCGCATCCACGCGCGGGTCGCGGGGTCGATTCACAGCGAGCTTCGCGGCCTCATAGTGCGCGACGTGGTAGAGCTCCTCGCCCGCCAGCCACTGGATCAATTGCTCGATGTGGCCCACGTCGCTGTCATCGATCTCGTCACGCCACTCTCGGTATCGAGTCGAGAGATCGGGCAGGCGGACCAACCGCAAGATGCGGGATTGGCCGAACGTCGTTTGGATGCCCGCGATCTTGAGGGTGACGCTGTCTGCGGTTTCCGACACCAACTCGCCGTCGACAAATTCACCGTTCCGGAACATCAACCGCACGGGCGAACGCAGCCCCTCGGCTCCCGCCATTTGCTCGAGCGCCTTCTGCCGAAGCGACTCGAGGTCGCCCGCCCGGCTTGCCTGTTGCATGGCGTTCCGGACTGCGCCGGGTAGTGGCATACCTACGAATGCCGGGTAGGCCGCCGCGAGCGCGAGCGCGAGCCCAAGGGCGACGCTGCGTCGTGCACGGCTTTGCCTGGTTGATTGGGGAGGGTTCGCGTGCGTCAAGGGTCCTCACCGAAGCTTGATGGATGCCAGCGCGAGCACCAGCAACAACACCCCGACGATCCACAGCCTGACCACCACCTTGGGCTCAGCCAGCCCACTCAGGTGCAGGTGGTGGTGGAACGGTGCGCACAGGAAGATCCGCTTGCCTTGCCCCGAACGCTTCGTCCACTTGAAATACCCGACCTGGAGCACCACGGATGCGATCTCGAGCAGAAACACCCCGCACATCAGCAGGACGACGACCTCTTGCCGGGTCACCAGGGCCACATACCCGAACAGGCCGCCAATCGCCAGAGAACCGGTGTCGCCCATGAAGACCTGGGCCGGATAGCAATTCCACCATAGGAAGCCCAGGCACGCCCCGAGGAGCGCACCGGCAAGCACGCCGAGTTCCTCGGCCCCTGGCACATATGGCACGAGCAGGTCTTGGGCGGTCGCCTGCCAGCCCGCGATCATCGCCAGCACGACGATGCCCGCGGACGCGATGGCGCTCAGCCCGCCCGCGAGCCCATCCATGCCGTCGGTCATGTTCGTCGCGTTGCTAAGCCCCGCTATCAAGAGCGTGCCCAGCACCACGAACACGCCCAACGGCAAGAAGAGCACGCCCGGGTTGACCTCACCGCTGCCCGGGAGGGTGGTGCGCTGGAACGGCAGGTTCAGAACGTGGGCGAAGTCCTGCCCCGACCCGTGGCGGTACACGAAGTACGAGATCAGGGCACCAACGCCGAGCTGGAACAGCAGCTTCTCCCAGCTGTGCAGTCCCTGCCGCCCGCCCTCGCGCCGCGAGGCGAGCATCTTGAGCACGTCGTCGGCAGCGCCAACTGCCGTCAGGCTCATCATCAAGAGCAGCCCGGCATTCACGTAGAAGTTGCTCAGATCACCGAGCAGGATCGTGGAGACGAACACTGCCGCGCTCGTGAGCACACCGCCCATGGTGGGAGTGTTTTTCTTCGAGGCCGCACCCCGCCGGAGCGCTTCGGCATCGGTCAGGCCCGAGTCGCCGATCTTAAACTTCACAAGCTGAGCGATTGTCGGCTTGCCAAAGAAGAGCACAAGTGCGAAAGAGAGCACCGCCGCCGCCAGCGCGCGAAACTGCTCCTGGTAGAAGACGCGCAGCAGCGTCATCATCCACTCGGGCAACGCCCCATCAAGCAAACTGGTCAGCCAGTAGAGCACCCGCTACGCCACCGGGGCCTGTTGCAAGGCGTCAAGCAACCGTTCAAGTGCCATGCCGCGGGAGGCCTTCAGCAGCACTACGGCGCCCGGGCGAACATGCTGCCTGACAGCTTCTTGTGCATCCTCCACTGTCTCAAACCACTCGCCCTCTCCCGCGGCTTCGAGTGCCGACAGAGAAGCCGGCCCGATGAACACGCACGCATCGGCGGAATCCCGAGCGAGGCGGCCCATCTCGCGGTGCCACGCATCCGAATCTTCGCCCAACTCGAGCATGTCTCCCACGACGGCGATCGTGGGCCGGCCAGCGCCGACTTCCGAGAGCGTGCGCAAGGCGGCGGCCATGGAATCCGGATTCGCGTTGTAGCAGTCCACGAGCACGGTCGCGCCGCTAATCTCGCGAACGGCCAGCCGCATATCGGCGGGTTGGAACGACCGGAGCCCCGCTTGGATCGCATCGTCGGCAATACCGAGATGGCGACCGACCGAGACTGCCGCTGCCGCGTTCGAGGCGTTGTGCAGGCCGACGACCGGAATCGACCAGTTGCTGCCATCCGGCAGGTCGAATTGGGTCTCACCCGTTGAGTGCCTCGCGTGCGCGGCCGTGAACGTTGCTCGCCCGCTCTCGTGCAACCAGACATCGAGCTCAGCCACAAACGCAATGCACTCCGGTCCGGTTGCCCGAAGCGCTTCGTGGAACTCGGCTCGCACGGACTCGATGCCACCAAGCTCGCCGACATGCGCCCTGCCCACACTCGTGACGACGGCGACGTCGGGCCGGGCAAGACCGACATATTTCACGAGCGCACCCGGCTCGCCCTCGCCCAGTTCGCACACCAGCGCTCCGGCATCCACCGGGCAGTTCAGAATCGTGAGCGGAAGCCCAAGAGCGTTGTTGAAGGATCGCTGCGAGGCGTGCGTTCGCACTGCTTGGCTCAGCGCAGCCGTCACCATGCGCACGGTCGTCGTCTTGCCGTTGCTGCCCATGACCGCAACCACGCGCGCGCGGAGCGTCGAGCGGTACCACGTGGACAGCGCCCACATGGCGGCTTGCACGTCCGGCACAAGGAGGACGCCCAGACCGTCGGGCGGTGAAACTTCTCGCTCAACAACAGCCGCCCTCGCGCCTCGCTCGACCGCTTGATCCAGGTAGTCGTGGCCATCGACCCGTGTCCCCGGCAGGGCGAAGAAAATCTGGCCGGACTCGAGTGTCCTTGTATCGATGCTCGCGCCATAGGCAACACCATCGGCTGTAGACAGCCAGCGTCCATCGAGCAACTCTGGCAGGCGATCCAGCGGGATCATCGCACACCCTCGGCGATGCTCGCACGATGCAGGAGCGCCTCGCGCGCGACAAGGCGGTCATCGAAGGGACGCTTCACAGTGCCACCCGAGTCCGTGCGGACGATCTGGTAGTCCTCGTGTCCTTTCCCGGCAATGACAACGACGTCGGAAGGGTCCGCCTGCGAGATTACGGCGCGGATGGCCGCTTCGCGGTCGGGGTCGCTTGCTTTCCATACGTGCTCTGGCACGCCCGCGAGCACCTCATGCACAATGGATGCCGGCTCCTCGGTTCGCGGGTTGTCGCTTGTTACGAATACGCGGTCGGCGAGCCTTCCGGCGACGGCGCCCATACGCGGACGTTTCGTGCGATCACGATCTCCACCGCATCCAAACAGGACCCAAAGCTTGCCCTCGCCCTTACGGCTGGCGACAGCGAGTAGTGCCTTCTCGAGCGCGTCGTCGGTGTGGGCGTAGTCAACCAGCACACGCGGGCCAGCGACGGCATTGACCTTGACGGGTTCGAGCCTGCCGGGGGGAGGGCCGAGGGTGGGCAAGGCGCGTTGAATCTGTTCGCGATCGAGGCCCATGGCGTGCGCCGCTGCGACCGATTGGAGCGCGTTCATCGCGTTGTGATCGCCGACGAGGGGGAGCGAAGCCTCGACCGACCCCCAGGGCCCAATCATCTCGACGCGGCTTTCCAGATCGGCCGCCACAATGCGCACGGTCGCGTCCGCTTCGCCGCGCATCGAGCAACGCAGCACCCGAGCCTTGCACTCGCGGAGCATCCGCTCGCTCGCGGCATCGTCCGCGTTCACAATCGCCAGGGCATCTCGATCGAGCGACGAGAACAGCATCGATTTGGACTCGGCGTAGGCGTCCATGGTGCCGTGATAGTCCAGGTGGTCGCCGCTGAGGTTGGTGAAGATCGCCACCGCAAAGCCCAGCCCCGCGACGCGATGCTGGTGCAACGCGTGGCTCGAAGCCTCAATCGCGGCGAAGTCGCAGCCGTGGCCCACCATGCGCGCGAGCGAGGCGCTCAGTTCCTCTGCTGCCGGCGTCGTGAGATCGGCGGGTCGCAGCCCGGCGCCCTCGTCGATTTCGATCGTCCCGACCAGGCCGCACTTGTTGCCTGACGCCGAGAAGAGCTGCCGCACGAGCCAAGCGACGGTTGTCTTGCCGTTGGTGCCCGTCACGCCCATGAGGCCGAGCCGCGAACTGGGCGAGCCGTGCCAGCGTTCGGCGACGATCGCCCCGGCCTGGGCCGGATTGTCGCACACGAGCGAGACCGGCGCGTCATGCCGCTTCGATCCGAGCACGGCGACCGCGCCTCGCTCCACGGCCTTGGCAACGTACTCGCTGCCGTCGCTCTTCACCCCGGGTCGTGCCACGAACAACCAGCCCAGATCGATCTTGCGGCTGTCTTCGGAGACACCGGCAATCCGAACATCGACCGAGCCGTGCACGGTGATAGGGAGATCGACGATGAGTTCGCTCAGCAGCATGAGGTGCTCGACGATACGGCTGCCAGAGCATCGACCAAGCCGACGCGGGTGGCCGAGATTTCGCGGGGTTTGGTCAAGGCAGCACCAGCATCGCATCGCCGTACGAATAGAACCGGTACCGCTGCTCGATCGCTGCCGTGTAGACCGCTTGGAGCTGCTCGACGCCTCCAGGCAGCAGGGCCGCCACCATGGCCATGAGCGTCGAGCGTGGCAGGTGGAAGTTGGTGATCAGGGCGCTGGCGAGCTTCCACTGGTAGCCGGGCGTGATGAGCAGATCGGTCTCGAACCAACCGCCAGGCCGACCGGCGCCGGCCTCGATCGTCCGGGCAGCTGTGGTGCCAACCGCCACGACGCGTTGCCCTTGTCGCCGCGTGGCCTTGAGATCGTCCATCACGGCTGACGGGGCGTGGCATAGCTCGTGGTGCATGTCGTGGTCTTCGACGTGCTCGGCCGCGACCTCTCGAAACGTCCCGGCACCGACATGCAGCGTCACGTCACGTCGGACGACGCCCCGTTCAGCCAGCGCCTCGAGCACGGATGGTGTGAAGTGCAGGCCGGCTGTCGGGGCTGCCACCGAGCCTGCCTCGGCCGGGTCGGCGTACACGGTCTGGTAGCGGTCATGGTCCTGGGCCTTCTCATCGAGCTGGCCGCCTTCGCGGCGGGCGCTGCGGATGTACGGCGGAAGGGGCACGTGCCCGATGTCCGCGAGCACCGCCATGCTGTGGCTCCGGAAGACCTCGTTGCTGTCCCAAGGCCCCCCGATGAGTCGAACGATCCAGGCTCCGGGGACCTTCGCATCTTGGTCGACGAGTTCGACTGCGTGAGCCGATGGTGCCCCATAGCGATCGAACAGCCGGATCCGAGCTCCTGGCTTGAACCTGCGGGCCTTCACCATGCACACCCAGGTGCCGGGCTCGCTTCCGAACTCGAGGAATAGCCCTTCTGCCTTGCCGCCGGTGTCCTCTCGCTGCCCGAGCAAGCGGGCGGGAATGACACGGCTGGTGTTCACGACGAGGCGATCGCCAGCATCCAGAAACTCTGGAAGGTCGCGAAAGACGGCGTGCTCGGGTGCTTGGTTGCTTCGCACGACCAGCAAGCGCGCGCTGTCCCGAGGCTCGGCCGGGGCGGTGGCGATGAGCTCGCGCGGCAGGTCGTATTCGAGGTCTCGTGTCCGCAGCATGTGGTCCTCACGCAACGCCCGGGTGATGCGAGGCAGCATCATTGACACGGTCACCGCAGATCTGAACGGCTACAGAGGTGCTGCAGGCCGATGATTATCGGGCTTTCGGCCGTGGCACGTCGGTTTCATGGTGTTGGGCGTGTCCGGCATCGCTACCAGTTCGATCGGCCTGCATTACGAGGCCCACCAGCCGCTGCGATTCAGCGAGTACCTCGAGAATCGCAACCGTGCTCAGGAAGTCGAGCGGGCGGCCGGGAAGCGGAGCGTCGAGGCGGCGGGCGGGGAGGCGTGCCGCCAGCGCTGCCACGCCCCGGCCGCCCCGCAGGCGGGCACGCCCACGCTGGCAGAGGTCAGCCCCGTGCCGCTTCCATACGCGCTCCCAGTCCGCGAGACACCGCAGGTGACGATCCAGCAGTTGCTGCCGATCGGCTCGATCATCGATGTGACGATCTGATCCGGTTGGGAGCGTGCCGGCTAGACTCGGCCGGTGGTCGTCTTTCCGCCCGATATCCGTCCGTTGCCCGAAGCCCGCAACGCGCCCGGCCCACGCCGGCCGGCGGTGTTCTTTGATCGCGATGACACGCTCATCGAGAACGCGACGCTACCGGCAGAGGCGTTCGCCGGCACGCCGGGTGACCTCGCGAACCCTGCGTGGATCCGACCTCTCCCGGGCGCGAAGGAGGCCTGTGCCCGGGCGTTCTCGCTTGGATATGTCGTTGTCATTGTGACCAACCAGGGTGTGGTCGCGCGGGGTGGCGCGTCGCTGGATGAGGTTGAGGCTGCCTGCGCGCGCACGATCGAGGTAATCGGGCCGGGTATTGACGCGTGCTTCGCGTGCCCGTTCCATCCCCACGGCACCGGTCCGACGGAGTATTGCCGCGAGCACGCGTGGCGTAAGCCACAGCCGGGCATGCTGCTGGCGGCGAGTGATCTGCTCTGGCTGGATCTCGGCCGTTCGTGGATGGTGGGAGACGCACAGCGTGACATCGAAGCCGGCGAGGCGGCCGGATTGCCGGTGAATCAATGCCTGCTGTTGGCAGATGGGCTCACACTACGAGACGCCTTGGAGCGCATTGCAATGCACCCGGTGAGCGCGCATGGGTGAGGCCGTCGGCCAACACGATCGCCGGCTGCTCATCGTCCTGCCGTCGTGGGTGGGTGATGCCGTGATGGCGACGCCGGCCCTGCGGCTGATCCGCGAGACCTTGCCCGGCTGGTTCATCGGGGCCATCTGCCGGCCCGGTATCGATCAGGTTCTTGCCGGCCTCGAAACGCTCGATGAGTTGCACGTGGCGCCAATGTCGGGTGTGTTCGGCCCGAAGCGCGTCGCGGCCCAGCTTCGGCCGCGGCGATACCGGGCGGCGCTGCTGCTGACCAACTCGTTCTCAACGGCGCTTGCGAGCCGGATCGCGGGCGTTCCGCTGCGCCTTGGGTACGACCGCGATGGTCGAGGCATGCTCCTGACGCACCGGCTTGCAGCGCCCAAGCGCGGCGATGGCGCGTGGGAGGTTGTGCCAGCCGCGGCGTACTACTACCACGCGGCCAGAGCCTTGCTCGACGTATTGGCAGATCGAACGGTCGATGCACGAGCGGCGATCGAGCCCTTGCCGGCCCATGCGCACCTCAAGTTGGTCGTGACCGATGCCGAGGCGGTGCGGGCGAGTGAGGTACTCGAGAGCGCGAGCATTGCCGCCGATTCGCGGCTGGCGGTGCTCAATCCGGGTGGAAACAACCCGGCGAAGCGATGGCCGCCGGAGCGGTTCGCAGCACTGGCTGATTGGCTTGCCACGGAACACGGTCTGGCCTGCGTCATCAACGCATCGCCCGCGGAGGTCGAGATCGCCCGCGCGATCCAGAATGCTTCGTCGAAGCAGCCAGCGTGCCTGGCCGACCATGGCGGCTCGCTGGCCTCGCTCAAGGGCGTCTTGGCCCGAAGTTCTTTGATGGTGACCAACGACACGGGGCCTCGGCACATGGCGGCCGCCCTGGGCGTGCCGGTTGTGAGCCTGTTCGGGCCGACGGACCACCGCTGGACGACCATCCCCGCGCCCGCTGGCGAGGCCATCGTGCTCGCCGATCCGGACCTGCCTGAGGGCCAGACGGCCAACGACGACCCGCAGCGCAGCCGCATCGAGCGCATCACACTGGAACGGGTGCGAGAGGCCGCGACGGGGCTGCTCAACCCGAGCCGCTTGGGGGCCGATGATTGACTGGTCGCGGGACGCCGAGGCTGTTACTATGACGGCCCTGCTCGGAGGGCGAGATGCCTCCTGGGCGACAATCAGGCAACTGTCGGGGGCGTAGCTCAGCTTTGGTAGAGCGCTTCCATGGCATGGAAGAGGTCGTCGGTTCGAGTCCGGTCGCCTCCACTCGACAGCCGGGTCCCATCGGGCCCGGTTTTTCTCTGCGCGGGCGTAGCGAGACAATCGGCAGCGTTTTCTGGTGCCAGTTGTCTCGAGGTTGGCAATGAGGACTGGGGGCAAGACGCCGCTACACCTCACATTCAGCACAACCTGCTCTACTCGCTCCAGTCGATGTCTGCCAGGCGATCGAACGCCTCGGTGATCTGATCGGCTTCGACAGTCATCGCGATACGGAACCAGAGCTTGCCGTCGTCTCCAAAGCCTGCGCCGGGGACGAGGCTGACGCCAGCTTGGTCGATGCAGCGCAACGCGAACTCCCAGCTCTCCATCGACCGGCCATCGGGACCCGCAGGGCATTGCGCCCATACGAACAGGCCCGCCTTGGGCCGCTCGGCCTTGGCACCGATCTTCTTGACGCCCTCCATGGTCGCGTCGAGCCGTTGCGTGTACATGGCACGAAGGGCATCCATGTCGTCGTGGTCGAAATTCTCCAACGCAACGATGCCCGCCTCCTGCACGGCCGTGAACGCGCCACTGTCGATGGGGCCCTTGGCCTTGGCCAGGGCATCGATGACGGCCTGGTTCCCGACGGCGAAGCCGATGCGCCAGCCGGTCATGTTGAATCCCTTGCTCAGACTGTGGAACTCGATGAAGGGGTCCCGTTCGATGTCAACGCCATTGGCCTTCCAGAGGCTGTCGGGCTTGTCTTTCGCGTAGTAGAGCTCGCTGTACGCCTGGTCGCTCGCGAGAATGATGCCGTGACTGCGCGCGAAATTCGCAGCCTGCGAATAGAAGTCCAACGGGACCGACGCACCCGTCGGGTTGTTTGGATAGTTCACCCACATGAGCGCCGCGTCGTCTACGTCGGCGGGTGCGACCTCTTCCCACAGGGGTGTCCAGCCACTGGCAGCCCGCATGGGCATGCTGACCGGCCGGGCGTCGGCCAAGATCGCGCCCGCGTGGTACACCGGGTAGCCCAAGCTCGGGCACAGGATCGAGCGCCCGGGGTTCACGACTGCCAGCGGTAGGTGGGCGATGCCCTCCTTGCTGCCGATGCACGCCAGCACGTGCCGATCGGCGTCGATCTCCACGCCGAAGCGTCGCTGCATGAAGCGGGCCGCGCCCTGGCGGAACTTCTTGGAGCCCTTGCTCGCGGGGTAGCGATGGGTGCTGGGATCCTTCACGGCCTGCCGTAGTGCGCTGACGATGAAGTCGGGCGTCGGCCGGTCGGGGTCGCCCACGCCCAGATCGATCAGCGGGGCCCCGGGCCCGCGGGCGCGGTACTCGGCTTTGGCCGCGTCGAGCCGGTGGAAGAGGTACATTGGCAGCGCGGCGAGGCGCTTCGACTGGATCAACTGGAGGGTGGGGGAGGCGGCAGGGTCGGTGGCTGTCATGGCACCATCATCGTAGCGTTGGGACTAATCCGTCCACACCTCGAGAGGAGCGCCATTCCATGCCCGACACCATCCGCGCCGAGAAGCTGCTGGCCGAGCTCAACCGCTTGCGCCAAGACCTCGACAAGGACCCCAGCGACCTCGAATGGGTCACGCTTCACCACGTCTTCTGCTTCGTCAGTTACAAGACCGGCGACTTCCAGAGTTACCTGGATGAGGAGGCGAAGAAGGGGGCGTTCGAAGAGTTGGAGTGACTTGGGCGTTCAGTTTTGGGCCGGAGTGCAACGGTTCGCTTGCGCTCGCGGGCCGCGATCCCTCACTCTCATCATGCGACTCTCCCGCGGAACCCACGCTCGCTGACCAACGTACAATCCCATGCCTCCGCGAAGCGCACGCCGCGGGGCATGGGACCAAGGCCCGTGCACCCCAGGCGAGAGCGGCCGCGGCGACTGGATTGCGATTGCGATCTAGGTGATGTGCCCGGAGTGCCGACTCCGGGGAAAGAGTCCGGCGGTGGCCCTGCTTCGAACGGGGTCGCGGCGGTCGGGCGGGTTGGCCCGAAGGGGCCCGTGCATAAAGGAGGTGATCCAGTGTCGTACTTCAGTCAGGATCTCGAGCAGAGGTCTAACGACGGGTCACTGCGCTGACCAACGGACCCGACGGGGTCCGTGCCGCGCGGTGATCGCGCGGGAACGGCTCCTGCGGAAGCACAGGACGCGTATCCCAACGGCCGGCGCTCTTCGGAGCGCCGGCCGTTTTCCTTGGCAGCAAAGCACGACGGGCATATTCTTCGGGATGCCCAGTGTCTCGCAAGGGCCATCCCTAGGCTCGCCGCCGGACTCCGCCCTTGCCGGCGCGGTCGCGATCGAAGACGTGCACGCGGCGGCTAACCGTATCGCCGGACGCGTGCGACGCACGCCGATACTTGATCGCACGCCGTTGGATGACATCCTTGCCCGGCAGCTTGCTGGTTCCCGGGCTGAGGTCTTCCTCAAGTGCGAAAGTCTGCAGCAGACCGGGGCGTTTAAGCTCCGCGGTGCGACCAACGCTTTGCTGCAACTCGGTGACGGCGTAAAGGGCGTCTTGACATACAGCAGCGGGAATCACGCCCAGGCTGTCGCGCGGGCGGGTGCCGACCTGGGCATGCCGACAGTGATCGTTATGCCAACTAATGCGCCGCGCGTGAAGCTCGAGGCGACCAAGCGGGAAATCCGGCGCGGGCATGAGAACTCGCGGATCGTCGAGTACGACGCGGCGACGCAGGTGCGCGAAGAGGTTGGTGGCGCTATTGCCGAAGCCGAGAGGCTGACGATCGTCCCTCCCTACGACCATCCGCACGTCATTGCGGGCCAGGGGACGGCGGCGCTCGAGCTATTCGAGGAGGTTGGTGCGCTCGACCTGCTACTAACGCCCTGCGGAGGCGGGGGTTTGCTCAGCGGCTCGGCCATCGTCGCTGGAAGCATGAGCGCGGGGTGCCAGGTCGTCGGCGTCGAGCCGGCCAACGCCGATGACGCGGCGCGGAGCTTCCGCAGCGGCGTGCTGCACTCGGTTCGCAACCCCGACACAATCGCCGACGGCACGCGGACGCCCAGCCTCGGGCGGTACACGTTTCCGTTGGTGCTGCGGCACGTCGACCGATTCGTGACCGTCGACGAGTACGAGATCCTCGCGGCGATGAGGCTGTGCCTCGAACGCTTCAAGCTGGTCGTCGAGCCGTCGGGGGCGCTTGGTGTCGCCGGCCTGCTCCGGCTGGCCCATGACGAGCCCGGCGCGGTCGCGGGCCGACGCATCGGTATCGTGCTGAGCGGGGGCAACGTCGACCTGGCGGCGATCGACGGCGTGGGCGAAGACTAGTCGACGCTACTTCTTACGCGAAGCGGCCTTCTTGGCTGTCTTCTTCGTTGGCTTCTTCGCGACCTTCTTTGAGGTGGTCTTTTTGCTTGCTTTCCTTGCAGTCTTCTTGGCAGGCGTGCTACCCGCCTTCGGGCCGTCGGGCCGCACGGCGTCGTAGCTGGCGATGAACTCTTTGGCTTTCATCTTCTTGATCGCCTTGCCTAGGACGTCGAGCGGCACGTTCTCGAGCTTCTTGACGCGGATGCAACTCTTACCCATGTCGAGCTTGTTGCCG
This sequence comes from Phycisphaerales bacterium, assembly GCA_965227775.1. Classification (GTDB taxonomy): domain Bacteria; phylum Planctomycetota; class Phycisphaerae; order Phycisphaerales; family UBA1924; genus JAHCJI01. Next base: position 2,499,624 of record OZ245777.1, read on the forward strand.
GTTGCCGTCCATGCCTTCACAAAGTCCGCGTGGGCGGTCTCATCCTGATAAAGGCAGAATAGATAAATGCCCACATGGCTCTTCTGACTGGCGACGCTGGCAAAGGGCAGGGGCTGCTTGGCGTCGCAGTGATAACCCGCGGGATACGCCGAGTGCGGCACGAACCACGCGGGCATGTTGTACTGCATTCCCTCCTCGAACACCGAGTCGATGTTGGCGTTGATCGTGTCGCGGATGGCCTGGACCAACTCGCGGCGGTCGGCCGGTAGCGACTTCATGTACGCCGCGATAGTGGTTGGCTTGGCGGTCGGCATCGAACTCCCCCTACGCCAGGACGCGTTTGATCTCGGCCTCGTCGGTCATGCCCTTGGCCGCCTTCATCTTGGCGTCCTCGATCATCGGCTTGAAGCCCGCCCGCTTGGCGGCCTCCATGAGCAGCACACCGTCGGCGCGCTGGGCGGTCAGCGTGCGTAGCTCGTCATTCATTCGCATGAGCTCGTAGACACCCATGCGGCCCTTGTATTGCTGGCCGGTCTCAGCCTGCTCTTCCTTGGTCGCCAGGCGGCGGACGAGCCGCTGGGCCATGACGCCGAGGAGCGAACTGGTGACGAGGAACGGTTCGATGCCGATGTCCAGCAAACGCGGGATAGCGCTCGGAGCGTCGTTGGTGTGGAGCGTCGCGAGCACCAAGTGGCCCGTGAGCGATGCCTGGACGGCGAGCTGAGCGGTTTCGTGGTCGCGGACCTCGCCGACGAGGATCACGTCGGGGTCCTGACGAAGCAAGCTGCGCAGGCCGGCGGCAAACGTCACGCCGCGCTTGACGTTTACCTGCATCTGGCTGATGCCCTCGAGGCGGTACTCGACCGGGTCCTCGATGGTCATCACGTTGCGCGACGCCCGATCGACCATGCCGAGTGCCGAATACAGGGTGGTGGTCTTGCCCGAGCCAGTGGGGCCGGTGACCAGCAGCATGCCGTTCGGGCGATCGACGGTGTCCTTGAGCTCCTGCTGCATCTCCTGGGTCATGCCCAGGGTGTCGAGGCTCAGCTTGTTCTGGCCTTGGTCGAGCAGACGCATGACGAGGCGCTCGCCGTGCACGGTTGGGATGACCGAGAGCCGGATGTCGACCTTGTGGCTGCCGACGCGGACGGTTGTCTGGCCGTCCTGCGGGCTGTGCCTGTTGGCGATGTCCAGTTCGGTCATGACCTTCAGGCGGCTGCTGATGGCCGGCGCCAGCGACAGCGGGGGGCTGAAGGCGTCGACAAGCATGCCATCGACGCGTAGGCGGATGTTGAGTCGCGTCTCTTCGGGGTGGACGTGCACGTCGCTCGCTCGGCGGCGGAGCGCTTCGAAGAGGATCATGTTGACGAGCCGGATGACCGGCCCCTGGCGCGCCAGGGCGAGCAGATCGTTACCGCTGCCGATGGAGCCCGCCGCGCTGGCGATAGCGCCCTCGTCGAGGGGCATCTCCTCGATGATCTCGGTGACGAGGTCCTGGCGCTTCTCGTAGCCGCGGTTGACCAGGCTCTGCACGACCGCCCGGGGCGTGAGCACGAGCCGAAGGGGCATTCCCAGGTGCTCTTCGAGCTGGGCAAAGAACGCCGGCTGCATGGGCTGCGCGGTGGCGATGGTCATGGTGCGTCCATCGCTCTCGAACGCTCCGACGTGTCGCTCGCGTGCAACGTTCGGCGGTACGAGCTCGTAGAAGCGAAGTGCGCTGTCGTTGAGCCTGGGCTCGGCGACGAATGGCAACCCCGTTCGCTCGGCCAGGAGCTTCAACGAACTCTGCTCGTCGGTCGCCATCGCGCTGATGAGCATGTCCCAGGGCTCTGTGTCCGAGCCGGGCATATCGCGGAAGGCGCGCAGGGCGTCGGCGGTCAGTCGGGGAACTCGGAGGGCGCGTGCTACGCCGGGGAGCGCGTCGCCCGACGCCCGCGTGTCGATGGCATTGGCGCCATCGTTTGCCTTCTTCGAGCCGTTCTTGTTGCCTCGCAGGCTCAGTTTGCTCATGGTCGCGCGCCCTAGGGGCTCAGGAACCCTGGCTCTCGGGCTCGATGATCTCGATGCCGTAATCGTCGACGGGCATGGACTCCCCGGTTGATTCGCCCGAGGCGAAATCCGCCGGCACCATGACGCGGAGCATGAATGTCTCGAGCTCTGGCACGTCGGCGTCGAGTTCGGCGACCTGTCGCGGGCCCTCGGTCAAGAGCTCGTAATCGCTGATGGTGGGCTCGTAGAGCACTTTGGGGGTGATGAACACGTACAGCGTGGTCTTCGAGTCATTCCAGTTTGTGTCCGCGAATAGGTAGCCCAGGATCGGGATGCTGCCCAGGAGCGGCACGCGGACCTGTGTCTTGCCGTCGTTCTCAATGGTGATGCCGCCGACGATGATGGTTGAGTCGCTGGGGATTGTCACCGACTCGCTCGTCACCGTCCGCTCCTGGCGGGGTGGCGGGATGCCATCGCTACCCGAACCCACAAAGTTTGACAGCGTCAGATCGTACTCGAGCGTCACGAAGCCGCCGGGATTAATGCGGGGTTTGACCGTGAGCTGCGGACCGGCGTCTTCGAAGCCGCCGAAGCCCGTCTGGGTGCTTGTGCCATCCTGGCTGGTCGTCTGGAAGGGCTGGCTCTCAACACTGGCGATCGTCGACTCGGTGTTGTTGTCGACCAGCAGCTGCGGGCTGGCCAGGATGCGGCCATTGACGTTGCGCTGGAAGGCGTTGATGACGATGGGGACGTAGTTGCTGCGGATAACAGCCGACGTGAAACCGAGCAAGCTGTCGTCGACGATATTGGGAACGGTCGCGTCGCCGCTCGATTCGGTCAACCCAAAGTTCGTCTGGAAGAGGCCCTCGCTCCCACCGGAGTTGATGATCTGGCTCTCAAATGCCAGACGCATGTCGTCGGTCCAGGTGACGGCGAGGATCTTGGCCTCGATGAACACCTGCGGGCGCCGCTTGTCGATGGTGTCGATGATGCGGCGGAACTCGGCCTGCATGTTCAGCGGCGCCCGAACCATGACCTGGTTGGTCGATTCATCGAAGGTTACGAACGCGTCCGGGCTCTGAATGTCCCCGAAAGCACCCTCCGGCGTCGATTGCTGGTCGGGCAGTCGTGGCTGGCGAGCCGTGGCCTGACGCCCGGTCTGCCCCGAGCCCGGAAGCAGGTCTCCCGAGGCGGCTGCGGAGGCACCCTCGATAAGTTCATTGAGCAGCGTGGCGACGGCCTCTGCCTCGGCCCAATCGAGCTCGTAGTTGCGGATGACCACCTGCTCGTCGCCCGGGTCATACTCATTCACAAGGGCGGCGAATTGCTCGTGCTGCTCGGGGGTGCCGTAGAACACGATGCTCTGGCCGACCTCGTCAACGACGATGGCGGACCCGCCCTGCACGGGCGCTTGCTGGCTGAACGGATCTCCACCCTGCAAACCACGCACGCCCTGACCGAAGCCCCCGAGCCCACCCTGGTCAGTCATGCTCGAAAACTGGATCACGCTGCCTAGTCCGCGCTGTTCCGCCAGCGCCGCGACGTTTGCGGTCGCCGAGCCCGTGCGATAGCGCGTCGGCTGGAGGTCGTCCTTGACGTCGACGATGCTGATGAGCTCGGCAACGCGGTCTGCTTCGTCCTCGGTCCCGCGGAACAAGAGCCGATTGCCCGAGGGCGCGACGATGAGACGCTGGCCCAGATTGCTGAGCGCTGAAGCCACGAACGTGCTTCCGCCTTCTTGCTGGCCGCCACGAGCGCGAGGATCGGGGATGCCGGGCGTTGCGCCCGACTCTTCAAGAACGCCGGCGAGGCGGAGCACCTGATCTCGGCCCGCACCTGCGGCGATGTGTGTCAGCTCGAACGGGATCAACCGCTGCTGGTCACGTTCGGCCAGGATGCGTTCGACGAGCTCCTCGATCTCCATCGCGTTGCCGGGCGATGCGGTCACGATGAGTACGCCGAGCTCGTCGAGCGCGGCGATGCGCCCGCCCGCGGCCGAGGCCTGGCTCACGATGGCCTGCTGGAGCACGCTCGGCTTGGTGTTTGGTGTGCGGATGACCAGCGTGGTCGCCAGGTCGCCGCCCGGCTTGGAGGGAACGCTTCCCTTGGGCATGACCTGGAAGAAGCCGTCGATGGCGCCGGGCACCATCGCGAAACCATTCTGCTCGAGGAAAGAGTTGAGCAGCAGCAGGTACTGTTCCGGTGGGATGCGCAGCTCCTGGGTGATCATGACGCTGCCGCTCAAGCTGGTATCTACAGCAAGCTGCACCCCGAGGCGAGCGACGGCGATGTCAAGGAGCGTGCGGAGCTGCACGGGTTCGGCGAATGGGCCGATGATGATCGGTTCGTCCGACTGGCCGGCGGGCTCAGGCACCAGCGCTGGCGAGCGTTCACCAGCCGGGTTTCCCTGGGGCTGGTTCTGGGCCTTGCTGGTCGTTGGAGCCAGCGAGATCGCGAGCCCAGCGGCAACTGCGAGGGCCAGGCCCCGACCGGTGGTGTTCGCTCGTTCGGTGCTCTTCGGCATCGTCCATCTCCTGCCGGTCGCGTTTCCCGCGGTCATGACCCCATAAAGCGTTGGGGCGCGGGGGCTAGGGTTCTATGTTCTTCGAGCCCGGGAAGCTACTTCTCCGCGGTGGTCGGGAGCGTTGCATTGGCGCCGACCCGCCCCTTCCAGCCGCCGACCGGAGTGGCCTTGCTGGGGCTCATCGGCCCGATCGGGCCCGTGTGTTCAGAGAGCGGGCTCCATGCTGGCCCGCCACGATGGGAGGGCCAGCCCGAATGCGAGTCGTCAGCCTGCTGCCTTCGGCCACCGAGATCCTCTGCCTCGTCGGCGGCGCCGACCTTCTGGTCGGCCGCAGCCACGAGTGCGATGAGCCTGGTAGCCTCGGGCATCTGCCCGTGCTGACCGCCGCCCGGACCACCTATGCCGGCGGACCGGCTTCGGGTAGCTCGGGTTCGTTGAGTGCGGCGGCCGACGTCGATCGGCAGGTCCGCGAAACTCTTTCGAGTGCTTCGGGGGGCGACGCGCCCCCCTCTCTCTATTCTCTGGATACCGAGATGCTCGAGTCGCTGCGGCCCGACATCATCCTCACGCAAAACCTCTGTGAAGTCTGCAGCATCGCCTTACCGGAAGTGCAGGCCGCGGCCCGGCGCATGGGCGAGCAGACCGGCAGCGAGCCGGCGATCATCAGCCTCGACCCGCACACGCTCGAGCAGGTGTACGACGACTGCCTCACCATCGGCGCAGCGATCAACAAGGAAGATCAGGCCACGCACGTGGTGGCCTCGCTCCGCGAGCGTTTCTATGCGGCCGCGGAGATCGTTCCGAGCTTCGCGTATGCGCCCGTCGTTGGCTTCCTGGAGTGGACCGATCCGCTCTTCATCGCCGGCCACTGGACGGTGCAGCTCATCGAGCGCGCCGGCGGGCGGCACCCACTCAACGAGACGATCGCAAAAGACGACGCGGGCGCCGCGGCGGGCGCGATGCATAGCGAGCGCGTCGCCGGCAAGTCGATCGCCGTCCCGCCCGAGGTCTTCGCGGCGACCGCCCCTGAGGCATTGGTGATTGCACCCTGTGGCTTGAATCTCGAGCAGACGCGCCACGCGACGGCCGAGATCGCCGAGCAAGACTGGTTCCGCTCACTCCCCGCTGTCCAGAACGGCAAGGTCGCGCTCGTCGATGGCAACCAGTACTTCAATCGGCCAGGGCCGAGGCTGGTCGATGCGTTCGAGTGGCTGGTGGCGTGGCTGCATGACAGGCAGGATCGGATGCCGGATGGATTCGCATGGCAGCGATGGACGAGTTGAGTGCACGCTGCTCCTAGGAGGGGACGTGATGGCTCGGGCCGTTCTGTTCAACCTGACTCCGGCACGCTGGGCGATCCCAGATCAGCGATGGACCAGAACGTTGCGCAAGCGAGGCTGGGTGTGCAAAGCGTGCCGATCACCATCTCAGGAGATGGTCCGCCAATGCACAGCCGCGTTATTGATCGAGAAGCCTGAGCGAAAACTGGTATCCGACATGCTCGGGCCGTTCGAAGTGATTCACCACAAACTCCTCAACGCAGCCGACTTCTCTGGATGGCGACACGGTAGGGTGCCGTGCTGGGTGAGCATGCCACTGGCTACCTACGAACGCGAGCCCGAGTGGTGCCAGAAGATCAACTGTGATGCATTCTTCTGCACTGCGTCGGCGCGTGTGAGATGGGCATCTGATCGCCATCTGGGCTTGCGCGAGTGCGAGACATGCTCGGAAGCGTCATTTGGGCGTGGAGGAGACACGGGCGACAGGCTCGTTGTGCCCAGAGACCAGGCTGAAGCACCGATGTGGATGGCCAATAACGGTTGGACGATGTTCTCCGAGCCCGTCGCTGAGGTGATTCAACCATTGCTCGGACGTCGATACAGGCCCACAAGATTCGAAGTTGTGTTCGAGTGATTGACTTCCACGCAGCCTCCGGAGTTGCGGACTTGATCCAGCTCGGCGATGACTCACTCGCCGCCCTCGCCCGGAGCGATCTTCCCAGCGCCAAGCTCGTCTTCAACGACCGTGGGTTCATTGCCTTCCCAACACCCATCCAGCACAACACGATGAAGGCAGAAGGTATCTCATACGAGGACAACTACCGCGGCAACGCGATGGCAGGGGTGCTGAAGCCGGATGCGATTGAGGTTCACTATCACGAGGCTTTCAGCAATGCGCGTGTCGAACTCATATTGAGCCAGTTGCTGGCGGAGACGTCTTTGGGTGCGATGCGAAGCGCGACCGTGACCTACCAGGGCCGCAGGTTGTGCGTGGATGACGCCAGTTAGCCCGCCAGCGCCGCCTTCGTCTCTACCGCCAACGCCGACGCTCGCTCGATGCAATCCTGGGCCTCTTCATCCACGGCATCGGCCGCTGCCGACCACGCGCGGTTGATCTGGCGCTCCATGGCCGCAAATCGATCCATGACGGCGGCGTAGCCGGCGAGGCCCCGAGCCGAGACGATCTTCTCGCGGGCGTCGACGAACGCCGGCACGTGTACGGCTTGTACCTCTCCCAGCCGTTCGATGATGGCGGCCTCGCGGTCGTGCTCGGTGGTCATGTGCGGCAGGTCTCGTCGGAGGCTCTCGATAGCGTCGATGATTGCAGCGAGTGAGGCCTCGGGCGAATTGGCGCCAGGTGTCGATCCGCCGTCCTCTCGCGAGGCGGCCAACCGCTGGCGCATGTCAAATCGCACGAGCGCCGCACCTGCCAGCAGCCCAACCACGGCCAGCAAGAACCACCAGCGGCCCGTCCAACGATCGAATGCGAACTCCTTCACGCGGACGCGCTCAACGCCATTCGTGCGAAGCTCCGCGAGCAGATCCGCGGTGAGTTCGGTGTTGGCGGTTGCGATGGGCTCGCCCGCAGCGGCTGGATCAGCGGGCGGCTCGTCGGGCGTCGCTTCGCCTGCGGACGAGTTCAGGGTCAGCCCAACGAGCTGCTCGTCGGGCAGGTCGAGCGGCGGGACATACGCCGTCGGCGCGACGGCAACGCCCAAGACGAGGGCGGCGGTGATGATGAGGAAGCCGAGGATCTTCATGGCATCGCTCCTCTTACCCGATCGCCAGAACGATGAGGTTGATGATTAACGCGAGGATTGCCTCGCCCACGACCAGGCCGGCCGCGAACGGCACGCCCCAGTCCTCGCTCCAACGCTTGCCCTTGAACTTCACCACGAACATGTTGATGATGCAACCGAGGCCGTACGTGCTGATGTAGATGAACGGCAGGTACATGCTCAGGCCGACGAGCACGCCGAGCCCGGGGAAGGCCCCAAGCCCGAGCAGCGCGCCGAGCAGTGCGCCAAAGCCGTAGAGGGCGTAGGGCATCTCACCGCCCTGCACACCCGTGATGACCGCTTGGAGGGCCTGGGCCTGGGGCGCCACGGTGGCGGTGCCCGGGCCGATGGGGATCTGGCCGTCGGTGGCCTTCAGGTTCACCGCGACGATGGTGGCCAGCACGAGCATGCACACGACCGGACCGAGGCCGGTCGAAACCAGCTCAACGATCTGCTGCCGCTTGGGTTGGCTGCCGACCAGGTATCCGGTCTTCAGATCGCCCATCATGTCGGCAGCACAGGTGATCGCGACGCACAAGGCCGCTCCAAGTAGCACGGCCCCGACCACGGCTCCCGAGCCCGAAAGCAGCAAGACGAGCACGACCGTCAGCAAAGCCATGCCGCTGATCGGCGACCAATCGGTCATGCCCGTGCACTGGGCGATGATGATGCCAGCAAACCAAATCCATGCTGCACCGACTAGCGCGATGACAAGGGCCCGCAGGTGCGGGTTCATCCAGCCAAGCCAGCCGGGCTTGAGGTTATTTGCCTCCATGTACTGTTCGCGTTGCTCGGGTGCCCACGCGTTCCAAGCGTCGAGGGTGTCCTGCCCCGCGAAGGCGAGCGTGTAGCCGCCGAAGGTCGCCGTTGGCTGGTCCTCGGGAGCGTTCTCGCCGGTCAGCTCCACCTCGCTGATTGGGTCGGTAAAGTTCACCGGCTTGTTGCCCACAAAGTCCGCTGCCAGGAACAGCAGCAGCAGGGCCGCGAGCATACTGACGACCAGCACCTTGAGGCCCAATTCGTCGGAGCTGCCTTTCTTGGCGCCGAAGCTCGCGCTGGCGATGCTCTTCATGGCCTCTTTGATGGCCGGCAGCGCGAACACCACGCCCATGAGCGCGCCGCCCAGCAGAAGGCCGATGCCCAGCGGGCGGTTGAAGGCGCCGAACGCGTAGCCCGGGGCCTCATGGGCGCGGATGGTCTCTGGTGCCCAGCCCATCGAGTACACAAGGGGGTTGATCACGAAGTAGGCCAGAATGCCACCCGCGAGCACCATCAGGCCTGCTCGACCAGTGATGAACCCTGCGCCGATGGCAAAGGGTGCGATGGCGAACACGAGCTGGAACTGATCGGGCAGGCCAAGCACGCGGCCGAGGTCGAACGAGCTGTTGGTCAGGACGGGGTCGGGCTCGCCGTTGCGGTCACGATCGACACGGATGGTGAGATCGCTGACGACTTGGGCGTCCTCTCCCTCGAGCGGTTCTGCGGCGGGCTGAGCGGTAATTTCACCGGGTGCAGGCTCGGGGAGAGCTTCCGCGGGCATCGTCCATCCGATGCTGCCGTACCCGGGGCCACCAAGGTCCGGCATACCCACGGGCAGGTAGATGAGCGCCCCGAGCAAGATGCCCGCGACGAGCACGATGGACTTCTTCGCTCCCGCACCCGGGCTCTTCAGGATGACCGCCACGCCCGTGGGGCTGGGGAATCGCAGGCGGTCTATGTCGATCATTTGCTTGCGCAGCGGGATGATGAACGCGCAGCCAAGGATGGCTCCCGCGACGCACGCGAGCGTGATGAGCCAGAAGTCCAAACTACTCGGGAGGAGCGAGTAGCCCAATAGGTACAGCACCGGCACAGTGAAGATCACGCCGGAGTTGGGCGTGTTCACCGCACTAGCGATCGTCTGGCCGATGTTTGTCTCGAGGATCGTGCCCTTGCGCAGAATGCCGCGGAGCACGCCGAAGCCCAACACCGCCGCGATGGCGCTGCCAACAATGGTGAAGCCGATCTTCAGGCCCGCGTACGTGATCGCGGCGTTCATGATTGCACCGACGATCAATCCGAAGATGATTGAGGCAATCGTGACCTCGCGATAGCGCGGATCGAACAGGCCGCTGCTGTGGGCCGGCGGGTTGGCCGGGGGCGGATCAGGCTGGCTGGGATCGCTGGTGTTGGGCGTGTCGCTCATGCGGCCTCCACGGGAATCCCCAAACATACGCCGCCGAGACGCTCAGAAAAACTGCGGATCGCGCAAACCACTCGGGCCCGGACGCGGTCTAAGGCGGTAGGGATGTTCGCATGACCATCGACCAATCGCCAATCGGGGCCACAGAGAACGCCGACGTGGGGGTGAGCGATGAGCAACTGCTCGCGCGCTTCGCCCGTGATAGTGGCGATTCGAGAACGGCGTTGCAGGAACTCGCCTGCCGCCACGAGCATCGGCTGCTGGGCCTGTCGCTTGGCCTGTGCAACGGGCGCGAAGACCTCGCACGCGAGGCCGTGCAAGAGACGTGGGTGCGTGTCATCCGGCACGCGGGGAAGTTCAAGGGCAAGAGCAGCTTCGCAACGTGGGTGTATCGCATCGCGGTGCATCGCTGCCGCGAAGTGATGGCGAGAGAGCGGGAACTCGCTCGCCGGACGAGCCGTGCGAGTTCGGTGCCGCAGGGGCGAGACTCCGTCGCGGATCTGGCGTGGACGCGAAGCGTCGTTGGCAGCCTGCCCCAGCACGAGCGTGAGGTCGTGCTGCTATGCCACATGCGCGGCATGACGCACGAGCAGGCCGCGGCGGTGCTTGGCATCCCGCCGGGCACGCTCAAATCGCGGATGACAAGGGCGATGGGGCGGTTGCGCGAGTTGATGGGCGAAGAGCGGGGAGGCGACGCATGAACGAGCAACCGAACGAACTGGAAGACCGCCTCACCTCGCTGACAACGTGGCCCGATGAGCACGAGCCGTCGCTGTGGGAGAGCGCGCTCGAGCAATCCAAGCAGCCACGAGTGGACGAGCCGTGGACGCTGCGCATCGCGCCGAGGCACATGGTTGGCATCGCCGCCACGGTGACAATCGCGGCTGTGGGGGTGTGGGCCTCGATGGGGATGCTGGGCCAGGCCAGATCATCGGCACCAGCTATGTCGTACTCCAGGGAGTCCCAAGTCGAGATGGATCTCGCCGAGGAGCGTGCGCTTCCCGCAGGCGAGCGTGCTTATGCGATGGGCCAAGAAGTCCGATCGTTCGAGATCGAGCCCCGCGCCATCCAACGCTCGGCCGCGATGGGGCTCACGGCCGAAGCCGTCCGCCCGCTCTTCGATCGCGTCACCGCGCTCATCGAACCCGGCCTGGGCGAGTTCGTCGAGAACGCCTCGGCGAACGAGGGTCGTGCCGATGCGACGCTGCGGGTGTCGGCCCAGCGATTAGAAGCCGTCATGCGCTCCATCCGCGAGATGGACGGCGTGGCCGAAGTCCTGCGCGAAGAGCTTTCGGCGGTCGATGCGACCGATCGGCGGGCCGATCTGACAGCACGCCTGGCCAACGAGCGGAGGATCGAGGTCGAGCTGCTCGAGCTCATCGACAAGCGGCCCGAGGCGCTGCTGGCCGACGTGCTGCGGGTGCGTGAGGCTTTGAGCGACGTCCGGCTGAACATCGAACGCCTCGACGCCCAGCGTTCGACGCTGAACGAGCGTGTGACGCTGGCCACCCTTCGCGTGAGCATTGTTCAGATTGCCGAAGGACCCGAGCCCGTGCCCGACGCGAGCGGCTTGCTACATGACCTTGGCGACGCCTTCACCCGTGGCGGCCGCACGCTTGCGGAGTCGGCGGCTTGGCTTGTCGAGGCCTTCATCGGCGGCTTGATCGTGTGGCTGATGCTCGCAATGGTCGGCGTATGGGCCTACCGAACGTTTCGCTGGCGAGCAACTTGGGCCTGACCCCCACGCCGACTGTTCCGATGAATCATCTCGGGGAAGAGAGCAGCTCCGATTCCGACACCACATCGAGGTAGCTCTCGTCGAGCAAGTAGAACCCCGGCTCCAGGACCTTCAGCGGTCGTGCGTCGAGCGGAGATTCCTCGTACCGCGCTTCGGATCCTCCGCCATCGCCCGCCGGCTTTAGGCCGTCGCGGATGACCATGATCATGTCCGACAGCGCCGCGGTGTGCTCGAACAGGTAGGCGTGCGAGCTCACGCCGCCCACGTGGCACTCGACGATCTCGATGCTTGGCAGGTCGTTGATGAGCGATCGGCTGATCGGGTCGAAGTCGTCGAGCCGTGCATCGCCCAGGCGGTCCCGGCTCGCGAAGAACAACCGGGCGAGGCCGAGGGCCCCGTCCTCTTTCGAGCTATACACGACCACCCTCCTCGCGATCCGCATGACGCGCTCGGACAGGAAACGCTGCGTGAAGATGTCGAGGTCGAGGTCGGGCGCGACGAGCACGAGCGTCTCCAGCTTCAGCACGTCCGACGGACGCAGGCCTGCTGCGAGGTCTGGCTCGACGAAATCGACGTCTTCGCCAAGAGCCTGCTGGGTGCGCTGGCTGAAGAACGTCCGCCCTTGGGCGGCCTCGATCTCGGCGGCGATCTCGCGGAGCGCGGTCGTCGTCACGTCGGTGCCACGGCTGTGGGCGACCAGGTGGATGCGGTCGATGTCCTCGTTCGCGGCCAGGGCCATCAGCAGCGTCTTGAGCTGCAGCACGCTGAACTCGCCTGACTCGCGGTCGTGGTTGTACGCCACCGGGGCCAGCCAGGCGTCGAAGCCGGCGGGCCAGGTGAAGACGATGGGGATGCCGTGGCGGCCAGCGGCGTGCCAAGTCTGGCCCAGGCGCAGGACGGCATCGTCGAAACTGTTGTTGAATCCGTGCACGAACACGAGCGCCGCGTTACCCTCGGGTCCGTCGGTCAGGAACGGCTCGAGCGTTGCGCGGAAGTCGGCAAGGTCCTGCGCGAACGCGGCAGAAGCCTCGGCGGGATACACGACTTCCTCGTTCCGGACTCGCAGTCGTCCTTCCAGGGAGGCCATCGTGCCCGAGAGTTCGACCGATTCGACCCGCAGTTTGTATTCGCGAGGGCGATCGTCTGTAGTGCTGTCTTCGACGAGTTGCGCCCACGTCGGCTCAGGCAGCAAGCCGATCCGTGCGACACCGAAACTGATGTTCTGGCTACGCTCGCTGCCGTAGTCGGGCATGGCCGTGGGGTCGTCGCCATCGAGCGAGCGATCTCGGCGGTCAGTAAAGTAAACGACGGGAATGTCCGGCGTCCGCAGGCGCTCGGGCACGGTCTCGAAAGCCCTTTGGCCGCGTTCGCCCACCATGATGCGTGGCGTGTCAACAAGGCGCGTCTCGTGCCGGCAGCCCGCGCCCACGACAATGAGCGAGCACGCGAACATCCAGAAGATTCCGGGAACGGCGAGGCGGCGTGGTCGACTCGACATGCCCAAGCGTAGCGATCGCTACGAGCCTGAGCGGATGAACCACGTGGCCATGAATACCAGCGCGAAGGCCGTCCAGAACGCGATCCCTGCCCAGCTCAGCACGACGAGCCACCGGGCTGGCTTGTGCTCGGCCGGCACGGCGGCGCTCGTCATCGCCCGGTGGTTGAAGAACGCGATCGCGGGCGTGCCCAGGAAGCTCAGGGTCGTCGCGAGATCGACCAGGTCCGAGAGCGATCGCAGGAACACCGAGAGGATTACGACTGCCCCGGCCGCGAGCACGGCCAGCCAGAGCCAGTAGCCGCGATTGCCCTTCGGCTCGACGCCGCGGAACTCGCCGACCAGCGCCGACATCGTGCGCGGGATGGCGTCGAGCACTGTGATCGTCGTGCTGAACATGACGGCGATGGCGCAGGTCGCGATGAGCGGGCGGGCCCACTCGCCCAGCGATTGCGTGTAGAGCCCAACCAGTTGGTTCGCGAACGCCCCGGCCTTCTCGGCGGGCTCGGTGCCGCTGCCGTAGAGGAGCGAGGCCCCCAGCACGACGAACGCCAGGGCGAGCACGATGCACAGCGCAAAGCCGACGTAGAAGTCCAGCTCGCACTCCCGCTTGCTGGCGGCGTGGCCGGCCTGCTTGTTCTTGGCGAGGCTCCAGAGCGAGTGCCACACGGTGATGTCCAGCGGCGCGGGCATCCAGCCAACCAGCACGACCGCGAACACCAGCAGCGCGAGGTTCCACTCGGTCGGCCACACGGGCGTCGCGCCCAGGTCCAGGTTCGGCAGTTGCATCGCCGCGGCGATCACGGTGCTGACCGCCATCACGAGCATCAGCGCCTTCACCACGCGGTCGAGCCATTTATAGCCGCCGCACGCCAGCAGCCCGACGCACACGAGCAAGATGCCCGCGGCGACGACCCACATCGGCGCCCCGGCCTCGGTGATGCCAAGCCCGCTCAGCACCGGATTTACCACGAGCGTCCCGACCAGCGCCGCCGTTACGGCCGTGATGGCCGCCTGGATGGTGAACATCGTGCCGACCTGGATGACGGCGAACGCGCCAAGCGTGGCACGCCCCTGGGCCCGGTACGCGTGCAAGAGCGAGCGCCCAGTCGCCGCCGCGTACCTCGGCCCGAACAGCATTGCCGGCAGCTTCATCGCGTGCGCCAGCACGACCAGGAGCACCAGCGACAGCCCATAAACCGCGCCCGCCCGCGTCGACTGCACGAGGTGGCTGACGCCGATGGCCGCCCCGGCGAAGAGGATGCCCGGGCCGAGAGCCTTCAGGAACGCGTTCGGAGCGGCCATGCCGCCAAGGCTATGCCAAGCTCGCCATGTCAATCACGAAGCGGTACTTCACGTCGCTCTTGAGCATCCGCTCGTACGCTTCATTGATCTGGTCCATACGGATCAGCTCGATCTCGCACTGGATGTTGTTGTCGCCGCAGAAGTCGAGCATCTCCTGGGTCTCGGCGATGCCGCCGATCAGCGAGCCGGCGAGTTGGCGGCGCGGCGCGATCAGGCCAAAGGCCGCGATCGGCTGAGGGTTGGGAGGCACGCCGACGAGGACCAGCGTGCTGTCGAGCTTGAGAAGGTTCAAGTACGCGTTCAGGTCGTGGTCAGCGCTCACGGTATCGAGGACAAGATCGAAGCTGCCGGCCTGGGCGGCCATCTCGTCCTCGTTCTTGGAGATCACGACCTCATCGGCGCCAAGCTTTTTGCCGTCCTCGACCTTGCCCGGGCTTGTTGTAAAAAGCACCGTGTGCGCCCCCATGGCGTGGGCAAATTTGACGCCCATGTGGCCGAGCCCGCCGAGGCCGACGACGCCGACCTTCTTGCCCTTGCCCGCGCCCCAGCGCTTCAGCGGTGAGTACGTCGTGATGCCCGCGCACAACAGGGGTGAAGCGGCGGCCGGGTCGAGGTTCTTGGGCACGCGCAGCGTGAACCTCTCATCACACACCACGCGTTGCGAGTAGCCCCCGTACGTCATGCCGCCAAGGTGCTTTTCGGGTCCGTTGTACGTGAAGATTGCGCCCTGCTCGCAGTACTGCTCTTCGTGCTGCTTGCAGTTAGCGCAGGAGCCGCACGAGTCGACCATGCAACCCACGGCCGCGAGGTCCCCCTCCTTGAACCTCGTGACGTCGTTCCCGACCCGCGTAACCCGGCCGAGGATCTCGTGCCCGGGCACCACGGGATACGTCGTGCCACCCCATTCGTTGCGGGCGAAGTGCAGGTCACTGTGGCACACGCCGCAGTAGAGGATCTCGATCTCGACGTCCATGGCCGTGGGTTCGCGACGCTGGATGTCGAACGGGCCGAGCGGGCTGGTGGCAGACTGGGCGGCGTAGGCCTTGGTCGGTGTGGTCATGGCGCGAGCATAGCGATCTCGGCGGCGGATCAACACGCCGTCAATGATCATGCATGGGCATCATCAGTAACCACTACGTCCTGGCCGTCCATGATCTCGCGCGCACCCGCGACTGGTACGAGCGAGTGCTGGGCTGTTCTGCCGAAGAGGTCGACCCGGGCAACTGGGTGTTCCTGGCCCGCGACGGCGTGACGTTCATGTGCGGCCGGTGTCCGGAAGCGATCCCTGCGGAGGACCTTGGCGACCACTCGTACTTTGCCTACCTCGTGGTCGACGACGTCGACGCGTGGCATGAGCGCGTTGTCGAGCAAGGCGCCGAAGTACTCAAGGCCCCGCGCGACGAGCCCTGGGCGATGCGCGAGATGGCGCTGCGGACGTGCGACGGGCACCGGATGATGGTGGCGAGCAAGTTGGACAAGTAGGCTTCGCGGCCACTGAGACCAACACTCTGGGTCAGCACATCGTCAGGCCGCCGTCAACACAAATCACCTGGCCGGTGAGGAATCCCGCCTCGTCGCTGCTGGCGTAGCTGACCGCGGCGGCGATGTCCTCGGGTGCACCAAGGCGTGGCACGCTCATGGCCTTGAGCACGGTCTGGCCGACCTCTTCAGGCAGGCCGGAGGTCATGTCGGTCTCAATGAAACCCGGGGCGATGACGTTGGCCGTCACGCCCTTGCTGCCCAGTTCGCGGGCGAGCGTGCGGGTGAGTCCGATCAGGCCGGCCTTCGCCGCTGCGTAGTTGGCCTGGCCCGCGTTGCCGACCACGCCCGAGGTTGAGGCGATGTTCACGATGCGGCCAAAGCGGTTCTTCATCATCGAGCGCGCCGCGGCCCGGCATGCGGCAAAAGCGCTCGTCAGGTTGACGGAGATCACCTCGTCCCACTGCTCGTCGGTCATTCGCATGAGCAGGCCATCGCGCGTGATACCGGCGTTGTTGACCAGCACGTCGAGCCGGCCCAGGTCCTTCACGACGCCCTCGATCGCGGCACCGAAAGCCACGCGATCGCCCACGTCGACGGCGAGTGCGGTCGCCTGCCCGCCAGTCTTCTCGATCTCGGCCTTGAGCTCGTCGAGCGGGCCCTGCGAGCGGGCGGCGAGCACGACGTGGCGGCCGTCGGCCGCCAGGCGGGTAGCGATGGCGCGGCCGATGCCGCGGCTGGCGCCGGTGACGAGCGCGACTCGGGTGGGAGCGTCGGACATGCGAGCAATCTCCAAGGGAGGAAAGAAAGCGGGGCGCTCGCCGCGCCCCGTGGGAGTCAATGAGTTTAGGTGCTCGATCCGGCCTTAGCCGCCGCCGGGGATCGTGATGGGTCCGCGGGGCGTGCGACGAACGGTGTCCTTGGGCTCGTCTTCTTCTTGCTGCTCGGGCTCGGGGTCTTCCTCGAACACCGGGAGCGCCGCACGGCTGATCTCATCCGATTGGCCGAGCGCGGAAAAGTCGATGGTGAAGTTGTTGGGCCCAACCTGGCCGTCGAGCTCTGAAGCACGCGCCACGGTCGGCGCGTTCGTGGGCGCGCCGCCGAACAGGTACGTGCCGTCGCCGACGGGCGTGACCGACCAGCCCAGCACATACGCCTCGCCGGGTGTTTGGATCGCCAGTGCGATTGCGCCGGGGGTGTCAGGGCCGGAGTCGCGTGCGGCCGGCGGCGGAGAGCCAATGCCAGCGTCGGCGCCTGCCAGATCGACTTCGGCGAGCTTGCGCATTGACCCTGCGACCATCTTGATGGCATCGCTCGCGTCGGGAGAGTTCTCGATGCCCTCCAGCAGCCGGGTGTAGACCCGCATCTCTTCGACGCTGTCCGCACCGCCCGAGACCGAGTCAGAGATCGACATGCTGCCGCCGGCAAGCTGGCGGGCAACTTCGTCCGCCGAGGCGCCTTCTTCCAAACCCATGATCGCCGCAAGCTCCTGGGTGAGCTGCTGATCGGATTCGAGCACAGGACCTACGGCTTCCATCATCTCGCGTTCGAGCTGTGCCTCATCTCCACCGAACGCCTGCATGGCGGTCATCATCTCTTGCATGATGGCCATCATCTCCGGTGGGATCGCATCTGCCGAGCCGGTGGCAAAGGCTTCAGCCATGCCAGCGGACATCGCCTCAAGCGAGCCCGCATCGAACGAACCTGCGGCACGCTGTGCGCCCATCATGCCTAGCGAAGCCGCCGATGCCAACTCAATCCCTTCGGCCGGGGCGTCGGCTGTCAGGTACACGATGCGAACCTGCTCGATATTCTTCATCGCGTCGTACCACTGTCCGCCGAAGCGAAGGTCGTCGAGCACCGACCGGGCGTCGCTTGTCAGCATCTCCTCGAGCGCGAAGTCATCGCCCTTGGCAAACGCGTCGGCAAAGCGAATGGCCGCACGCACCATGGGGTCGTATTCCTCGAGCACGCTGAGCCCGTCGGCGGCCATGACGCGCGCGTCGACCTCCATACCGGCCATGACGTTTTGGACGTCAACCCGTGCCGGTGGCGGCGGAGGCGGCGGCGGCGGCGGCGGAGGAGGAGGAGGAGGGGGTTCCTTGCACGCGGTGAGGACCACGGGGATGGCAAGCAGCGATACCTTCAGGGCTTGTCGCGTGATGGAACGAGTCTTCCGGCTGGTCATGCGTCACTCCGTCTTCGGGGCGTGCTCGGGTTCATTCAGAGATTCGGCGACGGGCACCGAGAGGTTCGCCCGAGACATCGCAGGCTAGGGCTCCCAGGCAGCCCACGTTACCCCGATGTGACGGGTGTGTGAGGAAGGCGTCAGGGTGTGTCGTGGATGGTGACCGATACCGAGCGATCGATGCGTTTCATCATGCCTGCCAGGCTCTTGCCCGGCGCGAGTTCGTGCCACGACGCGCCCTCGCCCAGGCCGTCGGCAACCATTTGCTGGCAACCCTGGGCCCAGCGCACCGGGTGGGTCAACTGCTCGGCAAGCCGGCGGCGGATGGTGTCGGCATCGTGCTCGTGTGGGCGAGCGGTCACGTTCGAGTACACCGGACACGACGCGAGCGCCCCAGCATCAATCGGGGCATCGGCCAGAGCCGCCGCCAGCCGGTCGGCTGCGGGCTCCATGAGCGGCGAGTGGAACGCGCCGGCGACAGGCAGCGGCGTTGCCCGTAGGCCAGCTTCCTTTGCAGTGGCCTCGGCGCGGCCGATCGCGTTGGCATCTCCGCTCAGCACGACCTGGCCGGGCGCGTTAAAGTTCGCGCAGACCAGGACACCGTCCTGACGCGCCTTCTCGCAGACTTCATTGGCCTGGGCCTCGTCGCAGCCGATGAGCGCAAGCATGCCGCTGGGCGTTGCTTCGGCGGCATCCTGCATCGCACGGCCGCGCAGTGTTACCAGCCGCAGGCCGTCTGCGAAGCCGAGCACGCCGGCCAGGTGCAGCGCGGTGTACTCGCCCAGGCTCAGGCCGGCTGTCGCCTTAAGAGAGAGCGCTGCGCCGCCGAGTTCGGCCATTCCCCTCCATGCGGCGATCGAACACGCGTAGATGGCAGGCTGGCTCACGTCGGTTCGGTTGAGGGTTTCGGCCGGTCCGTCGAAGCAAAGGGCGCTCAGCGGCGCACCAAGCTGGCCCCCAAGCACCGCATCGGCTTCCTCAAAAGTCTCTCGGGCGGCGCTGCTCGCGTCGGCCCATGCACGGCCCATGCCGACCGCCTGAGAACCCTGGCCGGGACAAACGACAATAACGCTCTCGCTCATGGGCAGGGCTCCATCTCAGATCGCCGCAAGGTTGTTCAGAGTCGCCAGAGGCTGCTGCCCCAGGTCAACCCGGCGCCAAAACCCAGGAACATCACCAGCTGCCCGGGCTTGATGCGACCGGCTGCCTTGAGCTCTGTGAAGCACAGAGCCACCGACGCGGCAACCGTGTTGCCGAAGCGATCGATGTTAATGTGCAGCTTCTCTTCGGGCAGCCCAAAGCGTTCGCGGGCCGCATCGAGGATGCGCTTGTTCGATTGGTGGCACACGTAGTGGTCGACGTCTTCCGGCCGTAGGCCAACCTTGTCGAGCGTTTCCTGGATCAGGTCGCTGAAGGTGCTCACGGCGAACTTAAAGACCGCCCGCCCGTTCATGTGCAGGCAGCTCATCTCGACGCCTTCTTCGGAGTCGAAGTCAGCAGGATAGTCCTCTTCCACGCGAGGAATGAACAGGTCCACCCATCGACTGCCGTCGGTGTGCATGGCTCTGGCAAGCACGCCGGTGTCGGGATCATCGCTGCCAGAAACGACGAACGCGCCGGCGGCATCGCCAAAGAGGATGCTCGTGCCGCGGCCGCGATTCGAGTATTCGATGTGCCGAGTAATTACGTCGGCCCCGACGACGCCGACCGTCTTGGCGTTGCCCGAGCGGATGAGCGCATCGACGGTGTTCAGCGCGAACACAAATCCCGAGCACGCCGCGTTGAGATCGAAGGCCGCGATGTTTCCAGCACCGATGCTCGCGGCGATCTGGCACGCCGCGGAGGGCGTGGGCATATCGGCAGTCAGCGTCGCGACCACGATCTGGTCAAGATCGGTCGCCCGCATGCCGGCATCATCCAGCGCTGCTTGGAGGGCGCGGGTGCCCAGGGACGATGTCGACTCGCCCAGTTCGCGTTTTGCGATCCGGCGCTGGGTGATGCCCGTACGCTGGCGGATCCAGTCATCGCTGGTATCCATCAGGCGTTCGAGATCGGAATTGGTCAGCACGGTCTTCGGGAGAGCCATGCCGGTGCCCAAGATGGTCGCGCCGACGCGGGCGCCACCCGCGGTGTGGACCGTGCCCTTGTCAACACGGTTTGTCGATCGATCATCGCTCATGCTTTGACAGACTCTCTTAGCACGTCGGCGTCGATGGCGGATTCGACCTCGGCCACGCGACTCTGCAGCACATCATTCAAGCCGAGTCGGAGGTACTCGAAGCCATTGCGAATACTGGCAGAAATCGTCTTGGCCTTGCTCGAACCGTGCGCGATGATGTACGTGCCATTCACGCCCAGCAGCGGAGCGCCGCCGAGTTCTTCGTAGTCGCTCTTGCTGTACAAAGCCTTGATCGCAGGCTCGAGTCGAAGTGCCAGTTCTGGGTCTTCGGCGAAGATCGCCTGGGCGATCGCACCAAAAAGGCTCCGGGCCAGGCCCTCGGCCATCTTAAGCACGGCGTTGCCGACGAAGCCATCGGTCACAACGACGTCCGCAGCGCCATCGAAGAATTCGCGACCCTCGATGAAACCTGTGAAGTTGATGTCGGGCGTCGCGGCGATCAGGTCGCGGCTTCGCTGGATGAGGTCGGTGCCCTTGCCCTCTTCGGCGCCGATGTTCATGACGGCGACTCGGGGCTTCTCGATGTGAAGTACCGTGCGGGCGTATGCCTCGGCCATGACCCCGTATTGCCACAGGTGCGTCGGCTGGGGCTCGGGGTTTGCGCCTGCGTCGCACATCACGACTGGGCCGTTGAAGCCCGGGATGGTAACAGCGATGCCCGGACGGTGCACACCCGGGAGTCGCTTGAGGTGCATGATGGCCGCCGACACGCACGCGCCGGTGTTGCCCGCGCTCAGGATGGCGTCGACAAACTCGGGCGTGCCGGCCGATCTGGGCGAGCCCATGCGGGCCGAACGCACGATCGACGAATCGGCCTTCGATCGCACGGCCTTTGCCGGGCTCTCACCCATTGCGATGACTTCTGTCGTCGGCACGAGATCGAACGTCGAAGGATCAACGCCCTGTTCGCGAGCCACATCGAGGACCGCGCCCTCGTCGCCCACCAGGACGAGTCGGCCGCCCTCGGGGATGGCCCCGCTGGCAGGATCGAGCGCGCGAAAGCAGCCCGCCAGGATGGCGTCGGGCGCATGATCCCCACCCATGACGTCGACTGCGAGGCGCATCACGCAGCACCTCGGTCAAGAGGCGAGCACCGAGCGGATTCGTTGCTGCTGGGAATGAGCGAGCGCTCAGTCACGCTCGACGCCGATCCCGAGCTTGGGAACGACGATCGTCAGGCCGGGGCGGTAGTACCCCGACTGGCGGCAGGCGCGGTGGTGGTTCTTGGGCATGCTTGTAACCGGGCACAGGGTGACCGTCAGGCCCTTCAGCGAGTCGTGGGCCCGGCGGCGACGCGTCCGACCGTGCGACTGGCGATGCGTAGGAAGCATGTCAATTCACCCTTTCGAAGGGACGTCCCGGCATCGGCCGGAACCCCGAGATCATGTGCCATTCGTACCGGACACCGAGCATACAGCCCGCCATGTCGTCTCAAGCGAATCCAGACCCTCACGATAAGCGCCAAGCCGGGTCCCGTCAACGCGGCCGCCATTTGGAGAGCCGCAAGCATAGGCTCTCCACGTGCCTGACGGAACCTGTACAACCACCGCACCGGAGCTTCCAGCCGCTGCGCTCGAGGCCCTCCAGCGCATCTGGGGCTTCGATGCCCTCCGACCGATGCAGGCGGCGGCCATCCGGGCCTCCCTAGACGAACGGGATGCCCTCGTCGTCCTACCAACCGGAGGGGGCAAGAGCCTGTGCTACCAACTCCCGCCCCTAGTGAGTGGGCAGGCGACCGTCGTCGTCAGTCCCCTGATCGCACTGATGCGAGATCAGGTCCGGGGGCTTGAACTGAATGGCTACCGGGCCGCGGCCCTGCACTCGGCCGTGGAGTTCGAGGATGCACAGCGGATCGAACAGCAGGTTGTTGCCGGCGAGATTGACCTGCTGCTGGCCGCCCCCGAACGCATGGTCACCTCCGGCTTTCGCGGGTTCTTGGCCCGTCTCGCGGATGGCAACCGATTGGGAGCCATCGCAGTCGACGAGGCCCACTGCATCAGCCAGTGGGGACACGATTTCCGCCCCGAGTACCGCCGATTGGCCGAACTGCGAGAGGTCGTGCCGGGCGTGCCGATGCAGGCTTACACCGCGACCGCGACGCCGCGAGTTCGCGAGGACATCATCGCCCAACTCGGACTCCGCGACCCGGAAGTGCTCGTCGGCGTGTTTGATCGCCCGAATTTGACCTACCGCGTCCGTGCGCGGCAGCCCGGCGCTCGGGCGATCGAGCAAGCGGCCGAGGCCATCAGGAAGCACAAGTCAGCTGGCGAGGGCGGGGCGATCGTCTATTGCATCAGCCGCAAAGAGACCGAGGACTTCGCCGACGGCCTGCGAGGCATGGGCCTGGATGCCCAGGCCTACCACGCGGGCCTGAAGCCCAAGCAGCGCGACAACATTGAGAGCGCCTTCACAAACGAAGAGCTCGACGTCGTCTGCGCCACGGTCGCATTCGGCATGGGCATCGATCGGAGCAACGTCCGGCTCGTCGTACACGCCGCGTGCCCGAAGAGCGTCGAGGCCTACCAGCAAGAGGCTGGGCGGGCTGGACGCGACGGGGAGCCGGCCGAGTGTCTGTTGCTCTATGGGCCGGGCGACGCGGGCCGCTGGACGAGGCTCATCATGGGCGAGCAGCGATTCGGCCAGCCGCTCAGCGAGTCGACGCGCGCCCAGCTCGAGCTCATCCGAGAGGCCCAGCGATTCGTCGCGCTCATGGAGTGCCGCCACAAGGCGCTCAGCGAGCACTTTGGTCAGCAGTACGAGCCACCGCCAGGCCGGCACAACTGCGGCGCGTGCGACGTTTGCCTTGGCGAGACGGAGATCGAGCCAGACTCCGCCCGCGTATCGCAGATCATCATGAGCGCTGTCGCGAGACTCGAACAACGGTGGGGGGCCAGCCACCTGGTCGACGTCCTCCGGGGAGCGAGCACCGAGAAGATCAAGGCCAACGCCCACGAAGAACTCAGCGTCCATGGCATGCTGAAGGACCACGCCAAGGGTGAGGTCCAGATGTTCATTGAGCAGCTGATTGCGGCCGGTGCACTCCAACGCCACGCCTCGCCCACCGAAACCGGCAGCATGATCGAGACGATCCGATTCGGTGAGCATGGGAACGCGGTCATGAAGGCCGACATGCCGGTGACGCTCGCCAAGCCGATGGGCTCGGGTTCGCTCCGCAAGGAACGCGGCCGCCGTTCGAGCAAGGCGGCCGCTGAGGTCGTCATCCTCGACGCCGACGAGAAGGCGTTGTTTGAGCGACTCCGAGCCGTGCGCATGGAGATCGCCCGCGAAGACTCCATTCCGCCCTATATGGTCTTCAATGACGCCACGCTCCGCGAGATGGCACGCCAGAAACCCCAGAGTGAGCGCGAGATGCTCTCGATCAAGGGCGTGGGCCAAGCCAAGCTCGACACGTTCGGCCGAGCGTTCTTGGAAGCAATCGAACAGGCCAATAGCTGAGCCTGCGTCTACGCTGTAGTCCACGAACTTCGGAGGCCAACCCATGCCCGACGCAGATCAATCCGCCGTTACCAGCAAGCAGGTCCCGACCGCCGCCGAGGCATTCAAGGACCTCAAAGACAAGGGCGTTCTCTACGATGGATGTACGATCCACGTCGGCGGCTTCGGGCTTTGCGGCATTCCTGAGCAGCTCATTATCGCTTTGCGCGATACCGGCGTGAAGGATCTGACCTGCGTCAGCAACAACGCGGGCGTCGACGACTGGGGCCTGGGCCTGCTGCTGCAAACGCGTCAGATCAAGAAGATGGTCTCCAGCTACGTGGGTGAGAACGACACGTTTGCGAAGCAGTTCCTTTCCGGTGAACTCGAGGTCGAGTTCAATCCACAGGGCACCCTGGCCGAGCGCATCCGCGCGGGCGGAGCCGGCATCCCTGCGTTCTTCACCGCGACCGGCGCCGGTACCCAGATCGCCGAGGGCAAGGAGACGCGGACGCTTATGCCTACGCCCGCCCAGGCCCGCATCAACCGCAACGTGTTCCAAGAGCGGGAGTTCGTGCTCGAGACGGGCATCTACGCGGATCTGGCGCTCGTGAAGGCGGAGACGGCCGACCCCTTCGGCAACTTGATCTACAACAAGACCGCCCGCAACTTCAATCCCATGATGGCAACCGCCGCTGCGTACACCATCGCCGAGGTGGACAACGTCGTCGGCCTGGGCGAGCTCGATGCCGACCAGATCCATACGCCGGGTAGCTTCGTCGATCGATTCATCGTGAGCAAGAGCGAGAAGCGCATCGAGCAGCGCACCACGCGCGACGGCTAAGGCCCGATTCCCATGACCATCCTGATCTGGATCTTGGGCATCGCCGGCGTCCTGCTCGTGCTGGTCTATGCGGTTCTTGTCTCGATGATCATCAAGGTTTCGCGTATCGTCCCTGCCGAGGCATTGTCCTTGCTCGACGAGGACGGGACAGACGAGCTCATCAAGAAGCTCGCGCCGATCTCGGAGTATGCCGAAGCGAAGGGGCTCCCGTTTGCGTGTGCGATCGTTGCCAAAGCGCCTGGGTCAGAGATCCGGGAAGCTACCTGGGAACTCTCACCCGACCACAGCTATCTCTCCGCCACCGATCGGCCCGATGGCACGGCGCGTGTGAACTTCTCGACGGCCCTCAAGGCCCGCTCGACGGGCGAGCGGGCCTTCGTGATCACGTCCAACAACGGTGATCTTGCACGAGGCCATCCACATCTAAGCTTCTCCAGCGAGGTCTTTCGGACGGACTCGCTGGCCGAACTCGAGCGGAGGCACGAGCACGCCGTCGGGTACATGCAGCGCGAAGGGTACTGTGAGCCTCTGGCCATCAGAGTTCCGCTCATCGACATCGCCATCGAGCTCGCCGAGCAGCAACTCAGCGAAATCAAGGGCAAGCCGCTGCAGATCCTGCTCTATCCGGCACGGTACATTCTGGCTGCCATGACGAAGTTCGGGCGATCCATCGAGCAGCGGTACCCGATTCGCAGCAAGCACATGAAAAGGCTGCGTGGCGAGATGATGCACTCGCCACGCAGCTTCGGCTGATCTGCTCGTTATCGAGATGCTTGCGCTTTACTGGCCAGCGTCGGCCGCGGGCTGTTCAGTGGGGGCGGCCTTCTCGCTCTTCTTGCTGCCGGGCTCGATGAGGTTGCCCTCGTTGTCGAACTCCATCTCTTCGCGCTCATCCTCGTCGATCGTGCGATCGGGCTCGACGAACACGCGGATGTGGCTTTCCAGGTCGGCGGCGAACTTCAGCAGCACCTCGTAGTTGTCGACGCGCTTCATCGCGTAGGGCAGGCGCACCTCGCGGGGCTTCACGTCGAAGCCAAGCGACCCCAGGGCATTGGAGATGTCTTGCTGCGTGACGGCACCGTAGAGCACGCCCTGATCGTTGCAGGCCCGGATCATGGTGATCTCCTGGCCATCGAGCTTGCCGGCCATCTCCTCACGCTTGGAGCGGAGTGCGGCGACTTCCTTCTCCGCCTGGGCGCGCCTGTCGGCCAGCTGCTTGATCAGCTCGTCATCGGGTTCGGTCGCCAGGCCGCGCGGTAGCAGGAAATTCCGGGCATAGCCAGCCCGGACCTTCACGACATCGCCGACGATGCCGAGGTTGTCCACGTTCTCAACAAGCAGGAGATTCAGATCACGAGCCATGGTCGCTGTCCTTTCCGCCCGCATGGGGCCGGAGAGTTAAGGAGCCCAACGGTTGGAGATAGGCCCCAGCGTCTTGTGTCCAGCGGTCGATCCGCCGGGCTGAGAGTTTAGGCAGGATTGCTTCAGAACGGGATGTCGTCGTCCGGCGGCACGGGGTCACTGTCGTAGCTGCCGCCCCCGTAGTTGCCCCCACCGCCCTGGTTGCCGCCGCCACCGCCGCCGGAGTACCCACCTCCGCCGCCACCACCCCCCTGGCCGCTGTCGATGAACTGGAAGCTCTCGACGACGACCTTGAGCTTGCTGCGGTTGTTGCCCTGTTGGTCCTGCCATTGGTCGAGCTTCAGGCGTCCCTCGATGAACACAGGCCGGCCCTTGCGGAGGTACTGGGCCATCACTTCGGCCGTGCGACCGAACGCGTCGCAGTCGACGAAGGTCACTTCCTCGCGCTGCTCGCCGTCCTGTGTGCGGAACTTCCGATTCACCGCGAGCCCGACCTGAGCGACGGCGGTGTTCTTGGGCGTATGACGCAGTTCGATGTCACGGGTCAGGTTGCCCATGAGCAACACGCGGTTGTAGCTGCCGGCCATGGCGGTCCTCCCAGAGGGTGCGTGCGAAGCGAGAGGCTAGACAGGTCAGGCGTTGGCGGGCTCGGTCGACGAGTCGGTGTCGGCGTTCTGCTCGCCTTCGCCATTCCCTTCGCCTTCGGTCTCACCCTCGTCCTTCGAGCCCGTGTGGTCGAGCGGCGTGTCCTCGATCGGGCGGCCCATCCGCACGCCGGAGTCCTGCTCTTCTTCGGCCTCGCTGGCCTTCTCGGCACGGAGCTTCGCCTCGCCCATGAGGGCCTCACGAGCGTCCGCGGCCTTCATCTCCTCGAGCGTGAGGTGGTCGGCCCGGGTGACGAGCACGCGCATGATGGTCTCGCTCATCTGCGTGTCGCGGTCGAGCTGGGCGATGTTCTGGGCGGGCGCCTCAAAGTAGGCCAGGATGTACAGGCCTCGCTTCTGCTTCTCAATCTCGAAGGCGAGGCGCCGCTCATCCCATTTGGCCATCGCAACGAGCGTGGCGCCGCAGCGCTCCAGCAGCTCATCGATGTGGGTAATGACCGAGCCGAGGTCGGCAGCGGTGGACTGGCCGATCAGGAACATGGCCTCGTAGTGGTACGTGCGCTCTGGGGGCATGTCAGGAGTCCTTTGCCGGTCTGTCCGGCGATTGGTGACCGGCCGGGGCATAGCCGCCCGGGCCATGGGTTTGATCACTGGGGTCCTCGCGCGAGGCATCCCCGGGACGATTCGTGCTATTCGATGCTTCGGGAGCCTTGGGCTTTCCACCCTTGGCCTTCTTCTCTTCGGGCGTGTTGAAGCGGTTCATGGCTTCGACGATGCCGTCCTTCACCCAGCACTCTGCAGCATCTGCTGCGCTCGCGAGCGCGGGCTTGAGGGCTTCGGCCTGTTCCTGAGTAAATCGCCCCAGCACATAGCCAACCTGGCTCGCACCCTGGGGCTTGCTATCCACACCAACACGAAGACGTGCGTATGCGTCGCCTCCGGCTGCTCGCGCGACGTCGGCCAAGCCGTTGTGGCCGCCATCGCCGCCGCGAGCCCGCAAGCGAATGCCGCCCAGCGGCAGGTTGACGTCATCGACGATGATGAGCAGGTCGCTCACAGGCTCGAGCTTGTAGAACCGCAGCGCCTCACCCACGGTAAGGCCGCTTTTGTTCATGAACGTCGTTGGCTTGGCAAGCATGACCTTCTCGTTGCCGATCATGCACTCCAGGGTGGCCGCATGGAAACGACCGCGCGCCACGCCCCCGCCGGCGTGCCGCCGTGCGAGCTCGTCGAGCACCATGAACCCGGCATTGTGCCGCGTGTTCTCGTACTCGCTTCCCGGATTGCCAAGACCGACGATCAGCTTCATGCAAACCCTTGGTTCGGGGCGGGGGCTTAGCCCTCGTCCTTGTCGCCCTCGTCCTTCTTCTCGGTAATGACCTCGGGAGACGCCGCGGCATCGACCTCGCTCTGCTCGCTGGTCTCTTCGACCTCGGCCTTGATGAAGATGCTCACGACCCGCGTCTCGGGCGGGGTCAGCAGCTTCATGGTCTCCTTGGGCAACGGGATCTGGGCCGCCGTGATCATCTCGTCGACGCCGAGGTCGCTGATGTCGACCTCGAGCACGTCGGGCAGGTTCGTCACTGCGCACTCGAGCTGCAGTTCTGTCACGGGGTGGGTCAGCACGGCGCCCGCGGCCTTCAAGCCCTTGGCATTGCCGATGAATTCCAGCGGTACGGTTACCTCGACACGCTCGGAAAGGTCCACGCGGCGGAAGTCGGCATGGATGATCTCGGTGCCAAGATGATCGAACTGCAGGTCCTGCAGCAGCACGAACTCGTTCTCAGCCCCTTCCAACTCGAGCACGAACACACGCTCGCCCTTCGAGAAGTGGATGTTGGCCTCGTGCGCGTCGAACTCGACCGACATCGGATCCTGGCCGTGGCCATAGACCACCGCCGGGAGGCCGCCGCGATCGCGCAGCCGCTTGGAGTATCGCGAGCCGGATCGCTCACGCTTGCGGGCGGGTAGGGTTGGTGCGTCTTCATGCATGGCAAGCTCTCCTGGGCGATGCGGTGCATCGCGCTCGTGTCTCTGTTATCGTTTCGCGCCGGCGGCGTCGCGCAGCAGCGCGCTCACGGATTGGTCGTGGTGGATGTTGTGGATCGCGTCGCCGAGCAGCGGGCCCAGGCAAAGCTCAACGAGCTTGCCTTCCAGCCGCTTGGCACGATCACTGAGCGGGATGGTGTTGGTCACGATGACCTGGCTGATCGGGCTCTCGATCAGGCGATCGATGGCAGGGCCGACCAGCACCGGATGCGTCGCGGCAACCATGACTTCCTTGGCCCCCTGATCCATGACGAATCGGGCGGCCTCGCAGACGGTGCCGGCGGTCGAGATCATGTCGTCGAACATCAGGACCGTCTTGTCCCGGACATTGCCGATGAGCGTGTCGGTAATGACCTCGCTGCCGCTGACGCGCTTCTTGTTGATGATCGCCAGGTCGGCCGAAAGTAGGTTCTGCATCGCTTCGGCCATCTTCACGTTGCCCACGTCGGGGCTCACTAGGCAGAGGTCACCCAGTCGATCGCGATGCTCCCGGAAGTAGTCGAGGAAGACTGGCGTCGCCGACAGGTGATCGGTCGGCAGGTCGAAGAAGCCCTGGATCTGAGCGGCGTGCAGATCGATAGCCAGCACCCGGTCGGCGCCGGCCGCGGTGATCAGGTTGGCGACCAGCTTCGCGGTGATGGGCACGCGGCCCTCGTCCTTGCGATCCTGCCGCCCGTAGCCAAAGTAAGGAATCACCAGCGTGATGCGCTTCGCCGACGCGCGCCGCAGGCAATCGATGAAGATGAACAGTTCCATCATGTTGTCGTTGACCGGATGGCACGTCGACAAGATCACGAAGCAGTCACGGCCACGGACGTCCTCGTCGAGCTTGACGAGCAGTTCGTCGTCGGGGAAGGCCATCGTTCGAGCACTGCCCAACGGCAACTCCAGATGGGCACAAACCCGCTCTGACAGCTCTTTGCTGTAGCGGCCGCTGAAGATCTTCAACTGGTTGGGATCGATCTTCATGTGCGCGTCCCTTCCGCGGCGGCGTGCCGCTGGCGGTAGATCCGATCGACCTCGGCCAATTGCTCGGGGGTGTTGATACTCAGCACGTCCTCGGCTGGGACGGCATCGACCACCTCGACCCGGGCTCCGCCGGCAAGCAGGAGCGCGGGCACGTCGGTCAGGTAGTACTCGCCGGTCTTCGGGTTCCGCTCCACGTTTCGCAGCGCGTCCATGAGCGGGCCGAGCTTGAAGCAGTAGTAGCTCGGGTTGATCTCTCGGATGAGGAGCTCTTCGTCTGTAGCGTTCTTCTGCTCGACGATGCGAGCAAACCGGCCGTCGCCGTCGCGAACGATGCGGCCATAGCCAGTGGGATTGTCAACGACGGCGGTCGCAAGCGTGGCTGCGGCGTTGGCATCGCGGTGAGTGTCCAGAAGGGTCCGAATAGTCTCCTGCCGGATCAGCGGTCCGTCGCCACAGAGCACGAGCACGTCGGCGTCCGGCGAGACGTCTGCGAGTTCGCTCTCGGCCGCTAGAACGGCATGCCCGGTACCCAACTGCTCTGCCTGCAGCGCGAATCGGACGTCGCCTTCGGAGCCGTCGAGCGCCGATTCGACGTGGTTGCGCCCGTGCCCAACCACCGCGACCACTGGCGAACATCCGACCGCATGGCACGCCTCGGACACGATCGACACCATCGGGCGGCCGCCGACCTGATGCACAACCTTGGGCAGATCGCTGCCCATGCGGGTGCCCTTGCCTGCGGCCAGGATGATCGCGCAGGGACCGTTGTCGCCGTGATTTGCGTCAGGTTCGCTCACGCTGCTCCCGAGGGAATCGGAACCGCAGCGGCGGCGAGCGGGGCACCGGGAAACTACCCGACCAGGATTCGAACCTGGACTTTCAGTACCAAAAACTGAAGTGCTACCATTACACCATCGGGCAGTGAGATCTGCTCGGTGCGCTCGCGGCCGGCGGTGCTCCTTGCCAATCGTGCCAAAGCACGAACCCATGCCTTCATCACGCCGGGACCATCCCGACGCGGCGGTGGCACGGGGCGATACAGAACGCTGGGATTGGCTCAGGCCGCTCCCGAAACGCTCGCACGCTGGCTCTTAGAGCTGGATCACCGATCTGGGCCTACACCCGTCGGCAACCCCTGCCTGCGCCTCGCCTCTGGAGGCCCCATCGGGCGTTCCTTGGCTCATCGCAGCCGGCTCCCGTCCTGCCGCTTCGCGAGGCGGATGGTAGCACCCAGGCCGACGCCGAGGACGCCTGGCTCTACGCTTGAGCCACGATGGTTCGCCTTGGCATGGTCATTTCGATTTTCATGGTTGCTGCCGCTGGGAAAGCGGCCCAGGACGATGCTTCGATGACGGCGCCGGTTGACCTGCGAGTGGCCTCGTTCAACATGGAGGACGTGTCGACCAGCGATCTGCTTGTGAACGACCAGCCCCGTGTGAAGGCCCTGGCCGAGGTGCTCCAGCGGCTCCGGCCGACCGTGGTGCTCATCAATGAGATCGCTTACGACTGGCACGGCGTGCCTGGGGTGCCGCTCGACGAGCCCGAGGGTTCAAACGGCAGGCGTTTTGTTGATCACTACCTTGAGGTCAGCCAGGGCGAGGGCCTCGAGCCGTTGCGATACCGAGCGGTCATGCTGCCCTCCAACACGGGGCGGCCCAGTGGCTTCGACTTGGACAACGACGGCGAGGTCATGACCGCCTATCCGCGGCCCGCTCGCTCCAACGAGCAAGGCATGGCGGCCGCTCAGACCGAGGAAGGCCGGGCCTTCGGCAACGACAGCTGGGGCTTCGGCACCTATCCGGGCCAATACGCCATGGCCCTGCTCGTCGATCACCGTCTTGACGTGCTCGACGAGCAGATCCGCTCGTTCCGACTGCTGCCGTGGAACGCCATGCCCGACGCACGTCGGCCTATGAACGACGACGGAACGCAGTGGTACGACGACGAAGAGTGGGAGGCGATGCGCTTGAGCTCAAAGTCCCATTGGGACGTTCCCGTGAAGCTGCCCAATGGCGCCGTTGTGCACGTTCTGTGCAGCCATCCAACCCCTCCGGCGTTCGACGGCCCCGAAGGTCGCAACAAGGCCCGCAACCACGACGAGATCCGATTCTGGGACGACTACCTCGACGATCGAAGCTGGATCGCGGACGACCAGGGCCGCGGAGGTGGACTGCGCCGCGATAAGTTGTTCGTGATTCTGGGCGATCTCAACGCCGACCCGGAGAAAGGAAGCGACATCGGCGATGCCATTGGCCGCCTGATGAGGAACCCAAGGGTGCAGCGGATCGAGGCCCCCCGTCACCAAGCAGACGTTGAGGGGCTGGAGCCGACGGACACCGCCCGCTTCGGTTTACGCGTCGACTACGTGCTTCCCAGCAGGGGCATCGAAATCGTCCGCAGCGGCGTCTGGACGCAAACGCCGACGGCATGGGGCGATTCTGGGACGTTTCCGAGCGATCACTTCCCCGTCTGGGTCGAACTGACGGTGCCGGCGTGGTAGGTGCTTCGGCAAACCCGCAGAAAGTAGAAAATTTGCGGCCAGACCGCAAAGATTCCTGTGTCACAGAAGGTTTGGCTGGAAGCGACCCGGAGTCCCCAGTGCAGATGACCCGCATGGAGCAACACGCCGCATCGATCGCCGTCGCACCGGCGGCAGCGCGTGGGCTCAGCATGGCCGCGCTCTACGAGACGACCAAGCCTCGCATCACGAGGCTGGTCACGATCACGAGCGCCCTTGGGTTCGGGCTCGGTGCGCTCGCGTACAAGCCGGCCACCTTTGAGTTGATCACCGGCTTCATTGCCGCGATCTTCGGTGCGGGCCTCGCTGCGGCCGGCGCCAACACGCTTAACCAGTGGATGGAGCGCGGCCGCGATGCCCAAATGCCGCGGACGCGCTCACGGCCGCTTCCAACCAATCGAGTCTCGCCGCGGTCGGTGCTGTTCTTCGGCATCGAGCTTTGCGCACTTGGCGTGATCCTCGCCTGGGGGCTCGCTGGGCTGCCGGCGGCGGTGCTGATCGCCTCGACGGTGCTGAGCTACCTGTTCTTGTACACCCCGAGCAAGCCAGGCTTGTGGAGCAGCACGTGGATTGGTGCCGTGCCGGGCGCGCTGCCTCCGGTCATCGGCTGGGCGTGTGCGGGCGGCACGTGGGCTTCGTTGGTCGAGTTTGGACCGTGGGCGCTCTTTACGATCATGTTCGTCTGGCAGATCCCACACTTTCTGTCCATCGCCTGGATGTACAAGGATGACTATGCAGCGGGCGGATACCGGGTGTTGCCGGTCGTTGATGCGAGCGGCCGCTGGACATGGGCCATGATGGTGCTCTGGGCGGCCATCCTGCTGCCGGTCACCGTGCTCCCGCCGCTGGCGATGGACGTCACGCCCGGCTTCATCGCCGTGCCCGCTGGCATCATCGCGGGTCTGTGGTTCCTGTCGCTCACCATTCGTGTCGCCCGCTCTCGCACACGCGACAACGCCCGCCGGGTGCTCATCGGCTCAGTTATCTACCTGCCCGTGCTGCTCGCAGCCTGGGTGGCCGACGCGGGGCTTGGGGCCGCGCTGGGGTGGTAGCCAGCGTCGATTGGCTCGTACGACTCGAAGGCGGCGTGGTCGAGCATCGCGTCCGACGAAGCAAGCCAAGGCGTGCGCTCGACGGCGTGACGCTTGATGTGAAGCCGGGCGATCACGTCGCCCTGCTCGGCCCCAATGGCTCGGGCAAGTCAACGCTCATCAAGGCGATCGCGGGACTGCAGTCGCTCACCGGCGGCACGCTTCGGTGTCGTGGTGGTCTGAAGCTGGGCGTGGTCTTCCAGCATCCTGCGCTCGACCCGCTCCTCACCGTGCGTGAGAATCTCCGCCTCCAGGCATCCCTCTTCGGGTTGCGCGATGCGAACGGTGCGATCGAGCGTTTGTGCGCCGAGCAAGCGATCGATGATCGTCTCGACGATCGCGTCAAGACGCTCTCGGGTGGGCTCGCTCGGCGGGTCGAGTTCGTGCGCGCGATACTGGCCGAGCCCGACGCGCTGCTGCTCGATGAGCCAACGGTGGGGCTCGATCTTCCTGCCCGAGCCGCGTTGCTCAGGGCCATTGATACGCTGCGACTCACGAATCCGGACATCGCCGTAGTCATGAGCACGCACCTGATGACCGATGCCGAACGATTCGAGCGGGTCGTGATGCTCAGCCAGGGTGCCGTCAAGGCCAACGGAAAACCTGAAGAGCTTCTCGGGCAACTGGGTGGCGTCATCGTGTCGATTCCGGCTGGATTCGACGCCGGCGATTCGATTCCCGCCGATCCCCAAGCCGATGGCTCTGCGATCGCGCGGCCAAAGGACGATGAACAACTGGCGGTGTGGTCGGCGCAGCTTGCCCAGGCCGGCGTGCCCTTTTCCGTACGCAAGCCAACGTTGGCCGACGCCTACCTGCACGTTGCACGGGCGCCATTGCAGGGCGAGGTCGCGGCGTGACTGGCGCACGCGCCTCGAGCGCCCTGGCCCTGCGTGAGGTCCGCCGTCTCTGGCGGCAGCCGCTGCGAATCGTCGTGGCTATTGCGACGCCGGCCACGATGTGGCTGTTTATCGCCAGCGGGTTTGGCCACAGCGTGCGGTCGGACGCGCTTGGCGACGAAGCCGGCTCTCTGATCCTCTACCTGCTGCCGGGCATGGCATCGCTGGTCGTGTTGTTCAATGCGATCTTTGCGTCGATCTCCCTCATCGAAGACCGTCACGAGGGGTTCCTGCAGGCCGTGCTCGTGAGTCCCGCTCCTCGGTGGTCGATGGCAGTGGGGAAGCTGCTTGGCGGCGGGATGCTGGGTGTTGCCCAGGCCCTGGTCTTGCTCGTGTTCTCACCGCTGGTGGGAGCTTCGCTGACGCTTGGTGGCGTTTTGGCTGTGGTCGTCGCGCTTGCGTGTCTCTCGCTGGGCATCACCGGCCTTGGCCTCGCGGCGGCCTGGAAGATCGACTCGGCTTCGGGCTTTCACGGCGTGATGAACCTCGTGTTCATGCCCCTATGGCTGCTCAGTGGCGCGATCTTTCCGGTCGAGGGTGCGAGCGGCTGGTTGCGCGCGCTGGCGACCGTGAACCCGTTGGGCTGGTGCCAGCGGGCGCTGGCATCAGGACTCGGCGGAGGAATTGACGCGCTCGCCGTCGCGCTCTCGGCAGTCTTTGCGGTTTCGGGCGTGGCCTTGGTGATAATCGTCATGGGGCGCGGCAGGCCCAGTGTTATTGTGAGCGTTGGAGATTGACATGTCCCAGAAGCGGTTGTTCATGGCCATCGTCGTGGTGGCGATCATCTTCCTCGGCCTCGTGGGTACGCTCATCATGATGCGCCCGCGCGTGGTGACCGATGCCGAACTGAAGGACGTGGCCAGCGATCCGCTTCAGCCGGACGAGATGCTGGTTGGTTACTCAATCCCCGAGTTCGTGCTGACGAACCAGGACGGCCAGGCGGTAAGTGAGTCGATCCTTGACGGCGAGATCACGATCCTTGCCTTCATCTTTACAAACTGTCCGTTTGCGTGCCCGGGTATGACCGGACAGATGCTGCAGCATCAGGCCGCCCTCGAGGGCACCGGCGTGCGGTTCTTGAGCATCAGCGTGGACCCCGACAACGACACGCCCGAAGTCCTCAAGGCCTACGGCGAGCGCAACGGCATGGACTTCGGCCGTTGGAATCTACTCACCGGGCCGTTCGAGGATGTCCGTTCGATCGTGAGAGACAGCCTCAACTTTTTCGTGGGCGAGGATGCGAGTCGCCAGATCACGCTGGCTGATGGCAGCACCATGAACAACGTGAGCCACCCTTCGCATCTCATCCTCGTCGGCCCCGAGCGCGAAGTGCTGGGCATCTACTTGTACTACGAAACCGATCGCATGACGGCGCTTCGTGGTCGCGCGCGAGCCGCAGCGCGTGGAATCGACAATCACTAGGTCGTTGCTGGATCGGCGGGCCCGCGAGCGATGTGCTCGCTCGTGCGCTTCATGCCGCTCAACATGCCGTTGAAGACGAAGTGGTGTAGCGGCAGCACCGAGTACCAGTACGCCAGGCCAAGCAGGCCCTTCGGCTTGAACCGCGCCGTCATGTGCAGGGTGCTGCCTTCCCCCGACTCGTCCGGATCGATGCAGAACTCCAGCGCGGCTTGCCCGGGAAGCCGCATCTCTGCGAGCAGATGGAGACGGCGGGGGCTATCGACAGCAATGACGCGCCAGAAGTCGAGCGCCTCGCCGTAGGCGACTTCTTGCGGGTGACGGCGGCCGCGTCGCAGCCCAGGGCCGCCCACGATCTTGTCCATCCAGCCACGGATGCGCCAGAGGATGTCGGCGGCGTACCAGCCATGCCCTCCACCCACGCGGCACACGGCCTGAAAGACCGCCTCGGGCGGAGCAGCGATCTCGCACTGACGGGCATCGATGAAGACTCGGCCACCAGCCCAATCCGGATCGCCCTCGACGACGCCCGCCGACGACCACGAGGTTTCGACCTCGGCAAGGCTGGTGCGCTTGAGTGCGAGGTGAATTGCCTGCTCAGGCGTGCGCGGGTTGTGGGGCATGGCCTCGCGAACGTCGTTCTCGCGCACGACGACGGGGTTGCGTAGGCCCTCGGCAAGCGGGCGGCCGATGCGGGCGCTCACTGGCGTGACCAAGCCGATCCAGCGGCTGCTGAGCTCCGGAGTGAGCACGGGCACGGGAATGACGAGTCGACGCGGGAGCCCTAGCTCCTCGGCCATCGTCCGCATGAGCTGGTTGTACGTCCGCACGCCGTCGCCGCCAACCTCGTACGTCTTGCCGGCAGTGTTGGGTTCTCGCATGCAGCGGATAAGCCAATGCAGAACGTCGGAGATCGCGACCGGCTGGCACTCAGTGCTCACCCACTTTGGAGTGACCATGATCGGTAGCCGCTCTACGAGATAGCGGAGGATCTCGAACGAAGCCGAGCCCGAGCCGATGATCATCGCGGCTCGGAGCACTGTGACCGGAACCGATCCAGCCTGCAGCACACGCTCAACCTCTCGACGTGAGCGCAAGTGGTCGCTCAGGTCCTCGCCCATCTCGCCAAGCCCGCCGAGGTACACGATTCGTTCGACTCCAGCGCGCTCGGCGGCGGCTGCGAACGAACTCGCGAGCCTTCGATCGTGTTCGGCGTACTCCCCTCCGGCTGAGATCATCGAATGGACGAGGTAGTACGCGAACCGGCAGCCACGCATCTGCTCGGCCAGCGCGTCGGTGTCCTCGATGTCGCCCCGAACGATCTCGCAGCCGTCGTCTGCAGCCCATCGGCGGCTCTCGAGCTTCCGAGGTTCCCGCGCAAGACATCGGATGAGAAAGCCCGCCTCCAAGAGCCGGGGCGCGAGCCGACCACCGATGTAGCCCGTGCCGCCGGTCAGGAAGACACGGGGAGGGCCGGGCCCTGGGACTGCGGAAGCACCAGCTTCGGAATTGGTCGTTTCCATCGCGGTTTGCTCCGCACGCTGCTACAGCTTGGCTCTGATCCTGGGCAACGCACCCAACCGTAGCGTGACCGGCAGGCCCAAAGGCGTCGCGCTTGCGCGCCTGATCGCTCGCCCTGCCCGCCAGAGCTGGATGGCAGGTGTGAGTATGTCGTTGCTCGTGACGTGGGCAGCGCCTTCCTCGAAGCGAACCGTGACGCGCGACGACTTCCGGCCACGCCTCACGCTTGCTTCGAGCCGGCCTGCCATCAGGCGTTTGGGGCGGCTCCCCCGTTGGCGTTGTCGCGGGTACGAATGCAGATGGTGCCGTCGAGTTTCCGCGCGGCGTGGGCCGCTCGATCGCCCGTGCCGCTGGGCACGTGCACGCTGAGCTTCTCGAACTCGTAGGTGATCTCGGCTCCGCGGCCGGTCAGCCGGTCGTACAAGCCAATAGCAAGGTCGGGCCACGTCGTGGTATGGTCGGCGGTGCTGGTGGTCGTCATGTGTCGCTCCCAGAGATTCGGGTTGATGAATGCAGGTCCGAATTGCGCGTCGGAAGTTCCGACAGCGGATAACAGTGCGGTCGATCCAGCATCCGAGATGGCGAAAGAAGCGCTGACGCGGGTGAAAGGGGCCTTCGCGGCCCGCTTTCCCGCCATGAACGAGGGACGACCCGAATGGCGATCTTGACGTTACCATTCGATATGCACCCGACCACCGCCCACGTGCTCAAAACCTACGACTACCTCATCGCCGTGCGCACGAAGATCTTCGATGCCGCGCGCACGCTGACACCACACGACCATGCCAAAGCGTTTGATATCGGCCCAGGCTCTCTCCAGCGGACGCTCGCGCACATGGTCGGGGCCGAGTGGTACTACGTGCAGCGGTTGATCGGTGCAGAGTTGGCGACGCCGGAAGGCTGGCCGATCAACGAAGACGAGCCGCCCGGGCTCCCGGTCATCGAGGCCACTTGGACGCAACAGGCGCAGCAGACCCGCGCTGCGCTCGAGGCCGTCGATGACTGGCAAGCGGAGATTCGCTACGACGTGCCGTGGGGCGATGAGCCCCGCCGCGTGATCGCGACAGCGTCCGACCTTTTCACCCAGCTTGTGCTGCACGAGGTTCACCACAGGGCGCAGCTCTTGAACATGCTCCGTCGCCTGGGCGCGCCCGCCGGTGATCTTGATTACAACGAGATGTGCTACCGATTCGAACCACTGTGACTGTTCCGGGCAGCATGGCCGTCGTCTAACATGCGGCTCGTCGTAGATGGCAAGCGGAGGCACACATGCACAAGACAACGCGTGTCACTGGAAACAGTCGCCGGACTCTCACGTTGCGAGGGGCGGCTCTTCTGAGTGCTATCTCGGCAGGGCTTTGGCTCGTGGGGTGTGGTTCGGAACAGGGTGAGAGCGCACCACCTCCGGACACGTCAAGCGCTGGAGAGGTGGCCACAAGTGCTGAAGTCGAGCCAGTAACCGAGCCACCGGTCGAGCCTGCAGAGCCAGCGGAACCGATCCGTCCCAACTTGCCAGAAGGCGAGCCGCTTCGCGCCGAGGGGATGGAGTTGCTGTGGGCAGCCTGGGGCGACAAGGAGCTCGAGCGAGTCGTTGATTCGACAGAACTTGCCCGGACTATCTTACGGGACCGCGGAAACGTGACCGCCAGCTTGTGGCGTCAATATGACAGCGAGGTGGGTGATCCTGATCCTGGCGTAGCGAAGTGGTTGACGTTCGCCATGCGCACGCCCGGCGGAGTTGTGCGAGGCGGATTGCACGACAACTCGGTTGTCTACGTCGAAGTGCCCGTCGAACTTGTTCCGCCATTCCGAGAGCAGGGCGTCTGGAAGCCCGACGAAGCCGCAAGGGCGAACGAACTTCTGGTGGGAACCTCGGCCGCAACGCCCCCGGGCGTGGTCTGGTCTCGCTGGGGGAACGACGGGGGCCGCGGCGGATGGGGGGATGCCCACGGCCCGATCTCCGAGCAGATCGCGCAAGAGAGTCGCATCTACAACAAGCGTTCGAACCTGGGCATCCCGCGACCCAACAGGATGCGGAGCAAGACGCTGCGCTTCTTGGCGTCATTCGGCGGACAGCCGCTGGCCGGCCACCTCCGCCAGGACTCGTACCTCGATCTTGCACCTTCGCCTGAGGAAGTGAGCGAGCCCGAATACATGACATTTGGCCCAGCTGGTCCTGGCCTGCCACAAGCGGTCGCGTTGCTTGAAGGTGTATCGGCGGTGGCCGACTATGAGCCGGTGGCCGACGGCTCGGCAGTGCTCGTGCTCGATGGCGACGGCTCGCGCGTGCTGCGAGTTGTCGGCGAGACGCTCGAAGTAGAGGCGACGCTCGAGGGTCTCGAGCCCATCTACGCCGACTTGGCGGTGGGCCTGGACGGGCAGGCATACGTCGGCGGTCCCGTCGACGGCTTCGATCGCTCGCGGCAGCCATCGGATGGCCGCGGAAAGGTGTTGGCCTTCGATCCGGCCTCGATGTCCACGAACGGGGCACCGATTGGTGTTCGGTGCGACGTTGCTCGCTTGGGCGTGATCGAGGGCGGTCGATTCGTGGCCCTACATGGCAGCGGCAATGGCTCGCTGATGCTCTTGGACGCTTCCTCTGGCGTCATGCTTGCCGAGGAGAGCACTTGGGGCCAACCAGACGCGATGATGGTGCACGCGGACGGCCGACGCGTGTACCTGACTGACAACAACCACCTCACGTGCCGCTGGTTTCGTGAGGACGCAATCGATAGCGGTGGGCGCATGTTCGATGCCGTCGACTTTGTGGCCGGGCAGGTCCGTGTCAAGGGCGCGGCTGCTCTGCTGAGCGACGGCGAGCACGTGCTGTCAACCAGCGGTTCGCTGGTGAGGCTGTCAAACAGTGCGCAGCGTCATCTTCTTGGCGTTGCGGAACTCCAGGCCAACTCGGGAGGCGTGATCAGCGAGACGCTCGGCGCTCTTGTGCTGGCGGTCGACGGGGGCCTACAGCCGTATGCATGGCCCACACTCCAGCCGTTGCCCGAAAGCAGGATCAAGGGCCAACTTACTGACTTGCGTCTCGCCCCCGGCGGCACGTTCGCGTGGGCACGGTGGCTGCCGGATGCACAATTCGGGAGAGATGGACCTACCGGGGCATCGGACAGTCTGCTGGTTCGAATCGACCTCGCCGCACTGCTACCCGATGACTTTGAGGCGCCAGTGCTGGACGTGGTGTCCGACGACGCCGACGCGACTATCGACCGGCGGCTACCGCTGCGGACCGACCTCGCTTCCCTACTGACGCACCCGAACGGCTCGGCCCTGTTCGTGCTCGACGTCGCGAACGGGTACGTGCTGAAGCTCGATCCGGAGACTCTCGATGTCGTGCTGACAAGCGAACGTCTGCCTTTTGGCGCACGCCAGTTGGCTGTGGACCCGCGTGGCGAACGGCTTTTCGTTTCTGTGGCCCCCATGGTCTTTGGGAGCAACACGGACCGCGAGAACGGCGCGCTCGTGGCGCTCGATCCCGAGACCCTTGCCGTGCTCGGCACGCCGATCAACTTCAGGTTCGATCCGTTCGGGCTGGCGGTCAGCGGTGATGGACGCGCGTTCGTTTCGGGTGGCAGCAACCAGTGGACCGACCTCCTAGTGCTAAGCCTTGATACCGGCACCGAACTCGGCAGGAAAGGCGGGCTGCGCCAGGGAACGTCGATCGCGCTGGCAGCCGGTGACTCGCTGCTACTGACCTCGACCAGCGGCCTCTCGCCCGCGTCGGTCGCCGGCGTCGCAATTGACACGAGCGCAAAGCCCAGCGAACTTCCGCAAATTCGCGTCGAGAACGAGCGCGCCCACGAGGGTGCGGGCGGTGCAATCTGGGCAACTCCCGACGGTCGATTCGCTGCAGCCCGAGGTGGTGCCGTGTATGAGGTCAAGGGCGTGCGCGGCCGTCAGCAGATCGAGTACGCCGGCAAGGTCGAGACAGTCTCGGGGCTGACCAGTGCCGCCGGTCTCCTGATCATCGCCCATGAAGATGGCACGCTCATTGCGTACGAGTCGCGCGGCGTGCGACCCCGGTCGCAGGTGTTGGTGAAGGGTGTGCTTAGCGACCTGGTCGTCGATCAGCGTGGCCAACGTCTGTTCGCGATCCATCGGCCCGATGGCGGGCTGGATCGATCCGGCCGCTCAGAAGGTGGCGGATTGGCGGACGTTGTGTCGATCGATCTGGGTGTGCTGCGATAGCGACGATACCATGTTGCGGCGTCGAGCACGTATCGGCGCTACTCAGCCGAACGGGGGCCCGTGATGAAGACCAGGAACATCGCAGCGATGGCATGGCTCGCCGCTGGTACGGCCGCAATAGCGCGCCAGGATGGTGGTGGACAAGATGCAAGCGGTGGTAGCGATGCGGCCGCGACAGCGCAGCGAGCCGCGGAGCAGACCGTTGAAGGCGCGCGGCAGGCGGCGGGTGATGCGGCCAGATCCATCGCCCAGGCCGCAAGCGAGCTCACGGTCGGCGACGTGCTGGCGTTCGTCGTGGTCGGTGCGCTCGCGGGTGCCATCATCGGCCGCATCTTCTCTGGCAAGATGAAGGGGTACGGGCCGGCTCTCAACATGGTCGTGGGCTTGGTTGGTGCGGCCATCGGTGGGGTGCTCTTTGCGCAGCTGGGCATCGACTTTGACCTGGGCTCGTTCGATGTGACGTATACGAGCCTGATCGCGGCCCTCGCCGGTGCTGTACTGCTACTGGCACCTTTCGCGCTCTACAAGCGGCATCGCGAAGCGAAGAAGAAGGCCGCCGAACAGAAGAAGATCGACAAGCAAGCGCAGAAGCTGGCCGACAAGAAGGTGGCGAACTGATCGGGCCCCACGCTCGCAGAGGCTTCCCTAAGGCGTTGCGGGCGACAGCATCGGCCCAACCACATTCCGTAGGAGCCATATGCCCACGATGATGGCGATCGCGATACCGGCGGCGCCCCAGCTCCAGCCCAGGCCGCTCTGCCACCAGCTCCCCTTGTAGGTTCCGAGGTCGCCGCAGTCTTCGGCTTTGGGCGGTGGCCCGGCGGAAGGGCACGGATGGTCCTCGATCACGCGTTTCGGGCGAGTTGGCGGCTCACCGCGCGGATCCACCGGCTGATGGGGCTCGTTCCGATACCCGGGGCCATCTTGCGCCATGGGCGATGATATGGGCGGATCAGCCGTCGTCCGCGACGTCGGCTTCGGCGTGGACCGGCGATGCTGGCTCGACCGGCACCTGCACCTCGCCATACCGCCAGAAGAATGGTGTGAACGGGCCGTTGTAGCCCAGGAATCGCGGTGACCCGTTCGACTGCCATTCGTCCTGGGATTCGAGCCAGGCTTCAAGGAGGCCGAGCCCACGCTCAAACTTTTTCTGGGAGTAGCCACCGCGTACGCCCACGCTCGCGTACGTCGCCGGCAAGACGTCTTCGACACGAACGAGTCCGTCGCTGCCAACGGATCCGAGATCCGGCGTGCGATACAGAAACGCCATCGACGACATCGCGTCCTGATCGCCGGTCGCGTAGCCCATGTCGACGGGCGCGGTCATCGCGATGTCGTTGGATTTGATGTGCTGGAAGAGCGTGTTGAACATCGACCCCATGCCGCCATCGGCATCGTCGCGAGCCACGCTCGCAGCGCGGTACACCGGATACTCGCGGATGTGCACCTCGCCAACGGGTGTCAACTCGGGCCAGCCCTCAGGGAGCTCGGCGCTCTTGAAGTACCACACGCCCCCGCTGGTGCGTACGCAGCCAACCAGCGTGAGCACGCCTAGAGCGACCACGCTGGTAGCAACGATCGAAGCGACTCGGATCAGCTTCTTGGGCATGGGCTTCTCCTCGATGATCAGGCCGAGGAACGGTCTGCTGCGTGCGAGTATGCCGGGCCCTTGAAGCGGGGAATCCTTAGTCCTTCCTGCCTACTCCAGGACCATCTCCAGGAACGCCCACACGTCGGCGGTTCCGGCGATCCGCTTCTCGGTGCTCGTGCCGGCGCCGTGGCCAGCGTCGCGCTCGATGCGGACCAGGATCGGGTCGGCCCCGCCCGTAGCAGCCTGGAGAGCGGCGCCGAACTTGAAGCTGTGCATGGGCACGACCCGGTCGTCGCGGTAGGCGGTCGTGACCATCGTGGCGGGGTACTTCTCGCGATGGCGGACGTTGTGATAGGGGCTGTAAGAATACAGCACCTCGAACTGCTCGGCATCGTCGGCGCTGCCGTAGTCGCTCACCCAGAAGCGGCCTGCGCTGAACTTGTGGAAGCGGAGCATGTCGAGCACGCCCACCTGCGGGATCGCGGCGCCGAAGAGTTCGGGCCGCTGGGTCATGCACGCACCCACCAGAAGGCCACCATTGCTTCCACCCTGGATTGCCGTTCGGCTGGGCACGCTATAGCCCATCTCGTGCAGGTACTCGGCCGCGGCGATGAAGTCGTCGAAGG
Source organism: Phycisphaerales bacterium (assembly GCA_965227775.1). Taxonomy (GTDB): domain Bacteria; phylum Planctomycetota; class Phycisphaerae; order Phycisphaerales; family UBA1924; genus JAHCJI01. The sequence goes on from OZ245777.1 coordinate 2,542,887, forward strand.
TGTTCTGCTTCTGCAGCAAGCTGCCAGCCTCGCGCCACGGCAGTCCGTACTCGCTGCCGCCGCGGAGGTTGGCGACGGCGTAGATGTGCCCGCGTTCGAGCCACGCCACGCGGCTGGTGCTGAAGCCAGGACGCATCGGGATGCCAAAGCCGCCGTAGCCGTAGAGCAGCACCTTGCTGGAGCCATCCAGCGGCGTGCCCTTCTTCATTGTGATGAACATGGGGATCTGCGTGCCGTCCTTGGACGGGTAGAAGACCTGGATGGTCTCGTACGGCTCGCCGTCAAAGTCGACCTCGCTCTCGCGGAAGAGCTCACTCTCGCCGCTTGCTACGTGGTAGCGGTACGTCGTGCTGGGCTGGGCGAAGCTGCTGTAGCTGTAGTAGGTGTGGTCGTCGTTCTGGCGACCACCAAAGCCGCCGACGCTGCCCACACCTGGGAGTTCGACGGTTCGGACGAGGTCGCCCTGGGGCGTGTACACGTTCACCTCGGGCAGGACATCACGCAAGGCCTGGGTGATGATGTGCCCGCCGACCATCGAGGCGCCTTGCAGCGGAATGTCGCCTTCGGGAATGATCTCGACCCAGTTGTCTCGCGATGGATTGGCGGGATCGATGAGGACAACGCGGCCGAACGGAGCGTCGTCGGTTGTATAGACGATCAGCTTCGAATTCAGTGCATCCGGCGAGAGTGGATTTGACAGAGTTGGGCCGCCATGGTGCGTACCCAGCACGCTATAGCGAGCCTTGAACTCCGTCACGATCGGCACGAAGCCCGCATCGTCGTTCAGGTCGTCGACGTACAACAGGTTCTGGGGCGCGGTGGTCTCGCTGCCGTAGATCAGCAGGAAGCGGCCATCGTCGGTCAGACTCGCGCCCCAGCCGCGGTTGGGGTGGTCGGGGCTCTCGTAGACGAGTTCGCCTTGCCAACCGATCGTTCCGTCATCCTGCTCTGTCATGCGATGGAAGTAGACGTTGCGGAACTCGTTCAGGCTCGTTAGCTCGGCGCTGCCGGTCGGACGCTCGGGGTAGCGGCTGTAGTAGAAGCCGCTGCCGTCCTTGGCCCAGGTGATGCCGGTGAACTTGGCTTCGATAATCTCGACGCCCAAGTCCTCGCCTGTGTCGACGTCGATGACGCGAATGGTCCGCCAGTCGCTGCCGCCCTCTTGCTCGAGGAAGGCCAGCATGGTGCCGTCCTCGCTGGGGCTCCAGCCGGCGAGGCTGTTGGTGCCCTCTTCGGTCCACGAGTTGGGATCGAGCAGCACGCGTCCGCCGCCGGCTTGGGCGACATCGAGCGATGAGGCGACGCGCAGCACGCTCTGGTTCTGCAGGCCGTCGTTGGTTGTGAAGAAGTAGCGGCCACCACGCTCCAGCGGTGTGCCGAATCGCGGGTAGTCAAGCAGCTCGGTCAGCCGCTCCTGGTAGGCCTCGCGCGAGTCGGCGTGCTGCATGACCTCGTCGAACAGCGCGTCCTGTTGGTCCGCCCACTCGATGAGGCGGGGATCGTCCGGATCCTCCATGTATCGGTAGGGGTCGGCGACCGCGACGCCATGCAGGTCATCGACCACGTCGACGGTCGGCGCCTTGGGGTAGTCAATGACCTGCCAAGGCTCAAAGCCCTCCTGGTAGGCGTCCTCCCAGCGGACGAGCGGCATGCCGCCGCGCGATGCGGCCTCGAGCGGGCCGGCAAAGGCGTTGCGCTCGGGGCGATCGATGGTGCAGGCGGTCAACGTGGCAGCAGCGGCCAGGCCGGCGAGGCCCAGGAGTGCGCAGGACGTGGTGCGGGGAATCGGCATAGTGGGTTCCTCGTGGAGCCGTGGGGTCCGGAAGGGCGCGAGGCTCGCGCCGGGCGGCGTGGTCCAGCCGCACGAGTCATGTTAAGCAGCCAGAGCCCCAAACGACATGCCCCCGCTCACAGCACGCGAGCGGGGGCGTTCAATTCTCTTGCGACGGATACCTGGCTCAGCGACCGCGGTTTTGGTTCATGCCAGCGCCGCCGCCCGCGTTGCCATCGTTCCCAGCCTGCTTACGGGTGTAGGTGATCTGGAAGCCGGGGACCCAGTCTTGGCCTTCCTCGGCCTCGGCGCCCATGGCCGCGGCCGCCTCGGCGGGGTAGTGACGCGTGAACACCATTTTGTCCTTGCCGTGCATGTCGATCGTGTCGCGAACCGGCATGGTGACGCCGGCCATCGGGTCGGTCTCTTCGCTGTCATAGACCCAGCCGGTGTCGGTCTTCTCGCCGGTGGCGAACGCGATGGCGGTACCGGTGCCGTCGATCCAGATGCTCTCGAAGCGGTCAAGGGCCCGGTGGTAGCCCGAGATGCTGATGCCGTGCATCGGCGTGCCCATCACGTCACCGTGGAAGTCCATGCGTACAAACCGACCGCCCATGATCAATTCATACTTTGCCGTGCCGGTGCTCTCATAATCCATGCCCGGCATCAACCCCAGCAGCTTCGCGTCCCAGTCGCCCACGAACGCCTTCATCTCCTCGTGCTGCTCGACGGGCTCGCCAGCCTCCATCCACGCCTTCATCATCTCTTCGGGGTCCATGCCCTCCTGAACGGTTTGGATGGTGGGGGCGTCCTGGTCCTCGCCCACGCCGTGCGAGCCGGCGAGCAGTCCGAAGCCGAACGCAACGCCAGCGGCGATCGCGATTGCAACGACGGGGCCGCGGCCGCACGAATTGAGCAGGGTGCTGATGCGTGACATGTGAACGTCTCCCTTGTTTGCCCGGGCGTGCGGGTGCTGGTGCAAAAGGGGGAGGGTGCCGCCCGGGCGAGGAAGGATTGTATGCCGGGAGGTCCCGAGGAAGGCTACGGGTTAGCCCTGGCGATTGGAGGCCATCTTCGGAGCCTCACCTATCGAGGCAGCGATGTCGCGCCGCACTTGCATGCCCCTGAAGTGGATCTTGTCCGATGCCGCGTAGGCCCGCTCGCGGGCGTCTTCGACGCTGCTGCCCAGGGCCGTCACGCCCAGCACACGCCCCCCGGCGGTGACCAGGCCGCCCGTCTTCTTGTCGACTTTCGTGCCCGCGTGGTAGACGAAGACACCCTCCATTGCCTCGGCCTCTTCGATACCTGTGATCGGCTGACCGGTGGCAGGCTTCTCTGGATAGCCCTCACTGGCCAGCACCACGCACACTGCCGCGCCGGGATGCCACGCGAGTTCCAGGCTCTCGACGTTGCCGGTCGCCGTCGCGAAGAGCATCTCGAGCGCATCGCTGGCAAGGCGGGGCAAAAGCACCTGGCATTCGGGGTCGCCGAAGCGCACGTTGAACTCGAGCACCTTGGGCCCCGCGGCGGTGAGCATGAGCCCGGCGTACAGCACGCCGCGGTAGTCGATGCCCTCGCGACGAAGGCTGTCGACCACGGGGAGCAGGATCTCCCGCTGCACGCGCGCCATGGTTGCGTCGTCTATGAGCGTGCTCGGGCAGAAGGCGCCCATGCCGCCGGTGTTGGGGCCCTCGTCTCCATCTTTCAAACGCTTGTGATCCTGACAGGCGTCGAGGATGTACACGCCCTTGCCATCGGTGAGCGCAAACACCGACACCTCGGGCCCGCTCAGCCGCTCTTCGATCAGCACGCGCGCGCTTGCATCGCCGAAGGCACGGTCGTCGAGCATCCAGCGGATGGCGTCGGCGGCTTCCTTGTGTGTGCGAGGCACCACCACGCCCTTGCCCGCAGCCAGCCCCGTCGCCTTGATCACGGGCGGCTCGGTGCGACTGAGCGAGTACTCCACAGCGCGCTCGGCGTCGGTGAAGCTGCGGCTCTCGGCCGTTGGTACGGCGGCGCCGCGCATGAGGTCTTTTGCCCAGTGCTTGTCGGCTTCGAGCTGGGCTCCGTCCTTGCCCGGGCCGAACACCGCCACACCCTTGGCCCGGAGCTTGTCGGCCAGCCCCTCGGCCAGCGGTGCTTCGGGACCAACCACGACCAGGTCGATGGCCTTGTCTCGGCAGAACAGCTCGGCCCGATAGGCCTGGGCGGCGTCGATCGGCACGCCCGCGTCGGTTGCGACGGCGGCGATCCCAGGATTCTGTGGATGGCTGGCATAGAGCTGCCCCAGGCGCGGCGAGGCGGCGATAGCCTCCGCGAGGGCGTGCTCTCGGCCGCCCCCGCCGACCAGTAGGACGTTCAGCTTCTTCGAGGAAGGTTCGTTCGGAGTGGCAGGAGTTGTCACGAACCAGTGTAGTGCTCGGGGTGTACGAATGTCCCTCATGACGACCATCAACGTCCGTGACTTCACGCAGCAAGATGTTGCCCCAGCCAACGCGCTCACCAACTGGTACATCGAGAACACCGCGGTCCACTTTGCCTACGAGCCACACAGCGACGCCACGTTCGAAGCCGGATGGCGACAAGGCAGGCAGACCCACCCCTGGCTGGCTGCCGACGTTGAAGGCGTCTTTGCGGGCTACGCCAAGGCGGGAGTTTGGCGAGAACGCAAGGCGTACGAGCGTACCTGTGAGACCGGGATCTACATCCAGCGCGGATTCGAGGGCAAGGGTGTCGGCAAGGCCCTGTACGACCAACTGCTCCCCAGGCTGCGGGCGGCCGGCTTCCACGCCGTCATCGGAGGCATGACCATGCCCAACTCGGCCTCGGCCGCTCTGCACGAGCGGGCAGGCTTCCGCAAGGTTGCGCACTTCGAGCAAGTGGGCCGAAAGTTTGGCCAGTGGCACGATGTGGGCTTCTGGCAGTTGGTCTTTCCGGACACGCCAACCGGCGGGCTGGATTCGCGGCAAGACGGAGCGTAAACTCTCGACCACTAAGATTGCGGGGTAGAGCAGTCTGGTAGCTCGTCGGGCTCATAACCCGGAGGTCGTAGGTTCAAATCCTGCCCCCGCTATTCGAAGCGAAGCCGACCCTCTTTGAGACCAAAGGGGGTCGTTTTTTCTTTGCCCCGGTCCCCATGGCTGACGCGTGAAACCGCTGCTGGCAGCGATGAGTTGAGCCCTAGCCTTGGCCATGAAGAATCGCACTACTTGTGCTGTCGGCTCGGTCGCAGTCGTTTCGATGGTCTTGCTCGGGCCTGCGAGCTGTGCTTCGAGCGACAAGGAGCCAGAGGTTGCCATGAGCGCCGAGCCGTCGCAGCCATCAGCGCCTCCTCCAGCCACTAAAGCCTGGATGGACCGGCTGACCGTCGACCACGAGTACGACCCTGAGACCGGTTTCATCGTCGCACGAGAGACGATCTCGCTTCCTCCGATCATCGCAGACGGGCCACAGCTTGACGAAGCGATTGAAGAGGCAGGCGACGTCCGGCTGGTGATCGCGTTTGCCACCGCTGACCGTTGCGCGCCCTGTCAGCAGTACAAGCGGGACGCGCTCAACAATGAGGCCGTGGTTACGCGGCTGTCCGAAGATCGCTTTTTGCCCACGCACGTCGAGGTTGACCAGTCGCCACAACTTGCCAATGCCCACCTCGGATCTCGTGCGATTCCGGTGACCTACGCACTGCGAGAGGGCCAGGTCGTGTCGCAGCTTCGCGGTCAGCGATCCGCCTCAGAACTGCTCTCCTGGCTAGACGGGTTGCCCGAGTAGGCTGGCAATGAGAGACGGGAGCTCGACTGCTCATTGATCGGCATCAACCCGCCCGCAGGATCTTCTCCATCTTCTTTCCCTTGGCGAGTTCGTCGACGAGCTTGTCAAGATACCGCGTCTTCTGGATGAGCGGGTTCTCGATGTCTTCAACGCGGTAGCCGCAGATGACACCCTTGATCAGCGATGCGTTGGCATTGAGTGTCGCACGGTCGAAGAACGCCTCGAACGTGACCGCGTCATCGATCTGCTGCTGGATCTGTTTGTCATCGAAGCCTGTCAGCCAGGAGATGACTTCGTGGAGTTCCGCCCTGGTGCGCCCCTTCTTCTCGATCTTGGTAACGTAGTGGGGATACACCGATGCGAACGTCATGCTGGCGATTCGTGCATCGTGCTCGGGTGTGGTCGTGGGCATGCTTCTGACTCCCCGTACTGGGATCTTCTGGGACATGCGGGCTGTGATCGCGGATCAGCCGTCGCTGGCGAACTCGACTCTCTTCGTACCGCCGCGTGATTCCGTATCCTCGCGGCCCGACTCGGTGGGTTCATCCACGTCCATCGTTCGCTTGATGAAGTCCCACTGCAGGTGTCGATACTGACGAGACCAGATTCCGTGGCGACTGCCTGGGTACACGGCCATCTCGAAGAGCTTCCCCGCCCGCTGCAGGGCTCCAGCCAGCAGCATCGAGTTCTGCATATGCACGTTGTCGTCGATGGCACCGTGTACGAGAAGCAGGCGGCCGCTGAGGTTGCGGGCGCCCTCGACGGCACTCGTCTTCTTGTAGCCTTCCGGATTCGCTTGCGGCGTCAACATGTACCGCTCGGTATAGATCGTGTCGTAATCGCGCCAGTCGGTCACCGGAGCGCCCGCGATGCCAGCAGTGAACAGGTCGCTGTGCGTGAGCGCGTAGGCGGTGATATAGCCGCCGAACGAGTGACCGCTGATGCCGATGCGCGTCGGATCGGCCCAGCCCTGGTCGAGGGCCCAGCGGACAGCATCTTCGAGATCCCGCAGCTCGCCGACGCCCAGTTGCAAGTAGCTCGTCCATGCGCTTTGCGCTCCTTTGCCACTCGCGGCGTAGGGATCCACACGCAGTACGACGATCCCCGCCGAGCAGAGCAACTGCTCCCACGTGCGACCACCCTGCCACGAATCGCGCACGGTGGGGGCGTGCGGCCCGGCGTATGTCAAGACCCAGACCGGATAGGTCTGGCTCGCATCGAAGCCGGGTGGGTAGTGCACGACCGCTTCGAGCTCGATGCCGGCGCGACGCGAGGGGATCCTCGTGTGCTCCAGCGTCGCGAGCTTCCAGTCATCAAGCTCGTACACGGGGTTGGTGTCGAGCCATCGAATCAGTGAGCCGTCCCGCGCTGATCGCAGCGCAACCCTGTTCGGCTGGTTCACGCCCGACCAGCGGTCGATGAACATGGTCGCCGAAGGATTCAAGTCGACCGAATGTGTGCCCGGCTCGTGCGTCAGGCGAGTGAGTTCGCTTCCATCGAGGCGAATCTTATAAAGGTCATTGCCGATGTGCGAGCTTGTTGTTCCCGTAAAGTACAGCCAATCGGCTTCCTCATCGATGTGAAGCACGCGGCGGCATTCCCAGTCCCCGCTAGTCACCTGACGGATGATCTGGCCCCGCGCGTTGTAGTGGTAGAGGTGCTTGAAGCCGTCTCGCTCGGAGGACATCAGGAAGCTGCCGTCGTTAAGATACATGAAGTCGCCCGGCGACGTGATCCACGCCTCGGTCCGATCGTGCATGAGCTTGGACGGCGACCCATTGCTCGGCGACACGTGCAGGATGTCGAGCCATGTCTGGATGCGATCCTGCACGTGCACGACGCAGCTGCGGCCATCGGGTGTCCATGACACGCCACTGATGAGGAATTGCCCCTCATCGTACGACGAGAGGTCGGCGAACTGGATGCGTCCACCTTCGGGGCTCACGAACCCGAGCTCAACGTCGGGATTTCGCTCGCCAGGACGCGCGTATCGCTCGACCTCGATCCGCTGCTCGCGTCGCTGGTTGTCGACGATCGTGTACTTGGGTACGGCCGTGCTATCGGTGATCAAGAAGGCGATGTTCTGAGAGTCGGGGCTCCACCAGTAGGCGCGCCAGCTACGGCCGAAGAGCTCCTCGAAATAGAGCCAGCTTGCCTTGCCGTTGCGAATGTCGCTCGTGCCGCCCTCGGTAAGCGCTCGGGGCGTCTGTGTTTCAACATCGACGACCCACAGATCGTACTCGTGAACGTACGCGACGAAACGACCATCAGGGCTGAGCGACCACGACTCTTCACGTTGCGGCGTCGCAGTGAGCCGAACGGCCTTCGATCCATCAGCCGACAGGTGGTACAGGTCCCGCTCGTGCTCAAACACGAATCCTTCATCGCGTGGTTCATAGAACCGTGAACCGACGATGCGACGAGCCCGCTCGCGATTGATCGTGGGCAAGCCCGCGACGACCGACACCACGGAGTCCGTCAGGCCGCGATCCAGCTCCTCGAGTACTCTGCCGGTGGAGGCGTGGACGCTGTATCGCCCGGACGTCCCAGGAATGCTCTTGCTCAGGTGCTCATCATCGAGCCAGCCCAGCCGGGCCGACGGCGCGCCGTTGAGATTTGGTGCGCCTCGACGATCGATGATCATCTCCGACGTGATCCGCCTGGGAGGATCGCGGAAGTCACCAAGAGGCTTGGCGGTCCGCGTCAGGATCGGTGCGGGCTCGGGCAAGCGGTAGATCGGGAATCGGTCGCCCTCTTCAACGTGCCCTTCAAGGAAGTTCCACGCGGTCAGCCCGTCGGTCGACTGGGGTTCGAGCATGTACGCCGCCAGCGTGCCCAGGTCCTGTTCGGTGCGAACGAGGAACCAGCCGGCCTCGACTCGAACGCCCATCGTCTGGGCCGTGACCTCCCAAACATCGAGCATGCGATGGCCTTGGAACTCGCGTTCTGCCCGCCGCATCGAGTCGATGCGATAGGCCTCGGCGTCGAGGTCCATGTCTTCGCGTACCTCGTGCACATCGACGCCGTGTCGCTGCAGATGGCGTGCGATGTGCCCGAGGTCGGCCGGGATCAGGTACGCCCAGGGCCGTTCGACGCTCAATGTTGCTTCGAAGTCGTTGACGAGTTCGACCTGGTAATCTCGCGGTTCGTCGGTGACATCGATCTTGTTGCCCTCGTTGTCGTACTCAACATAACCAAGGGCTTGGAATCGCTCTCGGAATGGGATGGCTCGCGAGCGAAGAGCGATTGTGTCGGCATTACCCGAGCGGTTGTGCTCGTCGGCGGCCTCGACGACTTGCCGGATCATCTCGGCGTGTTCGGCCGACTCCTGCAGCACGGCCCGGCAGAACTCGAGCGTACCGATCACACGATCCTTGAAACTTGCATAGGCATAGGCCTCGGACAAGATGCCGATGCGGTTTCGCAAACCCCGGTACGGCGTTCCGTATCGAGGCGAGGCCGGATACGTCGTCCATTGCGTGTGACCGTCGGCGAAATTGCCGTACACCCACGCGTCGTAATCGGTCTGAGTCTCGAACCGCTCGTCAATCTGCGGAATGAACGTGTCGCGCGAGAATTCGAGCAGACCGGGGTGGGTCGATGGGTGCTTGGGCCCTTGATAAGTGATGACGTATCGGTGGTTCGATCCGTTGGTGGTGTGCGAGTCGACGATGACGGCGGGGTCCCATTGGTGCATGAATCGCACGAGGGCGCGCGTCTCGGGGGCCTCCATCTTGATCCAGTCGCGATTGAGATCGAGGTCCTGGGCATTGTGCCGCAGGCCCATCTCGTCGGGCCCGTTCTGGTTGCGACGGTTGCCCGGATCCATCTTGTCATTCGAGTCGGGGTTGTAGTTGGGCACGAAACAGACAACGAGATCGTCGAGCAATGCCGATCGGTCACCTAGTGCAAGCTCGCGCGCGAGCATCTGTAGGGCTTCCTTGCCGCACGTCTCGCCCGAGTGGATGTTGCCAAACAGGAGCACGACGAGCTTCCCGCTCTGCCTGGCCTCTTCGGCGGAAGTGACAGGCGGGTCGGCGACAACAAGCAACGGCAGGGGCTTGCCCTCGTGCGAGTTCCCGATCGAACCAAGCCAGGTCCGATCGCTCTCTTCATCCAGGGCCTGCAGGAACGCCTCGACCTGGGCCGACGTGCCCGTCTTGCGGTAGTCCGTCTGCTCCGCGACGGTCACGGGCGGCTCGGCCCGATCCTGGGAGAGCGCCGAGGCCGGCCAGGCCAGAACTACTACGAGAGCCAGGGTCGCAATTCGCATGCGCGTCTCCGATTCGATGCCCCTCGTGGCTAGCAGACTCTTGTGCCACGAATAGCGGGCAGGAACTGTCCAAAGCGGTTATACCGCGGGCCGGGCAGGCGTTCTACGGGATCGTCGATTCCGCAGCGAAAAGCTAAGGAACGCGGCTCCGATAGCTGGAATCGGGTGGGGAATCCGCGAGCCTGGAGTCAACGGAGGGGAACCGAGCCCACATGCGTCGTGCCGTCCGCACGCTGAACCTCGATCCACCACGCCGCACTTGGCGGCAATGGGTCGGGCGCGGCGGTCTTCAGCTCATAGCCGCCCAGTTGCTCGGAGTAATCCGCACCGGAGACCGCTGAAGCGAACCGGGACGCGGTGCCGATCCACCCGCGGACCGAGGACGTAGCCGTGCCATCGGGGACTCTCACGATGAGCCGGAGCTGTCCGCCGGGTGACGGCTCTCCGAGGCCTCGCAAGACCTGAACGTCGATCGCGCCGATTCCGATCGAGCCGAGATCTTGGAACCCCGCAATCTGCTGGGCCGGTTGGGGTTGCTGGGGCTGGAAGATCCGGCCGGACTCACTTTGCTCGGGCGTGGCGGCTTCCGTGCTTGCGGGCGTTCCAAACTCCTCGCAGCCCACCAAGAGACCCAGGGCCCCGCAACTCATCAAGAGTCCGATTCGTGCAATCCAGCCCATTTCGCCTCCGTGCGGGTCGTTGCCAGGTAAGAGCTGGCTGCCAATACCATCGGCACACGTCGGGCATCGCGCTGGAATCACGGCTGATCATGCACGAGAAAAACCCGCGGCGCTGTGCCGCGGGCATGTGGAATCGTTGGTTCGGATGACCGCTCAGCCGGCTTTGGCGGGAACGAACCCGGCGCAGCCGCTGGTTGCCGTCACGGTGAGGTTCAGGGGCTTGAGGTCGGGGTGCCCGCAGTGCTCCTGGAAGTTCTCGGGAGCCTGCCCGCTGATGCGGATCTGTACGAGCTTCTGATCGGCGGGGTGTTCTTCGCCGAAGTGAGCGCACTTGCCACACTGGCCGTCGGTGATCTGGAGCATGGACGCCTCCTTGGATGCTGATGCCCGGCTGGTCCCGGGTTCTTTGCACAAGTATGGCATCAGGATCTCAAATGTGCGCTGAGAATCAGTCTCATTCAAAAGATGAGACGGAGTCGCATTCGCAGTCTGGACAGCGGGTTACTGGACAGCGGCCGCCGACCGCCGAATACTTCCGGCCTTCGAGGCTGCTGGCCCGGTTGCCGGCGTCTAGAAGGAAACAGTTCGGGTGCCACCTTAGCTCAGTTGGTAGAGCGAAGCTTTCGTAAAGCTTAGGTCATCGGTTCGAGTCCGATAGGTGGCTTTCCCCACTCGTCTTTAAGTCCAAGGCTGCGGGCGTCTTACACGCCGCCGCGGTCTTGCAGTGTGGCCTCCAGATCGATGCGCTGGCCGTTCCGCTCAACGGTGACGGTGACGACATCGCCGGGCTCGTGACGCATGAGTTGGCCCATCCAGTCTCGGACGTCGCCGACCTTCTGGCCGTTCCAGGCAACGAGCAGGTCGCCCGCTTGCAGGCCCGCATACTCGGCCGGCGAATCGGGCGTGATGCCACCAACGGCGACGCCCTCGACGCCCTCGACGTACGAGCCGGGGCGGATGCCAAACCGGACCTTGATGCTGGCCATGCCAGGTCCGGATGAGGCACGTGGTCCACCAACGAACTGGAACCCATCTCTCGCACTGGCCACGGCGTGCACGACCTGCATGAAGACCCGGGCGGTATGCGCGCCCTGGGTGCGATTGATCTTCCACGAGACGTCACGCTCGGTGTGGTAGTCATCGTGCTGATCGGTCTGTGTCACGAACAGCACCGGCACGCGCGACTCGTAGAATGCCCAGTGGTCGCTCCGACCGCTCAGTCCGCTCTCGACCTGCTCGATCAGCGATGACGCCTCGAAGATTGGCGTGACGACGTCCTCGAGGCCCTGTCCGGTGCCGACGCCCGACACGCTCAAGCGGCCTTCCTCGACGCGACCGATCATGTCGAAGTTGATCATGAGCATGTGGGAGGTGATGGGGGCGATGGGGTTCTCGACGTAGTACGTCGCGCCCTTCAGGCCTGACTCTTCGCCGCTGAACGCGATGAACAGCACGCTGCGACGATCGCCGGGCAACTCGGCATACTCGGCCGCGAGCGATTGGGCCATCACAAGCATGCCGGCAACACCCGAAGCGTTATCGTCAGCGCCGGCGTGCAGCAGACCCGTTTGGCCGCGCGAGCTCAACTGTCCGTCGCCAAGATGATCGAGATGGGCGCCAACGACAATGAACTGGCTCGCCAACTCGCCCTTGCCCCGCAGGATGCCAATCACGTTTTCTGCATTCGTCCCGTCCATGACAAACGCCTGGCGGTAGGACGCGTCCGCTCCCGTGCCGATGGCAGGATCGAGGCCGGCCAACTCGAACGAGCGCTCGACGTATCGCTTGGCAAGTTCCATGCCCTCACTGCCGGGTAGCCTGCCGCCCATGGCGGGACTGGAGAGTGTGGTCACATGGGTGTCGAACAGCCGGACATCGGCGTCGCTGGCCGTGAGAGCCCGCGAGATCGGGCAGTCTTGGCCGATCGCCGGAAAGGTGAGCACTGCGGCGGCAAGGATGGGCAGGACACGCGAGAGTCTGGACATGATCGCTCCTTGAGACTTAGTCTCAATACTGTAGGAGCGGCCCCGTCCAGTCTCAGCCCTTCTTGAGCAGTCCCAGGATGGACCCGCGCCGGAGCACGGCAACCATGGCCGACAGGAGCAGCACGGCGATCGCCATGCCGAAGAGCGTGCCGCCGTCGTCGCCGGTGCCGTCTGGAGTTGGTACGGCGATGCCGATGACTGCCACGTGCGATGCAATGGCTCCGAGCATCATGAGCACACCACCGATAGCCCCAAATGCGGCGGTCCTGGGGATCAGGATGAGCACGACCACGATGAGCTCGAATACGCCCGAAGCGATCGCCGCCGGTCGTCCGCCCAGATCAGCAAAGACGACCTGCGTCTCGGGCGCATTGGTGAACTTGAAGAACAGCGTCTGACCGAGGATGCCGGCCACGACAAGCTGGCCGACCCACGAAGCAACGACGAACGGCTTTCCGCTGCGGATGGTGGGGATGCCGGAATTCGATGCTGTGCTTGCTTGGGGCATGGCAGGGGCCTCCTCGATGGGTTCTGGCCCTGCTTATCCCGTTGTTAGTCCGGACTATTCCGCTCTGCACGCCACGCAGACGATGAAGCTGTCGTCCAGATCGTCCGCAGCCATCGGTCGAATAAACGGTCGCCCTTCGTCGTCGACGGCATCGGGAAGTTGGCCGTACACCGCCGTCGACGCGAACCCGGCTTCGGCCATCGCATCTCGCAATTCGGGCACGCTCCACAATCGCCAGTGGTAGACAAAGGCGTCGATGTGTTCGGCCTCGATGACACCCGCTCGCTCGATGCGGAAGTGCAGCGCATTGGTCACCATCCCCGTGAGCGCGTCGGCCTCGCGCTGCTCCCAGGTGTAGCGCACGCGCCACGCGCCTGTCCCGTCGGGGGCTAGGTGCTGCGGTAGCGGGTGGTATCGATGGACCTCGCCCATCAAGTACGCGCTCTCGCCGCCATAGGTGTCGCACACGAATGCGCCCGCGCGGTCCAGGCGAGATCGCGCGTGCCGCAGGTAGTCCAGCAGGCTCGCGCGATCGTGGTGATAGCCAATCGAGAAGTTGCCCACCCAGATCGCGTCGACGCTCGAGGGCTCTTCGAGCACGTCACCCACACGCGTGTGGATGCGTGCAGCTTCGGTACATCGAGTGAGGGCCGCGGAATCTCGATCAACGCACCACGCCCGGTGCTGGTCGCTCAGCTCAATCCAGGCGCGGCTGACAGCGCCGCTTCCGGCGAAGTCCTCGCCGAGCCGTTGTGGCTCTTGGCCGTGGATCGCGCGAAGCAGGTCAACAACGTGCCGCGGGCTCTGGACGCAGATCTCGTAGAGGTCCTGAGCGGTGGGGGCCTTTGCGTGCTCGCTCACGCCATGCGCACCCAGCGGACGAGCGTGCGGAAGTTCGGCGGCTTGCCGAACATGAGCATGCCCACGCGGAAGATCTTGCCTGCCAGCCAGATCGCAACGACCGCGCCGATGGCCGCAACGGCGAGGCTGAGCAGGACCTGCCACAAGGGCGGCGGATCGTTGCTGGCGATCCTGAGCATCATGATGAAGGGGTTGATCGGCGGGATGAAGCTAAGCGTGACCGCCAGCGTCGAGTTGGGGGCTCGCGGCACCACGATCATCATGAAGTAGGGAATCATCATGAACATCATGATGGGCGTCATGAACGCCTGTGCCTCTCGAAGGTCATTGACCGCAGCTCCGGCGGCGGCCATGAGTGAGGCGATCATGCCGTAACCTGTCAGGAAGAAAAGGAACATCCAGACCAGGTGCATGGGTGTAATCAGGTCGCCCAGAGCGAACGCGATGAGCGCAGCGATGCCCACGCCCGAGTAGATCGCCAGCATGGAAAGGCCCACGAGCATCTGGCCCAGGATCTTGCCGGCCATGAGCTGCGTCGGCGACACGGCGCTGAGCAACACCTCAACGACGCGGTTGGACTTCTCCTCGATCGTCGTTGTGAGCAGGTATTGCCCGCCCGTAAAGACGGCGCCCAGGACAAGCAGCATCATGACCATGGGCAGGATGAAGCTCATGGCGCTCGTAGAATCCCGCTCGCCCTCCTCGGTGACTTCGGTCGTGCGTTCGGCGTTGACCGTTGTCAGGGCCTGGATGGTCGACTTCTCGAAACCGTTGGCCTTGTAGCGTGCATCGAGCACGCCGCGGCGCAGGCCACCCTTAATCTCGTCGACGATACGCTCATCGAGCCGAGGCATGTGCGTCAACGCGAAAGCACCGAACTGCTCTGCGGTAACGTCTTTCACCACGGCGTCTGGATCGATTCGAGCAATGGCAATGGTTGAACTCGGATCGTCCTTGACCGCCTGGCGGATGCGCTCCTTGGCGTCATCAAAGTCGGCATCCGGGGGAAGAACCTCGACGGTGAGCTGAGGAAGCTCGCCCTGCGTCATCGCCATTGCCTGGTCCATGGAGCCCTCGGGAGCGGCGGGCATCCCAGGCAGGGCCTCGCTCACACGCCGGACCATTTCGCCCCGCCTCTCGGCGATGGCCTGCGGGCTCAGGTACTCGGTCAGGAGCGGTGCGACCTCGCCGGTCGGATCGATGATGGCCACCGTGCCGACGACAGCTGGCGCCTTCTGCTGGCTGATGATGAAGATGATCACCGGGATCGCGACGGCCAGAACGGCGGGCACAACGACGGCGCCGATGATGAAGCCCTTGGTCAGTACGGTCGACGCGAACTCGCGACCGGCGATGTGCAGGATGCGGATCATGCCGACGCTCCTTCCAGGGCTTCGCTCTCATCGCCCGAGCCTCGCAGCGAGTCGCGGACCTCGGCTTCCGTGGCGCCGCTGCCACCCGCGACCTCCTCGACGAACACGTCCTCGAGCGTCACGCGCTTGGCTGCAACGCTGCGCACCTGGATGGCAACAGCGATTTCGCGCACCGCGTGTGAAGCTGGCAAACGCTCGGGGTCGACGTGGGCCGCCCAGCCTTCACGAGTGTTCTCCACACGGACAACGCCATCGATGCGCTCCACCGTCAGTGGATCTTCGCCCTCGACTGGCTCGAAGAGCACCATGCTCGATTCGTGCGTGGCGCGGATCTCGTCGATCGAGGCGTCGAGCACCTTCTGTCCGTTGTTGATCATCACGATGCCCTGGCACATCTGCTCGGCCTGGAACATCACGTGCGTGCACAAGATGACCGTGCGGCCCTGCTGGTGCTGCTCGGTCATCAGGCTCTGGAGCAGTCGGAGGTTCACCGGGTCGAGCCCGCTGAAGGGCTCGTCCAAAATGATCAGCTCGGGCTCGTGCAGTACGGCCGAGATGAACTGCACCTTCTGCTGCATGCCCTTGGAGAGCTCTTCGCACCGCTTGCTGGCCGCGTCGGTGAGCTCGACGCGCTCGAGCCACTCGCCAACACGGGTGGTGAGGTCCGGGTCGGTCAGGCCCTTGAGCTTGCCCATGTACTTGAGGAACTGCGTGACCTTCATCTTGCGGTACACGCCACGCTCTTCGGGCAGGTAGCCGATGCGATCCTTGCTCTGCAGGGCACTCTTCTTGCCCAGCACCTGCAGGGTGCCCGAATCGGGGAAGAGGATGGACATGAGCATGCGGATGGTCGTGCTCTTGCCCGCGCCGTTGGGGCCGATGAGGCCCGTCAGGCTGCCGGCCTTGACGCGCAGGTCGAGCCCCTCGACGGCCACCTTGGGCCCGAAGGTCTTGCGCAGGTTTTCCATCACGACGGCGTCTTGCACGAGCGTGGCTCCTCTCCGGCTGATCCGGTTTGGGCGGCAACTGTAGGGGCAGGTGGCTGCTCGCTCGTGTTGTTGGGTGTTGCCTCGGAGGGATTTACCGAGGCGGATTCGCTCGGGGACGATTCCAGGGCATCATCGCGAGCAGGCGGGCCATACCGCAATAGCCACTGACGCCCGCAAAGACTAAGCCGCAGCCAACGAAGGCCGGTACAACGAAGAACCAAGAGCTGAACGCGATGCCCAGCAGCGTCCCTGCGGCCACGAGCGAGCCGGCAACGATCTGAACCTGCCGCATGACGTCCAGCTTCGGAGCGCCGGCGGGGTGTTCGACGGGGTGGCCGAGCGACTTCCAGGCCTCGATGCCGCCGTCGAGGTGGAACGCTTCAATGCCCGAGGCAGCAAGGGCCTGGTGGCATCGCTCTAGAGCCTTTCCAGACCGAGCGCCACTCCGGCAATGGAAGACCATCCGCTCGGCCGACGGCTCGAGCTTGAGCTTGTCTGGCTCGACCTGCGCCAGGGGCACATGCCGAGCGCCCTCGATGCGCTCGGTCGCGTGTTCGAACGTTTCGCGCACGTCCACCAGCACGGCGCAGCCCGAGTCGAGCCACGATCGCAGCGTGCTGGCATCAACCGTCCGGTTGCTGCCGTCCATGTTGCGAGACTCCCCTAACGATCCGCGGACGAACGGGCGACGCGTGCCTGGTCCTCTTGCCAGGCCGCGTAGCCGCCCTTCAGATTCACAACGTCAAACCCGAGGCGCTGGAGATAGCCGCAGGCCCTGGCGGAGCGGACCCCCGCCTGGCAGTGGACCAGCAGCGTTCCATCGCGTGACAATTCATCGAGCCGCGACGCAAGGCGCGTGTGCGCGATGTTTGTGGCGTTCTCGATGTGACCAGCGGCGTACTCAGTCGCACGCCGGACGTCGAGCACGCTGACGCGGCCCTCGGCGATCATGTCGGCGGCTTCTGCCGGCTCGACCTCATTTACGGATTCGAGTTCGCCGTACGAAGCCACGTCTTCTGGCTTGATCCAGCCCTTGATGCGATCGAGGCCGATGCGCGAGAGATCGCGGAGTACCTCTTCGATCTGGTCATCGTGCGCGACCAGATAGATGTCCTCGTCCTCGCGCACCATCGAGCCCGCATCGGTTGGGAAGGAAGTTTGCAGCGGGAAGCTCATCGAGCCAGGCAGGTGTCCATCGCGGAACTCGGGCCACGGCCTCGTGTCGACAATGGCGACCTGGTGCGGATCCAGTTTCGCCACGTCTGCAGCGAGCGCAGGCCGTGCAGGTGGCAGGCCGCCGATGACATCGGGGCCGTCGCGGTTGATCCGCTTCATGCGCGCAAAGTAGATCGGGGGCTCGGGCTGGCCTTCGAGGATCAGGTCGACGAACGCGCGCTCGTTGGACGCGGGACCAATGGCCGACCGCAACGGCTCGTTGAACCGCTTCTCGTAGCCCACAGTGCTCATCGGTACGGCGCCGAGCGCCTTGCCGCATGCGCTACCGGCGCCGTGGCCGGGCCAGACCTGGACGAACTCGGGCAAGCTCGGCAGCCACTTCGCGCTCTCGAAGAGCTGCCGTGCTCCTGGCTCGCGCGCGCCCACCTGGCCGGCCGCAGTCTCGAGCAGGTCGGGCCGCCCAAGATCGCCCACGAACACGAAGTCGCCCGTGCAGACGCCGATGGGCTCTCCTGCCCCGGAGCCGTGATCGGTCACCACGTAGACCATGTGTTCGGGCGTGTGGCCCGGCGTGTGGACGGCGCGAAAACCGATGTTGCCGATCCGAAACTCGTCGCCGTTACGAAGGATGACGTGGTCGTACGCCCTGGCCCATGTGCTCTGCCAGTCGTCGCCGCCTTCGCCCGAGACATAGACCGTAGCGCCGGTTCGCTCGGCCATTTCGCGTGCACCACTCACGAAGTCGGCGTGGATGTGCGTCTCGGCAACGGCTGTAATGCGTAGATCGTTCTCTCGTGCGACCTCGATGTACCGGTCGACGTCTCGCTCGGGATCGACAACGATGGCCTCGCCGGATCGCTGGCAGCCGATGAGATAGGCCGCTTGGGCCAGCTTCTCGTCATAGATCATGCGCATGAACATGGGATCGTCCTCGTACTCGCATTGTAGAGGGACGCGTGGCGACGCGTTCAGGCGTCGGCCGGGACCGCCGCCGAACCCGCAGCCCGCGACCAACGGTCGAGGGCGGGTGCGTCCGTCAGGTCGTACCTCAGCGGCGTGACCGTCACGGCGCGGCGGAAGAGCCAGTCGACATCGGTCCCGCTCTCGGTGTCCTGGAAGTCCATGCCGCCGGCGGCCGCCCAGAAGTACGCCCGTCCGCCCGGGCTCACGCGGCCCTCGAAGCGGTCGACGTGGCCGTGCGTGTTCATGGGGCACGCGACAATGGGAAGCCGCTCGTTCGGGTCGGCCTTGTGCACGGTGGCGTCCTGACCCTGCCGCGTGACGCGCGTGTCGGACTGGTCGAAGTTGGTGGGAAGGCCGGCGCTCGTGCGCTGGTGGCTGGCCTTCTCACGCGCCTCGGGCGTGTCCTCGATCGGATCCTCGCAGCGCGGCACGTTCATGTTGAGCACTTCGTGGGGGCTCGGGAGCCCGCCGGCCAGCAGCGTCTCGATGGCGCGCCGGGCGTGGATTGCGCCAATGTCGAAGCGCGTCGATGCACGGCCGAGGTGCAGGCTGACCGCGATCGACGGGATACCCAAGAAGGCCGCCTCGATCGCCGCGGCAACCGTGCCGGAGTAGATCACGTTGATGCCGCAGTTGGCCCCGGCGTTCATGCCGCTGATGACCAGATCAGGCCTCGAGCCCTTGCCGAACTGTCCGGGCCAAATTTCGCTCAGCGCAAGCTTCACGCAGTCGGCCGGGCGACCGTCGACCGCCGTCCCGGTCATGCGCCCGCGGATGCGGCTGGGCTCGACCATGAGCGGCTCGTGGAAGGTCACGCCGTGGCTCGTGGCGCTCTGCACGGTCGCCGGCGCCACGGTGTAGATCGTCTCGACCGGCGTGCCGGCGATCGAGATGGGCCCACCCAGCGTGCCCTCGTGGCCGGGAATGGTGTCCATCAGCGCGTCGTAGAGAGCCACAATGCCGGGGGCCCGGATGCCGTCGTCGTTGGTGAGCAAGATCCTCATTAGGGGAGCGTAGGGCCTCGGGCACTCGGCCCGCATACCTTTGCAGCTGATGACCGTCTCGGCCTGAACAGGTTTCTCGGCCCATCCGGGGCTTCCCGCCGCGCTCGACCAGAGCAGGCGTGGTGCTGCTGCGCTCTGCCCGCGCGTTGGATGGATCGATCTCGCGGGCGACGTACCAGCCTGTTCATGACGGCCCCCGCCGGGCACGTTCCGGCGAGATGGATCTCCCAACACATGCCACGAGCACACCGCACCGGCGACCAACGCGCCGGCCACCACCCTGATCATCATCAGGAGCGCGACCATCTCCAGCCCCGCGCGCGCGGCGGCCACTACGGTCGCCGCAACGAATCGGACGGATTTACCTGCATCTGCTGCAAGGCCCGCGTGAGCGGCCGCGCCTGGGGCACGAAGCAGCGCAACCACTGCCCGGCTTGCCTGCACAGCAAGCACGTCGACAATCAGCCCGGCGACCGCGCGAGCGCCTGCGGCGGCGCGATGGAGCCCATCGCCGTCGCCGTACGCTCGAGCGGCGAGGACGCCGGCGAGTGGGTCCTCGTGCACCGCTGCAACCGCTGCGGCGTGCTGCGCGTCAACCGCATCGCCGGCGACGACAGCGAACGCGCCCTGCTCGCGCTCGCCCTGAGACCGCTCGCGCGGCCGGCGTTCCCCATCGATGACCCAAGGGGCGGCTAGTCGCAGCCTGCGTCGAACGCGTCGAAGTAACGCAGAAAGTCGAAGATCGTCAGTACGCCGTCGCCGTCGAAGTCGGCGCGGAGGTCGCCGTCCTGGAACAGGTTGGTGAAGGCCAGGAAGTCAAAGATGGTCACCTCGCCGTCGCCGTCGAGATCGACCGCGCAGGGCGGGGCCGGGTCGAGCACGGCCAGATAGCCCTCGGTGTTGCCATCGGGATTGGTTCCTGCACCGACGACGACGATGCGCCCGGTGTCGGCGTGCACACTGGCGTCCAACGCGAGGGTGAGCGTCCAGCCCGTCAGGTCGAGGCCGAAGTCGTTCACCAGCACGTCTTGCAGCGGGCGCATGCCATCGGTGTCGGTCCAGATGAACGCTTGCAGGTCGCCGCCGTCCTGGGCCCAGCCGACGATGACGGTGCCGTCCTCGCTGACGGCGCGGGTGAAGATGCGGGCGCCGTCAAACTCGCTGGCGGTGGCCAGGATATCGAGGCCCGCGTCCGTCCACCGCGCCGCAGATTGGCCATCGTCAGTGCGCACCCACCCGGCGATCACCGAGCCGTCGAGGGTGATGCTCTGCGCTTCGCCCCACGCGTCGGGTTCGGCGGGCAGCGGCAATGCCTGGATGCCATCGGCCGCAGTCCAGCGGAAGGGCACGCGCTGCTCGCCGTCCGGACTTGCAAACCCGGCGACGGTGGCGCCATCTCCGCTGATGGCGACCGACAGCGACGAGCCATCGGGCGTGAGCCGCCCCAGGCCGATCAGGCCGGTCGCCGATGTCCACAGGAACGCCTCGTCGCCGCGAAAGCCTGCCGCCGAACGGCTCGAACCAGTGATCGTCTCGCCATCAGTTGAAGCCGCACCGGCCTCGCTCTGGATGGGTCCGCCCGGTAGGTCGCCGAGCGACTGCATGCCCACGCCCTCGCGCCAGCGCATGGCGAGGAAGCCGTCGGGGGCGGAAGCCGTGCCGACGATGGTCGATCCATCGGTGCTGACGCCCGCTGCGCTGCTAAAAAAGAAGCTGCCGCCGAGGTCGCCCAGGGCCTCGATTCCGCCAGACTGCGTCCAGCGAAAGGCCTCGCGCCCTCGTCCGCTCTGCGAGTTGCCCGAGACGACCAAGCCCGACAGGTTACCACCGGCAAGATCGAAGGAACTGACACCACTCGCTGACGAGTTGAATTGGCCCCCTGCCAGATCGCCCAGCGGGAGGAACACCGACTGGGCGAACGCGCCGCCGGTGGTTACAGCGGTCGCCGCAACGGCTAGCAATGCGGTTGAGGTCGGTGATCCGAGATTCCTGGTTCCGTCACGCTTCATCTGGTTCCCTCCCACGCAACAAGCTTCTCTTCTTCGCAAGAGGATACCGCCAGATCGAGCTTTGCAAGCCGGGAATGAGGGCAGATTCATGTCTTCTGGGTCAGCGGCGTGGGTTCAGGCCTTCGCGGCATCCCTTAGGAACGCGCGGTGCTTTCCGAGCCGAATGTCGGCGACCATGGCCTTGGCGATCGTGCCATCGGGGCTGAGCAGGTAGGTCACACGCCGGGGCATGCCGAGCATGCCGAGGGCGTCAATGGCCTTGAGGATCGACTTGTTCTCGTCAGCGATGATCGGGAAGGGCAACTCGTGCTTCATCTTGAAGCGCTCGTGGCTCTCGCGACCTTGAGGGCTGATGCCGACCACGCGCAAGCCCGAGCCCTCGAGCTCGGCGGCCAGTTCGCCCATCGTGTCGCGCATCGCGCAGGCCTGGCGGGTGCACATGGGGGTGTTGTCGGCGGGATAGGAGTAGAGCACGATCGGGCCCTTGGTCGCAAGGTCCGCCAGCTTCGTGGGCTCGTCGCAGAGCCCCGGCGTGGGCGGGATCGTGACGTCCGGGATGGGAGAGCCTTCGGCAAGCACGGGCGAGTTTAGCTCCATATCCTGTCGACGATGATCGCGTCCAATGCCGTGTCCGACCGGTTGAGCGATTTCGGCTCGACCATCTTCGCCGAGATGACCGCGCTGGCTGTGCGTCACAAGGCCGTGAACCTGTCCCAGGGCTTCCCCGACTTCGAGGGCCCCGCCGCGATGCTCGAGGCGCTCGGGGAGGCCGCGGGGTCGGGCTTCAACCAGTACGCCCCGCTCACCGGTGTGCCCGAGCTGCGCCACGGCGTCGCCCAGTGGTTCAATAAGTTTGGCGGGTTCGAGATCGACTCTGATACCTGGGTCACAGCGACCTGTGGCTGCACCGAGGCGATCGCCGCAAGCATGCTGGGGCTGATGAACCCGCGCGATGGCCTCGTTGTCTTCCAGCCCTGCTACGACAGCTATCAGGCGACGGCGTCGATGGCGGGGGCCACGCTCCTGCCCGTGACGCTTGTTCCCGACGCTGGCGGCCGGTTCACCTTCAACCCGGACGACCTGCGCGCTGCTTTCGAGCAGAAGCCCCAGGCCGTCCTCCTCAACACGCCGCACAATCCTACGGGTTTGGTATTCACTGAAGACCAGCTCGCGCTCATCGCCGAATTGTGCGTGCGGCACGACGCTTTTGCCATCAGCGATGAGGTCTACGACCACTTGGTGTACGAGGGCCGTCACCATCGCCTGGCGAGCTTCGAGGGCATGGCCGAGCGCACGATCACGCTGGGCAGCATCGGCAAGCTATTCAGTGCGACGGGCTGGAAGGTCGGCTGGGCCGTGGCGCCGCCACGCTTGGGCGAGGGTGTGCGCAGCGCCCACCAGTTCCTGACGTTCTGTGCGAACGCGCCGGCCCAGGCCGCCTCGGCCAAGGCGCTACTCGAGCACCTCGACAGCACGATCGAGCTGCGCGATAACATGAAGGCGAATCGCGACCTGCTCTGTGATGCGCTGGAGCGCGTCGGGTTCAAAGTCTTCCGGCCGGCGGCTGGATACTTCGTTATGTGTGATCACACACCGGTGTCCAAGCGGCTAGGCATCGAGGGCCCCGATGCGGACATCGCGTTCTGCAGGCACCTGGTCGAGCAGGTTGGCGTCGCGGCGATCCCGCCGAGCTCGTTCTACGTCGATCGGTCGATGGGCTCGAAGTACGTCCGCTTTGCATTTTGCAAGAAGCGTGAGACGATCAAGCGGGCCATCGATCAACTCGAGACGCTCAGCGAATGAGGGCCTGAGCCTCGTCGAGCAACCTGTTTGCCTTGGTATCGTCGGGTGCCTCGGCTATCAGCCGCACGATGGGCTCGGTGTTGCTTGCACGCACGCTGAGCCACGCCTTCTCGTCGTCAAGGTCGATCCGCACGCCGTCCTGCAGGTCGACACGGCCTCGGCCCTCAAACGCCTTTGTAACAGCGTCGATAGCTGGCTTGGCCGCTTCTTTGCTCGCGATGTCCTGCTTGCGCTTCACGATGGCGTAGCTCGGCAGGCCGCCGACGATCTGGCTCAACGGCTTCTCGTGCCGGGCCATGAGCGCGAGCGTCAGGCCCATCGCCACGACCGAGTCTCGCACGAACGAGACCGAGGGCCAGATGACCCCGCCGTTACCCTCGCCGCCGAGCACGACGTTCTTGCCGTCGGCCAGCAGCTCGAGCATCCGGCCGACGACGTGGGCCTCGCCCACGGGCGTGCGCTCGACCCGCGCCCCAAACCGCTCGGCCACGTCTTCGATCATGCGGCTGGTCGAGAGGTTCGTGACAATGATCGCCTCGTCATCATCTTCTTCTTCCAGCTCGAGCAGCGCGAGCGACGAGAGCACGAGCGTGTACTCCTCGCCGATGTAGCGGCCGGCCTCATCGACGATCGCGAGCCGATCGGCGTCGGGATCCTGCGCGAAGCCGATGTCGGCGCCTATGCCCGGCACCACGCCGCAGAGCCCGCCGTCGCCCGAGAGGTTCTCTCTCGTCGGTTCGGGCGTGTGCGGGAACACGCCGCTGGGCGAGCAGTTCAGCGGAATGACGTCGGCCAGGTAATCGAGGAACGGAACGCCGACGAGTGCGCCCGAGCTATTGACCGCGTCGAGCACGCACCGCAGCCCGATCGAGCCCGATTCGTCCCACCGCTCGAGCGCTCCATCGGGCAGCATCGAGATCACGCGCCCGGCCACGCCGGACCAGTGGTGGTACGAAGCCCTGTCCTCGTCAGCGATGGGTTCGAACGCGGTGGACTCGGCCCACTCGGGACCGCGCCCGAACTGCTCGATGATCTCGCGGGCGAGCTCGGCGGGCGGAGCGCATGCGAAGTCGAATTCGTGCTCTTCGCCGCCGGCAATGCCCGCGATGAGGAGCTTCAGCCCATTCCATTGCTGCGGGTTGTGGCTTGCCGTCACGATGACCGCGCCGTCTACCTCGTCCAGCGCCGCCATGCCGATGGTGGGGGTGCTTGCAACGCCGAGCCGAGTGACCGAGCAGCCCGAGCCGAGCAGGCCCGCGACGGCGGCTTCATAGACGGCCTCGCCGCCCCGACGCCCGTCGCGGCCGATGATCACATGGGGTGATGAGCCCCGAGCGTTCAGAAATGTCCCAAAAGCCGCGGCGTACCGCAGGGCGACCTCGGGGGTGAGGCTCTGGCCGGTGATCCCCCGCATGCCGCTGACGCCGAGCATGAGGGGGGCTGACGTTTGATTCTCGGTCGTGGATGCCATGGAGGCGAGGCTAGGCCCCGGACGGTGCGACCCTCGGCGGTGTCTACTGGTATGAACCCCCTGAGCAGGTCCTTGCAGACCGAGGAGAACGTCATGCGACACCGAGCGATCGCCATCCTGGCCCTGAGCGGCCTGGCCCTTGCCTCCCACGCCACCGCCGCGGCGCCATCGCTGTGGTTCCAGTCACAGGTGGCCGGCCTTCAGCAGCCCGCCGACCGCAACGCCGCCCTGGACTACTGGCGCCTCGTCAACACGACCTCATACGCCGACGACCTGCCGACTCGGGCAAGCGGGGTTTTCAAGCTCTTGCATCCGGACTCCGAGAGCGGCGACCAGGCGATCGAGTCGCCCGCAGCGCTTCTGCCCGGCGGGGAACTCGCGGCCGAGCTGAGTGCCATTGCAGACTTCATGGACGACCTCGAGCGTGCCAGCCGAGAGACCCACTGCGACTTCCAGGTCCGCTACGAAGACGGATACGCGGCACTGCTGCCCCACCTCGGGCAGATGCGTAACTTCGCCCGTCTCCTAACAGCCGACGCCAGACGCCTTGCGCTCGCCGGTGACAGCCAAGGTGCCGCGGATCGCTTGGCCACTGCGCTCCGCATGGCCCGGCACATCACCGGCGATCGCATCCTGATTAGTTCGCTGGTATCTGCGGCGATTACTGATATGGCCATGAGAGAGGCGTATTGGCTCCTTGATCGGACGCAGGATGGCCGTGAGGTCCGGCAAGCGTTGGGCGAGGCCGTGAGTCGCTTCCCGGCCGAAGATCCGCACAAGGTCGAGTTGGCACTGAGGACGGAGCGCGATCTTGTCGCGTCTCTGGCACGGCAGTTTCGTGGTCCCAACGCTGGTCGAGACTTCGCGAAACTGTTCCTGCAAATGGGCGGTACCGGCGAGGACGACTCTGCCGAGTCGGCGTTGCGTGCCCTGAACGGGGAGCAGTTCAAGCTGGAAGTCGAGAAGGCGGTCGACGCGTTCGACCTGGTATTCGAGGCCTGGAACGCCGAAGATCCGCCCGCCGAACTCCGGATGCTGAGCGAGCACTTCTCGAGTGGCGACTTTGGGCCCGTTGCAGTCATTGTGGTGCCGGCGTTTGGTCATGCATACAAGTCTGACGCAAGGGCGAGGGAACGACTCCAGGCGTTCCGAACCCGGCTCGATGTTGATGGCTGAACACGAATCAACACAAAGCCATGAAGGCGGCCGGTTCGATGAGGATCGGTCGCTATTGCTCGCGTTTCACGCCGGCAGCGAGTCGGCGGCGATTGAGCTCTGGAGTCGCTATGCCGGACGACTGCGGGTGTACGCCCGCACGATGACCGATGACGAGCTCGCCGAGGACGTGGTGCAGGGCGTCTTCCTTGACGTGCTGCGGCTTCGCCGCGGAAAGGTCCGAACCGTGCGCGATCCAGCGGCATGGCTCTGCACGCTGACGCGCCACGCCGCCCTGAACGCCCGGCGCGGTGAGGCACGGCGCGAGAAGCGCGAGTCGGCTTCGATCGAGGACCGCTCGAGTTCGCAGGCCGAATCGTCGCCGAGCCAGGAGGACGCGTCCGCCGTGCTGGAGCGTTTGCCCGAGCCGTGGCGCGAAGCGGTCGTACTCCGCCACGCGTATGGATTTACACTGGAGCGGCTGGCCGACGCTCTGGGAGTGTCGCGTTCGACTGCGGCGGATCGCTACAGCCGCGGTCTCGCGATGGCGCGGGATCTTGCCGAACCGCCACCAAGTCAGAAGGAGCATACAAGCCATGCTCGATGAGTACCAAGTTGATGTTCCTGCCGGACCGATGCCCCAATCGATCAAGCGTGCGGTGGCCAGGCGACGCTTCGCGAACAGGGCTCGCCGAGCAGGCGGCCTCGGTGCAGTGCTGCTTGTCGTAGGCGTGGGGGCGTGGTTCATGCTGCCCGGCGAAGGTCCCGAGCCCTCGACGGACCGAGTCGCCGTACAGGACGAGCACGAACTGGACGTCACGCGTCTGTCTCCGTCGTCGGTGCTCGCTCTGCGCTTGGCGGGCCCCGAAAGTGCTGCCACGACGCCCGCGGGTGCTCGCTCGCGTGGGGACGAGTCCATCTTTGGGCTTCGCCAGCAGTTGGAAGGGCCGCTCTCGCCGGCCTCATGAAGATGCCCCACGCGCCGGGCCGATAAGGACGAGGTGAGCCCTCGGTCCATCCAACTCATGACGGTGGTCCTGTTGGGCCTCTTCGCGGCTCCCGTGCCAGGCCAGATCCCCGAGGATCTGCTGGGCGAATCGCAGCAGGCCGACCCCTCGCCCTCGATCGGCCGCATCGTCCG
Organism: Phycisphaerales bacterium; assembly: GCA_965227775.1. Lineage (GTDB taxonomy): Bacteria > Planctomycetota > Phycisphaerae > Phycisphaerales > UBA1924 > JAHCJI01. The sequence goes on from OZ245777.1 coordinate 2,569,817, forward strand.
CCACTTTGATTTCGAGGAGCGGAGCTTCAACGCGCTGGACATCCCGCTGTATTGGATCCGCGCCCAACACGATCCAGAGGTCCGCGATCGGCCGGGCTTCCCAATCACCAACCTTGGTCGCCTCGACTACCAGTCGCCCTCGACCAGTGGCTTCGGCACGATTCGCCTGGATACCAGTGGCGGAAGCACGAGCCTTCGCCTCGAGCCGGGGGTTGCGCCGACGTTCCCCTCGGTTAAGTACGCCGTCGGTGCGATGGTCCGCGTTGAAGGCCTGAAGCACGCGCGTCCTCGGCTTGCGGCTCGCTTGCTTGATGAAGAAGGCCGGCCGATATCGGGCACATCTGCCTCCACGCTCGTCCAGCCAGGTGTTGACGGCTGGGAAGGCGGATTCGTGCCGGTGCTCATCAAGCTGCCCGCAGCACCTTCCTATGCAGTCTCGCTTCAGATCGATCTTGAGTTGGCCCAGCCACAAGCCCACAGTTCGCAAGCCAGCCGCGCGTACGAGCTCTGGAACGAAGACTACGACGGTTCGGTGTGGTTCGACGACGTTGTCATCGTTCAGCTGCCCACAGCCTCGCTGACCACGACACGCGGCAGCAACACGTTCCTCGCAAGCGAGGCCCCCGAGTTGCTTATCGATGTGCGCGACCTGTCGGGCGACCCCATCGAGCTTGAGCTGCGTGTCCGCGACATAGACGGTGTCGTTGTGGCCGAGCGCAGCGAACAGTTTGGCGCCGGTGCACGGGAGATCCGCTGGAAGCCCGAACTTGAGCGGCTTGGCTGGTATGAGGCCGAGCTGCTCCTCCGCGTTGGATCGATCCCGATGCTCCGACTGCGCGAGCGTTTCGTGTGGCTGCCGGGAACCGGGGGCGCCCAGCTCACGATGCCGGCATCCGACGGCATCACGCCAGATCGAGTAGCGCTCGTGGCCCTCAGCGATCGTCGCAGGCTCGCACTCGTCGCCCCGCCTCACGAAGGCGATCCACTCGCGAGTTCCGCACGAGAGGTCTTCGAACGCAGCGGCTCGCGAACGCTGATGGTGACCGTGCCCGTTTCGAATTCCGAAGGACTCCAGGCCGATCGGTGGGCCGAACTCGCGCAGACTTTTACCTCGCTTCGATCACAGACCGGAGCGCAGAGCACGATCATTCTTGACGTCACTCCTGATGACCAAGGCGAAGCGACGGGCCACGCCACCGAAGGAGACCGCGCGCTCGCGGTATTCGATGATGGCACCCTCTGGGATGGCGTGCTTGTTCCGATGATCGATCGCCTGGCCGAAGGAGTCACTCGATGGCATGTCGGGCCCGTCGGTAGCGACGCGCTCGCGGCCACGCCGTCGAGTGGAGGCACGCTCAAGCGGATCGGCGAACGCCTGCACCGGCTGGTGCCAGATCCCACCATGGGCGCTCCCTGGTCAGGCGAGTTCGATCCGGCGGCCGCATCTCTACCCGATGGACAATCCCAGCGCCGGTCGGGCGGTGCGATCCAGTGGTCTCTTACGGTGAAGGCTCCGCAGGAAGCCAGGGCGGCATGGATCGCGGAAACCATGAGCAAAATCAGCGGGCTCCTCGCCTCGGAGGGCGCGAGCGAGGGTGTTCTCGTGCTCGAACCGCTTGATGAAACGCTCTTCGGGCGGCACGCGGCCGTCGCGCGCCTGGCCGAGCAGATGCTGGCCTTTTGGGCAGCGCTGCCGCAACCCGAGTTTCCCGTGCTCGGTGCGACGCCTGAATCGGAGCTACAACTTGCGCTTTCTGGCTCATTTCGCTGGCAAGAGCAAGACGATCGCGAAGAGTCGTTCGACACCAGCGAGGAGCAACACCCCGTTGAGGCCACAGCACAGCTCGCCGCATGGAGGGCAGTCGGCGACCGACTGGTTGGACGGCGCCTCGTGCACGATTTCACCACCGCCGACGGAATCGATGCCAGCGTGTACCACGCAGTCGTACCACGGGCAGCGGGCAGCGGTGGGCTGCTTGTGCTCCATCCGCCGGCTGCTCGTGGGCCCACTGGCGAGCGGCCAACCGTCTTCGAGTTCTACCTGGGGGAAGAGCCAGTCAGGGTCTTCGACGTCTTCGGCAATGAACACACCGTGGAGGCAACGCAAGCCCGGGATGCGGCTTCCGATTCCGCATCCGAGATTCCGCGTCTCGTCCACCGTATCGAACTGGGCGATTGGCCCGTATTCGTCGAGGGGGTCGACGTTGATTTGCTGTTGTTCATCGCTTCGCTTCGCCTGGAGCCGGCCCAACTCCCCGCGATCGATGCCGAGCATCAGGCCGCGCTCGTTATGCGTAATCCCTGGCCGGGCGTCACGAGCGTCCGGGTGCGCGTGGTCTCGCCGGGGGGGTTCGGTGGCCAGCCCGTATCGCAGCGGTCGTGGGAAATCTCGCCCCGGCTCACCGAGTTGCTTCTCGAGGGTGGTACGGAACGACGCACGCCGATCAACATCCGCTTCCGAAGAAGCGAGCCGGCCGGGCGCAAGAACCTCGGTCTCGAGTTAGATATCCGCGGTGAACAGGCCGCCCGGCGAGTTCGCGTCGATGTGCCGTTCGAGATCGGGCTCGAGTACCTGAGCGTCATCGCTTCAGCGCGGCGAACACCTGAGGGCCTGCTCGTGCAAGCCGAGGTTCGCAACCTCGGCGATCGTCCCATCACGCTCGAGGCGACCGCGATCGCGACGGGAACTCGGCGTGAGCGTGCCCTCATCTCCCGTTTGCCGGCCGGGGCCACCGCCCGACGCGACATCCTGCTGCGTGGAGTGAGGGAGGCCCAGCGTGTTCTGCTCGCGGTCGAGGACACCGATCTCGGTGGACGCCTGAACTACGAGGTCGACGTTCCCTGAGTTAGGGTCGACTTGCTCAAGGGCGCTTCAGCAGCCAGATCGCATATCCCGGTGCGCCCTCGGCCAGAGGCTCCATCGCCTCGCCCGACTCATCTGCGCAGCCGATGAGTTCGAATCCTGACCGTTCAATGATCGCGTTCCACTGCGGCCTGTCGTAGCTGCGCAGCACGTAGCTGCTCGGGACGATCTGTGTCTCGGTCGGTCGCGTCACTTCCAGCACGTTGTGCACGTGTTCCATGCGGTCGCGGCCGCCCCGAGCGGGAGTGTACTGCACGACCTGCTTGACACGGAGCGAGCCGCGTGCACCCTCCCAGACGTCCTCGCTGGGCTGCTCGACGCCGTAGACGCTCATGCTCAGGCCGACCGCGTACACGCCGCCGGGCTTGAGCACGTTGTACACGCGGTGCAGGTGCCCAAGCATCGCTGCGTCGGTACCGAGGTGGCGGATGGTGTTGATTAGGTTGAAAGCGAGCTCGAAACGCCAGCCGCGTGCCAGCTCGGCCGCATCAAACGCTTCCATCGTCGCGACGCCCACGCGCCATAGGCCTCCATCGAATCGCTCCAACCCATGCCGTGCGTACTCGACCATGGCCTCGCTCTGGTCGAATCCCGCGATGCGCACACCGCGCGCCGCCGCGACGCGGAGATACCGGCCACTGCCGCAGGCCGGCTCCAGCCATGGGCCCCTCGCACCGAGCCCCAGCCGGATGCAGAGACGTTGCAGTCCCGTCACCTCGGCCGCAGTACCCGCACCGTGCAGCACGTCGTAGAGCACCGGTTCGTCGTAGAATCCTCTCGCAATGTCGGCCTCGTCTGCCATCGCGACAGACTAGGACGAAAGACCCGGACGCCGAATTGGTACCACGGAGGAACATGCATGATGGCACGCGTCTTTGGATTGCTCGCAGGGGTACTAGCGTTGTCGCTGAGCGCGGCGGCCGAAGCGCAGCAGACGACCGAACCGGTACACCTGCTCGAGGCGATCGGCGCGGAGGTCCTGGTCGACGCGTCCGGTCAGGTCCATGTGGACGGGCAGCGACTCGACGTCGAGGGGCAGCCCGTGCGGCGCGTCGTTGGAGCAGTCGAACTGGACGGACACCTGCTGGTTGCCATCCGCGACGGTGCGATCCTCGTGTTTGAACCTTCGGACGGCGATGAACTGCCACGTCTGGTCCAGGTGCTGGATGGCCTGGGGCGCGAGTTGCGTTCCATTGCCGCCGATGACCGGCTCGACCGCGCCATCGTGCTTGCGGCGGGCACAACCGAAGTCTTCGGCGTACACGTACATGATGAAACCGTCTGGCGTGAGGACGATCCAACCAGGCGCGCGTTCGTCGACCACGCTCGATTCCTCGACATGCTGCGGGACGAGACGGCCGGTGAGACGGAGAAGGCCGACCCGCGCACGTTCGCCATCGGCCCGCGCTCGCTCCTGCTCGCGACAGACCGAGGTCTGCTCGAACTCCTGCACCTGAACCGCAGCTATGCCCTGCTGGCCCGCGCCCCGCTGCCGCCGGGCGTCGCACGCATCGAGTCCCTTGCGTTCGCGGCCGATCCCGGCAGTGGGGACGGCGTCGACCCGCGGACCATCAAGGGGCGCTGGCTGCTCGCAGGCCTAAGTGACGAGGCCGAATGCGTGCTCAAGTGGGCGGAGCACCCGGCCGGTCCATGGCAAGACCTGGGCGTCGCGGCCCTGGACGGCTCGCTGGCAACACCCACGGGGAGTTCGAACGAGGGCGGTGACACCGACGCGCGCGAGGGAACGCCGATCGCCTGGTTGCCCGGTAGCTTCTCGATTCGTGATCCTGACGGCAAGACGATGACCCTCTGCATCCGCGGCGAGCGCGGCGCTGCCGCGAGTTGGCCTATCGGCGCAACAAGTCTCGACAGCGATTCGCTGACTATTCGATGGCTGGACGATGAAACCGCTGTTGATGCGCCCGACAGTGGGAGTGGGGGCGCCGAAGCCAGCCGCTAGTCCGGTACACCGCTGCGGGTGCCAAGTCCAAACACCCGCGAGCCCGACCTGCACGGAACCGTAAGTGCTGACCGCAGCGCTATCGGAGTCGGGGTCCGGTCGATGAGAGGAAGGGCAACCGGACTCGCTCCGCTATGCTCTCCCCGTGCGTTTTCACCGCTCCCGCAATCCTGACGACCGGATCGGCCTCTCGGGCTGCGTCTCACTGTGGTTTCTTTCCACCTTCGTAGTCATGGTCGGTGTGGTATTGGTATTCCTGCTTGCGGCGGTGCTCTTCTGAGTTGGCGAAGCCGACGGCAACATGCTGTTCGCCCTGTCGTGCAGGACCGGGCGCCGATAAGCAAGTGACGTTCCCGTGGCCGCGAGTCACAGCGCGCCGTCTACTCAACGATGAGGCGATCATGACTGTTCGACGATCTCATACTGGCACCTACGCACCACCACCCGATCGCATCGCGGCGATCATCCGAGATGTCTTGGCAAAGGGCCGCCCCAGCTACAAATACACAAACGTCGTTGAGTCACCAGCGCACCAATGGACAGCGCGCATAAGGCCAGTCTGGTGGCCGGTCTTGCTCTCAACGCGGATACACATCCAGTGCGTGGAAGCCAACGGCGGTAGCAGCGTGACCGTCAACACCGTCTCCCAGTTCTACATCATGGGTGACGTCTTTGATTTCTATCGGAGGTACATCCACGACTTGCTTACGGCGATTGATGAAGCAGCAGAAGCTGCAAGCTAGCCACAGTTAAGCATCGGCTGGCAGCCTGGCCCCGTGTCGGCGTGCGTCCACACCTCGGGTCAGTCAGAGTCCCGCCACGCCCGAATTCGTACGCCACGAATTAGCCATGTTTGCGATCGGCTTGGTCTTGGGTCGGTCAGGGTTCAAAGATGAACTTGGCCGGTGTCGCGCGGGGGCGGGAGGACCGCATGGGACGCATTCCGTTCAAGGGCTGGTTGCTGCTGATGCTCGGCGCGTCACGGGCGCCGCTGTCGGCCGAAGAAGCGCGAGCCATGCGCAGGAGCAAGGCCAGGGACGAGCCGGCAGGCACGACCGTCGTCGTGCCGCCGCCCATGAAGACAAAGCACGACGCGGCGGACGCTCTGGAGCACCCAGCCGGCCCCGAGCCGCGGTAGCGATTTGGGGAAGTCCGCCCCAGCGAGCAGATTGTCGACACGTCGCCGAAACCCCGGCCCGGCCCCGAACGTACCGGTGGGCGGCTGGCCCGGTCGGAGCCCCCAGCAATTGGGGGCCAATGACCCCACCGGGCCCAAACACTGCCACGCCGGAGCATGACAATCCGGGTCGGCACCAATAGACTTGCGGCCCAGCGGGGCCCGGGCGTCCGGACCCCCACGCGGTGTGCCAGGCCGGCAAACCGCCCGACAGAAACCGATCCTTGATCTCCGGCCGAGCGGTGGCCGGCAACGCGGCTCCGATGGGAGCCCGATGAGAGAGCCCTTTCGACCGAACGGTCAGAACCAGTTACAGAGAAGGAACCCACTTCAATGGCCGAGAACCCCCAGCAGCAGCAGGTCCAGCTCCGCATCGACGAGAGCAAGATGCAGACCACCTACGCCAACACCATCCGCAGCAGCACCACCAACGACGAGGTCGTGCTGGACTTCGGCATGAACCTGCCCATGCAGGGCAACGATGGCAAGCCCGTGCTCAACTTCAGCGTCGGCAGCCGAATCGTGACAAACTGGGCCGGCGCCAAGCGCCTGGCGATCTCGATGGGTCAGATGGTCCGCCAGTACGAGGAGCGTAACGGCGAGATCCAGATCAACCGCGGCCAGCCCCAGCCCGGCGCTGAGGGTGGCGACGGCCCGCGCCTGAGCGAGTAACCCAGCCGGGGCGCACGCCGCCCCGCGCACGGAGGGCAGGCGCCCTCCCCCGGAGGCCCGGCGACCGCATGAGCGCCTCGACGTCCGCATCGTCCAACCCGTCGCTTCCCGGCAGGTCCTCGCCCGGTGGTTCACCCGCCGCGCGGGGCGCGGCTCCGGGTGCGCCCAGTGCGCAGGAAGCCCTGAGCGACTACCTCGAACGGCTGCTGGAGCAGCTCTGTACGCTGTCGCGCGCCCAGGCAGGGCTGGCGTTTATCAAGCCCGGCCAGCAGCGTGCGGGTGGACTCGCAGCGTTGCGCGCGCCGGGTGGTGAGCGGCTGGCCGAGCAGCTCCGGAGCGATGCGCAGCTACTCGCACGGCTCTCAAAGCTGGCCGATCGCGCGGCCGATCTCGCGCAGGAGCAAGCTCAATCCCAAACCCAGACACAGTCTCAGCCGCTGACTGAGAGTGTCACCATCGGTGGAGGGGCGCTCTACCACGCCCAGGCAACCCACCGTGCGACAGCCGTGCCGCTTGTCGCGCTGGGCCAGGCCGAGGGTGCGTGCGTCGTGTTGACGCCGATGAGCCAACAAGCCAGTGAACAGGCCAACGGGCTCGCTGAGGGAGCGATGGTCGCGGCCGCGGGGAACTTCGAGGGCTTCCTCTGGAGCCAGCGGGCCTTGGCCGAGGCCGAGCGAACCGCCCGCCTTCGCGAGACGCTGGAGATGCTCGACGCCGCCCAGCGCGGCGCGTCAGCCAAGAGCATGGCGAGCCTCTTCTGCGACGAACTACGCCGCCGATTCGGCTGCTCACGTGTCACGGTCGGGCTGGTGCAGGGCCACGACATCAGAGCTGTTGCGATCAGCGGGGCCGACACCATCGATCGGCGCAATCCGGCGGTCGAGGCGCTCGAGGCCGCGATGGATGAGTGCGCGGACCAAGACATCGAGGTGATGTTCCCGCAGAGCGACGAACTCGCGCCCGCTGAGCGCCGCGTTGTGCGTGCCCACGGTGAGCTTTCGCGTAGCTTTGGGCCCTCAAGCATCGTCAGCCTGCCGCTACGCGTCGATGGGGATCTTGTTGGCGTCGCGGTGCTGGAACGAGACGCCGAAGATCCGTTCCCGCCCGGCTCGCTCGGATTGCTCCGGTTGGTCGCCGAGTTCATCGGGCCGGCGGTCTGGACCCGGCGCCTTGCCGACCGAGGCATTCTGGCGGTTTCGCGCGATCGCGTGCTCGACCTGGGCTCGGCAATCGTCGGTCCGCGACACACGCTTCTCAAGCTGGTTGGGGTGCTGGCGATCTTCGTGTTCGTCGTTCTCGCAGCGCTGCCGATCCCGGACGTCGTGAGCGCCGAGGCCGAGACCAAGGCCGCGGTGCAGCGCGCTGTTACACCGCCGTACCAGGGGTACCTCGAGTGGGTTGGGGTGAAACCCGGCGATGAGGTCACCGCGGGCCAATTGCTCGCTCGAATGGACACGACCGAGCGCGAGGCACAGCTCACCCAACTCGACGCCCAGTACGCAGCGCTGCGGACAAACCGTGAGAGCGAGTTGTCTCGCGGCCGCATGGAAGACGCACAGGTCCTGACCGAACGGCTTCGTGAGCTCGACGCGGAGATGAGCTTGCTGCGGTACCAGATCGACAAGGCCCGCATCGTCGCGCCCGTCGCGGGTCGCGTGGCCGGATCTGACTTGGAACCATGGCTCGATGCACCGATCGCGCCGGACACGCCTTTGTTGCGGATCGTGGGGGATCAGAACGTCGTCGTCCTACGGGTACCCGAGCGCGACATCGCGGCGGCCCAGCGACGACTGACTGACGAAGGCCAAGAAGACGATGGCACCTTTGCCGCACGTGCACGCCCAGACCAACGCCTGCCCGTTCGGCTCATCCGCGTGAATCCGCAGGCCGAAGCCGTCAGCGGCGGCAACGTGTACCTGGTCGAGGCCGAGATCAAAGGTCAGGCGCCCGTCTGGTTGAAGCCAGGCATGACCGGTCGCGCGCGCGTGCGCGACGGCTGGACTACGCCGCTGGTTCGGCTTGTGCGGCCGCTCGTCGACCGAGCCCAGATGGCGTGGTGGTGGTAGGAGCGCAGCATGGCCGGCCAGCGCGGGCGTGATATTGCCTCGACATTCAGCGATCTGTGGTATCGCATCGGCCCGACCATGCCGCGGCTGAGCGCCCACGCTCGTGTCGTACGCCAGCACTTCGGTCCGACCATCGCCTACATCGTCGAGGACCCGGCTAGCGGCCAGTTCTATCGCATGAGTGAGAGCGCCCACTTCTTCCTGGGCATGCTCGACGGCAAGACGACCGTCGACCAGGCCTGGGAAGCATGCAACGACCAACTCGGTGATGCGGCCCCCACGCAACGCGAAGTGCTCGACCTCCTTAGCCGGCTCCAGCTCTTCGGCCTCGTGCTGGGCGAGAGCGCCCTCGATGCCGAGATGCTCGAGCAGCGACTGACCAAGGCCCGCCGCCAGCGCACCCAGAAGCGTACCGGGCGGTGGATGTTCCCGCACGTTCCGATCGTTAACCCCGAACCGTTCCTGCGTCGGCACGAGAAGCTCTGCCAAATTCTGTTTGGGCGGACCGCCGGTGTGCTGTGGGCGATCCTCGTCTCGATCGCACTCGTGCTCGTCTTTGCCAACGCCGATCGCTTCGGTGACTCGCTCAACTCGGTCGCACAGCTTGCGCCATCAACACTACTCACGCTTGGTCTGATCTTTGTTGGCCTTCGCGTCGTGCACGAACTGGGCCATGCCATGGCCTGCAAGGCGTTCGGCGGGCGCAGCACCGAGATTGGTGTGATCCTGATCGCGTATGTGTTGCCGCTGCCGTATTGCGATGCGAGCAGCGCGTGGCGATTCGCTCGGGTGTGGCCGCGTGTGTGCGTATCGCTGGCCGGCATTCTGGCTGAGACGGTGATCGCCGCCGTATGCGGGATCTACTGGGCGATCGGCAGCGATCCGGTGCTCCAAAGCGTGGCGTACCAGGTCATGCTTGTTTCGGGCGTCAGCACCTTCGTCTTCAACCTCAACCCGCTGCTGCGGTACGACGGGTACTACGTGCTGAGCGATCTGACGGGCACGCCCAACCTCGCCCAGCGTTCGCGTGAGATGGTCAAGTACCTCATCCAGCGATACGCGTTTGGCGTGCAGGGCGCACGCGGGCCCGCGATCCGTTCGTTGGGCGAAGGCTGGCTGCTGGCCATCTACGGCATCCTTGCGATGCCATACCGCATTTTCGTCGCCATCGCCATCCTGCTCGTTATCGCTAGCAAGTACCTCACGCTTGGCGTCGCGCTTGCGGTTGCGATGGGTGCAATGTGGTTGGTATACCCGGTCATGAAGTCCGCGGGCTTCGTCCTGAGCGACCCCAAGCTCGAGGGCCACCGGGGTCGGGCGATCGGTGTCACGCTCGCCGTACTTGCCCTGGTCTTCGGCCCGATCCTGCTGATCCCACTTCCCACGCCGACGTACGCGGTCGCAACCGTCGAGCCCGCTCGAATGGAGGGCTTGCGAACGCTCGAAGATGGCCATCTCGACGAGCTTTTGGTCGAGCCCGGCGACCGGGTCGAAGCGGGGCAGGTCGTCGCAAGGCTCGAGAACGTCGCGCTTGCGAGCGAGCTCGAATCCGCTCTTGCGCGGCAGAAGCAAGCGCAGACCCAGTACCGCGGCTCGCTGCAACGTCCGCCGGCCGAGCAGGAAGAGTACCGCCAGGCGATCCTCGTTGTTGAGGCGCAGGTCGCCCGGCTAAGACGACGTGTGGAACACCTGGAAGTCGTGGCCCCGGTCTCGGGCATCGTGTCGCCAATGAGCGGCCAGACTTCCACGGACCTGCGAGCCATGATCGGCAGCTACGTGCCCAGGGGCACCGCGCTCGGCATGGTCGTCAGCGAGGACGAGTTGCTAATCCGAGCAATGGTGCCCGACCGCGACCACGCCTTCGTGTTTCGTGGGCAGGATCAGGAAGAAGTGCAAGCCGCGGTACGCCTTGCTAGCGCGCCCGGCCGCGTGTTCAAGGCCGACGTGCGGCGGGTCGCAGCGCTGGGTTCGAAGGAACTGACCAGCGCCTCGCTCGCCTCTCAGGCCGGGGGCAGCGTGACGACCGATCCACGCCGCAGCGATCGCACGGTCGCGCTCACGCCCAGTTTCGTGGTCGATCTCACGATGCAGCAGGAGACGCCCGCGGCGGCCCCCGGTGTGCGCGCTTCTGTCCGCTTGGAAGGCCCCAGCAAGCCACTCGGTGCTCGTTGGTGGCGGCGAGCCTCACAGTTCTTCGAAGGGCGAGCGTGGTGGTAGGCCAAGCCGCGGGCGGCTCAGGCGCCGATAGACTCTGGCCCGCGCTCGTGCGAGGCGAGCGACGCGAAGAGCCACTGGAAGGGCTCGACCGTATTGCCGCGAGCATGCAGGGCCGCGTGATCCGGCGCCGGGTCTCGCGACAAGAACGAGAGCTGGCGAATGCCATCCTCGAGTCCACCGCTTCACTGACGGATCTTACCGAGGCAGCGCTCGACGAACGAATCGACGCGATCCGCGAGCACGCTCACCGCGTGTCACGTCAGAACGCGAACCTTCGCAGCGATGCCCTGCGAGAGGCCTATGCAGTCGGTGCCGAAGCCGTCCGCCGAACCACGGGGCTCACCCTATACGCCGAGCAGGTCATGGGAGGGCTGGTGCTCAGAGGCGGGGCCGTAGCCGAGATGGCCACCGGCGAGGGCAAGACGCTAACCGCCATACTCCCAGCGGTGTTAGCAGGGTGGACCGGCCGCGGGGTGCACGTTGCCACCGTAAATGACTACTTGGCCAGGCGTGACGCCGAACTCTGCGAGCGCGCGTATGCGCGGCTCGGCCTACGTGTCGGCGTGCTGCAAGACGGCATGAAGAAGTCCGACCGCCGCGCGCAGTATGACCTCGACATTACCTACGGCGCCGACAAGCAGTTCATCTTCGACTTCCTCCGGGATCGCCTGGTGCAGCCGCTTTCACCCAGCGTGACATCAAGCGTGCTCGACGAAGTGACCAAGGGTGTCCAGGACGACGCGTGGACAGGAGAGGTCGTCCAGCGGGGTCTGCACGCCGCCATCGTGGACGAAGCCGACAGCGTACTGATCGATGAAGCCGCAACACCAGCCATCATCGCGTTGCCCGCCGGTGACGGCGTTGGTGTCGATACGGCCGAGCGCTACGCCGCCGGCATCGAGCTCGCACGGGCGCTCGATCCCGACACACACTACATCGCCGATGCTCGAACGCACCGCGTGACGCTCACCAAGGCTGGTCGAGATCGTTTGGGTGAGCTTGTGCACGATTCTTCTCGCAATCTCCCCGCATTCTGGGCTGGCCCGAGGCGTCGGGAAGAACTCGTTGTCCAAGCACTAGGTGCGCTCGTGCTGCATAACCGAGACGATGACTACATCGTTCGCAAGAACGACAAGGGGGTACGCGAGGTCGTCATCGTCGATCGTTCGACCGGCCGCGTGCTCGAAGGCCGGCAGTGGCAGCTCGGGCTCCACCAAGCGGTCGAGGTCAAGGAAGGCTTGGAGCCGAGCGAACGCCGCCTCACGGCAGCCCGGGTGAGCTACCAGCGGTACTTCGCGCGGTATCGCTCGCTCTCAGGCATGACCGGCACCGGCTGGGAAGTCGCACCCGAACTCTGGCGCACCTACGGGCTCCGCGTAGTTCGCATCCCCACACACCGACCAATAGCGCGGATCGAGGAGCACGATCAGTGCTTCACGAACGAGCAGGCAAAGTTCGACGCCGTCGCCGAACGCACCCGTCGCGCACATACCGAGGGCCAGCCCGTGCTGGTTGGAACGCGGTCGGTGCACGACTCGGAGCGCGTTGCCCAGCTGCTGGCCGACCGCGGCCTGCAGTGCCGAGTGCTCAACGCGCGGCACGAGGCCGAAGAAGCCGCGATCATCGAGGATGCCGGGAAGGCCGGAGCAATCACCGTGGCGACAAGCATGGCCGGCCGCGGCACCGACATCAAGATCGATGATGGATCAAGGCAAGCCGGCGGCCTGCTGGTGCTCGCGGTGGAACGCCACCATGAGCGTCGCATCGACCGCCAGCTCTTCGGTCGAAGTGGCCGCCAGGGCGACGTCGGCCGCGCCCTTGCCTTCGTGAGCCTTGAGGACGAGATGGTCGTGCGATACGGCCTGCGCCCGCTACGCTGGCTCGCGCGCGTGAGCCCCGGCCCACTGGGTCAGGCGCTCACGAGACTGCTCGTTCGACAGGCTCAGACCGCTGCGACACGCCGCTGGATGCTCATCCGCGACGAGGCCGGCCGGATCGATGCGTGGATCGACCTGGCCTTCCACCAGCAGAGCCGCTAGCGGCTTACCACTGCTGGGCGAGCCGTGCCAGCAGGCGTGCGCTGAAGCCCGTGGGTCCCTTGATGTACGGCCCCTCATCCCCATCGACCGCGTGCGTGCCGGCAATGTCCAGGTGGCACCACGGGATCTTCTCATCGACAAAGTAGCTGAGGAACGCCGCGCCCTGGATTGGGTGGGCCTTGCGGTTGGGGTTGCTGTTGATGATGTCCGCGATCGGGCTCTTCATCATGTCGCGGTATTCGCGATGAAGCGGGAGCCGCCAGACACGTTCGCCGCTGGCGTCGCTGGCACCCTGCACCTTGTCGCGGAGCTTGTCGTCGTCGCACCACATGCCGGCGAAGGTGCTGCCCAATGCGACTACCACGCCGCCGGTGAGCGTGGCAACGTCGACGATGGCGGCGGGCTTCTCCTTGTCGCACGCCCAGCACAGCCCATCGGCTAGGACGAGGCGGCCTTCGGCGTCGGTGTTGGTAACCTCGACGGTGACACCATTGCGGAAGGTCAGGACATCGTCGGGGCGATACGCCTCGTCGCTGATGGCGTTCTCGGCCGAGCAGAGGAGGGCGACGACCGGCACCTTGGGCTTGATGGTCTTCGCGATAGCGAGCATCGCGCCCATGACACCACAGCCGCCGTCCTTGTCGCGCTTCATGCCGACCATGCCGCCGCCAACCTTGATGGAGAGGCCGCCCGAGTCGTAGGTCATCGTCTTGCCGACGAGGACGATGGGCTTGGCCGTCTTGGCAGCGTTCGCCGGGCGGTACTCCATGCGGATGAGATGCGGCTCGTTCTCGCTGGCCTTGCCAACGTTGATGAGCCCCTCGAGCTTCTCACGCTTCAGCGCGTCGCCCTTCACGGCGGTCACCTTCAGCCCGTGCTTGGTGAGCTTCTTGGCCTCGGCGAACATCCATGCGGGCGTGGCGATGTTGGGCGGCGTCTGGCTGAGCGTGCGGGCAAAGTTGGCACCCTCGGCGAGTCCGAGGCCCAGTTGCAACGCCTTCGTGCGGGCGGCCTTGCCCTCGATCACGGCCAACTTCGGCTTCGCGCTCGAGGGGTTGGCGGTGCCGCGGAATGTCTCACAACGCCACGAGAGCAGGCCAAGGCTCTCGCCGACTGCCGCGAAGGCGTCGTTCTCATCGAGCTTGGCGGCGTTGACGGCATCATCGAGCTCGAACCGAACGCTCGTGACCTTAGCGGCCGAGAGTTGTCGTCCCGCGGCGGCGATGGCGTTGCGTACGCCGTCGATCGTGAGGTCCTTCGCGTCGCCCAGCCCGAGCAGCAGGACGCGCTCGGCAGGCTTGCCGTTGGTCGGGTAAGCCGCAGCGATGGAGCCTGCATCGCCCGTGGCCTCGGCGCGCTTGGCTGCGGCGGCCATCGAGCCGTCTGCATCCAGCTTCTTCGCGGCGGCGCCCAGGCCCTTGCCCTTCAAGATGCCCACGACAATCGCCTGGGGCTGGCCGGTCTTCTTGAGGCTGATCGCGTCGAACATTTTCTGGCTCCCGTCGTGGTCGGCCCGCACCTAGGCGGGTTTGGTTTCTCGTGAAAGGCTGGCAGTGTAGGAGCCGTGGCCTCGGGCGCGCGAAAAAGCGGGCGTGCGACCCATGATGGAGACGCACGCCCGCACCCGAGAAAGGAAGTCTGTCAGGACTTCGCCCGCGCTCTCACACGGGCCCAAACCGAGAACCGCTTACGGACAGCCGGCGTCGAACTCGTTGGAGAACGTCAGGAAGTCGAAGATGGTCAAGACGCCGTCACCGTCGAAGTCGGCGATCAGGTCTCCGGCGTCGAACAGGTTCGTGAACGTCAGGAAGTCGAACAGTGTGAGCTCCCCGTCGCCGTCCAGGTCAACACGGCAGCCCGCGTCGGCCTCGACCAGCAGCACGTCGTCGATATACGTAGGGTTGGCGTTGGGAGCGTATAGATCGAGCACATCGATCTGTGTCAGCCCGCCACCCGAAACATTCTCGCTCCACACCAGGTCTTCGGCGAAGGCAACCCCGTTGTAGTAGATATCAAACGTGTCGTTGTCGAGATCGATCTCGGCACGCAGCTCGACCCACTCGTCAAGGATCAGATCTGTGGTATTGCCGTCGAACTCGCTCTCCACCATCAAATCGATCGTGCCAAGGCGCACCTGCATCGACCAGTTGCTGTCGGTCGGGCTGGCGTCGTTGAACTGGTTGAGCAGAATGACGTAGAAGTCACCGATCGCCGACGAAGACATGAATGTCTGGCACGAGAACGTCCACTGGCCGCTGGTGGCGATGGGCGTGCCGCCGTCGCGCATGCGGTAGATGATGTCCGTCTCGAATTGATCCGCAAGGAACGAGTTCGACCCGGAGGCGGCCTGGTCGTCGGACACGAACGCGTCGGCACCGCCCGGCCACAGGTCCCAGCCGCCCTGTCCCGCAACCGCCGAACCGACGGTGTAGTCCTCGAATCCGTCATCGATGAGCGTGGTCTGGGCAAGAGCCGGCGCGGTGATACCACAAGCGAGAACGACAGATAGCGCAGTTCGCATTGCGAACCTCCCCTTCTTCGTGTTTCCGCAAGGCCATGTCCAGCACCCGTCGACCACTGGATCGACTTGCCCAAGCGCCGAGCGGGCAGAACGGCGTCAGGCGAGCGCGCACCGATGCACGCCCCATTCCATCACGATCGACCGGCGTTCGGCAACCGTACCGACATCTGGATTGCTCCCCACGGCGGGATCATGTGTCCCGTAACTAATGCATAGTTTCCAGAATCTTGCTCGACAATCAATACGTGATAACCCGATAGAGACCAAATTTGTGAGTGCGGATTAGCGAAGGAACGCCTCCGACTACACTGCGTAGCTTGGTTCGACCGTCAGTGAGCAGCAAGAGGGGCACAGCCCGCGTGGCGGACGACGAGACCCAACTCATCGAGCGGGCAAAGGCCGGCGACGGTGCCGCAGCAGCGGAGCTCGTCGAGCGCTTCCAGCACCGCATCTACACACTCTGCGTGCGACTCCTCGGCAACCGAGACGACGCGGAGGAGCTCACCCAGGAGACGCTGGTCAAGGCGCTCACCGGGCTCGAGCGATTCGATGGCCGGGCCTCACTCTCGACATGGCTGCACCGCATCGCCACCAATGCCTGTTACTCGCGAATGCGTTCGGATACAGTTCGCACTCGTGGCCGCGTGGCATGGCCTGAGATTGGGGAACCAACAGCCGCCTCACGCGTCCAAAGGAGCGATGCTGGCGTGGATGCCAGCCAGCGTCGGCGAGATGTGGCCGCAGCCCTCGAGGGGCTGCAGTCGGAGCATCGGGTGGTTTTAGTCCTCAGGGACGTGCAAGGGCTGGAGTACGAGCAGTTGGCCGAAGTGCTTGGTGTGCCAGTTGGAACGATCAAGAGCCGGCTGTTCCGGGCACGGGTCGCGCTGCGCGAGGCAATCGAAGCGCTCGAGACCGGCGCTGCGGAGCACGACCGATCCAGCCGGGGAGGCCGCTCGTGATGCTCGCCGGATTCGATCCCGATCGCGATCTGCCCAGCGGCCTGACAGAGGCGGACTTGCTCGAGTACGTTGAGGCCGACGCCACCCAGATCTCTGCGGCAACGCCAGCGTCCGTTCTTGGCCGAGTCGAAGCAACTCGACGCACTGATGCCCGGCTTGCCTCGCTGCTCGACGCCCTCCGCATCGACCGGGCCGCACTCGGATCGCTCGACGCTCCGGCTCCTTCTGAAGCGGTTGCGATCGCTGTGCTCGAAGAACATGAGCGACAGGCCTTGCTCGCCCTTTCCGACATGGCCAGCCGCGGCCCGAGAGCCAGCCAGACAGATGACGACGAGGCCTTCTCCTTCTCGGCCATGCCTCGCTGGTTCAAGCCGGCCTTGGCAGTCGCGGCGGTGCTCGCACTCGCCTTCGGCGCTTGGCAACTCGTGCCGTTCATCACACCCCATCAGCCGCCGACCGGGCCAGAAGTCGCGCTGAACGAAGATGACTCCCCCGAAGCGATCGAGGTGCCCGCACAACCGCCCGAGCCAATCGTCATCGCGACGCAGGACCCACGGCCAGTAGTCCCATCGCCTCAGCCGTTGCTGCCCTCCGCGGCCGACGTCTTGGCGGCTCGACTCGACATGTCGGCGCAGGAGGCGATCGAACTCGCGCGTGCAGGCCGCTTGCTCGTTGTAGTCGACGTCCAGCGGGCGTCCGAAGCGGCAGAGGCCGCGGCTCGCATCGGTAAGCAGCCCGTCAATCCGACTTGGCGGTTGCGAGAAGCCGAGACCGAACTCGTCGCGGCCCTCTCGACGCCTGCTCAGGCTCGCCTCGTCGGAATCGAGGACGCTGGCAATGAAATGCTCACGACAGCCCGCGGACCGCTCGGCCAGATCGAGGTCGTCATGGCTGCGGCCCCGACGGTCGCGATGGCCGAAGCTTCGATGTCACCGGACGCCATGCTGTCCTTGTTAGATGGTCTGGCGCACCTTGGCGAGGACATCCGCATCGTCCCTCTCGACGAGCCATTGCCCGGCGCTGGCATCATTGATTCCGCGGCCCCTGGCTTCGACGTTCTTTGGTGGACGCAAGACCCCGCGACGTGGCAGCCGCGGACGGCCATCCCCGTTCGCTTCATCGAGTCTCGCTAGTTGGCCAGGTAGTCGCTTGCCCGTCTCGGCCAGCGATTCTTCTTCATCATTTTGACGATCTGCGGATCGGCGAGATACATCCGCACGGCCTCTTCGGGCAGTGATCGGGACTGCTCGCTGGGCGCAGCCGATGGAGCCCGGTCTTCGAGTTCCTTTGACGAACCGTGGTAGTGCCCCTCGCAATACTCGACGGCTCGCGCAACGCGCGACTTGTCCTTGCCGAGGCCCCAGGCCTTGAAGAGCGCCACAAAGAACTTCTCTGGTTTCGACCGGAACTGTTCGAATGTCAGCGGAACGCTCGACTCCGCCCAATTCGCCGCAAAGGCTTTGTAGTGATCAAGCTCGTAGTTCGGTCGTAGCGCGTCGGTCCAGCCGCGAGCGTAAAGGCTATTGAGACGAGTCAGTGGATTGCGCGCCAACCACACAGCCTTGTGATCTGGGAACGCCCGCCAGAACTGGGCCGGCGGCGGCCGGAGGTGGGGGTGCTTCACCACAACCGCGTCGCTGCCCTCGGCGATTTCACGCAGCACACGAGAAGCGAGATCGATGGTCGCTTGATCCTCGAGCATGCACAGGCCGGCGAGGTGGGCCTTCACCAGCTCGGCCTGGCTCGCCGGGTAGTTGTACGGCTCTCCAGTCCGATCCCACGGCCCAAGCGGCTCGTCCGCAACTGGGCAGCCCAGCGCGTGCGCAGCGGCGTACGCGGTCACCGAAGAGCCGCTCCGCGGAAGCGAAAATATCCAGTAGGCTCGCATGGCCTCAGTTGTAGGCCGCGCGGCTTGCAGCTGGGCTACTGGCCAGCCAATTGCAGCCGGCGGCGAAGCAATTGATCGGCCACGGCGAGATCCAACGCCGAGTCGATGTCGACCACGTCTCCTGGCTCGGTCGTGATCGCGCGATGGTCACTACCCAGGAATGCGTGCGGCTGATCAGCCACTGTGCCAGCGGCGTCCAGTACCGATCGGCGGACGACGATCACACCACCGTCGGGCACGAAGGCGGGCTCGAGTTCCTGCCGCCGGTAAACGCCACCAAACAGTCGATCTCCCTGCCAGGGTCGCACCCGACCCGACGAGTCCACCCGTGAGGTCCACGTCGGATGGAATTTCCCGACGCGGGCGTAGCTCTGGACGCTGTCGCAGCCTGTTTTATGGAACAAGCTGATCGCTCGCTCGATCAAGTCGGCGGGCCGAACGGGCACATTCGCATACAGGATCACGACGGCGGCGTGCTCCGAGATTTGGCTGGCTGCATCCGCTTGCGTTAAGGCGAACCTCGCCGCCGAGTCGATGGTTGCCGTATCTCCCGCAAGGTCGGCCGGCCGGGGCCAATACTCGACACCTGCCTCGGAGACCATCTCGCCAATCTGCTCGTCGTCGGTCGAGACTCCGATCCGATCGATTGAATCTGTGGATTTGGCGTGTTCGATTGTCCACGCTGCGCACGGTTGTCCCGCAACCATCGCTCGGTTCTTGCCAGGTAGCCCCTTGCTTCCCGCTCTCGCGAGAATGACGGCAATGGCCGTATCTGGACGATCGCTCATGCGCCACCGCCTACGTGCGCAACCGACGCCGCCTCGGTTTGCCGATCCTCCCGATCAAGCCGGCGCCGCGCTGCTTCGGGCAGTGGTAATCCTGCGAAGCGAACGCTCGCCGCCAGGCGGTCGGGGACGATCATCGCGCTGCCAAATCTCATAATCATGTCGTCGTACTGCTCGAGCAGCGACGGCAGCATCGACTCGTTGCGAACCAGCCGCGGCACGATCCACGGGGTCACGAGCCCGCGGTGTCCCTCGGGCAACAGGTCCTCGACCGGCGGCGGGAAGTGGGGGTCGGCGATGTCAACGCTGATGATGTCCACGCGGCTCGCTCGCAGCCGATCCAGTTCTGTTGCGCCCCAGACAAGCAAGGTGCGTACGTGCACCGATGCAGCACCCGAGTCAAGAAGCTCATCGGCAAGGTCTGCAGCGAACGCATTGAACCCGCATCGTTCGCAGTCAAGCGTGATAGCCGCATCGGCGGCACCACGCGCGAACGCGAGCACGCGCTGGCATAGATCCTCGTCGGCTTCCTCACCAAGTACCACACGGAGGTGCGTCGGTCTCTGCGGCGCGGATGCGCTCAGTTCCAAGAGTGGCTCGATCGAAGACTGGCCCTTGACGGCATGCTCGATAGCGGGCATGAAGGCCGCAAGCCGATCGTGGCTATCTGGGATCAGGCGTCGGCCAAGATCCCGCAGCTTCGGATCAACGGCCACGCAGATGTCGCCCGCGATTGGATCTGGCCGTGGGGCATGCGGCGTATACGAGAGCAATCCGCCGATCGTGGCAACCGGACCCGCCAGGGGATTCTCGGCGATCTCCGCGATCGCCGGCCTCGCGAGCGCACAGGCAGCCAGGCCGGCCGGAGCCTGCGCAAACGCGACATGTCGTGCCTGGGGATCGACCAGCAACCGCTCCGCGACGCGATCAGTAAGGGCGGCGTCCAAGAGCGCCCAGTCGGAGCCTATGACGAGCGCCCCCGGAGCGCTCAGTTCATCAACGATCGCGAGGGATGCGGCCGGGTCGAACGTCTCATCGTGCGGCGTCAGCGATGCGACGCCCCCCCGAAAACTCGATCCACAGAACGCTCGGGCAGCACCGATCGCACGACGGCGCTGCTCTAAATCCTCGCTCGCGGCGTGCACCCTGACCCGAAGGCCTTCCGGTGCCCCGGCGGCCACACGTTTGGCAGCCTCAACATCGGTGGCAACCAGCACCACTTCCGACACGCGCTCGCAACGCCCCAGCGTCGATAGCGTGGCGTCGACCACCGACCTACCGCCAGCGAGGTCAGCCAGGAGCTCGAGGCCGCGTGATCGACTCTGATTCAGGCCACCGGTCTCCGGGTCGAACCACACGAGAGCCGGCAGCCTGCCGTCGACATCTCGCGGCGCCGCGATCGATTCGGGCCGCCCATGCGAGTCATCGGTCGATCGCAGCAACGAAGCCATCCGCTCGGCTGAATCCGCAAGCCAGGAGAGATTCTCTGCGTCCCGCTCGATCCTCTGCGCCTGCACGTCTCGCTCGCTCGCGTCACCGTACTGGATGGCGATCGTCCGGTCTCGCTTCGCTCGCCTCAAGCCGCCGGTCTGGTTGAGCAGGTGCGTCAACCAGAACGCCGGCTGTAAGCCCTGCGCCTCGTCACGTACGGCGTGGATGTCACGGACCTTTGCGTTCATATCTTGCACATCACCGAACGCGTCCAGCGAGCGCACCATCTCTTCGGCGC
Organism: Phycisphaerales bacterium; assembly: GCA_965227775.1. Lineage (GTDB taxonomy): Bacteria > Planctomycetota > Phycisphaerae > Phycisphaerales > UBA1924 > JAHCJI01. Next base: position 2,590,693 of record OZ245777.1, read on the forward strand.
GTCTGGAGAGCCCTGCTAGATCGTCGCACTGACTCGCAGCCGCCTCAAACGCGTGCTCCACCGATGCACCCAGCTTCTTGACGGGTGGGTGCTGTGGCAACGCGACCTCTGTGCCAAAACGGGCGATGGCGTCCTCGAGCAACATCGGTGTCGTGTGCGCCTTCGCGGCGCCCCGTCCGGCATCGATCACCGTTCGTCCCTTTGCTTCATCCTCAGCAAAAGCTCGCTCGAACTGCATCAGGTAGGTGTGCAACTGCTCGTCGGTCGCGAGCGGCTGCCCATCGTGATCGATCGTTTGCCGAAGCATCCGCCGGGCCCGTCCGAGCCGCTCGGCCTCCATCATCTCCAGCGTCCTGAATTCGCCGAGCTCACCCGCCCACACACCATGGATTGCCGCGCCGGCCCCGTAGTACAAGCCGTCTGTGTACGCCAGATCCTGCCCGACGAGGATCACGGGATCACAGCCGAGATACCGAGCCAAGTAGTACGACAAATGTGCAACCGTGGCTCCGCCATCCAGCCGGGCGTGTGAGTTGTCACCGAGCAGCCGATCCAGCACCGGATCTGCCGGCATGCGGACGGCACCCGGCCACGCACGCAGGATCGCCGGGTTTGCCTTGGGCTCTGCCACCAGGGTCACGCCCTCCACGTCCTCGATGGTCAGCCCTTCGTAGAAGCGTCGGCTGATGTCGTGATGATCCAGCGCGGTTACAAAGTGTGGCTTGATACCGCGTTCGAGCAGTGGCTTAAGCACCGTCTGGGCGGCGATAATGCACACCCGGCCACGCAAGCCGGGCTCGCTCAGCACCTCAAAGCTCTCGGCCAGGCTCGGACCGGCACTCACGACGATCGCGGGCGAACCCGAAAGCGCATTGGCTAGGTCGTTGATGCCCGGGTTCGACGCGTACGCCCACGCATTCGCAAGCGTGTTCCGCAACGTCTTCTCTGTTTGCACGAGCTTGGTCACCACAGAGGTCTTCGTCGCCGCGATCACCTCGACAAGCCGCTTGGCGAATCGCTCTCCTTCTTCGCCCAGCCGTCCCGCGCTAGGTGGATGGTTCACGAATCGCACGCCGAGAGCGAGCACGCCCTCCAGCCCGTGCACGCCCGATGTGATCGCGTCGCTGCTATCGGCCTTGTGCAAGAGCACGACGCGGCCAGACTCGAAGCACTCCGTGTGATCAACGCGCTCCAGCACCGCTCGTAGTAGGCCCACGTCCGGCTCGAAGCAGAACACCACCCCCGATTGCCCAACGCGCTTCGAGATCGCATCAACGTGGTAGCCGAGCGAGAAGCCCGGCACGGCGAAGAGCGCGGCCGCCAGGGGATCGGCCTGTTCGGCCAGCCGTTCGGCCTCACGCAACGGATGCCTTCCCGACGCCAGCAGCCGAGCCTTGCCATCCACCACGATCCTACACGTCGGCACCGTGTCAGAGGTCGGTTGGAATTCCGCGTCTTCCCGCGAGGTTGCTTCCATAACGGCGCGGGCCGTCGCCGGCGATGACTTCGAGAGCGCGCGGAGATTGCGTTCGAGCAACTTTTCGTCGGCAGGCAGGGACATCAGCATCACTCCATGCGGCTCAGTCGTATCGCCATGCATCGGCGTTTCCGGGGGATACGCTGGAGCCCCGACTCGCCCCAAGAGCCACGTCGGACCCGCGAGGAATACGCATGAACGACCTGATCCAGGCACCCTCGATCCAGCCGCTGCCTTCGCCTCCCTTGCTCGAGCGATTCTTGTTCGAGCAGCCCTTGCTGCCGGTGATCGTTCTTGCCGTGCTGGCGATCGTCGCGGCCATCGCGTTTGCCCGCCTCGGCCAGCGCCGAAGGGGCGTTCTGGTGGCCAGCGTGCTGGCCGTGCTCGCAGGTGCCGTGTTCGCCACAGCCGCTCTCATCACGACCGAGCGGGAACGCCTGCTCGAGCGGAGCGAGGAGCTGATCGGAGCTACCGCCGCCGTGGACACCACCGCGCTGGAGCGCATGCTTTCGGAAGATGCTCGCTTGCAAACCTCGGGCGACATCGAGCGTGTGCTGGCATCGATCGATGGCCGAGGCGAGATCATCGATCAGGCCCAATCCCGGCTGCGTCACCGCTTCCAGATCAACGAGTGGCAAATCCTCGATCGCCAGGCCACCATCGACGGCCCGAACGTTGGTCGCACGCTCGTTCGCGTGGGCGTCGATTCGGACTCCTTCAGTCGCACCCATTACTCGTGGTGGCGGCTGCACTGGGAGCTGGACGCAGACGGGCAGTGGCGATGCTTCGAGATCGAGCCACGCTGGATCCAATTCGTCGGCTCGGCCCGCTAGCCATCATCGAGTCGGAATCCGAACCAGCACGCTCCGCTGGGGTTGGGCGGCTGCTCCCTCGAGCCTCACCGTCCGCTGGGCGCCGTTGAGCAGGTTGTACGGGAACTTCTCCTGCATGTCATAGAACGCGGCGCTCCGAAGCCCTGTCTGCGGGTTGACATCCTCAGCCCGAAACAGGCCGACCGTCACGCTGCTGAAGTTCGGGCCATGGAAGTAAAAGGCCTGCTCGCCCTCGCTCCGAAGCGTGGCAACGGCCCGCTCCGCCGCCCGCCGGGCCTCCTGACGCTCCGACTCGCTCGGTTGCCGCCCATCGCTGCGTCCATAGCTGCCGATCTGCAGCGTATAGGCGTATCCGGGTCCGTAGGTCTGGCTCACGTTCAGCAGGTCGTACTGAGGGTTCGAGCCCGCCCTGGGCTTGGGCGGAGTCAACAGCGCTTGCTCAAAGGGCTTGACGCCTCGCATCTCGATCGCTCGCAATCGCGCGAGCTCGGTGGCCGCACTCGGATCATCAGGCCCATCGAAGCGCCCGTACGTCAGCACGATGGCCTCGCCGCGCTCCTCCAGGCGGGCGTCTGTCAGCCCCGCTTCCTGGGTCACGCGGCCGAGGGCGAATTGGGCTGCTTGCGGGGCTTCCTGACCGCGGAACGCCGCGAGCACGATCGTCCAGTCGCCTGACTCTCGGGCCGAGCTGCCACCGCCGAAGAGCTCCCGGCCCTCTTCAGGGTCGACACCGGCCGGCGATGGGCTCCCCCCGGCACACCCGGCGAGCGTCGCAAGCAGAACTCCCGTGAGCGCCCAAAAGAGGGCCGCCCCGTTGCTCAATACTTGTCCGACGCAGAATGCCGTACTTTTACCTATCATTTGTCACCCTGTGCCCAAATTAATTTGCGATGATTCTCGCCCGCGGAGACCTGCCTAGGGACACTCTACGGCCTCTCGACCCCGCCTCACGAGTCTCCAGGGCCGACTTGAGACATTCTTGGCTACGGGGTCGATCTTTGTAGCGGTCGCATCGGCTCGGACGATAGTGATGGCGTCCCAGGGATGGGGCATCGGACGGAGAGAGCGGTGGTGGAGCGGCGAGGGAACCGTCGCTCAAGCGTGAGGCAGGGATGTCGAGTTCGGGGGGCTGCGTCGCCTTCCGGCGCTTTGTCGTTGCCAGCCGCGAGGGAAGAGAGGGGTTGTTTCGTTAATGCGTACGAGAGATTCAGTCCGGAGACCACACCCCATGTCAGACATCGGCCACGTCCAATCAGGGGGCCACGCTCGCAACATCGAGCCCCGGCCGCTCAACCGTCCGGTTGCGGCTGACCAGCCAGGCCGCGAAGCGGGAAGCCCTCGACGCCAGCCAGATCGCGTCGATCTTTCCCCGCAGGCCCAAGCCGGCCGCGACGCCGGCGAGATCAGGGCAGACCTGGTCCTCCGCGTCCGTGAGGAGATCGTGCGCGGCGTGTACGAGACACCTGAGAAACTCGACTCGGCCGTATCAGCGATGATCAAGGACGCCAACGCAGCAAACTAAGCGTTGAACGCCCGATTTCTCGGGCGTCAGGATTTGCGGATTGGAGAGAGAGCGCGGCGCTGCGATGCCTCACGGTGTCTCGGCGTCGTGCTTTTTCGCATCTTCATCCTGAAGAGGTGCCGGCGGATTGGCGAGCGCATCCATGGCACCGATGACCTGCGACACCGCCCGAGCGAATCGAGCACGATCGATCGTCTCCACGGTGTCGTTGGCCGTGTGGTAGTTGGGGTTGCGGAAGTTGGCCGTGTCGGTCAGCATCGCACCCGGCCACCCGCGTAAGAGGAACTCGGCATGGTCCGACCGCATCAAGTCGGGAGGCGGCACAACGAAGAAATCGATCGCCAGCACGCCCGCCTCAGGCTCGGCTTCGAGCATCGCGGTCGCAAGGGCTTGCGTGAAGGGCTGGTGCCGCTTGACGCCAAGGATGGCGAGGAAGTCGCCGCGATCGGGCGGCTCGAACCCGCCTATTGGCGGCAGCGGCGAACGCTGGCTTCCGGGCTCGTCGCTGTAGTAGCCGAGCATCTCAAGCGAGATCGCTCCGTAAACCGTCATCTCGCCGCCGTCCACCGCGGGCCCGATGTGCTCGACCACATGCTGTCGCGCCCCGATGAGGCCGGTTTCTTCCAGCGTCGTGAACAGGAGGCGGATGCTCCGCTGCCTTGAACGCTCGCGCAGCAGTCGCGCGGCTTCGAGCAGCGCAACGACGCCCGTCCCGTTGTCGTCCGCCCCCGGGGACCCGAAGTACGCGTCCGTGTGCGCCATCGCGATGAGCCACTCGGAAGCCAGCTCGCCCTCACCTGGTAGATCGACCCAGATGTTCCGCGGCGTCGGAACGTCATCGGGCGTAATCCTCGCCAGTCGCTCCGGCAGGGGCACGTCCTGGGTCTCGGGGGCGTAGCCCAACATTCGCAGCTTCTGAATCACGAGCTCTTCGGTTTGCCGCAGGCCCTCGGCATCTTCTGGAGAGCGATATCCCGCACGCTCCGTGGGTAGCTCGGCAAGCAGGGCCATCACAGCGTCAGTCTCGACCTCGTGCCAGCGCAACTGGGCAGGCGGGGCGTCTTGAGCCGGAACAGCTCCGAAAGCGAGCAGGGCGAACCCAAGAGTGCAGCCAATCGCGAGAGCTCGGTTCATAGGTGGCGCCTCCTAGCGGAATCACGATGTCTTCGGACCTTGGCGACCCGAAAAGTGCGCAATCTCGCGGCGATCCTCTGGCAATGGGCCGAAGCCCTAGCCCACCCATCGTAGAATCTGCAGTCACACGGAGGATTCGATGCTCAGACTCGGCTTCAAGGCTGCCATACTCCTGATTCTGACTCTCGCGGCTCCCGCGACTGCGCAGCTGCGCGTCACGACCTGGAACCTCACGAACTTCAATGGCACCGATGCGGACCGCAACGCGGCCCTTCGCACAGCGCTGTTCGACGAGTTCGATGGGCGGTCCCTCCGACCGGACGTCCTGGTATTTCAGGAGATCACCGGCGCTTCGGCGGCAAACCTGTTGCCACCCATCCTGAACGCTGACCCCCGCGGCGGCCAAGACTGGGCACTCGCGGCGTTCATCGACGGCCCTACGACCGACAGTGCGCTGGCATACCGCACGTCGCGCGTCTCTATTCGCGACGTCGTTGTCGCATCGCCCGGCGGTAGCTCGCCGCGGCCGCCGCGCAACACCATGCGGTACGACCTCGCAATCGCCGGCTATGACACGCCCGTGCTCAGCATCTATAGCACGCACATGAAGGCAGGCACCTCGGGCACCGACCGCGACCGTCGCGAAGCAGAAGCCCAGGCCATTCGCGACGATGCAGAAGACCTACCCGAAGGCACGCACATCATGCTGCTCGGCGACCTGAACATCCGCAGCTCGAGTGAAGAGGCATACGAGTTCCTGATCGAGAACCAGCCAGACAACAATGGTCGGTTCTTTGACCCGATTGCCAGCCCGGGCTCGTGGAACGACAGCTCGCTGTTCCGCTTCTTACACACGCAAGATCCGGTGTCACAAATGGACGACCGTTTCGACTTCATCCTGGTGAACGATGACCTGTTCGACGGCGACGGAATCGAGTACGTTGGTGACGTGTCGCGAGCCTTCAGTCGCAGCACGTTCAACGACCCTAATCACAGCTACCGCACTTGGGGCAACGATGGCACGAGCTTCGACGACCCGATCAGCCTGAGCAACGACATGGTCGGCCCGATCATTGCCCGCGCACTGCGCGATGCGCCAGGCGGTTCGCTCGGGCACCTCCCGGTTTTTGTCGATCTGCTGGTGCCCGCCAAGATCGGTACACTCGCGTCCCTGAACTTTGGCGAGGTGGAGGTCGGTGAGGAAGTCACGCTCGACCTACCTGTCGGAAATCTCGGGAGCCTTGGGCTGTGGAGCGCTCAAGGCATCCAGCCGCTGCGATTCACGGTTGTCGCGCCATCGCCCTTCAGCACACCGCTCGATCTGTTCGAGGTTCCCGCTGGGTCGCCGACGGAGTTCGTGCCCATCACGCTCCAAGCAACGACTGCCGGCGACCTTGATACGGAACTCCGGGTCGTCAGCAACGACCCGGACCGGACCGAGGCGATCGTCCGACTCACGGCGACAGTCGTGGCTAGCGCGTGCCGGGCTGATTTCGACGGCAACGGCCGCTTGGATATCTTCGATTTCCTCGCGTTCCAGAACGCGTTCGCCAGCGGGGACCTCGCCGCCGACTTTGACGGCGACGGAGCGTTGACGCTGTTCGACTTCCTGGCCTTCCAGAATGAGTTCGGAGCTGGTTGTTAAGAACTTGCAGTCGCGGCAGTTCCGCCCTTGAAGATCCGCCGGATCAGCCCGTACAGCACCGGGATGAACAGCACGCCCACGGCGGTCGCCAGTACCATGCCGCCGAAGACGGCGGTACCGATGGCCTGGCGGCTGTTGGCGCCGGCGCCGCTGGCAATCAGCAGTGGGGCCGTGCCCAGCACAAACGACAGAGCGGTCATGAGGATGGGCCGCAGGCGCAGCTTGCTCGCCTCGACCGTGGCTTCAGCGACGGGCTTGCCGGGACTCTTGCCATCGCCCTTGCGGACCTGCTCTGCGAATTCCACAACAAGGATGGCGTTCTTGCACACGAGCGCGACGAGCAGGACCAGGCCGATCTGCGTGTAGACGTTGTTGTCCATGCCGCGCAGCACCGTGGCGGCGAGCGCCCCGAGAATACCGATCGGGATCGTCGCCATGATCGTGATCGGCAGGATCCAACTCTCGTACTGAGCCGCGAGGAACAGGTAGACAAAAACGATCGCAAGCCCAAACACGATGGGCGCGAGGTTGCCGGCCTCCTTTTGCTGGAAGGCCGTGCCGGTCCACTCATAGCCGAAGCCCGATGGCAACGTGGCACTTGTCAGAGCTTCCATCTCAGCCATTGCTTGCCCAGTGCTCACACCTGCGGCGGGGTCAGCAGAGATCTTGGCCGACGGATATAGGTTGTAGCGATAGAGTGTCGAAGGACCAACCGTCTCGCGTAGCTCAGCGACCGAAGACAACGGCAGCGTGGCGCCATCTCGGTTGCGCACTTGGAGCAGCAGCACGTCTCCAGGATCCTGCCGGAAAGCCGGCTCGCTCTGGACGCGGACCTGGTAGGTACGGCCGAACGCGTTGAAGTCGTTGACGTACGCAGAGCCCATGTTCCCAGAGAGCGTCGTAAAGATCGTCTCGAGTGATACGCCCGAACGCTGAGCTTTTGTCCGATCGAGGTCAAGGAACAACTGGGGAGTCTGTGCGCTGTAGCCCGTGAATACGTTCTGGAGACGACCTGACTCACTCGACCGCGCGATCACATCACCTGAGACGGTCTCCAGCACATCCAAACCTGCGCTGGCGCGGTCCTGGATCTGGATCTCAAACCCACCGGAAGTACCCAGTCCAGGAATAGCTGGCGGCTGAAATGGGAACACGACCGCTTCGGGGATGGCCATGAGGCGCGGCGTCAGCCCCGCAAGCAAGCCCTCGATTCGTAGTTCTGCAGTCTCACGGTCTTCCCAAGGTTCCAGAAGCACGATCGCGGTGCCGCTATTCGGCTCGTTCGCGTTGGTGAGCAACGAGTACCCACCGATGGTGACCACACCGGCAACACCCGGCGTAGCCTGGATCTCTGCCTCAACCTTCTTGATCACTTCATCCGTGCGCGCAACCTTAGCAGCCGGCGGCAGGCCAATGTTCACGAAGAATGCTTTTTGATCTTCGAGTGGGATGAAGCCGGTCGGCGTCGTCTTCAAGAAGAAGATCACGCCAACTACCATGCCCGCAAACGCGATGAGTGCCAACAGGGACAGCCGCAATGCCTTGCCCACGAGCCAGCCATAGGACGTGATCAGCCGATCCATCACCGCGTTGAATGCGCGGAAAGCGACAAACTGCTTTCCGGAACGCTTGTGCAACAAGACGCCGCACAGTGCGGGACTCAGCGTAAGGGCGTTGATGCTCGAAAGCACGGTGGCGACCGAAAGCGTGACGCCAAACTGGCGGTACAACTCGCCCGTGATTCCGGGGAGGATCGAAGTGGGCACGAATACCGCGAGTAGCACGAGCGTGGTCGCGATAACCGGTCCGGTGATCTCCTGCATTGACTTGCGTGCCGCGTCCTTGGCCCCAAGACCCTCCTCTTCGACGAGGCGCGACGTGTTCTCTACAACTACGATCGCATCGTCGACCACGATACCAATTGCGAGCACGAGGCCGAAGAGCGTCAGCATGTTCATGCTGTAGCCAAGACCCAGTAGCACTGCGAGCGTGCCGATGATCGAGACCGGAATTGCCGCGCCGGGGATCAGCGTCGCCCGGAAGTCCTGCAGGAACACGAAGACCGTCACGAACACGAGCGCCGAAGCGATGATCAGCGTGACGATCACTTCCTTGATCGATGCGCCCACAAAGTCGGTGAAGTCATAGAAGACCGGTGCTTCGAATCCCTCGGGGAAGTCGACCGAGAGCTCGTCCAGTGCATCACGTACGCCCTGGGAGACATCGAGCGCGTTCGATCCCGGCAGTTGGTACATGCCGATGACCGGGGCCTCCATGCCGTTGAATCGTGCAAAGCTGTCGTAGCTCTGGCTGCCGAGCTCGAGGCGAGCGACATCACGCAAACGGATCTCACGCCGATCCTCGCCGATGCGCAAAATAACCTCACCGAATTCCTCGGCAGTTTGCAGACGTCCCTGCGTGGTGATCGTAAGTTGGAACCCGGAGTCGTCGGCAGTCGGGCGCTGACCGATCTTGCCGGCGGCGACCTGCACATTCTGCTCGCGCAGCGAGGCGATCACCTCCGACGTCGTTAGGTCTCGGGCGGCCAGGCGCTCGGGGTCGAGCCAGACACGCATGGCGTAGTCCTGGGCGCCGAACACGGTGACCGAACCGACGCCGGGCACGCGCGCGAGACGATCGACCATAAAGATGCGAGCATAGTTGCTCAAGTACAATTGGTCGAAGCGGCCGTCGGGGGAGTGCGGTGCAACGAGCATCAGCAAGCTGGTCGATTGCTTGTCCGTACTGATGCCCTGCGAGCGCACGGCCTCGGGCAGTCGCGGCTCTGCGGCGGCTACCCGGTTTTGAATGCGAACGGCGGCCATATCAACATCTGCGCCGACCCGAAGCGTCACGGTTAACGTGTAGGAACCGTCATCGGCCGAGATAGAAGACATGTAGATCATGTCTTCAACACCGTTGACCTGCTGTTCAATCGGAGCGGCAACCGTTTCGGCGACGGTCTTGGCGTCGGCGCCCGGATAACTCGCCGTAACTCGAACCGTGGGCGGTGCCACTTCTGGATACTGCTCAATTGGCAGCACAACCGTGGAAAGCCCGCCAGCAAGGACCATCACGATGGCGACCACGGCGGCGAAGATCGGTCGATCGATGCAGAACTTCGAGATCACGAGGCGGGCTCCGGCTCTGCGGTCTCGGTGTCCTGCGCAGCGGGCGCATCTGGAACAACCGGCGATTGGCCGAACGGCGTCGGAGTCACCGGTGCACCCGGACGGGCTTTTTGCAGGCCTCGCACGATGTATGTCTCGCCCGGCTCGAGGCCTGTGAGGACGACGATCGTGCCATCATCCTGCCGCTCGCCCAATTCAACCGGGCGGCGTTCGACAACGTTGCCTTCTCCAACGATCAGCAGAAACTTGCCCTCGAGACCGGTTCCGACCGCCTCCTCGAACACACACAGCGCGTCGTCGCGCTCCTGCCACGGCACGCGAATGCGAGCAAAAAGGCCCGGGTATAGCTTGCCGGTCGGGTTGTCGAGTGCGGCCCGCACGAGCAGTGTGCCCGTCGATCCGTCGAGCTGGTTGTCCACGAAGTCGACGCGGCCCGCGTGCGGGTAGTTCGTTTCGTCGGCGAGCGCGAGCTCGATGGGTGGATAGGCCTCACCGGCCCGGCCGTCGTTGCCAACCGACAGGTACTGCAGTGCGATGGCTTCGCTCACATCGAAGCTGACGTGGATGGGGTCCATCGTGACGACGGTGGCCAAGAGCGTGGCCTCACCCCCGCCGGCAAGCTGAGCACCGACCAGGTTGCCGCGATCCACAAAGTGGCGGTCGATTCGGCCTGAGATGGGCGAGGTAACATCGGTGTACGAGAGATCGAGTTCCGCAGCCTTGAGCGCTTCTTGCTGTGCGAGCACATCGGCCTGGGCCTGCTTGAGCTTGGCTCTTTCCTCGAACAACTCGAGTTCATTGGCCGCACCGCTCTCGAATGCCTTCTCGAGCCGCTGCACACGCACATCAGCCAAGGCCTGGGCGGCCTCGGCCCGTTCGAGTGCAGCCGTGGCCTGTCCGACGGCCAGCTCGTACGGCTCCTTCTCGATGGTGAAGAGCACGTCGCCTTCAGAGACGTTGCTGCTCTCCTGGAAGTGGATCGTCTCGAGTTCCCCGCCCACTCGGGCGCGGATCTGTACGAAGTCCACTGGTTCGAGCGTACCTGTGTAGAAGAAGTACTCGGTAATCGTGCGCTGCGTCGGCGAAGCTACCTCAACCGTGGGCGGAGGGGGTGGCTGCGACGCTTCGGAGCGATCGCAGCCGCTAGCCATGGATAACGCGATGGACGCGGTCGCGACGGCGGCGCTGGCTACCAGTGCTCGGTACGCACCAGATTTACGCACCCCACGAGTGATTGGTTGTATCACGGGTGTCCCCTTGCCGGTGGGCGATCAGCATGGATCGAGGTCGATGCTAGCCACTCGCTTGATCGGGCATTGAAAAACCCGCTTGCAAGCGGGTCTCCAAAGACTCTATGGATCACGTCAGGCGCCGGCCGGCTTGGCGTGTCCGGCCAGTAACTCGAGCAATTCTCGGTTGATGTCCCGAACACCTTCGAACGTCCGTCGAGCAGCGGCCACGACGCGTTCGCGAGACTCTTCGCTGAGATCGAGCGTATCGAGCCGGCTCTTGAAGCGAGCCCAAGTCTCGCGCTGTGCGGAGCCGTAGCTGTTCAGGTAACGAACCCCGTCCTGCTCGAGGCCGAGCGCGGGACCGATCTTCTTTGCGATGAAGCCGTTGCCATTGGTCGAGCCCTCGAGCACGTACTGGACGCCAATGAGCGCCGTTGGGTGCTCGCGGGCGGTGTCCTGGATCCAGCTCGTAAAGCTCTGCGTCGCCGGCACGGGCTGGACATCGGAGGGATTGACCGACAAAAACGCCAGGTCGGCCTCGAGCTTGCCGGTGTGGTGCAGGTCCTCGCTGTTGAGGGCCTTCACTTGATCGCACGAAGCATCGTCGAGGCACCCTTCGAGCGTGCGATGGACGAGATAGAGCTGGCCCAGATGGGCGGCGTATTCGTGCTTGCCCAATTCGCCCTTGACGAGCCGCTTCTGCAGATCGCCGCTCTCGGCCTGCTGGTGCAGGTCCCAGGTGCTGTCCTTGAGTGTGGAAGCGAATCCGGTCGCGGCCTCGGCCGGCCCGGTGTGCGTGGGTGGGTGTTGCATGCGTTTCTGGCTCCTGTGACGGCCAATCGTAGCGGCTCAGCCGGCGTCGAAGGCGTTCTGGAACGCCAGGAAATCGAAGATGTCGAGCGTGCAGTTGCCATCAAAGTCGGCCAGGGGATCGCCCGCATCGAAGGCGTTCTGGAACGCCAGGAAGTCGAAGATGCTCAGGTCGCCGTCTCCGTTGATGTCCGCGTCATCGACCGCAATTACGGTCAGCTCGAGTCGAGGCGAATAGCCCAAGATCGGGCTGATCGCGTTCTCCTTGGTGAAGAACGACGGGAATTCCGTCGAGCCAAGCTCGGCGCTGTGCATGCTCGTCACGGTCAGGTTGACCTTACCCGCATCCAGCGAGGCGTCGAAGAAGGCCGCCGCCCCGGGAGCACACGTGTCGATGTCGAACGCAAACACGGTTTCTGCTGGCACCAACTCGCCGACCGAGACGCCATCGGTCTGGCCAATCGCCAAGGGCGTGCTGTCGATCCGCTCACGCACCTGACGCGAGAGATCAACGACGTCGTCTACGCCGGCATAGAACGCGGCAAACGCGTTACGGGCGCCCTCGGCCGGCGGAATGGTCGGGATGCCGCCGAACTCGCTGGTTTCTTGCCAGCTCTCGATCGTGAATCCATTGCGATAGCCGGTCGCGTACAGCTCGATGGGGCGGCCGGGCGTGGTATCCTCCACGAAGTCGGGGTCATCGATCGGGAAGAAGCTCGCGAGCGGGTCCGCCGAATCGTCGTACACAAACTGCAGGTCGTTGTCGATCACCAGCGTCACGCGAGCTGATATCACGCGGAACGCGCCAGCACCAAGCCCCGTGGGAATCTCGCTCGCTGTGTCGAAGCCAATGACGAACTGGCCATCACGATCGTCGAAGCCCTCGATGCCCGTCGCGCCGAAGACGGTCGCATTGGTCCGCGTGCCGGGCGTGGCGCTGAACGGGTAGTTCCAGCGATCGCGATCGGGCTCGTCGAACGAGAGCGAGATCGCGCCGGACTGTGCCAGCGTGGCACCGGCAAGAGCAAGTAGAGCGGCTGGAGCGATCGCAAAGCGTGGCATGGACGGGTCTCCTCTTGGCTGGGCCGAAGAACTGGCCCGGTTTCTGGTTGCGATTGAGTCTCAGTTGCGTAGTATTGAATCTCCTTCGCTGCCAGTCAAGAATAATTCTGGTTTCACAGGAATCATCTCAGTGGCCATGATGCACACCCGCTGCCGACACGCTGCCTTCACTCTGATCGAGCTGCTCGTCGTCATCGCGATCATCGCCGTCCTCATCTCGATCCTGCTTCCCAGCCTCGGCGCCGCCCGTGGTCTGGCCAAGTCGACCAGGGAGCTGGCAGCCGCCCAGCAGACGATGATCGCGTTCCAGCTCTACGCCCAGGACAACGACGGCCGCTTGCTCACAGGCATGCCCGATGTGCGCGACGTCGCAGGCCGCGATGCACCAGTCGACGATCTCGGCGAATCCATCAGCGATCCACGCATCGCACAGCGGTATCCGTGGAGGCTGGCTCCGTACCTCGACTACAACTTCCGAGGTCTCTACGACGAATCAGCGCTCGCAGCCTTGCGCGATCGCCGCGCCGACTTCCAGTACGTCGTAAGCCTCTATCCCACGCTGGGCATGAACGTTGCCTACGTCGGTGGGAGTGTGAACCACCTTGGCGATCGCACGAGCCAGCGGGTCTTTGGCAAGGTGTTCCTGGAGCGTGACGACCAGGCCACCAGGCCGACAGAGGTCATCGCCTTCGCCTCGGCTCGCTTCCGTGGCCCGGGCACGATCGAGGAGCTCCCAGATCCGGAGGGCTTCTTCAGGGTTGAGGCTCCGACCTTCGGCGCTGGCTGGCAGGACAGCTACGACGATCGTGCGCCCAACCCAGGCCTCAACAGCGGTTTCGTGAGCCTGCGCCACCCCGGTGGCGGGGGTGGAACGGCGGTCGCCGCCATGCTCGACGGCCACGCCGAGGTGCTCGGATGGCAGGACCTCCGCGATATGCGGCGGTGGGCCGATCAGGCGACGAGCGAGGATTGGCAGCCCGAGCCACGGTAGGTACTGAAGCGATCGACTCGCTGTCCCAAAATCACCGGCTCCAACTTCGGCATCTTCCGTTACCATGACCAGAACAGCCGCTCGACCCTGCTCGACTGCGGGAGGTAGCTGCTCTTGGAGGTACGGGGATGATGGCAATGCACGGTCGGATCGGGCTGGCCACACGGTCTTTGCTTGCGATCATGTTTGGTTACGGGGCATCTGTTGCACTGGCGCAAACACCCGTCGGCGGCCCGATTCTCGACGATGTGACATGGACCGCCGCTGGCAGCCCGTATCAGATCGTGAGCAACATCATCGTGGGCGATGACGCCACGCTGACGATCGAGCCGGGCGTCACCGTGGAGTTCGACGACGACTTGGGCATAGATGTTGGTTCGGCCTCGTTCGGGACCGGCACGCTCGTCGCCCGCGGCACTGCCAGCGAGCCGATCGTCTTCAAGCCGAGTGCGCCCGATCCCGCGCGTAGTCAATGGCAGGGCGTCTGTTTCACGCAATTCGCCGTTGATGGGCAGGTCGACCCCGATACAGGGGCCTACGTCAGCGGATCGATTGTGGAGCACGCGGAGTTCACCTTCGCCACCACAGCGCTCCTATTCGAGGAGGGTGTGGCCGTCGTGCGAGACACCGAGATGCACGAGTGCCTTTTCGCGGTCTCCGCCACTCTTGAGAGCGATCAGCAACTCCACGTCACCGATGTACAATCGCGGGACTGCCTCGGCGGCATCAATATCGTTCGAGGCCGAGGGCACGTCCTGACGAGGGTGGACGTTTCCGATGGCGGCATCATGCTGTTTGTCTCGGATGCGCCGGACGTGACCATCAATGGCGGGACACTGGAAGGCGCGACTTCCGTAGGGTTGAGCACGAGTCGCACAGATCGCCTGAAGCTCGAAGCGGTTCGATTCGATGGCAATCCCGCCAGGGGCCTTATCGTGAACGAAAGCGAGGATGTTGAGATCCGCGAGTGTTCATTCATCGACAACGGAGACAGCGGCGCGTTCCTATCCGATGTCCCGCGGATGCGGATCATCGATTGCGAGTTCCGAGGCAACATCTCCCCTGGCACTGGCTTTCCTGCCGCCGCCGGCCTCTCGATCTTCAGGGGCGACGACGCGGTCATCGAGGGGTGCGTGTTCGAGGCGAATGACACGCAGCAGCAACTACTTCCCCGAGGTGGCACGCTCATGCTGCGGCTTAGCGCGCGCGTCACGGTGACGGACGTGGACTTCACCCGCAATGACTCGTTGGTTGATGGTGGTGCCGCATTCATCGAAGAGTCCCCCGGTGCAGTGTTCTCGGATGTACGCTTTACCGACAACCTCTCGGCAGAGCGCGGTGGGGCGGTCTACGTGCTCGAGAGCCCGGACGTGGTGTTCGAGGCGAGCACTTTCGAGGGCAACTCGGCCAGCGACGGGGGCGGTGTGTTCGTCGATGGCGGCTCGACGGGCATCAGCTTCGCGGGAGATCCGGATACCCGCGGGTTCAACGTGTTTGCCGACAACGAGGCCGATCGCGGCCAAGACATTTTCAATAACATGGACCTCGGCATCATCCCTGGCCAAGGCGATATCGACGCGAGCAACGTGTGCTGGGGCACGCTCGAGCAATTCGAGGTGCAGCAGCGCATCTGGGATGGCTTCGACGATCCACTGTTGGGATTTATCGTGGCCAACCCGCTGGTTGAGTGCGATTCTGATTGCCGGGCGGACATCGATGGCGATGGCGTGCTCACGATTTTCGACTTCCTTGGCTTCCAGAACGCCTTCGATGCCGGCGACATCTCGATAGCCGACTTCGATGGCGATGGGGTGCTCACGATCTTCGACTTCCTCGCCTTCCAGAACGAGTTCGACGCGGGGTGTGGGTAGCCAAGCAGGCCTGGACCATCGACCATACCATCACGGCCCATGCCCGAGACCTCGAAAAAGATCGATCTGCTCGAAGAGCTCCGCTGGCGGGGATTGCTCCACCAGTGCACCGACGAGGAGGGGCTCGCAGAGCACCTGAACCTTCGTGACGGTGACAGGCCACGCCGTATCTACTGCGGCTTCGACCCGACCGCCGACTCGCTGACCATCGGCAATCTCGTGCCCATCATGACCCTTGTCCACGTGGCCCGGGCCGGGCACGAGCCGGTGGTGGTCATGGGCGGGGGCACCGGGCTCGTCGGCGATCCTTCGGGCAAATCTGCGGAGCGGAGCCTGATCAGTCGTGACGGGATCGAGAGCAACGTGCACGCCCAGCGGCCAATCTTCGGCAGCGTGTTCGCGGGCGCCGGCCTTGCCGATCCTCCGATCCTGAACAACCTCGAGTGGCTTGGCAAGGTCAGCTTCCTCGACGCCCTGCGAGACGTCGGCAAGCACTTCAGCGTGAACCAGATGATCCAGCGGGACTCAGTCCGTGACCGGCTGCACGGCCGCGAGCAGGGCATCAGCTTCACCGAGTTCAGCTACATGATCCTCCAGTCGCTCGATTTCGCGCATCTACACCTGACCAAGAAGGTCACCGTGCAGTGCGGCGGCAGCGACCAGTGGGGAAATATCGTCTCGGGCATCGATCTCATTCGCAGGCTGATGGTCGAGCTTCCCATGACCCGGCAACGGCCCGCGTGGCTAAGCACGGAGGCGGGCGACACGGTCGTGCGGGAAGAGCTCGAACGCAGGGCCGCGGCTTTTGGGTTCACGGTGCCACTTGTGACCAAGGCCGACGGCTCCAAGTTTGGCAAGAGCGAGAGCGGTGCGGTGTGGCTCACCAAGGAACGCACAACCTGCTACGAGTACTCGCAGTTCTGGCTCAACACCGCCGACGCGGACGTCGAGCGATTCCTCAAGATTTTCACGCTGCTGGACCGCAGTGAGATCGAGGAGATCATGCGCCGCCACGAGCAGGCGCCCGGCCGCAGGTACGCGCAGAAGACGCTCGCGAGCCAGGCCGCCACACTCCGGTACGGCGAGGACGAGGCCAGCAGCGCGCTGCGCGCGGGCGAGGCGTTGTTCTCAGGCGACCTTTCGTCGCTGGATGCGGACGGGCTGGAAGCTGCTATCGCCGACGCACCGAGCATCAACCACCCGCGTGCCGACCTTGCAGCAGGACTCCAGCTCATCGATCTGCTTCTGGCAACCGAACTCGCCTCGAGCAAGCGCGAGGCCCGTGAGTTCCTTGCCGCCGGCGCCATCCGCGTCAACGGCAATCCCCACGACGGTTCTTCGCCGATCACCGCCGATGACTTATTGCATGATCGCCTGACCGTGCTCAAGCGCGGCAAGAAGAAGCAAGCGGTCGTGCGCTGGGTCGACTAAACGGTGGCGGCCTTCCGCAGCCGAACGAGCAGGTCGTTGAGCTGCGTGCGAGCCTGGCGGGGCGGGGCCTCGGGCAACCCGCTCTTCTCGGCTGCTGCTTCCAGCCGCTCGTTCAGCGTCGCAAACTGCTCGTGATGGAAGCCAAGGTCCGCCTCGCCCAGTGGCTGGGTCTCGGCCCCGGTCACCTTGCGTTCGATGAGTTCGTCGATCATGGACACGCGAAACTTCTCGTTGAGCGTGCGAAGGTTGCTCTCCATCACCTGGTCTTCCATCAGGTGGATACCCGCGAGTAGTGGGCGGTAACTGTAGAGAAGACCCTTCACCGTGCCCTGGCTCGGGCCCGCCACCTTCTCCCACTGATTGCTTGCAAACCTCCGGAAGTGGTGGCGGTGATGCCGCGTCAGGCAGCGCATCGCGACGTCGCGCAGCTCGGCGAAGCCCTCACCCGCGTGCACGACCAACGGCGAGACGATCTGCTCGAGCACGTATCCGTTGCGCCCGAGCAGCATCGTGAAGAACTTATGGACATCGTGGGTCACCAAGTCCATCTCGACCTCGGCGTCGCGGTCGAGCACCTCGTACGTCTCCCGCGGCGTATCAAGACCGATCATGCTCTCAAGGTCGATCACGTGCGCACCGCGCAGGTCATAATCGCTGTCTGGAGATGCGAAGCCGTAGAGGTGGGCGCCGCTGACGGTCACGAACAGCAGGTTCGGGTAGTGGGGGTGGGCTTCCAAGTAGGGCTCGATGAGCTCCTGGCGCAGCGGATGGCTCGCGGTGATAGTCGGGTAGCTCATCACACATAAGCGTATCGAACAGGGAAGCGACCATGCTGCACGTTCGACTTATCTGGCAATCCCCTATCCGCACATGGCGACATGGCCTTTGGTGGCCCTGGGGGGTATCCTGATCCTCTAGTTTAGAATCATTCCAGATCGCTGCCGCTCCCGGGCAAGGGGCGGCCCAGCGACTTTCCGAGCATGAAGGAGACACCAATATGACCACCATGGACACCTCGTCCCGCTCCACCGGCCAGGGCACAGGCAAATGCCCCTTTCGCGGCGGCCGCGTGGGCGGCGCCTTCGGTTCGGGGCCGACGATCAGCGACTGGTGGCCGAACCGCTTGCCCGTCGAGTTGCTCCACCAGAATCCGCCCCAGGCCAATCCGCTGCGCGACGTGGACTACGAGAAGGCCTTCGCAGCCCTCAACCTAGACGAGGTCAAGGCCGACATCCGCACCATGCTCAGGGACAGCAAGAGCTGGTGGCCGGCCGACTACGGGCACTACGGACCACAGATGGTCCGCATGGCCTGGCACGCGGCGGGTACGTACCGCATCGCCGACGGTCGCGGCGGCGCCAGCGCAGGGCTACAGCGCTTCGCGCCGACGAACTCGTGGGACGACAACGGCAACATCGACAAAAGCCGTCGCCTGATGTGGCCCATCAAGCAGAAGTACGGCGCCGCACTCAGCTGGGCCGATCTGATGATCCTTACCGGCAACGTCGCGCTCGAGGACATGGGCTTCAAGACCTTCGGCTTTGGCGGCGGTCGCATCGATGCGTGGGAGCCCGATCGCGGCATGTACTTCGGCAGCGAGTTCTGGGATGGCAAGTCGGTCGGGGAGTTCAAGGGATCCGCCAAGCAGGGCGGCGACCACCCCGGCGAGATGGTGACC
This sequence comes from Phycisphaerales bacterium, assembly GCA_965227775.1. GTDB lineage: Bacteria > Planctomycetota > Phycisphaerae > Phycisphaerales > UBA1924 > JAHCJI01. Next base: position 2,609,510 of record OZ245777.1, read on the forward strand.
CGCACCAAGCGATGGACTGGTAAGCCCGGCGACACCGAGTACGACTTGGAAGCACCGCTGGCCGCGAGCTTCCAGGGCCTGATCTACGTGCACCCCGAGGGCCCAATGCGCGATGGTGACCCGCACACCGCCGCCGGCGACATCCGCGAGACGTTCGCGCGGATGGCCATGAACGACGAGGAGACCGTCGCGCTCATCGCCGGCGGGCACGCGTTTGGCAAGAGCCATGGCGCGGTCCCGGGCGACAAGGTCGGCCCCGCCCCCGAGGGTGCGCCCATCAGCGCCCAAGGAATGGGCTGGCAGAATGCCGAGGGCACCGGCTACGCCCAGTACGCGATGACCAGTGGCATCGAGGGCGCTTGGACACCCGAGCCGACCAAGTGGGACAACGCGTACCTCGAGAACCTCTTTAAGTACGACTGGGAGCTCACCAAGAGCCCGGCCGGCGGCATCCAATACAAGCCAAAGAGCGATGACGCGCCAAAGACTCCCGATGCACACGTTGAGGGCCAGCAGAACGAGCTCATGATGCTCGCAACCGACATTGCCCTCAAGATCGACCCCGCGTACAACGCGATCTGCCAGAAGTTCCTCGCCGACTTCGACTACTTCAGCGATTGCTTTGCCCGCGCGTGGTTCAAGCTGACGCACCGCGACATGGGCCCCAAGAGCCGCTACCTGGGCCCAGAGGTCCCCGCCGAGGATCTGGTCTGGCAGGACCCGATTCCGGCGGTCGACCACGATCTGGTGGGCGAGAGCGACATCGCCAACCTCAAGCAAGCGATCCTGAGCAAGGGTCTGAGCGTATCCGAGCTCGTCTCGGCTGCTTGGTCGTCAGCATCAACCTATCGCGACTCCGACAAGCGCGGCGGTGCCAACGGTGCCCGTGTCGCACTCGATCCGCAGCGTAGCTGGGCCGTGAACCGTCCCGACGAACTCACCAGGGTCATCGAAGCGCTGCGCACGATCCAGTCTGAGTTCAACGGCTCGCAGGGCGGCAGCAAGAAGGTCTCGCTGGCAGATCTCATCGTGCTAGGCGGCTGCGCCGCGATCGAGAAGGCCGCCAGTGACGCGGGCGTCGACGCGACCGTACCATTCACACCTGGAAGGACAGACTGCACCGATGCCCAGACCGACGCCGAGAGCTTCGACTGGCTTAAGCCCGTCGTCGATGGCTTCCGTAACTACATCGACACGAGCATTCAGATAGACATCGCCCCCGAGCGAGTGTTCCTCGACCGCGCCAACCTGCTGACGCTCACCGCCCCCGAGTGGACCGTGCTGGTCGGCGGCCTGCGCGTGCTCGATCAGAACTTCGACCACTCGAAGCACGGCGTATTCACCGACCGGCCCGGCGTGCTGAGCAACGACTTCTTCACCACGCTGACCAGCATGGACTACGAATGGCAGGCGGCCGATCCCATGGAGATGGGCTTCTACATCAAGGACCGCGCAACCGGCGAAACCAAGTTCACCGCGACGAGGATGGACCTGATCTTCGGTTCGAACGCCCACCTTCGAAACCTGGCCGAGGTCTACGCCGCGGCCGATGGCCACGAGCGGATGGTGCACGACTTCATCGCCGCGTGGAACAAGGTAATGATGCTGGATCGCTTCGATGTGAAGTAGCTCGCGGCGGCGACATGAATCGAAGCACCAGCGCCCGGGCAAGAGTCCGGGCGTTGTCTTGCGCGGACCGCCGGAGCCCAGTGATCGGAGAGGTAGCCGGACCAGGGACTTGCACAGGGATCAGCCGGACCAGACTGAGGATTCCCCGATCGCAATAAAACATGCGTTTGACCCGGGGCAGCCGGGCGGCTATTTTCAAACATCTGTACCAAAACAGGTGTTTGAATGAAGGCCACAGCCGGACCACACAAGTCGCAAGCCCAAACCGCCCCCGACGACACTCGGGAACGCCTCGTGCACACCGCGGGAGAGGAATTCGCGAAGGTCGGATTCCAAGCCGCCAGCGTGCGGACAATCTGCGATGCCGCGGGGGCCAACGTCTCGGCCGTGAAGTACCACTTCGGCTCCAAAGAAGGACTGTACCTGGCGGTGTGGGCGGTCGCGGCCGAGCAGATGGTGTCGGCAGAGCCCATGCCGAGGCTCGCAGATGGAGACAACCCACGCGATGCGCTCCGAAAGCTCGTCGCCTGGTTCATGCGGCTGGTCTTGACCGAAAGCGAGTCGCACCCCTGGGCAGGTCGGCTTCTCGCCCACGAGACAGTTACGCCCACGCCCGGCGCACTCGACATGTTCGTGCAGCACTGCGCCGGCCCGATCAAGGACGAGATGTCGCGAGTCGTCCGAGCGGTGGTCGGAAGGAAGCTCGGCCGGAAGACGCACGACGACCTTGTCTATGGCGTCATCGCGCTCTGCGTGAACGCCAAGCACTGCCGCGAGATCCTCACGCTCCTCGGGCACCCGCCCCCAACCACGAAGGCTGGTATCAACCGCATGGCGGCAACACTGGCGGAGTTTGCGATTCGGGGCCTCGATGGCTTTTCCGAAAACGCCCAGGCGCAGGAAGGGCACGCCTGATGCTTCGGACGGCCCTACGAATGCTGCTGGGAGACTCCACCAAGTGCCTTGGCTTGGTCTTCGGCGTGGCTTTAAGCACGCTGCTGGTCTGCCAGCAGGTCTCGATCTTCTTTGGGTTGCTCGGCCGAGCCTCGAGCGTAGTTCGAGACGTCCGCGAGGCCGACGTCTGGGTAATGGACCCGAGCGTCAAGACGGTCGACGCGCCATTCCCGCTGCGCGACACGGCTTTGCAGCGTGTCCGAGGTGTGGAAGGCGTTGCCTGGGCGGTTCCGTTCTTTCGTGCCAACGTGCAGGTTCGCACGCGCGAGGGCACGCTCGAGAATGCCATTATCTTGGGCATCGATGACGCATCGCTTGTTGGCGTACCAGACGCGTTCCTGCTCGGATCCATCGAAGATTTGACGATGCCGGACAGCATCGCGGTGAATCCTGCTGGTTTCCGGTTGCTCTTCCCCGGACAAGAGCTGGACGTTGGTCGGGTCATCGAGCTGAACGACCAGAGGGCGCGGATCGCCGCCATCGTCGACGCGTCGCCGGCGTTCAGCGCGAACCTCACGATCTACACCCGCTACAGCCTGGCCACCCAGTACACCAATAACGGGCGCAACCAGCTCAGCTTCGTGCTGGCCAAGGCCGCCGATCCGGAGCAGCGAGAAGCCGTGGCCGCAGCCATCGCCGAGCAGACGGGCCTGAAAGCAGTCACAAGCGATCAGTTCCGGCTCGAGTCGATTATCTACATCCTCAAGAACACGGGTATCCCGGTGAGCTTCGGGACCGTCGTGTTCCTGGGCGTGCTCATCGGGATTGCGATCGTCGGGCTGACGTTCAACCAGTTCATCTCGGAGAATCTCCGGCAGTACGCGGCGCTCAAGGCCATCGGCGTACGCAACGGACGGCTTCTGCTCATGACGCTGTTCCAGGCCGCGTTCGTTGGTGCCATCGGCTATGGGCTCGGCTTGTTCGCCGCCTCGCAGTTCTTCAACTGGCCGTCCAAGAACGTGGACGCCCTGCGTGGGTTCTACCTGCTGCCCGAGGTCGCCATCGGCGTTGCCGTGATGGCAACTGTGATCGTCTTCAGCTCCACGATACTCAGCATGCGGCGAGTGCTGGTCGTTGATCCAGCCACGGTCTTCCGAGGGTGATGCCATGACGACCGCCACCCTGCCACACGACAAGTCCGCCGGCCCGACGCTCGCCGTGCGATGCACGGGCATCGAGAAGTCGTTCCGCGCCGGCGAGACACGCATCAAGGTGCTCCGTGGTACTGACTTCTCGGCCGAGGCAGGCAAGATGACATTCCTCGTCGGCCCATCAGGCTGTGGCAAGACCACCCTCATCTCTGTCATCGGCGCGATTCTCTCCTGCGAGGCGGGAGTGCTCGAGGTGCTCGGCAAGGACCTTCGCACGATGCGCGGCGGACGTCTGGCGGACTTCCGGCTCGCCAGCTTGGGCTTTATCTTCCAGCAGTTCAACTTGTTGCCCGCGCTCAACGCTGAAGAAAATGCCGCGCTCCCGCTCGTCGCTCAAGGCGAGTCGACCTCCAAGGCCGAGAAGAAGGCCCGTGAGCTACTCGAGCGGCTCGGTCTGAACGGCCAGACGCGGAAGATGCCCTCGCAGCTATCGGGCGGGCAGCAGCAGCGCGTCGCCATCGCTCGGGCGCTCGTGCATGAGCCAAGCCTGCTCATATGCGACGAACCGACGGCGTCGCTCGATGCCGCATCGGGTCACACCGTGATGGAACTGCTCCGCGACGTCGCGCTCGCGGGCGACCGATCGGTCATCGTTGTCACGCACGATAGCCGCATCTTCGAGTTTGCCGACCACATCAACCACATGGCCGACGGTCGCATTACGCGGACCGAGACGCCGGAGAAGGAGTCGCGACCATGAGTACTCGATCAAGGCTCCTGACGTGGGGGCTGCCGCTCGTTGGTCTCTCGGCCCTGGTGATGGGAACCGGGCTGGTGGTGAAGAACCGGCCGATCACGACGGACGAAACGCCGCCCCGCCAGCCAACGACCGCACCGACGGCAGCCGATACCAGTATCGAAGTGGATGGGACGGCCTACATCGGCGCCATCGGTACCAGCGAGCCGCCGGGCGAGGCTCTGGCGATCGCGGCGCACACGGCGGGGGTCATCACAGACGTGCACGTTGGCATTGGTGATCAGATCCGCAGGGGCGATCCGCTGTTCACGGTAGACACGAGCCGGGCGGAGGCCGACGTGGCGCTGCGCGAGGCGGAGATCGAGATGGCGACCAGCGATCTCGCGTCGCTGCGCGCCGCCATCCCGCCGCTGCGTGCGTCGTTGCGGTCGGCCGAGGCTTCGGCACAATCGGCTTGGGCCGACCTGCGCGTGGCCGAGGCCGACCTGGCCGACAAGCAGAACCAGCTCGCCATCGCCCAGGCAGTCGACGACCCCCGTGCGATTTCACGCGAGGAGGTCGACCGCCGGAGATTCGCCGTCGCGCAGTCCGAGGCTCGCGTCGAGACGGCCCGCGCCGCTATCGAGCGCGCCGACGCGAGCGTCGCGGCGGCACGAGCCGAGCTGCAGCGGTTCGTCGACGCGGACGGGTTGGGAGACGGCCCGGAGATCCTCGCCGCTGAGTCGCGCGTCACCCAGGCTCGCCGGGCAGTCGCGCGGGCACGGGCGGATCTGGAGTTGCTCACCGTCCGCAGCCCGGTCGATGGCCGCGTGCTGCAGGCCAATGCAAGGCAGGGCGAGTTCGCACCTGCGTCGGTTCCCAACGAGGGACTGTTCGTCTTGGGTCGCGAGGGCTCGATGCACTTGCGTGTCGAGATCGACGAGGTCGACATCCCTCGCTTCTCGCCGAGCGCTCGCGCATGGGCGTCTCCGCGTGGCGATGCAGGGCAACGAGTCGCTCTCGAGTTCGTGGCCATCGAGCCCTTGGTGGTTCCGAAGCGAAACCTCTCCGGCCGCACAAGCGAGTTGATCGACACGCGCGTGCTCCAGGTCGTCTACGTGCTCGACGAGTCGTTCGAGTCGCCCGGCATCGGCCAGCAGTTCGACGTCTACGTCGAGATCGCGGGAGACGGATCATGAGCCGGCACGCGTCGGTCGTGCTCGGGCTCTCGGCTGCGATCGTGATCTCCGGCTGCGCGGTCGGTCCGGACTACGAGCAACCCGAGCCCGCGGAGTTGCTTCCTGAGTCGTGGACGGACGCCGAAGCGAGCGAGCCCGAAGCTGCCTTGGGTGATTGGTGGTTGCGATTCGAGGACGAGGAGCTCACGGCCCTGATCGAGCAGGCGCTCGCCTCGAGCCTCACGCTCGCCGAGGCCCGAGAGCGCATCGTCACCGCTCGCGCCCGCCGCGGCATCGCCAATGCCGAGCGTCTCCCGACGCTCGATGCCCAGGGCTCGTACGCACGCACCGAGTCGGGCGATGAGGCCCCGCGCGCCGGCCAATCGTCCTTTGGCCCCGATGGGGACCTGTACTCGCTCGGCGCCGTCGCAGGCTGGGAGCTCGACCTGTGGGGCCGCGTGTCTCGATTGGTTGAGGCCGCCGACGCCGAGATCGAGTTCGCCACCGAAGACCTGCGGGCCAGCCGCGTTGCGTTGGTGGCCGAGGTCGCGCGCGAGGTCATCGCCGTGCGCGCGATCGATCGTGATCTCGCGATCGTGCGGGCCACCATCGAGACCGATCGCGACGCGCTCGACATCGCCATCGCGCGATCGGCCGCCGGCTTTGCTGACGAACTGGACGTTGCGCGGGCTCGTCGGGATCTCGAATCGAACCAGGCGTTGATCCCGGGGCTCGAGTCCGACCGCCGCGCGGCCGAGTTCCGCGTGGCCGTGCTGCTGGGTGTGCCGGCGGGCTCGGTCACGATCGCGGAGCGCGGCTTGCCCGAAGGCATCGCCGTACCGAGCCGCGGCGTGCCGGCCGACCTGCTCATGCGTCGCCCCGATCTGCGGCGTGCCGAGCGCGAGCTTGCCGCCGCCACCGCGCGCATCGGTGCCGCCGAGGCCGAACGCTTCCCACGCGTCACGCTGCTCGGCTCCATCACGCTCCAGGGACCGGACGCGAGCGACGCGGTCAACCCCGAGGCCTACGTGCTCCAGGCCGGGCCGACGATCTCGCTGCCGCTCTTCCAGGGGGGCCGCATCGATGCCCGCGTGCAGCAGGCCGAGAGCGAGCAGCGGCAGGCACTGATCCGTCTGCAGGCCGCTGCGCTCGATGCGCTGGCCGAGGTTGAGACCGCCGGCGTCCGCCGCGCCCAGGCCGAGGCGCGCGCCGAGCGATTCCGCAAGGCTGAGGCCGCCGCCCGCGACGCCGAGACGCTCTCGCAGGATCGCTTCTCCGCCGGCCGCGTCGACTTCCTGGATGTCACCGAGGCCCGCCGCGCGCGACTGGCCATCGAGCGGAGCGTGGTCCGCGCCCAGCGTGATGCGTTGCTCGGGCTGATCGATCTCTACGCCTCGCTTGGTGGGGGGTGGGAAGCCCCCGTGCTCGATGCGGACGCGTCGACATCGAATTCGGACGCGTAGGCGTGCGACGGCACAGCTGAAACGTCCATCTATGGTTGAGCGTGCTCGCGATACCATCGAGCATGCCGATCCGGACCTTGCCAAGCCGCTCGATCGCCACGCTCGCATTGCTCTCGCTCGCCCTGGGCCTGCTACCCGCATGCGCAGCCAGGCTCGAGCCGCTCATGCCCACGCCCGCCCTCTTCACCGAGACCGGCGTCGACCCGATGGCCCACATCCCCGAGGACGAGCGATGGGTGCCTCGCCGTGTCTTCTACGCGACGACGCGCGAGCGAACGAGTACGAGACGCGATATCGCCTATGACAACCGCGAGGCCGACCACCTCTCGATGGGTGTTGCGCTCATCGGCTTCGGGTCCGAGGACATGACCTGGGCCGACCTCCAGGCCGCATCGGTCGCCCCCGGAACGGACGGCCGCCCGCCGCTCACGATCAACGGCGTCTTCGAGGCTGGGCACTTCCCGATCGACGCATCGGCCGAGGAGGCCGCCGAGCCCAACCGTGCCGGCTGGCTGCTGGACAACATCGACCAGGCCGTGACCAAGGCCCGCGACCCGGACATCCTGGTGTACGTGCACGGGGCGAAGGTCGACTTTTACAACGCGTGCGCCTTCGCGGCCCAGCTCGACCACTTCATGGGCCGCGACCTGACCTCCCTGGCCTTCGCCTGGCCGACGCATCAGAGCATCCTGTCGTACAGCGTGGGTGACGACGTCGGCCGGGCCTACCACGCCGCGTCGGCGCTGGCGACGCTGCTCGAAGTCCTGGCCGCGGACACGAGCGCCCGGCGCATCCACGTCTTATGCTGGAGCGCGGGCGGCCGCGTGACCTCGCGCGCCATGGCGCTCCTCCGCGATCGTCACGCAGACCTCGACCACGCGGGGCTGCAGGAAAAGCTCCGCCTGGGCACGGTCTACTTCGCCGCGGCCGATGTGCCGGCAGACCAGTTCCTCGAGGAGCTCCCGGCGATCCACAACCTGGCGAGGGAAGTCGCCGTGACGCAGAGCGATGCCGACGGCGCGCTCGCCTCTGCCGAGCGATTCATGGGTGGCCAGCCGCGCATCGGCCTGCTGCACGCGGCGACGGTGGCCGAAGAGCACGCCGCGTGGCTGCTGGACCTCGAACGACTCCACGTGATCGATGTGTCGCGCGGCGCGAGCGAGCGCGGCTTCGATATCACGGGCCACCGCTACTGGTATAACCATCCTTGGGCCAGTTCGGACGTCGTGCTGTCGATCCGGACCGACCTGGGCCCCGCCGAGCGCGGCCTCATTGGTGTGCCGCGAGAGGATCGGCCCGACCGGGAACCCATCGTGTGGTCAATCCCAGCCGACTACCCCGATCGCCTGCGCGACCTAGGCGGGCTCCGCGGCACGGCGCCCCTTCGAGAGTGGACGTCCGAGGCGGGCGACTAGGGCCTTCGCCGTTTCCGACAAAGGTCGAGGCCAGTCGGAGCCGCAGAGGGGACGCAGCCGCCCTTGCCACGCGAACGCGGCATTTGACTCACTCTTGGTGCTCTAAGCCTGTTCCCTCGGACCCCGCCACAAGAACACGACCAGCACACCCACCCCGATGATGAGCCACAGGTCGGCCAGGTTGCTCACGTAGGGCCATACCTCGCGGCCGCTCCACGGTGTCTCGACTCCAAAGGGGTAGTTCACTCCGGGCAGCGGGTGCAAAAAATCACGCACGCACGCAAAGCGAACCCGGTCGTACAGGTTGCCCAGTCCACCCGAGATGACCAGCCCGATTGCGACGTGGGCCCATCGGTCGCGCGGGCCGGTCCACCTGGCGAACATCCAAAGCGCGAAGGCGATCGCCAGAGTCGTCGCGATGATGAAGAACACGCGCTTGCCGGCGCCGATGCCGAAGACGGCACCGGGGTTCAGGACGAGCTTGAATTCGAGCACGTGCGGCACGAGCACGGTCGGCTCATGGCGGGGAATGAGGGTCTGCAGCTCGGTCGCCTCGATCACGTCGCGGCGGTCGATGGCGACTGGCGACGACGCGAGCGTGTTGAAAGCGATCGTCTTGCTAGCGAGATCGATGACCGTGCCGAGCACGACCACGATGAGCAGCAAGATCCACGCCTTGCGTCCGGGGCGAACCGGCTTGGCAACGGGAGCCTCTGTGTCTTTGGAATCGGCCTTCGATGTCGCGGGCTTTGCCACGGCCTACCGCTTGCCCTCGAGTTGGCGGGCGGCGTCGATCGAGTACTGGGCCCAAGGCAACTCCTGCAGCCGCTCTTTGCGGATGGGCTTGCCGGTTGCGACGCACAAACCGAAGACGCCGTCCTCGATGCGCTTGAGCGCGGCATCGATTTCCTTGATCAGGTTGCGCTCGGCGGCCGCCAGGTCAAGCGACAGCGTCTGGTCTGCGGCGTCGCTGCCCGCGTCGGCCATGTGCTGGGGTGTCTTGCTCAGGTTGCCCGAGCCCCCTCCCGTAAGCGCGCCGCCCTCGAGACCGGTGACCTCGCTCAGAACCTCGTTGCGCTTGCGCAGGAGCACGTCGCGGAACTTCTGAAGCTCTCGCTTGTTAAACGGGCTCTTCGTCGGGTACTTCTCAGCCTTGACGTTCGCATCGGGTTCGACACGCTGGCTCGAAGCGATGAGCGGCTTGCGTGCGGGACCGCCGGGGCTGAGCAGGCCGCCGATGCCCTCGGGCATAACCGCCGCCGGTGGCTTGGGCCGCTTGGGCCGGCTGGGGCGCGCGGGCTTCTGATTGGCGCTGTTCTGGCTGCCCTCGCTGGCGGGCGGAGGCGGAGGCGCGGCGGACGCCTGGGCCTTTGCAGACTCCACCTTGGCCGGTTCGGCGGCCTTCTTGGAGGTCTTCCTGCTCGTTTGCTTCGACGGGGCCTTCTTGGTCGAAGGCTGCTTCGTGGTCGCGGCCTTGGCTGGAGCCTTCTTTGTGGTCTTCTTCGAAGTTTTCTTCGCGACGGCCTTCTTCTTGGGGGCCGGCTTCTTTGCTGGGGCCTTCTTGGTCGTCTTCTTCGTCGTGGTCTTGGCGACCTTCTTCGTGGTCTTCTTGCTCGTCTTCTTCGACGAGCCGCCAGCCGCCTTCTTCGTGGTCTTCTTGCTCGTCTTCTTCGATCCAGCCGCAGCGCCACCCTTGGCCTTGCCGGCCGCAGAGGACTTCGCGGAACTGGTCTTCTTCTTGGCCACAGCGGCTCCGAGGGCGCGAAAACACGGCCGAAGACGAAGGCACGCGGCTACCCCGGCCGGAGGACGCCAAGAGTAGGGGGCGTCTTACCGGTCGTCAAAATACGCAAGCAAGGGAGTGCCCGGCTTCTTCGACCGGGGAACAGCCCTCAGGACGCGGCTTCGCCGTTTTTGCTGCGATCCTGGGCGTTTTCGGCAACCTCAGCGGCCGGTTCGAGCTCGGGCTCGATCACGTCAAAGCTCCCCAGCCGGCGGTATCGCTGGTAGCGGGCCTCAAGAAGCTCCTCCGAACCCAATTCGGTGAGCTCCTCGAGTTGGGCGATGATCCAGCGTTCGAGCCTCTGGGCCGCTTCGGCCTTGTCGCGGTGGGCCCCGCCGGCGGGCTCATCGATGACGGCATCGACCACCCCGAGCTCGAGATTGTCCCGGGCCGTGAGCTTGAGGGCCTGGGCGGCCTGGCTGTTGGTCCGTTCGTTGGCCTGCTTCCAGAGGATGGCAGCGCAGCCCTCGGGGCTTATCACCGAGTACCACGCGTGCTGGAGCATCGCAACCCGATCGCCGACGGCGATGCCCAGCGCCCCTCCCGAGCCGCCCTCCCCGATGACGACGCTCACGATGGGCACGGGCAACGCGCTCATCTCCTTGAGATTCACAGCGATAGCTTCGGCCTGGCCGCGCTGCTCTGCTTCCAATCCCGGGAACGCGCCGGGCGTGTCGACGAGTGTGACGATTGGCACGCCGAACTTAGCGGCCATCTGCATCTTCATGAGCGCCTTGCGGTAGCCTTCGGGGTGGGGGCAGCCGAAATGGCAGCGCAGCTTCTCCTGCGTGTCGCGGCCCTTGTGATGGGCGACAATCAGGCACTTGAAGTCACCGATGCGGCCGAAGCCGGTGACGATGGCTGGATCCTCGCCGCTGCGCCTGTCTCCGTGCAGCTCGGTAAAGTCGCGGCACATGGCCTCGATGTAGTCACGCCCCTGGGGCCTGTTGGGATGCCGCGCCACACGAACCGTGTTCCAGGGACTGAGCTGCTTATATAGCTCATCCATGGTCTGGCTGTGGCGGGCCAATCGATCAGCCAGCGCATGCTCTGCCTCGGCCAGTTCCGCGGGGTGGGCGCCCGGAGCGGCGTCACCCTCGCTCGTCAGCGTGTCGACACGCCGCTTGAGTTGGGCGATCTCGTCGTCCAGGGCCCGCAGGGGCTGCTCGAAGTCCAGGGTGTAATACGTCGCCATGAATCCTCCAACATCCGCCGGGCTGATTCTAGTTGCCGGCCGTACCGTGTGCCATGCCACCCACGTCCAGCCACGTCGACGTCTGTCCACTCTTGGTCATCGGCGGAGGAGCCATGGCGAATGCCATCCTGTCGGGCGCGGCCGAGGCCGACCTGCTCGACGGGCCTTGCGTCGTCGCCGAGCCAGACGCCGACAAGCGTGCGGCGATGAGTGCGCTCGCGCCGTCGATCGATGCGGTCGAGTCGATTGCCGATGCCTTCGATGCCCTTCCCTACGACGATGCTGCCGTGTTGCTGGCGGTCAAGCCGCAGATGCTTGGCAAGGTCGCCGAAGAGATCGACGCGTGCATAGGTGACGAGATGCTCGACGGCCGCTGCGTCATCAGCATCCTCGCCGGCGTGACGATCGAGAAGCTGCACGAGACGCTGAAGGCCCGGGTCGTCCGCGTCATGCCCAACCTGCCGATCTCCGTCGGCCTGGGCGCAACGGCCATGAGCGGCGGCCCGAACGCAACGGGCGAAGACCTCGATCGCGCACACCGCCTGTTCGGCGCGGCGAGTGTTGTCTACGACCTGCCTGAGTCGGCTATCGACGCCTTCACCGCCGCGGCCGGCAGCGGGCCGGCGTACGCGTTCCTGCTTGCCGAGGCGATGGCGGCGGGGGCTCTCGAAGCCGGAACTGATGTCGGACTGAATGAAGCCACCACACGCGCCATCGTTGCCCAAACCCTAAGGGGCGCTGCCGAGATGCTCGCCCGCCCGTGCAACGGTGAACTCGCCGACCCCGCGAAGCTGCGAGCCGCCGTGACGAGCAAGGGCGGAACAACCGCGGCAGCGCTCGACGTGCTCGAGGCGCGGGGCGTGCGGCACGCAGTGAGCGAGGCCGTGCTCGCGGCCGCGAGGCGGGCGGCAGAGTTGGCGGACGGTTGATCGACTTGGACTGGATGACAGATCCGCACGTAGCAACTGTCAGCTGACTAGTCGCAAGAATTGCGTGCAGATTGATCAGCCGCTGACAATGGCCGTTGATGGGTTAAGCGTGGACGTGAACGTGGACGACGGAGGATGGGCAATGACCCGACGCCGAAAGCTCCTGGTCGCCCTTGGCCTCTTGCAACTTAGCCTTTGGTTCGGCAGCTGGACTCCCTACTTCGCGCACTATATCAAGGCCGGCGAGCAGCGAATCTGGGGCACCGTCGAAGAAGCAGTCGCCGGCCTGGAGCGCGAGCATTGGCTCGTCGAACGCGAGACAAGCGAATTTACCACGTCAGTCGATGGCCTGATCTATGTGCCGGTGCGTCAAGAGGTCCATCGCAAGCGCGAGATTGCGTGGCTGCCGATCGTGAGTCTCGGCGGACTGGGTCTTGTCTTCATCGCCCTCGGTCTGCTGCCCGACCGCTGGCTTGAACGCCCCGCCATGCACATTGAAGACGCGCCAGCCGAACATTGAGCAGTACATGGCGACCGTCCTCAACGATGTAGACACGGTCACCGCGAGCGTCCGGCCGAGTTCCCTACGTGCGGGAATAACTGGTTCGACATGTCGTGCCAACGATGAATGGTGTTATTGGTGAAGCGTCGGGCCGATCAGGCGAGGTCACGATGATGCGATCGCGACTGCCGTGCATAGATGACCGGGGTGTGCTTGCACCCTCGGGGTGGCTGACATCTAAGAGGGACATGCGGCGGGCGGGCATCGATGCTTCCACAAGACGGATCGCATTGCGAGGTGCGGCCCGCGAGTCGGGCCGATATGGCGGACGCATGGGTCTCATCATGTGCATTCCGATCATTGCCACCATCGCCATCTTAGAACCAGCGCCCTACATCCTGAAGATCGCGGCGGTCGCCCTCTTGGCCGAGTTGGCACGCTCCATCGCATGGCCCAAGTGGCGGCTCCGTTTCGCCGAGCTTCTGCGCACGGGTTGGTTGGTGCAAGGCCGCTGCCCCGCGTGTGGCACGGTGATCGCCGAGCTGGACCCCGAAGCCGACGGCTGCCGGGTCTGCCCCGAGTGCGGCGCAGCGTGGAGGATCGAAGCGTGACTCAGCTCCACGCCATCGAGGTCCACCAGTTGCCATTCGCGCCTCCCTTCCCAGAGTGCGGAACCACCAATCCAATGCTCGCGAAGCGCACTGCATGAGCGTCGCGGTCATCAAGGATGGGCGGGGCGAGAAGCGCGAAGCCGCGGGCTCGCTGCATACGCCGCCCCTGGGGCTGAAGGATCGCATCCCGACGGGACTCGGCCTGGCGTTGATCGCGATCTCGATCGCGTTCGTCTTCGCCGGGGCGTTGGCCATCTTCGTCGTAGGCGGGTGCTTTGCCATCTGGATGCTGTGGTGGTTCATCGCCGGCCGTCAGCAAGCGGCCGAGAGCCTGGTCGCCCATGGCACGTGCGCGTGCTGCGAGTATGAGCTCGTTGGTCTGCCGATCGAGCCAGATGGGTGCGTGGTCTGCCCTGAGTGCAGCGCGGCATGGAAGGTACACGCCAGCGAGGAGACATCCAGGACTAACTGATCAGCCTCTGCTGGCCCGTCGTGCGATGATCGCCGTGGGCTTCTCGCCAAGGCGTAGCACGAAGAGCGTGTACTCGTCTTCGCCCGTTCCGCGAAGGTCCTTCTGGAGCGCATCGGGATCAATCAGCTTGGCTCGGGTCTTGACCGTCACGATGCCCGCACCCAGATCTCGCAACCGGGCCTTCACGGCCCTGCGCTTCCACGGCATCGCGTCCAACACGTCGAACCGAGTCAGCCACGGTGATTCAACGATGTCCTCGCCCGTCAGCACGCCAACAGCCGGGTGGATCGGACGAAGCCCGTGCGTCATCGCAAACGCCCCGAGCAGTGAGCCGCGCTCGAGCGCGGGGTCAGCCTCGTACAGGTGCGCAAGCACGGGTTGTTCTGGACCGCTCGAGTCGTACCAATCGTCGAGTTCGATGAGCGGTCCGGGCTGGGCAAAAAATTGGTGCCCACCCGTCAGCATGGTCGCAACGCGGTGTCCCGGGCCTACGCCCTGCGACGCCGAGAGCGTGCCTGACCAGAGCAGCGCTTGCGTGAGGCGGCCGCGCTCGCTGAGCAGCTCAACGAACGAGCCCGGCGGACCGGGCAGGAGCGAGAAGTCGACACCCGGACCGAGCTTGACACACGCTCCGTCGGCCAAGTCAAGGATACGTTCGATGGCGTCGGGCCCGGGCAGATACTCCTCGTACCTGTGCGTTCGCTTCGTGCCGGTGCGCCGGCTTGGATCAAGGTGCACAAACGCGTGCTGCACGCGATCGAGCACCCCTTGATCTTCGACGTCCGCGACAAGCTGCTCGCAATCGGCGTTCTTCCACGCCATCCATGCCCGCACCGCACTGCGATCGACACCTGTGACCGCCAGCCCGGCGCGGCCAAGTTCGTACGCATCGGCACCGATGCCACAACACAGATCCAGCGCCTGCGTCGCGCCAGCCTCGACGAACTTCGCCGCCTTGTGAGACGCGGCGAGCGCCGACGACGCCACCATCACCCCTTCTTCGTCGGCAACGAGCCGTTCGACAAGCTCGGGGCGGAGCTTGTCCTTGCCCCGAGTGCGGGCTCGCGACGCCTCGACCGCAACGGCGACGAGACCCTGTGGCCAGTCCTTACGCAGGGCCGACAGTTCGACGACGCCCGGGTCGGGATCGACACAGATCAACTCCTGGGCCGGGCCGGTGTCCACGAACGCGCGCCAGTCTTCGAGGGGGAGATCCACGATTCGATCATTGCTCCCGGACGAGGCCAACGATTACCGCATGACCACACGCATCCTCGTGACCGGCTTCGAGCCCTTTGGCGGCAGCAACGACAACCCTTCCATGCGGATCGTGCACGCACTCGCCGACGATCCGCCCGCGGGCGTCGAGCTTGCCACCGGTGTGCTGCCGGTCACGTGGGCAGGAGCGTGGCCCGGCCTATTCGAACTCATGGGGCAGCATCGGCCCCATGTAATCCTGATGTTGGGCCAGAGCGGCAAGCGTTCTTCAGTGACCATTGAGCGATTCGCGCTCAACTTCGGCCGTGGCCGCATCGCCGACAACGACGGGGTCGATCGCCCCGATAGCGCGCTCGTCGACGGCGCTCCTCTTGCGCTGGCTTCAACGATCGACGTCGATGGAGTGGTCAATGCAGTGGCTCTCACCGGAGTCCCAGCACGCCCGAGCCATGACGCGGGCGCGTGCGTGTGCAACCTCGTGCTCTTTCATTCGCTGCTGCACGCCACGCCTGGTCAGCGAGCAGGCTTCATCCACGTGCCCATGCTGCCCGGTCAGAAGGGCACCGAGAACGGCGAACCAACGATGGATGCTGCCGACAGCGGCAGAGCCGTTCGGGCGGCGATCGAATTCCTTCGCGCGTAGAAGTGCTGCGAACTCAGAATCTGGAGTGCAATCCACTGCAACACCATCGTGAGGGCCGGTGGTTCCTGGTGCTGCGTTCTGCATCTTCCTCCGACGCGCTCCATGAACATCACCGACGGGGGACTCGACGCCCTGGTCTTCCAGCACGGATTCACTCAGGGTTGCAAGTGACTTCACGAGTCAAGAAGCCGTGGGCGCTGCCCGAGTACTCGGATGCCCATCTCGCCTGCTCGAGCGGGCCATTCGCGTGGTACAGCGAACCGATTCGGGCAGAGAATCGGCCCCGGTATCCCAACAAACATGCAACAACGAGCATCTAAGCCCTTACCACAAAGAAGCCCTTGGCGCTCGAACCGATTTATGGTACCATGGCCGCGAGCGGCCTCATGGGGGGGCAGCGCTCCTGCACATACGGAGTCAAGACATGACGAAGCTTCCTGTTCTCATGGCCGCTGCGGCGGCATCCACAATCTGCGCCCAGACTATGGCGCAGACCGTCATCATCAGCAACCATCCGGGTAACGACGGGACGCAGTCGGCCGCCATCAACGATTTCAGCCGCACCAAGGGCCTCGGCTTCGAGATGCCGATCGGTTCCGATCAGTCGTTGGTCGCCGTCACCATGCGCTTGGACATCACCGCGGTCGACGTCATCCCGCTGGTCGAGATCTACAGCGATGGCGGTGGGGTGCCGGGCACCATGCTGACCACCCTGGAGAATCCTGCATCTTTCAGCCTGGGCATCGACGACTACGCCTTCACACCCAGCGAGTCGTTCACCCTCGTAGGCGGCGAGACGTATTGGATCGTCGCATCGTCGGCGTTCGGAACCTATGACTGGAAGGCCAGTTCGCCCGCCGAGACGCCCACCGGTCTTGCGACACACGTCGGCGCTACGTTCGGGGCCTATCCGCCCGTGACCTCGAGCAGCATCCTGAACACCTACTTCATCGAAGCGGGTACTGCCTGCCGCGTCGATCTCGATGGCGACGGCCAGTTGACCATCTTCGACTTCCTCGCCTACCAGAACCTGTTTGATCTAGGCGACCTCACCGCCGATTTCGACGGCGACGGCGATCTGACCATCTTCGACTTCCTGGCGTTCCAGAACGAGTTCGACGCAGGTTGCGACTAATCGGGTTTTTTCACCGACGGGCTCGTCCCTTCGGGCTCGCGACCGTCATGGGCGTCCGAAAACGCCCCTGAAACCGATCCTCGTAACGCCGCTACGGGCCTTCCTGTAGCGGTTTTTGTTGCTCCAGGGGTTCCTTTTCGAGGAGAGATCACAATGCGCAGCCTCCCTATCGCCACGCTAGCGACCGTCGCCGGCATTGCGTGTACCAACGCCGCCACCGCCCAAGAGTTCGTTGAGGGCGTCAACCACGACATTCCGCGACTGACCACGTGGACCGCGACACGCGGCCACGAGCAGGCTTTCCTGTGGACCGCCCAAAACGACTTCGACATGATCCAGATGCTCTGGCACACCAGCGCAATCAACGACGGCGTGATCCGCCTGCGCGAGAACAACGGCGGCCGGCCCGGTGCCGTTCTGCGCGAGGTTACCTTCTCGACCACCAGCATGGGGTGGGGCGGCGACGCATTCGACGATCCGTATCCGGTGCTTGCGGGCGAGCAGTACTTCGTCACTTTCACCAGTCGTACGAATGACTACCGCGACTTCGTGGCCGTCGACGATCCCAGCGCCGTGCAGATGACTTACTACTGGCAGCCCTTCGATAGCGGATCGAGTTGGAACGGCCCCTTCTCGGGCGACCCCGGCCGCCGCCCGATCATGTTTTACGAGCCCGACGCGGCCTGCTACGCGGACTTCGACGGTGACGGTGAATTGACCATCTTCGACTTCCTCGGCTTCCAGAACGCCTTTGACGCCGGAGACGCGGCGGCCGATTGCGACGGTGATGCAGAACTCACGATCTTCGACTTCCTCTGCTTCCAGAACCTGTTCGACGTCGGCTGCGGCTGATCGAGGATCTTGGCGTTGGAGTGCGGTGTCGGGCCCATGGTGCGGCCCGGGCGCCATCGCCCACTCTTGGCGGGAAAGGACGTGCGGCATGACGCTCTTTGGCAGCAAGCGTGCACGGGCATACGGCGTGTTGGTCTCACTGGCGGCCCTGGTCATCGCGCTCGCGGTCGGCGCTGCGCCCGGCACGGCGCTCGCCGACGAGATGTGGGGCGTGGACTCCAGCGGGGACGGTCTGTACCTCTGGGACAGCGACACCGCCCGCGTCAAGTACGTGATCGGCCCGCTCCACCCCGATCCGTCGCGGTTCACCACGCCGGTCTCGATCGCCGTCAGCGATCGCCGAGTCATCTACGTCCAGAACAACTCGCCGCCCAGCGACGCGGGCCTGAGCACAATCGACCCGCTCACCGGGCGCGCCACGTACATTGGCCCAGGGCTCGGTGTCGAGGGCGCCATCAGCTTCGGGCCGGGCGGGCGGCTCTACGGGTTCGATCCGCTCAAGCGCTTGTGCACCGTCAACCTCTCGACGGGCGCGATCACCCGAGTGCCCGGGGCGCCCCGGCTGCCAATCGTCTACGGAATGGACTACGACCCCGGCACCAACCGCTTCTTCGCCATCACCTCGCCGGCGATGGGCGCCACGCCCGACCTGCTGCAGATCGATCCGGCCACCGGCATCATCGTCAGCATCCGTGACACGGCGGTCCCGATCATCGGCGTGCCCAAAGGCCTGTCCTTCAACGTCGATGGCAACTTGATCATGACCAGTTCCGTCGCCGTCGCGTACGTGCTCGATCCGGCGACCGGACGGCTGCTCGAAGAGATCCGCGGCGCCCGGCCCGAGCCGCAGGGCGTGGGGCTCGCGTGCCGGGGCGACTTCAACAAGTCGGGCAACGTCAACTTCCTGGACTTCCTCTCGTTCCAGAACGCGTTCGACGCGGGCGACCTCGCTGCCGACCTCGACTACGACGGCGTGCTGACGGTCTTCGACTTCCTGGAATTCCAGAACGTGTTCGCCGAGGGCTGCAGGTAGTTCGATGCCGCGCCGTCAAGTTCTGGCGAAGCGTACATCTACGAAGCAACGACCCGCTGGAGGCAAGGCCGCCGGTGGGCCGGATCGGGCTTCAACCGCACCCGAGCAGGATCGTTTGGTTGTGCGGACCAGCCTTGTCAGGTCGTTCGCCGCCGACGAATGCAGCAGGCGCCCAGACCGACGAGTGCCAGTGACGCACTCGAGGGTAGGGGAATGGCGGTTGAGTCCAGGAAGTCGCTGCGATCGGGATTCCAGCCGGTTGCGGAGCCGCCTCCGACTTGAGACATCGTGGTCCCGTCCCAGATCCACCGCACGATACCAAGGCGCGCTTCGCCGTCGAAGAAGGCTTCCTCGAAGGTCACCGTATCGGTGATGGCCCCGGACATGAACAACGAGAGGTCGCCAGCCCATGGCGTGCCGGCCGGATATCCGTCGCGCTCGTAGCCGACGGTATCCGGGGTCAAGCCGCCGCTGGAGTAGTAGCGAGTAACGAGGCCGAGCGCGGCCGGAGCGTCGTACTGCACACCCGGATCATCAAAGGGATCGCCGGAAGTCACCCGCCACGCGACGAAATCTGTGCCCGACGCATACGAGCGCACAAAGCTGCCGATCGTAAAACCAAGGTCCACCGGGTCGGCATTTGCCACCCCAACGGTCAGGCTTCCGACCGCCACAACACACGCAACACGCAACGGCTTCTGCATCGGCTCTCCCCCAAGCCCGCGATGGGGTCCAGCCATCGGGGTCAGGTTGAGTCTACGGGCCCCAGACGCTGGACGCAAGTACGCGGTGACGATCATGCCAATCCGCGCCAACGGTGCCCTTACACCCGGATCGTCGTCCAAGTCCCCTGTCCGAATCGCACAGCAAAGACGATACCACGAACAAGCAGCTCACCGCACAAGGCCAGCCACATGCGCGCGAGGCTGGGCTCCCAGTCCATGAGCTCGCCTAACGGATTGGGCATCTCACCGCCACCGAGGAAGTCTGGCAACGGCAACCTCACACCGCTCGCGAGGTACGCCGCAGGCAGCCGGATGCCATAGGTTGTGACCCAGGTCAGCCCCATGACCACACGCACGTCGCCCACGCCGCGCAGGGCCTGGCGGAACACGATGGCTAGTGCGAAGGGAACCTGGACCACGCCACAGATCATCAGCAGCTGCGGCACAATCTCGCGGTGCTCGGGCACAGGCGTGAGGACGTTGGTGATCTCGGTCGGAAACAAGAACATCAGTAAGCCCAGCGAGCCCATGAGCAGCGACGCGAGAGCCGCGCAGATGAGCACGCCGCGGATGGCATGCCGCGGGCTGCCGGCGCCGAGGTACTGGCCCGCGAGTGTGGCCGCGGCGATGCCCATGGCAAAGCCCGGCAGGAAGCTGATCGCCTCGATCCGGATCGCCCACATGTGCGAGCCCAACAGGCCCGCGCTCTGGCCCGGAGTCGAGGCCGCGAGCGTCTGCATGGCGTCCTTGGCGGCAAGATGCGCGACGAAGAACACGATCGCGAAGTTACCAACCCACATGCCCAGGGTCTCGAAGTAGTTGGGCAGGCCCAGCCGAACGAGCCGCCGGATGGTGTGCCAGTGGGGCCGCAGCCGGCGCACGCGGAGCTTGACACCCGAAGCGCCCGCGAAACAGAAGCCCAGAATGAGCAGCGCGCCCACCGCATCGCCCGCGACCGTGCCGATGGCGATGCCCACGATGCCCATGTCGAAGCTAAAGGGATTCTCAAGGAACGGCAAGTCGATTCCGCTGAGTGCGAAGCTCACGAGGATGTTCACGACATTGCGCGCGATCATCGCCCACAAGGGGCGCACCGAGTCGCCCGCCCCGCGGAGGCACGCGATCCCACCGAAGAGCAGCCCTGCCAGCGGTGTCCCTGCGGCGATCACCAGCATGTAGAACCGGAAGGCCTTGGTACCCGCGTCACTGAGATCCATGAAGCCTGGAATCCACGTCGTGCTGACCGCTACGAGACCGCCAACCGCCGACGCAAGAAACATACTCAGCAGAACACACTGGGCCATCGCCGCACCGGCCACGCCCATGCGCCCGCGACCAACCGACCGGCTGATGAGGCTGGTGGCGCCCATGCCCAGGGCCATAAACGTCAGGCCGATGAACCACATGATGTAGCTGGCCGCGCTGATGGCATCGACCGCGTCAACGGCCGAAACGCCCAGCGATCCCAGACCATCCTCGCTCCCAACCCCGATCTGGCTGGCCAGCACCGTGTCGGTGAGACCGACGAGTGCGTTCAGAGCACTCTCGACCAGAATGGGCCAGCTGAGCACCCAGATAGCCATCGGCATGCTCAGGCCCTTCAGCCGCCCAGACCGCAGACGCCCCTGGGCATCGAGCCCCTTCGCGTCATCCGGCGGCCCGCGCAAGATGTCCACGACGCCCATGGCGTTCCGCCAGTCGAGGGCACCGGCGATGCGGGCGAGCTTTTGTGAGCGTCCGTTCATGAGCGAACCCAGATGGTAGAGCCACTGCTGGCCGCACCCCAGGGCTGCAGTGATCGGGGTTCCACCCTTCTGGCATGCTCTGGAGGGCCGATTGTGAAAATCACGATATGAAACGATGTAGATTCGATGAACATGCTCGCAAAAGGGGGCCCGCATGCTATGGACAGGAGCCTGGACGCTCGCGATCGCCACCACTTTGCCGATCGGGATTGGGCCCGCTAGCGGCGACGTGGAGGATCTCGCCCCCAGAGTGCCGATCCCCAAGCCCGACGTGCCACCCCAGATGTTCGCCGAAGGCTTCGATCACCGCCTCAGTGTGAAGTTCCACGATGCTGTGCGGGCGAGGTCCGAAGCCGGGAGGCTGGTGAGCCTCGCGGGCCAGGATCTTGCCCCGCTGCTGGCGGCACTCGACGATGGCCGCGATACGCCGGTCGTGTTCCGCCCGCTCATCGATCTACCTCGCGTCGACCTGGACCGGATCGAGCGAGAGGCTGCCCAGCACAGCGGCCGCGCCCAACCAGACCTGAGCGGGATGTTCTTTGTGGAGACAGCCGATCTCCATCGTGCCGCCGCAGTGCTGCACGCGAGCAACCTGGTGGAGATCGCGTACTTCGAGCCGCTGGGCATGCCGCCGCCGGGCTCGTCCCAAGCCTCCAACGGATGCTTCGATGTTGCACCCTTCACCGATGCGTACTGCGAGTTCCAGGTCTATCGCGGTCAGGAGTATGGCATCGGCATGGACGCGGCCTGGGCGCTGCCTGGCGGCCGCGGCCAAGGAGTGCGCGTCGCCGACTGCGAGTATGGCTACCGCGACCAACACGAGGACCTGTGCAAGGTCACGTGCGAACCAGGCGTCGAGGTCCATCCAAGCGTGTACGCGTACGGCTGGCACGAACACGGAACGGCGGTGCTAGGTCAGATGGTCGGCGGTGACAACGGATACGGCGTAACCGGGCTGGTGCCAGATGCGCAAGCATCATTCTTCCATGAGTGGACGGTCACGGGGCGGCGCCGGGTCGAAGCCATCACCGCGGCCATCGCATCGGTCGACGCAGGTGACGTGGTGCTGTTAGAAATGCAGATCTTCGGCGCTGGGGGCAGCTACGGACCCGCGGAACTCGACCCGATGGTCTGGATCGTGACTCGCTTGGGCGTCGACCGCGGCGTGTGCGTCGTTGCCGCAGCGGGCAACGGAAACCAAAACCTCGACTCGGATCCATATGCCGAATACATGGCCCGGGGCGACAGCGGGGCGATCATTGTCGGCGCAGGCACCGCCGACAGACGACGCGACAAGCTTGGCTTCAGCACGTTCGGCAGCCGCGTGGATGTCCAAGCCTGGGGCGAGAGCGTGTTCACAGCTGGGTATGGCGACTTCGTTGCGGTGGGCGGAGACGCCGATCAGAGCTACACCGCGCTCTTCTCGGGAACGAGCTCTGCGTCGCCCATCGTCGCATCGGCGGTGGTGAGCCTCCAGGGGATCTACCGGGCAGCCAACGGCGTCGCGATGGACCCGTCACAGGTCCGCCAGTTGCTCGTGGAAACAGGCAAGGCGCAGGGATCGGGAGGGCATATCGGACCCTTGCCCGACATGGCCGCGGCGGTGGGTCGACTGAGCAATCCGAGCTGCCGGGTGGACCTCGACCTGGACGGCGAGCTGACCGTGTTCGACTTCCTTTTCTTCCAGACCGCCTTCGAAACCCAGGAGACGGTCGCTGACTTCGATGGCGATGGCCTGCTGACGATCCTCGACTTCCTGGCATTCCAGAACGGGTTCGATTCGGGCTGCCCCTGATCGGGGAGGCGGCAAGAATTCGACACCAAAAATTTGGGTTTCAGGCACGAAAAGGGCTTCCATCCCGAACCCAAATCGGGTATACCTTTGACTAGAAAGGGCCGCGCGCGACCCCCAGGGGTGGGGTCGGCGACGGTTCGTGTCCAGCTGCCAAAGGCCGCAACCGGCCAAGGCAGCGGCACCTTGGCTGCTTGAAATAGCCTAAGGAGAGGTGATATGGATCGCATCGCTTCGACCGTTTCCGTTCTCGCGCTTCTCGCCGCTAGTGGCATGGCCCTCGGCCAGCACACCGACGGGATGACGCTGTCCGAGGAAGCCGCCCCGTCCGATCGCGCCGGCTGGCTGGCCCTCGGCGACGCCCTGTTCACGCCCGAGAACGTCAGCGTTCTGACCGGCGACACGGGCAACCTGGGCATCGAGTTTGCTTGGGGCTACTACTGGCTCACCCACAACGGCGACTTCGCCACCGGCACGCAGGTGCTCGTCCAGTTCGACACCAACTTCAACGTCGTGGAGACCTATCTCCAGCTGACCAACTCGCCCTCGTGGGGCCAGCGTGACGGTGCCTCGATCGAGAGCGAGAACCGACTGTTCTTCGGTGCCGAGGGCGGCGAGCTCTGCGAGTACGTCTTCGATCCGGGCACCCAGCGCCTGGACCTTGGTGCCTCGACGCTCGGCGTCTCGGGCGCGCTGACCACCGTTCGCGCTCTGGCGTACGACCCGACTCGCGAGCAGTTCTACACCAAGGACTTCAGCCAGAACATCAACATTCTCGACCGTGACGGCTTCCTGGTCGACCTGGTCGCCGCCGACGTGTCCGCTTATGGCGCCGCGTACGACGCGATCAACGACACCGTCTGGTTCTACGGCTACATCGACGTGGGCGCCGGCACGACCATCCCCAACACCCGCGCGGTCGAGTGGGACCCGGATTCCGGCGTGCTGACCGGTCGCGAGTTCGACGCGGTTGGCTCCTCGCCGTCCGCCACGCTCGTGTACAGCCTCCCCGGTGGTTTTGACATCCACACCGAGGGCGACTGCACCTACGCCATCGCCATGAACCAGGGTGGCGAGGACACCGGCGCTGCTGACCCGACTGACATCGACTTCGTCAGCTTCTGGGAAATCGCCGGCGATTGCTCCGGTGGCGGTTGCCGCGTCGACCTCGATGGCGACGGCGAGCTGACCCTGTTCGACTTCCTCACCTTCAGCAACCTCTTCGACAGTGGTGATCCCGCCGCCGACTTCGATGGCGACGGCAGCCTGACGCTGTTCGACTTCCTCACCTTCTCGAACGAGTTCGACGCCGGCTGCTGATCGACCTTCCGTCGGTCAACATCCAGTAACACAAGCCACGGCCCCGGATCGCTACCAGATTCGGGGCCGTGTTGTATTCGTGGTCGGGCCATGCGTTTCAGCATCTTGCTCCGAGCTCCGATTCATCGCAAGATGTGCAACACTCGCGCGCTCTCCGACTAATGACAGAGTGTCCGTGTTGCTACGGCCTCAGTAGCGCGTCCGGGGAGGGACGAGGGAGGCCTTCCTTTTATCCCCAGAGGGAGGATTTGGTATGTATAGCAAGCTTGCAGTCCCCGCAGCGTTCACGCTGCTCGTTGCCGGTACGGCCCAGGCAGACCCCGTGCGTCTGTCGCACAGCCTCGAAGAGTTCCTTGTGACCGGCGGAACGGCCATCGCGTGCGCTTCGACCGGCACCCCCCAGACCAGCAGCGACAATCAGTTTTGGCGCGCATTCACGCTGAGCGATTTCGGCATCAGCGAGGCCGTTACGATTGAGAATGTCGAGATCGGTATCGAGAACCTCGCGCTGCCCACGCTCATCGAAGCCGACATCACCATTAATCTCTATCAGGCTCCGGCGGGCTCTGCTCCTGCTTTCGGCCTGCAACTCATCGGCACCACTGTTGAGACGCTCACCGACCGTGCTCTCGAGGTCGTCACTGTGGACGTCTCCGGCGTGGTCAGCGCAGACAGCGCCCTCGTCGTCGAGGTCAACGTGCCAAACTTCCAGGACCTGTCCGGTGGCCTCACCGGCGATGTCTACTTCCCGGGAGCCAACTCTTTCGGCGAGACTGACGCGAGCTACATCAGCTCCACCGGGTGCAGCACTCCGAGCCCGACCGCCTACGGCGACATCGGGTTCCCCGAGGTCAACCTCATCATCATCGCTAACGGCGAGACCGGCGGCGTTGTCTGCCGTGTCGATCTCGATGGCGACGGTGAACTGACGCTGTTCGACTTCCTGACGTTCTCGAACCTGTTCGACGCCGGCGACCTGGTTGCCGACTTCGATGGTGACGGTTCGCTGACGCTGTTCGACTTCCTTACGTTCACCAACGAGTTCGACGCAGGCTGCCCGTAAGCCGATCCTCGTCTCCGCATAACATCACAAAGTCCTGGTCAGTCATCATCCTCCCCGAGGCTGACCAATCCGGGCGGGTCCCAAAAAGTGGCCCGCCCGGGCTCTTTCGTTGGCAGTCAGTCGTTGCGGCTCAACCGAGCAATGAGCACGGCCAGCAACTGGCATCGCTCGACGAGGCTCGCAAGCTCAATCCACTCGGTGGGCGTATGCAAGCCGCCGCCGCGCACGCCAAGCGTATCGATCGTGGGCAAACCGGCATCCTGCAGGATGTTCCCATCGCACACGCCGCCCGTGCTCGCGAAGGGTAACCGCTGGCCGAGTGCCTCAGCAACCGCGCGAGCGTGCAACGCGAGCGACTCGGTCTGCGGCGTCAAAGGCTTTGCGGGACGGTTGAACGAACGCCGCACGATCACCGCGGCTCGATCGTCATCACAGGAAGTGTTCTCGGTGGCAAGAGCGTCGAGCGCAGCGCCCATTTGATCGCCGATCTCTTGATTTGGATACCGAGCATTGCCCCATGCCGCCGCATGGTCGGGAACGGCGTTGGTCGCCGTCCCGCCCTCAACCGGCCCGATGCTCATGATGTACGAGTCTTCCTGCTTCGGATCGGCCAAGTCGCCCACGGCTGACATCGCACGCGCAAGCGCGGTCACGGCGCTCACACCGCCTCGGAAGTCTCGGCCGACGTGCGAGGAGCGCCCGATCGTCTCGATCATGAACTGGCCGCTGCCCATGCGCTCGATGGCGAGCTCTCCCCCAGGGAGTGCCGGCTCCAGCGCGAGGCCAAAGTCGTGCAAGCGAGCCTGCTCACGCAGCGCTGCCTCGCTGTGGTAGCTGCCGGTTTCTTCGTCGGCGTTGAGCATGTAGGTCCAACTCGCGGGCACACCGGCTTCCTCGAGGCTCTCGAGGGCACACGCGGCGATGACCAGGCCACCTTTCATGTCGACGCAGCCCGGTCCGACAGCAGACTTCCCATCCTGGCTGACCGTCAATTCGCGGAAGGGCCCGTCGGCCGGGTGCACCGTGTCGAGGTGCCCAGCGATGAGGACGCGTCGCATGTCATTCTTCAGACGCCCGAGGACGGCGGTAGGTGGGACGCCGTCAGCTGCTGCACCACGCAACCAATCCGGTCTTGAGTCGCCCTCAACGAGCGACTCGGTCGCACCGAGCTTCTTCATGCGATCGGCAAACACTCGCCGCGTCGCGTCGATGCCTTCTCCGCCGCCGGGCCCTGTCGGCGTTTCGACGTGTCGTTTCAGATCCTCGAGCAAGAACCCGGCTTTCGACTCGATGATGTCGCAAGCCTGGCGCTCTTCCGCTGTCAGTTCTATCGCTGTTTTGGGCGTTTTCGTGCTCACGTCGTGAGGATAGCAACCGGCGAACCCGACCACGTCCCATCGAACACGAACGCTGCGGGGCCGCACTGCCGCACGATGGCGTCGCCACCCGACTCCAGGGAAGACCAGGAGACCCGCAGATCGCCACCGGGCAGCGTGAGCGTTGCCTCATTATCCGTCAGCCCGGCGATGACGGCTGCGACAAGGGTCGCACACGCACCCGTGCCACACGCACGCGTCGGCCCCGACCCACGCTCCCAGGTATGGACAACAGCATGGCTGGGTGACTCAACCCTCACCAGATGGGCGTTAATTCGCTCGGCAAACGCCGGGTGCCGCTCGATCTTCGGACCAAGCCGTCGCACCTCGTCAGCCAGGTCATCCCCCAGCCAAGGATTGTCACGCGTAAATGCTACCGCGTGCGGATTGCCAATCGACACGTGCGAGAACACGAGACGTCCGCCATCGACTTCGATCGTCGGTGGGGTGCTCGCGTCGAGCATGGGCCGATCGATATCGCAATCCGCCAACGCCAGCCCGGGCGAGCCCATCGCCACGCGAACGAGCCCGTCGTCGAGCGGCTCGCACGCAAGCACACGCGTGCCAGACTCAATGTGCAGCGTTGTGCCAACTACTCCCAGGCGATCGCGCACAAACCTTGCGACGCATCGCGTGCCGTTGCCACACGCTCCCGATTCACTCCCATCAGCATTGAACGTGCGCATCCGAGCATGATTCACGGCGTTTTCCGGTGCGCAGATCAGGATGACACCATCGCCTCCGACGCCGGTGTGCCGATCGCTCAACTCCACCGCGAGGCTTGGCCAGTCAAGCTGCGCGAGCTGCGGCTCGGTGATCGCATCGATGTAGACGTAGTCGTTGCCCAGCCCGTGCATCTTCGTGAACCGCATGCCGCCCTCCGTGCGCGAATGCGAGGTCATATCGAGAACCACCCCTGCGAGAGCCCGATTAGCGTGACCGCACCGCCAACCGCCAGCGTCAAGAGCGTAGCCAATCGAAGCACCCGAACCCGACGATCAACCGGCAGGCGTCGAGCGTCCAAGCCGTTCAGCTTCGCCAGGGCCCGCTGGCGTTGCCGAACCGAGCCGTGGCGGAAGCCCCAGCGCTTGGGATCGACGCCGTTGAGTGCGCAAACGCGGTCGAGGGCTGCCGCCATCGAGTCAGGACCAGGCGGGGATACGACGTCGCTGTCGACGCTCTCGCCATCCGCAAGAGCCGAGCCGAGCGCGACCGCCGCTCGCGCATCGGCATGTCGCTCGATAAGCCGACTGATGAACCCGAATCCGAGCACGGCGGCAGAAGCAACGAGTAGGAGCGATACAAGCTCCGAGAAACCTCGCCCAAGTCCACCGTTCAGCATGAGCCACGCCAGTGCGGGCTCGACGAGCCCCAGCGCGGTTACGAGCGCGAGCATTGCCAGCACGATCCAGAGCACATGGTGCTGACGCACGTGTGCCAGCTCGTGCGCCACGACCGCATCGAGTTCATGTCGAGGCATACCGCGGAGCAGCGGCTCGGTAACGAGCATGTAGCGAGCCCGCGGCAGCAGGCCCAGGATGGCCGCGTTGGCCGAAGGATGCGACCAGAGGCGAACACCCGTGATACGGGCGCCCATCTGCTTGCAAAGCCAGTCGATGCGTTCGCGGACCTCGCCCGACTCGAGCGAGCGCGTACCGAGCACGCGGACGATAATCGCCGGCGCAAAGGCAACGATGGCAATGGTGCCAGCAATGTCAATGGTGCGCCAGACCAGCGCCGGTTGTCCGTCGAGCAGTGCTGCGACAGCCTCGTGCCAGGTCACGATCAGCAGCACAGGCACGAGCGGCATGGCGAGCATGGCGCGAGCCCGGCCGACGGTCGCCTCCCATCGCGTGGGGGGGCGGTCCGCGATTCCACCGGCGTCCAACTCTCGGACGAGCAGCGCCTGCCGCATGCGGTCGTGTAGCGGGTGCTCGGCCCAGGTGATGACCAGCAACGCGAGCAGCGGCGGGGCGACCGCCGCAATCTCATCGAGCGCGACCCATGAGCCCATGAGCGACTCGACCGCTCCAAGCCCGTTGGCGGTCACGCTCCAAATGGCGAACGGGAGCACCACCAACCAACGGAGCTTCTCACCCTGCCCAAGCCCGCGACGCAGGAGCTTCCACGAGCCGCGGTACGCGGCGGCCCGAGCACACGCCGGCAGAGCCACGAGTGCGACGCAGGCCACCAAGAAGGACCAACCGATGGCAACGAGAAACTGCCAGCCGTTGCTGGCATCGCCGGTCTCTCGCGCAGCAGCGAGGTCATTGCCCAAGAGCAGGCCCACGAGGATGATCAAGACGTGGATGCTGGGCAAGAGGCGTGGCCGATCGGTTGCAGGCGACTAGTTGCCGTCGATCATGGACGGCACGCGGGGGAGAGCGCCCAGGTCAACGCTCGCCGGAGCATCGGTGAACGCGTCGACGTTGAGCTCGTCCTCGCTGATGGACGTAATCACGACACCCATGCGTCCCTGGGCACGGGCTTGGTCAAAGTCCTCGGCGCTCGGCCCGGCGAAGCGGCTGTTCCGCTTCCGCATGACGTGGAAGTGGTACATCGCGAGAGCCCGCACGCTCTGCTCAACCATATCGGAAGAGGCCACGAACTGATCGTCACCCTTCCGGTGCTGCGGCCTTGGTGGGTACATCTGCGCGACGAACCGGCCCGAGCTGTCGACGAACAGCAGCCCTCCGTATTCGGTCGTGTCGTCTTCGTGGTCCATTTCGACTTGCTCGAAAATCCGACGCATGACGTCCGGGTCGTGCAACGCAACATCGACGGCGAGCATGCCGAGCAGATCGCCCCAGGTCAACCGTGGAGCACTCTCGTCGAGTAGCTGAGGTATGCCGCGAAGATCACGGCTGTCGGCACGCCGGGGTGTTGTCTCGCGGTCACCGATGCGCGCCCGCAGGCGGCCTTCGAGCTGCAGCGGGGTGTCACGCATCCACGGCTCGCGATAGATCGACGCCCACCGGAGCGCCTCGAGATTGCGCAGCTTTAGGCCCTCGGCCTGCTCAGGGCTCAGCCGCGACACTGCCTGCGAAGTCTCCTGCCACCAGCGCCCGCGGGCGTCTTGAGAGAGCGTCAGGAGCCAGCGGAGCTCCTCACCGTTGCGGGGCACGACGCCCAGCTCGCTCAGGCCGCTGCGAATCGCTCGGAGCGTCAGGGCGCCCTGCTCGTCGGTGGGGAGATCGTCGCGAATGAGCACTAGGCGGCGGGCCTCGCCGCTTGGGTCGAGCCTCGCGAGCAGGTCCCACGCGGCCTCGCGGGCGCGGGCGTCCAGGTCGATCGAGCCGAGCGTGCCCTGGCGTGGATTTAGGAACACCCGGGTCGCGACCAGTTCGAGCGACTCGCCGGGGTTGAGTGACTCGAGGATCACGCGTTCGACGCGTTGTTCGTCAGAGATCTCCGCATCGGGGATGGCATACGAGCGCACGAACGCGGCGCTCAGGTCTTGCCAGCCTCGGGCGACGGCCTGGCGGCCCATGCGACGGATGACCTGGTAGTCCTGCTCGGTGGGCACGCGGGCACGGATGAAGTTCTGTGAGTCCTGCAGGCCCGACCAAGAGTCGTCGCTCATCAGCAGGTCGATCGCCGCCAACCGAAGGTCCTGGGGCGTCTGGGCGCTCCAGACGAGGTCCTTGAGCGGCTCACGGATCGGCTTGCGGTTGCCCTCGGCATTCTCCCACGCCGCCTGCATCGCCTCGATGCGCTGGGGTACCCGTAGTTCGGGGTTCTGGAAGTCGGTGAGTGGGTCGCCGCTGAGCTTCTGCGTACGGCTGGCGCACGCGGGGAGCAATGCGCTCACCGCGGCGAGCATGGCAAGGAAGGCGACCAGAAATACGACACGTGTTGCTGCGGATCGCTGCATGGTGCAATACTATCGGTAGGCGAACGCCGATCGTCCCAGCCGATCCGCCAGATCGCCCATCGCCCGGCTACCACGGAGGACTTGACCACTTGGCGAAGGAACACAGCCTGCCTCAAGCCGCCCAGAATCCCGCCGGTCGGGACGCCGGAGGCCCTGCGCCAACGGGCAGCTCCGAGGAGCGAGTTCGGCAGGTGATCGAGCAGATCCGGCCCAGCATTCAGGCCGACGGTGGCGACGTCGAGTTCCTGGAGTTCACCCAGGAGGGCGTGGTCCGGATCAGGCTCCACGGGGCGTGCGTGGGGTGCCCGAGCAGCAGCCTGACACTGCAGATGGGCCTGGAGCGCAACCTGCGCGAGCACGTGCCCGAGGTCGAAGCGGTCGAAGCCATCGATTGAGGCTCGCGTCACGGTGCGGCCAACATGAAACGGTCATGAGGCTGAGCCTTCCGGCGCCTACCCAAATTAACACCTCCGATCGATCGGCGGGCGCTAAGTCTTTGAATATCAGCGATCTGCGCGTTATCGGGGACGATCGGGGGGCGGCGGCGCGAAAAAATGCGCGAACTTTCTGCCTGTCGGTTACACTCACGGAACGTTGGTCTGTACGACCCGTGGTGGGGTCACCGATTCCGGGACGGACCGGGACCGGTGGGGCGTTCGAATCGGAGTGGGAAGAGGGATGGCGGCCCATGGTGGGGCCGCCGCGGACCGGCATGAGAGGCCGGCCTCCGCAAAAGAGCCGCATGGTGGTGCTGCGATGCTTGTGATCACGAGGCGTGAGGGCGAGGAAGTGGTGGTCGGCGACCCGAAGAACCCCATCGGGGTGGTTCGGATTGCCTCGATCAAGGGCGACCGCATCCGGCTCGCCTTCGACTTCCCGAGGACGATCGACGTGCACCGGCGCGAGGTCGCGGAGCAGATCGCGGCCGAGGGCGACGACGATGCCCCCGCGCCCGAGATCGAGGTGCGCGTGAAGGACGCGGCGGCGCCGGCCTAGTTCAGCTCAGAACTGGTACGACGTGCGGGGCGGACCGGGAACGGACGCCTCGGTTGTTGTGTTGGCCCGTGGCCTACGGGCAGCCGGCGTCGAAGGCGTCCTCGAAGAACGTAAAGTCGAGGGCCGTCAGTCGGCCGTCGGCGTAGAAGTCCGCCTGTGGCTTGCCCATCGCAAACGCGGTCTGGAAGGCCAAGAAGTCGAAGACCGTGAGCGTGCCGTCGCGGTCCAGGTCCGGCGGGCACGTGACGAGCGGAACGCACTGGTTCAGGGCCACGGTGACGTTGCCGCTCTCGTCGTTGGCCACGGCGAGGTCGATCCCGCCGTTGTTGTTGAGGTCGGCGACGCCAACGAATACCGGCTTCGGGCCGGAGAAGAAGCCCGCATCGCGATCAAAGTTTGCGTTGCCATCATTGAAGTGCACGATCAGGGCGTCCCTGTCCGTGACGGCCAGGTCCTGATAGCCATCACCGTCGAAGTCGCCCATCGCCACCGACGAAGGCCGGATGCCGCCGGGGGAGCGACGCTGGCTTGCAAGGGTCCCGTCGCCGTTGTTGAGCAGCACGCTCAAGTCGTCGCTCTGGAGGTTGACCACAGCAACGTCGCCGTCGCCGTCGCCGTCAAGATCGCCGATCGCAACGGACCATGGACTCTCACCCCCGTCGTACGACGCGGCGGGCTCGAAGCTGGCATTCCCTCGGTTCAGCAGCACGCTGACGTTGCCGCTGCCGCCATTGGCCACCGCCAGGTCCGAGTCGCCGTCGCCGTCCAGGTCGGCCGCCGCGATCGACCGCGGCTCGTCGCCGACGTTGAGGACGGCACCCGGCACCAGCGTCCCGTCGCCGACGCCAAGCAGCACGCCCACGGTCGCACCACCCGCGTGCGTCACGGCGACGTCCAGGTCGCCATCGCCGTCCAGGTCGGCGAGTGCCGCCGACCACGGCCGCGGGCCGGCGTCGTAGGCCACGCCCGGAGCGAAGCCACCCGCGCCGTCGCCACGCAGGACGGTGACCGTGTTCGAGACCGGATTGGCGGCGACCAGGTCGGTCGCGCCGTCGCCATCGAGGTCGCCGGCCACGACCATGCGCAGGCCACGCTCTGCCAGTGCACGATCGCCGGGCGTGAAGCACCCCTCGCCATCGTTTCGCAGTAGGGCGACGTCGCCGCCGGCGAAGTCTGCAACGGCCAGATCCGGATGGCCATCGCCGTCGAAGTCCGCGATCGCCACCGACTGCGGCAACCGGCCCGCGTCGTAGCTCCAGCGGTTGAAGAGGCGGCTGCGATCGCAGGACTGGGCCAGCGCCGCCGGGGGCGCCAGTGCGATCAGGGCGAACGCGATGGCGGTGGTCGGCCGATGGGTGTGGTCGAGGCGACGGGTTCGTGGCATTTCGCAGTCCTCCTGCGCACAGGTTACCGGACATTGCGGGACCGTGCAAGCACGAAGCGGGGCCGCGCCGGCGAGTTGAAGCCCGCCAACGCGGCCTCCGTGGCAATCACGCGAGCCTCCCGTGCAACCAGCGGCAGCTACGAGGTCATCACCGGGACGTCCCGTGCAATCACCGAAGCCAGCGAGGCCTTCACTGCAGCCCTCATTGCAACCACCGCGGCCTCCGAGGCCATCGCGGAGGCTTCCCATGCCTTCACCGGAACTCCCAAAGCAATCACGGAAGCCTCCGGTGCCATCACGGGAGAGCGCGCGCGCTCGGTTCTTCGGACGTTGGAGCCGTTCTCGGACGCGAAACGCGCAGGGCGTGCGCGATCGGGCGTGGTTGGCGAAGAATTGTGCTTGGTGCGAACGCCCGGCAGGGGCGTCGAACTTACTCCGGCGAGCCGCTCGAGTAGTCGTACACCCATTGGCTCATCGCACGCTCGTAGTCGAGGACCTCGCCGTCGCCGAAGAACAGGCCGAGCTCGCGCTGGGCAGCCTCGGGGCTGTCGCTGCCGTGGATGAGGTTGAAGCTGTTGGAGACGCCGAAGTCGCCGCGGATCGTCCCGGCGTCGGCCTTGGAACCGAACGTCGCGCCCATCATCGAGCGGCTGATAGCGATGGCGCCGATGCCGCGGATGGCCAGCACCAGCACCGGGGCGCCGGTCATGAAGCGTACGAGTCCGTCATAGAAGGGCTTGCCGGCGTGATCCTTGTAGTGCTCGGCGGCCAGCTCGGGGCTGATCTTCATGAGCTTGCAGCCGACGACCTGGAGGCCCTTGTCCTCGAAGCGGCTGATGATGCGGCCCATGAGGCCCCGCTGGACGGCGTCGGGCTTGAGGATGATGAGGGTGGTTTCCATGGCGAGCGGCTCCTGCGGGGTGGGGGGCTGGTAGGTCGGGTGCTTGGTTGGGGCCGCAAGGGTAGGGGCGGAAGCTCCCCCTGGGGCGTTGGCCTGCCCTCGTTCTGCCTAGTTCTGGCCCTGGAGCCGCGTGATCGTCTCGGTGAGCTTGGTCTTGATCTGCGGGTCGGCCCCGACGTGGCGGTCGACGATCATGCCGTTCTGGTCGATCACGACCATGGTGGGGATGCCGGTGACGTCGTAGTCGGACGCGGCGGCGTCGCCTTCCATCAGCAGGAGGTAGTCGAAGCCCCGCTCCTTCATCAGGGCGGCGGGATCGCCGTTTTCCCAGGCGTTGATGCCCATGACGACGACGTCCTGGCCCTTGAACTGCTGGTGGACCTCCTGCAGCTTGGGCATCACGACGAGGCACGGCGCGCACCAGGTCGCCCAGAAGTCGAGGATGACGATCTTGCCCTGGTAATCTGACAGCGTGTGGCTGTTGCCATCGGGGTCGTTCAGCGTGAAGTCGGGGGCCGGAATGTTCAGCGGCGGTGGGGCCGCCGCAGCGGCCTGGCGTTGGTCGGCGGGCGGCTCGAAGGCAAGCGTTTCGAATCCATCCGGGGCCGGGAGCACGAATGGCTCGGCCGGGTCAATGAGCTCGGAGATCGGGGCCTCACCGGGATCGCCAAAGTTCACTTCATCGAGGAGGCGCGATGCCCTTGCGATCGCCGCCGCAGTGTCCGCGGGGCTTGCGAGGAACTCGATGTCCGTGATGGTCGTGCGTGAGATGCCGTCGCCAACGCTCTTGTTGTCCTCGCCGCGCACGTCGTAGTACACGAGCTCGCTGCGGCGGGGCAGGTTGTCGTCGACGCCGAGGTACCACCATGCGCCGAAGGCGTACGTTTCGGGGAACTCGGCGAGGTCGACGTAGACCGCGTTGGTGACGTCCTCGCCGATAAGGACGCGACCGTCGTTGATGGGCGCGACACGCGGCTCCTGGTCGACGATCGGCCGTCCGACCAGCATTTCCCAGTCGGAGATCCACTCGAGCGCCGTCCATGCGCCCGAATCGATCAGGAGCATCTCGCTGTCCTGGTGCGCTGCCTCTACGAGCGCACGTTGGGTGGGGTCGATCATGCGAGCGTGCTCGCCGTCGATCGAGAACGCGAAGGGGAAGGGGGTCCCGTCGCCATCCGGATTGCCGATGAGCCCAAAGGCAACAACGTGCCACTGCGGCTTCGCGTCCTGGTCGAGCAAGCCCGCACGCTCGGCCCGGCTCGAACGAGCCATGACGATGCGGGCGGTCGTTGCGGGCTCTCTGGTCGACTGTGCACCCACGCCCTCGCGGGTTGCCGTGAAGGCGATCGCGGTGGCGTTGCGCAACGCCTCGTCGGCATCGCGCAAGAGCGTAAGGCCGTCCGGCCGCTCTTCGCGGGCTTCCTGCAGTGCCTGGAGACCGTCCTGCGACGCGTCAAGCGTCGTTGCTGTGATTGCGAGTGAGCTGACAGCGAGAGCGATTCGGTGCTTGCGGCCGTTCATTGCGTGTCCCCTCCATCCCTGCACCAGGGATCAGAAATGGTATGCGGTGGGGATGCGTGCAATGGCGAGACCTTGAAGGCCGGATCAGGCCCGCGTCTCGCATGTCTCGGATCGCGTCTTGGGTCTCCTAGATCGAGTCCTCGTCGTGTGCGGCCTCCGCGAGCACGTGTGCTCATCGCCGATCTGGTTGACCCCGAGCACGCTCAGCGATCAGTGATGGATCGTGCCCTGAGCGCCGCCTTCGGAGGGCATAGAGAACAACGGGATTGAATCTCCGCGATTCGCTCAGCCAAGATCATCGGCTGCGTCGTCCACGGCATCGGCAGCATCGTCAACCGCGTCGCCAACGGAATCACCGGCTTCTTCCACCACATCCTCGGTCTCATCAGCGGCGTCTTCGCAGCCGATCATGGCTGCGGACAGCCCAAACAGCGTGATGGCTGACGCGGCGGTGAGACTCTTGGCGAAGCGACGAGTGTTGATTCGTGTGGTCATGTCCTGCTCCTTAGTGGGTTCTTCTAATTGGGTTCTTCGACTCCAGTGCCATGCCCGTCAGTCAATGTTCGCAGTCAGGCGGCACTTGCCTTGCCGCGCCGCACGAGACCGAAGATCAGCGACAGTACGCACAGGACGAGGAAGATGATGAACAGGATCTTCGCGATCGCTGCAGCGCCGGAGGCGATGCCTCCGAAGCCGAGTACGGCGGCGACGATGGCGATGATGAAGAACGCGAGTGCCCAACCCAACAATGTGAATCTCCTGCGGTTGCGTGCCTGCTAGATTGTCTCTTGCCCGCTCGCGGCGGTGCGGCGTGATCCGGCCGCGATTGAACCAAGAGAAGTGTCGTCCCGGCAGATGAACCGGCCGTGGCGAAGCGATGAATCGAACATCATCTTGCGAGCAACGCCTGTTGGCGTTCGAAGGGGCCCGGCGCTCTGTCGAACGGTGCTTGACCGCATGCACTTGGTGGCTATCCTCTGCCCGACATGCATCAAGAGTCCCGGGATGCCTCACGAGGTCCCGGGCGGCAACCGAGCCGATCGTCCTGATCGAGCCACGGTGCCGAGGCCAGCCCCGGCGTGGGGAGCGATGCGGTCGAGGCCGTCCATATCGGACGACACTCGGCAAACACAGCGGCGATGTTCGCCGCGGCCACGCCTGCACTGGAAGCTCTCGATGCTGTGAAGGAGTTCACAGCATGGGACATCCGTTTGATTCGACAACCATCGATCCGTTCGCACTGTGCCCGTCCGTCGGCCGGGGCGTGGGAGATGGCGACGCACTCACTGCGCCGATCGTGCAGAGCACGACGTTCTGCCGTGATGGTGTTGGTAGCGACCCGACCCACCAGTACTCGCGTGTGAGCAACCCGACTGTCGCGACGCTCGAACGAGCCCTGGGCGCGTTGGAGGACGCGCCACCGGCGATCTGCTTCGGAACTGGACTCGCGGCAGAGACGGCGCTCTTCCTCGCGGTGCTTCGCGCTGGCGACCATGTGGTATGCGGCCGCTCCGTGTATGGCGGAACGGTGCGATTGCTGCGCGAAGTGCTGCCCGAGTTGGGCATCGAGACGACGTTCGTCGATACGACCGATCTGGACGACGTCCGCAGGGCACTGCGCGGCAGCACGAGGCTCGTGTTCGTCGAAACGCCAAGTAACCCGGTGCTCGAGGTCAGCGACATCCGGGGCATTGCCGACATCGCTCGGACCCATGACGCACTTCTCGCCGTCGACAATACCTTCCAGACCGCTGTGCTTCAGCGGCCGCTCGACCTCGGGGCCGATGTGTCGGTCTACTCGACGACGAAGTTCATCGATGGGCATTCGCTCGCTCTGGGCGGCGCCCTGGTCGCGCGGGACACGGCACTGGTCGATCGCATCCGGTTCATCCGCAAGTGCACCGGGGCGATCCAATCGCCGTTCAACGCCTGGACGACCATCAACGGGCTCAAGACGCTGCCGCTACGCCTCGAGCGCCAGAGTGCCACGGCCGCGACAGTCGCTCGCTGGCTGGACGCTCACCCGGATGTGGACGTCGTGCACTACCCGGGGCTTCGCGAAGGCAGAGAACTGGCGGATCGCCAACATCAATCGCTCAGCCGGGGCGAGGCTTGCCACAGCGCGGTGCTGAGCTTTGAGGTGCGAGGCGGAATCTCCGCGGCTCGGGTCGTTGCCGAGTCGCTGGAATTGGCCACGCTGGTCGAGCACGTCGGGTCCGTCGAGACGCTCGTCACCCACCCGGCCACCATGACCCATGCGGACGTGCCGGCCGAGCAGCGGCGGGCGGGCGGCATCGCGGACGGACTGCTGCGGCTAAGCCTTGGGCTCGAGCCCGCCGAGGCCATCATTGCGGATCTCGACCAAGCCATCACGTTGGCCATCGGTGGATCGGTTGTCGAGGAAGGGGTGGCTGCATGTGCGCAGGCGTGATCGTTCTGAAGTTCGGCGGATCGGTTCTCACTCACGAGCAAAGCCTCCGGATCGCCGTGCACGAGATCTACCGATGGCGCCGCCGCGGCTGGCAAGTCGTCGCTGTGGTTTCGGCCCTCGCGGGGCGAACCGACGCGTTGCTCGGGTCGTGCCGCCTTGATGGCGTACGGGCGGACCCGTACGCAACGGCATCGCTTCTGGCCTGTGGCGAGCGGGAGAGCGCCGCGCGGCTTGTGGGCTCGCTCGATCGCGTCGGGATCACGTCGTCGTTGCTCGATCCGTGTGCCATCGGGCTGCGCGCGCACGGTGGCGCCTTGGATGCGACGCCGGACGGGCTGGAGCGGTCTCGTGTTCATGCGCCTCTGGAGTCCATCGGCTGCGTCGTCGTGCCGGGCTTCTTCGCGTGTGATGACCTCGGACGAATCGTCACCCTGGGACGCGGAGGGTCGGACCTGACGGCGCTGGTGCTGGCCGACGCGCTCGGAGCCGACCGATGCCTACTCATCAAGGATGTCGATGGCCTGTACGAGCGCGATCCCTCGACACCTGGGCCGAGGCCACGGCGGTACGAGCGTGCGTCGTACGAGGACGTGCTGGCGCTTGATGGCTCGATCGTGCAGCACAAAGCAGTGCGTTTCGCCCGCGATCGCGAGATCCCGTTCGAGGTCTGCGGCTTCAACTCGGTTGACTCTACACGCGTGGCTTCCCGCGCTTCTGTCCTCACCAACATCCACGAACGGGTGCGCCCGCTCAGAGTTGCCTTGCTTGGGCTGGGTGTCGTCGGTGGGGGCGTGCTGGAGCTGGTCTCGCAGATGCCCGGCCGTATCGAACTCATCGGAGCGTGCGTGCGAAACCCGGGGAATCACGCGGCCACACTGCCAAAGCGCTATGACGGTGTGCTGTCAGCAGATCTGATCGACGTTGCCACGCGCGGTGCAGACGTCGTGGTGGAAGCGGTGGGAGGCATCGAAGACGCACGCGATGCCATACGGCACGCTCTCATGAGTGGCTCGCACGTCGTGACAGCAAACAAGGCTGTGCTAGCGGCGCATTGGGCAGAGCTTCAAGAGCTCGCAAGATCTCAGGGGCTCAGCCTGCGTTTCTCCGCGTCAGTTGGTGGTGGTACCTCCGTGCTGGAAGCAGCCGGTCGGCTCCGGGCCACATCCGTTCGAGGTGTGCTTAACGGCACGGCAAACTATGTGCTGGAGCGGCTTGGGGCGGGTGAGTCGCTGGAGGACGCGATCGTCGGTGCCCGACACGCGGGGCTTGCCGAGGCCGATCACTCGCGCGACCTGGACGGGCGAGACGCCTTGGACAAGCTCCGCGTCATTGCCTCGGTCTGTGATCGAGAAGTCGAGCGTGTGGACATCAGCAAGGCTGATGTGCGGTCGGTACAGACAGGTGCTCGGGCCCGCCAGGTCGCCACCCTGTCGGCCGATGGGCTCGCACGGGTCGCGATCGAAGTAGTGGAGCCGGGAGATGTACTCGACGACCTGCCCGACGAGTGGAATGCCGCCGAGATCACTGGCCCCGGGGGCGTTGCCACCGCGGTACGGGGGCGTGGGGCCGGCCGATGGCCTACGGCAGAATCGGTCCTGGCCGACGTGCTCGATCTGGAGCGTGAACGCCGTTTCACGTTGACATCTACCTCCACCTCGACGCAAAGCACCGTACTGGCGCCAGCGTGACCGACCGGCTTCGCTACCCTTTCGCCGCAAGGAGGCACACATGCTCACACGGAAGATCGGCAAGCTCGTTCGTGGCAAGGTGACGCCCGTACAGGTCGGCATGGCCTGTGTGCTGGGGGCGATGATCGGCTTCGTGCCGAGCGTCAAGACGTCACCGGCGCTGCTGCTATTCCTGCTCGCCCTGCTGCTGATCCTCAACGCGAACCTCTTCGTCGCAACGTTCATGGCTGCTGGCTGCAAGCTGCTGAGCTTGCTCATCATGCCCCTGCAGTTTGCTGTAGGGAGGGTTGTCCTCGATGGTCCGCTGAGCGGACTCATGAGCTCGCTGATCAACGCTCCGGTGCTCGCGTGGTTCGGCTTCGAGTATTACTCAACGAGCGGCGGCCTGGTGCTCGGCGTGGTCGTGGGGGTGCTGACAAGCACCGCGATGGTGATCGCCATCGGACGCCTGCGACAGAAGCTGGCCGGCCTCGAAGAAGGCTCCGAGCGGTACAAGAAGGCAACTAGCAAGAAGTGGGTGCGCGGGCTCGTCTGGCTGCTCTTCGGCAAGCAGAAGAAGACCTACCAGGAACTCGCGGCCAAGCGGGTCGGCCTGCCGGTGCGGCCGCTGGGCTTCGTCGTCGCGGTTCTCATGGTGGGCCTCTCATGGATCGCGACGATGTTCCTCGCCGAGCCGGTCGTTGCGTACGCGATGAAGGCCGGCCTTGAGCGCGCCAATGGCGCGACAGTCGACGTCGGCAGCGCTGATATCGATCTCTCCAGCGGACAGATCTTCGTCACGTCGCTGGCGATGGCCGACCCGGAAGACCTGCAGACCGATCTGTTCCGCGCGGCCAAGCTCGAGGGCGAGTTCAGCAACACCGATCTCTTGCGTAAGCGTTTTGCGATCGATCGGCTGGTCGCGAGTGAGGCTTCAACCGGCGAACAGCGCGCAACGCCTGGCATCCTGATCGGCCCGCGTCGCGAGCCACCGGAGCCCGAGGGTGAAGGCAAGACGCTCGAGGATTACCTAGAGCAGGCCGAGAAGTGGAAGAACAGGCTGAAGCAGGTCCGCGAGTGGCTCGAGAAGGCCAGCGACAAGAAGCCGGGCGAGGAGGACACCGGTCCTGGAGCCACGCCTGAGGACCAGAAGGAGTCGTTCCGGGATCGGCTCGAACGCGAGATCGCCGAGAAGGGGTACGCGTTCGTGGCAGCAGACCACCTGGTGGATGACGCGCCGAAGTTCCTCGTTCGCGAGATCCTGGTCGAGGGCATGACTTCGGCAGACGTGCCGGGCGAGACTTTCGACGCCCGAGCCGAGAACGTGTCCACCCAGCCCTGGTTGGTTGACGGCGCCCCGAAGGTCTCGGTGCGCAGCCGATCGGGCTTGTACGAAGCCGACATCACGCTGGGCTCGGCCGCTCGCGGCGGGGGAAACTCAACGCTGATGCTCGCTCGGCGCGACATGCCCGCCGAGCGGGTCGCGGCAGCACTGCGGGCGAGCGGAGAGGAGCCGTTGCTGGCCGGCGGCACGGTGGATGCGATCATCGAGGGCGCGTTCAGACCCGAGTGGATCAACCTCCCACTCAACGTGCTGGTGAAGAACTCCACCGTCACGCTCCCCGGCGCGGGTGCAGCTCGGGTGGACGAGCTTCGGCTTCCCATCGGCGTCACCGGACCGCTGGATGCACCGACGCTCGATATCGACGCGGAGGCATGGGGTACCGCATTCGCCCAGGCCGGCGCTACGCAACTCGCTAATGAGCTTCGAGGGGAAGTGCAAGAGGAAATCGACCGAGCCCGCGGCAAGGTCGAAGAGAAGATTGGCGACGAGGTGCGTGATCGCTTGGGCGGCATTCTGCCGGGCCGCAAGAAGCGCGACAACGGTGGGGGTTGAGCATATGGCCGAGCGTGAGACATCGTTGCACGGGAGCACCATCGCGGTCGTTGGGGCATACGGCCTCGTCGGGCGCGAGGCACTCGCGATCCTCGCCCAGCATGGTGTGCCGCATGAGCGGGTGCGTGTGTTCGGTTCGTCGCGATCGGCCGGCACTGTGGTGCCCTACGACAGTTCGGAGCTCACGATCGCAGAACTCCGTGAAGGTAGTCTCGAAGGCTGCGATATCGCACTCTTCTGCACCGATGCGGATACGGCCCGGCAGCACGCTCATCGAGCGATCGAGCAAGGTGTTCGCGTCGTTGACAACTCATCCGCGTTTCGGCTGGATCGCGACACACCGTTGGTTGTTCCTGAGGTGAACGGCCACCTGCTGGACGAAGGCCCCATGCTCGTTGCCAATCCGAACTGTTCGACCATCTTGCTCCTGCTCGCCGTCGAGCCGATCCGCCGGGCGTTCGGGGTCCAGGCCGTGCTCGCTTCGACGTATCAGGCGGTCTCCGGTGCCGGACGAGCGGCGATGCAAGAGCTGGTCGACCAGACCAGAGCGTTCATGACCGATCAGCCCGCGGAGCCCGGCGTGTTCCCCGTCGCGTGCGCTTTCAACGTGTTCCCGCACGAGTCGCCGGTTGATCTCGCAACCGGCTTGAACGTCGAAGAGGCCAAGATCATCGCCGAGAGCCGGAAGATCCTCGGTGCACCGGACCTTGATGTTGTCCCCACGTGCGTGCGGGTACCGGTCGAGCGCTGCCATAGCCAGTCGTTGACGCTCGAGCTGGAGCAGACGACGACGCTCGGGAGCGTGGCCGAGGTGTTTGGCTCGTTTCCCGGCGTTGCATTCAACGCCGACCCGGCGGCGCTAATAACGCCTCGTGAGATTGCAGGGACGGACCAGGTATCGATCTCGCGACCCCGACTCTCGCGGAACGGCCGCAGGCTGAGCCTTTGGACGTGCGGAGACCAGCTGCGCAAAGGTGCGGCGCTCAACGCCATCCAGATCGCCGAGCGGATGGCCCGTCTCGCGATCGCCTGACCTGGTCAAAAAAAGAGCCCGGCGTTGACGCCGGGCTCGCTCTACTGGTCGTGGATCGACGCGGCTTAGTAGGGGTTCGGGTAGTTGCTCAGGCGGCTGGGACGGTCGACGTACCAGACCTTGCGCCAGTCAGCCCGCAGCATGCGGGTGTTCTCGCTGTTCATGATGGCGTACTCGTTGTCGGCATCGACCCAGCGCTGGTCGAGCGTCTCGAGCTCGGGAGCCACGTTGTAGCGGAGGTAGGTGTGACGGCTCGACGAGCCACAGCCGGCCAGCAGCGACACGCTGGTCGCCGTCAGAAGGGCCGAGATCAGGACACGGCGGGTGGTCTGGCTGCGGGTCATGAAGGCCTTCCTTTGCTGTCTCGCGTGGCGGCGGTCGGGCCGCGGGAACTCTTCCTGAATACTACCGGCCGCCGGTCGGTGTGGTTGCTCCCCACGTGCACGGCAGGCCGCTGTTGTACGGTGCTGCGGCGGCCCGGTCAAGCGCCGCGGGACCCGGTTCGCGGACCGGTGACCGGCGGTTCTGGTCGCTGGGGCTCGATTTCTGCCCGCACCGGGCCTGCCTAACCGTATTTTGTTTGGATTGGCACCACCCACCGCTGGAGATACCTCTTGTGAACGCCGAAGACTGGATCATGACAGCCGCCAGCCTCAGCAACGTGAGCATCGCCAACTCGGTGAGCATGGCCGTAGCCAGCAAGCAGCTGGATGCCGCAAGGGCCGAGGGGCGCGCCATCAACGCCCTTATCGAGGGTGCGGCACAGGTCGCAGACACCAGCCGCGGTGCCGTTTCGGTGAGCCCCGGACGAGGCGAGATCGGCGGCCAGATTGACGTAACTGGCTGAGGCCTGGGTCGTACCCTTCCCTATTGGAGGGCACACCGAACAACCGAGAGATGGTTGAGGCATTCGTCCGAGGTCAGGATGTCCTGTGCCCAACGTGCAAGTACAACCTTCGTGACCTGACTTCTGGGGTCTGCCCCGAGTGCGGGGAGACGCCGCTGCTTCGTTTGCAAGCCGAGAAGCCGCGGGTCGGCTTGCTGGTGATGGGGCTCTTGCCTCTAGCTATGACACTAGGGTTCTTTTCGATCGTGACGGTGTCCACATTCGCGATCTTGCTTTGGCAGGGTTTTCGCTACTGGGAACCTGAGTTCTTCGTCTCCCCGGTGCTTGGTGTTGTTTTCGCGATGTTCACCTTCGCGTGGGTGCGGCGATGGACCCGGGTCAGGCGGTGGCCCCAGGGCCATCGCATCGCGATGGTCTCTGGATGCTGGCTCGCCATGGGTGTCGGAACGGCTGCGTTTCTCGCGGTCATGATGAGGATGTAAACGAAGTGACTGCCACTCCGGCAGCCAAACACAAATTCTGACCTCGATTGATCTACTCAACTCCTCTGGCGGCCGCGCCAGAGGGGTTCGTGCGTTCGGCGCGCCCTTTGTACGGTGATTCTCCAGAATCGGAGGATTCGCCCATGACGCCCGACAAGCTCACGACTGCCGCCCAACAGGTGCTCGCCGCCGCCCAGGCTTCAGCCTTAGGGAGTTCGAACCCCGAGGTCGGCTCTCTGCACGTGCTGGCCTCGATGCTCGAGGACAAGAACGGATCGGCCCGTTCGGTGCTCGACAAGGCCGGTGCGCGCGCCGATCGCGTGCTCCAGGTCGCCCAGGCCGAGCTAAAGAGCCTGCCAACCACGTCTTCGGCTGCCGGCCAGACCGGCCGCGAGATCATGGGGGTGCTTCAGAAGGCCGACCAGCACGCCAAGGACATGGGCGATTCGTATATCGCCACCGAGCACTTGCTCCTGGCGTGCGCCCAAGAGGGCGGCGCCAAGCGCGTACTCGAA
Source organism: Phycisphaerales bacterium (assembly GCA_965227775.1). GTDB lineage: Bacteria > Planctomycetota > Phycisphaerae > Phycisphaerales > UBA1924 > JAHCJI01. The sequence goes on from OZ245777.1 coordinate 2,653,918, forward strand.
ACGGTTGGCGCATCCACAAAGTCGATCGAGCAGGCAATCAGGGATATTCGCAAGGCGAGCGGCGTGCAGAATGTGACTGACCAGAACGCCGAAACGACCTACGAAGCTCTCAAGAAGTACGCGGTCGACCTTACCGAGAAGGCCCAGCAGGGCAAGCTCGACCCGGTCATCGGCCGCGACGAGGAAATCCGCCGCACCATGCAGGTGCTCAGCCGGCGCACCAAAAACAACCCCGTGCTCATCGGCGAGCCGGGCGTGGGCAAGACGGCCATCGCAGAGGGGCTCGCGCTTCGCATCGTCAACGGCGATTGCCCCGAGGGCATGCGCGACAAGCGGATCATGGCGCTCGATGTGGGGCAGTTGCTCGCGGGCGCCAAGTATCGCGGCGAGTTCGAAGAGCGGCTCAAGGCCGTGCTGAGGGAAGTGACGGCCAGCGAGGGCGAGGTCATCCTGTTCATCGACGAGCTGCACACCATCATCGGTGCCGGAGCGGCCGAGGGGGCCGTGAGTGCGGGCAACCTACTCAAGCCGGCGTTGGCACGCGGCGAGCTTCGGTGCATTGGCGCGACCACGCTGGACGAGTATCGCAAGCACGTGGAGAAGGACCCGGCCTTCGAGCGGCGATTCCAGCCGATCTTCGTCGGCGAGCCCTCGGTCGAGGAGACCGTGGCAATCCTGCGTGGCCTCAAGGAACGCTACGAGGCCCACCACGGCGTCCGCATCCAGGACGGGGCGATCCTGGCAGCCGCGCAGCTCAGCCAGCGGTACATCGCAGACCGCTTCCTGCCCGACAAGGCGATCGATCTGATCGATGAGGCCGCGAGCCGCTTGCGCATCGAGAACGACAGCATGCCAACCGAGCTCGACGAGCTGCGGCGTCGGATCATGCAACTTGAGATCGAACGCGAGGCGTTGAAGCTCGAGGAGTCGAGCGAGGGCAGCGCGAAAGAATTGGGCCGGATCGAGCAGGAGCTGGCCGAACTCCAGGAGAAGAACCGAGTCCTCACGAGCGAGTGGGAGGCCGAGAAGGCCGAGCTCGACCAGGTTAAGAGCATCAAGGAGACCATCGACGCCAAGCGCGTCGAGTTGGATCAGGCCCAGCGCCGGGGCGACCTGGAGACCGCAGCCCGTATCCAATATGGCGAAATGCGCGAGTTGGAGTCGGAGCTGGCCAAGGCCGACCAGGCGCTTCGTGACAAGGCCGAGCAGGGGGACCTGCTGGTGAAGGAAGAGGTCGACGCCGAGCAGGTGGCCGAAGTTGTCGGTCGGTGGACCGGCATCCCCGTCGCACGACTCGTCGAGAGCGAGCGCGACAAGCTGACGAGGATGGAGGAGCATCTACGCCAGAGAGTGATCGGCCAGGACGATGCGCTCCGGCTGGTATCTGACGCGGTGCGCCGCAGCCGAGCGGGGCTGGGTGATCCCGATCGGCCGATCGGTAGCTTCCTTTTCCTTGGCCCGACAGGCGTGGGCAAGACCGAAACGTGCAAGGCGCTCGCACAGTTCCTCTTTGATACCGAAGAGGCGCTCGTACGCATCGATATGAGCGAGTACATGGAGAAGCACGCGGTAAGCCGTCTCATCGGCGCGCCTCCCGGGTATGTTGGTTACGACGAGGGTGGGGCGCTCACCGAGGCCGTGCGGCGGCGGCCGTACTGCGTCATCCTCCTCGACGAGGTCGAGAAGGCCCATCAGGACGTGTTCAACGTGCTCCTCCAATTGCTGGATGATGGCCGCCTGACCGATGGACAGGGCCGCACGGTCGACTTTCGCAACTGCATCGTGGTCATGACGAGCAACCTGGGCAGCCAGAAGATCCAGCAGATGACCGAGCAGGGTGCCGAGGACTGGGAGATCGAGGCCGCGGTGCGCGACCTGATCCGTCACGGCCCGGGCGTCGATGTCGCCGGCAAGGGGCTCAAGGCCGACGAGCAAAGCGGCGAGCTGAACGCACGCCTCAATCTCGATATGCGTGGCGCATTCTTCCGGCCCGAGCTGCTCAACCGCATTGACGAGGTCGCCGTGTTCCATCAACTCAAGAAGGATCAGCTTGGAGCGATCGCCGACATCCAGCTTGAGCGGCTCCGTCGACGGCTCGCCGAACGCGACATGGCGATCGAGCTGAGCGATGCGGCGAAGGCGCAGCTCGCCAGCGAGGGCTGGGATCCGGCGTACGGAGCCCGCCCGCTCAAGCGAGCGATACAGCAGCGGATCGAGAACCCGCTGGCCAGCCGAATCCTCGCGGGCGACTTCGGGGCCGGCGACACGATCTTCGTGGATGTGCAAGGAACAAGCTTCATGTTCACGAGGGCAGGATCCCCCGAGCCCGCTGCTCGATGAACCCTGCGTCCGCAGCGGCGTACCTCGGACATGAGCGACGACGCACCGCCCGCGCAGACCACACCCGCGGGCATCCGCCAGAGGATCCCACATGGGCTCGCTTTGGTCGGGTGGTTCGTCGCGGTGGGATTGCTGGCAGGGATCTTGATTGCCCCGCTGGTCGGTGATGCGCCCGCTGCCGTCGCGTTCGCGGGCCTCCTGCTGCAGACCTTTTCCTTCCACGCCGGCTTGATTGTGGTCGTGTTCCTGATCGTCGCGCTGGTGCTGCGGCGCTGGCGTCTGGGGACTGCACTCTTGTTGTGCGTCATGCTCACCGTGGGGCCGTCTGCGCTTCGTTCGCTGCGGCCCGCGCTGCCCGCAGTCGACGATGATCGAACGCTGACCGTCTTGAGCTGCAACCTGTGCTACGGCCGAGCCGACGCCGATCGGCTCGTCGCCTGGATCGACGAGGTCGATCCCGACGTGATCGTGCTGCAGGAGCATGGTGGCCGCTGGCCCGAGTTCGTCCGAGATCGGCTGGCAGATCGCTATCCGCATGCATGGGAGGAACCGCGCGAGGATGCCTTCGGACAGGCGACCCTGAGCCGATTGCCTTTCGTGGACACGACGCGGAGCATCTGGCCGCCCGATTGGTCCATTCCGTCCGGTCGGGTGACCGTCCGATTCGGTCGGTCACTCGTGGACGTAACCAACGTGCACGTCTTTCCTCCGGTGAGCTTGGACTGGGTCAACCAACAGCGGCGACAGCTCGACGCCCTGAGCCTTGACGCTTCGAGGCGGCTGGGCGTGTGGAGCCCTTCCAGCGGCAGCGACGTCCAAGGCTCGATCCTCATCGGGGACTTCAACACGCCCTGGAGCACGAGCTTCATGGCTGCGATGCGGTACGAGCCGATCGGATGGGACGCGCGCTATCTGTGGGAGGCTCACCACGAGATCGGTCGCGGCCGTGGTGCGACATGGGGGCCTTCGCGAGGGCTGCTCTCTCTGGCTCCGGGAGTCCGTCTGGACCACGCCATCTACGGCGGTGAACTCGAGCCAATCTTTTCGGTCGTGGGGCCGGATGTGGGTAGTGATCACCGGCCCATTGCGGTCGGCTTTCGCTGGCGGTAGCCCGCGAGTTCGAGCGCGCGCCCGACGGCTTCCCGGATGATCTCTTGCCGGCTCCAGAGGAGAAAGTGGTCCGCACCCTCGACCTTCACGGTCTCGATGCTTGGCGATCCGGTAAATGCCGCCTGCATGTACTCGACGTTGGCATAGGGCACCAGACCGTCCTTGGTTCCGTGCACGATGACGACAGGGCACCGCACACGGGCGAGCACCGCGTCCAACTGCTCGGTCTGTTCGCGGGCCGCAAAGATCTCGGCGTTGCTGACGCGGAGCATGCGAGGGAGGACCGGGCTGAGCACCACGCCGACATAGTTGAACCACCTCGGGCCCTCGAGATTTGGATCGAGCGAGCCGGCGATGATCACAATGGCCGAGACGCGCTCGGGGTGGTCCGCGGCGATCCTGGCGATGATCGGGCCGCCGAGCGAGTGGCCGACGAGGACGGGCCATGTGCCCTCGCGCTCGACGAGCAGCGGTTCGAGGGATGCTGCCTGATCGGCGAACGCAGTTAGGGCGGGTCCGCCGGTCTTACCAAATCCCGGCCTGTCCACGCTGATCGACTCAACGCCATCGATCGGGTTCCGCACGAACTCCGCGAATGCGCCCGCATCGCCGGGCGTACCGTGGACGTAGATGAGGCGCGGGTGGTCTCCGCTTCCACTGCGAACGTACGACACCGCGTTGCCGCGGACGGCCGTGGTCATCCGACGGTCGAGGTCTCGTGTAGACATGTTTACATCGCCGAAGGGCGAGCACGCGCTTACGCCCGTCAGCATGAATGCGACGAAGACACCCAGTATTCGGAGAGGAATCGATGACCGCGCCGCGGTGACGCTCAGCACATCAGCCCCCGCCCAGCGGATCCATTTCGAACTCGGGTGCCCGCGTGATTACATAGCCGCACTTCTTGCACGTCCGGCGTTCCACGGGTCCGTCCCAGAAATCATCCATCACCTTGTGGAGGTCGCGGTCGATGTGCTCGAGTTCGAAGTAATCTTCGTACACAAGCTCATCGTCCTGCGGGCAGTACCACTGCAGCCCGTCCTTCTGCGGCTTGCCGTTCTCGTCGAAGCCGCGTGGGAACTCGACGATCAAGCCAAGCGTGCCGGCCGGTCGCTGCGGGCGGTGGGGCACCCATCGAGGCAGCAGGAAGAGCTCGCTCTCGCGCACGATCACGTTGTGAGGCGGGCTGCCATCGAGCGGCCGCACCCGAACGGCAATGTCACCTTTTAGCTGGTAAAACAACTCCTCCGTCGGGTTGACGTGAAAGTCGTTTCGCGTGTTCGGGCCCTTGGACACAAAGATGATCGCATCGCTGCTCTCGTGGAAGAACTGCTTGTTCATCACGGGCGGCGTGAACGCCTCGGGATGGTCGTCGATCCACTGGAGCAGGTTGATGGTGGGGAAGGTGGTGCCGGTAGCGGTCATGGCCGGGCCTCCTGGGTTCGTCCTCAGATGCTAGCCCGCCCGCTACCCTCGATTGAGGAGTACCGCCCATGGCCACGACGCGTCCATTTCAACCGGCCTGGTTCGTCGAGCGGCTCCGGAGCTTTCCAGGATTGCTCGAGCCCTTTCTTGCCGACCTTCCAGAGGCCGACTGGCGTTGGAAGCCGGGTGCGGACCACTGGGCGATCGCCGAGATCATGGGGCATCTGGCCCGCGAAGAACGCGAGGACTTCAGGCCCCGGCTGGAGCGAACGCTGCGCGACCCGACCGAGGCGTGGCCAACCATGGACCCACAGGGCGACGTCGCCAGGTTCAACGATCTCGGCGGTGATCCTCGTGCATTCCTGGACGAATTCACCAACCTTCGCCGCGAGAACTTGGCGTGGCTTGGAACGCTGGGCCCACTCGACAAGATCGACTGGAGCCGTGCGCATCATCATCCAAAGGGATTCGTAGTCCACGCCGGCGACCTGCTTGCGAGCTGGACCGACCACGACACGCTCCACGCCCGCCAGCTGATCAAGCGGCGACACCAACTCATCGAGCGAGCAGCGGGGGAGTTCGGGTGTGTGTATGCGGGGGAGTGGTAAGTGAACCCCTACCTCATCGGCTGGATCGCCGGCGTTGCCACGGTGCTGCTCCCGATGCTGGTTGTGTGGTTCATCATGCCCTGGATTCGCTGCTACCTGAGCGGCTGTCCGATGAAGTTCGGTAGGGTCATTGGCGCACGGCTGCGACGGACGCCTGTTGGTCTTCTTTGCGAAGCCTATGTCGCGCTAAACAAGAGCGGGGTGGACGTTGGGCCCCACACGCTCGACGAGCTTGAGACGATTTGGCTTGCCCATCCTGGCTTGTACACCACCGCCGAGGGCCTGATTCAGGCATTCGAAGCTCAGCAACCCACTCACACCAATGAATAAGGGCGACTGTCGGTCGCCCTGATCCGTACTCTTGCTGCGTGAACGCTGTCTACTAGATCAGGCCTTCGCCGCCATCTTCTCGGCCTTGGCACGGGCATCGTCGAGTGTACCGACGTACATGAACGCGCTCTCAGGCAGGTCGTCGCCCTCGCCATTCACTAGACGCTCGAAGCTGTCGATAGTGTCTTCGAGGCTCGTGTAGATGCCCGGGAAGCCGGTGAACACCTCGGCCACGTAGAACGGCTGGCTGAGGAAGCGCTCGATCTTGCGGGCGCGACCCACGATCAGCTTGTCCTCTTCGCTCAGCTCGTCGACGCCGAGGATGGCGATGATGTCCTGCAGATCCTTGTAGCGCTGCAGGATGCGCTGCACGCTCTGGCTCACCGCGTAGTGCCGCTCGCCCAGCACGCTGGGGTCGAGGATCGTCGACGTCGAGGCCAGCGGATCGACGGCGGGGAAGATGCCCTTCTCGGCGATCGAACGCTCGAGCACGACGAACGCGTCGAGGTGGGCGAACGCCGTGGCGGGGGCGGGGTCGGTCAGGTCGTCGGCAGGCACATAGATCGCCTGCACCGAGGTGATGGCACCCTTAGCCGTCGAGGTGATGCGCTCCTGGAGCTCGCCCATCTCGGTCGAGAGGGTCGGCTGGTAACCCACGGCCGACGGCATGCGGCCCAGCAGAGCGGACACTTCCGAACCCGCCTGGGTGAAGCGGAAGATGTTGTCCACGAACATCATCGTTTCCTTACCCGATGCGTCGCGGAACTCCTCGGCCATGGTCAGGCCGCTCAACGCGACGCGGAGGCGGGCGCCGGGGGGCTCGTTCATCTGGCCGAACACCATGGCCACCTTGTCGATGACGTGAGCGGTCTGGCCGTTCTCGTCGGTGTACTCGGCCTCCTGCATTTCACGCCAGAGGTCGTTGCCCTCACGGGTGCGCTCACCCACGCCGCAGAAAACGGAGTAGCCACCGAACTCACGGGCCACGCGGGCGATCATCTCCTGGATGATGACCGTCTTGCCCACACCGGCACCGCCGAACAGACCGATCTTGCCACCACGCACGAACGGGCAGAGCAGGTCGACGACCTTGATGCCCGTCGGCAGGATCTCGGTGTTGGGGTTCAGGGCCGTGAACTCGGGCGAGTGTCGGTGGATGGGCTTGCGACCGCTGGCGTTGGCCGGGCCGCGGTTGTCGATGGGCTCGCCCAGCAAGTTGAACACGCGACCGAGGACGCCCTCGCCCACGGGCACGCTCACCGGCTGGCCGGTGTCGGTGCAGCTCATGCTGCGACGAAGGCCGTCGGTCGAGCCCAACGCGACGCAGCGAACGCGGCCGCCGCCGAGGTGCTGCTGCACTTCGCCCACGAGCGTGAGCTTGCCGGCTGGCGTGTCGGCATCGACCGTGATGGCGTTGTAGATCTCGGGCAGGTCGCTCTCGGCGAACTGCGCGTCGAAGGTGGAGCCGATGACCTGCGTGATGGTGCCTTGCGCCATGTGGTGCTGTTCCTCGAAAAGGGATCCGTCTCGCTTAGGCAGCGGCGGAGATGCTGAACGTCAACCGAACACGGACGGGCGGCGGTAGGGGCCAGGGCTGGACCGTGGGCCGTCGTCCAAGGACGCTCAGGGTAGGCCCGGCGCGGGCAAAAGTCGGCACCTCCCGGTCATTCGTCAGGCCGAAGAACCGATTGCTGCGATCACCATCACGATCGCGAAAATCACGATGACAAACACCAGCATGCAGAGGACAAACGCGGCCAAAGAGCGCCACGAGCTGAATCGGTGGGCCTCTGCCAGGCCGCGAACGAGCGACACCATCGACCAGATCAAGATTGTGAGATACACCAGCACCATGCCGAGGTAGAGCGGCGTGACCCCCTGACCGTTGGCAACCAGCACAACCATCGCGCCCAGCGGCAGAAATGCGGCAAATGACGGGACCAGCGCTCTCGCGAAGCCGTGATACACGTCGGACTGCCTGCCCGTGCCGCCGAGCGCCCGGCCGATCGCGAAGTACAGCGCCCCGAAGAGGAAGAACCCGAAAAGACTGCCCACGATCCTCCCGGCGATCTGGGTCGCTAGAGCCGCCCCGAGGGTGATGTCGGGATCCTCAAGGTACTTCTCCAACCCGTTGTCGACCCCTGACCGGGCGCCCGAGACCATCGTCAGCAGGATGGTCACTACCCAGAGCGGTCCGGCATCAAGCAATGCCCGAGTGATCCGGCGCGGCCATATGAACATGCCAAGGAAAACACCGATCGGCGACAGCTTGCCCGGCTGTACCGGTGAGGGCGCCTGGTGATCGAGATTTGACTCTTCCGTCATCATGCCCCCTGGCTCTTTGCTGAGACCGCAAAGCGATCACCCCGGCAAGCATCCTCTTACACAGGCTCAAGCAGCCCACTCGCTCGGGCGGCGTGCACCCACGCCCTCAACTGTCCACCGTGGTTGCCCTCGTGCCACACGTTGTAAACCAGATTGTGCCCAACGGTGGGGAAGTATGTCCTGGCAGCCTCGTTCGGGTGAGGAGCCGCGAGCGACTCCGGCGACGCCGACGCAATTGCCTCCAAGAGCGCGGCGTGCGAAGCCGAGGCTGCTTCGATCGAGTTCGTCCAGCCGCCGAAGTGGGTGCGCATGGCGTCCCCGGCCAGGCTGAGATCGGAGCCGGGCCCGACGTCCTCGAACAGCTGTTGCATGTCGCCCGGCACGACACCCAGGTTCTGGCTCAGCAGGTTGTCGGCCAGGTAGAGGTGGCAGACGATCCAGGCTGGCGACTGGGCCAGACCGCCCGCCTGGACCGCGCAGTGTTGCACGGGAATAGACCGAGCGATCTTGATCGCTTCCGCTCGCTCGTATCGCAGTGTCTCGATGATGAGCTGGGGGTACGCGGGCGACTCAGGATTTGCCATGCACAACTCCGCTTGCGATCGTCACTTACAGGACGAGAGAGGACTTGATTCCGTCGGCGCGTGAGTCATCACAGAATTCACCGCTTGAGAGTGTACGTTGTCCCCTCTCGCCCGATCCTGGCGTGCGCTTGCAAGGTGGACGACCAGAGGAGTCCGCCATCATGCTGCGCCAGTTTCGACGTGCCATTCCCGTCACCCTCCCTGTTCTCGCAATAGGCACGGCCGCCGCCTCGGCCCAGGACTGTGGATGGGAGGCCATGGGTGGAGGTATGAACGATCGGATCATCTGCCTGACGACCCACGACGACGGTACCGGTGACGCGCTGTACGCGGGCGGAACGTTCACGGCTGCGGGGGGGTGGGATGCGAGTTACCTGGCTCGCTGGGACGGCTGCGGCTGGCGCCCCGTCGACGGCAACCTGGATAGTTGGGTCGTCGCAATGCAGTCGTTCGACGATGGCTCCGGCGACGCGCTCTACGCCTGCGGCTTCTTCACAACTGCCGACGGAATCCCAGTGGGTGGCATCGCCAAGTGGGACGGCTTGCAATGGTCCGATCTGGACGGCGGCATGAACCTCGGTGGCGTTCGCACGCTTGCGGTCTTTGATGACGGCACGGGCCCGGCTCTGTATGCAGGGGGCGACTTCAGCACGGCGGGCGGCGTGCCGGCGAGCAACATCGCCAAGTGGGACGGCTCATCATGGTCGCCCCTGGGCAGCGGAGTGGCAGGGGGGTCCGGTGGCGTGTACAACTTGCACGTCTACGACGACGGGTCGGGCCCCGGGCTCTACGCCGGCGGGTGGTTCGAAACAGCGGGCGGCATCACTACAAACGGCATCGCGAAGTGGGACGGCTCGTCATGGTCCGCCCTAGGCGCGGGCGTTGGCGTGCTTGGTGGTGAAGCCGTGATCTGGTTTGAGACGTTTGACGACGGCATCGGAGACGCGTTGTACGTCGGCGGTGAGTTTACTTCCATGAACGGGCAGCCCGCCACCGGATTGGCGAAGTGGGACGGCTCGGCCTGGACCAACTTCACGGATCTCGCCGACGTCGATCGCCAGGTTGTTTGGGGAATGACAACGCTTGGTGACAGCCTGTACGTTTCCGGTCAGTTCGATTCAGCCGATAACATTACCGTTGGCAACATCGCGCGTTGGGACGGATCGACTTGGTCACCTGTGGGCGATGGCATGGACAGCTTTGTCGAGGCCGTAACTACGTTCAACGATGGTGGGCGTGAGCGACTCGCAGCCGCGGGTTGGTTTACCCAGGCAGACGGCAAGCCAGTCAATCGGATCGCGTCGTGGGCTTGCATCGGCGAGCCCGTCTTCAACGCACAGCCTGAGAATCTACTGCTCGACTCCGTGCCCACCGTGGCAACGTTCGAAGTGTCCGCTTCCGGCGAGCCCACGATCGACTACCAGTGGCGAAAGGACGGCACGGCGCTCGTCGATGGGGGGGCCATCAGCGGTGCCACGACCCCGTTGCTCGAGATTGCCGCCGGCCCAGAGCACATCGGCGTGTACGACTGCGTGGCGACCAACGCTCTCGGTATGGCCACGAGCCAATCCGCGCTGCTCGCGTTCCGATCCAACCGCTGCCCAGCAGACTTCGACGGGGACGGCTCACTGACGATCTTCGACTTCCTGGCCTTCCAGAACGCCTTCGCGGCAGGGTGCCCCTAGCCGATTGCATCTCGGATCTGGGAGGCGATCGCCTCGCCGTCTTCGAGCTTGCCCGCTGGCCACTCGATGCCCAGTCCGCTGCCGGGCGTTCCCTCCACTTTGTCCGGGAAACGGGGGATGATGTGCACGTGCAGGTGCATCACCGCCTGGTGAGCATCAACCCCGTTATTCTGCAGCAGGTTGTACGCCGTTGCGCCGGTCGCCTTGAGCACCGCCCGGCAGATGCGCGGCAGGACGCGGCCAAGGGCGGCGGCAGACTCGTCGCTGAGCTGGTCCATCTGGGTTGCCCGCTCTTTGGGAATCACGAGCGTGTGCCCCCGGCTCAGCGGGCCAACATCGAGGAACGCGAGCACGCGCTCGTCCTCATACACCCTGTGGCACGGAATGTCACCCGCAATGATCTTGTCAAAGATGGTGGTCTGCTGGCTCATGGATCAAAGTAGCCCCAGCCACCCCTGCGGCTCGTTCGTCCCGCTGAGCCGATTGGAATTCAACATAACTGGTATCGCAACGGATGCGACCTCGTCAAAAAGGTCTTGACAGGCTCTAATCGGTCATGATAATACGAAAGGCCCGGGTTGTACCCCGAGCCTTTCAGGCCGGATCGACTACGTGTGGGTAGCTAGCCGATCACGACCAGCCACGCCGGAAGACAGATTTCCAACGTGACCGACAATCGTACCTCAATCGAGCGGAAGGGGCCAATGGGCGACGCAGCCCGTGGCTTCTCTGTCATTGCGGCCGATAACCCCGCGTCTATCCTCTCGCGGGGTGCTCTTACGTAGGAGCTGTCTTCCGCCCTGGTTGGTCCCGGCTTCACCGCCTCCCAAAGGACCGCCAAACATGGCCGAATCGAAGACGGGCACCAACGCCCAATCTGCCGGCAACAACGCTCCTGCCCTCTCCGCCATCCAGGCGACCGTCACCGGCACCATCATCCAGCTCAACAACTTCAAGGACGAGAAGGGTGAGCCTGTCTGTGGCGCACGCGTCGCGTTCATGGGCGGCAACGCCTACGTCCACCTCGACCCCGACACCATCAAGCAGTACGGCGAGGGTGAAGAGGTCACGATCGGCTGTGGCATGATCGAGCGCCGCGGCGACTATCGCCCGACCGGCAAGTGGAAGATCATCGGCAAGGGCCGGTCGTGAGCGCCGCGCTCACCATCCTCGACGCGCGCATCGCGTCGTTTGAACGTCTCGCTGACAAGGTCCCTGACGCCGGTTTCGATCACGTCGTGGACGACCTCAAGGGTGTCCGCCACGAACTCGTCCGGCTCATCGAGCAGGGCGATCGGATGCAGCTCTACCTGCCCTTCGTCAGCGGCCAACTCACCATCAACCCAGAGCGCGCAGCAACACCAGCCATCGCGTGAAGAGAGCCCCGATGCCAAAGCGTCAGCAAGCTTCAACACTCTTCGATGCTCTACTGGGTGCATCCCGGCCTGGGCGTGCGAGGGCCCCCCGCGCAAGCGGGGGCCCCGCCGCCAGCCGCCCCCCTGTACTAGTAGGGGGGGCAAACAGCCAAGCGGCCAACGCAGTCCGCAGCGTCAAGGTGGATTGGCTGAACTACACCGGCCCCGACTGTCTCGTCCACAAGTTGCGTCAGTACCTCGAAACGACGTGCGGTCTTGGCGAGCCCGACGAAGACAAGCGGCACGGCCTTTACAACTACGGCAAGGGGCTTTGGTGGGGCAACATCGCGCTTTGCTGGTCGCCCGACAGCAAGCAGCGCGACACCTTTGGGCTCTACATCCCTGCGTCCGGCCTCGACGTCATCCGCGAAACCATCCCGATCAATCAGCTCTGCCGCTGGCTCCAAAACGGCGGCTGCAAGCCGACGCGCGTCGATATCGCCATCGACGTCGTTGGCGACGAGGGAACCGTCGACCTATGCGCAAACGTCCTGAACTCTTGCGAGCGTGGCGAGCTGGTAGGGGCCAAGAGCGTTCGCCCGATTGTGGAGTTCAACCCGCGCACGGGCGAGATGGCCGGCTGCTCGATCAATGCGGGCGCAAACGGGAAGAACGGATCGGGGCGCACGCTGTGCTGCTACGACAAGGGCCTTGAGCGCAAGACGCATCCGCCGTGCACGTGGCAACGCTACGAGGTTCGCTTCTGGCGGGACCACGCTCCACTGCTGGCTGAAGACCTCGCCGCCGATCTCCCCGAGCACTACCTCGCGCACCACGCGTACGGGGCGTACGACTATCTCGACCACCCCGAGAAACGCAAGCGCGACCGCGAGCGCGTCAAGTGGTGGGCCGAGTTCGTCAAGGGCGAACGCATCACCACCGCGCGTCCCAAGCGTGCCAAGCCCACGCTTGCAGGCGTCGCCAAGTGGATCGATCGCAGCGTGGTTCCCGCGATTCGCACCTATGCCGTTGCCGCGAACATCTCGCTGGAAGAGTTCTTTGCCAAGGTCGTCGGCACGGCAACCCCCGAGCCCAGCCGGAACGCGACGTATTCGCAAGCCTTCCGCGAGTGGTGCGCGCACGCCGGGGTCTCACGGCGCGTTGCGCTCGATCGCATCGCCCAGGCCAGAGAGAACGCGGGCTCGGACCACGTGGTGCCCCTCCTCCTCGAGCTGCTGGGCATTGCTGACAGAGAGGCGGTGCCCTGTGGGAGTGGATGAGTTCCTTGTTGAGCTGTCTCGCTGGGTGGGTGCTGGAATGCTCGGATGCATCGTCGCCAAGGTCGTGTGTGCGATGGGCTGGGGCCCTGTCCAGTGGTTCAACGGGATGATCCGATGACCCGCCGCGCGATGCTCATGCTGCTGGTGTTTCCTGCCGGGGCCGTTGCCGCTCCCGGTGGTGAAGTGCAGCAGCTCGAATTGATCAACATGGAGAGCCTTGGCGAGCTCATCCTCTCAACGGCCGGACAGATCTTCCTCGCCACGCTGCCGCTCTTCATCATCGCCGCCGTCATCTGGGGCATCGTCAATTTCGGTTACATGCTCATCAGCGGCCAAGGTGTCAATCCCAACCTCGGCGAAGACGGCCCAGTCCTCGATGAGGGCGTGGGCCTCGACGACGACCAGCTCGCGATTGTCGAAGAGGCGATCAAGAGCGACCGCGCGGAGAAGGCCAAGGCCGACGCGGACGCGCGGAGGAGAAAACGAATCGGCGATTACCTCGACTCCATCTAGCGGGCAACTCGGCGTGTTGCCGGCCGCCCGCGCTTCTTGAAAGGGTTCACGATGAACCACGTTACTCGGCTCGCTCGCAAGTTCGCCCCGCGCATGGGCTCCGTCAAGGTCTCCAACGTCGGCATGGCCGCACTCGCGATTGGTGCAACGGCTGCGGTGGCTATGGCGACTCCGCCCGACATTGGGGCCATTGCTCCGCCGGTGAGCATCGACAGCATCGGTACCTCCATCACGGGTGGTCTGCAGACTCTGTTTGAGACCATCGTGCCGATCGCTCTCTCGGTCGCCCTCGTGCTGGGCGTCGTCACCATGGGTCTCCGACTGCTGCGCGGTCGTCGCCCTGGCTGACACTCGTTGCTCGATGGCGGAAGCTGTCGGGCGGCTTTCATGGACCCCGAAACTCAGGCAATCATCGACGCTCTAGCGGCCGTACAGGCCGAAGTGGTGACGCTATGGTCAATCGTCCTCTGGCTCTTCCGCTGCGTTCTCTTCTGCATGGGCTGGGCGCTCATGTCCTTCGCTCTCCGGCCGCGTGGATGGCTCTTCTCGCCCCCGCGATCGCCCTAGCACAGACGACCCCAACGTACACGCTCGAAACGCCCTCGGGCACGCTCGCGTCGATCCAATCGGACAGCGGGCTCGCCGTCGTCTGCACGTTCTACCAGCCCGTGAAGTTCGTATCGATGGGCATCGAAAACGGTTGGGAGTGGGGCCGCTTCGTCGAGGATGGCACGAGCCTCGTCGGCACCGATGCTGCGCTCCACGGCCCGTATCTGCCCAGCCGCTCCGTGGGTTCGCGCAACGTGTGGTCCTTCGGGGAGGTGGATGCCTCATTCGCGGAGCCCGTTCAGGCCGTGTACCCCGGTGAGGCCGCGAACCTCTCACCGACCGTTCAGGCGGGATGGATCGCGGACCATCTCTACCTCGACATCTCGAACAGCATCTGGCGGAACAACACGGCGCACGCGAACCCTGATCAACTGGGTTCCGCTCGTGCGTGGCCGGAGCAGCCGAAGCTGAATCTAGATTTCGCGACGCAGCTCACCGCCGGCACACCGCGTGTTGTCAAGGGTGTCATTGATGAACCGGCCCCCGGCTTTACGGATCGCTACTACCGGCGACTCGCTGAGGGCGGTGAGACCTGGGCGTTCGTGAGCACTACCGCGCTCACGAAGCCGTCATTCCCGTCACAGGATCCCATCCACGTGTGGACGGTGGAGATCACCGCTGACCCGTTCAAGGGTGGCGACAGCGGGGGCGGCTCATTCGACCCCTCGGGGATCATCAATGCCATCGTTGCCCAAACCAATATGCAGGAGGCGTACTTCAACACGTGGTCCAGCATCTTTGCGAACATGGACGCGAACATCTCCGGCGAGCTGTACGGTCAGAACTGGGAGCAGCGCGACAAGACGCGCAACGACCACCTCGCGATCATCTCCTCTCGTACTGGTTCGTTGCTGTCGAGCGTGTCGCAGCTCAACAGCTACGCGAACCAGATACTCCAGGCCATCCAGCCGACGCAGGTCCCGCCAACGCTGGCCGGCCTCGGCGAGAACACGCCAACGCCCGAGCTGCTGATCGACCCCGTCGAGCAGATCCCAACCGTGGATGAGGTCAGGCCGGACGGCTTCGACCTGCCCGGCGCACCACCGGACCCGAGCGGGCCACCCGTGTGGAACTTCACCTTGCCGCTGGGCTCCATCCCGATGATGCAGGACGCGTTTGGGGATCAGCAGTTCTCGGTGGATCTGTCGAGCTGGGCCACGTTCGTCCAGTCGATCCACTCGCTCGTCATCCTCATGTTCACGCTGTTCATGTTCTTCGCCGTGATGGCTGAAACGGAGAAGAGCTGATGTTCGCGTGGTTCCGTAGCGTCCTCATCACGCTCCAGCAAGAGTTCTGGGAGAGCCTCTCCGTGTTCGTGGACGCAGTCCTCGAATACATGCTCCAAACCCTCTTCGGCGTGCTCGACTGGTTCCGCGACCAGTTCCCCAACGTCATGGACACGCTCAACATCGACGGCACGCTCACCGCCATCTGGGCGAGCCCGTTCTATGACATCGCCGCGTTCTTGATCCCGGTGCGCGAGCTGTTCGCCATTTGGGCCGTTGCCATGGTCCTCGCGGGCACCATCCGCATCACCCGGTTCATCATCGGATGGATCCCAACGATCGAAGGCTGACCAGTGGACTTTCAAACCGGCATCGTGTTCATCGAAGGTCTGCCCGGAGCCGGTAAGAGCTTTGCGGCCGTGGAGGAGCTGGTCCGCCAGATCGTCAAGAACAAGCGGCAGGTCTTCACAAACCTCCCGATGAGCGATGCGGTGCTGCGCAAGTATCTTCGCCGCACGGCGGGCAGAGACGCATTCGCCAATCTCTACGTCCCGCTGACCGAGACGCACTGGCGTCGCTTCCTCGAGCGAGCGGAGCGCGTCTCGAACATGCAAGAGCAATGGTCGGCCGAGCTGGACGATCTGGGCGTGAAGCGTCGGTCTAGTGCGGACTTCCTGAAGTGGTACGACGAGAAGACCGGCGACAAGGCGATCACGCGCGGCAAGGACGCCAACTGGATCCCGACTGGTGCCGTCGTCATCCTCGACGAGGCCCACAAGTGGTGCCCGCAGTCCGGCGCGCACAAAGACTCGACGCTGCTTGGCTACACGTCGATGCACCGCCACTTCTACCACTTGATCTACTGCGTCACGCAGCACCCCATGAACGTCGCGATTGAGTTTCGGCGGATGGCCAAGACGTACATACGCGTGGACAACGCCGGCTCACTGCCGATCCTCGGGCCCATCACGCTCAACCGGCTCGGCCTCGCAACCAACCTGGCGCGGTACTGCTACTACAGCCCGGAGACCTACAAGCTCGCAGCTGACAGTGGGGGGGTCCAAGGCTCTCCAGACCGTACACGCATCGTCTGGTTCACGCTCAAGCGTCATATCTGGAAGCTGTACAACTCCAACGTGCACGCGGGCATGTCACGAGCCGAGCAGCGACGTCTGCACGAGCGGGTACTCGACGAAGCCGGCGTAGAGCTTCCCAAGGCTGACAAGCCGCGCAAGAAACACCGAAAGCGGACGACGATGGTGCGTCGGTTCGCGGGGCTGTTCCGCCTCGCGTGCTACGGCCTTGTGCTGTTCGTGACGCTCATTCTCGGCGTCACCATCGGTCGCCACACTGGCGAGTCAACTTCCGAAACGCCCGAGCAAGCGGGCACACCTACGGAGATCCTCACAGATGCAACGACCACGATACCAACGCTCGAATACCTATCCGACCAGTGGGCACGGCTTGACGGGGAGCGCGTCGATGTTGGAACGACCCATCGCGCACACGTGCTGCTCTCGGTCAGCCGCGACGACGGCTATGCGGTCGTTGTTCCTGTCGATGGCGACGGCGATGCTTGGCTGCTCGTCCCTGGTCGAGAACCCGAAAGCCTCGGCGCCGCCGATCAGCTCCTGGCTCGATTCCGCGATGAAGCGCGCAGACGCTTTGCCGAGGGCGGAATCGCAGGCCCAGAGCAGAGAGCCACTACCGAATCCGGAAGTGTCGATCCGGGCCAACGGCGTGAAACTTCCCCAGCTCCTTGAGGATCTGGTTGCCGACTACGGCGTGCCAGTCACGTCGCCGGCGTCTGAGGACACAGTGGACCTGTGGTTCGTCGGGCCGCTCTCGCAGGCACTTGGCCTCATTGCAGCGCAAGTTGAGATGAATCTCGCCGAGACCGTCGACGGCTATCACCTTCTGGCGAAGACGTCGGCCCGGGTCACGCCGTCTCAGTTCGTCGGACCTGAAGAGGCGTCGGCTGCCGTCTCCGTTGCCTATCCCGATCTCTCCGTAGCCGTCGCTGGCGGATCGCTCGTGATAGCGGGGGAGGGCGTGGACGATGCCGCGTCTCTGGTGGAGTCTCTCAACGCCTTGCCGGCGACCTGGATGTTGGATGTTCTTGTGGTGGAGCTGCAGGCTTCGGCCGCGCGTGAGCTCGGTCTCGACTGGTCCCTCGGCCTGACGCTCAGTGCACGAGCGGACGCTGGCACGGGCATCACAGCCACACAGGGGCCGGTGCTGGGTGGCCGCGCTGCTGCTATCGCCGAAGTAATCGGCCGGCTTCGGGCTGAAACCCGCTTGGCCAGCCTCGCAAACCGGGGAACGCTCTACCTGCTCGACGGCCAGTCCGCGACAATGAGACAGGGCGATCAGATACCAGTGCCTCGACGCGTGACGAGCGCAGAGGGCACCGTGTCAGTTGTCGGGTTTGAAAACATCGAGACCGGATTCACGCTCACTGCAACCGCGCGGCCAGCGGGGGAGTATGTACGTCTCGATCTGGCTCCGACGATCTCAGAGGTCTCGGGGTTCGTACAGAACGAAGCGCCGATCCTTCTGGAGCGATCGGCCGAACTGGTGGCTTTGGTCCGCCCGGGGGAGTGGTTGGTCGTTTCCGGTTTCGACCGAGCGAGCAACCGTGAAAACCGATCTGGGATCAATGCTGCAAGCCTGCTGACCTCAGCAGAGAGCGCTACCGATGAGACCTCAACGATCGTCATGCTCGTGCGCCTGTCGTCCATCCTGGCGGCTGTGCAGTGACGGCTGTTCAAACGTTCGCGGTGTATGCCTGCTCGTTGCTGTACTGGATCGCGGACGCGGTGACGCCCGGTCTCAATATCGCGTACGTGGTCGCCGCCCTGCTCATTGTCGTATTCGTGAAGCCGCCGCGACAGAAATGCGAACCAACGCAAGCCCTCTAGATGCGCGACGCGGCCGCGTAGGCGGCCTCCGCGATGAACGCTGCCAGTGGCTCGGGGTCATACCCCGTGCTCGCCCGAACGTGCAGGATGGGCAATCCAGCTGCTTCGTAGGCCTCATCAACGAACTCGTCCCGAGCCCGTCGCTTCGGCGAGTTGTGCGAACGATCGTCAAGTTCAATGACGGCGATTGGCTGCTGCCCGAGGCACACCAAAAAGTCGACGTGTTTCGACGAGATGCGATTAAACCAGTGTTGCCATCGAGGCGTCCCGGGCACGACCTGCAGGATGTCGGCGATCCGGACCTTCCGGTGAATGCGTACGTGCGGGTCGTCGACACACGCACTGAGAACCTCGTCGAATCGGGCCTCGGCGGCGCTCATGAAGGCCGGCGATATGACGTACGGTGGTGGCTCTTTCGGCGGCGGAGACGGCTTCGGCGTGGTCGCCGGCGGTGGGCTCGCGACCTCGCTGCGGGACCGAAGGTAACCCTTGTAGTAGTCCTCACGTTCGCCGGAGATAAGCCCAAACAGCCATCGCAGAAACTGAAGCAGGGGTGGCTCAGGGGGTGGTCGTCTGCCCATTATGGGTGGCCTGTCGTCGGGTGTTGGAGCGCCGGAGAGTGCGCAAACCATAACCCGATCTCACCCGCGAGAGGTGATCGGCACAACCCCAGTTGCACAAACGCAGATCGGCGAGTATCCCCTGAAATGGGGGGTGAATGCAACAGGCGCCCCCCGTTCAGCTCCACGCCGCAAGTTTCTTTGCACCCACGCAGGCATCAACGAATGAGACCTCGACCATCGTCATGCCGGTACGTCTGGGGTCGAGTCTCTTGCGTGGCTCGTGAACGCATGCCTTTGAGTTCATCAGACGGCACGCTGCGAATCGTGTGCTGCAGGAACTTCACCACTTGCGCCGGATCGGTTGGTCTGGGGTCCGAGATGCACAGCACGGGCAACCCGGCAGACCGGCACGCCGCATCCAGGAACGCGTCGGGTTCTCCGCATCGGCGCGAGCGATCGGTGAGTTGGATGATCGCGACAGGTCGGGTGCCCGCGCACACCAGAAAGTCCGCCCGCTCTGGAGAGATGCGACCAAACCAGAACGACCACTCCTTACAGCGTGGCGGGATGGTCAGAACGTCGATCATCCGAACCTTGCGGTGGAGGGTCAGGTGAAGCTCGTCGGCGCAGGACCGGATCAGCTCGTCAAGGGCGATCTCGGCTTCGCTCATGAAGGACGGTGCAACCTCGTAGGGCATCTGGGCTTCGTCGCCCCCCCTCGATTGGGTGGGGCCGTTGACTCGCGAGACTCGTGGTTGGCTCGAGAGCATCGCAGGAAGTCGCCGCATGACGGCGAAGAGGGGCTTGGATTTCGTCGTGCTGTGCATGGTGGAGTTGTCCCGTGAGCGTGTTCATCGATCCCCAAAGTGGGGGTGTGTTCCAGCGGGCGAGCGAGTCGTTCGATCGGAAGCGGGCATCCGCCGATAGGTGCCTCAGATGAGTCGCCGTGAGGCCTTTAGCTTCGTTCTTCAGGGTGAGGACCTCGACCAGCTCCGAGCCGCACTGCTGGCGGCGCAGGAGCACCACCTCGATCGCGCCCGCCACTGGCGCCGAGAATCGGGGCCCGGTTGCAATGAGGCGGCACGCGACGCGGTGCAGGCTGCGGACCGGTGTCGCAGGCTCTGGGCATTGCTCGCTGGCGTGCGTTGCTGTCGCTGCGAGGGATCCGTTCCCGTCGGGGATGTCGCGCGCGATGACCTACTGGCCTTCCTCGATGGCCGCTAGACGTCCTCCGTGGGCCGCGCGACCGTCCTCTTTCGTCGTCTCCGTGCCAGAGCAACCCCGTCCCCGATGGCGGAGCATGCCCCTTGCGGGCGTACAATGCCGCCGGCGGGGACGGGGTTGCGGCGAACCGCACCGTGCGTCCGATTGCGGCGACATGATGGACCATTCCAACCCCCTTCGCCGGCTGGCTACTGCGCCCCAGCAGACCCGCCAATCGTCGTAATCGATCCGTCGAGCGTCACCTCACCGGACGCGGCATCGACCACGATCCCCGACAGCCCAATGCGGCCGACGCTCGTGGGCGTTCCACCGACGACGCTGGGGTAGAACTGTGCTCTCGCTCGCGAGTACCGCCAGCCATAGGACGCAGCGCCCGTGGCGTCATCCCGGACGGCCAAGAGGGTCTGAGCATTTATCGCGTTTGCTGGCCACTCGTGCAAGTACGGCCCGCAGCCACCTGTAGGAGTCACATTCCCCTCGGCATCGGTCTTGTTCACAAGACGCGCGACAATCAGGGCCGCGTTGGCCGGCGCCCCATTGGATCGCTGCCCCAACGGCACGGTGTGCTCAGCGTTGTAGAGCTCGGCTGCCCGCTGAAGATGCCCAAGATCCTGCATGAGGCGGTGTGCGCGGGCGTTCTGAGTAGCGGACGCCACGCGGGGCACGGCGACCGCCGAAAGGATTCCGATAATCGCCAGCACGATCACGAGTTCGATGAGTGAGAAGCCCCGCATTAACATTGCGTTAACTGTCGGAGCCCCAAACCCCCCAACTTAGGGGAATTAAACTCCCTCGCTCGCCAAAGTGCCAAATGCCAACGTGCCAAACGGTGCAATCGCACACGACGTACCGGAGACCACCAACGCGGAGCCAGGTAAGTGCGTACGCTGTGTTGGTGTTTCACTGGGCGAGCCCAACGCCCCCGGTGTGACCGAACACGCGGGCAATCTTCCCCCGCCCCAAAAAAACTTCTAGCCGCTCACCCCGATAAGTACGACTCGTATCGTCTTGTGCTTCAAGAGCTTGCGCTTCTGTAATTCAACATAACTGGTATTATCGGCGAAATGTGGACAGCGGGGGTGCCGTCGGGTTCGGGATTTCTGCGGTCCAGGGGCAGTGCGGCTGGGGCATGGCCATCATTGACCACGCGTGACAACAAGCCCAAGCATCCCGAACGCCGTTGACTCCAGCACCCCGCCCCGGTTGGCGATGAGGCTGTGGCTGTGGGCAGAGATGGCATTCCTGTTCGCCTTCTTGCCCGCGTTCGCCGCCGCGGTCATGGATCCAAAGAATAGATTCGACGGGCTGTTCAACGCCGTTGGGCTCAACGTGCTGGCCGAACCACCGGTAGCTCCCGGCGCGTTCCTGTTTCCGACGCTCATCGCCTCGGCCCTGCTCTTTGGCATCTGGCTGGCGATCGACCCGGCATATCCGGTGCGCCAGTTGTGGAACTGGTCCGCCCTCCGCAAGGACAGCAAGCGCATCTTCGGCTTGTTCGCGATCAACGCGGTTGGCATGCTTGCCGTGGCCTATGCGCTCTCCCAGCTGACCGGCTTGATGACCCGCACCTCGCGGAGCGGCCAAGAGATGGACGCGTTCCTGGCCTTGCCACGCGAGGCCCCCATTGTGTTGCTCTTCATCGCCATCGGCTATCCATGGCTGAGCGCCTACCCGCAGGAGATCACCCACCGTGCCTTCTTCTTCCATCGCTACCGCCGGATCGTGCCGGATATCCGCGTGCTGTTCGTTCTCAACGTGCTGGCCTTCACCTGGCTGCACGCGCCGTTCTGGCACTGGATGGCCTTCGCAGTGACGCTGCCGGGCGGCGTGCTCTTCGCGTGGACATATCTGCGCACGAAGTCCACGCTCGCCGCCGGCATGGAGCACGCCATCTACGGCTGGTGGCTGTTCTTCACGGGCATGGGGTGGTTCGTGTTTACCGGAAGCGTCGGCAGCTAGTCACGCTCGAGTCGCTTCGTGAGCGCGCTGCGGAGCTTCTGGGCCGCGTCGTTGATCGCGGGGTAATAGTCGTCGGCGTGGGCCTCGACGGCGATCGGATCGCGCCCCCCGCGGCCGGGCTTCGATGGTGCATCGCTTGTCGGCCGGCCCGTGCTTCTTCGAGCTGTTCTCGTCGGCGATGTGGACCTCAAATCCCGTGAGGTGCTTGTACAAGTGACCCACCTGCGACTCAAGCTGCTGCTCGACGTGCTGCTGCAGTGCACCGGACGACTCGACATTGGCGTAGTTGTATTGGATGTGCATGGGGCCTCCTCTATCGACGACGATATGGTCGTCGCTCGTACGATTGTGTCGTCCGAGAGGTTCGCTCCACACACTGTCGGCCAACGCTGCCAGTTGGTCCGACCATGTTGTAGGAAGACCACTCATGATGATGCCCGACTGTCCCGTTGCGGAGCTTGCTGAAGCAAATGAGTTTGTCTTGCTGGTTGAACGCTACAGGAATGGCACTGAGTCCATTACCCGGGTCATCGAGTGCTTGCGCGCCCACGAATCAGACTGCGGCGTTGAGCTCATCGCTCCAGGCTTGCCGTACACGGTTATCTATCCTGATGTGGATTCGAGTGCGATAGTCGTGCGTGGTGATGCGCGATTCGAGCACCTCGTCGACCTTCCGGATGAGCCGTCGTTGGGCCAGGTGTTTGCTGCGATCGAACGGGGAGAAGAGTTGCCATCAGCCAGATCAGATGCCTGGGACGAGATGGAAGCTCAACTATCCCCGTTCCTCTCGCGAACATGGGCTCTCCTTTGGGCGAGCCATCCTGACGATTGCGACCTCTCAGTCGATGATACTTACTTTGTCCATGCGACGGCACGCGCCTACGGAGCGTTGTACGCACGATGGGCAAACAACACCACTTGGCTTGGACTGCAAGGTTGGGAGTACACCCACTTTTACTACAGCATGGGGCTGACCGAGGATTTCTACCAGTGGCTTCAGACCCTGCATGCGGTGGTCGTCGAGAAGACCAGGCAGCGTGCCAGCGCTGGGTAGGACGCAGTTTCTGTACGATGCAGGCCGCAGCGTGCCTTCACGCGTCTCGACCACCCCCCTACCCTCTCCCACCACTCCAAAGGACCCCCAAACATGACCCAAGCCGCCGCTCCCGCGTCCAGCACCGACACGCACGTCACCCTGCCCGCCGACAGCAACCAGGCCCGCGGCATCGCCCGCTACGCCATCGACTTCATGGCCTCGGGCACGCCCG
The DNA here is from genome assembly GCA_965227775.1 of Phycisphaerales bacterium. Classification (GTDB taxonomy): domain Bacteria; phylum Planctomycetota; class Phycisphaerae; order Phycisphaerales; family UBA1924; genus JAHCJI01. The sequence goes on from OZ245777.1 coordinate 2,677,243, forward strand.
ACCAGAGCGTGCTGGATCGGACAAACCTCTTCTACACCGACGCGTGCCTCTGCGGCGTGAGTGCTCTGGCCCTTCGCACCAACGCCCCCACCATCTTGCGTGCCGAGGCGCTCGAGTACGCCGTGCCCGAGGGGCACACCGGCAAGCCGCTGGGCACCGCGACGACGCATGGCGCGACCTGCTTCGGGTCGAGCCAGCGGGTAAAGGCCGAGAAGGCGATCCTCGCGAACGCCAACGCGGTGCGCGAGTGGGATAGCAACGGCACGAATTTCGGATACAACCCCGCCCTCGGCCACACGGCCGGCGAGTTCGGGCACAACGACTTCTACGCCGTGCCGGTGGCGGCGGCCCAGATGCTCGGCGCGGGCGGCGACGTCGCGCTCAAGGGCATGGTGTGCCTCGATGAGATCCGCGGCCGCTTGGCCGAGGTGTTCAGCCTCAAGACGTACAAGGTCGACCACGTCGTGCACGGCGCGATCGCCAGCGCGGCCGTGTTCGGCGCGATGCTCGGCGCGACGGAAGACCAGATCGAGCGTGCGATCGGCATGGTCGTGGCCCACTACATCCCGTTCCGTGCTATCCGCGCGGGCAAGCAGCTCAGCGATAGCAAGGGCGCCAGCGCTGCGATCAGCACCGAGGTCGCGATCCTCAGCATGAAGCGTGCGATGGCCGGCTTCCTGGGCCCGCGCGACATCTTCCGCAACCCCGAGGCGATCTTCCGCATCTTCGAGGGGCCTGGGCAGATGTTCAAGGCCGTGAACGCGAGCGACGCCAACACCGAGCAGGCGGACGCCTCGCCGTTCGATCTCGTGCTGGCAACCTCGGGCAACGACTTCGCCGTCATGGGCATGCACTTCAAGCTGGGCCTGTACGAGCACCAGAGCGCGGGCGCGTTGCAGGCGGTCATCGACCTGTTCACGAAGAATCCGAGCCTGCTCGAGCAGGCCGACGGCGGCGCGATCAAGAACATCAACATCGTCGCGTACGAGCCCGCTTTCGGCATCATTGGCGATCCGGCCAAGCGCACCCCCACGACCCGCCAGAGCGCCGACCACAGCATGGTCTACATCGTCTCGACGCTCATCCGCAAGGCCCTCGAGACCAAGACCGTCAACTGGAAGGACCTTATCCTCACGCCCTACGACTACGACCGCGCGTCGATCCATAACCCCGTGACGCGGGCTCTGATGGACAAGATCACCTTCGAGCACGGCGGCGACGAGTACGACAGCCGCTACCCCGACGGCATCCCCACCAGCATGGTCATCACCGATACGAGCGGCAACACGCACGACTCGGGCCTGGTCATGTACCCCGCCGGCCACGCCCGCAACACGACCGCTGACCTGCACGACATCCTGGCCAACAAGTTCCGCGTGATGGGCTCGCTGGCGGGCGACGCCGACGCGATCGTGGGCCGCTTCGAGAACTTCGCGAGCAAGAGCGCGGCCGAGGTCGCCGGGGTGCACGATTTCGAGATCGCGTACAAGGATGATTTCGACGACGCGGAGTAGTGCCTCATGTCAGAAGGAGATAAACGGTTCACGAATGATCACGAGGCAACTGGAGCCCGATCGAACTTCAGAGAGCGGACTGGTCTTGCACGATGGAGGGCGCAGCAGTTCTTCCGGGATCGGTAAACGAGCACCGCGGCCAACCGGCGCGACCCCACGAATCACTTCCGAGCACCCACCCAACGCGGGCCATGGCGCGACGCTGTTGGCGAGCGCCCGCGCGATCACGCCCGAGCACGGCACGCGGGCACAAGTTCGATAGCGCGTCTGCGGCCACCCGTGGCCGATCCGGGCTCGCGGTGGCCAATTGGCCTGCCGCGGCCTTCAGCGGCCCGAAACGCGCTGCGTTTCGGGCCCGACGTCGTATAATCGGGCAATCTCAGCGGGGGTCATTCGTGCCGGATCCAGTGTTGTACCCAAGGCCGAGCAGTCGGACGTCGCGAGGGCACGGCTCAACGCGCGCGCGCCGCGGCGTGACGCTAATGGAGCTACTCGTCGTGCTCGCCCTGCTGGGCGTGCTCCTTGGCATCCTGATACCGGTGCTGAGCGGCGCCATCGATTCGGCCCGCTCGTTCCGCTGTCAGATGTCGCTGCGCAACGTCGCGTACGACCTGCATATGTTCGTCGACCCGAGGCTCGACCAGGGCCGCACGCACGACCCTTGCACCCGGCACGGACACGTCGCGCTCGAGACGTTCCAGGAGAGCTTGTACGGCATCGACGAGTACTGGCGGTACGGGTCGGGCCGCTCGCAGGTGGCCCTTGACGCTGCCCACGATGTGCCGCTGCGGTGCGCGGCCGTGCGAGGCGACCTGGTGCTGCGGCGCGATGCGCCGTGCTCGGGCGGCGGGGTCGCCAGCTGGGACACGGTGTCGTACACCTTCAATGCCAGGCTGCACCGCGTCGAGGGGGCCGGGGGCCGCAGCACGAGCACGTGCCTGAGCGAACGCACGATCGGCGAGTCGATGGTGCCGCTGGCGTGGGACGTCGACGGCCGCGAGGCGACGCGCCGCGGCATCACGCCGGTGTACTCGGCCCCGCCCACCGATGGCGACACGATCTACGACGACGGGCGGATGTGGATGCCCGCGTTGCGCCACGGCTCGGGCACCAACGTCGCGTTCCTCGATGGCCACGTCGACTCGTCGCGCACGCCGCTGGAAGAGTCTAGTTGGCGGTGGGGCTTCGCGCAATCGCACTAATGGGCGGCCCGCGTTCGACCCCGTATCGCCCCGCCCGTCGCCGCGACGCAGGTTCGTGACATGGCCCGGCACTCGCTCAAAACCAGATTCGCATGCCTGCTGGCGGCCTTCGGCGTTGTCGTCGCCATCAACATCGCGACGATGCTCTGGGGCCTGGTTTTTCTGTCGCGGCAGCTCGACCAGCCGATGCGGGCGACCGAGACGGCAATGCGGCTCCTGAGCACGGCCAAGCGGGCCGCCGGCACGCAGCACAACCTCATCGCCGAGGGCACGGAGGCGGCGGCCATCGGGCCGGCCAGGCCTGCGAGCGACGAGGCGGACACCATCGATCGCGATCTCGTGCTCGCAGAAGGCGCGAAGGCCAGACAGGCCGCCGCAGACCTGATCGAAGCGTCCAATCTGGAGATCGTGCTGGGACGGGGCGCGCCGCGATACTTGGCCAGCCGCATCGCGCTCGCCGAGGCGTCGGTTCGTTCGTGGCTGGACACCGGCGACGAGGCCGACCGCGACGAAGCGCTCGACATGCTGTTCGACATCCACGAGCGGATCGAGGTGACCGAGCAGAACGTCATCGCGAACGCGGAGCGGGCCAGCGACCACACGGACGAAATGCGTGAGCGCGTGCTGTTTTCGCTCGCCGCGAGCGTATCGATCGCGCTGCTGTCGGGCCTGCTCGCGGTGCAGCTCGTGCGCCGGTGGGTGCTGCTGCAAGTCGCCGAGCTCCGCGCCGCCACCGAGCGGTTCGCCCGAGGCGAGCTGGACTACCGCGTCGATGTGCTCGGAAAGGGCGAGCTGGCCGAACTCGCTGGCGAATTCAACGCCATGGCCGGCACGATCTCCTCGATGCAGGCCGAACGAATCGAGCGAGAGCGGCTGGCCGCGTTCGGCACGGCGACCGGCCGCATCGTGCACAACATCAAGAGCCCCCTGTCGGGCATCCGAATGATGGCCGAACTCGCCGAGAGCGAGCCGAACGACACCGAGCGTACCGAGCAGCTTTCGCGCATCGTGTCGACCGTCGATCGCGTGAACGTGTGGCTCAAGCGCCTGCTGGACCTCTCGCGGCCCGAGGAGCTCAACGTTTCGAACCTCGATCCGCGGCGGTGGCTGGTCGAGTCGCTTGCCTCGCTGGCTGATCGGGCCAGGGCTGCCGACGTGGAGCTCGAGATCGATACCAAAGACGCCCCCGCCGAGGCATCCATCGACGCCGCCCAGCTCGAACAAGCGATCATCGCGCTGGTCTCAAATGCGCTCGATGCAACCCCCGGCGGCCGTTCGGTGGCCGTCCGCGCCTGGATCGAGAACGGCGAGTCGGCCCCCGCGCGATGGGGCATCGACGTCCGAGATGGCGGGCCCGGCGTGCCGCCCGAGGTCGAGGAGAAGCTCTTTCAGCCCTACTTCACGACGAAGCCGCAGGGCAATGGCATCGGGCTTGCAATGGTGCAGAAGGTCGCGCGGGACCACGGCGGTGATGCCTGGCTGCGCGACGCTGGCGTGGGCCGCGGCGCGGTGTTCGGCGTCTGGCTCCCGATAGAATGAGCACCAGGCGGGCCAGCAGTGGCCGCGCGGAGGCCACCGATGGCCGTAATCCTCCTCGTCGAAGACGATCAAGACCTGCGATTCTCCGTCGCGACCACGCTGCGTCGCGAGGGGTATGACACGCTCGAGGCGGGTTCGGTCCGCGAGGGCCTGGACGCGTTCGCGAGCCAGCACGTCGACCTCATCATGACCGATCTGCGGATGCCCGGCGACGACGGGCTGGCTCTGATCAAAGCCGTTCGCGGCGAGGGCTTCGCCGGCGGCCTACTCGTGATGACTTCCGACGACAGCGTGTCGACGGCCGTCGAGGCGATGAAGCTGGGCGCCGACGAGTACCTGCTCAAGCCAATCAGCGTCGCGGAGCTGTCCCTCGTCGTGAAGCGGACGCTGGAGCGCGGCAAGCGCGACGCCCGCCTGCGCCTCCACGAGCGCATGGCCGACCAGCAATCCCGCGAAGACGGCGGCGGCCCCGTGGGCGAGCACCCGACGTGGCAAGAGGCAGTGTCGATGGTGCACCGCCTGGCGCAGTTGCCCTTGCCCGAGCCTGGCGAAGGGCCGCAGGCGTTGCCCACGGTGCTGCTGATCGGCGAGACTGGCGCGGGCAAGGGCGTTCTCGCGCGAGAGCTGCATAGCGCTGCCGACCCCGATAGACAGGCCCCGTTCGTGCACGTCAACTGCGCGGCCCTGCCCTCGAATCTGATCGAGGCCGAGCTCTTTGGCCACGAGCGCGGCGCCTTCACCGACGCCAAGGACGCGCGCGAGGGCTTGTTTGAGATGGCGACCGATGGCACGATCTTCCTCGACGAGATCGGCGAGCTGCCCTTGGAACTCCAGAGCAAGCTGCTTCTGGTTCTCGAGGCTGCCACACTGCGTCGCGTGGGCGGCACCCGCGAGAAACGCGTTCGTGCCCGGGTCATCGCGGCCACGAACCAAGACCTGCCCGCCCGCGTGCGGGACAAGTCCTTCCGCAGCGACCTGTACTACCGGCTAAACACCTTCACCGTGCCCATCCCGCCGCTCCGCGAGCGCGGCGACGATGCGGTTGTACTCGCCCGATCAGCCCTAAAGCGCTTCGCCGCGCACTTCGGACGCAGTGGTCTGGAGCTTAGTGAGGATGCCGAGGCGCTGATCCAAACGCACGACTGGCCGGGCAACGCGCGCGAGCTCGTGAACGCCATGCAGCACGCGGCGTTGCTTGGCAAGGGCGAACACATCGAACCGGCGGACCTGCCGATCGGTCGTGCTGGCGGTGGCCCAGACACCGAGGGCGGGCTGCGGTTCGACTTCAAACGTGGCCCGTGCACGATGGAAGCCGTTGAGCGCGAACTCATAGAACAGGCGCTCCGCCACACGAACGGCAACGTAACCGCGGCGGCGCGCCTGCTCGATATGCAACGCAGCAGCATTCGCAATCGGATCGACCGGTACGGCCTCGAGTCTCTGGTTCGGGAGCTCAGCACGCCATGACACGCCAACGCTCCACGATCTTTGCGACGCTCGCCGCGCTCTTGGTCTCTGCGGCCCTGCACGCGGATCCGCTGGAAGAGATCTGGAACGACCTCATCGGCGACGCGGTTCTCCGGCCCACCGATCGTGGCGGTTTCGGCTCGGTGCACCCCGATGCCGTCTTGCCCGACGTCGTATCGCTTGGGATCGGCGGCTGGCAACCCTTCTCGCCGGCGAGTGATCCGTATTCGGGCTTCCTGGTGGAGAGCCGGGGCTCGGACATCTTCCGCGTGCAACTCGTGCTCGAGGGGCTCGTCAATCCGCCCGGCACGCTGGGGCTAAGCGGCCAGCCATTCGATCCCTACCGCTTCGGACCCAGCCCACTCTTCGGATTCATCGAGCTCGACGTCGATGACCGCAAGGACACCGGCGGGCACCTGGGCGCCTCGGCGGAGAGCCGATTCATGGCCAACGTGGCGCGGTTTGGTTCCAGTCCCGAGGGCTCGATCGGCGAACGCATCGCGACCTCCGCCGACGACTACGACCGAAATCTGTTCACGGGCCCCCAGTTCGAGCGGAGCGGTGCCGACTGGTCGCTCGCATTCTGCGGTTGCTCATCGGTTACGCTCGTCAGCGAGCAGGGCAACGGGAACGGGCTTCTTGAGGCCGGAGAAACCATGATCGTGCGCGGCCGGTTTTTCGCACGCTCGGAGGGCTACATCCAGGGCAGCGGCATGAGCGGCGGCTCCGTGCCGGGCGCGTACGACCCTTGGGTTGAGATCCGATTCGAGCACGACGCGGGAGGCGACCAAACCGTCGTTACCTTTGTCGGGGCCGTGACCAATCGCGGCTACGGCGAACTCACGGGCACGCCGACGCCACCGGTGAACTTCCGCGCCGATGACGGCTGGAGCATCGAGGAGGGCGTGACCGACCTCATCGACGCGGCGAGCCGACCTTTCGGCGGCGAGGCGTGGCAGTTGATCGAGGACTGGGATGGCCGCGATGCCGACGACTCGCTCGAGCCCGTCGACTGGAGCGCTACGGCCCTCCTCGGAACGAGCTACACCGACCAGTTTGTTGACGGCCTGTTCGTGTGGACCGATGCTGGATTCGACCTGAAGACTGGCGACTTCGACGGCGACTCGTTCGCGGGCCCGCTCGACCAGGAGCAACTACGCAACTGGGTCTACACACAGGATGGCAGTGGACTCGATGCCGATGGAGTTAAGAACGGTGTCGTGACGCTTGACGACACTCCGTTTAATTTCTCGCTCTACGACCTCGACGCCGACGGTCGCGTACGGCACCAAGACCTGGCCGCGTACGGACCGCGGGCCGACCTCACGGGCGACGGTGCGCTGGACATCTTCGACTTCCTTGCGTTCCAGAATCTGTTCGATGCTGGCGACCTGCGCGCTGACTTCGATTTCAGCGAGACGCTGGATATCTTCGACTTCCTTGCGTTCCAGAACGCGTTCGATGGATGAAGGATCATGTGGCCATGAGCGGCCACCATGCAAAGGCGTGCTGGCCAGCGATAGCCCGGAGCAATGCCACAGTCTCGAGCAAACGCCCTTGCCTTCGCGGCAGGGGCGTGTTTCGTTCTGGCACGGCGATTGCCATGTGGTGTGGTGCGTCGCGACCGGAGGAGGATCGCGGCGCACGAAGCACTCCCCACCAACCCCAGGAGAATGAAGATGCAACGCAACACCATGACACGAACGCTCATCCTCGCACTCGCCGCCGGTGCTGTCGCCAGCACCGCCAGCGCACAGATTAGTTTCGGCCCTCGTACGGACCTGGCCACCGCCCAGCGTCCCTCTGGCGTCGCTGCCGCCGACTTTACGGGCGACGCTATCGTCGATCTGGCCATCATCGCCGACAACAACGACCGCATCCTCGTCTTCGTCGGCGACGGTGCTGGAAACTTCACCCCTGGCCCCGTGACGTTCCTCGGCGCGGGCGTTGGCGCCGACGCGACCATCAGCCACGACGTGGATGGCGACGGTGATGAGGACCTCGTTGTGGTGTTCGACGGGCCCAACCGCGCCCAGATCATGCTGAACAACGGCGCTGGTTCGTTTACCGCCGGCGGGAGTGCTCCGACGCAGTTCGAGCCGGTCTGGATCGCCAAGGGCGATCTCAACGGCAACCCGCAGGCCGACTTCGTGGTGGTCAACCGTGACTCGAACTCTGTATCAATCATGCTCGACCTCGGCGCGTCAACCACGAGCACGGTCATCGCCGTAGGCCTCGAGCCCCGCGCGGTCGCCATCGCCGACTTCACGGGCGACGGCCTGGCCGACTTGGCGGTCACCAGCCACGACGACCGCACCGTGCGCATCCTCAACGGCAATGGCGCGGGCGGCTTTACGCCCGGCCAGGTGATCAGCACGCCCGGTGATCGCCCCGAGGGCATTGTCGCGGCCGACCTTGACTCCGATGGCGACCAGGACTTTGCCATCACGATCGACAACAACGTCGACGTGTACGCCAACAACGCAGGCGCGCTGACGCGGGCCGGCCGCTTCCCGGTTGGCTCGGTCGATCCCTCCGAGATGTACGTGGGCAACTTCGCTCCCGGTTCGGCCTCCGGCCCGGACATCCTGACCGTCAACAATGACGGTGGCTCGATTTCGGTGTTTGAGAATGTGGGCGGCCTTGGATTCGGCGCCGCACTGGTATTGCCCACCGGCGTGCAGCCCGACTTTGCAGCCGTGGCCGATTTTGATGGCAATGGATCGAGCGACATCGCCGTCACCAACCGCGACAGCAACAGCACGAGCGTGTTCGTGAATGACGCGGCCGGAACGACGCCCTGCCCGGCTGACTTCGACGGCGATGGCAGCCTGAACCTCTTCGACTTCCTGGCGTTCCAATCGGCATTCGACGCCATGGACCCAAGGGCCGACATCGACGGCGACGGCGCGTTCACCGTCTTCGACTTCCTCGGCTTCCAGAACCTCTTTGTTGCCGGCTGCCCCTGATCCCTGAGCGGTCGTGATCCCCTGATCCCCTGTCTGTTTCTCTCTCCATGCCCCGGGCGGCGGCCGATCCACGAGACGGCCGCCGTCTTTGTGTTCGGGTGGTGATGTCGAGCACGCGCGCCTCGGCTCGGCCGCTCGCCGTACGGGACTACGTGGTCACGACCATGGTGGCACAGGCGTCGGCTCGCCTTGAGGGTCCCAAAACCCAAAGCCCCCGGGGCATCCCCTTCGTCCCATAGAAAAACCGCCCTGGCGCCCCCAGGAAGCGTTGATGCTCGACGATCAGTCGTTGATCGTCGAGCATCAGTCGTTCATGGAGCTCCATCAAGAGCTGATCGTCGAGCATCAGGAGCTGATGGACGCCGATCAGTCGTTGACGGAGGCTGATGAGGAGTTCATGGAGGACGATCGAAAGCTGATGGAAGACGATCAGTCGTTGATGGAGGCCGATCAAGAGCTGATGGACGTCCGTCAATGACTGATGGAGGCTCATGAGTAGTTCACGGAGCTTCATCAGGAGCTGATGGGGACCAATCAGGAGTTGATCGGAGTCCATCGATGACCCATGGAGCCCCATCAGGAGCCCGGGTCGCTCTCAAGAGAGCGTCCGATCATGCAGCGCGTACCCGCAGATCCCTTGCCGCGTCGGTCGTTCTCGGAACCATGACCGCGGCCGCGCTCACTCCAGCCGCTCGAGCCTGTCGCACACCGATTCGATGACGCTCACACGCGCGAACCGCTTGTCGTTGGCGGGTACGAGTTGCCAGTGCGAGATCTCGGTGCTGGTGCGCGCGATCATCTCGTTCGCGGCGGCCTTGTAGTCGTCCCATCGCAGCCGGTTGCGGTGGTCTTCGTCGGTGAGCTTGTACTTCTTGTAGCCGGTCTGGGCCCGCGCCCGGAAACGCTCCGCCTGGGTCTCCCGGTCGATGTGCAGCCAGAATTTCATGACGATCAGGCCACGCTCGGCGAGTTGGCCCTCGAAGTCGTTGATCTCCTCGTACGCGCGGCGCCATTCACTGGTTGAAGCGAGGTCCTCGACGCGCTCGACCAACACCCGGCCGTACCAGCTTCGGTCGAAGATCGCCATGCGTCCGTTCGCGGGGATGTCGCGCCAGAATCTCCAGAGGTAGTGGCGGGCCAGCTCTTCCTCTGTCGGCGCGCCCGTCGAGATCACGCTGTAGTCGCGCACGGGCAGCGGTCGGATAAGCCGCCGGATCGCCCCGCCCTTGCCCGCGGCATCCCAGCCCTCGAACACAATGACCGGCGATCGGCCACCTCGAAGCCCACGAACCAGGCGGGCGAGCCTGGCCTGCGCCTCACCGAGACGCTTCTTGTATTCGTCCCGCTCGAGCGATCGCCCGAGGTCGACCACGTCGAGCGGGCTGCGCTGCGGCGCCGTGAGTGCCGTGGGCTCGCCGTCCGAGGACGGGGCCGAGGAGGCAACCTTCGGTGCTTCGAGCCTGGCCCGAACCGCCGAGGCGATCGTCTCGCCAATCGTCAGGTCGCGGTAGTCTTCGTCGACACCCTCAACGATGTGCCACGGCGCGATGCTGCGATCGGTCAGGCGGACATACCGCTCGACGATCGGCATCACCCGATCGTGATCCTTCAACAGGGCCCGGTCGACATCGTCGACCTGCCAGGACAGCGCCGGGTCGGCGTCGGCCCGCTTGATGCGCTTGCGAAGCTCCTTGCGCGGCAGGTGGAGCCAGAACTTGAGCACGAGCGAGCCGTCATCGGTCAGCGCCCGCTCGAATCGAACGGCATGATCCACGCGCCGCTCGTACTCGAGGTCATCGATGGCGCCGGCGATCCTCGCATCGAGGATGTGCCTTGCCCAGCCGCCCATATAGAGCCCGATGCACCCCCTCCGCGGCAGCACGCGCCAGTACCGCCAGAAGCGCGGCCTGGCTGCCTCCTCACTCGACGGCTCGATGAAGACCTCCGTGTTGAGGTGCCGGGCGTCCATCCACTCGTTGAGCAGATCGACGACGCTGTTGCAACCCAGGCGGTCGTCGCCCGCGATCAGGATGAGCACCGAAAAGTCGGCCTGCCTCAGATCGAACTGCACGTTGAGCAGATCTACCCGAAGACCGGGAACGCGCTTCTTGAAGACTTCCTTGTCGACCGTGCTACCGGTTTCTGCGTTTTCGAACATGTGTGTCCCCGGGTTCCCGTAGTCTACCGGAGCGGCGTTGGCCGCGCCGCAAACCACCCGGCCAGCCCCGCGTGGTATCATGGCGGCCAGAACCCCAGAGTGCACGCATGCCGACCGAAACGATCCAATCTGAGACTCGCACGAAAGCTCCACGACGCCTGCTCATCACGGGCATCGGCGGCTTCCTCGGCCACCATCTCGCGCTCGTCGCACGGGATCTTGGCTGGCACGTCCTCGGCGTCACGCGCTCGAGCGATTCGCCGTTCGACCACGTGCGCGCGGATCTTTCCGACCCGGGGGCGGCCGCCACGGTCATCAGAGACGCTTTCCCCGATGCCGTCATCCACTGCGCTGCCAACGCGCGGACGGCCGAATGCGAGAGGGCGCCGGAGACCGCCCATCGGGACAACGTGCAGGCGACCGAGCAACTCGCCAGAGCGTGCGACAGCCTCCCACTCGTCGTGTGCTCGACCGACCTTGTCTTTGACGGAGAACGGCCGGGCGGCATGTACACCGAGCGTGACGCAACCGGCCCCCTCAACGCCTACGCCCGCAGCAAGCTGGCGATGGAACGCATGCTCTCGAAGATGGGATCGCGCGCCACCGTGGCCCGGCTGCCGCTGCTCTTTGGCCCCCCCGCCGCTGCGGCTGCCCGCAGCTGCTTCCTGTCGGCGTGGGCCGAGCACGTATCCGCGGGGAATGAGCTCGTGCTCTTTACCGACGAGTGGCGCACGCCCCTGAGCGCCCGCGACGCAGCGTGTGCATTGCTCGCATGTCTCGAGCGCGGCACGCCTGGCGAGATCTACCACGTCGCCGGAGCCGACCGAGTCAACCGGTACGATCTCGGCCGGCGCTTCGCAAACCACGCTTCGGAGCAGTTGGGATTCGACGCGAATCTGATGAGGCCCGGCGTGCAGGCCGACGTGCCAATGCCTGCCCCTCGCGCGGGGGACGTGTCTCTCGACATCTCGCGCGCAAAGAGCGACCTGGGCTTCTCGCCCAGGTCGCTCGATGAAGAACTCGAATGGACCGCCGGCGTCATGGCCGGCCAGCTTCCCGCTTAGCCGCAGCCGCGGGTAAACGCGTTCTGGAACGCCAGGAAGTCGAAGATGGTCAGCGAGCCGTCGCCGTCGAAATCGGCTTCGGAGCTGCCCATGTCGAAGAGGTTCTGGAAGCCCAGGAAGTCGAAGATCGTCAGCTCACAATCGCCATCGATGTCCGGCAGGCACGTAGCCCGAAGTTCCACCGTTGTCGGTGTGTAGAACAAGCGGAACCGAATGTTGCTGGCGACCGGTGGCGGCACGAACGTGTCGAACTCGCCGGTGATCGAGCTGCCGCTAATCACAACGAAGTTCTCGCAGGTATCGGGCTCGAAACCATCGATGATCTCGGCCTCGAACGTGCCGTCAACAGTGATGGCCGCCGAGCCAGTGATCTGATCGAACTCCTGAGCGTCCCGTCCGCCGATCTGCATGCGAACGACTGTCGTATCCGCCATCTCCACGGATGTCAGGGCTCGGATGATGCCGGTTTCGCCAAAGCTAGCGCCGGCGCGTCCGGGCGCGATCCCACCGCGAAGGACATAAACACCGCCGAGTTGGCCCGCTCCGGTCAGGCTGACTCCGGAGTCCAGGGTGGTCGTGATCCCGCCCACGGCTTGCACGAACTGGGCACGTCCGCCGATGGTCGGCGATGTGTCGTTGAGGAAGATCTCGCCGTCGCCGTCGATGGTGCCGTTCGTTCTCGGGAGCACGCGGGTCCCCGACGTGCTGCCTTCACGATTCACGATGATCGTGCCGTCGAGCGTGAGGTCGCCATCAATCAACAAGTCGCGCCCGTTCTCGATCTCGACTTCGCCAGTGAACCGGTCGACATCGTCGAAAAGTCCGGTGCCTCCGGCGATCTCGAACTGACCGGTACTGTTGTCGATCGTCCCCCCGGCGATCGTGCTGTTCAGCCGCACACGGCCATCGACGACCTCAAGACGTCCGTCGGTGCTCTGGTTCATGACCGCGGCGAAGCGCAGGCTGCCACCATTGTCAACGCGGACGAGGTTGTTGTTGGTCTTCGGCGCGCCGATGAAGAGCAGGTCCCGGCTCTCGGCATTTGCGATGATCGTGCCTTCGTTGATGATGGCGGCGCTAAGTTGTCCCGAGCCCTGAATCACCACGTTCTCGCCGAGCGTTGTGACGAGGCCGCCCACAGCATCTATGAACTGGGCGCGACCGCCTGCGGTCGGTGAGGTATCGACCATCGTGATCGTCATGTCGCCGTCGAGGGTGCCCGACGTGCCCATGAGCACGCGGGTTCCTGATGTGCCGCCCTCGCGATTGACGAGGATCTCGCCGTTCATGATCAGGCCGCCGCGGATAACCAGGTCGCGACCGTTCTGGATCTCGATGTCACCGTCGAAGCGATCGAGATTGTTGAGATTGCCGGCTCCAGCCTCGATCTCGAAGAGGCCGTTCGTTGAGTCGACTCGACCGCCCTCGATCGTGCTGATGAGCCGCACTTCGCCGCCGTCGGCGACGATGCGACCGTCGGGGCCCTGGTTGATTGGCGTTCCCAGGCGCAAAAGCCCGCCGTCGACGGCTTCAATCAGGCTGTTGTTCACCTTGGCAACGCCAAGGATGGCCAACTCACGACCAGCCGAATCGGCGCTGACCGTGCCTTCATTGATGAAGTTCGCCGTCATCTGCCCCGCACCGCGGACCGCAACGGTGTCCGCGATCGTGGTCGTGATTCCACCTACCGCGTCAACAAACTGGGCTCGGCCGGCAGCCGTCGGCGAGGTGTCGTTCATGCGGACGGTCAGATCGCCTTCAAGCGTGCCCGAAGTCGCGAACAGGAATCGTGAGCCCGAAGTGCCACCGTCGCGATTGACGAACACCGTGCCATCCATGTCGAGTCCGCCTCGGATGACCAGGTCACGGCCGTTCTGGATTTCCACATCGCCGGTTACCTTGGCGATATCTGTGAAGTTGCCCGAGCCCCCCTCAACCTCGAAGAGCCCGTTGCTCGAGTCGATACTCCCGCCCACGATCGTGCTGGTGAATCGGATGTCTCCGCCATCGGCGACGATCTCGCCGGTTGGGCCCTGATTGATCTGCGCGGTCAACCGGAGTTCACCACCATCGGTCGACTCCATCCTGCCGTTGTTGGTCTTGGGAGTATTAAGCAGCCAGAGATCTCGACCGTTCTGGTCGGCGCGGATTGTGCCTTCGTTGATGAACGTAAAGTTCATCTGGCCGGAGCCGCGGACGAGCAGATCGGACCCGATCATGGTCGCAAAGCCGGCGGCGGCGTCGACGATTTGGGCCCTGCCGGCTGCGCTCGGCGAAGAGTCGTTCATGAAGATCTGGCCGTTGCCGCCCAGAGTCTGCATCATGTTCCCGATGACGACTCGTGAACCGCTCGTTCCGCCGAGACCGTTGACAACGAGTACGCCGTCGATGGTGGAGGTGGCACCATTCAGGCGGAAGTCGCGACCGTTACCGATGCCCACCGTGGCGTTCGGATTGGTAAGCAGCAAGTTATCGATCGTCACCGACGCGTTGGTGAAGATATCGTACGTTCCGGGCAGCGAGACGCTGGCGGTTGTGCCCGGTCCAGGCACGGTCATCGGGTTCCAGTTTGCGGCAAGGTTCCAGTCGCCACCGGAAGCGTTGTCCCACTCAATTTGTGCATGTGCGGTCACCACCGTTCCGGCGACAACGCTCATTGCTACAACCAAACTCGTCCTGTTCCTCATCATCTCTCTCCCAGCAAGTCGCTCTCTCATGAACATCAGATGCCGGCCATGACAACCGGCATCTGATTCGAGAGGATCATTAGAACGCACTGCGGCTCATTCCAGCAACACGATTCGTCGGTCCAGGACGTTTCCGGACTCGTTGTTTCGATTAGGCCGCGTGTGATGTCAAGATGGGAAAGGGCTCACGGCTTGCTACCGAGCCAGCCCGCGCGCCGAGAACAGCCACTCGATTGACAGCACCAGCACGGCGGCGACGAGGAACCAGGGCCACAGCTCGCGCTGCCCGCCACTCGTTCGCTGGCCGGCGACATCGGCATCGAGCCCCCCGAAGCCCACGGGCAGCTCTCCCGCGGAGGCTACGCGGCTCTCAACTTCACTCATCACGTTGACGGTAACACCGCGCTGGTCGTCGGGCGTGGGCTGGTCGAGCAAGTAGACGCCCGCACGCTCGAAGGGACCAACCGATGGCGCAGCGCTCGGTGTCGAGAGCCGGAGCTCAAGCTCGGCACCAACCCCAGACAGCCGCACCTGTGTCCGCGGCTGCGAAAGCCGCATCGTCGCGACGTCGCCGGCGCGCACGCCGTCGGCCGCATCGCGCGAGCCGCGCATCGAGAGGAAGTCGATCGCCTCTGCGACGAACAACGGGAAGCTCACGAGTTTGGGCCAGTTGCTCATCGCTGGCTCAAATCCAACCCAGATCCGCCGATGCCGCTCGGCCTCGAACGCGACGATCAACGGGCCACGCGAGCCGCTGGCGAGCACGGTGTGCCGCACGCCGTCGGGCAGGCTCGTCTCGATCAGCGGCTCGGCAACCGCGAGCTGGTCGAGCGCCAGGTCGCGCATGACCGGATGCGTCCGCCGCCAAGAAACGACACGCGTGCCCTCGGCCTCGCCCGCTTCCACCACCGGCAGCCGCGGCGCATCGCGCCGCTCCAAGGGCGGCGACGGGCCGAAGTGCAGGCTCGGCGCCGGCGGCGGGGTGCGCGGCGACACGCGGTCGAACACAATGGCATCGAACGGGACATCGCCCGCCGCCACCAGCTGCTCGTAGCGGCTCAGCCGGACGATGCGGATGTCGCCCAGCTCCATCGCCTGCAGCACGGCGGCGATCAGCAAGACGGGCCCGGGCCGGTCGGGATCGACCAGCTCGGTCTCGGGAATGACCTGCATCACGCGCGGCCGGCCGGCGGTGCGCAGCCAGAGCGAGGCCACGTCGTCGGCGGCCAGCACGTCCTGGCCGGGCAGCAGCACGCTCAAGACACCTGCGCCCGGCGCAACGGCCGAGAGGCTGACGCTCGCCTCGGTCGGGCCTTCGCCCTCGGCCCCGATCTCGGCGACCGCCTCGGCAACAACCTCGCCGTCGAGTGCGAGGCGTACGGGCAGCTCGCGTCGCATCTCGCCCGTCGCCAGCACGCGGGCGAAGACGCGGACGGTCGCGGGATCCTCGTACTGCCGCTGGGCCGCGAGGGCGACGATCCCGGCATTGCCAGCCTCGCCTGCGCCACCGATGGGCTCCAACCGCACGCGCACGTTCGCCGGCAGCGGATCGGTCGGCGGGGGCACGGCGCCGTCCGACGCCAGCACCAGCGTTAGCACGCGCGGCTCGTCGGGCGTCGACTCGCCCGCAGTTTCGCCGCCAACGTCCTCACGCGCGCTCGCGAGGCGAACCAGCTCGGCCAGCGCCTCGCCCGAGGCCTCCTCGTCCGTTGGCTCGACGGCGTCGATGGCGCCTAGCAGCACGGCCCGGTCGCCCGTCCACGGGGTCAGGGGCACGGCCTCGGCCCCGAGCGCCACGACCATGACCTGCGCATCGCTCCCGGCCGCCAGCTCGCGCGCCATCGTGCGGAGCGTCGTGCGTGCCTCCTCAAACCTCGACACCCCGCCCGCGCCGTCGATCGCGTTCATGGAGGCCGAGCGGTCGAGCACGAGCATGACGCGGCCGCCCAGCGTGCTGGGGATCACCGGCCGCGCGAAGGCCAGCAGCAGCAGCGCGAGCGCGAGCAGTTGTAACAGTAGTTGCGTCTGCGGCCGCACCATCCGCCACGGCGCGTTGCCCTGCGCATCGCGCACGGCGCGCTCCCAGAACAGCACGCTGCCCACGCGCACCGGCCGCCTCCGCAGCTTGAGCAGGTAGAAGGCGATCACCGGCGGCACCGTCAGCGCCGCCGCGACCAATGCAGCAAATGGGGCAAGAAACGTCACGACCCCCAGCCCTTCCCCGGCTCGGGAGGCGGCGGCGCCACGCCCTCGGGCCGCTCCAGCCGGCCCAGCGCCGGCTCGTAGCCCGTCGCGATCACGAACATCTCGGTCGAGACCTCGCGCGTTGCCCGCGGCTTCAGGCCCCGGCACTGGGCGAACATCGCGCCCGTGCGCTTCACCAGGTCGGGGTACGTCTCGCCCTCGAAGACCTTGTAGACCAGCCCCCCGCCGGGCCGCAGCACGTCCGGAAGCCGCTCGAGGATCGCCTCGCACAGGCGCACCGACTTGTAGTGGTCGCCCGCCCCGCTGGTGTTCGGGGCCATGTCGCTGATGACGACGTCGTACAGGCCGAGCCTGTCCTGTTCATCGCCCCGCCAGCGCACGACCGGCTCCAGCAGCGTCGCCGCGTCCTGCTTCGTGAAGTCGCCGCGCATCGTCACGACGCACGGCGGCATCGGCTCGCGCACGTCGCTCAGGTCGACCCCGGCGACCAGCCCCGCGTCCCCCACCAGTTCCGCGGCCACCTGCAGCCAGCTCCCGGGCGCACAGCCCAGGTCGAGCACGGCCATGCCCGGCCGCAGGATCCCCCGCCGCTCCTGGATCTCCAGCAGCTTGTACGCCGACCGCGCGAGGTACCCCTCGGCCTTTGCCTTGCGGAAGTACTGGTCGTGGAGGACGCGCTTGGGCACGTAGGAGGGTAGGGGGAGAGGCACGAAGCGACGGAGGCACGAAGGCACGGAGGGGGAAGAGACGGAGAGACCAAGAGACAAAGAGACGGAGTGGGCGAACGCGACGAGCCCTTCGCGCGAGCGAGCGGGTTGGACGCGCGAAGACAGTCGACCGGGGCGTTCGCCTACGGGCAGCCCGCGTCGAATTCGTTCTGGAACGCCAGGAAGTCGAGGATGGTGAAGTCGCCGTCGCCGTCGAAGTCGGCGCGTGGGTCCATGAGGTCGAAAAGGTTGCTGAAAACGAGAACGTCGAAGATCGTCAGGCTGCCATCGCCGTCGAGGTCGGTGAGGCAGGTCCGTGCCATCGAACCAAGCCTGAAGCCAAACGCGTGGCCGCTAGCGGACGATGAGCCGCTGAATTCATCTAATCGATCCCGCAACTGATATGTGGGGTCGGGCACCGTTCCCGATCCAGCGCGGAATCTTCGACGTGATGTGATGGCGTCCGGCTCGATGACGGTCTCCAGCATCTCGCGAACTCCCCCCGAGGCATCGAGCAATCCCCATGGCGATTGGGTTGCCGGATAAGACCCCACAGGATACCAGAACATCCCCGGCGGGCCCAACTCGCCGCCGCTCGTCTCGGCACCCGGCTCGCCCGGTTCGCCGCTGACCAAGAACTCGTCGCCGCCGTCGGGGTAGTACCAGTAGCCCTCCTGACCGTCGCCGTAGCGGTCGGGGTCGTAGTGCACGGCCTTGGTCCACTCGTCGAGCGTTGGTAGGAAGTAGCGCGCGCCTGGCGAACGCTCGGGCTGGTCGAGCACCCTGCCCGTATCCGGATCGGTACGGAAAGTGCTCGCGTCGTACACGCCGACGTTGAAATCTTCGAGTTCGGTGCCTTGGTCGTTGTGCAGCCAGTTGCAATACCGAGCCGCGTACCGCCA
This sequence comes from Phycisphaerales bacterium, assembly GCA_965227775.1. GTDB lineage: Bacteria > Planctomycetota > Phycisphaerae > Phycisphaerales > UBA1924 > JAHCJI01. The sequence goes on from OZ245777.1 coordinate 2,695,657, forward strand.
CGACATGACGGCAGGCGCAAACTGTGAATCAAAGTACAAGAAGTCCAAAATGGCGATGCCGTCCGGATCGAAGCCGACGACGTTGATGCCGTGGCCGATGAGCGTGCCGTCCGATGCATCGCCGCCGGCACGCAGGTAGGCCTGCGCGAACTTGATGTACTGGTCATTGGTGACCTCTGTCCGCGAGATGCGGTACTCGTAGCCGACGTCGCCGTAGGTGCCGAACAGGTCGAAGCGCCACTCTGGAGCCTCGCTGGGCAACACGCCTCGATTGCCCGGCGCACCGATGGTCACGAAGTCGTGCCCGTAGTCGGGCGGAACGGTCTGAGCGGCGCACAGCGTGGCCGCGAACACAATCAAGGAAGCTGCGATGAGGGGGACGGGTAGCCGGTTCGCTGTATCCATCGTTCCTCCCATGGATTGACGCGACGCGAGGATTCCGAACTCCGCCACTGTTTGTATCGACTATCCGAACGCTTCACGGCCGAAGACGATGCAGTCGCAAGCCACGGTGAAACTCCTCAATGTTTAGCGACCCCGATCGCGAGCCCCAAGCCGCAGGCTCCCGTGCCGCTCTACCGTGCAGCGTGGACACGCCGAAGTCCCCCACCATTCCAGAGACGCCCACCGTCCCCGACAGCCTCTCCTGCGTCGGCTGTGGATACGACCTGGTTGGCCTGCCCGAGGACGTGAACTGCCCCGAATGCGGCGTGGCGATCGGGCGGTCGATCAGCGGGGATCACCTGTTTGCCAGCTCGAGAGAGCATCGCGACAGGCTGGCCAACGGCGCACGGCTGGCACTAATCGGGGCGTGGGCGGGGTGGGCGTCGGCGTCGCTGCTCGCGGTGTACGCGCTCGTTGCCCAGACTGTGAATCCGTACGCGTCGCTCCTCGTGCTGGGGCCGATGGCCATCGCCATGGCGGTGACGCTCGTTGCCAGCGGGCAGGGTTGGTTGCGGCTGACCGACGCGGACCCCGACCGCATCGGCGATGGCTCGGAGCGCTGGATCCATCGCTTGCTGCTGCGGCTCTACGCCGGTGCGCTCGGTACGCTGGGCCCGGTCCTGGTGATCGTGTGGTGCGCGTTCGACGCGATCGCGCGAGTAGCGGGCAGTGTGCCGGGCCCGCCAGCGTCAGTCCTTTTGAGCGCGGTCCTCTTTGTTCCGACGCTCGCTCTCTCTGGCCCGATCGCGACAGAGGTAATACGCCTTGCACGCCGTCTGCTCGAGGGCGATCTGGCCGAACGCTCACGCGGGCTCGCCCCGAGCGGCTGGATGGCCTGCGGCCTGGTGATCCTGGCGGCGCAGTTTGTGTGGTTCCACCCCGGGGGCTGGTGGTGGCTGCTGGAGCCCATCGCGTGGACGATCACGAGCATCGCCCTGCTGGCCTGGGGCGTGCAATACCACACGCTCGTGCGGGCCCTCCGCATCGCCCTGGCCGCCGTCGCCGTGCGACCGTGAAGTTGGCTCTGACGGGCCATCGCCTCCGCCCGACAACCTACCATACGCCGGATGTTCGAGATCACCGTACAGGCTGGATTCAACGCGCAGCACGCCATCCTAATTGGGGGCGAGCGCGAGCCCGTGCACGGCCACGACTGGCTCGTCGAGGCAACGATCGCCGGCCCGACCCTCGACGCCGAGGGCCTGCTGTGCGACTTCCACGCCGTCGAGGCGGCCCTCTCGGCCATCGTCAAGCCCTGGATCCACGCAGACCTGAACCATGACGAGGCCTTCCGTGGCCGGAAGCTCGAGCCCACCGCCGAAAACGTGGCCGTGGTGATCGCCACCGAGCTTGAACGGGCCCTGGACGGCCGCCTGCCCGAGGGGGCCCGGGTGTCGCGAGTCAGCGTAACCGAAGCGCCCCGGTGCGTGGCGACGTACCTTCTTGCTCAGGAGAGCTGATCAAGTGGGGAGCAGGGTCGCATGACGCGTCAAGACACGTACCAGGATGCACACCCGGCCAACCCCGCAAAGGCCGGCGGGAAGGCGGGCCGTCGCGAACCGGCTCCCGACGAGCTGTTCAATCGCGACCTCTCGTGGCTGGCCTTCAACCAGCGCGTCCTCGAGCTCTCGGAGGACGATTCGACGCCGCTGCTCGAGCGCGTGAAGTTCCTGGGCATCTTCGCAAGCAATCTTGACGAGTTCTTCATGAAACGCGTCGGGCTCATCCGCCGCCAGGTCGACGCGGGCATCGAGGCCCCTTCTCCCGACGGCCTGACGCCCCGACAGCAACTCGACGCCGTCCGCGAGGTCGTCGAGCGCCTCCAAGCCCGCCAGGCCGACTGCTGGGAGCGGGCCATCCTGCCCGCGCTCGAAGCCGAGGGCGTGACCCTCGTCGGCTATGACCAGCTCGACGATGCCGAGCGCGCCCGGCTCGACCAGTGGTTCGAGGACGAGGTCTTCCCGATCCTCACGCCGTTGTCGATCGACCCGGGCCACCGCTTCCCTTTCATTAGCAACCTCTCGGAGAACCTGGGCATCCTGCTCTCGGGCGACGGTGGGCCGCCAAATGCGCCGGCTTCCGAGGCCGGGCTCGGCCGATTCTGCCGCCTCAAGATCCCCGATGGCGTGCCGCGCATGGTCCGCTGCGATGATCCCACGGGCGAGGGCGAGCCCGCGAGCGTGCTGGCGGCCGAGCGTCGGTTGCGATTTACGCCGCTCGAGCAGGTGATGCGCGCCAACCTCGGCATGCTCTTCCCGGGCGTCTCGGTGCTGGCGACAAACGCCTTCCGTGTCACACGGTCGGCCAGCGTCGAGGTCGAGGACGAGGCTGGCGATCTGCTTGAAAGCGTGCAGGAAGAGCTGCGACGCCGCCGTTTCGCGCGGCCCGTGCGCATGGAGATGACCGAGGAGCCCAATGACGACCTCAGCGGATTCTTCGCCACGAGCCTGGGACTGCAGCCCGGAGACGTCTACGTCCGCCGCGGTCCGCTCGAGTACGGCGACGTCATGGAACTCGCCTCGCTCGACCTTCCGCACCTCAAGGACAAACCGTGGAAGCCGTTAACGCCGCCGCGTCTGCTGGGCGTCGACGTGCGCAGCGGCCGGGGTGACATCTTCGCGGCCATCCGCGAGCAGGACATCATCGCACACCATCCGTACGAGAGCTTCGACGCCTCGGTGCGGGCATTCGTCAGCGCTGCATCGCGCGACCCCGACGTCGTCGCCATCAAGCAAACGATCTACCGGACCAGCCGCGACTCGCCCTTCGTACGCTCGCTCGTACGTGCGGCCGAGAACGGCAAGCAAGTCGCGTGCATGGTTGAGCTGCGGGCCCGCTTCGACGAGCACCGCAACGTGTCCTTCGCCAGGCGCCTCGAGCACGCGGGGGTGCACGTTGCCTATGGCATCGTCGGGCTCAAGACGCATGCCAAGTGCTCGCTTGTCGTCCGTCGCGAGCGGGACGGCCTGCGCGCCTACGCCCACGTTGGCACGGGCAACTACCATCCCCACACCGCCCAGCTCTATACCGACCTCTCGTTGCTCACATGCGATCCCAGGATCACCGGCGAGGTCCTCGAGCTCTTCAACGCCATGACCGGGTACTCGCTCAAGGGCGACTACGAACATCTGCTCGTCGCCCCCACCACCATGCGGCCCACGTTCGAGGCGTTGATCGAGGCCGAGATCGAGCACGCGCGGGCGGGCCGGCCCGCGCGCATCTTCGCCAAGCTTAACTCGATGGAGGACCGCAAGATGACCGCGCGCCTGTACGAGGCCAGCCAGGCCGGCGTGCAGGTCGACTTGTGCGTCCGCGGCTTCTGCTGCCTGAAGCCCGGCGTGCCAGGACTGAGTGAGAACATCCGTGTGGTGTCCGTCATTGGGCGCTTCCTTGAGCACTCACGTATATTCCACTTCTCTGGTGGTCAGAGCGACCCGCTGAAAGGCCATTGGTACATGGGCAGCGCCGATTGGATGTACCGCAACCTCAACAACCGCCTCGAAGCGATCTGCCCGATCTACGACAAGGCGGCCCGCCGCAGGCTGCACGAAGCCATGCGTGCGAACCTCGACGACCAAGCCCAAGCGTGGGACCTGCAGCCCGACGGCTCCTACGTCAGACGTGAGCGCACGGGTCGCGGTACGTTCGTCACGATGATGCGCAGCACGCAGAAGGCCCACGCCGCCGCGCTGGCTGCCGCCGGCGAGATGGATCGCTGACGCGTGCGCATCGGCGATCGACCTATCGGCCGCGAGCATCCGCCCTATGTCATTGCCGAGCTGGGCGTGAATCACGATGGTTCGCTCGAGGCGCTTCTTGAGCTCGTGCAAGCCGCGCATCGTGCGGGTGCCGACGCCATCAAGCTCCAGCTCTTCACGGCCGATGAGCTGCTGGCCGGTGCGGCAACGCTTGCCGAGTATCAGAAGGATGCCGGCGAGCGCGACCCGCGGGACATGCTCCGCCGGCTCGAACTGCCGCTGGACGCCGCCCGCCGCGCCACGGATCTCTCCCACGAACTCGGCATGCACGCCATCTCGACGGTATTCGATCTTCCGCTGCTGCCGATCGCCGACGAGTTGCCGCTCGACGCCTACAAGACCGCCTCGCCCGATCTTGTGCACCTGCCACTCCTGCACGCGCTCGTCGAAACCGGCAAGCCGTTGATCGTGAGCACTGGAGCCGCTTCACGAGAGGAAGTCCAGCGAGCCGTCGGCTGGCTCACCCCCGCGCGCGAACGGCTTGCGTTCCTCCAGTGCGTCAGCAGCTACCCGACGCCGCCCGAGTACGCGTCTGTGGCCGCAGTGGCCGATCTTGCCAACTTGTTCTCGGGGCCGATTGGGTATAGCGACCACACCACGCTCATCGACACCGGCGCGCTCGCGGTCACGCGCGGGGCTCGCATACTCGAGAAACACTTGACGCTCAATCGAACGCAACCCGGGCCGGATCACGCCGCCTCGATCGAGCCCGACCAACTCGCCGAATACGCGCAGCTCTGCCGCGACGCGTTCGATGGCACCTGGCAAGCCAACCCGAACGACGAGCGGCTCGGCCCACCGACGAAGTTCTTGCTGCCCATCGAGGCTGACGTGCGCCAGGTCGCTCGCCGGAGCATCGTGGCGGCGCGCGATCTCACGGCCGGCCAAGTGCTCGCGATAGAAGACCTCGCGTTCAAGCGTCCCGGCGGAGGTCTCGAGCCCTGGCAGGCGGACCTACTCCTTGGACGGCCCGTCGAGTTCGACGTCCCCGCCGACCGAGCGATCATGCCTGAGGACGTAATCGACTGATCCGGCAACGCCGAGCCCCATCAGCAGCATCCACATCGCCAGCACGTGTGTGTTCAGGTGCATGACCTCGAACATGCACGCGGCAAACAGTCCCAGCATCGCCCACGGCACGCCCGCCGCATACGGATGCTCATGCAATCGCATCACGAGTGCCAGGCGCGCCATGATGAGCAAGACAACCGCATAGAGTGCAAGGCCAACAATTCCCGTATTGGCGAGCGGCTGAAGCAGCGCGTTGTGCGGGTGCGGCCCGGTGTGCGTGCGATCGGCCGGGTCGATCCCGCGCTCGGCCAGATTCTCGAGCACCCACGGCTCATACCCACCCTCGCCCGTGCCGCCGATGGGATGGTCCGCGAACGCCTGCACGGCCCACCACATCAACAGCAGCCTGGTTCCGGTGTACGACGAGAAGTCCTTGTCCTCGAAGACCTGGCGGAGTTCCTCGCGCGCCTCCATCGCTCGTGGCGCGGCAACCTTCCAGCCAACGACTCCCCCACCGATTGCAACAAGGATCATCACAACACTGGCGATGATTGCGCGCCGTGCCGTCCACCTGATCTTCCACGCGCCCACAATGCACGCCAGCCCGACAAGCCACGCTGCGGCTAGCCACGCACCGCGCGTGCCGGTTGCCAGGATTGCCGCAAGCGTGATCACAACGCCGACGCCTCCGAGCACCATCCACGCACGTCGGCCACACAACAGCGCTCCCAGGTGAAGCCCAAGCGCAGCACACAAGTTGGTTCCCCCCGCCACCGGCTCGTTCCATCCGGCGTTGCGGTTGGGCATGCGATCCCACTGCGGCAACCACTCGATGCCCGCGCGGCTGAGCCCGTGGCTGACCTGCGAGAGGTTGTACACGAGGAAGCCGCACACGAGCCCGACGGCAAGCGTGCCCACCATCGGCGCGAGCGGCAACAGGAACGGGATGTTCCAGATGAACCGGATCTTGTCAATACGATCGACGCCGGCTTCGACGTCCGGCGACCACAGCAGCGAGACCGCCCGCCATGCGGTCCACACGACGATCGCTAGAAACAGCGGGTGGGCAAGCCCCATGACGAACGCGCGCCACACCCAGGGCATGCGGACGAACGTGACGAGCCAGAGCAATACCCCTCCAACCTCGAGGTACGTCGTCCGCCCGCACACGCAGATCGTCCACGCGAGCGCCCCAATGAGGTGCAGCCACCAAAGCCAACGCGGCCCGCCCTGGGCTCGCTCGATCGCGTCGCGAGCAAACGCTTTCGAAAAGAAACCGAGCACGAGGCGTTCGGCTTGCATGCGGGGCATCCCTCGTTCTCGAAGGCCGTGACGGGCCGAAGGCGGCCTGGGTGTCATAACCGGTCCGGAATGCAACGAACCCGACCGGTATTCGTACAATAGTGCATCGGAGGGCCCGGCCCGCCCGACCTTCTTGTCGGATAGCCCATCAAGCCGCCAGTTGGAGGCAGCGATCATGCAAGCCGTTCATCGAGTCGTCCGCAAGGCTTCGCTCCGCTTGTTCCTGCGTCAGTTCATCCAGCGGCTGGCTGTCACCACGTTCGTTGCCATCCTCGGTGTGCTCGCGATCAAGATCGGCCTGTGGCTCGCTGGCGTGGGGCTCGATGTCGTAGCGACCGTCGCGATCGCCGGCGCCGCCGCCATCGCGAGCGCCGCTCTCTGGGCGCTCATCACCAGACCGCGAGGCGTTGCAGTCGCCCGCGCAGTCGACGAGGCCGCCGGCCTTCGCGAGAGCTTGAGTACGGCATGGCTGCACGAGCGAGAGAGCGATCCCTGGTCGGCCGCCGTGCGCACGGACGCCGATCGCCGTGCGAGCGCCGTCGACGTGCGCGCTGCACTGCCTCTGGCAATCGGCAAGCTCTGGCGGGTCCCACCGATCGCAGCCGTCGCGGTTGCCATCATCTGGGTCGTGCTCCCCGCGACGAGCCCCGACATCTTCGGATGGCTCGAGCGCGAAGAGCAGCAGGCCCAGGCCGAGCAGGAGATGGAAGACGCGCAGGTCGCCATCAAGGTCGCCGAAGAGATTGCCCAGAAGGTTGCCGAGAAGACCGGCCAGCAGCTCGATCAGTTCAACACAGACCAGAATCCCGAGATGCAGACGCCCCAGGCGCTGCGCATGGCGGCGCTCGACAAGCTGACACAGGCAGAGCAAGCGTTGCGCGAAGAGGTCGAGAACGGAGACGCGGCCAAGAAGCTCGAGGCCATGCGCCGCGAGCTCAGCCGCATGAAGCAGCCCGGCCCGGGCCCCGCAGCCGAACTCGCGCGCGAACTGGCCAAGGGCGACTTCGCCGCCGCCAAGCAGCAGCTCGACGAGCTTGCCCAGCAGATCGATAGCGGTCAGCTCGATGACGCGACCCGCAAGCAGCTCGAAGAGCAGCTCAAGAACATGCAGGCCCAGCTCGAGCAGATCGCCCAGGACAAGAGCTCGCTCGAGCAGGCGCTCCAGCAGGCCGGCATGAACCAGCAGCAAGCACAGCAGCTGGCGCAGCAGATGGCCCAGAACGCAAACAACCCACAGCAGATGCAGCAAATGATGCAGCAGGCCATGCAGCAGATGCAGAACCTGACGCCTGCCCAGAAGCAGCAACTCATGCAGCAAGCCCAGCAGATGGCCCAAGCCTGCCAGGCTTGCCAGAACATGGGTAACAAGATGGGCCAGATGGCCGCCGCGTGCCAGAACCCAGGCCAGGGTGGCGCGGGCGCCGCTTCATCGGGCATGCTCAGCCAGATGGAGATGATGCAGATGGAGCAGCAGGCCGCCCAAGCCATGCTCTCGCAAACGCAGCAGCAAATGCAGCAGCTGGGCGGCGGCCTGACGTCGCTCCAGCCCGGCAACACTTCCGGCAGCGGCCCGATGGCCGGCGTTGGCACAGAACTCGCCAACGGTGACGAGACCGATCCCGTCGAGATCGACCGCCAGGCCCAGCGCACGCCCACGCAGCTTGGCGAGGGTCCGATCGTCGCCGAGCGACTCGTCTACGGCGAGCTCGTCCGAGGCGAGTCGGTCGCCCAGTTCAGCAGCGCGGTGCAAGCCGCCAGCACGGGCGTCGCCGAGGCCATCGAGGACAACGTCGTTCCTATCGAGTGGCAGGAGTCGCTCCAGGCCTACTTCGGTCGCCTGCAGAAGCGGGCCGACGTCGTGCAGGGCGCGGCACAGGAAGAGCCAGCCGAATCGACCGGCGGCAACTAAACGGAAGAAATCCGTATGACAAAAACCCCGGGCTGACCCCGGGGTTTTTGATTGAGTGAGCTCGCTGACTTACCGCACGCTCAGCCCCTCGAAGTACTTCCGACGCTCCGCTTCGGCTTGCTCGATGGCCCTGCGGGTCTGCCCGGCTTGTGATGCGAGCTCTGCCAGCTGGTCTTCTTGCGTCGTCAGCGTCTCGAGGTATCGGCGGTAGAGATCGGTGGTGCGATCGATGGCCTGCATGTTCTGGCGGATGCGGCCCTGATCCTGCTGGATCGACTGGATCTGCTGGGTGATGCGCTCCAGTTGGCCACGAAGGTCGGCCACCTTGCGGTTGAGTCGAGCGCCCTCACGGAGGGCCTCCTTAACCTTGTCGCTCGCCTCGGCGCCACGGTTGATTTGCTCGATCAGGTTTGGCAGGTCGGCATCGATCAGCCCGTAGCGGCTCGACTCGGTCCGCCGCTCGACGACCTTGAGCTCGAGTTCCTTGCCAGCGGCAACGGTGCGCTCGAAGCGGACCATGCCATCGTCGCTTTTGGAACCGTTGCTCGGCTCGATGAGATCCCAGCCGCCCATCGGCTGGTGCTCGATGACAACGGTGCGCTCCTTGCTCGCCTCATTGCGCAGCGTGTACGTGTTGGTGATGGTGCGGACATAGCTCGATTGCAGGTAGCCATTCACGATGCGATACGTCGCACGCGAACTGCTGGAGTTCTGTGCCTGCTGGGCTTTGAGCTCCATGTCGACGGCGTACGCCAGCATGCGGTCGGCCTCACGTGGCACGAAGCCCACCATCGCGTCGCCCGCGTACGCACCGTCGTACACGGCCACCGGCCCGCTGATCAGCGGGGCGCTGGTCGTATTGGTCAGCTCGACGCCCAGCATGGGCTGGTTGCCCTGGCTGGGCGTGTAGATGCTGATCTTGCGTGCCTCGACCCGCTCGGTCAGCATGGGGATCATCGCGCTCTGCTGGCGATCGAGGCTGATGGGATTCTCGATGCGCAGGACGACCGACTCGCCCACCTGCATGGCGGCGGCCATGCTGGATGCAGACTCCAAGAATCCCACAGCCGAATCAGCCATCGCGGTGCCGAGCCCGAGGCTCGACTGGCCTCGTGCCGCCGCTGCGGGTTCTGATGCTGGCGCGGCGAATCGGCTGCGGCCTGCTCGGCTGAGTTCTCTCTGCTCGAGGCGCATCGATTCCGAGCCGGCATACACCTTTGGCTGAGCCAATGCCCCGCCAGGCACGTCGATGTCGGGCCGCTGCACGAACAGCGGCGTCTGCAGGTCCATCGTGAAGCCGACCGGCTGGCTGGCGACGAGCGACAGATCGATCTGGCGCCAGTCTTCTTCGGTGGTGTTCTCGACGATCGCCCACGCCTGCAGGATTGGTTCGCCCCGCTGGCTCAGCACCAGGCGGTAGGCCGGCTTCCACACGGGCATCTCGTGCACGTAGCTCACGAGCAACTCGCGGTCGCCCTGGCCGCGTGTCGAAACCTCGACCGTGCGGATGTTTTCGTCGCGCTCTTGGGCCAGGATCTCGAGGGCCCGCTGGATGTCGCTCTTGAGTTGCTGGTCGAGGAACTCGAGCCCGATGATGTCGTCTAGGTCGATGCGCTTGATGCCGGCGCCGGTGAAGATCGTCACCGCGTAAGTGTTGATCGTCCTATCGCCCTCTGCACGCTGCACGGTCTCGACGCTCGTGATCGTGCCGGCGGCAGAGCTGTCGGCGGTCTGGATCTGGACCCGAGTGCCGCGAAGCCGGCTGAGCAATTCACTCATCGAGGGATTGTCGGCCAGGTTCACCCCGAAGCTGGCAAGCCGTCGCTCGATCGGCTCGCGCGACCCATAGCTGATGGCGCCCACCGTGCCTCCGCCGTCGAGGACCACGAGGCTCTTGAGCAGGTCGTTGAGCTGGCCTTGATCAACGCGGAGGTGAACATTCGCGTCACCGTTGATCTCGCCTACACGCTCGAAGCTGCCCACACCGGAGCGGTAGAGCGTGATGGCGGTGATGGGCAGTTCCTGCGCCTCGTCCTGGAGGGCCAGGGCCGGGAGCGCAAGGCCGGCGACGAGCGCGATGCTCAGGCACGACTTGGGTGTTGGGCGAGTGGCTGGCATATCGAAGATCCTCCTTGGTTTCGTCCGGAGATGTACGGACGCCGGCACACTTGGATCGACCGAGCACGGGGGTTCCGTCCACTCAATCGGCCCTTGTGACAGTCCCGTGACCCATACCATCTCCGAATGCCTTCGCTCAGCCTTCCGCAGCTACCCAGCACCAACGGTGCCCTGCCGGCGAACGTCCTGACCGCACTTGCCGGTGCGATCGAGGGCGAAGTCCGCGGCGGCTACCACGACCGGATGCTCTACGCGACTGATGCGTCGATCTACCAGATCGAGCCGCTCGGGGTCGTCATCCCTGCGAGCGCGGCCGATGTGGTGAAGGCCGCCCGGCTGGCGAGTGACCACGGCTTGCCGATGCTGCCCCGCGGTGGCGGTACCAGCCTTGCCGGTCAGTGCACGAACCGAGCACTCGTCATCGACACGAGCGTGCACATGACGGCGATCGAGTCCGTTGACACTGAAGCGAGGCGGTGCACGGTCGAGCCGGGCATCACGATCGACGACCTCAATGCGGCAATCGAGCACACGGGCCTGTTCTTTGCTCCCGATCCCTCGACCGCACGCCAGGCAAACGTCGGTGGCAGCATTGGCAACAACGCGGCTGGCTCGCACTCAGTCTTGTACGGCAGGATGGCCGAGAGCGTCGAAGCCATCGAAGCGTGCTTGGCCGACGGCACCGTGACCCGGTTCGAGGCGGGCTCGCGGGATCCCGCCGCTCGCACGATCGCTGCGAAAGTCGTCGAGATCACAAAAGAACACCGCTGCCTTATCCGTGCACGCTTCCCCAAGACTCCCAGGCGCAACGCCGGCTACGCACTCGACATGGTGCTCGACGACATCGAGCGTGCCGAACGCGAGGGCAAGGACCCGCTGGAAGTAGTAAACCTCGCCAAGCTGCTCTGCGGAAGCGAGGGCACGCTGGCGATGACGCTGAGCGCCGAAATGCTCCTGCACCCGCTTCCGAAGGCCAAGGGCTTGGTGCTTCTTGGTTTCAATGATCTCGACGCAGCGATCGCGGCCGTCGGGCCGCTGCTCGAGACCAAGCCCTCGGCGATCGAGCTCGTTGATGATGTGATCATCGATCTCGCGCTCGCCAACCGCACGCACCGCGCCTCAGCCGAGGCCATGCCGATGCCAAGCACCGGCAAGCTTCGAGGCGTGTTGTACGTCGAGTACTTTGCGCAGTCCGTGGAAGAGCTCCGGGAGCGCCTCGATAGTGGCGTACGCGTTGCTGCCGAGAGCGACCCGACCGCGGGTGTTGAACGCATCGAAGACCACCGGGCAATGGCCGCCGCGTGGGCGCTGCGAAAGGCCGGCGAGCCGCTGCTGCACGGCATGGTTAGCAATCGCAAGCCGGTGACGTTCGTCGAGGACAATGCCGTGCCTGTCGAGCGATTGGGCGAGTTTGTGCGGCGATTCCGAGCGATCGTCGAGAAGCATGGCACGTTCGCCGCGTTTTACGCTCACGCCTCGGTGGGCGTGCTGCACGTTCGGCCGGTACTCGACCCGCGCGACGACGCGGACGAGCGCAAGCTGCACGCTATCTCCGTCGAGATCGCCGACCTTGCCAAGGAGCTCGGCGGCGTCATGAGCGGTGAGCACGGCGATGGACGCGTGCGAGGCCCGCTGCTCGAGCGGTTCTACGGGCCCGAGCTGATGGACGCGTTCGCGCGTGTGAAGGCGGCTTTTGATCCCAAGGGACTGCTGAACCCCGGCAACATCGTTGGCGCCCCTGCGGACATCGAGACCATCACCCAGCGGACGCGAATCAGCCCCGAGGGCGACAAGGTCGACGTCGTGAACCGCGATACGTACTTCGACTACGAAGACCAACACGGCTATCGCGGTGCCGTGGAGATGTGCAACGGGGCGGGCGTCTGCCGGAAGAAGTCGGGCGGCGTCATGTGCCCCAGCTACATGGCCACGCTCGACGAGCGTCACAGCACCCGAGGGCGCGGAAACGCCCTCCGCCTTGCCACGACGGGGCAGCTCGAATGCGGCGAGGCCAATCCGTGGAGCGACCCGGGCACGATGGAGACGCTCAACCTGTGCCTGAGTTGCAAGGCCTGCAAGAGCGAGTGCCCGAGCAACGTCGACATCGCCCGCCTCAAAGCGGAATACACGGCCCAGCGGTTCTCCAGCAACGGCAGGCCCACGCTGCAGGCTGCCGTATTCGGGCACGTGCGCACGCTGAACAAGCTCGGCTCGCTCACACCCGGGCTCGCCAACGCGATGAACCAAACCTCACTTGCCAAATGGGCCGCCGGCAAGCTGCTGAACCTCGACGAGCGACGCAGCCTGCCACCGTTCGCGCGGTCGCTTTTGGGACAATGGAAGCGAGCGGGGCTCGGCCGCCATCCGAAGCACCCGCGGGTGCTCGTGTTCGGTGACTGCTTCACGATGTACAACGAACCGCGCATCGGCCTGGCGGCGGGCCGCGTGCTTGAGGCTTTTGGCTATCAGCCCGTGCTGGTCGACGCCGGCTGCTGCGGGCGCGCGATGATCTCGACGGGGCTGCTCGACGACGCCGCACGGACGATCGCAGGCACGCACGCGAAACTCCTGGCGGTCGACTCGACCGCACCCATCGTCGTACTGGAGCCGAGTTGCCTGTCGGCGATCATTGACGACTGGGTACAGCTCAAGAGCGCTGTGCCGCTCGCAGATCGAAAGGCGCTTGCCGATCGCACGTTTGGGCTTGAGGCGTTTCTTGAGCGATCCTGGGATGAGCATCCGCAGCTGCCCACAAACAACAACAAGCCCGATGTCTACATGCACGGCCACTGCCACGAGAAGGCGTTGCGAGGCATCGGCTCCTCTCGACAGCTGCTCGAACGATTCGCCAGCGTGCGCACGGCTGACGTGACTTGCTGCGGCATGGCCGGCTCGTTCGGTTTCACCAAGGACCGCTACGACCTCTCGATGGAGATTGGCGAGCTGGGGGCGTTGCCGCACGCCCGTGAAGCTGCAGCAGAGGGCAGGCCCGTGCTCGCAGCGGGCACAAGCTGCCGGCACCAGATGCGCGACGGAGCGTCGCTCGTAGCACTGCATCCGGCCGAGTGGCTCGATCAGGTTATCAACGGGTCGTAGCGCTACTCCGCCGGCGGCCGAAGCAGCCGTTCGATGCTGCCGTCGTCGCGACGGACCAGCACTTCCGTGGCCTCGCTCAGGAACAGGCCGTGCTCGATGACGCCGGGGGTGTTGTTGAGGGCGGTGGCCAGTCGTTCGTAGTTGTGGCCATCGTCGCCGTTTCCACCCGCGTGGAGCTGGACGTCGAGGATGAGATTACCGTTGTCGGTCACGTAGAGCGTGCCGTCCATGCTGCGGCGGAGCACGCCCGAAAGACCGAGCGTGCGGAGATTGGCGCGAATGGACGCGAGCCCGAAAGCCATGACCGCGACCGCCAGCGGCGTGCGTTCACCCAGGTGATCGACGAGCTTCTCTTCCTCGACGAGGTACACGCGGCGCATGGCAGCGGTTGCTACGAGTCGCTCACGCGTCATGGCCCCGCCCGCGCCCTTGAGCATCCGCAGGTGTCCGTCGACTTCGTCGGCGCCATCAAAAAGGTAGTCGACCTGATCGATCGTCGCGAACTCGCGCACCTTGACGCCAAGCTCGAGGGCGTAGGCAGCGCTGGCTTCGCTCGTCGAGACGCAGGTGATGTCGAGCTTCTCGGCGATGACGCGGCCGGCCAGCGCTGCGATCGCACGACGAGCCGTTCGACCCGTGCCCAGGCCCACGATCATGCCGGGCTGGATGTCGGCGACGGCGGCGCGAGCGAGGGCATCGTTGGCGCTCTCGGTTGCCGCGAGGCGGGCCGCGTCGGCAGAGCCCGCGGCACCGGGGTTGTCGGACCGGGCCGGTTCAGCCAAATTGCACCCCCTGGGCCAAGCGCAGCGAGGCGCCGTAGTTGATCGTGCACGTCTGTCGGCGCATGTAGGCCTTCCAGCTATCGCTCCCGGCCTCGCGTCCGCCGCCCGTGTCTTTCTCGCCGCCAAACGCCCCGCCGATCTCGGCGCCGCTCGTGCCGATGTTGACGTTGGCGATACCGCAATCGCTGCCGGCCGGCGAAAGGAATCGCTCGCTCGCTCGCACGTCACCGGTCATGATGGCGCTGCTCAGGCCGTGGGCGGTCGAGTTGTGCAGCGCGATGGCGTCGTCGAGATCGCGATAGGCAAAGACGTACAGGATTGGTGCGAAGGTCTCGCGCTGGGCGACCGCGAGCTGGTTGCTGGCAGGAGCGCGAATGATCGTCGGCTTCACGAAGCAACCACCGAGCGAGGCATCGGCTCGCTCGCCACCCACGAGCACCGTGCCGCCCTGGCTCTTGGCTTCTTCGATGGCGGCATCGAAGGCCTCGCCAGATCGCTCGGTAATCAACGGGCCGACGAGCGTACTGTCGTCCATCGGGTCGCCGATTGGGGCACGCTCGTAGGCGTCGGTGAGCTTCTCGAGCAACGGCTCCACGATCGATTCGTGGGCGATGAGGCGACGCGTTGTCGTGCAGCGCTGGCCGGCGGTACCAACGGCGGCAAACAGCAACGCGGGCACGGCCAGGTCGAGGTCCGCGTCGGGCTCGACGATGACGGCGTTGTTGCCGCCGAGCTCCAGCAGGCACTTGCCCAAGCGGGCGGCGACGACCTGGCCCACCTTGCGGCCCATCTCCGTGGAGCCGGTCGCGCTGATGAGCGGCAAGCGGGCGTCGGCGGTCATGGGCTTGGCAACCGTCTCGTCGGTGCCGATCACCAGGTTGAAGACGCCCTCGTGGCCCATGTCGCGAGCCACCTTGTCGGCGATGGCGTTGGTCGCCATCGCGGTCAGTGGCGCCATCAGGCTGGGCTTCCAGATAACCGTGTCGCCGCAGATGGCCGCGATCATCGCGTTCCAGCCCCACACGGCGTTGGGGAAGTTGAACGCCGTAATGACGCCGATGGGCCCAAGCGGCTGCCACTGCTCGAACAGCCTGTGGTCTGCTCGCTCGCTGGGCATGGTCCGCCCGCCGATCATGCGCGACAGGCCCGTGGCGTAGTCGGCGATGTCGATGGTCTCTTGGACCTCGCCGAGGCCCTCGCTCCTGATCTTGCCGACCTCCATGCTGACGAGCGCGCCCAGGGCGTCCTTGTGCTCGCGCAGGGCGTGGCCGATGCGTCGAACGACCTCACCCCGTTCGGGTGCGGGCACCGACCGCCACGTCAGGAACGACGCCCTGGCACGCTCGATGGCCGCTTCGAGTTCGGCAGTGCCTTCGAGGCGGACACCGGCCAGCGGCTGGCCTGTTGCGGGATTCAGGCTGACGACCTGCGAGGCGTCGCCCGGGTCGGCCCGGTCGGGTGCGATGTACCGCGGGTCATCGGCCAGGGGCAGCGTCTCGAGCGGATTACCGACCGTCGTCTGGGGCATCGGGGCACTGTAGGCAAAGCCCGCCCCCGCTCTCGGGATCCCTCAGTCGCAGCCGGCGTCGAAGGCGTTCTGGAAGGCGAGGAAGTCGAAGATGGTCAGCTCGCCGTCGTCGTCGAAGTCGGCGATGGGGCTCGCGGCGTCGAAGTAGTTCTGAAACAGCAGGAAGTCGAAGATGGTCAGCTCGCGATCGGCGTCGAGGTCGGGGCGGCAGCGCGGCGGGCGGAACGAGAAGGTCACGTCGTGCGTGGCCCGATCACTGAGGCTGCTCTCGTCGTCGATCACCACCTCGAAGTCGGCGAAGGCTTCGAAGGTGTAGCGACCGGGCGCGAGCTCGAGGGTCCACGTCCAGCTTCGCGGGCGCGAGGCCGGGACGCCGCTGACGACGACGCCGTCGGGACCGGTGAGCCTGCCGGGCTCGTACTGGTCATAGGTGATGTCGTCGAAGCGGCTGGGCAGTACCCTCAGGTGCAGACCGCCGGGTCGGTCGATCTCGAAGACGACTTGCGTTCGCCATTCGCCCGCGGCCACGCGCGAGGCGGTGCCCAGGCGTCGATCTTCGACGAAGAAGTTGTGGTCGGCCCCGAACCGCATGCTGGCGCCGGCGGGCTCGATACGCCAATCGCACTCTGATCTTGTGCTCACCCGCGGATCCAGAAAGCGGTCGACCTCGGCCTCAGCCTCGGCGCGCGGATCAAACAGCTCGTCGTCGAAGTCGGTGTCGGTATCGATGACGGGCGCGGGCGGCACGCGGAGCTCGGCTCGCGCCGACGATTCGACCTCGGCTGAGATCACCGTCAGCCGCGGCCTGGACTGGCCAAGGGCGGTCGTCGACCCGGCGAGCACGAGGCCGAGAATCAGTATGCAAAACCGCATGCGGTGCCTCCCATCACTCTGGTTCTCTGGATGGTGGTACCGATGCGCATTCGCGGGGTTGCGAGTCCGCGAATGAACGGCTCAGCCGCCGCCGACGAGGGTGACGATCTCGATTTCGTCGCCGTTGCCCAGCGTGTGGGTCTCGTGGGTCGCCTTGGGGGCCAGTTCGCGGTTGACCTCAACGGCGCATGCGGTGCGGGCCAGGCCGAGCTGCTCGATGAGGCCGGCGATGGTCGTGCCCTGTGGGGCCTCGCGCTGCTCACCATTGACATTCAGCGAGATGGTCTGCGTTGCCTGGGCCATGGTGGATGGTAACCAATCGTTCGCGAGTTCGCAACGATGTTTCCGGCCGCTGCGTACGGTCTATGTATGAACCCTACCCGCCCCATCGCGTTCGTCGTGCTGGCACTCGCTGCGGTGGTCTCGCTGGCGGGATGTGAGCAGGACTACCCGCAGGAAAGCCCCGAGGCGCTCGTCGAATCGGCCCGCCAGATGGTGCTGGACCGCAAGGCGCGGCGGCTTAGCGACTTAGTCTGGACCGAGAGCGAAGGCGAGCGGCTGGTGGTCGATCGCCTGGGCCGCACGATGGGCGCGCTGCAGCGGCTGGGCGAGGCCGTGTCCAACGAGTTTCCCGAGGAGGTCGAGGAGATCCGCAAGCGGGCCGATGAGGCGGCCGAGAGCGGCGAGATCACCAGCCTGATCGGGCGTGCGATGACGGCCCAGGTCGGCGCGGCGCGCGGCGCACCGGGAGCGATCCGAGACCGTGATCGGGACCGCATGCGTCAGGGCTTCGACGGCGTCATCCGCGAGCTGATGGCCGACCCCTACGGCTGGCTCGAGCGCCACGGCGACAAGCTGCAGCCGATGCGCATCACCGACGACATCGTGGCGCTGAGCTGGCAGGGCAAGCCGGTTGTCGGGCTGAGCCTGGTGGAGCACGACGGCAAGTGGTACCTGAAGCTGCCGCTCGACCAGCCGGCGCTGCGTCGATTTCTGCCGCAAACCGAAGAAGAATTCGAGATCTGGGCCGAGCTTGCGGGCACGGTGCACAACGTGCTGCAAGACCTGGCCGACGAGGTCGAGCGCGGCGAGCACAAGAACCTGGAGAGCGTGGCCGCCAGCGCGGGCGAGTACGCGTTCTTGCCAACGGTGCTGGTGCTGGTCTCGTATGGCAAGGCGCTCGAAGATCGTGGGTCGGAGCGCGAGTCGGGCGAGGGGTGAGGGCACTTTCGCGCTGTATGTCGCCGTAGCGCTTGCTCGCCATCGGCGTACACGGTTTCAAGAGCTGTGCTCCGAATTCCGCGATCGCTCTACGCGGCAAGCACGAACGAGATGAACCACTGGTATAGAGCCCAGAATCCCATGCACAACACCGCCACCACGCTAATCGCGATCTCCCACGCGATGCCACGCAGGCGGCGGATCACTCGGTAGACGCCGGACGAGACCGCACACGCCAGCATCAGCACGAACAACACGTAGGGCAGCGGGGACTCGAACAGGTCCAGGGGCAGCACGCCGAAAAAGTGCAGGCCGACCGCGAACACGAACGCCACGCAGATGCCGAGGCAGCTGATGGCCGCGATGGTCCTTCCCTTATTCGTGTCGTTGGGCTGCATGATGGGTGTCCTGCTGAGACATCGTACGTGAGGATAAATGCACCCCACCACCACCCCCCCGCGCTATCTGGCGGCGCTCGCCGCACCCTCGCCACACTCCGGGCACGTGGTCGCGATCTTGTCGAGCTGGTAGCCGCAGGAGACGCAGCACGATCGGCGGCGGCGTACGTGCGCGATGTATGCGCGTGAGCTTCCTCGCGCCAGTAGGACGGGCATCGCAAAGCAGATCGCGTTCAGCAGGAACATCGGCACGTCGATACGTAGCGGCAACGGCAGGCCGATGGGGCGTCCGCCATAACCCAGCGGCTCGCGTCGCAGGACGATACCGCCCAAGAACGACATGGTCGCCGGCTCCAGGACCGTCTGGCCGCTCGAATCCCAGACGTGCCGCGTCTGCGCGTGCATCGACCTGAACGGCCAGCCGCACTCGATGCCAACGATGGTGGCGAACTGCTCGTGCACCACCGGCACCGGCAGCATGCTCCAGTTGTCGACGGGAGACACGAACTCTGGAATCACCGGGTCGGTGGTGACGATCGAGCCGTCGCTGTCGCGCTCGTACATGATGATGTGCCGGCTGGACAGCGACGCCGAGCCACCCGCATTGCCCCACGCCTGGTGCGGCTGGTCCGAGAGGTCGCTCTGCGGATGCAGCAGTCCCGGCGTCGTGGCCGACGCCTGGTGCCATTTCGCGTTCAGGCTCTCGTCCTCGGCCGGCGTGGTGTCGGTCGCCTTGTGGCACAATTGGCAACGGCGACCATGACGGCGAGCATCGATGTCATCCGACCACAGCGCCCACGTATGGGTGAACGCGCCCACCGCCGTGGCCCTCGACGCGGTGCGGATCAGGGAGTAGCACGCCACATACGAAAGGGCGGCCGATGCCACCACCCCGATCAACAGCGAGCTCAGCATCAGCCGCAGGCGTCGTATCGCGGCCCCCTTACCACGCATGGCTTGTGGTACGCATCGATCGGCGAAGGGATGCTAAGGATTCGTTTCGGCCACAACCCAACCCTGCCCCGTGCAATAGTCGAAACGAATCCGACCCACCACCGCGATCACGCATCGAAACCGCGAGACCCGTCCCGGTACGCCGAATCGATGCGATCGGGCGACCACGGCCGCGATGAATCTTCCCTCCGGCGGCGTGACACCTCGGCCAGCACCAACACCACCGAGACGCCCAGCAGGGCGCACGCGAACAACCCAACGCCGATGACGCCCGGCGTGAGGATGCCGGTGGGGTCGCTGAACGCGACGGCGCGGTTGGGATTGCGCGCGTCGACGTAGACAAAGAACGGCTCGCGATTTCGCAGCTGGTCGCGCACGGCCCTGGCCTTGTCGATGTCACGGGTTCGCCAGCGTGCGTGGCCGAAACCAAGGCGCTCGCCGTGATACGTCTTGCCATCGACCCAGTACTCGTACTGCGTCTCGACCCAGTAGTCGGGGCGGCGCTTGCCGGTCTCTCTCATCCCGTCGGCATACTTGAGCCTGGCCGGAACCTCGACGAGCTGCGTGCTGCGCGCCTGGATGGCCGGGAGCACCTCGCGGTGGATCGTCGTCGCGAGCAACACGATCGCGACCAGACCGAGCATGACGCCCCAGGCTCCGAGCGGCGCCCGCTCTTCACCATCGCGCGTCTCGCTTTCGATATCTGTCATCGCGGAATCCTGCTGGGCGTCGTCGCTTCGCACAATGGTACGTGAGCGATCGCCAACTTCTTCCTCGCACGCCCCGCCCCTAAACTCTCGCCGTGCACGAGTCCCCGCTCGAATTCGATCACTGCCCCGCGTGCAACTACGAGCTGGGCGCTACCGAGCAGGCGCGTTGCCCCGAATGCGGCCGCGTTCCGAGCGCGGTGGTCGCGGCGAGCATCGTCCGACGCGATCGCCGCGACGCGTTCGCACGGCTGGCGGCCGCGTGGGGCCTGCTCGCGGTCATCCTGGGCATCGCCGGCGTAGTCACTTACTCCAAGGTGGACCGCCACCTCAGGAACCAGCAGACGACCATGCACTGGACGACCACCATCCCATACATCCCGCCATCACAGGCCGAGCAGGCGCGGCTCCTGCGAGAGCTAGACGAACGCAGCGACGAATGGATCGTGCGGCCAACGCCGGTCCCCGGCCGCTGAGCGCCTACCCGGCGGTCAGTACGCCCGCTGGATCTCCGCACCCGGATAGAAGTTCAGCAAGATGCGGTCCGCGTCCCACCCGCGCTTGGCGAGCGCCTGGGCGCTGAATTGGCACATGCCCACGCCGTGCCCGAAGCCGCGGCCGCGGATGACCATGCGCGAGCCGGCGGCGGTCACCTCGAAGTCTCCGCTGCGCACGCGCTCCTCGCCACCGACATCCTTGAGGCCACGCGCATCGGCGTTGAGCGCGATGCGAAGCTGCTCACCGCTCAGCAGGTGCGACACGCCGTTACGTTCACCCACGCGATACTGGGCCGGCCGCCCCACGCGGTTGGTGCGCGCCACCTGAATGTTCGTGACGGCCCGCGCGTTCTTGAGCGAGTGGCCCGCGCGCTCGCCCCACGCCCGCAGCCGCCGGGTCACATCGTCGGTCGATCGCACCACCTGCCAGCGATGGAAGCGCGACGCGTCGCTCGCGTGAACCGCCACGCCGACCACGCCCGCCTGCAACGGCGGCGCCAGGTTGTACTCAAAGCCAGGGCCCGTCGGCCAGGTGTCGGCGGCCGAGCCGCTGCGCCCGCCGCTGGTGCTGCTGTAGTAGGCCCGCAGCACGCCGCCGCCATACGCCAGCACGCGGCCGCGCGTGTTGATCGCCGCGCGGATCGACTGCTCGTGCTTGGTGTGCCCCGGATAGGCCTGGTCGATCACGCCGCTCTCGACCTGCCACGCCCGCCCGCGGCGGTCGGCCAGCGCCATAGAGTGCAGCGCATACGAGCGGGCCGCGATGCACTGGGCCTCGTACGCGGCCAGGTCCCACGAGGGATACAGCTCGCGCGACGCGACGGCCGCCACGTACCGGTCCAGCTCCAGCTCGTTGATCGCCTGCACGCCCGAGGCCGAAGCGCTCAGACGCACCACGCCCGCGTACTCAACGCCCTGCACGGCAATCGTCGGCGCGTCCTTGTACCAGCCCATCGTGCCGGTGCTGCCGGCGGCCGGGTCGCGCGGGTCGGCCGATTCGAGATCAACCTCGCCATTGACGCGATGCGTTGCGCCGCCCGGCTCGGTAAGCGTCAGCGTGCCACCCGTGGCCCGGGCAAGCAGCGGCGTGCGATAGATCTTGATGCCGCCCGCCGGATCTCGTGCCAACACGAGCCGCGCGCCGGCGATGACAATCTCGTCGGTCGGCTCGACGATGCGCACGCGGATTGGCGGCTCGCGCCCTATCCACACGCTCGAGACCTCATAGCCGCCCGTCGTCGAGCCACCGCTGCCCGGCCCAAGCACGGCCCGCGTGCGCGAGGGCCACTCGCAGCTCGCCGCCACCAGGCTGACGATCAGCCCCATCGCCAGCAGCACGGCCATCGTGCCCGAACCCGGGTGCGCCAGGTGCGCACGCGCCAGGCCCGACGGACCGAAGAGGCCGTGGTACGCCTTGCTCCCTGCTTTCCGCATGGGCTGGAACATCCTGCTCCTGGCGATCGCCTTCGGTGGCGACCGTTGCTGCACTCTGGCTCGTTTCGTCGGCCTTCTTCTATGAAGAGGACGAGAAAGCTTCCCTTTCGCACCCGCCGCACGCAAGCGTAGTAGCCGTTGCGGCCCGGGAGCGTGTGAGGGGGTTGTCCGGGGCTGTCGCTTGGGGGTACCATCGATCTGGGCCGCGAACGGGACCGGGAGGGACCCATGTCGATCGCCGGCGATCCGAAGCCGATGTCCGCCGACAGCCGACCGTCGGCCCGGGCCATACTCGCGCTCACGCTGGTGCCAGAGCTTGGCCCGCGCCGCATCCGCCGCTTGGTCTCGATCATGGGCGGCCCCGAAGCCGCGCTCTCGGCTTCGCTGGCGGATCTGGAGTCGATCCCTTCGGTCGGAGCACCACTGGCTCGCAAGCTGTCGGCGGGCCTGAAGAACGCCCGAGCCGAAGCCGACGCCCGCTTCGAGCACGCGATGGAAGCCGGCATGCAGCTCGTGCCGTTTGACCATCCCGACTATCCGCCCCAGCTTGCCGGCGACGAGCACGCGCCCGTGCTGCTCTACGTGCGTGGATCGATCGAAGCCCTTCGGCGCGACGGCGTCGGCCTCGTGGGCGCACGCAAGTGCTCGGCGTACGGAGTCGATCAGGCCGGCCGCTTCGCGGGCGTGCTGGCCCAGGCCGGCTGGTCGGTCGTCTCCGGCGGCGCTCGCGGCATCGACACCGCCGCCCACCACGCGGCCCTTCGCAGCGGCGGCACAACGGTCGCCGTTTTGGGATGCGGGCTCGATCACGACTACCCCGCCGAGAACGCGGACCTGTTCAACACCATCGCCGAATCGGGCGGCGCCGTCGTGTCCGAGTTGCCCATGCACTGCCGGCCCGAGGCCAAGAACTTCCCGGCCCGCAACCGCATCATCGCGGGGCTCTCCATGGGCATCGTCGTCGTCGAGGCCGGCGAGAAGAGCGGCGCACTGATTACCGCACGCCTGGCGGGCGAGATGGGCCGCGAGGTCATGGCCCTACCGGGCCGCGTTGACGTGCCGACCAGCCGCGGCTGCCACGCCCTCATCCGAGACGGCGTGACGCTGGTGGCCTGCCCCGCCGACGTCGAGGAAGCCATTGGCACAATTGGGGATCGACGGGAGCCTCCACCAGACCTGTTCGGTGCCTCTTCGGAACATGAAGGGCTCCGGTCGGGAACCGACGGCGAGCGGACCCCGAACAGCATGGAGGACCGCGTGCTCGACGCACTGGCGGAGGCTTTGACACTCGACCAGCTCTGCGAGCGGCTCGAGGCAGCCCCCGAGCAGGTGCGGGCAACGGTCACACTGCTGGAAATCCGGCGACGGATCCGGCGGGAGGGGCTCCGGCTTGTTCGGAGCAGATAAGGATATCTGCGAGGGCCAGAACACGGCCTGGGAGCCGCTGAGGCGGGTTTGATATACGGGAAATGGATTGCTACAGTAATCCAAACAAATATCCGAAAATAAATCGAACAGTTTCGCGACCACCATCCGATGAACCTGGCATGATCGCCCACCCCAGCCAACTCGAAGACAGCCATCAGCACGACCTGGCCGACGCCGCAGAGGCGCTCGTTGTGTTCGGCCCGGGCGGCACATTTGTCCGCCCCATCGGCGCGGGCAGCGAGGGTTTGCTGGATACATCTGAGCAGTCGATTCAACCATCGCCCAGCCAGGGCTGGAGGGAGATCCTGGCCGAAGTCGCGGGCCTTGCGCTCGCGGCCCTGCGATTGGGCGGACTCATCGACCGATCCGCGAAGCGACCAAACCAATCGAACGTGATCCGGGCAACGCCCGGGCATCTGGAGGGGGCGACCGTCACGACCGTTGTGGCCGCGTGGCGCCCGGAGAGCATGATCAACACGCCCGCGTCGGGGTGGCCGAAGGCCGCCGCCGGCATGGGAGCAACGCCGCGTGAGGCGGCCGAGGGACGCGTGCCCGAGGTCGTTGTGCGGCGAGAGGACGAGGAACGCACCCATGAACCTGACACCCAAGCAGCTTCGCATCCTCCGGCTCATTCGCGACTGGCGAATCCGCCGCGGCTATTCGCCAACGATGCAGGAACTCGCCGACGAAATCGGCGTCAGCAAGGTGACCGTGTTCGAGCACGTCGAGGCGCTCATCAAGAAGGGCGCCCTGGTGCGCGAGCCCAACAGGGCACGCTCTTTGTCGATCGCTGAGGGCGTCTCGGTTCCAGACGAGTCCCGCCCGTTCCGCTACCCGCTTGTCGGCAAGATCGCGGCGGGCTATCCGATCGAGAAGGTCGCCGACAGCGACGAGATCGACCTCCAGCAGCTCGTTGGCAACCCGTCGGATTCGAGCCGTTCGATGTTCGCCCTGAAGGTCGACGGCGACTCGATGCGCGACGAGGGCATCCTGGATGGCGACTACGTGCTCATCGAGCGCAGCCCGACGGCCCACAACGGCGACCGTGTCGTGGCCCTGCTGCCCGACGGCGCGACCACGCTGAAGACCTTCTTCCGCGAGTCGGACCACATCCGCCTGCAGCCGGCCAACCCGGACTTCGAGCCCATCCGCGTCAAGCACTGCGAGGTGCAGGGCGTCGTCCGCGGTGTCATCCGCAGGTACTAGTCCCCCCGCGTCCACCAGCTACCCGTTTTCGCGAAGCGTCGGCCACACGGCCCTGGCGATCACGAGGTCTTCGGGCCTCGTGATCTTCGCGTTGCGCACGTCGCCCTCCACGAGCATGACCGGCTCACCCAGTCGCTCGACGAGCTGCGCGTCATCGGTGCTGCACAGATCATCCTGCGCATAAGCCCGAGTAACGAGCTCGAGCGAGAAACCCTGGGGCGTCTGGCACGCAAAGAGCCTCCCACGATCGACAGTTTGCTGCACCAAGCCCGGAGCACCCGGAGCGTCAGTTTGGCTCGCACGCTTGAGCGTGTCGGCAACCGGAATCGCCGGCACGACCGCGGACGAGTTACCGAGACCATCGATCACCCGTCGCACAAGCCCCCTCGACGCGCAAGGACGGGCCGCATCGTGCACCAGCACGGCGTCGACCGGCGGCTCATTAGCTGCGAGATACTCAAGTCCCGCCTTCGCCGTCTCGTACCGCTCGGCCTTGCCACCGGAGCAGATCATGACACCAAGCGGAGAGAGGGCCCGCTCGTGCCGATCACGGAATGCCGCGAGTGCCTTCGGATCCGCCGGCCCGGCCACCACGATCGACCCGATGCCCGGCTGCTCGACAAACGCCTCGACGGCCCGATGCAAGACGGGCTCGCCGTGCAAGTCCTGGTCGAGCTTGCTGCCCGACGCACTGCCGAAGCGCGTGCCCGAGCCGGCGGCACAGATGATGACGGCAACGCTGGCGGGCAGAGGCATCGGCCAGTGTATGGATTGGCGAGGCGGAATGGGCGATGTTGAAAGGCTGGTTCATGGAATGCGGCCCGAAGGCGGGTCGTCATCTATGATCTTGGTCTGCGGGCCCAGCCAGTGGGCCGATTCGACATTTTGGGGCCGATATGGATTCGATCGGACGTGTGAGGCATGGTGTGGCGCGTCGAGAGGTGTGCTCTTCTCGTAACCGGCACACAAAACCAACAACTGCCGAACCGCAGTACGCTCTGGCTGCTTGACGTAGCCCGTCCCCCTCCCGACGCCCGATAGGGAAGGGGGACGACGACATCGGGCTGGTCGACGCGTGGCGCCTCCGGGCGCGTCGGCGAGGAGGTTCACCGGTGGCTGGGCCGAAGGCAAGGGCGTCGGCGCCCGTGCACAGGCCGAGATCAAACCGCCGACTACACGCGTAGAGGCGCCATGGCTGCCGATCCGACACGGGGGTTCGATTCCCCCCGGCTCCACTTTTCAGACCCGCTGTACCGAGGTGTCTCACCTTGTCTCAGCGTGTGTCTAACCTGCTGCGGACGCGCGGTTTCCGATGGCATCGCCACGGCCCCCGCTGTCTCCGCATGTGTCACGATGTCCCTCTTTGGTCCAATCGCGCCTGTGCGCCCGCCTGCGTCAATGTCCAGGGCAGGCAAGTGCTGGATGGCGGCGTGGAGGTTCAGCCCTAGGCCATCCGTGTAGACCTCTTGGGCGATCTTCGGAGAGCTCAAGCGGGCGAGACGTTGTACCACAGATGGCTCCACCCCGGATGCTTGGGCCTGCGTCACGAACGAATGACGCAGTGAATGGGCGGAACGATTGCGGCCGTGCCGATCCGCACGTGGGATGCCCGCCCGCTCGAGGTCTTTCTGAAATGTCCGGCGCGTAACCCGGTTCGGACATACGAGATCGTCGGCCTGCCTAGCACGGCACCTGACTCTCAAGGGGTGGAGAAGGCATGGATGCAATGCGATCGGATCAAATCGACGGGCTTTGCTTGCGGCGGCTGGCAAGAGCACCCAGGGCTGTTCAACATCGAGATCGAGATCCCTGACCCGCAGCCGCTGCAGTTCGGCCTGGCGAAGCCCGGTGTAGAACAGCATTGCGTACACGAGGCTTCTTGCCGGATCAACGGCGATTAGGCGTTCCACTTCCCCGAAAGAGAAAACGCTCTTCTCTTCTGTCCTTTTGGCGGCGCCACGAAGCGGTCTCACTCTGGCGATCGGGTTCTCGTCCAGCAGTCCAT
This sequence comes from Phycisphaerales bacterium, assembly GCA_965227775.1. Taxonomy (GTDB): domain Bacteria; phylum Planctomycetota; class Phycisphaerae; order Phycisphaerales; family UBA1924; genus JAHCJI01. The sequence continues at coordinate 2,722,328 of OZ245777.1, forward strand.
CACGCTCCAGCCAGTTGAAGAACGCGACTACAGCCTGCCTGTAGTGATTAGCGGTCTTCGCTGAGCCTTCGTAGCCTTCCAACCACTTGCGAAGGCCGGCGGGGCTCGCGTCGCAGATCTGCCTCCACTTGAGGTCGTTGAAGATTCGTTCCAATCGTTGGCGAGACTTTCGCACGTGCTCGACGGTCCGGTTCTGGCCGCGTCTCAGACTCACCAGATAGTCATTGACCAGCGGCGGAAGTTCGGCCTGCCTGTAGTCTGCTTCCGCAATACCTCCGCGTCGGGCTTCTTCCTGCCGAACCCACTCCCAGCCTAGCTTGACAGCTACGTCCTTGCGGGTGACTCGAAGCGCCTTTCGCTTCGGCTTGTGGTCACCCGCGAAACGGTGCTCGGCCGTGTAGTACCGAGAGGCCTCGGACTTGTGGCTGGATCCACGCTTTCGCTTAGGCCGAAACACGTTCATCGAACTCGCTCACGCTTTTCACTACGCATCACTAGGGCAGTGATTGCCTCCCGGGGGATGAGCCTTCGAGCACCGATGCGAAACGACGGCAGCTCCCCCTGGGCAATGAGTCGATAGACTGTTGAACGACTCACTCTGAGCATCATGCCCGCCTCAGGCACAGTACACGCAATGGACTCAGCGACCTTGGTCATCGCTTCTTTCTCCTATTGCGCTCCTCAGCTTGCTCTGCTCTCACCTTGTCTTTGATACGACGCATCTTGCCGGCGGAGTCTTTAATATCAGCAGGGAGTTCGTCGCCGATCAGCTTGGCGATGGCGACGAAGATTTCTGGTCTGGCGAGAATCAGGTCCTGAACTGCCCGCTCCACGGGGCCAGCTTTGCGAACTTCGGCTAACCAGCGCTCTTTGTCTTCTAGGGCCTCTTCAACGGCTTTCTCGATAAACGCGGTCCGGGTCATTTCAAACTCGCCAGCAATCGCGTCAAGTCGCTCTAGAGTCTCTTGTTCCATCTTGATTGAGACTTGGGCCCTAGCCATGACACACAGCGTACTACGTCGTAATACGCTTGTCAAGTCCGAGTGCTAGCGTTGGCTATCGCAGCTGAACTTAAGCACGTTGTTTGGGAGCTTTCCATGGAGACGAATGCCGGCCCGTCCGAGACACCGCCCAAGGGACACCCTCGGCGCGTACCAAGTCGGCGGCGCCAGCCCATTCGCATAGCTGGCAAAGCGGCTCAGAAACTGCTTGCCAAGCCAGGAGTAGTGGCAATGTCACTACTGATCATCTGGATAGTCATGGGAATCGGGACGTTGGTGCTCGGGGTTTTGGCGGACACGTTCTGGCCAGAGAGCAAACTGAGTCCGGGCAGCTTGGGTGACATGTTCGGGGGAGCGAACTCTCTATTTAGCGCGTTCGCGTTGCTAGGCGTTGTAGTTGCCTTGCAATATCAAGTTCGGGAGTATCGCCTCGCGAGGGAGCATAGAGCTGATGACTTGAAGCAACAGGAGGCCATTGCCTTGGCCCAGCGAGAGGCAGCATCGTCGCAGTTGCTTGCCGCAAGAACAGCAGCACTGAGTCCCTGGTCAGCCCTGCTTGATCCGGTAATGAGTCAGAGGATCATGAACCTGGCGTCTTTGCACGAAGTGATTCCATGGTCGCTTGACCAGAACGATTTGGACAGATCGAAAGGATTTCTCTATACATTTCTCGCAGAAAACAAGCCCCCATTGTCTGAGTTCGGCCCTGCAATCGAGTATCTGACACCTTTCTACAAGGATCATGGCACGCATCTTCATGTTCGCAACATCAGGCACGATCTGGTCGAGTGCTCCGATGCAGTGCTGAACATTCGTCCCGCAATGACATTTGGCCTCATACCGATCGACCTCCTCGCGAAAGAACTTCCGGTAAGCGTGTGTTTCCTCCTCGTATCTTTTCAGAGAATGAACAACTGGACTGCAAAAGAACGTCACCTAAGGTCAATTGCTTTAGAACTGCAACGCCATCGCCTTGAAGCTATTGATCAGACGGCGGCACCCGAGCAGTTCAAGCTTGCCAGAGCAGAGTCCCAGTTCCTGAACAACCTCTACCTGCCTTATGTAGACAGCTACTGGCGGGACAACAAGCAGCCGTCCCAACAACTGATCGATCGCCTCATCAAGCAGCGCGATGATATTGAGGAGCAACGAGATTACGTGGCAGACCTTCCTAGGCTGCGAGCCCTGGGCGACGCATAAAGTCCATCCGACCGAGTCTCCCTAAGCAGTTTCATGTTCAGCCACGACCAACCACTGCCCTGCCTGCTCAACAACAGGGCGCGGCAAACAAGGGCGAACGAACTCTCCCGCGATCAACGCGTCAAACACGGCGCCAACACTCGATAGCCCCGTACGATTACGAATCGCTTCAAGGGTGGGGCCGACGCATCCTGCCAGCCACTTCCTGTATCCCTGGAGATCAGTGGGAGCCCTAGGACTGCAGGCCCGAACCCCTACCGCCTCCTTGCACCACACCGACCACCACTCGAGCCGCTTCCTCTCACTGATCGTCCTGTTGCTCGTGCTCGGATATCTAAAGTCCACTGCTGCCACCAACGATTGCACAGCCATGGCTTTCCAGTTTTCAGCACTGACACAGCCATGCAAGATTGCAGTCGCTGTAGATCCCTTTGTCTCAACTTCGTATCGCAGCCAAGAGCCCTCGGGCAATGCGTCCTGCTGAAGCCCCTTGTCATACCAGCGAACGAAATAGCTGGACTGACGCGACCCCATCTCAAGCCCAAGCCCTACCCGATGATCGGGCTTGGCTGCGAGGCCAGGCTCATGTGGTTTGAATTGACGTGCCCGACACAAACAGCCTGACTTGCAAGCCTCGATTGCCTGCGAAATGAACGGCAGCTGTAGCCCATATTGATCTCTCCGAACGTCCAGCCGGGAGCACTTCAGGCTCAAGCTTCCCCATAGTCGTCGTATCACCGCAAGACACTGGCGATGCTCTCGTGCCCACGCATCTCCGGGAAGCTGGAGCATCCATGAGTCGTGGCCAGCACGATGTCCCCACGCCAGTATGCCCCCTACATCCAGGTCTACCGCTTTCTTATAGAACTTCACGCCTCCGTCACGGTTCACGAGTTTGACACCGAGACTACCGAGAAGATCTCGCGCACTGTCAAGGTCAGCAGTCGCTCCCGTTAGTGTGACCCAATCGAAACCAACTTCATCTATGAACACTTGTCCAGGAACACAGTCTTGGCCTCCCCACCTCTCTTCGAGATTCTGACCCCTGTAATACTCAGCAGGGGTCAGGGCCGACGGGCCGCCGGCGGCCGGACGCTCCGCGTCCGACCCGCTCGGCGACCTCGCACTAGAACGGGCACTCATCGCTTCGATATGATCCATCGTCTATCACCTCCGCCGCAGTCTCGGTTGCCGCCGAACTGTGGCATTGCGGATACCTGCTCTCGATCAACCAAAGGGCGAGTTCGATCGGAATCGAGAGCTTTCCGAACACTCGCCCACATTTGCGACACGAGATCACCAGCGTGCCCGGATGGCCCTTGAGTCGATCGACCCGGGCGTCGATCGCGGCCTTGCCGCAGTTCTTGCACTTCGGCCGGTTTGCCCTCCGATCCAGTTGGAGCCCGTGCACCTTCAGAGTCGCGGCGCCGGAGAGCTCCAACCGCTCCGGACAAACGCCGGGGGGGCCGCCCCCCGACCTCCGCCCGCCGCGGCCCTCGCCCCCGGGTCGCTTCGCTCCCTCGTGGCGAGGGCGATGGCCGCGACGGGCGGACGCCGGGGGGCTCATTGGGTGCCCTCTTTGCTACCTGGGGAATCAGGAGAGCCTCGAAGTACAACGGTCTCCTGGCGAACGACAGAACGCCTCGTTTCGCAGGCTTCGATAATCCGTGTCGCGTAGCCGAGGATCTTGACGCGCGCAGTGAGCGTTGTGGCTTCATTGCCAGTCTCGTCAAGGAGCCGGGCGGCTTGGCTCTTGGCAATGTCCAAGATCTCAGCCATTGGTCCACCTCCAGAAGAGGATCCAACGTTCCATGTCAACGAGCATCTCAACAGCCTGTTGGGCAGAAACGAGCACACGGAGGCCCATTCCTGCAGCACCGCCGGAGTGAACCGTTCCGAACTCGATTCTCAGTCGCTCGGCGACCACGTCTTCAGCCATGCCGACGTCGCTCATAAGCTCCAGCAGCGGCGCGAGAACGTGGATTCCGGCGCCCAGTGAGTCCCAGGCGGCCTGCTCTCGCGTGAATCCTGGCCAGCTCTCTCCGGGTTGCACCCACCTCAGGCTGACGTTGTGTCGCTCAGACATCTGATTGCTCCTTGGCTAGCTGCTCTGCGAACGCAACAACCCGCTCGCGGCTCTTCGGTGAGAGTGCGAGCCAGGTGTGGCAAAGGGTGTTGTCGAGGATGGGTGGAGGGCCGCCTGCGTCTATGCCTGCGTCCCCCCTACCTGGCGAGGTGCCAGGGGCGGTTTCACGGGGGTTCGATTCCCCCCGGCTCCATTCACAACGACGAACGCCGCGTGTTTGTGCACGCGGCGTTTTCGTGTTCATTCAGATCCGTCTTGCCTTGCAGCTCAATCGTCATCCGAGTGCGGGTCATACGCCGCAATGACTTCGGCCTGAACCTGCGGGGGCGTGCGCTCGTCGTGGCTGTAGTCCATGACGTACGTGCCGGCGCCGTGGGTCATGCTCTTGAGCTCGTTGGCGTAGTTCTGCAGCATGCCAAGCGGAGCGACCGCTCGGACTGTGCAGTTGTCGCCGTCGACCATCGAGTCTTGCACGCGGCCGCGCTTGGTTGACAGGTCGCCGGTGATGTCGCCCATGTACTGGGCCGGCGCGGTGACTTCCACCACGACGAAGGGCTCGAGCAGCGCGGGCTTGGCCTTGCGACACGCGTCGACGAAGGCGCGCTTGCCGGCCTTGAGGAACGCGACTTCCTTCGAATCAACGGCGTGGTACTTGCCGTCGTACACCTCGACCTTGATGTCTTGCATCGGATAGCCGGCGATCGCACCCTCGGTCAGGGCCTGGCGGATGCCCTTCTCGATCGCGGGCATGAACTGGCGAGGGATCGAGCCTCCGACGGTAGCGTTGACGAACTCGAAGTGCTCGCCATGCTCGGCGGCTTCGCCGTTGAGCGGGGCCACGCGCAGGTACACCTCGCCAAACTCACCCGAGCCACCAGACTGCTTCTTGTGGCGATGGTGGCCCTCGGCGTTGGCGGTCACCGTTTCCTTGTAGGCGATCTTTGGCTGGTGGGTCTCGACCTCAATGCCGTACTGGTTCTTCATGCGCTCGAGCATGACACGCAGGTGCATCTCGCCTAGGCCGCGGAGCACGGTCTCCTTGGTCGCAGCCACGCGGTCCATGATGAAGCAGGGGTCCTCGGCCTGCAGCTTGGCCACGGCAGGGCCAAACTTCGACTCGTCCTTGTGGTTGGAAAGCACGACGGCCAGGCCGAACATGGGCTTGGGCAGCGGCAGCGGTCGCAGGCGGAGATGCTCGTTGGCGTGCGCGTGCACCACGGTGTTGAACTCGATGTCGTCGATCTTGCTGACCGCGACGACATCGCCCGGTCCGGCCTCGGTAACGTCCACATGGTCCTTGCCCTGCAGGCGGAACAGCGTGTTGACACGGACGGGCTTGCGGCCCTCACCGAAGTAGACCTCGTCCTTGACCTTCAGGGTGCCCTGGTGGACCTTCATGATGCCCAGTTTGCCAACGAAGGGGTCGCTCGACACCTTGAAGACGTGGGCCAGCAGGGGCTGGCCCTCGTCGGGCGTGGGTTGGAAGCTCTCGACGAGCTTGCCATCGTCGTCCAGCTTCTCAAATGTACGTGGGTTGGTTTCCAGCGGGCTGGGGCACTGGCTCTCGATGAGGTCGAGGAGGGCATCAGCGCCGGCACCGGTCTTGGCGCTAACAAAGCAGATCGGCACCAGGTGTGCCTCACGCAGCGCCTGCTCAAACGCCTCGTGTACGGCCTTGCGATCGAGCGAGGCAGCGCCGCCCTCGAGGTACTTGGTCATGAGATCGTCTTGCACCTCGACCACCTGCTCGACGATGCTGGTGTGGGCGCTCTCGACGTCGCCGAAGGCGGTGTCGCCGCTCGTATCTTCGCCCAGAACATCGACCACACCACCGCGGTCGGCGCTCGGCAGGTTCACGGGCACGCACACGTTGCCAAAGGTCTCGCGGATTTTGCCCACCACGGCTTCCAGATCGGCCTGCGTGTCATCGATCTTGTTGACGATGATCATGCGCGGGATGTTGCGCTGCTTGGCGACGGACATGATGCGACGCGTACTGGTCTCGATGCCCTTTGCGGCATCGATCACGACGCCAACGAGGCCCGCTGCCGGCAGGCCGGCGATCGCCTGCCCAAAGAAGTCCGCGAGGCCGGGCGTGTCCACGAGCGTGACGAGATTGCCGTTGCGCTCGTAGTGGGCCAGACTACTCGACAGGCTGTGACCGTGCTTCTTGGCCTCGTCGGTCCAGTCGGTGACGGTGTTGCCATCTTCGATTGAGCCCATGCGACTGGTGGCGCCCGACGCGTTGAGCAACCGCTCGATGAGGAGGGTCTTGCCCGCGCCGGCATGCCCGGACAGGAGGATGTTGCGGATCGTTGAAGGGTTGCGGACAGCCATAGGGGCGCCTCCGTCGGTATGGGCGGAGCCGGGGCTGCACGAAATGGCCCCGACCGCCGAGCGGGTGAGCGTGGCCTGGCGCTTGAGATCGCGAGCGACCCCGGCCCACGAAACGGCCACGCTCCATCATACAGGTTGGGGCAAGGCGGCGTTATGACATGGTCAACCCTGTCGCAAGAGGGGGAAACCGAAGCGGCTGTAACGGCGGATGGTCCCTGGAGTAGACCCTCAAGTACCCGCGATGGCGTCGAATACCCCCGATTGGCGGTATGTTCGTGCCTGCGACAGCCAGGAAGGCCTTGTCGGGGTGCTTGATCCCTGCCCATGCAGCCTGCCCATCTCACTGTTAGGAGTTTGATAAATGAACCGTGCCCCCCTGACCGTCACCGCGGCCGCACTGTGCACATGCGGGCTGATCGCCCCCTTGACGCTTGCCGACGAGGCCTTGGCTCCCGACGACGTGCTCATCGAGTTCGTCGCGAACCCCACCGCTGCGGACGTGGCGCTGGTTGAGTCGGTGGGCGGCGTGGTCCACCAGGTCTGGACGGTCGTCCCGGGCCTCCATGCAACGCTGCCGGCCGGAGCCGCGTCACAACTGCTTGCCCTCGACGGGCGCGTGGTCGGCATCGAGCCGAACGGCATCGGCTCGTACACCAGCGAGTACGACGACGTGTGGGGCGTGCGACGCATCGGCTGCGAGCCCACGCACATGGGCGGCGAGCGCGGCACCGGCGTCGCCGTGGGCGTGATGGACTCTGGCCTGCGCGCAACGCATGAGGACATCGCCGACAACTTCGTGTTCGGCTTCGACTTCGAGACCATGTCCAGCGACTTCAGCGACCCATTCAGCCACGGCACGCACGTGAGCGGTACGGTGGCGGCCGTCGCCAACGGCAGCGACATCATCGGCGTGGCACCGGAAGCCGACCTGTACATGCTCAAGGTTGGCACGTTCTTCCCGTCGTCCTCCGGCGCGATCAACGCGCTGCAGTGGGCGCTGGATAACGGCATTCAGGTCACCAACAGCAGCTTCAGTGTGCCCGACTCTTCGCTGCTGCGTCAGGCGTACGACAACACGTGGGACGCTGGTGTCATCCACTTCGCCGCGTCGGGCAACGGCGGCGGCGCTCCCATCGGCGTGCCTGCCCGCTACGACAGCGTGGTGGCCGTTGGTGCTACCAATGATCGTGACCGCCGGGCGAGCTTCTCGCAGGGTGGAACCAACCTCGAGTTGGTCGCTCCCGGTGTGAACGTGTACTCGACGACCTCGAACTCTGATACCAGCTACGACAACTTCGACGGCACCTCAATGGCGTCGCCCCACGCGGCAGGCGTCGCGGCGCTCATCATCGGAGCGGGCATCCAGGACACGAACGGCAATGGCCGCGTCAACGACGAGGTCCGCCAACTCATGATCGACACGGCCATCGACCTGGGTGCTCCGGGCTGGGACGGCGACTTTGGCCACGGCCTGGTCAACGCCGAGGCAGCCCTCGACGTGGGCGGCTGTATCCCCGACTTTGATGGCGACGGCGAGCTCACCATCTTCGACTTCCTGGCGTTCCAGTCTGCGTTCGCGACTGGTGATACCAAGGCCGACGTAAACGGCGACGGCATCCTGAACATTTTCGACTTCCTGGAGTTCCAGAACCTGTTCGTCACCGGCTGCTGACGCCACGTTTGGGGCGCGTCGCTAGCATCGGCAACGATGAGCGACACCTCCAGCCAGCCAACACCCTCCGAGCACACGATCACGCGGTTCGCGCCCTCTCCCACCGGCCACTTGCACGTGGGGGGAGCACGAACCGCGTTGTTTTGTTGGGCCTTCGCGAAGGGCCGCGACGGTACCTTCCTGCTTCGCGTCGAGGACACCGACCAGAAGCGTTCGAGCGAGGCAGCGGTTGCGGGCATCCTCGAAGACCTCGCCTGGCTGGGCATCGACTGGCACGAAGGGCCCGAGCATGCCGCTGCCGAGAAGATGCTGGGCGGCGATCCGCGGGGCGTGGGCCCTTTCTTTCAAGCCGATCGGGTGGACACGTACAACATGGCCCTGGCCAGACTGCTCGAGAGCGGGCGTGCGTACCCCGCCTTCGAGACGGCCGAGGAACTGGAAGCCAAACGAAAGGCCGCGCAGGACGCCAACGAGACGTATCGCTACGACCGCGCGGCACTCGAGCTTCCCGAGGCCGAGCGCATGAGCCGCATGATGGCAGGCGAGACGCATGTCGTTCGGTTCAAGGTGCCCGATCACGACGTGGTGGTGGCCGACTCGGTGCTGGGCGAGGTCCGCTTTGCCCAAGGCGAGCTGGACGACTTCGTCATCCGCAAAGCCGATGGCTTCCCGACCTACCACTTTGCAGTCGTGGTCGACGACGAGGCCATGGGCGTTAGCCACATCCTGCGCGGTCAGGAGCATCTGCAAAACACGCCCAGGCACGTGGCGCTGCAGCAGGCGCTGGGCTATCGCACGCCGGCGTATGCGCACCTGCCGCTGATCTTCAACCCCGACAACAGCAAGATGAGCAAGCGCGACAAGGACAAGGCCGTCCGAGCATTCTGCAAGGAGCAGAAGATCAACGCCGTGCCAAGTGGAACGCTCGATGACGCCGTCTTCAAGTCGTGGATGGGCGATAAGCGGGCGCAGCTGCCGACTGATGATCTGATGCGGCTGGCGTCCGCCATCGGCTTCACGCCGCCAGAGATCGACGTCGAAGACTTCCGTCGCAGCGGATACCTGCCGCATGTGCTGTGCAACTACCTGGCACTCCTCGGGTGGAATCCAGGCGAGAAGAACGAGGACGGCACGGACGTCGAGTGTCTCTCGATGGACTACCTCGTCGAGAAGTTCGACCTGCACCGCATCGGCAAGAGCGCGAGCAAGTTCGACCGCGAGAAGCTCATGGCGTTCAACGCCGACGAGATCCAGAACCGCATGAGCGACGAGCAGTTCGCGGGCGAGTGGCGGACGTGGCTGGAGCGGTACGACCAGGCGACGCTCGAAGCGTTGGGCGACAAGCTGCCGAAGGCGGCCGCAGCTGCTCGGCAACGCACACGCGTGCTGCGAGACGCTGCGATCGTGGTCGCGTTCGCGCTTCGGGATGACTTCGCGTACGACGAGAAAGCCGTCACCAAAGTGCTGCTCAAGAACGATGGCGAAGGGCTCGCGGTACTGCGGGAGCTGGCACCGGTGCTGGAAGGCGTTGATTCGTTCGAGGCCGACGCAATCGAGGCAGCGATCAAGCAATGGTGCGAGGCCAAGGGCCTGGGTATGGGCAAGGCCGCCCAGCCGCTGCGCGTCGCGATGACCGGCGGAACGATCAGTCCTGGCCTGGGACAGACGCTGGAACTGGTAGGCAAGGCCAACGCGTTCGCCCGCATCGAGCGCTGCGTGTCGGCCCATGCGGTCAGCAGCTAAGAAGAGGGGCGTGGGGATGGCCGAGCGGTTCATGACACTGCATCCGCAGGGCAAGGCGGGCGTGAACATCGAGAAGCCCAAGTACGACGAGATGCGTCGGGCGCTGCTGAAGGTCATCCCCAAGAGCGGCGACGGCGTGCTCTTCGGCGACCTTGGCGACCTGGTCGTCGGAGAATTGAACAAGGACGCCTACCCCAAGGGGGCAAGCGTCCTCTGGTACGTCACGACCGTCAAGCAGGACCTCGAGGCGCGCGGCCTGATCGAGCAAGTACCCAAGGCCAAGCCGCAGCGGCTGCGCCGCGTGAAGTGAGGTCGAGGCTCAGCCCTTCACGATTCCCTGCGCCTCCAGGAAGCTCAGCACCTCCTGCACGCACTCGTCGATCGAGCGGCCAGCGGTCTTCAGGACCAGCTCGGCCTTCGGGGGGGCCTCGTACGGGTCATCGATGCCGGTGAAGCCCTTGATCTCGCCCGCGCGTGCCTTCTTGTAGAGGCCCTTGGGATCGCGCTTCTCGCACTCTTCGAGCGGCGTGTCGACGAATACTTCGAGGAAGGGCAGCTTGGCCTCGTCGTGCATGGCCCGGCAGAGATCACGATCGCGCACGTACGGGCTGATGAAGCTGGTCAGGCTGACTACGCCGGCGTCGGCGAAGAGCTTGCTGACCTCGCCGATGCGGCGGATGTTCTCGGTGCGGTCCTCGGCGCTGAAGCCAAGGTTCTTGTTCAGGCCGTGGCGGACATTGTCACCGTCAAGGCGGTAGCTGTTCACGCCGCGCTTCACGAGCACCTGCTCGACAGCGCTGGCGATCGTGCTCTTACCCGAGCCGCTCAGGCCCGTGAACCAGACCGTGGCGCCCTTGGCCTTCAAAGAGCCCCAGCGTTCGTCGCGGCTGAGGTCGCCCTCGTGCCAATGGATGTTCGTCGCCTTGACCTGATCGGTGGTCTGGGTCATTCCGCCTCCTGTTTGGTTTCTGCTGGGGCCAACATCGCTCGATGGGCCCGCCAGCGAGAAGGATGGTAGACGGCCTACCTCTCGGGAACCGATAGCGTTGCGGCAATGACCGAGCCGAAGCCCGCAGACCACCAACCGGAAAACACGACGATCCGTGTGTGTTTCCAGCAGCCCGCGCTCCCGGCGTATCGCGTGCCGGTGTTCGCCGAACTCGCACGACGGCCAGGCATCTCGGTAGAAGTCCTGTTCAGCTCGCGGGCAAAGCTGCCCAACGTGGCGGCCGAAGGCTTCGAGGCTCGGCAGGTTCGCGAACGAAGACTGCTGGCGTGGCCCCGAGAAGTTCGGTGGGTTTCCGCGCAGTTCGAAGCCGTTGATCCGCAGCGCGCCGACGTCGCCGTGCTCGAGCACAACTCGGGCGTCCCGAGCCTGGTGCCAGCTATCCGCCGAGCCAAAAAGAACGGCGTGGGCGTCGTCGTCTGGGGACACGGCTACTCCGTTCGAGACAACAAGGCATCACGCGCGCTCCGCAACTGGATCGGGCGCCAAGCCGACGCGGTCGTGCTCTACGACCAGCACGCGCGCGAACGGATGATCGAAGAGGGATTCCCGGCCGACCGCCTCTTCGTCGCGGCGAATGCACTCGATCAAACACCGATCCAGCAGGCTCGCGAGCGTTGGCTCGCAGACGAAGCCGCGCTCGCCGCGTTTAGGCGCGAGCACGGGCTGGATCGCGGGCCGGTCATCCTCTTCGTGTCGCGGTTGATCGAGTCAAATCGAACTGACCTGCTACTGCATGCCGCCGCTCGATTGACGGACACACATCCCGACCTTGTCGTCGCCATCGTGGGCGACGGCCCGACGCGCGAGCATCTGCAAGAACTCGCCGCGCGCCTTGGGCTGCAGGATCGTGTCCGGATGCCGGGAGCCGTTTACGGCGAGGACGGGCTGGCGCCGTGGTTCTTGAGCGCACACGCGTTCTGCTATCCGGCGTTCATGGGCCTGAGCGCACTGCACGCCATGGGCTATGGCCTGCCGGTCGTCACCGATCGAGACATGGACCGCCACGGTCCCGAGGCCAGGGCGGTCGTGGATGGCAAGACTGGTGTATTGGTCGACCTCGGTGAACCGGGCTCGCTGGCCGAGGCGATCTCGAGACTGCTCAGCGAGCCAGATCTCGCGGCCGAGATGGGCGAGGCGGGCCGGAACAAGGTGCTAGCCGAGCACAGCATCTACAGCATGGTGGACGGGCACGAGGCTGCGATCCGCTTCGCGCTCGCAGAGGCCCGTTCACGCCGAAAATCCCGCTGATCTCGGGCCTGCACCACCCGAACGGTTTGCTCCCAACGGACATCTGACATAACATCCCCTTCCCCGGAATGGCCGCTCGCTGAGCCCCCTGGCCACGCCGGAACCTGAGCCAATTCCAAGGAGGATGCGATGCCGGCGACGATGGCCCCCGAGACCACGAAGAAGTCCTTGATCGAGCCCCACGGCGGCACCCTGGTAAACCAGGTGGCCGAAGGCGCCCGCCGCGAAGAGCTGATCAAGGAAGCCGAGGGTCTCACCCGCATCGACCTCTCGATGAAGCAGTCGTGCGATGTCGAAGTGATCGGCACCGGCGCCTTCAGCCCGCTCACCGGCTTCATGGGCTCGGCCGACGTCAAGGGCGTCATCGAGGACATGCGCCTGGCGAGCGGAACCCGCTGGCCCATCCCAATCACCCTGAGCGTCGATGGCTCCAAGGCCCCCAAGCAGGGCGAGCGCGTCGCGCTCTTCGCACCCAACGGCACGCTCCAAGCGGTGATGACTGTCGAGGAGGTTTTCGCGCACGACCATGACGCCGAGGCGACGATCTTCTTCAACAACGCCGGCGACGACGACGGCCAGCACCCCGGCGCCGAGGCCGTCAAGAAAGAGGGCGATACGTGCCTGGCCGGCCCGATCGAGGTCGTCACCGTGTGCGTCGATCCCGACGGCCCCGAGGCGTTCCTCGACAAGCGGCTGACGCCTGCGCAAACGCGCGCCGCGTTCGAGGCCAAGGGCTGGGGCACCGTCAGCGCCTTCCAGACGCGTAACCCGATCCACCGGGCCCACGAGTACCTGTGCAAGTGCGCCCAGGAGATCACCGACGGACTGCTCATCCATCCGCTGGTGGGCGAGACCAAGCCCGGTGACATCCCCGCCGACGTGCGCATGGAGTGCTACGAGGTCCTTGTGGACGAGTACTTCAACAAGGAGCGCACGATGATCACGGTCATGCCCGCGGCCATGCGGTACGCCGGCCCGCGTGAGGCCATCCTGCACGCCATCGTCCGCCAGAACTATGGCTGCTCGCACTTCATTGTCGGCCGCGACCACGCGGGCGTGGGCAGCTACTACGGCACCTACGACGCCCAGGAGATCTTCGACCGATTCGATGAGGGCGACCTGAAGATCACCCGCCTGAACTTTGAGCACGCCGCGTGGAGCCATAAGGCCCAGGGCATGGTGAGCGGCAAGACCTTCCCCAAGCTCGAGGGCGACCAGGTGTTCTTGAGCGGCACCAAGGTGCGCGAGATGCTCGCCGCCGGACAGCGCCCTCCGCAGGAGTTCAGCCGTCCCGAAGTGGCCGACGTGCTGATCAAGTGGGCGACGAAGAAGTAACTCGCCTCACATCTTGAACAAGCGAAACCCGGGCGCACGCCCGGGTTTCATGTTTATTCAGTGAATGCGTGTGAGACTGCGTCACGCCCGACTGGTTTGTTCATTCCCAGACGCTGGCGCGAATGCCGGCAGCAGCACCTCAAACTCAGCGCCTTGGCCCGATTCTCGATTCCGCGCGATCAGCACGCCACCGTGCTCGCGGACGATGCCGTCGGCGACGGCCAGACCAAGGCCGGTGCCCTTGGCGTCCAGCCGCGAGCTCACGAACGGCTCGAACAGCGTTGCCAGCAGTTCGGGGCGGATGCCCGGGCCGTTGTCGGCGATGGTTATGCTCACCCAGTTGGAGCCCTCGCGCTCGAGTGGCTCGGCGGCGATGCGCACCACAGGATCCGACGCTTCGCTCTCAACGAGCGCTTCCGCCGCGTTGCGCACCAGGTTGACCAGCACCTGCACGAGCCTGTCACCATCGCATGGGACGGCGAGCGAGTCGGGCACGTGCACCTCGACCGACACACGCCGCACGGAATCGTCCAGGCTCAGGAGCTCCAGCGCTTGGCGTGCAAGGCCGGCGACCTCGACCCGCGAGACACGAGGCGAGCGCACGCGCGCGAAGTCGAGCAAGCCGTCGCCCAAGCGCTCGAGGCGATCGACCACTCGCCCCATCAACCGGGCCTTGCGCTCGTCCACAGGCTGGCCGGGCTTGGCGTTCAGCTCGCTCACGAGCCCCTTCAGCACCGCGAGCGGCGTGTTGATCTCGTGCGCAACGCCCGCACTCAGCATGCCCAGAGAAGCGAGCCTGTCCGCGTCGGCGAGGTTCCGTCGCGCGTTCTCCAGAAGGTGGTTCTTGCGCTTCAGGTCCCCTGCCACGCGCTCAAGCTCTGCGAGCGTGCGCGCGAGCTCTGATTCGTTGCGTCGCAAGGCCGCGATCGATCGATTCCGGCTACGCATGATCTCGCCCAGCTCGTCCTGGGGCATGAACCTGGGATCGATCAGCTCGCCGCCACGGACTCCCTGCTGCACCGCCAGGTCGGCGCGCAGCATCCGGCGAATGGGCTGGTACACGTGCCGCGGCAGCACGAAGATCTCCAGCGCGGCGGCAATGAGCAGATACACGCCCAACATGCTCAGCAGCAACACGACGTCGAGCCGCTTCACCGAAGCACGCACGCCTTGAAGCCGGCGGTCAACCACGAAGTAGCCGCCCCCAGCCGCATGCGGGCGGTACACCCCGGCCGACCCGAGGCCCAGGCCATCGCCCGCGCCGTGCGCGAGCGGCACCGGAGCGGTCGCAGCCCGCTGCAAGCTGGCGACGGCGTCCGAGTCGAGTCCCAGCGAATCGGCCTGGCCCCACCGCAGCGTGATGCCCGGCCCAACGGCGCGTTCGCCGTTAGGCCGGTCCTCGGTCAGCTCCCGCAGGTCGAGCGTTCCCAGCACGTAGGCGGCATCCTCGGCCTCGGCCTGGCGCACGAGGTCGCCGATGGCCGGCCGTAGGATGAAGAACATCAGCGCCGCCAGCCCCGCCGAGAACACCGTGTGCAGCAGGATGAGCTTTTTGCGGATGCGCATTGTGCCGAGCAGCTTCTTGGGGGCTCGGCGCAATCGCTCCGAAGGCGAGTCCGGCGTCGCCGCGATCGCGGCGGAGGTGGCTGACGGGTCGCTCTTTGCCGGCGGTTCCTGCACGACGGCATCGTACGCGTCCCTATCATCTCCCTTGGCACACACCAGAACCAATCCACGCGGCCGAGGCCGCTCTCGCTCCGCATCGCCTCGCTTTGAGACCGCCCGCTCGGTTGTGCACCAGCGGCTCCGGGAAGAGGCACACCGCTACCCCGACCTCGGGCTCGAGCCGCTCGACACCGGGCCGATCAAGGGTCCGGGCGCCGGCCGCGAAGCCGCGCTCGCCCACGCCATCTACGACGCCGTGATGCGGCGATGGATCACGCTCGAAGCGATCATCGCGCCCCACACGAGCCGGCCGATCGCAGAGATGGACAGTACCGTCCGCGCTGCCCTTCTGGCTGGGGCCGCCCAACTCCTGCTGCTCGACCGCATCCCTCCCCATGCGGCCATCAACGAAGCGGTCGACTGGACGCGTGCCGCCGGCAAGCCCAAGGCCACGGGGCTGGTCAACGCCGTGCTCCGCCGGGTCGCCGAGTCGGTCGCACGTGGCGAGGAGGGGTGGCCGGTCGTTCTCGATGGACCCGCCGCCGACCACGTCGGTAAGGCCGACCTCCTGCCTCTGCACGATGGCCGAGCCATCCAGCTCTCACGCGAGGCCTTCCCAACCGAGACGCTGCCCTGGCTCGAACAGGCCTGCGGCCTGCCGCGAGCATTGGTCGAACGCTGGCACGGTCAACTCGGTGAAGCCGGTGCGATCGAGCAATCGCTGCACACGCTCGTTCATCCGCCTGTAGTCATCAACCACGGCCACGCGGGCGACCCGGTCGAAGCGCCCGAGGGCCAAACGCTTACGCGCCACCAGCGCGACGGCCTGAGCGTGCTGGGCCCCATCGGGGCGAGCCCGCGCGAGATCCTCAAAGGTCGCAAGGACGTCTGGGTGCAGGACGCGACATCTGCGGGGGCGCTCGACGTGCTCGCGGACCTGGAGTCGACGCCCTCCCTCGTCGTCGATCTGTGCGCCGGCATGGGTACCAAGACCCGCCAGCTGCGCGCGATGTTCCCTGAAGCGACGATCCTCGCGTGCGACACCAACGACGCGCGCGCCAAGGGCCTGCGCCGCGTATTCGCGAAGGACGAGAAGACCCAGGTCCTCGAGATCGAGGACGTGCGTTACGAAGCCGCGGGCAAGGCTCACCTCGTGCTCCTCGACGTGCCGTGCAGTAACTCGGGCGTACTACCGCGGCGGCCCGAGGCGCGATATCGCCTGGGCCTCGAGAAGGCTGAAGGCCAGATCGAGCGGCTCACGGGGGTGCAGCGAGATCTGCTCGCCCAGAGCCGCGCCATGCTCGCACCCGGTGGAATGGTGGTCTATGCCACGTGCAGCATGGACGCGGAAGAGAACCAAGACATCACCGCGTGGGCGTGCGAATCGGCCGGCTTCAAGCTGCTCAAGGAATCCTCAACACAGCCAGCAGGCCTGCCCGGCGAGTCGCCGACGGCCTATCGAGACGGCGGATACGCCGCCTTACTGGTCGCCGAGGGATCGGAGAGGCGATAGGCGGGCGGCAGGGGGTCTACAGTGGCCCCATGACCGATGTCCGCGGCCGCGTGAGGGCCACCGGATGACGGCGAGCGGCGGAGCGGGACACCGATGAAGTTGCTGGACATCCTGACGCCCGAGTGCGTGAAGGCGCCGCTCGACTCGGCCGACAAACGCGCGGTCATCGATGAGATGGTCGACCTGCTGGCCGGCCTCGGCCGTGTTAACAACGCCCAGGCCCTGAAAGACGCCGTCTGGGCGCGCGAGCAAACCCGCACCACCGGCATCGGCCATGGCTTGGCCATCCCCCACGGCAAGTGCGAGGGCCTCAGCGGCCTGGCGATGGCGATCGGAAAGCCCGCGAGCCCCATCGAGTTCGAGGCTATCGATGGCCAGCCCGTCCGCCTCATCGTCCTGCTTGCCAGCCCGCCCGACCGCACGAGCGACCACATCCAGGCGCTGGCCCGCATCAGCCGCCTGATGACCATGGACGACTTCCGCGACCGCATCTACGCGGCCAGCACGCCGGAAGAGATCTACGAACTCCTCCAGGATCAGGAAAAGGCCGGCTAAGGCAAGCCCGCGCTCACCGATCCTCCGGGAACATCCCTCTAGAATCTCAGCGTGCCCGTTCTGGCTGTCGCCAATCTCGAGCTTTCATACGGCGACGACGTGATCCTGCGCGGTTGCTCGCTGTCGGTCGAGCCGCGCGAACGCGTCGCGATCGTCGGCCCAAACGGCACCGGCAAGAGCAGCCTGCTGAAGATCATGGCCGGCGTGCAGAAGTCCGACGCGGGCGAGATCTCGCTGCAGCGCGGCGCACGCGTGGCCTACCTCGCGCAAGACCCGCAGATCGACCGAGGCGTCACGCTCCGTGAGCACGCGGCGAGCGCGTTCGAAGAACTCGCCGCCTTGCACAAGCAGCTCGAAGCCGTCTTCCACAAGCTGGCCGATGCCGATGGCGATGAGCTGCAGAAGGCCATGGCCGAGCAGGCGCGGATCGAAGAGCGCATCCAGGCCGCCGGCGGCTACAACATCGACCACCGTATCGACGGCGTGCTCCACGGCCTTGGCTTCCGAGACGCCCAGTTCGCACTCCCGGTCGAGAAGCTCAGCGGCGGACAGAAGGCCCGGCTGGCATTGGCTCGCGCCCTGCTGACCGAGCCCGACGTGCTGCTGATGGACGAGCCCACGAACCACCTGGACGTGCACGGCCGGATCTGGCTCGAGGACTTTTTGGTCGAGACGTTTAAGGGTGCCGTCGTACTCATCGCCCACGACCGATCGGTGCTAACCCGCGTGGCCCAACGCATCGTCGAGCTCGAGCGCGGTCGGGTGATCAGCTACCCGGGCGGATACACGGCGTTCCGGACGCTCCGGGCCGATCGGTTGCGCACACAGATGGAAGCCTGGGAGCGCCAGCAGACGAAGTTCAAGCAAGAGCAGGCCTTCATCGACAAGTACCGGGCGGGGCAACGGGCGAAGCAGGCCAAGGGCCGAGAGAGCCGCCTCGACCGAGCTCGCGAGTCATCGACGCTCGAGAAGCCCGTCGAGATGGCCGTCTTCAAGCCCAGCCTGCCGCAAGCGCCGCGCACGGGTGACATCGTCGTCAAGGCCACCGGCCTCACAATGCGATACCCGCGCGACGAAGGCTCGATGCTCACGCTCTTCGAGAACCTCGACATCACCATCTCACGTGGTGAGCGTTGGGGCGTGGTCGGCCCCAACGGCGCGGGGAAGAGCACGCTCGTGGAGTGCCTGCTCGGCAAGCGCGACCCGACGGGTGGCCAGATCAAGCACGGAGCGGGGCTCAAGGTCGGCTACTTCAGCCAGGGTCGGGGCGACATGGATCCGATGACGACCGTGCCGAGGCACATCCAGCGTGTCGTCGCCCGACTGGCAGAGACGGAAGAGGGCCCGGACAAGCCCAAGCTCTTGACCGAGCAGGAGTCGCGCGACCTGGCCGGCGCGTTCCTGTTCTCGGGTGATCGCCAGGAAGCAATCCTGGGCGACATGTCGGGCGGCGAGCGCGCGCGAGCGGCGCTCGCGGCGCTGCTCGCCTGTGCGCGCAATGTGCTGGTGCTCGACGAACCGACCAACCACCTCGATATACCCAGCGCCGAGCGGCTTGAGGCCATGCTCGAGCGCGGCGAGGGCAAGAAGAGCGGCACCTTCGATGGGACGCTCATCGTCGTCAGCCACGACCGCACGCTCGTCGACGCCGTGTGCGATCACCTCATCGTGTTTGACGGCAAGGGTGGCGTGAGCCTGCACCTGGGCGGCTGGAGCGATTGGCTCGCGGGCGGGGCGCGTTCGATCTCGGCCCCAGAGCCCGTGCAGCGCGCGGCACCCCCACCGCCGCCGCCAGCAGCCGCCCCGACCGCCCGATCGAAGGCGAGCAAGAGCAAGTACTCGTGGATGCCCGTGGAGGCCATCGAAGAGAAGATCAAGGAGCTCGAAGGCGAGATCGCCCGCATCGATGTGAAGCTCGACGATCCCGACATCTGGAAGGACGCCATCAAGGCCGCGGAGATCAACGCCAGTCGCGATGATCTCAAGGCCGAGCTGGACGCCCTGGAAACGGAGTGGCTCGGCCGTGTCTGACATGCCTTACGTTGATCCCGTCCGCCGCAAGCACACGCAGCGCATCAAGCTCGGCGCGATCGTGGCCTGCACGCCCTGGCTCTTGCTGGGGCTGGTTGGCTTGATCTCTGCCGGCGTTACCGCCGCCCGGGCCGCGCGCCTGCCGATCGATGAGATCCGCCCGCTGGCGATCGCCACGCTGTCCGTCTGCGCGTTCATCAGCATCGTCGGCCTGGCGATCATGATCCTGGGCATCGCAGGGCTGGCCGTTTCGAACAAGCCGAGCAACAACGCGGAAGGGACAAAGCCATGACGCGATTCATTGGCTGGATCCTGCTGCTCGTCGGTCTGGGGCTCATGATCACCGGACTCGCGATGGCCTTGCAGGGTTACGTGCACATCATCCATGAGGCGGTCAGCAACCCGCTCGCAGAGGGCGCCGCCAGCGACGAGCCCGAGAAGGCTCAGGCGGGCACGATGCTGCGGTGGGCCATCGTTGGGCTCGCGGGCGTGCCCTTCGCTGCGGTGGGCTTCATGCTGACCCTCAAGAGCCGCCTGAGGCGGATGAAAGCACGCCGCCTCTCCGCCGCACGCTGACACGAACGCTCGGGGTACACTTGCGCATGCTTACGCGAGACCAGATCACCAAGCGAGCGGCCAAGGAACTGCGTGACGGCTACGTCGTGAATCTCGGCATCGGCATGCCGACCCTCGTGGCCAACCACATCCCCGAGGGCATGGACGTGTGGCTGCAATCCGAGAATGGGCTGCTGGGTATCGGCCCGTTCCCGACCGATGCCGAGGTGGATGCCGACCTGATCAATGCCGGCAAGCAAACGGTGACGGCCCGCACGGGCGCCAGCTTCTTCAGCAGCGCCGAGAGCTTCGGCATGATCCGAGGTGGGCACATCGACATGTGCATCCTGGGCGCTATGGAGGTCAGCCAAGAGGGCGACATCGCCAACTGGATGATCCCGGGCAAGATGGTCAAGGGCATGGGCGGAGCGATGGACCTTGTCGCGGGCGTCCGCAAGGTCGTCGTAGCCATGGAGCACTGCAACAAGCACGGCCAGTCGAAGATCGTGGAGCAATGCTCGCTACCGCTGACCGGCCAGCGTTGTGTCAACATGGTCATTACCGACCTTTGCGTGCTGGTCATGGACGTCAACAGGCACCGCTTCGTGCTGACCGAGGTCGCCCCGGGTGTCACGGTCGACGAGGTGAAGGCCAAGACCGAGGCCGAGATCTTGGTCGCCGACAGCGTCGCCGAGGTCGCAGCCTGAGAATCCGGCCCAGACCGCAGCATTCATTCAAGCGGGAAAACCAGACGACCGATCCGTAAGGGCCGGCTTGGTGGGCTTTCCGGATACCATCGACCGGTTATCGAACCTCAGCATCCGCGTCGGACGCGAGCCGGGGCCGATGGACAGTGGAGCCCCAGTTGATCGTCGGCACCCTCCTAGCCATCTTCGCACTGGCCGTGGCGGCCCCGTCCCTGCACCGCGTGCTGGGACGAGCCACGGGCTACGTGCTGGCTCTGGGTCCGCTGGTCGCCTTTGGGTACTACCTCACGCAGATGAACTCAACCGCCGCCGGCGAGGCGACGACCGTCGCCGTGGCATGGGCCGAGTCGCTGGGGGTGGAGTTCTCGTTCCGTGTCGACTCGCTCAGCACGCTGTTCGCGTTGCTGGTCACCGGCGTGGGCACGGGCATCGTGCTGTACGCCAACAGCTACCTGGAAGGCCACCCGAAGCGGGGCCGGTTCTTTGGCTACCTGCTCGGCTTTATGGGCGCGATGCTGGGCCTCGTGCTGGCCGACGATCTGATCCTGCTCTTCATCTTCTGGGAGCTCACGAGCATTACGAGCTACCTGCTCATCGGCTTCGACCATGAGCGTGAGAAAGCCCGAAAGAGCGCCCTGCAGGCCTTGGTCATCACGGGTCTGGGCGGGCTATCAATGTTGGCCGGCCTGGTGCTACTCGGGCAGATCGCCGGCACATTCTCGGTGTCGGGCATCATCGAGAACTATCAGACCCTCGCCGAGAGCCCGCTGACTCTGGCGGCCATGATCCTGGTGCTGGGCGGCGCGTTCACCAAGAGCGCACAGTTCCCGTTCCACTTCTGGCTGCCAAACGCGATGGAGGCGCCATCGCCGGTCAGCGCCTACTTGCACTCTTCAACGATGGTCAAGGCGGGCGTGTACCTCGTGGCCCGCCTGAATCCGGCTTTCACCGAAGATCCGGCCTGGCAGTGGGCGCTTGCTGGCTTTGGCGGCGCGACGATGCTGCTGGGCGCGTATATGGCGACGCGGCAGACCTACTACAAGAAGGTCCTGGCCTACACCACCGTGAGTTCGCTGGGCATCATGGTCATGCTCATCGGCCTTGGTGCGCCGCAGGCCGCAGCCGCGTACATCCTTGCGCACGCGCTGTTCAAGGGCGCGTTGTTCCTCGTTGCCGGCATCGTCGACCACGAGGCGGGCGTGAAGGACACCGAGCAGATGGGCGGGCTCTTCAGCAAGATGCCCGTCACCGCCCTTGTCGCCATCATCTCGGGCCTGTCGATGGCCGGCATGGTGCCGTTGCTGGGCTTTGTGGCGAAGGAACTGCTCCTCAAGGGCAGCCTGCACGCGCATGGAGGGCCGCATGACGTCGCCTGGCTCTGGCCCACGATCTCAACGGTGGCCGGGTCGTTCATGGCAGTCGCTGGCTTCCAGGCTGGCATCCGGCCCTTCCTCATGAAGCGGACGGCAGAGGGTGACTATCCCAAGCCACCGCACGAGGCACCGCCGCCCATGCTGCTGGGCCCGGTCGTGCTGACGTGCTTGACGCTCGTCGGCGGGCTCGCGCCGATGTTGTTTGCCAAGCCGATCATCAACGGCACGACGGCATCGATCGCCGGGGCTCACGAGGTCGAACTCGTGAAGCTCAGCGCGATCTACATGGCCACGCACGCGAGCACGGCCCTGCTGCTCAGCGGAATCGCGCTCGTCGCCGGTGCGCTGCTGTTCTGGTTCCGCGGCCCGTGGCGCACGATCACGGGCCCGCTCGATCGCATCGGCTCCACCATTGGCCCCGAGCGGATCTACCACCTGCTCTTTGCCGGCACGGTCGGCCCGGTCTCGCTGGCAACCATGCAGACCAAGCTGCTCCAGAGCGGATACCTGCGTGTGTACGTCCAGGTCACCGTGCTCACCGCGCTCACGCTGGCTGGCGGGCTCATGGTCTGGCAGGGTGGGTTGGTTGAGTCGATCTCGGCGGCACTGCCGAAGTTCGGAGAGATCGCCTGGACCGAGTTGCTGTTCGAGGCCGTGCTGGTCTGCATGATCTGCATCGCGGCGATCGCAAGCACGCAGATGCGTGGGCGTCTGTCGACCATCGCCGTGCTGGGCGTCGTGGGCTATTGCTCAGCAGTAATCTTCGTGCTGTTCGGTGCACCCGATGTCGCAATGACCCAGTTCGCCGTCGAGACACTCACGGTGATCATCTTCGTGCTGGTGGTCTACCACCTGCCGAGGTTCGCCGTGTACAGCTCGAAGAAGGTCAAGACCCTCGACGCCATCCTCGGCGCGGCGTTCGGCCTGATGATGGCCGCATTCGTGGTCTCGTCGTTCGCGATCAACGCCGACGACGGCATCTCGTGGTTCTACAACCGATATGCACTTCCCAACGCGCCCGGCGAGCACGTTGCCTACGGCCGGAATCTCGTCAACATCATCCTCGTCGACTTCCGCGCCCTGGACACGCTCGGAGAGATCTTCGTGCTCGGTCTGGCGGCGGTTGGCGTCTACACGCTGCTGAAGCTTCGGCAAGAGCGTCCGGCCCAGGGAGGGATGGCATGAACTCCATCATCCTCCGCACCGCTACCCGGTTCATGCTGCCGCTGCTGATCTTGTTCAGCATCGTCGTGCTGCTGCGGGGACACAACCAGCCAGGAGGCGGCTTCGTGGGTGGGCTGCTGGCAACGTCGGCGTTCGCGCTGTATGCGATGGCTTTTGGCGTGCCCGCCATGTATCGGATCCTGCGGGTGCCCCTGACAACCTACATCGCCATCGGGCTCGGCATGGCGCTCGTCAGTGGCTTACCGGGCCTCATCGACGGGGGGCCGTTTCTCTACGGCATGTGGTCCAGCTTCGAGCTCGCCGGCATCGGCGAGTTGAAGGTCGGCACCCCGCTGTTGTTCGATATCGGCGTCTACTTCACTGTCATGGGCGTGTGCCTGCTCATGCTGAGCACACTGGCCGAAGAGAGCTAAAGAAAGGAGGATCGCGAAATGGAACTGCTGCTCGCCCTTGCCGTCGGATTTCTGTACGCCGCGGGCATCTACATGATCCTCCGCCGAAGCTTCGTGAAGCTGATCATCGGGCTGGCCCTCATCAGCCACGGCGCGAATCTCTTGATCTTTGCCGCCGGCGGGCTCACGCGCGGCAAGCCGGCCCTCATCCCCGAGGATGAGGACCAGCTGGTGGGCAATTTCACCGACCCGCTGCCTCCTGCGCTGATCCTGACCGCCGTGGTCATCAGCTTTGCCATCCTCGCATTCACGATCGTGCTCGTGAAGCGGACGTACCAGGAGGTCGGCACCGACGACCTCGACGCAATGCGGACGACCGACCGATGAACGCGACGATCATCGCACCCATCCTGGTCCCCCTTGCCACAACGGTGCTCTGCATCGCGTTGTGGAAGGACCGCACAACCCAGCGCATTGCCAGCGTGATCGGTGCCGTGTGTCTGCTGGCAACGTCCATCTCACTGCTCTACGCCACCAGCGACGGCACCGTGGTCACCACCAATGCCGCCGGCTGGGCCGCCCCCTTTGGCATCACGCTCGTCGCCGACACGCTGAGCGCCTTGCTCGTGGGCCTCACAGGTGTCATCGCCGTCGCGATCACCGTCTACAGCTTGGGTGCCATTGATCGCAAGCGCGAGAGCTTCGGTTACCATCCACTCGTCCACGCCGTGCTGGCAGCCTGCTCGGGCGCGTTCCTCACCGGCGACATCTTCAACATGTACGTCTGGTTCGAGATCATGCTTCTGGCCAGCTTCGTGCTGCTCACGCTGGGCGGGGAGCGCGGCCAGCTCGAGGGCGCCATCAAGTACGTCACCCTCAATCTGCTCTCGAGCGGCATCTTCCTGGCTGCCATCGGCCTGCTTTACGGCATGACCGGTACGCTCAACATGGCCCACCTGTCGATCGTGCTCGATCGGGCCGACAACCCCGGCGCCATCACCGCGCTCTCCATGCTGTTCCTCGTCGCCTTTGGCATCAAGGCGGCCGTCTTCCCGCTGTTCTTCTGGCTTCCCGCGAGCTACCACACGCCGCCGGTGGCCATCACCGCGCTGTTCGCGGGCCTGCTGACCAAGGTGGGCGTCTACTCAATCATGCGGACGTTCACACTGCTGTTCGACCAGCAGCTCGACATCACGGCACCCATCCTCATGTGGATCAGCGGGCTCACGATGGTGACCGGCGTGCTCGGCGCTGCCTGCCAGTTCGAGATCCGACGCATCCTGGCGTTCCACAGCGTCAGCCAGATCGGATACATGCTCATGGGCCTGTCGATCGCGCTCTACGCGCTCGCGCACGCGGAGCCCGACAGCGTCGGCGCCAGAGAAACCGCCACCATTGCGCTCGCGGGTTCGGCGATGTTCCTGCTGCACCACGGCATCGTGAAGGGCAACCTGTTCCTCATCAGCGGGCTGGTCCAGCGCCTCGCGGGCACGAGCGAACTCAAGCACCTCGGCGGGCTCGTCAAGACCCACCCATGGACGGGCGTGCTGTTCATGGCGTCGGCCCTTTCACTGGCTGGCATCCCGATCTCGACCGGATTCTGGGGTAAGTTCGTGCTCATCAAGAGCGGGCTGGCCGCGGGCGCGTTCGCGCTCGTCGCTGCTTCGCTCTGCGTCAGCATCCTGACGCTCTACTCCATGACCAAGATCTGGGCCGAAGCGTTCTGGAAGGAGCCGCCCGAGTCCATGCCCGAGCCGCCGCCGGTGAGCGGCAAGGACGATCGCACCCGTATCGGCTTCATGGCCGCGCCCATCATCGTGCTCGCAACGGCCACAATCGCGCTGGGTGTCTTCATCGAGCCGCTCTACCAGGTCGCGGAGAGCGCGGGCGAACAGGTGCTTGACACCGAGGCATATCAGCGAGCCGTGCTTGGCGACTACTACCAGCGAGCCGTCGACGGCACGCTGGGCGAGTTGGCTACCGTTCCATCGACGACCGAGACCATGCAGGGGGACCAGCCATAGGCGCGCTCGTTCTCAATCTCGTGCTTGCGCTGGTGTGGGCGATGGCCATCGGCCCGTTCTCGCCGGCCAACTTCTTCATCGGCTTCGTCATCGCGTTCGTGACGCTGCGGCTGTGCATTCCGCGCGAGATGCGAGGTTCGTATTACTCGAAGGTCGGCCGCATCTCGCTGTTCTGCTTCTACGTCATCGTCGAGCTGGTTATCGCCAACATCAAGATGGCCTACTACACCATGAGCCCGCTGCGCAAGCTCAAGCCCGGCGTGCTGGCCGTCCCACTGGTCGAGGACATCACCGATACCGAGCTAACCATCCTGGCAAACCTCATCACGCTTACGCCGGGAACGCTGAGCCTCGATGTCTCGGCCGACAAGTCGATCCTGTTCATCCACTTCATGCACGTCACCAGCCCCGACGAGATGCGGCGTGAGATCAAGGACGGCTTCGAGCGTCGCCTGCTGGAGGTGACGCGATGAACCTGATCACCCCCGCCGCCATCATCACGCCGGCGCTCAACGACGGTCCGGTTTTCATCGAGGTCATCGTGCTCGTCGTGCTGGGCATGCTTGCGATCGCGATGATCGGCTGCCTCGTCCGCTTGCTCATCGGCCCGACGCTGCCCGATCGCGTGGTCGCACTCGATCTCATGGGCATGTTCGCGGTGGCCGTTATCGCAATTTTTGCGATCCTCATCGGCAAGCCCGTGCTTCTGAGCGTGTGCCTGGTGATGGGCCTTATCCTCTTCCTGGGCACCGCTGCGTTCGCCCTCTACCTTGAGCGGAGAGCCCGGCCATGAACGAGTGGATGGTCAGCGCCATCGCGTGGCTCAACTACGGGCTCACCGTTGGCCTCGTGCTCATTGGCGGGTTCTTCAGCGTGCTGGCCGCCGTCGGCCTGCTACGCATGCCCGACGTATACACCCGCATGCAGGCGGCCACCAAGGCGGGAACGCTTGGCGTCGGCTGCATGGTGCTCGCGGTCGCCACCCACTTCGTGAGCCTCGACGTCGTGCTCGAGGCGTTGCTGGTCATCGGTATGCTGTTCATCACGGCTCCCATCGCCAGCCACCTGATCGCACGCGCGGCGTACTTTGTCGGCAGCCCACTCTGGGACGGCACCGCACACGACGAGATGCGCGGCTGCTACGACGCGGATTCGCACATCCTCCACCAGAAGCCGGCCGACACCGACGACGAAACCAGCGACACGCGCCCGTCGCTCCTGGCCGGACGCACTTCCCGCGAAGTGCTGACCGATGAGGACGACGAGGACACCAGCCCCCGCGTCAAGCGTCGCAGCCAGTCGCGCTCGCAGGCCGGCTGACCCGTGCCACTGCGCCCGTCTGCCCACCTACCCTGACCGATGGCAGCACCGGCAACCCCGAACCCGAAGTCGCCCCCGGGCCAGCCGCTCGTCGGCGTCATCATGGGCTCGACGAGTGACTGGGACACGATGGCCCACGCAGCTGCATCGCTCGCAGACCTTGGTGTTGCCTTCGAGTGCAAGGTCGTCTCGGCCCACCGCACACCCGACTTGCTCTTTGAGTACGCAAGCAGCGCGAAAGACCGCGGCCTGATGGTCATCATCGCCGGTGCCGGTGGCGCGGCCCACCTTCCCGGCATGTGCGCCAGCAAGACGTCGCTGCCTGTGCTCGGTGTGCCCGTACAAAGCAAGGCGTTGAGCGGAATCGACTCACTGCTCTCAATCGCGCAGATGCCCGGCGGCGTACCTGTCGGAACGCTCGCCATCGGCACGGCAGGCGCCCGAAACGCCGGCATCCTGGCGGCCCAGATTGTCGCGCTATCGAACCCAGGCGTGGCCGAGACGATCGACGCGTTCCGAACGAAGCAGACCGGCACCGTCCTTGATGCGAAGCTCCCGCCGGAGAGCGGCGCGTGAGGCTGGGCATCCTCGGGGGCGGCCAGCTTGCACGCATGATGTCGATCGCGGCCGCTCCCCTGGGCGTCCGTGTGCGAACCTACGACCCCAGCCCGGACGCGTGCGCGGGGGATGTGTGCGAGCTCATCGTCGGTGAGTACGACGACGCCAAGGCCCTGCAACGGTTCGCCGACGGGCTCGATGCCGTCACCTACGAGTTCGAGAACGTGCCTACCATCGCCGCGGAAACGCTGACCCCGCTCGTTCGGGTGCGGCCGGGCATCGAGAGCCTGCGAATCTCGCAAGACCGCGGGCTCGAGAAGCACGCCCTGATCGCCGCGGGCTTCGAGGTCGCACCCTGGTCGCCCGTTGACTCGCTCGATGCGCTCCGGGAAGCCGTGGAGACCATCGGCACGCCTGCCATCCTGAAGACCCGGCGGGGCGGATACGACGGCAAGGGGCAAGCCATCATCGCCGACGTCGCCGACCTGCCGCGCGCGTGGTCAGCCATCGACGAACGGCCCGCAGTGCTCGAGAAGATGCTGCGGTTTGATCGCGAGCTTTCGCTGGTTGCCACACGCGGCGTCGAGGATTCTGCGGCCTACTACCCGCTCGTCGAGAACGCGCATCGCCAGGGAATCCTGCGCGTGACCGTCGCGCCGGCCACGGGCGTAACCGAGGCCATTGATGCTGAGGCGCAAGCGATGGCCCGAACGCTGATGACGTCGCTCGACCACATCGGTGTGCTCACGATCGAGCTCTTCGAAGTCGACGGCCGCCTGATCGCAAACGAGTTCGCCCCGCGTGTGCACAACAGCGGCCACTGGACGATCGACGGAGCCGCGACGAGCCAGTTCGAGAACCATGTCCGGGCCGTCATGGGCCTACCCCTGGGGTCGACCGAGGTGCGCTGCCCCACCATGATGCTCAACTGCATCGGGCAATTACCGCACGTGCCGACCGTGCTGTCGTGCCCGGACTCGAAGTTGCACGACTACCGCAAGCAGCCGCGCCCCGGCCGGAAGGTCGCCCACGTCAACGTCTGCAACTGCACGGGCGATCGGACGGAAGAGCTCGCCAGCACATTCCGCATCGACCTGGGCTAGAAACTGAGCAAGAGTGTCGAGATCTGGATCGCCGGCTTCTCGCGCATCTCGAACATGTCGTAACCACCCTCCGCGTCGTCGCCCGCGTGCCGAACGACCAACGAGGCAACGTGGCGTTTCTCGCAGGGGCAGCCAATCCAGAGCCAGCCATCCCGCCGGATCCACTCGCAGATGCCGGGCGATCGCTCTGGCACGCGAAGCTCACGAACATCGTCGGGCAATCCCGTCCCCATCGCCTTTGCCAGCGCTTCCTTTCGGGTCCACAGGTCGAGCAGTGACCGCGGATCCTGCGGCGGCGAGTCACTCACGAGCGAGGCCATGTCGGCGAGCTCACTCCAAGGGCGTAGCGGCTCGACGTCTATGCCGATCGCCGCGAAGTCACTCACGGCGCACATCGCCAGTCCGTCCGCCCGGGATAGCGAGACGGACAGACCATCAACAATGGGAGCCCGGCCCTCGTTGTGCACAACGGGACGCTCCTCGCCCGCCTCAAGCTCGACGGCCTGTCGCAGCAGGTCTCGGGCCGAATTCGGCTTGGCCCGCTGCTCCGGCGCTCGCTGCGACCACACAGACACTCGCATCAATCGATCCAGAACTGGACTTCGCGGACCCTCTCGCCCTCGGAAACGACCTTTGAGATCGGACGGAGGTAGTTATTGCGCTGATCCAGCGCGCCGGTTCCCGGGTCTTTGCCCGTCGCCTTCGCGGTGCCGCGACCGTCCTGCCCGGCGACCACCGCGAGATGTTCGTCCGTTGGCGCGCGGGTGTCGTCATGTTCGGCGTGGAACACGTTGTCCGCTCGGCCGCGGTCGAACTCGTTCTCAATGTCCTTGAACGTCCAGATCAGAGTCTCGGGATCGGGCTGCTGGAAAAACTCGACGTGCAGGTCGTTGAAGGCAACGTGTCCCGCCCATGCGTCCTTACCTTCGTAGAACTTCAGCGTATTGGACCCGTCGCCGAATGGGCTGCTTTCTACGAGCTTCCACTGCCCGTCTTCAAGCGTGTACGCCGGCCCGCGATTGCCCCACACGGCTTCGACGGCGGAGAACGTGTTGCTCCACAACGGTCTTCGAGCGCCGTTGAGCATCGCGTGGGCGTACGAGTTGTGCCCCACCGCACCGGCCTCTCCACCAACCTTGCCGCCCCACTCGTCGAGGGGGGTGCCACGAAACCTGGGGTCCCACATCGCCTTGTCGGGGTTGGTTGCGGCCTGCGGCTTCGCGACCTGATAGTCGTCAAAGACTTCGACGTTTCCAGTCTCGAATGGGCTCACAGTGAGTTCGGCCGGAAAATACCCGTTGAAGATGAGCATCGACAGGATGTTGCCCGTCGTGTCGAGGCGAAGATCGCGGCCCTGCAGACCATCCGGGCGAGGCAGCGTCGCGCCGATGGCGTCGACGCGGCTTGGCACTGGATACTGATCGCGGTTGTTCGACCCCCAGATGGCGCACGCCTGCAGGATCCCGCGAACGTGCATCGAGTCTCTGGTCTTGCGCGCCTCGTC
The DNA here is from genome assembly GCA_965227775.1 of Phycisphaerales bacterium. Taxonomy (GTDB): domain Bacteria; phylum Planctomycetota; class Phycisphaerae; order Phycisphaerales; family UBA1924; genus JAHCJI01. The sequence goes on from OZ245777.1 coordinate 2,752,444, forward strand.
GCGCGCTTCCTGCACCTGCGGCATGACCACCACCGCGCCAACGGAAAGCACCGCGGTGACGGCCCCGACCTCGATCAATGTGAATCCCCGTGCCTGTCGCATGCGTTGCCTCCCGTGCCTTGTGATCAGTCGATCCAGAACTCTGCCGAAATCTGACCGTTCTCGCCGGGCAGGACCCTGCTGATCGGCCGCAGGTAGTTGTTCTGCTGATCGAGTGCGCCACTGCCAGCGGGAAGTCCGTCGCCCGAGATTAAGCCCCGGCCATCGGTACCCTGCGCGAGCTTGATTTGTTCGTCGATAAGCGCACGGCTGTGGTCATGTTCGGCGTGGAACAGGTTGTCGAAGGCCGATTGCTGGGTCGGGTCGGAGATGCCCGGGAAGGTCCACGTCAGCACCATCGGGTCGGGCCTGGTAAAAAAGTCCACGTGCTGGTCGTTGAACCCAACGTAACCAGACCACTCGTTCTTTGCGCCGTGGATGAGCATGGTCGTCGAGCGCGAGCCGAAGTTGTTGCCCTGCACGGCTTCCCACTTATTCTTGTTCAGGGTGTACACGGGCCCACGGTTGCCGAGAACTGCCTGGGTCGAGTCAAACGTGTTGCTCCACATGAAGCTCCGATCGTCGAACCACGCCACCTGCGCGTAGGAGTTGTGGCCGGGATCGCCCACCGTGCCCGGAACACTGCCACCCCAATCGTCGATCGGCGTGCCGCGAAACGCCGGATCCCAGTACGCCCGGCTCGGGTTTTCTGCGGAGGTCGGGCTGGCAGCCTGAAAGTTCTCATGGACCTCGACGTTGCCCGCCTCGGCAGGGCTGACGGCAAGCTCGACGGGAAAGAAGCCGTTCCAGATCAGCATCGAGAGCGTGTTGCCGGTGGTGTCGAGGCGGCGATCGGGGCCGTCAAGGTCTGCCGGCCGCGGCAGCGTGGCGCCCTCGAGATCGATCTCGCTGGGGGTGGGGTATCGCTCGTTGTTATTCTGGGCCCAGATGGCGGCGGCCTGGGTGATGCCACGGATCTGGGTCGCATCCTTGAGCCCACGACTGCCGGACGTGCCAGTCCGGAAGCCACTCACCAGAGGGAGCGCGACAAGCGTCAACAACACGACAACCCCCAATACGACGAGCACCTCGATGGCGGACAGGCCACGACGGGAGGCGAAGGGACGGCGCATGGGGAGGCTCCTTCCAGATTGTGGGCGGGCAGGTTCTGATCCGCACGAACGTGGGACCGGATGAATACGGGTTTCTACGGAGCCGGACCCGATGCGGTTGCGATTTGAACCGGAAGGGGAACAAAGACCTACGTGTCACCCGTATACTTGGCCACAATGGCCACAGCCGCGATGACGACCCGCCGAAACCGCCTGTTCCTAGCCCTCGCACTGCCCCTGCTCGCCGCCTCAACGCCGCTGGCAACCGCCAGCCAGGCGGGCGACCGGCAAGACCAAGCGTCGCGTGGCTACGCCTTCGAGCCGTCATGGGCGGCCGAATTCGGCGGCATCTACCACTTCACCCAGCCCAGCAAGGACGCCATGATGGGCTTCAGCCAGCCCAGCGAGGTGCGGTCCGTGCTGGTGAGCGTGGGCGACCGCGTGGAGAAGGGCGACGTTCTCGTGCGGGCACGCGACGGTGACATCCAGGCGGCTTACCGCCTCCAGCAGCGGCGGGCGGAGAATCGCTTTGAAATACTCGCGGCCCAGAACCGCGTGGATCTTGCCCAGATCGAATTCGACAACCAGCAGACAGCCCAGGATCAGGGCGGTGGCAGCACGCTCGAGTATGAGCGGGCCAGGGCCTCGCTCGAGAACGCCAAGATCGAGCTGGACACCGCCAACGAGCGGTTCATCGAGCAGGGCATCATTCTGGAACGCCAGGAGGCGGACCTGGAGCGGTTTGCCATTACGGCCCAGTTCGACGGCATGGTGGCGGCCATCGAGGTGACGCCCGGCCAAGCGATGCAAGACAGCGAGCCGGTGCTCCGGCTGGTGTCGATCGACCCGTTGCAGGTGAAGGTGCCCACGCCAACCAGCACCGTGCTTGCGGAGCAGCTCGAGCGGGGCGACAAGGCGTGGGTGGCGGTGAGCGTGGCCGGCGAGCCGAAGATGTTCGAGGGGACGATCACCGAGGTCAGCCCTGTGGCAGACTTTGGCTCGGACAAGGTCTGGGTGAAAGTGGAGATGCCCAACCCGGACCGGTTGCTCTCGGGCCTGCCCGCCTGGGTGCGATTCAGCGAGCCGACCGAGGGCTTCATGCGCATCCTTGCGGAGCATGAGGCTGACGACGACACCCGCGCCGCCGCGGACGATGGGGAGCAGCTGGGCGAGCCCGCCCTGGCCGCCGACGCCGGCTGACCGGCTGCGCGGCCCAACCAGAACGAATCGAGCGTGCCCGGCCGTGCGAAACGGTCGGCTACGCGATTGACCCGTTGCCCCGAGAGGAGCGACCGTGACGGATATCTCCAATCTGAGGACACCGGCGTGGCGACGCGTGGTCGAGGAGCTCTCGGCCGAGTCGCCCAACGCCACGACGTTCCTGGCCCGGCTGTGCGGCGTGCTCACGCGCGTGGCCAACGCCCGGCAGGGGTCGGTGGTCATCGTTTCGGCGAGCGACACGCAGGACCAGAGCCCCGACGAGCCGTCCATCGCCTATGCCGTTGCCGCTGGCGAGGCACGGGGCGGGCGACCTGCCGAGGCACGGCGTATCGACCCGAGCCAGGTCGAGCACGGCTCGTGGGTGCGATCTGCCGCAGCCGAGGCCGTGCGCGGCGGCGAGGCACGGGTGTTCGCGCTCAACGCCAACAGCTCGCCCATGTATGGCGCGGGCAATGAGGGCGGGGCGGTGATCGCCGGCCCGATCGATCTGCCGCTGGGCGGCGGCCATAAGGCGGCCATCTGCCTGACGATCGAGCAACGGTCGCGCGAGGCAACGCAGACGACCATGGCGCTCGTCGAGGTCTTGTGCGGCTACGCGAAGCTGCACGCGGCGAGGCAGGAAGCGAAGGGGGCGTGGCAGTCCTCGGCGGCGCTCGACCTGGCTGGTCGCCTCATCGCGTCGATCAACGAGGCTTCGGGCTTTAAGGGCGCCTGCCTTCAGCTTGCCAACGACCTGTCGCGAGCGGCTTCGGCCGATCGTGCAGCTATTGGCTGGGTTCGCGGGCTCGGAGACTCGGGCGTGGTCCGCGTGCAGTCGCTCAGCGACACCGAGCACGTCGACCGCCGGCTGCACATGGTGCGCATGCTGCAGGCCGCGATGGAAGAGTGCTACGACCAGGCTCACGCCGTGGTCTACCCCGTGCCACAAGTGCGTCGGGACCCAAGCCAGACCGGTGACCAGACCGACCCCGAGCCTGCCGTCGACCCAACGCTTGCGGGACAGGTCTCGCACGCCCATCGCCAGCTGGCGTCCTCCGATGCGCGCCTGAAGGTCGCCTCGCTGCCGATCCGCGCGGGTGAATGCGTCGTGGGTGTGGTGACCATCGAGCTCTCCGAAGAGGACCAGCTGGACACGGCAAAGCTCGAGCTGCTACAAGCGACGCTTGATCTGGTAGGCCCGGTGATCGAGTTGCGCCGCAGCGACGACCGGCCGCTGCCGCAGCGTGCTTGGCACAGCGTCCTCAAGAGCGGCACGTGGCTGGTTGGCCCGCGGCACACGGCGTGGAAGGTCGCCGCGCTCGTCGCACTCACTCTGTTGATCGTCATTACGTTCGTCAAGATCCCGTACCGGATCGACGCGCAGGCCGAGCTACTGGCCGTGCACGAGCGTTCGATCGCGGCCCCGTTCGCGGGGATCATCGCGAGCGTACCCGACGGCATCCGGCCAGGCGTGCAGGTGGCCAAGGGCGATCTGCTCATGCAGCTGGACACGACGGAGCTGCGCGAGAGCCGGATCGATGCGCAGGCATCGGTCTCGGCGGCACGACGCGAGGCCGACGAGGCGCGCAAGGAGGGCAATCTGAGCTCGGCCGAGCAGGCCCTGGGTCGCCTCGAGCAGGAGCAGGCCCGGCTGCGATACATCGAGACGCAGATTGAACGCTCAACCATCGTGGCACCCATCGACGGCACCATCGTCTCGGGCGATCCGAGGCGGATGATCGGCTCGGCGATCAACATCGGTGAGCCCATGTTCCGCATTGCCAGCCTCGACCAGCTCGAGGTGGTCGCCCGCGTGCCCGACAACGACATCGGCTACGTCTCGCCCGAGAGCGTGGGCGGCTTTGCCACACGAGCACGGCCTGGCGAGCGATTCAAGTTCACGGCGAACAGCCTCGTGCCGATGGGCCAGCCCGACGAGGGCAGCAACGTGTTCGAGCTGCGCGGCACGCTGGACGATCCGCCTGGCTGGTTGCGGCCGGGCATGGAGGGCATCGCGTACATCGATACGGGCAACAAGCGGATCATCTGGGTGCTCAGTCGGCGATTGCTCGACACCGCCCGGCTGTGGCTGTGGTATTGAGGTGATCGCCCATGAGTGAACGCCCGACCTTCAGCCCGATGTGGAGCCGCGTGCGCGCGATGAAGCCGCGCCTGCGCAGCCACACCCAGATCACCCGCCAGCACTATCGCGGCCGACGTTGGCATGTGGTGCACGACCCGGCAAGCAACCAGTTCTACCGCCTTACGCCGATGGCGTACGAATTCGTGTGCCTGCTGGACGGCAAGCGCACGGTGGAAGAAACGTGGACGCTGTGCCTCGAGACGCACGGCGACGCGGCCCCGACGCAGGTCGAGACGGTCGAGCTGATTAGCCAGCTCTACAACTCGAATCTGCTGAAGGCCGACGACACGCCCGAGACCGAGCAGTTGCTCACCAGGGCGCGCAAGCGGATCAAGAAGAAGGCCATCGGTCAAGCGATGGGCATCATGTATTTCCGCATCCGGCTGTTCAATCCGGATTCGATTTTTACCGCGGTCGAGCCCATCATCCGGCCGTTGCTGAATCGCTGGGGGTTCATCGCCTGGTGCTTGCTGCTGCTCAGTGCGCTCGTCGCGCTCGCGAGCGAGGCTGGGGCGCTGTTCGATTCCCAGCGCTTCCAGGGCGCGATCGCGCCCGCGAACTGGCCGTGGCTGATCGTGGTGTTCATCGTCAGCAAGATCATTCACGAGAGCGGACACGGGCTCGTGTGCAAGCGGTTCGGAGGGCAGGTACCCGAGTTGGGGATCATGATGCTCGTGATGTTCCCGGCGCCTTTTGTTGACGCGTCGAGCACGTGGGCATTTGCCAGCAAGTGGCAGCGGATGGCCGTGGGCGCGGCGGGCATGATCTTCGAGCTCGCGGCGGCCTCGCTGGCGGCGTTCGTGTGGCTGGCGACGCTGGACACGGGCGGCGTGGTCAACCAGTTCGCATACAACGCGATGCTGACGGCCAGCATCAGCACGATCCTGTTCAATGCCAACCCGCTGATGCGGTTCGACGGGTACTACATCCTCAGCGATCTCCTGGAAGCGCCCAACCTCATGCAACGGGCGCAGAACCTCATCAAGTTTCATTTTCAGAAGTACATGTACCGCATCAAGAACGCCAAGCCCCCCACCGTGCAAGTGGGTGAGCGGCCCTGGCTGATCGCCTATGGCTGGGCGGCGATGGTGTACCGCGTCTTCCTGTTCTTCTCGATCACGCTGTTCGTTATGGGGCAGATGTTTGGACTGGGCCTCGTGCTGGCCATCTGGACGGCGACGGTGTGGTTCGTTATGCCGCTGGGCAAGTGGACGCACTGGTTGGCGACGAATCCGCAAATCGCCGACAAGCGGTCGCGCGTTGTGCTCACGAGCATCGCGGCGGTGGGTCTCGCGGGCCTGCTGGTAGGTGCGGTGCCAATGCCCGACTACCGTCGCGCGAGCGCGGTGATCGAGAGCGAGCAGTTCACGGGCGTGTTCGCTGGCAGCGACGGTTTTGTTCAGGAGGTGCTCGTCACGCCCGGCCAATGGGTCGAGGAGGGGCAGGTCCTTGCGGTCGCAGAGAATCCCGAGCTGGTCGCGCAGCTCGATCGCACGATGGGCGCGTTCCGGGAGCTCGAGGCCCGCTTCCGCTCGGCGATGGCGCAGGACGTGCCCATCGGAGACCTGATGACCGAGCGGCGCAGCGTGCTGCTTGAGCGGCTTGCGTTCTTGCAGGAGCGGGTGGATGGGCTGACCATGCGCGCGCCACACGCGGGATATGTCGCAGACGATCCGCGGAGGCTTGCGGGGCAGTACCTGCAGCAGGGAGCGCCGGTGTGCGCCGTGGTCGCCAGCGACGACATCCGCGTCGTTGCGTCGATGGACCAACGGCAGGCCGACTGGCTGCAGACGATGAGCTTCGAGGAGGACTTCTCTGCGGAGATCCGCCGGCGGACGCAGCCCGGCGTGGCGTTCGACGTGACCGAGTTCGTGCGCCGCAGCGCGGGCGATCGCACGCTGCCGCACCCGGCCCTGGCCGACGTTGGTGGCGGCCAGGTGCAGACCGACCGCCGGCAGGGCCAATCGCCCCAGGCAACGCGGCCGAGGTTCATCGTGGAAATGGAGGCCAACTTCGACGCCGACGGCGCGAGCGTGCCGCCGATGCCCGGCGAGCGCGTTGCCGTGCGATTCGAGCTGCCTCCGCGCCCGCTGCTGGGCCAGTGGGTCGATCGCCTGCGCCAGCTTGTCCAAGGACGGATCGATATCTGAGCATGACCGCCACGCCGAACATCCCGGCCCCCACAACCGGCCAGGCCGTCAGCGAGCTGACGCGATACGAGGTCATGTTCCAGGCGCTGCGTGCGCGGCAGCGGAAGCCCGAGCACTACGGCGGGCTCGACAAGGTTGCCGTGATGGCGCGAGCCCGGGCCGACCGGCTGCGAGCCACGACGCGCCACCTGCTCTCTGAGGCGAAGCGGGTGCACGCGCTTCGCCCATCGATCGTCGACCTGAGCGACGCCCAGCTCGACGAGGCGGTACGGACGGCCCGCGAGGCGTTCGTGCGCGGACGTGCCGATGTTGAGCAGCTGCGCCACGCCATGGGGCTGATGCGCGAGGTCGCACGGCGGCAGACTGAGCAAGAGCCGTACGTCGTGCAGCTGGCCGGTGCGTTGGGCCTCTACCACGGCCGCGTGGTCGAGATGGCCACGGGCGAGGGCAAGACGCTGACGGGCTCGATCGCCGCGCCGCTGATCGCGTGGAGCCGCAAGCGGCTGCACGTGCTGACGGTCAACGACTACCTCGCCGCGCGCGACGCCGAGAGCCGCCGGCCGATCTATGAGCGTTGCGGGCTGACGGTGGGCGCGATCACGCAGGAGTTGAGTCCCCAGGATCGCGCAGGCGTGTACGCGCGGCACATCGTGTACGGCACACCAAAGCAGATCACGGCCAACTGGCTGCGAGACCAGCTGCGCATTGGCCGCCTTAAGACGCCATGGACCGGGCGGCAGACGCTGGCGCGCTTTGGTGATCGCCCCGAGGCGGCGGCGTTCAGCCCGCTGGTGCCGGGGCTGCACGCGGCGCTCGTCGACGAGGCCGACGCCGTGCTGATCGACGAGGGCGTCGTGCCGCTGATCATCGCCCAGGCGCGCAAGGAGGACGAGATGAGCGCGGTCTACGCGACCGCCGCGAGGCTCGCCGCTCGGCTGGACGAGGGACCCGACTACACCGTTGAACACGTGCGCCGCAGGGCCGAGCTGAAGCGGCGCGGCCGCGATCGGCTGCAGGACCTCTTCGCGAAGGAAGAGGACGCCATCTGGCGCGCCCCCCGGCGCGCCGAGGAGCTCATCAAGCAGGCGCTGGCGGCGCGGCACTGCTACCTGCGCGGGCACCACTACCAGATCGTCGACGGCCGCGTTGTCATCGTCGACGAGTACACCGGACGGTACCTGGCCGATCGCTCTTGGGAGCACGGGCTGCACCAAGCGGTCGAGGCCAAGGAGGGCGTAGAGGTCACCGCCGACCGCGAGACGCTGGCGCGGGTCAGCTTCCAGCGGTTCTTCCGCAGCTACCGGTTCCTCGCGGGGATGAGCGGCACCGCCATCGATGCGCGCAGCGAGATCGAGGCCGTGTACTCGCGGCCGGTCGTTGTCATGCCGACGAACGAGCCGATGATCCGCGAGCAGTGGCCGACCAGGATCTTCCGCTCGAGCAACGCGAAGTTTGCGGCGATCGTCGACTCGGTCGTCGCCCAGCATGCCCAGGGACGTCCGGTGCTCGTTGGCACGCGGTCGATCGAGGTGAGCGAGCGGATCAGTGAACGCCTCGAGGCCCGCGGGCTCGCCCACCAGGTGTTGAACGCAAACTTCGACAAGACCGAGGCCGACCTGATCGCGCAGGCCGGGCGTAGCGGGGCCATCACCGTCGCGACGAACATGGCCGGCCGCGGCACGGACATCATGCTGGACGAGCGGGCGAAGGAAGCCGGCGGCCTGCACGTGATCCTGACCGAGCTGCACGCCTCGACGCGCATCGACCGGCAGTTCATCGGCCGGGCCGGCCGCCAGGGCGACCCGGGCAGCGCGCAGATCTTCGCGAGCCTGGAAGACGAGCTCGTCGAGCACAACTCGCCCAAGCTGGCTGGCTTCGTGCGCCGCCGGACGGCCCGCGAAGAGGTCGGCAAGGACCGCCTGGCGCGCCTTGCAGTGCGTCAGAGCCAACGCCGGGCTGAGCACCGCGACCGCATCAACCGCGGCCACGTCATGCGGCAGGACGACTGGATCGAGAAGCACCTGCCGGGCGGCTAGCGCGGCGTCGTGTGGCGAGCAGGCCGAACAGCACCAGGGCGCTCGCGGGCGCGGGGACGACGATGATCCGTCCCGTGCCCTCGGTCAGACCGTCGAGGCGGCTCTCGGCGATCGCCGAGTCGGGATCGATGTAGACCGCGAAGGTCGTCGTCAGCGTGGACAGGTCGACCGCAAATGCGCCCGCGTCGGTTGGCGCGGTGAAGGTCGCCTCCCAGAAGGCGATCGGGTCGCTCGTGTCGGCCCCGGGGCCGGCGATCGGGAAATGGAGCTGGCCGGCGATGATGCCCACGTAGCCGCCGGCGTCGGGCAGCCCGGCGCTCGTGCCGGGGCCGTTCATCGGAGACACGAGCCCGATGTCCGACCACGCAACGTCGATGTCGATCCCGCCCGAGTCGGCGAGCAGGCTGGTGGCGACGCCGGCCATGGCATAGTCCTGGGCGCTATCGAAGCTAGCCCAGAGACGCACGGTGGTCGAGTCGCCCGGCGCAAGCACCGGCTCGTCGACGTCGATCGTGATGCCAACGGTTTGCGCGTGCGAGGTCGTAGCGATCGCGAGGAGGGAAGTCGTGATGGCGCAACGCATGGCGTGTGCCTCCGTGTGTGATCAGCGGCAGCGGCGGATGCCTAGCACTCCGAGCGCGAGCACAACCGCACTGGCAGGGGCGGGGATGACGAAGATCGAGGCTGAGTCTTCGACGACAAGATCTAGACGAGACTCCGCCGATGACGTGTCCCGTGACAGATACACGTCGAATCGATCCGTCAGGGTCGACAAGTCGACCACGTAACCTCCACCGGCGTCGTCGGGCGCAGTGAACGTGGCTTCAAAGAACGTGATGGGGTTTGACGGATCTCCGAAGATGCCAGCGGGCGGAAAGTGCAGTTGGCTTGCTTGCAACCCAACGAATGCGGTTTCGGTCACCTGCGGGCCGCTGGGTCCTGTGCCAAAGGGTGAGGGCACGATCACGTTCGACCAATGCCGGCGCGGATCGGCAATCGGGCTATCGAAAGCAAAGTCGAGCAGCACACCTGCGAATGCGTAGTCGGCATCTGGGAAGTGTGCCACGAGTCGCACATCCGTGAACTCGCCCGGAGCCAGGATCGGCTCATCGATCTCGATGGTGACGCCCACGGTCTGGGCGTGCGCGATACCTGCAAACGCGGCGACCGCGGTGATGGAAAGCATTCGGGTCATATCTTCTCCTCCGGGATGCGTTCCCTGTTCCTCGGAGGCCAGCATACCCGAAGTCGGCCCGATTCCAACGCCGATTGTCGCCGCAGGGCGTTGGGTCAGTAAGGCGGGGCCCCGCGCTAGCGCCTTAGGGCCAGGATCAGCTCGATGGTGCCCACCTGCTGGTCGAGGCGACGAGCGATGTCCAGCGGGGTCTTGCCGTCGTCGGCCAGCTCGTAGACCTCCTGGTGCAGTGGGTCGCTCGCATCGGGCACCGGCGGCCGCTCGGCGGGAGCATCGCTGGCGGTGTCGTCCCACGGGTCGGCGGTTCCGTTGACCGAGACCGGCGGGGCATCCGGCTCGGCAGAAGCCGGCGCTGCGATCTGCTCGGCGGCCATTCCCGCGGCCAATCTGGCCTCGAGCCGCTCGATCCGCTCGTCGGCCTGGTCGAGCAGCGCCTCGAGCCGGGCGGCGCGGGTCTCCAGGCGCGCTGCGAGGTCGCGCACGATGTCGGCCATCTCGGCGGCTCGTTCGCCCTCGGCCTGGCGGTCGGCGATCGTCTCTCGCATCTCGAAGACCGGGCTCTCCTCGGGCGAGCGGCGCTGGCGACGCCACTGCAGCCGCAGAAGGACCCAGATCAGGATGGCGACGCCGAAGGCCAGCAGCACCCACGAGGCGAATTGCTGCGGGCCGCTGGGGCCGTCGGCCGCGTCGCCACCAGTCGCGGGGTCGCTCGGCTCGCTCTGGACCAGCATGAGGGAGACGGGGGCCATTGGCAATAGTGTCGGCATGCAGGGCCCAGGTCCATTCGATACCATCACCGCGTGCGAGACGACCCCGCCGCAGCCGAGCGCCGCATCGTCCGGTCGTGGCGGATGCTCACCGGTGGGCCCGAGGTGCGCGATGGGGATCGCCCGACGCTGCTGGCTGTCTCGGGGGGGGCTGATTCGTCGGCCTTGGCGCTGGCGCTCGGGCGGCGACCGGGCGTGCTGGCGATCGGCCACATCGTGCACAACATGCGGCCCAAGAAGCACGCCGAGACGGACCGGCGGCATGTCGAGAAGCTCGGGGACTTGCTCGATCTGCCCGTGCACGTCGAGTTCGTGGTGCTCGGAAAGGGCAATGCCGAAGAAAGCGCCCGCCGCCTGCGATACGAGGCTCTCGCGAAGCTCGCCGGCAACGCGGGGTGTCGGTACGTCGCCGCCGCCCACCAGGCCGATGACGTGCTCGAGACGCTGCTGGCGAACCTCGTGCGCGGGACCGGGCCACGCGGGCTGCGCGGGCCTGCGCCGCGACGATCGATCTCGGACGATGTGACGCTGGTGCGGCCGATGCTGCGTGTGACGCGGGACCAGGCCGAGGCGATCTGCCGCAAGGCTCACTGGCACTGGGCCGAGGACGCGACGAACATGGACCCCGGCGGGGCCGATGCGCCGCTGCGGGCAGCGCTGCGCGAGCGCGTACTACCGGCGCTCGAGGAACTGCGGCCGGGCGCGGCGCTGCGTGCGGCCCGCGGCGCGGAGGCTGTGGGTGAGGCTGTGCGTGTCGTCGAGGGCGTGGTTGGCGGCGCGTGGGCGAGCATGGCGGCAGAGACTGACGACGCAGTCGAGTTCGACCGCGAGGCGTTTGGGGCGTGCCCTGCCGCCGTCCGCGAGGGACTGCTCCGACGCGTCATCCGACACTTTGGGGATGCCGGGCATGATCGGCTGTCTTCTTCGACGGCTCGTTCGCTGCTGGTCTGGATCGATACGGGGAAGGGCTCGCGCGTGGTTGCGGGCGTGCGGTTCGCGGTTGCCGGATCCGCGCTGCGGGCAACCCGCGTGTAGCGTGCCAACGGCCTGGCGCGCCAATCATGGGCCATGGCCAAGAAACCGTCCGCCGCTTCCGCCAGTTCCCACACCCCCATCGCCGCCGTCGAGATCAAGAAGCGCCGCCAGAAAGTCGCTCGGCTCTTGAAGGACCGTGTCGGGCTTGTCTTCGCCGGCGAGCACAGCGCGTCGCTACGCGGCGACTGGGAGCCTTCGGTCGAGTTCTACTACCTCACGGGCATCGCAGACGAGCCGGGTGCCGTGTTGCTGCTGGATCCGAGCCATCCGAACCCTCGACGGCGTGAGGTCCTCATGTTCCGCAGCCGCGACCCCGAGGACGAGGCGTGGCACGGCATCCGCGAGGGGCTGAGCCCGCAGCTGCGCGATCGGCTGGGTGTCGGAACCGTCTTCCGCACCAACCGCCTGAACTGGCTGGTGACCGAGGCCGCCAGCCGCACGGGCAAGCTGGCGACCCTGCACGAGCCCAAGCCTGCACCGGCGGGCGTGAATCAGGACCTTGCGGCCTTCCGACTTGCGGCCGAGCGGGTGCCGGGTGTGTCGATCGAGCCCGCGTGGCGAGAGTTCTACCAACTCATCGCCGCGAAGAGCCCGGCGGAGCGCAAGCTCATCCAGGGGGCCGTCGATGCGACGATGGCCGGCGTACGCGCGGCAGCGAAGGAACTAAAGCCGGGCGCCAGCGAGGGGGCGGTCATTCGAACCTTACAGGCGACGTTCGCCGAGCACGGCGGCGAGGGCAACGCCTTCAACCCCATCGCCGGCTCGGGCGTCAACGCGACCGTGCTGCACTACGGCGCCAACAACCGCACCATGGAAGACGGCGACATGCTCGTGCTGGACAGCGGCACCAAGATGGGCGGCTACTGCGCTGACATCACGCGAACCTTCCCGGTGAATGGCAAGTTCAGCAGCACGCAGTCCGATGCGTACGAGCTAGTGCTCAAGGCTATGAGGGCGAGCATCAAGGCCTGCACGCCCGGCACCTGGATGCACGACGTCGACGCCGCCGCGCGAGAAATCATCGACAAGGCGGGCTACGGGCACGCGTTCTACCACGGCATCGGCCACCACCTTGGCATCTCGGTGCACGACGTGGACCCCAAGACGCCGCTCGCGAAGGACGCCATCGTGACCATCGAGCCGGGGCTCTACCTGCCCGACGAGAACATCGGCATCCGCATCGAGGACGACATCCACGTCACGGCGAACGGGCCCAAGAACATGAGCTCCAAGCTACCGGTGGACCGCAAGGGTGTCGAAGCGCTCATGAAGGGCTGAGCAGCAGCAACGCGACCACGCCGCGCGCCGACCATAGCAGGGTGCGCGCCCAGTTTGTCGCCACCAGTGTGCGCACCACCGCGACGTCGTGGCCCTTGCCCAGCCGGCCGTGCAGGGGGACCTGGACAAAGAACGTCGAGGCCCAAACCAGCGCGAGCAGGACCGCGCCGGCGATGGTGAGCGTGCCGGGCGAAAAAGCGAGGAGCACGCCAGCGCAGACGACCTCGGCGAGCATGGTCGGGCCGACCACGAGCGTGGTCAGCGACTGGTGTCGCCGGCTGTACTCGGCCCAGCCCTTCTCACCGACGCCGGCGAACAAGGGGTAGTGCACGACCTGGACGAACCAGATGAGGCCGACCATGAACCACGTGGCGGCGGCGTGGATCAGAAGGGCAAACTCGGTCATGGACGCTCGCTGTGGTACTTCAGGGCATCACGGAGCATGAGGGTGAAGGGGATCCACCAGATCAGGTCGTTCGTCAGGATGGTGATGCCGAAGGCCGGGGGCAGATCGCCGTTGATGAGCGCCTGCGCAAAACCGATCGGACCGAAGATCTTGCCGAGCAAGCCAACGAGCACTATCGGCCAGTGCCGGCGGTGGTCGCGGGCGGCGACAAGGTAGCCGACGCCGTAGACGCCCACGATCATGCCGATGCACTGCCAGAGCTGGGGGTAGCGCGGCTGCTCCATGCCGGCGAACTCGAAGAGTGCGCCCGGGAACAGGACGACGGCGGCGCCCCAGAGGATGTTGTACACCCCAGCGGCACACAGCCACCAGAAGGCCCAGCCACGGGATGGTCTCGATTGGTTCATGGTCGATGTTCGGCACGACGACGGCTGGCGATGAGAGGCGTGCGCCCGGCGTGGGGATTTCCTAGGTCTGCTGCGACTCACCCTTGGGCCTGTGAGCAGCGTGCCATCGCGCGAGCGCCACAGTGAAGGCGGCAAAGAAGAACGGCAACACCATCTCGAGACCCTCCTCGATGGCGTAGGCCACCAGTCGGAGGCGATCGCCAACCGCAATGCCGAAGTTCTCTTGGAGGATGGCTGGGGCTCGGTCGACTGCCTTGGTGAAGACAAGCATGCAGAACGCGAACCCGAGGGCATAGGCCCACCACGCGATGGGGCGCTTCCAGGGCTTCAACTGGACGAGGCGGGCAATCAGGATCACGACGCTGGCGAGGATCAGCACAAGGATGCCGCCTGCGATGATGCGTTCGAGCACCGTGCCTTCGCGGTAGTAGAACGGCGGCTTGAGCATGCTGTACTCGGTGAACGCAACGTGCCAGTCCCACTCCCGGGCGGCGGCTGCGAAGGCGACGATCATGCCCGCGGCAACGGTCCGGGTGGGCTTGCGGAAGACCAAGGGAACCCAGAGCGCGAAGGCCAGCCACAGCCACGGCGAGGCCTGCTCAAAAGGGCCGGTCTCTTCGAACAGGGTGGCGGTGCGGCTCTCGGGGAGGGCCAGCGCCAGCACGGCCAGTGCCGTGGCGGCGACGATCGCGACGACAACGCTCGTGAAGAATGCGGTCCGGCCGGCTTTGGTAGGTGTGCTCACGGCCGATGCTAGGGCTTCCCTCACGCGCGGAGGCTACCGTGGCCGCGTGCAGGAGCCTGCGGATTGCTGCTGATCTCGCGTGAATACCCCCCGTTCGTTGGCGGCGGCATCGGCACCTACACAGTGCGCATGGCCAAGGCGCTTGCCGCGCAGGGCCACCAACCGGTGGTCGTCACCGTCGGCGACTGTGACGAACCGACAGTTGAAGAAGACGCCAGTGTGCGCGTGGCCCGGCTGCCCTTTCTCGATTATGTTGAGAATCAACAGGATTGGGCCGGACCACGCCGGAGCATCCTGGACTCGCCAATGGGCCCGGCGTGCCACGCGGCGTTCTGGGCGTTCCACCGCGAAAGCGTGCTGGCGATGCAGCTTCGCGAGTATCTGCCCTGGCTTCTTGAGACCTTCGACCCACCCGCCATTGAGGCGCCTGACACAGGGGCGCTGCTTTGGTTCATTCTGAATGAGCGGCGGCTCGGCCGCGGGCCGCTCGCGGGCCGGGCGGACGCCCCCCCCATCCTCGTGCACCTGCACTCGCCGACGGCGTGGATCGAAGAACTGCAGGGCGGACAGCAGCCCGGACGCGGCATGGCCGAACTGCGGTCGATGGAGCGTGACGTGCTGAGGTGGGCGGATGGCGTCGCGAGCCCGAGCCGCATGCTGGCCGAGTGGACGCGAGCGTGGGAGCCGACCATCGGGTCGGTCGAGGTCACGCCGTATCCGCTGGGCGAACCGGTCGATCTGGACGCACCGCTCCCGACCGGAGGCGATGCGCTGTTTGTTGGGCGTATGGAGCGTCGCAAGGGATTCGATACGCTGGCCCAGGCCCTTGGACGGCTCGGGTCCGATGCTCCCTTGTTGCGGGTCGCGGGGCGGGACACGTTCGATTGGGTCGCCGGCGAGATGTTCGGCGCGATGGCGATACAGAGGCATTGCGAAGGACGTGACCTGCGCATGCTCGGCGAGTTGCCGCCAAGCGAGCTCGCAGCGCAGCGTCGGGCGTGCGGCATCGCGGTCGTCGCCAGCCCGAATGACAACTATCCCAATACGTGCATGGAAGCGATGGTTGCCGGGCAGATTGTCGTCGCGGCGAACGCTGGCGGCATGGCGGAGATGATCGAGGATGGTGTGAGCGGGCTGCTGTTCGAGCCGGGTAGTGTCGAGGACTTGTCGCGTCAGCTCGGCGAGGCGGCTTCGATGGCCGCGGCAGATCGGAGCACGATGCAGTACGCAGCCAGGCAGCGAGTGTTGGACTTGTGCGGCGATCAACACGTCGTTCCCGCACGCCTGACGCATGCTCGCTCTCTCCGAGCGATGCAGCCGACCGCCAAGTCAAATCGCGAAGTTGCGATCGTCGCGTTCGACCCGGTGGGCGATGATCTGCGGGCATCGCTGACGGATGCGCTGCGTGCGAACACCGATGTGGATGTCGTCGCGCCTTGGTTCTCGCGGATGGGGCCTGATGGCGTGGAGGTCGTGCCATTCTCGACGCCTTCGGCCGAGCAGAACACGTTGCTGATTGAGCACCCTGGCCCGCTAGCAGTGGATGCCGCGTGGTGGCGGCGCTTGGAAGACGAAGGTGTTCAGGGTGGTTCGGCGGCGATCCTCCTTGCCCTGGTCGAGCGCGGAGCGAGGGCGGCGGTGCTACCGGAGGTCGTGGCCCCGCCAGCGTTACCCGCTCGGAGCGATGTTCCGGGGTATGCGATCTCTCGAAAGCTGACCGACGCCGAGCGGGCGGCCAATCAACAGCAGGCCCATCTCGTGAAGGTCGAGCATCGGGCGGAGCAGGCAGAAGTTGACCGAGATTCTGCGTGTGCGGAACTTGCCGAGATCCGCAGCTCGCGGGCGTACAGGCTGGCATCGGCGGTCTCCAGGCTCCTGCATCGCTCGGGTTCGAGTCACCGTAGAATCGACCCGTGAGTGATCCCGCGCCCAAGCCGCACAGCAATGATGCCTCGGGAGAGGACTGGGTCGTACGCTGCCACGAGTTGGGCAAGCGGTTCAAGATCTACCAGAATCCGTGGCACCGCGTGGCCGAATGGTGCACGCTGAATCGAGCGAACCTGCACCGGGACTTCTGGGCGGTGCGGGGCGTGTCGTTTGAGCTACGCAAGGGCGAGTGCTTGGGCGTCGTCGGCCGCAACGGCAGCGGCAAGAGCACGCTCCTCAAGCTCGTGACGGGCGTAGCCATTCCAACCGAGGGAACTTCCGCCTTGCGGGGCCGGGTGCTGAGCCTCATCGAGCTCGGCGCCGGCCTCAACAAGGACCTGACCGGCCGCCAGAACGTGCACAACATGGCCCAGCTGCTGAACTTCCCGCCCGGATTTGCTCGGCAGAAGATGGACGAGATCGAGGCGTTTGCCGACATCGGAGCCTTTTTCGATCGGCCCGTGCGCAGCTACAGCAGCGGCATGACGGTGCGGGTGACGTTTAGCATGTTCGCGGCGTTTGAGCCCGAGGTACTTATCGTCGACGAGGCGCTCAGCGTTGGCGATATCTTCTTTGTGCAGAAGTGCACAAAACGTATCCACCAGTTGCTCGACAACGGCACGACGCTTCTGCTGGTGAGCCATGATGCCGGCGCAATCACGAATCTATGCGACCGGGCCATCTTGCTCGAAGGAGGACGTGTCGCTTTCCATGGCGAACCGGGCGATGCGATAGCGCGATACCACGCCGCATTGCGGAAGTCGGGCGGCAAGAAGATCAGCGACAAGTGGGGCCGCGACGATGATGACGAGCGGTTCCCCAGGCGAGAGCATGCTCCGGACACCACACATGGGGCCGCGCTGGCAAAGCGCGTGCTCGAGCACGATGTGATCGGAGAGGGTGACGAAACGAGCCGACGGCATGGGCATGGCGGGCTGGTCATCCTCGCGGCGTCCATCACGGATCAAGATGATCGCCCGGTCACGTCGTTTGGCATTGGGCACACGATGACCATGCGCGCGCTGGTCGAGGCGAACGAGTACGTCGAATCGCCCCGAGCGGGCGTGTTCTTCACGAACAGGTTTGGCGTGCAAGTGTTCAGCCAGGGCACCGCGCAACAGCGCGTCCCCCTGCCTTCGATGGAGCCGGGCGAGCGGACCGTCGTGACGTTCCGCGTCACGCTCGACCTGACGCCCGGCGAGTACACGCTTGGCCTTGGCGCTAGCGAGGGCACGGATGACGGGAATCCGAACGGCGCCGTATTCCACGACCAGATCGAAGGGCTCGGGCCAATCCGCATCAACCACCCCCCGCTCGAACCGATGCCCTTCTTTGGTGTTGCCCGCCTGCCATTGACGATCGAGGCGTCACCGGCAGGTCGTGCCTCGATTGCTTCCGAACCTACTCCTCACGCTCCATGACCAGCAAAGACGTTTCCCCAAAGTCTGCTCCGATCATCGTGCTGGGCGTGCCCAGAAGCGGGACGACACTGCTGCGGACGCTACTCGATGCGCATCCCAATGTCGCTTGCGGCCCGGAGACGCCGTGGCTGGCAGAGCATCAACCGGCGACGTTGCTCGGGCTCGTTCGTTCGATGTGCGAACCCGAGTATGGCTACTGCCAGAGCTTCGGTCAGCCGCCCGGGGTCGTGCACCAAGCGGCTCGGCGATTTCTCGACGAGGTCATGCTGGCGTATGCACGCGCCCGGGGCAAGCGGCGATGGGCCGAGAAGACGCCCAACAACGTCTTGCACCTTGACGCGCTGAGCGAACTGCTGCCCGACGCCAAGTGGGTCTGGATCACGCGGGACGCGCTCGACGTGGCACAGAGCACATCTACGGTCGCCGAGCATCGCAAGGGCATTGCCCCTGTGTACGAGCGAAGCCTTCGGCTCACTCGCGATCTCCAAGCGCGGAACACGCCCCTTGCAGCCACGCTGCGGTGGGTGAACTGGAATCGACGGATCGCGTCGTTTCTGAGTGATCGGTCCTTCCATCATCTGACCTACGAGCGTTTGGTCTGCGCCCCGGAAGCCGAGATGCGGCGGCTGTGCGAGTTCATCGAAGAGCCGTTCGATCTCGGCATGCTGGCGTATGACACGACACGCCACGATCTGCCGAAGTGGGAATGGGGCAGCACCGACGTGAGCCAGCACGGCAAGGTCGTGACTGGGCGCATCGGCACGGGCATGGAACATCTCGATGAGCCGTTGCGCGATGGCCTCGCGGCGGTCGCATCGCTCTGGAGCCCGCCTGATCGGCCGGGCCCCATTGGTGTCAGGCCCGGTCTTGCTCCATCGGCCATGACCGCCAAACTCGTGGGCGAACAGGCGGATGCCCTCGTGCCCATGGCGTCGGCAAGGACGAGCGAGGTGTGCGCGCGACTCGGGGAGGCAATCGTCCGGGCCGCCGCAGGTGGATCAGCCGGGCAACCCGAGACGATGCCGGCATCCTTGGCGCCTGCCGCGATCGCTCTGGCGTACGCGGGCGTACCGAGCGCTGTCGTGCCTGCCGGTGACGAACACCGGGAGGTGCTTGAGAAGCAAGCTTCGCGTTGGGGTATCTCAGATATGCTCTCTTTTAGCGACACGCCAGATTCGTATTCCACACGTGAGCACCCAACGCTGCAATCGGGCGATCCGACCGGGGTGCGTATCCCGGTACCCGCGACGACTGCGGTGCTGGCCAGCCTCGAGGAGCTACGCAGCGAGCCGTTCACGTCGTTTATGGCCCAGCTCAATACCTTCGCGAAGCTGCACGGCCTGCGCGAGTTCGATTCGTGGTCGAAGATCTGGGAGTATCCGTGGCTCTGGTACAACGGCATTGAGCCCCTTCCGATAGCGGGATTGCGTGTCATTGACATGGGGAGCGAGCTAAGCCCGATGCCATGGTGGCTGGCAACGATGGGCGCCCGCGTAACCCTCGTCGAGACCTCTCGGGGTATGGAAGGGCTGTGGGCAAAACTCCGCGACACGCTCAACGTGCAGGTCGATTGGGTCTTCACCGACGACGAGACGATCCCAGCCCCCGACGGCCAGGCCCACCTGCTGACGAGCCTGAGCGTGATTGAGCATCAGCCGGACAAGAAGAAGGCGATGGACGAGATCGCTCGCGTGCTGTGCCCGGGGGGCGTCCTGGCCCTGAGCTTCGATATCTGCGAAGCCGATATGGGCATGGCGTTCCCCGAATGGAACGGCCGAGCACTCACCATGGCCGAATTCGAGCGTGATCTGTGGCGTCACCCCGCGTTTGCCTCGGCACGCCCTTCCGGGGACATCGCCTGGAACACGCAGGACATTGGCCCCTACTTCGAGTGGCATAAGTCAACGGCCGCGCATCACACGTATGTGACAGGCGCGGCCGTAATGCGTCGGGACTGACGCAGTCGTCTTGTCAAGCGTTCACGATCTGTCGTGCTACTCGCAGCCCGCGTCGAACGCGTTCTGGAAGCACAGGAAATCGAAGATGGTCAGCGATCCATCGCCATCGCAATCGGCGGCAAGATCGCTGGCATCGAAGGCGTTCTGGAATGCGAGAAAGTCGAAGATCGTGAGTTCGCCGTCGCCATCGAAGTCGGCGTAGCACGGCGCTTCACCGCCGAGGAACGCGATGCTGCGAAACGTGGGGCTGGAGAACGCGAGCGTCGCGGCACCGGTTGCCTGATCGATCGTGAACACACCACCACCCTGCTCGCGTGCGCCGTACAGCTCGCCTGCGGCGTTGAAGGACAAGTCGTTAAACCAGTTCCGTGTGCCCGGGAAGGCGTTGCCAACGAACGTGGCGTCCCCTGTGCTCAGGTCGATCATAAAGATCGATGCGTCGCCGATATCGCTGCCCCACGCCTGTCCGTTGGCGTCAATGGCAAACCCGGTGAGCTGATCGAGGTTCGTCCCACTGATGTTCCCGACGAGGCTCACCACCCCGGTTGCGCGATCGGTCGTGTACAGCGCGTTGTCGCGGGCGGTATAGAGCGTGTCCGCGACGGGGTCGTACGCGACCGAGCGGAAGTTCCAATTCTCACCCGTATCGCCGATGACCGAGCCTGCCGCGGTACCGGGATCGATCGTGAAGAGGCGATCGCTCAGGCCATCATTGAAACCGTCGATCATGAACAGGTCGCCGTTGTCGTCGAAGTCCATGCCGCTGAAGATGGCCTCGGCTCCGCTTACGAATGCCGAGCTGATCTCACCGCCAGTCGCGGGATCCAGCTCGGCGAAGATGGGCGATGTTGGGTTGCGCAGGGCATAGAGCTGCTCTTGGGCGAGCGCCGTGGACCCGACGGTGAGCCCGAGAACGGTCGGAACGGCAAACCGGGCGACGTTGTTTGAACGGTGCTTCATCGTCTGTTTCTCCTCAGCGGTGTCTCTCTACTCAGCCCCTGTTCGCCGCGTACGCGCCAAGTGGGCCTGTCGTTACCGGCAACTCCTTGGCGTTCAGGCCGTACCATGGGATGCATGTCCTTCATGACTCCCATCCGGCATTGCATCGCGTTCGCCGCAGGCTCCTTCGTGCTCTGTGTCGGGTGCGCTACCCCCACGCCGCGACCGGTGTTTGTGGAGTCGCCCGTTCCGCTCATCGCGGGTGGCCCCCTCGTGACGCCCGTGGCAGTCGGCACGACGGATTGGGTCGATGGCCGAGCCGAACCCCCACCACTGCGTCTGGGCGATGGCCAGCAGATCAGCATTCGCGCGCATGCGTTCGCTCGACAGCAGTCGGGTGAGCCAGGCTGGCTCGGTGCGGCTTCCGCATGGCGACGCACGAGTTCGGGTATGGAAGATGCGCAGGTGCTCGTGCAAGCGCCGATTCCGGCGGATGGTCTTGGGCAATCGGTCTGGATGGAGGGGCGCCGTGTGCCGGCTTTTTGGCTCGTCCCGGATGTCGCCGGCCAGTCGGCCGTGTCGCCATCGCCGATCGATGTCGATCTAACTTTGGAACAAGCGATCGTATTGGTAGCGAATGAGCTCAGCGATCCTCGCATTCGGTGGCGGGCCGAACTCGCTCTGCGGCGCATCGGACACGAAGCACCGCCGGCCCGTTGGGACGACCCGGTGCTGGAGTCGTGGGCTGAGCAATCGGCCGAGCGGTGGGCGACTGCGATGCGACGCCTGGGCGACATTGATGAAAGCCTTGCGCAACGGCTTGCCGATGCGCTAACGCGCTGGCTCGCCGCGCCCGAGACTGTCGTCCCGGTCTGGCCGATCGACGCCGAGGCCATCCAGAGCCTGATCATCGCGATCCTGCGGCCGGGCGCGAGCGATGAGAGCATCAAACGGACGGTTGCGGCATTCCTCGAGCGACAGCCGCAGTGGCTGGCGTGGGTGGCCAACGACGCTGGCGGTGTTGTCGGGGGTGCGATCGCGGTCGTGAACCTGATGCCATCGGCGGCGTTGCTCTCGACGCGCGCGCCGGGCGGACGCTGGGAGGCATACGGACTGCTCGAGCCCGGCTCGATCGCGCTGGTTCCAGCGCCGCCTCGGCGAGACGCTCCGACTGTCGCGTCGGCTTGGCAGGTTCGCCTTGGCGGCCGCACGAAGACGCTGCAGGTTTCGGCGGACGCGGTCCCGCTCGAGCCACCGGGACTCGCGATCGGTCCGTTTTGGAACGATTGGACGCTCGAGGGGCTACTTACGGGCACGGCAACGTCGTCCTCTCCCGGTCAGCCCGGCTGGGTGGGCGGCTTGGTGCAACGCGACACGCGGCTCGACGCGCCCGGGTCGTCAGACAGCGGCTGGGTCCTCTATGTCGAGGTCCGCAGCCCGCCGTGCGAACTGCCAACCTCTGGCGGTGGTTCCCGAGAGCTCGACGCGATGCGACTTGCGTTTGGACCATCGAATCGACCCCATGCAGAAGTCGTGGTTCGTTGCTCTGGGCTTACAACTTTCGAGAAGGGCGCGGGTCAGCTAGCGATGCTGACCACCGACACCGATCGCTGGGCATTCACGCTGCCGATCGATCGATCTTGGCTCGAGTCCGATGGCACGATCCTGCTTGGCGCGCAGTACGTGCCACACGACGGGCCGCGTGGGACATGGCCCAGGCCCTTGCTTCCTGGGCAAGAGTCGATCGGTCGAGTACGGGTCGATCCATCGGCGTGGGATCTCCGCACGGATTTGGCACAGCAAGCTCGCGAGACGCGTCTTCCCTAACGAGCGATCGGCAGCCGCAGCGTGAAGCTGGCACCGATGTTGGTCTCGTCGAGCTCAAGCGATCCACCGAGTTGCTTGGCGAGCCCGCGTCCGAGCGCCAGGCCAAGGCCAAGACCGTTCTCACGCAACTCGTCCCGCTGGGCCCGATGGAACGGCTCGAAGATTCGTCTTCGCTCGCGATCGGGGACGCCCGGCCCCCAATCACGGACCGTGATCGCGGCCATGCCGTCGGCCTGCCGAGCACTGATGCAAAGCTCTGCTCGTTCATTCGGGTGTGCATACTTGCAGGCATTCTCGACGAGATTACCCAGGATGCGGATGGCGGCATCACCATCCGCGTCGATGCGGGCACCCACCGTGCTGTCATCGATGTCCCGCTGTACGTCAAGCGCTGCCTGCTGCAACGAGGCCGCCTGCTCGTGCAATGCTCGGTCGATGAGCGCTCCGATCGTGATCTGATCGGCCTCCCCATCTCCATTCGGCCTGCCAAGCCTCGCGTAGGCAAGAACGTTCTCGATAATGCGCGCCAGGCGCGCGGACTCCTCTCGAAGGGTGGTGACGAACTTGGTACGACGAGACTCGTCCGATGCCGCGTCGCTTGCCAGGAGATCGGCGTAGAGGCGCACGCTTGTCATCGGTGTACGCAGCTCGTGCGTGACGGCCGATACGAATCGACCCCGGCGTTCGGCGAGGCTGGTCGCCAGCCGCAAGACGATGCCGATAGCCATAACTGCCAGCAACGCGGCCGCCCACGTGAGGAGTAGGACAATGCCGAGGGGCGACGCGAGCTCGCCGAGTACGTTTCCATGCTCGGGCACCTTGATAGCGGCGGGAATGACCGCGAGCGACCTCGAAGCGCTCGAACCGGGGCGGAGTTCGGCGCCCGGCGTCACACCTTCGACCTGTGCGAGCAGCCATCCACGGAGCGACGGCCAGTCGAGCCAGACGCCCTGCCGAAGCGTTGTCTCGCCCACGATCACGTCTCGCATGAGCACGAGCTCTTCGCCCGCCAGCCACATCGCCGAGAGCGGGCCGAGCGTCACTTCTGGCTGATCGATGACGGTCTTCGTTGCCGGTGCGCGCCGTGCGCGAGAGGCGGGCACGGGGGTGTTGCGCTGGTTCTCGAGCTCGGCGGCGGGCTCCTGCTGTACCGGCGACCCATGGGCGGACTCGCTCTGGAGCTGGCTCCGCATGTCTGCTCGCGCTTGCTCGGTGCGGGCTGGAGATTCAGCGAGCTGGGCGGCGGCGGCGGTCTCCTGGCGGGCGAGCTGATCTTCATCGATGATGTCTTGCGGGGTCGTCCCAAGCGTCACCCGTTCTGGCGGCTGATTGGGCAGCAACTCCGCGAGCATGAGGCGCAATGCCTCGGCGGCGATGACATCATCGGCGGCAACGTATTCCGACTCGGCGAGATCTCGCAGGTTGCCATCGGGTGCCTGTGGGCTGGTGACCTGTCCATCGGGCCCCACCTCGAAGTGCAATCGAACGAAGGGCGGCACGCGCGTCAGCAGGGGGCTGGGCACCAGGACCTCACCGGGCTCGACGGGCCCGAGCATGGCGCTGTACGCGCGCTCGGCGGGATGAAACGCCCGGTAGTGAAAGTAGGGCCTGGCGCTCTCGGCGGCGAGCACGGCCGTGAGCGCGCTATCGATTCGCCAGAGCGCGAGCCGGGCGGCCTCGTCCTGTCGTTGCTGACGCTGCAGATCCAACGCCTTGTAACCGGCGTAGCCAAGCCCCTCGAGCACCGCCAGGGCGCACACGACGTAGATGATCCACGGGATGACTCGCTTCGTGCGCAACTAGCCGGCGGCCTCTTCCCTCATGCTATCCGTCGCTGCGACGGCTCCGGCGAGCATGTATCCCTTGCCGCGCACGGTCACGATGAACCTCGGATCGCTCGGATCATCACCGAGCTGCTCGCGTAATCGTGCGACGGCCATGTCGACGGTGCGTGTCCGCATGCCACGGGGATCGAGCCCCCACACACGACTGAGGAGTTCGTCGCGCGAGATCGCACGCCCCGGGCTACCGGCAAGGTAGCTCAGCAGCGCGGCTTCCTTCTCGGTGATCTGGAGCGGCCGCTGGCCATCACGTACGAGTTCGCGGCGGGCGAGGTTGATCGTGAGGCCATCAAGCGTGATCGACTCGACCGACATTGGGCGCTCGGGGCTGCGGCGCAGCACCGCCTCGATGCGCGCGACGAGTTCCTCGGTACCGAAAGGCTTGACGACGTAGTCGTCAGCGCCGCCGCGCAGGCCCTTCACGCGTTCGTCGCTCTCGCCTCTGGCGGTGAGGAAGATGACCGGAAGGCCGGGCCTGGACCGACGAAGCTCGGCGAGCACGGCATGCCCGTCCATCCTCGGCATTCGAACATCGAGCAGGACGAGGTCGAAGGCCTCACCCAATGCGCGGGAGAGGCCCTCCTGGCCGTCCTTGGCCGACTCGGAGTCGTAGCCGAACGCATCGAGGGCGTCGGCAACAGCCTTTCGCACGCCGGCGTCGTCCTCGACGATGAGCACGCGGGCACGGGCCATCAGGGGTTCTCGGCTCGGGGTGCCTGGACGAGGATCACCCTGCCGCCGCGGTTGAGCAGCACGTCTCGCCCCAAGGCGAGCACGCCCTGGCGACGCTCGGCGAGCAGCTCCTCGGCCAGCTCGAAGTACCGCTCGCTCGCGAACTCGACGGTCTCGTCCACATCGGCATTGTTGGCCTCGAACGCGTCGAGCAATGAGGAATCAACCCACTGACCACCCCGGCTGAAGAGCGTCTGATCGCCAACCTGTCGCA
Source organism: Phycisphaerales bacterium (assembly GCA_965227775.1). Taxonomy (GTDB): domain Bacteria; phylum Planctomycetota; class Phycisphaerae; order Phycisphaerales; family UBA1924; genus JAHCJI01. The sequence goes on from OZ245777.1 coordinate 2,777,815, forward strand.
TGCCGGTGAGGATGACCTGTGCGCCGCCTGCGGTCTGCATGCGGTTGGCGGCAACGCTCTTGGCGGTCATCGTCTGGTAGTTGACGGCGTCCTGCTGCACAGCGCCAACACCCGTTCGATCATCGACAGCGGATTCCAGGCTGTAGAGGACACTCTGGCGCGAGGGAGCGGCAGGTTCTCTGGCCGCAGCCACCCGCATCCGGCTGTCAAGACGAGTCGCGCCTTCCCTGTCTGCGGTCTCTGCTCGGAGTGCCATCTGATTGTCGATCGCGACGCCCGCCTCGATCGCCAGGAACGACGTGTACTCCGTCAGGATCCCCCATCGTGTGCTGAGGGCGACGATCTCGGAAATGAGTTCATCACTGAGTTCGCCCTTGCCATCAGCACCGGCCTGCCGCACGGCGTCGACGAGCTGCGCGATGCGGCGCTGGGCCCAGAGGCGCGGTACGAAAGCGTGCTCGACGCTTGCCCGGCTTGGGTCGAAGGTCATCTGGAAGCTGCGCTTGCCCCCCGCGCCATCGCCGGCGAGCGTGAACGTCAGGTTTTCGTCTTCATCGGTATAGCGGCCCAGCACGACGAGCTGGTCGCCCTCGAAGATGTCTGGCAGATCGCCGGGCAGCATATCCTGCACGCTCGCCGTCTTGCTGGGCGTGAGTTTGGGAGAGGCCAGCACGGGACCGGTAAGCCGGCGGAACACCTGGCCCACCTTGGCCTCGACGCTCTCCTGCGGCAGCACGAACGTCGGCGCGCCGCGAGTCTCTCGGCTGATGGCGGTGAGCAGCGGTGCGTTGACGTCGTAGCCCACGCCGAATCCGAAGACGCGGCGGTCGTGCTTGTTCCACTTCGCAACGGCCTCGCGGATCGCGCTCTCCTGGGTCACACCAACCGTCGGCAGTCCGTCGGTCAGGAAGATGACCATGGGCAGCACGCCCGAGGCGGGCTCGGTGCGCACGGCTGACATGAGGGCATCGTGGATGTTCGTGCCGCCAACCGCGGTGATGGCCTCGATGAACGCGATGGCCTCGGCCTCGGTCTGGGTGGTCTTCTCGACCGCGCCGGCGCTGAGCTTATTGATCGTGTCCGAATAGGCGATGACGTTGAAGTACTCGCCCTCGTTCAGCCCGCTGATGACCTGGATGGCCGCCTCGCGGGCCTGCACGATCTTCTCACCCCGCATCGAGCCGCTCTTGTCGATCACGAGCGTGACCTCGCGCTTGACTGGCTCGCGGTCGCCGTCATCGGGCAGCGCGGGGGGACCGGCGACGAGCATGAAGTACCCGCCACCAGCGCTGTCCGGATACGCCACGAACGAGCTGGCCAGCATGCCGGCCTCCAGCGGCTCGCGCAGCCATCCCACGCGGAGCGGGCCGGGCGTGCCGCTGAACGCCTCTGGCGAGACCGAGACCTTGACGCTCGTGGCGCTCGGCGTCTCGGTCGCGATATCGTGCGTGGGCGAGTACACGGTCGCGATCGGCCGCGCGCCGTTGACGTCCATCGCGAAGGACCACGGCGCCCCCTGGAGCATCAATTCGGCCGAGCGCGGCAGCACGTACTCGATGCGGTCGCCATCTGCGTCGAGCTCGTGGTCGTAGGTCATGCTGACGGTCTGCTCGCCATTGGCGGGCACCGGGAAGACGCTCGAACGAACCAGGCTCGTGCCGACGAACTCAAGCAGCGCCGGGTCGCGCATCGAGGCGACGATGCGGTTGTAAATCGCGCGTGCCTCGTCGGCGGGCATGATCTTGGCGATGCCCTGCTCGCCCAGGCCTTCCAGCACGAATTGCCCGATGGCCGCGCCGTCGGGCACGGGCAGCAGCACCTGGGCCTCGGCCTGGCTTCCGCCGTGGTTGTGCAGCGTCATACGGATGGTCGTGCTGGCGGCCTGGCCGGTCGCCTTGGCCGAGACCTGCACCGACGTGATCTCGATCTGCGAGCGCGTTTCGCCTTGCAGCCAGACGCGCCGCTGCGGCACGACGATGTTGACGCCCGGCCGGCCGATCTCTTCCGAGAGTTGGGCCCTGGCATTGCCGGGCAATGCCGCCGTCGCCGCGAGGGCAAGGGCGAGCAAGCCGCCGCGAGCCGCGTGTGTCGTCCGAACCTTGAGAGCATGCCGCCTGATCATGGGTCACCTCCTGGGCGGGCCGAGGGGAGAGAAAGAGGCCGGCCCGCACCAATAGTTAGTGATACTTCTTGATCGGCCGTTGGTGCGTCACAACAGCGTAACGAGCGGGAAGGAACCGCCCTGCGGACACCTGAGAGGCGGTGCAGATGGACTTCGGCTCAGCCTTCGCGGCGGGCGGCCTGCTCCAGGATGGCGTCGGTGGCGGCCATCGAGGCCTCGAGCCCATCGAACCGACCGGCGATGTCACGCAGCGACTGGATCTGCTCGGCCATCGCCTCGGGTTCGGTAATGAGGGTGCGGGCGGCCATCGCGATGGGCTCGGGCCCGCCGAAGTGCGGCACCAGTTCGGGCACGACCTTCGTGCCGGCGATCAGGTTGGGCAGTGTGAAGTACCGCGTCGAGACGATCCACCGGCCGATCAGGTTGTACAGGAACTCGTTGGACTTGTAGAAGACGACCATCGGCCGCGCCTGCCGCGCAATCTGCAGCGTGACCGTGCCGCTGACGACCAGCGCCAGCTCAGCCCAGCGCACGGCTGAGTCGGTATCGCCAGCGATGAAGCCCACGCCCTCGGGCACGCCGCCGTGGCGGTCTGCCAAGTCCCGTAGGCGCTGCTCCACGGCATCGTTGACGGCCACGATCATCGCGACGGGCGCGCGCCCATCACGCCGGCACTTCTCGCACGCGGCGAGCTCGCGGAACGCGCCGAGGAGTAACGGCAGGTTCTTCTCGAGTTCGCTCGGGCGGCTGCCGGGGAACAGGCCGATCCGCCACGGGCCTGTTGCTTCACCCTTGCCGAACTCGGGCAGCTCCCTCGCTCGATCAAGCACGCGCTGGGGATCCAGCTCGTGGTCGAAGAGCGGGTGGCCGATGAACCGTGCGGGCACGCCTCGCGTCGTGAACCAGCCTTCCTCAAAGGGCAGCAGGCAAAGCACTAGATCCGTCAGCCTGCGCAGCTTGGCGACGCGCCACGAGCCCCACGCCCATACCTGGGGTGCGACGAGGTGCACCACGCCGGTGCCGCCCGCCTTGGCCATGGCCGCGATGGGGAAGTTCGCCGCTGGCGAATCGACGGGCACGTGCAGCACGGGCTTGTGGCTAGCCATCCACTTGCGGATGCGGGCGTTGATGCGCTTGTGCTCGCGGATCTTGGCCAAGCCCGGCATGCCCATGACGGCGTTCTCGCCGGTGCGTTCGATGACGACCGCCCCGGCGGCCTCCATTTTGGGCCCGCCCCAGGCGTAGACGGGCCGCTCCGGCTGCCGTTCGATGATCTCGGCGATGACCGGGGCGGCATGGTCGTCGCCGCTGGGCTCGAAGGCCGTGAAGAGGATCGGCCGCTTGGGCTGCGCGGTCTGGGGAGGGTTGGGTCGCACGCACCAGTGAAGCGCGGGGGGCCGGGCGGGTCAACCGGCGGCGACGAGCCGGACAGACATCCAAACGGCCAGGAGATCCGCCGCGCGTACCATCACTAGGCATGACGCGATGCCCCCGATGCCAGTACGACGCCGCACGCCAGGGCGACGAGCCTCGCGTGGTGTGTCCCGAGTGTGGACACGAGTACACGCCCGGCGAGGCGGCCGACCGCCCCGGCCCATTCATTGCCGCAGCGGTCGTGTTCACGATCGCCCTGGCCGCCATGGCGGGCCTGCTCGCTTGCACGTGGCAACTCGGTGACGCCTGGTTCGTACGTGATATGGAGCGATGGTGGTACGCCGGTGCCGTCGCGGGAGGCGTCGCGGCATACGCCCTCACCGCGTGCCTGTTCCCCGCCGCATTCCGCGGCTGGCGGCCGCGGCACAGCGTGGGCCTGCTCGTGTACCTGCTGCTCGCGAGCGGGCTGTACGTGATGGTCGCGTTTGCTTTGGTTTGGCTCCGCGGGCTCGCGGCCCAATCGTAGGGGATGCGCTCGCGCCAGCGGTTTGCGTTCCCACCGCAGACTGTCGGCGAGTCTGCAATCGGGAGATAGGCCGGTTCCACGCCTCATCGATGGAGGACGGCACCCAGCCCGGCCGCACCCAACGCGTGTTTTAGGAGTGAGGTGATGTTGGACTTCGTGCATCAACGGCTCGTTCCTAGAGTCGAACAATGTCGCGGACCCGCCGATACCTTGTCGAGCTAGCCACCAACGGGCGGCTCGACCTTGATCGTGATGAGCTTCGGTCGCTGGAGACGCGTGTCAACGACATCGCATCAACCGATAAGCGCTACGGCCTGATGGTGGGCCTAGGCGTGCTGTGCATGATCGCCTTGGGTTGGATCGTTGGTCTCACGCTGATGTGGTTGGGTCGGCTGGTTGGCCTGCCCAAGGGTGTGGAGATCGCCGCCGCGGGCCTGCTCACGCCCGCGCTATTGATCCCCTGTTGGTTCTTCATCTTTACACCGTTGCTCCGCGGCGCCATGCGCCGCGCCTTGCGGGAGCTTGGCCACGACGTGTGCGCTTCATGTGGGTACGTACTCGCGGGCCTGCCCGTTCTCGATGGCGTACGGGCGCCGTGCCCGGAGTGCGGCCGCAGGGACCAGCCACCCCTCGGTGAGCGGCAGTCGGTCGACGCCTGAATCTCTCGGAGGTAGCACAAGTGATTCTTTCGATAGCATTGCCTGCGTTGTTGGCCACACTTGCTGCACCACTGTCCGACCCGCCCCACGTCCTCTTCGTCCGCGGCGCTGAGCGCTCCGGTGGGTTCTTCTACCAGTCATCCGACGCCAATCTCACCGCCCAGCTTGCCGACATCAACGACGAGACGTCCGGCACGCGGAACACCGGGTGGCACGCGTTGGCCGAGGCGCTGCGGGCCGATGGATTCGAAGTCTCGCAGGTCGTCGAGCCGCTGGAGGTGGGCGCACCGGAGAGTGGGCTCACGACCGGCGCGCCGGTGCCGCTACACGAGAAGGACCTCGCGGCGTACGACGTGATCGTCATGGGCTCGAACAACGCGGCGTATGGGCCCGAGCACGTCGACGCGATCGCGGGCTACATCGAACGCGGCGGCGCGGTTCTGTTCATCGCCGATGCGAACTTCGGCTCCGACTGGGCCGACTCCACCGCATCGGACCAGCACTTCCTGGACCGCTTCGGCTGGATGCTCCAGCAGGACCAGGGCACGTACGCGCTGCGGCGGGCCGACGGCGACTTCGTGGCGCCCGACCATCCCGTGCTCCGGGGCGTCGACGCGTTCGATGGCGAGGGGGTGTCGCCGGTTGTGGTTCCCGTGGACGAGGCCGACGGCGTGCGCTCCGAGATCATCGCCCGCGCCAGGCCCGGCGCCCAGACCCGCAACAACGACGGCGAGCCGTCGGTAAACAACGGCCGCGGTTCTTCCCGCGTGGTCGGCGAGCGTGACGCGGCCCTGGCGATCGGGCGCTTCGGCGAGGGCGCGTTCGCGGTGCACTTCGACCGCAACACGTTCTTCAACGAAGGCGGGCAAGGCACGGACATCACCCGCCTGGACAACCGCCGGCTCGCGCTCAACCTGATCCGGTACCTGTCATCGGACTAGGCCTGCGAGCTCGCACACATTGCCTGTATCACACGCAGCCGTGTTCGAGGCTACGTGAAGGACCCACCTGGCGATCGATCATGTCCCAAGGCATCGGCGACGCCCGAACATCGCAGCCTGCGGATCGCGTTCGCAATCATGATCGCTCGGTTGAGGTGCAGGAACGCCAGGATCGACGCGACCAGCCCGAATGGCACGCCGGCGTAGGGAATCGCCGAGAGCACCAGCAGCACGCACAACGCCGTCGCCAGCCCAACGCTTGAGCGTGGCGCCTCAATGCCGTGCTGCTGAACGAAACGGTTGGCCTCGACCGACCAGCCGCGGTAGACCCGAAACACCCAGTAGAAATTGAAGAGGGGGATGAAAAGGAAGCCGATGGCCTTGCCCGGCGTGGTCCGTGTGGGCTGGATCGATGCCCACAGCTTGTACAGCAGAACCACCAGCATCACCGCACTGGCGATCACGAGCAGAACGACCAGGCCCATCAGTACGAGCGCGATAGCGACCGTGTCGCGATCGCCCTCGATTGTCAATACGACCATCGGGACGATGGCGACCCACGCCGCGATGGCCGCCCCGTAGATCGTGCCGAGGAACAACGCCTTGGAGATCGGCGTCGATTCGCCGTGGGGGAGCATGGCGGTGGCTTGCGGTGCGGCCCTCTGAGGCTCGCCGGCCGTGCGCCACGACAGCGCCGCGACGACAAGCAGCCCAAAGGTGCACGCGTGCATTACCGTGGCTGCGAGGCCAAGCGCGATCATCCAGGACCTGAGGTCTTCGATGAAGCCGTCCGTGTACTGCCGGTGGTACAGCCACGCCTGCCCGAGCGTGGTGGCTAAGCCGTTGGTGATCGATACCGCGCACGCGATCACAACGAGCGTGGCGGGCCCGCGCGATCTTCGGAGGGCGGCCAGGCCGAAGCAGAGTGCAATGATCACGACGACCAACATCGGAGCCGCGCCGATGAGCCTGTCGAGCACCAGGGACCAGTACGAACCAGGATCGGGTTGGAACACGCGTGCCCCCCTGCCACGCAGGCAGATGCTCCCCGCGTGCGCAGCATACGCAGGACAACGGCCGGGAGCATGCCGTGGGCCGGCTGGCCTCCGAGCGTGCCCGGCCGCCGATTGGGGCGCAACTTCCAGGTGCGACGTCGCGGACGGTTCAGCGAGATGGTGGCTGCAGGACGTGCCCCAACCACGCGGCCGGAATCTGGAGCGTTATCGCTGGTCGGCCTCGGCGAGCCGCTTCGATCGCCGCTCACGGAGGTCGCGCATGACAAGGGTCTTGTTCCTTGCGGCCAGCGAGTCGCCGCCTCGCTCGGCAGTACGCAGAGACATCTCGAGCAACTCCAGCGACAGGCGGTGGTCAGCACCGACCAACTGCTCAGCGCTATGGAAGAGGTCATCGATCTGGCGCATTGCCTCCAGGGGCCGTTCCGGTGCGGTGCTCGCCATCGTGCGCAGGGCCTGTGCGATGATGAGGTCCGGGTGATCGGGCCCCAGCCTGCTCGAGCGGATGCGATGAACCGCCTCGGCGTGATTGACCGCGGCCTGCGTGTTCCCGGCGGCGAGTTCCAGCCGCGCGGCGACTTCGTGCGCATCGGCGATGTCGATGTGATCGTCGGGTAAGCGCACGCCCAAGATCGCGAAGGCCGCATCGACTTGAGACCGTGCTTCGTCCACTTCTCCGACTTGTACGAGCGCTCTCGCGAGCACGGTGCGAACGTGAGCCTCGGCGTACGCCTGCTCACTCGCGCCTTCGATAAGGGCCAGCGCCTCGCGAGCCGTCGAGACCGCCTGCGCGGCATCACCGCTGGCGAGCACCATGTGCGCATCCCAGGCCATCGCACGTGCCCGATACGGCTCCCCGTAATGGCGAGCCAGGAGGTTGCCTGCGACCCGGATCGTGGACCTGGCCTCCGTTGGGCGGTCGAGCGCGAGCAATGCTCGACCCAGCTTCAGGTGCTGCCAACCCGCCTCCGCCGAAGCGGCCCGCCCCTCGGCGGCCTGCAGATCGAGGATGTGCTCGAGTCGATCTGCTGCCGCCTCGGCCTGCCCGTCGACAAGCAGCATGAGGTAGGCGACTTCCTCTGCTGCGGCGATCGTCTTCGGGTCGCCCTCACCCAGCTGCTCGCGCCAGATCCGCAGCGACGCCTCGATGTGCCTGCGCGCCGGGCCGAACATCGAGTGCCGTCGGTACACGAAGCCCAGCGAGTACCGCACCTCGGCCTCGACCAGCGGTGCATCGGCCAGGTCACGATGGATGCGCCGCGACGCGTACTCGAGGGCATCGAAGAAGCTCGCGTCCGGGCCAACCTCCTCGGGGTCGACGCCGAAGATTGCGTTCTGCAGGAACGCGCCCATGCGGCCGGCACGCTCGGCTTCGGCCTCGGCCTCGATAATCGCCAGCTCCGCCGCGCGCGTGGCCGCGCGCTCGCGATCGGCGAGCGCATGTGCGTTGATCATGCTCGCCACGATCAGGCCGATGGCGCCAAGCACGACGAAGACCGCCATCGAGCCGGCAATGACCGCCGGCCGATGCCTCCGCGCGAACAAGCTCGCGCGGCGCACGATGCCGGCGTCGCGCGCCTCGACGGGCTCGTAGCCCAGCCACCGCCGCAGATCGGTCCCCAGCTGTCCGATCGACGCGTAGCGGTGCTCGCGGTCGGGCGCCATCGCACGGGCAAGCACAGCGCTGAGCTCTTGGTCGATGCTCGGGTCGGCCTCGTGCGCGGCCGGGGTCGGGGCCACGAGCGCACCGAGCAGCGCATCCCGGGCCGCTTGGTGGGCGTCGCCCGCGCCTGGCCTGGCTTCGACGCGCATCGACGGCATGCGGCGGGGCGGCTGTCCGGTCAGCAGCTCGAAGCCGACCGCCCCGAGCGCGAAGATGTCCGCCCGGGTGTCCAGGTCGCTTAGGTGGCCGGTCAGCTGTTCGGGGGGCATGTAGGCGAGCGTGCCCACCACGCTCCCGCCCTCGGCGAGCCGCGCCTCGACGCCGTGGTCGAGCGCCTTGGCGACGCCGAAATCCAGCACGCGTGCAACGCCGTGCTCGTCGACGAGGATGTTGGCCGGCTTAAGGTCCAGGTGCACGACGCCGCGCTGGTGTGCGTGCTGGAGCGCATCGCACAGGTCGGCCAGGATCCGGACGCGATCTCGCGTCGAGAGTTGCTTCGCCTCGGCGAACTCGTTGAGGGGCCGCCCCTCGACCAGCTCCATCGCGATGAAGGGGCGGTCCTCGCTCGCCCCATCGGCGTCGACGACCGGCGCCCGCCCGGCTTCGATGATCGGCGCGATGCCCGGGTGGCGGAGGCGACCGAGCATCTCCGCCTCGCGCTCCAGACGCTCGTCCGACGAGCGACCGAACAGCTCGGGCTTGATGAGCTTGATGGCGACCTCGCGCCGGGGCGTTTCCTGGATGGCCCGGAGCACCACGCCCATGCCCCCGCGGCCGAGTTCGCCGATGATGCGGTAGCGGCCGACGCGGCGGATCGCGGCGCCCTCCGTGCCCGCGCCGGACGCTCGCGCTCCCGCACGCGGTGGGCGCGCGTGCGGGAGCGGCTCCAGGAAGCCCTGCGACTCGTCATCGCTGGCGAGCATGCGCTCGACGGCGGCGCGCAGCTCGTGGTCGCCGCCGCAGGCCTCGTGCAACGCCATGTCGCGCTCTTCACGCGGAACGTCGCACACCGCCTGGAAGATCTCCGTCACGCGCTCGTACCGGGTCGCGTCCATCACGCGTGCTCTTCGCCCTGCGCGAGCCGATCGCGCAGCCACGCCCGCGCGGTCCGCCAGTCGAGCTCGACCGTGCGGGGCGACACGCCCAGCACGGCGGCGGCTTCGTCGACGGTCAGGCCCGCGAAGAATCGCAGCTCCACGATGCGGGCCTGCCTCGAACTCAGCCGCGCCAGCTCCTCCAGCGCCGCATCCAGGGCCAACATCTCGACCGGCCCACCGGCCACGGGGCTGCCCGAGCCAGAGAGATCGAGCCCGGTGAGCGTTACCCGCTGCCAGTCGCCGCCGCGCTTCTGGGCCCGGCGTTCGCGGGCGTGCTGCACGGCCGCCTGGCGCATGGCGTTGGCGGCGGCGCCGAAGAAGTGGTTGCGTCCCTCGAAGTCGGGCGTGGCGGAGCCGAAGAGCTTCTCGTACGCCTCGTGAACCAGCGCGGTCGCGTGCAGCGAGTGCGCGTGGGAACCGCGCAGCTCGCGCCCGGCCATGGCGCGGAGCCGGTCGTACACGCGCCCCACGAGCTCCTCTCGGGCCAGGTCATCGCCCGAGCCGACGCGTTCGAGGAGTTGTGTGAGGTCTTCGTCCATGGTGCGCGGGCGCGACGGCCCAAAGAGCAGCGGATCAAAAAAAGTCGCGAACGTCTTGCGCCCTCCCGCGGCGGTTTGCATATCTCGGGCCAGACCCATGTGTCACGCTGCCGGAGGGAGGCGGCGTGCGACCCAAGAGCCGGCCCCGCGGCGCACCGCCGGGGGCCAAAACCGACACGAGAGGATACGCCATGACTCGCACGAACCGTTCTCGCTTCGTCGTCTCCATCGCCGGAACCACCATCGCCGCGCTCACGGCCTCGGCCATCGCGGATGACCCGCAGGTCTTCGGCGACTGGGGCGCCCAGGCCGACGACATCGCCGACACCGTCGATGCATTCCGCGACGCCCTGGGCGAGCTCAACCGCCCCGAGCCGGGCAGCGTGGGCAGCGGCCGCCGCCAGATCGACTGGGACGCCGCCCCCGACGCCGTCAGCGCTCCCAACGATTTCCCAGGCGACTTCTTCAACTTCCCGGCCTTCCCCCGTGCCCGCGGCGTGGTCTTCACGACCGACGGCACCGGCTTCCAGCTCTCGGCCACGCAGGCCAGCGGCGTGGGCGTCGAGTTCAGCAACATCGACGCCAGCTACGACGGCCTGTTCTCGGTCTTCAGCCCCGAGCGCCTGTTCACGCCCATCGGCGACAACGTGCTGGACGTGCACTTCCGCATCCCCGGCGAGGACCGCCCCGCCGCCAGCACCGGCTTCGGCGCCGTCTTCAGCGACGTCGACACCTCGGGCCAGACCAGCCTGACGTTCTACGGCCTCGACGACGAGGTGCTGGGCACCTACTTCGTGCCGTCGGCGCCGATCGACAACGAGTCGCTCTCGTTCCTGGGCGTGAAGTACGACGAGGCCATCGTCACGCGGGTGCGCATCGTCTCGGGTGACACGGCCTTGGAGGAGGGCGTGGCCGAGGCGTGGCCCGCGAACGATCTCGTCGTCATGGACGACTTCATCTTCGGTGAGCCGGTGTTCCTGCCGTGCTTCGCCGACCAGGACCGGGACGGCTCGCTGACGATCTTCGACTTCCTGGCCTTCCAGAACAGCTTTAGCGCGGGCGATCTGGCGGCCGACTGCGACGGCAACGGCCTGCTGGAGCTGTGGGACTTCCTCTGCTTCCAGAACGCGTTCGGCGCCGGCTGCCCGTAAGGCGTCCTGCCCCAACGTCCCAATGCCGACCCCCAGCGACGCGCCCCCGCTCCGGCGGGGGTGCTCGCTGCGCGCCGTGCGTTGCACGGGTTCGCTAGAGATTGGAACGATGGCCCTGCGAGGGTGGAGACGTCGGACGCTGCTCGTTTCCTTACCTCGGTGTCCTGCGAGCGATCAAGCACCGATTGGCGGAGCACACTCGATTCGGTGGTATGCGTTCCAGTCAACTTCGTGGTGCGCCCCCACTACCGAGTCCTAACAGAAGTAGCTGAAGGTGTCTCCACGCGGGCCCGCACGGCGATCCAACGTCCCGGCGCAGCCAGAAGGCCGATTGTGTTAAGAATTGTGGGTGTATGGGTAATTTGGGATATTCTGGGCGTAAATCTGGTAGTACAACATGGAGTGGATCGTGTATAGCAATACGGAGGTTTACCTATGCAACGTACCACATCGATTGTCTTCGCATCGATCGCAGTGCTCTCGCAGGCATCGATACTCATGGCCCAATCGGGTCGTGCGGACTTGGATCGTGACGGACGCGTCGATCTCTTTGACTACATGGAGTTCGAGCGGCTGTTCAACCAGAACCATCGCCGCGCTGACTTCAACGGTGATGGCACTCTCGATCCCGCCGACTACCTGGAGTTCCAGCGTGCGTTCGAGTTTCCCGAAACGGACACCGTGACCCGCAAGCTGTACCTCGGCGTCGGCAACCACTGGGTCGACACCGTCGCCGACGGCAGCACGGCGTGGAGCGAGGCGCACGACTTCGGCCCCACCGAGATGAATTACCGGTGGTTTACGCAGACGGTGCTCCAAATCCGGTCGGGGGCGTCGTACGCAGACGGTACGAACAAGAAGTTCGCGTGGGTTGACGCGACGTCAACGCCCACGCTGAAGATCAAGGATGGCTCGACTGAATTGTCTGGACAAGCTGCGTATGGCCACTGGTTGACAAAAGCGAAGGCGCAAATCGACTTGAACCTAGCCGACGATCCTCTGAGCAACGGGCGCTGGTTCCAACTCGACAATGAGACGCTCCACTTCAGCGGGTACTACTGGGGTCGATTCATGCAGGCCCGCGCGCACATTCCCGAGTACTCTTCTCAGTCTGCCATCGAGACCCACTCCACTGCGATAATCCCTTTTGGCAAGAACTTCATTAACGACCTCAGAGCCCATTCGGCGTTCGGGAATCTCGACAAGTTCGGGTGGTACAACCTCCCAGCCGCGCGGAACAGCCAGACGGCGACTACGGACAGCCCGTGGAGAGGCGATGCCTATCTGCCGACCTTCGTGCCCCACCCGGGTGCAGGGACGTTCCCATGGTGGAGCGTCGACGAGGACCTGCGAGACTTGCTCGAGGAGTCCGACTTCATCGACGGACGGCTGTACGCGGGCGGGGGACAGGTCGAGCGGGACGGTGACGAAGACAAGTGGTGGGAAGGCCAGATCGAGCGCGGCCTCGAGATCGCCGACGACATCACACCGACCGGGTCGACCACTGCGGGCATTGACTACATGGCGCGCGTGTGGCTCCAAGACAACAAGACCGAAAACGCGCTGAAGACCGCCTCGTACCTCGAGACGTTCTTCACCGAAGCGACGCTCGGAGGGGTCGTCAACGCCTCTGTTGACCTAGGGCGCCACCAGTTTGAGTGTGGTTGCCAGATCGATGCGACCACGCCTGGCCAGATGTGGAACGACCTTGTCGTGCAGGCGGCGAAGGATGCCGCGTACCTGCCAAATAGTGCATCAAAGGCACCCGCGCACGTGTCGATCGTGAGCGTGACGCCGTCATCGGCCACACAGGGGCAAACAAACCTGGAACTGACGTTCCGCGGAACGGAATTTAGCAGCCCTACGGTTGCGTTGGCCGGGGGCGGCACCGGGTGGACCATCGGGGCCGCGACCGACGTCACCAGCACGAGTTTCAAGGTCGTGGTCTCGGTACCTCAGATCGCCTCTACCGGAACCTACGACTGGGTTGTAACCGATGGCGGCGACTCCTGGACGCTCCATGATTGGTTCGAGGTGCACCAGAACAGCACCGATGCCCCCGCGCCCTCGGGATTCATCGGCTCCGATGGAACTGAGCGCTCGGACTGCATGGGCAACCACAAGATCGAGACCAGCGGCGTTATGTCGACCTACTTGGTTACGCTGGGCGGGCGCCACTTCGACGAGTTATGCACGCTCGATTACAACGCAGCGTTGCTGCCATCGGGCGTCACCATTGGCAACGACACATGGATCGACAGCGGCCGTTTCCAATTCAACGTCACCGTCACGGCGGCTGCCACGGCGACCAAGGGCAGTCCGGTCAAGATCCCGTTGACGATCGAGAATCCCGATATGCAATCGTCCCAAATGTGGACGCTGGTCATCCAGAACGAGGTCCCTGATTAACTCAGCCGCGTCGGAACCGCAATGAGAGGGGCGCCATCGGACCAGCGACGTGGTGGTCCACGCCTGCTCCGGCACTTCGGAGCAATAAACCGGGGCCATCGTGTGACGATGCCCCCAGCACACGACCCCCAGCAACGTACCCCCGCTCCGGCGGGGGTGCTCGCTGCGCCCGGTGCGTTGCACGGGTACGTGGGCGCGGATCTCGATGGAGTTCGTTCAATGCCTGATGCTTGAGGATTAACGCTTGGTCCTCGAACGCCAACGCTTCCTGGGGTCGCCAGGGCGGCTTCTTCAGTGGGACGTAAGGGGGACGGCCGCGGGTGCGGGATCCTGGGACGGCGACGCCAGCAGGACATGGAACGAAATGGGGGACCGATGATTGGCCCCCCTCCCAGTCAGTCTTTCACTCCGACAACACCAAGTTGGCGCTTAGCACCCCGCATCGAACTCGTTCTGGAACGCGAGGAAGTCGAACAGCGTCAACTCGCCATCGCCATCGAAGTCGGCGCCGAGATCACCGGCATCGAAGAGGTTCTGGAACCCGAGGAAGTCGAAGATGGTCAGCTCTCCGTCACCGTCGATATCGGCCCGGCAGGGTGCGGTGCCCTGGGGCTCGAGCACCCACAGGAAGTTCTGCGTGAATACGTCGCCCTGGTTGGTCAGGAACAGCGTGCCGCGGTCGCGGTCGAAGCCCAGGCTCTCGAGCTGGAGCACGAGGCCGTCGACATCCAGGCGCGGCGCCCCCATGTCGTCGGTGAGCGACTCGAACGCGAGGAGGTTGCCGTCAAGGTCGAGCCCCTGCAGTCCCGGTCCCTCGTCGTCCAGGGCCACGATGATGGCGTCCTGCCCGAACGGGTTGGAGGCGTCGCCGTCCTGCAGGTGCACGATGCCCTTGGGCGAACCGGAGGTCGAGGGATCGAGGGTCACGGCCACCGGGAACGAGCCCTGGAACGCGCCATCCGTGCCGAAGATGACCACGTTGTGGTCGGGGCCGTCTTCTTCCTCGACGGTGTAGAACGCGTCGCGAGAAGGGATGTACGCGATGTCCTCGAGGTTCGTGTTCTCGGGCGAGGTGGGCAGGCCGCAGTCAAAGCCCGAGCACCCCGGCGTGAGCGGATCGATCGCGCCCGAGCCCAGGTCGAAGCCGATCAGGAACAGCTCCCCGCTGGCAGCCACGATGTTCCCATCGGCGCCCGGGCCGGTGTCGCCGGTGTTGATGGTCAGCCCGGCGATGCTCAGGTCGAACTGCGAGGCCGCGTCGACGAAGCTCACGACACGGTTGAACTCGATCCCCACGATCTCGCCGGCACCATCGCGCACGAGATCGACCTCGACGATCGCGTTGTCAGGGCCGCTCTGGTCGCCCAGCGCGTCGGTCGAGAGCAGCAGGCTGTCGGTGTCGGGCAGGTAGTACGTGCCCTCGACCTCGACCAGCGTCAGATCGAAAGCCGGGAAGAGCGGGTTCTCGAAGGTGATCTGGCTGTAATCGAAGCGCGTCACGTCGTAGGTCACGCCGAACAGCTCGATCGTGTCCTGGGCGAGTGCCGTTCCGGCGGCGCAGGCCAGGGCGGCAACGGTGCAGGTGGTCCTGGTCATCTCGGTCTCCTCTGCTCTCTCGTGTGAACGGTCGCCGTCGCGGTGGCCAACATCGCCCCGCCCGGGCGGCCAAGCTGGTTCTGATTCCCTGTGCCGCTCAGAAGTTCAGGCCCGGCCGCGTGAGCCAGCCGCCGTAGACCTTGTCTTCCAGTTCGGGGTACTCGTGGGTGAGCCAGCCCTGGATCTGGGCCGGCGTGGCTTCGAACGTGCCGGTGCGCGTCCAGTCGGCGAACACGGCGACGTGGCCATCGGCGAACACGATCTGGCCGTACAGCTTGTCGTGGCTGTATTCGGCGCGCTGGATGGTGCTGCTCTTGCCGTGGTTGGGCCCCCAGTCGGTGTAGTCCTGGCGGCCCCACACGGCGCCGCCGGGGCCGGTTGCGCGCAGCGGCCCATCGGTGAGCTCCTTCGCGGCGGGCAGCTCCTCGCCCTCGACGATGACCGAGTCGTCGCGGTCCTGGACGGTGCCGTTGCCGAGCAGGGGCAGGCGGCTCGTGGATGTGTTGGCGGTGATCCACTGCTCGCGCAGCGGCCCCTTCGTAGAGGCCCGCTCGTTGGGCCGGCCCGAGCTCGCGTCGAGCATGTCGGTGTGGGCCGTGTACCACGCCAGGGCGTAGTTGGTGTTGAAGCCGCGCTTGACCAGATCGTCGATGTCTTCCTGGGTGAAGTTCTTCCACGCGGTCGGCCCGTTGATGCGCGAGAGGCCGAGGTTCTGGCAGTGCTGCCCGGGGCTGGCCGGGTTGAGCAGCTCGCCCGGGTTGCCGTACCCGCCGAGGCGGAAGTCGGCCACCCAGCCCTTCTCGTCCATCGGGCCCTGGCTGCGCTCGCTCCGGTTGTCCCACGTGCCGGTGCTGTACTGCCCGGCTTTGTCGTTGCCGTGGGTCATGAACATGATGCCGAACTGCCGGAGGTTCGAGGCGTCCTTGGCCTGCCGCGCCGAGTCTCTGGCAGCGCCCAGCGAGGGGATCAGGATGCCGATGAGCAGCGCGATGATGGCGATCACCACGAGCAACTCGATGAGCGTGAAGGCGCGCCGGGGCGCCACGGCGTGGGGCCGATCGGTCATGGTCCGGTGTCCTCGCTGCGTTGGCGGGCGTCGACGCCCACCGATGCGGTCCGAGCCTCGTCGTGTGCCGACCACTCGAGCGCGGCCAGCACCGAGGCGAGTGGAACGAGCTTGAAGTTCTGCGTGCTCCCGGGGTTCTCGTCGTCCTGGACGACCAGCAGGCCGCCGGGCAGTCCGGGGCCGAAGCCGCCGGCGTGGACGGCCAGCCCGTCGGTGTGGGTCACGGCGTCGATGCTCTGCGAGTCGCCGCCCGCGCCAACACGAAACGAGCCGACGAAGCGGTTCGGGTAGGCGCGCTCGAACGCGTCGAAGCGATCGGCCGACTGGCTGGAGACCAGCAGCAGGCCATCGGTCGCGCCAAACCGCGCGATGTCCACGCCCTCGACGTCGGCGGTCAGAAGGCCGTGCGGCTCGACGAGCTCGACCGGCTCGCGCTCGTGGTCGCTCTCCTCGAGCGAGAACGGATGGTCTTCATCGATCGTCCACGGCTCGGCGTGGTACCGCCACAGCCCGGTGCGCTCCTCGCCCACGTAGAGCCAGCCCAGGTCGTCGTCGGCGGCCATGCCCTCGGGCTGGCCACCGATCTGGAACGAACGCACGAGCGCCGCCCCGATCGTGGGCCGCAGCGGCGAGCCCTCGGCGAAGAGGCGCCACTGCTCGACGCGGCCGGCCTTGTCGTTGATGAACACGTGCGCGTGCCCGGTCGACGCGCTGTGGTGCAGGCAGAGGCCGTACGCCTCGCGCAGCTCGGTCCGGAAGAGCCGAGCGCCGACTTCCACCAGTGCGCCAGACGCCGTGAGCTCGAACAGGCGGAACGTATCGTCCTGCCGGTCGCTGCTGGCGACGATCGTCATGGCGCGGAAGCCCGGCGACAGTACGACGTCGGCACGCAGGTCGACGTTGTTCTGCGGCCCGATCTCGTAGAACTCGAGCAACGAGCCGTCGA
Organism: Phycisphaerales bacterium; assembly: GCA_965227775.1. Taxonomy (GTDB): domain Bacteria; phylum Planctomycetota; class Phycisphaerae; order Phycisphaerales; family UBA1924; genus JAHCJI01. The sequence continues at coordinate 2,794,917 of OZ245777.1, forward strand.
GGCGGTAGACGCCCAGGCCCGCCTTCTTGTCCGTGCCGATGATCAGGCCGGCGCTCGGGTCGGTCGGGTGCGCCCAAATCGCGGCATCATCGGCCGCGTCGTCGTTCGTGGGCACCGGCGTCGTCTCGGCGACGGGCGCGACGAGCGGTACGGGATCCGTGCCAACGCTCGAGTGATCAACGGTCGCGATCGCGAGCACGCACCCCATCGACAGCCAGCACAGTCCAACCAATGCACGGTCCTCCCCGGGGGGCCCTGGCCTTGCCACGGGCGCGGGCCCGCGGCATGCCGCATGGTTGAGCGACCGACCGCGTGGGCCCACGGCCGGTCCGATCCTTCACCGAAGCTTCGCGCTGCTTGAACACAATGGGCGCTCGCGAACGCGAGTCCGCGTGCCGTGCATGGACCGCGTCGAGCGGGCGTTCGCCAGCAGCGTCGCGCCATCGCCCGCGTTGGGTAGGTTCTCGGAAGTGGCTCGTGGGGTCGGGCCGGTTGGCGGCGGGGCTCGATCGGCTCTTGATGGCCCTCCGTCAGTTCCTGATGGAGCTCCATGAGTCGTTGACGGACGGCGATCGGCTCCTGATGGGCCTCGATGAACGACTGATGGACGGCGATCAGCTCCTGATCGCCCTCCATCAACGACCGATCGTCTTCCATCAGCTCTTGATCGGCCTCCATGAACTCCTGATCGGCCTCCGTCAACGACTGATCGGCCTCCATGAACTCTTGATCGGCCTCCATCAACGACTGATCGGCCTCCATGAGCTCCTGATCGGCCTCCGTCAACGACTGATCGGCCTCCATGAGCTCCTGATGCTCGACGATCAGCTCTTGATGGAGCTCCATGAACGACTGATGCTCGACGATCAACGACTGATCGTCGAGCATCAACGCTTCCTGGGGGCGCCAGGGCGGTTTTTCTATGGGACGAGGGGGATGGCCCGGGGGTGCGGGGTTCTGGGACTCGCTGCACGGCCGACTGCGTCGGGGTCACTCGCGTCCCCGCTGCCAGCGGGAGAGCTGCCGAGGTCTGCCGACGCCGAGCGGGTCTTTGCCCTACGACTCGCGTTTCCGAGCGATCGGCACTACTCCTGGGCATTTGGAAACAGTCGGACACCCTAAAAACGGCCACCCCCGCTCTGCCGCGCCCATGGGCGTAGCGCAGCCCGGTGGATGCGCAGCACCTCGGTCGGAGCGGCGCAGGCGTGTCAGAGTGTGTTGCAACGATGCTCGACTCGGTGTTGTACGCGGGTTTGGAGATCATTCATCTTTCTTGAGCAGACCATGTCGCATCAGACACTCGATTGCAGAATGCACGACCGGGTCATCTTCGGGTCGTGTGCCCGCCTTCTTGTGCAGACGAAAAAGGTTGCTTAGTCGCGATCCAAGCTTCTCGCCAAACACGGACGGCAGCGCATCGGTGAGCCCAACCGAGAGCGTGACAGACTCCTGCGCGGCCGCTAGGGCGTCCTCGTTACGCCCCAGATCGCGCAGCCTGCCGCCGAGGTTGTTCACGCTCGACGCCAGATCCGGCAGGAAGGCGTCCGGACGAGCCGCCGCCAAGGTGCGGTAGTGGTCGACGGCCTCCCGCGTGGCCGCCAGGGCGTCCTCGCGATGTCCCAGTGCGCTTAGCCTGTTGCCGAGGTTGTTCACGCTCGACGCCAGATCCGGCAAGAACGCATCCGGACGAGCTGCCGCCAAGGCGCGGAAGTGGTCGACGGCCTCCCGCGTGGCCGTCAGGGCATCCTCGCGATGTCCCAGTGCGCTTAGCCTGGTGCCGAGGTTGTTCAGGCTCATCGCCAGATCCGGCAAGAACGCATCCGGGCGAGTCGCCGCCAAGGTACGGTAGTGGTCGACGGAATCTCGCGCTGCAGCCAGGGCGTCCTCGCGATGCCCTAGATCGCTCAGGATTGAGCCGAGGTTGTTCAGGCTCATCGCCAGATCCGGCAAAAACGCATCCGGGCGAGTCGCCGCCAGGGTGCGGTAGTGGTCGACCGACTCCCGCGTGGCCGCCAGGGCGTCCTCGCGACGCCCCAGATCGCTCAGCCTGTTGCCGAGGTTGTTCAGGCTCATCGCCAGATCCGGCATAAAGGCGTCCGGGCGAGTCGCCGCCAGGGTGCGGTAGTGGTCGACAGCCTCCTGCGTGGCCGCCAGGCCGTCCTCGCGATGCCCCAGATCGCTCAGCATCGCGCCGAGGTTGTTCAGGCTCGCCGCCAGATCCGGCAAGAAGGCGTCCGGACGAGCCGCAGCCAAATTACGTCCGACATCGACGGCCTCTCGCGTGGCCGCCAGGGCGTCCTCGCGATGCCCCAGATAGCTCAGCCTGGCGCCGAGGTTGTTCAGGCTCAACGCCAGAACCGGCAGGAAGGCGTCCGGGCGAGTCGCCGCCAGGGTGCGGTAGTGGTCGACGGAATCCCGCGCTGCAGCCAAGGCGTCCTCCCGATGCCCCAGATCGCTCAGCCTGTTGCCGAGGTTGTTCAGGCTCGCCGCCAGATAGGGCAAGAACACGTCCGGACGAGCCGCCGTCAAGGTCTGGTAGTGGTCGACCGACTCCCGCGAGGCCGCCAGGGCGTCCTCCCGATGCCCCAGAGCGCCCAGCGAATTGCCCAGGTTGTTCAGGCTCATCGCCAGATCCGGCAGGAAGGCGTCCGGGCGAGTCGCCGCCAGGGTGCGGTAATGGTCGACGGACTCCCGCGTGGCCGCCAGGGCGTCCTCGCGACGCCCCAGATCACTCAACCTGTTGCCGAGGTCGTTCAGCAGGGCTGCGCGGCCTTGATCATCGAGATCACTATCCAATAGGCGTTGCAGCGCCCAGACGGCGTAACGGCGCAAGGCGACCGTTTGCTCGGGAATGAGGTCATTCGTCGCGACCGCAACCGGCAACGTCCATGCCTCATCGATCGCCTCCAGCCGATCGGTCAGCAGATTGGCCAGCGTGCTGAACGCCGTCTCACGACCGAGCGTGAGCACGGCCTCGATCAGCGGTTGCGCGCACCGCTGAACGTTGGTGTCGAGCAGTCGCTCGGCCCAAGCCGCAGCCCGGTCGTGCCCACGCCACGCGAGGCGGCCAAGCACCACGAACGCGTTCGACAGCTCCTGCTCCGTCGCGTCGATCGCGGCATCGGGCAGGAAGGAAACCGGGCTGTGCGGGCTCGCCAGCACCGAAGCCACGAGCGACTCGCCGAGCAGGTCGGGCTCGAGGGACCCGATGTACGGCGGATTCGGCGCGGAGCGGTCTCCAGGATACAAGCCGTGCAGGACCCGCAGGAAGGCGCTGCCTGGCGCCCCCACGCGTTCGGCGAGGGCTTCGGCCCGCTCGCGGTCGTCGACCCCGCCACGCAGCGTGATCGCTGCCACGAGCCTGGCTGCTCCGTCGGCGAACTCCTGCATCTCTACGTCGCTGCCGGCTTCGGGCCCGGCCCGGTGCATCCACACTCGCCGCTCGTGCACCACGATCTCGTCCAGCAGCGACACAGGCTCGATGGCGAGCCCTTCGACCGCAGCAAGTGCCGCAGCGGACACGTAGAGCGGGCGGCCGAAGTTCTCATGGCCCAGGTCGGGGGTGGTCGCTGGCGTGGGCTTGCCCTGCCGCTGCGCGAAGGCGCTGACGGCCTTGGCGAACAGGTCGCCGCGGGCGTCGCCCTCGAGGCTCATCGGCGGCAGGTGCAGCCGGGGGCAGGGCCCCATCGCCTTGTCGACCGCCTGGAGCCACTCGCCCTCGTTGCGCGCCAGCAGTGCGATCCGCAGGGGTTGAGCGCCTCGTTGCTCGAGCCGCCGGTCGATGTGGTCGAGCAGCATCGGGAGCGTCGTGCGAACCTCAGCATAATCGACCACGATGCAGGCCGGCCGCGGATCGTCGAGCACCCCATCGATGTCGCCGACCGGTGCGTTGTCGCGCAGGAAGCCCGCGTTCCAGCCTTGGTCGCGGAGCTGCTGGCCCCACTCAACCATGAGCCGCGTCTTTCCGGCACCGCCCTGGCCGAGCACGACGCGGACGATGTCGCCGTTGCCTTCCGTGCTGCGCCAGGATTCCAGGTGTGCGATCGCCTGTTCGTGCACTTCGGGCACAAACTCGACCACGCGGTGGCGAGCCACCAGCAGGGAAGCCGGCGAGAAGGCTTCGGGGAGAGGGCTCGTGCCCTCGCGGAGGATCCGCTCTCGGCCGCGCGGTTCGAGGTTCTCGCGCAGCAACCTCAGAAGCACCTCGGCGGCCGCCCGCGCCGCGAACGGCCTGAACCCACGATGACGCTCTGGCTCGGCGTGGTCCATCACGCCCTTGACGACGATGTGGTGCCGCACGTCCTGGAGCTTAGCGACCAGGCCGATGACCGAGGCCTCCATCTCCAAACCGGCCACAAGACGCTTCTGATCAGCCAGGCGGTCCCAGATATCGACGTCACGCACGAGATTCGCACCGGTGCCGATGGGCTTGACCTGGATTCGCCAGGCCTCTTGGGTCGGAAGCGAGCCGGCGTTGTCGATGAGGGCCGCCTCGATGCGTTCTCGGCCCGCGTCGGTGAGCGTGAGCCTGCCGCTCTGGAGAGCGACCTCGGGCACGTCTCCGGTGCGAAGCGCCGGCACAACTTCTCCCCAATCCGGGCAGAGCATTTTCCTCTGGGCGTGCTGCATCGGGTCGCGACCCTCGTAGCACTCGCGCAAGACCCAAAGGGCTTGGAGTTGCCTGTCTAGCGGGCGCTCGTTCAGCCATGCAGGTTGCGGCTTGAAGATCAGTTCTTCCGCGCAACGCTTCCACGACGGCCGAAGGTTGTACGACACGCCCTCGGCACGATACTTCGGTGCTTTGCCGGGCTCGGTGTTCTCTTGCTCACCCTCGTCGTACCGCCAGAGCTGGTCGGCCACGATCACGTCACCTAGACACGTCCAGCCCGGTCGCCCGGCGCAGACCCCGCTCATCGCCACGCACTGGGGCCTGAAGAAGGCAACGAGCTGCGCCGCGGCATTCATCGCGGCGTCCGTGCCCATCTTGAACGGGCGGCACAGCACCACTCGCAGCGGCTTCCCGTTCCGGGTCTCAAAGTCTCTCGCATGCAACGGCAGCTGGAAGCCGTCAGGACCGTCGACGGCAGTCCAGCTGCCGATGCCACCTTCGACCACCTGGCGAACGGCGTCGTCTTCTCCCTCAGCGGCCGTGATGATAACGACATCGATTCCCACAGGACCCCTCCGATTGCTCGAAGCGTACCTTGGCATTTGTGGCAAGTCTTTCTTCGGGCTGGCAAAAGTCCAGCCCCCCTCTTTCAGGGGATGCGACGTCGACTTTCTTGGTTTCCAAGCCGCCCGGCGCCTTCTTGTAACAAAGCACCGGCAAACGTGATAATCTCCATTCGTTTGAGACTGAAACAAGATGGAACCTCGCAACGCCAAGCAAGCAGCTTCAATCCTCCGACTCATCTCGCAGGGCCACGGGTACGCGCAGATCGTCGATCGCTTGCCCGGCGTGACCTACAACGACATCTTCGCTGCCGCCGGCGAGGCCCTCGCGGCAATGGAGAGCGGCGGCACGCACACCAGCTACGTCGAAACCGTCCGACAGACGCACCAACGGGCCTACAAGCCGTGGGACGACGAGGAGGACACCGAGCTCATCGGGCTACATCAAGAGGGCTGGACTAACCGGAAGATTGCCGAACACCTTGGTCGGCAGACTGGCGCGATCTCGTCAAGGATCAGCAAGCTGGGGCTCAGGAGGAGTGAGTCGCCGCACGATCCGACCGCTAGACCGATCTAATCACCCTTTCCCGAAACCTCCGCATCGCCTCAACGTTCAGCGCCAACCGCTCGGGTAGCCGACGCCCCGTGCCAGGCGCCAACGCTCTCGCACGCTTGGGTCGACGGAGCAATGCCCCCATCAGCCTCGAAACGCCTTGACAGCCCTCTGCTGGGAGGGGGGGAACGAGTGAGACGCCCTCGGCCCCGACGCACGCTCCCGAGACCGCACGACGGCACCTCTCGACACAGTTCCGGCTAGTCCACCGCACTCGTCCATTCCGTTTCCGATTGCGAGAACATGGGTCGCGGCCCCACATGACCCGTCGTTGACCGTACCCCATCGTGCGTGAGTGCCGAGACGATGTGGTCCAAGCTGATCCATGTCGCGATTCCCATCCCCTAAATCGGGGATTTTGAAAGACCTGCGCGCAAAACACTGAATCCCGATCAAGATCAACGCGATACCCGCTTCCAGCCGGGCGGCGTGGTTGCCCGCGAGTGCAGGAACCCGCCCTGGACCACATTCCAAGGCAACCAAAGGAGGCGGCTATGTCCCGGACCCCGAACAGCGATTCGCAATTCGTCACCTGGGCCAGCGACCACGTCACCGTCTGGGCCGGCAACGGAACCCCGCCCAACATCGGCCTGACCACCGAGCAGGTCGCCGCCGCCCAGGCGCTCGTCGACGACGCCGAGAGCAAGCTCGACGCCCAGCGCGCGGCGCGAGACGCCGCCAAGGCCGCGACCGCCGAGAAGGACACCAGCGTCGACGCCCTGCGCGCCGCCATCGGCGGGCTCATCGGCATCATCGACGGCTACGCCAAGAACACCGCCGACCCGGACGTCTACGCCCGGGCCCAGATCGATGCGCCCAGGCCCGCCGCCCCGCGCACCGATGCGCCCACCCCCACCGACGTGCAGGCCTCGCTCCTCAACGACGGCACCGTCGAGTTCCGCTTCCGCGTGGCCAGCGGCGGCGGCGCCGTGTACCTCGTCCAGCGGCAGACCGTCTCGGCGACCGGCGAGGAGGGCCAGTTCGAGAACATCGGCCAGGCGGACGACCTCAAGCGCTACTTCGACACCAGCGTGCCGACCGGCGTCCGCTCGGTCTCCTACCGCGCCCAGACGCGCCTGACCAACGGCGAGCTGAGCGACTGGTCCGAGACGGCAACGGTCCGCTTCGGCACCGGTGCCGGCACCGGCAGCGCCGCCACCGGCGAGTCAAAGGCCGCGTAAGCGCGAAAGCGACAATCCAATTTCTCACGCGGGCCCGACGGGGCCCGCTTTTCGTTACGCTGGCCGTACGCTGTGCCATGCCCCCACCCGCATCCGCTCCCATCATCATCGCCACCGCCAACCCCGGCAAAGTCGCCGAGTTGCGGCCGATCTTCGCCGAGCTGGGCATCGAGGTCGTCGGGCTGAAAGACCTCGACACCCCAACCACCGAGCCGGAAGAAACCGGCGACACGTTCGAGGCCAACGCGACCATCAAGGCCATCGCCTACGCCAGGCAGACCGGCACACGCTGCCTGGCCGACGACTCGGGGCTGGTCGTCGAGGCGCTCGGGGGCGCGCCGGGCGTGATCTCGAGCCATTACAGCACGGATGGCAAGGATGACCCGCGGCCACGCGGCGAGCGCGATGCGGCGAACAACGCGCGGCTGCTGCGCGAGCTGGAGGGCGTGCCCGATGAGCAGCGCACGGCGCGGTTTGTGTGCGTCATGGTGCTGGCCGATGCGCAGGGCAACGTCCTGGCAACCAGCGAGGGCGCGTTCGAGGGGCGCATCGGGCATGCGCCGCGGGGCGAGGGCGGGTTCGGCTACGACCCGTTGTTCCTGGTTCGTGACGATCCGGTGGCGCCCGCATTCGACCGCACGAGCGCCCAGATGCCTCCGAACGAGAAGAACGCCATCAGCCACCGGGCCCAGGCCGCGCACCGCATGGCCGACGCCATCGCAGCGCTACGGTAAACCATGACCGACCCGATCATTACGGGCGTGCACCACGTCACCGCGCTGGCCAAGAGCCCGCGCGGCAACCTGGATTTCTATCGCCGCGTGCTGGGCATGCGCTTCGTCAAGCGCACCGTCAACCACGACGACCCGATGACGTACCACCTCTACTACGCGGACGCGGCCGGCTCGCCCGGCAGCGTGCTGACCCACTTCCCCCACCCCCACGCGGCGCGGGCCCGCCACGGCTCGGGCGAGATCCGGCGGACGATCCTGGCCGTGCCCGAGGGCGCGCTGGGTATCTGGCGCGAGCGGCTGGTTGCGCACGAGGTGGAGTTCACGGAGACAGCGCGCTTCGGTGACACGCGGCTGGAGTTCGAGGACCCCGACGGCATGGAGCTGGGCATCTGCGAGGCGGACGTTGCCGACGCCGGCGAGCCTTGGGTCGAGGGCGGCGTCGACGCCCAAAACGCGATCAGGACGGTGGACGCCGTCACGCTGAACGTGCGCGATGCGGGCGAGACCAGCGACTTCCTGCGCTCGGCCCTCGGCTTTGCATCCGCCGAGGCAGAGAACGGCACGCAGCGCCTCACGCTGCTCGATGGCGCGCCCGGCCGGCGGCTCGACCTCGTCGAGGATGCCAGCGACCAGAACCCGATGGGCGCCGGCACGGTGCACCACGTTGCCTGGCGCGTTGCCGACGACGAGGCGCTGCTGGCGGTCGCCGACCGGCTCGCCACGCACAACGTGGCGGCGACGCCGGTCATCGACCGCGTGTACTTCCACTCGATCTACTTCCGCGTGCCGGGGCGCGTGATCTTCGAGATCGCGACCGATGGCCCGGGATTCGACGCCGACGAGCCGATGGCGGAATTGGGATCGAAGCTCGTGCTGCCACCTCAGCACGAGCCGCGGCGCGACGAGATCGAGGCGCACCTGCTGCCGCTTGACGGAGAACAGTGACGCATGAACGCGACGGCTGGAGATCATTCCGGCGACCAGTTCGATACCTCGCTCGAGACCCCGCCGCACGCCGGCGGCGCCGTGTTGCACGCGGGCGCCGCGCCCCAAGACGCGACCATCGCGATGATCATGCTGCACGGCCGCGGCGCGGGGCCAGAGGACGTGCTTGCGCTTGCCAACGCGTACCGGCTCGACGGCGTGTGCTACCTCGCCCCCACCGCCAGCGACCTGCCAAGCGAGAAGCACTCGTGGTATCCCCAGCCGTTCACGATGGACTTCGACAAGAACGAGCCATTCATAGAGAGCGCGTTCTCCGTGATCGAGTCACTGCTCAGCCAGCTCGCCAGGCTGGGCCTGCCGCCCGAGCGCTGCGTGCTGGGCGGCTTCTCGCAGGGCGCGTGCCTGGTGACGCACTTCGCCTACCGCTACCCGCGCCGCTACGGCATGATCGTCGGCTACAGCGGCGGCCTGATTGGCAACCACAAGCACGTCTTCCAGCCGCACGGCGACCTCGAGGGCACACCGGTCGATCTCTCCAGCGGCGAGCGCGACCCACGCGTCACGTGGCCGCGTGTCGAGCAGACCGCTCGAGTCTTGCGTGCCATGAATGCCGAGGTCGCGCTCCAGAGCTACCCCGACCTGCCGCACACGATCTGCCGCGAGCAGGTCGAGAAGACCCGCGAGCGGTTGTTGAATCTCATCGAGCACGTCACGAAGTGACCGCGTGAAGGAAGCGGTCGCGGCGGCCGTACCATCGCACGAACCACGGGCCTGTGGCGAAATCGGCAGACGCGGCGGACTTAAAATCCGCTTGGAGGAAACTCCAGTGTGGGTTCGAGTCCCACCGGGCCCATTCAACGGCACTTCGACCAACAACCGACAAACGACAGGCACGCGCGCCCATCGCCGGAACCCCATCCGCCGGCGGGCTATCGTGCCCCGTTCACCCATCCCAGGCCGATTTGGGCGGCCGATCTGCAGGGGGCTTTCGGCATGAACAATCTCAAGGGCCACTTCGTGCTCATCGGCGTCGCGATCGTTGGCGTCGCGCTCATCCTGGTTGCCATCCTCATGCCGCCCGGCGAGGTGCCCCTGCCCGAAGAGCAGCAGGAGACGGCCCAGGGCGAAACCGGCGACACGGGTACCAGCGACACTGGTGACCAATCGACGCCGGCTCCACAGATCCAGCCCGCCGACGAGCCCGCCCACGTGCGGCTGCTCCGCGCTGCGGCGGCCGGCGACATCGCAACTATCGAAAGCCTGACCGGCATGGGCGTCCGCGCCGACGCAGCTGCAAGCCAGGCCGATGTCGACGCCATGACCTCGCCCCAATTGGAAGTCGGCATGACGGCGCTCATGGTCGCGGCCCGCGACGGCGACGAGCGGACCGTGATGGCGCTGCTCGAGGCCGGGGCCGACGCGAACCTGCAGTCGAGTTCCGGCATCACCCCGCTGATGCTCGCATCGGAGCGTGCCGAGTCGGGCGGTGTTGTCACGCTCTTGGGAGCCGGGGCAGATCCCTCGATCCAGGACAATCGCGGACGTACGGCCCTGATCTACGCCGCTCGCAGCGGGGCGCATGGCTCGGCGGCCTTAATGCTCGAGGCGGGGGCAGAGGTAGACCACGCCGACAACGACGGAGCAACGGCCCTCATGCACGCCGCGGGCGCCCAGCACCTCGAGGCCGTCCTGGTCCTGCTCGGCGGCGGCGCGAACATCGAGGCCGTTGATACCAGTGGCCGTGGCGCCATGGATCGGGCGGGCTCGAGCGGCCCCATCGCCGACATGCTTCGCGAGGCAGCAGGCGGGTGAGGATCGGCGACCCATAGCTGGAGGCCGGACGCCCGACCGGCCGATATGGGGCCACCGATGGCTGACGTCTCAGGCGTAACCGGACACAACCCGCTCGCCGCCCTGCAGGGTGCGACGCGGGCGCTCCGCGTATCGCCGGCTTCACCGAACGCCATCCGGACGAACCAGCCGGCCGACGTCATCAGCTTTACGAAGGCCGCTGAGCGGCTCAGCCAGGCGAAAACCCAGACTCAGGGTATCCAGGCGTCGCCATCGACGTACGGCGTCCCGGGCCTGCAGGCGACCACCCCTTCGGCTGCCCAGCGTGAGATGGGCAAGCTGGTCGCCGCACGCGTTGACGCGCCAATGGACTACGTCTCGGGCCAAGTCCAGGGCCGCAACGGCTCGCTGCCGTTCTACACGAACCCAGCGCTGGCCAACAGCGCCGCCACGAGCACCAGCGTCGCGCGCCTGGGCACGTCGATCGACACGACCGGCTGATTAACTGATCGAACCGGGATCAGCCCCGCAGCCGAATCCACACCCCCATCGCTGCAGCGCCGGTGAGATTGCTGACCAGGTCCCAACCGGTGTTCACGTAGCCGCCAACGTTCGTCTCTGGCATCGTGAGTACGGCTACAAACTCAACCACTTCGTTGAGCGCGCCGAGCCCGATGCCCATGAGCACGCACGCGACCGCGAGCCCCGTCGTCGCCTTTGGCGTACCGCCGTCGCGCGCGAGCGCCTGGCGGAGGCACTCCCAGCACACGAGTGTTGCCACGGCGAAGCCGAACGCGTGCAGCGCCTGGTCGTACTTCGGCAGCCACTCCACAGGTCGGAAGTTATAGAGCACGCCCGCCTCGCCCGCGGGCACGTTGCCACCTGCCAGGTGCAGCACGGCCCAGACGAGCAAGCCCCAGATCGCGGCATGCGAGAGTCCAACCTTGCGATCAAGCACGAAGACGGCAACCGCCAGGATGACGAGCACCACGCCGTAGAAGATGAACTCGGCGTTGCCGTTCACGATGGCAAAGATCGAGAATCCAACGAGCGCAACCGCGAACACGAGGACCGCGATCAGCCTCGTTCGATCCACAACCAACGGCTTCTTCTTGCTATCCATGCCCATGTATCGGCCCGCGGCCGCCTCCGAGGCAACGAAGGGCTGCCGGGCCGGAAGTCCTCAGCTGATGAGGAGCCGCGCAGCCCAAGCGGCGAGCACACCCGCGACCATCTCCGCGTCGTCCTTGTTCGAGAGCAGATGGTCGGCCTGGCCCAAGCTCACGAAGCTCTTGGGGTGCTTCGCCCAGCCGTAGATCGTCGCGGCGTTGTCGATGCCCACGATGGCGTCGATCGGCGAGTGGAAGATCATCAGAGCCCGGCGAAGGTTCGCGATCGCCCGCTGCGGGTCTTGCTGCTGCAGGTCCTCGACGAGTCCCGCGCCCACACGGAACGGGCGGCCGCCAATGCTGACTTCTGCCGAGCCAGCGGTATGGATCTCTTCGAGCCCGGCATCGAACAGGTGCGTCACGTGCTCGGGGGCGGCCGGAGCTCCGATCGTCGCCACACCCCGAACGCTCGAGATCTCTTCACTAGCTGTGCCAGCGAGCGCAAGCACCGCGGCGCCGCCCAGGCTGTGGCCTATGAGCAGGCCCGGTGGCATCCGGTTTGCACCGAGCCAGGCACACGAGGCGCGTAGATCCTGCACGTTGCCGGTAAAGGTCGAGTCGGCGAATTCGCCCTCACTCTGGCCGAGCCCCGTGAAGTCGACTCGCAACACCCCGACTCCTCGTGCCGCGAGTGATCGAGACACGCGCGACGCGGCGATGGAGTCCTTGGAGCACGTGAAGCAGTGCGCAAAGAGCGCAAAGGCGATCGCCTCGCCCTCCGGCTCATCGAGCTTGGCGGCGAGTTGCGTGCCGCTGGGGCAGGTGATGCTGTGGTTTGAGGTGGGCACGGCTTCTCGCTCCAGTGGGTGGGTCGTGCCAACGAGGCTTACCCGTGCGTTGTTCCTTCGCCTGGCGACGCATCCTCGGATGGTGCCTGCACGCGTCCCATCATTGCCGCGTACCCAACGCCAGCACCCAAGAGGATCAACCCAACCACTGCCGAGCCGATGATGCGGGTCAGGCCGTCCAGGGCCGCCATATCAAGCAGCACGGCCTTGATCGCAGTGAGTGCGAGCAGCGCGAGGCCCGCCCATCGTACGGACGCGATGCCCCCGGCAATCCGCACGCCGAGCGCGATCATCGCGACGGCGTACAGCGCCCACCAGACCGAGAGGGCCGCGTTCGGCGCCGCCTCGCCCGCGACACCCATCCAGGCCACCGAGCGGTACACCTCCGACGAACTCAGGACAAAGCCGAGCACGCCTGCGGCTACGAACACCGCCCGCCGGAGCATCCGCCGAACGACTGCTTGGTCCCATGGCACGCCATCGACGTCGGTCACGCGCCCGAGCCGCCAGCCCAGAGCGAGAAGAGTGGCGATCACGATGAGCCCAGACGCGATGTCGCGGTGCAGCAGCGGGGCCGCATCGATATCGCCCCAATCGCTGGTCGCCCGGTGACCGATCCAAACCGCCACGAGCAGCATCGAAGCAACGCTTGAAAGTGTGGAAAGCAGCCATGGACGCAGCAGGCTCGGATTCACGACGGCAAGGACCGCCACGCTTGCCACGAGCAGCGACCAGCCTAAGAGCAGGTTGGCGAACGGAGTCCCATCGCCCAACAGCATCTCGCCGAACGCGGCCAGCGCGACAGCGACTGCGACCATGCGCACCATCGGCGGCACACCGCGCAGCGCACTAGCAGCGATCCAGGAGAGCCCCACGACCAGCAGCGACCACGAGGCGTCGGTCCACGAGATGATGACATCGGCCGGCAGCGGTCGAGCGTTCTTCAGCGCGGCCGCCGCGGCGTACGAAGAAACGCCCGTGCCGAGCGCGAGGATCACCCCCGCTGTGTTTCGCAGGTCGATCCGCTTCAGCAAGATTGCCCCATGGGCCGCGAGGGCTCCAACCACCGCCCAAGCCGCGCCCAAGGCCAGAGCCTCGCTGCCCGGGCCTAGGAGCGCGAATGTGGCCGTTGCAAATGCCGTGATCGCCGTGATCTGGCGGTACACCGAGCGACGGAGCAGCACGGCTGCGAACCCGACCGCGGCGGCGACGACGTACACCTGCGCTGACCACTCGGAGAAACGCAGGCCGAGCACGCCCGTCGACGCCAGCGTGCCTTGCCGCTCATCGAAGACGGCAAACCAAAGGTCGAACGTGACGACTCGGGCCAACCCAAAGCCCATGAAGAGCAGGCCAAGCACGCTGGCCGCGGCGAAGTGCATCCGCACGCCAAACGCAACTGCCGCCAAGCCGACGAGCGCCCAGGTGATGACTTCGGCCGCGCCGCCCAGGCCGGTCGCGATCGTCAGTGCCAGGAGTGCCGCCGCATCGATCACCAGTGCAGTCGACAGCGCGGAGCGCGCCGAAGGCTCGCCGGTCCAAAGCGATCGCCCCGGCGCGCTCACCAGCGCGACCCCAACCGACGCGAGCGTGAGGAAGGCGGGTACGAGCCATACCTCGCCGGCGGCGTGCTCGTGCACCGCGAACGCCATAAGCACCACGGCCCACACGGTCACGCCGAACACGGAGTTGATCCATCGAGCCTCGGGCGTCCACAGCGAACGCAGGTCGAACTCGATCGCCTCTCCCTGCTCGCGGCGCACGAAGCCGGTGTTTGATTCTTCGGGCCAGTCAACCCTGGGCCGCAAGCGCGAGAAGAAGCGTGCGGAGGCGTATAACTCGGCAATCGTCATGGCCCACACGAGTGACGCGAACACGATGACGGGCGTGAGGCGATCTTCAAACACGCTCAGGCCCCAGAGCGTGCCCAGGATCGCTGTGCCCCACCACCCGAGCCGGCGGATGATCGCGAATCCGTGGCCCTTCCAGCCTGCCAGCACAAGGCCCATCGCCAGCAGGGCCAGCAGGTACGCGGGCAACGCAACGTACGAGGGGGACTCTGTTCGCACCACCAGCGGCACGACGAACGCGCCAATAAGCGACAACCCGGCCAAGAGGACGCGGTTCGACAGCGCGCCGAGCAAGACGCCCGCGAGCGATGTGAGGGCGAGCAACCCGAACGCCACCGGCATCGGCATGAGTTCGTAGATTCGCGCCGCGGCGAGAATCGACCCGAACACGATCGCTAGACCCGCCGCGCTCACGCCGCTGGAGGCCAGGTCGTTTATGCGTCGACGGAACACCTCGCCCACGGCAACGAGGCCAACCCCGAACGCGGCCCCCAGCGTACACCGCACCCAACCGGGTACCTGATCGACCCAGCCCCGGTCCCAGGCTTCCTTCAGAAAGAAGCCTGCAGCGATGACCAGCACGAGCACGCCGGCCAGCACGATGCCCTTGGCACCAACCAGCCACTCGAGTTCCGAGAGGTTCCACGCGCGACGAGCCCGTGCTTTGGGCTCGTCGTTTTTTGTTTCATTCGCGGGCAGTGGCGGAGCGGGCACGATCGGCGGCGCATCTTGCCGCATCGCGGCGGCTGCCAACTTTTTGTCGCGCAACTCTTCAAAGAGGCTCTTGGCCTTGGGCTCCTCGGCCGCCGGCTCTTCCACGACAGGCTCTTCAACTACGCGCTCTTCAGAGGCGGGCTCAACTTGCGTCGGCTCGGCCGTATCCGCAGCAAAGCGGGCTTCGAGCAATTCGAGCCGCTCCTGCAACGCCTTGAGCTGCGCGCGAACCTCCGACAACTCCTGCCGCGCATCATCGTGTGGCCGGTCCCCCATCAAGAGTTAGTATACACTTTACTTTTTCGGGTGTCCACCGATAGCGGTTTCGGCATGTTGATCGCCGGCTGCGAGCCACAAGCCGCCAAGAATCGGCCTCATGCCACACCACTCCTCCCTCGTGCTCGATGCGTCCGCACTCTCGATCGACGACGTGGTCGCCGTCGCTCGCCAAGGCCGACCGGTCGCGGCGGCGCCGGCGGTCGTGAAGCAGCTGGCCGGGATGCGATCGAAGCTCGAAGCCCTGACGACCGACGGCAACGCCTACTACGGCATCAACACCGGCTTCGGATCACTGGCCCGCACGCGTATCGATTCGGAGAAGCTCCGCGAGCTCCAGGCCAACCTCATCCGCAGCCACGCGGCAGGCGTGGGCGAGCCCTTAAGCGAGGACATCGTTCGCGGCATGTTGCTGCTGTTGGCAGCATCGCTCTCGCGTGGCTACTCGGGTGTGCGCCCGGTTGTGGTCGAGACCATTATCGCCTGGCTCAATGCGGGGCTCACGCCGGTCGTTCCCTCGCTCGGCTCGGTAGGCGCATCGGGAGACTTGGCACCTCTGGCCCATGTCGTGCTCGCGATGATGGGCGAAGCTCCGACGATGGACGGGCGCACTCCGCAAGACGCCGGCATCGAGCCGCTCACGCTCGAGGCCAAGGAGGGCCTGGCACTTATCAATGGCACGCACCTGATGGCCGCGCGAGGTGCGCTCATGCTCTGCGACTATGCGAGTCTGTGGTACGCGGCGCTGTTTGCCAACGCCATGTCCATCGATGCGTTTCGCGCGAGCGATTCCTACCTGCACTCTGGCGCACACGCGATCAGGTTCGCGTTGCAGCCAACGACCGCCGCAGTGAATTTGGAGATGCTGCTGCACGGTAGCCAGATCTTGCCAAGCCACAAGACCGACGACCCGCGCGTCCAGGACCCATACTCGTTCCGCTGCTCTCCGTACGTGCTCGAGGCGGTTGGCGACCTGGTGAACTATGTGCACAAGGCTGTGGAGCGCGAGCTCGGTGCTGTCACCGACAATCCGCTTCTCTTCCCGAACGGCGACACCCTCAGTGTTGTGAGCGCCGGGAACTTCCACGGCATGCCCATTGCCATCCCCCTGGACACGCTGTCCATCGCGGTCGCGCACATCGCGGGCATCAGCGAGAGGCGTGTCTTCGCCATTCTGGCTGCCAGCGACCCCGAAACCCATCTCCTTCCGTACCTCTCGCACGGTCCCGGGCTGCACAGCGGGCTCATGATCGCCCAGTACACGGCCGCCGCCCTGGTCAACGAGATTGCGGGCCTTGCCAGCCCTGCCAGCGTCATCAATCTTCCGACGAGCGCTGGTATCGAGGACTACAACAGTTTTGGACCCCGCAGCGCAGCCAAGGCCGCGAGATCGATTGAACTGGCTCGGCAAGTCGTCGCGATCGAATTGATCTGCGCCGCGGAGGGAATCGAGTTCCACCGCCCCCTCCGATCCGGTCACGGCATCGAAGAAGCGATCCGACACATCCGCGAAGTCGTACCGTCGTTTGCCGAAGATCGATCGCCAGCGCCGGCGATCGAAGCGGTTTCCGGCATGATCCAGCGCGGCGTGTTCGACGAGATCTACTCTTCTCTGGAGCCCTTCGAAGGCGAATAATCAGCGATGCAAACGACTACTCCCGCGACCATCCGCGCCCCACGCGGCACCGCCCTGAGCTGCAAGACCTGGCAGGCCGAGGCAGCCATGCGGATGCTCATGAACAACCTCGACCCCGAGGTCGCCGAACGGCCCGAAGACCTGGTGGTGTACGGCGGGCGCGGTCGTGCGGCCCGCAATTGGGCGAGCTACGAGGCGATCATCACCACGCTCAAGCGTCTGGAAGTCGATGAGACGCTGCTTGTGCAAAGCGGCAAGCCCATCGGGGTCGTCCGCACGCACGAGGACGCTCCGCGCGTGCTCATCGCCAACAGCAACCTCGTGCCGCACTGGGCCACCCAGCAGCACTTTGACGAGCTCGAGAAGGCCGGGCTGATGATGTTCGGCCAGATGACCGCGGGCAGCTGGATCTACATCGGCACGCAGGGCATCTTGCAGGGAACCTACGAGACGTTCGCCCAGTGCGCTCGCGACCACTTTGGTGGAACCCTGAAGGGCAAGCTCTGCGTCACCGCAGGCTGTGGCGGCATGGGCGGGGCGCAGCCGCTCGCCGTGACCTTGTGCGGCGGAGTCTGCCTCATCGCCGACGTCGATCTCACCCGCCTCCGCAAGCGCGCGCACGACAAGTACCTCGACGAGATCATTGATGGTGTCGATGCCGCCATCGATCGGGCCCTCGAGTGCAAGAGGACCGGCGAAGCCAAGAGCATCGGCGTCGAATGCAACGCGATCGAGTTGCTCGAACGATTGATTGAGCGCAACGAAACAGTCGACGCCCTCACCGACCAAACCAGCGCCCACGACCCGCTCGAGGGCTACACGCCCATCGAGTACACGTTTGAGCAGGCCAAGCACGCGCGGCAGGATGATCCGGACGCCTACCAGAAGTTATCGATGGATTCCATGGCCCGCCACGTTCGCGCGATGCTCGAACTCCAGAAGCGCGGCGCGATCACCTTCGACTACGGCAACAACCTCCGCCAGCGCGCCAAGGACACGGGCGTTGCCAATGCCTTCGACTTCCCCGGATTCGTTCCGGCCTTCATTCGCCCACAGTTTTGCCTGGGTCGCGGCCCCTTCCGCTGGGTCGCGCTCTCCGGAGATCCGAAGGACATCTACATCACGGACAAGGCGATCCTCGACGCCTTTCCGCGCGATGCCAACGACTACAACGCCCGCCTGCACGACTGGGTGCTGGGCTGCCACGCCAACCCCGATGCGCTCACGGCCGGCGACTTCGACAACTGCTCGCCACGCTTCGGCTGGCAGGGCCTGCCGGCTCGTATCTGCTGGCTGGGACTGGGCGAGCGCGATAAGGCGGGACTGATCTTCAACGACCTCGTGAAGTCAGGCAAGGTCAGCGCCCCCATCGTCATCGGCCGAGACCACCTCGACTGCGGCAGCGTCGCGAGCCCCAATCGCGAGACCGAGGCCATGAAGGACGGAACCGACGCCGTGAGCGACTGGGCGATCCTCAACTTCGCCGTCGCGACCGCCGGCGGAGCGAGTTGGACCAGCTTCCACCACGGCGGCGGTGTTGGCATCGGCTTCAGCCAGCACGCCGGTCAGGTCATCGTCGCCGACGGCACGGCCAAGGCCGCCGAACGCTTGAGGCGTGTCCTGACCAACGACCCGATGATGGGCGTCTTCAGGCATGCTGACGCAGGGTACGACGATGCGAAACGATGTGCATCGGATCTCGGCGTCGACATCCCGATGGCGGAGTAGCGAGGAGAAGGCGTGCAACGTACGAAGTGGCGCCTCCTCGGCTTGATCGTCTCATTCGCCTTGCTGCCCGTCGGGTGCTCAGCACCACCGCCCGCTCAAACGCCATTGCCTGCTGCATTCCATGCCGTCCACGGGTCGAGGATGGAGGGCTTGGTCTCCACCGAGTTCCTTATCGAACTCGGCGGCGACCCTACGCCCGAGTTGCTGCGACTCACCTATTTGGAAGCCAAGGGCGTGCGGATCGTCGATAGACTTGAAAGCTTACGCCGAGGCGGCGCTTTTCCGGTCGCGTTTACCGTGTTCACATTCGCCGAGGGCGAAGCGATCCCGGTGTTCCATGCGGGAAGCGACAACGACGGCATCAGGCTCCAACTCATGGAGTTCGACGGCACGCTCGCACTTGTTTACCAGATCCACACCAAGGACCCGATGATCTATGCCTGCGGCTGGTGGGACTTCTCCGAGCCCGGAGCCGTCAAGGGATGGCGGGTTCGCAGCGGCCACTGGATCAACAACGGCCAGTGCATCGAATTCACCGGCGTTGGCCCCCTGATCTGGTACGGGTTCTCGAAGTAGTCAGGCGGAGACGTGCAGACAGGCCATCCGCCGCTGCTTGGATATGCTCCTCGGCACGAAGGCCACAGAAGGACCCAGATCATGATCGCGCACCTCCACGGCACAATCGCGGACATCCAGAAGGGCAAGGCAACGATCGCCACCGCCTCTGGCGTGTCGTATGACGTGCTGCTGCCGCCCTACCTGGATGGCCAGATCGGCAGGGTTGGTGCCGCCGTGGAACTCTCTACCGTGCACGTGCTCGAGAGCCCCAACCAGGGCGCGACGTTCCTGCCGCGCCTCTTCGGCTTCGCGACCGCTGCCGACCGTGAGGTGTACGAGGCCATGACCCAGATCCGCGGCCTTGGGCATCGAAAGGCCTTGCGCGCGCTCGGCGAGCCGCCGTCCGAGGTCGGGGCAATGATCGCGCGCGGGGACGAGGTCGGGCTCAAGCGTCTGCCCGAGATCGGGGCCAAACTCGCCAAGACGCTCGTCGAGGAACTCGGCCAGACGTTCCGCGATAAGCTGGCGATCGAACAGATGGAGTCGGCCGTGGAAGTGAAAGCCACGCCCAGCGACCCTCAGGCCGAGGATGCCGTGCGCGCCCTCATCGCGCTGGGCGAGCAGCCCGCCGAGGCATCACGCAAGGTCACGCTGGCGCGGCAGAAGCGCGATGACAAGGACGTCGAGGCGTCCGAGCTCGTGTCGCTCGCCCTTTCGCTCTGAGACGTTCTCGGGAGCCCGGCATACGGTCCGCCGATGGACGCACACCGCTACGCGATGGTCATGGCAGGGGGTTCGGGCACGCGTTTGTGGCCCATGAGCCGCAAGGCGCAACCCAAGCAGCTCCTGCGCTTCCTGACCGAGCCTGGAAGGTCGACGCCGAGGAGCCTCATCGAGGTGTCGGCCGGGCGGCTGGACGGCCTGGTTCCGAGCGAGCATCTCCTCGTGTGCACGCTGGAACGCTACCGCGACGACGTTGCGACCGTGTTGAACTCACTCTCGAAGGACCAAATCCTGGGCGAGCCCGTCGGGCGTGACACGGTGAACGCGGTTGGCCTGACCGCCGCCGTACTTGCGAGCAAGGACCCCCAGGCATCGTTCTGCGTCATGACAGCCGACCACGTGATCGAGCCGGTGGCGACATTCCAGGAGGTCGTCAAGCAAGGCTTCGAGCTGGTCGAGCGCGAGCCCCGCACGCTGGTGACCTTCTCAATCGAGCCAACACATCCGGCGACCGGCTATGGCTACGTGCGGCGCGGCGGCGCCATCGAAGGAACCGGCAATCTCGGCTATCACGTCGAGAAGTTCGTCGAGAAGCCGGACAAGGAGACGGCAAAGCACTATCTCCAAGAGGGCGTCTACGGCTGGAACAGCGGCATGTTCGTGTGGAAGGCTCAGACGTTCCTCGATTGCCTGCGATCGTTCCTGCCGGCGTCACACGCCGGACTCATGGAGATCGCTCGCGCGTGGGACACCAGCGACCGCGACGCCGTGCTGCACCGGGTGTATCCGGAACTTCCAAAGAAGAGCGTCGACTACGCCGTTATGGAGCCGGCGACCACGCACGCGGCCCAGAACGCCGTCGGTGGCGCAATCTCGGTCGCGACGCTGCGCATGGACGTGTCGTGGCTCGATGTCGGGTCATGGGCCAGCTATGCAGCAACGCTTTCTGCCGATCCGAGCGAGAACCGCGTCGCCGCGATCGCCGACGAGGCGAGTGCGATTGCCCACGAGAGCAGCGGCAACCTCGTGGTCAACAACGAGCCGGGTCACACCATCGCCCTCTTGGGCTGCGAGGACATGGTGGTCGTGCACACGCGCGGGGCGACGCTCATCATGCCCAGCGCCCGGGCTGAAGCCCTCAAGGACCTGCACGCGACGCTTCCCGAGACGCTGATGTAATGGGCTTCGGCCCCGCCATCACGCGCTACATCGCCGTCGACCTTGGCGACCGGCGCACGGGCCTGGCCGTAGGCGACGACCACACCAACGTCGCCTCGCCCTGGAAGACCCTCGAGATCCCGATCGAGCACGAGGACGGTGAAAAGCTCATCAACGCGATCGAGAAGGAAGTCGCCCGTGAGTACGGCTCCAGCCCTCGCCTCGAGCTCGTCTTGGGGCTCCCACTGCATCTCGACGGTCGCGAGAGCGATCGCAGCAAGAAGGCCCGGGTCTTCGCCGAGAGGCTCGGAGCCAAGATTGGCCGTCCCGTGCACCTCGCCGACGAGCGTCTGACGAGCAAGCAGGCCGACTGGGCCATGGGCGGCTCAGGATTGACCCACCTCCAGAAAAAACGGCGGCGCGATGCCATCGCCGCTGCCGCACTCCTCCAGGGGTTCCTCGATCGTCTGGAGACCCAGGAGGCCAACGATGCCGATGAAGGCAAGAACCATGAGGCGCATCCCAATGATGACGGCGTGGGGGAAGAAGGGACGTAAGACCATGCGCATGGACGTGCTGAGCGTTGTTCTGACCGCCTCGATGCTCGTGGGCGGGCCTCTGGCGTGTGCACATCAGTCGGAGGCCGGATCCTCCGTCGCGGTGCCGCGGGCCCAAGCCGCCGAGGCCCAGCCCGAGTACGAGACAGCCGAGGACGTGCTGGCAGCGCTTGAGGATGCCGATGAAGGATTGCGTACCTTCACAAGCGGCATCATCTACACCACCATCACCGACCTCGGCGGCGCATTGAAGCGGCGCACGGGCCAGATTGCTTTTGCGCAGGAGCCCGCTGCGGACGGCCCGACAAACCGCCGTTTCGCAGTACGTTTCGATACGTACTTGGTCGGCGAGCGATACTTCGAGGACGATCGTGCGCTTCAGACCATTGCCTTCGACGGCCGGTTCCTGACCGAGATGCTCCACAGCGAGCAGCAGATCAACAAGCGTGAGATCGTCGCTCAGGGCCAGGACGTCGACCCCTTTGAGCTCGGCGACGGGCCCTTCCCCCCGCTACCCATCGGCCAGCAGAAGGACGACATCCTCCGCCGCTATGACGTGCGATTGGTTCCTGCGACGGAAGGCCTGGAGCCCAACGCGGACCTCGACCCCAAGGATCCGTTTGACCTTCCCGAGATCCGCAGCGCAGAGCGCCTCATGCGCTTTGCCGAGGGGTCCGTCCAACTCCTGCTCGTCCCCAGGCGCGCGAGCGCCGACGCCAAGTTCAGCGAGATCCGGCTGTGGTACAAGGCTGACGAGTCGGGCCGGTTGCTTCCGCGGATGAGCCGGACGGTTGACGCGAACTCGCGTGACGTCTCGATCGTGCAGCTCATGCACCCACTGAAGATCAACGACGCCCCTCGCGAGGATCTGCTGACAATCGAGCCTCCCGAGGGCTGGACGGTCAACGAGAGCCGCCTCAGCACCCCGACAACCGGCAGGGAACGCCCCTAAGAAGTCGCTTTCCCGCAAGCCACACGCCTCGGATGGGCGAAGAACATGGGGTCGGGAGGCGTTGATCCCATGATGCGAGCCCACTGGAAGAGCCCGAGAACCATGCTGGCCGCCCTGCTGGCGACCGCGGGCCTTGCCGTCGCCCAAAACCGCGTGCAGGACGACGGCATCAGCCTCTCGCCCGCCGTCGAGCGTGCTCTCGATGCGGGATACCTGACCGACGACGAGCGGCGCGAGCTGCGACTCTTCCACGGCCAGTGGACCGCCCAGGACCTCATCGAACCCGCCTTGGCAGCCCGCGCCGCGTTGCTGGCCGGCGACCTCAACCATCCGGCGCTCGACAGCGAAGATGTAAATCCGCTCGACCGGGCCGAGGCGATGATCCTCCGTGGAGACGTGCAGGCAGCACTCGAATTGATCGAGGACGACCAATCCATTCGTGCCCTCAGGCTCCGCGCGCATGGATTCGAACTGCTGGGCGATTTGCCTGCCGTTCGCCGGGCAACCGACGTTGGCATGGATCGCCTTGCCCGCGAGCGCGCCGAAGGCGCCGAAGAACTGACCGAGGGCGTGCGCCTGCTGATCATCCGCGCCCGCACCGTCGGGGTGGAACAGGGCGCCGACGACTACGGCCTGATGGTCAACCTGCTTGCCACGGTGCGCGACGAGCTGGATCGCCTGTATTGGCCGGCGCGCCTGGCCGAAGCCGAGTTGCTCGACGCACGCGACAACCGACCGCAGGCACGCGAGGCTTTGCTGGAAACGCTGTCACTGAACCCGGCCAGCGCCGCGGCGTGGCGCGCGTTGGGCCAAAGCCACGTACGCGCGTTTAACTTCGACGCCGCAGAAGCCGTTGCCAACGAACTCGATCGCATCGCCGCCTCCGTGCGCCCGGGCGCGACGTCGCCATACGCGACGCTCATCCGCGCTCGTTCGCTGCTCCGGCAGAAGGAGCCGCGCCTGGCGGCCGAGGCCGTGGATGCCTTGCTCGCCGATTACCCCACCATGCGCGACGCGCTGGCGGTTCGGCTTGCCATCGCCGCGGTCTACCGCGATAGCGAGAAGGAGCGGGAGCTCCTGGCCAATCTCGAGGAGTTGTCTCCCGGCAGCGCGCTGCCCCACTACGAGGCGGGCCGCCAGCTCGCAGACTGGCGGCAATACGCCCCCGCCATGGCATACCTCGAGGAAGCAACCACGCGCCAGCCGTCATGGCCCGAGCCCTGGATCGAGCTGGGCCTGCTCGCGATGCAAGCAGCCGAGGACGAAACCGCCATCGCCGCCCTCGAGCGTGCAACGACGCTCGATCCGTTCAACGTGCGCGCGAAGAACACGCTCCGCCTCGCAACCGAACTCGCCAACTACGGGCGCGTCGAGACCGAGCACTTCACCATCCGCTATCGCCCCGGCCCCGACGCGGTGCTGGCCGAAGAGATGGGGCCGGTGATGGAGCAGATCCACGCGCGCATCACGGGCGCTAACAACAACGGCCTCGCCCACGAGCCCGACCGCAAGACCGTCATCGACCTGATGCCCAGCCACGACTGGTTCGCGGTGCGCATCACGGGCATGCCCGACATCTTTACGATCGCCGCCAGCACGGGGCCCGCAATCGCGATGGAGACGCCTCGGCCAAACCCTGGCAGCACGACGCAGGGGTACGACTGGCCGCGCGTCCTGCAGCACGAGTACGTGCACACGGTCGGCCTGAGCCGCACCAAGAACCGGGTGCCGCACTGGTTTACCGAGGCCCAGGCGGTGTTCCTCGAGGACGGGCCCTGGGACGAGAACCGTGCCCGCATGCTGACGGCAGCGCTCGAAAAGGACGAGCTCTTCGCGCTCGATGACCTGAGCCTCGGATTCATCCGCCCGAAGCGGCCCGGCGACCGCAGCCTCGCCTATGCCCAGTCGGCGTGGCTGTATCAGTACCTCGTCGAGCGTTTTGGGTCAGAGGCACCGTTGGAGCTCATGGACGCGTATGCCGACGGGCAAACGCAGCGCGAAGCCTTCGAAAACGTGCTCGAGATCGACCAAGATCAACTCGAATCGGAGTTCCTCGCGTGGGCCGCGCGCCAATCGCGTGGCTGGGGGCTGCTTCCGCCCGAGCGGTATCCAACGCTCGACCAGCTCGCCCAGCAGTACCAAGACGACACGGGCGAGGAAACACCCACGATGCAGGCGTTGCTCGAGGCCTACCCCGATCACCCGCAGCTCATCGAGGAACTCGCACGCAATCGGCTCGAGGAGAACAACGGCCGGCCTACGCCCGAGATGCGTGAAATCCTGACGCGGTGGGCGCACGCCGTGCCCGTGGCCGACGAGCCCCGCCGCTGGCTGGTGTTGCTCGCTCGCGAGGGCGGCATCGACCCCACCGACAACACAACGCTCGGCTACCTTGAGCACCTCGACGCCCGAGCCCAGTACACCGGCGCCTACGCCGCCGAGCTCGCACGCCTCTACATGCAGCGCGACGAGTTGGACAGAGCGCTCGCCAAGGCCGTGCGCGCCGTGCAGATCGAGCCGTTCGACGCGCCGCTGCGCGAGCTCGCAGCCACCGTGGCGTGGCGCGCCGGCGAATTCACCAAGGCCCGCGACCAGGTCGAAGCCTTGACCATCATCGAGCCCGACCGCGACATCCACCGCCAGCGACTCGAAGCGATGGACCAGCGGCTGCGTCGGTAAGAGTCTGTGGCCAAAGTTCAAATGCGCTGTGGAATGCCAGCAACCTGACGTCGTTGAGCGTGACGCGCTAGATCACGTGCGCGAACTGTGCTGCACGCGAATTCAGGTCGGCGCCTCGACGCTCTGGATGATCCCCTCCAGGATGCTCTCGGCTTCGCGCCCATCACCCTGCTCGAGCCCGCCGCGAACAATCAGTCGGTGGGCGACCACGGGCATGATGTTGTCCAGCACGTCTTCGGGCACAACGTAGTCGCGTCCATCGATGAGTGCCGTCGCGCGGGCAACCTGCGTCAGTGCAAGGGCACCACGCGGGGAGAGGCCCAGGCGCAGGTCGGGCGATCGTCGCGTCGCACCGGCAATCGCAACAACGTATTCCAGGATCTTGGCGTCCACACGCACGGCATCGACACGCGCCTGCAACTCGCTCAGTGTCTCCAGCGGCATCACCGGCTCAAGCTGCGGCAGCGCGTTGCTGGCCGGGCGGCTCTCGAGCACATGGACTTCCGTCGATGGGTCGGGGTAGCCCAGACGCGTGCGCATGAGGAAGCGATCCAGCTGGTTTTCGGGCAGCAGGTACGTGCCCTCGAAGTCGTATGGGTTCTGCGTCGCGATGACCATGAAGGGTTTGGGTAGCGGGTGGCTGGTGCCGTCGATCGACACGGTCGCCTCGCTCATGGCCTCCAGCAACGCGGTCTGCGTGCGCGGCGTCGTTCGGTTGATCTCATCAGCCAGCACGAAGTTGGCGAAGATCGGACCGGGCTTGAACGTGAATTCGCCGCGGTCGCGGTCGTACACGCTCACACCCAGGATGTCGCTTGGCAGCAGGTCGGGCGTCATCTGCACGCGCGAGAGTTGGCCTTTGACGCTGCGGGAGATCGCCCCCGCAAGAACCGTCTTGCCCACGCCGGGCACGTCCTCGATCAGGAGGTGACCACCCGCCAGCATGGTGCGGAGCACACGGTCGATGGCCCGTGGGTTGCCCATGAAGACCGACGCGATGTTGTCGCGCAGCCTCGAGATTGGCTCGGCGCTCGGCTGGGGGTTGGACTCAGCGTTTGGGCCGTCGGCGGCTTCGGGCATGCGGCGCTCCATGCGGCCAGAGGATGAAGAGGGCTGGAGTTTGGTACGTGCGGACGGATCGGCTTCCCACGAGAGTGCGAGCATACGCCAGATTCGGGGCCCTGTCGGGCGGTCGAGGGACCCGCTGGGCTCGCCTCTGGGGACCAGCCCCGCTACCCTTACGCCCCTTCGACGGAGGGGAAATTTGAGACCGTCCCGATTCGCCCGAACATGACCCAAGCGACCACCCAACATCACGCCCAGGAAGCAGGCACGAGCGACTCGTGCGATGCGGTGACCATTTCGCTCTACGGCCCGGCTGCCGTCGCGATCGGTGCTGGTGCGTCGGCCGCGGGTGCGATGTTCGCGGCATTGCTCGCACTCGCCGCGAAGGCCGAGGGCGACTCACTCATGGGCGGCGTGGTGGCGGCCATGCTGCTGGCCGGCTCTTGGATCATGGCGTGGGGTGGGGCGGCGATCACCGGCCCCTACCGCCCGGCCGTTGCCGGGATGGCCTGGCTCGCCATTTCTACCGCTCGATTGCTGGTTCTTGTCGTGGCAGGCATTGCCTTTGCCCTGGCCGCGCCAACGATGGGGCTCGGCTTGTGGCTCGCCCTGCTGGTGGGCGGGCTGACCGCGGTGGGCGTCGATTGCGCGATGGCCCTGCGGAGCTTCCGCCAGCAACTGCCTGTTTCGACTACTCCGACGGATTCGAATGACGACGCCCACCGGGCGCGCACTAGCGGAGGCTCGCGTTGATGCCCCTTGGCCTGGACAGCCTGACCCACGCCGTGGCCCCGCTCCTCGCGGCGGCCGATTCCGATGCTCTGCCGAGCCCGGTCGACCACATCGTGGTCCACCCCTTCATCAACGTCGGTGGCTGGTGGATCTGGTCGTCGGCGACCGCCAACCTTGTCATCTCGGGCGTGCTCATGCTCGTCATCGGCCTCTTCTTGGCCAAGCGCGTTCAAACCGGCCCTGAAAGCCTGGGTGAGCAGCGCTACCTGACACGCGGAAAGTTCGCGCAGCTCGTTGAGGTCCTCGTCGTTGGCCTGCGAGACATGATGATCAAGCCCGTGCTTGGTGATCGCAGCGACAAGTTTCTCCCGTATCTGCTCTGCGTCTTCTTCTTCATCCTGATCAACAACCTGATGGGCATGATTCCGCTGCTGGACATCAACATGCTCATCAACTTCTACGCGTACGAAGCGGGCATCGTCGAGAACAAGTGGAAGGACCTGCACGTGGCGCCGTTTGGCGGCACCGCAACGCAGAGCATCTGGGTCACGGGCGCACTCGCGCTCGTCGCCGGGCTCGTCATCAACATCGCCGGCGTGATGCGCCTGGGCGTGGGCGAGTACCTCAAGCACCTGACCGCCGGCACGCCCGTCTTCCTGTGGCCCATCATGGTGCCCGTCGAGGTCATGGGCACGCTGATCAAGCCGATCGCGCTGGCGCTTCGTCTGTTCGCGGTCATGACGGCCGGCCACATCTTGCTCGCGGTCATGTTCGTGTTTTTCGAGATGATCGCCCGCGACACCGCCGGGCTCGGCACGGGCATGGGGCTGGTGGTCGCCGTCATCCTGTGGATCCCGGTGATCCTGATGGCCACGTTCATCTTCCTTCTGGAGGTCTTTGTGAGCTTCCTCCAGGCGCTCATCTTCATGTTCCTGACGGCCGTGTTCATCGGCCTGCTCGATCACCACGGCGATCACCACGACCACGCGGACGATCACCACCACCAAGACGTTCCAACCGCGGCCCCGGCCGTCTGACGCCGGGCTCCGTTTTTCACGAGTATCCAAACCGATTAGCACCGGCTCCGCCGGCACCGTTCCAGAAAGGATCGCAGAAACGATGATCAAGACCTACGCCCTGGCCCTGCTGGCCTTGCTCGTGTTCGCCCCGCTCGCCCTGGCCGCCCCGCAGGGCGCCGAGGCCGCCGTTGCCGCAGCTCCGATCTCCAACGCCTACGGCCTGGCCGCCATGGGCGCCGGCATCGCCCTCATCGGCGGTGGCATCGGCATCGGCCTGGTCGGCAAGGGTGCCGTTGAGGCGATCGCCCGCCAGCCCGAGGCAGGCGGCGCCATCGGCCAGAACATGATCATCGCGGCCGGCCTCATCGAAGGTGCGACCCTCGTGGGCGCCCTCGTGGGCCTGCTCGTCGTTCTCATCAAGTAAGCCCGCCCGAGTAGCGCGCACCGGCACCGCCGGTGCGCGCCCAGGAGGTCGCGATGCGACGTTTGCTCCTTAACGCGTCCACATCCGTGGCGGTGCTCGCCATGCCTGTGGTCGCCATGGCCGCCGAGGAAGGCAAAAAGGGCACGGTCATCCCCGGCA
This sequence comes from Phycisphaerales bacterium, assembly GCA_965227775.1. Lineage (GTDB taxonomy): Bacteria > Planctomycetota > Phycisphaerae > Phycisphaerales > UBA1924 > JAHCJI01. Next base: position 2,823,540 of record OZ245777.1, read on the forward strand.
TCAAGGCCGGCGTGCCCATGATGCTCGCCACACTGCTGGTCTTCGGCATCGTGTTCTTCATCCTCTGGAAGTTCGCGTGGCCGCCGATCGTCAAGGGCCTCGAAGATCGGGATCGCAAGATCCTCGAGGGCCTCGAAGCCTCCAAGCGCGCGTTGGCCGAAGCCGATGCGATGAAGGAGCGCTACGAGAGCCAGCTGACCGAGGCACGGAGTGAGGCCCAGCGCATCTTGGCCGAGACCAAGGCTCGCCAGGCCGAGTTCACCGCGGAGCTACGTTCGAAGGCCGATGCCGAGCTGTCCCGCATGCGCGAGAAGGCGCAGAAGGACATCGACGCAGCCCGCCGTGTGGCAGTCAACGAGCTCTACGCCGAAGCAGCACGCCTCGCGACGCTCATGGCTACGAAGATCCTCGAGCGCGAGGTGAGCGAGCAAGACCAGGCCCGCCTGGTTGAGCAGGCGCTCAGCGAGTTCGAGTCCGGCCGGCAGGCCTCGGACAACTAGCACCGCGACGGTTCAGGCCCTTACCCGGGAGTATCACGGCATGCCGCTGCTCGAAAGCCCGCCCGACGCCCTGTCGGACATCTACGCAACCAGCCTCTACGAAGTCTGCCAGCAGGCCGGCGGCGATGCCGCGCTCAAGGAGACCCTCGACGAGCTCAGGGGCATTCTCGACATGGCGCGTGATCACGCCGCCTTCAACGAGTTTCTCGCTTCGCGCGTGCTTGGCACCAGCGAGCGAGCCACGTCGCTCCGGAAGATCTTTGAGGGCAAGGTCTCGAGCCGGACCCTGACCTTCCTGCTCGTCCTCAACGACAAGGATCGCCTCGGTCGACTTCCCGGCATCGTCCAGGCCTTCCACGACAAGGCCCAAGAGGCCTTCGGGCAGCTCGAGGTCGACGTCCACACCGCAGGACCCATCAGTTCGGCCGATCTGGACGCCATCCGCGATCGCCTTGCCTCAGCGTTGGGCAAGGACGTGGTGGCGACGCATTGGAGCGACCCGTCGATGATTGGCGGGCTCAAGCTGCGCTACGGCGACCAGCTGATCGACGGTTCTATCGCGGCCCGCATGCGCCGGCTGCGTGATCAACTCGGCCACGACGGAGCTGCGCGGATCCGCGCTCGTGTGGGCGAGATGATCGACGCCCAAGCCTCGGCCGCCCCCGACTCTGACTGTTCCGACGCCTGATCCCCGGAAGGGATTCTTCCATGCCGACGCGGACCATCGCCCAGACCCCCGTCGAATCGAAGCGGGCCCTTGTCCGCGTGGACTTCAACGTACCCATGGACGGGAGCGCGATCGCCGACGATCGCCGCATCCGTTCCGCGGTACCAACGATCAAGAGCGTGCTGGATCGGGGCGGTAGCGTCGTGCTCATGAGCCACATGGGTCGGCCAAAGGGCAACGGGTACGAAGCGGAATTCAGCCTGGGCCCCGCCGCCGAGCATCTCTCGAAGCTGCTCGGGTGTTCGGTCGAGTTCCCATCGCATGACTGTGTCGACGCTGAGACAGCAGCAGCCGTCTCGGCAATGAAGCCCGGCAACGTCTTGCTGCTCGAAAACCTGCGATTCCACAAGGCCGAGAAGACCGGCGATGCGAGCTTCGCAGAGAAGCTCGCGAGCTACGGCGACCTGTACGTCAACGACGCGTTCGGCACGTGCCATCGCGCCCACGCATCGATGGTTGCTGTGCCTCGCGCCATGGCGGGCAAGCCCCGGGTCGCGGGCTTGCTTGTCGAGAAGGAAATCGAATTCCTGAGCGACGCCGTTTCCAACCCGCGCAAGCCGATGGTCGTGATCTTGGGCGGGGCCAAGGTGTCTTCCAAGATCGGCGCTATCGAGCACCTATTGCCCAAGTGCGACACCATGCTCATCGGCGGTGCCATGGCCTACACGTTTATGCGTGCCAAGGGCGAGCCCACGGGGACGAGCCTGGTAGAGGATGAGCACGTCGCAACAGCAGGGCGCGCGATGGCGGCGGCGAAGGCCGCGGGCGTCGACCTGCTCCTGCCCATCGACCACATGGTCGCCGACAAATTCGACCATGGCGCCCCCACCCGGGCCGAAGATCGCATCCCCGACGACGCGGTCGCGGTTGATATCGGACCCCAGACAGCTCTGGAGTACGCTCGAGCGATCCAGGGAGCCAAGAGCGTTCTCTGGAACGGACCAATGGGGATCTTCGAGTGGCCTGGGGCCGACGGCGGCACCCGGACCGTCGCTGAGGCCCTCGTGCGAGCCACCAGGGCGGGGGCGGTCACCATCGTGGGCGGCGGCGACTCGGCCGCGGCGCTGGACTCGATGGGCTTATCGACCGATATCACCCACGTATCGACCGGTGGCGGAGCCTCGGTGGAGATGCTTGAGGGCAAGCGGTTCGAGGCCATCGAGGTGCTCGACACCACCAACGAATAGCACGCCGGACGAGCCACCTCGCTCTCCGACGGCATCGGGAGCAGGGCAGGCATGGCAACGTACGACCTTTGCGTCATCGGGAGTGGGCCTGCCGGCCAGCGGGCGGCGATCCAATCGGCAAAGCTCGGCAAGCGCGTCTGCGTGATCGAGCGGCTGCGCGAGGTCGGCGGCGTGGCCGTCAACACCGGCACCATTCCCAGCAAGGCGCTTCGCGAGGCCATCCTCGGCACCAGCGGCAACAAGAACTTGCTGCCCACCGAGAGCGACTTCATGGCGGCCCGCAGCCAGTCGTTTGCCGGGTTGCTTGAGGCAGCCAACAAGGTCATCCGCCACGAGGTCACCAAGGTTGCCGGCCACTTCGCGTCCAACGGCATCGATGTCGCGTATGGCGAGGCGTCGTTCCTCGATCCGCACACTATTCGCGTTGCGGGCGCCAACGTGTCGGAAGTCAAGGCCGACAAGATCCTGATCGCCGTCGGCGCCAGCCCGGCCAGGCCCGACGACATCCCCTTCGACGGCCAGAATGTCATCACGAGTGATGAGCTCATGCGCCTCGAGTACCTCCCCGCCACCATGATCGTCATTGGCGGCGGCGTGATCGGTACCGAATACGCCTCGATGCTGACAAACCTGGGCGTGCGCGTCACGCTCATCGAGGGACGCAACGAGCTGCTGGGATTCGTCGACAAGGAAATCACCGAGGCGCTGCAGTTCCACCTCCGCAAGCGCGGCATGACGCTGCGCCTGGGCGAGAAAGCCGTGAAGATCTCGGTCATCGATCCGCCGGATCTGGCCCGTAGCGGCAATCAGCAGATGGCAGAGGTCTTCCTCGAGAGCGGCAAGACCATCAGGGCCGATTGCCTGCTCTATTGCGTTGGTCGCCAGGGCGCGACCGACGCGCTCAACCTCCAGGCTGCCGGACTCTCGGCCGACAAGCGCGGCCGGATCGAGGTCAACGAGCACTACCAGACCGAGGTCGAGCACATCTGTGCCGCCGGCGACGTCGTAGGGTTCCCGGCGCTCGCCAGCACGAGCATGGAGCAGGGCCGCCACGCCGCGTGCCACATGTTCGAGGTCCAATTACCCGAGCACTCCAAGACGCTGCCCTATGGGGTCTACTCCATTCCCGAGATCTCGATGGTGGGCAAGACCGAGCAGGAGCTGACCGAAGAGAACATCCCTTTCGAGTCGGGCGTTGCCCAATACGACGAGATCGCTCGCGGCCAGCTGCTGGGCGATGAGCTGGGCATGCTCAAGCTGCTGATCCACCAGGAGACCCAGCACATCCTGGGCGTCCACGTCATCGGCGCCGGCGCGACCGAGATCGTCCACATCGGCCAAGCCGTCATGGCCCTGGGCGGCACACTGGATTACTTTGTGCACACGGTCTTCAACTACCCGACGCTGGCCGAGTGCTACAAGGTCGCGGCACTCAACGGCCGCAACCGGCTGCGCAGCACCTGACCGATCAGCCGTGGCCTAGCCTCGTTCCGGCATGGCCAAACGCACCCGCAAAGCCGCAACCCGTGAGCCAGACCCGCTGCCCGAGCGGGCGGTGGCCGCCGGCTCGCTCGACGACGTGCTGGGGCAGGACGAGGCCGTCGCCTTCCTACGCAAGACGCTCGCCGCCGGCCGCGTGCCGCACGCGTGGATGTTCCAAGGGCCGCCAGGCGTGGGCAAGCGCACGCTCGCGTTGGCATTCGCTGCCGCCCTGTTGACGCCAGAGACTGGCTCGCAGCGCGAGGAGGCACAGGACCTCCTCCAGGGCGGTGCGCACCCAGACCTGACGCTGATCTCGAAGGAACTTGCAAGCTACAGCGAAGATGCCGAGCTGCGAAAGAAGAAGCAGCGCACCATCTCGATCGACGTGCTCAAGGAGTTCTTCGATCCCGCCGTCGCGCGAACCTCGTCCCTGCCCGGCGGGCTTGCGGCCAAGGTCAGCATCATCGATGAGGCCCACCTGCTCGCGCGCGAGGGACAGAACCACCTGCTCAAGACGCTCGAAGAGCCTCCGCCGCGCACGATCATCATCCTCGTCGCCGACCGCCCCCACGACCTGCTGCCCACGATTCATAGTCGCTGCCAGCGGTTGCGTTTGGGACCAGTCCCACCGAAGGCCATGGAAGCATGGCTGGAGCGGCGAAACGCCATCGGCGACTTTGAACGCTCCGCGGTTCTCCGGCTTGCCGACGGTTCACCGGGCATGGCCGAGCTTATGTTGAACACGGGCGTGACTGAGTGGCCAGAGCGGCTCGACGGCCTGGCCCAAGAAGCCGTAGATGGCCACGACGACGGCTCACTCGCCGATGCCTGCGCGAAGCTCGCCTCCGAGTGGTCAGAGGCCTGGGTGAAGGCCCACCCCGCCGTCAGCAAGGACGCTGCCAACCGCACCGCGCACGGCCTGGCGCTCAGCGTCATCGCCACATGGGCACGCAAGAAGCTTCGCAACAACGAGCTTGGCCCCGAAGCACTCGAGGCCATCGCCGCCTGCTCGAGACTGCTTGCCCGAGACGTTCAACCCAAGTTTGCGTACGAAGTACTCGCCGAGCGGCTCGGCGAGTCGGCCGCTATGCCTGCACGCTGAGCGACGATGGACGAGACTCCACGCTCGACGACGAGGTCGGTGCCTGCGTTGTGGACTTCGCGCCTTCCTCGCTTGCCGTCTTATCCTGCTTCACGCGATCTATCGCCAGCTTCCAGGTTTCGCGTTCGAACTCGAGCAGCTCAATCACGCTCTGCACGCGACCCGGGTCCTTCTCCATGCTCGCTTGCGTCAGCTCGCCAAACATGAACATGAACAGGCTCGTGACGCGGTCGCACAGGTCCGGATCGACTTGGCGATCGACCCCCACTGCCAGCTCGGTGATGATCGCCCGGCATTGGCTGATACCCTCGAAGCTCTGCTCGTAGTTCTTGTCGATGAGGCCCTGCCTGCCCTGGTGGGCGAAGCGGATGGCTCCATCGAGCAGCAGCAGACGCAGCTCGGCGGGCGAGGCGCTCATCACCTGAGAACGCAGATACGACATGGCCGTTTCGGGTGGCATGACTCTCCAATCGACTCGGAACCGCCGCCGGTTCAGTCGAAATAGCGTTATCCGGTCAAGGAAGACAGAGCCGCCTGCTGGGCCTGGAAGTTGCTGATGATCGTCTCCAGCGAAGCAAACTCTCGCTCCAGCTGTGTTTGCTTGTTGGCCAGCCTCAGGTCGAAGAACTCGATGCGATCTTCCTGCAGCCGAACCTGGTTGTCCAGGGCCCGCCCGCGTGCCGTCAGCACGCCGTCAACCGAGTCGATGTAGGTGCGGCTGAGCTCCTCGATCCGGGCGAACACGCCCAGGGATGAAAACGTCTCGCGAGCGGTGGGATCGGTGACGGTGACGCCCTCGCTCAGGGTCCGTGTGCCGGCCGACTGATCGATGTCTCTTTTGATTAGCAGATCTTCGACGGCCTGCGGATCGGTCTCGATCGCTTCCTGGAGAAGCTCCTTGTCGAGTTCCAGGCGGCCGCCCTCACCCACGGTGATGCCCACCTGGCTCAGATTGGTGTAGCGGCCCGAAACATTGAGCGGGCTGCCCAAGATCGTGCTCATCATCGCATTCTTGAGGTTCAAGAGCGTGCTGTCGCCGAGCAACGGGCCGCGGGCCTCAGTCTCCTCGTCGAAGCGGCTCTGGAAGTCGATGCGGTCGAGCGTCTCGTTGAAAGCGCTCACGAAACCTTCGATCGTGCCTTCCAGTTCGGTTCGATCCGACGACACGTTGATCGTGACGGCTTCCTCGCTGGCCGACTGCAGGTTCAGGGTGATGCCCTCGAAGACATCCGTCACCGTGTTGGACGAGCTAGTGAACAGCACGGCCTTGGCCGGGTCGGTCGATCCGAAGAACGCCTTGGCGTCCTGACCCTCTTGCAACTGGGTCAGGCCGAGATCGAATCCGCCCGTGTCGATGAGCGTGCGCCCCGCAACCCCGGCGTCCCGACCAGTGAAGCTCAGCCGGAACGGGTTGGCGCCAACACCCTCGTTCACGATCGATGCCGTAACACCAACACCGGCTTCGTTGATCTTGCGCATCACATCGCGCAGCGAATCGTCGGCCTCAAATTCAACTCGAGTCTCGTAGCTGCCCACGATGCGATTGTCGCCCACGTCCTCAGCCTCGCCATCAATGCGAAGGGACGAAGCGACCAGCCCCGATACGTCCTCGATCAGCAGCTTCGTCGCTCCGCCGGCCGCGTCCTCGACGACGAATCCATCGCCGTTGTCGTTGATGCGAATCGAGACGTCGTCGCCCTCGATCGCGGAGTTCACCGCCCCAATCAGGTCCGACACCGTTCGCACATCGCTATCGATCTCGATCTCGGTCGCCTTGCCTGTCGAGTCGATGACGCGGAACGTGCCCGTACCGATGCCGTCGCCGTTGTTGAGGTCCTCAACCAGCGTGTTCAGGCCGATGTACTGTCGCTGGATGCGTTCGCCGGTGAACACGTCGTCGGCCACACCCGTGGTGCCCGTGCTGATGCCCAGCGCCACCGCGGTGTCGTTCACGCCGCCCGATCCAACGATCGACAGGTTGCCCGTGCCACCCGAGACGTCGGTGAAGGTCAGGCCGGTGCCCATTTCATCGAGTCCGACAGTGATCTTGCTCGAGTCTATCTGATCGCTCAATTGCGACAGAAGGCCGTTGACATCGGTGTCGAAGTCGGTGATCGTGACGTTGAAAACGGTGCCGTCGCGGGAGCGGACCTGCAGCACGCCGTCGCCCAGGTCCGCAGCATCTCCACGCAGGCCCGACAGCAGCGTGCTGTTCATGCCCGCAAGAACCTGCGCCCCCTGCACCGAGCCAATGGTCGTGCCCTCAGAGAAGCCAAGGTCTGCCATCGCGCTGCCGAGCAGGCCGGTGCCATCGGCGACCTCGATCGTGTTGGTGCCAACTGAATCAAACAGCTCGAGCCCGTCGCCGTCGGCGTTGATCCGAGCTTCCACACCTGAACCGTCGAGTTGGTCGTTGATTCTGGTGAGCACATCACCCACCGTCACGGCCTTGCCCTCGATCAACTCGCCCTCAGTGTCGTAGATCTCGCCGAGGCGGATCGAGGCAACGGTCGTACCGACCGTGATGGTGAAGTCTGCCGTCTGACCAATGATCTCGTTGGCGAACACGCCACGGCCATCGTTGAGCACGGACAGCGCTGTCGACTCGGAAAGCGCGAACACGCCCGCACCCACGAACTCGTCGCCCGATACCGTGCCGCCTGTCGTCAGGCCCAGTGATTCGGCGACTTCGGCCGATCCCGAGTTGGTCACAGTGATGTCGCTGCCATCGCCCGAGCCGGCCGTCAGCACGAAGCTGCCGCCGCGCACCGAAGCAGTCACGTCCAGATCCGCCGCGTTGATCGCGTCGATGACCTCGTTCACCGTGGCGACCTTCGAGAGATCGATCTCGGCCGAAGTCGTCCCATCATCGATGCGGATCTTGCCGCGGGTGATGCCGTTGCCGCCGTTCAGGTCTGCCAGAGCCGTTTCGGTGTCAAGCCGAGCCTCAGCGCCCTCGAATGTGAATGCGTCGGCCCCCACCGGCACGTCGTCTGCCGAAGAGAATCCGCGCGTGAGCCACGACTCGGTGCTCACGAGGCGATCAACCAGGAAGGTGTACGAGCCCACCGCGGCTCCGGCGGATGCCGTGGCGGTCAAGATCGATTCGTCGCTGCTGGTGGCCTTCTTGGCGTCGAACACAGGCTGCGTGCGCAAGCCGCTCACGAGGCTGCGCAGGTTCTGCAGGCGCGAGTTGATATCGAGGTAGGCAGATTGCTGCACCTTAATGGTGCTCAGCCGCTGCTGGGCCAGAATCCTGGGGCGGGCCTCAAGAGAAAGAAGCTGCTGAATGATGGAGGCCGTATCCAGACCGCTGGCCAGCCCAATGCCCGACGTGATGCCACCCATCGCAGACCTCCTTGCCCGCCGAGGGACCTTCCCCCCGCTGCCACCAACGGACCTATCGGCCCGAATAGAGGCTCGAATCGAATCCGATTCCCCCCACGGACCAATGCCAACGGGATTGGCCGGCCGATCAAGCCGATAATGAAACTGTGACACGCAATCCCAAGGCCAATCTGGTGCAGGTCGGGGTTGGAGCCCTGCTTGCGTTATCGGCCCTCCTCGGGCTGATCCTCGCCTCCTTCTCGGTCGACAGCCTTGTGTGGCCCATGCTGCTCTTCGAGCCGGTCATCCTGGGTTGTGGCATCGCTCTGGTACTGGCGGGCTTGGGCTACCAGCGAGCCGGCCTGCCGATGGCATTGGCCACAATCGCCGGCTGCACTGCGGTGGCCGGCTTCCTCAGCACCGTGGCCGGCCGCAACACACTCGGCTCGACGCTGCTCGTACCAATGCTCGGCGGCCGGCTGCTCATCGCGGCAGCCCTGGGCCTCTGGGCAGTGGTGCTCGTGCTGGGGCCGCGCGCAGCGGCTTGGAAACGGTTCGCCCTTGGAGGTTTGCTGCTGGGAGCCGGGGCAGCGTTGGCGTCGCTCGCGTTTATCGGGCCTGCCAAGCCACTTCGGGAATCCCTGGTCGCTGCCGGGGGTTTTGTTTCCAGTGCGGCGGCCCTGGTGCTGTTCGTCGTGTTCGTGGTGCTGGTCGCCGCGGGCGTACACCTGATCGTCCGGCCGTTTGAGATGGCCCTGGACGCCAAGAAGGCCGAGAAGGCCCCCGCTTCGTAGTGCGGATCGGGGGCGCTCGACGCAACCGTTCGATCGCCGATCCCAAGGAACCATCATGGGAATCCTCGAAATCCTCGGCCTCGTCGTTGTGACCTTTGTCGCGGGCGGTCTGCTTGCGGCCGCGATCTTGATCATCTGGCGCCATCGCGCGAGCCGCCGTCGCAGCGAAGCCGAGCCGCCGAAGGTCGACCAGACCATCGTGCTCGCCGAGCGTGTGCGCTCCGTTGGGCGCCTTGTGGGGCTGGAGGTCATGGTGAAAGAGATCGCCACCGCCTCGCGCGGCTTCCAATGGATGCCCCCGCTGCTTCTCAGCCAGGCCAAGGTCGCGATGATCTTCCACTTTGAGAAGCAGTACTCGATCGATCTGACCCGGATCGAGCACACCGACATCGAGCAGATCGGCGCCAATCGCTACCGCGTCACGCTACCCGAGATCGACGGCGTGCTCCGCCTGTCGGACGTTACGCCGTACGACATCCAGCATGGTCGTGTGCTCGGCCTGTTCGACGTGATCCCGATGACTGCAGAGCGGCAGACCGAGCTCATGACCGCAGCGCAGCGCGATGCCGCCAAGCTGTACGAGAGCAAGGAGCCCAAGTATCTTGCCGAGGCGAAGCGCAGCGTCGCGCGTCACCTGTCCTCGTTGCTCGAACTCTTCGACGTCAAGGTCGAGGTCGTCTGGGCCGACGACGCCGAAGAGGCTGCTGAACCGCTGCTTGAGCCCGCAGCTGTGAGCGCAGCCGGCGCGAACGCGTAGCCGCACTCGGGGCACAGGCCTCGCTCGCGATCAACAGGGTACCCGCAGTGTGGGCACCGCCCGCGCCGCCATCGCCACAGGCGACGCAGCCACACGGCCGAATACCACAGGCCGAGCCCCGTCAGCCCATAGATCAGAGTATTTGTGAGAAGTCCGGGTAGAAGCGGCAGAAGCGGAAACGCGTGCCGAGCGCTCCGCACCGTTGTGTAGTGCACGCCGGTATGGACGTCCTTTGGCCTCCGGCTGGTGTTGACGTCGGTCCGCCCCCACGTACACAAGAAGGGCCAACCTGCGGCGATGCCGCGCGTGTGCTGGCGGTTCTCGATCGCGCTGCGTTTGAGCCAGCTCGGCCTGGGGTCGCCAGTTCGCGTCGGCATCTGCCAGCTGGCAGTCTCGTTGAGCACGTCGGCAACGTGGGTCGGCATCGGGCTCGAGACCGTCATGAGGAAGTAGCCCGGTCGTTGGAGCGTGGTCACGCGGATGGTCTGATCACCCGGCAGATCGTGACGCGACGACACCCTCGGAGCGTTCTGCCCCCGATCCGGCAACAGCACGCACACAATCGATGAGACATACGCGCACGCAACGCCCAGCACAACACAAACGAGCACCGGCAGCAGGATCGCCGGGCGATGCTCGCGCCCGCGCATCACCTAGCTCCCGAGCCCGTTCGTACCGGGCGCAGGCGCCATGTCGAACATCCGCTCCTGTTGCGGCTCCACGAACTGATCTGTCGTGGGATGCGTGACGTCGATGCGGTAGTCGCCGCTCCAGCATGCCGTGCAGTATCGCTCGGGCTCGTGCTTGGCGCAGCTCAGCAGGCCATCGAGCGAAAGGAAGTGCAGACTGTCAACGCCCAGGTATTCACGGATGTCCTCGACGCTGCGACCATTGGCGATGAGCTGGTCTCGGGTCGCAAAATCGACGCCGAAGTAGCACGGATGGCGGATTGGCGGGCAGCTGATGCGCAGGTGCACTTCAGCGGCTCCGGCCTCGTAGATCTGCCGCATCTTGAGCCGCGTGGTTGTACCGCGAACAACGGAATCATCGACCACGACGACCCGCTTGCCGCGCACGAGCTCGGCGATGACGTTGAGCTTCAGCCGCACCGCGATCTCGCGCTCGTGTTGCGTGGGCTTGATGAACGTGCGACCCACATACCGATTCGGCACGATGGCCTCGCGGTACGGGATGCCGCTGGCCCGGGCATAGCCATTCGCCGCGCTGCGGCCCGAGTCGGGCATCGGCATCACGTAGTCGGCGGGCGCGTCGCGTAGGACGGTGTCTTCCTTCCAGAGCGCCGCGCCCAGGTTCTCGCGAAACACCTGCACGTTCTGCCCGAACACGTCGCTCGCTGGGCTCGCAAAGTAGACGTGCTCGAACACGCACAGTGCGGTCGGCGATGCCTCGGGCGCGAACCTGCGGCTGTGCACGCCGGCGTCGTCGAGCGTGACAATCTCGCCCGGCTCGACCTCACGCACGAGCTTCGCGCCGATGACGTCGAGAGCCACCGTCTCGCTTGCAACGACGGGCGACCCGTCTTCCATCTTGCCCAGTACGAGTGGCCGCCAGCCCCAGGGGTCGCGGGCCGCCTCGATCCTGTCCTCGAAGAGGATGACGAGCGAGTACGCCCCCTGCAACCGCCGGAGCGTCGCCGCGAGCGGGTCTGGCGTGCGCTGCTGTTGAGGGGCGGCCAGCAGATGGATGATCACCTCAGTATCGCTGGACGTGTGGAAGATGTGGCCGTTCTCGCCAAACGCGTGGCGCAGGGCGCTCCCGTTGACAAGGTTTCCGTTGTGAGCGACAGCGACTCGGCCCTGTGCGGTTGTTTGCACCAGTGGCTGGGCGTTCGTCGCAAGGCTGGCGCCCGTCGTGCTATATCGGTTGTGCCCGATCGCGGCGCGCGGGTTGGCGTCGGCCAGCGTTGCGAGCACCCGATTGGGGAAGACCTCGGGCACCAGGCCCATGCCCGTGTGGCCGGTGATGCCACCCTCGCCGCTCACGGCGATACCCGCCGACTCCTGCCCGCGGTGCTGCAGGGCGTAGAGCGCGGTGTAAGCAGTATGGGCGGGCCGGGCGTTGCCGTGCGCCCCGGCCCAGATGCCGAACACAGCGCACTTCTCTTTCTTCTCCCAGTCATCCGGCTCTGAGAAGGGGCTGGTCGGCGCGTTGTTCAGGACCGGTAGCGGAAGGGAGCGAGCATCGGCGGCGTTCTGGGGCATGCGCGGTCCCGGGGGAGGTCAACGTGCGGCGGGCGAACGAACCGGAAGAGTCTAGCAGCGATGCGGCGGCGTCAGTCCATGGCACCCACGCCCAGCGTCCGCAGGACCAGGCTCTTGAGCGGACGGTGCAGCGGCGTTCGCTTGAACGCCGAGTTGATGCGATCGATCGCTTGGTACCGCGGATTGCGAAGGTACACCGACTCGTGCTGCCTCAGTTCACCGGCCAGGATGCGGAGCGCCACGTCTGGGCGCGCTGCGAGCGCCGGGTGGCGCTGCGTGATGAGCGCCCGGAATCGAATCAGGTTTGGCTCACCGATTTCGTGACGCATCGACTCCTCTCGCTGGCGGTAGTAGATCAGCCGCTCGGGGATGACCTCGCAGCGGTAGTCGCGGCTGGCCAGCGCACAGTAGAAGTCCCAGTCCTCGTAGCTGGTCAGCCAGGCGTCGTATCCACCGACGTCCTCGATGGCGTCCTTGTTGATGAGCGCCACGCAGCACGAGCAGACATTGGCCGCGGGCAGCATGTCGCGCTCCAGGCCCAGCGGCAGCCAGACCCACGGGGCGTCCTCGTGCGTGCCAGGCGGATCGGGGAACGCGGCCACGATCGACGTCACCATCGCCAGCGGCCGGCTCGACTCGCTCGGCTGCTGGGCGGCGTGCACCGCCTTGGCGACAAACTCGGGGTGCAGCAGGTCGTCGGCATCCAGCGGCACGATCCACTTGGCGCGTGCCGCAGCAACGCCGGCGTTGCGGGCATCGCCAAGCCCGCCGTTGCGCTTGCGGACAACGCAGACCGACTCATCCCGATCGAGTTGATCGATCATGGCGATGCTGGCGGGATCGGTCGAGCCGTCGTCGACGACGATGATCTCGGTGTTGGCGTGCGTCTGGGCCTTGGCGCTCTCAAGCGTCTGCGGCAACCAGCGGGCCATGTTGTAGAACGGGATGATGATCGAGGCATCGGGCGTGGTCGAGCCGTTGCTCGCAACTCGAGCGTCCGCGTACTCGGTCGTCTTGGCCATGCGTTGACGAGCCGACTCGATCGCTGCGCTCGTCTCACGCACGATGCGGCCGGGATCGCACATCGTCGCGACACGCTGTGGCGCCACCGTTCTGACCTTCTCACGGAGTGCCTCGTCGGTGAGCGCCCGGCGGAGGGACTGCTTCAGACTCTCGATGCTGCCACTCTCGAAGAGCAGGCCGCTGACGCCGTCCTCGATCTGCTCGCTCATGCCGCCGGCGTTCGAGCCGACCACGAGCTTGCCGAGCGCGAGTGCCTCGAGGCACACATTGGGATAGTTTTCCCACAGCGACGGGAAGCAGCAGGCCGTCGCGCCGCGGATGGCCGGGCCGAGCTCGGCCCTGGGGCGGGGCGGGTCGAAGCGGAAACGCTCGGCGTGGGCGCGGCTGGCCAGCTTCTCCAGGTGCCGACGCATTGAGTCGCACGCCGGGCCGGTCATGGTGTCTCCGCCGATGAAGCGGACGTCGAAGTCCATCCCCTCGTCCATCAACTGCTGGGCCGCGCGCACGAGCAAGTGCACGCCCTTGCGGCGCTCGGCACGCCCGTAGAACAGGATGGTCGGCCGCTCGTACGTCTCGGCCGGACCCTTGCCCAGCTCCTCGACGCTGCCCATGTCGAACGCGTAGGGCACGACGAATCCTAGCTTTCGATCCTCGGCGACATCGGGGCCGTAACGGGCGCGCACCTTCTCGAGCAGGCTGGTGCAGGGAGACACGAGCGTGTCGGCATCTCGTAAGGCCTGGCCTTCGATCGCCAGGATCGTCGCCGTCTCACGGTCAAGCATGGCGTCGGCGTTCAGCTCGATGCAGTCGGCCAGCGGCGTGTGCAGGCGGATGGCCATGACCGCGCCGTCGTACGAGCCCAGCGTCCGCCGGGACTTGAGCGCCAACCAGCCTTCGCCGCCGAAGTCGGGGAACTCGATGTAGTCGAACCGATGCTTCGCGTGGAGCTCAGACAGCTTCTCGTGCACGGCCATCGAGTGCTGTTCGAGGTGGCAGCGGAAGCCGTCGAGCGTGCACTGGCCGGCCTCGATATCCACCGCATGGAACCGGACGCCCTCGTGGCTCTTGGGCCCATCTTCGAGCATGCTCGGGTGCGGCTCGCTCAACACGTGGACCTCGTGGCCCGCGGCGGCCCAAGCTCGGGCCATCAGAGAGACGTACACCCCAATCCCGGCACCCCAGAAGGGCGCGACCTCTCGGCTGACAAGGCAGATTCGCATGCGGCGGTGGCTCTCGCGGGTCGGGGGGGGTCGCGATGATCGGGCAGGCTCGACGCGGGACACCCCATCGTAGCTCGCAGCCCCGCCAAAGCCCCACCAGCGGCGTCTATCATCGCTCGCTCGGAGGGCCAGCAGAGCCCTCTCGAGCGAGCTTGCCACGACCCACGCGGAGCACCCATGCCGTACACCATGCGACCGGACGAGGGCTACGGCCTGGACGTCGAATCTACCGGCTACCTGGCCGATCGCCCCGACACAGGCGACCGCTGGACGCTCAACTTCGGCCCCCAGCACCCCGCAACCCACACCACCCTCCGCCTCGTCCTCGAGCTTGACGGCGAGCGCGTTGCCCGCTGCACGCCGCACATCGGCTACCTCCACAGCGGCTTCGAAAAGCTGGGTGAGGCCCTGGACTACAACCAATACGTGACCATCGTGTCGCGGATGAACTACCTGAGCCCCATAGCCAACGACATCGCGTGGCACAACGCCGTCGAGACGCTCTTTGGTATCGAGATCACGCCCCGCTGCAAGGTGCTCCGCACGATCCTCGCCGAGCTAGCCCGCATCCAAGACCACTTGCTGTGTGTGGGCGCTGCGGCCCTTGACCTCGGGGCCATCACCGGCTTCCTGTACAGCTTCAACCCGCGCGAGAAGATCTACGACATCATGGACTATGTCAGCGGCCAGCGGTACCACCCCGACTGGACGCGCGTGGGTGGCGCCATGCAGGACCTCCCCGACGAGGAGGTCTTCAAGCGCATGGTCAAGGCCTTCTGCCACGAGGACTGCCTCGTCGCCATCAAGGACCTGGAGACCCTCGTCGAGCGCAACCGCATCTTCATGGACCGCACCCGCGACATCGGCATCCTGAGCAAGGAAGACGCCATCGCGTGGAGCATCTCCGGCCCCATGGCCCGCTCGTCTGGCGTCGCGCGCGACCTCAGGAAGGACGCCCCCTACCTCTGCTTTGCCGACAACTGGGACGGCCAGGGCGCCGAGGCCGTCCGCTTCCAGGTGCCCGTCGCCGACCAGGGCGACGTCTACACCCGCTTCCTCGTGCGCGTCGAAGAGATCAAGCAAAGCGTCAAGATCATCGATCAGCTCATCGACAACATTCCGGGCGGCCCGCTCGACGCGTTCACCGACTCGAAGATGGTCAAACCGCCCAAGAACGAGGTGTACGGGTCGATCGAGGGCCTCATCCAGCACTTCGAGCTCATCATGAGCAACCGCGGGTGGAAGCCGCCGGTTGCCGAGGCCTACGCCGCTCAGGAGACGGCCAACGGCGAACTCGGCTACTTCATCGTAAGCGACGGCGGCCCCCGCCCCTGGCGCGCGCGCACCCGCCCGCCGACCTTTATGAACTACCAGATCATGGCGCTGATGACCGAGGGGCACATGCTGGCGGACGTGGTGGCGATTCTGGGCAGCATCAACGTGGTGGCGGCGGAACTCGATCGTTAGTCCGGACCACGCGGCCCACGACCGTCGAGGGACAAACCATGCCCCTGGTCCGAATACCCCCAGCCATCTGCCTCGTACTCATCCTCTCAGCGCTGCTTCCCGGCTGCGTTTCTCATCGCCTGTACAACGATGAGCCCCACGAGTACATCCGGACCATATCCATCGAAGGCGAGTCAGCCGACAACATCGAGTTCGACCTTGCCATCATCGAATTCGATGATTCCGGCACGTTCTGGAAGCGTGAGCAGCTTGAGGACACCGTCGCGCTGATCCAGCGACGCAACGCCGAGTCTCTCGATGGCGTGATCGTCGTCCCGTTCGTGCACGGCTGGAAGAACAACGCCGACCCCGACCTGCCCGATGGCGACCTGGCACAGTTCGAGGGCCGACTGGCTGGGATTGCTCGGACCCGGCTCGGTGCCGACGGCGCGCCCCCCAGGCTCATCGGTGTCTTTCTGGGCTGGCGCGGCGCAACTTCGCGCATCTGGCTGCAGGAGCAGCTGACGTTCTGGGATCGCCGCCAGGCCGCCGAGCGCATGGCCTCGCTGAACATGCGCGAGGCGATGTTTCGCATCATGCGCGCGACCGGTGAGAACGAACGCTCGAAGTGCTTCATCGTCGGGCACTCAATGGGCGGTCTCATCGTGGGCAAGACGCTGTCGCCTTCGGTCACCACGCTGCTGCTCTCCTACGGCAGCGAGGGCGTGCGCATGCCCGCCGCCCTGGTGCTCCTTCAGAACCCCGCCCTCGAGGCCCTCGCTTCGTGGCAGTTCATCGACTTCCTGAAGCGATCGGGGGCCCGCGTCGAGTTGCGACTGCCCGACGGTTCATCGGTCGATGCCCCGGGCCCGCTGATGGTCTCGTTCACCTCCGAGGCCGACACCGCCACCGGACTCTCGTACCCACTGGGGCGTCGGGTGTCGACGTTACTTGACAAGTTCCAGCCCGACTTCCGGACCGATGAGGATCCGCCGCGTCCGAGCCAGCGCTACCTCGCTACGCACGCCGAGGGGCACGTGGACTACCTGGTTAGCCACCGCGCGTGGGTCGATGAATCGGGCGAGGTCGTGCTGGAAGCGGTGCCGGGCGCGTGGAATGACACGCCGTACTGGGTGATTCGTGTGAGCCAGGACATCTCGGCGAACCACAGCGACATCAGCAATCCGCGGCTCGCCGCGCTGATGGATCGCATCATCGATCTCAACCGCATTTATGAGTCGGGCGTGCAGACCTGGATGCTGACGGGCGACAGAGCGGCTGAAGGCAAGCCGGGCGGCTGAGCCCCCGCTGCCGGAGGCCCACGCGCTCGCGTCGTCGCGCAGTTTGTTGGTCGTTTGAGCCGCTTTCTGCTCGCCGCTCGTCATATCCGTCGAGTCTTCGAGGACAGCGCAAGAACCACGGATGATGGGCCCATTCCCTAGGACGTCATCCCCGCCATCGCCTCGTTCAGACCCTCGAACGTCGGTGTGTACGCCCCACGCTCGGCCGCGAACCGCAGCGGCTCGCAGTGGCCGACGACGATCTCTCCCGACTCTGGCTGCGACTCGATGATCTCCATCGCCTCGGCGATGAACGCGTCCAGCGGCATCGCACGGGGGTCGTTGGCCTGGGTCTCGCCGGTCAGGTGAGTCTGCACGTATGGCGGGGCCAGTTCGATCACCTCGACGCTCGAACCGCGCAGCTGGTAGCGCAGCGACTCGGTGTATGAGTGCAGCGCCGCCTTCGTCGCCGAGTAGGTCGGCGCGTTGGCCAGCGGCACAAACGCCAGGCCGCTGGTGACGTTCATGATGGCCGACTTCTCCTGCTTGCGCAGCGTCGGCAGCAGCGCGTCGATCATGCGGATCGGTCCGAGCAGGTTGGTTGTGATCGCCTCTTCGGCGGCCTGCGTGCCGCCGGTCTCGAAACTCTCCCAGCCCATGATGCCCGCGTTGTTGATCAGGACGTTGACGCCAGGATGCTCGGTCACCAACTGGTCTGCGAACCTGCGGATGTCCGCGGGGTCGGCCACGTCAAGGGGCATGGCCTCCATGCCCGGGTTGGCCGCGACGGTTCCCTCGAGCCGCTCGCGCGACCGCCCGGAGATGATGACGCGGTTGCCCAGGCGGTGGAACGCCTCGGCCAGCCCCCGGCCGATGCCCGAGCCGCCTCCGGTGATGAGGATGGTGTTACCTTTGGTGTTCATCGTGCGTGCTCCGTGTGCCGTTTCGTCTTTCCACGCTAGGAGTGGCTGCGAAAACATCGCACACTCGCACGACCCGGAGTTCCCCTCGCAGTACGCCAGGGCCGCCCTGCGCCGCGTCTGCAACGCGCTCGAACCGCGCCCGTGCCAACAATCTGGGCCGGAGGCGCGCCATCAAGCCCATCGGACCCGGCGAGACTGTCTGCCGCTCTGCACGCTCGACCTGGCGGTTCGCCCGGCGGCGACCTGTGCTCGCCGCGTGGCTGTGCATCGTGCTCGTCGCGTCGATCGGCCCATTCCTCGTCTTTGGGCTCGCGTACGAACCCGGCGGACACGGCGCGTGGGTCGCCAGCGGCGGCGGAGTGTACCGCTGGTCGATCGACCGCACGCTGGGCGCGCAAATTGGCGAGCCACACAGCACCCTGCGATGGGGACCGTCGACCACCAACTGGTCGAACTTCGCCTCCAATCGGCTCAATCTGTCGTACGTCCGGCCATCGACGACGGCATGGGTCATCGGCGCCCCGCCGTGGACGTTCCTGCTCGCTCCGACGCTGCTCGTCCTGGGCGCGCGACGCGTCCGGCGGTTGCTCCAACACCGCCGGATGCGCCGCGAACGCAGGCTCGGTCGCACCCCCTGCCCCGCGTGCGGCTACGACGTGACCGGGCTGGCGACGTGCCCCGAGTGCGGCGCGCGCAATGATGCTGCGGAGGCCTCGCAATGCCCCGAGCCCGAAGACACCCCCGCCAGCGACTCTCCTTGATCGCCCGCATCGCGCTCGCCGCGTGGCTGGTGTTCGTGGTGGTCGCGTCGGTCGGGCCGTTCCTGATCCACGCGGGATTCATCACGATCATCGGAGACCCAACGACTTCACAGACGATCGACGTGTTTGTGGACGATGGCTCGATCGATATCTTGGGGCCGGGATGGCGAGGCCTGATCAATGGCTATGACTACGCACCATACTTCCAGTGGCGTCCCAGCGCACGCGAGTGGATCACGTTCGATCGCTTCGGTTGGCCATGGGAACGCTTGTTCTGGAGTATCGAGTTCCCGCCGTGGACGGTCCTGCTCGTTCCCACGCTTCTGGTCTTCACCGCACACCGCGTGCTGCGCTACCGCGCTCGCCGCAAGCCCACAAAGCTCGGGCGGACGCCCTGCCCCGCCTGCGGCTACGACGCGACGGGGCTTTCGGCCTGTCCAGAATGCGGCACCGAGATGGAACGCCCAACGCAGCCCGCACCATGAACCCTCGCTCATCGCGTCCCCGCCGACTGGCGACGCTCCGTAGCCTTGCACGATGCCCGTGAAGAACGCCCAGAGCGCCGCCCGCGCCCTCGAGCGCGTCCGCACCGTCTCGAGCTGGATAGACACGCGCTATCGCGTGCCGGGGACGTCGTTCCAGTTCGGCCTCGACCCCATCATCAGCCTCGTGCCGGTCGTTGGCGACACGGCCTCGCTCCTCATCAGCCTGTACCCGATCCTGGAGGCCGGCCGTGCGGGCGTGCGGCGGCGGGTGCTCGTGAAGATGCTCGCGAACCTGGGGCTCGACTGCCTGGTCGGGCTGGTCCCCGTGATCGGTGTGATCCCCGACGCGTGGTACAAGGCGAACACGCGGAACCTGAGACTGCTCGAGAAGGAACTCGATCCAGCAGCGCATACGGTTACGTCATGAGCACTCGGCGACCCTTCATCGGCGGCAACTGGAAGATGAACACGACCCGGGGCCAGGCCCTCGAGCTGGCCGCCGACGTCGGCCGTGCGGTGCGCGACAGCGGGGCGCAGGTCGCCATCTACCCGCCCTTCGTGTGGCTCGAGACCATCCGCTCGAGCGTGGGCGCGACCGGGCTGCTGCTGGGCGCCCAGGACTGCTCGCCCCACGGCAACGGGGCGTTCACCGGCGATGTCTCGCTCGAGATGCTCAAGGAGTGCGGCGTGAGCACCGTGCTCATCGGCCACAGCGAGCGGCGGCACGGCCTCGAGGAACCCGAGGAGCGCATCGCCGCGAAGCTCAAGGCCGTGCTGGGCGCGGGGCTGACGGCCGTCCTGTGCATCGGCGAAACGCTCAAGGAGCGCGACGCCGGCCGGACCGACGAGGTGAACGAGGCGCAGCTCCGCTCGGCGCTCGCGGGCACGAACATCGTCCGCAACGATCTGCTGGTCATCGCCTACGAGCCCGTCTGGGCCATCGGCACCGGCAAGACCGCGAGCGCCGCCGACGCCCAGGCCGCCCACGAGCGCATCCGGTCGGTGCTCGGCACCGTGCTTGGCGGCAATGCAGCGAGTGCGATCCGAGTCATCTACGGCGGCTCGATGAAGCCGGGCAACGCCGAAGAACTGATGGGCCAGCCCGACGTCGACGGCGGCCTCATCGGCGGCGCGTCCCTGAAGGCCGAGGACTTCCTCGCCATCGTCAACGCCGCCAAGGCATAAGAAAACCGCGTGCTCTCGCACGCGGCTCCTGAGATCAGTCACGCCAGCGGTTCAATGCGTCGGGCGCAAGCCCGCGAACGGCCCCGCCGGCGAGGCGTCAAGACGACTCAATACCGATAGTGATCGGGCTTGTACGGGCCCTCGACCGGAACGCCCAGGTACTCGGCCTGGTCCTGGCTCATCTTCGTGAGCTTCACGCCCAGCTTGTCCAGGTGCAGCCGCGCGACCATCTCGTCGAGGTGCTTGGGCAGCACGTAGACCTTGTTCTCGTAGTTCTCGAGGTTCTCGTGCAGCTCGATCTGGGCGATCACCTGGTTGGTGAAGCTCGCGCTCATCACGAAGCTGGGGTGGCCCGTCGCGCAGCCGAGGTTCAGCAGGCGGCCCTCGGCGAGTACCAGGATGCTCTTGTCTTGGCTCTTGAAGTAGAACTCGTCGTACTGCGGGCGGATGTTGCGACGCTCGACATCGCCGTCGCGCATCAGCTTCTCCATCTGGATCTCGTTGTCGAAGTGGCCGATGTTGCCGACGATGGCCTTGTCCTTCATCCGCTTCATGTGCTCGAGCGTGATGATGTCCTTGTTGCCCGTCGTCGTGATGAAGATGTCGGCCTTCTCGATGAAGTCCTCGAGCGTCTTGACCTCGAGCCCCTCCATCGACGCCTGGAGCGCGCAGATCGGGTCGATCTCGGTGACGATCACGCGGCAGCCCTGGCCTCGCAGGCTCTGCACACAGCCCTTGCCAACGTCGCCGTAGCCGCAGACGACGGCGACCTTGCCGCTGAGCATGACGTCGGTCGCACGGTTCAGACCATCGATCAGGCTGTGGCGGCAGCCGTAGACGTTGTCGAACTTGCTCTTGGTCACGCTGTCGTTCACGTTGATCGCGGGGAAGGGGAGCTGGCCCTTCTCGGCGAACTGGTAGAGGCGGTGGACGCCCGTGGTGGTCTCTTCGCTGACGCCCTTGACGGCCGGTGTGACCTTGCTAAACCAGCCCGGCGTCGAGTCGATCGTCTCACGGATCGTGTTGAGGATGTGCTTGTACTCCTCGGGGTCCTTGTCCTCGTTGAAGGCGGGAACGCTGCCGGCCTTCTCGAACTCCTGACCCTTCAAGAGCAGCAGAGTGGCGTCGCCGCCGTCGTCGACGATCTGGTCGGGGCCGCTGCCGTCGGGCCAGGTCAGCATCTGCTTCGTGCACCACCAGTACTCGGCCAGCGTCTCGCCCTTCCAGGCGAAGACGGGCGTTCCGGCGGGGTTCTCGGGGGTGCCGCCGTCCTCGGGGCGACCAACCACGACCGCGGCCGCCGCGTTGTCGGCCGTGCTGAAGATGTTGCACGAGCACCAGCGGACGTCGGCGCCGAGTTCGACCAGCGTCTCGATGAGCACGGCGGTCTGCACGGTCATGTGCAGGCTACCGGCGACCTTGACGCCCTTGAGCGGCTTCTTGCTGCCGTACTTCTCACGCAGCGCCATTAGGCCGGGCATCTCGTCCTCGGCAAGGCGGATCTCCTTCCGGCCGCTCTCGGCGAGGTTCAGGTCCTTGACCTTGTACTCAAGTTGGCCGTTGCCCGTGGCGGCCACGTCAGTGGTCAGCGTCGTCATGTGTTCGTTCCTCTTCCTTGCCAATTTGGCTTCAGTTCAGTTTCGATGTTTGTTGTGGTTTCCACACGCCCCTCATTACTCCGGGGCCAATTCTTCATTAGTTCGTCATGTCTGCTTCTGTCGGAGACGTGCCGTCGCAGCGAACACCTCCGGTCCTCGTGCGACAGGCGAGCTTCGCAGCGTGCGATGCCCCTGGATCACCAGCCCGGCCGCGGATGCCCACCCATCGAGCTGCACGGGCGAGATGCCGAGCCAGCGATGCCCCATCTCAAGGCGAAACTCCTCCCGAGCGTGCGGCTGCATATCGACGATGAGCACGCGCCCGTGCTGCTTGAGCACACGCGCTGCCTCTCGAAGCGCAGCTTCGGGGCGCTCCAGGTGGTGCAGCACCAGCCCAAACACGGCCAAGTCGACGCTCGCATCATCGAGTGGCAACCGCTCGGCATCTCCGAGCACGAGCTCGACGTTCGCTGGCGTTCCCAGCCTCGTACGCGCCGCGTCGAGCATCGTTGGTTCGCGATCGATGCCGATGACACGTGCCGCGACCGGTGCGAGCATCCCAGTAAACACACCGGTACCGCAACCAATGTCGGCGACCACCATGTCGCTGGGCAAGAGCGATGCGATCGCTTCCCCCGCGTACCGCTCGCCGAAGAGCTCGCGGCTGACGTCGTCCCACTCCGCCCCCACCCGGCCGAAGAACGCGGCTGATCCCGGCCTGCGATCGGCGATCACGGCGCGTAGGCGTCGCATGTCCGCCTCAAGCTCATCTCCGTCCGTCGCCTCGCGGACCTGGCTCCAGACTCCTCGCAACTCTGGTGGAAGGTCATCACTCACGCACCGGTACAGCGTGGCAGTGCCCGCGGCACGGCGCTGCACCCAGCCGTGTTCAGCCAAGAGCTTCAGCCGGCGACTCACCGTCGATTGCGGGAGTTGCAGAACCTGGGCGATCTCGCCGACGGCCAATTCCTCCGCCTCGAGCACACGGAGAATGCGCAGACGCACGGCGTCGGCGATGGCCGAGAGGGCAGCAGCAATGTCATGGAGTGTGTCGGCGGTCTTCATCCGTGTATCCGGATGAAGTGTAGAAGACATCGAGGCCGAGGCCAAACCGATGCCCAAAAATCAGTGATTACCCGCGCGGCTCGGGCTCCGGCGGGGCAGCATCCGGCGCCAGCAGGCCCTCCTCGACCGCCTCACGTGGCACCCGCACGAACGTGCGTCCGGGCGTCTCGCCCAGCGATCGGATCCGCTCACTGATCACCGGGTCCGAGTAGTCGAACCACAGGGCCATGGCGTACCGCTGAAGCGCTCGCTCCTCGTCATCGATGCCGTGGTAGAACTCGGCCAGCTTCAGTTGCGGCTCCCGGCTTTGCCCGCGATCGACCCGGGCGGCCGCCAGCAGTGCCCGCTCGGCCTCATCGGGATCGCCGATGTCCTCCGCATACCGGGCAAGGCGGAGGTACTCCTCTACCGTGCCGGGCTGGCGGGTCCGATCGCGGAGCAGCGCGATCAGGCGATCATTCTCGCCCGCACTGAACAGGGCCTGCACCAACAGATCGAGCTTCTCTTCGTCCATGGGGTCGTCGCGATAGACCCGCTCCAACGGCGTTATCGCGTCGCCGGGCCGCTCCAGGGCGAGCAGGGCTTTGCCTCGGCCGAGATCGGACGCCAGCGGCACCGGGTACACACGGGCGTACTCCTCCCACTCGGCCAAGGCCTTGGCGTAGTCGCCGCGGTCGAAGGCGTTGTTGGCCGATTCACGAATCTCGCCGGCGGATCGCTCCTGCTTCGCGCACCCGGCAAGGCCGAGAGCCAGGACTCCGAGGATCAGCAGGACGAGGACGGCTTTGGTGGAATTGGTCGGCATAGGAGCGATTATCGGCGCTCCAACTGGCACTTGGCTACCCCCGCCGCCAACGATTCGCTCGGTATGGCCCAGATCCCCCGCCGCACCGTGTTGCTCCGCCACGACCTGCCCGATGGCTCCCACCACTTCGACTGGATGCTCGAGGTCAACGAAGTCGGCCCACTGCTCACGTTCCGGCTCGACCGCGACATCAGCCAGGACCACGCACCGTTCGAGGCCGAGCGGCTGGCCGACCATCGCCGCCGCTATCTGATCTTCGAGGGCCCAATCTCGGGTGATCGAGGTTCGGTCGCACGCGTCGCCGAGGGCCAATGCGAGGTCGGTCGACACGCCAACGGTGCGTATGTCGTCAGCCTGATCTTGGGTAATCGGCGCCAAACAGTCCGTGGAATCCCGCAGCAAGATGGCTGGTATGCGTTCGGAATCTGAACAAAATTCTCCTCGTGATTCGCTCGGCTTCGATTAAGATGGAGGCAAGACCGCTGGCGCGACGCCATGGTGGGCATCGAGCCGCTCGGCCACGTGGGGTAGCCGGGCCATCAGGGGCCACGCCCATGGGCGGAGGGCGGCCCGCGGGAGCACCGCCCAATGCTCGACCAGAACCACGCATCCGGTTCCGGGGCCGAAGCCGACAGCAAGCCCAAGATTCGCACACTCGCCAAGCTCGGCGTGACGCCGGACGAGGAATCCGGCTGGCATCGGCACGCCCAGCTCACCGGCCAGGGAGCGACGCACGTCAAGAGCTTCCACTGCAAGCTGCAGGGCGATGCGTTGAACCACCTCGATTCGCAGATCAACGCCTGGCTTGAGAGCCACGAAGACTGCGAGATCAAGCTGGTGACGACCCAGGTTGGCGAATGGAGCGATACGCTCGGCAAAGCGTGCCACCTGATTGTCCAGGTCTGGGTCTGAACGGAGCCCGACCGCTCGAACAACTCGCATTGGCTGAGCCTGGGGCTGTCGGCACGCCGATATCCCGGGCGTGTGCGGCATCGTTGCGATAGCCAGAGGCGGAGGAGCCGAGCTCTCGGTCACGAATCGCCAGTCGATCCGGATGCGAGACACGCTGGCCCATCGAGGACCCGACGGCGACGGGGTGTGGCGCGCGGCCGGGGTCTTTATGGGCCAGCGTCGCCTCGAGGTAATCGCGCCCGGCGAAGCGGGCCGGCAGCCCATGGCCTCCAGCGATGGCCGCTGGGTCCTGATCTATAACGGCGAGCTCTATAACGACCCGGAGCTCAGGCGCGAACTCGCCACGCTCGGGCTCGAGCCCGGATCGCCGAGCGATACAGCCACCGTCTGCCAGGTGTTGAGCGCGTGGGGGCCACAAGGGCTGCGCCGCTGCCGAGGCATGTTCGCGATCGCGGCATACGACACCGCCGAGAAGCGATTCGTAATGACGCGTGACCCGCTGGGCATCAAGCCACTGTGCTACGCGTGGGCGCAACCCAATGACGGTTGCGGTCCAGAGCTCGTGATCGCAAGCGAGGTCACGGCGCTCTTCGAGCATCCCCATCTTTCGCCGCGGGTCGATCCGCTCGGCCTTGCTGCGTACTTGTGCACAATTCGACTGAGCACAGAAGGTCGTTCGCTGTTCGACGGCGTCTCGACGCTGCCACCCGGCCGCGTTCTCGAGTTCGATCTCTCTGCGGCCGACATGCCATGCGAATCGTGGGACCTGCCGATCGATGGCGACGCCAATCTTGATACAAGAGAGCTCGTTGAGGCGTCCGTCTCCCAACACCTCCGATCGGACGTGCCCGTGTGTGTCTTGTTGAGCGGCGGGCTCGACAGCACGATCATCGCGGCCACGACGCGCGCGCATCGACTGAACCTGCCGACGTTTGGTGCCGGGGGCGACGACGAAGATCCCAACGGGGATGCGGCGTTCGCCGCCAGCCTGGCCAAGCGTTGGAGCATGCCGCACCACGCCATCCGCATGACCCGCGACCGTTTCATTGCGGGCGTCCAAACGCTCATCGAGCGCACGGGTCAGCCCGTCGGGACTCCCAACGAAACGGCCATCCACGCCCTTGGGTGTGCCATCCGAGCCGGCGGGTGCAAGGTGGCACTCACGGGCGAAGGTGCCGACGAGCTCTTTGGCGGATACCACGGCCCGCTCCAGCAGGCGATCGATTACATCGATGCCGGGGGCGATGACCCGGCCGTGGCGTTCCTCGTCCAGAACGCGTGGATCGCGCCGCAACTGCTGCCGCGCGTGCTAAGCCCCAAGCTTGCACGGATCGCCGAGTTCGGCGGCTGGCTCGTTCGGGCGTACCGAGACGCATACGAGTTTGAGGCCGCCCGACCGGGCCCCACGCTCGACCCCAGAGACGAAGCGATGCGCACCCACATGCGACTTGTGCGAAGGACCAACCTTACCGGCCTGCTACAGCGCGTGGACAGCGCGCTCTCGCAGTCGGGCGTCGAAGGCCGCACCCCGCTCGCCGACCGTGTCGTAGCGAACTTCGCCGACGCCCTGCCCATGGAACAGAAGTTCGATCCATCGCTTTCGCCCGAGCGAGGCACGAAGATCGCACTGCGTACCGCATTCGCTGGCGTCGTGCCCGACGAGATCCTGCATCGACGCAAGGCCAGCTTCCCGCTTCCCTTCCAGGGCTGGCTCAGGCCGTTGTTCGATGAGCTTGGCGACCATCCGCTCATCGACGAATTCTTCAGCCGTTCGGCGTGGGAGACGGTCGCAAGCGATCCGGCTGACAACTGGCAGTTTGCATGGCCGATGATCAACGTGGCGTTGTGGGCTCGTCGCTGGTTCAGCTAGCCGCGCTCACCGGCTGCCGACGCGAGAGGTCCTCGCACGCGGCAAACAATCCGCCGAGGGCGTGCCTCGCGTGGTCGCTGAGATCGACGAACGCCAGACCAATCTCACGCGTGAACATCGTGGGCCGGCTCGACCACGCCACCATGACCTTGAGCGGCAGCACCTCGGGCATGCCGTGCAGCTCGACTTCGAATGGCCCGTAGGTCTCCAGCGGCGGCCAGGGCTTGCCACGCACGCGGATGCCTCCGGGGCTGATGTCCATGACCCGACCAAGGCTCGTACGCAAGTGGCGGATCTCGATGCGACCCACGCCGCGGCGTGACAAGACTGCGTGCTGGTCGGGGGGCGACTCGCGCGTGGTATTCATCGTGTATGCATCGACGTTCGGACCTCGGGCGAGTGTTTCACCACGTGGCGTGGGTGGTTGCCACATCGGTCTGGGCGGGTCGTGCGGGCCGCAAGGGGCTTGATCGGCCCCGGCTTGCGGTCTATGACAGGCGATGCCCGATGCCAGCCTGCTCGAGTCCTTCCCAACCCCGGTTGATACGCCCTTCGTCATCGAGCACGTGGCCGAGGAGTTCACGTCGCTGTGCCCCAAGACCGGCCACCCGGACTTCGGCGAGGTGGTCGTGGTGTACGAGCCCGCGGCGGCGTCGGCGGGAGGCGTGTGCGTCGAGCTCAAGAGCCTGAAGCTTTACTTTCAGAGCTTTCGCGACGAGGGCATCTTCTACGAAGCCGTCACGAACCGCATCCGCGACGACCTGGCTGCCCTCATGCGTCCCAACTGGATGCGAATCACCACCAACTGGCGGGGTCGCGGGGGCATCCGGTCGGTCATCAGAGCCGACCACGGGTCCGTGCCAGCCTCCATAGCCTGATCACATCTGCACCACTTTGCCCGGCCCGACGGCCCCAGACCGAAAGCGAGCCCGCACCATGGCCGGAACCCAGAAGCGAGTGCTGCTGTCCGATGTTGGAGAGGGCGAGCACGTCAGCGGCCCGTTCGCCATCATCAACGCGCAGCTCGGCAAGACGCGCACCGACAAGCTCTACCTGCGCTGCTTGCTCTCGGATAAGTCGGGAACCGCTCCCGGCCGCATGTGGTCCATCGACGAGTCTGCGTACAACCGTCTGCCGGCCGAGGGGTTCGTGTGGGTCGAGGGCGACGCGCAGGCCTATCAGGGCGAGATGCAGATCATCATCCAGTCGATCGATCCGTTCGATCCGAACGAGGAGATGATCCGGGAGTTGCTTCCGGCATCGAAGCGCGATCCCGAGGAGATGTTCGCCGAGTTGCGCGCGATCTTCGATACGCTCGAGCACCCATCGGGCAAGCGGCTCGCGATGGCGTTCTTTGAGGACGAGCCGCTCATGTCTGCGTTCCGTACCGCGCCGGCGGCCAAGGTGCTGCACCACGCCTACTTGGGCGGCCTGCTCGAGCACACGCTCCAGCTCTGCAACCTGGCAGACCGCATGCTGCCGCTGTACCCAGACCTCAACCGTGATCTGGTCTTGCTTGGGCTTCTCCTGCACGACATCGCAAAGACGCGCGAGCTGAAGTACGACCGCGCGTTCGATTACTCCGATCGTGGCCTGCTCGTAGGTCACATCGTGGATGGCGTCATCTTGCTACGGGAAAAGGCGTACGCCGAGGGCATCGACATGCCCCCAAACGCCATCATGGTGCTCGAGCACATCATCTTGTCCCACCACGGCGTGCCTGAGTACGGAGCAGCCAAGATCCCCTCGACGCCCGAGGCGATCTTTGTGTCAAACCTGGATGATCTGGATGCAAAGACCGAGATGGCTCTCGTCGCGGCCAAGCGGGATCGCTCTGACGGGCCCGACTTGCGTGGCCCGTTCACCGAGAAGCACTGGGCGCTCAACACCCGGGTCTACCGGCCCGACCCCTTTCGCGAGGCTTGAGCGCGAATAGGCCCCTGCTGGCGGTGGATAGACTTACGCATGAGCGATGAAGTCGCCATCCAAGTTAACTTCGGCAAGCCGATGCCTCTCTTTCCGTTGGGCGTTGTGGCGCTGATGCCCCAGCAGGTCGCACCGTTCCACATCTTCGAGCCGCGATATAGGCAGATGATCGGCGACGCGCTCGACGGCTCGGGCCAGATCGCCATGGCAACCTACGACACACGCAACCTCGAAGCGTTTGACTACACGGGAGACACGCTCCCGCTGCGCCCGGCGGTGTGCATCGGCCAAGTGTTCCAGCACGAGAAGCTGCCCGATGGCCACTACAACATCCTGCTGCAGGGCATCTGCCGCGCGCGGATCATCGACGAACAGCCGCCCGACGACGATCGCCACTATCGCATCGCGTATCTCGAGCCACTCGACCTGCCGGGGCAGGAGCCCAACGGCTTGGAGACCGCACGCCAAAAACTCACCGAGCACCTGACGGCCTGGCCCCTGCAGCAGCTCCGTACCGCTTCCTGGGTTGTGGAGCGCCTCGAGAACGAGCAGATCCCCGATTCGGCGGCGTTCGAGCTCGTGTGCTTCTCGCTGTTTACCGATCCCGAGCTTCGCTACCAGCTGTTGGCCGAGCCGGACGCCACTCGACGCGTGCGGCTCGTCGAGCTCGCGCTGCGTGACATGGCCCGCATCATTCGCAACGCCGCCGCCCAGCACCCGGAGCGCTGGCCCAAGGGCGTGAGCTGGAACTGATCGAGTCGGGGCTCACACGTTGAACAAAAAGTGGCACACGTCGCCATCCTGCATGACGTAGTCCTTGCCCTCGACACGCATCTTGCCGGCTTCCTTGATGGCCTTCTCGCTGCCGAACTGGTCGAGCACGTCGACGCCATACACGTTCGCGCGAATGAAGCCTCTCTCGAAGTCCGTGTGGATCACGCCGGCGGCCTGCGGCGCCGTCGCACCCTGGCGAACGGTCCAGGCACGGATCTCCTTCTCACCGGCCGTATAGAAGCTCTGCAGACCGAGCAGGCGGTACGCCTCTCGTGCCAGCTTGCTGAGCGCCGGTTCATCCATGCCGTAATCGGCGAGCATCTCGGCCTTGTCTGCGGGGTCCAGCTCTGCCAACTCACTCTCAATCTTGGCGCACACTGGCACGCACGCGTTGCCCTCGCTCTCGGCGTGGGCCCTGACCTTCTCGGCGAGCTCGCCCTCGCCGTTGACGTCGCTCTCGTCGACGTTGGCGATGTACAGGATTGGCTTCGCGGTGATGAGCCCGAGACCGCGCCAGGCCTTGCGCTGCTCGGCATCGGTGATCGATGCAGCGATGACGCGTGCCGGCCGCCCTTCGTCGAGCACGGGCTGGATCTTCTGCAGCACGGCAAACCGCGCCACCGCCTCAGCTTCTTTGCTGCGGGCGGCGCGCTCGGCCTTGGAAAGCGCGCTTTCGACAGCCTGGAGGTCGGCGAGAAGCAACTCGCTATTGATGGTGTCGATGTCGCGCATCGGGTCGACCGTGCCGTCGACGTGCAAGATCTCCTCGCCACCGGGTGCTTTGTGGAAGCAGCGGACGACCTGCGCGATCGCATCAACCTCGCGGATGTTGCTCAAGAACGCGTTGCCCTTGCCAGCGCCCTCGCTGGCGCCCCGCACGAGGCCAGCGATGTCGACCAGACGCATGGCGGCCGGGACGACCTTCTGCGTCGAGATGTGCTTCTCGATGCGAGCCAGGTTGGGATCTGGGATGGGCACGATGCCGACGTTGGGCTCGATCGTCGCAAACGGGTAGTTGGCCGCCAGGGCGCCGGCGTTGGTCAGAGCGTTGAAAAGGGTCGACTTGCCGACGTTGGGCAGTCCGACGATGCCTGCGTCCATGGGTGGTGCTTCCGATGCGGGTGGGCGTGTGCGAATAGAAGGGGGCAAAGATATGCGCGCCCGCGTCCGCCCCGCGGTTATCTGAGCCCGCGATCCCGGCCAAGGCTGGCAGGCACGGCCGTTTCGTGGTCTACTTGGGGATGAGGCCCGGGGTACACTGAAGCTCGAAACGCGAGCGCTCGTAGCTCAGCAGGACAGAGCAACGGTTTCCTTCGAAAAGAGGGGCCCGGCCCGGAAACGGGCCGAGGCGAACCGGGTGAATTCGGGGAAACCCACCCCACGACCGCAGCGTCGTGGCGGGCAATCCCGAGCCGAGCCGTCGGCGGGGCCTGGCAGTTCGCAGAGCGGCCAGCGCCGGCGGAAGGTGTAGAGACCAGCGGGTGAGCCGCCCCGGCAATACCCCCGCACCAGCGGTGGCTCGTGCCACCAACGGAAGCGCCCGGCGCCCTTCCCGGCATGCACGCCGGCGGGCGAAGAGATGGTCCGGTCCGCGGCGAAAGCCACGGGGTAGCCGAAACCGTAGGTCGGAGGTTCGAGTCCTCCCGGGCGCGTTGATCGAGAGAGCCGGCACATGGAGGGCCGGTGCAAGACCAGGACGGAGCCACAGCCCCTCGCGGAGGCGGGCATGGCGCGGCATCGACTCTTGCTTCTTGGTATCGCAGCCCTCAGCGTGCTGGCCCATGGCTGCGCGTCGCCATCGGACCACACTCGCGTCGCACGCCCCTCGTTTGCGCAAGCGGCGCCGCAGACCTCGACCGAGTCATGGGCGAGCGTCATGCCGCTTCCCGGTACGGAGCGCGACACGCTCGCGTACGCCCGCCGCGATAATGCACTGGGCATGCCCTCGGGCGATGGTGGTTACGTCTACGGCTCGTGGCGAGAGAACGAGCGTGCCTCGATCGAGCGGTACTTCATCGTGCCGCTGCAGCGTTCGCCCAGGTCGTACCTGTTCTTCACGGCACCGAGCCAAAGCGAACGCCGTGCGCCACGGGTCCCACCAAGGGCCCATCCGTGGCACACGGCGTGGTGATTGATGCGATCGCGCCCTCACGCTGAGGCCGCGACCGCGGGGGAGAAATCAGTCGAACGACGCGCTGTTGCTGGGCAACTCAACGGTGCGCAGGCGCAGCGTGGTCTCGATACGGAAGTTCGAGCGCGTGTAGTGCCTCTCGGCGAAGAACACCTTCAGCTCGTACTCGCCACCGTCTTCCAGGAAGTTCAGGCGGCTCAGATCGACCGTCTGGCTAACAGCGCCGTGGACGCCGCCGATGTCGATCACCATCTTGCCGTCGATGAACACCCAGACGTCGTCATCGCCGAAGAACGTGAACGTGTTGTCCGCATCCGCATCGTAGATGAACTTGGTGCCCAGCTCGTACGTGAAGTGGTAGTTGTGGCCCCACTTGTCACCGGCAGGGTTGCCGTACAGCTGCTCATCGATCGGGAAGAAGCCCTGGACGCCGTCCATGCTGCGATCGTCGTGAGCGTGGAACACGTACCGGTCGGTGCCGGCCTCACGGGTCAGGGTGATGTCAACCGGCTTGGCCAGGTTGACGCCCGGAACCGTGCGGAACCACTGACCGAAGCTCTCAGCGCTCGTAAACACGCTGCTGCTCTGAGCATTCAGCGTGCCGAACGAGTCGCCCTCACGCGAGTCCATGTACTCGACTTCGCTCGCGAAGGGGAACATGGCGCGGCCCTGATCGTCCTTGAAGCTACCGCTGATCTTGAAGCCGTTGCCGGCCCCCTCACGCAGGGTTGGCTTGCCGTCCGAGTCCAGCTCAAACGCGACCCAGCCCACACGCAGGCCGGTGTTGTACCGCTGGAAGTCCGGATGACCGCTCTCGTTGTGAGGGCGGAAGTCACGGACCGTACCTGTCAGGGTCAGCTGGCTCGGCAGATCCGCGTAGGGATCGGAAGACTGACCAACCTGAGCACTTGCTACCGTCGCGCCGCCGGCCAGAGCGACGATGCCGGCCACGCCGACCGCGCCCGCGGCCCGCACGATCCGGCGAGAGTTTTGACCATTTCGCATCGTTGCCTCCATGCCGGGCCTTTCCCGGCTCACGTCACACGCCCCCACACAGGGGCGCCAATACCAGGAAATAGCCTCGATTGCACGGCGGGCAGCGGCAACGCACTGCAGCGAATTCCTCCGGACGAGTTGGCCGGATGTGCGGGATGGAGAACCCCGACACGGGTGGCTGCGCCGATTCCAACGCTTGTGCCCGGCAACCGTCGATGTAAACGACAGGCGGGGCTCTTTTCCGGACGCTCTACTGGCGTAGGCTGCGGCCTTCCAAATCGATTGGTTCGAACGCTTCGGAGACGCACGCATGGACGCGTTTGTGATCGAGGGCGGCAAGCCCATTTCCGGCAGGTTCGAGGTGCACGGCTCGAAGAACGCCGCGCTGCCCATGCTCGCCGCCACGCTGCTGACCGACGAGCTCGTTGAGCTCTCGGACGTGCCTCGGCTCGAAGACATCTCCAACATGCTCCGCCTGCTCGGTGAGCTAGGCGTGGACATCAGCGAGGAAGATGGACCCAGCCGTGGCGGCCGCACCGTGCGGACGACCGTGACTGACGCGAGCCTGAGTCACGCCCGATACGACATCGTGCGGACCATGAGGGCGGGCGTGTGCGTGCTGGGCCCGATGCTGGCAAGGCGCGGGGAAGCCCGAATTTCCATGCCGGGTGGTTGCGCGATCGGCCCCCGCCCCATCGATCTGCACCTCAAGGGGCTGGCGGCCCTGGGCGCTTCGATAAGCCTGTCCAATGGCGACGTCGTCGCGAAGGCACCCTCGGGCGGGCTGCGGGGCGCCACGGTGTTCCTGGGCGGGCCGTTTGGCTCGACCGTGCTGGGAACGGCCAACATCATGAGCGCCGCTACCCTGGCGCGCGGCCGGACAGTCATCGAGTCGGCCGCCTGCGAGCCGGAGATCGTCGACCTTGGCCGCCTGCTCCAGAACATGGGCGCCCGAATTTCGGGCCTGGGCACGCCTCGCATCGTCGTCGATGGCGTTGATGAGCTCGGCGGGACGAGCCGGCGCATCATGCCCGATAGGATCGAAGCCGGCACCTACGCCATGGCGGCCGCTATGACCAAGGGCGAACTGACCATCGCCAACTGGCCGGTCGATGCGCTCGTCGGCCCCTTCGAGATGCTTCGTACCTCGGGCATCGAACTGGAGCTGAGCGAACACGAGCCGCTCGATACGCCCGGCGGCGACTCGATCCGCGCGACCGCGTTTGTGCGCCGCACTGGCGCGCTCAGGCCCGTCGAGCTCACCACGCAGCCCTTCCCCGGATTTCCGACCGATCTGCAGGCCCAAGCGCTCGCCTTGCTGACGCTCGCCGACGGCAACTCGATCATCACCGAGAAGATCTTCCCAGAGCGATTCCTGCACGTGGCCGAGTTGCTGCGGATGGGCGCGCAGATCATCCGGCATGGGCCGACTGCCGTTATCAGCGGTGTGCCGAAGCTCGTGGGAGCTCCGGTCATGGCCAGCGACTTACGCGCCTCTGCGGGGCTCGTATTGGCGGGCCTGGCGGCGCGCGGCCGGACGGTGGTCCGACGCGTGTATCACCTCGATCGCGGCTACCAGCGGATGGACGAGTACCTCAACGGGCTTGGCGCCGACATCCAGCGCGTGAACGAGAAGGCGCTCGATGAGGTGGCCGTACCGGCCTAGGCCCTCGGCCCGTCCAGTTTCTCAGCCGCGGGCGGCACGAGTACGGGGATGCCGTTGCGCACAGGATATCGCATCGGCTCGCCCACCACGTTGACCCACTCGCCCGACTCGTCCATCGACAGCGGCTTGCTGGTGATTGGACAACGGAGCTGATCGGGCAACGTGCCAGGCAGAGACGGGTCGGGCGAATCACTCTTCATCGAAGCCTCGCGCAAACAGGTCGCCCAGGGCCTTGCAGGCCTCTTCTGCGTCGTCGCCACGGGCGATGACCTCGAGCTCAACGCCCTGCGTCGCGGCCAACAGCATTATCTGCATGATCGACTTGCCGTCGATCTCTTGGTCTTCACGCTTGAGCGCGATCGTGCTCTTGAACCTCTGGGCGCAATCGGCAACCGCCGTCGCCGGGCGCGCATGCAGCCCAAGCCGGTTCACGACGGTCACCTTTGCGGCGCACTCCTTGGCCAAACCTTGTCTCCGTAGCGAATCGGCGCTCAGCCGGGCAGCTTCTGGTGGTCGGCCTCGTGGAGTAGTTCGATGATCTCCTCGCGCGTCGATGACTGCCGCAGGAACCTGCGGAATGTCTCGTTGCCCAGGCTCTTGAAGATGACCTCCATGGCCTTGAGGTGGTCCTCCGGGCTGTTCTCGGGGCTGAGCAGCAGCACGATGGAGTACACCGGCTGGCGGTCGAGGGCTTGAAAGTCGATGCCCTTGCCGCTGCGAGCGATGCTGGCGGCCATCTTCGTGACCCCCGGATGCTTGACGTGTGGCACGGCGACGCCGCGGCCGAACCCGGTTGACCCCTTGCGCTCCCGCTCGAGCACGGCTGCGACAAGCTCGTCGCGATGCTCGGCGTTCGCGGCTCCCGCGGCGACAAGGGCGTCGATCATCTCGACAATGGCGTCGTCGCGCTCGACGGCGTCGAGTTCGGCGAGGACGGCGTCCTTGTTCACGATCTCGGTCAGCTTCATGGCCATGGTCAGTGCGCCTGCCTCTTTTGGACCTTCACCTTGTCGTGCAGGTCGCTGAGCTGGCGAATCCCCTTGTGCTGGACGGAATCGATGACGCCGTAGAGATCGGCGCCGTTGTCCTTGCTCACCAGGTCGTCGTGGTGCTCGACGTCCACGATCAACTCGACCTCGAACGAGTCGCCCGAGTTGTTCTTGTGGTGCTCGATCGTCCAGGTCACGGCCAGGATTCGGTCGAAGAAGCGCGTGAGCTTCTCGGACTTCTCCTCGGCGTGCTGGCGAATCGCGTCGGTGATCGTGACGTGGCGGCCGACGACTTCGATGCGCATGGTGTCCGTCCCTTCGTTCTGGCAACCGAGCCGGCCATCCAAGCCGGCATGCTCAAGCATACCCACCCGGGCGTTCCTAGCTGGTCTTGGCGGCGGTCTCAGCGTCCTCGGCGGGCTGCGGGGGCGAGATCGCCGAGTTCGCGGCCCCGGGCGGTGTGAACCGTTCGGGCACGAGCGTGCCGCCGGTAATGAAGTATCTGATGGCCTCGTCGATCGACATGGGGATGTCGATGGCCTCGTCCTTGGGGACGGTGATGCCAAAGCCCGTGAAGGGCGTGGGCGTTGATGGGATGAACACGGCGATGCACGGAACGCCCGCAGCCTCGTGGATCGTCGAGATCGAATCGCTCGTGACCAGACCCATCGTCCAGATCCCGCGCCTGGGGTACTGCACCATCACCACGCGGCGGAACGCGACCTTGCGTTCGCCCATGATGAGCTCGACCACCTGCTTCACGTGGGGATACACCTGCTTGAAGCCGGGAATCTGCGCGATTAACCGCTCAACACGGGCGTATACGCGGCGGCCGAGGTAGTTTCCCAGAAGGAGGCCCGCGAGGTAGATGAGCATGATCGCCACGAGCAAGCCGGCCCCCTGGAGGTACCAGTGCTGGTTCCAGAAGTCACCGAGCTGCTTGCGGACCAGATGCTCGCGCACGACTGCGGTTGGGCGCCCGCGGAACGGGCGGCCTTCGGGAGAAGCGAGGAATTCGTCGATCTCGCCGGGCTCAACGAGCATGAACTCCGGCCGCTGGTCTTCGGGCGTGACGCGAGGGGCGATCTCGACCACCACGACACGGATCCCGCGGTTGATCGGTTCGGCCACGTTGTTGAATAGGAAGACGAACGCCTGCCAGAGGAGCCACAGCGTCAGGATGGACGGCAGCAACACGGCCAGCCCGCGGCCGAAGAACCGCTTGAAATCGTCCATGAAGCTTTCCTGGCGTGCCACGCGACAGATTCCCTTCTGCGTAGGTCCGGCAACGCAGGGTACGGCTTGGGCGTGCTTGGCTTCGTACCCCACAGACGGCGGGGCCGCGCGGGCGAGAACGCCGACGCTCCTTGCCGGCCGTGCGTCCACGTGGGACGGGTCCGAGTGGATCGGGACCGGAGGAATGGGCCTGACAGGACTTGAACCTGTGACCTCACCGTTATCAGCGGTGCGCTCTACCGACTGAGCTACAAGCCCGAACCGCCGAGTGTATCGGCTGATCGACGGGAGTCAACGATATGCAATGGCCCCGCAGGCGTCGCCCGCAGCGTAAACTGTGACCCAAGGAGGGACGCCAGAGCGTCCGAGTACATGCCGAACACTTTGCTCAGCCGATTGCGGAGGGCCCTCCCCCTCGCCAGCCGCGTCTTGGCCGGTCTGTTCCTGCTTATCGCGGCCACGGGCCTCTTCCAGATTCTCCAGGCCACCAAGGCCGAGCCCACGCTCAGCGAGGACGCGGGCCTTCCGCCGCTGGTGCGCACGGTCGAGGTCAGGCGTGTCGAGACCGCCCGCCCCTGGACCGGCTACGGCACCGTCCGGGCCATGACATCGGCCCAGGTTGCCGTGCAAGTCGCCGGCCGCGTCATAGAGCGGCCGGATTCCATCGAAGCAGGGCTGGCGGTCGAGGCGGGAGATTTGCTGCTTGAGATCGATCCGAGCGATTTCCTCCAGCGGGTGGCATCGCTCGAGGGCACGGTGGCGGCACTCGAGGCCCAGATCGACCAGCTCGGCATCGAGGCGGCCTCCCTCGACGAGCAGCTCACCCTGGTGCTCGAAGAAGCCGAGATCGCCAAACGCGAGTACGAGCGGGCCCGCGGCGTCTTCGAGGATCTTGGTGCGGGCACGGCAACGGAGGTCGACCAGAAGCTGGCCGCGTACCGCCGGGCTACTCGGGAGGCGTCGGCCCTCGAGCAGCAGTCAAGGTCCATCCCGGCCCGACGAGCGACCCTCCAGGCCAACATGTCCTCGCAGCGTGCCGAACTGGCCCAAGCCAAGCAGGACCTGGACCGTGCCACCGTGTCGGCCCCCATCGCCGGCGTGCTGCAAGAGGTCTCGCTCGATGAGGGCGACTACGCCCGCGTCGGGGACGCGGCCGCTCGCATCGTCGAACTTGGCCGCCTTGAGCTCCCGCTCTCGCTGCCGGCGTCGGCGGCTGGCGATATCGCGATCGGCGATGCGGTCGAGGTGGTGCTCGAATCGGGCTCGGAGGCACGCTGGAGTGGGGCGATCACCAGGCTCGCGCCCGAGGCCGACGCGCAGACACGCTCGATCCGTGTGTTCGTCGAGGTCGCGCAGAGTCTCGAAGTCGACGAGCGTGGCATGCTCTCGCCCGGCAATGGCGTGATCCTGCGACCGGGCATGTTCGTCGTGGGCCGCGTGGTGCCGAGCCGGCCGGTCGCCCACCTCCTGGTACCCAGGCGTGCGGTGGTGCAGGGAGGCGTGCTGATCGCAGACCTGAATTCTCCGGCGAGCGCCAAGCGCGTCGATGTCCAGACGCTTTTCGCGCTCGAAGGCAAGATTGAGGGCGCCCCCCTGGACGAGTCGCTGTGGTTCGCCGTCGAGGCCGACCTGCGTGAGGGCCAGCGGGTGCTGGTCACGAACCTCGATGACCTTCGCGACGGTTCGCCCATCCGTGTGGGCGAGGGTGGTGGCACACCATGAGCCTGCCGGCCTTCGGCGTCCGCAAGCCGGTCGTCGCGAACCTGCTCATGTTCGCCATCATCGGCGCAGGCATATTGCTCGGGCTGGGGCTCCGGCGCGAGTTCTTCCCCGAGGTCAGGCCGAATCGCGTGGTGGTTGCAGCGCCATACCCGGGCGCTTCGCCCGACGAGATCGAGCGGTCGCTGGCAATCAAGATCGAGGACCGCGTCGCAGATCTGCGCGATGTGGTTGAGATCAATACCACCGTAACCGAGGGCAGCGCGCAGCTCATCATCGAGTTTGAGGACTCTATCGATATCGACGAAGCGGTCAGCGACGTCAAGCGTGAGGTCGATGCCCTGCAGGACCTGCCCGAGCAGTCCGAGCGCATCATCGTCGACAAGCTGGAACCGAACCTTCCA
This sequence comes from Phycisphaerales bacterium, assembly GCA_965227775.1. Classification (GTDB taxonomy): domain Bacteria; phylum Planctomycetota; class Phycisphaerae; order Phycisphaerales; family UBA1924; genus JAHCJI01. The sequence goes on from OZ245777.1 coordinate 2,862,052, forward strand.
GCGGTGATCCTGTCGATCTATGGCGACTCAAGCGAACGAGCTCTCAAGGAAGCCGCGCTGGCGATCCGTGAAGACCTGCGCGCCCTGCCGGGCATGGCCGACGTGACGATCGACGGCATCCGTACCGATGAGATCCGCGTGTCGGTCAGGCCGCAAGCAATGGTCGAGCATCAGCTCAGCCTGCCCATGATCTCCGACCGAGTGCGCGCCGCCATGCGCGAGCTGCCCGGCGGCACCGTGCGCACGGGCACGCAGACGCTCTCGGTGCGCACCGTGCGCGTCGAAGAGGACGCCAAGCTCGTTGCCGACATCGTCGTCAAGGGCGAGGGCGGGCGTGTGCTTCGGCTCGGCGACATCGCCGACGTGGAGTACGGGTTCCGCGACACCGATCTCATCACCAGGCTCGAGGGTGTGCCCGCCGTCTCGCTCACGTGCTTCCAGGTCGGTGATACCGACGTGGTCAAGATCGCCGAGCTGACCAAGGCATATACGGCCGGTATGCGCGGCGAGCCGCTCGAGCTGACCATCGGCGAACGCATCGGCACGTTTCTGCGCACGATGCAGAACAAGCAGCTCGAATCGAAGGGAAAGCCGCTCGACCTGAGCCCGATCTCTGACCGGTTGCAGGCCTACGAGGCCGGTCAGAAATGGATGGGCCGTCTGCCCGGCGAGGCGCGCATCACGACCGACCTCGCCCGGTTTGTCACGGGCCGGCTCGAACTCCTGACGCGCAACGCGCTCCAAGGTGGAGCGCTCGTGTTCCTCGTGCTCGTTCTGCTGTTGAACTGGCGCGTCTCGTTCTGGGTGGCAATCGGCCTGATCATCTCACTGGCGGGCACGATCGCCATGATGCGCATGACCGGCATCACCCTGAATCTTCTGACCATGTTCGGCCTGATCGTCGTCATCGGCATCCTCGTCGACGACGCGATCGTGGTGGCCGAGAACATCGTCGCGCGGCACGAGGAGGGCATGCCGCCGATGCAGGCGGCCATCGAGGGCGCAGGCCAGGTGAGCTGGCCGGTCGTCACGACGGTGCTGACCACGGTGTTCGCGTTCCTGCCTCTGGCGCTCATCGAGGGCCAGATTGGCGACTTTCTTGCAGCGCTGCCCATCGTCGTCGCTGTCGCGCTGCTCGTTTCGCTCATCGAATGCCTGTTCATCTTGCCGAGCCACATGGCCCACACACTGCGATCGAGCGACCGGGCGAAGAGCACGGGAACGACCTCGCGCCTTGCTCGCTTCGAGGCCCGCTACGACCACTGGCGTGACCGGCTGTTCTCTCGGCTGCTCATCCCCCACTACACACGGATGCTTGTACGCTGCATCCGCTATCGCTACCTCACGCTCGCGGTGGCGATCTCGATCGTCATCGCATCAGCGGCGATGGTCGCAGGCGGGAAGCTCGAGTTCATCTTCTTCGAGACCGAAGACGCCGAATCGGTCAACGTCACCCTGCGCATGCCCATCGGCACCCCCGTGGGCGAGACCGACGCCATCGTGCGCCGCATCGAGCAGGCATCCCTCGACCAGCCCGAGGTCGCCAGCGCGTACGCGTCGGTGGGCGCCATCGGTGACGTCAACGGCGAGGGCGGGGACATCAGCCAGCCACACCTCGGCCAGATCTTCCTCGAGCTCAACCCCGTCGAGCAGCGCGAACGTACGAGCAACGACGTCATCCTCGCCATCCGCGAAGAACTCGGCGAGTTGGCGGGCGTCAAGAGCCTTCGCTTCGAGCCCATCGGCGGTGGGCCGGGCGGTGTGGCGATCAGCCTGGGTGTCGTCGGGGACAATACCGAGCGGGCAACCGTCGTGGTCGATCGCATCAAGGCCATGCTCGACGAAATCGAGGCCGTCTTCGACATCGAGGACGACGCCGACGCCGGGCAACGCGAACTCCGGTTCGATCTCAAAGACGGCGCCACCGAATTGGGCTTCACACGAGCCTCGCTCGGCGAGCAGATCCGCGGCGCGGTGTTCGGCCTCGAGCCCCACACTTTCGCCGGCAACCGCGAAGACGTCAAGGTCCGCGTGACGCTGCCGAAGGACGTGCGATCCAGCCCGGTCGCGCTCGAAGACACCTACGTCTTCTCCCCCGACGGCCGAGCCGTGCCGCTCATCGAGGTGGCCACGATCGAAGAAGGTCGCGGGTATGCCACGGTCCGCCGCCTCGACCGAGAACGCATCATCACCGTCAGCGCGGACGTGAACCGCCAACTCGGCAATCCGGAGGAGATCGTTGGATCGCTCCGGCCCAAGCTCATCGCCCTCGAACGCGAGTTCCCAGGCATCCGAATCGTCGAGCGTGGCCGGCAGAAGGATGTGGCCGAAAGCTTCTCGACGCTGCCTCTTGGCATGGCCGTGGCTGCGGGGCTCATCTTCGTCACGCTCGCGTGGCTCTTCTCGAGCTATTTGCAGCCGCTCATCGTGATGGCGGCCATCCCCTTCGCGACGGTCGGCATGATCTGGGGGCATCTCGCGCTGGGATTCGCGATGACGTTCCTCTCGCTCATCGGCTTCGTCGCCCTCTCGGGCATTGTGGTCAACGACTCTTTGATCTTCATGGAGTTTTTCAACGAGCGCAAGCGTGGGCCGGCAAGCTTGCCGCTCGCGCTCGTCCGCGCAGGTCGGGCCCGCTTGCGTCCGATCCTGCTTACCACGATCACCACCGTGCTTGGCCTCACGCCCTTGATGCTCGAGCAGTCGTTCCAGGCACGCTTCCTCATTCCGATGGCGATCACGATCGCCTGCGGGCTCATCTCGGCCACGGCGATCATCCTTCTCGTGCTGCCGTCGATGCTGGCGATTCTCAGCGACATCAAGGCGCTCGCATGGATGGCGTGGACTGGCTCGAAGACCAGGGCGACCAATGGCAACGGATTCAACGAACAACCGACCAACGCTGCGCCGTAGGCTGGCCCGCAGCGCGGCACGGCTCGTCGGCATTGTCGTGTGCATGGGGGTGGTGCTCTTGGCGATCGGCCTGATCTTCTCGCCCGACCGGGCCATGATCTTCCCTGCGTCCATCGCCGGCCCGCTGCCACCACCGCCCGCGAGCGTCGAAACCATCACGACCGACGCGGGGCTCGTGTGGTACTTGTCACCAAGGGACGAATCGCCCGCGCCGCTCATGCTGCTCTTCCACGGCAACGGCGACAACATCGCCGGAATGCTGCAGATCGGCAAGCGGTACCAGGCGCAGGGCTTCGCGGTCGGTCTCATCGAGTACCCGGGCTATGGCGGAACGCCGGGAAAGCCGACGGAAGCGACCGTGACCGAGGCAGCCGTCGCCGGCTACGACGTGCTCACCACACGGCCCGAGGTCGCGAGAGAACGAGTGGTTGCCCACGGCTTTTCGCTCGGCGGCGGCGTGGCGGCGCAGCTGGCCGATCGAAGAGAAGTTTCGGGGCTCATCCTCGAATCGACCTTCACCAGCATGGTGGCGATGTATCGATCACTGCGCGTGCCGGGGTTCATCTGCCGGGATCCGTTCCGGACCGATCGAGTGCTCGCAGACTTCGAGCGCCCAGTTTTGCTCATCCACGGACGCGCCGACACCATCGTCCCGCACTCGCACAGCAAGACGCTGCTGGGCATCGCAAGCAACGCTACCTATCTGGAGATGGATGGCGGTCACAACGACGGGCCGTCGGACCCGATCGCATATTGGGAAGCCATCGACACGCTCATCGCGCGGGCGATCGACTAGCTGCGTGTGCGAACGACCGCACTCTTGCGGCGTCCACCGTTGGCGTACTCGACGCGGACACCGCTATCGAGGTCGGCCCGCCGCATAACCGTGATGAGCTGCTCGACAGTGCGCACCTCTCGGTCATCAATCGCCAGGATGACATCGCCGGGCTTGAGGCCCAGCGCATCGGCGGGCGTCTGCGGTTCGACCGCGATGACGTACACGCCCTGCCCGGGCATGCCCGGCAGGTTCAGCGGCATCGATTCGTCGATGGTCAGGCCCTGCACGCCGAGCGTGTCGACCGTCTGGGCTCGCTCATCGAGGATGCGCTGGAGCTCCGCCTTCTTGGCCTCTTGGGCCAGACGGATGAGCTGGTCGCCACCGGTCACTTCGGCCTCAAGCCGGAGCACCTGACCATCGCGGATGATCTCGAGGGTCATGGGGGTGCCGGGTCTCGTCAGGCCGACGAGGTTCCGCAGCCGGTTGAAGTTCTCGGTCTGCCGCCCGTTGATCGAGACGATGATGTCCCCGGGCAGCACGCCCGCCAGGTCGGCCGGGCCATTCTCGATGACTGTTTGCACGTACACGCCGATCGGCAGGTTGCGGCCAGTCTCGGCGGCGACGTCGGTCGTATTGACGAGGTCACTAACACCGAGGAAGCCCTGCTCAAGCTGGCCAGTCTCACGGATGTTCTCGAACACGCTGGTGGCGATGGCGCTCGGGATCGCAAAGCCGATGCCCACCGAGCCGCCGCCCGAAGAAGCGATCATCGAGTTGATGCCCACGAGTTCTCCGTGCAGGTTGACGAGCGGGCCACCACTATTACCCGGGTTGATCGCGGCATCGGTCTGGATGAACTCCTCGAAGCGATCGACGCGCTGGCGGGTCGCCATACGCGGCGCGAGACCACTGCGGCCCTTGGCGCTCACGATGCCTGCGGTCACGGTGTGATCGAGCCCAAAGGGGCTGCCGACCGCGACCACCCAGTCGCCCACCTGCAACGCATCGCTGTCGGCGATGCGCGCGGGCGTCAGGTCGCTCGCGTCGAGCCTGAGCACCGCCAGGTCGGTGCCGGGGTCAGACCCGATGATCTGGGCGGCGACCTCTCGACCGTCCGCCAGCGTGACAACGACCTCGTCGGCGCCCTGAATCACATGGTGATTCGTGAGTGCGTAGCCGTTGGCGGTCACGATGACACCCGAACCCACGCCCGAGGGCAGCGTCTCCTGCTGGCGGGTCACGCGCCCGAAGCGGTCGCGCACGCGGCGGGTCACCTGGCGAGCGGTCTGGATGTGGATGACCGAGGGCTCGATGGTCTGAGAGGCGTGGCGAAAGACGCGGCTAAGGCTGCCGGCAAACGCCACGTCGGCCCGCACCTTCTCGGGCACGTTCTGGTCGGGTGAACCAGCTGGGTCGTTGGCGTAGATGAGGCCAGACGGCGTTGCACGGCCCTGCTGGGCACCCGCATCTCTGGGGAGCAGCGATGAGGCGATACCAGTTACGGCCACCATGACAACGGCGCAGAGAACGGTCATCCTGATCGACATGCGCACCTCCTGGAGTGTCTGCACAATGACACTATTGGCCACGCCGTGGCCTTGTTCATAAACATTGGGACGCGCGGCCTTGGCGTTGCTGTCGATAGGAATTTAGTAGGGTCATACGGACAGCTATGTTCCCCGGCGATCGCCAAAGAGCTCGATGTGGAGCCGATGGCAGTACCGCCACCCTCGCTCCATGCACGCATCCACCAACCAGCCGAGTCCGGCGGGGTCAGGCGTCGAAACACCCTCGGGCATCAGCAGCACGTCTCGTGGATCGACCTCGGCAAGCGTCTCGAGGAGCGATTCAATCTCGGGCAGGTCAGCCGGCGACGACACCACGAACTTCAGCTGCCGTTGCGGGTGGTCGGCGAGCAGGGCGTGCAAGGCCCCCGGGTTCATGCGACGCTGCTCGTGCCGCACGGCCAAAGCGCCGCTGGGGTCGCGAGGGTCGCCGGTCGGCGTGCTGTTGGCCAGCTTCGGGCTCAAACTCAGAAGATCGCAGTGGACGGGCATGTGCACCGTGCCGGCGGTCTCGATGGTGACATGCACGCCCGCATCCGCCAGTCCGCGTGCGAGGTCGGCGATCTCCTTGAAGATCATCGGCTCGCCGCCGGTGAGCACGGCGTGGCGGACACCACTGGCTCGCGACTCGGCGAGCAGGTCCGTAATCGTGCGTTGCTCGCCCTGAGGATCCCAGCTTGCGTAGGGCGTGTCGCACCAGCCACACCGAAGGTTGCAACCGGCGACGCGGACGAACCATGAGGGCACGCCCGTCAGCTTGCCCTCACCCTGGATGGACACGAAGGTCTCGGCGATGGGCAGTGTCGCCTCGCTCATGCGTACCTCGTTGGATCGGCGACGCCTGCGGCCTCGAAGCCGCGGCGGCGCAGGATGCACGCGTCGCACCGGCCGCAGGCGAGCGGCCCTTGCTCGTCGCGGATGGGGTCGTAGCACGAGGTGGTGAGCGAGAGATCGGCACCGGCATCCACTCCGGCGCGCACGATGTCGGCCTTGCTCAGCAACAAGAGCGGTGTGCGAATCGCCAGCGGGCTGGCCTCTTGCGTGCCACGACGCGTCGCGAGCGTTGCCGCCTCGGAGAACGCCTCGATGAAGTCCGGCCTGCAGTCGGGGTAGCCCGAGTAATCGACCGCGTTCACGCCGATCCACACCTCTTCGGCCTCGAGCGTCTCCGCGTACGCGGTGGCAATCGACAGGAACACGAAGTTGCGCGCCGGCACGTACGTTGAGGGAATCTCGCCCGAACCGGGGTCGGGCTGGTCCTTGGGAACCGCGCCGCCGGTGGTCAACGCTGAGCCGGAAAACGGCGCGACATCGAGTGCGTAGACCACATGCGAAGCGGCACCGAGGTTCTTCGCGAGCAAAGCCGCGCACTCAAGCTCAACCTTGTGGCGCTGGCCGTAATCGAAGGAGAGCGCGTGGCACTCGCGCGATTCCTGCTGCGCGAGCGCAAGGCAGGTGGCGCTGTCAAGTCCGCCGCTGAGGAGCACGACCGCCCGGGTCATCGGGCATCCGCGATCTTCGTCAGGATCGCGCCCCTTGGCGTCGCGCCCAGTTCCTTGAACTTGCGCTCGAAGTTGCTTCCGATGAGACCGCCCTCGGGTGCTGATGGCAGCTTGGGCAGATCGCCTAACGAGAACGGCGTCGCCTCAAAGCCGTTGGGCACGCCCCGGCACCACGATTCGAACTGCCACTCATAGAACGCCCAGAGCTCATCGTGGTCGGTTGCCAGACGCAGCTCGCCGCCCTCTTCGAGCACACGCCAGCAGTCGGCCAGGAAGCCGTCCTGCAGCACGCGATTCTTGTGGTGCTTTCGCTTGGGCCAGGGGTCGGAGTAGTACAGGTGGATCGTCCGCACGCAGCCGTCGGGCACGCGCCACTTCAGGAAGGCGACCGCATCGCCGCGCAAGACGCGTGCGTTCGCGAGCACGCCCGAGTCTCTGTGCCTACGCACGCGGTCGGCGGTGTAGAAGTAAACGTCGGGGTCCTGCTCGATCGCGAGGAAGTTGCTCCCGGGCCGCTCACGCGCAGCCTCAACAAGATAGCCACCCTTGCCGGGGCCAACCTCGATCTCCAGGGGTCGCTCTGGGTGATCAAACCAACGCGACGGATCGGCCTTCGCGGCATCGGGGCGCACGAGCAGATCATCGGGAAGGCTGCCGAGTTCCTCCTTGGCGACCCCCACCACGCCCGGCGCGTCGTCGAGGGCCTTGCCACGTCCCAGGTCGCTTGGCATCAGCCCGCCTCCGCGGCTGTCAGGGTCTTGCTCAAGATGAGGCTCTGGTAGTTGGTGTAGGGCCACTGCCAGGTCTGCACCACGCGGTATCCTCGTCGCTCGTAGTACCCGCGCAGCGGTACGTCGGGCTCGGCCATACTGAGCGCCAGCTCTCGCGCACCAATTTCGAGCGTTGCTTGTTCCACTTGGGCCAGCAAAGCAGAACCCACCCCGCCGCGCTGCAGCGACGGATCGACGGCAAACTGCGAGAAGTGGGTCACGTCGGACCGCAGGAACCAGGGCGGGAAGGCCGCATCCTCGCGTTCCTGGAAGAGGATGGCCCCGAGCAAGCGCTCGGCAAACCGGGCCGAGGGCGGGCCGCCGGCCGGCCTGAGAGCAACGAACGTCTGGCCGCGGTAGCACCGCTGGCGGGTGATCTCGACGGATTGGCGGCCGGCCAGCGGATCCATGCCTCGGTCGCGCTGATTCTTGTATGAGCGATGCAGCAACTCCGTGATCGGCGCGATCGGGTCGGTCGCCAGCAACGGGCGCACTTCGACCTTGGGTGCGGCGGCCACGGCCGGCGGGGCTTGGGGTTGGCTTGTGTCAGGTTCGGCCATGCGGCGAGCCGTCGCCTCCTTCGTCGAGCGCGAACATGTTCGTGCGGGAAACGGTAACGCTAGACTCGCCGCGTGCCCGCAACGAACCCCAACCATGCCGTTCTCGAGGGGCGTTCATCGCTCACGGAGGTCCGCGTGCGGTACTGCGAGTGCGATCCCATGGGGGTTGCCCACCATGCGAGCTTCGTGCCCTGGCTGGAGATGGCCCGAACCGAGGCCCTGCGGGCGGCAGGCAAGACGTACGCCCAGATGGAGGCCTCCGGTGTGTTCCTGGTGGTGACGAGGCTGGAAATCTCGTACAAGCGCCCTGCGCGATATGACGACGTGCTCCGCATCGCATGCAGGGCGAGTATCGCCGGCCGGGCCCGTCTGCGGCACGACTACGAGATCCATGTCTCCGAGCCGGGCGATGGTGACACCGGGCGTGTGGGAGATCGGCCCTTGGTGACTGCGACGACCGAGCTGGCCTGCGTGGACGCGAGCGGGCGGCCCACCCCAATGCCGGCGTGGCTTGTCGAGATCGTCGAGGCACGGACGTAGCAGAGGCCGACCCCACGGAGCACGCATGGCCCGACGTTCGGACGAATCTGACACGCCGAAGAAGCAGCGATCGTGGCTGCGCCGGTGGTTCGTCCGCCTCGTGCTCTTTGCCATCATCTTCGGCGTGCTCGGCGCGATAGCCGGCGGGCTGCTACTGACCCCGGCGGCGGGCGTCGTGCTTCGGCCCAAGCTGGCACAGGAACTCGGCGTGCGTGTCGAGGGTGGGTCGCTCAAGCTCGATATGGGCGGCGACATCATCATCCGCGACGTGATGTTCCGCACGCCCGAACCTGTGGAGGCGACCGACCCTCGGGGCGAGGCATCCAAGATACTGCACGTCAGGAGCGGGCGCATCCTGCTCGCCTGGCGCGGCAAGCTACGGGGAGCGCCGCTGGTACGACGCGTCGAGGTGTTCGACGCGGACGTTCGCCTCACCAAGCCGTTCGACGACTTCGACCTCAACATCCTGTCCATCGAGCCGCCGACCGGAAGCGGCACCGGAGGCGATCCACTACCGAGCATCATCGTGCATCGCGCCAGCGTTCTGCTCGGCGAGCACGATCGCGATGGCAACATCACGGAGCTGCGCACGCTGCCCATCGTCGCGTCGTTGCGCAATTCTCGTGAGATGCCCGGCGCGTTCGATGTCACGGCGTTCGAAGACCCGAAGCTCAGCACGAGCGCGAAGCCGTTGAGATTCGAGGGTCAGCTTGGGCCCGACGGATTCAGGGGGACGCTCGGCGGCATCGACATGGCGGACTTCCCCCCCACCGCGATCCCGCTGCAGCTCCGCGAAGCGTACGAGAATCTGCGCATCGGGGGGCGCACGCGCGGCGCAACCGTCCGGTACGACGAAGCCACAGACGTGCTGGAACTCGTGCTCGACGTGCGGGCCGGATCATCGCTCCAGGCGCCCTTCCCTGAGGACACCGACATCGACGCGCGGCTGGACCTGCGTGTGCCGGTGCCCGTTGATGAGGAGGGCACGCTGCGGCCGCTCATCCCCACAAGCGGCAGCGGCTTGGTCCGGCTCGTGCAAAGGCCGGCGCCCTCGAGCGGACAGGTTGTGCCGTGGAGCACTCTGCAGGCCCCGCCCGAGCCGGGCGAACCGGGCGTCGGCAAGCGCACGCTGATGCTTGAGGGCAATCTGAGCAGCACGATCGAAGACCTTGACGTCGATATTGAGGTGCGGCTGTGGCTGGGCAACGGCGAGCCGCTGTACGAGTTCGAGGTCGCCACAATTGAGCCCTACCGCTTCTCGACAGAGGCGCCGTGGCTGCAACGACCGGCACCCGTGCTGGAAAAGGTCTCCCAGGTGCTCGGGCTGTTCGAGCCGAGCGGCGTTGTGTCGCTCTCGGCCAGCGTGTCACAAGTAGCCGACGGAGACGGCGTCCGGCAGGATGTCACCGGCCGGGGAGCGATCCGCGATGCGGGGATGCGGTTCAAGTACTTCCCGTATCCCGTGCGCGGGGTCAGCGGCTCCGTCGAGATCGATGACGGCACGATCCGCCTCCTGGGCCTGCGCGGCGCGACGCCGGGCGGCGCGCCGGTGATCGCATCGACGATCATCACACTCGATGAGATTGCCACCGGCGTCGAGGTCGACGTGCGGGCCAACGGCGTCACATTCGACCAGACGCTGCAGGAAACCCTCGATCGAATTGCGCCCGAGATCCGCGAGATCGTCCTGAATGAAGCCGCGTTGCAGGATCTGTACGCCCAGGGGCTCGTGCGACGCCCGGGCACGCCAGGACGGGCTCCCGAGTTCTCGCTTGGTGGCCGGGCCGACGCGCACGTACAAGTGAAGCGGCAGACGGGCGTCGACAACAGCACGACGGTGCACGTCGAAGTCCGCAGCAACGAGCTCAGCTTGCTGCCCGAGGCCTTCCCGGTACCTCTCCTCGCACGGGACGTGCTGCTGACTGTCGACGTGCCATCGGAGCAGGACACAATCCTGAAAGGAAAGCCGCGCAGCGTCCGTGTTGCCGTACAAGACGCTGGCGCGACGACCCTCGCGGGGGGCAGCGGTGCCACGAGCGTTATCGTCGAGGTGCCAATCGATGATCCGCCCGGAGTTGATCGCTCTACCACGGTTGACGTCTCGATTGATGCGGCTGGTGTGCCCATCCATGCTGCATTGCTAGCCGCGGTACCCGACAGCAACGATGAAGACAGCGGGCCACGCAAGCTGCTCGAGGACCTGGGCCCCCGCGGCAACATTGATGCGCAAGTGCGCGTGACGCGTGATTCGGCCGGCGACCTGGACTGGTGGGCCGAGATCCAGCCGCAGCTCGCCACGCTCAGCCCTCAAGCGATCGAGCGGCGCCGCCCACTTGTGATCAACAGCGTGGGCGGATCGTTCCGTGTCGATGGCGAGGGGCTCAGCGGCGAATTGACCGGTGAGGCATCGGTCGGCGGCCGTGTCAACGCGAACGTGCGGGCAGACTTTGAAGACGATTCTGTGCTCGCTGTCGTGACCACCCAAGACCTGAACCTGCAATCGCCCGTCGAGGACGCGGTGGCCGTGTTTGCGCCGGATCTTGCAGAAGATCTCTCCGTCGCACGCGACATGTTCGACGTACGAGGCTTTGCCGACCTTGCCACAAGCGTTCGAAAGGTCGGCGAGGATATGTCGGCCGAGGTTCGCGTGTCTCGGGTCGACGGGTTGCGCTTCGACTGGCTCGGTGGTCGCATTGGGCTTGATGAGGGACGCGGCTCGATCATCGTTTCGACCGGTGACGAGGGGCCGATGGTCGCGTTCGATCGCGTGCTGGGCGAAGGCAGTTTCGAGGGCGAGCCGATCGGACGCGTGAGGATGCGGGGCGAGATACCGCTCAATGCGTTGCGCGAGCAGGGCAGTGTGGTGACGCGATCGACAACGCTCGACCTGGAGATCCAAGGCGGAAGGCTCGAGTCGAGACTGCTGCGCCGCCTCGCGAGCAACCGTGACGCGCGCGAGGGCGGGTCATTTCTGGACCGCTGGGACGTACGCGGCGAGTATGACGCGCTCGTCGCTCTGCGGACGGCGGCGTACGGAGGCACAGGACCTGGTGAGTCACCGCTCCGCGAGTTCGAGATCTCGCCATACGACATTTCGCTCGTGCGCGACGGTGAGCGGTACTTCGTGCCCTGGGCCAGTGGCGTGGTCATCGGGCGAGAGATGAAACCAAGCGAGGCGGGCCCGGGCGGCGAATCCGAGTACTCCGGAGAGATTGAGTCGCTCGTGCTGGGCGGCGACGACTGGTGGGTTTCGCTCGACGGCTACTGGTGGGCCGAGGGTGGCCAACGCAGCGAGGTCGAAGTGAGCCTCGACGGGCAGATCCGTGCCAGCGAATCTGGGTTCGGTCGCGTCAACGGGGTTCCTGAGTCGATCCTGGGCATCATGCCTCCCGGTGTGGGACGGTCGCTCGACGCGATGGACGCGGTGAGCCTGGGCGCGATGTCGATCGAAGAAGGTCGGCTGCGCATCCTGACGCAAGCCGACCGAGACACACGGATCGAGGCCGATGCGCTGCTGGGCGTCGAACACGTGGTCCTTGGGACGCGCGCCGCCGTCGAAGAGGGCGAAGATGCGTCGACCGCGCATCGCCCCATCGCGGTCCTGCGTCAAGCGGCTATCGCCATCGTCAGCGACACCGAGCACCCGACACTTCGGGCGGCGGTTGATCTTTCCGCGGCAGAGGGAACCTGCTGGGGCCTTGATGTGACCGAGGCCCAACTGCTGGCAGACGTGCGCCGTAGCGGCATCGTCTCGCTACCGGTCATCCGGGCGGTCGCGGGCGGTGGGCGCGTCGCCGGCCGTGGCACGGTGACGCTCAGCGAGGTCGAGGATGAGCGGGCCCGATACGCGGTCGACCTTGCCGGCTCCGGGCTGTACACCGAACGTGTTCTGGCGGCGCTGCAGGATCGCGAGCCCGAAGCCGTTCGTGGCGCGGGAGACCTCGACCTTTCGCTGGGTCTCGAAGGACGCGTCGGCTCGCGCGACCAATACCGCGGCCGCGGCTCGATGCGCATACGTGGTGGGGCTCCGGTCGAGTTGCCGCTCGCTATCCGCGCCGCCGTCGAAGCGTTGAACGTCAAGTTCGGGGCCAACGAGTACGACGCGATGAACGGCGACTTCTACGTCCAGGACGGGACGCTCACCTTCACACGCCTGGCCGTGAGTTCGGACTCGGTGATCCTCGACGGCCTGGGCACGGTCGACCTGGAGGGAGGCACGCTCGACATGAGCATCACCACTCGACCAATGAGGGACAACGCCTTCCGCTCATTCGTAAGGTCGCTGCGAGACGTCATCGTCGCCGTCAATCTCCGCGGCACGCTCGACAAGCCCGCACCCGCGCCCAAACCCCAGGCGCTCGTTGGGCCGCTTGACCGGCTCCGGCGGATGATCCAGGGCGGGCAGAACTACGACGAGTGGTCGAAGGAGCGCTTGCGGCGGTACTCGCAGCAGCGCGGCGAGCCCGACAGCGGCTGGTAGGCACCAACCGCCGCAGCACTGTCGCGCGGGCCGCCCCCCCGGCTACCCTATGGGCCCATGCAGGAAGGCACCGAACGCGGCACGATCAACGAACGCCCCACGCCCAACCCCAGGGCCGACTGGCAAGCCATTGGCAAGCGAATCGATGAGCTTGTTGAGATGGTCGCGCCTGACAACACCGAGGCGTTTGATCGCAAGCTCGTTGCCGAGCTCATGGCGGCCGGGCTGAAGCTCCTCCCCGACGGCCGCAATAGGGGAGAGCTCAAGCTGCTGACCGCCGCCATGAAGGAGCTGCGGTACGCCTATCGGGTCTTCGGGCGATACGAGCAAGCCCAAAAGATCACGATCTTCGGCTCGGCCCGCACGCCGGAGGACCACCCCGACTTCGAGTCATGCGTCGAATTCTCGAAGGAGATGGCCGAGGCCGGTTGGATGGTCATCACCGGCGCGGGCGACGGCATCATGAAGGCCGGACACGTTGGGCCGGGCAAGGCCGCCAGCTTCGGCGTGGCGATCCGGCTTCCCTTCGAGACCACCGCCAACACGGTCATCCACGGCGATGAGAAGCTCATCCACTTTCGATACTTCTTCACGCGCAAGCTCATGTTCCTGTCGCAAGCCCAAGCCGTCGCCCTCTTCCCGGGCGGCTTCGGCACGATGGACGAAGCGTACGAAACGCTCACACTCATCCAGACCGGCAAGAGCGGCATGATCCCGATCGTGATGCTCGAGGGCGGTGGCGGCGGGTATTGGGACGAGTTCCATGCCTTCGCCCGAAACGCGCTGCTGAGCCGCCAGATGATCAGCGAGGACGACACGTCGCTGTACTACCACGCCACGAGCCCTCGCGACGCTGTCAAGCACGTGCTGGATTTCTATCGAAACTACCACAGCTCTCGGTACGCGGGCGATGAGCTCATCATCCGCGTCCGCCGCCGGTTGAGCGAAGAGCATCTGGCCACGCTCAACGACGAATTTGATCGTCTCGTCAAAGAGGGCCAGATCCGCCAGGGTGGGCCGCACGAATATGAGGACGAGTTCCTCGACCTCCCACGGATTAGCTTTACCCATACCCGCCGAGATTTCGGGCTTGTTCGCAAGCTCATCGACCGAATCAACCAGCTCGACGCGTCCTGACCAACCATGCATCGACCGCTCCACTCGTGCGCCGCTCGGATGTTGCTTGCCGCAACTGGCTTGCTCGTGCTCGGCTGCACGCAGCAGGTGCGCATTCCCGATGCGCCGCCGGTGGACGAGCAGCCCGTGATGCGATTCGCCGGCTACGGCATGGAGCTCCGCACGTGGGCGCTCGACGCAACCTCGTGGAAGCGAGCTCGCAACAACGCCGAGCTCGAGCAGCTGTATCGCGAGTGGCTGGCGATGGAGGCCGAGCGAGTCGCCGAAGAGGCGGCGGCCGAAGCCGAGACTCAGGTCGATCAGCCCGGGCCACGGCCCGAGCCCGATGATGGATTGCCCAGGACGTTCGAGCAATTCGTCGCCTCGCGTTCCGATTGGTCGACCGAGCAGCCAGGCGAAGGCGCGCTCGAGCAATACACCAACCTGCGAAACGCGCTCGAAGACAGTGCCGCGCGGCTGTGGACCCAGAACGGGCTACGTTTCGCGCTGGTGCCGATCGATGAACTCACGAGCCTGCGCGATGCCTTGGGCGTGCCAGGCCCGCTGGAGCGAACCTGGTGGGGCGCCACCACGACGTGGTCGCACATGACCAAGGGCGTGCCGTTTTCATCGCAGCAGATCGACACCGATGCGGGGCCGCTCATTCTGGATAACGGCCGCTTGGCGCTCATCGGCAGGGTGTGGCCGGCCCCAGGCGTCACTGAACCCGTGCTGCGCATCGAGTTTTGTCCGCAGTTCCTTCGGGCTGATGACACGGTTCGAACGTTCTCTGCCCGGCTCAAGGCCCGCCTCGAGACCACGAACGCGCCACCCAGCGACATTGATGCGGGGCCGGTGTTCGAGCGGCTGCTCTTGCGAGGTTCGATTCCTCGCGGGTTTGCGCTCGTCGTGACGGCCGTCGACCACGAGCGGCCCGAGGACCAGGTCGGACCGCTGCTCACCGGCTCGAGCATCGGACGGCTGACGCTGTCGGCGGTCGGCCCCGATGGCTCTTTGCGCCCGGTGGCGCTCGTCGTGGTGCCCGTGCTCCCCGAGCGGTTCTCGCTCGACGGGGGCTGACCCGCACGGAACGCAGCCGCTTCGAAGCCGAGCAACCAGCTTCCTACCATCGCACCCGAACGACGGATTCGCTCGGGCTTTCCCTGTCACGACTCGTGGAGCACGGCATCCTTGCAGAACCTGGTTTCGATCCTGTGGTTGCTGCTGGGCATCGTGCTGCTCGTGGGCGGGGCCGAGATCATGCTCCGCGGCGCCATATCGCTGGCCCGACGCCTGGGTGTGCCGACGTTCATCATCGGACTCACGGTGGTAGCCTTCGGCACGAGCATGCCGGAACTGGCAACCGGCGTGGGCGCGGTGCTCAAGGACCAGGGCGACCTGATCGTCGGCACGGTGATCGGCTCCAACGTTGCCAACATCGGCCTGGTGCTTGGCATTGCATCGATCATCAAGCCCGCTCGTGTCCGCGGCGGCGTCGTGCGCCGAGAAGTACCGCTGCTCATCCTGGTGACGTTGGCATTCGTGGCGACACTCTTTGGCGGATCGGTCAGCCGGCTGGATGCCATCCTGCTCACGGTGGGTTTTGCAGCGTTCATCGGGTTGACGCTCTACTCATCCAAGCACCTCGATCCCGAAGACTCGGCGCTGGTGATCGAGACCGAAGACGAGGACGGCAAGCCGCCTTCGGGCGTGTTCGTGAGTCTGGTCTTGGTTGCCATCGGGCTTGGCGCCATGGTCATTGGCTCGGATCGCGCGGTGCTCGGCGCAACCGATCTCGCGCGCGCCCTTGGCGTGCCGGCGTTTGTGATCGGTCTGACGATGGTGGCCCTCGGTACGTCGCTGCCCGAAGTCGTGACTACCGTGATGGCAGCGCTCAAGGGACACTCGGACCTTGCCGTGGGCAACGTCCTTGGGTCCAATATCTTCAACGTGCTCTGCGTCGTTGGCGTGAGTGGGCTTATCGGCGCACTCCCGGTGCCGGACATTGCCGTGCAACGGGACGCGTGGGTCATGCTGGGCCTCACGCTGCTCCTGCTTCCGATCATGGTCACACGCTTCAACATCAGCCGGCTCGAGGGCTGTGTGCTCCTCACCGCCTATGCGGTCTACGTGACCCTGGTTGTTGTGCTCTAGACCCATAACCCAAACCTACGAAAAAATGCCGTGTTTCGAGCGGCCGAGCGGCCGCTCGGAGCCAACCAGATGGCCGATGCAGCCGATGGAACGGATGAGCCTCTGACACCCGGAGATCGTCCATGCTGCGCGTATCGATGCACGAAGCTGCTGAGGGCATGCGCCTTGCCATGCCGGTATACCACCCCCAGCGCGGGGGCCCGGTTCTGCTAAAGGCCGACGTCGTGCTCGATGGCCGACTCATCGCCCGCCTGCGTGAGATCAACCTGCGCGAGATCTACATCCACTATCCGGGCATGTCGTTCCTTAGCCGGTTCGCCAGCCCGGCGGTCATGCAAGCCCGGGCCGAGCTCAGCCAGCACGTGCTGGCCGCGCTCGACGAGGTGGCGGCCAACGCCGTGGCCCGGCTCGACTACACCGCATACAAGCGCGCGGTCGTTGCGCTCATCGAACAACTCGTGCATGCGCCTACGGCGGCGTACTACCTGGAAGAGCTCGCGACCGCAGATACACCCCAGGGTCGCCACGCGAACTCGGTGTGCTTCTTGAGCGTGCTGATGGGCCTGAAGCTGGGTGACTACCTCATCGCCGAGCGGCCCCGCCTGCATCCAAACCACGCGCGCGACGTGACCTCGCTCGGTGTTGGCGCCATGCTGCATGACGTTGGCATGCTGCGCCTTCCGCCCGAGGCGTTGCGACGCTGGAACCGCGAGCACGACCAGAGCGATCCGCACTGGCAGCGGCACGTCAAGCTGGGCTACGACATGATCCGTGACGGCGTGGATCCCTCCGCCGCCGCCGTGGTGCTGCACCACCATCAGGCCCATGACGGCTCGGGTTTCCCGCGGCGCAAACAACTTGGGGGCGGCTCAGTGCCGCTCAAGGGAAAGGAGATCCACGCGTTTGCGCGCATTGTGGCGGTTGCCGATGCGTTCGACCGCCTACGAGACAGCGGCGATGCCCCTGGAGCCGACTCGGTTCCCCAGACACGCCGTTCGACGGTCTCGGCCTTGCGTGAGATGGTGCTGGGCGAGACCGGCAAGCGGTTCGATCCCACGGTCATCAAGGCGCTGATCGCGTGCGTGCCTGCCTATTCGCCCGGCTCGGTCGTGACTCTGAGCGATGGGCGTCGTGCGGTGGTGTGCAACTGGCGGTGCGACGATCCATGCCGGCCCCGCGTCCTGCCGATCGGAGGTTTCGACCAAGCGGTCGGCGCGACGGCCCAAGGAGCCCAGGTCTTCGACAACGAAGAGCCCAAGCAGGTCGTCGATCTGGCGTCGACACCCGATCTGCAGATCGCCGAGGCGGAAGGCTTCGAGGTTTCCAACGACAACTTCGTGCTGCCGAGCAATGAGTCCTTTGATCTGAGACAGGCCGACCGCGAGCGCATCAACCGCGCCCAAACGCTCGAGACAACCTAATCGAGTAACTCAGCCTGTAGGCTTCACCGTCGACTCAGCCGAAGCCGACGCCACGGGTGCGGCCTCTGTGATCTCGTCCGATGCGGCTTGGTCAATCTGCACGCCATCGTCCTTAGCGAGTTCGGTGTCCTCGGTGCTCTCGGCCTGCGTCGTACGGCTTGGGCGCCCCTGGCGTTGGGATCGATCGGGAACGGGCTGACCGTTCTCATCGAGCGTAAACCCAACGGTCTGCAAGCGACCCTGGTCCCACGGCTGCTTGAGCACCTCGCCCGGCTCGGGCGAACGCACGAGCACGACGTCTCCAGCGTTCAAGCCCGCCAAGACCTCGGCTTCGGTCTCGCTCCGGCGGCCCAGTCGGATGGGCACACGCTCGTAACGGCCGCCGCTGGGCTTGTACACGTATCGAAGGCGGCCCTCGCTGAACACGGCCTGAACTGGGATCGTGAGAGCCTCGTCAACGCGATCCATAATGATCGTCGCCTCGGCGCGCATGGACGGCTTCAGGTCCTTGGCGTGCTCGCCGGGCTCAAGAAGGATGCGAACGGTGTACTCACGCAGGTTCGGGTCACGCCAGTTGCCGCTCTCAGCAAGCACACCGATCGACTCGATCTTGCCTGGCAGGATCGTCGTGCCGAGCGCCTCGATCTGCACAGTCGCGGACTGCCCGGGCGTCAGCCTGCCAGCGAGCGACTCGTGCACGCGAACGGATGCGACCATTTCTGAGGTATCCGGGAGCACGATCAGCACTTCGTTCGGAGAGACTTCCATGCCGGGCTCGGGCGGATCGTCGTTCCAACGGCCGCGACGGGTGCTCGAGTTGTACACAACAAGGCCGTCGTTGGGCGCGGTGATCTCGCAGTAGCTGAGCTGCTCACGGTGCTTGGCCAAGCGCTCTTCCCGGAGTTCGAGCTGCCGGCGAGCGTTCTTGCGGTTGGCGTCCTTACTGGCCAGTTCGATGGCGTTCTGCTTGCGCACGCGATCGACCTTGGCCTCGGCCTCTTCGACATCGCTGGTGCGCCGCTTCTCATCACTGGGACGCTGGTAGTCGCGGTAGGTGTACAGCGCCAACTCCGCCTGCTTCACGCGGGACTCGGCCTCGAGCAGTTGGATTTCCTCCTGGTCGAACTCGTTCTGGCTCTTGAAGTTACTTGCCAAGAGGAGCTTGCTCTGCTCGAACTTGTCCCGGAGGCGGTCGCGGTTGCGCGTCGCGCTGTCAAGATCGGCCTGCAGGCGCTCGATCTCTTTGGGGTCGTCGCCGTCGCGCCATTGCTGCAGCGCGAGACGTGCCAACTCCAATTCCAGGTTGGCAGCGCGAAGGTTTGATTCGTTATCGCTCACCTGGATGAGGTAGGCGTTCTCAGCGGCCTCGAGGTCGGCGCGGGCGGTCTCGACGCGGCTCTCTTCCTCTGTGATTTCCTGCTCGATCGACTCGCTGTTGAGTGTGAAGAGCACTTCCCCCTTGCGGACGCGAGTGCCTTCATCGATGATCGTGGTGATCGTGGCGCGACTGTCGAGCTTGTTTCGAATTTCGACCTGCTGGCGAGCTTCGAGTTCGCCGGTCGCGATCGTCTGGATGTCGAAGTTGCGCACGGACGCCGAGACAACGTCCGCTGTGCGGACGCTTTCGACCTGGCTGAGCTGCGTCGTGGCGTACCACCCGCCGGCTCCTACGACGGCCAATGCCACGACGGCCCCTGCCGCCTTAATCAGGATGCCGCCGCGACTCATTCGTGCCTGTCCCATCGGCCACCTTCCCCAGATCATGATTTCGTCTGCAGCGGTCCTGACGCGAACCGAGCAATTGCCCTCTCGGACCGCCGATCCATCGGCACCGAGGGCGTAAAGACACTAGCGTTCAACAACCTGGAGCCCCAAATGGTTCCCACCCGTCGCCGGAAACCCTGAAAAACTTGGGCCGATCCGCAATGAGGCCCGCAAGCCCGCAAGACACCGATGGACGCATCTCCTCCCGAAAACCAAGGCCGACCCTGGCTTCTAACCGTCGCAGCTCGTGCGGAAGCGAAGGCAGTGCTCAATGGCTCAGAATCGTCACTGCCCGAGGAATGGGTTGCGACCCAGATCGGCGATCGGCTCGACGTGCTGATCACCGGGGTTGGCAAGGCCAACGCCGCAGCGGGCACCGCGACGGCGATGGCCGATGGCGGTTATTCGGCCGTGATCAACCTGGGCATTTGCGGCTCGCTGCCAATCGCCAGCCCATTGCAGATGGGCGATTCGATCGCCGCGACCCGATCGATCTATGCGGACGAGGGGCTCCAGCTACCCGACGGCTCGTTCGTTGGGTGTGCCGACATGGGGTTTCCCCTTGGTCCGTTCGATGATTGGGGCGTCCGGGCCGACGCGAAGCTGCTCGATGCCTTCGCCGGCCATGTCTCGGTGACAGCTCCGATCGCCACGGTGTCGACGTGTTCTGGGACCGACGCGCTGGCAAGCTCGGTTATTGCCCGGACCTGGGCGGTGGCCGAGGCCATGGAGGGGGCTGCCGTGGGTCATGTTGCCAGCCGGCTGGGGGTGCCATTCATCGAGCTGCGAGTCGTGAGCAACACCACCGGCGACCGCGACCGCCAGGTTTGGTCGATCGGGCCGGCACTACAGCGGGTCGGAGAACTCGCGCACATCGTCCGAAAAGCAGCCGCTGACCGATAACGGCGCGATTCGTCGGATCATGACGAATGCGCGGCTCGGGCAGGACGGGCCGGAGCGCCAACCACTACACGTCCGCTGAATTTGGGCATCGGAAGGGCCGATTCCATGGGCTACGGCGTTGGAATTGCGCGGTCGTGCTGCGCGTGCCGGGAATTGGGCCGTTCGGGCAGGCCAGGGGGCCTTTGTGGGCATCTCGCTGAAAACACTCTCGGCCATCGGATCGACGCGCCTCATGGGCGGGTCGTTGTCGCCGATCGCGTTCGAGTTCGGCACTGCCGAGCTGAAGGTGCTGCAGATCGCACTGGGCCAGAGCCCTCAGCTCGTGGCGGCTGCCGCGCTCGAGATGCCGTCGCGCCTGCGGCGCGACGCGCAAGCAAGGCTCGCGTTCCAGATCGAAGCCCTGCCCAAGATGGTGAAGGCCGGCGGCTTCAAGGGCAAGCGAGCGGTGTGCTCCATGCCAAGCGCGATGTCGTTTTGCAAGCACCTGAAGATCGTCAAGGCCGATGGCGTGGCAATGGACACGCTCGTGCGCGCCAAGATCCAGGGCGCGATGGGCTGCGATCCCAACGCGCTGGTCTACCGGTGGGTACCGGTCGAGAGCGGGACGCCCGGCAGCCGCGGAGAAGTCATTTGCATGGGCGCGGGTCGAGACGTGATCCAACGCCTAATGCGCGGGCTGAAGGCCGCGAAGCTGGAGCCCGTCGCGATGCACAGCGACTTCCAGGCGATTCTGACGGCCATGCACGCCTGCACCCGGCACCTCGAAGACCATGAGGACAAGCCCACGCTCTATCTCGAACTCGGTGCCGGCGGATCGCGCGTACTGGTCGGTGATGGTGAGCGCCTGGCATTCGCCAAGTTCGTCGAGATCGGCGGCAAGCACCTGGATGAGGCGATCGCTCGCGAGCAGAACATCGACATGGAGATGGCCCGCTCGACGCGGCTGAATCTGCAAACGCTCGTGCCCGAGGCCACCAAGGCCGTCGCCGCGGCCGCATCGGCGGCCAGCAAGGACGAGAGCGTGGACCGCGCGGGTTCGGGCCTGGCAATGCTCGAGGCGGCGCTCAAGCGCTCTCGCGCGACACCCAGCAGCGAAGACAACGGCGGCAGCGCCGTGATGGCCGCACTCGACGAGAGCGCTGTGGGCATGGAAACACTCGACGAGACGATGTCTCGAACCGGCACCGACCTGACCGAGCCGCTGGAGATCTTGACCGACGAGGTCCAGATGTGCGTCCGGTATTACAACGGGCTGTGCCCCCAGCGGAAGATCGAGCGGGTTGTGTTCCTGGGCGGCGAGTCTCGCCAGATGGCCCTGTGCACGCACATCGCGCGGCGGCTGAACCTGCCGGCACAGGTAGCAGACCCGCTGGCGCGAGTTACTCGGACCGGCAATGAGCCCTGTGTCGGCACGGACCTCAGCGGAAGCCAGCCCGGATGGGCCGTGGCGCTTGGCTTGTGCCTGCGCCCAACCGATCTTTGAACAGGCACGGAGCTACGGAGGATCGTCATGCTCGGACCATCCAGCGATCAGAACAAGCAGGGCGGCGCCCTGGGTGGGGGATTCCTGCCCGAGGACTACGTCCAGCGGAAGGCCGAGGGCCGAGCGAACATTATTGGCCTCACGCTGTTCTGCGCTGTGATGGGCACGGTCGTGGCGGCGTTCTTTGTCACCAACCGAAACTGGAAGTCGGTGCACGACGAGCGCGAGGCAATCGCGGTGCAATACACCGCCGCTGAGCCCGAGATCGAGCTGCTCATCAAGCTGGAAGAGCAGAAGGAGCAGATGCTCCAAAAGGCCGAGATCGTCACGGCGCTCATCGAGCCCGTACCCCGCAGCATCCTGATGGCCGAACTCGTCACGAGGATGCCCGAGGAGATGACGCTCCTGACCGTCGAGCTCAAGGGCCGCCGGGTCGCTGAGGCAACGTCCACGAAGGAAGACGACAAGAGCAAGCGGCGCACGAGCGTTCGCGGGCGGAAGGCCGGTTCACTCGGCGGCACCAAGACCGGCGCCACCGCGGGTGACGCGGAGAAGAAGAGCATCCTGCCCCCGCGATACGAGTACACGCTCACGCTGATCGGTGTGACGACCAAGAACGAGGACATCTCCGACTACATGGATGGCCTCAAGCTCTCACCGCTGCTCCGGCGCGTTGATCTAAAGCAGGTCGATAGCCAGAAGATGAACGACCGGCAGCTGCGCAAGTTTGAGATCGTCGCCGAGATCGATCCGCGTGCGGACGCACGCGGCATCGAGCCCCTGACCTCGCCCGAGGCCATGGCTGGTGGCGCATCCACGACCGACGAGTCGGGCGAGGAAGAGAGCCCCATCGACGATGGTGGCGAGGGCGGCGAGGCACTCGCCATCGAGCCCGATAGCGGAGAGGGGCAGTAACATGAAGTTCGGCGTACGAGAGTTCGTGCTCTTGCTGGTGCTTTTTGCGGTACCGCTGGCGAGCTACTGGTTCGTCTTCAGGCCGCAGAACACGCAGATCGAGCGTGCACGCGAAGAAATCGCCCTACGGCGAGACAAGCTGGAGAAATTGCAGCAGGAGAGCGCCCGCCGCGGCACGCTCGAGGCGGCGACAAACCAGATCGCCGAGCGCATCGAGTCCATCGAGGCCCGACTGCCGACGAACAAGGAACTGTCGGGCGTTGTCCGCCAGATCTCGGAACTCGCCAGCGAAGCGGGGCTGCAGCAGCCGGCGATCGTGGCCGAGAAGCCCGTGAAGGCGTCGCTCTACATGGAGCAGCCGCTGAAGATCGAGATGACCGGTGATTTCCGGGGCTTCTACAAGTTCCTGCTCGAGCTCGAACGTCTCGACCGCATCACCCGGCTGCCCGAGATGACCATCCGCCGTTCTGACAAGGTCGACGGGCACATGGTGGCCGAATTCACGCTGAGCATCTACTTCCAAGACGAGGAGGCCTGATGAACACCGATCCGTCGATGGTGCCCGAGCAATCGAGCGAGGAAGCGCCGGCCGCTGAGTCGTATGCGCCGAACCCCAAGAAGCGGCTACCGATCCAGGTCGCCATCTTGAGCAGCGTGCTCGTTGTTGCCGGCGGCGTGCTCTACTGGATGCACCACCGCGGCACCGCGCCCGCGAAGCTGCTCAAGCCCGTGGAGATGCGCTACACGATCGAGCAGACCCAGGCTCGGCACTACGAGGGCGAGGATCGCATCATGAAGTCGCTGGCCAAGGCCGGCCCGCCACCGCAGATCCCGCTGGAGGAGATCGACGACAACCCCTTCCGTCTCGAGCGTGCGCCCGAAACAGAGGACCCGATCATTCCTGTTGAGCGTGCGCCGCAGCGCGACCAGATGCTTGTGCAGGCCGAGCAGATCCTGAATTCAATGAACATCGAGATGGTGCTCAACAGCGAAACCCGGCCGCTCGCCAAGATCAATGGCCGGGTGTACCAGGTGGGCGAGAAGGTCGACGGTGTGCTCGAGATCGTCTCGATCTCCGGGCGCTCGGTGACCTTCCGGGCCAAGACGCTGATGCGCACGGTCGAGATGAAGGGCAACAACTGACCCTGGTGCCGGGGATGCGACCGCGATGAGCAAGTACAACATCGACGACATCCTCAGCGAGTTGACCGACTCGGGCGGGGGAGACGACACGTCTAAGAAAAAGGGCAAGGCCGCCCGCCACCGCATCGATGAGTCGGAGCAGGCGTTCAGCCCGCTGCCCTCGATGCCCGCCCACCAGGGCGAGAAGGGTCGCGCCTCGGTCGAGCACGACCCCGCGGTGAAGCAGAAGCCGCAGGGCGCACCCGATGCTCGCGTCGGTAAGGCCATCAGCGACGTCTACGCGCCAGACGCCGAGTCGCCGGGTGATGAGTACGACACAACCGAACTCGCCCAGCGTCTGATCGATAAGGGCGCCGTCTCGGCCGAGGACATGTCCCAGGCCCAAGCGATCGTCAAGCAGACGCCCGGGAAGCGACTCGTTGAGGTACTTCTCGAGCGCGGCGCCGACGAGGTGGCAGTCCAGCGGTGCGTAGCCGAGAACGCGGGCCTCTCGTTCGAGCGTATTGATCTCGACCTGGGTCTCGATGGCGGCTTCGACGGGACCATGCTGCAGCGCCTCGGCGGCGACTTCTGCCGCGACCATCTCGTGCTGCCTCTGAGGACCGAGGGCCAGCGTGCGGTTGTTGGCGTGGTTCGTCCCGACGACGTCTTCCTGTTTGATGAGCTCCGCGAGATGCTGGGCGTTGTTGGCGTCAAGATCATCGTGGTCACCAGCTTCGACATTCGCGGTGCGCTCGAAGTTGCCGGCATGGGCGAGCATGAGGAGCAGCCCGAGGACGTCGACCTCAACGAGATCCTCGATCAGGTCGACGAGCAAGACGTCCAGGTCGAGAAGAGCGACAGCCAGGAGGTCGATCTGGAGCAGAAGGCCGGCGAGAGCCCGGTCATCCGCTACGTGAACTACATCATCCAGCAGGCCATCAAGGACGGCGCGAGCGATATCCACATCGAGCCGGCCGACAAGAAGCTCAAGGTGCGTTTCCGCATCGACGGCGTGCTCTTCGAGGCGATGAACCCGCCGGCGTCGATGTCGGCAGCGATCACAAGCCGCCTGAAGATCATGGCGAACCTCGACATCTCCGAGCGCCGCGTGCCGCAGGATGGTCGTATCCGCTGCGTCGTTGCCGGGCGCAAGCTCGATCTTCGCATGTCGACGCTGCCCAACACGTATGGCGAGAAGACCGTCATGCGTATCCTCGACACCAAGAGCATCAACGTGCAACTCGAGGATCTTGGCTTCAGCGAGGACGCGCTGCAGGTCTGGCGAGGGCTTGTGACCGCCCCGCACGGTATCACGCTGGTGACCGGCCCGACCGGTTCGGGTAAGACGACCACGCTGTACGCCTCGCTGCGCACGCTCGACAAGAACAAGATGAACATCTCGACCGTCGAGGATCCGGTGGAGTACCACCTCGACGGCGTCACGCAGACGCAGACGCACGAGAAGATCGGCATGACGTTCGCCAAGGCCCTCAAGGCCTTGCTGCGTCAGGACCCCGACGTCATCATGCTGGGCGAGATTCGCGACATGGAGACCGCCATGACGGCGGTGCAGGCTGCTCTGACGGGCCACTTGGTGCTGAGCACGCTGCACACCAACGATGCGCCCTCGAGCATTACGCGTCTGGTGAACATCGGGCTCGAGCCGTTCCTCGTCGGCGCTGCCGTAAACGGAGTGCTGGCACAGCGCCTGCTCCGCCGGCTCTGCAAGCACTGCAAGGCCGAGGAGCGCCCCAGCGAGGAGATGTCCGAGTACCTCGAGATGCAGGGCATGGCCACAGACAAGATATGGACGGCCAAGGGCTGCGACAAGTGCCGCGGCACGGGCTACTCGGGCCGTGTGGGCATCTACGAGTTGCTCGCGGTCGACGATCGGCTCCGCGACGTCGTTGCCGGCAATCCCAACGTCAGCGAGTTCCGGCGAATGTGCCTGGAGCGGGGCATGGTGTCGCTCCGCATGGACGGCATGAACAAGGTCAAGCAGGGCCTGTCGACCGTCCAGGAAGTGCTCCGCGTGACCGACGGCGGCCACTAATGCAACCCCAGTAAGTTGACCGCAGCAGCCGCGATGCTATATTTGCATCATGGCGTCACTATCCCAATCTCAAAGCCCTGCCTCACCCCGCCAGGCGGCCCGCCGCCGGGCGGCCGTCGACGGCTTGCTCGACCCAGACCTGTTCAAGGCCCTGGGCGACCCGACCCGCGTGCTGCTGCTCCGCTGCCTCATGAAGTGCAAGCGGGCCTGCTCGGTGAGCGAGGTCGCCGAGTGCTGCGACGTGGACTTCTCCGTCGTGGCCCGGCATCTCTCCCTGCTTGCCCGGGCCGGCGTGCTGGAGGCCAGGAAGGAGGGCCGCACGGTGTGGTACACGCCCCAATGCGATGATCTCTCTCAGACCTTCCGGTCGCTCGCCGATGCCATCGACGATTGCACCCCCGCTGCCTCGTGTTGCGACACCGATTGCTGCGAGGAGGGCTGACATGGCCCGCTATGTGCCACCACGCGTGATGTTCTTGTGCACCGGCAACTCCTGCCGCAGCCAGATGGCCGAGGGGTGGGCGAAGCAGCTGCTGGGCAACCGCATCGAGCCGTGCAGCGCCGGCACCGATCCTCAGGGACTGAACCCGCTGGCCGTGCAAGCAATGTCGGAGGTCGGCATCGATATCTCAGGCCATGAGAGCAAGTCGATCGCCCAATGCGAGCCTGACACGCTGGACTTGATCATCACCGTGTGCGGGGCCGCGTACGAGCAGTGCCCTGTGTTTACGGGCGAGACACGCGTCGTGCACCGTGGCTTCGACGACCCACCCAGATTGGCGGCAAGCGCAACCGACGAGGAAGACGCGCTTCGGCACTACCGACGTGTGCGGGACGAGATCGGCGAGTACGTCAAGACGATCCCCAGCCTGTTTCCGCGCAAGGACCAGCCGGCATGAGCGAGCCAGCGTGCGTTACCGCACCTTGCAAGCGGCTGGGCGTGCTCGACCGTTTCCTCACGCTATGGATCTTCCTGGCGATGGCTGCTGGTGTAATCATCGGCAAGTTTGCCGGCGGCGTGCCCGAGGCGCTCGACTCGATGACCGTCGGAACGACCAACATCCCCATCGCCATCGGGCTCATCCTCATGATGTATCCGCCGCTGGCCAAGGTCCGCTACGAGAAGCTGCCTGAGGTGTTCAAGGACTGGAAGGTCCTCGTGCTCTCCCTGGTCCAGAATTGGGTCGTCGGCCCGGTCCTGATGTTCGTGCTTGCGGTTATCTTCCTGCGTGACCAGCCCGAGTACATGACCGGGCTCATCCTGGTCGGGCTGGCGCGCTGCATCGCGATGGTGCTCGTCTGGAACGAGCTTGCGCGAGGCAGTAGTGACTACGCCGCGGGTTTGGTGGCATTCAACAGCATCTTCCAGGTGCTCTTCTTCGGCGTGCACGCCTGGGTATTCATCACCTACCTGCCGCCGCTGCTCGGGCTCGAGGGCAACGTGGTCGACGTCTCGATGGCCGAGGTGTTCCAGAGCGTGCTGATCTACCTCGGCATCCCCTTCTTCGCAGGCATGCTCACTCGATTTGTGCTTCGGCCGATCAAGGGCGAGTCGTGGTATAGCGGCGTGTTCATCCCCAGGATCGCTCCGATTACACTCGTCGCGTTGCTGGCGACGATCGTGCTGATGTTCTCGCTGCAGGGCGAGCGCATCGTCGAGTTGCCGTTCGACATCGTTCGCATCGCCATTCCGCTCACGATCTACTTCGTCGTGATGTTCCTTGTGAGCTTCTTGATGGCCCGCAAGGTCGGGGCCGACTACCCCAGAGCCGCAACGCTCGCGTTCACCGCGAGTGGCAACAACTTCGAGCTCGCCATCGCCGTAGCGATCGCCGTCTTTGGCCTGGGTTCGGGCGTGGCGTTCGCCACCGTCGTTGGCCCGCTGGTCGAGGTTCCGGTCCTCATCGGGCTCGTCTCGGTCTCGCTCTGGCTCGGCAGGCGTCTGTACTCCAACAACCCCACCGACAATCCCCAAGGAGATGTTCAATGACCACCACCGATCCCAACGCAGCGCGAGAGAACGTGTTGAAGGGCTACACGAAGATCGCACAAGACGGGCAGTGGTCGGGCGTGCAGGCGAACGACGCCCAGGGCTCGTGCTGCGGCGGTGGCGGCTGCTGCGGCCCCACGACGCTCACCGCCGACCAGCTCGCCAGCGCCGTCGGATACGCGCAGGGCGACCTCTCGGCTCTACCCGAGGGCGCGAACATGGGACTCTCGTGTGGCAACCCCACCGCCATCGCCGCCCTCCAGCCCGGCGAGACGGTGCTCGACCTTGGCAGCGGCGGCGGGATGGACTGCTTCCTTGCGGGCCCGCGCGTCGGCCAGACCGGCCATGTCATTGGCGTCGACATGACGCCCGACATGCTGGCCAAGGCCCGCCGAAACGTCGAGAGCTACGAGCACCAGAGCGGCCTTCGCAACGTCGAGTTCCGTCTGGGCGAGATCGAGCACCTGCCCATCGCCGACGCGAGCATCGACGTGGTGCTGAGCAACTGCGTGATCAATCTCTCGGTCGACAAAGCACAGGTGTGGCGCGAGGTTGCCCGTGTCCTCAAGCCCGGCGGCCGCGTCGCCATCAGCGACCTCGCGCTGGCCAAGCCGCTGCCCGAGTCGGTCGTGGCCGATCTGGAAGCGCTCGTTGGTTGCGTGGCCGGGGCCGATCTCATCGAGACGATCCGCCGCGACATGGAAGCCGCCGGCCTCACGCACATCGAGCTGACGAGCAAGCCCGAGTACGTCGACGCCATGACGACCTGGCAGGACCCGTTGTACCAGAAGATCATCGCCGCGCTGCCTGGGGGCTCGAAGGTGAGCGAGTACGTGACAAGCCTGGACATCGCCGCCCGCAACGCATGATTCGATCGGTGGCCGCGATCCAGCCGCGCTAGACTCGCCGCGTGAGGTTCGACACCAGCCAGCACATGCGTCTCGGGCAGCAGATGAAGCTGTCGCCCAGGGTCATCCAGTCGATGGAGATCCTGCAGATGCCGCTAGCCGACCTCGAACAACGCATCGAGGAAGAGCTCGAGAGCAACATGGCCCTCGAGATCATCGAGCCGCACGCCGACAAACCAAAGGCCACGGACGAGACCGATCGCCCTGATCGCGAGCTCACAATCGAGGACAAAGGCAACGCCCAGGACGATTTCGCCCGACTCGACAGCTTCCAGACTGACCAACCAGACGCCGCCGACAACGCGTTCGACGGGCCGAGCCGCCAGAATCTTGAGCCTGGTTCGTCCAGCCGCGTGTCGGCGGGCGAGCGCGACGGCAAGATGGACGCGATGGCCGCCGCCCCCGCGCGGCAGGCCTCGGTGAGCGAGCAGCTCCGAGATCAGTGGGCCCTCGCCGAGATGGACGCCGAACTGCGCGCCATCGGCGCCTTCCTCATCTCGTTCATCGATGAGGACGGCTACCTCCGCACGCCGCTGGAAGACATCGCCCGACAGGCTCCCGAGCCACTGGCCGAACTCGCCGGCGATCGCGACGCCTTGCTCGAACAGCTGCCTTGGGTGCTCGAAGAGGCCCAACTGGTACTCGAGCCAACTGGCGTTGGCGCACGCGATGCCCGGGAGTGCCTGCTGCTGCAGCTCGATGCCGTCCAGCAGGACCCCGACTTCAACGAAGACGAAGCGACCGACGACGCCATTGAGTCGGCCCGGTGGCTCGTGTCGGACCATCTCGACGACCTGATGAACAACCGGCTGCCCAAGATCGCCGAAGCGACGACGCTGACCATGGAGGAGATCAAGACCGGCGTGCAATTGCTGCGTCGGCTGAGCCTGGCCCCAGGTAAGCGACTGGCCCCCGATCGCAGCGAGCCGATCATCCCCGACGCGATCGTCGAGTACGACGAGGACAACGACCGCTACGTCGCCTTCCTGAACGACCGCAGCCTGATGAACCTGCGGATCAACCGCGAATACTCCGAGATGGTGCGCACGCGCGAGCTCGACAAGCAGGGTCGTGATTTTGTGCGCAAGAACCTAAGCAACGCCCAGTGGCTTGTCGACGCGATCGGACAGCGGCGCGACACGCTGCTCCGCGTCATCCACGCCGTCATCGACGCCCAGCGCGAGTTTTTTGATTATGGCCCAGAGAGCCTGCGTCCCCTACCGATGACGCAGGTTGCCGAGCAGCTTGGCATCCACGTCGCGACAGTCTCGCGCGCGGTGGCGGACAAGTACCTGCAAACGCCCCGCGGCGTGGTCCCGCTCCGGCGTTTCTTCACCGGTGGCACGCAGAACGACGCGGGTGACGACGTAAGCTGGGCGGCCATCAAGGCTGCGCTCCAGGACGTTGTGGACAACGAGAACAAAGCCAAACCACTCAGCGACGAGGCCATCGTGCGCGAGCTCAAGAAGCGCGGCGTGGAGATTGCGCGCAGGACCGTCGCCAAGTACCGCGACCAGCTCAGCATTCCCGCTGCGCGGCTACGCAAGACCTTCTAGCGCTGTGTCTGCTTGTCGATCACCATCCTGATGCGGATGGCGTTGCCGATCACGCACAGGTCGCTCAGCGCCATCGCAGCCGCGGCCACCACAGGGCCGTGCTCACCAAGCAAGCCGAACGCCGCCGCCGGAATGGCCGCCGCGTTGTAGACAAACGCGAGGAACAGGTTTTGCCGGATTCCACGCCTCGTGGCGCGGCCGATGCGCACGAGGTCTACGACGGCAAGCGGGCGATCCCCGGGAACGATCGCATCTGCGGCCTCGAGCGCGACGTTGCTCCCCGCATCGATCGCCACACCGATACCGCCCGCCGCGGAAGCGGCTGCCATCGCGGGCGCATCGTTGATACCGTCGCCCACCATCATGACGGTAGAGCTTCGAGCCGCTTGCTGAACGCGATCGACCTTGTCGCTGGGCGAGAGTCCCGCGTCAACCCGGCCACGGTCGAGCCCGATCTTGTTGGCC
Organism: Phycisphaerales bacterium; assembly: GCA_965227775.1. Lineage (GTDB taxonomy): Bacteria > Planctomycetota > Phycisphaerae > Phycisphaerales > UBA1924 > JAHCJI01. Next base: position 2,893,013 of record OZ245777.1, read on the forward strand.
AGCCTGTGGGCCGGTGACGGGCGATCGCCTGTCAGCAGTCGTGGCTCAATTCCGAGTTGTTGGAGTTCTTTCACAAACGCGTCGGCCCCGGTCCGCAACTCTTCGCGAAAGTGCACGACTCCCACGACCTCACCGTCCACAAGCACGACAGATGCGGGGCCACCTTCGAGCGACGCGTCGTCAAAGGCATGACCGGCACGCCGGGCGGCATTGATCGAAACGAGCCTGACATCCTTGCCATCGACGCTGCCGACCATGCCCTCGCCGGCTCGCTCAGTCGCGTCGCGTGCTGGCTCGTACGCCAGGCCGCGATCGTCTGCCGCCCGCACGATCGCCTGCGAGAGCGGGTGGCTCGAGCGACACGCCAGCGATGCGGCGGCCGCGAGAAGTTCGTCGTTTGCGTCTTCGCGAACAACAGGCTGACCGCTCGTGATGGTGCCAGTCTTGTCCAGTAGCGCCACGTTCGCAATCGCCGCACGCTCGAGCGCACTAGCCGATCGCACGAGGATGCCACGCCGACCCGCCGCGCCCGTCCCAACCATCACCGCGAGCGGCGTCGCTAGACCCAGTGCGCACGGGCACGAGATGACGAGCACCGTCGCCGCGGTCACCACGGCCTTGCTGATGCCCCCGCCCGGCACGAGCAGCCACGCGACAAAGCTCACCAGCGCGATTGAAATTGACAGCGGCACGAAGATCGAAGACACCTTGTCGGCAAGGCGTTGCACATCTGCCTTGCTCGCCAACGCGTCAGCCACGAGCGCAACCATGCGGCCCAGCGTGCCGCTCGCGCCGTCGGTCGTCGCGCGCACCATCGCGGGTGTTCCGACCGCCACCGATCCAGCCATCACCAACTCGCCCGGTTGTTTCTCAACCGGCACCGATTCGCCAGTGACTGCGGACTCATCGAGCGACGCGGGCCCGAGCAACTCTCCATCGACCGGGCTGCGATCGCCCACGCGGACCAGCACGAGATCGCCCGGAATCACGTCACCAGCCGGCACGCTCGCACCCGACGGATCGTTTTCGTCGGCAAGCACGGTCGCGGTGGTCGGCTGCATTGCCGCCAGCTCGCGCAGGGCCTTCGTAGTACCCCGGCGGGCCCGCCGTTCGAGCCAGTGACCGAGCGAGATCAGAGTGAGCAGGCCCGTGGCCTCGATGAAGTACGTTGGATGTTCGCCGCCTGCCGTGAAGATCAGGATCGCGTGCACCAGGGATAGCGTGTAGGCCGAGGCGCTGCCGAGCGACACCAGCGTGTCCATGTTCGTCGTCTTGCGATTGGCTGCGGCGATGGCCGATCGATAGAACGCCGAGCCGATGCAGATCTGCGCGAGCGTGCCCACCACAAGCGCGACCGCGAGCCCCGCGCCACTTGTCATGTGCAGCCCGAGACCGTGGCCAAACCAGTGGGCAGATTCCATCGGCAACCACAGCACCACGCCCAGCACAACCCGCCAGCGCCAAGCGTTGGCCTGCTGGGCATCTTCGGAACCAAGCCTCTGAGCCAGATCCGCCGCAGCATCTCCAGAAGACGCCGGAGCCGCATCGAAGCCAGCGTCGCGCACGCTGCCCGCGAGCGTCTCGGCATCGAGCGACTCGCCTCTCACCAGCGCCGAGCCACCAGCGAGGCTGACCATCGCCGTGCGCACGCCTGGCGACTTCTTGAGAGCCCGTTCGACGCCCGCAACACATCCGGCGCAGCTCATGCCATCGACGCGTAGCCGGACGACTGCGTTCTCAGTCTCGTTGGCGGCGCTGGCGGTGCTCATGGAGCGGGCCTAACTCCCCACCACCCTTGGTTCTTCGAGGTGCGCATGCGCGGCATCGATACGAACGCGCTCGCCGTCGTCAGTTTGCAACACGAGCCTCCACTGGCGGTCCAGATCGACCACCGTTCCGGTGATCAGCCGGCCATCGACACGGAACGCGCAACGCTCTCCACGGAGCGTACCGACGCCCAACCAACGATCTCCGATCGCTGCCGGAGGTGCGACGAGCCACTTCGACACAATTCCCAGGACGGCGGCCGCTACCGCTGGTCTGCCGGCATCGATGCCAAGATCTTCGAGGCTGACGGCTGCGCGTTCCAGACCCTCGTGCCAGCCTTGCTCGCGGGCGTGCACATTCACACCGATGCCTACCACCGCCAGCGATCGCGAAGATTCGATCAGCACGCCGGCGATCTTCCGCCCCGCGATGCCGTGCCCGCGCTCGACCACGTCGTTGGGCCACTTGAGTCCAAGACCGCTCGCCCCGAGCTGTTCGCACGCCTCGAGAACGCCCAGCCCAACGGCAAGCGACATGCCCGCCGCGGGAAGCGATGCTTCCACACACAGGCTCATCGAGAGCGAAGCGCCGTCGCCATCGTCCCAGGTTCGCCCTTGCCGGCCACGACCTGCTACCTGCCGCTTGCCGATGACGACAAGGCCCGGCTTTCCGTCTGCGAGCACACGCGCATCGCCCTGGGTCGAGGGCGTTTCGTCAAGCACGACAACGCGATCGAAGAGACCCACGGGCGTCGTGATGGACTCCCAGTCCTCGGTTCTCACGACGGCGCCCCCGCATCGAGCCCGATATCGAGCCATACGGCGTGATGGGTGAGCGCGCCGACAGCGATGCGATCAACCCCGGTCCGCGCGACATCGCCCAGCGTCTCGAGCTCGACGCCACCGGAGGCCTCCAGCAGCGGGCGAGGCCCCTTCTCATTACGCATCTCAACGGCCCGGACGATTTCTTCAAGCCCCATGTTGTCCAGCAGGATGATGTCTAGCACGCCGTCATCGAGTTCGAGCATCGCGGTGAGTTGGTCCAGCGTGTCGACCTCGACCTCGACAAACGCGACCTGAAACTTCTCACGCGCATCGGCCGCCGCGCTCGCAACCTTCTGCGCAGCCTGCTCGGGCGAAAGCCCAACAAGGTGGTTGTCCTTGATGAGCACAGCGTCGAATAGGCCCATTCGATGGCTGTGGCCGCCACCGCAACGCACGGCGTACTTCTCGAGTTGCCTCAATCCGGGCGTGGTCTTTCGTGTATCGACGACCTTGGCGGGCGAGTCTCCCGTAGCAGAGACGTAGCGGGACGTGTGCGTCGCAACGCCACTCAGACGGCTCAAAAGGTTCAAGAGCGTGCGCTCGGCCGCGAGGATCTCGCGCCTCGGGCCGAGCAGCGCCCCAAGGCGCTGCCCTTCTTCGATGGTGTCTCCGTCGCTCGCGAGCGCTCGGAACAGCGTGGTTGGCGCGAGCACGTCGAGCACGTCGCCCACGGCCTCGAGCCCGCAGATGATCCCCGGCTCTCGTGCGACCACCCATGCCTCGGACCGCTCGGACGCGTCGACCATCACCGTGGCGGTCGGATCCTGGTGGTCCGGTCCCAGATCTTCGTCGCGGCTGATCTCCAGAAGCCGCCGGACCAGGCCCGAAGTCACGATCTGCTTGTATCGGTCGGCGGCGGATTGGGTTGTCGCGTTCTCGCTCACGCCCGATCGTATGGCGAACCGGCGGGGTCGGCACGGGCTTACACTGGCCCCTCAAAGAAACGCGTACGGGCCATTGCCCGGGAGGCAGCATGGGTTTGTTGGACGGCAAGGTGGCCCTGATCGTGGGCATCGCGAACGAACGCTCGTACGCCTGGCACATCGCCAAGGCCCTGATCGATCACGGCGCCGCGTGTGCCTACACCTGCCTGCCCGGCGAAAAGAACCAGCGCCGCACCGAACGCGCCGTCAAGGCGCTGCCGGGCGAAGGCGGCAGCGATCCGCTCATCGTCCCGATGGACGCCGGCAGCGACGACGACATCGATACGGCCATCAAGGCCTTCGAAGGCCGCCACGACGCGTTGCACGTGCTGGTGCACTCAATCGCGTTTGCGGATCGCGAGTATTTGGCGCACGGCAAGTTTGTCGAGACACCGCGAGAGGCTTTCCTGAGCGCGGTCGATATCTCTGCGTACACCCTGCTTGGTCTCAGCAGACGGTGCCGATCGCTGTTGGCCAAGGATGGCGGCTCGGTGATGGCGATGAGCTACTACGGCGCCGAGAAAGTCGTGCCGGGGTACAACGTGATGGGCGTCGCCAAGGCGACGCTGGAGGCCACCGCCCGGTACCTGGCCGGCGACCTGGGCGCCGATGGCATCCGCGTGAACACGATCTCTGGTGGCTATCTGCGAACTCTTGCGTCGAGCGCCGTGGGCGGGGCCGACAAGATCAGCGAGCAGAACCTCGAGCGATCGCCCTTGCGACGCAACGTCGAGGGCGGAGACGTGGGCAACACCGCGGTGTACCTCGCAAGCGACCTCAGCGCGGGCGTGACCGGTGAGAACATCTACGTCGATTGTGGGGCCAACATCGTCGGTGTGTGACGGCGGCCCGGCCGTTTGTTCGGGTCTCGTGCGGATTTGCGTGTAGAGCCGCGGCCGCATCTGCCGATGGATGAACTATGAGCGTGGTACCGACCAGCGCAGCCGCGGCACTCGCCTCGCAAGCAGCCGCTTCCGAGCGGGCGAGCAAGGTGCAAACGGCCGCAAAAGAGAGCGACAGGCAGCGTCGCGTGAAGCACGGTGAGCAGACCGGCGATCGCGTAGTGCTGAGCACCGAGGCGGTGCAACCCAAGCAGAGCGCCACCGATCGCTCAGAAGAAGAGCCCCGCGAGCACCCGCCCGAGGGCGAGGCCGTGAAGCACCTCGACGTCGAAGGCTGACGCGCGTAGCCCGTCAGGCAGCCATCAAGCCGCCAAAGAGCGCACCGTCGAGAGCGCTTCGATCATCGCGAGCACCTGCTCTTGGGTTTCGGGTGTCACCACCAACCACTGGGCGCTCATCACCTCGTCGCGCACGTCGTCGAGCACGTAGGCCACGCGTTCGCGCTCGATAAGCGCCGTCGCGTACGCCAGACCGGCCGCAAGCTTGCCCATCGTCTCGGCTCCGCCGCGGTTGTACGAGATGTCCGAGATCAGGTACTCCATGGGGTCGACTAGCGGCTCGGGACGCTCGATCGCCAGGCGGTCGTGGCCCGTCAGCATAAGGTCGAATCCCAGTACCTCGTGCCCGCCAGCGAACGCTGCGACACAGGCGCGAAGGCATGTCTCGCCCTCGGCCGGACCAAGGCGGCCGATCGTGCGAGCCGCAGCAACACGCTCGGCGGGCATCATGCCGCAACCGGTCCACGACAGGTACGACGCCAGTACGCGCATCGCCGCATGCTCGGTTTCGCCCACGCGTTCGGGCTGGCGCTCGCCGAGCACGTTCGACAGATGCGCAAAGGCGCGGTCAAGCGCCGGGTCGGACACCACGGGCGATCCCAGCATGAGTCCCAGCGCGGGACGGCCGCGGAGGCGGTCGCTGAAGTCAAGCCGGCTCGGGTAACGGCTCAACAGGGCCGCAAGTTCCAGGAGCGAGCGCAGGACGGTAACGGCGCCGGTGTCCGACCAGTCGAATTGACTCAGCGTCACCTGCGCCGGATCGATACGCAGCGGGAAGAGCGATGAGTAACTCAGGGGCAACGTCTGTGCCCAGTCATGCCACGCGGCCGGATCATCGGGAGACTCAGCAACACGGATCGTCAACGGACCAGTCGGGTCGCGCTGCTCGATGACCGCGTCGAACCCCAGCCGCCGCCAAGTGGCGGCATCACCCTCGCCCGCGTAGGGCACCAGCGAGATCGTGAGCGTGCTCTGTGCGAGCTCGAGGTCTCGCACGTGCTCGTCGGCGAGCTTCACGCCCACACGCAAGGGCATTGAGAGCGATGCTCCCGGCGTGCCGCCACGCTCGCGCATCCGCTCCAGCCAGCCGGGCAATTGGCCGCCCGAGCACGAGCGGATGATTGTAAGCGCGCTGTCGGTCGTGCCGGCAAGCACCTGACGTGGGAGCGAGATCGCGCTTGGGAGCGTCAACGCGGAAGCCGGCTCGACGGTCTCGTCCGGAGTGTGCTGATCGGGGTTGCCGGATTCGAGTGTTTCCGGCTCGCCACGTACCGGCGGTGTTGGAATTGGGACCGCGGCCATGCTCGTCGACCCAAGGAAGCGAGCGGCGAGCCATCGCCCGCCGAGTACCATCCCGATAATCCAGAGCCCCGCCGGGATGCCAAGCAGCGAGCGTGTCAGCCACGCGGCCCCCAGCAGCCACGCCGTGAGCACGACGGCGCACACGCCGACGACCCACGCAAGGCCAGAGACGGCTTCGGTGTCCTGGCCGACCGTGGCGGTCGCGCCCCGCTGCATCCGGAGGGGAGTGTTCATCTCCCCCACATCGGCGTCATGCCGGCCCTGCTGCGTTCGCGGGCGGCAGGGCTCGAATCGCTGTGGTGGATGATGCCGGTCGCGCTCGTTGAGCGACCGGCCGCGACGAGTTATCCGCCGTCGGCACCGTCGGGAAGCGACTGCAATGCCTTGATCACGTCGGCCGGCTCGGCTCGGTTCCGGTAATCGGCATCCAAGAACGCCCAGCGGATCACGCCGTCGCGATCGATGACGTACGTAGCGGCCAGCGGCAGCTCGCCAGAGTCGTCTCCATTGAACTCGCTGAGGACGAAGGCCTGCTCGTAGTTGGCCTGCACGCCTTCGGTGAGCTTAAAGACAACGCCGTATTCGCGTGCCACCTCGTTGCCGACATCGCTGAGCACCTCGAACTGCAACTCGCTCTTCTGCGCGGTCGAGAGCGATTTATCGGGCAGCTCCGGGCTCAGCGCCACAAGCGTGGCTCCAAGGCCGCGGATCTCTTCGAGCCGCTGCTGATAGGCCGCGAGGGTCAGGTTGCAATAGGGGCACCATCCGCCGCGATACCAGACCAGGACCACCGGACCTTGCTCGAGCAGGCCCGAGAGCGAAACCGACTCGCCGCTGTGGTTCTCAAGCGTGAAGCCCGGGGCCTGATCTCCGACGTTCTTGGCGCCTTCAACCACTCCCGAGTCCACGACCGCCTGCACGCCGTCGGCGTAGAGCGTTTGGATCGCTTCGGGTGCTCGCTCGGCAAAACCGGCGGCCCTCGCGTCAAGCTCGGCCTGCAGCGACCGTGACGGTTCCGCGGTGGACTCGGACGGCATAGCGCTCTCCTCTCCGCCAGCCGCGGCGGCATCGCTTGATCCGGCTGCATCGCCCGAGGGCTCGCAACCAAGCATGAAAAAAGTGGCCCCGCTCAGTGAGAGCGCGGCCAGCAGGGTTGATGGGGTTCTTGGCTTCGTCATGGGGCAGGGTACGAGCCCGCCCGACACACGAATATTCCCGCTCCTCCGCGAAACCGCCGAATCAGCGACGGAACCACGAAGTGATAGCGTGCATCGTCACCGCCCGGCCCATCGCACCGATGGACTCAGTGAGCGGGATCTCCTTCGGGCACACCTTCACGCAGTTCTGCGCGTTGCCGCAGTCCGACACGCCGCCGGGGCCCATGAGAGCCTCCAGCCGCTCGGCCTTGAGCTGCTTTCCCGTCTCATGCTCGTTGAATAGCCGAGCCTGGCTAATTGCGGCGGCCCCGATGAAGCTGGTGGGCCACTCCTCGGCGTCTTCCTCGAGGTTGTACTGCGGGCAAGCCTCAAGGCAGCAGCCGCACGACATGCACGTCGACAGCTTGTAGCGGGTGCCCTGATCGTCGGGGTTCTCCTTCGGGCCCGAGCCCAGGTCGTAGGTGCCGTCGATGGGCACCCAGGCCTTGACGCGCTGCAACGCTTTGAACATGCGCTCGCGATCCACCCAGAGGTCACGGATCACCGGGAACTTGCTCATCGGTTCGAGCGTGACCTCGTCACCCTCGTTCGGAGCGATATTCTCGATGAGTGCCGTACAGCTCTGGCGGACGCTGCCGTTGATGAGCATGGTGCACGCGCCGCAGACCTCTTCAAGGCAGCCCGAGTCCCACGCGACCGGCGTGGTCTTCTTGCCCTCGATGGTCGTCGGGTGTGCGGCGATCCACTGCAGGCACGAGATGATGTTGGCCCCGGGCTCACGCGGCACGTCGAAGGACTGCCAGTACGAAGGCTTGCCCGGCCCATCGCTCCGCTTGATGCGGATACGCACGGTCTTGTTCTTGGTGCTCTGTGCTGTGGCGATCATTACGTGCTCGCTTCCTTCGATTCGATGGGATCAGGCGCCGCTAGTTGCCGCCGGCTTTTTAACTGCGGTTTCGGAATCCTCTGCGGCGGGCGACCCGTTCTTCGCGGGCGCCTCGTTGTCGACCTTGCCGTACGTGCGTGCCCGCGGCTTGACGAGCATCGTCTGCACTTCTCGATAGGTCACGGCGTGCTGATCGACGCCGGTCGCACTCGAGTCAAACGACGCGACGGTGGTCTTCAGGAATCGCTCGTCATCGCGATCGGGGAAGTCGGTGCGATAGTGCGAACCGCGGCTCTCTTCGCGGAGCAGGCTGCACTTGGCGATCATCTCGGCCATGATGAGCATGTCGCCCACCGCCCGGCTGTAGCTGAGCGACTGGTTGGTCCATGCGGCGGCATCGGGCAGGCGGGCACGGCTGAAGCGCTCTCGCAGAGACGCGAGGGTGTCGAGCGTCTTGCCAAGCCGCTCGGCGGTCTTTACGACCGTGCAAGACGCTTCCATGACCTCGCCCATCTCTTTGCCGATGAGATAGGGGTTGGTGTCGTCATCGCCTTCGGCGCCCTCGACCGTATCCAGCAGGCGATCGACCTTGGCCTGCTCGTGCTCGACCGCACGATCGAATATGCCCTGATCGACACCGTCGATCGGCCGCTCGCTCGGCGAGCCCTCTTTCACGAAGTTGGCAACGCCCTGGCCGCAATACAGTCCGTCGAAGATGCAGCTCAGCAGCGCGTTGGCACCCAGCCGCGTGGCGCCGTGGTAGGCAAAATTGACCTCTCCGAAAGCGTACAAGCCTTCGACGTTGGTCATCATGTTGTTGGGGGCTCCGAGCATCATTCCGCGGCCGGGCGTGGTGTCGATCGGCGCGACCATCCCCGGCTTGTGATCGCCGTAGGGCGCGTCGGGCTCGTATGTACCGGGCGTGAACTGCGTCCACATGCCACCCATGGAGTAGTGGACGGCCGGGAAGATGCGCATCGGCTCGAAGCGCGGGTCCTCGCCCGCGAACTTCTCGTAGATCTCCATGATGCCGCCGAGCTTGTTGGTCAGGTAGTCGGGGTCCTTGTGGGTCAGGTCGAGATAGACCTGGTTCTGGCCGCCGATGCCCATGCCGTCGTTGACGCACACGTCGAAGATCTCGCGCGTCGCGATGTCTCGCGGCACGAGGTTGCCATACTTGGGGTAGCGCTCCTCGAGGAAGTACCACCGCTCGCTCTCGGGGATGTCGCTGGGCCTGCGGTCGTCGCCCTTCTTCTTGGGCACCCACACGCGGCCGCCCTCTCCGCGTGCGCTTTCGCTCATGAGACGGCACTTGTCGGCCCCGGGGATCGCGGTCGGGTGGACCTGGATCATCTCGCCGTTGCCGTACCAGGCACCGGCTTGGTAACACCGGCTGGCGGCGCCGCCCGTGCAGATGATGCTGTTGGTGCTCTTCCCGAAGACGAGCCCGCAGCCGCCGGTGGCCATGATCGTGGCCGCACCGCGGAACGAGCGGATCTGCATCGTCCGCATGTCCTGGGCCACGATACCCACGCAGCGGCCGTCACCCTCGAGACCGTTGACCTCGCCTTCGATGACCGGCCACAGGAACTCCCAGAACTCATACTTCTTCACGAGTCCGGCCGCCTCGTAACGACGAGTTTGCTCGTCGAGCGCGTAGAGGAGCTGCTGCCCGGTCGTCGCGCCGGCAAAGTGCGTGCGCTTGAAGAGCGAGCCACCGAAGAGGCGCAGGTCGCGCTGGCCTTCATTGGTCCGGTTGAATGGCACGCCCATGCGGTCGAGGAGGTCGATGACCTTGGGCGCAAAGTTCGCCATCTCGAGCACGGGGCCCTGGTCGGCCAGGTAGTCACCGCCGTAGATGGTCTCGTCGAAGTGCTGGTATTCGCTGTAACCCTGCTGGCGGGCGATCTCGTTGCACGCGTTGATACCGCCCTGCGCACACACGCTGTGGCTGCGCTTTACGGGCACCATGCTGAACAGGTCGACCGGGATGCCGGCTTCGGCGATCCGCACGGTTGCGGCCAAGCCGGCCAGGCCCCCACCTACGACGATGACGCGTTGTTGCTGCTGCACTGTGGGGCCTCCGATCCGGGGAACGTCTCGATCCGTTCCGAGCTTGTCTGCAGGTCTGTCTTACTGAAGTATCGCGAGCATCGGCTTATTTTCAACTGCAATTGAAACTCATGAAACCCTCAGCCCGTCCGGGATTCCCAAACTTCGGGCTCGTTCGCCTGAGCAGCCGGCACCCGCTCGGTGCCCTCGATCGTCTCGTCGGGCTTCTCGATGCCCTTCTGCTCTATGTAGGCCTCGTACTCGGCCGTGCTCTTCTTCTCGATGTACATGTCGCGCTCGACGGCGTGGGCCTCGTCGTAGTCGAGGGTCATCGCGGCAAACAACGAAGACCAGCCCGCCAGCATCAGCATCGCACCGAGCCCGGCGCAGGCCACGCCCCATCGCCGCTGGGCCTTCGCAGAGATGGTCAAGCCCCAGGTGATGGCAGCGGTCCAGAGGCCGTTGGCGAAGTGGAAGATGAGCAAAGTCACCCCCACCATGTACAACGCCGAGACGGCAACGCCCGTGAGCGTGAAGCCGTCTGTCGAGCCCTGCATCGCCGCGGCAAGCGTGGAGGCAGAGAAACTGTGGCTCCACTTGGTGCCTTCAGGCACGAGCCAGGACCACCCCCACCGCAGCGTGGCCACGTGGTACACGATGAAGAGGATGCCGACGTAGCCCGAGATGCGCTGCAGCGTGTACCGCCAGTTGTCCTGGTAGCTGTACCGCTTCAGGTTCGACTTACCGGTGGTCGCGTAGTAGACGCCCAGGATGCTGTGGAACGCGATCGAGACCCACAACGTGATCTCGATGAGCAGCAGGTGCGGGACCTGCTCGTTGATCCAGGTGACCTCGTGCTGGAAGTAGCGGACACCACCTTCGGATACCGACAGACCTTCGCCCTGCCCTCGCAACGCAAACCGCCCCCAGGCGAGCGATGAATTCGTGACGAGGTGGGCGACAAGAAACACGCCGATGGGCACGATGCCCGTTAGCGAGTGCAGGCGGCGCATCAGGAAGTGGATCTGCGTCTGGGTCTGGCTGGGCTTCGAGGGGGTCTGGGATCCGCTTGCCACGCGTTGGCTCCTGGTCGATGTCTAGGTTCCGATGGGCCCGGTGTTGTTATCGGCTCGGAGGCCGGGTCGCATGAGCGGCCGCTGTCCGAGCGCCCGGCGGACTCGTCAGGGCGAGATCGAGCCCGGCCCACCAGGTTGGCCCGGCTGTCCGGGTGCGCCGGCCTGGCCAATATCGACCTGCTTGGCGCGGCCCTCGGCGATCGCCTTATCGACGGCCTTGTTCACTTCGACGAACTGCAAGCGCAGCTCGTGGGCGGTCTGCTTGACGGTCTCGGCCTCTTCCTCGGTGAGGTTGCCCTTGGTCTTTTCCTCGAGCGTGCTCAGCAAGTCGACGTGGAACTTGGCGAGGTCCATCGCAACCATCGCCCGACCCGTTTGCGGATCCGGGAAGGCCCCCATGTACAGGAGCGCTTGTGTTGCGAGGATCTGGACAATGCCCAGGACGTCGGCCGGCGGAAGCTCGCGCTCGGATGACTGTTGTGCGTGCTGCTGTTCTTGCTCGGACAGCTTCTGGCGCTCGGCTTCGGCCTGGCTCTTCCAGTCGGAATCGATAATCAGCTTGGGCTCGTTTTCCTGATCGGCCACGATGCCTCCTTCTATCTGTCCGGCGTCTTGCCCGGGTCCCGCGGTCATGCCTCCGGCCTCGGCGGGCGGAGCGAGGGTACCCTCCGTCGTGAGCGTAGGCGGAACAGCCGAGTTTGCCGGTGTTATTCGCAGGATGTGCGGGACTTTGCGCACTTTGCCGGTGCTCGTGGCCGCTGCCGTCGCCGGGTGTTCGGCGTCGGGCCCTCGCCCGACAGACCTCGGCCCCGCGGACTTTGCCGCCGAACCGGTCGCCGATTCCGACGCCCCGCCGCGGGTAGCGGTCGACCCGGGTCAGGCACGCGCCCCCGCCAGCCCGATCGATGCCGGCCAGTTTGCGACCGGTGAGGTCGTGTTGGTGCCCCCACCGGTAGATGCCCAGGAGGCATCGCAAGTCGGTCCGGCGCCCGACGTTCCGCCTCCCGTCGCGCGGCCCGCGACCGTGCTGCTCGACGTCAAGGTGGGTGAGGTCAACAACAAGGCGATCTTCGCGGCCGAGTTCCTCGACCCGCTGGCCCAACGCCTGCGCGCCCTGGCATACCGCGACGTCGACCTGCCCGACGGCACCACGACGCAGGAACTCGTGCCGTTGTCGGTGTGGCAGGCACAAGCGGCGGCGATCATCACCGAGCAGCTCCAGATCTTCATCACCAACGAGTTGGTCATCGCAGAGGGGCTCGCGAGCTTCACGCCGGCGCAGCGGTCGAGCCTGCGGAACTTCCTGGGCCTTGCGCGTGTCGACCTGGAGCGGCGGTCGGGCGGCAGCATCACGCGTGCCGTGCGCAGCCTTGGAACGGGCCAGACCCTGAGCGAGTACCTTCAAGAGGTTCGCAACCGGCAGCTGATCAACAAATTTGGCGACGACCTTCGCCGGAGCGTGGTTATCACTCGAAGCGACGTCGAACGCGCTTACCTGCAGCAGTACGGCGGCGACCGGCGCGACTCGAGCATGACGTTCCGAGAGATTCGCGTGCGCGCCGACGACGAGCAGGGTGAGGCCAGGATCGCAAGGCGCCTGTCGCGCGGCGAGCCATTCGCGGAGGTCGCCACGGACGAAGCGAACACGTCGCGCCGCAGCGACGGCGGTCTCTGGCCGGCCATCAGCTTCAAGGGCGAGTTTCGCGACGCCTCGTTCTTTCCGAGTGATGAGCAGTTGGATGAGGCGCTGCGAAGTCTGACGCCCGGCGAGTGGGCCGGGCCGATCGAGGGCGCGCGTTTCACGAGTTGGATCTACCTCGAAGACATCGAGATTGGCTACAAGACGTGGGCCGAGGCTCAGAGCGAGCTTCGCGCCGAGCTCTATGACCGCCGGCTCGAGGAAGCGTACCTGCGCGAGATGTCGCGTCTGTACGAACAGGCGGGCCTGCAGGATCTCCGCGGTATGCAGCAGGAACTGCTCGCGGTGGCAACCGACTGGTACTACCCGAAGCAGTGAGCAGGCCGCGTGCGTGTGGGGCGTCGCGACAAGCTGGGGCCACGAGGCGAGCGGGCAGCGGCGCGTCACCTGAGGCAACGCGGCTATCGCGTTCTGGGCCGGAATCTCGAGACCCGATTTGGGGAAGCCGACCTGCTATGCGAAGCGCCGGACGGGTGCGTCGTGGTGGTTGAGGTGAAGGCCCGACGGTTTCGGCAGAACGCTCCGCCCCCTGAAGCATCGGTCACGCTCGCCAAGCGTCAGCGGCTCGCGCACATCCTGGAGCATCTGGTGCGGGCGAACGGCTGGGAGAGGCGGCCACGCCGCATCGATGTGATCGCGGTGGAGTTCGTGGCTCGACGATGGCTCCCACCTCGAGCACACGTGCGGCACATCGAGAACGCGGTGCTCAAGGGCGGCGCAGCCCGCTAGATGTCTTGATCGGCCTCTTCGTCGACCGGAGCTGGAACGGGCGAAGACCAATCTCGTCTACCGGCCAAGCGATCGCGGAACTGCGCCTCGGCGCGGCGTTCTTCGACGAGTTGGAGGTCAAGCCGCAGCGGGACGATCACGCTGAACATCGAGCCGCGCCCGATGTCTGACACGAGTTGGATCTCGCACTGCAGCACGCCGGCGAGCTCTCGGGCGATCGCAAGGCCCAACCCGGTGCCCGCATGCTCACGCGTTCGGCTGGCATCGACCTGGGTGAACTTCTCGAATACGCGTTCCTGGTCTTCGGGCGAGATGCCAGGACCGTTGTCGATGACGCTGATGCGAACGCGGTCGACGCCGCCGGCATCCGACAAACGCTCGGCTCGTAGCTCGACGCGCATCGGGCCGGTTGAGCCCGGCGCGCCGGTGAACTTGACTGCGTTTGAAAGGAAGTTGAAGACGACCTGCTGGAGCTTCTTTGGGTCGGTCTCGATGAGCGGCAGGTCTCGCTCGACGTGCTGCACGAGTTCGATCTGGCGGCGCTGGGCAAGGGGGTCGACCAGGCCGACCAACGTTTCGCACAGCGCTGGCACGCTGACGGGTTGGACGTGCAGCTCGAATCGGCCGGCCTCGAGCTTGGCCATTTCCAGCAGGCCGTTGATCATCTCCAGCAGATCGCGGCCGGCGGTGTGGATGTATTGGAGGTATCGCATGCGCTTGGCACGCTGCTCGGGTGTTTCGGGCACGCCCTGCTGGCTCGACTGGGCGATCTCGAGGAGGAGTTCGGCAAAGCCGTTGATGGAGTTCAGCGGTGTGCGCAGCTCGTGGCTGACGTTCGCGAGGAAGTCGCTCTTGAGGCGGTTGGCATCGAAGAGGATCTTGTTAGCCTCAGCCAGCTCGCTCACGCGGCTCTCGAGTGCGCTGCCGGCGGCGCGGAGGCGCTGCTCGTTGGCCTGGAGCGCGATGAGCATGGCGTTGAAGGCGTTGGCGAGTTCCTCGAACTCGTCGTGCGTCGAGACCTCCACGCGATGGGCGAGGTCGCCCTCACGGACGCGATCGGCGGCGCGCCGGAGCACCTCGACGGGCTTCAGGATGATGCGGTGCAGCAGCAGGTAGAACAGCGTGACGGCGACCGCAAGGACGGCGGCGCCGGCGTTGAGCAGGTAGATCGCGTTGACCGCCATCAGCCACGCCGCGCCCTCGGCTGGGCGCTCGAGCGTGATGATGCCCAGGAGTTCGCCGGGTGCTGAGGGCTGGTCCGGATCGTCGGACGGGATGGACGGGCCGCGGACGGCGCGGGCGTATCGCTCGGTGCGCTCGGTGCGGGTGAGGATGCCCGACTCGTATCGCCAGTCATGATCGCGGAGCTCGGGTTTCGGCTGGCCTTCACGCGTAAACCGATCCAGGGCTCGGCGGAGGAATCGGTCGTCTTCGGCGCGATCACGGGCCGACTCGACGGTGTGCCACGTTGCAACGATGCCCAGGCGGTCGGTGGGCTCGCCGGGCGGGGGCAGGTCTCCGCCGCCGGCGGCGCGCCAGCTCTCGACCTTCTGGCGGCTGAGCTGGAGCTCTCCGCTGGTGACCAGCGCGCTCATGCGTAGCCACGCGACGCCAAGGGCGATGACGATGATGAGCACGAGCGCGGCCCCGAACAGGACCAGCGCCTTATCGGCCAGCGCGAGGCGACGGATGCGGTCGAAGATGGCGCTGGCCAGCTTGAACATGGGCGGCCCATGGTAGTTCGGGAGGCGGGCGGGCCGCGTACGATCTCCGCCTATGCCTCGCGTGTACCTCGAGACCTTCGGCTGCCAGATGAACGAATTGGACAGCGAGCTGGTGGCCGGCCGGCTGGCCCAGCTTGGCTATGCCATGACGCGCGAGGCCGACCAAGCCGACGTCCTGCTCTATAACACCTGCTCGGTGCGTGAGCAAGCCGAGCAGAAGGTGTGGAGCCGGCTAGGCGAGCTCAAGAAGACCAAGAAGTCCAAGCCCGGTTTGGTGGTGGGCGTGCTCGGCTGCATGGCCGAGCGCGATGGCGCCGACCTGATGAAGCGGATGCCCGTGGTCGACATCATGTGCGGACCGGGCGAACTCGACAAGCTGCCGGAACTGCTCGATAACGCGGTACGAACGCGTGCATCGCTAAACGGTGATCAATCGGCCTGCCAGGCGGCTTTGCAGGGAAATACGAGCCGGCGGAGCGCAACGCTCGCTGCTGCCGAGGATCAACTGGAATTGCTCGACCTTTCTCGGGCGATCTCGCCGGTCGATGCCGATGGCAGCCACCGCAGCGCGTATGTCCGCATCACGCGAGGCTGCAACAAGTTCTGTACCTACTGCGTGGTGCCGTTCACGCGGGGGGCCGAGATCCACCGTCCGCCAGAGCACATCATCAAAGAGTGCAAGCGGTTGGCCGACGCGGGTGTGGTGGAGATCACGCTGCTGGGCCAGACGGTGAACCACTACCGCTTCGAGCACGGTGCCTCGGTCAGTGTGGGCGGCGTGACGCAGCCGCAGAAGGGGCGGACTTACAGGGGCAGCCACCATCGCGACGCGTTCGCGGGCGAGCGCGTGACGACCTTCGCCGACCTGTTGCACCAGATTCACGAGCAAGTGCCTGGCATCCAGCGCTTGCGCTTCGTGACGAGCTACCCGCGCGACTTTGGCAACGACGTGCTGGAGGTCATGCGCGATAGCGAGCGGATCTGCCGCTACCTGCACGTCCCAGCACAGAGTGGCAGCGATACCGTGCTCAAGCGGATGAACCGTGGATACACGGTGGGCGAGTATCTCGAGTTCCTCGACCGTGCCCGGCAGTTCTTGCACCAGCCAGAAATCGGCCGCCCGCTCATGCTCAGCGGGGACATCATCGTGGGCTTCCCGGGCGAGACCGACGAGGACTACTGCGGCACCGTGCGTCTCTTGGAACAATCGCGATACAAGAACTGCTTCATCTTCAAGTACTCGCCCAGGCCAGGAACTGTCGCGTACGACCGGATCCCTGACGATGTGCCAGACGCGGTGAAGCGTGAACGGAACAACCACCTGCTAGCCGTGCAGGCGCGCATCGGCGAGGAGATCGGCCGCGAGCAGATTGGGCAGACGTTTGACGTGCTCGTTGAGGGGCTGAGCCAGAAGCAGCTCAAGAGCTCTGGGCTCACCAACGCCGCACGCAAGCCTCGAACCATCGAGGTCACCATCGGCGGGTCGGCGGTCGCAACGGCACCGGTCGTCGAGGACGAAGCCCAAGGTGACGGCCCCGTGCAGGTGACCGGGCGGAGCGACGGTGACCTCATCATCCACTTCGATGCGCACGATGCGGCGCATGCAAGGAGCCTGATCGGTCGGATCGTGCCTGTCGAGGTGGTTTCGGCGAGTGGGTTGAGCCTGGGCGGGCGGCTGGCTGTTGATTGACAGGACGCAGTGCCGTCCGCGAACGGACCCTCTTCGACTCTCTGGCGTTCCAGAACCCGTTCGATGCGGGGTGTCCTTGGCACCGCGCTCCTGTCGCTGCTGGTTTTGAGATTCCGTTTCCATATCCGGCCGAGATCGGGTACATTAACCGTCTGCACGGCATGCCGGTTGGTGAGTCACGCCGACCCGGTGTTCTGCGGCAGGGAGGGCTGGTGATGGGTTCTGGATCGATGCGTGCTGGATTGGCGTTAGTGCTCGTAGGTTTGGTGGCGGTGCTGTGGGGTGGCCAGCGGGCGATTGGGCAGCCGTGTGAGCCGGCATGGGCCGAGGGGGTGTTCGGCGTCAATGGAGTAAACGGTCGCATCTACGCCACTTCGGTGTTCGATGATGGCTCGGGCCCGGCCCTGTACGTCGCGGGTGATTTCACCGAGGCGGGTGGCGTGGCGGCTATCGATATTGCGCGCTGGGACGGTTCGGCCTGGTCACCGCTGAGCTCTGGAATGGACTCTCCGTTCGGAGGCGGAGCCACGGTCTTCGCGCTCGCAGTCTTTGACGACGGGTCGGGCTCAGCCTTGTACGCCGGCGGTCAATTTACTGTCGCCGGCGGCGAGTCGGTCAATCGCATCGCGCGTTGGGACGGCTCGGCCTGGTCACGCGTTGGTCTGGGCATGGGTCTGGGCTCGCTCCCTTCGGTTCAGGCTTTGACAGTGTTCGATGATGGCTCGGGTCCGGCGCTTTACGCGGGTGGTTCGTTCGGGACGGCTGGCACGGAGAGAGTGAACAACGTGGCTCGCTGGGACGGCTCGGATTGGACGCCGCTCGATTTCGGGGTGTCCCCTCCTCCACCGCTCGGCAACGGCACCGTGACGACGCTCGCCGTGTTCGATGACGGCACCGGGCCGGCGCTGTACGCGGGCGGATCGTTCGACACGGCAAGCGGGCAACCGGCGAGCAACGTGGCTCGTTGGGACGGCTCGGCGTGGTCGCCGCTGGGGTCCGGGGTCAACCGCACCGTCCAGTCCCTGGCAGTCTTTGACGATGGCGCTGGGCCGGCCTTGTACGCGGCCGGCCTGTTCCCCATCGCCGGGGGGATCGAAGTGAACTACATCGCCCGATGGGACGGATCGGCGTGGTCGCCGGTGGGAACGGGCATGGAAGACTGGGTCTGGGATCTGACCGTCCTTGACGATGGCAGCGGCCCGGCGTTGTACGCCGGGGGCGACTTCACTATCGCTGGCGGTGTGGAGGCCACTGGATTGGCCCGCTGGGATGGCTCGGCCTGGTCGGCCGTTGGGTCTGGCATGAACGCAAGGGTGAACGACCTGGTCTCGTTCGATGATGGCTCGGGCGCGGCCATCTACGCGGCAGGCCAATTCTCCGCAGCCGGTGAGACCAGGGCTTTACGCATCGCCCGCTGGGACGGATCAGCGTGGACACCCATTGGAACCGGCCTGGACAGCGCGGTCCAAGCCCTGGCAGTCTTCGATGACGGATCGGGGGCAGGGCTGTACGCCGGTGGGAGACTGCGCGACGCGGACGGTCTGGAAACAAACGGCATCGCCCGATGGAACGGATCGGCGTGGTCGGCATTGGGGCTTGGCATCGACGGGGGTGTGTTCGACATGACAGCCTTCGATGACGGAAGCGGCCCTGCGCTGTACGCGGCAGGCGTCTTCAGCAGCGCGGGCTCCGTTCCTGCCAATTCCATCGCACGGTGGGACGGCGCCACATGGTCGCCTCTGGGCGCCGGACTCACCAGAGAGTCTTTCGTGGTGTACGCCGTGGAAGTCTTCGACGACGGCACGGGCCCGGCCCTGTACGCCGCGGGAGACTTTTCGAGGGCCGGCAGCGTGCGCGTCGAACGGATCGCGCGATGGAACGGCATCTCCTGGGAGCCTCTTGGCCAAGGGCTGAGCGCGGTCGTCTTTGACCTAGCCGTCTTCGACTATGGCTCAGGTCCAGCCCTGTACGCAGCCGGTCGCTTCACCGTCGCCGGCGGCGATCCCGGCACGAGGTACGTCGCCCGCTGGGACGGTGCCTCGTGGACGCCGCTGGGCGCAGGCGTGAGCAACTGGGCCTATGCGCTCGAGGTGTTCGACGATGGCACGGGGCCGGCCTTGTACGCCGCGGGCAACTTTGCGAGCGCTGGTGGAATGCCGGCCAGCGGAATCGCCCGCTGGGACGGCGCCGCCTGGACGCCATTGGGCGAGGGCATCTTCGGCACCGGCCTCACATTGCGCGCCGTCGGCGAGGGATCGAGCCGGACCCTCATCGTCGGGGGGCGCTTCACGACCGCCGGGGGCGTCGAAGTCAACAACATTGCTCAGTGGGACGGCGTGGCGTGGTCTCCGGTTGGGACTGGGACCAACGAGCAGGTTGAATCGCTGGCGAGTTTCGACGATGGCTCGGGTCCGGCCTTGTTCGCTGGAGGCACTTTCACACGCGCTGGCGATCGAGTCTCTGGCTACCTCGCCCGCTGGGGTTGCATCACCGAACCCTGCCCGGCCGACCTCGACGGCGACGGCGCGCTGACCATCTTTGACTTTCTGGGATACCAGAACCTCTTCGACGCGGGTGATCTTGCGGCCGATTTTGATGGTGATGGTGAGCTGACGATTTTCGACTTCCTGGCGTTCCAGAACGCGTTCGATGCCGGGTGCGAGTGACGAAAAGTCACTCCGAGACTTACGGGAAGTGCACCACCAGATCGAACGCCGTGTACGTTCAACAACCGCACGGCATACCGGCCGCGGAGAGGTCTGGCAAGCCAGTCCAATGCTGCTGAAAGGGCGAGAAGTGCGACTCAAATCAACACGTAGCGGCCTGGCACTGGTACTTGGGAGCTTGCTGGCCTTGCATGGGAATGGGCAGCGGGCTGTTGGCCAGCCGTGTACAGCGAGTTGGACCGCCGAATTCTCATGCCATGAGGGCATCGATGGCACCGTGTTTGCCACCACCATGTGGGACGATGGGACGGGACAGAAACTCGTGGCCGGCGGGTGGTTCACCATCGCCGGCTGCACGCAGGCCAGCAACGTCGCCATCTGGGATGGAAGTGAGTGGTCACCTCTCGGCGAGGGCACGAGCGGGCCGGTCTTCAGCCTGGCGGTATTCGACGCAGGCGCGGGCCCGGCACTCTTCGCCGGCGGCGACTTCGACGATGCGGGCGGAGTACGGGTGGACAACATCGCGATGTGGGATGGCGCTTCCTGGACCGGGCTCAATGGCGGCATCACCGAGTGCCCGGACTTCTTCTGTGGCGCCTCGGTCGATGCGATGGCGGTCTACGACGATGGCACAGGCCCGGCGCTCTACGTCGGCGGCCGATTCGCTCGCGCCGGTGGCGATCGCAGCGCCAGCCGCCTCGCTCGATGGAACGGTGCGAGTTGGAGCAACGTGGGTGATGCATTCGCATCGGCGAGGCTGGAAGATCGGGTCTACGGCCTCGCCGTCATCGATGCCGGCGACGGCCCGCGCCTGTACGTGGGGGGCGGCTTTCCGCGCATTGGTGGTGTTGATACACCATCGATGATCGCCTCTTGGGACGGCGCGGCGTGGCGGGCCGTCGGGGACGCCACGCCGATCTCTGGCCAAGTTCGAGACTTTGCGTGGTTCGACGACGGCTCGGGGTCGAAGCTGTTCGTGGCAGGAGACTTCTCGGCCGACCTTCCCGGCGGGAGGCAGTCCACCATCCTGGCGTGGGACGGCGCGGCGTGGTCGCCCGTTGGCGATGGCGTGGATTCGGCGCGAGGGGGTGCGTTCGCGCTGTTGCCCGATGGTGATCGCTTGCTGCTCGGCGGCGACTTCCGCTTGCGAAACCCTGACACGCTGGACGACTTGGCCGCGTGGGACGGGACGAGTTGGAGCGCCGTGGGCCCCGTCCCGCGGTCTCGCGGGCTTGACCTGTACCCAGTTCACGCCATGACGAGAATGGGTGGTGCACCGGGTGACTCGATCGCCATCGCTGGCAACTTCGAGGGACTCGACTCCGGCCAAACGGCACGCAACATCGGCGTCCTCGACGGAGTCGAGTGGCGGCGGCTGGGCGAGGGCGTGCCGGATGCGGTCCGCGCGATGGCCGAATTCGGCCCGCCCGGCGACCCAGCGGTCTACGCCGCGATCGATCGCTTCGATCTGAGCGGGGCAGACGCCATCGTGCGTCTCGTAGACGGCCGAGCGGTGCCGACCGGCGCATTTGCGGACGGGCAGGTCAACACGATGATCGAGTTCGATGACGGAACGGGCGCTGCGCTGTATGTTGGTGGCGCATTCCGAGAGATTGGCGGTGTTGCCGCCGATGGCGTAGCCCGTTGGGACGGCTCGGCCTGGGCACCGGTCGGTACGGGATTGAGGTCATCGGTGTCTGAACTCGTCGTCGTGGAGTTCCTCGGTCGCTCGCGCCTGATCGCGGTGGGTTCTTTTAGCGGAGGCGGGACCGAACCCGCGCGCAATCTCGCGGAGTGGGACGGCACGGCGTGGGTGGCGGTTGGCGGAGGCCTGGGCGGTCGCGGCCGGGCTGCCGTGGTCTTTGATGACGGAACCCGCCCAAGGTTGTACGTCGCGGGCGACTTCAGCACGGTTGGCGCCGGCGTTGATCGAGTCAGCGCAGACAATCTGGCGAGATGGGACGGTTCCGCCTGGGAAGAAGTCGGCGGCGGTGTGCGCGGTTCGATCAACTCCATGGCGGTGTTCGATGACGGAACAGGCGCCAGGCTCGTCGTGGCGGGTCGCGTGTCACAGACCGGCGGCGCATCAGTCAGCGACGGCGCCGCCTGGGACGGGAGCACCTGGGAATCTCTGGGCACCGGCGTCACGGGCTGCCCAGGCGGCTGCCCAAGTGGCATCACGACCATCGCTGCATTTGATGACGGCCTAGGACCGAAGCTCTACGTCGGTGGCCGCTACCTCTCGGCGGGCGGGACCTCGGGCACTTCGTACTTGGCGGCGTGGGACGGCGCGGATTGGCAGTCGGTCGCAACCGGAGGCATGAATGACTCGGTCTCGAGCCTGTTGGCGATCGATCAGGGCCGAGCGCTCTTGGTCGGCGGCGATTTCACGACTGCCGGAGACGGCGTCGCGTCTTACCTTGCCGTGCTCGAGAGTTGCCCGGCGTGCCCGGCCGACCTCGATGGTGACGCGGAACTCACCATCTTCGACTTCCTGAAATACCAGAACCTTTTCCAGGATGGTGATCTGGCCGCCGACTTTGATGGGGATGGTGAGCTGACGATCTTCGACTTCCTGGCGTTCCAGAACGCGTTCGATGCGGGGTGCCCTTAGTCGCCCGAGCCGAACCGATTGGGCCAGCGCCATAGCCTGACCGATGGGTGAATCGCGACCGCCAGCCCAACTCGTTTCTGCCGCACCGGGCGGGCTGGCGGTCGACGTCGGCGGACCAGAGCCCCTGTCCATGATCGACCCCTGGCGGCCGGCGCCGCTCGCGATCATTACGCACGCGCACGCGGACCATGCGTTCCGAGGAAGTGAGAAGTACCTCTGCTCGAATCCCGGCGTCGGCGTCTTGCGAACGCGCATGGGCAAGGACGCGGTGATCGAGGGGCACGCGTACGGAGAGCCGTTTCGGGTCGAGGGCGAGGGCGGCGCGGTCGAGGTCACGTTCTTTCCGGCCGGGCACGTGCTGGGGTCGGCGCAGGTGAGGCTGCGGGTGATCGAGAGCGATCAGCCGGCCGACGAGCGCACGTGGGTCGTGACGGGTGATTGCAACTTCACAGCTCGGCAAGAAGATCCCAATCCGACGTGCGAGCGCTTCCAGCCGGTCGCGTGCGACGTGCTACTGATCGAGAGCACGTTTGGCTTACCGATCTATCGGTGGCCAGACCCGCGCGAGGAGTTTGCAAAGTTAAACAACTGGTGGAAGTCGAACGCCGCGAACGGGCGCACGAGCATCGTCATGGCGTACGGGCTCGGCAAGGCCCAGCGTGTGCTTGCCGGTCTGGATCCGAGCATCGGGCCGATTGGCGTGCATGGGGCAATCGAGAAGCTGATGCCGGGTTACGAGGCCGAGGGGATCGAGCTGCCCGAGGTCGTGCACACGACGCAGAAGGCGCGGAGGGGCTTGCGTGGCGTGGCGATGATCATCGCGCCGCCGGGAATCCTGGGCTCGCCGTGGCTGCGCAGCTTTGGCTCGACGCGGACGAGCATGGCAAGCGGCTTCATGGTGGTGCGCGGGCGGCGGCGGTGGCGAAGCTTCGATCACGGCTGCGTCATCAGCGACCACGCCGACTGGCCGGGGCTGCTGGGCATCGTTGAGGCAAGCGGTGCAAAGAGCGTGGGCGTGACGCACGGGGCGAGCGAGCCGCTGGCGCGGTACCTCGCGGAGACGCGCAAACTCGACACGTTCGTTGTGCCGACGCGGTACCGGGGCGAGGCGGAGGAAGAGGTCGCGAGCAACCAAGACGGTGATGGTGACTGAGTGCGCGCCTTCACCGAGTTGTACGACGCGATTGACTCAACCACCGCGACCAGCGAGAAGCTTGCGGCGATGGCGGAGTATTTCCGCGCGGCAAGCCCCAGCGACGCGGCCATCGCGGCCTATTTCCTAAGCGGGCAGCGGGTGCTGCGGACGGTGCCGACGAGGCTGCTCTACGACCTAACCCTCGAGACGACCGGGCTGCCGGGGTGGCTCGTCGACGCGTGCTACGCCTCGGTTGGTGACTTCAGCGAGACGATTGCGCTGCTGCTGCCCGACCCCGGCAAGGGCACCGACGCTTCGCTCACGGAGATCTACGAGACGGCGATCGTGCCGCTGGCAACCAGCGAAGACGCGGCGCGGCGGGCGATCATCCTCGACGCGTGGCGGGAGATGGATGCCCGGCAGCGGTACGTCTACCAGAAGCTCATCCGAGGCGGGTTGCGCGTGGGCGTGCAGAAGAAGATGGTCGTGCGGGCTATCGCGATGGCGCATGACCTTGAGCCGGCCATCGTCGCGGCGCGCATGAGCGGGCGCATGGACCCGACGGCCAAGTGGTACGAGTCGGTCACGAGCGAGGACGCCGGCGAGGACATCGCCCGGCCGCTGCCGTTCTATCTTGCCCACCAGCTCGATCATCCGCCGCACAAAGTGCTAGGCGATCGCAGCGTATGGCTGGCCGAGTGGAAGTACGACGGCATCCGGGCCCAGCTCATCGTGCCCCATGACGGTCCGCCCATGCTGTGGTCTCGCGGCGAGGAGGACGTGGGCGAGCAGTTTCCTGAGATTTTGGCAGCGGCTCGTGATCTGCCGGGAGGAACGGTGCTCGACGGCGAGGTGCTGGGTTGGGAAGGTGACAAGCCGGCGCCGTTCGCGTTCCTACAAACACGCCTGAACCGTAAGGCGAAGACCGCCGGTCAGTTGCCGATGTTCGACGAGCGTCGCATCGTGCTGCGTGCGTTCGACGTGATCCGCTTCGAAGGCAGGGACGTGCGCAGTTCGACGCTCCGCGAGCGACGGAACATCCTGGCGTACCTCGACCTGCCAGCGCCAACGATCGACGCAACCGTTGCTGTGGACGAACCGACGTGGGATGAACTGGCCAAGCTTCGTGAACAGAGTCGCGAGCGAAGGGTCGAGGGGCTGATGCTCAAGCATCTCGACGGCGCGTACGGCGTCGGCCGCACGAAGCCCGAGGGCGGCACCGGCTGGTGGAAGTGGAAGATCGGGCCGATGACGCTCGACGCCGTACTCGTGATGGCCCAGCACGGCAGCGGACGGCGCGCCGGGCTGTACACTGACTACACGTTTGCGCTGTGGCACGACGGCGAACTCGTGAACTTTGCGAAGGCGTACAGCGGGCTGACGAACGAGGAGATCGAGCGCGTCGACAACTGGATCCGTCGCAACACGATCCGTCGGGCCGGGCCCGTGCGGGAAGTGAAGCCCGAGTTGGTCTTCGAGCTTGGATTCGAGGGCGTGCAACCATCGACGCGCCATAAGAGCGGGCTGGCGGTGCGGTTTCCGCGGATCTTGAAGTGGCGACAGGACAAGAAGGTAGCCGAAGCGGACCATCTGGCAGCGTTGCAACGGTTGGCCGAGGCATAGGCGCAGCAATCCCGGTGTCGTGAAATCAGTCTGGGAAGACACCCCACATGAGCATGGCTACCACCGCAATGCCATGCAGTGCGAACGGCACATACAGCACGAGCCACTGGCCAACGAACCAGGCTTCGCTCTTGCTGGCCCGAATTTCGTAGGTCGACCTGGTCATGACGATTGCCCATAAAAGCAAACCCAGCCAGAAGGGCGCGCTGTACACGACGTACTCGAACGTGGGCATTGCCGTCAAATCGAGCATGGGGTAGACGTCGTTCTGAATCCAGTTGGGATACGCCGGATCGGTAAGGTGCACGGCGTAGACCTTGTATGCGAAGAACAGATTCAGCGGGACCATCACCAGCGGTGCGACGAGCACGAGCGCGGCGACCACGTATGCAAGGTACCGCTCGAAGTGCACCTGCTCGGGCGTGCGGTCCTTGTGCGCGCTATCCGCCGGCGCGGGACGCGCGACTGCGTTCATGACCCGCCCCTACAGGGGGATGGAAGCCGTCGAAGGTGCCACCGGCCCTCGTACCAGAACATCAGGCCGAGGAAGAGCGTGATTGCGGGCACCCCCACCATCAGCATCACCACGGGGCCAGGATCATCAAGCAGCGGTAGCACGCCCTCGTGCTCCGACAGCCCGCTCAATAGGTAGACCAAGGCGTTGCACGGCGTGAACACGAAGATGCACATCTGGCCAAGTTGGACCTTCTCGGCGGCTTTGCCCTTCGGCGTGTCGGTACGGATCGGCCGGAACATCAAAGGAATCTACGGTTGTCGTTTGCTGTGTGTTTCGGGGACCCCCTAGCCGGATAGCATGGCGACCCGTCATTGGAGGCTGCCTGAGCGGCTTGCCGATGGCCTTGCGGCACCAGGAGACGCTCATGGCCCCCTATTCGCTGACCGATTCGCCCGCAGGCAGCCATCAGACCGAGGCCAGCGGGGCCGAGGGAGATCCGGGAGCACCCGGCCACGCCCGCTATCCCCGCGTGCGGACGCCCGAGGAGGTGTTCGTCTCGCCGCGTGTGGTCGATCGGATGGCCTTCGAGGACTACGCCCAGGCGCTCCGCAAGCTGCTGGCCGCGGCGACGACCGAGGGCGAGCACCTGCGACGCACGGCCGTGGACGCCAGCCGGAGCCTGCGCGCCATCGGCGAAGTGCTGCCAGCGGTCGACAAGAAGCTGGCCAAGGCCGGGGAGATGCTCAGCACGCTCACGCAGCGGCTGGAAAGCGCCGAATCGACGGCCAAGCGGGCGGAGGCGGCGGCCGAGCGGGCCGTGACGGCCGAGCGACGCATCAAGGAGATGGACGACCGGGCCCGCCAGCGGATCTTTGAAGCTGGGACCGCGGCCGTCGACGAGGCGATCGCACGGGTCGAGGAGGTCGCCGAGAAGCGGGCCAACGAGCTCGATGATCGAGGCGAGACGCTGACGACGTTCGTGGATCACGGGCGGGCCGACTTGGCCGAAGCGCGGGCCAAGGCGGTCGAGGCGCTTCAGCGGGTCGCCGAGAATGCCAAGAGCGAGGCGGACACCGGGCTTCGGGCCGTGCAGGATCGCGCCGACGAGGCGCAGCGTGCGATCGCCCAGGAGCACTCGAGTGCGGCCCACGAGATCGGTCAGGCCCGCAACGAATCCGTTGAGGCGATCGGCAGCGAACGTAAGGCCGCCGAAGCAGCGATGGCCGAGCGGATCGAGGGCTTGAGCGAACGCTTGGCATCGCTCATTGAGGACGCCGAGGGCCGGCTGGCCCAGGTCATCGCCACGAGCGATGCGCAGGCCGGTGAGCGCGTGAACGAGGTTGGCGAGCGGATCGAGCGCGAGATTGCACCGAAGCTGGCCGAGGCCGAGGCGAACGCCGACGCCGTGCTGGACCGAGTGGACCAGGTCGGCACCAAGGCCCGCGGCGTGTTTGAGCTCGACCTCGACGGCATCGAGTCGTTGTGCGACCGGGCCGAAGCGTTGATTGAGTCGACGGGCGCCGGATCGACCAAGCCCGCCGAAGGTACGCTCGCGGCGGTGGCGGCTTCGGCCATGGCCGCGATGGAGCAGATGGACGAGGTAGCGACCGCCGGCGAGCGTGCGCGTCGTCAAGCGGAAGAGAGCCGCAAGGCGCTCAGCGAGTCGATCGAGTCGGCGGGGCTCTGGCTTGATCGGCTGGTCGAGCAGCGCGATGGCCTGCAGCAGTCGATAACGCTTGCGACGAAGCTGTGCGAGCAGGCCGAAGGGCAGCTCAGCCAGCGCCGCGCCGAACTCGACGAGGCGATGCGGGCGCCGGCGACGGAGGTCAAGCGGCACCTTGACACGCTCAAGACCGCGTCGGAGGAAGCCGAGACCAAGCGTACGGCCCTAGCCGAGTTGATCGAAGAGTCGGAGAAGCGGGCGGAGAAGAAAGCCAACGCCGCAGCGGACAAGGCTGCCGAGAAGGCGATCCACAAGGCAAAGATCGAATCCGAAAAGCTCGATGCCAAGGCGATGCAGGCTCGCCAGGCGCTCGATCAGGCATGGAAGACGCTCGAGACACGATTGAAGGGCGAACTGAAGGAGAGCCTTACGGCACTGAGCGCCGAGGCACAGCGCGCCGAGCGAGCGCGTGTCGCCCTGCGGGAGGACATCGAGGCGGCGCGGCAGGTCGAGAAGGAGACGCGGGCGGCCATCAGCAAGCCCGCAGCGCCGAGCAGTGTCGATCAGCTTAACAAGCTGGCGAATCTGATGCAGGACCTGGCCGAGCGGACTGCTGGCAAGAAGCCGGCCGTGGCGAAGACTCCCGAGCCCAAGGCAGCCGCGGCAGCCGCACCAGCACGCGCAGCTGCAGCGACGGCCCGGGCGACACAGGCCGCGCCTGCAAAGCCGACGACCAAAAAGGCGGCCAAGAAGGTCGCGAAGAAGACTGCTTCAAAGAAGACGACGACGAAGAAGGCTACGACCAAGAAGACCGCAACCAAGAAGACGGCGGCACGAAAGAAGGCCGGCGGCTAGTCGTCGATCAACGTCTCAATCGATCTCAAGAGCCCCTTCGCACGTTCGATTGCTTGGAGGCTAATGGCCTGGGCGTCGCGTTCCGCCTCTGGCGAGACCACGCTGCCGAGGGTTGGAGCGTTGACCTCGACGTTGCAGTCGCTTGCGCGGACCGTGGCCTCGGACAGGATCGCGGCAATCTTCAGGTCGCTCAACAGGTACTGGTTGGCGATGGGCGCGAGTTCCTCGAAACTTTCGAGCAAGCCAATGCAGATGCGCTGGACGTCGAGCGGGACGTCGATGCACCGCTTGGCGGCGGTGCCGAGCCCCTTAACCCGGGCGGGATCATCGGGCTCGAGCTTCTGCAACGCGTTGAGCTCGGCGTACGCGGCGGCGTCGGCATCGGCCAATTCGAGCAGCTTGCAACTCGCCGTGGCGCAGCGATCGGCAAGGGCGGCGTGGGCCGGCGCATGCTGGGCCAGGGTCTTCTTGCCCTTGCTGTAGGAGATGACCATGCCGGCCAGCGCCGCGCTTAGCGCGCCCGCCGCGCCCGCGACCGCCCCACCGCCGGGGGCAGGCGTCTTCTCGGCGATCGCCGAGAGCAAATCGCCGAACGTCTGCGAGCCGATGCGTGGGTTGCCGGTTTCCGCAGCGGGGCTGGGTGAGTTGGCCATGCAGCACTCTACTCACCCTGACGCGGACCGACTGGCTGGCCTTCGGCGCGTCGGGCGGCGATCATCCATCCGGATGAAGGACTTCCACGCCAGCTCGATCATGCCCTGCGATGTCCGGACGCTCTACGAGTGGCACGCCAACGCTGGCGCGCTCGAACGCCTGACACCGCCTTGGCAACGCGTCACGATCGCCGAGCGGCGTCGGGGCACAGATCACCCACGCATCGGCAACGGTGCGATCGCACGGCTCATGATCGGGCTGGGTCCGTTGAGCATGCCATGGGTGGCCGAGCATTTCGACCACGATCCGCCCCATGGGTTCAGCGATCGACAGCTGAGCGGACCTTTTGGGAGTTGGACCCACCGTCACCAGTTCAGCGACGAGGGTGGAGGCCGCAGCCGGCTCGATGACCGCATCCAGTACGAGGCCCCCGCGGGGCTCCTCGGCTCGATGCTGCTGGGCGGCAAGCTGGCGGCGGACCTGGACCGGCTGTTCTGGTTTCGCCACGAGCGCACGCGGGCTGACCTTGCGCGGCACGTCGGTGCCGACAAGAAGCTCACGATCGCGATCGCCGGCTCGAGCGGCATGATCGGCTCAGCGCTCGCCGCTTTCCTCTCCACTGGGGGGCACAAGGTCGTCAGGCTCGTGCGGGGTCGCGCCGAGCCCGACCCAATCGACGGCATCGAGCAGCGACACTGGGACCCTGCTGCATCGGAGATCTCGCCATACACGCTGGCGGGCGTCGATGCGGTCATCAATCTATGCGGCGAGAACATAGCCGAAGGGCGATGGACCGAAAAGCGGAAGGCGCAGCTTCGTCTCAGCCGCGTGCAGCCAACGTCGCTGCTCGCCAAGACGATGGCCTCGTTGCCAACTTCGGAGCGCCCAAGGGTCTTGATCAACGCATCGGGCGTGCACGCCTACGGCGATCGCGGCGATGAACCGCTGACCGAAGACGCCGGATGGGGCGATGGCTTTCTGGCGGACTTGGTTCGGGCGTGGGAAGCGGCGGCACGGCCGGCCGAGTCGGCTGGTGTCCGAGTCGTGTTTGCTCGCTTTGGCATGGTGCTCGGTGCGGGCGGCGGCGCACTCAAGGCACTCTTGACGCCGACCAAGTTCGGGCTGGGCGGGCCCATCGGCACCGGCCGGCAATGGTGGCCCTGGATCGGGCTCGACGATGCCATCGGGGCTGTGCACCACGCGCTGCTGCACGAGGATCTCCATGGCGCGGTCAACGTGTGCGCTCCTGATGCGGCAACGGCAAACGACGTGAGCAGCGCGATCGCCGATGCTGCTCGCCGCCCGGCAGTGCTTGGCCTTCCCGCTGGCGCCGCGAGGACAGTGTTGGGCGAAGAGATGGCCGGCGACATGCTGCTGGCCTCGACACGAGCCGAACCCATGCGTCTGGGCGAGGCCGGCTTCCGCTGGATGCACCCAACGCTCATGGATGCGATCGGGTGGGAACTGGGCGTCCGCCGCCTGATGGAACGAACGCCGGCAATGCAAGGCCCTGTCGGGGCGCTACACGAGACTGCCTGACCAAGGAGGCAACCTATGGGACACGCACATGAAGATCGCGCTTACTTGCTCATCGGTGGCGCCGGAGGCATCGGAACCGAACTCGCGCGACGGCTGACCGAGGCCGGAGCAAAGGTGACGATCGCAGGCCGCGATGCCGACAAGGCCAAAGCCCTGGCCGACGAGGTCGACGCACATGCGCTGGACGCACTCGATGCACGGGACGCCGACGCTGTTGCCGAATCTGTGAAGGCTGCCGCGGAGCACCACGGCCGGCTCGACGGTGCCGTGAGCCTGCCGGGCACCATCACCCTCAAGCCCGCGCACCTGACTTCGCCAGAAGAGTTGAGAGAGACCGTCGAGACCAATCTGTACACCGCCTTCAACCTCGTTCGCAGCGCGAGCCAGGCGCTGCGCAGGAATGGGGGCTCGATCGTGCTCATGTCGTCGGCAGCGGCCACGAGCGGCCTGCCAAACCACGAAGCCATCGCATCGGCAAAGGCCGCCGTGATCGGCTTGGCTCGTTCGGCAGCCGCGACATACGCTTCCAATGGGGTGCGCGTAAACGCGGTCGCGCCAGGCATGGTCCGCTCGCCGCTCAGCAAGCCGATCCTCGAGAACGAGGTCGCCGAGAAGGCGTCGACGGCCATGCATCCGTTAGGCCGGCTTGGCGAGCCGGCTGATGTCGCGAGTGGCATCGCGTGGCTGCTCGACCCGGCACAGGAGTGGGTCAGCGGCACGGTGCTCGAGATTGACGGCGGTCTGGCGAATCTGCGGGGCCGTGTGAAGGTCTGACGCCCCCGTTGCAGCGCAACAGAGCTTCTTGATAGGGTTATGCCTGGGTCCCGGCCCTGAGGCGACGACCGCCGCTAGACTGGGCCGAAAGAACAACCCCGCGAAGGGGCCTGACACAAGGACGGACCCACTTGGCCGAGCACGGAGACAAGACGATGACCCAGATGCGAACCCCGCCCAAGCCGAATCCCACGGCTCCCGGCGCCGTTCACGAAGGACCATCCGACCAGGATCGGCCCATGGTCTATGTCAACGGCGAGATCGTTCCGAAGAGCCAGGCCAAGGTCAGTGTCTTCGACCACGGCTTGCTGTATGGTGACGGCGTCTTCGAAGGCATCCGTATCTATAACGGCAAGATCTTCATGCTCGGCCAGCACATGGACCGCCTGTGGGCCAGCGCCGAGATGATCTACCTGGACATCGGTATCTCACGTGAGGAGATGATCGATATCCAGCGTCGGTGCGTCGAGGCCAACGGCATTATCAACGGCTACATCCGGCTGATCGTCACTCGGGGCGAGGGCACGCTCGGCCTGAACCCCTACCAGTGCCCGACGGCCGGCATTATCTGCATTGCCGACCAGATCCGCCTGTATCCTGAGTCGATGTACGAGTCGGGCATGCGGGTTGTCGTTGCGCACCGTCCGCGCATTGGCGTCAAGAGCCTCGACCCCCGCATCAAGAGCCTGAACTACCTGAACAACATCCTCGCAAAGTGCGAGGCCATACACCTGACACGCGACCTCAAGATCACCAACGAGCAGGACAAGCTGCTCGAGGTCATCATGCTCAACCCCGAGGGCAAGGTCGCCGAGGGCTCGGGCGACAACATCTTCGTCATCAAGGATGGTGCCATTACGACGCCGCCCGTCGAGGACGGCTGCCTGAGCGGCATCACCCGCCGCTTCGTGATCGACCGCCTCGCACCCGCGTGCGGTCTCGCGGTGCAGACTGGGCACATCACGCTGCAGGACATCTACGGCGCCGACGAGGTGTTCATGACCGGCTCTGCGGCCGAGATCATCGCGGTGAGAGAAGTGCTCGAGCACGACGGCAAGGGCGGCGTCACAGCGACCCACCCGATCAGCGAGGGTGAGGGCCCGATCACGAACAATCTCCGCACGAAGTTCCGCGAGATCGTGACCAGCGACGACGTCCCCGAGGACTGAGAAAGTTGATTCCGAATGCCGTTCGGCCTTGAATAGGCCTCGAAAACCGGGCCCAGTGTGGGCCGGATCAGTCCAATTGCCGGCCCGCAGTCGCGGTCGTCGGCCTGATCGTCGGGCGTCTTGGCCCGGCACCCGTTGGCACTCCCAGCGGGACGGAGAAAAGCAGATGGCTAACTACACCGGACCGAAGGTCCGCCTCAGCCGCCGTGTCGGCGTCCCGATCGAGGCGGTCGAGAAGCACACCAGCAACGAGCGCGTCCGCCAGCCACCCGGCATCCACGGCTTCCGTGGTCGCCGCCCGCGTGACTACGGCATCCGCCTGACCGAGAAGCAGAAGCTCCGCTTTCACTACAACGTGGGCGAGAAGCAGTTCCGCCGCTTCGTGAAGGAGGCCAAGCGCCTTCCAGGTAACTCGGGCGACATGCTGCTGGTGCTGCTCGAGACGCGCCTGGACAACGTGATTCGTCGCATGGGCATCGCCCGCACCATCTGGTCCGCACGCCAGATCGTCGCGCACGGCCACGTGTTGGTGAACGGCCGCAAGACCGATCGCCCGAGCTTCCACGTCAAGCCGGGCATGGAGATCTCCATCAAGGAGAAGACCCACAAGCTCTGCCGCGAAAACATGGAGAGCATGCCGGGCCACGAGGTTCCGGGGTGGATCAGCTTCAACCCCAGCGAACTGAAGGCCAAGGTCGTGGCCGCTCCGAAGGCCGACGAGGTTCCGTTCCGCGTGAACACGAACCTGGTTATCGAGTTCTATCGCTTCTAAGACGCTGGTCTGGATCGAGCGCTGTGTCCGCCGCGTGAGCATGACGCTCGCGCGTGCGGGTGGCACGGCCGGGGCCGGTCGGTCCGCCGGCGCCTGGCAGCCAGTGGTCTCGAAAGTTCACGGGCCGGGGCGAGCACGATGCTCAAGTTCCTGCGCAAGTACAGCAAGTGGATGATGATCGTGTTCGGCGCGCTGCTGCTGGTGGCGTTTACTGCGCCGCAGGCGATCCAGCAGCTCGGCAACCGCATGGTGAACCGCGAGGTCGCCACGCTCGACGGCGCGTCGCTCAAGATCACAGACGTCCAAGACGCCGAGCGACAGCACGCGCTGGTGCAAGACCGCTTGCCGCCACAATACATGCCGGCCATCGACCGCGACCGCGTCGGATTGCACTGGTCCATGCTCCGGCTGGAAGCGCGCCGGGCAGGGCTCGTGGGCGTGGCCGGTGATGGTGCGCTGTGGGTGGAGGACTTTGTACCC
This sequence comes from Phycisphaerales bacterium, assembly GCA_965227775.1. Lineage (GTDB taxonomy): Bacteria > Planctomycetota > Phycisphaerae > Phycisphaerales > UBA1924 > JAHCJI01. Next base: position 2,926,423 of record OZ245777.1, read on the forward strand.
CAGATCGCACGCCGACAGATGGAAGCGACGCTGGCACAGCAGATCGGCCCGCAGCTTGCCGCCCAGTTTGCCAACCAGCAATGGAACTCGATGCCGGCTGAGGAACGCCAAGCCGCGATCGATCGGATTGCGGGCTTCTTGAACCAGCCGCCGCCAAATGTGACCGAGCGCGAGTATCACGAGGCGCTCAGCGTGGCTCGGGGCATCCACCGCCTCACGGCCGGCTACTTCGAGAGCGCTCCGCTGAGCGACGCTCGCGCGGTGCGCGATGCGGCCGATCGGCAGCGCCAGGCATCGGTTGAGTCATTCTGGTTCGATAGCCGCCAGCTCGTCGCCGAAGCCCCTGGCATCGTGGGCGAGCCAACGGATGCAGACCTGCAGGAGCACTTCGGGCGTTTCGCCTCGACGCCGCTTGGCACGGGTGAATTCGGGATCGGCTACACACTGCCCGAGCGGCTCAAGATCGAGTACCTCAAGCTCGACCGCGAAGCGATCGAGGGCAACGTCTCGCCGGATCCGCTTGAGGTCCGCAAGCGGTACCAGGCCATGGTCCGCGAGGATGAGGCCCGGGACCAAGAGCCCGAGTCATTTGACGACGCCAGACCGCGGATCGAGGACAGCCTTCGTCGCGAGATCGCAGACGACGTGATTCGGGCCGCTCAGCAGGCGTTCGTTGGCGCGATGGGCGAGGCGACGCGTGCACTCGAGTCCGACGGGCCCTACAAGCGGTTACCGAGCGACTTTGCCAGCCAGCGTCCGAGCTTCGAGGATGTCGCGCAACAAATGGTCGACTCGGTCAGCCTGTCGCGCTTCCCCGAAGCCGAGGACGGCTCAGTCGAACTTCCGATGCCCGAGATCGTGCGCCCCGACACGTGGTTGTGGCCGTCGGAGATGCAAACGCTCGAGGGCTTTGGCAGCGCCCAGATCAACATCGGCTCGACGCGGGCACCCATCGCCCAGGTCTTGTTCGCCGTGCGTGAGCTGCGCCCGGAGCTCGGCGCTCGGCTCGCGATCCAGAAGGGCCTGCCCGTGACCGACGTGCCGGCGACCGATGGCTCGGGCAACGTCTATTTCTACACGGTGCTCGACGTGCGCGACGAGTCTCGCCCCGACAGCATCGAGGAGATCCGCGGCCAGGTCGTGCAAGACTGGAAGGCACTCCGAGTCTTCGAGCAATTGCAGGCCCAAGCCGACGCGATCGGGCAGACGGCCGCTGAGAGTGGCCTGACGGCCGCAGCAGTCCAACTCGCCGATGCGCTTGCTGGTGACATCGAAGCGCCCGAGTTGCAGACGATCCGAGTCACACCGGCCGACGTCACGAACCCGATCGGATTCGGCCAGTCTCCGGCGATACCGGCACTCAACGCAGAGTCGTTCCGCGAGGTGGTCATGGGCGTGTATGAGTCCATCGACCCGCTCACCGCCATCGAAGAGACCCCGCGTACCGCACGCACCGTCAGCGTGCCTATCGCCTCCACGCTCACCCTTGGCGTCGGCACGGTCGAGAGCATTACGCCGCTGACGGCCGAGGTATATCGCATGCAAGCGGACTTCCTCGACTTCGTCTTGCGACGCGATGAGCTCGTCGAGACGGTCCGCACCGTCAACCCGTTCTCGTTCGACGCGATGGCCCAGCGGCTCAACCTCAAGGTTGTTGGTAGCGAAGATGAATCGCCTGCCGAGGCCTCAGGAGACCTCAGCGATACGCCCGAGCAATCGAGCGGTCAGGGCTGAGGATCGGGCGAGCCACTCATCCACGCATCGATCGGCAGCAAGTCTGACTGGATCATCTCGTTTGGCAAATCGTCCAGGCGGATCGCGCGATCGATCTTGAACGCACCCACGGCTGTCCGTCGGAGCGCAGCAAGCGATCCACCGGTGCCCAGTGCGGTGCCCAGGTCGCGAGCAAGGCTGCGGATGTAGACGCCCTTGCCGCAACGGACGTCGAGCTCGACGTAGGGCCATTCGTAACTCAGCACACCGATCGATTCGATCCGAATCGGACGCGGGTCGAGTTCTACCGCTTGGCCCTTGCGCGCGAGGGCGTATGCCCTTCGGCCCCCCACCTTCATCGCGCTGAATATGGGCGGCCTCTGGAGCGTGTCGCCTATGAAACTCGCGACCGAGGCGAGCACGTCCTGCTCACTTGGTGGTTCCTCCACGGCCACCTCGGTCCGCTCGCCCTCGCGGTCGTCGGTCGTGGTGAAGGCCGAGAGATCGACCCGAGCTTCGTAACGCTTCTCGCCGGCCATCACGCGATCGCACAACGGCGTGGCCTTGCCACACAGGATGACCAAGACGCCGCTCGCAAGCGGGTCGAGCGTGCCCCCGTGGCCAACCTTCACCCGTTTGGGTGCCCCGCCACGGCGGAGCGCGGACCGGACACGAGCGCACACTGCCATCGAACTCGGGCCAATCGGCTTGTCGACGATGAGCAGCCCGCAGATCGGCGGTGGCTGGGTCGCATCGGGCAGGCTGTCCTGATCAGCGGGCATGGAGGATGATTGGACCCCGGCTCGGTCGCGGCAGGATCGCCTCGCGTCCCAATCGGCCCTATCCTGTCACCCGCTCGCGAACAGGCGTGAAGCCAGACGCGACCACGGAGAGGTGGCTGAGCGGTTTAAGGCGCACGATTGGAATTCGTGTGGGGGTTTACGCCCCTCGGGGGTTCGAATCCCCCCCTCTCCGCTTTCATGTGTTGTGCGTGTGGATGGCTCAGATCCAGGCCGTTCATCGGTGTCATCCGAATCCACGCGTCTCCTTGAAGCTAGTTCAGGCCAAAGACATCGTCCCATCGCTCATCATCGAGCCACTTGGGCGGCACGCGCTCCGTAAGCTCGAGCTGCCTGTGGTCCTGATCGAAGTGGATCACGAGCGTGAAAGGCTCGTCGCCGTCGATGTCGTATTCCCACCTTCCCTGGCGGCCGAATCGGAGTTGATCCGGATGTCCGATCGCCTCGAGGATTGCACGCGGCTTCATGCCAGGCTGTAGGAGGTCGACCCGCTCGGCCCTGGGTGCTGGCAGATTTGTCCCGATGGTTTCGGCGCCAGAGATCTGCACGCCGGGCTGCGCCGCCGGAGCCTCTCCGAATCGTCGCAACCCGAGTTGGGCGATGCGCCGAAGCGTGAACTCGCGCTGCTGGAAGGGGTTGATCCCGCCTTCGTACTTCCCATCGATGTCCCACCAGCCGCCGGACGAACCAACGTAAGCGCACTGCTCCAATTCCCGGAGGTCCGGCAAGATGGCCCGGTCTTCGGCCCGGAGCAGCATCGCCACGGCAGACGCAATCTCGCCGGGACTGACTGGTGCCTCGATTTGCTCACCAAGGACCATGCGCCGCGATACACACAACGCATCAAGGTTCTCGACAGCAACGCGCAGCGTCTCTCTTGCCGCTGCTAGCAGGGCCCCTTCGAGTTGCTCAATGCCCGCATCGCTGAGCTGGACGTACTTGCCCCTCGCTACATCCATCACCACGTGTCGGCCCCAGCCCGTCGTGATGACGAACACCGTCCGGCCCTCGACCGATGCGAACGCCCACTTCGACCCGGAGGACCACATCGGCCCCGCTGTGCTGTAATGCACGTACTTCTTTGACTCGGCTTCGGGAAACTGGTCGAGAATGGACGCTCGTGCCTTGATGGATCCTGTGTCTTTTTCAAGCACCATGAGCTCGTGGCGCGAGTTCCACACGACTACCCATCCGTCGTCATGGACAAAGGCTCGAATGGGTGAGGGCTCCCACGCATCCTGCTTGCGGCTCCACAGTGTCTGCCCGTCGCTCACGCGCGTCAGCACATACGTGAAGTTGCTCGCGAACGGCCGTGGTCGCTCGCCCGCGTTGTCCGGAGAGGTTGCATCAAGCTTGACGACATTGGCCGCAGACTCGACGTGCTGGTCCTCGAAGTACCGATCGGTCGCCCATAGCGGACGAGCGCTGATCAGGCACATCGCCAGAGCCAGCGATATCCACACCATGACGCGTTCCATGACGACTCCCTTCTGCACCAGCGGAGCATGCTCCTGCGTGCGGCCTATGAGGAGGCCTCGCGAGTGCGAAGGTTCGTGCGGGCCGCGGAGCGTGGGATCGAATCAGGGTGACAGGATTCGAACCTGCGACTTCCTGCTCCCAAAGCAGGTGCTCTACCAAGCTGAGCTACACCCTGGACAGACAACTGTAGACCGAGGCCCAATGGATAGACCTTCTGCCAGAAGCAAAAGAGACGACCGGGCGCCTCCCTGGTTGCCGCCCGGCCGCCACCCCACGCAGTCCTGTCGATCGAGTTCCGACGTAGACGGACCTCCCCTTGCCGCCTACAGCGGGAGCTCGTCGAACAGGAGGATCTTCGGCTTGTCGCCCGCACGACGCACGTTCGAGCGATCGACCACGATGAGGTAGCGACGCGCCACCGAAGGCACCATCGGATCGTCCTGACGCAGGCCCTCGACGTCTTCGCGGGCATAGCCGTGCATGACGAACCAGATCGCGTACACGTCGCTTCGCACCGACACGGTGTTGGCCATGCCGTTGTAGAGCGCGAGCTGCTCGTCGTAGTCGTCGGCGACGCCATCGCTCTCGAAGGTTCCGACAGCTACGCCCCGATCAACCGCACCGTCGGCATCGTCGTAGCGCACTGCATCAACGCCATCGACGTTAAGCTCTCGACCATCCTGTCCCAGTCGGCGGATCATGTGCGGCCTTGCATAGGTCGATGGACCGATGATCGGGCCGCTCGTAGGCAGCGTATCGGCGGCCAGCACCTCACCCACCGAGAGCAAGCCGGTGTGCTCACGCAGGCCGATGATGCCGGTCGAATTCTGTCGCCCGAACAGGTCGTCGGGATCGCTATCGCCCTGTGCCGAAGTGCTGTAGAAGGGCACGGCTGCGCCCTGGCGGGGCAACGCCGCCGACTTGTCGCGATACGAACGGATGCCCGCTGCGACGTCAGAGCGCGCGTCGTGGAGTTGCGCCCCGCCATCGCTGATCCAAGCGAGCGTCGGGTCGATCGTGCTCTCGAACGTCGGGGCCAGCCCCGGAAGTACGCTCGTCGTCACCTCGGTGGCCGTGTTCAGGTTCACGAGGCCGGCAATGGGCGTCCGCGAGTTGATGGGCGCTTCGATCGTCGTGATGTTGCTCGTGATCGCCATCGCATGGGGCACGCCTAAGCCGCGATGCTCATCACCCGCGGTAAAGTCCCCCGTCGAATCAAGGTCGACGAACGGGGCAGGCAGGTTAAGCGATAGGTGGGCGCGATCGAGCAGGCCGAACGTGTCTTGGGGGAGGCTCGCGTAGGACTCCGGCAGGTTGGGCGCGGGCGCCTCGTTGTAGCCGAGCGCCAGGGTCAGCAACTCACCGGTCGTAAACCAATCGAGTTCCGGCGGGGAGACCGGGGCGTCCCGGACAGGCATCTGCACGGGACCGACAGCCGGCGCGCCGAGGAAGTCGCCCGGCCGCAGCATGCGCGACGTCCGCGTCGACGAGGGATCTTCCAGCAGACCACGGTTGTCGTTGCGAAGCGGGTTGACATAGACGTCTTCGAACTGCGTCACTCCATCCGGATGGCGGCTGGACGTCACGATCTCGCGATGCTGGTGGGCCGTGTTCTCAGCCGCGAGGGTGATATCGGTTGGAATCTGCGCGAGCGTTCCTTCCGATCCGTCCACGTTGCTGAAGATGTCCGTCAGCGCCCGCTCGGCGGTGCGCAGCTTCCCGCCTCCGATGAACTGCCCGCGATTCAGCGAGAAGCCCGGACTGAGGGGGGCGGGCAGCACCAGGTCATCCACAGCGACCGCGTTCAGCGACGTCAGCGCTTCTGTGCCGACCGTCGGATCGGTAAACGGCTTCTCGAGGATGTACGCCGGGAGGGTGCCGTTGGGGGCGTCGACAGCTCCAGTTGGCCGGGCGATCGTGCCCCAGGTGACGATCGAGAAACCTGTGTTGTCGATGGCATCGGCCGCGGTGCCCGTATCGGGGCCCGCGACGGTCACGTCAACATCGGTGTCTACAGCCGGAGGCCGCCGATCAAGCGTGGGCCGATCGCTAAAGGGGGCCGGGTCAAAGAGCCGGTCCAGCATGACATCGGTATACGCGTTGGGATTGGAGCCGACAACGATGCGGTTCAGGCGCGTCCACAGCGTCACTTCACGGTTCGCGTCGGACTCCACAGCAACGCCCCCGGGGGGCCCCGCCAGGAAGTCATCGACCGCCGATACGTCAGCATCGAACCTGACAAGCTGGAGATCCGGGCTGCTGTTCGTCAGGTGGAGTGTGATCCAGGACTCGACGTCGACCGCGGCCACCGGGAAGAAGCCCGGCGCGGCCCGGTTCGCGCGATCCGCGACCATGTCGCCGCTTGTGTCCTCGGTTTCGACGTAGAGGATGATGCTCCCGCCGGCGGGAATTCGCGTGCCCGCGGGAATCTCGAGACCATCGACCAACTGCGGGCTGGCCACGGGGCCACCCAACTCGCCGAAGCGAACGAAGTACTGATCGTTCCGAACATCGATGTCCGTCGAGTACGGGTTGGTCAACTGGACCGCGAAGATCTGCCCGACGAAGTCGTCATTCGTGTTCGGGTTCGTATCGAAGTCGATCGTGATGGGTTGGGCCCCACCACCACCGGGGCCGAAAATCGGGCCAGAACCTCCACCACTTGGCGGAACGTACTCCGACGTGCCGGTCGTCGAATCGGTGAAGACGTTGTACAGCACGACCTGCGTGATGACCGGATGGACCTCGAGCCCATACACGTTCATCGCGGCGACGTTCTCCGCCTCCGTCGCGCCAGGGGGGAGACGCTCGTCGCCGAAGTCGAGCCGGCCACTGACACCAGGAGGAGCCGAACCGGTGGCATCTTCGGGCTGGCTCCACCAGGGGAACACATCCTGCCACGCAGGATTGCCTTCCAGGTTGGCCCGTGTCGTGCCGTCACCGTTCACGAGGAGTGTAAACGCGCTGGGGATGTGGTCGCCATCGAACATGTCGATGGTGTTGGCAACAGCGTGCGCCGCCGTGCGGAGCGAGAACAGGCGGTCGAAACCGTAAAAAGTTGTCTGCCACTGGCTATTGGTCGGATCCCACGCGTCGACCTCGTCTGCCGACGGCATCAGCGCGTTGGCGAACGTGCGGAAGAGCGGGTGCGCGTTGCGACGGAGTCGCGCCGGCACTTCGCCGAGCGGACCCGACGATGGCAGGTCCTGCGGGGCCGCCAAGGTCAGCAGCCGGTACCCATCCTGGAGCACCGTCGGATCCTCGCTCGAAGGATCGACCGCAACCGTGCTGTCTGGCAGTGTCGAGATGGTGGTGAAGAAGTCCAGCACCGTCGGCGAGGGCGTTGTCAGCCGCACGCGCGTGGGCACGCGCGGGATGCCGCCGCTCAAGGTGGTCAGGTGCTGCCGTACGCCAATGTGCTTTTGTGCCAGCAACGCATCAGGGTCAGAGAGATCGCGTTCGACCTGCAGCGAGCGGTTCTCGCGCAGTGGGCTCAGGTTCTCTTCGGAACCATCGCGACCGCCTACGGCACGCTCAAGGCTTGACAAGTTCTGCGGATCGTTCAAACCATCGAAGGCGAGCAACTCGCCGAGATCCTCGACGCCGAAGCCGTATTGCCGGTAGGCCCCTTCGGTGTCGTTGCTCAGGATCTCGCTGCCGCTGCGGCGAAACTCGCTGTACTCCAGGCGACGCTGATCGGGCAGCAGTGGGTCGTCCCCGGCGCCCCACGCCAAGGTGCCGGCCGGCGGGTGCTCGCCGTTCAGCACGCGACGGAGTGCCCAGAATCCCTGGTTGCCGAGCGCCTGGGAGATACCAAAGTTGTCGTAGCTGTCGTAGTCCTGCGCGCCTCCGGACGTTGGCTGCGGCGCTTCATCCATGAACGTATTGTGCTGGACCCAACCGTTCTCGCCGGTCAGTACGCGACGTACGTCGATATCGGCGGGCGAGGCACCGAGACGGTCAGCGTTTGTCGGCGCTCCGTCGTACGTGCCAGAACCAGGAACCGGCTGCAGAAGCCCACGCGCCGTGTTGACATTCACACGGCCCGAAAGATCGACGATCCGCGTCGCCACAAACCAGCGCAGCTGGCCCTCGGTCGGCACGACCGATCGCGGGATGAAGGTCCCAGGGTTGCCCGGCACCGTCACATCGACGAGTTCCTGCCAGCGTGAATCGAAGAAGCCATCACCGTCGGCGTCGGCCCACATGTAGGGCATGTACTGTTCGTCGCCAACTCCAAAACCGTTGTCAAAATTGACAGGTCGAAACGAACCAACCTGCAAACTGTCGAAGTGCGCTGGAACTTCAGGGTTCGCCTGGCCGCCGTAGACCCGGCTCCGAGTTGGAGTACCGCTGCTATCCGTCACGAACATCCTGTTCGGATCGCTCATTTCACCGGTACCAACACCCGGCAACGCGTCAAAGTTGCCGCGCATGTTGAATAGGTTGCTAAACAGCCCGTTGGGTCCGACATTGGAGATCTTGGCCCAGTCCACGCGATCGACGTACGCCGGCGAGCTGAACGTGTCGCTGGATCCGCGGATGTACGTCGGCTCGCTCGCGGCAAGCCACGGATCGCTCGGCCCGAAGGGCAACAGGTCATTGAAGAAACCCGATCGGTTTGCGGGATCGGTAGGATCATCCGAAGGCCGCAACGGCGGCAGGGTGCCGATCGGGTTGAATGCGCGACCGAGGTAGGTGAGCTTGGGCTGGGGCGTGCCGGAAACCGGCTCGCCATCGAACGTGCGGTCGAAGTCGGTGCGCGGCATATCGACCGCTTCGGTCATGAAGATCGGGTTGCCAGCGGCGTCGAAGCCGTCGAAGTACACCGACAGGGCATCGTCACCCACGATGCCCACGAGGTAATCGCCGAAGTGCTGGGCCTGGCGATCAATCTCGGCGGCGCGGGTCGTCGTTCGGGCCGAGCGCCGATCGCCGCCGCCGATGCTGACATAGGCAACCGTCAGCACGGCCAGCAGCGCGAGCGTTGCCACCACGAGGATCAATGTCGAGCCCCGTCGCGCCGCCAGATTGCCGCTGGCGGTCCGCAAAGCCTTGGTCGCACCCATGTTCATTCGCATGCGTCGCATGTCCAATCCCTCCCCGATTGCGTATTGCCGCCTCGCAGTGGCGCTCGCTCCAGTCATCGCACCGGGTTACCTGGTGTGGGGAAGACGTACTGGAAGGTTCGTTCGATCGTCTCATCGCCCGGATCTGTCAGCGTCACCGTGACGCGGACGAGCTCGGGCCAGGGCCAGTCAAGCGTGTTCACCGCGGCGGCATCTGCAAGGTTGCCGTCGCCATCGGGATCGTCGGCGTCGAAGAACGGCAGCGTGTAGCCGAAGTACGACACGACCGCGTCAGCCGGACCAGCCGTGCCGAGGCCAGAAGTCCGCACCCCATGGACCACTTCTGGCACCACCGGATAGCTCGCGTGCGTGTCGCCGACGTCGGCAAAGTCGCCGCGAAGGAAGCTTCCGAGCGGCTGGCCGAGTCGAGGCAGGTCGATGAACTCGCGTGCATCCTCGCCGACATCCGCGATCCCGCTGCCCGCAGGCTCCCGCAACCGGTATGGAACAAAGAACGATCCCGCAAGATCGTCCACGGTACCGCGGACTTCCTTGTCATACCGCGGGTAGGGATAGACGAATCGATCGTCCGTGCCATCCTTGTCATAGTCGATGCCGCGCTCGGCTCCATGCCAGATCATCTCGCCGTCCTCGTCGGTCTTGCCGAAGCTCCACTCGACGATGAACTCCGACACGCGGGGGATGAACGCCGACGACGCCAGCGCGTTCTGGTCGGCGATGCGTAGGGCGCCACGGATCGGGTTGGACACCGAATCGGCCAGTGCGGTGTGTAGATCGGGCGGCGCGGGCTCGTAGCGCACGCGTGCCACCTCGTCGTCGCTCAGCGAGATGCTGCGGTACGTCAGCTCCTGGCCCGGGTCGACGAACTGCGAGGGATCGAAGTCGATCTGCGTGCGATGGCTGGGCGCGGGCATGCCATCAAGCATCCACGCCTGCTGCACGCCCACCGGGCCGATGGTTCGCTCGGGACCAACGTACAGGCTGCAATCCGGCGCTAGCTGAGCGGGCGACAGGTACGCGTACTGGAACGGCGTGGGTGCGGTGTCGACAAGAAGGCCAGCCGACGACTGGACGATGCCGCGGATCTCCTCGAGGTTCGTCGTCGCAACGTCGACCAGGCCCGACTCGAACCGGGGGCCGACGTTGGGATCGCTGATGCCCGCGGTTTCTCGGATGCCTTGTACCGGCGGGAACAGGAGCGGATCGCAGGAACCATAGTTGAGTATGTTGATCGATCGGAAGATGCTGTCGCCGGCCGGCTGCAGGCCCACCTGCAGGCGATTGTCGCGCCACACATCCGGGTTCGAGTACGGCCCGGCCGCGAATGGCGCGTCGACGATGCCGCCACCGATGCTCACCAGCGCGGTGGAGTGGCGCAGCAGCGTCCAGCTGTTGGCGAACCGATTCGGGTTGCCGGGCGTCTGTGAGCCAGGCAGGTGCCCTGACGTGGTATCAGGTATGCGATTCACAGTCACGACGTCAGGCTGGGCGTAGGCGCTCGACGGATCAACGTCGATCTCCATCCGCTGTCCGATGCCGTAATAGATGCGAGCGCTCGAGCCCTCGGGCACAAAACCGGGGGCCAATGGCTCGCGGGCCGAGGCCGACCGCTCGTCGACGAAGAACATGATCTCGTCGATTCGCCGCTCACGCCACTGGCTGATCGGCTGGTCGGCAAAGAGAGGTATCGGGTTGCGCTCGTCGGCGTACTCGTGCCGGATGATCATGTACCCGTCGCGGGTCATGGCAGCGAAGTCCTCGCGCATCTGCCGCTCGAGCACCGCGGCGTACTGCGTGATGGCGCTTACGCTGCGGCCGCGCGACACCGTATCGCCGACCGACGCGAAGATGCTCGCGATGCCCACAGCCACGAACGCGACCGCGCCCACCGCCACCAGCATCTCGACGAGGGTGAAGCCCGCCGCCCGGCCGCTGGCACGCGCCAGAACTCGCGCACGACGCTTCCCGTTGGCTTTCATTGGGTTGGCTCGCATCAGCTTCTTCACAGCGGCAGCCTCCCTGCGCCCGAGCCCGAGGGCGACTCGATCTCGTCAGCATCGATGCCAACGCGGTACACGATCACCGTCGCCGGCGGCTGGGGTACGAAGACGACCTGACGGATCTCCGTCCACGCCTCTTCGTCATCCCAGTTCGGTGTACTGGCCGAGGTTCGAGGGACCCAGCCATCGATGCCGGGACGAATGCGAACCTCAGCGAAGTTTGAGCCAAAGTCGAGCGTCTCCTCGACCGTGTAGACGTTCCCAAGATTGTCCACGAGCTGCTGGCCCACCTGGCTTGCAAGGCGCAGCTTGTTGTCGAGCGATACCGACCCGGCGGGCACGAGGCCCGAGGCTGTCGGGTCGCTCTCGAGACGCAATACGTTCGAGCGATTGCCGTCGTACTCAGCCCCCAATGTCATCGGGGGCGCGTAGATCTCGCCCTGGCCAGTATTGCCACCGGCGGCCGTGAGCGCGCCCATCTCCGTCAGGCCGACGGGCAGAACAGTCGTGGATGCGAGGCCGAGCATGACCGTGTAGCCCGTCTCCCCTGCGGGCACCCGGATGCCGGTATCGACACGCCGAACGAACACGGCGATCTCCAAGCCCGCACGCCACTGCGAAAGCTCTCGCGATGGAGATGCGGGCGTGTACTCTGAGTCGGCCAGCAGCGAGAAGCCTTCGTCTTCGATCGGGGGCAGCCGGCGTGCGACGAAGTCCCACACGAACTGTGGCTCGTCCAGGTTCGAAGCGGGCGTCGGGTACAGCCGATCGATCAGCGGGATGCGAACCGGATCGACGCCGCCGACACGGTCGCCGATCACAACGTTCCCCTCGTCCTCATACAGGCTGACATCGAGCCCGGCGAGGTCCCACTCGTACGCTTCGGACCACTGATCATCGAGGAGCAACGAGCCGAAGCCGAACTCGCGGCCCGTGCCCGTGCTCAGGCCCGTACCCACCCGTGGCTTGAGCCCGAGCCGCAGCAGGTCCGGGCGCGCGTTCAGATACGCCCGCGCGTCGTTCGCGACCACAATGCCCAGCGTGCGATCCGACGCGACCCGCTGCTCTCGGATGATGCCAGGAATGAGCGCGCCCAGTCCCAGCAGCCCGAGCGCGAGCACGAAGATGGACATCAGTACTTCGATGAGCGTGAACGCGGCCACCGCGCGGGTGCGTCGTCGTTGCCGCATGCTCAAGGTCCGCCCCTGCATTCTCAGTCTCCCTCCGCAAGGCGTGCTGCCTCGACGGGCTGGCCCAGGTATCGCGAGACCAGGAAGATGCGCGCATCTGATGTTTCGGATGCGGGTAATGCTCCTGCTTGGCGATCGCTCGCACGCATCCACAGGCCGATCCTCAGATTGATCTCGGTTCGTGTAACCGAGCCAAAGATCGCCGTGTCGTACTCCGGTCCGCTCACCGAGCCGGCGATCGGGCTGTAAAGCGTATCGGTGCTCCGGTTGAGCCCGTCGGCCCCGATAGCATCCGCCAGCCGCTTCTCGTTGTACACGGCGATCTGGCTTACCGGGCCGACCAGTACGGTGTCGCTAGCCTCGTCGCCCAGCAACTGACGCTGCTGGTTTAGCGTTAGCGCCGGGTCGGCCAGCACTTTGCGAACGAATCGGCCGAGATTCTCCTCGCGGTCAACCCGGTACGTGTTCCACGGAGGCGAGCCGGGATCGCGGAACAACAGCGTCGGCGCGGGATCGATGTACAGCGCCTTGCTCGTTGCCGAGCTCAGAAAGCGACCCGTGCCACCCTCGAAACGCACCATGAACGATTGACGGCTCTCGCCGTTGTCGCCTTGGGCCTGCTCGTAGAACACCGTCTCCGGGAAGACCCACTGGCCCTGGTCCCGGTCTGTGCCCTGATACGTGTCTTCATACCAGCCGAGGTTGTCGGGCCTGGCACCACCAGCAGTCGAGAGCGCCGTCGGCTTCGCATAGCCACGAACCGACCAGTTGCGTGGCAGCACCACAACCTCGACGCCCTGCGCCGGAACCAGGATGTCGCGTTGGACTTCGGCGCTACCGGCACTGTCCAGGATGTTCGCCTCGACCTGGGCTACCACGATGCGGGTTCGGCCATCCTCGCCCAGCAAGAACACCGCCGCGGCGTCACGCCCCGAGCCCGCTCGGACCGCTGCCTCGCGGGCGCTCTGGAGCGCCGCCTGCACGGCGTTGGCAGCCCCTGTCTGGTTGCTGCTATACGTCAGCGACGCGTACGCCGGGATGGCGATCGCCGCCAAGATCAGGATGATGATGATCACCAGGATCAGCTCGACCAGCGTGAACGCACGCCGACGAACGCTCCGATGATCTCCGGGATCGATGCGCAGCGTGTTCACCGCCCCACCTCCACGATGTTGTCGGCCCGCCCCTCAGCCGCGAGCTGGGCGGGCGTCTTGCCCCGGCCGAGCGCTGCCTCGAGCTCTTCGATTGACTCTGTCTCGAGATCGCCGAACACGCGGTTCGGGCCGGCCGCGACGATCGCGTACTCCGCATCGCGAAGCTCGACGTTGTCCGCCGGATCGCCCAGCAGACTCGGCACACGTCGGAGATCGGTGACGTCGGTCGCGCTCGATGCGTCGATGGGCAGCCAGCGGTAGTAGCGGTACGCCACACCGTTGCGGTCGCGAAGCTCGAAGCGACCTTCCTCACTATCGATCTCAGTCAGCCGATCGCCATCGCCCGCGACGTCAAAGAGCGGCTCGGTCAATCGTCCGCCGGCCTTACGGAAGGTGCCATCGCGATTCGGCTCGCGGAAGCCGACGCCATCATTGCCGTCGTAGTCGGCATCAAGCACGCCAACGAGGTAATAGGACAGGCTGTATACGCTGAAACGCAGGTCCGCCATGGTCGGGGCCTGGCCTTGCAGGAACTCGACGTCAGCAACAACATCAGTCCGGTATACGTCGACAAAGTTGCTTCCGCCCGAGCTGACCAGGGGCGATGTCGATGGCGTGCCGGCCGGGTAGGTCAGCCCATCCTTGACCAACGGCGGCGCGAAGCCGAAGTCGTTCTTGAAGGCTTGGATCGCGATCTTGATCGCGTTCACATTCGCCCGCTCGGCCCCGCTCTGGGCAGAACGAGAAAGCTGGTTCAGGCCAATCAGCAGCAATCCAATAAGGATGGAGATCACCAGGATCGACACGCCGAGCTCAACGATCGTGAAGCCCGACCGCGCCGCCGCGCCCGTGCGCGAAGCCGTCCGAGTTGTCCGGGTCAGTCCTGCCATCGGGCGTTGTCCCTTCCTCGGGCCGCGAAGACCACGCGACCCCTTCGATGCATCCGGGCCGATCGGCCCGTGTCCCCCAAAACCGCCGGGGCGTGCCGACGCGAAGGCGCCCTCCCCAAGCCGCCCCGCGCCGGCACGCAGCCCCGACAGATTCACAGACCCCCGCCGTTGAGCGACTCGATCATCGCCACCATCGGCAGGAACATTGCGATCACGATCACGCCCACCATGACACCGATGCCAACAACCATCAGCGGCTCGAGCAGCGACAGGGCGGCCTTCACAGCGACGTCGACCTCTTCGTCGTAGTTGTCGGCGACCTTCATCAGCATCACGTCCAACTCGCCGGTCTCTTCACCCACGTCCACCATGTTGACCACGATGGGCTCGCAGGTCTTGCTCTCACGAAGCGGCACGGCGAAGCTCTCGCCCTCGCGCACTGCATCGTGTACGCGGAGCAGCGCCTTCTCGAACACCGCGTTACCCGAGGTGTCGGCCGTAATACGGATGGCCTCAAGGATCGGCACGCCAGCAGAGATCAGCGTTCCCAGCGTTCGCGTGAACTTCGCCACCGTCGACTTGCGGCTCACACCGCCCACAACCGGCGTCCACAACACCAGCCTGTCGGTGAGCGCCCGTCCGGGCTTGGCCAGGCGAATGAGCTTCCATGCGAACGGGATCGCGATGATCGTGCCGACGAAGATCACCGCACCCGGCACGACCTGGCCAGGCTGGCGGCCGGCCATCCACATGCTCGTATCAGTGAGCCAGATGGTCAGCCAGGGCAACTCGACGCCGAAGTCCTCGAAGATCTTCTGGAACTGCGGGATGATGACCACCATGATCATGACGAGGATGACCACCGCCACGAACACGACCACAAGCGGATAGACCAGCGCGCCGCGGATCTGCCGCTTCAGCCGCTGGGCCTTCTCCATGAATTCGGCCAGGCGCTGGAGGATGATGTCCAGCACGCCGCCGACCTCACCGGCCGCGATCATCTTGACGTACAAGCGATCGAACGCCTTGGGGTGCTTGGACATGGCCTCCGAGAGGCTCGAACCACCCTGCACCTCATCGGTCAGGTCGATCAGCACGTTCTTCAGCGGGCCGGGCTTGGTTTGGCCCTCCAGGATCTGGAGGCTCCGGAGGAGCGGAAGGCCCGCGTCCTGCAGGGTCGACAGCTGACGCGTGAACTGCGTGAGCTGCTTCTTCTTGACCTTGCCGAAGAGCACGATCCCGCCACCGCGCTTCTTCTTGACTGCCGGGCCCTCCGCGCCCTCGGATTTCTTCACCTTCTGCTCGCGCACCGAGGTGGGGTACAGGCTCTGGCTCTTGAGCCGGCCGATGGCCTCCTCGTCGGTGTTGGCCTCCAGGGTGCCCTTGCGCATCTTGCCCTGGGCGTCGCGAGCTTCGTACGTGAACGTTGCCATACCTTCGAACTCCTGATCCGCGATCCGTCGCCGCGGCGATTGGTACCTCGACCCCTGGGCCCTATTCCTCGACCAGCGTCTCGCGAACGACCTCGTCGATCGACGTCTGGCCCTCGTAGATCGCCAGCAATCCGCTCTCGCGGAGCGATCGCATGCCACGACCGCGAGCGTGCTCGCGCACAAGATTCAGGCTCTCTTCGCGCATCACCATGTCCCGGATCGTGTCATCCATCGTCATGATCTCGAAGAGCGCCATCCGGCCCTTGTATCCGCCGTATTCCGCATCACTACGCGGCCGGTAGAAGGTCTTGCCCGCGACGTCCGATGCACGCAGCCCGAGCTCCATCAGCTCTTCCTCGCCCGGCTCATACGCCTCACGCGCCGAAGGAGCAATCTTGCGCACCAGGCGCTGGGCCACGATGCCCTCGATCGTCGCCGTCAGCAAGAACGGCTCGAGACCGAGATCAATCAAACGAACGATGGAACTCGGCGCGTCGTTGGTGTGCAGCGTGCTCAGCACCAAGTGACCGGTCAGCGACGCCTGCACGGCGATTTGCGCGGTCTCGAGGTCGCGAATCTCGCCCACCAGGATCACGTCCGGATCCTGACGGAGGAAGCTTCGCAGCGCCTTCGCGAAGGTCAGCCCAACGTCGTCGTTCACCTGCACCTGGCAGAGGCCGTCGATGTCGTACTCGACCGGGTCCTCGCTGGTCAGGATCTTTGTCTCGATCCGGTTGAGTTCGGCCAGAGCCGCATACAGCGTTGTCGTCTTGCCCGAGCCAGTCGGCCCAGTCACCACGACGATGCCGTTGGGCTTCTCGATGAGTGCCCGGAAGCGGGTCAGGTCGTCCTCGCGGAAGCCGATGCGCTCGAGATTCAGCTCAACGTTCGAACGGTCGAGCACACGCATCACGACGCTCTCGCCGTGCATGGTGGGAAGCACCGCGATACGAAGGTCGACCGGCTTACCGCCCACCTGCAGCTCGATGCGGCCATCCTGCGGCAGGCGTCGCTCGGCGATGTCTAGGTTCGCCATGACCTTCACGCGGCTCGTAATGGCCGGCCCAAGGTGCTTGGGCGGGGGAACCATCTCATACAGGACGCCGTCGATGCGGTATCGCATCTTGAACTCGTCCTCGAATGGCTCGAAGTGGATATCGCTGGCTTTGTCCTTGATGGCCTGCAGCAGCACCAAGTTCAGCAGCTTGACGACCTGGTTGTCGCTCGCAGCCGTGGCGATGGCGTCCAGGTCGATCGAGTCGCTGCTGTGGCCAGCAAGCGCGTCAAACTTGCTGTCCTTGGCCAGGTTGCTGACCACGTCGACCACCGACTCGCTCTTGGTGTAGTGCTTGGCGAGCAGGGCGTCGATTTGCTCGGGGTCGGCGACCACCGCCTCGACGGTCATGCCCAGGAGCAGGCGGAGGTCGTCCACCGCGCGGAAGTTGTTCGCGCTCTTCATCGCGATCTTCACCCGACGGGCGGTCTGGTTATACTCAATCGGGACAATCCCGTATGCCCGAGCGCTCTCCGCCGGCACTGAGTCGACCGTCGCGTCGTCCAGTTCCTTGCCGGCGAGATCGACGTAGGCCATGCCCGCCTGCCCCGCGAGCGCCGCCTGGACGTCGGCCTCGGTGCAGTACTCGAGCTCGATGAGGACCTCGCCGATCTTCTTCTTGCGGGTCCGCTGGATCGCCAGCGCCTCGTGCACTTGCTCACGGGACACCTTGCCCATCTTGGTGAGCACGCGGCCGATCTTCCGGCCCTTTAGCTCTTCGGGATTTGTTGTGGCCATGCCAGAATCCTTCGGAGTCCCGATCGCCCGCTCATCCGGGCGTCCACATATCTTCGCCCATCACCGCGTGATGATGCCAAGATCTGGGTCGATTGTCGGGACAAAACAATATGGGACACATGGATACTCGGCCGAATCAATCGCTTGAATCAGCCAACACCCACACAGATTACGATCATGTTGATCACGCGACGTCGTCTTCGTCAAGCTCCGGACGACCAATGGTCTTGCCCGCCTGATGCACGCGATCACGAAGGGCACCTGGATCCTTGCCCTTATCGACCATCTCCTCGGCACTGATGATGCCCTTGGTGTAGAGGTTCCACAGGTGGTCATCGAGCAGCTGCATGCCGAACTTGGCACCGGTCTGGATCGACGAATCGATGCGGAACGTCTTGCCCTCACGAATGAGGTTGGCGATGGCCGGAGTGACCATAAGGAACTCGTAGGCCGCGATCCGGCCGGGCTTATCGACCCGCTTGAGCAGGGCCTGGCTGAGCACAGCGATGAGGGCCGTCGAGAGCTGGACACGGATCTGGTTCTGCTGGCTGACCGGGAAGGCGTCGACCACGCGGTCGATCGTCTTGGCGGCGCCGGTGGTGTGCAGGGTGCCGAACACTAAGTGGCCCGTCTCGGCCGCTCGGATGGCCGCCTCGATGGTTTCGAGGTCACGCATCTCACCTACCAGGATCACGTCCGGGTCGGAGCGGAGCACGCGGCGGAGGGCCTCGGCGAAGCTGGGCACGTCGTTGCCCACCTCGCGCTGGTTCACCACGCTCTTCTTGTGGTAGTGGAAGTACTCGATGGGGTCTTCCATGGTCACGATGTGCCGGTCGTAGTAGGTGTTGATGTAGTCAAGCACCGTCGCGAGGCTGGTGGTCTTGCCCGAACCGGTCGGCCCGGTCACCAGGAACAGGCCACGAGGACGGCGGCTGAGATCGCGAACGGCCTCCGGAAGGCCGATCTGTTCGAAGGTCAGCAGTTCGTTGGGGATGAGTCGGAGCACCAGGGCGAGGTCGCCGCGCTGCTTGAAGATCGACACACGGAAGCGGGCAGCGTCGCCATAGCCGAACCCGAAGTCCGTGCCGCCCATCTCGTTGATTTCCTGCTGGTTCCGCTCTGGGGTAATCGACTTCATCAGCGACACCATGTCGTCCGAGTCGAGGACCTTGGTCTCCAGGTTCTTCAGCCCGCCGTGGAGGCGGACTGTCGGCTTGCGGCCGACGGTCAGGTGGAGGTCGCTCGCGCCCGTGCGGACCACGGTGTCGAGCAGTCGGTCGATCTGAACGGTGGCGCCGCCGCTGCCGCGGTCGCCCGAATCGTCGTACGAGGCCATGCAAGGTCTCCTCAGGTCGAACGAACCGCTCGGTTCCGGGCGGTTCGCGGTGTCGTTGTTAGTCGGCGGTCTGGGTCACGCGGGCGACTTCGTCGGGCGTGGTATCACCCTTCAAGATCTTCCGCTTTCCGTCCTCGGTCAGTGTCTTCATGCCGCTCTTGATGGCCGCCTGGCGTAGCTCGGCCACGGGAGCCTTGCGGAATGCCATCTCGCGGAGGTCGCTGTTCATGAGCATCATCTCGAAGATGGCCTTTCGGCCCTTGTAGCCGGTGGGCGCCTCGGGTGCGCTGCCAGGCTTGTAGACCTTGCCCTCCCACTCTCCGGCCTTAATGCCGCAAAGGTGCAGGAACTTGGGGTCGGGATTGTCATCGAGCACCCTACTGGGCTGGTGCAGCATGCGGATGAGGCGCTGAGCCATCACCGCCTGGATCGAGCTGGCCACAAGGAAGGGCTTGATGCCCATGTCGATCAGACGCGTGATGGCACTGGGCGCGTCGTTGGTGTGCAGCGTGCTGAACACGAGGTGGCCGGTCAGTGCGGCCTGGATGGCGATCTCGCCCACTTCCTTATCACGGATCTCACCGACGAGGATGATGTTGGGCGCCTGGCGGAGCATGCTTCGCAGGATGGCCGGGAACGTCAGGCCGATGCCCTCGCGAACCTGGCATTGGTTGATGCCCTCGAAGTTGTACTCAACCGGATCTTCTGCAGTGATGATCTTGCGGTCGGGACGGTTCAGCACGTCGAGCGCCGAATACAGCGTCGTGGTCTTGCCCGAACCGGTCGGGCCGGTCACGAGGAAGATCCCGTTCGGCCGGCGGATGATCTTGTTGAAGACCTCGAGGTTGTCGGACTCGAATCCCAGGTTTTCCAGACCGATCCGAACGGCGTCGGGCCGCAGAATACGCAGCACCACGCTCTCGCCGTGGTAGGTCGGGCAGGCCGACACACGGAAGTCGATGTCGGTCTGGTCAACGGGCAGCTTGATGCGACCGTCCTGGGGAATGCGCTTCTCGGCGATGTTCATGCCAGCGCTCAGCTTCACACGGCTGAGCAACGCGGGCTGCATGCGCTTGGGCAGGTTGTCACGCTCGATGCACACGCCATCAATGCGATACCGAAGTCGAACGCGGTCGCCCATCGGTTCGATGTGCACGTCGCTCGCTCGCATGCGAACGGCTTCGCTCAGGATGCGGTTCACGAGCTTCACGATCGGAGCGTCCTCGGACGCAACGTCGATCGACTTGTCAACCGAGCGATCGACCGAGCGGTCGATCGATGCGGTCACCAGGCCCTTCTCGCCCGGCTTGCCCTCCTGCTCGGCCGATGCGGCCTGGGCCTGGCCGTTCTCTGGGCCGCCCTCCAGGAACATACGAATAGCGGTCTTGGACGCGAGCAGCGGATCGATCTCAAGGTTCAGGCGGAACCGCAGCATGTCCTGCAGCTCGAGGTCCATCGGGTCGGAGACGATCAGCTTGAGGCGACCGCCATCCTTCGCGACGGGTAGCACCATGTGCTTGCGGACGATCTCCTTAGGGATGAGGTCGACCTGGACGGTCTCCTTCGTGGCGGGGTCGTTCGGATTCACATACGGCACGCCGTACTGCTCGGCCAGCCCCTGGGCGACCTGCTCGTCGGTAGCAAACCCGGCCTCGACCAGCGCCTGGCCAACCCGTCGGCGGGAGCCCTTGGCGATACCGAGGGCTTTATCCATGTCTTCCTGGCTGACGACGCCCTTGGCCACCAGGATCTCACCAAGCTTCTTGCGATTTCGTGCCATAACGCGAATGTGCCCCGATTGAAGCCCTGACCGTGAACGCCGACCGGCCTGATTAGCCTCGGCGTGGAGTCTGCGATAGCCCCGCACGGACCGATGGGCCCGGCGGCGTTCCGTGACAGCGTACGCCGAGTGGACAGCCCCGGAGCGGCCCAGGGGCACTTTGCGCCAACCCAACCGCCACCGAACCTAGCCTTGATGAACGCCCGGGCCGCCTTCCTTCTTGAGCCATCATGCCCAGCCACACTCCATCGCAATCCGCCGGAAATGCCACGTCGGCATCGGTGCTGATCACCGCGGGGCCTACGCACGAACCCATCGACGCGGTGCGCTACCTGGCCAACCGATCATCCGGCCGCCTGGGGCTTGCACTCGCAGATGCCGCGACGCGGCAGGGGTGTAAGACCACGCTGCTACTCGGGCCGACGGGCGGGCCGGTTGTTGCTCATACCAATACCCAAACGGGGCCAGCGAACGCCGACCCCGAGCAAGCACCAGATTCGCCGTGGACGCTCCGCCGGTTCCGGTCTTCGAGGGATCTAGAGGCGCTGCTGGTGCAGGAAGCCCCGACGTTCGACGTGCTGATCATGGCGGCCGCGGTCGCGGACTATCGCCCGGCAACACCCGTTTCCGGCAAGTTGCCTCGCACCGCCGCGGGGCTGACGCTTGAGCTCGAACCCGTGCCCGACCTGCTGGCGACGGCAACTGCGGCAATGGAGCCCGGAGCTGTGGCGATCGGCTTCGCGTTGGAGGAAGACACGACCAGCCACGATCGCGCCATGAACAAGATGGCCCGCAAGGGCTGCCGGGCGATCGTGCTCAATCCGCTGGCAACGATGGACTCGCCCGACATCGACGCGACAATCCTGTTCGCCGATGGGTCGCCGCCACTCTCGCCCGGCCCGCTCTCGAAGGACGCGTTCGCCCGCCGCCTGATCGAGGTATCGCTAGGCCTGTGGGCGCGCCGCGAAGGATCCGACTCGTGAGCCCAGCACCACGCAAGCCCGGAGGCTCGCCGAAGCAGGGCGGCAAGCCCAGGCGCAAGCCGCCCAGGAGCGATCGGTCGCAGCACGTCGAGTTTCGACCGAGGCAACACGTGCGCGGTTCGAGCCCAGGACCCAAGGCGCCGCAAATCCGGCCGATTATTCTTGGCGAGCACGACGGGGTCGTGGTCGTCGAGAAGCCCGCGGGCATCGTGACCGCCGACAAGGACCCCAACCGAGAATCGGTGCTTGCGCACGTGAAGCGATGGCTGAAGAACACGCGGCCCGATGCGCGCGTGTGGGTGGTCCATCGGCTGGACAAGGACGCGAGTGGCCTGCTGCTCTTCGCGACCACCCCTGAGGTCTATTCGTGGTTGAAGGAAGACCTGCGGGCCCACCGCGTAGAGCGCGAGTACACGGCAGTCGTGCAAGGAGCGCCTGAGTGGCAAGGCGAGCACACGCTGGCCGATCGCCTGCTCGATGGTCCCGAGCATCGGACGGTATTGGTCGCTCCGCCGACATCGACGACGGCGCGCAATGCGGTGACGCACGCGCGCGTGCTTGAAAGGGGCAAGGGCCGAGCGATGGTGTCGCTGCGACTCGAGACCGGGCGACGGCATCAGCTCCGAGTGCAGCTCAGGCACGCCGGCCATCCGATCCTGGGTGATCGCCTCTATGGACTGGAGCCCACAGGAGCTGAGAAGAAGAACAAGCATCTGCGCCTTTGCCTGCACGCCAGCAAGCTCACCCTGCACCACCCGGGCACCGGGCAGAAACTCGTGTTCGAGTCTCCCCCGCCGGCACGGTTCTACACGCTCGTCGGAAAGAAGGCTCCAAACGCATCGATCGAGAAGCCCAAGGAGGCCGGGCCGAAGCCCCAACAGTCGACCGCGAAGGGCTGGGACCACGTCGCCGCGTGGTACGACAAGCTCGTGGGTGAGGGTCAGAGCGACCACCACTCGGCGGTCATCATTCCCGGCACGCTGCGGCTGCTGGACTTGCGCGAGGGAGAGCAACTTCTCGACGTAGCCTGCGGTGAGGGCGTGCTCGCGCGCGCGGCTGCCCAGCTCGGCGTGCGGGTTACGGGCATCGATGCGTCGGGGCGCTTGATTGACGCCGCCAGGAAGCGGGCCGGTGGCCTTGAGAAGTACGAGAGCGGCGACGCCCGGCAGCTCGACGCGTTGGGGCTTGGTCGCGACTTTGATGCCGCCGCCTGCATCATGGCGCTCATGAACATTGACACGCTCGAGGGCGTGTTCCGCGGCGTGGCGCAGTCGCTGAGACCGGAAGGACGGTTCGTGGCGGTGGTGTTGCACCCGGCGTTTCGCGCACCGGGCCAGACCAGCTGGCAGTGGGACGAAGCGGAACAGTCCGGCCCCGGCCGGTCGCCGAAGTCGGACCAGCGTCAGTTTCGGCGCGTCGATGGGTACCTGACCCCGTACGCGCATCCGATCGTGATGAATCCCGGCGCAGCGGCGCGCGGGCGGAAGCCGATCACGACCACGACGCACCACCGGCCGATCCAGGCATATGCGTCGGCGTTGTCGCGGTGCGGATTTGCCATCGAGGCCATCGAAGAATGGCCCAGCCAGCGGCAGAGCGAGCCAGGCCCCAGATCAGACGAAGAGAACCGGGCACGGCGTGAGATTCCGTTGTTCCTCGCGTGGCGCGCGCGGCTCGTGTCACCGGCTGGCGATCAGTAGCCGTAGTCCTCGAACGCGGCTTCCTTCTCGGTGAACGCGGCTCGCTGGGCGAGCGTGGCGGTAACCAATGGCGCGCCGACAAGTACGAGCACCAGTAACGCTGGCATCCACCAGCTCTTGAGCCGGGGCGCGACGAGTGCGCACACGCCGCAGCCAAGCGCGGCGACGAGGAGCAACGCCACCGACCACTCGGTCAGCAACGGCGAGCCCACGGCCCGGCCCAGAAGCAGCCATACGCCAATCGCCATCGCAACCAGCACGCCCAGCCCTCGGATGACGACGAATCCGGCCGAATGCGCGTACAGGCCCAGGGCGATCGCCCCCGACACGAGCACGGCCTGCACCAAGCCCGCTTGTTGGGACGACACGCTGATTCCGAAGTTGAAGATGATCGCCGGAATCGATACCAGCAACGCGGCGAAGACGACAACAGGTACGGGCCGCGTGACCACGCCGCGATCGAGGTTTGCCAAGCGATTGAGCAGGACTTGCACCAGGAACGCTGATACGCCGATGGCGGGCGCATCGAGGGCAATGTCAAGGACGAGATTCTCGGTGAACCACAGCGGCTCGCGAATGCCGTAGCCGACTGCAACGCCTCCGAGCAGGCACAGTGGCAGCGCGAACCACCATCGCGCCGGCCCAGCCGCGACAATCGCCGCAATGACCGCTCCGATCCCCACGAGCGCCGGGGTACGGAGGTTGACGTTCTCGGGCCACCAGCCCTCGTAGCTCTCGACGAGCCGCATCGACAGCACCGCACCCGCACCCACAAGCAGCGTCGCCACGAACACGACGGACCGCTCGAAGACGCCTCGAGGGACCATCGGTGGCTGTTTGAACGGCTTGACCTGAGCCGGCGGGAGCGGGCCGCGCTTGATCGATACGAGCGCACCAGCGGCCACGAGCACGAACGTGGTGATCACGCCCGGCACGACGCCGCCGTACAGCGCAGCGTTGATGCGAGGATCCATGCGGTTTTACTGAGCGGCCTTGACGAAGACAGTCAACTCGACGGTATCTCCCAGCCCGCCGTTGTCGATCGCGGCCGTCATGTTGAAGTCGCTGCGATCGAAGCTCATGGTGGCCTCGTAGCCGGCGTAGCGCTGGTTGCGGAAATCGCCCTCGCCGGTCTTGGTGATGGTGGCCGACACGGGCAGGGTCTTGCCGAGCAGCGTGAGCTCGCCATTGACGGTGACGCTGCCGTCGCTGTTGGCCTTACCGCCGCTGGCCTTGAACGTGCTCGTGGGGAACTGGCGCACGTTGAAGTAGTCGGCGCTGCGCAGGTGCTCATCTCGCGAGTTGTTACCCGTCAGCACGCGCGTTACGTCGATGGTCACGTCGATCGATGCGTCGCCTGGGTTCGATGGGTCGAGGTCGAGCGTGCCCTCGATGCCCGGGAAGATGCCGTGGAAGGGCGACGAGCCGCCGTGCATGATGCGGAACACCACCCCCGAGTGCACGCTGTCGATCTCGCCGGCTGCGGCCGACGTGGTGAACGAGGCGGGCGTCACGGCCGCCTGCTGCGGGGCGGCCGGCTGGGCCTGCGACAAGACGGCAACGCCAGTGGCGCCGGCGGCTCCGAGTGCGACCAGGCCGGTGCTCGCGAGGATCTTGCGGATCTGCATGACGATGTTCTCCTTGGAGGGTGCTCAACCCGCGACCGCGGGCCTGCGAGCAACCGGGGGCTTAGCGCGCGTATTCCGGCTCGTTGCCGGGCTTCCACTTGATCGAGCAACCGATGCTCGGCTTCTGGGGCCAATCGATGGGCTGGCCGGTCATTACGGCTTCGATCGCCATGCGGAGGTCGCGGCCGGTTACGGGCTCGTCGGTGCCGGGACGGCTGTCGTCGAGCTGGCCGCGGTAGGCAAGCTCAAAGTTCGCGTCGTACACGAAGAAATCGGGCGTGCAGGCCGCTTGGTAGGCCTTGGCCACCGACTGATCGGCGTCGTAGAGGTACGGGAAGTCGAAGCCGTGTTCACGTGCGATCTCGGCCATCCGTTCTGGGGCATCATCGGGGTGCGTATCGACGTCATTGGGCATGATGGCGACGAAGGCCACACCCTTGCTCGTGCAATCCCGGCCCAGGCGGGCGACCTCGTCCATGATGTGCTTCACGAAGGGGCAGTGGTTGCAGATGAACGCGACCACAAGCACCTTGGCGCCCTGGAATCCATCCAGGTCGATCACAGTGCCGGGCGGGTTCTTGCCCGAGTAATCCAGCAGGCTGAATTCTGGGGCCTTGGACCCGAGCGGGAGCATCACAGACTCGACGGGGGGCATGGCGGGCTCTCCTGGCAGGAACGGGATTGGAGCGGACTCAGACCCAGCCTATCGCGTCGGCTTGGGCCAGCAAAAGTCAGGGGCGACCCCTCCGACGATGGCTATACTTCGCTTCGGCACGGTGGCTCGAGTGTGCCGACGCGGGCAAACCCGAATGCTGAAGTCTTGTCCCGTTCCTTTCCGGGCGGGTCAGCGGAGTGGGAGCCGGCGGTTTTTTGATTCCGGAACGGCCTGTGTTGGCCGTCCTCACAGAAGCGCCCTGGGCGGGGCACTCCGGTAGGCCGTCAAGTGCCGAGCGCCGGAGTCGGGCCTTGCTACCGCCGGTGACGCTGCACGAAAGGCACCCGCCATGGCCGAAGCAACCGAAAACTCTCTCGTCAAGGACCTCATCGAAGCGGGCATCCACTTCGGGCAGCGCTCCAGCGCCTGGAACCCGAAGATGAACCGCTACATCTACGACCGCCGCAACGGCCTGCACATCATCGACATCAAGGAGACCGTGAAGGGCCTGCTCCTGGCCAAGCGGTTCCTAGCCAAGACCGTGTCCGAGGGCAAGGACGTGTGCTTTGTGGGCACCAAGCGCCAGGCCAAGGACATCCTCGAGGAACGGGCCAAGGACGTGGGCATGCACTGCGTGACCGAGCGTTGGCTCGGCGGCATGCTGACCAACTTCCGCACGATCCGCACGCGGCTGAAGCGGCTCGAAGAGCTCGAGGCGATCGAGCAAGAAGACAACTTCGCGAGCTACTCCAAGAAGATGGAGAGCCAGCTCCGCCGCGAGATGACCAAGATCCGGCGCAACCTCGACGGCGTGCGCGCGATGGACAAGCTGCCCGGCGCACTCATGATCATCGACGTGAAGCGCGAGATGACCGCCATCCGCGAGGCCCGCAAGCTGGGCATCCCCACGATCGCGCTCATCGATACCGATGGCGATCCGGACGTCGTCGACATCCCGATCCCCGGCAATGACGACAGCATGCGGTCGATCGACGTGATCATCCGCGAGCTGTGCAAGGCGGTTGCCGAAGGCAAGCAGGGCCGCAGCGTGAGCGAGGCCGCCAGCGACAAGGACGAGAGCGGCGCCGAGCAGCCGCGTCGCCGCAGCCGCCGGGCCCAGTACTCGGCCGATGCTCCCACGCCCGCCCCTGAGGGCGAGGCCGACCAGCCGGCCGCTGCGGCCAGCGAAAACTGAGCGACACTCACCGCGATTCCGTTCTTGGCATCGCGACGCGACACGAATCCACGAGACACCCGCCGGCCCGAGCTGGGGTCGGCCTATCGAGCCGGAGAAGACTGAGCATGGCACAAGTCGAAGTGAGCGCAAAAGACGTCATGAAGCTGCGTCAGAAGACGGGCCTCTCGATGATGGAGTGCAAGAAGGCACTCACCGAGGCCGGCGGCGATCAGGACGCTGCCGAGGAGCTGCTGCGCAAGAAGCTCAAGGGCAAGATGGAGACCCGGACCGACCGCGCTGCGGGCGAGGGCCGCATCGGCGTGGCGATCGACGGCGACAAGGCCGCAATCGTCGAGATCCGTGCGGAAACCGACTTCACGGCCAAGAACGAGAAGTTCGTCGACATGACCCAGAACATTGCCAACGCCGCCAAGGACGCGGGAGCCGGCGATGTAGCGCTGCCTGACTCTGCCACCGGCACGCTCGACGAGATCCGCATCACGACGGGCGAGAACATCAGCTACGCCCGCGGCAAGGCGCTGCAGGGCGGCAAGTTCGCCAGCTACGTGCATCACGACGGCAAGACCGGCGTGCTGCTGCAGGCCGAGGGTGACGTCGACGACGCCACCATGAAGGACATCTGCATGCACATCGTGGCAGCAGTACCCACGCCCGCGGGCGTGAACCCCGACGATGTGCCGGCCGACCTTATCGAGAAGGAGCGCCAGTTCCGCCTCGCCCAGGCGATGGAGAGCGGCAAGCCCCAGGAGATCGCCGAGAAGATGGTCGAGGGCGGCATGCGCAAGTTCTTCGAGACGGTTGCCCTGGTGGAGCAGCCGTTCGTGAAGGACCCGGCAACCAAGATCAAGGACTTGGTGGGCTCCAACGGCAAGCTCGTGCACTTCGAGCGTTGGGTCGTGGGCGAGACCGCCGAGGACTGAGCCGGTCCTAATATCGGCCACCATGGCCGCAACCCACAACGAGCAGTACACCATCCGGGCCAAGGTCTTCGACCTTGTCCCGCAGTTTTTTGTTACCGACCGAGACGGCCAGATGGTGGGCTACTGCCGCCAGAAGCTGTTCAAGTTCAAGGAAGAGATCGTTCTCTTCACCGATCGCTCGCGCGACACCGAGCTCCTGCGTATCAAGGCCCGTCAGATCATTGACTTCGGCGCGACCTACGACGTCGTGATGCCCAATGGCCAGTCGATCGGCTCGCTACGACGCAAGGGCCTCAAGAGCACGTTCGTCCGCGACGAGTGGATGGTGTTCGACGATCAGGGCCAGCAGATCGGCACGCTTCGAGAAGACTCGACGTTTCGCGCGTTGCTTCGTCGAACGGTCGATGCGGCGGCGACGTTCATGCCCCAGAAGTTTCATCTGACCGACACCGGCGGAAGCGAGATTGCCGTGTTTCGCCAACACTTCAACCCGTTCGTATTCAAGATGGGCGTGGCCGTGCTGCAGGACAACGAGCACCTCGACGACCTCATGCTGATCGCCATCGGCGTGCTGACGGCGGTGATCGAGGGTCGCCAGCGGAGTTGACGGCTAGCGCTGTCGGCCGACGAGAACCGCGAGCAGCGTGAGATCGGCGGGCGTCACGCCCTCGAGCCGCGACGCTTGGCCGAACGTCTCCGGGCGAAATCGGTCGAGCGACTGGCGAGCCTCGGTGCGCAGGCTCGACATCGTCGTGTAATCGACATGCGAAGGTATGCGGCGACGCTCCATTTCCCGCTGCCGCTTGATCTCGTTCGTCTGACGCTTGATGTACGGCTCATAGCGACACTCGGCCGCGACCATGCGAAGCACCCTTGGGTCGAACGCTCGGCCTGCGATCTGTGTTACATCACGCTCGAAGCTCGCGTCGTCGTACTGCGGTTGCCTGAGTGCGTGCGACATTGAGCGGCCGTTGATCGTTGCCGAGGCAACAAGTAGCCGAAGGGCATCGGCTTCTGCCGTGCTTTGCTCGAAGCTCTCGACTCGCTGCTGGCCGATGTCGGTCGACCGCAGCAGTCCAATCTCGATGGCCTTCGGCGTGAGGCGTTCGGCGGCGTTGTCGCTGCGAAGCAGCAATCGGTGCTCGGCTCGGCTCGTGAACATGCGATACGGCTCGACCGGCGTGCGCGTCACGAGGTCGTCCATCAGCACGCCGATGTACGCCTCATCGCGCCCAAGAACAAAGTTGGCCTCACACCTGCTCGCGAACAATGCGGCATTGATGCCTGCCACGAGGCCCTGCGCCGCCGCTTCCTCATACCCGCTGGTGCCGTTGATCTGGCCGGCCAGGAAGAGCCCGTGGTACCGCTTCGTGCGACACGTCGCCTCGATCTGGTGCGGGCGGACCATGTCGTACTCAACGGCGTACCCCCACCGGTAGACATGGGCGTTTTCACAACCGGGCATGGTGTGGACGACGACGTCCTGCACATCGGCGGGCAGGCTTGTCGCGATGCCATTGCAGTAAACCCAGTCGCTCTCGAGGCTCTCGAGCTCAAGGAAGACCGTGTGCGAGGTGCGCTCGGCAAAGCGGTGGACCTTGTCTTCTATGCTCGGGCAGTAACGTGGGCCTGGGGCGAGATCGCCGCGGAACATGGGTGCACGATGAAGGTTTTGACGCACGAATTCGTGGGCTTGCGGCGATGTGCTGGTCTTCTTACAGGGCGTTGGCGTGAGCACCGGGAATCGCGGCGCGGCAACATCCCCGACTACCCAGCCACAGGCTTCGCCGGACTCGGATGGCAGGGGCGTAAGCCTACTGAACGGCTCGGGCTCCTCGTCCGGCGGCTGGTCTTCGAGGCTGTCCCACTCGATCGAAGACTTCTGGATGCGCGGCGGCGTACCGGTGCGGAGACGGCCCAGGTCGAACCCGAGCCTTGACAGCTCAGCCGAAATGCCGACAGACGGCGCCTCACCGTGGCGGCCGCCGGGCGACTTCTGTTCGCCGGTATGCATCAGTCCGCGCATGAACGTGCCAGTGGTCAGGATGACCGCGGCCGCTCGCAGCTCGACCGGGAACGCGCGCGATTCACCTGTACCCGGGCCCAGCCGGACGCCAACTACGCGATCACCCTCGAGCACAAATTGCTCGACCGCCGCTTCGATGATCTCGATCTCCGGGCGAGCCTCGAGCATTGACCGCACGGCTCTCGGATAGGCTAGCTTGTCGCTCTGGGTGCGCGGGCCCCGAACGGCTGGTCCCCGGCTGCGATTGAGCAATGCGAAGTTGATGCCGGTCGCGTCGGCGGCGAGGCCCATGAGCCCGCCCATGGCGTCGATCTCGTTGACGAGTTGGCCTTTTGCGAGCCCGCCGATGGCTGGATTGCAGCTCATCGCGCCGATCGTGTCGATTCGAAGGGTCACCAGCGCGACCGATCGGTCCTCGCCCAATAGATTGGCGGCGGCCCACGCGGCTTCTGCGCCAGCGTGTCCGCCGCCGATCACGATCACCCGATACTCATGGCTTGCCGACTGGGTCGTCATACAGCCAAGTGTAGAAGCGAGCCGCTCAGACCGTGTTGGTGTCCTGCTCGGCGCAATCGGTGGCTTCCGCCACGCCGACCGCGACGGCCATCTTGACGAGGCATGGCAGGGTCTTCGCCCGCATCTTGCTCATGACTCGCGAGCGGTGGACCTCGATGGTCTTCTCGCTCAGGCCCAGCTTCGCAGCAACCTGCTTGTTGGCGTAGCCATCGACGACCAGTTCCATGACCTCGCGCTCGCGCGGGGTGAGCTTCTCGAGCCGGCCGCGGATGCCGGCGACGCTGGCAGCGCGGGAGCGACGCTCCTCATCGACCTCGATCGCACGCGAGATCTGCTCAAGCAGCTCCTGGTCGCGGAATGGCTTCTCAAGGAAGTCGATGGCGCCGCGCTTGAGGGCCTGCACGGCCATCGGGACGTCGCCGTGGCCGCTGATCATGATGATCGGCAGCTTGACGCCTCGGCCCTTGAGCATGTCGAGAAGCTCCATGCCGCTGGTGCCGGGCATGCGTACGTCGAGCACGAGGCAGCCCGGGGCGTCGCCGGAGAACTCTTCGAGGAACGCGTCGGCGTTGGCGAACGGCTCGACGTTGAGGCCAACCGACTCGATCAGCCATCGCAGCGAATCGCGCATCGATGGATCGTCATCGACGATAAACACCGTCGCCGACTTGGTGATGTGGGTTTCTTCGGTCTGTACCTGGCTCATGCGGCGCCTCCTTGGCTCTTGGATCGTGGTGATGTTGAAGCGACAGAGTCGCTCCCGCTGGCCTTTCGATCTCCGTTGATGCCCGTCGCACGCTGGTGCGCGGGCAGCCGGAGCTCGAACACGGCCCCTCCACCGGGGTTGTTGAGCGCGGTCAATCGACCGCCATGAACCTCGGCGATGGTCTTGCTAATAGACAGGCCGAGGCCCATCCCCTTGCTCTTTGTTGAAAAGAACGGCTCGAACAGTCGTCCTTCGACGCCGTTGGGCAGGCCCTGCCCGTTGTCGGTAACCGCCAGGCAAACCATGCCCTCGTCGTCGAGGTAGGTCCGCACGCGAACGATGGCGGGCGAGCACTCTGCGGCAAGAACGGCGTCTCGCGCGTTCCGAAGCAGATTCAGTGCAACCTGCTGGATCTGAACCTCATCAGCGCGAACGAGCGGCAGGTCTTCCGCCACCTCGACGCACAAGCGAACACGACTGCTGTTGGGGCTGGCCTTGAAGAACTTGATTGCCTGACGGATCGAGTCATTCAGCGACATCGGCTGATACTGGCACGACGTCGTGGACGCGAAACCACGCATCCGCTTGATGATGCCACCGGCAAACTCAGCCAGTTCGGCGCAGCCGCGGACGGTCTTGATGAGCTGCTCGCGATCGATCGTGCCGGCCTCGAGGCGGCGCAAAACCCCGTTCATGTAGTTGGTGATCGCGCCGAGTGGCTGATTGAGCTCGTGCGCGATGCCGCTGGCGAGTTCACCCAACGAATTCTTCTGCCACTGGTGGGCCATCTCATCGAGCTGCTGGCGATGCTGCTGCTCGGCACGCTTTGACTCGGTCAGCGACTCGTGTGCCACGACGGCGTACCGGGTGCCACTCCATTCAAAGCCCGAAGCCCGGACTTGGAACCATCGCTGCTCGTCGGGACTATCGCACGGGTACTCGACGTATGTCGCACTCTGCTGCCCCGCCAGCACCGAACGCAAGCCTCGGGCTACCGCGTCGGCTTCGACGGCCGCTTCACCATCGGCTTGATCGCACGCTTGCAGGTAGTTGGAGCCGATACACGCGTCGTCGGATTCGAGCCCGTTGAGGCGTGCAAACTCTCGCCATGCCTTGTTGACGGCCATGATGCGACCCGAGCTGTCGAGCAGGGCAACCTCTGCTGGCATGACATCGAGCGCTGCCACGAGCAGTTCCATCGTGCCGCCGGTGCCATCGCTCAGGCCGGTCTTGATGTCGCCAGCCGTCGGCCCACGATCTCGCTCGACCAGGAGCAGCCAGCGATCGGACGTCCCGCCGGGCTCACGAACGACCTCGACCCGGACTTCAGAGTTTGAGGCGTCGCGAAGGCAGCATGGGCGCCCTTCCTGGAGGGCAGACTCAACCTCATCGCGTACGTGCTTGTCGACACCGAAGGCATCGAACGCGTCTGCGTGTGTCCCGAGGTTCCGTGCCGCCGCGTTCGCCCACGCGATCGAGATCGATCCATCAGCCCATTGCACGGCGTAGGCCGGCGCGGGATGACACTCCATCAGCCGCGCCGACGCGTTGGTGCGCGTCGCGTCGAGTGCGCTCATGGGATGTTGGTCATTGCGGATCATTTGAGTTTGTACTTAGTGTCCCTGACAAATCGAGCCTGCTCGATGCCCGTTCCTCCAGATTGAAGAACGACCGCGGCGAGGATCTCCTCGATACTCGGGCATTCCCTATGATAAGGGCGAACGTGTACGGGTTGACATTTATTCCGGCTGGTTTGCTGCGATCCGCAGGCTCTCTCTCGGGTAACGGCTGCGATCGGTCATTTGTAGTAGATGGAGTGGAATGGCTGGTCGGGACTGACAGGTCCCAGAACCTTGGGCGTCCCGTCAAATATCCGCATTTTCCTCCCGATTACGGGGGGCTGCTGGTACACTGGACCTGCGGAACGGTACAGAGAGATCACGATACACCCAATTTCAGAGGAGAGCACCCATGCCGATGCAATTCCGTCGCGCGGCCACATTGGCCGCCGCGGCTGGCTTGGTCTTCGCCGCCACGGCGAACGCCCAGGGCAGTTGCCGCGCTGACCTTGACGGAGACGGCGAACTGACCGTCTTCGACTTCCTTGAGTTCCAGAACCTGTTCACCGCCGGCGATCTGACCGCCGACTTCGACGGGAACGGCCGACTGGACATCTTCGACTTCCTCGAGTTCCAGAACGAGTTCACGATGGGCTGCCCCACGGGCGAGATCATCTCGACCGAGTTGGCTTCCGAGGATCTCTCCGAGTTCCCGCACGCCGATTACGTCAAGGCGTTCCAGGAGGACCGTTCGTTCTGGGTCTCGATCGACCCGGGCCAGGTCACCCCGCCCAGCGGCACCGTCGACATCTACGTTGTTGACGACAAGACCGAGGCCGAGTGGACCAGCGATCCCTCGCTCGTCGATGCTCGCGGCCTGTTCCAGCCCGCCACGTTCTCCGGCGGCGCTTCGACCGCCAACAACCAGGTCGAGGTCGGGGGCGTGAGCTTCCTGAACGCGGACGCTGGTGAGAACCTCGGCGTGCCCTACGACGTCGTCATCGACGTCAACCGCAACGGCATGCTTGACGAGGGCGACATCATCGACGGCCTCGACAGCGCCGGCTTGTGGCTGTTCAAGGACCTGACGACGCTCGGCCCGGCTGCCCGGACCCGCGTGGAAACCTACACGGCTTCGTTCCCCGGCATCCCGTCCGGCCGCAACCAGCAGCGCCTGACCTACCCGAGCGACATCGCCAGCCGCACCGACGTGCCGGTGGTGATCATCGCGCACGGTAACGGCCAGGACTATCGCTGGTACGACTACATGCACGATCACTTCGCCAGCCATGGCTTCGTCGTGATGAGCCACCAGAACGACACCGTTCCCGGTATCGAGACGGCCAGCGAGACGATCCTTCGCCACACCGACTACTTCTGGGGCAACCTGGCGACGATCGCCGGCGGTGCGCTCAACGGTCGCCTGGACAAGAGCAACACCTCGTGGATCGGCCACAGCCGAGGCGGCGAGGGCGTGGCACGCGCCTACGACAAGCTGCTTGATGGCATCTACAACCCGGTGAACTACGACATCTCGGACATCAACCTGGTGTCGAGCATCGCGCCCACCGACTTCCTGCTGACGACCCGTTCGAACCCGCACGGGTCGAATCACCACCACATCGCCGGCTCGGGCGATGGTGATGTGAACGGCGGCCCGACGTCGCCCATCGTTCAGTACTTCGCCATCTACGAGCGTGCGAACACCCAAGAGGGTGACAGCCAGCGCACCAACACCTACGTGCTCGGCGCCGACCACAACGACTTCAACTGCTGCGGCTTCAACGATTACAGCGGTCCGGCCGCTCTGCAGATCGGCCGCGCCGAGGCCCAGCAGGTTGCCAAGATCGTCTGGCTCGTGCTGATCCAGAACGCGGCTCGCGGCGACGAGGTTTCGATGGAGTTCGTCCAGCGCGAGAAGGAGTCGCTGCGTCCGCTGGGCGTCCGCTCGTCGACGAACGTTGTCAGCGAGTACAAGGCGCCGTTCGATCTGTCTGAGAAGACCATCATCGATGACTTCCAGACGCAGTCTTCGTCCACGATTGCCAGCTCGGGCGCGTCCGTGAGCTTCAACGTGACGAACTTCACCGAGGGCCGTCTGGACGACAACAACACGTCGTTCACCTGGCTCGCTTCCGACCCGATGAACGGCATGACCCGCGGCAACAACGGCGGCGATCAGACCCGTGGCATCGTCTTCGATTACTCGATCGATCGCTTCCTGCAGTACGACCTGCTCAGCCTACCGCTGTACGCCGATTGGACGCAGTACAGCACCCTGAGCTTCCGTGCGTGCCAGGGCACGCGTCACCCCGACACGGTGGCGATCAGCGCGAACCAGACCTTCACGGTCACCGTCATCGACGGCGATGGCAACAGCAGCTCGATCAACATCGGTGCCTATGGCAACGCTGGCCTGAACGAGCCGTTCCCTCGCACGGGCGCTGGCTCGGGCGCTGGCTGGGGCAACGAATTCGAGACGTTCCGCATCAACATTCAGGACTTCCTGCGTGATGGAACGACCCTCGACCTGTCGAACATCGATCGCGTCCGCTTCGAGTTCGGGCCGTCCTTCGGTTCGAACCGTGGCCGCATCGGCTTCGATGACCTGGAACTGCTCCGTTAACACTGCACCTCACACGGGGTCCTCGTCCTTCGGGCCGAGGACAAAACTGAACGATCACCGATAACAATCGGAGTCAGAGAGCCATGAAGTTTTTGAACACAACGCTTGCGGCGTCCGTCCTGGCTGGTGCCGTCGTCGTCGCCGCTCCCCCGCAAACGCCCGCCACTCCGGCGGCGGTGCAGGACATCGTTTTCGCGCAGCCCTTCACCCTGGACCAGGGTGAGGTCAGCACCTGGCGCGCCGAGCGCCCGGTCGTTGACAGCGGCTACATCATCGTGCTGAAGGTCAACCCCGACCTGGTGTATCCGCGTCAGAGCGCCGAGCCGGTGCTCTACGTGGGCGACACCACCGCTCAGCGCCTCAACGTGGGCTATCGCTCGGGCCATGTCGTCGCCGTCGTCGGCGCCGAGATCACCGGCGAGCAGGCCATGGACCTGAGCAAGGTCAAGATCTGGTTCGGCACCCCCGAACTGCCCGAGCGCGTCGATGCCAACCGCATCGCGCAGGAGTCGGCCCTGGCCGACGCCGCGGGCATCAAGCCGTTCTCGGCCGACAAGATCAGCGGCCTGCTGGCTCAGAACGAGACGCTGAGCGAGCAGAGCATGGCCGGCATCCTTGATGACGTCGCCGCTCAGATCCGCCGCTTCAGCCCGCAAGAGGAAGAAGTGGCCGTCGCCCTCGAGGCGAGCTCGGGCCAGACCGCGGGCAACTGAGCCCGTCACGCGATCGGCGGACTCGTCCGCCATCCGTTCTTGATCCAAGACCGCCCCGCCATCGAGAGATGGCGGGGCGTTTTGTTTTGCGTCAGTGAATCAGTCTTCTTCGAATCGCTTGCGAGCGCGGCGCTTGGCCGCGAGCAACCCGCCTTCGGTATCTGCCTTGGGCTGCGTTGCAGGCGGGGCGGGCTCCTTGTCAGTTCGCGCCTCATTAGCCGGCGACTGAGCGGACTTCGCGGCCATCCGTTCGGCCCGGGCACGGAGGATGCGTTGTTGTGCTTCGTGGGCCGAACGCTGCGCGTCTTCGGCCGTCGCCGACACATCGACGTCCTGGTTCCGCGTGCGGCGGACGCGGTCGTCGGCCTTGGCTCCGGCCTGCGTTCGCAGCGCGCCGATCGATCGACCGGCAGCGCGACCCTGCGTGCTCAAGGCTGCGGTTGCCCGGAGCCAGTCGGCCCCCAAGGCTCCGCTGAGCAGGCGATCCCAGGCGACCCGACGCGTGCCGATATCTAGCACGAGCACGGCCAAGGCCCAGCCGAGTGCGAGCTGCCAGAGCGGGTTCCGAGACTCGCTTGGGCTGATGTCGCCTCGGTCGAAGACGCGCTGCGCGTCGGCGAATGAGAGCACGCGGCCACTGGTCGCCTCGGCGATCGCGCGGACCGCCGCGGTATTGGAAGACAAACTGCGGTACTCCGTCCCGCCTGAGACCGGCACACCTGCGAGCATCGGGGGCAACGGCCGACCCTGTCGCGTTGGGCGAACGACCACGACGTATGAGCCCTCGCCGCTTACCGGCAGCGACGCCTCGTACGTGCCAGGCCCGACCTGACCAAGGGTCACGTCCTGCCCTCGTCCTAGCGGGTCGTACACAGTGCCGGCCGCACCGATGCCGTCGATCGGAATGCCGTCTTCGTCGTACGCTTCAACCTCGAGGGTCAGTCGACCGTCGTCATGCCGGACGCGCATCGCGAGGCCCGCGTCTTCGGTGTTCCGACTCATCGCACGCGTGAGCTGCCCCCAGAACCGCTCGAAACCCGACCAAGAAACCCAACGCTCGGCCCATCGATCGGAATCTGAGGTGAACGCCGCGACCTGGCCCAGGCCGGCGTTCCAGTGTGCTAGAAGTGGCTCGCCCTGTCTCGTGGCCATTGCGAGCGTAATGGTCGGCTCGTCCTTCGCACGGGTCAGGTTGATGCCCGCGAGCATTGGCGGTGTCGACAGCCCCACCGTCGCGGGCGAGGGAGCTGGCAGCACCACTGGCGTGATCTGTCCCTCTCGCACAAGCGGTGAGCGGGTGACCTGCACCTCGCTCAAGAAGACCTGCGGCAGCACGTTCGGATTGATCACGTTGTAGAACGTGCCGTCGGCAACCTCGGCAACCTGCTTCATCGTCTCCGTGTCGGCGGCGTCACCCACGGCGATAGTGCTGATGGTGATGTCTCGGGCGTGAATCTGGGCGGCCAAGTCCGGCAGGACCTGTGCATCAGTGGAAAGCCCATCGGTCAGCACAATGATGTGGCGGCTCTTTGCCTCCACGCTTCCGACCTGATCCGCCGCCAGACGCAACGCCGGGCCGACGCGCGTGCCCCCACCGGACGGGATGCCTCGGATCTTGGCTGCTGTGTCTCTCGGGTTCGCATTCGGACCGATCGGCACGACGAGGTTGGTCGAATTATTGAACGAGATGACCGCGACCTGATCAGTGTCGTGCAGATTGAGCACGGCGAGAGAGGCTGCCTCGTTCGCGATGCGCTGCTGCGAGCGGGCCGAACCAAGTACACTGCGGCGCATGCTGCCCGAGTTGTCGAGCACAATGGCGATCGCCACCTCGGGAGTCTGCACGCGCTGTGGAAGATCGAGATGGACGGGCAGGATGGCCTCGATCGAGGAACCACGCCAGCCGCCCGAACCGAACGAACGCTCGCCTCCGACCATGATGAGCCCGCCGCCGAGTTCGGTCACGAACGTCGCCAGCGCGTCCTGGGCATCCTGGGGCACTTCGTCGGCGCCAACGCCCACGAGCAGCACGAGGTCGTACGCCTCGAACTCGACAAGGTCGGTCGGCACGCCAACGGGCGAGCGACGCTCGACGGTCAGTCCAAGGCGCTCCAGTGTCTGCGCCAGCGTCTGCCCCTGGGCGGCGCCGTCGCCACGAACGAATAGGACCGCACCATCTCCCGGCGAGATCGTGAACGCTCGGCCGCTGTTGTTGGCAAGCGTTGTGTCGGCAACGACGCCCTCGCGTTCCTCGGGCTCGAACACGGCCTCGAATCGATGGATACGCCCCTCGGGCAGTGGCACTTGGAATGGCTCGACACTCCGGCCCGCGTCGAGCAGGACGCGTCGCTCCTGGCCGATGTCCTGGCCATTGAGGAGCAATCGCAGCGTGCCCGCAGCGGGTGCGGTCGCCCGCAAACCGACGCGCACGGGTGTCACCGAGCCCCTCGCGGCCCGGGGAGGCGCATCGACAAACTCAACGAGCACCTCGCGCTGCACGAGGTACTCGATCGGTACAACGTCGATAGGAAGTCCGCCGCGAGCGCCCTCGCCCAGCGTGCGCGCCCGGGCCAGGCGTTCGGCTGTCGCGAGTTCGTCGCCCGTCGTCGCGTTTCCGTCGGAAATCAGAATGATGCGGCCCGCTGCATCGGTCGGGATCATCGCAGCAGCCGCGTTGAGTGCCGAGGCGATATCGGTGCCGCCCTCGCCCAGCTCTGGTAGAGCACGATCGGCCACGGGGCCAGACGACGGCGAGAGTACCGGCACCGGCTGGTCGGCGAACGCAAGCACGCCCAGCATGTCGTCGCGTTCGCGGGCTTCTCCGGCCCTCTCGACGAACGCTCGGGCGTTGAGCACGGGCGAGCCGCCATCATCATCGGACGGCCCGTATCGCAGTACCGAACCGGAGACATCGACGGCGACGACAACGGCCATGCGGTCGTTCTCGCGGATGCCGCTGACGCCCGCGAGCGCGAGCGCGATTAGCGTGAACAGCACGAGCCTTGCCATTACGGCGGTGCTTCGACGCGTGCGCGTCATCGTGCGGAAGGCGGCGAGCGCCATGACGCCCAGCGGAACCGCGGCGATGGCGACCATCAGCCACCACGCGTTGTCGAAGGCGAACTGCCTCACGAGCCGCCGCCACCCGACGACTCGCCGGACGAGGTGGGTGCCCGCTCCGCGAATCGCTCGGCGTAACGCTGGAAGACCTTGCGGATCAGTTCGCTGCGACGGCGCGGCACGCGTTCTCGCTCGATGGCGTCTTGCGCTCCTCGAGCAGCGCGAAGCACATCCTCGGTTGCCCGCGACGAACCATCGCCAGGCGCATCCCGTCCCTCGCCGAACCACTCGGCCACGGTGCGCATGGCTTCGCTGTCGCTGGCGTCGGACTCGGGCAGGTCCATCAGCTCGCGACGCCATGGATCCACATCGCGTGCGTCCAGCGGCTGGCCTTCGCCCTCGCCCGCGAGTTCTTCGCCGAGCTGGCCTTGTTCGGCACCCGGTTCGTCGCCGGGCTCGCCACGGGGCATGAGCCCCTCCTGCCCTTGCGGGTCTTCCTGGCCCTGCTCGCGAAGTCGGTCGAGCAACTCGCGTTGCTCCTGCGGCGACATATTTTCGAACGCCTCGCGCGCCCTCTGCCTGAGGTCCTCCGCCTGCTCTTGTTGCTGCTGGGCGTCACGCGGACGATCGGCGAGTTCTCGCAACCGCTCCGACAAATCCCGCTGCTGCTCGCCCTCCTGCGATCCCTCTTGCGATTCGGCTTGCTCACTGGCCCCGTCCCCAGCCTGCTCGCCTTGGCGTTGTTCAGGCTGTTCGCCTGACTGCTCACCAACTTGCTCGGGCTGCCCCTCCTCCGAGGGACCAGGCTCGGATTGGCTGGGCTCCGGCTGCCCACGTTCGGGCTGGGAGGGATCTTGACCGGGTCGCGCTTGCGGTTCGGTAGTCTGCTGGTCGCCCGTTTCGGGTTGCGATGGATCGGGTCGGCCTGGCTCACTGCCGGTGGGTTCGGTCTGGGCAGGTTCTGATTGGCTCGACTCGGTCTGGCCCTGGTCGCGTTGACCGCTCTCGGCTGACTCCCCGGTCTCCTGTTGCCGCTCGCCGTCTTGCGACTGCGTTTCGCCTTGCTGCTGCTCTTGCTGCCCTTCGCCTGGTTGCTGCTGAGCGTCTTGCTGCTGCTGTTCGATCTCGTCTGCCTGCTCGCGCATTGACTCACTCAAGCGGCGTTGCTGCTCTTGCGAGTCTTGCTGCGCTTGCTCGCGCTGTTCTTCAGCCTCGCGGGACTGGTCCGCTCCCTCGCCGCCGGCTTGCTGCTGCTCTTCCCGCGATGTTTCCCGCTCACCTTCGGATTGCGATGCCTCGGAACTCGGCTCGCGCTGCTCCTGCGGCTCATCGCCTTTCGGCTCTTGCTGAGGATCCTCAGAGCGTTCCGGCTCCGACTGACCCTGAGGCGGCGGCTCAGACTCCTGGCCTTGTGGTGGTGTCGACTGGGCGGATTCGTCGGGTGTTGGCGCGTCCTCTTGGCCAGCCTGTTGATCCAGACGCTCGGCCATCTCGCGCAGCCGCTCGGCGGCCTCACGACGCTCGGACTCGGATACGTCGGCATCGCGCGAACGGTCCTGCAACTCCTGGGCCGCCTCGGCGGCGCGTTCCAGATCGCCGCTCTCCAGGGCGTCTGCGAGGCGTTCGGCCGCACCACGCAACGAGTCTTCTTTAAGCCGCTCTGTGTCCGCGGTCTTCTCGAGCTTGGCGAGCGCGTCGCGCAGCGCTTCGTCGGCCAACTCGCGCTGGCGCGCGTCGTCTTCCAGCGCCTCGGCTGCTTCGGTTGCCGCCGCAGCGGCCTCGGTCACGGCTTCTTGCGGATCGCGTGATCCGCCTGCGAGTTCTTCTTCGATCTCACGCAAGCGTTCGAGTTCGCGACGCACGCGATCGCTCGTCTCATCCTGCTGGTCGAGGCCGGCTTCGCTAGCTTGTTGCTCGAGCGCCTGCGCCAAGCCCTCGATTCCTTGGCGGGCCTGCTCGACCTGCTGCGGATCGGCTCGGGTTACCGACGTCTCCTCTGCAATCGGTTGATAGCCCCACGGCGGCAAGAACGCGGCCGCCGCTACGGCAAGACCAACGGTGAGCGGTCCGATGAACGCCACCCTCGACAAGCGAATCGGCACGACTTCGGTTGGCTTGATCCCATCGGCGATCGACTCGGCGCGCTGGACCGCGAGACCCGAAAAGCCGGCGTCCTCTTCGCGTTTACTCCCAGAGAGCAAGACGGCACTTACCAGGGCGTCTCGCAGGCCCGCGTGCGAATCCGCTTCCGCCGCGGCCGTCTCGATCGATTGCCGACGCGATGCCGCCCATCCGATCGAGGCGAGAACCGAGATTGCGACCAGACCGGCGACGACGAGCGTCGCCCAACTCGCTTCGCCCAGCCCACGCGCCGCGATGACGAGCACGACCGCGGCCCCTCCGGCAACGATGAGCCCGCGCTCGGCGAGCCCAAGGGCGTGCGAAAGACGGCGTCGGCGGATGATCAGCCTGGCCAGCCGGAGCGTGCGTGTTGGTGTCGGCAGGTTGGTTCGATCGGGCGTCATGGGCGTACGTTGGACCATCGTCCGTACAGCCATTCATACGACAGCGAAGACCTCATGGTGCGGCTGAGGCCGGCTGGACGGGGATCCCTTGACGCCGCTACCGCACCCTCACCGGTTGGTGGCCAGGACACCGGCGGCGCCGGGCAGCCGCCGCTTAGGGCTGCTGCGGTCAGGCCCTGACCCGGTTCACGAGGCCACCCACGCACCGGGCCCGGCCACCAACCAGAGGGGGTGCGAGCGGGCGGATGATACCGGACGCTGCGAGGGATTGCAACGGCCGGGGCATGGCCGCTAGGGCCCGCCGGGCAACACGACGGCCGCGGCCTACGTATGGTCGATGGTGGGTATGCCAGGGGTGATGCAGGGCTACTCCCGGATCGAGGAGCGTCATGTCCGTAGGAATCGACCCGATTGAGAGCCAGCGCCGCCAGCGATTCCTGCTGGTGACCATCGTGCGTGTCGGGTTCTTCGCGCTCTTCCTGACCGTGGCCCTGCTGTTCGTCCTCCGCCCGCCGATCGAGGGTGACCCGGACGAGACCCCGCTGGCCAGCCTCTACTGGTGGGCCACGATGATCGCCGCCGGCGTGATCGCCGCATCGGCCATCGCCGTCGACCTGCTGACGCCGCGAAAGAAGATCGCGACGCTCGTGAGCGTGTTCGTCGGGCTCGTGCTTGCCACCGTTGCGACGCTCGTCTTGTGGACGGTCATCGATGTGGTGGTTCAGGCCTGGGGAATCGATCTGCCCGAGCTAATGGCCATGGGCAAGATCTTGCTGGGCATCGGCCTTGCCTACCTCGCCATCGTCACGGTGTTCCAGACGCAAGACGACTTACGACTCGTGATTCCCTACGTCGAGTTCAGCCGGCAGATTCGTGGACCACAGCCATGGCTGCTAGATACAAGCGCGCTCATCGATGGGCGCGTGAACGCGATGGCCGAGACGGGGCTCTTCCAGAGCAGGTTGATCGTCGCGCAGTTCGTGCTCGACGAACTCCAGCGACTGAGCGATAGCCATGACAAGATGAAGCGCACCCGAGGGCGCGCCGGTCTCGACGCCGTGCGCCGCCTCCAACGATCGAGCGCCATCGAGGTGAGTGTCGAATCGGTCACGCAGCACGCCGCCGAGGTCGACCAAGCACTCATCGAGCTCGGCCAGCGGACCCCCGCCACCATCATCACGACCGACAGCGGGCTCGAGCGTGCCGCCAGCATCCATGGCGTGCGCGTGCTCAACCTGCACTCGATCGCCCAGTCGATGCGGTCCAACGTCATGCCCGGCGAGCGGATCGAGGTGCACCTGCTGCGGGCCGGAGAACAGCAGGGCCAGGCCGTCGGCTACCTCGACGACGGCACCATGATCGTGGCCGAGGACGGCGGCGAGTTCATCGGCGAGCGGATGATGCTGACCGTCCGCTCGACGCTGCAGACCTCGGCCGGACGGCTCGTATTCGCCAGGATCAACGAAGACACCTCGATCGGCACTTCGGACGATCCGCAGCCGCCACAGCACGAAGAGCCCGAGCCCACAAACGAGCCGGTTCCGCCTCAACCGTCACGCCGCGTAGGCCCGCCCGCGCGCACGCCGGCCCGACCGCGGACCGGACGAAACCCCAGGCGCTAGCTCAGCACCCGTCCTGAAACGCGGAAATGAACCGCAGGAAGTCGAACAGATCAAAGATGCCGTCGCCGGTGAAGTCCGCGCGCGGGTTTTGCTGATCGAACAGCGCCTGGAAGTCCAGGAAGTCGAAGAGGTCGAGCATGCCGTCGGCGGTCACGTCCGCCCGGCAGGTTGTTGCAAAGAACGCCTGCGCTTCGAATTCTGCGGATGCGTCCCCGCCGATCGCCGCGGCATTGCTCGAGAAGTCGACACGCAGTCGATACTGGCCCGGCTCAAGGTTGCCCGCGGCAGTCTCGCCGGTCGCGCTGTCACTCGTTCGCAGGACGACCTCTGACACGCGCTGGCCAGAATCGAGCACGATCTCGCCTTCACCTTCGATGGTTAGACGAATCGTTCCGCTATTGGCAGCGGCTCCAACGATGTCCGATCGTCCGTAGACGGCGGCGACCGTAAACGGCGTTGCGACACCAACATCGATGAGCAGGCTCTCTGTCACGAACGCTGTTGCGCGCCCATCAGGAACCCCGGCGGTCGTCGCAGAAATACTCAGTTCCGCGTCGACTTCGAACGTGAAGTCGCCTGTTGGGCCCGCCTCAAGGTCGATTGCGGATACACTCGCTGGGCTCTCACCAACAGCGAAGTCTACATCGAATACTCGGTAGAACTGGTCGAAGCGCACGCTCTGCTCGCCATCGGCGAAGGCCGAGGCCGAGGCCGAGCGCGTCACGGGTTCGATGGGCTGCTGGGCCGCCGCGAGCTCGCACATCACCAAGACCGTGACACATGCGCCGAGCGTCTTCTTGAACATCATGGCTATTCCTCCACCGAGCAGTCGAGACCATCCCTCTCGGGCCATTGTAATCGATCACGCTGTGCTCGGAGCAGGAATTCGCCCTCGATCAAGCGATTGGAGACCGAGCGTCTTCCCGGCCAAATCACAGCCCCGCCGAAATGCGAACTACCATCGGTTGACTCATGAATCAGGGCCAATCAGACATCCTGCAAGGCGTGCGGGGCCTCCTGCGTCGCTTGGACGAAGCAATGGTCGCCGACCGTCGCAAGCTGCGTCGTGAACTGCGCACGCTGCGGGACGAGGTCTCGCGGGGACAAGACACAACGGACGCCATCGACGCCCTTCAGCGGGCCCAGAACGCCGTCGAATCGTCGATCGATCGTCGCGTGGAGCGGTT
The DNA here is from genome assembly GCA_965227775.1 of Phycisphaerales bacterium. GTDB lineage: Bacteria > Planctomycetota > Phycisphaerae > Phycisphaerales > UBA1924 > JAHCJI01. The sequence goes on from OZ245777.1 coordinate 2,970,704, forward strand.
CAACGCGATCCCGACGCCGGACTTCGACCTCGATCTACCGGTGCTCCAGGCGCGAGCCAAGATCGAGGAGGCGATCCGCGAGAACCAAGTCGTCGTGGTGTGTGGCGAGACCGGTTCAGGCAAGACGACCCAGCTTCCCAAGATTTGCCTGGGCCTAGGCCGAGGCGCGGGCGGGCTTATCGGTCATACGCAGCCGCGCCGTATTGCGGCGCGAAGCGTCTCAGCACGAATCGCCGAGGAACTCGGCGTCGAGCTCGGCGGGCTCGTCGGCTATCAGGTCCGCTTCGATGAGCGTCACGGCGAGGACACGTCGGTCAAGGTCATGACGGACGGCGTGTTGCTGGCCGAGACCCAGCGTGACCGCTGGCTTGACAAATATGACACGATCATCGTCGACGAGGCGCACGAGCGCAGCCTCAACATCGACTTTCTGCTGGGCTACCTCAAGCGACTCATGCCCAAGCGTCCGGACCTGCGCATCATCGTGACGAGCGCGACGATTGATCCCGAGCGATTTAGCCGGCACTTCGACGATGCGCCGATCCTCGAGGTGTCGGGTCGAACGTATCCGGTCGAGCTTCGCTACGAGTCGCTGAGCGTCGACCTGACCGACACGCGCGAACTGGTGAAGGCGACCGTTGACTCGGTGAACAACGTCTGCCACGAGGGCCAGGGCGACGTGCTGGTCTTCCTTCCGGGCGAGCGCGAGATACGAGAGGTCGCCAAGAGCCTGGAGAAGGGCAAGGAGCTTGGCCGCTCGGTCCTGCCTCTCTACTCGCGTTTGTCAGCCGAAGAGCAGAATCGCGTGTTCAGGCCCGGTGCCGGCCGACGCATCGTGCTGGCAACGAACGTCGCCGAAACGTCGATTACAGTTCCGGGCATTCGCTTCGTCATCGATCCAGGCCTGGCACGCCTCAACCGTTATAGCCCGCGTACGCGCGTGCAGCGATTGCCGATCGAGAACATCAGCCGGGCCTCGGCCGACCAGCGAGCGGGCCGGTGCGGTCGCGTTGGTCCGGGCATCTGCGTCCGTCTCTACGACGAGAACAGCTACGAAAGCCGGCCGCGCTTCACCGATCCTGAGATCGTTCGCACGAACCTGGCCGGGGTGATCCTGCAGATGAAGGCCCTGAAGCTGGGCGACATCGAGGATTTTCCGCTCCTCGAACGGCCCGACCGCCGTGCCGTGCAAGACGGCCTGCAGACGCTGCGTGAGCTTGGCGCGATTGACGAGGAGCAGAAGCTCACGAAGATTGGTCGCGAGCTCGCGCGGCTGCCGATCGACCCGCGCATCGGCCGTATCCTCATCGCCGCCGCGCGGGAGGACTGTCTCAACGAGATCTTGGTGATTGCCAGTGCACTGAGCGTGCAGGACCCACGTGAGCGCCCTTTCGACAAACGCGATCAAGCCGACGAGTTGCACGCCGAGTACGACCACCCCGAGAGCGACTTCCTGGCGTACTGGAACCTTTGGGAGATCGCCCACGGAGGGCGTCGCAACATCACCACCGGGCGGCTGGGCAACCTGTGCCGCAGCCGGATGCTCAGCTTCACGCGCATGCGCGAGTGGATCGACACACAAAAGCAGCTGCGCGGGCTGATGGCAGAGCTTGGCTACCACATCAATAGCAAGCCGGCGACATACAGCGAGATCCACAAGGCGATCCTTGCCGGTTTTCTCGGCGGAATCGGCAAGCGGGGCGAGAAGAAGGAGTTCCAGGGTGTCGGCCAGAACTTCGTGATCCACCCCAGCAGCTCGATCCTGGAGGGTGCCAGACGGAAGGACGCGCCGGCGCTCGACTGGATCGTGTCAGCCGAGCTCGTGCGAACGACCAAGCTGTTCGCCCGCTCGTGCGCTCGCGTACGGCCGACGTGGATCGAGCAGGTCGCCGGCAACCTGTGCAAGCGAACGTACGAGAATCCCCACTTCCGGGCCGGCAGCGGTAAGGTCTACGCATTCGAGCGCGTCTCGCTCTTCGGGTTAGAGATCATCGCCAAACGCCGCGTCGACTACGGCCGCGTGAACCCGGCGGAGGCGCGCGAGCTGTTCATCCACCACGGCCTGGTCGACGGCCAGCTCAAGACCGATGCCAAGGCGCTCGAGGCCAACAAGCAGCTCCAGGACGAGCTTCGCACGCTCGAGGACAAAGCCCGCAGGCGAGACCTCGTTGCCGACATCCAGCGCCGCTTCGCGTTCTATGAGAAACGACTGCCTGACAACGTGTGGACGGCCGAACGCTTCGAGACCTGGCGCCGCCAGGCCGAAAAGGAAGAGCCGGGCCGCCTCGAGATGACGACCGGCGACCTGCTGTTGAACGACGCGTCGGCCATCACCCCACAGCGGTACCCGGACAAGGCCGACGTCTCGGGGACGCGACTGCCGCTGACCTACCGCTTCGAGCCGGGCGAGGCCGATGACGGCGTGACCGTGAATGTGCCTATTGAAGCGCTTGGGCGGCTGCGTACGAGCGACCTCGATTGGATGGTGCCGGGCCTGCTGGCCGAGCGTGCCCAGGCGATGCTCCGCGCCCTTCCCAAGGCCGTTCGGCGCAACATCGACATGAAGGTGGTGGCCCAGGAGTTCGCCGAAACCCATGGCGAATCGAAGGACCAGTCGGACGCGCCCACGCTGGCCGAGGCGCTGGCGCTGCACGTGGCGAAGTTGACCGGTGTTGATGTCGATGCGAACGAACTCGCCGCCGCGCCGGTCCCAGAGCACACACGCCCAAACGTTCGCGTCATCGACGGCAAGGGCTACGAGCTTGCGCAGAGCCGCGACCTCATGGGCCTCAAGGCGCGCTTGTCCAACCGCCTGCGGGATGCGCTGCTCAAAGCGGATCGCCGATGGCCGGACCGGCGCGGCATCACGGCGTGGGAGTTCGGCCGACTCCCTGAGCAGCTTGAGATCCGTCGGCCTGGCGTGCACGTCATCGCTTACCCAGCCATCGTTGATATGGGCGACTCGGTGCGTACCGCCATGCTCGAGCGCCCCGAGGCGGCGGAGGCCGTAAACCGCCGCGGAGTGCGTCGGCTGATGATGCTCGGCGCTCGGCGAGCGCTGAGGCAGCACGTCGAGAAACTACCGGCGATGGACGGCTTGCTGGCGACCTACGCCGTGCTTGGCGCCGCCGACCAGCTCCGTGGCGACTTACTCGCGCTCGTCGCCGAGATGGCGTTCATGGAGGGCAAGACCCTGCCGCGTACCAAGGACGAGATGGACGCGGCGATCGAGGATGGGCTGGATAATCTCGGCCGCGCTGCTGACAAGGCCGTGACACTCGCCGACGAGATCCTGGCGCGGGCCGTGCGACTACGAGCGCGCACCGAGGCGAACATTCCCCCACCCCAACGGCCCGCTGCGGCGGATGTGGCCGAGCACGTGCACGCCCTCACGCCCGGTGGCTTTCTTTCGCGCACGCCGCCGGTATGGCTCGCTCGCCTTCCAAGGTACCTCGATGCCAATCGCCTGCGGCTCGACAAGCTCCGCGGAACGGCGATCGATCGCGATCACCGTGCGATGCAGCAGATCGCCCACCACGAGGCTCGCCGACGGCGCATTCTCGCGCTTGGCGGTGATGCCGCGCAGGAGGCAATGGACCGCTGCCCCGCGCTCGCCGAGTATCGGTGGATGTGCGAGGAGCTGCGCGTGGCGACGTTCGCGCAAGAGCTGGGCGTTGCCGTGCCCGTGAGCGACGCAAGGCTCGAGTCGCTCTGGCGCCGCGTGCTTGAGGACGCGGCGGGCGTGGCGCCCGAGCTGGCGACGGTCGCGTAGCCTCTCGCGGAGGTGCCATGGGTCTCGCGCTCAAGACGCTCGCCCGACGCAGACGCTGCCCGCGGTGCGGGTATGAGCTCGGCGGCATCGACCCGGGCGCCGTTTGCCCCGAGTGCGGCACCGACGCAGCAACCCGCAAGCAGATGCGCGACCGGCGCGAGAATCGCTTCCACTGGCTGACGTGCTACTGGGCGATCGCATTCTTCGCCGCTCTGCCGCTGGTCACCGCCGCCCTCAACATCATTGCGGGCATGGCATACCTGTGGTCTTGGCCCGGCGGGCCGGGATGGCGGCATACCGAGACCGGCGAGTTTACGATCCTCGATGTCACGATGGGGCTGACGCTGCTGGGCCTGATGGGCTCGGTGCTGCTGTGGCCCTTCCTGCTCGTGCTGCTCGTGTACGTCTCGTGGATCCAGTGGACCGAACGCCACCATCGATTCACCAGGTGGTGGCTTTGGCTGCTGCTGCCGCTGCCCCTCGTGCTGCCATTCGCGATCTGGGCCGTGATGGGGTGGATGATCTTTCCGGACTGACGGCTTCGTGTTCCGAGTGCTGGGACGAACACGAGCAAGACCATCATGGTACCAGGGACGTGCGCTGTCCCTTTTGTCAGTATGACCTCTCTGGCATCCCCGACGACTTCGCATGCCCCGAGTGCGGCATGGACCCGGGCGATCGCGCCGACGCGTCTCGGCGGCCGGACCAGGATCTCAAGGTTCTCAGCATCGTCTACGCCGTCCTGTGGATCCCGATCGCGCTCGCCGTGCCCCTTTCCATCGCGACGTACGCTGTCGCGCGCCTGGTGTATGGCGTGGACATGTTCCTGGCGTCCCAACCGGGCTCGGGGCCTTACCCGTGGATCGACGTACTCGGGGCCTGTGCCGCGTGTTGCGCCTTGTACTGCCTGCTGCTCTGGCTGGCGACGTGGGTGGTTGGGCCGATCATCGTCGGCCTACGGATTCGTCGATTGATGCAAGGGATCGAGACCCCGGCGGCGTTCTGGCTGTTGGTATTCGGCCCGCTTATCGCGTGCCCGATCGCCTACATCGGCTCAATGCTCTTCCTCAGCGGCCAATAGTTGAAGTTTGTTACTCGTACACCGACGCGCACCGCTCGATGCGCGGCCCCGCGGCGTCGCACACGGCGAAGCGGCCGCCGGGCCTGATCGACGCCGAGCCGAAGGCCCCGTCTTTGCGCACGGCGTAGAGCTTGACGTCGAAGTTGACGCGGCCGTCTTCACCGCGAAGGCGCCTCTCCTTCGTGCGGCGGACGATGTCGCCGGCGACCTCCAGGCAGGCCTCGCTCGGCGTCAGCCCGCGCTCCATGGCCCGGACGATGCTAAATCCGCCGCAGTTGAGGATCACGGCCTCACCCCGGCCCGTAGCGCCGGCGGCACCCACGTCGTTGTCGCAGTACATGCCCGCCCCGGTGATCGGCGAGTCGCCCACGCGGCCTGGGATCTTCCACGACAAGCCACTGGTTGTGGTGCAGCTCGCCACGTCGCCATTGGCATCAACCGCGCAGCAGTTGATGGTGCCGGTGGTGTAGGGCACGCCATGGCGCCACTGCACATCGTGGTCGGCGGCGAGCCGCTGGAGTTCGTGTCCGATCTCGTTCCTGCCGATCGGGCCGCGCCCTCGATTCATCGGGTCTCGCGGGTCCCAGTCGAGCTGGTCATCGTCGAGCCAATCGTCGCGATCGTTCAGGTTGGCCTTCCAGCGCATCCACAGCGCGCGGGTTCGGTCGGTCATGAGGTCTTCACTCTGGAATCCGTTGGCGAGCGCGAAGCGCCGCGCGCCCTCGCCGACGATCAGGCAGTGGTCGGTGCGCTTGAGCACGAGCAGCGCGACGGCAGCGGGGTTCTTGATGCCCTCGATGCACGCGACGGCGCCACTCTTGTGCGTCGGCCCGTGCATGACCGAGGCGTCGAGCTGGATCACGCCTTCCTCGTTGGGCAGGCCGCCGTAGCCCACACTCAGGTCGTCGGGATCGTCTTCGACAAGCGTCACGCCGGCGACGATGGCGTCGGCCGGATCGGCACCCTCGCCGAGCAGCGCGTACGCGCGTTCCACCGCCCCGAGTCCGTTCGCACTGGCGACGACAACGGGGCCGCCGCCCCCACCATCCCCGCCGTCCTGCTGCGGCCGCGGCGCCCCCGCCATCGCTCGCTTGGGCAGTCCAAGGCCAATGGAGGCCCCAACAAGACCAGCCGCCCCAATCACCCCGCCCGAGAGCACGTCACGCCGTGAGATGGTCATGACGCAGCGTAGCCGGGGGTTTCGTCGCGCGCCGTATGAGACTATCGAGCGGGCGTTCGGGGCCTAGGAACCATCTCGACGCCTTCTCTCACCCAGCCCGCGTGGCCGACACAGTGAACGAACCGGCACCGCGGACGTAGACCCACGCGGGCTCGCCAAGCGGGTCAATCGACAGGGACACGCTCGCTCCGGTATCGCCACGACCCCGACGTGCCCCGGTGGCATTGCGCGGGCCAACATAGCTACCCGGCTCGAGTTCGAGCGGCGCGTCAGCCTCAGTGAGGTGCAGCAGCGGGTGCCCTGAGATGACGACCAGCCGCATCGACGGGTCATCGCTCGCGATCGTGACGCGCATGCCGCGTGGCAACTCGACAAGTGCCCCGCCGGGCAACTCGTCCTGCGGATTGCCCCAGAGATAGGTGATGCGTGGACCCCCATCGGGTGAAACGCCACGTGGCAGCTCGATGCGGCTCGTGGTCGATGCATCGAGCCAGACCAGGTTCGCCGCGTGCACATTGATCGCGCGCTCGCCGGTGTCGATGGCCTCCTCGGCCGGCCGAACGAGGTACGGCCCGCGCTGGATCTCGATGTAGGCGATCCGTTCTCCATCCCCACCACCGCCCGTGCGCTGTCGGATGGGCACGCCCGATCGGGCCGAGGTGATGTGCACCTCGCCCTCGGGCTGCGTCCAGTACGAGCCGGGCGCCATCCAGGAGTTGGCAGCACCGGGGTCGTCGTTGTGGATCAGCCCCTCAATGACCAGGCCGCGGTAGGTCACGTTGTGGATGTGCGGCGGCGAGGAGAAGCCCTCGGCAAACTTCACAAGGAAGCCCGTTGCGCCTTCGAGCGTTCGATCACCCCACAGGTCGGCCGCGCGTGGCCCGGCGTCGCCGCGAGCAGGATTGAGCGCACCCCAGTTGGCGTCCGAGGCCAACACGACTTCGACGGGAGCGCTGGCCCGTGCCTCGGACTGCGCGGCAGCCTCTCCTGTGGACGCTCCGCCAGCCGCACAGCCGGCGAGCGTCATGGCAATTGCGGCGATCAGCGTTGTGGCGATCTTGGGCATGCGTTTTATCTCCTTGGCGCGGCACGGGGCCTGGCTCGCCAGCAGAGCCTACGCCCCTGGTGCGCTGCCCTCCCTACAAATCTACCCATGCGCCACTTCTTCTCCGATCTCATCTTCCTCTTTGCCGTCATCGATCCCATCGGCACCGTGCCGGTGTTCATCGCGGCAACGGCGGGTATGTCGGCGCGGGCCCGGCGGATCATCGCGTTCCGCGCGTTCGCGGTTTCCGTCGGCCTGGTGCTGGGCGCGATCATCGTCGGTCAGCTCGTGCTCGAGTGGCTCGACCTGGACGTGGCCGCGTTGCAGGTCGCCGGCGGCATCATCCTGTTCCTGTTCGCGCTGAACATGGTGCTGGGCGAGAGCAAGCCCGAGTCTGAGCTTGCCGAGATCGAGAAGCACACCAACGACAACCTGGACGTCGCGGTCTATCCGCTGGCGGTCCTGTCGATCGCTGGCCCGGGTGCGCTCACCGCAGTCATCTTGCGAACCGACAACGCACAGTTCTCCATCGGCCAGCAGATGCTGACGGCAACCGCGGCGTGCGCGATCGTCGGCCTCACGTTCGCGGCGATGCTGGGCGCGGCGATGATCCAGAGGCTGCTAGGCCAGATGGGTGCGAGCATCGTCAGCCGAGTGATGGGCCTGCTGTTCGCCGCCATCGCCGCCGACACGGTGCTGACTGGCGTGCGCACCTTCTTTGCGCAGCCGGCGTGAAGGTGCCTTGGGCGAGGGACTCCAACTGTACTTGGGAATTCCCTCTTTCCACAGCCGATGCGCTTCATCGCCGCGGCCACGTGGCTTCGAAGTCGAATTATTAAGAACGATCGGGTCCGGGCCACCCGCTTGGAACTCGCTAGCATTTCTTTCACGCTGCGGCAAGGACGCTCCTCGCCTCGGCACCACTGTGGAGGGTTGCGACATGTCTCCGAAGTTGCCAGAACGTAAGAGCAGTCCGTTGGTCGCCGCAGTCGCGGTGCTCGCCGTCGCGGGCATCGCCCACGCGCAGCAGACCTCACGAACCACCGCACGCTTCACCAGCATCGAGCAATCTATGTGGGCCAGCGGCGGCGGCTTCGTGTACGACTTCGCGCAGGACTACACCGTGGGCGCCGAAACTGGCTCGCTGACGGTCAACCCGGGCCCGGTCTCGGGTTCGGGCGTGACGGTCGATACACGGTTTGCCGTCAGTGCGGTGGCCGAACTGGGCGTGGGCGTGGGCTTCGGCCTCGACAGCGGCACCGTCGATGCGGCGATGTTCTACGACATTGACATGACGGCGCCGACACTCGTCCGCGGCGGCGGCTTCTTCAACCTCGAGTTCGAGGCCAGCCTCTCGCCGACCTCGCAACTCATCACGCGCTCGCCCGATGCGTACGCGAACCTCGACGCGATCTTCGCGGTCTCCAACAACCTCTTTGGCGAGGCCATCGTCAGCTGCAGCGCCGCGACGGCCCTCTTGGGCGGCATCGAACGCGGCACGTTCCGCCACCGCAGCTATCCGCTCATCGACATCGACCTGCGCGAGACGCTCTTCGGCTTCAACCCTGATGGCGACGGCCGCTTCTATTGGAAGGGCGCCGACGTCGGCGGCGTGGGTCAGGTCATCACCATCGGCAGCCCGCTCGCGCCCGCCGCCGAGATCACGGTCGGCGACTGGCGCATCGATGCCCAGGGCGGCGTCGCGGGCCCCGATCGCCTCGCGGCTCAGGGCGAGATCACCATGCTCACCGCGCTGATCGACGTCGACTCGGCCATCACCGGCGGCTCGGTGGCGACCGGCGCGGGCATCCGGGTAAGCATGAGCGACAACATCGTGCTGGACACCGGCTACGACGTCATCGACTTCGACAACATCTACGCGATCGGCTACCGCCAGGCGTTTGGGCTCGACGCGGCCGTGCTCGTGACGCTCGACTTCTCGCAGGCGGTCGACCTGCGGTGGCCCGACGGCACGATCACGAGCGGCACGAGCGTGGGCCCGCTGCCGTTGGCCGACGTGCCCCAGGTGCGCATCGGCACGGGCGAGGTCGCCATCCGCCCGACCTACTCGCTCGCGGCCGAGTTGACCAACGACACCGACCTGACCTTCGACGTCGACTTTGCCGCCCAGGTCGCACGCGGCAACTTCGATTTCGAGTTCAACAGCCTGATCTATGACACCAGCGTCAGCCGCAGCTTCGGCCCGCTGTGGAGCCAGGACTGGCAGGTCGCCAACCCGACCATCGACGTCTACACGCAGCGCTTCCCGCTGGGCGGGTTTGCGCCCGTCACCGGCGAGCCGGTGAGCGTCGTGTCAACGCGCAACGCGTTCGGGCGGGCTCGGTAGTCACAGCGCCATCGCCTGCACACAACACCCCGACACCAACGCTTGAGGCCCAACCCTTCGAAGACCACCGCGGGGGCCTTAGTGATGCAGCGCAACGAGGGAACATCAGCACACCCAAGAGCCCGTGTGTGCTGGCTGGTCGCTGATCTCAGCTCCCAAACAGCTCGATGGTCTCCATCGGCGTGATGCGGCCTTCGAGCACGGCCTGCGACGGCGTGTAGTGGCGCATCGCGGCGTTCCAGCTGCCCGTGTCGTTCTCGATCGGGATGTTGTTGATCTCGCCCTCGCAGCCGAAGTGGATCGTGAAGGTGCCATCGGCGTTGGGCACGGCGTTCTCCGAGTTCACGTTGGCGATCTCGTGGAACATGAAGCCGTCCTTGTTGTACACCGTGATCGACCAGAAGCCGCCGGTGTTCTTGGGATCCTCGAACGTCGTCGAGCGCCCGTCGAAGCCCTCGAAGAATTCCGAGAACTGGTAGATGTTGTCCTTCCACGTCGCGCCGCCCCAGCCAATGGCGGTGCCCATGAGGTAGCGCTCGGGGTCGACGTAGTCCTCGGTGCCGAACATTCGCTCGGTGTCACGAAGCCCGGACTGCGCGAAGCTCTCCAGTATGCCGTGGTGGACCTCCTGGTACGACGCCTCGTCGTACTCGATCGGTTCGAGTGGGTTCGAGCTGCCGGCCTCCAGACCGATCTGGTCCTGCAGCGCGTGGATCTCGGCGAGATCGGCCTCATCGCCCGAGCGGAGGCCGATGCGCACGAGCGCGTACATGTGGTCGGAGTGCGGCGGGATCTCGTGCTCGCCCGGCTCGTACACCATGTCGTACACGCGGTGGTTCTCGTCGAGGTACATCAGCGAGATGTACCGGCCGTCGGTCTCGGGCAGCGTCACCGTCGCGCCACCGGTCGTGTCGATGACCGCCATCGAGTACAGCGTGTCGCGGTTCATCCGGATCACCGGCTGGTTGTCGACCGGCGGCACCGCCCGCTTGTGCTGGAAGCGGTTCACGCCCCCGGCGTTGCGCTGGGTGATGCCCATCTGCCGGTTGGTCTCGACGACCGGGTAGTTGGCCCGCGTGACTTGGACCAGGCCGTCGGCCTCCTGGGCCGTGTCGTCGGTCGCAGCCTCGGTCGCTTCGTCGGTCGCCTCGTCGGTCGTCCCCGAGCAGCCCGCGAACGCGACGACTCCGACCACCCCAAACACGCCCACGATGAACCGGCTTCGCATCGGTGTACCCCCATCTGGATCTGGCGTCGCAAGGCCGCTCTGGCCCGCCGCCGGTCCTGCGCGATTATAGAACAAGCCCGCGGTGCCGCGAGACTCGCCTATTCGACCACGAAGTCCGGCCGCGGCCGGGGCGCGCCCTCCAGCGGGCGGCTGTACCGCGAGATGACACGCCAGGTGCCGTCGCGGTCGACCCAGATGTCGGTGAGGTCGTAGACGCCCGAGAGGTCATCGGCGCCGCCGGGGCCGTCGGCCGTCCACTCCTCGAGCGTCATGCGCATGTTGACGGCGACAATGTCGCCCGAGATCGGCTTCACGTCGACGCTTGCCATCTCGATGCGACCGAAGGACATGCCCGCGAGGTTCTGCCGCCAGCGCCAGCCGGCCAGCCCGGGCGACGGGTTGCCCTCGTCGATGGTCATGGCGAACGGCGGGATCTCCTCGAGCGTCAGGCGGAAGTCGGGCGCCATGAGGCCCTCGAGCGCGGCAATGTCCTTGCGCTGCATGGCCGAGGCCCACTCGATCTCGCGATCGATCACCGCCTGGGCTGCAATTGGCCCGGCGCAGCCGGTGAGGCTGGCGAGCAGCGTTGCGAGGACGGCGATGCCCAAGGCGGCGCGGGCGCTGGACCCGATCGGGTTGGTTCTCATGAAGTTGGTCATGGGCACAGGCTACGGCAGTGGTGCTCCCAGGGGATTGCTCGCGTGCGGAGCGGAACGCTCGCAGATCCTCGCGGGCCGGCGACGTCTGGAGCGCGGGTGGTCGCTCGCACCCCCGTCAGGGCCGGGCGTCGCCGTGAACGAACAACATGGCCTTGCCATCCAAGTGAGAATCTGGTATCTTGACCCGCTCGCGGCACGCCGTCGCTGGCAGAGGAGAGAGACATGCCCGCCCCCACCAATGCCCAGGCCGCCGCTGTCGTTTCGCGCACGCCTCTGGCCATCCTCGCGATTGCGGGGCTGGTCTCGACAACCCTGGCCCAGACCTGCGACCCGGCGACCATCTATGCAATCGGCGTTCCCGTAGACGTCGGGCTCAACCCCCGGGATGCCGCGCTGGAGGATCTGAATGGCGATGGCGTGCCGGATCTCATTTCCGTGGGTCTTGGAATCGATGCGGCCGTGAGCGTGCTGCTTGGCAACGGCGATGGAACGTTCGAGCCCCGGCAGAACTTCGAGGCCACGGGCCCATTGAGCGTGGCCACCGCCGATCTTGACGGCAACGGCACCACCGACGTCGTCATCGGGAGTGTGACCAACAACGTCGGGGTGCTGCTGGGGCGCGGAGATGGCACGTTCGAGGCCGAGGTGCTCTTCGGAGCCGGCGCGACACCGCGCTCCGTTGCCGTAGGTGACGTTGACAGCGACGGGGTCCTCGACATCGTCGCTGCGAATCTGGATGGGGCCGACGTCAGCATCCTATTGGGCAACGGTGATGGCACCTTTGCCACCGAGCAACGCGTGGCAGCGGGCGGCGACCCTCGAGCCATTGCGCTCGGCGATCTCGACGGGGACGGCAACCTCGACATCGCCGTCGGCAATCGCCTGGATCAGCAGGTGGGCGTGCTGCGTGGTCGCGGTGACGGCACGTTCGAGGCCCAGGTGCCCTACGCCGTCGGCGCGCAGATCCGCGCGGTCGCCATCGGCGACCTGGATGGAGATGGGAAACCGGATCTTGCGGTCGCCAATCAGACCGACGATGACGTCAGCGTGCTGTTGGGTCGTGGCGATGGCACGTTCGAGCCGCAGGTTCGTGTGGCGGCGGGCGACGGGCCGCAGAGCCTCAAGCTGGGCGATGTGAGTGGCGACGGCGTGCTCGACATGGTGGTGCCGAACTTCTTTGGCGATGACGTCGGCGTGCTGCTGGGTGTGGGCGATGGCACGTTCCAGCCCGTCGCCTTGTTCGCAACGGGAGATGGCGCTACCGGCGTGGCACTGGGTGACGTCGACGGGGATGGGGACGTCGATCTGGCGGTCCCAAACGCCAATGCCGGGGACGCCGCGATCCTGCTCAATACCTGTGGTCCGTTCGCCGCGTGTCCCGCCGATCTGGACGGCGATGGCACGCTGAGCCTGTTCGACTTCCTTACGTTCCAGAACCTGTTCGACGCGGGCGACCCCGTGGCCGACTTCGATGGCGATGGCCAGCTGACGCTGTTCGACTTCCTGGCGTTCCAGAACGCCTTCGATGCGGGGTGCTGACCGCTCCGCGGGGGGTGCACCGTGCCGTGTTGGCACGACACGCCGGGCGCACCGTGCCTGACCACACGCACCGTGCGTTGCGCCGCAGCATCCGCCGAGCGAGTCCGCGAGCGACAGCGCATGCGCAGGCGCGGCGGCCCGCGGCCGCCCGGGCGCAGCCCGAGAAGCGAGTCCGCGAGCGCCAAAGAGCATCTCCTTTGAGCGAGCCCCGGCGCAGCGACCCTGTCCTCAGGGGCGCTCCGCCGGGGCGTCGAACGTCGGCGCACCGCCAGAGCACCGTGCGTCCGAACCACCCTGCTGCACCAGAGCACAACGCCCGAGAACCAACCCCCCACCGCCGCGCCCCGAGCTTCTCGGGGAGCGCCCAATACTCCTCGGGGAGCGCCCAGAACTCCGCGAGGAGCGCCCCGAGCTCCGCGGGGAGCGCCCGGAATTGCTCGGGGAGCCCACAGAACACCGCGGGGAGCGCCCAGGACCGCTCGGAGAGGCCGCCGAGAGGCTCGGAGGGCACACAGAGCCCGGCTGGAACACTGAAACCGGCCCGAGAACGCCGCTGGAGAGGCTCGAAGGACATTCGGAGGGCACATGAGGCTACTGAAAGCCCTCAAATACGCTTAAGCGAGCTAGACGGCACCTCCGATAGCCATATCATCGGTGCGCAGGATTCCTGCGCGATCAATTTCAGATCCCGGGGCCAGCGATGCTCATCAGACTTTTCGGCCGAAACTTCCGCTCTCTCAGGGACGACTTCGAGTTGTCCATGGTTGCGGCAGACTTTACCAACGGCGAGGAACGAAATCGGGGGGTCACGAGTGTAAAGATTCGTGATCTGCCAGAACCCCTTCGACTTCTCAGGGCTGCGGCCATTTTTGGCCCTAACGCCTCCGGCAAATCCACCATTTTGACGGCAGGTCAAGCTCTTCGCTGGATTGGTGCAGTTTCCAGCCGCCGGGCTGAACCTGAAGGCGGCATTCCGCCGTACGAACCATTTAAGCTAGATCCCGATTTCAGTTCGTCACCAATCACCTTGGGGTGCGATGTTACTCACAAGGGCGCCATTTTACGCTATGAGCTTACATACACAGAACGTTCCATAAGGTCCGAGACTCTGTCACAAATAACTGGCTCGGGCGAGGATGTACTTGTTCGCCGACGCGGTACGAAGAGTGTCACCGGCAGTCTTGTGGAAATGAGTGATTCAAACATGCTCTACGTGAGGGGCATGCAACCGAACGTTTCAGTACTCTCCAAGCTTGCTCAACATGGACCTCGCACAGGCGCAGACTCCATCATGCCATTCTATCGAAGTATTAGAAAGGCACTTGAATACGAAGACTACACGCCGGCTGCTTATGGCCTGCGAATGGACGAAACGTTCCATCGCCGATTCGCCAGCAGTGAATCATATCGCAATTGGATCATGTCGAACTTGATGCAGAAGGCCGACATAGGTATCTGCGATGTTCAAACTGAAGAAAAACCGGTAGAGTTTCCACTGCGCCTTCGCACTCTGATGGAAGAAATGTCCGAAGACGGAAATAGCTTCAAAGTGTCTGAAAGCGTGACTGATATTAGCTTTGTCCACAAAGGAGCGACCAACGAACTAATTGACTTTGAGGACGAATCAGCCGGCACGGTAAAGTTGTTCAACATTGCAGGCGACTTGTGGAAGCTGTCGCACTCGTCGATCACTCTCTTTGCTGACGAACTTGGAGCCAGTCTGCATCCTCGACTTCTCGACCAACTGGTTCGCGTTGTGAATCACACGGCCAGGAGGCGATCACAACTCATTTTTGCAACACATGAAACTGGGCTATTGGAGGGCCGTGACGGACTACCGCCTGCGCTTCGGCGAGATCAAGTGTACTTCACAAAGAAGACCGAGTCTGGGTCGACTGAGATGTATTCACTAGCTGAATTTAAAGACGAGGCCCGCCCCGTCCACAATATCAGGAAGCGATACCTGTCCGGCCGATATGGCGCGTTGCCGTCAGTTGAAGGTGTTTCGTTTTGACACTCAGGCGACCCAAGAAGCCAATTTCTCCAAAGGTGCTAGCGCTTCAGGACAGCTTGCGGCGTGCACGTGGCATACGTGAGTTACAGGATCGGTTCTTGATTGTATGTGAAGACGATAAATCAGCACCCTCCTATTTCCATTCTTTAAAGAAGTATTATAACTGGTCCGCTACTAGCATTGAAGTGGTTGGTGGAGGCGGAAACACTCAGCCGATTCAGGTTGTTAAGACAGCTCTTACTCTAAAGAACGCGGCCAACAGCGAGAACAGTGGAACCGAGCCATTCTCTCAAGTTTGGTGCGTGATAGACGGCGACTACGGAAACAAGATTCCGGCAGCACGCCAACTAGCTGAACAGAACGAAATTAAGCTTGCAATAACGACTAAGTGCTTTGAGTATTGGTTGATTCTGCATTTCCGTGAATCATCAAACGGTCGAGCCAATTGCAAACAGGTCGTTTCAGATTTGAAGGCACTAATTTCTGACTACAGTAAAGGCGATTGCGACTTTAGTGGCGTGGTAGCCAATGTCCGTGCTGCCAGTAACAGGGCGAGAAAACTCAGAAACGACGTGGATAGAGCTGAGGATCAGAATCCATGTAGCGACCTCTATCTTTTAATTGAGTCCTTGTTTAAGAGCAAGACTGTGTAGCCCTGTCCCGATCCAAGAATTCCACACCCGTCCAGACAAGCCTCCTAGTTGAACCAGTCCGACGGCAAGCCCGTCTGACATGGTTTCGGCCGCGGGGCGACCGTAGAAATTTTCCTCAACCCACCCCCAAATCCCCCCGATACACCCTCCAGACCGCCCCTGACGCTCGTCCGGCACGGTGCCGGACGCCTGCTGCGGGCATGCCTGGAGACTCGAACATGACGAATTCTGCTCGCTATCCGCGTCGCGAAGCGCTCCTGCTCGCCTGGGCACGCCACCACGCAACCGTGTGGAGCGGCGGCGAGAACCCGCCACCCGACACGGGCCTGAGCGCCCAGCAGATCCAAGACTTCACCGACGCCGTGACCCAGGCTGAGTCCGCGTACTCGGACCGCGTGGCGAAGCTGGCCTCGGCGAAGGCGGCGACGACGAACAAGAACGACAAGTTCGACGTCATGCTCGACCGCCTGGGCTCGTGCATCTCGACGATCGACTCGTACTTCAAGGACACCAAGGACCCGGGCATCTACGTGCGGGCCGAGCTCGACCCGCCCAAAGAGCCCAGCGAGCGGCCCGCGCCGCCCAAGCCGACCGACCTGGCGCTCACCAGCTTCAGCGACGGCTCGCTCCGCCTGAGCTTCAAGGTCAGCGCCGCCGGCGCGGTGTTCGAGGTCCAGCGCTCGACGACCGACCTGGTCGGCCAGGACAGCCCGTGGACGACCATCGCCGTGACGGGCGAGAAGATGTACACCGACCCGGCCGTGCCCGGCGGGCTGCGGAGCATCCAGTACCGCGTCCGCGGCATCCTGGGCAACAACAACGCCGGCGCGTGGTCAACGCCCGAGCCCCTGAGCTTCGGCAGCCAGGGCAGCCAGGCCGGCCCGGCGAGCGCCGCGTCGACCGACGCGGCATAAGGCCGCCAACCAAACCCACGAGTCGATAACGCCCGGGCTCCTGTTGGCCCGGGCGTTGTCGTTGGGTGGGAAGGACGGGCCTAGCTGCGCAGCACCCGGTAACGCATACGCAGCGCGCCGCCGTTGATCGGCTCTGACCCGATCGGTTCGAGCCAGGCCGGGTCCATCTCGCCGCCGAAGAGCGGCACGCCCGTGCCAAAGGCGACCGGCTGGAGATCGATCACGACCTCGTCGACCAGCCCCGCGCCCATGAACGCGTGGTAGACCGTGCGGCCGCCACCGACGATCGCCTCTTGCACGCCGGCCTGCTCGAGCATGGCCAGGGCCGCGGCGGGCGATCTCGCGTGCTGCCAGCCGGCGTCGGTGAAGTCGATGTCCTGCGAGGACAGGACGATCTTGTGCTCGGGCTTCAGGATGGCGGCCATCTCCTGGCCCTTGAGCTGCTCGACCGACGCGCGGCCGGCGATGCAGGAGCCCGCCTCGTTGACCAGCGCGCACCAGTCTGGCCAGGCCGACGGCGGGAACATGGGGATGCCGTCGGTGTTGGCGATGAAGCCGTCGATGGAGACCGAGGCAAAGAGCGTTGTTTTCATCGGACGATTCCTGTCTGGGTCGGTGGGTGTGGTGGGCGTCGTGGGCGTGGCAAGCGAGCTGCCAGTGTATCACCCGGTACCTCCGACTCTTGCCAGGCTGCCCCGCCACGCCGCTGAAACCAGCACGGGCGAAATCCGAAACCACCGATTCCCACCTACCCTGTTGGACGTCCCGCTCCCTCCCCTGCCCCCGGCCCAAAGGACCCCCACCATGCAAGAGAACCCCATGGTCACCGGCTTCGACCCCTCCTTCATCGCCCTGGTTGCCATCGTCGGGGGCGTGCTGCTGGCGAGCATCTTCTTCACGATGCTGTTCCTCCAGCTCATCCTCAAGGAGCGGCAGAAGGAGATGACCACCCGAGAGATCGCCGCGTACGTGGCCGAGGGCTCGATCTCCGCCGAGGACGCCGAGCGCATCCTGCACGGCAGCCGCCCGTGGCACGAGATCCGCGAGATCGCCCGGACCGGCAAGAGCTACTGCGACGCCCAGCGGGCCAAGAAGCACGGCGCCGTGCCGGCCTGACGCCCGTCCGGTTCGGGCCCACCCACACCCACCGATCGATCACGGACGAACGGCCGCCCCGCCCTTGCGCGGGTCGGCCGCGCCGTCGAGCTCGCCCGTCGCCGGATCGCGCCGGATGGCCTGCACCGCGCCGATGTCGTCGCGCGAGAACACGTCGTGGCCGCGCCGCTTGAGCGCCTGGCTCCAGCTCGCCGCGGGCTCGGCGCCGTCACGCACCTCGACGTAGAGACGATCGGGCAGCCATTGGTGGTGCAGCCGCGGCGCATCGACCGCCTGCCGTGCCGATGCGCCGCCGCGGAGCATGCGCAGCAGGACCTGGGCCGTCGACGTGATGATCCGCGGCCCGCCGGAAGCACCCGCAACCGCAACAACCTCACCGTCTGCGTCGAGCACGATCGTGGGCGACATGCTCGAGAGCGGCCGCTTGCCGGGCTCGGGCAGGTTGTCGTCGGACTGCACGAGCCCGAACGCGTTCGCTTCACCCCGCTTCGTCGTGAAGTCGTCCATCTGATCGTTGAGGCAGAAGCCGAAGCCCCGGGCGCCGACCATGGAGCCGAAGGCGAGGTTGATCGTCTCGGTGCACGCGACCGCGCCGCCGTTGGCGTCGATCACGGAGATGTGGCTCGTACCACCATCCTCGGGAAGGGCGACCGGAATGAGTGATGCGGTGCCGTACGCCCCGGATTCGAGCACGCCTTGCGGGTCGATCGCCGCGGCCATGCGGTCGAGCGCGTCTTGCGAGAGCATGTCGGCCACTGGCACGTCGACGAACGCCGGGTCGGCCATGTGCCGTGACCGGTCGGCGAAGGCGTGCTTCATGCTCTCGGCCAGCGCGTGCGCCTCGGCGGGCGCGGGCCAGCCCGTCGCGGGCATAGCAAGATCGAGCCGCTCGGCCAGCGCGAGGAACTGCGCGATCGCCACGCCGCCGCTCGAGGGCGACGGCATAGACAGGATGGTCCGCCCGCCCACGGTCGCGCGCACCGGCTCGACCTCTCGCAGCTCGTAGCCCGCGAGGTCCTCCATCGTCAGCACGCCACCGTCGGCCCGCACCGACTCGACGATGGCCTCAGCGATGGCCCCGCGGTAGAACGCATCGGCCCCGTCGCGCGCGATCAACACGAGCGCCGCCGCCTGCTCGGGCAACCGGATGCGGTCGCCGACCTCGATGCGCCCCTCGTCCGCCAGGCGCTCCCACACGAGCGGGAAGCGGCGACGCCACGACTTGTCAGCCTCGAAGCGATCAACCAGCGACCGCACGGTGCGCGCGTGGTGCGCATCGGCCTCGAAGCCGCCCGCGGCAAGCTCGATCGCTGGAGCCAGCACGACGTCACGGGGCAACGTGCCATACTTCTCCAGCGCGTGCAGCAATCCCGCGACAGTGCCCGGCACCCCCACCGCCATGCCACCGCGCTGCGAAGCCAGAGGATCGTCGAGCCCGGCGTAGGTATCGGGGCCGACCTCGACCGGGCACGTCTCGCGGTAGTTGATCGCGATCGTCACGTCGCCGTGCCGCGGATCGTCGACTAGGTGGATGAGCATGAAGCCCCCGCCGCCGATGCCGCAGGCGTCGCTGCGCACGACCGACAGGGCGAAGCTGGTGGCGACGGCGGCATCGACCGCGTTGCCGCCCCGGGCCAGCATGCGTGCGCCGGCCTGCGCGGCGAGCGGATGGTCGGCGGCGACCATGCCACCCGTACGTTGCGGCAGGGGCGCATCCTGCGTCGCTGCCAACGCTGGAGTGATGGCGAGACAAGCACACGCGGCACTCAACAAACGCACCATGCGCATCATGGCTGGCTTCCTTCCTCGACCCTCGGCCAGGGTGTGACGTCTAAGCGATGGCGGCGGGCGATCCAATCGGTCGTTCGTTCTTCGGGCAAGGCCGCGCGCTCACCGCCCAGCGGGGCGAACCGTACCAGGCCCGCGAGGGCGCGGCATAGGCCCGCCGCCACGCCGGAGATTCGTCGCGGCAGTGACACGTAGGGCGCGTGCGTCCAGCGGACCAGTCGATAGCCGAGCAGGTGCAACACCTCACGCCGTAGCAACGCGGCATACTCGGGCGCGACGACGATGGCGTGCGGCTCGCCCTCGCGCGCTCGCACGCCCGGCAGCAGCCGCGGCGCCCAGCGATGCACCCACGCACGCTGTCGGAGCCACGCCGACAACGAGAGCCACATCCGGCCAACGCGCGCAATCACGAAGAACGCATCGTCGCCGACACGCGGGGACGCCTGGCGATTGGGCAAAAAAAGCAAGCCGCCGGCGCTGGCCGTCACGGGCCGCGTGCCCTCCAACGCGAGCACCGTCTTCTCAGCGACAACGGGCATAAACGCGATGGCGCCGGACTGCATGGCGAACTCGGCGTGGCCGATCCCCACGCGTTGACGAACGTCGTAGAAGTGGCCCGCCCGCCCACCTGCGGCCTGCTCGACCACGTCGTACGGCACCTCACCCGCCGTGGTGCGCACGGACTGAGGAACCATTCCCAGACTCACCAGCGCGAGCAATATGACCGCCTCGTGCACATCGCTCGACCGAGCGTCATCGTGCCTGCCCGCCTCGACGATGCACGACACGCAGCCAAGCTCGTTGGTTGCGTAGTCAATCATCAGGCCGGCCAATTCCTCCTCGAGGCCCAGGATTTTTGGAAGCGGCAGGCCCGCGGCGAATCGACGCGCCGGCAGCGAATCTTCGAGGGCAACGAACGCCGGGCTATCGCTCGAGACCGTGTGCAGGTCGAGCAAGTAGATCGTGCCCCGCGCCTGAGACGTGAGGCGTCGCAGCTCTTCGATGAGCTGCGCTCGCTCGCCGTGCTCGGACGACGCATCGCTTGTGTCATGCTCGACCCCGTGGAACAAGCGATTGAGGTCGCGGTCGATGTATCGGTCGCGCAGCCAGGGTTCGGGCGCTTCGATCGAGAGCGCGGCAAGATTGCCCCGAAGCGAGACCAACCGCCCGGCATTGCACGAGAGGTCCCGAAGTTCGAGGCGAGCATGGACGCGCGAAGCCGCCTCGATGCCCGCCGGCTCGTTGGCGTGCAGCCCGCCGACGACGATCAGCGTTGGCCCCGGCGTCGACGAGGCATGGTCGCCGATGCGACGCTTGAGGCCGCTCTCACGAACGCCGCGCGGGTCTGCGGCGATCATGCCCTCGGGGTCTCTCGCAGGGCTCGCTCGAGGAGCGTGCGGGCTATCTTGACGTAGTCGCGATCCGAGACGATGCCGACGAGTCGCTCGTTCTCGACGACGGGCAGGCACGCAACGCGGTGCTCGCTCATGAGCCGGATTGCCTCGAGCGTTGGCGTATCGGGCGTCACCGTAATGGGGTCGCGGACCATGATGTCCGACACCGGCATCGCTGCGGGGTCTCTCGAAGAGCGTTCGTGGGTCAGCACGCGCAGCAGTTTGCGATAGCTCACGATGCCCACGAGCCGGTGATGTGCATCCTCGACGGGGATGTGCCGCACGTGCTCCCAGTCCATGATGGACGCGACCAGATCGATGCACTCGCCCTCGCCCACGGTGAACAGGTCGGTGGTCATGCACTGCGACACGCGCGCATATCCCAGGACCGCGTTGGCCCCGCCGTCGTCGCCCTCATTGGCGGCGATGTTCCATTCGTGCACCGGCTGCTGGCGGTCCTGGCGATCGAGCATCGCACGCGTCAATCCGGAGAGGCTCCCCCGGTGGGCTTTCGAACCCCGTGCGTGCGCTGCCGCGTCGAGGATCCACCGCGCACCGGTTCGTCCAGTCGAGACCCGTGCCTCGATGATGCCCAGCATCCGTTCGGCATCGTCCTCGTTGACGCCCGCGGAATCGAGTCCGTTTCGGGCCACGGGCAAGAAGTCGTGCAGGATCAGGTCGGCGATCGGATGGTCGCGTCCATCGAGCCAAGCCATGTGGGCGCTCAGTCCGTCGCGGGCGGCCCGCAAGAAGTTGTTGCGCGCATCGCCCAGTTCGAGCCTCTTGGAAACATCGGGCCACTCGGCCGGCCCGGCGACCATGAGCCCGATCCAGAATGCCGCGTTGGCGACTTCGTCGACCATCGTGGGCCCCGATGGCAGCACCCGATTCTCGATACGCAGGTGCGGGCGACCTTCGGTTACGCCGTAGCAGGGCCGCATCCACCGGTACACCGACGAATTGAACGCCTGCCACGACGCGAGCTTGGGCGTTCGACCGGCCTTGAGTTCTTCGATGGGGTCGGGCTGGTCGTCGGCCGACGCGTGCAAGAGCTGGCGGAAACGGGCCACATCGGCTCGTAGCACTTCAAGCACGGATGACTCCACCCATGCTTCTCCGAATCGGACACGTCCCACGAAGTCGCGATGCCCGACGCCCTCGCCGCGAGTGTCGACCGACTGCTGGAACGTGGCGATACGCGTCTCACGCCATAGGCGCCGCCCGAACAGCATCGGTGAGTTGACCGCGGCCGCCAACACCGGCGCCGCAACAGCGAGTGCAACGTTGTATGCGTCGGCGAACTCGCCGGGAGTCGTCTGGTAGTGCACCTGGAAGCTGGTGTTGACCGACTCGAGCATCACGCTCGGATGCCGTACGGAAAGCTCATCGGCTCCATCGATGTGCAACTCGTAGTCATCGCCGCGGAGCTTGCGCAGCGCCTCGTCGAGACTGCGGTACCGCGGGTTGGGCATGATGTTGTCGGTCGTCAGGTGCGAGAGGTCGACCGTCGGGCAGATGCCGGTCATTAAGGCCCGAGCGCCGAACGTACGGCACGCGGCGTCGACCTCGCCGTACAGGCTGGCCAGCTGCGCTTCGAGCGACGCCAGGCACGGACCGTCGAGATCGATCGGATCGCAGTTGAACTCGACATTGAATCGCGCGATCTCGGGCACGACCCGCTCGTCATCGATGCGCTCGAGTAGCGGCTCGGCGATCGGCGCGGGCTGCATTGAACCGTCGACCAGGAACAACTCCTGCTCGACACCGATGCGGCGTCGATCGGTCTCGAACATCGCGTGCTCGAGCATCCACTCCATCGCATCGAGGTCGCGGAGCACGCGCTGCATTGCCACTCGGTCGGCTTCGCCCCCGTCGGTCGAATTGATCCGTTGCACGCCCATGCCGCGAAGCCCCCCGGCCGCTGACAGTTCCCGTCGCGCGAGGATAGGCCATCTTCCTAAGACGCCCTGTATATCGAATCATACAGGGAAGGTACTTGTAAGGGCTTCTGCATGAACGGGTGCTTGGCAACCAAGGCCCGACCTCGCACGCGCCGAAACAAAAAACGGGACCCTGAGGGATCCCGCTCTCTCGTGGATGAAGTGGGCGATACAGGACTTGAACCTGTGACCTCCTCGATGTCAACGAGGCGCGCTAGCCAACTGCGCTAATCGCCCGATATGTCGCCGCTCTGGGCCGCATTCGACCCTTCAGCGGGCCACGAGTATATCGGCCCGCAACCCCCGGGGCGACAGCCCGTACAATCGGGAGGTCGCCCCAATCCGGGCACGCCATGAGGCGTCCCCCGGCCCCGCCGACGCGGCGACCCGCACCCGGGCCCTCCCCCCACCCCCACGATGGACAGGTGGACCCCACGCCCGGGCACAAAGGAGGCCGCCAATGCGTGCCATGCCCCCGTTGCTGTTCGTTCCATCGTTCATATTGCTGAGCTCGATGACCGGCACCGCGTTCGCTCAAGACGCACCGACGCCCGCGAAACCCGCACCAAGCTCGTTGCCCAGCGTCGAGCCGCCAGCGGAGCTCGAGCGGCCCGAGGACGTGCAGGAAGCCCTCCGAGCCCACCACCTCAGGCGGGAGCAGCTCGAGGTCGAGCTGCGTCGCATCCGGCACACCTACTTCCGCAACCCGCGGGCGAAGGACCTGCGCGCCGCGGGCATCGAGAAGCTCAAGGAGTACAACGATCCGGCGATCTTCGAATCGATGATCGAGATGTTCACGCGCAGTGGCGACGACGTTATCGAGGCCATCATGGGCCACTTGGCCGAGCTCGACACGCCCGAGGCTCTCGCGACCATCGCGTGGACAGCCGTGTTTGACACGCATCCGCGCCGCCGTTCGATGGCAAGCGACGTGCTCGCCGATTCGCTCCAGAACAGAGAAGCTCCGCACACGGTCAAGAGCGTGGTGGCCGACGGCCTGCGTCGCAGCCACGACCCGCACGTCGCCAACGCCGCCGGCCTTGCCGCAACACTCAAGATGGCCGATGCCATACCGGCCATGATCGCCAGCCAGGTCGTCGGCCGCGGCACGGGTAGCGACGGCGGGGCCCTGGCCTACATCCTCATCGGCCAGCAGCAAGCGTTCGTGAGCGACCTCGAACCAGTCGTCGGCGACAGCGCCGTCGCATTCGACCCCGAGCTGAGCGTCGTGACCGAGGGCGTCGTGCTCCGCGTGCTTGATTCGGTCGTGGTGACCTACCGCGTCGAGGTGCACGAGGCGCTGGTGCGCCTTACCAGCGACCTCAGCGGCGAGGACACCAGCTATCTGGGCTGGGACGTGCCCAAGTGGCGGCAGTGGTACACGAAGGAGTTCTTGCCCGGACGTGGGCCGACCTAAAGCTCACTGCACCAACCCCTTCGTCAATCGCATAAACGCCGTCTCAAGATTCACGGCCTCCTCCGTGAAGCTCGCAAGCCGGAAGCCGCTATTGATCAGGATGCTCGGCACATCGGCGATCGCAACCGCACCCTCTTGATCGAGCGTCGCATGAATCTCGACGCCCTCATCCCCGTCGACTAATTCGGCCTTCTTCACGCCCGGCAGCTTCTTGAGCACGGCGGCCGCGTCGGGGGATCGCTCCGTGACACGGATGTGCAGCACCTGGCCGACGCGGGCGCGGCCAAGCGCCTCGCGCACCGTGCCGGTGTAGAGCAGTTTGCCCTGCTCGATGATGCCCACGACGTTGCACAGCTCCGCAAGCTCATGCAAGATGTGACTGGAGATCAGGATTGTCTTGCCCATCCGCTTGAGCTCCTTCAGGAGCTCGCGGATCTCAATGCGTGCTCGTGGATCGAGGCCTGACGCCGGCTCGTCCATGAGCAGGACCTTAGGATCGTGCAGCAGCACGCGCGCGACGCTGAGGCGCTGCTGCATGCCGCGGCTGAGGCTGTTGACCTCTGCCGTCGCCTTGTACGTCAAGTCGGTCAACTCGAGCACGTCGTTGACGACGGTCTTGCGCTGCTTGCCGTGGATGTCGTACGCGGCCGCGAAAAACTCGAGGTACTCCGTGACGACCATGTCCTCGTACGCACCCATGAAGTCGGGTACGTAACCGATCAAGGGGCGGATGAGCCGATTCTGGTAGCCGATGGTGTTGCCGGCGACCTGGGCCTGGCCGCTGCTGGGCTTGAGCAGCGTGGCGAGGATCTTGATCGTCGTCGTCTTTCCGGCGCCGTTAGGGCCGATGAAGCCGAAGCAATCGCCCTCGTCGATGGCGAGGTTGAGGTTGTCGAGCGCGACGAGGTCTCCGTAGCGCTTGGTCAGGTTAATTGTCTCGATGATCGGCACGAATCCGTCCTCGTCTGTCTAGAAGTCTGGTCCCGACTGATCGCCTTCGTCGTCCGCGCCACCCAAGCCGCTGCCGGCCGTAGGTGTTGCCGAGATCGCCGGCGACGCCGGGTCCAGCGGGTACACCCATCGCACAAACGTCCGGCCGCGCAGGTTTGGATCTCGCCCGTCGATGGTCATCGGCGTCGGGCAAGGGGCCCCACCGCTCGACCCACCTCCCACACCCATGTGCCCAAGCACGATGATGCACGGCCGAGTCATCCACACACCCAAGTCGAGCCCGTGCATTGCGCGACGAGTCGCCGCACCATATTCGCTTCCGCCACTCGTGCGCGAGTCCGGCGGAGCTCCGATCTGACTGATGAAGCTCGCAATCGTGAGCTGCTCTCCGACGCTGCGTGCATCGCCCGGCAGGTCCGCGCGATCTCCCATGCTCAATCGGGGCACGCCTCGACGATCGAGCAACTCTCGCAGCGAGACGTCGTCGGCCCCCGAACGCGACGTCACGGTCGCGAGATCAAGGGGCGTCCCCGGCTGCCAGGTGTCCCCCAGCCGGAACGCGGCCGCGTCCATGATTGGGCGATTGGCGCTAATGCCCGGCTGCACGTCGAGCATGCCGTGGTTCACGATAATGACCACGTCGTAGAGATTGCCAGGAAGGTCGTGGACGAGACGGCCCGTCGCCTCGCTGGTGAGCTCGGTCGCGGGCAGGCCGACCGGACGGGGCGTGGCAACAAGTTCGCCGGGCGCACCGCCGTCGCCGACGGGCGTGAGCATGGGCCACTGCGTGGGTCCGGCCCATTGCACGGCGAGTTCCTTCATCGTCGAACGCACCGGGAAGGTCATCGAATCAGGCCGCGCAGCAAGCACCCGGTAGCCGCGATTGTCCGGGAAGCTGCCCAGGCTCGCCGTGAGCTCCGGCGACATCCAGGGGCTGACGGTCGCGACGATCGAGCCATCGCCAGGCTGATCGGCATCGCCCACGCCGACCGTTGCCTGACCGTACCAGGGCACGATGAGCCCAGCCCATGTTCTCGTGCGCTGCACGTTCTGCCCGTACACGTGGTCGATGACCGTCAGGTGGGCACCCTTGATGCTCGCGGGGCTGAGCAGCACGGCACCGCCCCACGCAATGCCGGTGAACACCGCCGTCACGCCCAGGAATGCCAGCCACGCGTGCTTCGCCCGGCCCGTCTTCTTGAGCACCGTAAAGCCCAACGGGCCTGCAACCAACCAATACGCGATGAACACAACGAATCCGAGTAGCACGCCAGCCGCAGGGCTGCCGGTCTGCGCGATGGCCGCATCGATGATGTGGTCATACGCGCGCACGCGCCGGTTTGGCGGGGTGATCTGCTGCGAGCTGCGGAGGTTCCACGGGCGCAGATCGCCGCGCCGCCCCAAGATGCGATGCCAGAAGCTCCCCGCCGATGGCGCGCCGATGCGGGCGAGCGAGTCCTCACCGGCGTCAAAGCCGACCAGTGTGACCTGGCCGATGCCAACCTGGCGTCGCACGACGATCGCATCGCCTTGCGGGTCGGCGATGATCACCGCGGCCTCTTCGGGGAGCGCGTCATCACGTGGCTGGAACGTGTGGGCAACCACCGTTGGCGGCAGGACGACGTCGCTTCGCAGCGTTAGGAACGGCCGGATCGGCCCGGTCGGATAGCTCGGGTTCCGAGTCGCCGTCACGCTCGGCATGATGTCGAACAGTGGGTTGTTGAGCTCGCCCGAGAGCCAGGTGCCGCCAACTTGCGGCATGATGACGACGAGGTGACCGCCCTGCAACACCCATCGTCGCAGCGTGTCAGCGCGTTCGGCACCAAGCGAGACAGGCTCGCCTTGCGTCCAAACGAACACGCCGTACTGGCTCAGCCCCGGGTACGAATCAGGCATGGTCGAGGGATCAAGCCGCGTCGACACGACCGTGGGTTCGTGCAGGCGGCTGTCGTAGGCCTCGGTCCGCCCCTCGCCATAGACGGTCAGCCCCGCCGGCTTCGTCCCGATGACGCCGATGAGCCCGGCCGTCTCAGGGGCCAGGCCTCGCGGCGACAAGTGGGCCTCGCCGACCAACCGGCCAGCACGCGGAAGGCCGGCCTCGGCCTGCTCGGCCTCGTAGACACGGGCGAGTAGCCGATCGCCCGACGTGAAGCGATAGGGCAGCCGGACGTACGCCCAGATCTGCTGCCGCTGGCCGGGGTTGGAGGCAAGTCCACGCTCGTACAGCGTGGTGTCGCCGTCGGCGTCCTTTACTTCGACTCGGATCAACAGCTCACGCTGGCGGACACCCCTGTCCGTGATGCCCAGCCGCAGGCCCGCCCACGAGCCCCGTCGCACGACGTCGCCCAGCCCGAACTCGATCGCCTCGATCGCGACCTCGCCCTGGCCGATGCCCAAGGCTGCCATGGGGTCGGAAACGTCGTCCTGAGCAACGGCGGGAGAGGCCAGCACCGCGGCTACAACGGCAATCGCACTCAAGAGCCGCCCCAGGACACCCGATCCACATGGCATGTCTATCGGCCCCGAAGCCTGGCTCGTCGTCTTCGCCGCGGCAGCGATCGGCATCGCAGGCATGCTGCTGACGCTCGCAGCCGCGATCCGCCGGAACATGGCGATCATCGACCTCGAGGTGCGTGTTCGCCATTTGCGAGCAGAGCAGCGACAGCGCATGATCGAGCGAGGGCTCATCGAACCCGAAGAGGGCGAAGTCATCGAGGTCGATGCAGTCGACGATCTGCTCGAGGTCGAGCCCATTGAAGACCAGCCCGAACCCGTCGCCCAACCCAAGGCCGCCTGACTCACGCTCCACCGCTCCGCAGCAGGTCGATCAGCACGGCGTGCGATCGCGCTCCCATGCGGAAGCACGGCAGCTCGAACTTCTCATTGGGTGAGTGCACGCGATCATCGTCGAGCCCGAACCCCATGAAGACAGTGTCGAGGCCCAGGCTGTCCTTCAGCATGCCGGCGACCGGAATCGACCCGCCGGTCTTGATGAGCGCGACTTCCATGCCGGTGGACTGTTCCATAGCCTGCCGCGCCGTAGCGAGCCACTTCGAGGTGGGGTCCACGCTCGACGGATGCCCGCCGTGCATGTCTTCGAGCTCCCAGCGACAGCCGGGCGGCGTGCGGGCTTCGAGCCAGGCAAAAAACTTCTTGGCGATGTCGTCGGGATCCTGATCCGCCACGAGCCGGAAGCTGACCTTCGCGGTGGCATACGCGGGGATAACGGTCTTGGCGCCCGCGCCGGTGTAGCCGCCCCACATGCCGTTGATCTCGGCGGTCGGGCGTGCCCACTCTCGTTCGATGCTTGTAAAACCAGCCTCGCCGATGTCGGCTTCGGGCCCAAGCCCGATGTGGCTGAGCATGTCGTGCACATCAATGTTGAGCGACTTCCAGCCGGCGCGTTCCTCGTCAGTGGCCTCGATGACGGCGTCATAGAAGCCGTCAATTGTGATGTGGCGGTTCCCGTCCCACATCTGGGCCAGCACCTTGCTGAGTTCGTTCAGCGGGTTGGGCATCCGGCCGCCCCAGAAGCCGCTGTGCACGTCCTTGTCGGGGCCGTGCAGGCGGATCTGCGTGTACGCAAGGCCGCGCACGCCGTAAGTGATCGCCGGTCGCGTCCGAGAGATCATGCCCGTGTCGCTGATGAGGCAGAAGTCGCAGCCCTTAAGCTCGGCCTCGTAGTCCTTCAAGAACTTCTCGAGATTCTCAGAGCCGGACTCCTCCTCACCCTCGAGCAGCACGGTGATGCGCAGCCCGCCGGCCGCCTCGCCGCTCTCCTCCTTCCACGCCAGCAGCGCCTCGAGGAACATGGCTACCTGGCCCTTGTCATCGCTCGCGCCGCGCGCCACGACGTGGTCGGCCGGCGTCTTTGAGTCAGCCTGCTTGACGATCGGGTCGAACGGGCCGGTCTCCCACAGATCGAGCGGGTCGGGCGGCTGCACGTCATAGTGCCCGTAGAACAGCACGTGGGGCCCCGAGCCCGAATCCGCGTTTGGCGTCTTTGCCAGCACGCAAGGGTGGCCCGGCTCGTCACCGGAACCAGTGGGCAGCACGCGAGCGGTCAGCCCTGCCTCTTCCAGCCGTTCGGCCGCCCATTGCGCCGCCTCCTGGCACTGGGCCTTGTACTGCGGATCGGCGCTGATGCTGGCAATGCGCAGCCAATCGCAGAGCCGCTCGATGGACTGTGGTTCAATGCGCTCGAGCTTCTTGAGGACCTGATCGATCAAAGTTCGTGCTCCCAACGCGGCTTCTTACGCCGCCGAAGGGGCATCGTTGCAGCCTCGGCCGCAAACTTCCCGTGACCCCAAGGAATCAGCCGCCGCGGCCTTGGGCTTCCTGCCGATCGAGGGCTTCGAGCATCATGTCAACCGGGGGCCGAGGATTTCGACCCACCACGTCACGGCCGCAATCGGGGCATGTCACCGATTCGCCCTGGGGCACGTACACCCAGGTGGCGTCCATCTTGGCCCTGCCGTCGCGGGTCCAGAAGCACGCCTCTGCGGGCATCAGAGTTCTGGTGCCGGTATTCGGGTTTTCCATGGGGAACGACATGCCATCGGGCACCCGATAGTCGATGAACAACTCGCCGGTCTCGGTATCAATCAGCGTGTGCTCTTGGCTCCAGCGCTCGAGCGAGCCCGTCTCGCTTTGCAAAGCACGCGCGCCGAGCACGGCCGCACCAATGAGACAGCCCAGAATGACAACCGCAAGGATGACATTCTTCGGTGGCAGGTTGCCCGAACCGCCGTCGCCACCACTCTTCTTCGAGGGTTTGTGTTGCCGATCGAAGTCATCGATCAGGCTTCCAAGGCTGTCCTGCTGTGCCTGGGTCATCGCTGCTCCGCTGGGACAGGGCACTTTCGAGTAGAGGACTCAGGGCACAATGTAGGGGTCCGAACGCGAAATGTTCAGCGCCTTGGCCGGCCACGTCTCCAGGGCGTGACGCCAGAAAAAGCCGGGATCACCAAGACGGGTGCCCGTCGGGAACCACATGTCCGGATCCACCGCCTCGGCGTCGGTCATGAGCTTGACGTGGCCATCGAAGAACGCGAGGTGTCCGAGCACCTGCGTTGCGGCCACCTGCTCAGGATCGGTCTGCGTGCCATGGCGGAACGCGATGCGACGCATGTCCGGGTACTCACGCGGATTGGACACGTGCAGGCGGCGACCGTTCTCTCCCGGAGCCACGGTGCGATCGAGTTCTTTGCTGTCGCGCCATACCGCCCCAACGCCGCCGAACGCGCCGCCGTACCAGCCCGAGCCTCCGTCGCGAGTTCCCATCTCGTGGTCGAAATCGGGACGAGTGTCGCGATACGCGTAGCGGTGACCCTCGAAAACGGCCACCTTCTGGTAGAGCGTGCCCACGTTGAACAAAAACGGCTTGTAGTTTCCACGATCCTGGCCCGACCGGGGGTCGGTACCGCCCTGCGAACGTGGTTTGGTGCTCGACGTGAACTGGGTGCTCATGTTGTAACCGATCATCCGACCGGTCGTCCAAAACGGAGTCGCACTCGGCCACGGGGCAGCCTGGAAGCGGTTGGCCGGGCAGATGTACTCATCGACCTGTTCGCGGTACCAATCAAAGCGCTCCGAGCGGAACTTCTCGCTATCGCGCGTGCGCCCTTCGATACGAACCCCCTCGCCCGGGCCGATTCGACCGTTCATAAACGCGAGCGGGCCCATCCAGTCCCACGTCTGCATCGCGATGCCGTTGTACACATCAAAGCTCGCGTCGTAGCCACTCGTGTCGGGGCCACCAACCACCGCGTCTTTGTACTCATTGGCATAGACGTTGATGCTCTGGACGATCGAGCGCAGGTTGCTCGCGCCCTTCACCTGTCGAGCCACGCCCCGGGCCTGACCGAGTGCGGGAAGGAGGATGCCGATGAGTAGCGCGATGATCGCGATAACCACCAGCAGCTCGATGAGCGTGAAGCCTCGCGTGCGAACGAGTCTCAGAGAAAAAGCCGATCGCGCGAACTGCCGATTGAGCATGCCGCCGTTCCTCCCGCTTTAGAACAATCCGGTCAGCAAGGTCCGGACGAGCCCAATGTTAGCTGGTCCAAAACCCCCGCACGAGCGTCTGAGGACGGTCTGGATCCCCGCCGAACGGTCTTAGCGCGGGCTTAATCACCAATGGTGTCGCTTGCCGTCGTCTGCGTACCCAATTCCAGCAATGCCGCGGCGGCTGCCCCGCGCCCACTCCGCACCGCACTCTCCATCGTGGCCGGCCAGCCCGTCGAGGTCGCGTCGCCGGCGATGAAGCAGCCCTGATCGGCGAGTCTGCCGGCACCGGGCCGCCTGGGCTGGAACTCGGGCGAAGCCGCGAACGTCGCCCGCCGCTCGAGCACGGGCCGGGCCCAGTGAACCCTCGCCTCCCGGGCCGCTGGGAGATAGCCGGCGATGTCGGCAACCGCTCGCTCGACCGTCTCCGACTCGCTCAGTCCAATCCAGTCATCAGCCGCACTCGCCACCGCGTGGAGGAGGCTCGGGTCCGCGTGCTTCGCGAAGACCCACTGGACATCGCCTTCCACCAGCACTGCGTGCGGCACATCGAGCACGGGGCGGTCGTACTGCACGTGCACGCCGAGGATGGGGCTGAACGTCACACCCTCGTAGGGCTCGCGGCCGTCGACCGAGACGAGCCGGTTTGCGGCCGATGGATCGAGTGCGCACACGACCGCGCCGGCTTCGAACGCGCGCCCGTCCGCGCACTCGACGCGGCCGGGCGCAATCGCACTGACGCGAGTGCCAAGCTCGACCCCCCCGCCAGACTGTTGCAAAATCTCGGGCACGGGCTCGTACAGCTCGGCGAGCGGAGTGATCGGGACACCAATGCTGGCATTGGCCGCCCCCGCCAGCATGGCCCCCTGAACGACGTGCAGCGCCACCTCGGCGCTCACGTGCTCGGGCTTCAGGTTACACGCGCTGACGATGAGCGGCTCCCAGAACCGCGCGATCGCACTCGCCGTGGGGTTGGTCGCGGCCAGCCACTCCAGGAACGGCAGTGCCGCGAGCGTCGACCGGTCAAGGCCCTGGGCCGCACGGGTGGCGCGCGCAAGGCTGCGTTTGTCTCCGATGCTCAAGAACCTCGCCCTGAGCAGCGATGGTGCGAAGGCGAGTGCGCCCGGCAGCGGGATCGCCCGCAGCGTGCTTCGACGCCCGCCGGGCTCAATCCAGGTTTGTCGCGTTCCCCACGCGACCTTGTGTGCAACACCGAGGCGCTCGAGGAACTGCACGTACACACGGCAGGCACCCATCGCGACGTGCTGGCAGTTGTCGAGCACCTCGCCCGTGCGCGCGTCCTCGAACGACCCCGCGCGACCGCCCAGCCGCCGGCGTGCTTCGAGCAGCGTGACGGCGACGCCATGATCGGCCAGCATAACCGCCGCAGCGATGCCCGCGAGCCCCCCACCGACAACGATTGCCCGGCGTTCCATCGGTCAGGCTAACCGCCCGGCCACGAGCACGCGACGCCCGATCGCTCCGGCTGCGATGCCAAGCTTCGCACCCCCGCTGAGCGAGCTCGAGCCGCCCGCCCTGCCGAGCCGGCGTGCCACAAGCCGGTACGCGCGGGTCATCGCCCAGAGCGCCGGACCTGCGTCTCGGCGAACGAGCGATTCGAGCGATGCCGAAGCGTCGAGCATGTCGATCGCCTCGCGCAGGAGATCGTCTCGCACACGCGGATCGGTCGGGCCGGCATCGAGCCGGCGGAGCCGCTCCGCGGGCACATACCGTCGGCCCGCAAGCGCGTCCTCTTCGAGGTCGCGGGCAATATTGATGCGTTGCAACGCCCGCCCGCGCACGCCCGCGAGATCGCACGCCTCATCGCGGTCGACGCCTGCGCGTACACCCCAGATCGCCACACAGCACCGCCCAACGTTGCCCGCAACACGATCGCAGTAGGCATCAAGCTCTTCATCCGTGTCGAACTCGACGGATTCCAGATCAGCACGAACGCCCTCGAGGAAGGAATCAAACCATGCGGGCCTGAGTTCGCACTGCTCTACGGCGAGTGCAAATGCGGGCCAGATACCGCCACCAGGATTACCAGCAAAGGCACTGAGGGAACGCGCCTCGAACCGGTCGAGCAACGCCGCTCGCTCGTCGGCTTCGGCGTGCAGATCGGCGGCGTCGTCGGCCAGCCGCATCCACGCATAGACCGCGTGCATCGCATCGCGGCAACGAGCCGGCGTGAGTCGAATGCCGACGCCGAAACTCGAGCCGGCTTGTGCTGTAATCAGCTTGCAACATGCTACCGACGACGTGACATCGCAGGGATCGGCGTCGATCAATGCCGCGAGGCGTTCGAGTTCGTGCTTGTGTTCCGCCACGTGGGTGAATATAGCGATGCAAAGCCTCGCAACGCGATCCATGCGCGAGTTGCCGCGCCGACTCGCGGTCGTTTCCACAGCGTCGTGCAACCTTCGCGATCAATTTTATGCAGGGTGGCCCGGCCGCCCATCGCCATCATCCCGATCAGGGATCCCAGCCTTCCCTCTACCAGCGAGGGAAGACCTGCGCCTTGCTGGTACAGTTCATTCGTTCGATCGACGAGTGGTCGGAGTGCTTTGATGTATCGAATCCGCGCCGCGGAGTCCTCGGCCGTCTGGCTCCATGCTCGCAGCTGCTCGACGTCGAATCCGGTGTCTTCTTTGGGCAGGTAGACCCGGTCGCGTTCGATCAGGTCTTGGCGGACGTCCTGGAGGTGGTTTGTCAGCTGCAACGCGGTGCAGATCGCATCGCTCTTGCGCCAGGCATCGGCGTTGGAGGGCTCTTCCTCGGGCGGGCGGAGGCCCGCGAGCATGAGCACCAGCCTCCCGACGGGGTTGGCGCTCAGTTCGCAGTAGCCGAGTAGTTGCCGCCATGTCTGGTAGCAGAGCACGCGTTGGTCCATCTCGAATGCCGAAATCAGATGTCCGAACTCAGCCTTCGGCAGGCGGTGTTTCTCGATGGTCGGCCGCAGAGCCACGAGCACGGGGTGCGATGGATCGTCTCGGTCGAGTTCGTGCCGAAACCAGCCCAACAGCTCCAGCGCCCGGGCCCGCACCATTTCGGCGGGGGCATCAGCTCGAATCAGAGGATCGCGCTCATCGCCGAGATCGTCCGCCCAGCGGCAGAAGGCGTACACAGCGGCGAAGTCCTCCACGAGATCCGGTGGCAACAACCGGCCGAGCACCACAAAGTTCTCGCTCGCTCGTCGGGCAAAGGCGACTGCGTAGGCCCGGGCCTCAGACTGCGAAACGCCGGCGCAGTCTGGGCCGAAGTCGGCCAGCATCTCGATGGGCGGCTTGGTTGGGTCGAGGCGGGCCACGGCAGACCTCCGGCGCGAACCAACCCTACGCCGCCAACCTATCATGTCGCGTGCGATTGATCCTACCGAATCCCAGGGGCTTCTGCGCCGGCGTGAGCATGGCTATCGACGTGGTCGATCAGGTGCTCGACTTGTGCCCGGGCGAACCTGTGTATGTCTACCACGACATCGTGCACAACAACCACGTGGTCGACCGGTTCAAGGCCCGGGGCGTGCGATTCGTTGAAGACGTCACGCTCGTGCCCGAGGGCTCGATCGTCGTGTTCAGCGCCCACGGCATTCCGCCGAGCGTGCGTCAGCAGGCCGCCGATCGCGGCCTACGCGTGATCGACGCGACGTGCCCCTTGGTGACCAAGGTGCACAACGAGGCCATCCGCTACGCCAGGCTGGGGTACCAGATCCTGCTGGTCGGCCACCGCAACCACCAGGAAATCATCGGTACCAGCGGTGAGGCTCCAGAGGCCACGCAGGTCGTCGAGAGCCCAAACGACATCCCAAATCTGAAGATCGATGACCCCGCCAAGCTGGTGTATCTCACGCAAACAACGCTGAGCACCGACGACGCGGGCGTCATCATCGAGGCGCTCAAGCAGGCGTTCCCGGATATCAAGAGCCCGCCCAGCGAGGACATCTGCTACGCCACGACGAACCGCCAGCACGCCGT
The DNA here is from genome assembly GCA_965227775.1 of Phycisphaerales bacterium. Lineage (GTDB taxonomy): Bacteria > Planctomycetota > Phycisphaerae > Phycisphaerales > UBA1924 > JAHCJI01. Next base: position 3,005,722 of record OZ245777.1, read on the forward strand.
GCGGACGCTCGCGCCGATGTGCGATTTGACGCTGGTCGTTGGCTCTACTCACAGCAGCAACAGCAAGCGGCTGACCGAGATCAGCCAGCACGCCGGCACCCCAGGGCGACTGATCGACGACGCGAGCCAGATCGACTTTGGCTGGTTCACCGATCAGGATGCGACGGTGATGATCACCGCTGGTGCGAGCGCACCCGAGGATCTCGTTGCCGAGGTCTGCCGAACGCTGCTCGAGCGCTTCGGCGGAGATATCCGCGCGTGCGACGTGTTCGATGAAGACGTCTACTTTGCCCCGCCCGCGGGCCTCAAGCAGATGATGCGTTCTCAGGGCATCGACCCGAAGGACCGGGCGATCCGAGTGCGGACGCCAGAGGTCACCGAGCAGGCGTACGGCGCCACTGCGCTGACGATCAGCGCACCGACTGGCTAATCGAGGGACTTTGCCGACTCGGCTGCTCGCTCTGCCTCTGCTTGCTCGGCGATCGCCTTGAGCGCCCGGCCGTTCATGAGCGGGATGCTCGTGCGGCCGGTCGTGAGCACGACGCGGACGTATGGCTTACACATACCGCAGCCAGTGCAGCAGCCGGTGCGCTCGCTGAGCTCGTCTTGGGTCAGCCCTTCCTCGCGGGCCATCCGTAGCAGCTTCTCGAACGGCTGATCGAAGCAGACGCACCGCTCGACGCGCACTCGCGTCGTTGGTGCGTCTAGGTCCGAGATGGCAGGTTGTCGTCCATTGACCTGTGCCATGTTCCGGCCACAGTATCGGCAGCACGGGCATCAATTCTCAGCGCCAGGTCTTCCAATCGGGAATATAGCGAGGGTCGTTGTGGAGGCCCACAGAGCCGATGCCCTGCGCGGGCTGGGTCAGCCAATCGCGTGTGGCCCGATATGCCCTGGCGCTACCGTCCGCGTGCACGGCGAGGCATGACGCGCCCATGCCCAGGCCGCCATGGCGGAAGCACGTAGTTGGGTACTCGTTCTCCCGCCACCGCCCGCGCCCAGCGTACAGCATCGGCGGATCGAGCAACGCGTTGCTGACCGGAAGTGCTCTCGGGCCGCGGCTGATCAGCGTGTCGGCAAACACGATGAGATTGGAAGGATCGGCAAGCGAGGCAAGACGCTGGTGCGGGCGGTGCGCAATGTCGTACGACCAGCCGGGCGTGTAGGCGGGGCTTAAGAAATAACCGTTGTAGCCGTAGGTGCTGGTCGGAGCCCTGGTTGCGCCCTGGTGCGCATACGAGCCCGGACGCTGGGCGGGGCAGGCGTAGACGCCGAATTCGCCCGGAGTCGCATCGAGGTATGGCGAGAGCAGTCCACGGGCGTGGTCGAGTTGGCCACTGGCCGAGCCATCGGCGCCCCACCAGAAGACGTTGTCTCCTCCGCCGGTATCGCGGCGGTCGGTGTAGGCCAGTGGCATGGCCAGGCCATCGAAGTCACTCGCGTACAAGGCCCATCCCAGCCCGAGCTGGCGGAGGTTGCTGGCACACGCGGCGCTGCGAGCGGCATCCCGGGCGCCCGACAGCGCCGGCAACAGGACGCCGATGAGCGCACTGACGATGGCCGTGACGACCAGCACTTCAATGAGCGTGAAGGCCCGCCGCATCAGCACCCCGCCGAGAATGCGTTCTGAAAGCACAAGAAATCAAAGATGGTCAGCGAGCCATCGCCATCGCAATCAGCAGCGAGATCGCTGGCATCGAAGGCGTTCTGGAACGCGAGGAAGTCGAAGATGGTGAGCGAGGCGTCACCATCGAAGTCGGCGTAGCAGCCGCCTTCAATGGCAAACGCCACCACACCGTCGACCCAGGCGCTCACGGCCACGCCGCCGGACACTGCTGGTGCTCCGCCGCCAAGGTCGGTGCCGTCGATGACGAAACTCGCGCTATCTGGATCGGCGTTCAGGTCCAGAAGCGCAAGGCCGCCACCCTGCGCGCCAACGAAGAGTACCGGCCCGCTCGGCGTGTCGAGCACCGCGGGCTGGTGGTCCCAGCCGCCGTAGCTCAGGTGCTCGCCCGGGTCGACCTCGCCGTTGCCGTTGAGGTCGTCCCAGGTCGCGTTCACAAGGTCCCAGAGCATCGCGCCCGAGGCATCGAAGAGCTGAACCGTTGCGATCGAGCCGAATCCGTCGATGCCGCCCGAAAGCACGATCCGGCCGTCTCTCAGCGCGATGGGCACCGCGTCCGTGCGCTCACAGGCGGTCGTCCACAGCTCTTCGCCGGTGATCGCGTCGAACTTGGCCATCACGCTGTTGCTGCGGCCACCAAAGAAGGCGTAGGTTGGCGCGTACGCCGCCCCCCCGACCACGCTCGGCCCACCGAAGAACCCCTCCTCCAGGGGCTCGTCGATGGTCCACAGCGGATCAAGGTCGAGGTCGAATGCGCGCATCACGCCGTCGATGTCGCCCACCAGTACGCGTCCGTCGGCCACCGCGGGCGTCGCGCCCGAGGTCGGGCCGAACGCAACATCGCCGAGCACGTCGCCGCTCGCGGCATCGATCGACACCACGCGTCCACCACCCGAGGGCGCGTAGGTCGTGACGATGACGCGGGCCGGGTCGCCCACGATCGTTGGCGAGGCGTTGACCACACGGATGCCGAGGTCGACGCTCCACAGCTCCGAACCATCGGCCAAGTCGAGCCCCACCACGCCGAAGCCCGAGGCGACGGCGACCATACCCGCATCGATCGTGCCTTGGACGGCGGGAGAGGCCCACGACAGGAACTCCGGGGCGGCAATCTGCGTGCTCCAGAGCTCGCGACCATCATCGGCGTCGAGCGCGAACGCGAAGGCCGCCGAGCCGATCCATCCAAGTACGACGACGACGCCATCGCTCGAGACCACCGGCCCGGACTGGCCAACGGACTCGAAGGCGCCATCGGCATCAAACGTCCAGGCCGCTTCCCCCAGGTCCGGCAATGCCAACACGGTCGCCACGGCGTTGCGCTCGGGTGTGGCCGCGTAGTGCGTCCACTCCTGCGCGAACGCTGGCGATGCCACCAGGGCGATGAGCAACCGCGTGATGGTCACCCGTCGCAACTAGCACCCCCCGAAGAACGCGTTGGTGAAGCACAAAAAGTCGAAGATATCCAGTCGGCCGTTCTCGTCGCAATCGGCCCGGCCATCGCCCGTGGAAAACAGGTTCTGGAACTCGAGGAAGTCGAAAACCTCGAGCGCGCCGTTGCCGTCGACGTCGGCGGTGCACGTCGCACGCACGACCGAGACGCCGTCGATGTCGGGCGATTCACCGTCGCCGGCGGTGATCCGCACGAAGTTGACCTCGAACAGGCCAACAGTGCCGATGTCGATGCCAATACCGCCGCCCGAGCCGTCGTAGGCGTCGACGAGTTGATCCCAGTCGAGGCCATCGGGATCGATGGTTGGATCAACGGGCAAGCGGAAGTCGCTTGAGACGTCGCCTGGAACGTCGGTGAATGGGGTCGGCAGGTCAAGGTAACCGAGCGTGGGGAAGTCGCTTTCGGCGGGCATCGTGACGGCGAAGAACTCGACGCCGTCTTCTGAGACCCCGATCGAGCCACCGTCGAAGAACGTACCGCCGACGACGCCGGCCGGGAAGGCCGCGTCGATGTAGCCGCCGTTGTGGAAAATGATGAGGTCGACACCGAAGGGATTGGTCGCCGCGTCGATCGCGGGCGTGCCCAGACGCAGGGTGAGGCTGCCGCCAGCACCGATCGTCACGACTTCGCTCGAAAGAAAGGCGGGGTTGAAGGGCGTGACGGCGCCGGGGAACGAGCCGACGCCCGTGAATCGCGCGGGCTCCCCGAGCGCGCTCATTGGGTCGTCAAAGCCCATGGGCACGTCGGCACCCGGAGAGTACTCGATGACCTCCGCGGCGAACGGGTCGAGAAGGCCCTGGGCGCTCGCGGCGGTCGCGAAGAGCAGCGATACAGAGAGAGCAGCCGTGCGCATCGCGCACTCCTTCCGTGCCGGCTGCTTGCCGGCGTGCGTCCCGAGTCGCGCGGGACGGCCCCGGACCTGTGCGCACGCCAACGACGCTCGCGGGTCCATGAGTCGCGTCTCGCAGGGGTTCAATGGCACGGATGCGCGCACGCCCGGGGCACACGGGCTCGCACCGCGCCACCCCATACGCGAGGGCGACAACGCAGGCTCGTGGCAGGTCTTCCGGCTCCGGGCCCGATCCTCGGCTGCCTTCCCGCGAAGGAGGTCAAACTCCCCGCAGTGGCATGCTCCCCAGGCGTTTCAGCCAAGGGGCCGAGGTCGGAAGCTGCCCGTTACGGCGGCGCGTCCGCGGTGGCTTTTCACCACGCTTCCCTCTTCGCTCCCAGGTGACCAATACAGGCCGTCCCGGGAGAACCATGAGCAAATCGAGATTACCCCGGCGTCGGACGGCGGTCAAGCGGCGGGCGGCTTACAGCCCCTTCCACCCCGCTCGCTGCACCTCACCCCGGCCCGGTGTCTCAACGCCGAGCGAGCGGAGTTGCCGCAAGAGGCGGTCGCTCATGTCTGCGTTGACCACGAGCACGCCATCCTCGTACTGGCGGTCGCGCACGGTGGTCTGCGTCTCGATGAGGTTGATGGCTTTGGGGTTGCTCAGCGGCACGCGGAGCGTGACGTCCCCCACGTCGCCCTCTGCGAGCCGCCGGATGCGACGAGCGAGCTTGGCCTGGCCTGGCCGCTCCTGGTCATCAACGGCAGGCAGCGAGCACAACGCAATCGCCTCCGGCAGGCGCTGCTGCCACACGAGCAGCTCGCGGTTGTCGCGCAGGCGGTCGATCTTGTTCAGCACAATCACACGTGTGGGCGGAGACCAGTGGCCGTCTTCTTCGGCCTTTGCGGTCTCTGCGTCGAGGTCGTCGAGCGTCTTCATGACGGTCTGGTATTGCAGCTCGCACGCGGGATCAGACACGTCCAGCACGACGAGGAGCACATCCGCGTGCGTTGCTTCCTCCAGCGTTGCGCGGAACGAGGCGATCAGCCGGTGCGGAAGGTCGCGCACGAACCCGACGGTGTCGCTGAGCATGACCTCGAGCCCATTGCCAAGGTCCCACGCCCGCGTGCGGGTCATCAGCGTGGCGAACACGCGATCGTCGGCATAGGCGCCACCCTCGGTCAACGTATTGAACAAGGTGCTCTTTCCGGCATTCGTGTAGCCAACGAGCCCGACCGTGTACCGCTCGGCGTTGCGCTGCCGCACGGCTCGTTGCTTGCGGCCCTGCACACGCTCCAGCTCGCGCTCAAGTTCGAGACGGCGTCGTTGTACCAACCGCCGGTCGATCTCGAGCTGCTGCTCGCCCGGCCCGCGCGTGCCCACGCCGCCGATGCCCCCGCTGCCGACGATGCGCTCGAGGTGGTCCCACATCGCACGGAGCCTGGGGTAGGTGTACTCGAGCTGGGCCAGCTCAACCTGCAGCTTGGCCTCGTAGCTCGTCGCGCGGCTGGCGAAGATGTCCAGGATCAGTTCCGAGCGATCGAGCACTTTGCGCTCGGTCGTCCGCTCGATAGCCGAGATCTGCGCGGGGCTGAGATCGTGATCGAAGATGATGGTCGTCGCGCCCAGCGCCTCGCACAGGCCCTTGAGCTCATCGACCTTTCCCTTGCCCAAATACGTGCCCGACTGCGGCCGCTGCATCCGCTGCTCGAGCTCGCCCACAACAACCGCGCCGGCCTGCTCGGCGAGGGCGCGAAGCTCGCCGAAAGGGTCAGCCGGGTCATACGTGGAGTCGGGCAGCCGCGCGGCGGCCAGCACCGCCCGCTCGGCACGGACTTCGATCGAGGTTCGTTCTTTGCTTGGAGGCATGCGGACTCGTTGATTCGGGGCTAGGGCAACCCGACGGTCCTTGGTAGAACACGGCCGACGGGCGTATCGTGGTTCTGTATGAATAGTACGAGGAAGAGCAGCACGATAGGAGCCCAACCATGGCGATAGTCGCCAAGGAGAAGCCCAAGGGCCCCGGTGCCGGTGGACCATTCTGGGGTCCAGGCCGCTTCCTACTGGTCATCGCGCTGCTCGTAACGGTGTCAGCCTCGCTCCTCGTGCTGCGCGAGAGGCTACTGGGCCTAGGCCGCTTCGCCCAAGCGGCCGCGGTCCTCAAGATCATCGAGGACAACTACGTCCAGGAGACCGATCCCGACGAGCTGAGCCGTGCGGCCATCTCGGGCATGCTGGGCAATCTCGGCGACCCCAACAGCATTTACGTCCCCCCCGCGGTGGCCGAGCAATTCAACCGCATGGTGATGGGCGCCGATTTCGTGGGCATCGGCGTGCAGGTGCAGCGGCGCGATGGCTTCGTGACAGTGACAACTCCCATGGCCGGCACGCCCGCGGCCCGAGCCGGGGTCTTGCCAGGCGACCGCATCGTCGCGGTAGACGGCGTCGATACGCGGGAGCTCGACACCGAGGAGGTCACAACGCTCATCGCCGGACCGCGCGGCGAAGCGGTCACGCTCACGGTGCTCCGCGGTGAAGACGCCGACGGCGACGAGATCGATCTTGAGATCGTGCGCGGCGACATCCGAGCCGAGTCGGTCAAGGGCCTGCGACGGCTCGACACCGAGGGCGCGTGGTACCACGCGCTCGACTACGAGCGCGGCATCGGATATGTGCGCATCACGCAGTTTGTGGGCGGCACGGGCGAGGCAACATACCGAGCCATCGAGCGTGCTCGCTCGCAGATGGCCGCCCAGGGCGCTGAACTAAACGCGTTGATCTTGGACCTGCGATCCAACCCGGGCGGCGTGATCGGCGAATCGGTGGGCGTGGCCGACCTGTTCATTCCTGGCGGTCCGGTCGTTCGTACGCAGGACCGCCAGGGCAACTCGACCACACTGAACGCGGCACCCGGCGTGGCGTTTGAGGGACCAGTTGTCGTGATGATCGATGGCATCAGCGCCTCAGGATCCGAGATCGTCGCGGGTGCAATGGCCGAGCGTTTGGAAGACGCCAGGGTGCTCGGCACGCGGACGTTTGGCAAGGCAAGCGTGCAGACGGTGTACGGCCTGCCCGACGGTGGCACGCTTAAGCTCACCGAGGCGCACTATCTCCTACCCAGCGGCCGCAACCTGCAGCGCGTCGCGGGCTCTGCCGAGTGGGGCGTCGACCCAAGCGAGGGCATGCACGTGCCGCTCGAGGCGAGCGACGAAGCTCGGCTTGCAGGGCTGCTCGAGCGACTGGACGCCGTCGGCGGTGAGGATGGCAACGGCGGTATCGCCGAGAGCACGTGGGAGTCCGCCGAAGACCTGCTCGGGGCCATCGACGACCCACAACTCTCCGCCGCGCACGAGGCGCTTGCCGGCCGGCTGACTTCTGGCGCGTGGCCGCGCGTGGGCGGTGACCCGATCACGGGTGAGCGAGCGCTGCGCCTTGAGCAACTCGAGCGAACACTCGGCCGAATGACGACCGAGCGCGAGCGGATGCTCGAGGAAATCGAGCGGCTGCGACGCGAGACCGACGACGACGAGTTGAGCGAACGATGACGGCTGCTTGCTCATGAATTGCGATCCGCCATGCTGACGCTGGGATTCGAGACTTCCTGTGACGAAACGGCGTGCGCTATCGTCCGCGACGGCCGGCATGTCATCAGCAACGCCATCGCCACGCAGACCGAGCTTCATGCTGGCTACGGCGGGGTTGTGCCCGAGATCGCCGGCAGAGCGCACGTCGAGCGGCTGATCCCGGTGCTACGGCGGGCTGTGAAAGACGCGGATGTGTCGGTCAAGGACGTCGACGCGGTCGCGGTCGGACACCGGCCGGGACTCATCGGGAGCCTGCTTGTGGGCGTGAGTGCGGCGAAGGCGGCGTCGCTCGCTCTCGGCGTGCCGCTGGTTGGCGTCGACCACGTGCAGGCCCACCTTGTCGCCGGCACGCTCGATACCGACGACCAGACGCCCATGCCCGCGCTCGGCCTCGTGGTCAGCGGCGGCCACACGGCAACCTACTACGTACCCCAACTGACCCGAGCCGAGCGCCTTGGCTCGACGCGCGACGATGCGGTGGGCGAGGCGTACGACAAGGCGGCGACGATCCTGGGACTCGAATACCCCGGAGGGCCGCGGCTCGACGCGCTCGCCCAGGACCCCGCCGCCGATCCCTACGCAGTCGAGTTTCCCGTCAGCCGACTCGAAGAGGGTTCGCTGGACTTCTCGTTTAGCGGTCTGAAGACCGCCGTGCTCTACGCGGTCAGGGGCGTGCCGGTACGCAAGGGGGCGCCGGGCCCGCCGCCCCCACCGCCGCTGACCGAGGACCGCGTGCGCGATCTGGCCGCGTGCTTCCAACGGGCGGCGTGCCACGCCGTGATGCTCAAGGTCGGCCGCGCGCTCGACGCGCTCGCAGACAGCGGCATCGAGTGCCGGTCGATCCTGGCCGGTGGCGGCGTCACCGCGAACAGCCGCCTCAGAAAGGAACTCACATCGCTCGCCACCGAGCGCGGCCTCGTGCTCCGCTTGCCCAAGATGGCGTACTGCCTGGACAACGCCGCGATGATCGCCGCGCTCGGCGGGCTGCGACTCATGGCCGGTCAGCACGACGAACTGACGCTTCGCGCCCACCCCTCCAGCGATATCCCGGCGTTCACGGCCCTATGAGCGGCGACCCGCGAGACGCCGACTACTTCGCAGCACCCGAGCGGGTCGAGCGCGACCCGCACCCGGCGTCGCTACCCGACGAAGACATCCTCGCCGACTGCACGCTCGAGCGCGGTCGCATCGGCGGACCGGGCGGCCAGCACCGCAACAAGGTCGAGACGGCCATCACCCTCACCCACAAGCCAACTGGTCAGAGCGCCCAGGCCGGCGAACGCCGCAGCCCCAAGGACAACGAACGCATGGCGCTGCGGCGATTGCGCCTGGCGATCGCCACGCATGTTCGTTTGCCCGTGCCCGTCGGCGAGATCCGAAGCGACATGTGGCTGCAGCGCACCAAGGGCGGCAAGATCGCCATCAACCCCAGCCACCGCGACTTCCCGACGATGCTTGCCGAAGCGATGGACGTCGTCTGGGCCGCGCGCATGGACATCCGCAAGGCGGCGGCGCGCCTGGGCGTGAGCCGCACGCAGCTCGTGCGCATGATCGCCAAGCACCCCGCGGCGCTAGCCGAGATGAACGCCGCGCGGGTCGCGCGCAAGCTGCGGCCGCTGCATCCGTAGGTCTTAAGCATTCGATCAAGCTGAGGTGACTCGGAACGTCGGTGGTCGGGCAACTCTTGATGGCCCTTGCCAGGAGTAGTCCACAGTTCAGAAGCAGCGCCCCCCAATCGAGCGCGTCAGCTTATGGGTCGCCGGGCGGCGTCGGATTCTGTGTGTCGGCTCGCCATTCGGCTTCGGCGTTCTTGAGCAGAGTGAGTATGCGACGCGCTTTGGGACGATCGCGCAGGTCCTCCTCGCCTTTGAGGTGTTGACGCGCCGTTCGTCCGTGTGGCCGGGCGGTTGGGTTGGCGCCGGCCTCGAGCAGAGTCTCGACGACTTCGTCTTGGAGATTGAGCGCCGCCACAACTAGCGCACGATTGCCCTCACGATCCGTCGCATCGAGATCAACCCCCAGCTCGGCCAGCCGCCGCACCATCGGCGCGCGGCCCTCGACTACTGGCGACATCAGCGCATCAGCCGGCAGCCAGCGTAAGGTGCGGGCCAGCACCGGGTCACGCTCGATGAACAGGTCGAGCGCCGGCACGTTGCCCCACAGGACCGCCGTCTCGACCGCGCTGGACACGGCCATGGGCGCACGGTCGAAGCCCAGATCGAGCAAGCGCCGCAGCGGCTCCACGTCGGGCGTGCCGTGTCCCGGCCAGCCCCACACATCGGCGAAAACGGCGGCTGGGAGAAAGCCGGCCGACGCGGTCTCCTCGGGGTCGATTCCCCCGGCAATGAGTCGTTCGAACCACGCAAGATCACGATTCTCGAGCGCCCTGGTCGCGGCGCGGTTCAGGTCCTCCTCGCTCCAATCGAAGCGTTCGAGCGCACGCGTGCGGACTGTGTCGCCGCTGTAGGGAAGCAGGTCGAGCAGCAGGCCCGGGGGCGGACCGGGCGGCAGCGCCTCGACGACGGCGAGGATGATCTCGTCATCACCGCCCCAGAACGCGGCCTGCAGAGCGTTGTATTCGCGGCGCGGCTCGTTTGACGCAGCGCCCGCATCGAGCAAGGCGTGGACCGACTGCGTGTGCCCACCTTCTATGGCCCACATCAACGGTGCCGGTCGATAATCTGCGCGTCGCTGGAAGTTCATCTTTGGTGACGGCGCATCAACGGCCGCGCCCGCCGCCAGCAGCCGCTCGAGCGTGCGCACATCCCCTACCGCCGCCGCGTGGTGCAGGGGCGGCAGGCGGTCGATGGCCAACCACCGGTGCGTGAGCAGCGTGGAAGCAGCCCCGTTGGTCGCGACCAGCAACAGGAGCGACGCGACGATGACTGCCGGCGGCCAGAGTGCCGCAACGAGCGGCACACGCGCCCCCGCAGCATGACCACACTCGGGGCACGGCGAGTCGCTTGGAAGGCCATCGCGCGAGTGTCCGCAGCAGACGCATCGGCCACGCGAGCACCGGTGGATTCGCCGCAGTGCCGCTGGCACGGCTAGCGGCAGCAGCAAGAGCGACCACGCGGACGCGTACGCCAGCGTGTTGACCACCAAGCCGAAAGGCAGCGGTGAATAAGGCACGATCGCGCAGCCCTGCAGCACCGGCCACCGCTCGACCGAAGGCCGATGTTCTCGCTCAATGTGCTCGTGCGGAAGCGGCCAATCCACGGCGATTGCTGGAATGCCGCTCTCGACGTAGCGACCGGGCAAGACGTTGATCGCGCGGCCCAATACACGCTTCGCCCGCACGCACCGCATCGGCCACCCGGCGCTCACCTCCCACGCCATGTCCCGCGTGCGCTCGCGAGCCGGCGCGAACGGGCCTGGCTGGTCGGGCAGCCCGTGCCCCACGCTCCACGCCGGTAACGCCACTTTGGTCTCCAGATCTGGCGGCTCGTCCCACAAATCCAGGGGCTTGAACGTCCGCCACGTCAGCGTCCGATCGCGCCCCGACTCGACCAGCCACCCGCGCATCTCGGTCCGCGTGCCCGTGGGCGTGCCGGTCAGGAAAGTGTCGGGCCACGCCGAGCGATCGACGAGCGCGCCGGCCCAGGCGACCAAGACACTGGTGCATAGGCCCAGGACGAGCAGCAGGAACAGCATGGCGACGAGCCGCCTCATGGCGTTTCCTCGGCCGCGCGGAGCAGGTCATGGATCTCCTTGCCGCCAGGGGTACCGCCGCGGGCCTCCCACCAAAGCGCCCGCGGCGTGCGCCCGCGCTCGTCTTGTGCTGTCGCGTCGGCCCCGACTTCGAGCAGCACGCGGATGTTGGCGGCCTGGCCTTTGCGGGCCGCAACGTGCAGGGCCGTCACCGAGGCGTCGTTGCGCGCCTCAAGCGGCACGCCCAACTCGGCGAGCCGCCGGATGGCCTTGGGCGCCTCACCATTGAAGCACACTTGGTGCAGGGCCGTATTGCCAAGCCAGTCGACCCGCCGAATATCGACGCCCTCGGCCACCAGGACCTCGATGGACGCCAGTGGGTCAGGCACGCTGCTCAAAAGTGACACGAAGTCGTCTTCCGAGATCCTGGCGTGATACCCCCGATCGAACATCGTCTGGAGCAGATCTCCATCGCCCCAGCGGAACGCGGAGAGGGCCACGTCCTGTTCGTCCCGGAACGTACCGACCGTGCGATCGAGCACCATCTGCTGGATGGACTCATCGCATCCGGCCAGCGCGAGGTGGAAGAGTTGCAAGCGCGGTGTGCCACGGCCCATCGCCTCGGCCTGATCGAACATCGCAGCGAGCAATGCCTCGTCACCCCGCCATGCCGCGATGGCGATGGGTGCGGGCGTGGTCTTGGGGGCGCTCGTGACCGACGCCCCCGCCGCCATTAAACGCTCGGCGATGTCGTCGTGCCCGCACGCGACGGCGAGCGCGAGTGGCGCGCGGCGATCACCGATCATGTCGTAGTACGCGCCCGCTCCTATGAGTTCATCGACGACCTGCGTGTGCCCCCGTGCGGCGGCCCACTCGATGGGCCGGGCGCCTTGCATCGGGCTGACGTTCAGCGGCCGAAGGTTGGGCGCGTCCTTGTCTGCCAGGGCCCCCGCCGCCAGCAGCTCGCGCACACGCTGGGCATGGCCATCGGCCGCGGCCTGGTGCATCGGCGGCAGGCGTTCGGCCGTGGTGATCCGCTGGGTACCCACGCTGCCGACCCAGGCGATCGAGAAAACCAGCGCGAGCGTTGGCAGGGCGACCATGCCGCGGAGCGGCCGCACGGGCCGCTGTCCCCGCGGTGTGTTGCACTCCGGGCAGGTGCCGGAGGGATCGCCGATGGTGCCCAACTCATACCCACACCGCAGGCACCGGCCCCGGCGCGAACGCCGCCTGGTACGCCAGCGCAGCCAGAGGTGTACCGGCAGCATCAGCAGTTGCAAGATGGCCAGCCACACAAGCGCCCAGAAGACGGTGTTGACCACCAGCCCCGCCCACATGGGCGTCAGCGGGATGGCGTGCTCGTCCTCGGTGTCCCAATGCAGCATGGAGGGGTTGAACGAGGTTTGACCCCACGGATACACCCAGTATGACGCGAGCACGCCGCCGCGAATGCGCTCCCCGGGCGTATCGAGCCGATCATCTCCGGCGGCCCACCAAACACGCAAGCACCGCATGGGCCATCCAGCCTCGCGCTCCTCGAAGCTGGGCAGCGCGTGGACGAACAAGGCGATGGGAGCCGACTCTTCTGGCGGTGGCCGCTGCGCGCGGCTGAACGCTGGAACGCTGATTCCACTCCAACTGCGTTCCCGGCCTTCCCTGCCGAGTGTGATACTGCGCAGATAGGCGTCCCTCGGGTTCTCGAACCACTCGGCCCGCCACCCCCAGCCCCAGCGGCGGGTCAGCGTCGCGTCGCTCCACTGCGCGATGCGCCACTGGTTCACCTCACCCAACTCGACTGTCGGCTCATTGAACCCTGTGTTGGTGAGCGGGTTGTGGAGGTCATACCCGCGCCACATGGTCGCCGACGCCCACGCAAGACCAATGCTGGTGGCCAGCCCGAGCGCCAGGAACAGGACGAGGATGAGCAATGCACGCCGCACGCCCCATCCTTGACCCGCTCGATGCACCGTGACGGAACCTACGCGGGCTGGGGCGTGCCGCCAGGGGCTGGGGCATCATCAGGCCGGCGCGAACGCGCGAGTGCCCGGCGGGCGGCCACGCGCATATCGATCACCAGGCTGAACATGAGCGGCGTGAGCAGCAGCGTAAAGAACGTGCTGACGAGCAGACCGCCCACGACGACCGAACCCAGGCCGCGGTACATCTCCGAGCCAGCTCCGGGGAACAGCACCAGGGGCAGCATGCCGCCGACGCTCGTCATCGTGCCCATGAAGATGGGACGGATGCGGCTGGTCGTCGCCCGCGCGATCGCATCGTGGGCGTGATCGACGTCCACGTCGGGATCGGTGAGCGGGTCCTTCTCCATGAAATTCAGGCTCTGGTGCACGATCAGGATCGCGTTGTTCACCACGATACCGACGAGGATGACGAAGCCGAGGATCGTGAGCACGTCGAGGTTCTGCGGAGCGATCGTTGGGTCGGCAGCGGAGACCGCGTGCACCCAGGCGAGCGCCGCGAAACCGCCCACAATTGCCAGCGGAACCGTGAACATGATGACGAGCGGATACAAGAAGCTCTCGAAGAGCGCGCACATTAGCAGATAGACAACCGCGAGCGCCCACACGAAGCGAGCGGTGAGCAAGCCAGGGTTGGCCGCGAGGCCGCCGAACAGCATGAGCAGGATGCCGCCGACGAGCAACAGCCCGAGGGCGCCGTACGCGTAGAAGAACTTCTTGCGGCGAACGGCGACGATCAGCGTGATCATCGCCAGCACCAGGCCACCGCCCTGGGCCACCCAGCCGAACAGCCAGAGTGCACGAGACCCGGTGCCGCCCGATGCAACGCCGGCATCTTCGCCGCCCGCACCGAACATCGCCTGCTGCACCTCGTCGAGTTTCGCGGCCGTGCCCTCCAGGCGGATGCGCATGGTCGAGTCGATCTGGCCGCTCTCGCGCAGCGGCGTGATGATGTTCTGGCGGATCTCGTCCTTGACCTCGGCAACGGGCACGCCCTCGGGCGGGCGCACGTTGATGGTGACGCTGGGCAACTCCTCGACGCGGCTGATCTCCTGGGGCGCAAGGCCACGCTTGATATCAACGACGCTATCGATCGGCACCACGGGTCCGGCAGGCGTTGCGATCGGGATGCTCAGCATCTTCTCCATGTACTCGAGCCGGCCACCGAAAGGCAGCATGACCAGGTCCACCTGTTCGCCGTCGAGCTGGTAGTCGCCCACAAAGATGCCATCGAAGAGCCCGCGTACCGCGAGCCCCACGCCCTCGGTCGTCAGGCCCAGGTCTCGGCCCACCGAGTTGATCTCGGCCTGAAGTTCGGGCTGTTCGAGGCTGAAGTTGGCCGGGCTGGGCTGGACACGGCCATACCCGTACGTGCCGGCTGCGCTGCGAAACGCCTGCTCGGCGACGGCCTTCACCTTGTCGAGGTTCGGACCGCTGATCTCGATATCGATGGTGCCGCCGCCGCGGATGCCACCACTGAACAGCGACGCCTGGCTCGCACCGCCGAAGATATCGCTGTTGAGCTGGTTGAAGCTGTTGGTGAGGATCTGGCCAACGGGGATGACCACGCGCTCATCTGCGCTCGTCGCGCCGGCGAACATCGATGTTCCGAAGGCGCCGATGAAGAAGTTCTCGATCGCCACGGGCTCGTACGCGGGCATCTGGCCGGTCACCGGGTCGGGCGCAAAGCCATAGGGAATCTTGGCCAATTGTGACGCGTCGGCGCTTCCGAGTTCCTGCGTGGTGTACGGACCGACCTGCGCCTCCATCCGCTCGGCAAGCTCGGTTCGTGCCTCAATGCTCAAGCCCGGCGGCAGCAAGAGTCCACCAAAGACGAGATTGCGGTTGCCCGCGGGCAGATAGTCAAGCGGTGGCATGAGCACCCACGAAAGAAGCAGGCTCGCGGCTGTTAGGGCAACAATCACCAGCGGTCGCAGCGAGGCGCCACGCCACGATCCCATGAGCCAGCCGATGGCCCTGCCGAAGCCCTCGGACGCCGCGTTACCGAGCGTCGCGAGCCCGCCGAGCGAGCGGAGCGCTCGGCCCGCCCTGGTCTTGGGCTTGCTCGGCTGGCCCAGAACGGCGGCGCTCGCCGACGGGATAACCGTGAGCGAAACGACAAGCGAGAGCGACACGGCTCCCACGATCGCCAACGAGATGTCGCGGAAGAGCTGGCCGGCTTCTTCCTGGATAGTCAGGATCGGCACGAACACGACGACGGTAGTAAGCGTGGATGCGAGGACCGCACCCCACACTTCTCGCGCCCCTTCGTACGCAGCGATCGCCGGCTTCTTGCCCATCGCGCGGTGGCGATCGATATTCTCCAGCACCACGATGGCGTTGTCGACCACCATACCAACGGCAAACGCCAAGCCCGCAAGGGAGACGACGTTCAGCGTGCGCCCCAGGCCCAGCAACACAAGGAACGTGCCGATGATCGAGATCGGGATAGCAACCGCGATCACGAGCGTCGCCTGCACGCTGCGAAGGAACACCAGCAGCACGATGCCGGCGAGGATGCCGCCGATCCACAGGTTCTCGAGTACGAGGTCAATGGCCGAACTGATGTAGGTCGTCTCGTCGTAGACCTGACGCAGCCGCAGGTACGGGCCCACCTCGGGATGCAGGTTCGGCAAGATGTCCTGCCGGATCTGGTCGAGCTGCACCCGCATGTCGGTCATGACCTCGACCACGTTGGCGTCGGTCTGCCGGAGCGCGTTGATTGCCAGGCACGGCTGTCCCAGCGACCGCACGAAGCCGCGGGCCTTCTCGTGGCTCAGCTCGACCGTGCCGATATCGCGCATGTACACGGGCTTGCCATCGCGGTAGGCGACGATGGTGTCAAGCACCTGCTGCGGATCGTTGAACTGGCCAACGACGCGCACCCGGTAGTCGCGCTTGCCTTCGGCGAGCGTGCCGGCCGAGACGTTGCGGTTCTCACCGCGCAGCGCGTCGAACACGTCGACGTGGTTCAGCCCGCGCTGGGCCATCGCGTAAGGATCGAGCAGCACGCGTACCTCGCGCTCGCGACCGCCGTATACGTTGACCTCGGCCACGCCGCCGACGCGTTCGAGGAACGGACGAATCTCGCGATCCACGGGATCAAATAGCGTTGTGATATCGAAGTCGCCGAACTCCTCAAGGTGCTCGGGGTCGATATCGATGATGATCCACGCGATCGCGTTCTCGGGGCCACCGCTCGTGTCAGCGATGATCGGCTCGTCGACCTCTTCGGGGTAGTCGGGCACCTGCCGCAGCGCGTCAGAGACTTCCTGTAGCGCGCGATCGATGTCTGAGCCAATGAAGAACTCGAGCGTCACCGACGCCGAGCCCTCGCTGCTCATCGAACGCATCGACTTGAGATTCGACACATTCTTGAGCTGCTCTTCCTGCTCCTTGGTGATCTCGTCGACCACTTCTTGCGGGCTGCGGCCCGGCCAGAACGTCGAAACAGTGATGACCGGTCGGTCGACCGTGGGAGTGAGCTGGATCGGGATCGCACCGACACCGATGAGCCCGAACATCACCACGATGAGCACGGCCACAACCACGCCCACGGGTCGCTGGATCGCGAGTCGAACGAGGTCCACGGATCAGCCCCTCCCGCCGGAGCCAGCACCCTGCGCCGGCTGCTGGTCAGCGGGCAGGTTCAGGATGTTGAGCGGCTGCATCGGGAACATGCGCTCGTTCCCCTCGATCACCACCATCGCGCCTGGCGGCATCGCGTTGGCACGGATGGCAACCCGCTCGCCCGAGGCGAACAGCCTCGTCACGCGCGCGGGCGCTGCGGCGAATCCGCCTCCCTGGCCCGGCACCGCGAAGTACACGTATTCGCCCGCGTCATCGCGGAGCATGGCGTCCTTGTGCACCGTGAGCGTCGGCTCGGTCACACCCGTGGGCGTCAGCCCGATCACGCTCATGCCAGGTCGGAATCGCTCCCGCTCGTTGGAGAGCACGACGCGTACCGGGAACAGCCTGCTGCGCGGATCGGCATCGGGCACGATGGTGTACCGCTCGGCCTCGACCTCGTCTCCGGTCGCAGAGATACGGACCCGCACACGCCCGTCGTCCTGGGCCAGCCGATCGATGAGCCTCTCGGGCACGTCGATCCAGGCCTCGACCGTCTCGAGCGACACAAGCTCGGCGACGGGATCGCCCGCACCGAGCCACTGGCCGATCTCCGCACCGCGACGCACGATGCGGCCGCTGAACGGCGCTCGCACGACCATGTCCTCGACACGCGTCTGGGCAAGATCGACGAGCACTTCGTTCAGCACGACGTCGGCGCGAGACGCCGCCAAGCGGGCTTCGGCGGCTTGCAAATCGGTGCGGGCCTGATCGATCTCACGTTCGTTTCCACCGCCACGATCGAATGTCTGCTGCACGCGTTCGAGATCCCGCCGGGCATTGTCAACCAATGCCTCCCGCTCAGCAACGACAGCCTTCACACTCTCAAGGAATGCCTGAGCGCGTCGCAACTCTAGTGTTGCGCGCTGATCGTCGAGCCGTGCGATGACCTGGCCCGCTGCGACCGATTCACCCTCACGCACGAGCATCTCGGCGACGAGGCCTTCCTCTTCGGCCGCCAAAACGCTGCGGCGTGCGGCACGGATTTCGCCAGTGGACTCGCGCCAGGTTTCGAGCGGCTCGCTCCGGGCCTGATCGATGCGCACGGTTGCCGGCGGCGCCTGGCCAAGGGCTTGGTCCGAGATGAGAAGCAAGGCCCCCAGCACCGCCGCAACGACGGCCGCATTCAGTCGCATCAGTTGTCCTCCGAAGCATCGCGCCGTGAGAGCGACGACCCCTCCATCAAGTACATGCCGTAGAGCCACTTACCGCGCACAAACGGGTCGACCTTTAACCGGCCCTTGACTACGCCGAACATCGGACGCTGTTCGATTGGCACCGCGAGCGACACCTCGATCGCATCATACGGTGTTGGTGGCACACCAAGGCAGCATCCGTCCCACGGGTGCTGCATAAGGAGCAATTCGCTGACAAACCGCTCGGCAAATGGGATGGCGAAATTGCCCTCGAACCTGACCCACTTGCCATCAAACATCGTTACGCGCTCCGGCAAGACAAGCCGGCCGCGCGACGGGTTGAACGTCTCGCTGGCAGACATCATCAGATCCCACGGCAGCACATACGGATCACTCGAGGTACCAGAGCCAGGCACGGTGAAGCGATCGTCGATCTTCAGCTTGCCATCGATGCGCTCGATCTTGGCCGGCCGGACGTCGAAGCCCGCGAACTCACTCGGTGCCTCGCCAAATCCATCTGGCCTCGGCAGCTTGCGGATCTCGGCCCACAGGTCCTCGGTTTCGGGCGGCGGGCGTGTCGACTCGACGCTCGTGCCACCGGCCCACTCCGTGAGCGTGAGGCCAGGCAGCGGCTCGACGCGGAGCAATCGCTCGGCGCCAAATGCAAGGACCTCACCATCCGGACCGCGACCAACGTAGGCCGCGAGCTTTCCGACCTCGTTGAGCAGTGGCGCGCCGAGCCATTGCTCAGTGAGCGGCTCGGTGAGCTCGACCCGGACAACCTGGTCCTTCACCCTCACCCGCGAGACCGTGCGAAGCTCGCTCGGGTGGTTCGGGGTCACGGAACCCGGATCGGTCGCACGATCGATCATCAGGAGTTGCTCGTCGGGGAACGGCTCGAGGATCGCCATCTGCAAGCCGCGTAGGAGCTCGCTGGGGAGGTCAACGGTCAGCAGGACCAGGTCGATCTCCGGCACATCGGCAACGATGCGCTGAACCTCAAATCGGCGACCAACGTCGAGCAAGACTTCGCCGCGTACGGCACCCTCGGCGACCGACCTGGGCACCGCGATCCGTCCCGGACCCACGAAGAACCCCGCAGAGACGCTCGGCTCGTCATCATCCTGGCCGAACAACTCGACGCTGGCGACCGCGGGCGAGTAGAGCGGCGCCATCGCAGCGAGTCCGAGGTTTTGGTGCTCGGCGGACTGGGCAACCTGCTCGCGGACCGATACGGACACCGATGCCTCGTTCGCTCCAGCGACGGGCAGCACGGGCTCTGCGGCCCTCGCCCTCGGCTCGGCTGGTTCGGTCGAACGGCTTGCCCCTGCCTCGAACAGCGCCACCGCGACCACGGCCAGCACCACGAGGCATACGAAGCCACCGACGAAGACCGCCGGCGGCAGCTTGCTCTGCTTTGTCCCGTCCATCATCAGGCAGAAGACTAGCCCAACGGCCGCAAATGTTCCGCCACGGGCGTCCGATAGGCCAGCACCGCGGGCGCGACGCCTGCCAGGGCCGCAAGCACGACCGCAGCAGCGCCGACGGCCCCGAATGCGGCCAGGGAAACCGCGGGCTCGACGACCAGCCCCAGCTGGACCCGAAGGCCCCACGAGACTGCCTGCCCGCCCAGCACGCTCATGCCAACGCCCACGATCGCGCCCGCCGCTCCCAGTAGCACGGCCTCGGCGAGCACCCAGCAGACGATCCGCCCTCGGCTCGCCCCGAGCACGCGGAAGGTCGCGATCTCGCGTCGACGCATCTGTCCTGCCGAGTAGAGCGCCAGCATGATCGAGACCGCGCCCGACACCAGCACGACAAAAGCCACCGCGATGATCAGCCGATCCACGCGGCTGACGATCCGGAACAGGGCATCGATCTCGGACGCGGGCGACGCGACGGTAATCGATGGGTTGCGACGCAGTTCGCTGGCCAGTTCTGCAATCGCCGAGCTGGCCTGGCGCCCCTCGCGTACCACACCTCGGAGGTACACACCAGTCACGAGCCGGTCGGCCGCGCTCAGATCGTCCTCGGTCACACGGTCAGCGCTTCCACCAGCCTCTCGGTCCCGCTTGTCCTGGGCGTGGATGATCCAGCCCGACGCAAGATCGCTGAAGATCACGCGGTCGTGTGGCGTGCCGCTGATCTCGAGCACGCCGACGACCTCGTACGAGAATCCCTCGTGCACGAAGCCGCCACCCGCAAGCCCGCACGTCAGGAGGATCGTGTCGCCCAGCGCAAGGCCCGACTCCTTGGCCACCTGGGACCCCAGGACGACCTCGAACCGATCCTGGATCAGCCGGCCCTCCGAAACGCGCCAGCGGCCATCCTCGTCTTCGATTTGCGGGTCGTACCCGGCATCGGGGCTGAACTGTTGGAAGAACTCAGGCTGCACCGCCGTGACGGGATAGTCCTCGAACGAGTCGCCCTGCTGGATGGGCAGTGCATAGGCAACGCGCGGGTCGCGCTGCAACTGCAGGACCTGCAACCACGTCATCGCTCGGCTCGGCGTCCCGGCGTGGAAGACCGAGTTCAGCACGCTGACTAACGCCGATGGCTCGGCCGAGACGACCAGGTGCATGTTGCCGGCACCGCGTTCGAGCGTCTGCCGAGTTGCATCACGCATGCTCATGATGGTGAGCAGCAGTCCAACGGCGATCGCGACCGTGATCGTCGTCGTCACGGTCTGGAATCGCCGCGCGAACAGCGATCCAAACACAACTCTGGAGCCACGCAGCGACATCAGGCTCTCGCCCCCGGAGCGACGCCTGCAAGGCTGGCGAGGTCTTCGACGCGACCGAAGTGCGATTCAGCTGTGGGGTCATGGCTCACGCAGAGCAATGCCGCACCCGCCTCGGCGCACGCGTTCTTGATGAGCTCGATGGCAGCATCGGCGTTCTCGGGGTCAAGGCTCGCGGTCGGTTCGTCCGCCAGCACGAGCGCGGGCTTGGCCGCAACCGCTCTCGCAACGGCGACCCGCTGCTGCTGCCCGACGCTGAGTTGCTCAGGCCGCGCATCCACCCGCTCGATCCCGAGTCGCTCGAGCAACGCCGCCGCCCGCGCGTCGTGCTCGCTCCGGGGGATATCCGAGAACATCATGCCCGCGAGCACATTCTCCCGTGCGCTGAATCCGTGCAGGAGATTGAACGTCTGGAATACGACGCCGAGGTGGCGCCCACGGAAGCGATCCCTCGCAGCGCCGCGCAGCGCGTGCAGGTCTTGCCCGGCGATCAGCACGCGCCCGAGCGAGGGCTCGAGCAATCCGGCGACCAGGCCCAGCAGCGTCGTCTTGCCGCTGCCCGACCGCCCGCGGAGCAGCATCATCTCGCCCTCACCAAGCTCTAGCACATCAACACGAACGACCGGCGGGGCGTCTACCGCCCGCCGGTCGTAGCGGAAGCTCAGATCCTCGATGCGCAGCGCCACGGCCATGGGCCAAGCCTACGCACGAGGCGGATTACTCGACTCGGAACTCGATGTCATCCAGACCGATGCGGCCCTCGTTCGAGCCGAATCCGGGACCGAACTCGAAGCGCACCTGCTCGACGTCGCTCAGGTCCAGGTCGGTTCCGTCGCGCAGGAAGTCCGCGAGCTTGATCGTGATGGTCTCGAACTCGTTCGACCAGCCGGCGCCCGAACCCGAGCCCGTCCGCTGGTACACCTCTTCGATCCCGCCGCCGAAGGCGCCGATGTTGATCGAGCTGCTACCACCTGAGCCATCAACGAGCGTAACCGTGAACGTCAGGTCCTCGAGCTCAGCGACAGTCTCGGGCGCTCGGCTGATCTGGCAGGCCCGGAAGCTGAGCGACACGAAACCACTCACGTCCCGTTGGATCGGCAACAGCGTGTACGCGAACGAAGCAGCCGCACCATCCCAGCCGAACGTCACGCCATCGCTGTCGTCGGGCGCGCCAGGGCGGTTGCGGGACATCCCGTTCATGGGCCGCGAGGGATTCCACGTGTACGTGCTATCCAGGTCTCGCATGAGTCCTTCGAACACACCGAACACATTAAAGGAAATCGACGCGCCGCTACTGGCCAGCGTGGTCGAGCTCTGGGTCTGGAAGTCGTCGAGCACGAAGTCGTCGCCGCCGCGAGCCGGGCGATACTCGTTGTCGACCACGGTGTTGTCGCTGATGGCCGGGAAGTCCAGGCTCTCCCATTGACGCTCGTTCACGTCGCGGGCAGGCTCGTTGCCTCGCACATAGAGCTGGATGAGCGACAGCCAGTCGATGAGTGCCACTCGCTGCACCTCGGCCCGGCCGATCTCCGTTCCGGGAGGGCCGGCGAAGTCGTTGAACCCGCAGCAATTGAAGTCGTTGTGGTCGGCACCCTGGATGTAGGTCACCTGCTTGTTGCCCGTGCCACGCTCATAGATCGCGAAGGGCTTGCTGCCGCTGGCCACGCTGCCGCGAACGTCGCCATCTGACGACCCATAGATGAGATGGAAGTTGGAAGTCCCGGGCAGGGCGCGGATGCCGAAGTCCGTTGGCGCGATGCTCGACACGACGAGAATGTCGTCGAGCTCATAGTTCACCGGGTTGTAGTTGCCCGTCACGATGCGGTCGTACGCACGAGCAACGCCCTCGCCGCCCCGGCTGTGGCCAATCCACACCGTGCGGCTCTGGTCGAGGCGACCGTCGAGTGCTCCGCCCGCAATCGTGCCAAGGTTGCCAAAGAAGTAGTCGGTGTGACGCAGCGTGGTGCTCGAGGCGGTCTCGATACCCGGGACCGTGTCGTTCTGGTGGCTCATGACCACCCAGCCGTGGCTGGAAAAGTGGTCGTGCATGTAGTCGTACCAGCGATAGTCCTGGCCGTTGCCGTGGCTGATGATCACCACAGGAACGTCGCTGCGACTGGCAATGTCGCTCGGATACGTCAGCCGCTGCTGATTGCGGGAGCCCGGAATGCCGGGGAAGGTCGCGGTATACGTCTCGACGCGCGTCCGCGCAGCGGGGCCCAACGACGTGAGGTCCTTGAACAGCCAGAAGCCCACGTCGTCGTAACCATCGATCAGGTCCCCGCCATCGAGCATGCCGTTGCGATTGATGTCGATCACGACGTCGTAGGGCACGCCGATGCTCTCGCCCGCGTCGGCATTCAGGAAGCTGGTGCCGCCCATCATGGCGATGTTGTCAGCCGTCGAAGCCCCGCCGCCGAACGTCGCTGGCTGCGCGAGCCCACGGGCATCGACCAGCATCGGATCGGCAACCCACTCCGATGAGGTCTTGTCATCGACGAGATACACGTCGACCGTGCCACTGGGCACGGTACCCAGCGACGGATCGATCGCGACAGAGATCACCTGCCCGGCGTTGAACGCCCGGACGTAATCGGCGTGCGGGAACTCGTCCAGCGCGATCGCGGCGAGTTGCAGCACCTGGAAGTCACCAGACGGGCAGCCGAGCGTGAAAAGGTTCTGGAACTCCAGGAAGTCGAAGATGTCCAGCCGACCATTGCCATCGAAGTCGGCGCGCAGATCGCCGGCATCGAAGAGATTCTGAAACTCCAGGAAGTCGAACACCGTCAGTTCGCCATCACCGTCGAGATCTGCCAGGCAGTCACCCTGGGCTTGTGCGGCCGAGCCGATGGCCAGCCCAGCGGCGATCGTCAACGCCGCGGTAAATCGTGTCTTCATGCTCATATCTCTCGTTCCTCCGCTCCCCGGTGGTTACTTCTTGGTCTTGTGGTGGTCAGGCGCGGCTATGGCAGCAGCCGGACGTCATCAAGGCCGATGCGACCCGACGGCGAGCCGTAGCTCGGGCCGAAGCGCAGCCGGATCGTTTCAACATTCGCAAGATCGATCTCGCGACCGTCGCGCGTGAAGTCGACCAGACGCAGTCGAATAGTCTCGAACTCGTTCTGCCAGCCCGCACCCGATCCGAAGCTGGTGCGTGCATACGGATCTCGTACGCCCGCGTACTCGCCCGTTGAAACGGCGCTTGAGTTACCTGCGCCGTCGACCAGCTCGATCGTGAAGAACGTGTCGGCGAGCGAGCCGGTCGTCAGCGGGTGCCGCGTCGACTGCGCCGCCCGCACGCTTAGGCTGGTCATGCCACGAAGGTCGCGTTGATCAACAGGCAGGTCAAACTCGTACGAAGCATCGGCGGCGTCCCACTCGAAAACAACGCCGGCGGTCGTGTCGCTCGAAGCGCTGCTGGCTCGCGTCATCCCGTTCATCGGGTCGGTGCCACTGGTCGAGAACGCCGCGTCCCTGTCCTCGAGCCGGCCCTCGGTCAGGCTCGATACATCAAAGGACACGGTTGCCCCACCACTCGCAACGGTTGCCGAAGGCTCGCTCTGGTAATCATCGACGACCATGCCCACATCTGGACCGGGATTGTGCTCACGGATGATCTTCGAGCTCTGCGCGATGCTGGGCGATTGCAGCGAACGCTGGTGCCGCCAGATGAACTCCTCAGCCCACGCGTTGTCCTTGAGGTAGCGTTCGGCGAGTGCCAGCCACGTTGCGTTGGCAATCCTCTGGCCCTCGGGGCGACCGATAGCCGTCCCCGCCGGCCCCGTAAAATCGTCGAAGCCGCAGCAGTTAAAATCGTTGTGGTCGGCCCCGTGCACGTACGTGACCTGTTTCGACCCGACGCCCCGCTCGTACAGCTGGAAGCTCTGCCGGTCGTCGCGGTGCGGGCAGCCGCACACATCGCCATCGGCCGCACCGAACAGCAGGTGGTAGTTCTGGTCGTGGATCTGGCTGAGCGTCGCACGCCACACCGTGGGAGCAATGCTGCTCGTGACCTTGAAGTCGCTCAGCGAGTAGTTTGTTGGCACGTACACGCCGTCAACGATCTTGCTCGTCGCGCGGACCACGCCCTCGCCGCCGCGGCTGTGGCCGATCCACATCACCCGGCTCGTATCGACACGACCGGCAAGCACCGGCGCGATCGTCTCGTAGTTGCCCAGGAACGCATCGGCGTGACGCAGCATGCTGTCGCTCGCCGCCTCGATACCCGGGATGGTGTCGTTCTGGTGGCTCATAACCACGTACCCATGGCTGGCCAGGTGCTGCTGCACGTAGTCATACCAGCGATAGTCGTGCCCGTTGCCGTGCGCGATAATGACGACTGGCATATTGGTCAGGCTTGGGTCGGCCGGATACACCAGCAGCTCTCGCGTTCGGCTCGAAGGAAGCCCGGGCCAGCTGACCGAGTAGTCGAGCGCCGGCGCGCGGTCATACGGCCCCAGCCGCGTCAAGTCCTTCGCGTACCAGACACCCGTGTCGTCACCCAGCCCATCGATCAGATCGCCCGGCGAAAGCATGCCATCTCGGTCTGCGTCGATGACGATGTCATACCCGGCCGCAACACTCGCCTCGGTTTCGGCCGGCGCAAGCAGGGCCGTCGAGTTCAGCATGAACACGTTCGAGGCGAACGATCCGCCAGGAAACGTCAGGCTCTGCGCGCCCGAGATGCGAGCGTCGATGAGCATCGCGTCTGCGTCCCACTCGGCTTGCGAGCGTGCTTCGACCACGTAGACATCCACCGGCACGCCGATGACATCTGGGTACACGCTCGGGTCGACCGCGATCGAAGCGGTCTGACCCACGACGAACGTATCGACGATCTCGATGTGCGGAAAGCCCGACATCGGGCGACCAACCAACTCGACCCCGTCAACGTCGGCTGGACATCCCGCGTCGAAGGCGTTCTGAAACGCCAGGAAATCGAACAGCGTCAGATCGCCGTCGCCGTCAAAGTCGGCGGCAGGGTCGCCAGCGGCAAACAGATTCTGGAACTCGAGGAAGTCGAAGATCGACAGCGTCCCGTCGCCGTCGAGATCTGCTGGGCAGGCCTGACTGAACGACGCGAGGCCGGCGATAGCCAGCACGGCGAGGGCGGTTCTGCGCATGGAGTCTCTCCCCGGAGTGGTGGGCGGCTCGGTGGGCAAGCCGGCTTCTTGCACAGATTACAGCACCAGGGCGACGACCGCGACGGAAAAAGCCGAAAAAGTGGCCCACGCGGCGAAAAACACGGGGAATCGCGCTCTCAGGCGGCACCCATGGCCCGGACACGCGCCAGCGAGAACGCACCGGCCAACGGATCGGCATCGTGGCCGTCGAGCATCGCCGCCACGGCTCCCGCCGCTGTCCGATAAGCAAGGGACATCCCGTGACCTGTAAAGCCCCCGCAGAACCAGATCGAGCCATCGTCGCCCACCGGCCCAACGAGCGGCATGCCGTCCGGCGAGAACCCCATCGTCCCCGCCCACCGCGCCTCAACGTGGATGGGAGCATCGAGGAGCATGCGCGCGAAGGCCTCGATGGCCTCCTGCACCTCCGTCGTCGAACGGTCATCAAGCGTCTGCTCGTGCGATGCGAACTTGCCGCGGCAGCCTCCGACCACGATCGTGCCGCTGGGCGTCTGTCGGATGTACTCGTGCCCGCGATTCACGTAGTAGGCATAGTCGAGCCTGACGCCCTCGGCCGAGAGCGCGAGCATCTGGCCGCGGTTGGGGCGCACGACGTCTTCGAGTTGCGGAAGGAGCGAGCCGGTGTACGCGTTGGTACACACAAGCACTCGCCGGCTGCACACGGTCGCGTTCGCCGTGCGAACCACGCAGTGCGCTCGATCGCCCTCAGCGTGCTCGATGGCGTGCACTTCCTGCCCGGAGAGCACCGCGCCGCCAAGCTTCGACGCAAGCAGGTTCACCAGTTCCGCCGGATTGACCGTTGCATCGCCCGGATTCACAAGGCCGAGCATGGGCAGTCCGCTTGCCCAGGCGCTGTCGGCTCCCGACTCGGTCAATAACACGCCAAAGCCGTCCTCCTGCAGCATGGACACCGAAGAAGCCAAATCGTCTGCCTCGTCTTGCTCGAGCGCCAGGATGCAACTGGGCGTGTGGCGATATGAGGGCAACTCACCGGCGCCTTCGGAGCGCAGGCCCCGTAGGTTCTCTTCGCTCCATCGCCAGATGCTGCGCGCCGTCTCCTCGCCGAGCGTGTCACGCGCAACCTTGTAGCTCTCGGCCATGCCGCGCATGAGGAAGCCGGCGTTTCGCGAACTCGCGCCGGCCCCGGGTGCATGGCGCTCCAGCACAACGACGCTCAAGCCGCGACGCATCAGGTGCAGCGCAGCAGAAAGTCCGCAGACACCACCGCCGATCACGGCGACGTCTGCGTCGATCAGTTGGGGCTTCGAAGATCTCTGCCAGTATGGAACGGTCATCTGGCATCAGCCAGAGGCCGGCCCTCAGGCGACGGCCAGGCGAGCCTCACGCATGCTCAGCAGGCGGCGGCCGGCGAAGACCAGCAGACCAACACCGACCGCAATAGCAAGCACCGTCGGCACCGACACCGAGATGGCGCCGGCGTGGAACGCGAGACAATCGGTGCAGAAGCCGGCATGGGCGTGCGAGGCGTGGCAGGCGTGGTTGGTGCAAATGTGCATCGTGCGTCTCCGTTCTATGCCCTGGGCGTCTGTGCCCCGCGGGGAATGCTGAGTGTACCAGGGCGATAATCGAGTTTCAAGAATGACCTTCCGCAGATCGGCAGATCCGGTCGACGGGGCCAGCAAGGCGAATCGGTCCGGCCCACAAACGACACCGCGGCAGGCTATCGGGCCTGCCGCGGTGGCTTGGTTCGTGCTGGCAACCCGGGTGGGCTACTTCCGCTTGATCTTGTGGAGCGTGTGCTTGCGAAGGCGGGGGCAGTACTTGTTGATGCCCTCCTTCATGCCCTCGGGCAGCCCACCACGGACGTTGACCGAGGTTCGGTAGTTGAGGTCGCCGGTCTCGCTGCACTGGAGCCAGACGTATTCGCGGGCAGCGCCCTTTTTCTTAGCCATGGGTCACGTCCTCTTGGGCGTTTCGCAAAAGGTGCTTACTCGATGATCTCGGTGACGACGCCCGAACCGATGGTGCGGCCACCCTCGCGGACGGCGAATCGCAACCCGGCCTCCATGGCGACGGGCTTGCCCTCGAGGTCGACCTCGATCTCGACGTTGTCGCCGGGCATGCACATCTCGGCGCCGCCAAGCAGGTTCACCGAGCCGGTCACGTCGGTCGTCCGCATGTAGAACTGCGGCTTGTAGCCCGAGAAGAACGGCGTGTGGCGACCACCTTCTTCCTTGGTCAGCACGTAGACCTCACCCTTGAACTTGCGGTGGGTCGCGATCGAACCGGGCTTCACGATGACCTGGCCGCGCTGGATGTCGCCCTTCTCAACGCCGCGGAGCAGCAGGCCGCAGTTGTCGCCGGCCATGCCCTCTTCCATCGACTTGTTGAACATCTCAACACCGGTGATGGTGGTCTTAAGCGGCTCGGGGCGCAGGCCCACGACCTCGGCGGCATCGCCAACCTTGACCACGCCGCGCTCGATACGGCCGGTAGCGACCGTACCACGGCCCTTGATGCTGAACACGTCCTCGACGGCCATCAGGAAGGGCTTGTCGGACTCACGCGGCGGCTCGGGAATGTAGCTGTCCAGCGCGTCGAACAACTCGTCGACGCCCTTGTTGGCAGCGTCATCACCAGGGTTCTCGACCGCGGCCTTGGCGGTGATGTGCACGATCGGGGTGTCGTCGCCGGGGAAGTCGTACTTGCTCAGCAGGTCGCGGACTTCCATCTCGACGAGCTCGAGCAGCTCGGGATCGTCGACGAGGTCGACCTTGTTGAGCGCAACAACGATGTAGGGCACGCCCACCTGGCGGGCCAGCAGCACGTGCTCGCGAGTCTGGGGCATGGGGCCGTCGGCGGCCGACACGACCAGGATGGCGCCGTCCATCTGGGCGGCACCGGTGATCATGTTCTTCACGTAGTCGGCGTGGCCCGGACAATCGACGTGGGCGTAGTGGCGGTTGTCGGTCTCGTACTCGACGTGCGACGAGTGGATCGTCACGGTCTTGGACGAGTCACGCACGGTACCACCCTTGGTGATTTCGGCGTAGCTCTTGGCCTTGCCGCCGCGCTTGGTGGCCGAGCGAGCGGCCATGGCGGCCGTCAGGGTGCTCTTGCCGTGGTCGATGTGACCGATCGTGCCGACGTTCACGTGCGGCTTGGTCCGCTCGAAGACATCTTTTGCCATCGCCGTCTACCTCCAGCATTGCCTCGTTGTCGGCCGCCCCGCTGTAAGGGCGTCTGGCCGACCGGTTTCTCATGAATCACAGCCGGAATCCACGCGGAACCGGCGATGTCTGCCTTTTGCCCGGCGGTGCTCCGAGCCCGAAATCCCCGCTCAAACACAGCGGGAGGGATTATAGACTGGTCGAGAGCCCAAATCGGGTCTCGCATGCCCGGCACGACCAACGCCCAGGCGTCGGTCGCAGGGCCAGCAAAGCCGCTGGTGAGACTTGAACTCACGACCTCACCCTTACCAAGGGTGCGCTCTACCACTGAGCTACAGCGGCGCTCCGGGCTACCCCCCGCTCAGCGGGAGGAATCCTCGCCCAAAAGCGAGCCAACATCGTACCCCATGGCATTTGGCCGTCAACCCGGGGCGTCCTCGCCTTGGGTATCGGTCGTTTCGTCGCCGCCCAATAGCTGGGTTCGCGCCAGGTCCTGGTAGAGCTCGCAGCGGGCCATGAGCTGGTCGTGGGCGCCAATATCGACCACCTTGCCCGCCTCAAGCACCACAATGCGGTCCGCCCGCCGCACCGTGCTCAGCCGGTGGGCCACCACCACCGTGGTGCGCCCCTGGCTGAACTCGTCCATGGCCTCGTTGATGCGGGCCTCCGAGCCCGCGTCGATCATGCTGGTCGCCTCGTCCAGGATCAGGATGGCAGGGTCCCGCAAGATGGCCCGGGCAATCGCCAGGCGCTGCCGCTGGCCGCCCGAGAGCGAGGTGCCCCGCTCGGCAATCTCGGCCCGAAGGCCACCCGGCATCTCGCTGACGAATTCGGTCGCCCGGGCCCGATCGAGCGCCGACTGCACCTCGTCGTCCGTCGCTGTGGGCTTGCCGTACGCCACATTGTCTCGCACGGTGCCCTCGAACAGCACTGTCTCTTGGCTCACGACGCCAATCTGCTTGCGGAGAGATCGCACCGAAACCTCTGTGAGGTCGTGGCCGTCAACGAGCACGGCTCCATGCTCAGGATCGTACATGCGGTAGAGCAGGCCGAGCAGCGTGGTCTTTCCCGAGCCATTTGGCCCCACGATCGCCACGCGCTCGCCGTGCTCGATCTTCAGGCTGACGCCATCGACCGCCGGCGTGCGCGCGCCGGGATACCGGACCGCGACGTCGGCCAGCTCGATGCTCTTGCTGTGGCGCGGCAGACGCTCGAGGCCCGGCTCGTGGCCGGGCTCTGTGCTGGCGTGCAGCAGCTCGTCGAGACGCTCGGCCGCGCCAGCGGAGGTCTGCATGTCATTGATCAGCCCGGTGAGGGGTTTGAGGGCGGCGCCGCCGAGGGCGAGACCACCGAGCACCTTCATGAAGTCGGGCACTTGCAGGCTTTCCTGGCGGATGAACCAGAACGCAACAAGCACCAACACGACCAAGATGAAGACGGTCAATACCTCGACGAACGGCTTGGAAAGCGCCCGGGCCGTTCGGGCCTTGAGCATCTGGTGGTATACGCGGCGGTTGGCCACGCTGAAGCGGTGCGCTTCGCGACGCTCGGCGGTGTATGCCTTGACAACACGCAGCGCCTGCGCAGCCTCGGTCGCGATCGAAAGCAACTGCGCCCGGTGCCCCATGGCCGCCTTGGACGCCCGTTTGATGCGACGCCCGAAGTAACGGATTACGCCCCACACAGCGGGCGCGATGACCATCGCCAGGAGCGAGAGCTGCCAATTGATCACGAAGGCAAAGACGAGCGCGCCGAGCCCCTTGGTTACCTGCGTCACCGCCTTGCTGAGCAGCGCCTCAAACCCATACGCAAGTTGGTCGGCATCGGCGATCAGTCGACTGACCGCGTCCGAACCGCTCACCGGGCCGTTGGGAGAACCGGCCGAGTCTTCGATGCCCCCACGCTGAGCGGCGAGTAATGGCATGAACAGCAGCGATCGGAATGCCTTGCGGCGGATCCGCATGACCGTACGGTGCACGACTGTGAGCGCCAGAAACGCGTGCGTGAACTGGAAGAACCCAGACGCGACCGCGAGCACCGCGATCAGCACGACCAGGAGCACAATGCTCTGCCATGCGTCGGTTGGCAGTTGCTCGACCAGCCAAGCCGGAACGGTCCACTGGGCATTGTCGCGAGCGTTGTGCGTCTCGGCAATCTGCCGAAGGCCCTGCTGCTCGCCGAAGAGCCCATCGACAATGGGCGAAGCGGTCAGCAACCCGCCCGCGAGGCTGCCGCCCGACAGCACGGCGCAAATGAGCGCCAGGACGATGCGTCCCTTGAAGTCGAGCATGAGCTTGGCGAGTCGCCGAAAGGCGGACATAGGGGGGGAGTATTGCGGCCCCCCGGGCCCGGAGCAATGAGGAGCCCAGGTCGGCTCAGATCACGGTGCGATGTCGGCGTTGGTGGCCCACAGGGCGGCCGGCGGTGTCTCTAGGAGTGACGAGTGCCAGGCCGATAGGCTTGTATCATGATCTCGCTGCATCTCCGATCGGCCAGCCTAACCGTGCTCATGAGCCTTCTGGCACTACCCTCGATCGCCCAGGAGACGGTGCCGGCCGAACAAAGGCCCGAGCTTCCCGAGGCCATACGTGAGTTACTGCTGGGCGTGAGCGAGCCCGGCGCAACCGGAATGGGCGTGCTCGCAGTCGAAGGGGCGATCCTGCCCGAGCGGCCGGGACTGCTCCGCAGGACGCCCTTTGGTGAGTGGGCGTTCGTGTTCATGGGCGACGACGGACAGCCCAAGGCCATGGTGCTGCTGCCCTGCCGGCAGCTCGAACGCATGATCGAGTCGGTTGACTCCGCGTCAGCGCCGGCCGTCCGCGTCACGGGCGTGCTGACCGTCTATGACAGGGTCAATTACCTGCTGCCGACAAACTACGCGATCATCACCGCACCGACGATCGCGACGCAGGAGTTTGAGCGGGCCGCGGACGAGGATGATGCCTCCGGCGTCGATCCGCTCAGTCGCATCGACCCGCAGCTCCGGGCCATCGCGGAGGAGCTGGAGACAGGCCGTCGGCGGGCACGCTCGCTCGAGGCGCCATCGGTCTCACCACCCGCCACGCAGGACTCGTCCGCTGAGCGACCGGGCGAGAGCCAGGAATTGATCGAGCAAGAAGGCTTCCAAGAGGGCGACCGGCTCCTCCGCCGGCGCGTCAGGCTCGAGCGGCAGCGCGGCCTCTGGACGCTCGCGTTCGATCAGGACGCGGATGTTCCCACCGCAGACGTGCCCTTGCTCGTGCTACCCAACGCTTCGCTGAGAGCCATGGAGCGAGCCGTCGATCGATACGGAGACCGCGTGACGTTTGAGGTCAGCGGCATGATCTACCGCTACGGTCGACAGCCGTACGTGCTGATCTCGATGCACTTCGTCCAACCGCTCGAGGGGCTTACGCCTCGCGGCTAGCTCACGAGCCCGGATCTGGTTCGGCCGGCTCGGCCTGGTTCGCTTCTTCAGTGGAATCCACCGGCGATTCAATCGGCGCAGTCTGGTCTGGTTCGGGCTTGGGCTCGGGCAGGTCCAGCAAGAACTTGACGCGTGCGAAGTCTCTGTCGCCGGCAGCACCATCGGCAAATTGCTCTCTCGCAGGCGTGCCAAGTATCGCACGGATCGCAATGGGATGGCCGGAGAGCATCTGGGCAGCAGCCAATCGCTCGGACATCGGCAACACACGGGCCAACGACGAAGTGATCGGAAGCGGGTCGCTTGCCTGGGCGTTTAATGGCAATCGCGATTCGAGCCTTGCGACACGCCTGAGCGGGGCGGCCCAGGGCTTGTGGGTCGCGACCGCATCGGCCGCCCGCATCAAGAGCTGAGGGTCAGTCTCGGCGGCAAGCAGAAGGTCGTCGACGAATTGTGCGCGCGACGAGAGGGCGTCTGCCGCCGCCCGGCGTATCTCAGGACGGGCTTCAAAGAGCATCGAACGCACCAGATCCAACCCAGACTCTCCGCCGAGGCGAGCGATCAGCTGCACGCTCGCGGGCGTGAGCGAAGCCGTTTGCTGCGGATCGACCTGGGCGAGCATGCGGCTCCGCTGCGCCTCGGTGGGCACGAATCCCGTGTCGAGCAGACTCAGTAAGGCGCGCATGGCTGCGACGCGTGTTGGCTCGCCATGCTCGAGCCAGCGGAGCACCGCATCAATGGCAGTCGCATCGGGAGAGCGCCGGAACGCACGAAGCATGACGGCAGCAACATCAGGATCCTGCTCGCGTCGCAATGCGACGCTGAGTCGCGCAGCAGAGCCCTCGGGCACGATGCGGTCGACCAGAACGGCCGCCGCCTGACGGATACTCGCCTGCGAATCGTCGAGCAATCCAACCACAGCCGAGGCAACTTCGCTCGAAGGCTGCACCCCCCGTTCCAATTCTCGTAGCAAGATCTCGGTCGCCGCCAATCGGATTGCCGGCTCTGCGTCTTTGAGCATCCGCGCGAGTGTTGTCGGCCGATCATCTCCGGGAAGGGCCGCGTACAGGCGCCGGGTGGTCTCGACCAAGGAGCGCAGTAGGTCTCGCTCGCGTTGATCGAGCTGCTGGCTTCGCTCGCGCAGCCCACGTGCGAGGAGCGCTCGCCACTCAATCGGCGGCAGGTGCCGGTGGCGAGTTAGCCACTGACTCCAAGCTTCGGGCGATTCGCCCAGGTCGACACGCCCGGTCATAGCCACCAACGCGGCGACGATGGACGCCCGCTGACTCGGGAGCGCAGACTCGAGCCATGAAACCAGTACTTCGGCGGCGGCGGCGTCGTTGGACTTCGACAGGATAGAGACGCACGAGGTACGTGCGTCATTGGATATGGTGTCAAGCGAACGGATGCTGGTGCCGTTACCCTGACGGGTGACACGCATCGCGCGCACAATCGCGGCGGCGATCGCTTCGCTCTCGTCCTGGTTGGCGGCGACATGGCCAATCAGCCTGAGCGACGCCGCCGGCTCTTCCGCGAGCCATACTTCTGGCACCGCCAACGACGCATCGGTTGCAAAACGCTGTATGAGGCCCCGCGCGACCTGGCGGCGAGACTCCTCTCCCTCGGCAGCTGACAGCGCCCCAGCAACATCGAAG
Source organism: Phycisphaerales bacterium (assembly GCA_965227775.1). Lineage (GTDB taxonomy): Bacteria > Planctomycetota > Phycisphaerae > Phycisphaerales > UBA1924 > JAHCJI01. The sequence goes on from OZ245777.1 coordinate 3,039,676, forward strand.
GTAACCTCTGTCGCCGGTGGATCGGCTGGTGGGGATGGATCTTCAGACTGCGGCGTGCTTGCGTTGGAAACACCCGATGCGAGGACGACCAACGCCAACCCCCACCGCCAGAGCGGGATGGCTGGGTTCTTGGACATCGACTTCGCTCGCATCATGACAGCATATGCCCTGGCTTCGTTCATTAGACGCCCGGGATCAGCGCGTACGACGATCTTCCCGATATTGCGTCTCGAACATCGGACGAGCGCAACGCGCTGAGGCCCTTCCTCGACTCGATACGCCCACGAACTACCTATAGATCGGCCCGATCAGGCTGTCTGCTGCCCATCATCCGACGTCTCGCGGCGGATGGCCGCCCGGGCGTCGATGGCGCGGTGGATGGCTTCGGCCTGGGGTGTTGGGTCCCAGCAACTCGCCCGGTCCTCGCGATCGACCACCTCTCGCAGCGTGAGCACCGTCTGGGTGAGGGCCGACCAGAGGACGCCGAGATAAACGAACAGCCCGATCGTGCTGGGAAGCCAGACGAGCACGGGCGGCTCTTCGAACCCGGCAACCGCCGCCAGTGTCGATCCAGAAAGCAAGAGCAGCGCCACGAACGCCACGACGCCGGCGATAGTTGTGCTGAGCAGCAGAAGGGCAATCGATAACCCGGGCCGCGCGATCAGATGGGCCGCCGCACGCTGGATCGCGTCGGGCGCATCGGCGTCGTTGGTGGCGATCGCAGGAGTCGCGAGCATCAACAGCAGCGTCGCCAGGATGGCAGCGAGCATGCAGGCCATCACGACCAGCGAAGCCAGCGTGGCGCCGAACGCGTTGTCGATCCACCCTCCAACGGCCACGCCCAGCCACGCCGCAAGCATGGCTCCGCACAGCGTGGCAACGTACGTCGACACGCACAGGCCCGCGCTGGCCAGCATGGGCGGCAGCGCGCCCCACACCTCGGCTCGGGTCGGCCGAGCCGCGATCGCACGGGCCGCCACTACGCCGCACACGCAGGCGACAAGCACGATCCAGAGCAAACGCGCCCACGCCCAGACCGTACCGCCAAAGCCCACGTCGCCCATCCAGGGCAGCAACGACTCCAGCCGCAAGGGCAACACCCAGGAGGCAGACAGCGCTGCGATACCGGCCAGCGCGAGCGTCACCGGGTGCAACGCCAGCCCGCCCGCGCGGAACACGAAGGCCGTCGATTCGGCCAGCTCCGTCCACGAGCCCGGCTCGGCGATCGACCACGGATGGGCCGAGCGGTCGCTCTGGTCGAATTCGGGCGGCGTTGTTCGCATCGTGGGTGGACTCCCCCGTGTTCCTGTGGATGCTCCGATCCTTGGCCGCTCGAGGGTCGATGTGGCCCAGAAACCGGCAACAATCCTTCATCGGACCGGGTTCTCCCGTTGCCACTCGGGCAACTAGGGGAGAACACGCCGGAGCACGCATGATCGACGCGACGATCCGTTGGAGCTTGTACATTGTGGCACTGGTCGTCATCGGTCCCATCGCCGGGCTGCTGATGGGCATGTCCGACGCACCCGATGGTTCGGCCGGCACGGCCCTGGCCTCGGCCAGCCCGGTTGTGGGCGTCATCTCGCTTATGCTGGGTTCGATCCTCGCGGCCATCATCGGCGGTGTGGCGGCGTGGCGATGCGGGCTGCGGCCCGGCCTGACCTGCGCCGGCATCGTCTTGGCCTGGATGGCGGGCATGTCGGCCGGCATCGTGTCCACGATCTCCGCTTTTGGAGATGGCCCGTGGGGGCTGCTCGTGATGGAGGGCGTCATGGTGGCGCTCTGCCTCATCGGGATCGGCATCGTCACCACCCTTGCGGCCCAGCGGCATACGGAACAGCCGGGCGAGCACATCACGCCCCAGTCCATCGAAGCCATGGAGACCGAGAAGACGCTCACGCTCACGCCGCGCTCGGCGGGCGCCATCGCCATCGCGGCGGCGGGTGGCGCGGCGGCGGCGTGGTTCCTCGCCGTGACGGACATCAAGGGCCAAGTGATCGCAGCGGCAGCCATCGCCGCCATCGTCATCGCGGTTGTGGCCAAGCTGGTCGACCTGAAGACGCCGGCCATCGGCGCCATCGCCGCCGCGGCACTGCTGGCCATCGTCGCGCCCGCGTATGCCTTCGCCACCGTGGCGACCGACTCGGCGCTGGCGTCGGCTTACGCCCAGACGCTGCCGGGCATCGTCCGCGTCACGCCGCTCGATTGGGCGGCCGGCGCGCTGCTTGGAACACCCATCGGCCTCGCCTGGGCCGCTTCGATCGTGAAGCGGGCCGAGGGCTGAGGCCGTCACCAGTGCCGGAACAGAAAGCCGGAACCTGACGCCGGAAGAGGATTGATCTTGAGCATGACCCAGAACCCCACCAACGCCTCCATGCCCGACATGCAGTCGAGCGCCGATCCACGCGAGATCGCCATCGACCGCGTGGGCGTGCGGAAGGTGGTCTACCCCATCCGCCTGCGCACGCGGGCCGGCGGCGAGCAGGGCTCGATCGCCGACATCTCGATGTACGTTGCCCTGCCGCACACGCAGAAGGGCACGCACATGAGCCGCTTCATCGAGGTGCTCGAAAGCCATGCGTGCGAGCCAATCACGCCCGAGGAGTTCCCCGGCATCGCCCGGGCCATCCGCGACCGCCTGAACGCCAAGGAGGCCCACATCGAGGCCAGCTTCGTCTACTTCGTCAAGAAGAAGGCGCCCGTCACCGGCATCGAGAGCCTGATGGACTACAAGGTGACCTTCTCCTGCACGGCCAATGGCGACGACGACTTCATCATGACCGTCGCCGCCCCCGCGACGAGCCTGTGCCCGTGCAGCAAGGAGATCTCCGAGTACGGCGCCCACAACCAACGCTGCGAGATTACCGCCTCGGTGCGCTTCACCGGCGAGATGTGGATCGAGGACCTCGTCGAGATCTGCGAGGGCGCCAGCTCGCTGGAGGTGTTCGCCCTGCTCAAGCGGCCCGACGAGAAGTACGTGACCGAGCACGCCTACGACAACCCGAAGTTCGTCGAGGACATCATCCGCGACCTGGCGATCGCGCTGGACAAGGACGACCGCGTGCGGTGGTACGCCATCAGCAGCGAGAATTTTGAGAGCATCCACAGCCACAACGCGTACGCGGAGCTCGAGCGCTCGAAGTCGTAAATCCCAACAAGATTTAGGTTGGCCGATAAGAAAACCGCGTGCATCGGCACGCGGTCTCTCTCGTTCAAAAAGATTCAGTTCTCAGGACTCTGACGTTTCGCCCAAATCCTCAGAAGCTTCCGGCTCGACCGTGGCGGCTGCAGCCTCGACCTTCTTCTCACCACCACGGTCCTTGCGGAGCTTGGCGTTGAAAGCGCTGCGCTTGTCGGCCTGACGGCGGCGGCGGCTGGGGTTGCCGCCGATCTCCGGGCCCTCCTCGGCGCCAACAAACTGGATCACGCACATCTCGGTAGCGTCGCCCAGCCGGTGGTACCCGATGCGGACGATGCGGGTATAGCCGCCCTGGCGGTCCTCGAAGCGCGGGGCGACGTTCTCGAAGATGTGGCGGACGAGCCTCGGGGCCTTGCGCAGCTCGCCGTAGCGGTTGCGCTCGACCTGGTCCTCGCCGGGGATGTCGAAGAACTTCTCGGTGCGCTCGCGCTGGTCGGCGATGCGCTGCTTGAAGGCCTCGTCGGCGCCCTTGGGCACGTACATCCAGTCGAAGGCCTTGCGGTCGCGGCCGAGCATGGCGATGACCTGTCGGCGGCTGTGGAGATCACCCTTCTTGGCCTTGGTGATGATCTTCTCGACGAAGGGCTGGAGCGCCTTGGCTTTGGGCACGCTCGTAACGATCTGGCCGTGCTCGAAGAGCGAGGCCGCCATGTTGCGCAGCATCGCCTCGCGGTGCGTGCGGGTGCGGCCGAGCTTGAAGCCTGCTTTGCGGTGACGCATGACGGGAATCCTTCAAAAAACCAAACGGGCCCGGACGCGTCGTCTCGACGGGCCGGGCCTTGATGATAGCACGCCTACAGCTGGACGACCTCGGGCTGGTAGCCCTCTGGCAGGTCCATGCCGAGCTCCAGGCCCATCTCGGTGAGCTTCTTCTTGACCTCGCGGAGGCTCGTGCGGCCGAAGCTGCGGAGCTTGAGCAGCTCGCTCTCGGTCTGCATGATGACCTGGCCCACCGTGTAGAGCTTGGCGCTCTCCAGGCAGTTGCTGGCCCGGACGCTCAACTCGAGCTCACTAATGGGCTGGTTGAGCTTGCGGATGAGCCCCTCGTCGACGCCGGCGGCCGCGGCGGCCTCCTCGCTGACGCGCTCCTGGCCCAGCTCGAAGTACTGGACGAACGGGTTCAGGTGCTTGCGGAGGATCTTGCCGGCCTCGACCAGCGCCATCTCGGGCGTGATCGTGCCGTCGGTCCAGATGTCCATACTCAGCTTGTCGTAGTTGGTGCGCTGGCCGACGCGGGTGTCCTCGACGTGATAGCGCACGCGGTGCACGGGGCTGAAGATCGAGTCGACGGCGATGAGGCCGATGTCCTGCTCGTCGCGGCGGCTCAGGTGCTCCTGGGCGGGCACGTAGCCGCGGCCCTTGGCAACGTGCAGCTCCATCTCGAAGTCGATCTCGCTCGTGAGCGTGCACAGCACGAGATCCTTGTTGACGATGTTGACGTTGGTGTCGGCCTCGATCAGGTCGGCGGTGACCTCACCGGGACCCTGCGCGGCAAGGTGCATCACGCGGGGCTCGTCGCCCTCGAGCTTTAGCACCAGGTTCTTGATGTTCAGCACGATGTCGGTGACGTCCTCGAGCACGCCGGGCAGCGTCTCGAACTCGTGGCTGGCGCCCTTGATCTTGACGGCCGTGACGGCGGCGCCCTCGATCGAGCTCAGCAGGATGCGCCGCAGGCTGTTGCCGATGGTCGTGCCGAAGCCGCGCTCAAATGGCTCGACAGTGAACCGGCCGAAGGTGGAGTTGTTGAACTTGGGATCCGACACCACATGGGTGGGCAATTCGAGACCACGCCAGCGAACACGCATGGGCATACCTCTTTCTGCTCGAGCGAGCACGGTCGGCGGGTGGCGAATCAGGCCTGCGCTCGCTCGGCTCTCGGATCCGCCCGCCGCCACCGACCTCGCTGGCGGGCGTTCCTGCTGTCCGGGTGCGCTTCGTTTCAGACAAGCCGGACCGGGGCTTGTGAGCCACGGGCCGGGACGATCAATGCGTGCAAATCAGACGCGGCGCTTCTTCGGCGGGCGGCAGCCGTTGTGGGGCACCGGGGTGTGATCCTCGATGGCAGTCACGCGAATGCCGGTCGAGACCACGCCGTTGACGGCTGCCTCGCGACCACCGCCGGTGCCGCGGATGCGGACTTCGGCCTCGCTCATGCCCATCTTGCGGACCTTCTGCCCCACGCTCTCGCCCGCGCGGGTCGCCGCGAACGGCGTTGCCTTGCGAGCGCCCTTAAAGCCGATGGTGCCAGCCGAATCCCAGGCGAGCGTCTCGCCGTTGGTATCGGTGATGGTGATCATCGTGTTGTTGCTCGTCGCCTTGACGTGGATAATGCCACGGACGACGTTCTTGCGGACCTTCTTGGTCTTCTTCGCCATTCAGTTCGCTCCAATCGCTTCCACTTTGGGTTCCCGGTTCTCAGACTTAGAGAAACAAGGCTGGAAGCTAGCGATGTGTGTAATGCCCAAGCGGGCGATTTACCCCTTGACGCCCTTCTTGCCGGCCACGGTCTTCTTGCGGCCCTTCCGGGTGCGGGCGTTGCAACGCGTACGCTGGCCGTGCACGGGCAGACCACGACGATGACGCTCGCCGCGGTACGCACGCGTGTCCTTCAGCCGCTGGATGTTCTGGCCGACCTGGCGGCGCAGGGCACCCTCGACCAGGTAGTTGTTGTCGATGATCGCACCGATCTGGGCGACCTCCTGCTCGGTCAGGTCGTTCGCGCGGCGGTTCGGGTCGATCTGCGCCTCGGTCAGGATGTCCGCGGCGTACTTCGGACCGATGCCATGCACGTACTGCAGGGCGTAGTAGATCTTCTTGCGGTCTGGAATGTCAATACCTGCGATACGCGGCACGCGTGTACTCCCTGGCCCTGGGCCAGCTCAGACGTTGCTCAGCCCTGGCGCTGCTTGAAGCGGGGGTTCTTCTTGTTGATGATGTAGACCCGGCCGCGACGGCGCACGATCTGGCAGTCCTTCGACCGCCGCTTGACACTTGCTTTCACCTTCATCGGGCACCTCGCACTGACATTGGCCTACCAAGGGCCGACAACGATACCTTCACGCACCCGACACGGCCCGGTGCGAAGGGGATTGTACCCCGCTAGGGCCTAAGAGTCATCAGATTTCGGTCCGCCGAGCACGCGAAAGCCGTCTTCAAGCACCGCGATCATGGCCTCTCGAGCTGCCGCGGGGGCCCCGTCGGCGGCGCGGATAGCCCAACCATCTTCCGAGTCGACGGTCTCGCCCGAGCCGGTGGTGATGGCCGGCTCAAGGGTGATGACCATTCCAGGGCGGAAGAAGACGGGCGGGTCGGCGCGCCCGGGAACCAGCGGCAGCACCGGCAGCTCGTGGGGTGCGAGGCCGATGCCGTGGCCCGCGAGGCCACGGACAAGGCGGACGTCGTGAGCTACTGCGACCTTGGCCATTGCGGCGGCGACATCTGCCCAAGTGATACTGGGTTCGATGACACTCAGCCCCGCGCGCCAGACTGCATCAAGGGCGTCGAGCAGCGGGTACTCCCCACTACTGACAACGACCGAGTCGGCAACGTCAGCGTGCCAGCCATCGAGTGCAAGCATGAGATCGATGGTGATGAGTTGGCCCTCGCGGAGCGGTTGTTTGCCCGGACGGGCGTGCGCGACGGTGTCGTCGATACTGATCGAGCAGGCATAGCCGAAGCCGTCGATGTCGATCATCACCGGTTGCGCCCCCATCGCCCCGAGTCGCGACCGGCACATGGCCTCGAGATCGAGCGGGGACACGCCGGGCTTGGCGCGCTGAAGCAACGCATCAAGAACCGATCGCGCATGACAAGCCGCGCCCGAGAGCGCGGCCATGTCGGCTTCGTTGTACAGCTGCGGTCCGCGAAACTTGGAACCGGTCTTGATCACCGCGGGCCGCGGAGCTTCGGTCCCTTGCCCGTGCCGTCCTGGCCGCCGAGGAAGCCTGCGTAGTTGCGCATCAGCAGGTTGGCCTCGATGCGCTGGACGAAGTCGAGGATCACCGCGACGACGATGAGCAAGCCCGTGCCGCCCAAGAACTGGGTGACATGGAACGGCACGCCCATGGCCACGCTCACCAGCATCGGCAGCACCGCGATGACCGCCAGGAACGCGCCGCCGACATAGGTCAGCCGTTCCATGACCGCCTCAAGGTATTCGGCCGTTCTTGGGCCGGGACGCAGGCCCGGTATAAACGAGCCGTGGTCTCGCATCTGCTTGCTGATCTCTTCAGGGTTGAACTGGATCGTGATCCAGAAGTAGCTGAAGAAGTACACCATAACCACGTGCAGCATGATGTATGGGAACTGGCCATAGTTGAGCGCGTCACCGAACCAGTTCGACAGCGTGAACAGGATTCCGCCGCTCTGTTGGGTGGCCTCAGAGATGCCACTGAAGACAACCGACGGGAAGATCATCAGCGAGCTGGCGAAGATGATCGGCATCACGCCGCCGTGGTTCACGCGGAGCGGCAAGTAACTGCGCTGCCCGCCATACGTGCGGCGGCCGCGGGTGTGCTTGGCTTGTTGGATCGGGATGCGCCGCTGGGCCACGGTCATGAGCACCGAGCCCGCGACGACGCCGACGAACCCACCGACCAGCAGGATGACGCCCATCCAGTTCAGGCCATCGGGGGCCTGCGGGTTGAAGTTGGCGACGACCCAGTTCACCGCCATTGGCATGCCGGCCAGGATGCTGGCCATGATGATCATGGACATGCCGTTGCCGATGCCGTGACGGTCGATCTGCTCACCCAGCCACATGAGGAACACGGTGCCCGCGGTCAGAACAGTCACGCCCATGACCCACCACAGGGGGCTCTGGCGCCACTGGCCGTAGACGATCATCTCGCCGCCCGGGCCGGCCTGCTGCGCGATGTAGTAGAGCCAGCCGATGGCCTGCACGATGCAGAGACCAACGGTCGCGTACCGGGTCCACTCCTGGATCTTCTGCTGGCCGGTCGGGCCCTCTTCCTTGAGCGCCTTCAGGCTGGGCAGAACCGAGCCCAGGAGCTGGAAGATAATGGCCGCCGAGATGTACGGCATGATGCCGAGGCCGAAGATCGTCGACTGGGAGAGCGACCCGCCGCTGAACACCGACATGAAGCTCATCGCGCGGCCGAGCGCGCCGCCGGCCTCCTGCTGGAGCTCGGCGGACAGCTTGAGCGCTTCTTGGTTTACGCCCGGCAGGGGAATCCACATGCCAATGCGATAGACGGCGAGCATGCCCAGGGTGAAGAGCACCTTGGTGCGCAGCTCGGCAATTCGGAACACGTTGAACAGGGCCTGGATCATCGATCCTCCGCCGGCTTCCAGCAGCCGGCCCCATCATAAGCCGGCCGCGCGGCCGGCCAAAGGGGGACGGCCCGAAGCGTTACTTCTTGGCCTTGGCCGCCTGTCGGCGCTCAAGATTCGGGCGCCGCAGCTTCTTGGTCAGATTCTTCGGGGTCTTGTCATCGCTGTTGCGATCGATGCCGCGGACGCGATCGCGGCGCGTGCCGCTCTCGTTCACGCTGCCGCCGGCGTCCTCGATGATCTTGCGGGCCGAGCCGCTGACACGGCTTACGTTGACTGTCAGCTTGGTCTTCAGCCCGCCCTCGGGAACGTTGCCCAGGACCTTGACATCGCGGCTGGTGTCACGGATCAGACCGGCATCGATCAGCGACTGCGCGTTGACCTCGCCACCCTTGCTGAAGTTCTCGTGCTCGACGATGTCCTTGATGTTAACGATCCAGAACAGCGTCTTGAACTTGACGTTCGTGAAGCCGAACTTGGGCATCGTGCGGAACATCGGCATCTGCCCGCCCTCGAACTGGTGGAGGGTCGAGTGGCCGCGACGGCTGCCGGCGCCCTTCTGACCTCGGCCAGCACGCTTGCCGCCGCTGCCCTGGCCGCGCCCGACGCGCTTGCGCTGCTTGTAGCGACCCGCTTGGGACGTGATCTCGTGGATCATCATGGCTTCAAAACTCCCTGGCCCGCCTAAGGCGAGGCCCGTCGAGATCAATCAGTTATCGCTTGCCTTGTCGGCGTCGTCGGACGACTCGGCGGCCGCTTCGGTGCTCGCACCGATGCCGGCGCCCGTCAGCGCCTTGGCTCGCTCGATGCGCTGCTGGATGACGGAATCACCCAGTTCCACACCACGGGCCGCGGCGACATCTTCGGTGAGCCGCATCTTGGCGAGCCCGTCGATGACGGCCTTCACCACATTCAGTTTGTTGCCCGAGCCGATGCTCTTGGTGATGCAGTCGCTGTAGCCGGCCATCTCGAGCACGGCGCGAACGGTGGCGCCGGCCACGATGCCCGTACCGGGCGTGGCCGGAATGAGGCGGATGGTGGAAGCCGAGAAGTTCGTCTCGACCTCATGCGGCACGGTGGTGCCGAGGCGCTTCACGCTCACCATGCTGCGGCGAGCCTTACGCTGGGCCTTCTCGATGGCCACGGGCACTTCGGTGCTCTTCGCGTAGCCGTAGCCCACCTTGCCCTGGCGATCGCCCACGACCACGAGCGCTCCAAAGCTGAAGCGGCGGCCACCCTTCACCGTTGCGGCGGTGCGGTAGATGTTGACCGTGGTCGATTCGATCTGCCCGGCTTCGTCGATCATCTCAGGCATTGAGCGCCCTCGTTTCCATATCCGCGGGGCGGCTCGCACGAGCGCCCCGAATTCTTCAGAACTTCAATCCGCCCTCGCGGGCCGCGTCGGCCAGCGCCTTCACACGCCCGTGGTAGCGGAACCCGCCACGGTCGAAGACCACCTTCTCGACGCCCTTAGCCTTAGCACGCTCGGCGATGAGCTTGCCCACGGCCTTGGCGGCTTCGGCGTTGCCCGTGCCGTCACCCTTGAATCCCTTGTCCATCGTCGAGGCGGCGCAGATGGTCGTGCCGTCCAAGTCGTTGACGACCTGGGCGTACACGTGCCGCAGCGAGCGGTAGATGCTCAGACGCGGGATGTCACCCGTGCCCGAGACGCGCTTGCGGATGCCGATGCGGCGGCGGGTGCGGCGTGCTTGCTTTGCTTGCTGCCTGTCCATTGCGTCAGAACCTCAAAAAGAACCGAAACACCTGTCGAGAACCGCGACCAGCCAGCACACACGAGCGGGCCGGCAGAGCCACCGGGCATCACGCGCCGGCGGTCTTGCCCTCCTTGCGGATGATCGTCTCGTCGCTGTACTTGATGCCCTTGCCATTGTACGGCTCGGGCTTGCGGACCGCACGCACCTCGGCGGCAAACTGACCCACCGACTGCTTGTCGTAGCCGGTCACCGTCACGGTTTGCTTCTCCACCTTCACGTCCACGCCCTGGGGGATGGTTTTGAAGATCGGGTTGGCAAAGCCGACGATCAGCTTCAGGCGGTTGCCTTCGACCGTCGCGGTGTAACCCACGCCCTGAACCTCGAGCACCTTGGTGTAGCCCTGGCTGACACCGTGGATGTTGTTCTCGACGATCGAGCGGCTGGTGCCCCACAGGCTCTTGGCCCGGCGGTCACCCTCTTTGCCCTCGGGCACTGCGAGCGACAGCGTCTGCTCGCCCTCGTCCCACGCGACGCTCACCAGCGGGTGCACCTCATGCGAGAGCGACCCCTTGGATCCCTCGACGCGCACGGTCTGACCGTCGACGTTCACCTTGACGCCCTTGGGCACGGAGATGGGCTTCTTGCCGATGCGTGACATTGCGAATCAACCTCCTCGGCTCACCGGGTCGCCGGCGGCCGGACTTTGCCCTTGGCTTACTGGACCACCGCCAGCAGTTCGCCGCCCACGCGCTCGTTGCGGCACTTGCGATCGCTCATCACGCCCCGGCTGGTCGACACGACCGCGATGCCCATGCCCTGCAGCGGGCGGGGCAGGTCGTCGACGCCGTTGTAGACGCGACGGCCCGGCTTGCTGACGCGCGTCAGCGACGCAATCAGCGGCTCGCCGGCAGCCCCATAACGGAGCGACACCCGAAGGATGCCCTGGCGCCCATCTTCAACCACTTCGAAGCCCTCGACATAGCCCTCGTCCTGGAGGACCTGGGCGACGCCGCGGCACACCTTGCTGTTCAGGCAGTCCACCTTGCGGCTGCGGTTGCGCAGCCCGTTGCGGATCCGCGTGAGCATGTCCGAGATCGGATCGTTGACCGACATCGTTTCCGATGACCTCCTGCCCGGCCCCACGGGGCTCGAGCCTTACCTGACCGCCGTTCGTGCCCGTGTCTCGGGCCGGCGCGTGTGCCTGACGAAAGAGCCTCTGCCGCCCTCGATATCTACCAACTTGCCTTACGCATGCCCGGAATCTTGCCCTCGTGGGCCAGCTTGCGGAGCATGATGCGGCTGATGCGGAACTTGCGGTACACCCCGCGAGACCGCCCGGTCAGCTCGCACCGACGCACGGTGCGCGTCGAGTACTTGGGCGTCTTGTTGCTCTTTGCGATCTGTGCCTTGGTCGCCATACTTCTGCTTCACTCCCGGCGGCCCTAAGCGGCCACCTTGGTGGTTTCAATCTCTCTCAGCTGGCCTTCTTCTTCGGCGCGGCGGGCTTGCGGAACGGCATGCCCAGGCTCTCGAGCACGGCCCTGCTCTTGGCCTTGTCCGAGTTGCGGAAGACGAAGTTGATGTTCATGCCGTGCGTGAACGTCACGTTGGCCATGTTGATTTCCGGGAACACGCCCTGCTCGTTCAGGCCCAACGAGTAGTTGCCGGCCTTGTCAAAGGATGTATCCGAGACGCCCCGAAAGTCCTTGATACGAGGGGTGGCCAGGTTGATGAACCGGTCGAGGAAGTCCCACATGCGATCGCCACGCATCGTGACCATCGCCGAGGTCTCCATGCCCTCGCGCACCTTGAAATTCGAGACGCTCTTCTTGGCCTTGACCACCACGGGCTTCTGGCCGGTGATCTGCGTGAGCGTATCGACGACCGTGGCGCGGATGTTCGGCGGCAGCTTCGGGCCGTCGAGGAAGCGCCCCATGTTGACGTTGATCACGATGCGATCGAGCACCGGCATGGCCATCGGGTTGGTCACGCCGAATTGCTTGGTTACCTCGGCCCGTGCCTCATCGAGGTAGCGCTTGCGCAGGCGCTGCATCCCCTCGCGGGGTGCGGCGGCCGCCTGAGTGGCGGGGTCGTCCTGGTTGGGCTTGTTCTTGGCCATCTCGTATCAGTCCTTCCGAAGAACCGCTGGGTTACAGGGTGTCCTTGCTTGCCGACTCGCCGCCCTTGCGCCGCGCCTCGACGGCGAGTACCTTGCCGCCGCGGACCGCCACGCGCTGCTTCTTGCCATTGCCATCCGACGGGAAGCGGACACGCGTGGGCTTGCCGTCCACCACCGGGCTGACGTTGGAGATGTGGAAGGGAGCTTCCTTGGTGACGCGGCCTCCCTCTGGGTTGATGCGAGTAGGCTTGACGTTGCGGGTGCGCAGGTTCAGGCCCTTCACGTACACGCGGTCGCGAGCCGTGTCGATGCGCATCACCTCGCCCGTGCGGCCCTTGTGGTCGCCGCTGGTCACGATCACGTTGTCACCCTTGCGGATATGCCGGGCCATCACACCACCTCCGGAGCGAGCGAGACGATCTTCATGTAGTTCTTCTCGCGAAGCTCGCGAGCCACCGGCCCGAAGATGCGCGTGCCGCGGGGGTTTCCATCGGGGTTGATGAGCACCACGGCGTTGCTGTCGAACTTCACGTACGAGCCATCGGCGCGACGCGTGTTGCGGGCCGTGCGAACGACGACCGCCTTGGACATATCGCCGGGCTTGATGTCAGCGCCGGGCAAGGCCTTCTTGACCGAGATGAGCACGCGATCGCCAACGCCGGCCGCCGGGCGGGTGTTGTTGCCGCTGGCGCTCGTCCGGCCGTAGACGCGGATGACGTAGGCCACCTTGGCCCCCGAGTTGTCCGCGACTTCGCATCGTGATTCTTGCTGAAGCATGGCTTGCTACTTCCTACGTGCCCTGTTCTGCCGGGCGTGCGAGACTCGATTCCGACCCTCTTCCATCCGCTAACGGCTCGGGCGACTCAGCCCTTGGAATGCTCCAACACGCGGGCGAGCTTCCACGACTTGGTCTTGCTCATGGGCCGGCACGGCACCACCTCGACGCGATCGCCAACCTGGGCCTGGTTGCCCTCGTCGTGGGCGTGCAGGATGGTCCGTCGGCGGACGTACTTGCCGTACTTGGGGTGCTTGGCCACGTAGCTCACGACGACCTTGATGGTCTTGTCGCGGCCGGCGGTCGTCACCTCGCCTACGCGGGCGCCCTTGGCCTTGTCAGTCTGCGTCGTGGTGGCGGTGTTGTCGCTCATGCGTGTACGTTCTCTTCTTGTCGGTGTGCCCGAACCGCGATTCGATCCTGCTTAGCCGGCCTGCTTTGCGAGCTGCCTGGCCGAACGCTCGGTCATCAGGCGTGCGATGTCCTTGCGGGTCTTGGAGAACTCGCTGTTGTCCTCGACCTTCTCGGTGGCCGCCTGCACGCGCAGCTGGAACAAACGCTTGCGCAGCCGGACGAGCTCGGCCTGGATCTCGTTGTTGTCGAGCTTGCGAACTTCTTCGCCGGTCATGACGCCTTCTCCAACACCCGCGCCTCGGCGGGCCACAATTCGTTCGTTTCTCGGCACAGTGCCTCTTAGCCCACCGTGGTCCGTCGCTTGACGAATCGGCAACGGATGGGCATCTTCATGGCCATGCGCTTCATCGCTTCGCGAGCCATCTCCTCGGGCACGCCGGCCAGCTCGTAGAGCATGGTGCCCGGGCGGACGCGCGCCGCCCAGTAGTCCACGTCGGCCTTGCCCTTACCCATGCGCTGCTCAAGGGGCTTCTTGCTGACGGGCTTGTCGGGGAACACGCGGATGAACAGCTTGCCCTGACGCTTGAGGTAGTGCGTCGACGCGATGCGGCCCGCTTCAATCTGATTGCTCTTGAGCCAGCAACCTTCGAGAGCCTGAAGCCCATAGTCGCCAAACGCGACGTAGTTTCCCTTGGTCGCCTTGCGATCGCGAACGCGGCGGAACTCCTTGCGGAACTTCACTCGCTTTGGGATCTTGTACGGTGGCATCGATCAAACCCTTCCTGGCGGCCGTCGAACGCTTCGAGCGGCCGAGTGTTCCTGCGTCCCTTTTTACCTGCGACCCCGGCTGCGAACACGAGCGCCCGCGGCCTTTGAGGTTGTCTCCTCGTCCTGGGCCTCGTACTCGCCCTTGTAGATCCACACCTTCACGCCGATGCGACCGGCGGTAGTGCGGGCCTCTTCGAAGCCGTAGTCGATGTTCGCCTGCAGCGTCGAGAGCGGCAGTGCACCCAGACGCACGTCGAGGCGGCGGCTCATCTCGGCGCCACCCAGGCGGCCCGAGATCTGGATCTTCACGCCCTTGGCGCCGTTCTGCATCACGCTCTCGGCACGCATCTTCACAACGCGACGGAAGCTGCTGCGGCGGCTGAGCTGCTCGGCCACGTTGGCGGCCACGAGCTGTGCGCTCATGTCGGGGTTCTTGATCTCGATGATCTTGATCGAGACCTTGCGGCCGGTCATCAGCTGCAACTCTTCGGTCATGCGCTCGACTTCGGCACCCTTGGGGCCGATCACCACGCCCGGGCGAGCTGTGCGGATGAGCACAACGAGCTCCTCACGGGTACGCTCGATCTCAACGCTCGCAACGGCGGCGTGCGGACGGCCGGGGTTGCGGTTGAGCCGCTTATCGAGATACTCGCGGATCTTCTGGTCTTCGACGAGCAGCTCGCCGTAGATGGCCTTGGGCGCGTACCAGCGGCTGCGGTGGGCTTCGGTGACTCCCAGGCGGAAGCCGAAGGGGTGGATCTTCTGTCCCATTACGCTCGCTCCTGGACGCCCACGGTGATGTGGCTGGTCTGCTTGATGATGGGGTGGGCCCGGCCACGGTCCTTGGGGCGGAACCGCTTGATCTGCGGGCCCTCATCGACGCGGCTCTCGACCACGAACAGCTCGGTCACGTCCGCGTCGGCCTGCTCGGCGTCGGCGATGGCCGCGTTGAGGGCCTTGGACATGTTGTCTGAGGCGCGCTTCTGGCTGAAGTTCAGCAGGTTGAGCGCTTCGTCCACCGACTTGCCGCGGATGAGGTCGGCAACCAGCCGGGCCTTCTGCGTGCTGCCGCGGTGGAAACGGACCTCGCTGACGAACCGGGCGATGTCCCGCGGCTCGGCGTTGACCACGCGGGCCAGGGCACGGATGTGCGCCGCCTTGCACGTGGGCTTCGGGCGACCGGCGAGCCAGTTGCGCACCGCGCTCTCGGCCTTGGCGCCCGGAAGTCCGAGCGGGCGGACGGCCTCGGCGAGGGCCTCGACATTGGCGCCGGCCTCGTCGGCAAACTTCTTGAGTTGATCGCTACGCAGTCTCACCGATGGATCTCCGAAGTCGTCCGTTTCCTATTACGCATCGAATCGAAAAGTCTCGAATCCGCTTCTAACTCAAGCTGGGCCTACTTGCCCGACTTGATGCCTTCCTTCTTGTTCGTGTGGCCACGGAAGGTACGAGTCAGCGAGAACTCGCCGAGCTTGTGGCCCACCATGTCCTCGGTCACGAACACCTCCAGGAACGCACGCCCGTTGTGCACCTGGAACGTGTGGCCCACGAACTCGGGCACGATCGTGCTCCGGCGGGCCCAGGTCTTGATGGGCTCGCGCTCGCCCGACTCCTGCTGCTTCATCACTTTCGTGTACAGCTTCTCGTCGACGAACGGACCCTTCTTGAGGCTACGACCCATGCTTCACGCTCCTGACAGTGCTTCCAACGCTTGCTCGAACCACTTGTGCCTCGACCACACTCACTTGGACAGCTGCCCGTACCGCTTGCTGCGGCGGCGACGGATGATGAGCTGCGTGCTGTACTGCTTCTTGTTGCGGGTGCCGCCGCCCTTGGCGTCCACACCCGTCGGGCTCACCGGCGTGCGGTTGCCCTTGCTCCGGCCCTCACCACCACCCAGCGGGTGGGCATGGTGGCTCTTGGCAACGCCACGGGTGATCGGCCGGCGCCCGAGGTGACGCGTCAGGCCGGCCTTGCCCAGGCGGCGGTTCTGGTGATCACTGTTGCCCACGGCCCCCACCACCGCTCGGCAGTCCAGGCTTACGCGGCGCGTCTCGCCCGAGGGCATCACCAGCGTGGCGTACTTGCCCTCGCGGTTGGTCAGGCGAGCCGACGAACCAGCCGAGCGGCACATCTGGGCACCCTTACCCGGGGCGAGCTCGATGCAGTGCACTTCCATACCTGAAGGGATGAATCGCAGCGGCATGCAGTTGCCGACGGTGGGCTCCACGGCCGAGTCGCTGGAGGTCTGCAGCGTCATGCCCGTCTTCAGGCCCTTGGGGGCGATGACGTAACGCTTCACGCCGTCGGCGTACTCCAGCAGCGCGATGTGGCTGGTGCGGTTGGGGTCGTACTCGATGCCGATGACCTTGCCGGCGATGCCGTCGCGGTCCTTGCGCTTGAAGTCGATCTTGCGATACATGCGCTTCGCGCCGCCGCCGCGACCGCGGACGGTGATCACGCCGGTGTGGTTGCGGCCGCCCGTCTTCTTGATCGGGCTGAGCAGCGACTTCTCCGGGCGCTTCTTGTCAACCTCGACATGGAGGTTGACCGAGGCGTTGCGCCGGCCGGGCGAGGTTGGTTTGTAGACACGGATGGCCATAGAAAATCTCCGATACTCAGTCGTTGCCTACGCCCGATTCAGAACAGGTCGATGGTCTGGCCTTCGGCCAGTCGCACAATTGCTTTCTTGGTTGGCGGCGCCTGCACGTAGCCGTACTTGAGGCGACGCTCGCGGTTCTTGCGAACCTGCGTGGTGATGCCCAGCACGCTCACGCCGTACAGCGACTCGACGGCGCGCTTGATGCTGGTCTTGTCTGCCCGGCGATCAACCAGGAACGTGTAGCGGTTCTCGTCGGCCATAGCCGCGGTGCTGCGCTCGGTGACGATCGGCTTCTTGATCACGGTGCTCGGGTGCATCAGGCGGCCTCCCCTTCACTAGTTCCGGCCTGAGCGGCGTCGCGGCCTCGGGGGTCGGTCTTGGCGTCCTTGCCGGTCTGCGTGTGCGGGCCGGCGAGGAAGGCCTCCAGCTCGGCCTTTTCGATGATCACGTAGCGGCTGTTGAGCAGATTCCAAGCGGTCAGCTGATCGCTGCGGCACAAGGTGATGTCATCGATGTTGCGGGCGCTCAGACGCGCGTCGACGGAACCTTCAGGAAGGGCCAGCAGCACCGTGCGGTCGATCTTGAGGGCCTTCAGCAGGTCGGCCATCGCCTTGGTCGAGGGCTTGTCGAAGCTGAGGCTATCGACAATGCGGACCTCACTGTCGATCAGCTTGGCAAGCAGTGCGTTGAGGTTCGCCTTGCGGCGCATCTTCTTGGGCATGGCCTGGCGGAAGTCCTCGCGGGTGCGACGCTTCTCGTGAGCGTGGCCACCCTTGCGGAACTGCGGGGCCTTCTTGTTGCCGTGGCGTGCACGACCCGTGCCCTTCTGCTTGTAGATCTTGCGGGTCGAACCTGCAATCTCACCACGGCCCTTGGTGCGGGCCGAGCCTTGGCGCAGGTTGGCGTGGTAGCAGACGTAGGCCTGCTTGATGAGCTGGGGGTTCAGGGTCCCGCCCAAAGTGGCTTCGTCGATCGACATCGAGCCGACCGAATCGCCTTGCATGTTGTAGACCGGCACATCCATCGTGCTCGCTCCTGACGCCTGTGCGACCCTCAAGAAACCGAAGAGGGAGTCGCCTGCCGCACCGGCCCACCCCGGTTGGGAGTTTCTTCCCCACCTGGCCTACGCAGCCTGGCGGGAGTGGGCTCGGATCAGACTCGGCCGTCTGTTCCACGGGGTGTCGCCGAGTGAGCGGCACCCCGACCTGTTTGTCTTTACCCGGCGGTTTCGCGTAAGCGACCCTTCGGGCCGCCCCGCCGTCGATGTTCCTCGACGATGGGGCGTTCCATCAACTGCATGCCCGATCAGCCGGCGGCGGCTTCCTGGGCGGCGGCCTTGCTCGGCCGCAAGCGAATCGCCGGGCGAATGTGGACCACGCCGCCGTTGGCGCCGGGCACGGGGCCCTTTACCAGCAGCAGGTTGCGGTCTGCCTCAACCCGGATGACGTCGAGATTGCGAACGGTGACGCGCTCGTTGCCCATCTGGCCGTTCATCTTCTTACCCTTCTTGATGCGGCCGCTCATGCCAGCGTTGTTGGCATGGCCGCCGATCGATCCGGGCGAACGGTGCTTGCGTTCCACGCCGTGCGTGGCTCGCATGCCCTTGAAGTTGTGACGCTTCATGGTGCCGGCAAAGCCCTTGCCCTTGCTGGTACCGGTCACATCCACGAACTTGAAGCCTTGGAAGTGCTCAACCGAGATGGTCTGGCCCAACTCGAACTCGCCGGCCTCGGCCTCGTCCATGCGATACTCGACGTGGACTGCCTTCGGACCGGTACCGGCCTTGTGGTCGTGGCCCATGATCTGGAATGTCGCGCGGCGGGGGCGCGCGTCGTCGCCACCGATCTGGACGGCCGAGTAACCGTCACGCTCATGCGTACGCACCTGGGTGACCACCGCGGGCTGCACCTCGATCGCCGTGACCGGGATGGACACGCCGCCTTCGAAGACGCGGGTCATGCCGATCTTGCGACCGATGAGTCCCAGCTTGTTGTTTCCGCCTGCCATGATCGTTCGTTCCTTGCTTCGTGGCTCATTGGCCAGAGGAAGCGATGATTCCTATCTGCTGCCGACGCCTCTGCCCGAGTGCGTCAGGCCTTGATCTTGACGAAGACACCCGCGGGCACCACCAACCGGTTCAGCGCCTCGACCGTGCGGGCGTTGGGCTCGTGGATGTCGATGATCCGCTTATGCGTGCGGATCTCGAACTGCTCGCGGCTCTTCTTATCGATGAACGGGCCACGGAGGACCGTGTACCGCTCGATACGAGTCGGCAGGGGGACCGGACCGGCCACTCGGGCGTTGGTCCGCTTGGCGTGATCCACGATCTCTCGAGCCGAAGCATCGAGGGCGATGTGGTCGTACGCTTCCATCCGAATTCGAATGCGACCGCCTTGCATGAGCCGGCCAACCTCCTGCCTGCTGGGTTTCACGTCAACCACCCGGCAAGTCCGGGGGGTACTGACCCGCGCCATAGGGGCCGCAGCCCCCGCCACCAGCGCGGAGAGAAGGATAGATCGTTTCGCATCCCCGTCAACTGCCCAACAGCAGGAATGTGAAGATCGGGCAACCTGCGAGCCTCGCCCTATCCTTATAGAGGGTCGCGTCGGATTCTCGAAGCATCGGTGGCCCAGAAACCCAAGGAGGGGCTAGATGATGAGCACCAGGCCAGCAAGAGGGACGCTAGTGGTGGCCCGAAGCCTGTCGGTTGTGCTGGCGATCGGCCTTGGCACGACGGTTTTTGCGGTCCAGTCCGGGCCTTCCAGTGTCGTCATGAGCAATGCGCCCGTCGCGCTCGAGCCGGTGGGCCTGGAGATGCAGATACCCGTAGATGTCTCCGCCTACCGGGCTGACCGCGGGGATGTCCCGACGCTGGAGATCCACCCGAACTACAGCAACTGGTTCATGATCGTCCAGGCACCCCAGCAGCGCGTTGGCCTGCCGGGCGATGGGCCCGGCCGGGCCGGCGGTGGCCTGCGCGTGGATGACCTGACCGACCGCATCCTCGAGAACGTTCTGGGCAGCTACCGCGTCGATGAGGCCAGCACGGAGGCCATCGAAAGCCGGGCTCGCGTGCTGCTCCGGGAGACCGGCCTGACCGTGGCCGGACGCCCGGCTTCGCGGTTCTATGTCGCGTTTCCGGAGAAGGACCTCGAGCGCATCAGGATGTACACCCTGGTCGACGCGGGGGCGGGCCAGATGGTCAGCTTCGACCTGATGTGCGATCCCGCCGACGAGCGGGAAGCGCGTCTGGCATATCTGGCCGTGCTGCGCAGCGCCCAGTTTTTCGGCAACTCCGAGATCGCAGTCGGCCGTGCGTTCGCCCTTGAGACGACCGAGGCGCTCATCGCCACGCTCACAGACGCGGACTACACGCGAGCCCTCCAGCAGATGGACGGCAGGTGGGATCGCCTGAGCATCCCATCGGCCACCGGCCACGAGATGGACGACACCGAACGAGGCTACCGACGCATTCGAGCCTGGAAGGGCAAGCGCGGCGAGATCAACCCGGAGCGCACCGAGAGCTCTTGGACTGAGGAAGAGCAGGAAGAGGGCTACCTGTTCCGCATGGATGGCCGCATGGTCGAACGCACGCTCGGCGGCTCGTGGAATCTGGTTGACACGCGGATCATCTGCTTCATGAGCCTTGACCGCCAGAAGGAGGCGTGGACGGCTTCGACCACCTTCCGCCAGGGCGATCAGAAGCCCATCGTGAACACGGAGTTCGGCGTGCGTACCGGCGAACGCATGAACGTTGCGCGGCGGGGCATTACGTCCAACACGCTGCAACCAGCGGTGCCGCCTCGCGGATTCGTGAATCAGGTCGAGTTCTACTTGCTACCGCAGCTGGTCATCAACAACGGTGCGAAAGCGACCTATGGCGTCTACGCATACGCGAGCGGAGACAGCAGCGTGCGATACCGCCAGTTCGAGCTCGAAGAAGGCACCGGTGTCGCCGATTGGCAGCTCAGCACAGAGCTTGGCGAAGACGCGACGTCCATCTCGCTGTACGACGCGAAGGCGGTCTTCCTGGGCAGCGATCGCGGCGATGGATCTCGCTGGACGCCGTCGACGCAGCGGGAGTTGCTCGACCTCTGGCAGCAGAAGGGGCTGCCAACGTCTGCTCGATAGCCCGCCCACCCCGACGACCGAACGAACCTATAACTCATGCAGGACACGTATGCGGAAGGAGCCGCCGCATGGCGCTGGATCGGGTGATCGCCCCCACTGCCACCGACACTGCCGACGAGCACGCTGGCTGGGCGCTCCGACCCCAGCGGCTCTCCGAATACGTCGGCCAGCGCGACACGCTCGAGAGGCTGGCGATCGCCGTTCAGGCGGCCCGTGGCCGCAGCGAGTCGCTCGACCACGTGCTGCTGCATGGCCCACCCGGCCTTGGAAAGACCACGCTGGCCCACGTCATCGCCGCCGAGATGGGCACGAAGGTGCACGTTACCAGCGGCCCGGCCCTCTCGCGCGGCACCGACCTCGTCGCCGCATTGACGAGACTTGAGTCCGGCGACGTGCTTTTTATCGATGAGATACACCGCACCCCAGCGGCAGTGGAAGAGTTTGTGTACCCGGCAATGGAAGACTTTCGCGTTGATGTCACGCTCGACGCGGGTCTGAATGCCCGGACGGTCCAGATCAAGTGCAAGCCGTTTACGCTCATCGGCGCCACGACGCGAGCGGGCTTGCTGAGCGCGCCGCTGCGGAGCCGCTTTGGTCTCATCCACCACCTTCGGTTTTACGAGGTGGCCGAGTTGGCAGCCATCGTCGAACGCAGCGCCGGACTACTCAGCCTCTCGATTGAGGCCTCGGCCATCGATGCCATTGCGCGTCGCAGTCGTGGCACGCCTCGTATCGCCAACCGCCTGCTCCGCCGAGTTAGAGACTTCGCCTCGGTCAGGTCCGATGGCACCGCCACCGCCGCCACCGTCGACGAGGCGTTGTCCCTCGAGGGCGTCGACGCGCTTGGCCTCGACGAACTCGACCGAGCCTACCTCCGCACGATTGGCACTACGTACAAGGGCGGGCCAGTGGGCCTCGAGGCTCTTGCAGCGACCATGAACGAGGACCCCGGCACGCTTGAGGACATGGTCGAACCCTTCCTGCTCAAGCTCGGATTCGTCGCACGCCATCGCCGGGGACGGGAGTTGACCGCTGCGGGCGCGAGCCACGTGGGCATCGAGGTCTCGCTGCCATCAAGCGAAGATCCACCGTTGTTCGACAAGGAAGCGTCTTAGCACTTGCCTCAGGCCTCTCAGCGGCACTCGTGCTATCGCTTACTGGCTATCGATCGCTCGAGTCGCTGCGGGCGACCAAGTTGCCTCGCGTCGAGGTGATTGCACAACGAGAACTTGACGGATGACTCAACTACAGCTGGTCACTGCGTCTCCCAGCTATCTCACTTCGTACAGGCCCACGCACGACACAAAGCGAGGTCCAGCACATGGCTCGCGGGTTACTCCAGATCCGTTTGCCAAAGACCCGCGAGAGCTCAGCACAGTAGGGCCTGCTACCACATCCATGCGCGAGGCTTCATCAGCGAACGCAAGGCACCTTGACACGCGCGCAGCAGCTCGGGGCATCTAAGTCACGATCAGCGCTGTTGCCCGTCGCGCGACCGTCGAGCCGGTTGATCACGGTTCCTATCCTGGCGCGCCCCCGGGCCGCGCCTCACGCTTGGAGGGTCAGGCGTGCCCTTCCACATGCGGGGTATGGGAGGGAAGTCCTCGGTGATCATGTAGTAGTATGTGCCCTCGGGATGATCGGGTGTGACACCGAATCTTCCGTTGCACTCATCGAGATCACCAAGTCCTTCGATGTACTCCCAGTCATGACCGAACGTGCCGTCGTAGCGTCCGCCCGGCCCGTCGGGGCGTGCAGGGCGTTGGCCGTCCTTTAACCAATAGCTTGACCGAAGTGCGCGTGGTGCAGAAGTTGGATCCATCGGATCCGCATATCCCAGTCCCGCATAGATTGGAAACCCATCGAAGGCCCATCCGATCTGGATCATCGTGTTGCGCCCAAGCTCCTCGGACAGAGACTCGACGAGGCCGCTGGGTAGGCCGTGGTAATGGTACTTGCCAGAACCCTGGACGTGGGCGTTATGGTGGTCCAGGCCGAGATTGATGCCTCCGCCCAGCGCCTCGTAGTTCCATAGTGAACGTGCGCCAAAGACGCGGTCGTTTTCTGGAGTCCAGAACTCTCCAGTCCCAGCGTCCATGATCACTCCATTCAAGCAGATACCAAACTCCCCTGCGGAGGGCGTTGGCGCATCTGCCACGACGGGGTTGAGCGGGAGCTTGTATTCATGAGCTTGCGGGCTCATCGCATGGGGATTGTGGCGATTCGGAAACGTCCCCGTGCCATGCTCCGGTATCCCGTTCGCGCGAACGATGCGATACTCGCCTTCGATGCTCACCGAAGTGCTCGAGGCTACATCGGGCAACGGGTTGCGAGCCGCTTCATCACCAACTTGCTGACCACGTCGTTGTCGATCGTCATTGTTTGCACCCCCGCGGCCACGAGGCCCACACCCACCCGCTGACGATCCGTGAGATCAGGCGGATCCTGCTTCTGCACCTCGCAGACGCGGCGCCGGGCGACGCCGCTCGATAGCCACAACGATCCCGCATTCCGCGAATCGCGTGAGCCCTCGGACGTCCGATCCTTCGGGAAAACATCGTCGTTGTGCTGCCGGAGCTCTTGCCTAGTGTGGGGTCGGAGTAGAGCTGACAATTAGCACGAGAGGTGTTCCATGCAGCGTTCGATCACTCGGTGCGGCCAATCCGCACGCCCGTCGTCTTTCTTGGGTTCCATGCGTTCGAGAGCCACGCAGCCGGTGCTACCGCTCCTCGCCGCGGCGATCCTCACCGCATCCCCCGCCTTTGCCGACATCATCAACGTTCCGGCCGACCAACCCACGATCCAGGCGGGTATCGATGCCGCCGTCGACGGCGACGAGGTCGTTGTGGCGCCGGGCACCTATCTGGAGGCCATCGACTTCAACGGCAAGGCGATCACCGTGCGAAGCGCTGATCCGTCCGACCCGGGCATCATCGTCACGACCGTCATCAACGGCACGGGCAACGACTACACCGTGCAAACCGCCAGTGGTGAGGGGCTCGATTCGATACTCAGCGGCTTCGTGATCACCGGCGCAACAGAAGCGGGCATGCTGATCAGCGGGAGCAGCCCGACGCTCACGTCGAACACCTTCGCCCTCAATGACGATGGGATCCTGATCGAGGGTGGAAGCCCGTTCATCAACGCCTGCTCGATCGTGGACAATTTGGATCGCGGGATCGAGATTGCCACAGAGACCGTTAGCGACCCCACGATTGTCGGCAGTGTCATTGCCCGCAACCTCGTTGCACTCGAGATGACATCGCGAGCCTCGAGCATCACGGTCCGTGACACCCGGTTTGAATCAAATGGCAGTGGATTCGCTGGAGCGGCTGGCGGCGGCGACATCACATTGACGAGTTGCACCTTCTTCGACAACGGCGGTTCAGCGCTGACGATTTTGTCCCCAAGCAGTTGCACCATCACGGGCTGCTCGTTCGACTCGAATCGGGGCATCGGCATGACTATGGCCGGTTCAGGGCCGGACACGACGGTTACCGATACGCTCTTCACCGATAATGCGGGCTTCGCGCTCCAGGCGATCGGCCCAAACACGCCGACGATCACGCGTTGCACGTTCAGCCGGCACCGCTCGAGTGCCGTGTTCCTGAGATCCAGCAGTATGCAGTTTTCGGAGCCGACGTTCATCGACTGCGTGTTCACAGAGAACCGATCGGGGGTTCCCGGGGGCGCGATCCTCTCGCTGCCCGACTCCGACCCGACACTGATCCGCTGCGTCTTCTTCTCGAACTCGCCCGACGAGATCGACGGCCCGTTCACGGACGGCGGAGGCAATGTCTTCGACGCGCCATTCGCCCCACCGCCCGCGCTGACCGAGCCCGAGTGCCGCTTTGCGGACCTCGCCGAGCCACGGGACAGCCTGGACTTCTTCGACCTGCTCGCGTTCATCGCGATCGTCGAACAGGGCTGCCCATAGCCCAGCGCATTGCCCCCCAGCATTTCCTATAGTGGCCAGCTCACGGTCAGGCTCAGCCCGCCCGTGGGTGACATGCGGGTGTAGTTCAGTGGTAGAACGTCAGCTTCCCAAGCTGAATGTCGTCGGTTCGATCCCGATCACCCGCTTTCTTGAGTCCCCAATCGCCCAGTTCTGCCGTTCTTGGCACCCTGGGCAGCGGCCAGCGACTGGACGCGTTCGCGTGCCAGTTCCGCCCGAAGCGCGAGCTCATCGATCTGCGAACAGGCGTGCTTCATCGCCTTCACAACGTCCGGCGCATACTCGCTCCGGGCCGAGTTGCACGCGTGCACTAGTACGTCCGCACCCGCCTCCACGGCGAGGCGCATCGTGTCCTCCAGCGACCATCGGGCCCGCACTCCCTCCATGTCGAGTGCGTCGGTAAAGACGGGGCCCGCAAATCCCAGTTCGTTGCGGAGCAGCCCCGTCGTCACCGCGTGCGATAGCGACGCAGGTCGGTCCGTATCGAGTTGGTCCAGCATCAGGTGCCCAGTCATCACGCCGACCGCCTCGCCCAGGAGCGCGTGGTATGGCGCGAGTTCGCGCTCACGGTCCCAGCTATGGGAGATGTCAGCAAGATCGTGGTGCGAGTCGACAGACGCCGATCCGTGTCCGGGAAAATGCTTGAGGACGCAGGACACCCCCGACTCTTGGTGCGCTCGCACGACGCGCGTGGCGCATACCGCGACGTCGGCCGGATCGCTCGCAAATGACCGATCCAACGCCCCAATGACTGGCGACGCGGGATCGATGTTCACATCAACGCACGGCGTGAAGTTGATCGTGACGCCGGCCTCTCGCAGTGTACCTGCCATCGAACGTGATTGTGACCACTGGTCTTCTTTGGTCAGCGATGCGAACGCGCGCGCCGAGGGCCAGCCTTCGAATCCGTGCGCACGGGAGAGGCGCTGCACGCGACCGCCTTCCTGGTCGATCGCAACCTGAGCGTCGTCGCCAAGGCGTGATCGCACGTGATCTGTCAGCACTCGGATCTGATCGGGCGATCGCACGTTCCGCTCCCCGTCGGTCGCCAGGTCGTGATCGAACAGGATCACCATCCGCACACCCGCATGCGCGCAAGCGTCGAGGTCCAGCTCGAGCTCTGGGTCGCCAGGCATACCGCCGCGGATCCCGAGCATCGTCATCGCTCCGAGCTGCCGAAGTGCTTCGCTCAACGCACCGATCCCTTCACCAGCGAGCAGACCCCGAGGCTTACGATGAAGCCGCCGAGCATGCGCCATCCGAGCGACGGCGCCGGATCAATCACGAATTGCATCACCGCGACGGTGCCCGCACCAAAGACTAACGCACACAGCACCGTTGGAGCGCTCCCGCGCCCGAGTAGCAGCGTCGATACGAAGACCCCGAGCAGCCCCGCATAGGCATAGATCATGACGCCCAGCGCGAAGGGGATCAGCCCCTCGCTCTTGCCGCCCTCGGCCAGCACAAAGACGCCCGCTACGACGATCAACGCCGCGCCGCACATGGCGTTCACGATACGGGCGGTTCGCGCACCGGCATCCTTCTTGCCGATTCCAAGATCTACAACCACCGAGCTCGACATCGCGTTGAGCGCCGAGTCGGTGCTACTCATCGCGGCCGCAAACAGGCCCGCAACGAGGAGGCCTCGCAGGCCAGCCGGGAGATCGTCCAGGATGAACGCGAGGTACACGCCGCGTGTGTCGCCCTCGACAATCCCGCCGCCCGAGGCATCGCGCACGAACAGCAGCAGCCCAACGCACAGGAACAGCCCGACGACGAGCGTGCCGAGCAAGCTCGACGCGACCAGCGACCACGCCGCACGGGGCGCGCTCCGCGAAGTCAGCAGCCGCTGGGCAAGGTCCTGGTCCGTCCCGAACGCGGCGGCGTTGAAGAGCGTGAGACCAAGCAGAACCGCCCAGAGGGTGAAGGGGGAGCTCAGGTTCCACGACAGATCGATCAGCACGAGCTTCTCACCCGTGGGGTCAGCGTCGGCGATTGCGGCGGGCAGATCGCCCGGCGCGACACCGATCTGGCCGACAAGTACCCAGATGCTCGCGATCACCGCGACGACCATGACCAACGCCTGGAGCGCGTCCGTCCAGATGACCGCCTTGATGCCGCCCCACGACGTGTAGATCAGCGCCAGCGTCCCGAGCGATGCGACACAAATCAGCAGGTGACCGATCGCCAGGTCGCTGAACACCATGAGGCTGCAGGGAACCGCCGCAATATAGAGCCGCGAGCCGCTCGCGAGCAGGCGGCCGAGCAGGAACGCCGCAGCGCATGACTTCTGTGCGAAGACGCCATGGCGTTCGCCGATGGGCTCGTACACCGTTGTCGCGTTAGCCGCATAGAACTTCGGCAGGAATAGCCACGCGACCAGCACCGCACCGAGCACGGACGCGATCGATGCGGACAGGTACGTCAGGTCCGACGCGTACGACTGCTGCGGCCCGCCGATGAACGTCGCCCCCGATACGGACGTCGCGACGACCGAGATCGCGATCGCCCACGCCGGGACGCGCCGTTCGCCAGTGTACAGCGCCTCAGCACTCCGTACGCGCCGGGCCGCGAGCCAGCCGATCGCCAGCACCACGAGGGCATAGCCCGCAAAGACGACACCGTCGAGAGCCGTCAACACGACGTATCCCGCCGGAGTGCACCACGCAGCGATCCATCCGATGCCTCAAGCCTGGCTTCCGCCTCACCTCGTGAAACATGCAGTGAGCGCATGATCACCGCGACTTTTACGCGGCCACCCGCCTCGTCGAGCAGCGCGAAGGCATCTTCGCGCGATTCACCGGTGAGCCGCACCACGATCCGTGCCGCCCGATCGCGTAGCTTGTCGTTTGTCGCGCTTACGTCGACCATGAGCCCATCGTGCACCTTGCCCCTGCGCACCATAAGGGCAGTCGACATCATGTTGAGCACGAGCTTCGTTGCGGTGCCGGCCTTTAGTCGTGTGGAACCGGCGAGGACCTCCGGACCGGTCTCAATGTGGATCACGTGGTCCGCAACAAAATGTGCGGGCACGGTACCGCACGTCACCAGCGCCGTCAGTGCACCTCGGGAACGTGCGATCTCGATCGCTCCCAGCGGGTAGGGCGTGGTTCCGCCCGCGGTCAGCCCGATGACGGTGTCGAGCTGCCCCACATCTAAGCGCTCGAGTTCTGACCGAGCACCGTCTGGGTCATCCTCAAGCGACTCACTCGATCGCCGCAGTGCGGCATCGCCGCCCGCGATGATCCCGATGACGCGCGAAGGGTCCACGAGGAACGTCGGCGGGCACTCTGAGGCATCGAGCACGCCCAGGCGTCCCGATGTCCCGGCGCCCACATAGATCAGTCGGCCGCCCGCTCGAAACCTCAGCGCGACATCCTCCACCAATGCCGCGATTCGTCCCGATTGGGCGCGCACGGCTCGTACGGCGCGCTCGTCTTCCTCGGACATGAGCAAGAGCAAGTCCGCCGTCGGCAGCGCATCCAGACCCGCGCTGCGCGGGTGCACGCCCTCCGTGGGCACGCTCGACCGGTCCGGCGGAGCTCTCATGGACGCACTCCGACCCAAGATCCTTCGGTCATCAGCCGTTTGCTCCGGCCTGTGATCGCTGCTTGCGTGTACACGACACCATCGAGCGCGAGCAGGCCAAGCACCGCGATGCACGCGGCCTCGCGTTCCTGAGCAGCGACATCGAACGCGTCCGTGGTCCGACTTGGTCCAGCGATGTTCTCGATCGCGCGCATGAGCGCCGCGTTCCGAACACCTCCGCCGGCGAGAACCACCGCGCCCGTACCCCGCACGCGCTCTCCGATAGCGGCTCCAACCGCGCAGGCAGCACTCGCCATCAGGGTGCAGCCATCGAGCGAGGCAAAGCGATCTACCCACGCGGTGCACTCATCGCCAGTACCGAGCGAGCGATCACCAGAAGACTGCGCGCGCAGGACTTCCAGGAGCGTGCCTACCGCCTCGCCGTCGGGCGTGCCGTTGAGGGCCGCTCGTCCGCTCTCGTCGTAGGTCTTTCCCAACGCTCGCCTGGCACAGGCATCGAGAAGTTGGTTGCAGGCGCACACATCGAAGCCTCGTACGCTCTCGGGCTTCGAGTTGGCCGGTAGCATCGTGACATTGCAGAACCCACCGAGGTTCACGATCGCGCGGTCCTCGTCTTCGGATCGGAACAGCACCCAGTCCGCGATCGGGGTAATCGGGGCGCCCTGGCCGCCAGCCGCGAGGTCGGCGCTGCGCAGGTCGTGGAGTACCGGGCAGCCCAGCCGCTGCGCGAGGGGCCAGGGGTTCATGAGTTGCATCGAGATGGGCGGCGCGTGGACGACCGTCTGGCCGGGAAGTGCGCAAACCGCCGGCTCTATGCCTGCAGCGTCGAGCATGTCCCCGACGACCCGGGCGTGGAGCTCTCCAAGCTCCAGTCCGAGGCGCGCGAACTCTCCAGCTGCCATCGGCTCGCCGCTTGCTGCCGCCCGGAGCCCGCCCGCAAGATCGCCGAGCCCCGACTCTGCATGACCGACCGTACGCGCGCGCAGTTCCAAGCCCGTTCCGTCCGCCTCCACGAGAACGGCGTCCAGCCCATCGAGGCTCGTCCCGGTCATGCAGCCTACGGCGTAGCGCACCATCGACACTGTATCGGCGACCGCCCGCCTTGCCGCCCAGGGCCGGTGCACGTAAACAGCCGATCCAGGCCCAGCGCGAATGACCGCAGCACCGTCGGCTGCTTCCGCATCACCCTCTACAGATTCACTTGGGAATACTGGGATCGGCTGATCGAGCTAGCGGCCTCGCACTCAGTCCTGTTCCGCTTCCGCCGCCACACGCACAACGGCTTCCGCCGCGCCCTTGGCCGATGCGGGGTTCTGGCCGGTCACCAGCCTGCCATCGACGACGACGTTCTCCTCGAAGTTGCCCGCGCCCACAAAATCGGCGCCGAGCTCACGGAGGCGGGTTTCGAGCAGGAAGGGCATGGCGTCGGTGAGTTCGACTGCGTCCTCCTCGGCGTTCGTGAAACCCGTGACGCGTCGGCCCGAGACCAGCGGGTCACCCCCACGTGCTCGGAGGTTCACGAGTGCGGCAGGGCCATGGCAGACCGCCGCGACAACCCCACCACTGCGGTAGACCCCCTCGGCCGTCTCACGCACGCCAGGGCCTTCTGGGAAGTCCCACATCGTGCCGTGCCCGCCGGCGAAGAAGATGGCCTCAAAGGCGCTGGCCTTCATGCTCGTCAGCCGGGCCGTGCCGGGCACGACGAAGCCGTCGGGGCCTTCCCTGGCAAACTTGTCCAGGAAGTACTGCTCGTCTTCGTCAGGGTCGGTGAGGCTGCGGGGGTCGATCGGGGAATCGCCGCCGTTTGGGCTCGCGAGGACGACGATCCAGCCGGCGTCGTTGAACACGTGCCAGGGATGGGCCGCCTCGGCCAGGAACAGGCCGGTCGGCTCGCCCGTGTCGCCCATGTCGGCGTGGTTGGTCAGCACCAGCAGCACGGCCGGGCGGGCGTCCGTCGGGGCCAGCTTGCCACTCTGGCAGCCCGCCAGCACGAAGCCCATGCCCAGGGTGACCGCTAGCAGGACCGTCCGGATACTCGCCATCGTGCTGCCTCCTTTGCCCCAACCACTACCCCGAAGAGAGCGAATCTGCCGAAAGGTGAAACCGGGCCGCGCGGGCCCCCAACAATGTGCAAGGACTCGTGCGACCGGCCCGGCCGGCGGAGGGTATCGCGATGGAAACGATCGTCCAGGAGATCGTGCGGGAAGGCGGGGTGTTTTGGATCGTCGGCGGGGCGATCGCGATCATCGCGATCGTGTTCGGCATCGTCGGGAGCACCGTCAAATCGGTCTCTCGCGAGAAGACCCGCCGCGAGATCGCCGCCTACATCGCCGAGGGCTCGATGACCCCCGAGCAGGGCGAGAAGCTCATGCGCGCGGCCCCGCCTGAAGACGACGACTGAGTCAGTCGCAGCCCGCGCCGAACGCCCCCTGGAACGCGAGGAAGTCGAAGAGCGTCAGCTCGCCGTCACCGTCGAAGTCGGCGGTGCTGTCTCTATCTTCGAAGAGATTCAGGAAGGTCAGAAAATCAAAGATGGTGAGCGCGCCGTCGGTGTCGAGGTCGATACGTGAGAGGCAGCGGACGCAAGCCATATCGAACGAATACGCCGCGCCGCCGGGATCCTCGCTCGGCGCAACCAGCACGGCCACGTTGTCGTGGATCGCGGCCACAGAGCCGAAGCCCTTGGCACGGATCGGTCCGGCGCCACCGGGACGCATGATCGCTACCTCGTGCCAGACGCCGTCGGCATCGCGTTGGAAGAGGTGGGAGTTCTGTGGAAAGTCGTCGCGATCCACGTGGCCCACGATGACATTGTCGCCACTAATGACAATTCCGCCACCGAACAGGCCGCGCCATCTCGGCGTGCTATTTCGCAGTTCCTGACAGAGCACCCAAGAATCGTTTTCAAGCTCAAAGACGTAGGCGACGCCTTGGTTCGTAAAATCGCGAGTTGCGGCATAAGCCCCGACGACGAGTGTGTGTCCGTCGAAGGCGATGTCGTTCCCGAACTGCTCCGAATCAAACTCGCCAGTGATCCTTCTTGGCGGAAGGAGCCGCTGGGTATACTCAAGCGAGCCGTCCGGGTTCCGCCGGTACGCCAGAACCGAGCCGTGCAGCGGTGCTCCGGATGGTGACCCGCTTGTACTGTCGCGATGGGCGCTTACGAATGCCCACTGATCGCTGAGGTGAAGGTCCGCGTACCCAAATGAACCGCTCTCATTCACCTCGCTTGGGCGTTCGATGCTCTCGACGTACGACCAGTCGCCGGCCATCTCCCGATACCGATGCACGACGCCCCCCTGCTGGACGAGGATTGTGTCTCCCCGGAACGCCGAGACCTGCCCGAAGAAGATCGGCATGGGACCATCGGGCGGGTAGAACCGCGTGACCTCGTTCCAGCTATCGCCGTCGAACTCGAAGACGTGCCCGTAACCCCACGCGTCGTCGATCGCACGCCGCGATGTTGAAACCACCATCCGATCGGGGTCCAGCGAGTCGAAGGCCAGCCCCGACCCGAATCCATCCAGAATCCGGATGTCGGCCGGCACGATGGTCTGCGTTGCGCGCCACCCATCGCCCTCGCGCTCGAACGCGTACACGGCTCCTGCCTGGCACGAGAACGGATCGCCGCCGCCCGGGCACAACGAGTGGGCCGCGCCATCGCCGAGCACGAGGTGTTTCTGGTTTAGGGCAAGGAGGTGGATAGCGCGGCTGGTGCCCTCCGGGCCGGTGAGGTGCTGTGGCGTGCAAGCACCCTGGGCGAGGGCGGACTGGCAGGCAGCGGCGACGAGCGTCAACGCCAGTGCATCGCGAATGAACATACGAGCATTGTGACCGATTCCATCGTCAATTGCAAGGGTTTCCGTGCTCGTGTTCATACAACCCCCTCCCCTACCATCCCCCATGGCCAAGAAGCCGCGCAAGCCCAGGCCCGTCATGATCGAGAACCGCAAGGCGCGGCACGAGTATGACATCCTCGACACGCTCGAGGTCGGCATCCGCCTGACCGGCAGCGAGGTCAAGAGCGTGCGCGATGGCAAGGTGTCGCTAGGCGAGGGCTACGTGCGGGCCCAGCTCACGCCACTGGCACTTGAGCTGCACTCGGTGAACATCGCCGAATATCCACCCGCGCAGGGACACCAGCACATACCGACCCGCGTGCGCACCCTGCTGGCCCACAAGCGCGAGATCACCAAGCTGGCCAAGGCCAGCGACGAGAAGGGCATCACCCTCATCCCCCTGCGGCTCTACTTCCAGGGCCCCTACGCCAAGCTCGAGATCGCCCTCGCACGAGGTCGTGGAAAGGTCGACAAGCGCCACGCCATCGCCGACCGCGAGATGAAACGCGAGCTCGAGCGTTCGATGAAGAGCCGGCTGAAGGGCGGGGCGGGAGCGGTCGGCTAGAACTCCGCGGCCGACAGCCACTCGCTTGGGAGCGCTTCGAGCGCCTGGGCGATCATGAGCAGGCTCTCGAGGCTCGGCAGGTGGGCGCCGCGCTCGATGCTGCTGAGCTGGCTGACGCTGACGCCCGAGGCCTCGCTCAGGTCCTTGAGCGTCCAGTCCTTAGCCGAACGCGCGAGTCGGATCTGCCGGCCGAGCGCGGCGCGGAGCTTGTCCTGTGGCCTGACGCCCAGCGAGTACTCGGCGGCCGCCTGGCCCAGCACGCGCGAGAGCTCGGCGGGCTCGAAGGGCTTGGTGACGTAGTCGAACACCTGCTTCTTGAAGGTCTGCCGCATCGAGTCCATCGTCGGGTGGCCGGTGATGACGATGACGCACAGTCGCTCCCACCGCCGGCGGATCTCGGCGAGCACGTCCTCGCCGCGGTCCTTGCCCATGTTGATGTCCAGCAGCACGACCTCGGGCAGCTGCGCCTCGCACGCGTCGTAGAGCGCTGCGGGCGTGCCGACCACGCGTATCTCGTGCCCGCCCTCTGCCAGCAGCGTCTCGAGGTACTCGCGGAAGTCGGCGTCGTCATCAAGCGCGACGATGCTGAGGCTGGGCACGACGTCCTGCTCGATCTGGCTGACCATGCCCAGAGGATAGGACAACGGGTAGAACGAGAGGCCGTTTGTTAACGCCACGCGCTCTGGGACGCATCGACCGACCAGTCCGGTCCGAAGAAGCCCGCGCCGATCACCCCGGCAAGGCCGCCATCGGGTCCGGCTTGCAGCACATCGGGCGTCATAAGCAGCCAATCGGGATAGCCCACGCCCGAGATGAAGTATTGGGACTCGTCGGCGAGTCGCCTCCCACTCGGCCCCGTACCAGCAACGACGCCTACGAGCGCCGTGTCGGTTCCGGCACGCGGATACGCGAAGAACGCCGCGACGTCGTTGCGCTCGATCGTGCGATCCCCCACTGTCGCCTCGCCGCGGCCGATGCGCACGGGTGCATCGCCGAGCAGTTGGTCCCACAGTCCGTGCGAGTCGGCACAGCCATAAAGGATCACGTTTCGCTGCGCATTGGCTTCGTCCTGCGGATCGAAGGCCGTGTCGGGCACGACGTCGACCGAGCCGTTCGCCCGGTACTGCCACGTGTCGGCGTCGTAGCGGGCCTTGGCCATGGCCCAGGCGTTCTCTTCCTCGGTACCGCCCGTGGCGTAGACGAATGCCATGTGGTTCTGGAAGGCGTGCTTGAACGGACCCGCGCGGTGGGCGCCTTTGAGACCGGGGTCGAACGCCGAGACCGGGCGCCACGGGGCATCGAGCGTCTCGCGTTCGAAGCTCGTGGCAGTGGCGTCATCGAGCGAGAGTGTTTGTCCGTCGATCGTCATCGCCGATGGCGGCTGGTCGGCGAAGGCCGCGGGCGTCAGCATCAGGGCGAGTACGTTCTTGGTGGTGACCTCTGCGGGCGAGTCCGCTGTCGCGCGCAAAATCTCGACTCTGCTCGGCACCATCGCATTCGCCTGCCGATGGATCGTGAATAGGCGCGCCTCGCTGCTGATGGCCGGGTTGATGGTGGTGAAGCTCTCCTGCGCCGGCGTCGGTTCGATGCTTCGATCTTCGAAGAACCGCATCATCGGCGGCCAATCGACGCACTGGTTGCCCCACCAGTGCCCGGCACCGGGCTGCTCGTAGTACGCAAAGTCGGGGTGGAACGCGCCCAGCCGCTCGCGCATGAAGCGGGCCTGGCTCACGGGCACGTTGTTGTCGGCGTCGCCGTGGAGGACGTAGACGCCCAGGTCTCGGTAGTTCTCTTCGAGCAGCAGCGTGCGGCTTGCATTGTTGGCGGTGTTGAGAATCTGGCCGATCGGGTCGGACTCGTCGAACTGGCCGGCGCCTCCGTAGCTCCAGAAGTCTCGCCAGCCCGCACTCGGCCCGATCGCCGCAAACTTCGGCGCAAAGTGGGCCCCTACCTGCCACGTGCCGTGCCCGCCCATGGAGTGGCCCGTAAGGTACGTCCGCTCGGCGCTCTCGTGTCCGTACGCATCGCTCGCGTGCGCGAGCACCTCCATCGCATCGAGCCGGCCCCAGTCTTCCCAGTCGAAACCGAACGGACGACGGTTCGTCGGGGCGACGACGATCGCCCAGTCTTTGTGGTCGTATGCGTTCGCCTGCCGGCGGGCCTCAACGCTTGCGCCGTGCAGGGTCAGGATGAGCGACTCGGGCGATGCGCCTTCGGTCGGAGGCGTGACGGCGTAGTACTGGACGCTGCCGTCGATGTCGCTGATAAAGGTCCGGCTGTGCTTGTCGGACTGTGCTCGCCGGGCAAGACTGAATACGCGCACTTCCGTTCCGCTCTGATCCAGGCCCTCCGCCACCACTTGAGCACGTATCAACTGCTCGCCATCACCACCGCCGGAGTCTGGCAACGACGTGACCCCAATCTTGCGCACGCCCAGCGGCGGCACCCCGCCCAGCCCGAGCGTCAGTGCCCGAGTCTGACGACCGCCTTCGAGTTCCGATTTGCCGCGCACACCCAACAATTGGTTTGTGGTCGCGTTCGCCGCCGGAGCCGCAAGGTAAAGTGACGCGTCGATACCCGCAATCGCATGGGGCAGCGTGTGGTCTGTGTCCAGCCACATCAGATCTGCCTCGGGCCGGCGCAGCTCAACGCGCATCCGCCCGCGCCCACCCTTGAACAGCAACTCGTTGTCACCCTCACGTAGCTCGATCGGCAAAGCCGTGATGCCCAGGTTGTAGACGTCGCCCCCACGCCGCTCGCCGTTGACGATGACGTGCCGATGACCGCGGGCGTGCAGCATGGCGATCGTCCGCTCGCTCGAGCGAATGCGCACGAACGCGTGTCCGCCCGCAAGGCCGCGGTTATTGAACGTGCCTTCTTCATTGCTCGCGATGACCCGCCACGTGGCCGCATTGCCCTGGGAATCTTCCACCGCATCACCGGCCTCGGGCGCCGACCAGGAGCCGCGAACGAGTTGCAACTCCACCGGATCGCTCACGATCAGGCTGCGCCCGCCGCGCGAGAGACGGTCCAGCACGAGGATCTCCCGCACGACCACCGACTCGGCATCGGACGACCACTGCGTGACCGCCTGCGCGAATGTGGGCATGCAGCTGACGATGAAAGCAAGAATTGCGACGATGGCTCGCATGGGCACCTCCGTGCCCCAGCGTATGGCTCGCCTCAGGCCAACGTATCGCCCAGCAGGGCTTCAGCGCACCGCTTGCCACTGGAGAGCGCCCCGTCGATCGAGGGATTCTCCAGCCAATCACCACAGGCGAAGAGACCATGGCCGACTTGTGCGGGCCACCTGGGCGTCTCCGCTCGCACCGTGCTCTGATCCGGGAGTGCTCGCTGGATGCGATCAACATGAATCATGCTCGCGCCGTCCATCGCGTCGCCGAACCACTTGCGGAGTTGGGGACGGCACGCGGCATCGAGCGCCGCCTCATCGCGATGCGCTGCGAGTACCGCAGGATCTACGATGTTCGCGTAGACCAGATGCTTGCCCTCTGGCGCATACTCGGGAACGACAGCGCTCATGGTGGCAAGGTGGTTGATCGGTCCTTCGCCTTCGCCATCGAGCACGAGGATTGGATCCTTCGTTGGGGGCTCGTCAACCGAATATGAGATCGTCGCGGTCGACCTCCATTGCACCCGCGGCGCTGCGAGCTCGGCATGCGGTTCCAGGAGCTCCGCAGACGCATCGCCTTCAGCAGCGATAACGACGGACCTGGCCCTCACACGATCACCGCCCGCATGCACGACCCAGGCGTCGCCCTCGCGCTCCAGGCGTTCGGCCTTGACACCAGTGCGAACCACGCCCGCGGGCAAGCCAGCCTCAATCTGCGCTGGCAATTGGCCCATGCCCTTCGCCGGCACGCACGTGCGCCCCTGGGCAAACATACGAAACACGAAGTCGAGCATGCGGCTCGAAGTCTCCAGCGACGGATCGAAGAAAACCCCGCCAAAAAAAGGTCGGAAGAAGCGGTCGATGGTCGTGTCCGCAAAGCCCGCCTCACGCAGCGCATCGATCGAGCTGCGATTCGGTCCCGCCCAGACTCTCTCAACCGGACCAGCGAGGTTCTTGAGCGAGTATTCGGCAAGTCGGAGTTTGTCGCGCATGGTCGCAATGGGAGTTCGGAAGCCACGCAGTGCATCGCCGGGCTTGCGCCGCGGATCGGCAACGCGGTGCATCGATCCATCATGAAACACCAGTGCACCGGGATAGAAAGACCGAAGATCGAGCGCCTCGTAGTCGAACACCTCGGCCGCATTTGGATACGCGGTCAGCAACACCTGGAATCCACGGTCGATCAGGTACGTACCATCAGGCGTAGCGATGCGTTCGGTGCGCACACGGCCGCCGCATCTGTCCGAGGCTTCCAGCAGCACGCAATCCCGCCCGGCGGCGCGCAGCACACGGGCGCAATTCAGGCCGGCCAGGCCACCGCCAATGATCAACACATCCGTACTCATATCGCCCCTCGAGACACAGGAGTCGGCCGCGCCGTGCGAGTAATCGTCCAACGCGTTTGCGAAGCCAGCGTCAAGCTCCCCGGAAGGGGCGATATTAGCGGCAGGATCGGCCCCGGCCTACTGGTGCTCGTGGGCCTGCAGCAAGGTGACGATGAGGCTGCGATCGATTGGATGGCGAACAAGCTCCTGACCTTGCGAATCTTCGCAGATGACCACGGCAAGATGAACCTCCCTGTCACCGAAGTGGAGGGTGCCGGGATCTTGCTCGTACCCAACTTCACCGTCGGTTGCGATGTGGGCAAAGGCCGACGCCCGAGCTTCGACCGCGCCCTGCCCCCGGATGCAGCCTGCAGCATGTTTGAGTTGTTCGCAGAGAAATTTGCAGGGAAACAGAGCGTCCAGCTCGGCGTGTTTGGTGCCCACATGCACGTTGTGTCTTGCAACGACGGGCCGGTCACGTTCGTCATCGAGTCGCCGGCGAGTTAGATGACAGGCCCGCAAAGAGCGACAGCATCGCTCGCCACTCCATGTATCGATATGGCACGTCTGCGGCCTCATGGAGGGTCTTGACCATTCCGTGCGCTCGCTCGGTGAGGGCCTCTTGCCACCCTTCCGCGCGAGGATCGCAGAAGTACGTTCGACAGCCCACGGGCTTGATGACGTGGACGCCGCACAGCTTCCCAAACTGGAACGGACACCCACCCCGACTCTGCGCTCGGGCCACTGCGTCTTCGGAGAATTCAGGATGCTCGGGGGCAAGTTGCGACACGCACCACGCCGCCTCGAGACCGGTGACGTAGAGCCGATGACCGTAGGACTCGAAGTTGCAGCATCGCCCCGACGCGACGCACGTTGGCGCCAACGCCGCGACCTGGTCGGCAATCATCCCGTAGATCGCCTCGAGGCGCTGACCCACCTCCGGCCGCGCCGCGGCGGCCAGCCACGCCCGGGCATCATCATGGTCTTGTGCGTCGAACGCGCACATCAGATAGGGCTCGAATCGCGCGTCAAACGAACCTTGCGCGCGGATCGAAGCGGCCCGGTGTTCATGCCGGGACATGTGCTGGCCGCACGATCCCATGCCCGCTCATCGATGAGATTGCGCTTCCAGAACGGCCAAGTTCGGCATTGCTTCGGCCGATCCTCGTACACGCCGCACACGGCGCGTCCGGGCACCGTTGTTCGATCCAGGAAGATGCAATCGTGCCCAAACGCCGTCAGCCGCTCGGTCAAGGTCACACCCCCATCAATCGGCCGCGTGTATTGGTCTACGAAGGCCTCTACGCTCATATCCAAGCGAACCGCAAGCGCCGCTTGCTCTTCATCATCGAGCATGACGGTGCCCGGCGGACCCGTACAGCAGTTGCCGCACATGGTGCACGCGAACCGCAAACCGCTTTCTGAGGTACGGGTTCCGTCGCGAGAAGCCGGGCCGAACGGCGATGCTTCGAACCAGTCTCTCTGGCAGCGGCTCATGCCAGCACGCCGGCGGCGCTCTCAAACGTTGCCTTCGGCTGCTCGCGTACGGGCGTGTACCTGAGAGCGACGATGGTCTGATCGTCGTCGCGCGTCCGAGATTGCGTGTGCTCGTACACCGCACCGTGTACCGAATCGACCACGCAAGAGGGCTGCCCGGAGCAGCTCTCCAGCGACGTATCGAGCCCCTCGACGCCGAACATCTCGCGTTCGGCGTTAAACGACTCGGTGATGCCGTCGGTGTACAGCACGACAGTGTCGCCCTCTTCCAGCCTGATGGACGCGCTTGTCGCGCCGAGAGGCTCGAACACGCCAAGGGGCAAGCTGCCGGCTTCTTCGAGCGCGAGCACCTTGCCGGTCGCGCCTCGCTTCCAGCGCGGCGGGTTGTGGCCCGCCCTGCTGAACTGGAATTCGCCGGTCGTCGCATCGAAGATTGCGAGGAACGCTGTTGTGAATGCGCCCTCGAGCCCGGCGGCCACGAGCCGACTGTTCGCGTGCTCGAGCACCAGGTGCGGGTGCATGCCGCTGCCCTCGTAGGCGTGCAGGATGGCGTGCAGCATGGCCATGACCGTGGCCGCCGCCGCGCCGTGGCCCGCGACGTCGGCGATCAGGATGCCCCACCGACCATCCTCAAAGGGGAAGAAGTCGTAGTAGTCGCCACCCGCCTCATCGCTGGTGAGGTAGCTCGTCGCCAGGGTCAGGCCCGGGATGTCGGGCAGCGAACGCGGCAGAAGGCTCTGCTGCACCCTCGCCACTTCTTCGAACTGCCCGCGCAACCGCGTGGTCGCTTGCTCGGCTTCTCGCACCGCGACGAGGTTGCGTGTCGCGGTGCCGCTCAGGTTCGCCATCATGACGAACATCTCGAGCGTATCGTCGTCGAACGCGTCGGCGTCGCGTACGAATTGGAAGGACCAGTTCAACGGTTGGCCCCGATCGAAGATCGGTGTTGCCAGGAGCGAGCGCATGTCTTCTGCGGCGCCGCCGAGTGCCTGGTCGTCCTTCAGGCCTCCGGGCAACCGAACGATCGCGGGCTCGCCCGCCTCGATGATCGGACCGAGCAGGCCGCCCGTCCTCAGCGGCAGCTTCTTCCAATCGCGCCATGGGTCGAACTGTCGGTAGATCTTCTCGCCGCCGTCGTCCGAACTCGCAACGTCGGAGGTGTGGATTATCCTGGTGATCTTGTACTGACCCTGCTGGAGGCCTCGCGTCGACGCAGACACGTAGAGGTCGACCGGGCGCAGCTGCCACATCCGCCGGAACGCGAGTTGGATCTGCCCGGGCTCCTCGGCGCTGCTCACCTCTTCGAGCAGCTCGCGCACCAACGCCAGCCGGGCTTTCGGATCGGTCAGCAGGTAATCCATAGCTGATGATATGGATTCAACCGCAGCCCGACCTATTCCCAGCCTCGATCCACGGGAGTCTCCGCGAATCACTGGGGGTGGCGATTACCGGGCCCGAACAGCCTTGGGCGAGCCGACGCGACGAGCATGGTGCCCGTTGCCCGACTCGTCCAGCACGTACGGGCCCATCGAGCGATCGAACGTGTACAACGCGAGCGTGTCGGCGTCCGCCTCCAAGCGTCGCTCCGGCCGGAAACGCTCGCCGGTGTAGCGAGCCGTGCCGGAAAGGCGGACCTCGTCGATCTGGCCGTCGAAGAAGCTCATTGGATTGCCCGCGCCATTCGGATCGGCCCCGATGATGAGCGGCAGGTCGTTGGTCCGCCGCTCCCAGGCTGGGTCGACACCCTCGGTCGAGACGAGCTGGCCATCGAGGTATACGCGCGTGGCGTTTCCGTCGTAGACGGCGGCCACGTGGTGCCAAGCATCGGTGCTCATCGCGTCGGTGATGCGGTTGTTGCGATAGCTGCCGCCCAGGTGGTTCGAGAACCCCAGCACGCCATCGCTCACGAAGAAGCCGTACTCACTGCTCTGGGTCTTGGTCAGCAGTCCGCGCCGACCCGCGAAATCGTGTGCATTGAACCAGCACTCCAGCGTGAACGGCCCCTGGGCAACGCTCGCGACGTCCGTCGGCACCAGGATGGCATCGTCCTGGCCGTCGAAGTCGAGCGCCATGTTTGTCGCGGGCCGCTCGCCACCGAGCAAGCTCGTCAAATCGACCGGAGCTTCGACCTCGGTCGTCGGAATGGCGTATCGAGCCGTCTGACCCAGATAGTCGGCGTCGACCGCGAAGCGCAGGCTGTCGAGGTAGTCGTCCGCCGAGCCGCTGGGCCGGCCCACAAGAAAGCCGATCTCCTTCGACTCGCCCGGCTTGAGGACGGCGTGCACGTGGTCGGGTCGCACCTGCCACCGGTTGTCGCGGCTGCTGGGGGTCACGGCGACCTCCAGCAGGCGGTCTGTCGTGTTCTCCACGGTCAGGGCGACCTCGCCGCGGGCGCCACCCTGGGCACCGAACGCGACGACCCCGTCGACGCCCACACCACGCCTCGCCTGTCGGGCCAGGCTGTCGGCCATCTCACCGGTGATCTCGCGGACATTCATAGCCGCGCCCACCGGATACGCCGTCATCGCGATCTGCTCAGGACGCACCGTGATCAGGTGGTACTGGTGCAACCAGCCGGCCTGGGGCACTGGGTGGCCCTGCCCACCGCCAACGGTTGCCAGGGTCACGTACTCGATGCCGTCGTCACCCTGCGGACCGAAATCGTGGCGCATGCGGTGGATGTGGCCCGCGAACACGGCGCGCACGTTGCCAGCCTTGGCCAGCATCGGATGCACATTGTCATTCCAGTCGTCGCCGTAGCCGCCACCCAGCCAACGCGGATGGTGCACGAACACGAACTGGTGCGTCATGTCCTTCCCGCGTTGGAGTGCCTGCTCGAGGAAGTCCTTCTGCTGCGGGCTCATCTTCTGGCTCTCAGGCCGGCGGAAGTTCTTCTCGCCCGTCTGTGGATCACCCTCGTCGGTATAGAGCACGATGAAGTTGCTGTTCTTGTGGCTGAAGCTGTACCACAGCGGCCCGAAGTGCATCTCGTAGCTCTTCTCGTGCTCGCCCTCGGGCGCGTTCTCGCCACGCCAGTAGACGTCGTGGTTGCCCGCAACCGGGAACCACGGGCACAAGAGTCCGTTCATCACGGTCTTGTACTCACGCATCTCGACCATCCACTCCTGGGTCTGGTTGTACCCATCGATGAGGTCGCCGACGGTGAGCACGAGATCGGGCTCGATCAGGTTCACATCACGGACCGCGTCGGCCAGCACGTTGATGCCCAGGTCGGGCCCGCCGGTGCGATCACCGAAGACTGCGAACACGAACGCGTCGGTCTCGCCGGGCAAGGGGAGGGTGACCGACGAGTCGCGCGTGGTGAAGAACCGCGTGCCATCGGGCGCCACGGTCGCGTGCTCACGGTTGTGCGTGTGCAGGTGCCGCTCGTGGAAGAGGAACGGGGTGTCCGTCTTGGCCTCGTAGCCCGGCTCCTGCACCCCGGGGTCGCGCACGCCATCGCTCGTCGTCGAGCCGCTCGACGCGCCATGCTGCGCAAGCACGGATGCTGGAACGTACAGGGCCGCCGAGAGCAGCGTAAGGGCGATGGGGCGATGGGGTCGCATGGCAAGGCTCCGCAGGAGTTTGAGCAGTGGATTCAGGCCAGCCTACCGCGATCGCAGCAGCGCATCAGGGCTCGTTCGCACCGGCTACCCACACTTCGCGCGAGCCATACCCGATCTGAACACTGGGGCAGGAGCACGATGCCCACACCCCGAACAAGCTGCTAGCATGGAGCCATGGGTCGACGTCAGATCCACTACGAGCACGCGTTCAAGTCGCTCTTGCGCGAGCGTGGCGTGCCCTTCGTCGCGGTCGACGAGGCTCGCCGCGCGATCCTGCCCGGCGAGCAGGCCCCACTGCAGACCACGCTTGCCGGCAAGACGAGCACCCTGAAGGCCTTCGACTACGTGCTCTATGGCACGCCCAACCTACTTGTGGAACTGAAGGGACGCCGACTGCCCGCGGGCTCCACGCGACTGGAGAATTGGGTGACCGACGACGACGTTGACAGCCTGCGACGCTGGTGCTCCATGTTCGGCCGCGGCTACGTCGGCAGCTTCGTGTTCATCTACGAGTGTCCGCACGAGCCGCCAACCACGCCCAGCCCGCTGTTCGAGAACGTGTGGATCTTCAAGGACCACTACTACGCCCTGCGCGCCATCGACGTCGAGGCGTACGCCGCGAACATGAAGGTCCGCAGCGCGCGGTGGCGCACGGTGTGCTTGCACAAGGCCGATTTCGAACGATACAGCGGTCCGCTGTTCACCCAAGCAGCGATTGCTTAGGTACCCGGGCGGGTCGGAAGCAGGTACCGGATGACCGCGCGCGAGGGCATCGGCGGGTGTTCGATCACGAGTCGAAGACAATGGAAGTCCTCGTGCGTCCAGCCCGCGCTCTCGAAGGAACGCTGCACGACCGCCGCGTATTGGTCGGCCAGCGGCGTGGCGACATCGGCCCCGCGGCCCAGGTGTACAGGGCGGTCGTTGATCGGCAGCTTCGCGGCGGGCGGGAATTGGGGCGTGTCTTGCCATGCGCCGCCGTAGATCGAGGTCTCCGCCTGGAGCGCTTCAGGAAGGTCTTTGTGCACGAATAAATCGAACAGGAGCGTCTCGACGGGCATGCTCACCGCCGCGGCAAGCCACGCTGATTCGTCAGGCCGTGTCTGGTATCGTGGCACATCGGCGCGGTATCCGAAGCCGAAGTAGCAGCCGAACTCGCCTGTCTTGCCCACCGGTCCATCGCCAACCTCGTAGGTAACCTCGTCGCCCTCCTCACGCACGAAGATCTCGGGCATCTGCCCGCGTGAAAACGACGGTAGAAAACCCCACGGCCCGTCCTCGTGCTCCTCGGCCGCAAAGCGATTCACCTGGCCTTCAAACTCGTAGCGTCCGAGGCGGAAGACCGGCCATCGAGGAATGGGCCGGAATCGACGGACGCGCTGCAAGCCGGCGATGAGCATGACGTCGAGCATGTCGGGGTTCTCGACGTTCGGCGCCAGTACCTGGGCGGACACGCGAGCCTTGGCCATCACGCCCCAGATGCCAGCGTTGCCGCGGAACGCCAGCTTCCGGCTCTTCTCCAAGCCGGTTGCAGCCATGCTGTCCAGCATCAGGTCCATGGTGGCCCGATCGCCACCATGCGTCTCCACCATCGCCTCGGTCGACGCGATCGCCACGCGGGCGCGCTGGAGAGACGCCGAGTCTGCCCCGGCCCGTTCGGTCGCCTCGAGCACGAGGTCCAACCCGGCCATGCCCGGCAGCAAGGGGAGCGCTTCGAATGCGTCTTCAGCCTGGAGCACCCTGGCGATCTTCCAGGTGAGGTTCTTGTTGAGGCCGAGGCGGCGCGAGACCTCTTGCGGCCGTTCCGGGTCGGCACCGGCCTGGCGATAGATCTCGAGCAGGGCCCCACGCAGCTCGCGGACCGACTCGCGGCAGTGATCCTCGAAACTCAGTGCCATCGTGTCCACGCTGCAGCCCCGCTAATTAGGATTTTAGTAGGATTCGATCCGGGCACCGTGCTGCGGTGTCGCCCATTGCCCATGTTCATCTTACTCAATGTCAGTCGAATTGCAAGATTCTTTGATATTTTCCCCAGAGAAACTTGCAGAGATTGGATCCGTGTGATAAACATGTTCGAATCGACGCAAATCCACCGGGCTTCTGTGCCGAACGGGCTTCGGCGCGTCGGCCGGCCTTCACGGCCACTTGCACGCTCGAGATCGAACCAGAACGCGAGCTGACCCGTCGGCTCGGGAGGCACGACAATGAAGAGTCAGAGTT
Organism: Phycisphaerales bacterium; assembly: GCA_965227775.1. Lineage (GTDB taxonomy): Bacteria > Planctomycetota > Phycisphaerae > Phycisphaerales > UBA1924 > JAHCJI01. Next base: position 3,084,277 of record OZ245777.1, read on the forward strand.
TCGCCCTCGCCTTGCTCCTGACCGTCGCGGGCACCGCTACCGCGCAGGAGTTCTTCACGATCCCGGTCGGCCAAGGCCTTGCCGACGACGTCAGCAACACCGGTGTTGTTAGCGGCTCAAGCGGATTCGGCAGCCAGTATTGGATATGGACCGCCGACGGCGGCGCGATGCAGATCGGCGGTGTCTCACCCGGCAGCGGCGTCGGCGGTCAGGGCAAGATCTCCAGCGACGGTTTGTTCATCAGCGGCACGACGTTCAACGCAGCCGAGGGGTGGCACGAGATGTCGCGGTACGACGTCGCCGCCGGCCGATGGACCGGATTCGGGCCCATCCCCGTGATTGGCACCCAGATCGACGCGGAAGTCTCCAGCGGTTGGGGCATGTCGGGCGACGGCCGACACGTTGTTGGGCTCGGCTGGACCGTTCTTGGCACCGCCGACACCCACGCAATGCAATGGACCGAGGGCGTCGGCATCACCGACCTGGGCACGGCGTTCGAAGGCCGGTCGGCGCGTGCGAACGCCGTGAATGCCGACGGCACCGTCGTTGCCGGATGGCAGGACGGCGCGACAGGCTTCCGCCAGGCAGCCGCCTGGGTTGACGGCGTGCAGGAGCTCATCTTCGACGACGCGGGCCAGCCCGTCTCCGAGGCGTTCGACGTCTCCGACGACGGCACATGGGTCACCGGCTTCGCCGTCGGTGGTCCCTTCGGCGCGGTCGACACCTGGCGGTACAACACCGTCACCGATGCCTTCGAGACGATCCCCAACTTCGCCGTGGGCGGCGAGAGCCGCATGGGCGCCGCCGCGATCAACCAGGACGGCAGCCTCATCGGCGGCGGGACCTGGGGCTTCGGCCCTGCAACGTTCGGCATCGGCTTCATCTGGCAAGAGGGCGTCGGCACAATGACCGTCGCCGACTTCCTGGACAGCAAGGGCGTTGGCTATCCGGCGGGCTACACGTTCTCGTTCGTGAGCGCCATCTCGGCCGACGGCAGCTGGCTCGCCGGCTGGGGCTATCCCGACACGCTGGGCAACACGCAGACCTGGGTCGTGAATCTGGGCGACGACGCCTGCATCGCCGACATCGACGGCGACGGCGAGCTCACGTTGTTTGACTTCCTCGCGTTCCAGAACCTCTTCGACGCCGGCGATCTCGCGGCGGACTTTGACGGCGACGGCGACCTGACGCTCTTTGACTTCCTCGCCTTCCAGAACGCGTTCGACGCCGGATGCGAGTAGTCCGGGCAGCGCTCTGCAGTGCACACATCGACTCGTCTGCGCGAACGCAAGAAGGAGACCCATGAACAAGATCACCCTCATGTCCGTGGTCGCGGCAGCTTCCTGTATGGCACAAGCCGACCCGATCACGATCACAGTCACCGGTGAGGTTGCCTTCAACCGCATCAGTGATGGAGTACTCGCCGCGGTTTCCGCCGGCGATACCACTACGGTGACCTTCCAGGTCGACTCGGACGACTTTTTCGACGTGCTCCCGGGAGACTTGCGAAACTACCCGATGGACAACGGCTCGTTCGACCTGGATTTCGGCTCGGCCAGCACGACAATCGTCTCGGGCACCGAGGCCTTCTTCACGCTCGTTGAAGGCTTTCCGGTCTCGGATGGCTTCATCCTCTCCACGTCGCGTACGTCACCCGGCGGCGTGCCCTTGGAGGCGACTCCGTACAACCTTGGATTCGATCTCGGCTACGAGGGCGCGACACTCGGCTCACTCGATATCGCCGACGCCATCGGCGTCTACGAGTTCGGCGGCCTGACCCGCTTCAACTTCACCATCTGGAGCATCTTCCCAGACAACGTCGCGATGGAGATCAACTTCGTCTCGATGGAGATCGCCAGCGACGTGTGCGTCGCCGACATCGATGGCGACGGAGACCTCACGCTGTTCGACTTCCTCGCCTTCCAGAATCTCTTCGACGCTGGGGATCTGGCCGCGGACTTTGACGGCGATGGCGATCTGACCCTCTTCGACTTCCTCGCGTTCCAGAACGCGTTCGACGCCGGCTGCGAGTAAGCACACCAAGCCGCTCTCCCTCCGCCAGCGCTCTGCGCGCTGGCAATCCGACCCCGTCGAGGCCGCACGCCCGACGGGGTCGGATTCGTTTTCCTGCGCCCATATCCTCTCAATTCACCTCGGAGAGCCGATCAGCATGACCCAGGACCTCGATCAGACCCCCGCCCCACCAGCCGCCCTGCTCGTCGTTGGCAACACCCGCGCCCGAACGGCCAGCTACGCGGACGGCTCCGTGCACCACTCGGCATCGCACGATGCCAACGACGCCGAGGCCATCGCGCAAGCCCTGACCCCGTTCCTGGACGATCACCACGGGGCCCCTCTGCTGATTGCAAGCGTCAACCAGCCGGCCGCCCGGGCAGCGGCCGTCGCGCTCCAGGGCCACGTCGAGCACATCGCCTACGCCGGGACCGATCTTGCCCTGCCCCTGACCACCTCGGTCGCCAAGCCTGAGCGTGTTGGCATCGATCGTCTTCTGTGCTGCCTGGCGGCGTTTCGCATGGCTGAGCAGGCCTGCATCGTCATCGATGCGGGCACCGCAATCACGGTCGACTTCGTCGACGGCCAGGGAGTACACCACGGCGGCGCCATCGCGCCGGGCGTCGCAGCGATGCTGTCTGGGTTGGAGAGCGCGGCCCCCGCGCTCCCGAAACTTGGCGCGGCGGACGCGCTCGCTATGAACCGACCCGAAGACCAGCCCTGGGGCCACGACACCGAACCCGCCATGGCGTTGGGGGTGCGCGCGGCGGCTGTGGGCCTGGTCCACGGGCTGGTCGATCGCTTTGCGCTGGCGTACGGCGGCTATCCCCGCGTCATCGCCACCGGCGGCGACGCATTACCGCTGTTTGAGAACGACGAGATCGTCGAGCACGTCGTGCCCGACCTGCAACTGGCCGGCCTCGCCCGCGCGTACGAGGCGATGATGAACGCGGACGATGATGAACGCGGACGATGAGGACGACGATTAAACCGGTCTTAGCGCGGCCGCTGCTCCCAGCTCCAACGCAGTGACGCATCGAGCGGCTCCACGCGCATGTTTGCGCGCAAGCGCTCGAACAGCGTTGCCATAGCGCGCTGCTGCGCGTCGAGCTCCAACCGCTTGACGAGTTCGCCACGGACCGACTCGAGCGATCGCGCTTCGCCGCCGCGCTCACCGGTCACGTACGCCACCGCGAAGCCTTCATCGAGCGCCACCACCGGCGTGAGCGAGCCGGGCGTCGTCTCGAAAACGGCCTTTCGAAACGCGTCGGGGTACGTCACGTCAAAGCGCCCGACCGGATCAAGCAGTCCGCCGCGCGTCGATGAGACGTCGCTGCTGTGTTCTGCCGCCAGCATCATGAAGCGGGCCTCACCCGAGGCCCGCGACTGGGTCAGGGCCGCCGCGACCTCCGCCCGCATGCGCGCCACCTCACGCTCGCTCGGCATCACGAGCACACGCACGTCGCGACGCCCGCCGTAGAGCACTTCGTACAGGCGATCGACGTCTGCTTGCGTCGGCTCCCGTGCATTCGCCTGCGTCAGCTTGCGTGCCAGGGCGTTGCGTCGAAGCAGCGCGTCGAACCACGTTGGCCCCCATCCCCGTCGAGCTCGCGCTTCGGCCACGACGATGCCGCGCTGCTGGCGCTCGGTCAGGCCAACACCGATGAGCGCCTGCTCGACGATCTCCCGCTCGGCTCGGATGTCCTCAGCATCAACAGTGATGCCCTGCTGCCGCGCCTCGCGCGCCACGGCTCGGTCGAGCGCGATGGCCTCGAGGCCGGCGGCCCCCGCGCGCTCGGCCAGCAACGGCCACAGATCGTCTCTGGTGGTCAGCGTTCCGTCGATGAGCGCGGCCCGTGGAGAGGCCTTTGCGCGAGGCGAAGAACTGTCGAAATCTCGCTCTTGCACATCCGAGGCACAACCAAACCCGAACAAAACAGCGCCAAACACGGCAAGGTGGCCGGATTTCATGACGCTGGACGAAAAAAGGGAACCGCTGGGATGTAAAAAAGCGTGTGGCATTCCGGAATGATCGGGTAGACTGCCAAGACGTCAAGGGCCGACCCGAATATGCGTGATGGTTTTCGATCGCCATCCCTCGGGCCGTAGGGGGTTCTTGCTTCGAGGCCTCGTGGCCTCGCTCTTGCCCGGAGATCGACGGGCGGATCCAGGAAGGATGGACGACATGCTGCCGATCTCAAGGCTGCACCGGCACGGGAACCGACCGGGCTTCACCCTCATCGAATTGCTCGTGGTGATCGCGATCATCGCGCTGCTCATTAGCGTCTTGCTGCCCGCCCTTGGCGAGGCGCGCAAGTCCGCGCGACTTGCGATCTGCATGGGCAACATGAAGCAGTTCGGATTTGCGACTGGCACCTATGCCGCGGACTACCAGGATCGCCAGTGGGCGTTCACCTGGAACGACGCCGACGATGCGCGTCAGTCTGACTATCCAGATCTCCGCAATCCGACGCGACCGATCGACGCGGCAGCGTACCAGGCCATGGACATCCTCCGTCGGCGTGCCACCCGCACGCAGGGTGACATGACCGCCGTGACGAATTGGATTCCCTATGTCTACTACAGCCACCTCGTGGTGAATGACTACCTGGCCCAGAAGCTCCCCGAGAAGATGGTGGTGTCGCCGGCCGACCGCGACCGGTTGAACTGGCAGGAGGATCCGAAGAACCTCTTCGACCAGAACTACTGGTTCCCGCGTCAGCCGAGCGCCAGCTCTCGCAACAAGCGTTGGGCGTACAGCTCGAGCTACCAGCTCGTGCCCGCCGGATACGACCGTTCGCAGCGTGGCGACCGGATCCAGCAAGGTGCGACGCACTACAACTACGCCATCCCGAACGATGTCAAGCTCGGCGACATGCGGCTGACCGACGTCGAGAGCCCGGCCCAAAAGGCACAGATGCACGACGCCGAGGGCCGGCACTTCGGCAAGAACCCGATCTGGACCGGCTATGACCAGTGCCGCCAGCCCGTGCTCGCGTGGGACGGCTCCTGCATCGTGCGCCTGAGCCAGGACTTCAACCTTGGCTGGCTGCCGAACTCCCCAACAGTGGACTCGTTCACCCGTATCAGTTACCAGCCCCGTGGCTGGGAAGCACCGACCTTCACCGGCGGCCCGTCCGACATCACGCCGGGCAAGCTCCGCTGGACCCGCGGCGGCATCAAGGGCGTTGATTTCGGTGGCACCGAGATCGACACCGGCCAGCTCTAACAACGGAGAGCAGCGGCCTGCCGCTCAAAACTAGTGAGATTCAACACAAAGCCCGCACTGTGTGCGGGTTTTGTTCAAATTTGATGCAAATTTGTCTAGACATGGCCCGGACTTTCTGGTAGGCTATCTGCGTCGGGTTTCACACCGATGCGGCGCTTCGGGGCGTTTTTCGTAAGCCTCCGACGATGCGCCGCCCAAGGCACTTTTTGGGGAGTGTGCACATGTTGCAGAGTGCATCGCAAGACGCCAGGCGTCGATCGAAGCGTTCCGATCGCCACGGCTTTACGCTCATCGAGCTCCTGGTGGTCATCGCCATCATCGCCCTGCTGATCAGCGTGCTGCTGCCGGCTCTCGGCGAGGCACGCAAGACGGCCCGCCTCGCGATCGACCTGGGCAACCTCAAGCAGTTCGGTTTCGCGCTGGGCACGTACTCGGCGGACTACCAGGACCGCATCTACGCCTTCACCTGGAACGACCAGGATGACATCCGCCGCGGCCGCCAGAGCGACGAGGGCGGCGCACTCACCGGCGGCACTGCTATCCAAGCTTCCGCTGCGCAAGCGACCGACATCATCCGCTTCCGCGCGAACCGACCCGATTTCAACCAGCCGGGAAGTTGGATCCCCAACGTGCTGTACACGCACCTGGTTGTGAACGACTACCTGGCCCAGAAGCTGCCCGAGAAGATGGTCGTGTCCCCCATGGACCGCTACCGCCTCCAGTGGCAGGAAGATCCCAAGAACCTGTTCGACCAGAACTACTGGTTCCCCTTCCAGGAGGCAGCCAGCAATCCGAATATTCGCTGGCCGTACAGTTCCAGCTACCAGGTCGTGCCCGCGTCCTACGACGCGTCGCAGGACGGCAGCCGGATCTACCAGAACCCCAGCAGCCACAGGTCTTACTTCATCCCCGGTGGCGCAAAGATCGGTGAGCTGAAGATCACGGCCGTCGATTCGCCGGCCCAGAAGGTCTTCATGCACGACAGCAACGACCGCTACAGCAAGCTGGAGCTGTTCTACGCGTTCCCCGATGCGAAGACCACGATCCTGATGTTCGACCTCTCGGCCAGCGTCCGCGTGACCGATGATGCGAACGTCGGCTGGGATCCGCGTGTGCCCACGCAGGACCGCTCGATGCGGTTCCAGTTCGATGCCACCTCGTCCGCTTGGGAGCCCCAGGCCCGCAGCCCGTCCGCGGTCGACGGCTACTACCGCTGGACGCGCGGTGGCCTGAAGGGTGTCGACTACGGCGGCACCGAGATCGACACCGGCCAGCTTCGCTAGATCTCGGAATCCACGCGTTCCGATCGTTCGGATCGCATGGCGGGAAACCGACACCAAACAACCACGCCCCGCGATTTTCTCTGGAATCGCGGGGCGTTTTCGGTTAGGCTATGTCAAGATCGTGTAAACCCCCGCCACGCGTTCGGCATTCTCCCGGATTCGGCGAGGGTTTTGTCTGGGAATGTCCTAGGACATAAAGGGGACCAACATGAAGACCGCCACCGCCGCTGCCACGGCTCGATTGCGTCAAGGGACGCGGGGCTTCACGCTCATCGAGTTGCTCGTAGTCATCGCCATCATCGCGCTGCTCATCAGCGTGCTGCTGCCGGCACTGGGTGAGGCGCGCAAGACCGCGCGTCTGGCGATCGACCTGGGCAACCTCAAGCAGTTTGGCTTTGCGCTGGGAACCTACTCGGCCGACTACGAAGACCGTGTCTACGCCTTCACCTGGAACGACACTGACGACATCCGTCGCAACCAGCAATCCGAGGGTGGAGGCCCGCTCAGCGGGGGCTCGCCCATCGCCGCCACTGCGGCCCAAGCAACCGACATCATTCGCTATCGGGCCAACCGCCCCGACTTCAACCAGCCCGGCGGCTGGATCCCCAACGTGCTGTACACGCACCTGGTTGTAAACGACTACCTGGCCCAGAAGCTGCCCGAGAAGATGGTCGTGTCCCCCATGGACCGCTACCGCCTCCAGTGGCAGGAAGATCCCAAGAACCTGTTCGATCAGAACTACTGGTTCCCCTTCCAGGAGCCGGCTTCAAGCACGAACAAGCGCTGGCCGTACAGCTCGAGCTACCAGGTCGTCCCGGCGTCGTACGACGCGTCGCAGGTCGGCAGCCGAATCTCACAATCGACCCATCGATCGTACTTTGTGCCCGGGTCGGTGAAGCTGGGTGACCTTCGCATCACCGCGGTCGACTCGCCCGCCCAAAAGGTCTTCATGCACGACAACGTCGATCGCTACTCCAAGACCCAACTGTACCACGCCTTCCCGGATGCGAAGTGCCCGATCCTCATGTTCGATCTCTCGGCCAGCGTCCGAGTGACCGACGACTGCAACGAGGGTTGGATGCCGAATTCGCCGCTGTCCGACCGTCCCACGACGTACCGGTTTGTCGGCGGCTCGGCGTGGGAGCCCCAGGCACGGGCTGACTCGTTCGTGACCGGTTACTACCGCTGGACCCGCGGCGGCCTGAAGGGCGTCGACTACGGCGGCACCGAGATCGACACCGGCCAGCTGCGCTGACCGATTGAGCATCCATCAGTCGTGAACATGGCCGGCCGGGGTGGGAACACTCCGGCCGGCTTTTGTGTTAAGGAGTGATGTGCGGAATTCTGCGCGTCGGCCCTGATCCCCGGGATCCGGAGCCCATCGGGACGCGTAGAGGTCCGTCCGGAAGTCTGCAGAGGCCCGAATAAGTGGATACCGCAAGCTTCCGTTCGGTACATGGCCGAAATGCGAACCGATCCGAGTCCCACTCGGCACGCTATCCAAGGAGCCCCCTCGTGGGAGGCAGTGGAGGACATTGCAAACATGATCAAGCTCGCTGACCGCATCCGCCGCACTCGCGGCACCACCGGGACCCGATCGGGCTTCACGCTCATCGAGCTCCTGGTGGTCATCGCCATCATCGCCCTGCTAATCAGCGTGCTGCTGCCGGCTCTCGGCGAGGCACGCAAGACCGCCCGCTTGGCGATCGACCTGGGCAACCTCAAGCAGTTCGGCTTTGCCCTGGGCACCTATTCCGCGGACTACCAAGACCGCATCTACGCCTTCACCTGGAACGATGAGGATGACATCCGCCGCGGCCGCCAGAGCGATGAGGGCGGAGCCCTGACTGGCACCGGCATCGCCGCTTCCGCCGCTCAGGCAACGGACATCATCCGCTTTCGCGCCAATCGTCCCGAGTTCAACCAGCCGACCAACTGGATTCCCAACGTGCTGTATACGCACCTGGTTGTGAACGACTACCTGGCCCAGAAGCTGCCCGAGAAGATGGTCGTGTCCCCCATGGACCGCTACCGCCTCCAGTGGCAGGAAGATCCCAAGAACCTGTTCGACCAGAACTACTGGTTCCCCTTCCAGGAAGCAGCGACCAACTCCAACATTCGTTGGCCGTACAGCTCGAGCTACCAGGTGGTCCCCGCGTCGTACGACGCGTCGCAGGCGGGCAGCCGGATCACCCAGAATCCCAGCAGCCACCGCTCGTACCAGATCCCCGGTGGCGCGAAGATTGGCGAACTGAAGATCACGGCCGTCGATTCGCCGGCCCAGAAGGTCTTCATGCACGACAGCAACGACCGCTACAGCAAGCAGGAGCTCTTCTACGCGTTCCCCGACGCCAAGACGACCATGATCATGTTCGATCTCTCGGCGAGCGTCCGCGTGACCGATGACGCGAACGTCGGCTGGCAGCCCAACAACCCGACGCAGGATCGGGCCACCCGCTTCCAGTTCGACCCGTCCGGTTCGGCTTGGGAGCCCCAGGCGCGCGGCCCCGCTGCCGTCGATGGCTACTACCGCTGGACCCGCGGTGGGCTGAAGGGCGTCGACTACGGCGGCACCGAGATCGACACCGGCCAGCTCGACTGATCGAAGCTTGATTCCTCGAACAACGCTTCTGCGGCCCGCCTCCCGGCGGGCCGTTTTCGTTGGTGGTGCGCTACCATTGTGGAGACACCCAACACGGGGCCCACGCAGGGTCTGAGGAAGCGTTTGAGGAGGCTTGCCCGGTGCAAATCCTGATTGCCGACAAGTTCGAAGATTCCGGCGTGCAGGCCCTTTCGGCCGCGGGCCACGAGGTGATCGTCGAGCCCGGGCTCGGTCCCGACTCGCTACCCGAGGCGTTGTCCCAACACCGGCCCGAGGTCCTGATCGTCCGCTCCACGAAGGTCCCCGCGGGCGTCATCGAAGGTCAGGAGTCGCTCAAGGGCATTATCCGCGCCGGGGCTGGTCACGACAACATCGACTCGGCGGCCGCCAGCGCGAAGGGCGTTGCGGTGTGCAACTGCCCGGGCATGAACGCCGTTGCCGTCGCGGAACTCGCGATGGGCCACATCATCAACTGCGATCGCCGCCTGCCCGCCCAGGACGCCGAGCTTCGCACCGGGCACTGGAACAAGAAGGAATTCGCCAAGGCGCGCGGACTCAAGGGGCTCACACTCCTGCTCGTCGGCATGGGCGCCATCGGTCGCGAGGTCGCGACTCGCGCCAACGCTTTCGGCATGGACGTCGTCGGCTGGTCTCGCAGCCTCACGCCACAGTCTGCCGAGCAGATGGGTGTGCGTTTCGGCGGCAGCACACAGGACGACCTGAAGCGGCTTCTGGCCGACGCCGACGTGGTCAGCATGCACGTCGCTGCTACGGCCGAGACCAAGGGCATGTGCGATGCCGACTTCTTTGGCGCGATGAAGGAAGGCGCCTACTTCATCAACACGGCTCGCGGAACGCTGGTCGATGAAACCGCGCTGCTCGATGCAATAAAGGCTAAGGGCCTGCGTGTCGGGACCGACGTGTACCAGAACCAGCCCGGTACGCCCGACGAAGCGTTCAAGACTCCCATGGCCTCCGACGGCGTCTGCTGCTCGCACCACTGCGGCGCTTCGACCGATCAGGCGCAGCAGGCCGTGGCGGACGAGACCGTCCGGATAGTCGCCGAGTATGCGAAGACTGGGTCGTTCATCAACGTAGTCAACCAGCTGCAGCCCGCCTGACGGCGGCAACCCGCACGCCTTTCACGCTCCAACGAATCCTTGCGACAGGAGAACAACACGATGACCGCTTCGGCTACTCGCGGCACACTCACCGACTCGACCCAGACACGCAGCACGTTCAATTTCTCGGCGGGACCCGCCGCCCTGCCCGAGTCCGTCATCCGCCGGGTGCAGGAAGACATCTGGGACATCGATGGCAGCGGCATCGGCATCATGGAGCACAGCCATCGCGGCCCGGTGGTCGACGGCGTTTGGGAGCGGACCGAGGCGGCCTGCCGCAAGCTGGCCAACATTCCCGACGACTACGCAGTGCTGTATGTTCAGGGCGGGGCTTCGACCCAGTTCTCGATGGTGCCCGCCAACTACCTGCCCGAAGGCGGCACGGCTGACTACATCAACACCGGCGCCTGGTCGAAGAAGGCCATCAAAGAAGCCAAGCTGTACGGCAAGCCCCACGTAGCCGCCAGCAGTGAAGAGTCCAACTTCGACCACATCCCCACCGACATCAAGTGCTCGGACAAGCCCGCGTATCTGCACTTTACCAGCAACAACACCATCTTCGGCACCGAGTTCAGCGCCGAGCCGGTGTGCCCGGATGGCTCGTTCCTGGTGTGCGATGCCTCGAGCGACATCTTCAGCCGGCCGATCGACGTCACCAAGTATGGGCTGATCTATGCTGGTGCCCAGAAAAACCTCGGCCCCTCGGGCGTCACGCTGCTCATCATGCGCAAGGACATCGCCGAGCGGTGCGAGCGTGATCTCCCCGCAATGGGCAAGTACAAGACGCACTTCGAGAATGACAGCCGGTACAACACGCCACCGGTCTTCGGCGTGTATGTCATGGGCGTGGTGTTCGACTGGATTCTCGAGAACGGCGGGCTCGAGGGCATGGGAGTTCGCAACGCTGCCAAGGCATCGGCCATCTACGACGTGCTCGACGAGGGCTTCTACAAGCCCCACGCCAAGACCGGCAGCCGCTCGATGATGAACATCACATTCAACTGCCCGAGCGATGAGTTGAACGCCAAGTTCCTGCAAGAAGCTCAGGCGCAGAGCTTTGACGGGCTCAAGGGACACCGCTCGGTCGGCGGTATCCGCGCGAGCATCTACAACGCGTTCCCACCAGCGGGCTGCCAGGCGCTGGCGCAATTCATGCGAGACTTTGCGCAGCGGAACGGCTAGCCAGACCGGCCGAGCCGGGCGAGCGCTGCCTCGATAACTTCGTCAGCCGCGATCGCGTGCATCATGCTCGCGTTCGCGGCGTTTTTGTGCGCACTGGGGTGACTTGGCGCCTCGTGCTGGATGACGTCGCTCGAGCGCTCGTAGGGACCGACCAGGCCCGTGAGCGTGGGGCCAAACAACGCCACCAGCGGCCGGGCAAAGCCCACAGCCATATGCAGCACGGCCGAATCGTTCGCGACGACGAGGCTCGCGCGCTGCACGATTGCCATGAGCTCAGCGATGCCTGTTCGCGCGACGAGGTCGATCACGCGTGGATGGTCGTAGCTGAGCGCACACGTTCGCTCGCACTGGGCACGCTCGCCCGGCCCGCCGACGACAGCGATGCTCGCCTTGGTTCGCTCCAGCACCGCGAGCGCAAGCTGCGCGAATCGCTCATCGGGCCATTGCTTGGCGGGCCAACGGCTCGTCGGAGCGAGAACGACCAATGGTCCGCTTGCTGCGTCACCCAGGAGGACTTCGGCTGCTCGCTGCGCTTCGGGAGCCGAGTACAGCCGCATGTCCGGCGCGGCGATGGGCTCCGAGGCGCCATAGTTATCGATCGCAGCCTGTGCCAGGCCGAGCATGCGGTCGACGGCGTGCGTGCTGCCCGCGCTCTCGACACGACGCGTATAGGCGAGGTGGGCTAACTCTCGGGCATCAGCCGCCCCCACGCGCACCGGGGCGGCGGTCGCGAGGGTCATCAGGCCGCTGCGCATCAGCCCCTGACAATCGATGACCAGGTCGTATCGCCGTCGGCGGAGACCGTTGCCCCACCGCACGGCGGCAACAAACTTGTCGGGCCTGGCCAAGGGAGAGAGGTCCCGCCGCGGGAAAGCAACAACCTCGCTTAGCGCTGGATGGGCCTCGATAGCCGGAGCGAACGCGTCCTGCACGAGCCAATCGATCACCGCGTTCGGCCATCGGGCTCGCAAGGCGGCAAGCACCGGCACGCTCCGGCAGACGTCGCCCAACGCACTGGGGCGGATGATCAGGATGCGCTCGGGCTCGCTGTTCGGGGGCCGCACGGCCCAGTGTATCGGCGATGGGCGGTGCGAGGGCACTATGCTGGCCTATGAAGCGATTCGTGATGCTGACGTTGCTCCCGATTCTGGCTCTGCTGGCGACCTTGGCGACCGGGCAGGACGCCCCGACCACGGAACCAATGAAGCAGCAGCCTCTCGCTCCGGCCACACTGGCCGGGCTGATCGTGCACGGCGAGACCGACGCAGCGAGTGCCGAGCCTGAACGCTTCCTCGAGGCGCTCGCAGGGCTTGATTCCTTCGTGTCGCTCAACGACGCACAGAGTGTCGCCTCCCTTGTTCGCATCATGACTGAGGCGGCCTCGGCCCCCGGCACAACGGTCGTTCTCACGGATTTGGAGGGTGGGGCGCCAGCGGTATCCGTCACCACGCCCGGTGTGCTCGATGACGAATCTGGGCGCGAGGCCAGTGTTCATTGGTGGGTTACTGGCGAACGCACGCTGTTCGTGTATCAACGTGGCGAAGATGCGGTCGACCTCACCAGCGCTGGATTGGGTCCCGACTCGCTGCGACTCAGCTTCGCCGACCACCGCCCCACCGCCACCAACGGCGTTGAGGTGATGCTTGACCTCGAGAGTCTCCGCCGCGCCTGGCCGCAGTCGCTCGCCGACGGTCCCGCCCGGCGCGTGGTCGCCGTGACCGGCCTTGCCAACGCCCGCAAGGTCCACGTGCACATACCCGAGAGCGGATCCACCCGTCTCGCGTACTCAAGCCGTGCACTGGTTCCCGAGGATGTGAACTCGCGAAGCGGTCCCCAGCCCGCCGCCGGGTCGGCGATTGGCGTTCGCTGGCCCGCAGTCTTCGACGCGGGCCTTCGTACCTATGCCGTGGCGCTCGGCGACGAGCAACGCCAGGCGTTCGGCCAGCAGTTCCAGCAGTGGATGGGCCAGCACGGCAACCGACTTCGTGGCATGGTACAGGCTGTCGAGATCGGCATGGATTGGAGCGTCGAACGCTCGGAGGACGGACTGCGCACCGAGGTCGTCGTGCCGATTCGTGAGGGCATCGAGATGCCAAGGCTGGCCGAGGCCATGCGCGCAACGCTCTTGGGCTCGGGCTTCGAGGCCACCGACACCGGAGGGAAGCTAACGCTCCCAGAGCACGTTGCGGCTGCCATGGGCGGCCAGACGCTGAGCATCACCGTTGACATCGAGCGTGAGCCCGCGGTCCTCAAGATCGTGATCGAGTAGAAACGCTCAGACCGTCAGCACACGCAGCACTTCGGAGATCGTCGTCTTGCCCGCGCGGGCCTTGGCGAACCCATCCTGGCTCATTCTGGCCAGCACGCCGTCTTCGAGCGCGTGGGCCGCAATGTCGCCAGCGCTGCGGCCGTGCATGATGTCGTCGCGCAGACGGTCGCTGCTGCGGAGCAACTCGTAGATGCCGATGCGTCCGCGGTAGCCGCTATGCCTGCAGTCGCGGCAGCCGTCGCCACGCGTCAGCAGACCATCGTCGTTCGGCTCGAAGCCCGGCGGCAACTCGGTGTCATCGGGCGTGTACGTCGCGGCGCAATTCGGGCATACACGCCGCACCAGCCGCTGGGCTAGCACGCCCTCGATGCTCGAACTCACCAGGAAGGGCTCGACGCCCATGTCCAGCAGTCGCGTCATGGCACCGGGTGCGTCGTTCGTGTGCAGCGTGCTGAACACGAGGTGGCCGGTGAGCGACGCCTGGATGGCCGTCTCGGCGGTTTCCTTGTCGCGGATCTCGCCGATCATGACCACATCCGGGTCGTGACGCAAGATGCTCCGCAGCCCGGCCGCGAAGGTCAGCCCGACCTGCGTGTTGACCTGGATCTGGTTGACCCCGCCCACGTGGTACTCGACGGGGTCCTCGACCGTGATGGCCTTGATCTCGTCGCTCACGATGCGGTTGAGCGAGGCATACAGCGTCGTCGACTTACCCGATCCGGTCGGACCAGTGACGAGCAGGATGCCGTAGGGACGCTCGATGAGCGTGTTCCACTCGTCCTGGATCCAGCCCGGCATGCCCAGATCGCCGAGCTCCATGAGCACAGCCGACTTGTTCAGGATGCGGAGCACGACGCCCTCGCCGAACAGCATCGGGATGACACTCACGCGCAGATCGAACTCCTGCAGTGCCATTCGGCCGTTGTCGTCGGGAAGGCGCTGCTTGAGCGTGATGCGCCCGTCTTGCGGCTTGCGCTTCTCGGCGATGTTCATGTTGGACATGATCTTCAGGCGGCTAATGATGGCCGCCGAGAAGCGATTGATCGTCTCGGGCACGTTGGCCCGCTGCAACACGCCGTCGATCCGATACCGGACGATGAGCCGGTGCTCGTAGGGCTCGATGTGCACGTCGGTCGCGCGCTCGCGTACGGCTTCGAGCAGGATGTCGTTCACCAGCTTGATGACGCTGGCTTCCTGCGCCTGCTCGATCTCGTCTTCGTCGCCGCTCTTAACCTCGACCTGCGCACCGGCTTCGGCCGAGAGCGCATCGAGCGTGTCGGAGCCAACGCCGTAGTTTGCGCGGATGAACCGCTGGAGGCCATCGTCGTCGGCCAGCACCACCTCGATGCTGTGGCCGGTCAGCAAACGCAGTTCGTCGAGCACGCCGAGTTCGAACGGATCGCTCGTTGCAACGGTCAGCGTGCCATTCTCTCGACGGATCGGCACGCACCGCTGCTTGTGCACGAGGCTGGCAGGCAGGGCCTGCAACACCTTTGACTCGACGACCAGCGAATCAAGGTCGACCACGTCCAGGTGAAACTGATCGCCAATGGTCTGCAGCACCTGATCGGGGTCGACCAGCCCCATCCGGACCAAAACCCGATCAAGACGCTCGCCCGAGGAACGCTGCTGGGCCAGCGCATGGTCCAACTGCTCCTGCGTGATCACGCCGCGATCGAGAAGTACGGTGCCAATTCCCATGGATACTGAAAGTGTATTGCCCCCCCGCTCCGGCGTAACGGGCACGATGTAGAGCCACCCGGAATTTCTGGTTATGGGGGTTGACCTGGGCTGATTAATATGTTACCTTATAGTCACATATATGCTACCAGCATCCGCGATCATCGAATCGCGCCAGGCCCAGGAGACCAACCATGCCCGACGCCCCTTCATCCGCCCAGTCATTCACGCATGTCCGCGACGGCCTCCGAAACATGGAGTTCGCCCGTGCGCTGCTCCTCGAGATGGCCAAGGCCACGCCCGACGAGAAGTTCTACGAGGTACCGGCCGACGGCGGCAACCACGCGGCCTGGAACATGGGCCACGTCGCCGTCACCGACGACCTGATTCGTGCTTCGCTGGGCGGCGGCGATCATGTCCTGCCAACGGAGTGGCACGAGATGTTCAAGGGTGGCAGCACCTGCAAGCCGGGAGCCGAGGGGCACCCGACGCGCGACGAGTTGCTCGATGCGCTGGCCCGCTCCCGCGCGGCGGTCGTGTCGTGGCTCGGTGGACTCAACGAGAGCGAACTGAACGAGCCACTGACAGGCGGATTCGTCCAGTTCGCCGCCGATCGAGTCATGCTCATGGGTTCGATCGCGTCGCACGAGGCGTTCCACGCGGGCCAGATGAGTGCGGCGCGCCGCGTGTTCGGCATGCCGCCATTGTTCTAGGGACCACGGAGTGCCAGGCATGGATGCTGCGAGCACGGCACCAGCCCCGATCGACGCCGACGGCGTGTGGAAGGCCCTGAGCGATCCAACGCGACGTGCCATCCTCGACCTGCTGCGTGCGGGCCGCGCTACGACGGGCGACGTCGCCGGCGCCTTCCCATCGCTGAGCAGGTTCGCGGTGATGAAGCACCTGACGGTGCTCGAAGAAGCCGGGCTGGTCATCGCGCGCAAGGAGGGGCGTCGCAAGTTCAATTACCTCAACGCGGTGCCCCTGCGCAGGGTGTACGAGCGTTGGGTTAGCAAGTATCAGGATCGATGGGCGGGCTCGCTCATTGGCCTGCAGCAACTCGCCCATCGCGAGCAGCAACGCACGGGGGAATCGAAGATGACGACGCAGACCATCAACATGTCCGCAACGGTCGTACAAACCGAGATCACGATCGATGCCTCACCAGAACAGGTGTACGACCTGTTCTTCGAGCGACCAAACGACTGGTTCTACGAGAGCGAGGAGAGCCGCAAGACGCAAACGACCATCGCCGAGCGCAAGATCGGCGGGCACTTCTACCTGGAGACCAGGCGCCCCGACGGCCCGCCCGACCAGAACGTCATCGGCACGTTCACAATGCTCAAGCCAGGACGCAAGATCCGCATGCGAGGTGACTGCACCGTGCCCAACGCGTTCATCGCCAACATGACAATTGCCTTTGAGCCTGCCGGCAACGGCACGCGCGTCAGCGTTGAGCACCGCATGGCGGGCGAATACGACGACGATCTGCCAGCCGGCTTCGAGGAGGGCTGGCAAGACGGGCTTCAGAAGCTCAAGGCGTTGTGCGAGGGCAACTAGCTAACGCAACCGAACATGGAACAACTCGGGTGGAACCGAGGAATCCATGTTGGATACGGCCGGCAGCGTCCGAATGGTCGCTGGCTGGCCTTCTGCTTTGAGCGCGAGCCGATCAATGGGCAACACTCGCCCCTCTTCGTCGATGCGAAGCAGGAGCAACCGATCCCACTCGATCAGTTGCGGCGGCCACTGGCCCCCATCCCACGCGGGCCCATCGGACATTCCTACCGTCCAGCCCTCTTCTGAGATCTGCGACGCCGGCACACCAAACGCAATCGAGAAGCGGTTCTTCGCGAAGATGTCGTCTCTTCCGTAAGCGTGCCTGAGGACCGCGGTTGCGATGTGATCCATCTGCCATGCGCTCCAGAACCGCTTGTCGTAGTGCTGCCGACCCGTGTCGGCTTCTCGCCAGGCCGCTCGGGCAATCACGATGACCGCATCTTGGGGCGGACTTGGATACAGCTCAACGATGGCCGCGGCCTCATCCATGTCCATCTGATAGCGCTCTCGGAGTGTGGACTGGATGCCCACGAGCGCCACAGACGCGAGCGTAGCCCACACGAGCGCGACGACCGCACACGTTCGGGCCGCGATAGAAGCCGCCATCGCCGGCAAGAGTCGACCCAGTCGCCTGGATGCCTCGAGCACGACGACGAGCAGACCCAATAGAGGGAGATACACGTGTCGAGCCTCGATCGGACCAGTCAAGATGATCACAAACGGGACAAGCCCGAGCACGAACCACGCAACGCCAAACACCATCAGCCAGACACTCGACGCGTGCTCATCGGCTTTGGTCGCGGGCCGCGTTCGCACCGCCCAGATGAGCCCGGCAACAAGCGCTACCACGATCGCGAAGATACCTAGACCGCCCAAGCTGGCAACACCGACCTCGAAGCCGCCAAGTGTCAGATCGCGTCCGTGGGGGCCGAACGTCTGGCTCCACGTGCCGTTCAACGCAGCCTCGGCTCGATCGGGCCATCCCCCAATGGGTGCGAATGAGGATGACCCACCCCGGTGATTCCCGGGCGCGGTGAAGGTAACGAGCGCGACGTAGGCAAATGCCGGCAAAGCCACGGCAGCGCCAACCGAGACCATCGTTCGGAGCCGATCCCGCAACGGCTTTGCGTTCGCCAACGGCAGGATCGCGATGGCCCCCAAACATGCGGCGGCCTGTTCGTTCAGGCAGCACGCCATGAAGGCCAATCCCGAGACTGCCGTCGTTCTCATGACGCCAGACCGGATCTGACCAGCCCCACTCACCACCATGGCAGCGATGATCGCACAAAGGCCAGCCAGCGCCGTCGGCATCGCCGCTGGCCAGTGCATGACGTCAAACGCCATCGGCAGCGTCAAGAACACCATCGCCGCGAGACCAGCGCCAAGCAAGAACCCGAGAGACCGAAACCAACGCCAGACCAGAATCGTCAGGACGCCATGGGCCAACGCCGTAAGCAGGTTTGCGATCCACGGCGCATCCCAGGTCAGACTGACAAGATGTCGCACAAGCACGAGCGACATCGGCCGCCAGAAGAGCGGCATGCGCCAGAGATCCGCAACCGCAACCTGGCCAGTCGCGGGGTCATTGACGGCCCACGTGTAGTCGTCCCGCGTCTTTCCGATGTCGCCGCCATAGATCGCGCCCGCGAGCATCCACAACGCAAGGCAGCAGATCAGGAGCGCAAGGCCCGATGTCGTCTTCTTGCTTCCGACACCCCCTGATGGCGTTTCTGGCATCGTCCGACTATACCGCCGGTATCACCGCGACGGAAAGACCATGGTTCGGACTCCCAGGAACATGGGAGCGAAATCAGGGATGAGGAGCTCGTGATGGGGCAAACAACGAAGTCGATAGCGGCAGTGGTTGGCTTAGCCGTAGGCTTGACGGTGCTGGCAATGGGGCCAGCCGCCGAGCAACAGGGGCGAGCCATGGTCAATGACGAAGATCAGTCTAAATTCGTGATCGATGGCGCGCGGCACGCAACGGACCAGACCATCCGCCAGATCGTGCAGGCACGGACTGTACCGGCAACGCCCGCGCAGTGCTGGCAGCGCTGGACGACCGGCGAGGGCGTAGGCACGTTCCTGAGCGAGGACAACGCGATCGACCTGCGTGTCGGCGGCGTGTTCGAGGTGCTCTTCGCGATGCAGTTGCCCGAAGGCCAGCGTGGCTCTGAAGATTGCAAGATCCTCAGCTTCGTACCCGAGCGCATGCTCAGCTTCGAATGGAACGCACCGCCCATGTTCCCAGAAGTTCGTGAGGAACGCAGCCGTGTGGTGGTCTTCTTCGAGCCTGTCGACGGTGGCACCCGCGTCGAATTGGTCCACCTTGGCTTTGGCCAGGGCGAGCAGTGGGACCAGGTCTACGAGTACTTCTCCAAGGCGTGGATGCGCGTCATGGATCGCTTCGCGGGCATCTCAGAGGCGTAAACCTCAGGCGGCACACATGCTGCGGGCGGCGGGCTTGAGCGCGATCGCAACCGCGGTCAGGTCGTCCTGCTGGTGCAGCGAGCCCGCCTGGCAGTCAACGCGCTCGGCGAGCCTGCGGATGGCGCCATCGGTATCGGCATCATCTCTCGAACCAACCCACGGGAGATTTGCAAACTCTGTGAGGTAGGCCTGCACGTCGAGCTTGCCGGCGGCCGACCCCTTGCTCGCTTCGTCCGCGTCGGGGAAGGCAGTCTCAAATCCATCGCTGTACAACAACAGCGTTTCCCCGGCCCGCAGCTTGAACGTCAGCTGTTCGTAGGGCTCGCCCTCGAATACGCCGAGCAGGGCGCCACCCGAGTCGTACGAGCGCCCCTCGTCGCCGCCGAGCACGAGCGCCGGCGGATGACCGGCGGTGCACAGCGTGACCTCGTGCGTGCGAAGGTTGAATGTGCCGCAGACTGCCGTTGCGAATCGCGATCGGCCGCGTTGCGTGCGCACGAGATCCGCGTTCAGGGCGGTCATCGCCTCGGCCGGAGATCGTGTCGCCGCACCGCTACGCAGGCTCCTGGAGATGACCATCGTCAACAGCGCCGCTGGCACGCCGTGGCCGACCGCATCGGCCACAAAGAACCACAGCCGATCCTCATCGATCCGGGTAACGTCGTAGATGTCGCCACTTACGTAGGTAGCCGGGCGATACATCACGCCGCACTCGAGTCCCTCGGCCTCAGGCAGCTCGACGGGCAACAACTCTTGCTGGATCGCTGCGGCGAGGTTGAGCTCCTCGTGCATGCGGTCCATCTCCTGCCGCACGCCGCCCTGTGCACCGCTCAGGATGCGCAGCTCACGCTGCATCTCCACGATCGAGTCCTGCCGCCCGAACAAGCCGCGCAGGGCCGTTGCGATCGTTTGCGGCGGCAGATCGCTGTCGGCACCCAGCAGTCCGCCCCGGCTGATCTGGTCGCGCATGTCATCGGGGATGCTTGGCATAAGCACGAAGCCGAATGCCGACACGTCGTGCAGCAGGTGGGCAAAGGCAACGATCGTCGGCTTGGGCGTGTCCTCGTCGAGCAGCACCAGCACGGCTGGCGCATCGCTGAGGCCCGACTCGCTCTGGGCGATGATCGCGTCGGCAAGATCACCCACGTCCACGAATTCGGCATCTGGGGCGTTGCTGCCCCACGCCGACCGCACCGACGCCCACAACGCCTGCGACTCTGGGCCCGAGGGGTCGGAACTCGCCACGATGATGGCCGGTGGAGCCAATGCGCACCCTCCCGAGGCGCACCGATGCACCGGTCGCGCCTCCGAGAGCCCTATCGGCTCAGCGAGCGACCCGCTGAAGGCGGGCGAAGTCCAGTTCGACCTTATCGCCCCGTTCGAGCCCGAGTTCTCGGAGCTTGCCCGCCTGGAACTCGAGCGCGAATTGGGCCGCGGCATTGCTTGAGTACCGAGACAGCCGCTGTTCGTACGCCTGGCGGCTCTCGCCCTGGAGCTGGGGCTCGACGGGCATCTCGTGCGTCGCCACGACTGTGCCGAATTGATCGAGGAAGGCGATGTCGATCGGCACCAGGCAATCGCGCATCACGAACTCGAGCTTGCGCGGCCTGGGAAAGACGAAGATCATGCCGCCGTCCGGCTCGATCATCTCCCGCCCGCCGAGGCCCTTGAGGCGGGTCGCGTCGTCCGCGGCGATCTCGAGGAAGAATGTCTGCCCGTTGATCTCGATGGTCTCGACGTCGTTCGAGACGGCCTCTGTGGGCACACATGCCCCGATGAGCATTGTCGCCATCGCGAGAAGCAAGATCAGGATCGTCCGAGAAGCCATGCGTCGTCCTCCGGCGTGAAGCGGGCGGACCCGCGGGGCATGGTATCGAGGTCGAACCGCCCGGTGAATTCGGCGAGGTCGATCGCCTCACGCGGCTGGCCGGGCACGCTCCAGTACGCCAGCAACCCCAGGATGCGCTCGACGGGCACGCCCTCCGCCCGGTAGCTCGCCAGGCGGCTATCACCGTGCCGCTTCGCCAGCCGGCGGCCGTCGGGCCCGAGTACGAGCGGCAGGTGGGCGTAGCGAGGCCTCGGTGCGAGATCCAGGGCGTCGTAGAGCAGCGTCTGGCGCCCCGCCGAGTCCAGCAAGTCGTCGCCACGCACAACTCGAGTCACGCTCTGGCGAGCGTCGTCAACCACCACGGCCAGTTGATACGCGGGCATGCCTCGCTTGGTCCACACGACGAAGTCCCCCGCCTCCACAGCGGGATTCGTCGTCGTGGCGCCGAGGAACGCGTCATTGATCTCGATGGCACCTTCGGGTGTTGCAAACCGCCAATTGGTCTCGCGATCGGTAAACCCGGCCGGAGCCAGCGGGCGTGGGCGAGCGATCGAGGCTGGGGCGCCGTCACCCGCATGCGGGGCGGAGGCGGCCTCGGCGATCTCGCTCCTCGTGAGATCGCAGGGATACGCCAGCGCAGAGCTTGCGAGCGTTCTCATCGCACCGACGTGGGGCTCCAGGTCGTGGCTCTGGATGATCGGCCCCTGATCCCAGTCGAGCCCGAGCCACGCCATGGTCTCCAGCGTCTGCTCGACGGAGCCCGGCTTCACGCGCGGGCCGTCGAGGTCCTCGATGCGCATGACGATGCCCCACCCTTGCTGACGCGCCAGGATCCAGTTGACCACGAACGTGCGCGCGTTGCCCAGGTGCAAGGCTCCCGTGGGAGACGGGGCAAGCCGGGTCTTCTCCGAAGGCTGGCTAGACGGCTGGGGGGGCGTCACGGGAGCATTTGTAGGGAAGGCGTTGGGGCCGGGTTGGTTAGGCCGGGTCGGGCGCTACCGTTGAGGCCCCGGCGGGCGGCCCGTGGAGGAGTCGCGGGTCCCCGAAGTCCGGCTGGATGGAGTGTGGCACGATGGAGAAGCTCTCCGAAGCCGAGGTGAAGGACCGCCTGGCGAATCACCCCGAGTGGACCGAGGTGGGCGGCGAGATCCAGCGGACCTACGAGTTCGCCGATTTCAAGGCCTCGATCCGGTTCGTCAACGAGGTGGCCGAAGAGGCCGAGCGTGTGCAGCACCATCCCGACGTGCTGATCCGCTACTCGAGAGTCACGCTGACCGTCTCTACCCACGACGCAGGCGGGATCACGGTGAAGGACTTCGATCTGGCGGGCTTTGCCGACCAGGCCGCCGACGGCATCGTCGCCGCCGCCTAGGCAGTCAGGCGACCAAACCCAAACACAGAGTCCATCGCTAGTGCGGCACTTCCTTGACCGCGTTGCGGTTCCAGGCCGGCACGCGGACCACGATGGGGCCGTTGCCCTCAACCTCGCACTGGCAGCTCAGTCGGCTGTTCATCTGGAGCCCAGGCGCCTCTTCCACGCGGTCTTCCTCGGCCTCGGTCGCTTCGGCGACGTCGTCCATGCCCTGCTCTACATAGACGTGGCAGGTCGAGCAGGCGCACACCCCGCCGCATGCGTGCTCGATGTTGATGCCGTTATCGACGGCGATTTCGAGCAGGTGCTCGCCCTTGGCGGCGAGCACGTCCCACTCTGTGCGATCAGAGCCAGTAAGCGACTCGGGGTCTTCCAGGATGAACTTGACGGGAACCTCCTTGGGCCCGTGGTCGTGATCGCTATGGCGTAGGTGCATACCGCAGGTTAGGCGTGCTGATTGAGCCCTGGACTCAATCCAAAGTCGGCGATGCGGGTTGCCCGCATGCCCCGCATCAGTTGCCCGAGAGCGCTCCGAACCGTGCTGTTTCGGTCTCGGATGGCACCGCGCCCCGGCGCGCCATGGCGGCCTTGGCGACTTCCAGGAACTTCTCCGCTCGGTAGCCCTTCTCGCCCGCGTCGGTCACCCAACGCATGGGGCTGACACGCCCGGAGATGGGCTTGCTGGCAGCCCACATGGTGCCAGTTCCGACGACCGCGCCCGTCATGATGCGTGTGCAGATGGCGGTTTTGACGTGGTCGCCCAGCACGCAGCCCATAAACGTCTCGCCCGTTCGCTGTCGATCAATGACGACCGGGCCGTACGTGTTCAGCAGGTTGCTGTTGGTCGTGCCCGCGCCCAGGTTGCACCAGGAGCCCACATAGGAATCGCCCAGAAAGCCCTCGTGGGACTTGTTGGCATACCCCTGGAAGATCACGCCCGTGATCTCGCCGCCGACCTTGCACACCGGGCCAATCGCGGTATTGGGCCGGATGGTCGCGTGCTCGATGACGGTCGACCCCGGACCGACGTAGGCAGGCCCGATGATCACGGCATGATGGCCGACGCGGGCGTTCTCGTCGATCACGATCGCGCCGTCGCTGGCGTCGAGCACGGCACTCTCGGCGACCTTCGCGCCCTCGCGCACGACAACGCCCTTGGCGGGCGCCATCGATTCCAAGTCGTGGGCGATGCACGCGTCCCGATGCGTCCGCACGTGCCAGCAGCGCTCAAGCAAGCCGGCATCGCGCTCCTTGGTGTCATATGACCCCGGATCGAGCGCCTCAGCACCAGCGTCGGCGATGCGCGCGGCAAGCAGCGTGTCGCCCTGCACGAAGGCATGCCCGGTCTCGAGCGCGGCGATCGCCTCGAGCTCGCGCGCCGCCAGCGGCCAGCGGCCGTTCACGATGACCGCCTCCTCGGCTGCCGGCCCGTTCACTTTCAGCCGGGGGTGCGCTTCGCGGACGAGATCGGCCTGCACCTCGGGCACGATGAGCCCGCTCGGCTGCATGCCCGCGTTGGCCCACCGCTCCAGCGCGGTCCATGCGCCCGTGCGCACGTCGAAGGACGCACGCAGGTCGGTCAATGGGGCGAGCTCGCCTTGCCCGTCGTCGAAGAGGATGAGCTTCACGCCGTTGCTCCCAGAGAGAGTCGTAGGACTGGATAAAAGGCTATGACCGGCGCTGCCAGGGCCTCGGGCCGTTGCCCGCAAATCCCAACAGTGGTGCAATCGCGATGAGAAGCAGGCCCAGCGGCAGGGCGAGCAGGGCTGTGTACCCGGCAGAACCAAGGCGGACCAGCAACTCGCTGCCGGGCTGGAAGGCCAGCGGTGCGCCGGTGATCTTCTGGATCGTCAGCAGGGCAACGACGACGATCTGCGTGGCGATGACGCCGAACAGCGTGAGGACCGAGAGCGTCGCCAGGTGATGACGCACGAGCTTGCCGCGAAGCGTCAGGATGACCTGGGCCATGAGCACGGCACCGAGCGCGTACGGCCCGATGAGCGGCTGCGCGGCACCCGCGAGCATCGGCCAGCCTCCCGTGAGGTCGAGCGTGAGCCCGAGCACCAGACAGGCCCACACCGCGTGCATCGGCGGCGCGCTGAGCGCGACGTACGCCCCGAGCGCGAGCAGGAAGCTGGGCTGCACCGGTCCGATCGCCAGCGCGTCTCGCAGTCCTCGCTCGAGGCCGAGCAGCAGATACGCCAGGATGGCGAACACCGGCCAATTCACGGCGTGCCTCCTTCCTCGGATTCTGACGCGTCGCCGGTGTCAGGATCGATCGGCACGCGCAGCACGACCTCGCTGACACGCTCGAGCGGCACGGTCGGCGCAACGGTGATGATGGTGCGCGTCGGCTCATCGGGCGCCGGAGCGACCTCGACGACCTCACCGACGATGAGCATCTGAGCGCTGCGCGGCCACGTCTCGTCGCGCAATCGCACGGTCATGCCCACGGCGATCTCGACAGGTGCGCGCCGCGTTTCGTCGAACACCCAGGTCGCCGGACCCTCGAGGCGTCCCCCACCGGCGGGCTCAAGGCGGCACTGGATGCCGCTGTCGAGGTCCTCGCCCGTCATCACGAGCGCCATGAGCCCGCCGGCCGCGTCGTCGGTGATCGGGCGGACGACGCACCATGCTCCTGTGACGCGTTCCACCCGGCCCAGGAGCTGCAGGCCCTCGACAACGGCGACCGAATTCTCTACCACGCCGCGGCCCGTGCCTGCGCGCACTTGCAGGGCGCTGCTCGACGCCTCGCTGAACCGACCGATGACGGGGGCGGCCACCTGCTGCACACCGAGCTCGGGCGTTAACTCGGCACCCCTCTGCAACTCGAACACGAGCCGCTCAAGCTCTCGTACCTTGAGTTCCAGGTCGAGCGAGCGCTGGCGGGCGACCTCGAGCTCCTGGCGGTACTGTTCGGCCAGGGCGGGGTCGGCGGATCGACGGAACGGCCGAGTGAGTGGGTCTGCCACCCAGCGAACGGCGTTGCTGACCGGAGCCGAAACGGTGATCGCGACGTCTGCGAAGCCCGTCGTCCAACGCGTGAAACGCATCGGGACGATCGCAAGCAGGAACAACAGTACGAGGCTGACTCGCAGCAGCGTCCGGGCACTGGGTCGTTTGGAGAGTGGTCCGGCCATAGCGCCCCGGGGAGTCGGGCAGGCGGTGGCCCGCTTACACGTCGATGTCGTTCTCGAGGGTGGCTTTCCACTCCTCGATGTGCTCGAGGTAGATCGCCGTGCCTCGCGCGACGCACGTCAGCGGGTCGTCGGCCAGCTTGCACTCAAGGCCGGTTGCCTTGCGGAGCACCTCGGGCAGACCGCGCAACAACGCGCCGCCGCCCGCCAGCATGATGCCGTTCTCGACGAGGTCGGCAGCCAGCTCGGGCTCTACCTTCTCCAGCGTCCGCGTCACGGTCTCGATGATCTGGCTGATGGGCTCACTGAGCGCCTCGCGGATCTCTTCGCTGGTGATGGTCGCCTTGCGCGGCAGGCCGCTGATCATGTCTCGACCACGCACCTCGATTGTGCTCTCGTCGCTGGCCTTGCCGGCCGAGCCGAGTTCGATCTTGATACGCTCGGCGGTCTGCTCACCGATCATGAGGTTGTACGTGCGGCGCATGTGGTTCATGATCGCCTCGTCCATGTCGTCGCCGGCGACGCGGACGCTCTCGCACACGGCGATGTCGGCCAGCGACATGACGGCGACCTCGGTCGTGCCGCCGCCGATGTCGACGATCATGGAAGCCGTCGGCTCGGCCACGGGCAGGCCCGCTCCGATGGCCGCGGCCACGGGTTCTTCAAGCAGATACGTGCGTCGGGCGCCCGCGTGCTCGGCACTGTCAAACACGGCGCGTTTCTCGACCGCCGTGATTCCGCTGGGCACGCTGATGACCACGCGCGGGCCGATAAAGCCCCAATTGCGGGTGAGCTGGTTCACCTTGCGGATGAAGTAGCCCAGCATGGCCTCGGTGATCTGGAAGTCGCTGATCACGCCGTCCTTGAGCGGGCGCACGGCGGCGATCGAGCCGGGCGTCTTGCCCAGCATCTCCTTGGCCATCCAGCCGACGGCCTGCCCGTTCTTCAGGACTTCGTTGGTGCCCTTGCGCACGGCAACCACGCTGGGCTCGTTGAGCACGATGCCCTGACCTCTGACGGCGACAAGCGTGTTGCAAGTGCCCAGGTCGATACCCATATCGACACTGAACAAGCTCGTGATACGGTCTAGGTACCGCACTGCCGCGTCGCCCTCCTGGCCAGCCGCCGCGGCGTCATTGCGACGGATACTCCGCATGGGGCGATCCATCGGCCCCGGCGGACGGCAGGCGTGAGATTATAGGAATCGGTCAGCATACACAAGGGCCGCACGGACGCGTTTGGCCGGCAGAATCTACCGATACGAAGACAAAACCATACGTAAACCTTACAAATAGGCTTCGCGCGATTTTCACGCGACGAGCTGGATTCGATAACCGGCACAACCGATACAACGGTCATGGCGGGACTGTGGGGCCCGGCCGAGCATAGCGAACGAGGCAACGGAAGCCGCCGGGCGACCCAGGGCATGACGCCTTCGGTGGCCCGTTGCCACGCGCTGACTGCGTTGAGCGCTCCGGCTCAACCTTCCCCGATGGCGAACGTGAGCGAAGCCCAGAAGCTCTTCCAACCCGCATCGTCGCGGTCGTCGGTGCGGTACATGTGAAGGCAGGTGAGCATCCACGGCCCGGCGCGATCGAGATCGATCTCCGCATAGCCCTCGCCATCTGTCCGGACGAGCTGTGCCGAAGACGTGCCGTCGGAGGCGGCCTGTTGCGAGACGGCAACCACCCTCGCGCCCGCCTTCGGCGAACCCAAGTACAGCACGCGAACACGAACGCGCTGCCCCGCCGTTGCCGACTCGAGCGGATCGAGCACGATCTCCAGCGGCAAGCCGACGACGCGGTCTTCGAGGCCAGGGTCCTCACCACCCACGCGCACGAGCGCCTTGGAGCACCGGGCGTACATCTCGATTCCGGGCTGATCTGTCTCACCCAGCGACTCACGTTGCTCGGCGATGTGGTCGAGCCCTTGCTCCTCGAGGTAGGCCGCGAACCGCTCTGGCCCGAGTTCGCTGAGCACTTCCTCGCTCTCGTACGCAACAACGCTGGTGCCAATCGAACGAATCCGGGCGATGTTGGTCGGCTGCCCGTGGCGGCCCATGACATCTTGCGAGCCTTCCGCGTCGACGATCTCGAAGCGCTTTACGTAGGGCTCGTTGCGCGGTACGAACTCACCCTCGAAGTGGTGTCCATGCATCAGGAAGAACTTGCCAAGATCGCCCGGGCTCGCCTCGAACGTGCTCGGCCTGATCCAGAACTCGTGGGCGCTGGCGAGGCTGGCACAGCCGAGGACGGCGAGCAATACTGCGATCACGTTGCATCGAGGCATGGTGGTACTCCAGTCATTGAGCGATACAAACACCGCACAGCGCGTCAGCGCGTTGCGGCGTGGAACGATCTCATTGCCGTCAGAAAGCGCCGGCCCGCTCCCAGATGTTCAGGAACTCGAGCACGTCGAAGATCGTGATCATGCCATCGCCGTCGATGTCGGCGACGTCGAATTCCGTCGGCGTGCGGTCCTTGCTATTGGCCGTGCCCGAGTGCGGCGTGGCGGCGTAGGGGAACACGCCGTTGAAGCGCAGGTCATTCTCGGTCACGTTGTCACCAACCAGCGTGATGGCTGAATAGTCGGGACCGCTAGCGACAGCTGTGAGCGCGATGTCGACGACGTCATCACCGAATCGGCGGCCGTTGGGCCAACCGCTGGAAACACCGCCCATGTCGGCCGTGACATCGCCGCCGATGAATCCAAGGCGGCTGAAGCCAGCATCGCCTTCCAGCCGAACCGGCCCCGTCGTCGTTGCCACGCGAATGACGTCTGGAATGTACACGGCCGCCAGGTCGACTCGGCCAGTCGTGGCAAAGTCGGTGCCATACACCAGGTTGATGAGCGCGGCGACCTCCGGATTCTCGGCGTAGGTGGAGAACTGGGCGTCGTCGGCAGGGTCGGTCGCGTTGTAGCGGTCCTTGTCGGCCAAAGCGACGAGCACCTCGTTGAACAGCGGGTTGCCAAGACGATTCACCTGCACCCATGGGCCGGTCGAGCGGATGTCGTCGCCCGCGACGCGCTCGGTGAATTGGCGGCGGGCAACGGACGCGTACACGCCAACACCCTGCTGATCGCCGAAGAACGCGTCGGTGTATGGCAGTTGGGGCAGCTCGCTCAGCGGCACCTGCACTGCAAAGGTCAGCACGTTGAAGCCCTTGAAGCCATCGACGCCGTTACCGTCCTGTCCCAGGCCATCGCTCAGATCGCCATTGCGATCGAGGATGCGCGGGTTGAGCAAGTCGAACACGCCAGGCACGTCGGCATAGAAGCTGTCGTCGCGTGTGCCTGCGAAGAAGACGGTGCCCTCATCGCCGTCGATGATCGCCTGGCGGGTGTACGCATCGAGATCGCCGAGCGTCTGCGCGCCCGACATCGCGAAACCGTCGGCATCGTTGTACAGCGGCGTCACGCGGTTGCCCGGGTTGGGAGGGCCAGTGACGGCATCGGACGCCAGCGTCGTGGCGCCAGAATCATCGATGCGCTCGACCCTGTATGTTTGCGTGAAGTTTTGCCGTGCGTCGCCGATCTCCATGATGGCGCCGGGCTCGGTGCCCAGCCCATAGCTGAGGATTGTGCCGGGGTTCTTCAGGCCGCCGTCGACATCGGAGAACGCGAAGTCGTAGCGGATAAGCGTCTCGCCGGTCGTAGGGTTGGCCACGTGTAGGCTGTAGCGAGCGTCGTCGGAGAACCGCTCGTAGTGCGGGCCATCGCCCGGCTCGACGAACGGACGAACGTTCGCGACGATGTTGAGCACCTCGACGCTCGGGTCGTCGTACTTCGTGCCAACGAAGGCGTACACATCGGTCAGGTTGGCCATCGGGTCCTGATCGATGAGCGGGGCGTCGCTGTGGCTGGAGGCCAGCGTCTCGGTCGTCATGAATGTGGCCGCGCCGGCTGCCACGACCATGGCGGCCGCTGCTGTCATGCAGGTCGCGGTGCATGAGATAGTACTTCGATTCAACGGCATCGGTGTCTCCTTCGCGTGCGAGCGTGGGATAGCGCGAAGGACAGCAACGCCCCCGAGCCGATCGCTCACGCCAGATGCGGGTCTATCCACGGATTCGGGTTGCACCGATGCACCGATGCAGCAACCACCAGATTTGTCGAATCAAAAGAAAAGGCCCGCAGCAGCGTGCGGGCCGAAAGGGAGACGTGTCAGGCCTGTTGCGTAAGAACTCGGCCGGTTAGCTCAGGCCAAGCGCCGAACCGATCGCCGGGGCGAATTTCACCACCAGGCCGGCGAACACCACCGCCACCGAGCTCAGCAGCTTTATGAGGATGTTGAGCGAGGGCCCGGACGTGTCCTTGAACGGGTCGCCCACGGTGTCGCCCACGACGGTGGCCTTGTGATCGTCGCTGCCCTTGCCGTAGACGTACTCGTCGCCGCGGCCGCTCTCGACCATCTCGCGAGCGCGGGCGAGGATGTCGTCGCGGATGTCTGCGGGGATCTTCTCACGCTTGGCCGAGTCGTTGAGAGCATCGGTCGCAGTGATGCGGCCGTAGCTCTCCAGCAGCTTCTTGGCGTTGTCCCATGCACCGCCGGCGTTGGCCATGAAGACCGCGACCGCGAAGCCGGTGATCAGACCACCAGCCAGGAGGCCCATGACGCCACTGACGCCCAGGATCATGCCGGTGCCCACGGGCACAAGCACTGCCAGGATACTCGGCAGCACCATCTCCTTGAGGGCGCCGTTGGTGGCGATCGTCACGCAACGGGCGTAGTCGGGGTACGCCTCGCTGCCCGATCCCACCTGGTTCGGCCAGCTCTGCGGGTTGGCAATGTCCTCTTCACTCATGCCCTGCTTGCGGAACAGCGTGCGCATTTCGCCAAACTGGCGGCGACACTCCTGCATCATGATGTTTGCGGCACGACCCACCGCATCCATGGTCAATGCACAGAACAGGAACGTCAGCATCACGCCGATGAACAGGCCACCCAGCAGGCTCGGATTCGTCATCGTCACGTTGTAAAACGTCAGGATGTCGGAGATTGTGATCTGCCCGGTGGACACGGCGCGGATGGTGATCGAGTGCGAGTGATCATCGTGCGGAAGGTCGCCCACAAGGGTCAGGTTCCGCGACGTCGCGAGGTCACCCTCCCACATCAGCGTGAACTCCATGCCCGGCTGGACGAGGGCGAGTGCCCCGCCGCCGCCGAAGTGCCCACGCTCTGCGATCTCATCAAACTGGCTGGGATCGAGAATGATCGCACCGCCGGTGTAATTGCCGCCATCACGGCCCTCGCCTGGTGCCATGATGCCAAAGCGCCGGTGCCCCTCGTAGATCGCGACTGCGCCCTGGAGCTCCGCCGTGCCATCGGCCGTCATCACGGCGATCTGCTCGTCGGCAAACTTCGTCGTCTGCTTGTCGACGTGGTACTGCACGACCTGCACATATGCCGCAAGCAGGGCAAGCGCAGTGAGGGCAGCCGAGCCGATCGCGAAGCCCTTGCCCGTGGCGGCAGTCGTGTTACCGATCGAGTCGAGCAGGTCGGTGCGCTCGCGGACCTCAGGGGGCTGGCCGGCCATCTCGGCGTTGCCGCCCGCGTTGTCGGCGATCGGGCCGTACGCGTCGGTTGCCAGCGTGATGCCAAGCGTCGCGAGCATGCCGACGGCCGCAATGCCCACGCCGTACAGACCCATGAGCAGGTTCTCGTTGCCGCCCGAGATGCCGAAGGCCAGCAGGATGGCAACAACAACCGCGAAGATCGAGAGCCACGTGCTCTTCATGCCCTCGGCGATGCCGGTGATAATGACGGTGGCCGGACCCGTGATGGCCTGGCTGGCGATCCGCTTGGTGGGCGGGTGCTCGTAGCTGGTGCAGTATTCGGTCCACCATGCGATGACCAGGCCGCTCACCAGGCCAGCGGAGATCGAACCGCCGAACTGGTACCACTTCACGCCCAGCAGCCGGGCAGTGTCAGCATCGCCGAGAAGCAGATAGGGCACGCCGAATGCAGCCAGCAGGAGAAGGCCCGATGCCAGCCACACGCCCATGTGAAGGCTCTTGAGCAGGTCCTTGAAGCCCGCGTCTTCCTTCGTCCGCACGGCGAACACGCCGATGATCGACGCGATGATGCCTACACCCGCGAGCACGATGGGAAGCGTGCCGACCTTCATGGCCAGGTCGAAGCCGCCCTCCATACCACGGAGCACGGTCACGCTGAAGGCCGCCGACACGCCAAGGGCGATCGCGGCGATGATGCTCGAGTAGTAGCTCTCGTACAGGTCGGCGCCCATGCCAGCCACGTCGCCGACGTTGTCGCCCACGTTGTCGGCGATGGTCGCCGGGTTACGGGCGTCGTCTTCGGGGATGCCGGCCTCGACCTTTCCGACGAGGTCGGCGCCGACGTCGGCGGCCTTCGTGAAGATGCCACCACCCACGCGGGCAAACAGAGCCTGGAGCGAAGCACCCATCTTGAATGAGATCAGGACGGTCACCATCGCGGCCAGCAGGCCCTCTCGGTTACCTTCTTCTGCCAGGCTGAAGGCGCCGAGCTTGTCGCCGAAGCCGATGAAGAAGAAGTACCAGAAGCTCAGATCGAGGATTGCAACACCCACGCATGTCAGGCCCATAACGGCACCCGAGCGAAATGCAACGGTGAGGCCATCGTTGAGGCTCGCCTTACAGGCGGTCGCCGTGCGTGCGCTTGCGTTGGTTGCCATCCGCATGCCGAACCAGCCGCAGAGACCGCTCAGGAAACCGGCGACCGGCACGCCCAGCATGGCCCACACCGGCTCGAGTTCGGCCCACACCATCAGGCCCAGCACGGCGATGAGGAAGATGAATACCACCCCCACAACCTTGTACTGGCTCTTGAGGTAGGCCATTGCGCCCTCGCGGACGGCTTGAGCGATGCGGACGGTCTCGCCCTCACCCTCGTTCTTGCTCATGACGCTGTTGCGGAGGTAGACCGCCGTGGCCAGCGCGGCCACGCCGGCGATCGGCGCGATGTAGTACGGCGCGGGGATGTCGCTGATAGCCCCGAGCGTGAGGGGCAGCGATGGCGTCGATGGCACGGGCATGGGGCGGGGTCCCTTCTACGAGATTCGAGTTTCGGGCTCACGTCCGATGAAAACTCACACGGACGGATCGCGAGAAGGGCCGATCATAGATCGGACAACCCCACTTTCCGACCCGCACGCGCGGGGAATCTGCCCCTACTCCCATCCGGAGCATCCCGCCCCATGCCCGTGACGCTCAAGACCGTGATTGGTTTCGCCCTGGCATTCGCCCTCGGGGCGGCCTGCCGCTGGATCGACATCCCCGTGCCGGCGCCCAACAAGCTGATCGGGGCCCTGCTGGTCCTTGCCGTCACCCTGGGGTACCTGGCGGCCGACCGGGCCCTGCCGACGCTGGACGCCGCCGCCCAGACCGACCCGGCCCCGGCAGAAAAAACCCGCGACGATCCAAGGACCGCCGCGGGCGAATGACCCCACCGGGATTCGAACCCGGGTTTCCAGGATGAGAACCTGGCGTCCTGGACCAGACTAGACGATGGGGCCAGTCGGCAAAGCAAAAACGCCAGAGGCAACGCTACCAGGGATGGGGGGCGGGGTCAACTTGCTCGTGGCGGAGGTTCGTGGATCGGCTTGCGTCGAGGGGCGATTGCTGGTATGTTGGGGCGAGAAGGAGAGCCCCATGCCGCACACCCGCCGCTTCGTCTCCGCCGCGTTGCTTGCCAGCCTTGCGGTGGCTCCATCTGTCGCGCTGGCCCAGGCGTGCGACCCGGACGGCATCTTCGCGCCGCAGGTGGAGTATGGCACGGGCACCCGCACGTTCTCCATTGCCATTGGCGATCTCAACGGCGATGGTGTAGCCGACCTAGCGGTGACCAACTTCACCAGCGAGGACGTCAGCGTGCTGCTCAACAACGGCGACGGCACCTTCGCGCCCGAGGTGCGCTACGACGGGGGCCGCCTGCCCCGGTCGGTAGCGATCGGCGACCTCGACGGGGACGGTGACAACGACCTTGCCGTGGCGTTCCAGATCAGCGATGGCATTCGGATCCTGGTCAACAGTGGCGATGGCACTTTGGTGCCGGGCAGGCTTTTGAGCACCGAGGAGAATCCGTTCTCTGTGGCGATCGCCGACCTGGATGGTGACGGCGACGCCGACCTGGCCGCAACCAGCTACACCATGGCCAGCGTGAGCGTGCTGCTGAACGATGGCGATGGCGGTTTTGCGCCCCAGTTGGTCTACAGCGTGGGCGACGATCCTCAGTCCCTGGCGATCGGGGACCTGGACAACGATGGCGACGCCGATCTTGTGACGGCAAACTCGCGCGCCCTCTCGGGCGGTGGCGCCAGCGACGCGAGCGTACTACTGAACAACGGCGACGGCACCCTTGCCCCCGAAGTTCGATACGCCACTGGCAACCGCACCTCCTCCGTGGCCGTGGGCGATCTAGATGGCGACGGATACCCGGACTTGGCCGTCGCCAACTTCCAGACCGACAACGTGGGCGTGCTGCGCAACAACGGCAACGGCACCTTCGGGCGGCCGGCGTTCTACAACGTGGGCGACGAACCCTTCTCCGTAGCGATCGGCGACCTGGACGGCGACGGCGATCTGGACCTGGCGACGGCCAACACCGATCGCGACAGTGAGGTCATCAGCGTGCTGGCCAACAGCGGCGACGGTACGTTCGCGCCCCAGGCGTTCTACGGCGTGGGCAGCGAGCCGTTCTTCGTCGCCATCGGCGACCTTGATGGCGACAGCGACGCCGACATGGCCGTGGCAAACTTTCAGAACAGCACCATCGGCGTGCTGCTCAATCGGTGCGACTGCCGCGTTGACTTCGACGGCAATGGCGAGTTGTCGTTAACGGATTACCTTGCCTTCCAGATCGCCTTCATGGCCGGCGACCCGGCGGCGGACTTCGACGGCGATGGCCGGCTCAACGTGTTCGACTTCCTGTTCTTCCAGAACGAGTTCCTGGCCGGCTGCCCCTGAGCCTGCCCCTAGGCCGGCCCCAGCAGCACCAGCACGGTCACGTTGTAGCACGCGTGCGCCCCCACCGCGAGGCCGAAGCCCCGCAGCAGATAGATGCCGCCCAGGTAAAGCCCACCCACGAGGTAGAGCAGCGCGGGGGCAATCGCCAGGCCCGAGCTCGTCCACACGTCGTGGTAGAGCATGAAGGCAATGGCGCTCACCGGCAGCGCGATCGCGACCGTGACGCCGGGCCTCAGGCGGCACAAGTCGGCCAACACCGCGTGCAGCAGCGCGAGCAACGCCATGCGGAAGAGCAGCTCTTCGTAGAGCCCGGCACCGATAGCAATGACCATTCGCGCCTGCCAACTCAAATGGCCCAGGGCGTCCAGGCTCGCGGGAACGAGCGGCTCGGGCGTTGCCGGCGCCCCGACAGCAGCGGTCTCGGTCACCCGCGTCAGTACTCCGGCAAAGAGCAAGAGCGGAACCATCCACGCAACCGCTTCGGCGAACATCAGCGGCACGACGAGGGGCTTGAGCCTCCACCGCCGCTTCTCGAATACGTGCCACAGGAGCAGCACCACCACGATGACTGCTGCCGGCAGCGAGTAACCAACCACCGTCGAAGGCGACACGCCCAGGGTCTCCATCGCCCCGGCGATCATGGCCCATGCGCGGACACCGCCAGAGGCGGCCAGTTCCTCGTGGTGCAGCGCCAGTCCGACCTCGTAGATCAGTATGAGCGGGATCAGAAAACCCAGCACGTGCAACGGTGTGCGCGAAGCGCGGGCGTACTCGGCTAGCGCCGGGCCTTCGGGCGACTCATCTCGTGGCTTCGGATCGGCGCTCTTTGGCGCAGACGTGCGTGGCATGCGGCCAATCGTAAACGGCGTGCGCCAAAAAACAAAAACCCGTCGCTCGGAGCGACGGGCCGTGTACTGAATCACCTGTAGCAAGGATGCCGGTCGGTTAGCCGCCGGTGGCCTTCGCCTTGAGCCTCGCGTTCAGGCGGCTCTTGCGGCGGGCGGCCTGATTGGGGTGGATGACACCCTTGGACGCGGTGCGATCGAGCACCTTCTGCACGGTGAGGAACGCGGCCTTGGCCTCGTCGACCGAGCCGTGGGCCAGCTTCTCGTTGAAGTCCTTGATCGCCTCGCGCATGGCCTTGAGACGCCAGCGATTGCGGGCGCGGTGGCGTTCGTTCTGGCGGATGCGCTTGCGTGCAGAAACCGTGTGGGCCATGAGCGAACCATTCCTCCTTGGAACTCGCCGCCGATACAAAAGGGCGAGCGAGCGAAACGGGCCTTTGGACGAGATGAGGCCGATTCCCGCAACTGCGCGACGCCGGCCTCGTCGCCAAGAGCACGCCTTGAGTGGAGGGATTATTGCCGGCCATGCCCCCCCCGATCAAGCGCCGCGGGCAGGAAACCGGCCCCGAATCCCACGCAGCGACCCCCAGGGCGTTGCCCGGGGCCGGGGGTCCGTGCTATCATCGCCCCGCGTTCACGCGAGCGGGTGTAGCTCAACTGGATAGAGCACCTGACTACGGATCAGGAGGTTTGGGGTTCGAATCCCTACACCCGTGTTGAAGCGGCCCCGAAGGTAGATCTGACGGGCCGCTTTTTCGTGCGCGGTGCCTGATTGAGCCCCGCTCGGGACACCGGCGGCCGAACAATCTGGCATGCTCGACGACCGCGCCCCGTCCGATCTGGCCCGCGACCAATCGACCGTGCTCGACGCCCTCGCGCAAGCCTGCGACCGCGTAGGCATGGGCGAGCATTTCCGGGCTGGTCAGGCCATCGCCGACCGAAGCGGTTCGACAGCCACCGACGGCCAACTGGACGAAGCCGCCGCGACGCTCGCATGCATGGACCTGGGCGCCCTTGACGGTCTCATCCGCGTAGGAGCGGCCCGCTTCCACCTGCTCAACAAGGCAGAACAGCTCAACATCGTCCGCGTCAACCGCCAGCGAGAGATGGCCTCGGCAGACGGCCTCGCGCGACCCGAGTCGATCGAGCAGGCGATGGAGCGGCTGGCCACCGATGGCTTGGACGTCACCGGCATCGCTGAGGTGCTGTCACGACTGGACATCGGCCCAACGCTTACGGCCCACCCCACCGAAGCCCGCCGCCGGACCGTGCTGGACAAGCAGGCAGACGTCGCCGCCAGCGTGGCGAGGCTCGGCCGACACGACCTGACAGCGCGCGAGCGGGCCGAGGTGCACGGCCGGCTCGAGCGTGCCATCTCGCTCCTGCTCACGACCGACGACGTGCGCGTGCAGCGGTTGGACGTGCCCGCAGAAGTCCGCAACGGGCTGTACTTCGTCCGCACGACGATTTGGAGAGCCGTGCCCAGGCTCGTTCGAGACGTCGCATGGGCGGCTCGGCGGACGTTCGGCGAAGGCCAGGAGGCCATCATCGCCAACGACCTACCCGCGATGATGCGGTACCGCTCATGGATCGGCGGCGACCGCGACGGCAATCCGAATGTGACCGCGGACGTTACCCGCCGCACGCTCGGGTTGATGCGCGAGACGGCTCTCGATCTCTGGAGGCACGAACTCGCAAGGATGCACGACGCACTGTCAGTATCCAGCCAGCGTGCCGACATGGGTAGCACGCTGCCGACCGAGGGCGAGGGCCAGTACCGCCACGAACCACTGCGCGTGAAGATCTCGGAAATGATCGAGCGGCTCGATGACGCTGGCTACACCTCGCGTCGCTTGCTCGAGGACCTGCTTGCGCTGCGGGCCGCCTTGCACCACACGAACATGCCGGGTTTGAAGCGCGTGGCCGAGGAAGGACTACTCGCCGACGCCATCACCCGAGCCCGTGCGTTCGGCCTGCACCTCGCAACGCTCGATATCCGCCAGCACTCAGGCGTCCACGCGCGCACGCTTGCGGCATTGCTCAAGCTCGCCGGCGTCGAGAAAGACTACCTATCGCTCGACGAATCCGCGAAGCTGGCCGTGCTCCGCCGCGAGCTCTCCCACGACCGCCCGCTCGCGCGAGAGGGCGCCGGCTTGAGCGACGAAGCGACCGAACTCTTGGCAACCTTGCGCGTCGTACGAGACGCAGTCGCGCGGGAGCCCGATTCGGTCCGCTGCTGGGTGATCTCGATGACCAGCCACGTGAGCGACCTGCTCGCGCTCCTGCTGCTGATGCGCGAGGTCGGACTATTGATCCAGATCGTGCCGTTGTTCGAGACCGTCGACGACCTCGCCAACGCGCCGCGGCTTATGGATCAGGCACTCGCCGACCCGATTTTCCGAGCCCACGTCGAATCGATGAGCGACGGCGCGCCTGAACAGGAGATCATGCTGGGCTACAGCGACTCGAACAAGGATGGTGGGTTCCTGATGGCCAACGCGGCCCTGCACGCCGCCCAGCGGCAGATCGCCGAAGTGTTCGAAAAGCATGGCGTGCGTCTGCGCTACTTCCACGGCCGAGGCGGCACAATCGGTCGCGGTGGCGGCCGCGCCGGGCGGGCGATCCTCGCGGCCCCGCCCGCGGCGCGCAGCGGGCGGCTTCGGTTCACCGAGCAGGGCGAGGTCATCACTTTCCGCTACGCCTTGCCCGCCATGGCCCGCCGGCATCTGGAGCAGATCGTGCACGCGGCGATGCTGGCCGAAGCCTCACGCACCGCAAGCGGCGGCACCAATGCGTTCGAGAGCCTGATGCTCGAACTGGCCGGCCATGCCCGCGACGCGTACCGCTCGCTCATCGACGATGACGCGTTCTGGCCCTGGTTTACCGGCTCGAGCCCAGTGGAGCACATCGCCGGCCTG
Source organism: Phycisphaerales bacterium (assembly GCA_965227775.1). Classification (GTDB taxonomy): domain Bacteria; phylum Planctomycetota; class Phycisphaerae; order Phycisphaerales; family UBA1924; genus JAHCJI01. The sequence continues at coordinate 3,122,710 of OZ245777.1, forward strand.
CCCATCGCATCAAGGCCCGTATCGCGGGCCACAGGAAGCAGGCTGCTCTTCGAGAATCTCCGCGCGATTCCCTGGGTCTTTTCGTGGGTGCAGATGCGCGCCCTGGCCCCGGGTTGGTACGGACTCGGGTCGGCCATCGAGCGTGCGAGCGAGTCCCAGGTTGGCGCGCTCCGCGATGCGATCGACCGGCGCGCGTTCCTCGGCACCGTGCTCGACAACGCCGCCCAGGAACTCGCACGGGCGCGCATGCCGATCTTCCGTCGCTACGCGATGCGCGGGCCGGATGGCCAGCAGATGTACGACACCATCGCCGCCGAATACGAGCGAACAAGGAACGCGATCGCGAGGCTCACCAATCGCAAGGACCTCATGGACCACGCGCCGGTCGTTGGGCACTCGATCCACGAACGCAATCCGTGGACGGACGTGCTCAATCTTGCTCAGATCGAACTTCTTACGAGATACAGCGAAGCGAACGAAGCGGACCGCGAGCGCATCGGCATCGTTTTGCAGGCCAGCGTGAATGCGATCGCCGCAGCGATGCAATCGACCGGCTGACGGCAAACACTACTCGCCCAACACGAAGCTTCGATCGTCCCAGATCTTCTGCAGACGCTTCTCGATGCCGCCGCCGGGCGTCAACTCCTGGCCGCAGGCGACCAGCAGGTCGACGAGGCCATCAAAGTCCTTGAGCGAGATTTGTTCGCTGCCGATCACCGGAGGCGTCGTGTTCGTGCCCGCCTGTACCGCCGCCAGGTCGGCCATGTTGTGGTAGTTGCCCAGCGGCAGGCAGACGCACGTTGCCTCGTAGCCGGCAGCGCAGAACACCGTCGCCTCGCACGCGCCGCCGGCCATGAGCTTGCGCTGCCAGCGCCACGTCGGCATGTCGCTCTGCTTCTGCGCTGCCGTTGGAGTCGCCGGACCGCCTGCGACCGCTTCCGCACGCGCGGCGACCGCCGCCGTCAGGCGAGGCGTGAACACCGTGAGCCGGTCACCCACTCGCACGATCGGGCCACCGCCAATCGGCGAATCATCGAACGCCCGGCTGTTCTCGAGCGCGATGACCGGTGCACCCTCCTGAATGGTCTTGTCCCGGCACGCGCCGATAGCACCGACAAAGCCGATCTCTTCCGCCCGCGTGAAGAACACCCGAACATCACGCCCCACGTGCTCACCGCTCGCCTTGAGCTTGAGTAGCTCATCAAGCGCGGCCAGCGCCGCGGCGGCTGCCGCCAGGTCATCACATGCCGGCGCATTCAAGATTCCATCGGCAACGAACGCTTCGGGCAGCAGCCAGGTCGCGATGTCTTCGCTCGTCAGACTCGCCGTATCGTGTCCATCGTCGAGTCGGACGCGATATCGCTTGAAGAGCTCTTCGTCCTCGGAGGCGGGCTCGATGCGTTCGACGATCATGCCGGGCCGAGCGCTGCCCTCTGCCGGATGCACCTGCACACGTGCATCGTTGAAGTAGTCGTCCATTACGCCGCCACGGAAGGCAACAACAAGGTTCGAGCCATCCTCGATCGACTCGACCGCGAATCCGGGGTGATCGAGATGTGCGGTGATGTACACGGGCTCGCCCGGTGCAAACGGCTCGATCCGCCGGATCGTCAGATTGCCATGCGAATCGCTGCTCATGGTGAGCTCGGATCGCTCGGCAACCCACGCTCGCACCCATTGCACGACGCGCCCTTCGCGGCCGGCCACTGTTGGTATGCTCGTCAGCGTGGCGAGCCATTCGTGGTGCCGCGGTCGGGCGTCTGCGTCGATGGTTGGAGCGAGCGTCGTTGGCATGATGCAGGGTAGCAAAGCACAACCGCCGGCACCCCAAGAGCACCGGCGGCCAATGAGACTTCGTGAACGTCGCGGATCTACCGCCTGCCGGCTTCGATCTCAACCGTCGGAGCCCACGTTGCAACGATCATGTTCCCTGCGACCATCGCCTGGATGTTGGCGCCCGCGCTCACACGGTAGATGAAGTACGTGTCCTGCACAGCACGGCTGCGGCTCACCGTAAACGGCAGACTGCTCAGATCCGAAATCGGCTGGCTGGGCGTGAACCCGATGTAGGTGTTCGCGTCCTCCATACAGATGTAGCCCACCGGCGGATAGAGCTGGCCCTGCTCATCGACGAGCATGGGCGCCTCGTTGCCCGTCAGGTTCTGGAACACCGGACCGTTCAGGGCCAGCGGCGACTCGCGACCCACGTCGACCTGGACGATTCGGATGTCATCGGACTGTGCAAAGCCACCGACGCGCAGAGCCGGATCGATGAACTGGCCTCGGAGCGAGTTCGTGAGGTACTGCTCAACACCGCCGACGATCGTGTAGTACCGATCGTTGTCGCCCTTGACCACTTCAAGCCCGCGCTCGGTGCCCTTCTTGATCAGCAGGCGTCCGGGCAGCGTGTTCTGGATCCGCATGAAGAACTCTTCCGGATCGACGTCCTGCCGACCGATCTTGGTCCGCAACTCGACGGCCATGCTGTTGTCCATGGAAGCCAAGTCGATGCCGCCATACTCGAAGGTGGTCACCGCGTCGTCGCGCTGAGCAGTGGTGTTGAAAGTGCGATCGGGTGTCTTCTCGAGCTCCTGCCGGGCACCGCGGATGTAGATCGCGATCGGCCGATACCCGCGGGGCAGTGCGAAGTCGAACGCCATGATCGCCTTGGCACCACCGCCGACCGATGCGATAAAGGTGTCGTCGGCATCGAATCGGAAGCGAGCCAGCGTTGGCTCCTCGGCTTCCGCCTGGCTAATGACCGCCGATGGGTGGAACGCACGCGTGAAACCGGTGTCGCCCAGCTCTGCGACGAGCCGGACCTGTGCGTTGCCCAGCACGATCTTGGCGCCACCGCCAAGCTCACGCGCCTGGGCGTCGAACTCGACAACCACGCCGGCGACGTATCCGTTGGAGATCTCTTCGCCATCGAGCCCGATGACGCGCTGCTGGACGTTCTGCCAGCGGTCACGCATGAGCTGAGAGATGTTGCCGCCACCGTCGATGTCACCCAGGGCGTACCACTGAATGACGGCGAACTCGTCCGGCCGAGAGGCGTTGCGACTCTGGCCGGCGAACGTCGTGCGCATGGCCGAACCCATCTCGTGGAATCCCGGGTGCCACTTGGCGAGCGGTTCGTTCGTCGCCAGTGTTCCGCGAGACATCCACGAATACAGGCCCGCAGTCCATTCGTCGACGTAGGGGCGGAACGGCGAGGAATTGCGCACGACGCTGCCGCGAGCGCCGCCTCCCTCTTGGGTGAACACGAGGCCCTGCACGGGCTTGTCCGGACCGAATCGCATCATGCTCAGCGACATCAGGATGAAGCCAACTGTGATAACTCCGGTGCCCAGACCGCAGATGCCGGCGCCGATGTACTCGATGTTGTCCTGGAACTTCAGGTTGTTGGGTACGGCCTTATCGACGATCACACGGAAGATCGCGAGGGCGATCGCAAAGGACAGGCCGAGCGACACGCCATGAGCCGTGTCGCGAAGGATCGTCCCAATGCCACGGTCCGGAGCGTTGTCCAGGATGAGCAGCGTGATCGGCTCATAGACCGCGAACGCCACTGCTCCCGCCGCGAGCACGCACAGCAGGTGCAGGAATGCGCTGAAGAACCCGCGGATAACCCACACCCAGGTGAAGATCAGCACGGCTGCCAGTGCAAAGACGGTAAAAAGCATTGGATTCTCCTTGCGGGCAGGCTCTTTATGCGCCAGCGGCGGCGGGCTTCGGCGACGAGGCGGACTTGCTCTTGGACGCACCAACGGTCACGCGGATCACCTCGTCCACGCTGGTCTCGCCTTCCACGGCGCGAATGATCGCGGCCTGCTGAAGCGTGGGGACGCCCTGCTTGCGGAAGGCCGTCGCGAGCGCGTTCATGTCACCTTGCTCGATGGCGGCCTTCTCCTCGGCTCCGACGCCGAACAGCTCGAACACGCCAATCTGCCCGACGAAGCCCGTACCGCCACTCTCCGGGCATGGCACCAACTTCTTGTTCACCTCAACGTGCGTGCGGTGGCGGTACAGCGTCTTGACCTTCTCGGGCGAGAGGCCCAGCTTCTTCAACATGTCTGGACTTGGCACGTACGCCTCGCGGCTTGATTTGGCCAGCGCCCGCACCAGCTTGCCGGCCAGCACACCCCGCAGCGCCTGGGCTGCCAGCGCGTTGTCGTGCAGAGCGCGGCGGAAGATCTCGACCGCCTGCAAGGCGTTGTCTGCCGGCATCGACAGATATACACGCGTGTGCTCCAGGTCACCCTTGGCCGCTTCAACGGCCGTCGCCTCGTCTACAAGTTCGGCTACGCCCACGACGCTTGGGTCGCGACGCAGGATCGAACGCAGCAGCGTTGCATGATCCGGTCCGCCGCCGGACGGGCTCCAGTCGTTCTGGCGGATGCCTTCGAGCGTGTCTTGCTGCTCGAGCTCGATCGTCTGGATGTTCGACGTATACGCGTCGTGCATCTTCAGCACGGTGTACAGCATCGTGGTTCGGCCCATGCCCTTCGGCGCGGCCAACAACACGACGCCGCTGCCATCTTCGACCAGCTTCTGCAGCAACTCGCGCTGCTGAGGCAGCAATCCCAGGTTGTCGCCCTTTCGGCGAACGGCCTTGGACGGATCCACGACCATCGTGAGCTTTAGGCCCTGTTGGCCGCCGCTGGTGATGAGTCGCAAGTGGTGACGCTCGCCACCCTTGGAAATGTCGGGCTCGCCCACCTGCCGGCGACGCTCGCCGGGTTCGAGGCCCGAGGCGCTCTGCCAGAAGGCGATCACACGCATCGCGTCCTGCGGGCTGAGCGGATCGCCCACGACCGTGCGAAGGCCGTCCACCGTGTGGGCGACGGCGTAGCCCTTGTCGCCTGCCGGCAGCAGCTCGATCTTGTGCGCCCGCGCCGCGACGCCATCGATGTACAGTTTCTCGGCGGCCGCCCGAACGACCATCTCGTTGGTGCCCTCCTCGGGCGGCTCCATCGACACGCCGTCGGGCTTGACGATCGAGAGCTGCACGCCTGTGGCCTTGCGAGCCTCGCGGGCCTCCTTGCGGGCCTCCATCCAGCTCGCGACATTCATGGTGAGCCTGTGCTCTTCGGGCACGCGCTCGTCCTTGTTGGCCGATTGCACGTACATGAAGGGCGGCACGGCCAGCAGGAGCGCCACCGCAGGCACCGCGGCCAAGAACGCCACGATGCCCGTCAGCGGGTTGACCACAATGACCGCGACGGCAAGAAGCGCCGTGACCATGTAGATCATGTTCCAACGTTCACGCGGCAGGTAGAAGCGGGCGGCGTGCTTGTCGGCCACGCTGGAGATGAACCACCCCCAGGCCGCAAACATCGCCACGAAGATCAGCGCCTTCCACCAGGAGGCGAGCACGAATGCGCTCGCATCGGCAAGCATGGCCGACGGCGCGGGGGCGAGCAAGAGCTGGGTCAGATCCACGAGTGGCATTCCTTTATCGTGTCAAGGGCCAGTCGGCTGCGGAGCACGGCGTCGAACGGCGCCGAACGAATCGATCACGCAAGACTCAACGCTTCTGCGAGGCGCCGCCGAACTTCTTCAGACGCATCTGGAGGTCGTCCTTGTTCGGGCTGCTATCCATCGCGGTGCGCTGGTGGATGTACTCTTCTTCGATCAGCTTCACGAGCCATGCGTTGAAGTCGACCATGCCCTGCTGCTGGGCCTCGATCGAGTTCAGGTACTCGCGCAGTTCGCCCTCGCGCTCCTCGAGGATGTGCTTCTGCACGACCGTGTCGTTGATCAGGATCTCGATCGCCGGGATACGCGGGATGTTCTCGTGCAGCGTCGGCAGCAGCTTCTGATACACGAACGCACGCATCTGGTACGCCAGCATGCGGCGGATGCCCTCGACCTCCTCAGTCTCGAACAAGCCGTAGATGCGGCTGAACGTCTGCGTCGTGCTCGACGCGTGGATCGTTCCGTACACCAAGTGGCCCGTCTCGGCTGCGTTCAGGGCGGCCTCGAAGGTGTCCTTGTCACGCATCTCGCCGATGAGCACGGTATCAGGGTTCTCGCGAACCAGAGCCTTCAGGGCGATCTTGAAGTCCAGCACGTCGATGCCGATCTCGCGCTGGTTAATCGTCGCCTTCTTGTCATGGAAGATGTATTCGATCGGGTCCTCGATCGTCACGATGTGGATCGGCTTGCGCTGGTTCACGTAGTCGATCATGGACGCGATGGTCGTCGACTTACCCGAACCCGTCACACCGCTGAGTAGCACGATGCCCTGCGGCTGCAGCGCGATCTTGCCCATGACCTCCGGAAGGTGCAGGCCTTCGAATGGGAGGATATTGCTCGTAATCAAGCGGGCCGCTAGCGAGATGTGGCCGCGAGCCTTGAACAGGTTCATGCGGAAGCGGGCGCTCTCGTCGTAGTCGTACGCGAAGTCGACACTGCCGTAGTGGGCCAGGTCCTTGATCTGCTCTTCATCAAGGGTCGCGTTGATGATCTCTTGCCAATCTTCGGCCGTCACCGGCTTGGTATCGAGCGGCTTCAGGGCGCCACGCATGCGAAGCTTGGGAGGCTGGTCGGTCTTGATGATCAGGTCCGACGCGCCGAACTTGATGCACGCCTTGAGGAACTCGCCCAGGCGGGTCGCGTGCGGGTCACGCTGTCCGCCGAATATGTCAACGGCCGGAGCGGTATGCCCCTCGGTTTCGTCGCTGTGGACCGCCGTGCGTGCGCTGCTCATGCTTTACCAACTCCCGTCGCCGCCCGGGCGACGCTTTCATCGAACCACCAATGCCGGCCTCGCCTGGGAGACCTACCAGTTCCGACGCGGGCGAGTTGCCCGAGTGCCCCTTGGGGCCAGGGATCGTCCCTACGGCGAACGCGGGGTCGAGCCCTAAATGTAGCGCCACTCACCCCCCCGACCGTTACCGACGATGGCCCTTTCCGGGCCCCAGAGGCCAATTTCGGGGTCGATCCGAGCGGCCGTGACGCCAGCCGCCCCGATTCGCGGACCCTGTTCGTAGGCGCGCAGGGGCGGGTTCCCAACCTGCCAACCCCGGCCGCGCACCAAAAAGGGGCCGTCACGGCCCCTTCGAGATCACGATGCAGCGGCGTCAGGCCGTCGGAGCAACCTCGCCGGCTTCGGCGCCTTGCTCTTCTTCTTCCTGGTTCACGCCCAGGAAGTTGGCTTCCAGCTCGACCCGGAGCTTCTCCATCGCCTTGTTCTGGATCTGACGCACGCGCTCCTTGGTCACGCCGATGATCTGCCCGACCTGCTCGAGGGTCATGGGCTTCTCTTCGCCGCTCTCGAGCCCAAAGCGGTGCTCGATGACCGTGCGCTCCACGTCCGTGAGATCGGCGCGGTTGTCCATGACAATCCGTTTGACCTCCTCGGCCGCGTCACGCTCGAAGTCGGCCCGCTTGGTCTCGAGGAAGTTGGACTTCTCGAGCTTTGGGTCGAAGTCGGTCGGGAAGCGCTGGCGGTACTTGCTCAGCTTCATGCCCTGACGGCTGAACGCCTTCAGGATGGCCCGACAGGCGTACGTGCTGAACTTGTAGCCGCGACCAGCGTCGAACTTGTCGACCGCGCGGAGCAGGGCCATATTGCCCTCGCTCACCAGGTCGGCAAAGTCGACCTCGCTCATGCGCGTGCGCTTGGCCATCGCCAGGACGAGCGCGAGGTTCGTCTCGGCGATCTGCTCGCGGATCAGATCGGCACGGCGGTACCACCACAGGATCTTCTCGGCCTGCTCGGGATTCGGCTTGCGGTTTGGATTCTCCCAAACCTCCTGCTGCAGCATCCACACGCGGTGACGCGCATAGTTGAACTGGTGAAACAGAACCTTTTCCTCGGCCGCCGTCAGGATGACCTGCTGGCTGCTCTTGACGGTCCGGGTCCGCGTAGCCGACAGGTCGTCCATCACGGGGTGATACCACGCGGTATCGGGCTTCTGGATATCGGGGGCTTCCTCGTAGATCTTGCCCTCGGCCCGGTCCTCGTAGAAGGCGGGGCTGTCGATGTAGTCCATCTCCTGGGCCATGATCTGGTCGAGTAGCCGCTCATCTTCGGGGCTCAGGCGGCGACGGGCGCCGCGCGCGACGACGCCCTGACCGGCAATGCCGGCGTGCTGCCTGCGGCGAGCCTGCTCCAGCGGGCTCGGTCCTTTGCCACGATTCTGCCTCATCGGTCACTTCCCTTCGCACTGGCCGGAGCCCCAACGGGCCCGGACCGTGCGGCGATCCCGAGGGATCTTGCCTTGCCGCACGTCATGCTGCCTTGCACCCGAGCCGGATCACCGACCCGCGCGAAAAACCAACCATTGCCAACACCACTCGGTACGGGGTTGTTCGCCCGAGCGATACCAAAACCCGAGCGGCCGCACCACCAATGTCACCCACGTGCCTCCAACCGAAGGAGGCTGCGGGCCCCAACAAGACTTGTACTGTCCTCCTGCCACCGAAGACTCAGATGCACGGGAAACCCCTTATATAATCGGAAGGGGTATCTCGGCTTGTTTCGTCCTCGGCTCCGGCAGCGGCCTTCGCTTCGCCCTGGCTCGCTACCTGTCGGAGACGCACCCAAGATATACGCCTCGCGCGAAGAAAAAGTTTCCTCGCAAAGCGCGATCAATGGCGAATCTTCCGGGCTGTCACACGATCGGACCCCACGACCTCGTCAGCGAGTCGATGCATCGCAATCCCTGCGACGACCCGCGCGAGCACAGCGACAAGATAACGGAAAACCTGGCCCGAGTCCATGAGATTTATCCAGTTTTCCCTGACGGTTATCCCTAACCATGTGCTTTCACTACGATGATCCATGGGTTTTGAACCGCGACGCAGCGGATGGAAAAAGAACGCGATCGTGACAGGGGTCGTCCTGTCGCCGATCGCGGTCCTGATCGTTTTGTTTGTTCTGCTGAATCGAGCCTATCAGGCCGAACTCGATGGCGGGGACACGACCCGACCGGTCGAGCGGCAGAGCGATCAGCCCCTGGCCTTGCCGTAGAGCTCGCCGACCTTCTTCCAATTCACCACGTTCCACCACGACTTTACGTAGTCGGGCCGGCGGTTCTGGTAGTTCAGGTAGTACGCGTGCTCCCAGACATCGATGCCCAGGATCGGGGTGTGACCGTCCATCAGCGGGCTGTCCTGGTTCAGCGAACTGGTGACCTGCAGCTTGCCCCCACCATCGACAACCAGCCATGCCCAGCCGGACCCGAATCGGCCCGCGGCTGCGGCGGCGAAGTCCTCCTTGAACTTGTCGAGCCCGCCCAAGTCGGCGTCGATGGCGCTGGCCAAGTCGCCTTCGGGCGAGCCACCGCCGTCTGGGCTCATGACCTGCCAGAAGAGGCTGTGGTTCGCGTGGCCACCGCCGTTATTGATAACGGCCTGTCGCTTGTCTTGCGGCACGTCGTTGATGTTCCGCAGAACCTCTTCGATGGGCTTGCCGGCCATGGGTGACCCTTCCAGGGCAGCGTTGACCTTATCGACGTAGGCCTGGTGGTGCTTCCCATGGTGGATCTCCATCGTTTTGGTATCGATGTGGGGCTCGAGCGCGTCCTTGGCGTACGGAAGATCAGGCAGCGTGTATGCCATTGAGAACTCTCCTTCATGTCCGGGCCTTGCGGGCCGGGCGTCGAGCGGCGCGTGACCTGCCGCCACGCCCGCGGGGGTTTGGGGCATGATACGGGCCAGTGCCCCACGTGCCGGCGTCGGCAGAAAGTCGCTGGGAGTCAGCGATCGTGAAACGGAAAACCCCCCGCCGGATGCGAGGGGTTAGAAGATCGGACCGAGGGTGTCTCGGCGTGCCGCTTACTCGCAGCCGGCGTCGAACTCGTTCTGGAAGGCCAGGAAATCGAAAATGGTCAGCGAGCCGTCGCCATCGAAGTCGGCGGCGAGGTCGCCAGCATCGAACGCGTTCTGGAACGCCAGGAAGTCGAAGATGGTCAGCTGGCCATCGCCATCGAAGTCGGCGCGGCAGGGCTCGCCGCCGGCGAACACCATGTCGTCGGCATCAAAAATCTCGCCCACGGCTGTGCCGACGTAGCTGGGTGCCGCGATGATGCGCACCTCGCTCACCGGCTCGCTGCTGGTGAAGCCCAGGAAGGTGTCTTCGAAGCCCGACGCGAAATCGAGCACGTCGGCCACGCCTTCGTCGGTGTCGATGGCGATGCCGATGCCCGACGCGGCGCCGAAGGTGTCCCAGCCGAAGGCCTGGATCGGGCTGTCGAACGTGAAGATGTACTCGACATGGCCGCTGGCGGGGAAGACCGCACCCTGGAACGTTCCGCCTGCGATAGCAGGGGAACCGGTGCCGCTATCGACACCGATGACCTCGATGCTGCCCCAGTCAGTCAAGATGACGCCCGACGAGGGCTGCAACGGATCGATCGAGAAGCTCTCGAAGTCCTCTGTCAGGAATTCGCCGCTCACGAGCGGATCGCCTTCCCAGCTGGCCCGATCGCCATAGTCGGTGAACTGTGCGTTGGCGGCGGCGGTCAGGCCGGCCACGAGAACGATGCTGGCGATACCATGCTTCATATCTTGTTCCCCCTCTTGGGTGTCGTTGCATACATCACGGGGAGCTGAGAACACACCCCACCACTGCAAAGTGTACACGCCGAGAAGAAAACTTTGAATCTGATTCGCGGGGGAAGCCGGGAAAACCGGTCGCGGGACATCCCAACAAGCGATATCACCACGCCCGATAGGGTCTCTCTGCGGAGCGCTCCATGCTCAAGACCGTCGCGATCCTGCTCGTAGTTCTGATAACCCTGGGCGTCGGCAGCGCGATCGGCCTGATGCAGATGGGCGGCCCCAAAGGCCTGCGCGAGCGCTTTACACCTCAGGTCGAGCCGTCTCGCGTCATCGTCGAGCCGGCCCGGCAAAGCGACCTTCGCCGGACGATCAACGCGCCAGGGGCCATCGAGCCCAAGCACATGGTGCAGATCTCGGCGGAGGTCAGCGCACGCATCGTGGCCCTTCCTTTCGGCGAGGGTGACTCGGTGCGCGTGGGCGACGTCATCTGCCGGCTCGACGCCATCGACCTGCAAGCCCAGCTCGACGCGGCCGAGTCGCGCGTGCGATCTCAAGAGAGCCAGCTTGAGGGTGCCCGGGCCGAACTCGAGCTCGCACAGCTCGAACTGGGCAGGCTGCAGGAACTGCTCGACACCAAGGACGTCGCCAAGGCCGAGTACGACGCGGCCAACACCCGTGCGCTCCAGGCGCGCAGCAGCGTGGCGGTCATCGAAGCCGGCATCGAGGCGGCCCGCGCCGACGTGCGCGCCGCCAAGCGGGACCTCGAAAACGCCGTCATCGCCAGCCCGATCGAAGGCCGCATCGTGAATCTGCCGGTCGAGGTCGGCGAGACCGTGCTGGGCACGTTCCAGAACCAGGGCTCGCTGATCATGGAGATCGCCGACCTCGGCACGATGCTCATGCAGGCACGCATCGACGAGACGAGCGTCGGGCTTGTGCGAGAGGGCCAATCGGCCGACGTCCGCCTGCTCGCGTACGGCGATCGCGTGTTCGAGGGCGTCGTGGAACGGGTTGGCTTGCAGCGTCGCGTGTTCACCGACGGCACGAGTTACGTGCAGGCCGAGGTGCTCGTCGAGCAGGTCGAGAGTGACCTGCTTCGCACTGGGCTAACCGCCAACGCTGACATCTATGTCGACACGGTGCGCGACGCCATCGTGGTGCCCAGCCAGGCCGTGCTCGACCGCCGCGTCGAGAACCTACCTGACAGCGTTCGCGGTTCCCCGTTGGTCGACCGACAGCGCACGTTCACCACCGTTGTGTACGTCCTCGAGGACGGCGTGGCTCGGGCACGCCCGGTCAAGACTGGCGTCAGCGACCTCACCGACACCGTCATCCTCGAAGGCCTCGAGCAGGACGATCCGGTCATCACCGGGCCGTTCCGCGTGTTGCGAGAGTTGCAAGACGGCGACGCGGTGGTCGAGGACGATGTCGACGAGACAGGCCCGGCCGACGACCAGTCGCCCGACGAAGGAGCCGGCGATGCTGCGACGACGCCGGGTTGAGACCGACGCGCCGGCCATCCGCGTCACAGGGCTGGAGAAGGTCTACAAGATGGGCGTGGAGCGCGTGCGGGCGCTCGACGGCGTCGACCTCACGATCGAGGCCGGAGAGTTCGTGGCCATCATGGGTGCCTCGGGCTCGGGCAAGAGCACGCTTATGAACGTCTTGGGCTGCCTCGACCGCCCCACTGCCGGCGAGTACGAACTGGCCGGAATCCCAACACGCAAGATGAGCGCGACGCGTCTTGCCAAAGTGCGCAACGAACGCATCGGCTTCATCTTCCAGACTTTCGAGTTGCTGCCCCGTGCGTCGGCAATCCAGAACGTCATGCTGCCCATGATCTACAGCAAGAAGCACGTGTTCGGTGCGCGCGGCCGTGCCAAAGGAGCACTCCGCAGGGTTGGCCTGGGCGAACGCATGCGACACCGGCCAAACCAACTCTCGGGTGGGCAGCGTCAGCGCGTTGCCGTGGCGCGGGCGCTGGTCAACGATCCCGCCATCCTGCTGGCCGACGAACCCACGGGCAACCTCGATTCGCATACCACGACCGAGATCATCCGGCTCTTCACCGAACTGCACGACGAGGGCCAGACCATCGTGATCGTGACGCACGAGGAGGAGGTCGCCGGATACGCCGAACGCATCGTGCGATTGCGAGACGGCCAAGTGTTCAGTGACATGGCAACCGCCGACGACCCCCTGCACACCGCCTACCTGCAGTCGATCGCCAGCACGGCCGCGAAGCGCGCCCAGACGGTCGCTGCCGAGGGAGCGCCGGCATGATCATCATCCGCTTGCTCATGCAGACCGTGGTGCTGGCGCTAGGTCAGATCTGGGCCAACAAGGTCCGATCGCTGCTTACCACGCTGGGCATTGTCATCGGCGTGGCGGCGGTCGTCGCGACGGTCGCGGCCATCGAGGGGCTGCGTGGCTTTGTACTCACCGAATTCGAGACCTTTGGCACCAACAAAGTGTTCATCGACGGGAGCCTGCCCCAGAGCTGGCGTGGCCGGATCTCGTGGCGAGACGCCCAGCTCAGCATCGAGGAGGTCGAAGGCATCGTCGAGCACGCGCCTTCGGTCACGAATATCAGCCCGCAATGGCGTGCTTCCGCTCGAGTGGACTACGAGAACATCGTGCTCGAGTCGGCGTCCATCGTCGGTATCCGTCCCCAGTGGCATGATGTCGAGAACCGCCAGGTCACCGTCGGCCGGCCGTTCAATCAGGTCGACGAAGAGCAACGCCGCTACGTCGTGCTCATCAATGAGCAAGCGATCGAAGAGTTGAATCTGCCGACGAACCCCGTTGGGTGGTTCCTCTTACTCGGCGGCCGACGATTCCAGATTGTGGGCGTCGTGGAGACTCTCGACCTCTCGGGCATGTTCGGCGGGGGCGACAGCCGGGCCGAGTTCTTCGTGCCGTTTTCGACGGCCGTCATCCTGAACCCAAACGGCTGGATTAACTACGCCACGGCAACCATGCAGAGTCCGGAGCTCGCTGAAGAGACGCGAGCCGAGATCGACTTCGTCTTGCGCACGATGCGCGAGCTCGAACCCGACGATGAGGCGACCTTCGACATCGAAATCGCCCAGGAGTACGTTGAGCAGTTCAAGTCGCTCTCGGCGGGCCTAGTCGCCGGTGCCACCGGCATCGTGGGCATCAGCCTGCTTGTCGGCGGCATTGGCATCATGAATATCATGCTCGTATCGGTCTCGGAGCGCACGCGCGAGATCGGCCTACGCAAGGCCGTCGGCGCCCGACCGCTCGTCGTCCTCATCCAATTCTTGACCGAAGCCGTCGTGTTGTGCCTCATGGGTGGAGCGGTTGGCATCCTGATCGGCCAGGCCATCATCCTGCTCTTGAAACAGATTCCCGACGCGCCGCTCGAGCAAGCCAACATGCCGATGTGGGCGATTGCTCTCGCCGTGGGCTTCTGCGCTTTCACCGGCGTGGTGTTCGGCGTGTTTCCAGCCATTAAGGCGGCCCGGCTCGACCCGATCGTCGCGCTGCGTCACGACTGATTCGCTTTCCTCGTGGAGCCCAGCATGCCCCAGCTTTGTCGCGCCGCGTCTGCCTCGGCCATCGGCTCGCCCCAACTGGCTTCGTCCATCGTGATCTCATCGCTCTTGCTCATCGCCGGGTGCGTGACACCATGGGATCGCGCCCCGCAAGACGACGCCCTGCTCGGGCCAGATGGCCGCCTGAAGCACATCAAGCCGCTCGACCTGAGCATCGTTGCCGTGCCGAGCGCGATGGAAGCCGATCGCGAACCCGCGCCCGAGCTTCCTCGGGCGGTTGTGGTCGACACAGGCGCTGGCGTCGTTCCGCTGACGATCGAGGCAGCTCGTGCCGCGGCAATCGAGAACAACCTCGACGTGCGCGTATCACTCATCTCTCCCGCGATCGCCGCCGAGCGCGTGTCGGAAGAGGAAGCAGCCTTCGAGGCCACCTTCCGCGTTACCGGCGTGGCTCAGCAGACCGACACACCCACCTTTAGCTCGCTTCAGGACGCCCAGCAGGAGTTCCAGTCGCTCAATCCGTCGCTCAGTATCCCGACGCGTCTGGGCGGTGACTTCACGATCTCCGCGCCGTTCTCGCGCAACCAGACGAACAACCCCTTCGCCACCGTTGACCCCGCATTCACGCAAGACCTCGAATTCAGCATCAGCCAGCCGCTGCTCCGCGGCGCCGGGCGACGCGCGACGACGGCTGCGCTGCGCATCGCCGCGATCGATCGCGATCTCGCCGCAGCGCGCACGAAGTTGGAGGTCATCGCGCAGCTCGCCGCTGTCGATCGGGCCTACTGGCTGCTGTACTCAGCCCGGCAGGAGATCGAGGTCCGCGTCCAGCAGCGCGACCTTGCGATCGCCCAGCTCGAACGCGCCCAGCGGCAGCTCGAGGCCCAGCGCATCGCCGAGATCGAGGTGCTGCGAGCCCAGAGCGGCGTCGCCGACCGGGCCGAAGCGATCATCGTGGCCGAGAACCAGGCCGCCGCGCGGCAGCGCGAACTCAAGCGGCTGCTCAATCTGCCCGAGCTTCCCGTACAGAGCGAGACGGCCATCGACCTGGCCAGCGTGCCCGATCCTGCACTTTACGAAGCGAACACCTCAACGCTCATCGATAGCGCGCTGGCCTCGCGCATGGAGCTGCTCGAGGTGGAGCTCCAGCTCGCGCAGGACCTCGTGCGCATCGAGCTCGGCGAGAACCAGGCCCTGCCGCAGCTCGACCTGAACGCGCTGTACCGGATCAACGGCCTGGGCGGCAACCACGGCGGAGCCACCGAATTGCTCGTCGAGAACGAGTTCGAAGATTGGCGCATCGCGCTCACTGCCGCAATTCCCATCGGCAACGAGGCCGCACTCTCACGCCTGCGTGGTCTGGTGCTCAGCCGGCTGCAGCGGATCTCCACCCGTCAGTCGCGTGAGCAGACGATCCGCCAGGAAGTGCTCGACGCGCTCGATGACATGGCCACCAGCTGGCAGCGCGTCATCGCCGCCCGAGAGCGCGTGCGTCTCTCAACACGCACGCTCAGAGCAGAAGAACGGCAGTTCAATGTGGGGCGTTCCACCAGCACCGACGTGCTCGATGCGAGCACGAACCTCGCTGACGCCCAGCTGAGCGAGCTGTCCGCAATCGTCGATTACCAGATCTCGCAGGTAAACCTCGCCGTCGCAACGGGCACCCTGCTCGGGCAGGCGCGCGTCGACCTCGAATTCGCACCGCGGCCTGAGCTCGACGGCTTCCGATACGCTCCCCGGGCCGACCAGAACTAGCCCGAGAAGGCCCACCACCCCACGCCGCACGCGACGGCGCCGTGCAACGCCGCGATCAGCAGCGTGAGCGCCCGGAAGCCCGGCTTGCTGGTCTTGTGTCGCAACAAGCGCTGCGCAATCGCCGCCCCGAACGCACCACCGATCAACTCGATCAGTCGCAGCTTGGCTTCCGGGAAACGCCGATGGCCGCGCTTGGCCGCACGCTTGTCAAGGGTGTACACGGCCATGGCGAACACACCAAGCACGACGTACCAGGCAAGCACCGCGGCGAGCACGATGAGCTTTGGGCCTTGCGGCACTCAGAGCGGCTCGACGATCGTGAGCAACTGGTTCGCGTCTACGTCCTCGAGCACGACCTCGCGGTTGCTCGGGAAGAGCACCCGAACGCGATCGATGGTGGTCGTCTGGCCCAGCCCGAAGTGGGCCTCCAATGGCGGGGCGCTGTAGAAACTGCCCCCGACGAAGATGTCGCTCCGCCACGTCCGATCGCCGACGGTCACCCAGATCTTGGTGCCAACGCCGTTGCGGTTGCTGACGGTTCCGCGTGCCTTGACGCGCAGCCACGCGTTGCCATCACGCGGCGTCTCGTTTCGCAGGATGACCGCCTTGCCGTACACGTCGCTGAGCACGAAATCGACGTCGCCATCGTTCTCGAGGTCAATCGGCGCGAGGCCGCGTGTGTCGCCGCGGTGGTCGAGACCGCTGCCGAGGCCCGCGTCCTGGAACCGGCCGTCGCCCAAGCCGCGGAAGAAGACCGCCCGCGTGTGCCACTCGGGCTGCACCCACCCGTTGACGGCCATGAGATCGAGATTGCCGTCGAGGTCGGCATCCCAGAGCCAGGTGCCCCAGGCGAAGAACGTGTTGTCGACGCCCATCTCGGTGGCAAGTTCTTGGAATCGGCCCGTTCCATCGTTCATATAGAGCGCGTTCGGGCCCGGCTCGTCGTTGGTGTTGAAGGGGCTGAACGACATGTTGGTCGTGTACATGTCCAGCCCGCCATTTCCGTCGACGTCGCCGACAGCCACGCCCATGTCGTTGGCGTGGTGGATCAGGTTCCACTCGTGGCTCACATCGGTGAACGTGCCGTCGCCGTTGTTGCGAAGGGCGTAGTCCTCATCGAAGTCGACGGCCGCGTACAAATCAAGCAACCCATCGTCGTTGAGATCGAGCATCACCGGCTGCCAATGGAACCGATCGTCGGCCGGGAAGCCGCCAACTGCATCCGTGATGTCGGTGAAGCGGAAACTGCCGTCGTTGCGCAGCAAGTAGGCAGTCTGCTCGAACCAGCCGCCGATGAAGATGTCTAGATCGCCGTCGTTGTCGATGTCGCCAGCGGTGGCGCCGCCGTGCGTGGCCTCGTAGTGGATCACTCCGCTCACGTCGGTCATGTCGGTGAAGGTGCCGTCGCCGTCGTTGCGATAGAAGCGGCTGGTCGGGAAGCTGTCATCGAACTCCGACGAATCGTTGAACACGACCAGGTCGTCAAAGCCGTCGTTGTTGAGGTCGAGCCAGAGCGCCTGCTTGCTGAACCCCGCGACGTGGTCGACGCCCGCGGCCGCTCCAACCTCGGTGAAGGTGCCGCCGCCGTCGTTGCGGTACAAGTGATTGGCAAAGCCAGCCGAGTTGGGGATGTAAACGTCCAGTAGCCCGTCGTTGTTGAAGTCGCCGATGGCCGCGCCAACGCCGAATCGTTCGTTCTGCCCGGGGAACAGCGGCGGCACGGGCCACACCGACTGCTGGTGCGTGAAGTCGATGCCGCTCGAGTCGGTCATGTCGGTGTAGTGCACGCCCTGACCGATCGCGCCGGCAACCGGCCCGAGCACCGCCAACCCCAACAGCATCCGCATCACATCCATTGCCTCGTCCCTCCTGCTGCAGGCTATACGCCGACGGCCCCGCCGGCGTTTTGGGTTGGCCACGCAGGGGTTATCGGGATGACACGCACACGGCTTGAGGCCCATGCCTCTCCGTCGGCGCGAGTTAGGATGGCCGCGGTCGCATCGCACCCACTACTCCGAGGAATATCTGCATGGAACATGCGGCGGATCAGGAAGCACGCAAGGGGCCTCCAGGCCGGGTCGTCATCGCCGGCGGCACGGGCTTCCTTGGGTCTTCGCTCGCAGCATTCCTCGATCGCCAGGGCTACGAGGCCGTCATCCTCGGCAGGCGGCCCGATCGCTACCACGGCGCCGGGCGGGCCATGGGATGGGACGGGCGATCCCTTGGCGATTGGGCAAGCGAACTGGATGGCGCCGCTGCCGTGGTCAATCTCGCGGGCCGGTCGGTCGACTGCGTGAAGACGCCCGACCACTGCGACGAGATCCTCCGCTCCCGGGTGGAATCGACGCGCGTGATGGGAAGCGCCTTCGCCACGGCAAGAGTGCCCCCGCCCGTCTGGGTGCAGATGTCAACGGCGCACATCTATGGCGATCCGCCCGAGGCGATCTGCGACGAGCAATCGGCGTTTGGGTTCGGCCTTGCGCCGATCGTCGGCAAGGCATGGGAAGCCGCGTTCGACCAGGCATGCCCGAGTGGCGTTCGCCGGGTAGTTCTCAGGACCAGCTTCGTTGTCGGCAAGAACGGCGGCGCCATGGCGAGGCTCGGAGCACTCGCCCGCTTCGGGCTGGGTGGCCGCGTCGGATCCGGCAAGCAGGGCTTCAGCTGGATCCACGAGCTCGACATGAATCGCATCTTCCAGCGCGCTATCGAAGATGCCTCGATGTCGGGCGCGTACGTCGCGAGTGCGCCGAATCCTGTCAGCCAAGCCGATTTCATGCGATCGGTTCGCAGGGCCATCGGCATGCCCATTGGCTTGCCAGCGCCAGCCTTTGGCGTCCGGCTCGCGGCGCCGCTGATCCTTAGAACCGATCCCGAATTGGCGCTCTACGGCCGCTACGTCGTACCCAAGCGACTCACCGATGAGGGCTTCAGCTTCGAACTTGAGTCCGTCGATGCGGCGATGCAAGACCTGTACGCTAAGACCTGACCGGGCTCAGGAGAGCACGTCGAGCATTTCGGCGATGCCCTTGCCGTGGGTGGCAACCGTTTCGAGGATCGGCCGGCGGCCGGCGATGTCGCGCAGGTCGCGCACGAGCTCGTTCTCGCCCGGGTGGTCGGCCTTGTTGCACACAAACAGATCCGCGATCTCGAGGATGCCGGCCTTGTCCATCTGCACCGCATCACCCATGCCCGGCGTGAGCACGACGATGGTTTTGTCCACGTGGTCGCGGATACGCGTCTCGTTCTGGCCCGCGCCCACCGTCTCAATGAACAGCGTGTCGTACGCGTCGGCACCCTCGCAGGCGCCTCCGATGAGATCGGTCACGTCCTCCAGGGCGTGGTAGTCCTCGCCACGGATCGCCAGCGACCGGTAGTACGCCGCCTCGCCCAGCCGGTTGAAGTCGACGCGCAGGCGATCGCCTAGCAGTGCGCCACCAGTGATCGGGCTCATTGGGTCGAATGCCACAACGGCGCAGCGGCCGAGGCTCGGATCCTCCTCCGCGCGCCGCGCATGCTCGGCGACGAGCTGCGCGACCAGCGTGCTCTTGCCCGCGCCGGGCGAACCGGTGATGCCGATCACCCGCTTGGGACGGCGACGCACCGCGTTCTCGCGCACGGGTTGCTCGAGGTGGGCCAGCGAGATGTCTCGCGCCAGCTGAGCCGTCGCATGGCCGCCGGGCACTTCCTGGGCGTAGGACCCCACCGTCGAGGCGGCGGCTTGCACGATGTCCAGCAGCCCAACGCCTGTAGTGAAGCATCGAGCGATGCCGGCTTCCTTGAGTGCTGGCAGGTCTTCCTGGGGCAAGATGCCGCCCATGTGCACGGGTATGTCGCCGCGGCCGACGCCCTTGAGCGCCTTGAGCAGGTTGGGCCCAAGCGTCAGATGGCTGTTGCTCATCATGCTGGCGGCGATGACATCCACGTCTTCGTCTCGGGCGCTGATGGCCAGGCTCTTGGGCGTCTGCCAGAGACCGCTATAGATCACGTGCACGCCCGAATCGCGCATGGCCCGCGCGATGACCTTCACGCCGCGATCGTGGCCGTCGAGCCCCATCTTGCCGAGCAGCACGCGCGGACGGTGGTCGAGCTCGCCGCAGCGGTCGGCTTTCTCGAATTCGGTGGTGGCAGCGCCAAGGGGCTGGGCCATGGAAGCTCCTGAAGCAGTCAATCTCGAAGGGGCCCGAGCGGGCAATCCAAACAACAACCAATCGAACGCTGGCCGATCCGACCGGTCCAGAGGATATGCGCCCCGTTGCAGCCGTTCGCTCGCGGCGATCGTCGCGGCGAACGCACGAAAAACCCCGCCAGAAGCGGGGTCGGAAGTCAGGCGATTGCCAGGGTCGGCCTAGTAGACGCGGCCGGCCTCGCTCTGGATCTCGGGCACCTCGATGATGGTCGGGGCGACCTCGATCACGCGATCCTCGCGGCTGACGGCGTCCTGGCCGCCGATGCTCAGCTTGGCGCGGTCCTCGTAGCTCAGCTCCTTCTCGCCGGTCGCCAGGCTCTCGAGCTTGGCTTCCTGCTCGGCCCGGAGCTGCGCCAGGCGGTCCTTGACCTGATCGATGCTGTGGGCCTTGTACGGGCCGAGCTCGTCCAGGGTCTGCTGGCGGGCCTCCATCATGTCGATCATCCGCTCGTTGCGGGCGATCGCGTCGATCTGCTGGTTGAGCCTCCACAACTCGCTCTGGAACTGGGCCCGCTCGCTCTCGAGCTTGCCGAGCAGGTCATTCAGGCGCTCACGCTGCGTGCCGAGCAGATCGATGTCTCGCGAGATCGACTGGGCCTCGAGCTCGTAGGCGTCGCGGGTCTTGGCGATCTGCGCCGCCTTGGCCTGCGCCTCGCTCAGGTCCATCTTGTTACCGTTGAAGCTGACGCGGACGATGGCGCCGTGACCAGCCTGGGCCCGGGCGTGCTCGGCCCGATCGAACAGGCCGTGCATTGCTTCGAGATCGGCCTGTGCCAACTCGACGACGCGCTCGGCGACGGCGAGCTCACGCTCGTACTCGGCGGTCTGCGTGTCGAGCGTTGCCAGGTCTTGGCGGACACGGGTGATGCGCTCGGGATACTGGCTCTCGAGCTTGCGGAGCTGGGCCCGCATCTTCACCGGGTCATCGATGCTGCGATCGATCGTGTCGTTGACGGTGTCACGGGCCTGGGTCAGGGCAGCGCCAACACGCTCGGGGCCGGCAACGGCGATCAGCCCGCCGCCCACGAGGGTCCCGATGACGCCGACGCGAATGATGGTCTTGACGAGTGGCATGAGCCGACCTCCTTAAGGCGTTCGTGTCTCCGGCTCGTCGCGGGGCGCTGGCCCCTGTCCGAGTTCGCCGGCGGGCGTCGGCTCCTCCCTTCCGGAGCCGCATGCCCTGTCACGGTGGTTGTTGGGATTGGGCGCCCGTGGATTTCATGACTCGCCGCGAATCTCGCCAACGGGCCCCTATCGCGGGTAACCGGACTTTCCCGTTTCCGAAAGAAGCAATGCGGGCGGCTGCCGGGCCCAATTTTGGATCATCCGGCCCGTCGGCACGTCATAATGGAGGGGGCGAGCGTTCCACCGCACCCCAGCGAATCGAGGACTCAGGGGATCCGTGGATGCTGCATTCTGTCACCACAAGCTTTATCGGGCGACTCAGGAGCAACGACGAGGCCGCCTGGTTCGAATTGTGGGAGACCTTCGGGCCGGTCGTGCGCACCCAGCTCACTCGCTGGGGCAAGGGCCGCATCGGTGTTGAGACCGTGCGTGACCTCTCCCAGGAAACGCTGGCGGCCCTCAGCGACTCGATCGATCGCTACGACCCCAGCCGAGGCGCCCGATTCAGCACCTGGCTGCTCGCGATCGCCAAGCACGTGCTGGGCGACGAGATCGATCGACGCATGGCCCAGAAGCGCGGTTCGGGCAAGAAGGCCGTCGCCCTCGACGAACGCTGGGCGACCGTGCCCACGAGCATCGGGGCCGATGCCGAGTACGAGGCGGCCGTTTTTCGGGCCAAGATCGAGGCCGCGCTCCGCGCTGTCGAGCACGAAGCCGAGTTCGTTGACTTCTCGATCTACCGGATGCGTGTCCTGGACGGCATGACCGGACGGGACGTGGCCGCCCAGATCGGCGTGAGCGAGCCCACGGTCAGCCGCCGGCTGGCCAAGATCCGCGACATGGTCCGGGAGCGCTCCCGGGTCATGGTCCAGCAATTCAGCTTTACCGAAGACGAACTTAGCGAGGCGGCGCGAAACGGGCTCGACCTGAATCCAACAAAGGCAGACGACGACCTGTTCGACGAGGCCATTGCCGAGATCTATCACCGGCAAGCCGAACTCCGACGGAGGGACGAACAGGCCGCATTGGACGGCTGACCGGCCATCCTCCCCCCGGCCAGCCAGGAGGCTCCGATGACTACCCCGCTGCTGCTAATCCTCGCCGTCCTCTTGCTCCTGCCTGCGGCCGTCGTCATCATCGTCTACGCCATCAAGGCCTTCTCGTTCATCGTCAAGCGCGTGTTCGGGTTCGTCTTCGGCATGATCAGCGACGCGCTGCGCCTCATCGGCACGCTCATCGTCGTGCCCATCCTCAGCCTGCTCGTCGTCGCCAACATCGTCATCGGGCGCTGGTCGGCAGCCAGCCACTTTGGCAAGGGCGTGGCCGATGAGGTCCGCACCTTCGGCGCCGCGCTCTACCGCCTGTGCATCGGCCACCCGGCGCGGCTGCTCTGCCTGACGCCGCTCACCGAGGGCCTGGAGCGCCGCCTACCTGAGATCGTCGCGGCAGCTCCTGGGCCCGACAAGCCAAGCCGGCGTACCGGCGCGTTCGATGGCTACGCGGTCACCGGCTCGCTGCCCGGCGGCGGCTCTGGCGGCAAGCTCTACCTGGCAACTCCCGACGAGCGCAAGCGCGGTTCATTCATGCGTCAGGGGCTGGGCGAGGTCGACCAGGTCGTCATCAAGTCGTTCCACTTGCGTGAGGGTTCGAGCCTGCCGCAGATCGTGCGCGAGAGCCGCAGCCTCGACGCGGCTCGCAAGATGGGCCTCGTGCTCGAGCACGAGCTGACCGACGAGCGGTTCTTCTACGTCATGCGATACGCACCTGGCGAGTCGCTAGCGCGCGTGACCCAGCAGATGCACGCCATGACGGGCGCCAAGGGGCTGAGCAAGCGCGACATGCGCACCGTGCTGGGCTACCAGCGCGATCTGCTGGACACGCTGTCCGCATACCACTCTGGCGGTTTGTGGCACAAGGATGTCAAGCCCGACAACATCATCGTCGACGGCGACAAGGCCCGACTGGTCGACTTTGGGCTCATCACCCACCTGCGCTCGGCCATGACGCTCACCACGCACGGCACCGAGTACTTCCGCGACCCAGAGATGGTCCGCATGGCCCTCCGGGGCGTGAAGGTCAACGAGGTCGACGGCGAGCGCTTCGACGTGTATGCCGCTGGCGCCGTGCTGTACTCGATGATCGAGAACAGCTTCCCGGCCCACGGCGGACTCAGCCGAGTCAGCCAGCCCTGCCCCGAGGCGGTCCGATGGATCATCCGCCGTGCCATGACCGACTACGACAAGCGCTATCGCTCGGCCGGTGAGATGCTCGGCGACGTGCAGTATGTGCTGACGTCGCAGGACATGTTCGCCATCAAGCCCGCCGAGCTGCCCAGCATGGGTGGCGGCGCCGCGATGGCGTCCGCCATGGACGCCGACGAGATCGAAGACCCACGCGCCGTTTCGCCCGTGGCACATCACGCGCCTCCGCCGCCTCTGCCTCGCGGGGAAGACCAGGGCCAGAGCGAGGACGAGGGCCAGGCGGCTGTCCCACAGCGGCGCATCCGCGTGATGAACTGGTGGTCGGGCAGCTTCACGGTGGGCGGTAAGGAGGCTAAGCCGCAAGCCGATGTGCCCGTCGATGTTGGTGCTCCCGCGCCCGCCTTCGTGCGTGCTGGCGCCCCGCTGCCAGGTGCGACCAAGCACCGCGCCGCAGCCGAGCAGCGCGCCGCCGCGCGCCAGCGAGCCCACGACCGCCGCACGCGCGCACACCAGCGTCGCCGCCAGATCACCGGCAGGGGCGGCAAGTCCGGTGGCGGCGCCCGATTTGGCGTCGGCCTTGCCATCATCCTCGTGGTTATGCCCGCCATCGCCGCGGGCCTGATCACGCTGCGTTTCGCAAACTCAGGCCCCCAGTACACACACACCATCAGCGTGCCGGACGCGCCCGATGCACCGAAGCCGCTTGCCGAATCGCGTCGCATCGGTTCGCCAGAAGAGCTCGCCGAAGAACTCCGCCACGCCGTCCGTCTGTCGGCCGAGCACAAGGGCACCGTCGACGGCACGCTCCTGGTTGTTCGCGACGCAACCGGGCTGAGCCTGGAGCAGCGGGCGGTGCTCGAGCATCGGCTCGCTGCGCTCCGCGCCGCCGGCGTCCGCGTGCTGGATGCGCACAACGCCGACTCGGACGAGCTCTCGCACGTTACCGAGTTGCTCGCCACGCTTCGCAGCTACGTCGGCATGAACGATCCGCGCACCTCGTCGGGCAGCAAGCTGCTTGGCGAGTGGATCCGCGAGGCCGAGGGTGTCGACGCGATCTACTGGATCGCAGCCGATGAGCGCGATGCTACGAGCGCAACCACCATAACGGGGGCGCGAGGCGACGCGGGCGAAACGATCATCAATGCGATCCGCCGCCTGCCCTGACGCCCATCAATCAGCCTCGACTGGCTTCGGCTGGGCACCCGAGACTTTCTCGAGCGCCCGCTGCGCGATATAGCCGATGACGCCGAGCACGGCAAACGTGATGGCCAGCGCGATGATGATCTCCACCGGTTCGCGCTTGAAAAGGTCGACGAGGTTGTCGCCCCGCTTGGCACCCTCCGATGCCAGCCATACCGCCGCGAACGTCCGCGGCGCCATACCGAGGGCGGTGCCGATCACGTACGGCACGAGCCTGACGCCCGAGGCGGCCATCGCCAGATTCGTGAGTGCGAACGGCGAGTTTGGCGGCACGCGGATGAGCGATACGATTGCGGTCGTCCGCAGCATGCCGTGCCCGATGAGCGCATCGCGCACTGCTCGAGCCTTCGGGCTCTCGTCGATCATCTTCTCGACCCGACGCTTGGAGATCGTCCGCGCGATGGTGTAGCCGATGAGCGAGGCACCGACGAAGCCCGCCCACGCGGCGAGGAAGCCCACGACCGGACCGAACGCCCAGCCGCCGAGCAACGCCTGCGAGTACGTCGGCAGTGCGCCGAACCCAGCGCTGAACATAAAGAGCACCGAGTACAGCACCACGCCCAGGAGTTGGTGCGTCTCGAGCCAGCCCGAAATGTCACCGATGAACGCGAGCAGCAGGAAACCGCCCAGCGGCGGCATCGCCGTCCACGCGATCGCGAGGAATCCCGCCGGCCCCAATCGCTTGAAGAAGGAGACCAGCCCCTCCTTCTGGGGTTCGTCGCCGGCGTGCTCTGGCTTGGGTTGCTCGGCGTCGCTCGGTTGGTCGGGCTTGCTCATGGCCCAGCGTACGCGGCAATTCCACGGCGCGGCATCGCCTACCCTCGCTGGTTGTCGAGAAACCCCGCGCCGGTCGGCCAACCCGCCGCCCCGGCGCCTTTCCCGCCCGTCCGATCGGGCCGAGGTCCTCCGTTCGAATGCTGCCCAAGCCCCCCCCGCGTGAGCCCTCGCTGGGCTTCATCTACTCGCCGCCCTATCGCATCCAGGGCATCTCCATCGCTGGCGAGGCGACCGCCATCCAGATTCCCGAGCTCGACGTCTGCTTCGACATGGGCGCGTGCCCGCGGCCGATGCTCGCCAGCCCGATCTGCGCGCTGAGCCACGGCCACATGGACCACGTCGGAGGCCTGGCGTACTACCTCAGCCAGCGGCAGTTCCAGGGCATGGGCACCGGCGCGATCGCCTGCGACGCGCGCATCGAGGGCGACATCCGCCGCATGCTCGAGGGCTACGTCGGCCTCGAACGCCAGCGCACACCGTTCGAGATCTACCCACTCGAGGACGGCCAGAGCCACCCGCTCAAGCCCAACCACTTCCTCCGCGGCTTCCACACCGAGCACACGGCCCCCTCCATGGGCTACGTGGTCTACGAGAAGCGCACCAAGCTCAAAGAAGACTTCGTCGGGCTACCCCAGGAGAAGCTCGTTGAGCTGAAGAAGCGCGGCGAGGAGATCACCCGCAGCTTCGAGGTTCCGCTGGTGGCCTACACGGGGGACACGCTGCCCGGCGCCCACCTGCTGCGCTCGGACATTCGCGAGGCTCGCGTCGTCATCGCCGAGTGCACGTTCTTCGAGAAAGGCCACCACAAGCGGTCGCGCATCGGCATGCACATGCACGTGGACGACATCGTCCAGTGGCTTCCGCTCTTGAATTGTCAGACTCTGATCTTGGGGCACATCTCTCGCCGCACGCAACTAGGGGATGTTCGCCAGGCGCTCGAGGAGCGGCTCGACCCCGAGCAACTTTCACGAGTACGGGTGCTCATGGACCACCGCGCGAACCGTCACGAGTACGAGCGGCTCGTTGCCGAGTCGAACGAAGAGTCCGACGAAAAGTAGTGCTACGAACGCGCCAGCGGCCTTCGGCTCCGGTCGCATGTCGGAAGTGGTTGACACGCTCGGCGAATTGTGGTATCTTGATGCCCGCGTCCGTTCGAGCGGTGGGAACCCGGGCCACCCGTGACCGTGCAGGCAGAATCAGCCGCGGAAGCGGCGACGCTGTCTTGTGCCCACCGCCGAACAAGGAACCGACGCCGACTGGGGTGCCTTCATGGGTTTCGTCTCGTCTAGTGGCTCTTCGAACGGTTCGGGCCACGACTCGCACAGCGGCCGCCCTGAGGCCATGACCCTGTGGGCCGAAGCGCTCGCCACCGTCCGATCTGAGCAGCCCACCCTCGTGCGTGTGTGGTTCGACGAACTCGAGCCGGTCGCGCTGGCGTCGGGCCTGCTCACGGTGCGGTGCGCGAGCGACGTGCAGCGTGACCACATGGAGCGCGACTATGCGAGTATGTTCACGCAAGCCGCGCGGCTCGCGTCGGGCCAACTCGTAAACGTCCGCTTCGTCGGGCCCCACGGGCAGGCGGCACCACCCGTGCGCAATGCCCGCCAACTCGCGATCAACGCGGACAACACGTTCAAGAACTTCATCATCGGTCCTGGCAACCGCCTCGCGCACGCCGCCGCGCAGGCCGTTGCCGAAGAGCCGGGCATGCGGTACAACCCGCTATTCATCCACGGCGACGTCGGGCTGGGCAAGACCCACCTGCTCCAGTCCATCTGCATCCGCATCAAGGACCAGCACCCCGACTGGGTGATCGAGTACGTCTCGTGCGACGAGTTTACCAGCCAGTTCATGGAGGCCGTGCAGGCCGGGCGGATGGGCGACTTTCGCAACGAATTTCGCCAGGTGAACATGCTGGTGATCGACGACGTGCACTTCCTGGCCAAGCGAGATCGCACGCAGGAAGAATTCTTCCACACCTTCAATGCCCTATACCAAACCAACCGTCAGATCGTGCTGAGCTCCGACGCGCCACCCGAGGACATCCCGGACCTCGAGGACCGGCTGGTGAGCCGCTTCAAGTGGGGCCTGGTGACCGCGGTCGAGGCGCCCGACTACGAGACGCGCATCGCGATCGTGCAGACCAAAGCCCGCCTGCGAAGACTCACGCTCGGCGAAGGGGTTGCAGAACATGTGGCGGCGAGCATCGACTCGAACATCCGCGAGCTCGAGGGCGCGATCACGAACCTGCAGATCCGCGCCTCGGTCGATGGCGAGGAAATCGATCTCGATCTGGCCCGCAAGACGATCGCCGCACCAGAGCGCGTCGATGTCTCAACGAGCGCGACGATGCAGGCCGTGCTCGACGCGGCGATCAGCTTTTACGGCGTCAAGCTGAGCGACTTGCAGGCCAAGAAGAAGACCCGCTCGATCGCCCGGCCGAGGCAGGTCGTGATGTACCTTGCGCGCAAGCACACCCGGCACTCGCTGGAAGAGATCGGCGGATACCTGGGCGGCCGAGACCACACCACCGTCATGCACGGCTATAGCAAGGTCGCCGAGCTGCGCGAGAGCGACCCGCAGTTCGCCAGCGAACTCGATCGGCTCGAGTCACGCATCGTCGGCGACCAGCAGGGCTGATTACGCTCGGGTATGGAGCAAGCGGTTTCGAGCCGGGCGATTAGTCGTCCGTCTCGTGGTGCGCCACGCGGGGCATGTTCTCGAGGACCTTGTCGATCAGTCCGTACTTGATCATCTCCTGATCATCGAGCCACAGGTTGCGATCGCAGTCGCGCTCGATCTTGTCCTTGTCCTGCCCCGTCGCGTCGGCGTAGATCTGGTACAGCCGCTCGCGGAGGCGGATGATCTCCTTGGCCTCGATCTCCAGGTCGGTCGCCTGACCCTCCATGACGCCGCCGATGAGCGGCTGGTGCATGAGGTTGCGGCTGTTGCGAAGGCAGTACCGCTTACCCTTCGCGCCGCTGGCAGCGATCACCGAGCCCATGCTGGAGGCTTGGCCGATGATGTACGTGCACACGTCGGGCTGGATGAAGTTCATCGTATCGATGATGCCCAGGCCGCTGGTGACGCTGCCGCCGGGCGAGTTGACGTACAGGTGCACGTCGCTCTCGGGGTCTTCGTTTGCCAGGAAGAGCAGCTGGGCGACGATGAGGTTGGCCATGTCGTCCATCACCGGCCCACCCAGGAAGATGATCCTGTCCTTGAGCAGGCGCGAGTAGATGTCGTACGACCGCTCTCCGCGACCGGTCTTCTCGATGACGATGGGCACCAGGTAGTTCGATTCAACGCTCATTGGCGGGTATCTCCGGCTTGGGTTGGTCTTCTACGGTCAGCGGCAAGACGGGGTGCTGGAAGTCGCGTCGGCTCAGCCGCCGGACTTCTTCGTGTGCTGGAGCACCTCGTCGACGATGCCGTAGGCCTTGGCCTCTTCGGCGCTGAAGTACTTGTCGCGCTCGCTATCGCGCTGGATGGTCTCGGCGTCCTGACCGGTATGGCTCGCCAGGATGTCGTTGAGCGCACGCTTGCTCTTGATAATCTGCTCGGCTTGCAGGCGGATGTCCTCGGCCTGCCCCGTGATCCCGCCGTAGGGCTGGTGGATCATGACCTTGGCGTGCGGCAGGATGTACCGCTTGCCCTTCTCGCCCGCGGTGAGGAGCACCGCGCCGCCCGAGTACGCCCGGCCGATGCAATACGTCGCCACCGGGCTGGAAAGGAACTGCATGGTGTCGTAGATGGCAAGCGTGTCGTCGACCGCACCGCCGGGGCTGTTGATGTAGAAGTTGATCTGCTGGCCTCGCTTCTGGTCTTCGAGGTACAGCATCTGCATCATGACGCGGGCCGCCGAGGCAAAGTTGATCTCACCGATCAGGAAGACGACCCGGTTCTCGAGCAAGAGCTCGTCGATGGTCATCTCACGCGTGCGCTGGTAGGAAACTGCCGATGCGGGCATGGGCGGACCTTCTCCTCTCTAGAAGCCGACGCGAGGCCGACCCGTATCCGTGTAAATACCGACCGGCCTGGGCTGCTGCCCGCCGATCGGGGTGGAGGCTTCCCGACAAGCCGTTCATCGGCTCGCCAGCTTGCCGGCTGCAAGCGATGGGCCAGTTTGCCCACCAATCCCAGACGCCCCAAGGCGACTCGGCTCGCCGACGCAGCCCATATCGGCCGGAAGCCCCCGCCCAGTTCGGTCATCGGCGTGTCACCGGCCCGCCGATCTGGCAGCGAAGGCCTTCCCCGGGGATGTCGCGGACCCGATCAGCCACCGACGGCCGGTAATGGCCTTGGGGCCATCGGTTCCGTACACTCCCGCCCACTGCGGTCCCAGCAGGGTTCCGTGGGGCCTTGGAAGCCGGCGGGCTTGCCCGCGGAGGATGTGTTCATTGCCGACCGCCGTGATCAGCGACATGCACGGAAACGCCACCGCGCTGCGGGCCGTGCTGGCCGACATCGAGGCCAAGGGCGTTGATCGCATCGTCTGCCTGGGCGACATCGTGGGCTATGGCCCCGAGCCGCTGGCGTGCGTCGACCTTGTTCGCGAACGCTGCGCCTGGTCGCTCATGGGCAACCACGACTTTGCCGTGCTCTACGAGCCCACCAATTTCAACCCTATGGCAGCCGGCTCGGCCTATTGGACACGCGAGCAGTTCGACGCCGAACCCGACGAGGCCAAGCGAACCGAGCGGTACAACTTTCTGGGCCGTCTCCGCGTCCGCGTGGCCGACGCCGATTCTCCGCTGAAGGCACCGCTGTTGGCCGTCCACGGCTCGCCCCGCCGGCCCATCAACGAGTACATCTTCGATAAGGACGTCCGAGACGCGCCCGAGAAGCTCGAGGCCATTTTCGAGCGATTTGAGGGCGCCTGCGTCGTGGGCCACACCCACGTGCCGGGCGTCTTCACCGACGAGCCCGATTTCTATCCGCCCGACGAACTCGGCGAGTCGGGCTTCAAGCTACGCGAGGGCGAACAGATCATCATTAACGTGGGCTCGGTTGGCCAGCCACGCGACGGCGACCCCCGCGCCTGCTACGCGATGCTGCACGAGGATCGCGTCGAATTCCACCGCGTCGAGTACGACATCCAGGACACCGCCGACAAGATCAAGGCCATCGCCGAGCTCGACGACTACCTGGGCGATCGCCTCTTTGGCGGGCAATAGAGACCCATGGCAGCACCGACAAAGAGCATCGCTCGAATCCTGATCCCCCTGTCGATCCTCGTTGCCGTCGGCCTGCTCATCGTGGTGCCGATGTTCAATCAGGCCGGCACCGGCACACCCGGCCAGCAGAGCCAGCAGCAGCAGGCACCGCAGCAGCAGCCGGAGTCTCCAGCATCGCCAGACTCCACAGATGCTCCGCCTGCGAGCGCTGAACAATCCGACGAGCAGCCCGCCGACGGCGAGGCCGCCGCGTCGGGTGAGCAACCGTCGGACGAGCCCATCGATCTGCCCGAGCAAGCCACCCCGAGCACGACGCCGGGCGCCACACCTGGCACCGCGGAAAGCTACCGCGTGCTCCCCGCCGTCGACACCGAAGCGGCCATGCAACCAACCCGCGTCGGCGGCGTCGACCCCGAGTCGTTCAAGCTCGAGCTCTCCTTCTCGCCGCTCGGCGCTGGCGTGCAGCGCATCGAGCTGGCCGACTACTCGCGAAAGCTTGGCTCGGCCGACCCCGTGCCCGTGCAGGAAGCCTGGAACCTCCCCACCGTCACCGGCGGCACGGTCCGCATCGTGCCGTTCGCCGCCGTCGCGGTCGAGATCAACGGACAGCGCGTGCCGATCTACACGGCCCTCGACGACGCCGGAGTGGTGCAGCCCGCGTGGAACCAGGTCGAGCCCGGGCGATTCGAAGCGACCATCGCCGACGCTCAGGGCACGCCCGTGCTCACGCTCGAGCGACACTACCAGGCCGACGGCACGAGCCACGACTTCACGCTGCAGCACTCGGCCCGCAACCTGACCGACCAGCCCATGCGTGTCCGCTGGATCACCTTCGGCCCAGCGCAGCTCTACCAGGAAAGCCAGGGCTACGGCGGCGACAAGCGGCGCGTGCGTTTCGGGTTCGTCGAACCGGGCAACCCCGGCTTCGTGGTCGGTGGCGACTACATGGAGACCATCGGCGGCGTCTCGGGCAAGCGCGACAAGCAGACCGGGCGCTACGAGGCCTCGCAACAACTCTGGCCCACCACCAAGGCGGAGAACAACGGCAACAGGCTCGCGTGGGCAGGCCTAACGAACCGCTACTTCGGCGTGGCGATTCACGGCGTTGCTGAGGGCGACACACCGAGCACGTCGATCCCGCTGCTCACGCCCGTGGAGTCGGTGTCTCGCGTCCTGCTCGATCCGGCCGCCCGACCCAACGAGCCCAACTACGTGCTCGGCCTCGAGGTGACGAGCCCCGCGTACGAAGTGGACGCGGGCGCCGCCTCCGAGCACCAGATTGGCATCTACGCGGGCCCGCTCTCACGCTCGCTCATCTCATCGAACCCGTCGGCCGAGGCAGTCATGCTGCGGCAGTTGGTGCAGTACACCTTCGGCGGGCCCTGCGGATTCTGCACGTTCCCGTGGCTTGCCCACATCCTGGTTTGGCTGCTGAACCTCATCCACGACTACGTCACGTTCGACTGGGCGCTGGCGATCGTCGTGCTGGTGCTCATCGTGCGCACCGTGCTCCACCCGGTGACAAAGTGGAGCCAGATCCGCGTGCAGCGATTCAGCCATCAGATGCAACAGATGGCGCCCAAGCAGAAGAAGATCCAGGAGAAGTACAAGAGCGACCCCAAGCGGATGCAGGCCGAGATGGCCAAGCTCTGGCGCGAGGAAGGCATCAACCCCGCCGGCATGCTGGGCTGCCTGCCCATGTTCCTCCAGACGCCAGTCTGGATCGCGCTCTACGCGTCTCTCTACTTCGCCATCGAATTGCGCCACGAGGCGGGCTTCTTTGGCGTGTTCCAGTTGCTCGGCGGCTGGCCCTTCCTGGCCGACCTCGCCCAGCCCGACAGCGCCATCCCGCTGCCGCAGGCGATGCACTTCGCGCTGCCTCTCATGGGCACGATCACGGCGATCAACGTGCTGCCGTTGCTGCTGGGTGTCGTGTTCTTCGTGCAGCAGAAGTACATGATGCCGCCGCCCACCGCCACCATGACGCCCGAGCAGCAGGCCCAGCAGCGCATGATGAAGGTCATGATGGTGGTGATGTTCCCGATCTTCATGTACAACGCGCCCAGCGGCCTGGCGGTCTACTTCATCGCGAATTCGGCGCTGGGCATCATCGAGATGCGCTACATCCGCGCACACATCAACAAGAACGACCTGCTGACGCCCAAGCAACGCGACCCGGGCAAGAAGACCTACATGCAGCGTCTCATGGAGCGTGCCCAGCAGCGTCAGGAGATGATGCAAGCAGCCCGCGGCCAGGGACCCGTGAAGGGTCCGACCAGCGGCGCGCTCGGCGCCCGCCGCAAAAAGACCGAGAACCGCCGCAAGGGCCGCCGCCCCTAACCCCGCCGGTCTGGCTCGATGGACACCACGTCGACCATTGTCGCGCCGGCCACGCCCATGGCCGCCGGTGCGCGCGCGGTGGTGCGGCTGTCGGGCAGCAGCGCGTTCAGTGCCATCGATGCCATCGCCGTCAGCCCGATCGATCGGAGCCGCGGCGTCGGGCCCATCAGGCTCGATCTCACGATCGGAGAGCTGCCGACGCTCGCGGTGAGACTCCCCGGCCCTCGGTCCTACACCGGCGAGGACACAGTCGAGCTGTTTTCTCCCGGCTCACCCACGCTCGTAGCGGCGATCGTGCGTGAGTTGCTCAGCCAGCCCGGCGTGCGGCACGCCGAAGCCGGCGAATTCAGCGCCCGAGCCTACCTCAACGGGCGCCTCACGCTCGAGCAGGCCGAGGGCGTGGCCGCGACGATTGCCGCGAGCACCGACACCCAGCTCGAAGCCTCGCACCGCCTGCTCTCGGGCCAGTCAGGACGGCGTTACGCCCGCATGGTCGACGAGCTCGCGTCGCTGCTCGCGTTGGTCGAAGCGGCCGCCGACTTCAGTGAGGAGGAGCACGTCGTGCCCATCGCCGCCGGGACGCTGCAAGACCGCCTGCGTGCGCTCCGCAGCGAACTTGAGCGGGAGCTGGCCGGCAAACGCGGCAGAGAGAGCCAGGCGGCCCGGCCGCTGGTGGTGCTCGCCGGTGCGCCCAATGCGGGCAAGACGAGCCTCTTCAACGCGCTGCTCGGGCGCACGCGCTCGGTGGTCTCGGCAACCGAGCACGCAACCCGAGATGCCGTCGTCGAATCGCTCCGTCTCGAGCACCCGTCGATCGGCGTCCTCGAGTGCGAGCTAACCGACTTACCGGGCATGCAGGGTCGGTCCATCATCGAGCTCGACGCCGAGGAGCGAGCCAGCATGCAATCGGTCATCGACGCCGCGATGGAGCGGGCAGATCTTGTGATACTTTGCGACCCAGAGGGGCGCTTCGATGAGCCAGGTACTACCGACAACGCCATCCGCGTGCGCACAAAATCGGACGACGTGAGCACGCACGCAGAGGACGCGATCGCCGTCAGCGTGCGCACCGGGCTCAACCTGGATTC
The DNA here is from genome assembly GCA_965227775.1 of Phycisphaerales bacterium. Classification (GTDB taxonomy): domain Bacteria; phylum Planctomycetota; class Phycisphaerae; order Phycisphaerales; family UBA1924; genus JAHCJI01. The sequence goes on from OZ245777.1 coordinate 3,156,592, forward strand.
GCTCCGCATGGCGGTCGCAGAGGCCATCGAACATGCCCGCCAGGACGCTGGTGCGGGCCTCCTTCCGCGACACCACGCCCTGGCGACCGCGGCCATGAAATCGCTCGATCGTTCGATCGAGTCACTGCTCCATGATGAACCCGAATGCCTGCCGGCCGAGGGCGAGCTCGTAGCCGCCGAGATGCGGCTAGCTCTCGACGCGCTGGGCGAGCTCGGCGGCAAGGTCTCACCCGACGAGGTCCTCGGCCGAATCTTCGCGAGCTTCTGCGTGGGCAAGTGACCGCTCTTGGTTCGTCCGGATAAGAGCTCGACCTTGCCGCCTGCAACGACGCCGACGATTGCGCGGCCGTCGACCGTTCACGGCGCTGCGTGGCGCGGCATGACCGCTCGGTGGAGGGCGTTGAATACCCGATGCCAGGACCGACGCGGCGAACCAATCCAGCCGCGCCGGAGGGTGTTGGCATGTCCAAGCCGATGGGCGAGATCCTGGTCGACCGAGGCATCCTGAGCGAGACGCAGCGCGATCAGGTGCTACGCGCCCAGCGGGGCACGAACCGTCCGTTCGGCGAACTCGCCGAGAAGATGTTCGATGTCAGCCAGGACGAGATCGAAACGGTCTGGGCCGAGCAATACGGCGCCATCGCCGAGTGGCTCGACCCATCGACGGTCGAGATCCCCGACCACGTGCTGTGCGTGCTCTCTGGCCGCCAGGCGGCCCAGTTTGCGATGATCCCCATCCGCTACGACGGGCGATCGCTCGTGCTCGTAACGACGCGCGAGCAGCTCCCCCGGGCGCTCCGTTTTGCATCCTCGACGTTCGGTGCCGAGTGCACGCTCGCGCTCTGCGAGACCGACGAATTGGGCGAAGGCCTACGTCGCCACTACGAGGTCGATGCCGATTCGTGGAAGTCGCTCATGCGCCAAGCGGGCTCGGGCGAAGCCGCATAATCAGCTGCGGTCGGCAATCGTCGTCATCGGCGGCTCGAGCGGCAGGATCTTCACGAGTTCCATGTATGAGTCGTGGTGCGCCTGCACCTCGGTGAGCGAATCGCCGCCGGTCTTGTCGAGGAACGCGCGGGCGATCTCGAACGCGACCACGTTCTCCATGACCACGCTGGCCGCCGACACGGCGCACACGTCGCTGCGCTCGTAGTCGCTCTGCTGGGCTTCCTTGGTATTCAGGTCGATCGACGGCATGCCGCGCAAGAGGGTGGAGATGGGCTTCATCGCGCCCGTCACCACCACGGGCTGGCCGTTCGTCATTCCGCCCTCGACACCGCCCGCGTTGTTGGTGTCTCGTATGAACCCCAGCGATGGGCCGTCGGCTCTTGACCGATCGAAGCGGATCGGGTCGTGCACTTGAGAGCCCGGTAGCTCGCTAACTTGGCGGCCCATGCCCATTTCGACGCTTTTGAAGGCCTGGATGCCCATGACGGCATACGCGATCCGGGCGTCCAGCTTCAGCCTCCAGTCAACGCAGCTGCCCAGCCCGGGCGGCGCGCCGAATACGTGCACCTCGCACAGTCCGCCGGCGGTGTCCTTGTCGACCTTGGCCTGGCGGATGACCTCGATCTGCTTCTTCGTCGCGTCGGCGTCGGGGCAATACGTCTCGCTCGCGTCGCGAGCTTCGAGCAGACTCGCGTGGTCCTCGGGCGAGACTACCGCCTCGGTGCGCGCCATGCCGACGCTGCGTACGAAGCCGAACACCGTGATGCCAAAGAACTCGAGAAGGCCGCGTGTGAGCGCGCCGGCGGCGACGCGGGCGGCCGTCTCTCGGGCGCTCGCGCGTTCGAGCGTTCCCCGGCAGTCGGTCGTGAGCCACTTGAGCGAGCCTGGAAGGTCGGCGTGGCCTGGCCTTGGTCGGTACACCGGCGGCGTGCGCTCGGCGTCGTCCATGCGCGAGTCCTTGTTCGCCACGCGCATGGCGATGGGCGAGCCGAGCGTCTTGCCCATGCGAATGCCGCTCAAAAACTCAACGGTGTCGGTCTCGATACGCTGGCGGCCGCCGCGTCCGTAGCCGCCCTGCCGCCGCGCGAGCTCGCGGTTCATCCCCTCGACATCGATCGGCACACCCGCGGGCATGCCGGTGACGATGGTGAGCATGCCCGGGCCGTGGCTCTCTCCGGCGGTCTGGTAGTCGAGTGTCGGCATCGGAGATGGTATGTTGGCCCTAGCCCTGCGGCGGCGCTCCGAGCACAGAGAGGATGTTGCTGCGATCGTCGGTCCACAGGCGGAAGCTCTCGGGCGCCTGCGGCTGCCGCCAAAGCGAGCGCCGGGCCAGGGGCGCGAGATCTTCGGCCTCGCGCGAGAGCATCACCCACGTGCTGGTGTATCGCCCGGTTTCCAGGCTCTCCTGCGGGTCTCGCATATCCGTACGCATGGTGGCGAAGAGGCCGAGTTTCTCCGCCGCCTTGGCCACCACGGGTTCGAGGTCGAGGTACACGTTCGAGATGTGCACCGCCAGCACGCCGCCGTCGGCCAGCACAGCGAGGTAGCTCTCGAACGCCTCGAGCGTGAGCAGGTGCACCGGGATGGCATCGGAGCTGAACGCGTCGAGCACGATCAGGTCGTACGGCTCGCCCTCGTGCTGCTCGATGAGCAGGCGGCCATCGCCCACGAAGTACTCGATGTCGTCGGCCCGGCTCTGGCTGAGGAACGTAAAATACCGCGAATCGGTGGCGATGTCGACGACTGCCGGATCGATCTCGTACGCGTGCATGACCATGCCCGGCCGCCCGTACGCGGCGAGCGCCCCGGTGCCTAGGCCCACGAGCGCGACGCGATCGAGCGCGTTGTGCTGCCGGGGGGCGGCCTGACCATCGACCAGCGCGAACACGTCGGCCACGGGGCTCAGGTCGTGGTAGTACGCCAGCGGCACGGGCACACCGCCCGTGTCGATGCGCTGCAGGCCGTGGGCGGTCGAGCCGTGGCGGAGTTGGTGGAGCGTGGCAATCGAGCCGTCGCGCCACCGCACGCGGACCTCCTCCACGGTGTGCACGCCGAAGAAGGTTCGCTCGATGTGCACGACATCGGCCGGGCCGCGCCAGAAGCTCGCGGTCAGCAGCACGCCACCGACGGCGAGGGCGAACGCCGCAGCACGCGCATAGATGACATAGAGCGTCAAGGCCGGCACGCCCACCGCGAGCCCACGCTCCCACCACGATGCCGACGCAGACAATGGCTGGAACCCTAGTGCACCGAGCACCACGAGCATGCACACGAACGCTGCGACGACAGCGAAGCCCACGGCGATCTGCGTCGCAGGGCGATCAAGGCCGGCGTCCTTGTCCGAGGCCTTGCGGCTTGGCAAGCCCGGCAACGCGAGCAAGGCTAGCGAGATGGCGATGGGATACTCGAGCACACGATCGAACACCATCGGCGCGAGCAGCGCATTGAACGCGCCACCGAGCACGCCGCCAAGGGCGACCAGCAGGTAGAACTCGGTGAGGTGCCCAGCGTGCGGCCGGAGCGAGGCCAGCCGCAGGTGGCACAGCAGCGCCGCGAGCGCGAACGCGGCGAGGTGCGCACCCGCGACGGCAACGAGGGGCTGCCGGGCGTGTAACAGGATGGCAACAACGACGCCAACCACGGCGATGGGCGTGAGCCGCGCAACCCACCGGTCCAAGCCGGGCTTGCGCACGCCGAAGGCGACAATGAACGTGAGCAGGTAGAGCGCCAGAGGCACCACCCACAGCAGCGGCGCGGCGGCGACGTCGGTCGTCAGGTGCTGCGTCACGCCCAGCATGAGGCTCGATGGCACAAACGCCAGCCCGACCCACGCCAACCGGCGCGGCCAGGCGATGGGCTCGGCGGGCGTGGCGCTTGCCATCTGTTGTGGCTCACGCGTTCGCCTAACGGCAAGCACGCCTCCCAAACCCAACACCACGACGAGCGCGATGTAGCCCACAGACCACCACGTTCGCTGCTGCTCGAGGCTCAGCAGCGGCTCGAGCACGAACGGGTACGCGAGCAGCCCCAGCATGCTTCCCGCATTGCTCGCCGCGTAGAGCGGGTAGGGGTCGGCGGCGAACGGGTGGTCGGTCTTGGAGATCCACTTCTGCACCAGTGGCGACACCGATGACAGAACCAGATACGGCGCCCCCACCGTCAGCGCTAGCGCCGCCATCACCCACAACGCCGGTGCTCCCTGGGGTGAACCCGACGGCAACGCCAATGGCAAGGCAAGCACCGCGAGTGCGGCCAGCACGACGTGCGCTCCCACCGCCACACGAGGCGCCCGTCGGCCGACGAGACCAAGCAAATGGGCCGAGAGATAGCCCAGCAGGAGCCCCGACTGGAAGAACAGCATCGCCGCCGTCCAGACCGCCGGGCTGCCGCCCAGGCGGGGCAGCAGCATGCGTGCGAGCATGGGCTGCACACAGAAGAGCAGCGCCGCGGCCAGGAAGATGGCGATCGTGTACAACGCGAGCATGCGGGTGCAACCCCCTCAGGGGGCTCATGGTACCGCCCGGCGACGCGCTGGCCGCCGAACCCCGCGTCTAGGCTCGCGAGGCACGAATCGGTGTTCAGCCGAAACGCCGCCTACGTGCGAGCCCTATGCAGGCACGGGGAGCCCTGCGGTGTCCACAACGGCCCTCATCCTGATGCGGTTGAGGCTCTTCGGAGTTTTTGGCATTGCGTGCGGCATCGCTGCACTTCTGCTGGCTGCGCCTCCCGCCCATGCCGGGCCGCTTCCCGAGCACTGGGTAGCCAAGGGCAGCGACTGGGTCGTTCACATCGATGCCGAGCGTCTACGCGAGGCCGAGGCGCTCAAACCGATCTTCGACGCGCTGGTTACCTCCGCGTGGGGTGCGACCCTCAGCGATATGGGCATCGACGCCCGCATGGACCTGACCGACATCACCTTGTTCGGCACCATCACCCGTGGGCCCGATGCCAAGGGCCAGACCACGACGATGCTGCAGGGCGGTGCGGCGCTGCGAGAGGCCATCCAGCAGCATGTATCTGACCACGACGGGTATCCCCTGATTCTGCGGGCGGCCCGACAGGCAGACGGCCGCGGCATCTTGGCTTGGACGATCGATGCGCTGTCGGTCCACGTGGCTTTGGTTCCGGTTGGGTCAAAAGACTCTGGGGAACTCGTTGCCGTGCTCTCGGATCACTCCGAGAAGTTGCAGTCGTGCATCGGCCTGCTGCTGGATACCTCGAGGTCGAACAACCCGGGACGTGTGCCTGCCCAGGAAGGGACCTCGCAGGCGCAAGAGAGCCCGCAGGGATGCGTCATCATCGTGCGGGCGAATGACTTGGACAGAGCACACCCACCGCTGCAATCGGCCCTACTCGCTTCGGCCCGGTCGATCCACGGGTATCTTGGCTATCGCCAAGAAGCCGAGCGAACGGTCGTGTTTGCCCGGATGCGCGTGGACGGCGGCGAGTCGGCCGATGGCGAGCAAATGGTCGTTTCGCTCAACAACATGGTCGAGTTCTGGACGCACGGAGCCCAGAAAATGGCGACCGATGCGCCCGCGCTCGAGGCCCTTGTCGACCTGATCGGGTCCAGCGAGGTCTCAAGGGAAGGTCTGACGGTGGAACTGGCAATGCAGAACGCGATCTCTTTGCCTGGCGAGCCCGCCAGCGAGGAGAACGATTCCCGCCTGGTCGGCGTCACCGAAGAACGCGACTCCGGCTCATGATTGACCGATAACGGCGACCGATGGGCACTATCCGACGGATTGAACAGATATTTATGGATAACCCCAAGCGTGCAACCGCTTTGGATTTTGGCACGGATGCGTTAACCTAATGGCAATGTCCGCGTCCGTTGCTGGCCCCATCCCGTTCGAAGTCCCGTTTCATGGGCGGCCCGGCGTGCCGGTCGACAACCTGAGTGATCAGGAACTGTCGGAGTTGGCCAAGGAAGGGTCGGTCGCGGCGTACAACGTGCTCGTGACCCGGTACCAGGATCGCGTCTACCGCTTCCTGCTCCGCCGGACGGGCTCTTCGGCCGAGGCCGAGGACGTCGCCCAAGACACGTTCCTGCGTGCCTGGCAGAAGCTGCACACCTACGAGCCCGAGCGCCCGCTGGCACCCTGGCTGCTGACGATCGCCGCACGGCTTGCCGCATCGGCTGCCCGTCGCCGGGCTCGTGTTCGCGTGGCTCCGGAGTCGGCTATCGGCTACGTTGACGCCGCCGCTCCGAGCCACGAGCCCCGGAATCCGGACGCGAGCCACGACCGCAAGCGGATCTGGCAGATCGCCGAGTCGGTGCTCAATCGTGACCAGCTCACCGCGGTCTGGCTGAGGTATGTCGAGGGGCTCAGCCCCGCCCAGATCGCCCGCGTGATGGACAAGTCGGGCGTGGCGGTCCGAGTCATGCTGCTGCGTTCACGGAACGTTCTGGGTGAAGCCCTCCGTGAGCGGGCCGTCGACATCGCGTCGCCGAATAAGGACATTCCCGCAAAGACCTCGCGTCCTGCCGCTCGCTGATCCGCTGCGCCATCGCAGGACGATGGAAGAGGATGAATGAGTAGGATCCCGCGTTACGCTCGACCCCGACGGAGCGAATACTGAGCGGGAGTAGCATTGATCTCGTGAGCCGTCCAAAGCACCATCCCAGTTCGAGCACCCGTCGCCGGCGCAAGGTCGTCGGTCGCCGGATCGAATCGCTCTTGCGCGATCCCAAGGGCTGGCCCGGGGAGAAGGCTCCGCTGCGAGTGCGGGCGGGCGTGATGTCCAACTTGGCGGCACAACGCCAAGCAGACATGCGTGGCGAGCGTGTGACGGTGTACCGGGACAGCCGGTTCTCGAACCGACGCCTGGAGTTTTCGCTGCGACCGCCACTGGCCGCTGCAGCGGTCATCGCCATGATCGTCTCGGCGGCCGTGCACTTCATGGGTGGCACCGAGGCGTGGCAGCCGTGGGCCGATGGTCTGGCCAACCGGTACTACGAGGTCGACGAGGGCAATGCCCGGTTCAACGGCTCGGCGTTCGCCGACGCTGGCTCGCAGGCCGATGGCCGATTGCCTGGTGAGGACGAGGCCGCTGCGCTTCGTTCGGACGTCGACCGATTCCGGGCGCACCTGACCGGTCGCATCCCAATGCGAGACGCAGAGTCGACCCCGGCACGCGACACTCGCCGTGAAGCGCCGCCGCCGCAGCGCCGCAATGGCCCCGATCCTGCGTCGTCCTGACGCTTGTCTTTGTCTCTAGTGAACCTCAACGCTGCCGACGAGCTCCGTCAGCTTGATTGCGCCCATGCGCTCGGTCCAGCGCTTCAATCCCTTGTGGATGCGAGCCGGACTTGACGGATCAGCCATCGCTCCGGTGCCGACGCCTATTGCCGACGCGCCGGCAAGGACGAACTCGGCCGCCTCACGCCAGCTGGTCACGCCGCCGAGGCCGATGATGGGCACGCCGGCATCGCGGGCGACCGATCGATGAACATCGTGCACGAGCTTCACGACTATCGCGTGCACCGCGGGTCCTGAAAGCCCGCCCGTGTTGTTGGTGATCCTGGGCTTGCGGGTCTCGACGTCGATGGCCATCGCGGGCGTGGTGTTTGCCAGGCACAACACGTCAGCACCGGGACGATCGTTGGGGCCACCGGATCGGCCTCGAGCCTCGATCGCGGACTTCGCGATCGTCACGATGCCCGGCATGCCCGTGGCAACCGGTGGCAACTTGACGATGAGCGGCTTGCTGGGCAGCGCCTCGCGCGTGGCCGCGACAAGATCGGCCAGCGCTTCCGGATCAACACCGAAGTCGGCGCCGCCGTGCACGTTCGGGCATGAGACGTTGAGCTCGACCGCGTCGACGCCTTCAAGCCCGTCCATCTCGGCGACGACGCGTACGTACCCGTCGATCGTGTCGCCGGCGACCGACCCGATGAGCCTCACCGCATGACGGGCCAGGTCGTGCGTCGACGCGACATGCTCGGCGAATCGATCGATGCCCGTGTTGGCCAGCCCGATGGCGTTGAGCATACCGCCGCGCAGGGGCACCATGCGCCAGGTCGGGTGGCCCTCACGCGGCTGCGCGGTGATGGACTTGCTGGTGACGGCACCGAGCACCCGGGGGGGCAGCACGTCGAGGATCTCGTCGGCATAACCGGCGGTGCCCGCCGCCAGAATAATGGGGCTCTGCAGCTCTAGCCCGGCAAGATCCACGGCCAACGGGCCCTTGGGGGCTGGTGATTTCGCGTCGATCGCTGGCTGTGGCGTGGATTCGGGTTCGTCGGGCACGATCAAGTGTTCGCACCCGCACGCAGCGGGGCTACCGCGGTGGAACGACCATCAAGAACGGTCCGCCCCAGTGCGACGGAAACCGGTGAGCAGGCCCGGTCGTGCTGGGCGTTGGACCTCGGGCTCGCGATCGAAGCTCGCGCTGGGCAGGGCCTCGATGGCCTGCGCAGCGGTATCGAAGCCGTTGATCGGGTCGAGACCCTGGGCGAAGAACGCGTCCCAGGCAGGATCGAGCCGCCGGACGAGCTTGCTGGCAGGCAAGCTCACGGTCGCGGCGTCGTGGCCGGTCAGGCAGGTGAATCCAAGCTCGACAACGCTGCGGATCTCGTCTCGCTGCACTTCGGTTGAGAAACCCCTGAGTCCCTCGAGTGTGCGAGCAACACCGAGCATCTCGATGGTGGCGCTACCACGTCGATCGACGAGCACGTCGCGCGCGCGAACGGCGCCGTGGTGCACGAGCTTCTCGTGCGCCGCGTCGAGGCCATCGAGCACCTGTCGCAGCAGGCGATCGGCTTCTCCGGGTTCCATGTGCCCGCCCTTCTCGGCGAGCAGCGACTCCAGGTCGATCAGGCCATCCTGGTGCCCGGTGTAGGGCGTGACGGCGCAGGGCTGATGGACGATGCCCAGCAGCAGCTTCTCGACCGGCAGCACGTGCCGGTTGTCGATCATTCGGATGTTGTCGACCGCACGCCGCAACACCGCGACCTGGGCGTCGTCGGGGCGGATCGGAAACAGGTGCAGGACCTTCGCATCGCGTCCGCCGGGCTCGATGGCCAGCAGTCGTCGTGCGATTGGCGATTCGGGGAGTTCGCGCGTGATCGTGTAGTCACCGAATCGCACGCGAGGCTGGGTTTCGCCCATCAGTGGGGATCCTCTGTTGGCAGGCCGCCGCATCGGGAACAGCCGTGCCCGGACTCCGAGCTAGTCAAAATGATAGCTCGCCGAGTAGGTCGACCATCTCCACGAGGGTTCACCACAAACGGTCCGCATAACCGCTTTCACCTACCGTACATTTCTCGTACCGGCGGGAGAAGATCGTCTCGCAGCACCTCGGCGAAGTCACGATGCGTTTGAACGCCGAGATCGCGAGCGGCGGTCGAGCGATCGACGTCGCCTGGCCAGCTTGCCACGATGCGGGCCCGGCCGGGGTGGATGTCGTATCGCGGCTGGAACCCTTCAAAGTGCTTGGCAACGGCGGCCGCGATCTCACCCGCTGTCGGTGCGAAGCTCGCGACGTTGTAGACGCGTTGCGAAGGCTGCTCGGCCTGGGCGAGCGCGAGCGTGGCGTCGATGGCGTCGGCCATCAGCATGAACGGCAGTTGGGCGTCTTCGGGCACGAAGCACACGGCCTCGTTGCCTTTGGCCGCCGCGTGCAGCATGAGGGGGCCATAGTCGCTCGTGCCGCCGCTGGGCGCGGTGTGGGGGCTGATGAGGCCCGGGTATCGCACGCAACGGAAGTCGATCGGCGTGGGTGACTCGCCGCGATCGAGCAACTGGTAGTGCTCGGCGTAGTAGCGGCCGAGGTGCTCGCAGCAGAGCTTGTTGACGCCGTACATGGTGATGGGATTGAGATAGTCATCCTCGCCAACCGCGCCGGCTCGCTGCTTCTCTGCTTCGCTGGGCAGGCCGTACACCGCAATCGAGCTGGGGTAGATGAACTTGACGGGCCTGCCGGTGGCCTTGGCCTGCTCGGAGAGAAGTCGCAGCAGGTTCATCGTGCCCTGCGTGTTCACGTCGTGGGCGAGGGATGGGTTACGTTCGCCGGTCGAGCTCAGGAGCGCGGCGAGGTGGTAGACCTCGGTGATCTCGTATCGAGCGAGAATCGGGGCGAGCGCAAAAGGGTCTCGCACATCTCCGGTGAACACGGCGTGGCAGCGGCTGGCGAGATCGTCATCGATCGCACGCAGATCGAACGCGACGATGGGCGTGTCGACCGACTCGCTGAGCCTGTGGATCAGGCCATGGCCAACCTCGCCGCCGGCCCCCGTGAGGAGGATGGCCTGGCGACGTGGCACGCCTTGAGCACCTTCGGCATCGGTGCTGGCGGTGGGCTCCAGCGCGGTCGGGAACAGACGCAGATAGGGGATCTCGCTCACGCAGCAGGATAGGAGCGGCCGGCCAGAGTGGCGTTCGCTGTGGGGCAACTAGGGTTCGGTTTACGGGGCGATCGAGGCTGCCGCCTGCGGTACCATCGCGGCATGGCCGTTGCCATCATTGCGATCGTGTTTGGATATGCGGGCCTTGGCTTGCTCGTGGCCGTGCCGATGTGCGTCGCGGGGCTGGGGCGGATTGATCCGACCGCCGCGGACGGAACCTGGGGCTTCAGGACGTTCGCGATCCCCGGCGTGATTGCGCTCTGGCCGCTGGTGCTCGGGCGCTGGTTGCGAAGGGGCAAGGCGTGAGGGCCGCGCATCGGCGCATGCATGTTGTGCTATGGGTGCTCGTGCTCGCCGGCACGCTGGCGATCATCGTCGCGAGCTGGATACAGCGCACGGGTGACACACAGCCGGGCCCGAGCGTTTCGGTCGGGGCCGAGCCATGAGCGCAGCGTACCGGGCGGTATACTGGACCAAGCACAAGGTCGTGTATGACCTCGTACTCGCGGGCGTGTGCGTCGCGTTCGTTGGCGTGTTCGTTGGCGTCGGAATGGCCGTGAACCCACCGCCGAACGACGTTTCGCCGCCGATCCTGGTCATGCGCGCACTTGGCACGCTGGCGATCGTGCTGTTGCATGTCGTGTTATTGATCGGGCCGCTGGCGAGGATCTGGCCGCGCACGACGTTCCTTCTGGCGAATCGGCGGCATCTGGGCGTCACGACGTTCCTCGTCGCCGGGCTGCACGCGTTGATCGTGTACGGCTTTTACGGCGGCTTTGGCGTCGACAATCCGGTGCTCGCCGTGCTCGTGCGGCCGGACGGCAGCGTGGGATTCGAGTTTCTCGGGTTCCTGGCGCTGCTGGTGTTGTTCTTGATGGCGGCGACGAGCCACGACTTCTGGCTTGCATTCCTCGGGCACGGCGTGTGGAAGGCGATACACATGGCCGTGTACGTCGCGTATGCGCTCGTGGTCGCACATGTCGTGTTCGGGGTCTTGCGAAGCGAGAAGTCGCTCGTGTTCCCGGCAATGTTGCTGGCGGGCGCGATGGTGTTGGGCGGCTTGCACCTGGTCGCTGGGATACGCGAGTGGCGGCGCGATTCTGCGAAGCCAGATGAAGCGGAAGACGGCTGGGTCGACATCGGTGAGCCGCATGACATTCCGGACAAGCGAGCCCGCGTGGTGTGCTTGGGTGCCGGCCAACGGGTGGCGGTCTTCCGAGATGGCGACCGGCTCTCGGCCTTGAGCAACGTGTGTGCGCACCAGGGTGGGCCTCTGGGCGAGGGTGAGATCATCGACGGGTGTGCCACCTGCCCGTGGCACGGGTACCAATACCACACCGAGAACGGCCAGAGCCCGCCACCCTACACCGAGAAGATCCCGACGTACGAGCTCCGCGTACGGGGCGGGCGTGTCGAGGTGAATCCGACACCGAACGAGCCCGGCATCCCCACCACGCCCGTGTCGATCTCACAAGGGGGTGGCGCGTGAGCGAGCGAACTGGTATCTACGTCATCTACCGACCGCTGCCAGCGGCGTTGTTCACGCTCGTGCTCGCTGTGGTTGGCGGGCTGGCGGGCCTGATGCTCGGCACGGCGGCGGCATCCGCGTTCGGCCAGCGAGACCCTGGGCCCGGCGTGTGGGATACGTCCAGCGCGATCACGCTCACAGGCACCATCGTCGCAGAGCCCTACCCCATGCTGCTGCCCGACGACGGTTCGGCCGGCGTGCTGCTCGTGGGCGTGGGCAAGATTGGACCGCCACAAGACGTGCTCGACAGAGTCGGCGCTGTCGCGAGCATCACCGGGTATCGCCTCGAACGCGACGGCATGCGGATGATCGAGGTGCAATCGGCGAGCGACGCACGTGCTACGAGCACGATGGGCGCACGGCCGCGGGCTGAGCGCGGCTCGCACGAGATCGCGACGGAGATCCTCGACAGCAAGTGCTACATGGGCGCCATGAAGCCGGGCAGCGGCGCTGGGCATCGGGCGTGCGCCATCCTGTGCGTGCGCGGCGGCATACCGCCCATGATCTCGTGGCGGGACGAAGCTGGTGTGGCGCACTATGCGCTGCTGACAAGCGCGGACGGCCAGCCGATGCGTGACGAGGACACAAGCCTCATCGGCGAGCCGGTTGTCGTGAGCGGCACGCTCACGACACGTGATGGCTGGCTCTGGATGGCGGCGGACCGGATCGAGCGGTGACCGAGTTCGGGGCGTCGCGGGCTACTCGTCCTTGCCACCCTGCCCCAGCCCAAAGGCCGAGCCGACCGCCAGCAGGATCCAGATGGCGTCGTAGCCGCTGAGGAAGTTCTCGCCGCTCATGCTGGCGTACTCGGCCTCGGCCAAGGCAACGTTCTCTTCGTGCTGCTTTCGGAATCCCTCCCGAGCGGCCTGCTGGTGCTCGGGGGTTTGATCGTCCCAGTACTCGAGCGTGGCGGCCCAGAGGTCCGGCGGGTAATCCTCTTCACGCCAGCGATACCACTGGTTCTCTGGCAGTTCGGGCCAATCGATGTGGTATCCCTCTTCCTCCCAGTGCTCGACGACCTGATCGGCCACATAGCACATAAGGATCTCGTTGTTGAACTCCGAAGCCATCGCGAGATCGGCGTCGTTCTGGTAGAGCAGCTCGACGACGGTCAGCTTGCCAGCACCGACCGCCGCGATCGCGACCACCGCCGCGACGATGCCCGAGCCCGTGCTTGCTCCGCCGCCAACAAGGTTGGCCCCCACCATCGCACCAAGGCCGGCGAGCACGCCGACGCCCCAGGCGATCCAGCCGACTTCGTACCCTGTGTAGTACCCGACGGCCGCCCAGACTGCTGCCCCGACCGCTCCACCGATCAGCGACCCGATGAATGCTCCGATCATGCCGCCCACTCCTTCTCACAGCCGCGCCGAGTAGGCGCTGCCCCAATGACCCAGTGCGGCGGGTTCCCCGCCGCCGCACGTGCAATCTAACGAAAATGAACTTGCATTGCAAGTTCATTTTCATGGTTCACCAGAATGAGGGAAGGGACATTGCTAGTCAGCCCTGCTGCTTACGCCCCGCACCCAGCATCGAAGGCGTTCTGGAACGCCAGGAAGTCGAAGATTGTGAGGGAGCCGTCGCCGTCGAAGTCGGCGGCCGGGTCACCGGCGTCGAACAGGTTCTGGAAGCCGAGAAAGTCGAAGATGGTCAGCAGGCAGTCGCCGTCGATGTCGGGGCGGCACCCGCTGACGGTGAGCGCGTAGAGGGCGCCGGTGTTGAGCGTGCCCGGGACCGGATCGCCGCTGTTGGCCGAGGGGGCGCCAGCCAGCACTCGCAACCCGCTCGGGCTCTGGTACAAAGCCGAAGCGGTGCCAAACAGGCCGAACGGGATGGCATCGGCGGGCCGGATGATGGAGGTCTGGATGGGGTTCGTCGGGTCGCTGATATCGAACGCGTAGGCCGTCCCGGCGAGCGTGGTCTCTCCCGAGCGGGCACCGACAAGCAGCATGTCTTCGGTGAGCGAAACCGAGACGCCGAAGTCTCCGACCCCGATGGGATCGCTCGGGAGCACCTTGGACAGCTGCACCGGGTTGGCCCGATCGCTTACGTCATACAGGTAGACCGAGCCGTTGCTGCCGTCGGGATTGGCGGTGTCCGAGGCGATGGCGGCCACGGCGACGTCGCCTTCGATCAACAGATCGACGGCAAAGCCGAAGTTGTTGCCAGCCGTCGCGTCGGCGGGCACGATCTTGGCGGTCTCCATGCCGGACTCGATGTCAAAGAGATACGCCGAGCCGGAGCTTGCGCCCATGTCGTCGTTGCCGATCGCGCCAATGAGCGCGTAGCCCACCTCGCCAGCCGTCACGCCTCCGCCGTCGATCGCGATCGAGCTGCCAAAGCGGTCGACGGCAGCCGCATCGGACGCGGTCAGCTTGAACCGCTCGACGGCATCGAGGCCCACGATCTCAAACACGTAGACAGCCCCAGTTGAACTGCTCTTGTCCGACGCACCCACGACCGCACGATCGAAGTCGATGTCGACGGCGCCGCCGAAGAGGTCGAGACCTCGGCCATCACTGGCGGTCAGCTTGTCGAGCTGGGCGCCAGTAGAGCGAAGAAAGAGGTAGGCCGCGCCAGCAGCCGGGCCCAACTCGTTCTCGAACGGCGCCCCCACGAGCGCGAGCGCGTTGTCGGCTGCCACGTCCGAACCGAACTGGTCGCCGTTTTCGCCATCATCTGACGCCAGCGTGAACTGCAGCTGGGGCACGGTCGGGTTGATCGCGTAGATAAACGCCCGGCCAGCGCCATCGGCGCCGCCGATTGGTGCTCCCACGACACCAAAGCCGGCGGCAGCGGCATCGAACGACGCCCCGAATTCATCATCGGTGACGACGGAGGCCGGTGTGACTTTGGCGTCTTCGCTGCTGCACTGGGTCTGGCCGTGGGCCGCAACGGCAAGTCCGGCTACGGCGGCAAGGCTGGCGACGAGTCTGGCGTGGTGCATTGGCTCTCTCCTGTGTGTTGGTTCACTCTCCTGACAGGTTTTAAGCCCATGCGGGAAACCGGGCAAGACGACGCAGCCGTTCGAGCGCCAATTGTGTTCGGACGCCATGCCAGCCTCGCCTGCCTTGCCCAGCTTGCTGGAGCCGCGAGCGGTCCGCGACCGATTCGGAGAGCTATCCTGCAACGCACGGAAGCACGCAACCGGCCCGGCCGGGCCTATGCCACCATGGAGGGGCATGTTGGCGACGAAGAAGACTCCCAGCAAGCCAGCCAGCAGGTCTCGCGCGACCGCCGAAACGATGGCGGGCAAGCAGCGCGACATCTCGGTCAGTGAGTTTTTTGCGAAGAACCGCCACCTGCTGGGCTTCGACAACCCCCGAAAGGCCCTCCTGACCACCGTCAAGGAGGCCGTCGACAACGCGCTGGACGCCTGCGAAGAGGCGGGCATCCTGCCGGACATCGAGGTGCTGATCGAGGAGCTCACGGCCCCGCCGAGCCCGAGCAAGCCCGGGCGGTACGCCGTCACCATCACCGACAACGGGCCGGGCATCGTGCGCAAGCAGGTGGAGAACATCTTCGGGCGGCTGCTCTACGGCAGCAAGTTCCACCGCATGAAGATGAGCCGCGGGCAGCAGGGCATCGGCATCAGCGCGGCTGGCATGTATGGACTGATGACCACGGGCAAGCCAATGGTCATCACCACCAAGCCCGGCAAGCGAAAGGCGGCGCACCACCTCGAGCTGGCGATGGACACCACGAAGAACAAGCCCGAGGTGACCATCGACGTCGAGACCGACGACTTTCCAGAGACTTCCAGCGGCACGGGCACGCGCGTGCGCATCGAGATGGAGGCCCGCTACCAGCGCGGCAAGACCAGCGTCGAGGCGTACCTCGAGCAAACGGCCATCGCGAACCCGCACGCGCAGATCACGTTCATCCCACCCGAGAAGGCTGCCGGTGGCCCGGCTCTGGAGGTCGAAGAGGTCTCGACCGAGCTCAGCCATACGACCGAGCTCGCCGATCGCTACATCTTCCCGCGCGCCGTTGAGGAGCTGCCGCCCGAGACCGAGGAGATCAAGCCGCACCCATATGGCGTCGAGCTCGGCAACTTCCTGCGAATGCTCAAGGGCACGAATGAGAAGCAGCTCACCGGCTTCTTCAAGAACGAGTTCAGCCGCGTGCCGCCGGCGATCGTGAAGGACATCACGGGCAAGGCGTCGGTGAAGGGCGGCAAGACGCTGACGGGGCAGACGTACGTCAAGACCGTGGACCACGACGCGGCCGAGCGGTTGTACCGCGCGCTGCAGGACAGCAAACTGCGGGCACCGCCGACCGACTGTCTCGCCCCCATCGGCGTGCGGCAGATGCTCAGCGGCCTACTCAAGGGCGTGAAGGCGGAGTTCTACGCGGCTAGCACGCGCGACCCGGCGGTGTATCGCGGCAACCCGTTCCAGATCGAAGCGGCCATCGCCTTCGGCGGCGACCTGCCGGGCGACGAATCGGCCCGCGTCATCCGCTTCGCCAACCGCGTGCCGCTGCTGTACCAACAATCCGCGTGCTGCTCGTTCAAGGCCGTCGTCGAAACGGGCTGGAAGAACTACAGCCTCAGCCAGCCACGCGGGGCGCTGCCTGTGGGCCCGATGGTCATCATGGTGCACATGGCCAGCGTGTGGGTGCCGTTTACCTCCGAGTCGAAAGAGGCGATCGCCGACTACGACGAGATCCGCAAGGAGATGCGGCTGGCGCTCCAAGAGTGCGGCCGCAAGTTGGGGACGTACCTCCGCCGCCGCCAGAAGATGCGCCGCGAGGGCCAGCGGCGGGACGTCTTCGCCCGCTATATCGCCGAGATCGCGCGCTCGACCGCGGCGCTGACGGGCGAGGACGAGGGCGCGCTGCTCGGCGCGCTGCTCGAGCAAGCCCAGGCCCGGACCGCCATCGCCGACGCCGAACTCGACGAAGACGGCAACTTCGTGAAGAAGGAGAAGGCGGCCGAAGACGACGGCGTGATCATCGTCGACAACGACGCACGGCCGTCGCAGGTGGAGGCGAAGTCGAACGGCCAGGCACCGAAAGCCGCCGAGTCCAACGCGGGCCGCGGCCTGTTCGGGGATGAAGAGGAGAGCGTGTCAGTACGTCGGAAGAAGAGCGGCAAAAAGGTCGGCAAGAAGAAGCGTGTGAGTCGGAAATGATGATGACTGACGCGAACTTGCGACCTTCCGGCCCGATTCCCAGCTTCAACGCATCGTTGGAGTTGCGATTCAAGAATGGCATTGGTGTGATCCGAGCGGGTGGCGTTGACCTTTTCAGTTGCGACGGGCGTCAATTCGACATACCGATTCGGAGATACAGCAACGTCCGCGTCGGGCGGGATGGCGTGGCAACCGTTGAAGAATCCGGGTCGCGCACGTGTTTTCTCGTACTGATGCGTCCGAACGCCTCATCCCGGGAAGATGTTGACCAAGTTGTACCCATCTGCCAGTTCAGACACTCTGCGAGGGAGTCTGATCTTCTCGAGAACTTCTGCGCTGCCGCGTCGCTTCGCTGGTACGGCCACACGAGTGCGATGTTTGCGGATGAGGCATCGCTTCGAGTCATTCTGGCGGAGAAACTACTGACCTTTAGCACGGACCAGGGTTGAACGAATGGCCAAGAAGACCACCAAGAAAGTCCGCTCCGCCCCGCGTAAGCGCTCGACCGAGGCGAAGGAGCGAGACGCCAAGACTCAAGAGTCGCTCAAGGCGTTGGCCGGTGGCATCGCCAAGAGTGCGCTCTCGGGCGTCGAGCCGACGTTCGACGTGCCCACGCGTTCGTCGAGCAATACGACGTGGAACAAGAAGCGCGGCATCCTGCAGATGGGCAGCGCGGCCAGCACGCGGCAGATTTTCAACCTGGGCCAGGCCCGCAAGTTCATGCAGAGCCTGCGGCACGCCCACGGCATCAGCCGCCTCATCGACCAGGACAAGACGACCAGCCTCCGCGGCATGTTCTACACCGGGCTTGGCGACGTGCACGACGCCGGCGGCAAAAAGACCGGCGAGAAGACCTTCGACGACCAGACCGAGAGCGACGCGATCCTCGAGGACCTGGAAGTCACGCTCGGTGCACTTCGCGAAGAGCTGCACATCTTCGCCAAGAAGCGCGGCGCGATGGTCGGCAACATCACCATCGAGGACAGCGGCGACACCATCGACTGCCGCAAGATGGGCAGCGGCGGGTACGCGATCCCAAGCATCTGCGAACCTGACCGCGTGAAGTTCGGCAGGTGCGAGGCCGACTTCGTGCTGCACGTCGAGAAGGACACCGTGTGGCAGCGCTTCAACGAGGACCGCTTCTGGAAGACGCACAACTGCATCCTGACCGAGGGCAGCGGCCAGCCCCCCCGCGGCGTGCGCCGCCTGCTGCATCGGCTGAACAAGGAACTCGGCCTTCCGATCATCTGCCTGCTCGATTGCGATCCGTGGGGGCACTACATCTACAGCGTTATCAAGCAGGGCAGCATCTCGCTCGCGTTCGAGAGCGAGCGCCTCGCCATTCCCGAGGCGAAGTTCCTTGGTATCCGCTCGAACGACTTCGAGCGCTGCAACCTGAGTGAGAGCGTCCAGATCTCGCTGAACGAACGCGACACCGCTCGCGCGAAGCAGATCGCCGCCTACCCGTGGTTCAAGGACCACAAGGGCTGGCAGAAGGAGATCAGTAAGCTACTCAAGAACGGGTTCAAGCTGGAGGTCGAGGCGCTGATCAACATCGACATCAGCTACGTGACCGAGACGTACGTGCCCGAGCGGTTGGCGGCGGAGGATTGGTTGGATTGAGACTTGAGGCGGGCCCGAATGTTCAAGAGGCGCACTAACACGCCAGAAGCGTTCTGGAAATGGTTCACGAAGACTGATCGGCTCGGGACCGATGGGCGCGCGTTGGTGAATCAAGTCGGGCGCAGGTTGAAGGACATGCATCCGTCCCTCACCTTGGAAGTGTCCGTAGGCCAGGCTCCTCGCCACTTGATCATCAGCGCCGATGGCATCCGCGAAGCTGCGAATTTCGTTGACGCCATTGTTGATGCGGCTCCACCCATGCCAGGCTGGAACATCACCCGCTTTTGCCCACGGAGGAACGTTGGCGATAATCACGTGCTCAATTACGAAGATGTGGACTACGACCTCAGCACGATGCGTGTGGGCGCAGTAGCAAGTGGACCGCTCGTCGACCTGCATGTGTTCGTCCCATGGCGTGAGGACGTTGGCAACCGAGCCCCAGATGGCCCCACTTTTATCGCATTAGACACGACGTTGGGCGAATGGATAGTCATGATGTGTATTGGCGAAATTATTGTGCGGCCGCTCGCGCACGCTCCAAAGCAGACGGTGCCGCTAGACAGGGCTCATGAACTGGTCAATGCGATCTTGGAATCCCAGTCCGGTGGGACTGAATCGCCGGGACATTGATTATTGACGCCAGTCAATCACGATCTTCCCCAACTGCTCCTGCGCCTCCAGCCGCTCGTACGCCGCGCGGCCGTCGCTGGCCTTGAAGACCTGATCGACCACGGGCCTGAGCGAACCGGCTTTGAACAGGCTCGCGACCTCGCGGAACTCGGCGGGCGTGCCCATGGTCGAGCCGAGGATGCGCAGCTGGTTCCAGAAGATGCGGGCGAGATCGGTAGTGGCGTCGGGGCCGGTCGTGCAGCCGGGGGAGACGTACGCGCCACCTCGGGCGAGGCTCTTGATGCAGCTCAGGTGGGTGGCCTTGCCGATGCTGTCGACGGCCATGTCGACGCCGCGCTTGCCGGTCCATGCTCGAATGTCGCGCGACCAGTCTTCGCCTTTGTCCAGCACGCCGTGGTCGGCGCCCATCTCCAGGGCCTTGTCGATCTTCCACTGGTGGCGGCTGGTGACGACGACGGGGCAGCCAAAGTGCTTGGCGATCTGCATCGCACTCGTCGCGACGCCGCCACCGATGCCTGTGACGAGCACGCTCTGCCCGGCTCGCAGCCCTCCCTTGGTGACCATCATGCTCCAGGCGGTGAGCGCGGTCAGGCCGAACGCGGCGGCTTGCACGGGGTCGATGTCGCACGAATCATCGGGCCCGAGATCAGCCAGGTGCGTGGCCGGTGCATGGAAGAACTGTCGGTGCATGCCGTTGTGGTGCTCGCCGATGAGCTCGTAGTCGGGCGCGAGCGTGCTGCCGGGCGGGTCGGTAGGTCGCTCGCGTGGCGGCACCTCGACCGCGGCGTTGACGATCACGCGCCGTCCAACCCACGACGCGTCGACGCCCTCCCCCACTTCCTCGACCACCGCGCACGCATCGCACCCACTCACGCGCGGCCACGTCAGATCAACGCCGGGGATGCCCATACCCACCCAGAGGTCCATGTGGTTGAGCGCGCTGCACAGCGTGCGCAGCTTCGCGTGCCCCTGCGGCGTGGGCTCGAGGTCGGGCCAGTCGGTCTGGTAGTCGATGTTTGGGGCGACGGTCTTAGACTGTTTGGTGCAGACGAGGGCGTTCATGGGGCAGGGTAGCGCGCACGAAAAAGCCGACCCTTCGGCCGGCTCTTCGATCTCTTCTCAGCCGTCCGATTACTTGTGGACGGTCTTCAGTCCCTCGACGTGCTTCATGCCACGGCGGCGGTCGCGGAGGCGGCGCTTCTTGCCGACGCGGTCGCGGAGGAAGTAGAGCTTGGCGCGGCGGGCGTCGGCGCGACGCACGACCTCGAACTTGGCAATGAGCGGGCTATTCAGCGGCCAGGTACGCTCGATGCCGATGTCATCGACCACGCGGCGAACGGTGATGCTCTCGTTGACGCCGCGGCCCTTGCGACCGATGATGACGCCCGTGTAGACCTGCGTGCGCTCGCGCTCGCCTTCGACGATGCGGACGTGCACCTGGACGGTGTCGCCGATGTCCATGCGGGGGACGTCGGTCTTCACATGGTCCTGGGCGATCGATTCCAGGATGGCCTGTTGGCTCTTGGGGTTGGAAAGCGACATCGAGGGCACTCCAGCGATCAATAGACAGATCCGCCGCGAACGAGGCGGGTCGAGATGTTAGGCTCCCTGGCTCCCACCTGCAAGGCCCTCGGAGCCCTCTGGTGGGTCCCCCAGCAAGTCGGATAGCAGGTCGGGACGCCGCTCGCGGGTGCGGGCCAGCCGCTGTTCGAGCCGCCAGCGGGCGACCGCGGCGTGATCCCCGCCCAGCAGCACGTCGGGTACGGCCATGCCCATCCACTCGCGGGGACGGGTGTAGTGCGGGCAGTCGAGCAGCCGGGCGTCCTTAGGGATGCCCAACTCGGTGGCGAGCTTCGCATCGAGCGGGTCGCCATTAGGGTCCTTGTCGGGCGCTGGGCCGAAGCTGTCCTGGCCGGCGGATTCCTCGTGGCCGAGCACGCCGGGGAGCTGGCGGATGACGGCGTCCATGAGCACCATGGCCCCAAGCTCGCCGCCGCTTAGGACGTAGTCGCCCAGGCTGACTTCCTCGGGGCCGAGCTTCTCGATGACGCGCTCATCAAGGCCTTCGTAGTGGCCGCAGATCAGCAGCAGGCGGGGCATGGTCGCCAGCCGCTCGACGACCGCTTGCGTGAGCGGACGACCCTGTGGCGAGAGCAGGACTCGGTGTGCGGGCCGAGCGTCCAGTGCCTCGGTCGCCATCACGGCATCCCACACGGGCTGGCAGGTCATGACCATGCCCGGGCCGCCGCCGAAGGGGCGATCATCGGTCCTGTTGTGCTTGTTGCCGGCGTACTCGCGGATGTCGGTGGCGTGCCAGTCGACAAGGTCAGCCGCCCGCGCGCGTCCCGGGATGCTCACGGCCATGGCCGCCGGCGGCTCGTGGCCGAACATCTCGGGGAATGTCGTCAGGACGTCGATGCGCACTGGTTAAGCCTATCAAAGAGGTGAAGCCTACGAAAAACCCACATCTTGCGATGTGGGCCCGTTCGGTCGTGTTCGGTGCGCGAGCTTACTCGCTGCTCTCGCCTTCGCCGCCCTCGGCGGCCTCTTCGGCCGGAGCCTCGGCGGCAGCGGCTGCGGCCTCTTCTTCGGCCTTCTTCTTGGCCTCCGCTTCTTCCGCAGCCTTCTTGGCGGCCTGAGCATTCTCGATCGCGCCCTTGGCGTCGGCCAGCGCCCCCTCAGCTTTGGCCTTAGCGGCGTCGGCGGCCTTCGGATCGGCGGCAGACACCGCGGCCCGCGCCTCGTTCACGGCCTCGCTGATCGTCGAGGCGTAGCCGGCGAGATCAACGCCCTCGGCGTCGTCCCCGCTGGAAAGCTCGCCGATCTGCTCCTGGGCCTTCTCGGCGGTCGCCAGGCCCACCTTGCAGCCCACGCGGTTGCGGTCGGCCTCACGCTTGGCTTCCCACTTCTCCTTGAGCTTGGGGGTCAATAGCTCGTTGCGACCCAGGATGTCCATCATGGTGTCGCTGGGCTGGGCGCCGACGCTCAGCCAGTACTTGATGCGCTCGGACTCGAGCTTGAGCTGCTTCTCGGGGTCCTTCTCGACAGGGTTGTACCACCCCAGGTTCTCGAGGACCTTGCCATCGCGCTTGACCCGCTTCTCGGCGGCGGCGATGCGGTAGAAGGGACGATGGGTGCGCCCGAGGCGCTGCATGCGGATCCGGACCACTGGATGCTCCTTGAGGTCGGGTTGTCTGAACTCGCCTGCTGGTCGGGGGCTGATTCCGGCACGGGCCGGGCCCTCAGGCGGGTCGAGATGGTAGGCGGGCGTACTCGCTCGCGGCCGCTAGTCGGCCCTGGGCACGATCGGAATGTCGATCCCCTGGGCATCAAGCGAGGTGCCTTGGGACCTGCTCTGCCGATCGAACACGCCACCGTCATCCGTTCCGTCGGCGCCGAGCGCGTATAGCCGGTAGCCCTCGGCGGCGGCCGGCTCGACCGCGTAAGCGAGCGCTTGCCCGGAGAAGGGATCGGTGGGCAGTGCGGGGAGGTACGCGGGCACGAGTTTGTCGAGCGAGCCTGGCAACGCGCCGGTCGCCGCTCGGTGCCGCTCGATGGCCAGCACCGTGCGCTCTGCCGTGCGCAGCAATCCGAGCTGCGTGACCGCGGCCAGATAGCGTTCTGTCGACGGCAAGAGCATGTCGGCCAGTAGGCCAGGCCCTTCGGCGTCGGCGGTCCGCTCTCGGAACGCACGCAGTCCCGCGACCGGACCCTCCGGGTGGCTGCTCCACAGATCCAAGGCCGCCTGGTAGTTCTCCGACATCACCTCGATCTGGTACGCCGGGTTGATCGTCTTGAGCGGTGGGTTGCCAAGTGGCGACGACAGGTGCCGCGACGTGATGAGCTCGCCCTCGAGCACGACCGAAATCTCGGGCCAGTCGTCCTCGATCGAGCAAGCGGCCCACACCGCATCGAGGAAGGCCTGATCGTGTCTCCGCTCGCAAAGGGCGTCCAGCAAGGCCTCGATGCCATGCGACCGGAGCGCGATCGCGACGAGGTGCACCAGGATGCCGCCGCCGCTCGAGGCCGCGAGATCGGCGAGCCGCGCGATGCGCGCGTACGCCTCGATCACGCCTTCGGCGTCGCCCGCGCGGGCGGCGAGCACGAGGAAGTCCGACTCCATGTGACCCAGTCGCCTGAGGGTGGCGATGCGTGGCGGCCCCATCTGGTCCCTGCCCTCGACCTTGATGACGTTGGGATCGATGAACACGCCCAGATCGGTCAACTCGTCGGCGAGATGCCGGAGTCCGAGCCGCTCGGCCTCTTGCAGCGAAGCAAGCACGACCGGCTCGGTCTCGGGCCAGTTGTCCTCGTGTTCCGCCTCGGTGTTCAGCATGCCCAGGTGTGCGTCCGCGTCGTGCAACGCCGGCAAGATCTCGCTGCGCAGGATCTGTTCGATCTCGACGAGCTTCTCGCTCGCGGCTTCGGCATGCTCGATAGACCTGCCAGAGGCAACTAGCCCATGCTGCGTGTAGTCGGCGAGGTAGTCGCGCTGCGGCAGCGCTGGTCCGAAGTAGAGGAAGCGGTTCGCGGCGTAGATGACCCCGACGAGCAAGATCGCCACCACGCAGAGGGCCACGATGAGGATGCGTGAGACGCCGCCCTTGGAGATGGTCATGCTTGCAACCCTCCGAACTATGGCCCTTTCGGCACCAAGTCGCGACACACAAACAGCACAGAACGCCCGCGAGCGAGGGACTCTACTCCTCGCACGCGGGCGCCATTCTTGTGCTGGCTCGTTGGGACGTGGACGCCCCGAACGGTTTACCGGTCGCGGATCGCCTGCAGCACGAGCAGCACATCGATCAGATCGACGCGGCCGTCATCATTCAGGTCCTCGGGGCAGCCGGCGCAGGGGCCCAGAGCATGCAGAACGGCCAGCAGGTCGTGGATGTCGACCTGGCAATCGCCCGTGACATCGCCGAAGACGCTGCAGCCGCCAACGACGCGGTAGATCGCCGTCGTGCCCGAAACCTCATGGGCCGCCAGCAGCAGCGCATCGCCGGTCGGGCTGTCCTCGGCGGGGATGAAGACCAGGCCCTCTGGCGCGAGGTCGCCCGCGGTGCCAGCAGCCGGGTCTCCCGAGAAGTCGCGGCTGGTCGAGTAGCTCTCGAAGATCGGCTCGCGCGGGTCGGTGACGTCGTACACAAAGATGCCACCGACTCGCTCGGCCCCGATGAATGCGTACGTGTTGTCGCCGATCGAGCCGAGCGTCAGGGCCTCGGGCTCGGGGCCCTTGTCGTCGCTGCGGTTGTCGAAGCTGTCGTTCTCGTCGTTGGTGCTGTTGAAATCGTCGGGCAGCAGGCGGGCGGTGATCTGCTCGAGATCGCTGCCCGAGTCAAAGACAAGGTCGCCGTCGGCGGTATAGATGCTGAAGCTGCGGGCACCGTAGCTGAAGATGCGGTCGAAGTCGCCGTCGCCATCGGTATCGCCGGCCGTCGTCGTGATGTTCAAGCGGCCGAGATTCTCCTCGAGTTGCAGGCGAGCGGCGCTCGGGAATGCGCGCGGGTCGAGAGTCAGGTCGGCAACGCGGGCTTCTTCGCTGAAGCCGTCGTAGTCGCGTGCGTCTCCCTCGTTGGCGGTCACGATCAGCGTCTGCCCACCAACCTCGTACGAGGCGATTGAGTCGGGCTGGGGGAAGCCGAAGACCGGCCACGTCGTGATGTTGATCTCCCCGTCGCGGTTGCTGACGTCCATCGCGTTGGCGGCGCGGCCGTGGTTCTTGACGCCAAGGCCCCAGATGTCGGTGACGCGTGCGGCGCGGATGTTAATCGTCACGATCGCGTTGTTCTCCTGGCACACGACGTACGCCCGCCGGCTGTCGGCGTCGACCGTGATGTACTCGGGCTCAAGGTCCTGGGCGATCGTCGCGCCCGGGCCAAAGATGCGGACGCTGTCGTCGAGGTCGCCGCGGTCGATGCGGTCGAAGTCGGCCGTACGCACGTCGCGCTGGCGAACGGCACGCCAGGGACGGATGCGGATGACGCTCACGCTGCCCTCGGGATCAACCGTGTACTCGTCGTTGGGCTCGCCCTCGTTGGCCACCAGCAGGTAGCGACCGTTGGGCGTGAAGGTCAGCATGTCGGGCAGGGCGCCCACTTCGACGGCCGACTCGAAGTTACCGTCGGTATCGAAGAACGCGACCGTGCCGTTGTCTTGCTTGACGTCGGCTTCGACGGCAACGGCGACACGGCCATCGCTCACCGCGACCGAGTTCACGCCCGCGCCGTAGGGCGACAGATCGATGGTGAACGCGAGCACGGGATTGCTGGGGTCGCCGATGTCGAGCGCGTCGACGGTATTGGCGTTCGCGTTGGTGACGAACGCGAGGCCGCTGTCGGCATCGTACACCACGATCTCTGCAGCGCCCTCGTCGAAGGCCCCGGTCTCGTAGCGGCCGAGGAACTCGAGTTCGATTGTCTGGGCAAGGGCAGGGGCAGCGGTGGTCGCAACGGCGAGTCCGCAGACGGCAAGCATGCTCTTCAACATATTGAAGCTCTCCTCATCGATGCCAACGAACACCGCGCGGCATCCGTTGCCGCGACGGCTTGGCCCGAAGGTAGAGAGCATCCGGAACACCCTCACGCATGCTGCGCGTTGTACACGAAGTCTTCACAGTTCCTGAACGAACTGGTGTCAGGGTCACCCGAGGTCGAAGCCGTTCTGGAAAGCGAGGAAGTCGAGGATCGTGAACTCGCCGTCGCCGTCGAAGTCTGCGGCGGGGTCGCCGGCTGCGAAGAGGTTCTGGAGGGCGACGAAGTCCATGACGTCCAGCGTGCAGTTGCCGTCGAAGTCGGCGGCGCAGATTGTGCCGGGGCGCCAGCGAGCGAGGTACGTGCCAGGGCCTGAACTCCTGCAGTATCCACCGCCGGCCAAGAGCACCGGGCCGGTGCTGTCGTCGTAGACGAACAACTCATCGGCGAGCTCGGTCCCAAGAGGCGTCAAGGGTGTAAGCACGCCGACGCCCCGCGCGGCGTCGCCCAGGCCAACTACCGCTTGCGCACGCGGCTGACCAACGGCAAGACGAGCGACTGGACTGCGCCCCACGGCTTGCCGTAGGGCTGCTGGAGACGGTTGCGCCGGGGGCGAGGCAGAAGGCGGCCTGAGCGCGTGCGAGCAGCGCGCGATGCGCGCCGTCAGGAATCGTGGTCCCAGTCTCGCACCCGCCATCCGATGGGGTCGGGGATGGTCGGGCCTTCCGTTTCGACCACGCGGTACGCCGAGGGGTAGCGGTGCGGCGGGTCGCCCACGCCGATGGTGAACGCGTCTGCGCGCACGGTGAAGAACCACTCGCCCGCCTGCGAGAGCGGCACGTACGCGAGGTCCCCCGCCGCTACCAGGTCGTCCAGGCTCGCCGGCAGCCGCCCTTCGCGCCGCGCGTACGCCTCGATGGCCGGCAGGATGGCGTAGTCGATCATCGCCGTGTCGGCCGCGACCGTCTGGTGCTCCCAGCGGCTGAAGACCTGGAAGTCGATGAGGGTCCAGCGGATCACGATGAACCCAAGGTATGTGAAACAGACGGTGAAAGCGGTCGTGCCGATCGCCACACCCCACACGAACAGGGAGCGTCGTCGTGGCTGGTTGTTGTGCGAGCGGAGGATCGACACCCCACCCGTACGCCATCGACGCCGGGAGGTTCGCGGCTCTGGTCCTTGGCTCGCCCGGGATTAGCCGGGACGACATCTACCGGCCGTCCATGGGCGGAAGGTCAAAGCCTGCACCCCGCCGGCGAGGCGAGAAGCTAATGCGCGTTGCGGTGCACGAAGCCGCGCAGCGGGGTCATCATCAGGATGCGCAGGTCGAACAACAGCGACCAGTGGCGCACGTAATAGATGTCGTAGCGGAGGCGGCGACGCAGGCTCGTGTCGCCGCGCAGGCCGTTGACCTGGGCCCAGCCGGTCATGCCGGCCTTGACGTGCTGACGGAGCATGTAGCCGCGCCAATCTTCGCGGAATTTGTCGATCAGCTCGGGCCGCTCGGGCCTCGGGCCCACGAGGCTCATCTCGCCGCGCAGGACGTTGAAGAGCTGGGGCAGCTCGTCGAGGCTCGTTGACCGCAGCAGTCGCCCGATTGGCGTGATGCGCGGGTCGTTGCGTCGGGTCCATCCCGCCTCACCCGCATCGCTTGAATCGGCACGTTCGGCTGTGTGAACCAGCTCGGCCGCCTCGTCGCTGGCCTGCACCATCGTGCGGAACTTGTACATCCAGAACACTTCGCCACCAAGGCCAACACGCCGCTGGCGGAAGATGATCGGCCCCGGACCGCTGATAGCGACCGCGATCGAGCAGACGAGCATGATCGGGCTAAGCAGCAGCAGCGCGATGACGCCGCCGGCAAGGTCGAGCCCGCGCTTGAGCGCTCCGCCCACGCCGTGCGCGGGAGACTCGCGGTAGCTCAGCACGGGCATGCCGTCGAGCTCGTGCACGGCCATGGATTGCTGCACGTACCGGGGGTTCACGTCGGGGATAATGCGCACGTCGATCGGGAACCGCTCCAGCCGGCGCAGGATGCGACCGGTGATGGGCGTTTCTCTGCTCGGCAGCGCGAGATACACCGCGTCGACCTTGCACGCACCCATCGTCTGCTCGAGATCACGCAATCCGCCGAACACGGGCTTGCCCATGCACTCGGCAAGTCGGTTCTCGTGCTTGTGGCTGATGAAGTATGCAACACGCAGGCCCGTCCAGCTATTGCGGTCGAGCGTCTGTGCGGCGATGCGCCCCGTGCGGCCGACGCCGATGATCGCCACGTGCCGCAGGTTGTACCCGCGGCGTCGCAACCACCGCAGGAACATGCGGAACCCGGCGCGGTGGACCGACATCATGCCCAGGAGCAGGATGCCGAAGAGGATCATCTGCACGCGGCTTGCATCGAGCTCGAAGCCGAACAACATGAGGTGGCGGCTGGGGTGACCCCCTCCGGCCAGCTGGCTGCTGCCCACGCCCCAAAGCACGACAACCATCGCAACGACGGAGGCCGACGTCGCCTTGGCCACCTGCGTCAGCTCGCCAGCAAGCGAACGATCGCGCCGGGGGCGATAGAGCTTGAAGGCGTAGAAGCTGATCATGCAGCACAGGAGCGCCGCCAGCAGCAAGGGCTGCTTGAAGTAGTCTTCCCACGACTGGGGCCAGAATGGGTGGTCCCGCTGGTACGCGCTCCATGGATCGGCCAGCACCTGCGAGAGCGTGCGAGGCGACTCCAGGTCACCCTGAGAGATCGGCACTACCAGTAGCTTGCGGCCCAGCCACGCCAGCGCGGCCGCCGCCAGCACCACCGCCGCATCGGCGGCCGCCAGCAAGACCAGGAGGAATTGATGCTGTTGCTTCAGCACGCCCTGGTGCTCCCCTTCCGTGCGGCGTCGGGTTGCCGTTCGCAAGCCCCGTTCGGGTAGTTTATCGGTTCCGATCCGTCGGTTCGCTCCAGCGAGCCCATTGGCCACCAGATTGCGCAGAACGGTGTTAGTCCTGCGGCTCCGGCCACGGCGGGCTCGGCCGGACGCTCGGCGTGTGCTCGCCCAGGCGCTCCAAATCGGCCCTATCACTGTCGGTTATCGCGCCTGCATCGGGCGGCACGATCTGGACCACCGCAAACAGGTCGCCGCTGGTGCCCTTTGCGTCGGTGAGACCGCGGCCTCGGAGACGCAGCCGCTTGCCGCTGCGCGTGCCTGCGGGCACCGTGATGAAGACGTCTCCCTCGAGCGTGGGCACGCCGACTTCCTTGCCGAGCGCCGCTTCGGCGTAGGTCAGCGGCAGATCGATCGCCAAGTCAAGCACGCCCTCACGCCTGTAGAGCGGGTGCTTGCCCACGCGGATGGTCAGAATGAGATCGGCCTCGCCCCGCCCGCCGGCGACGCGCAGCTTCGCGCCGTCGACGATGGCCTTGGGAATGGTGACCTCGATCGTGGTCGCCTTGCCATCCCGACGCACGGGCACACGCTCGGTGCCGCCACGGGCCATGGTCATGAACGACACGTCGAGTTCGGCCTGCGCGGAAGGATGCGTGCGCTCGCGCGATCTGCCCCGCTGCGAGCGAGCGCTGCGGGGCGTTGGCCCTGCTCCTCCACCGCCGAACAACGTGTCGAACATCGAGCCCAGATCGTCAATATCGAATTCCGAGGGTCCCCCACCGCCGCGGCCGCCCACGTTGCCCCACGTGTAGTGCGCCCCGCCTGCGCCAGTCCCGGCTGCAGCGGCGGCGCCCGCCCGCCCAAAGCGGTCGTACTGCGCACGCTTCTCGGGCTCTCCCAGCACGTCGTAGGCGGTCTGCACCTCGGCAAACTTCTCGGCCGCGTCGGCGGCCTTGTTGACGTCCGGATGCAACTCCCGCGCGAGCTTGCGGTAGGCGGCGCGGATCTCATCCTGCGTGGCCGATCGCTTCACGCCGAGCACGTCGTAGTAGTCGCGATCAGCCATCGCGCTCACCGATTTGGGTCACGATGCGATTCAGGGCCGCTCCTGGCGCTTGACGCGCTCTTCCATCGGAATCGGGTCAGTCTGCTCGACGCGGATGATGTGGATGTGGAACACCAGCGTCGAACCCGCCGGAAGATTCTGCATGACCACGTCGCCAAAACCGAGCTCGGGCGGGATGACGATCTTGCGCCGCACGCCCTCGAACAGCGGCTCGATGCCCTGCTTGAAGCCGCCCACGACGCGCAACGGATACGCCACGCGCATCGCCAGCCCGCGTTCGAACGTTGAGTCGAAGATCGTGCCGTCGGTCCGCCAGGCCTCGTAGTTGAGCAGCACCATGTCGCCCTCGTCAGTCGGGGGATCGTCGGTCTTGCCCTCGTTGTAGGTGATCACGGCCAGGCCGTCCTCGCTGACGCTAGCCGTCACCGGCGAGGTGCCCCGCTCCCAGGTGATCGCGCCGGTGCCGGGGATGGGCGTGGCATCAATGCCGTAGAACGTGTCTTCCGAGACGACCCGATCGGGCCGAACGCGCATTGCGCTCGTCATCTCGACCGAGCCCGAGTCGGGCGTTGGATAAGCCTGGATCGTCTCGCCGGCATAGCCCCCGCTGGCGCGCTCGAAGCGCAAGTCCTTGGTCGCCAGCAGTTCCTCGAGGCGGATCTCTTCGAGCGGCATGTGGTCGGGCGCGAGCCACAGCGAGGTGAGCATGCGCGCCCGCTCGGGGTCGCGAAACTCATAGGTGCGCAAACGCAGCGCCTCGCCGTAGCGGTACACGCGGAAGATCGCCTGCCGCACAGGCTCCCACGGCGTGGCGTCGCTGTGCACCTCGACATAAATCGCCCGGCCGAGCAGCTCGGTCTCGAAGGGCAGCATGTGCATCCAGAGCACCGCGGCATCCTCGCCCTGGCCGACCGAGCTGGTCGTCTTCCAGCTGCCCTCGAGCATGGAGGTCAGGCGGCTGATGTCCGCGTCGATCGGCTGGCCCACGAACAGGCTTGGCTGTGGTGCGGGCCCGTCCTCGGTCTCGTCGAAGCTGTTGGGGGTCGGCGTCGGCTGGGCGCACGCGAGCCACGCTGGGGCCATCACGGCCGCCAGCGAAGCGAACAACGTCTTGCGGAATCGATGCATGCAGGCACTCCTACTTTGGCAACGGACCATTGTATGGGCCTTTGCTACGACGGGGCCTGCGGGGGTTTGGGCGCTCAGCCCGGCACTCAGGCCAGCTCGGGGAACATCTTCTGCACGATGCCCACCAGGTCCTGCACGTGGCTGACGCTCTCGTCGAACAGGGCCTTCTCGCCGCCCTCGAAGTCGAAGTCGACGACCTTCTCGACGCCGCCCTTGCCCAGCAGCGCGGGCACGCCCACGAAGTAGCCCTTGGCCGCGCCGCCGAACTCGCTATCGCAGTAGACGGCGCTGGGGATGATGCGCTTCTTGTCCTTGATGATGGCCTCGACCATCTGGATGGTGCCGCTGGCAGGCGCGTAGTAGGCGCTGGTGCCCATGAGCTTGACGACCTCGCCGCCGCCGACCTTGGCGCGCTCGACGCACGCGGTGATCTTGTCCTCGCTCAGCAGGCTGGTGACCGGGATGCCGTGCACGCTGGTCAGGCGCGGCAGCGGCACCATGTCATCGCCGTGGCCGCCCAGCAAGAGCGCCTGCACGTCCTCGACCGAGCAGCCGATCTCCCACGCCAGGAACGTGCGGTACCGCGCGACGTCGAGCGCGCCGGCCTGGCCCATGATGCGGTTGGTCGGGAAGCCCGTGGCCTTCCACGCCGTGTACACCATGGCGTCAAGAGGATTACTCACGACGATGACGATGCTGTCGGGCGCGTGTTGCTTGATGTTCTCGCTCACGCTCTTGACGATCTTGACGTTGGTCTCGATCAGGTCGTCGCGGCTCATGCCCGGCTTGCGCGGCAGGCCGGCCGTCACGACCACCACGTCGCTGCCGGCGATGTCGGCGTAGTCGCTGGTGCCGATGATGTTGCTGTCGAAGCGTTCGATCGGGCCGCAGCAGGCCAGATCCAGCATCTTGCCCTGGGCCACGCCCACCTTGTCGGGAATGTCGAGCACGACGACGTCGCCTAGTTCCTTTGCCGCCGCCCAGTGGGCGCACGTGGCGCCGACGTTGCCGGCCCCGATGATGCTGATCTTGGGGCGGCTGGTCTTCATCTTGGGGGTCGGGCTGGTCATGCTCGGTCTCCGTCTGGTGGGCCTGGGGTGCGGTTGGTCGGAAGGCGAGCAGGGTAGGAAGGGGCCCTTGAGAAGGCACGTTTGGCAACACAAAAGACAAGGCCCGGGACGGATTCGTCCCGGGCCTTCTTGTGTGTTTCGTTCTGTCTGGAAGGCTCAGCCGGCCTTGTCGGCGCCCTTGGCGGTCTGGGCGTCCTTGAGGGCCTGGGCGTCCTCGATGGTCAGCGTCTCGCCGCCCTCACCCCCGCTCTGAACGGCGCTCTCGCTCACGCTCTCACCACCAACCGTCCCGAAGTTGAACACCCGCTCGTCGCTCCAGTCGCTGCGGACGTTGTTGGTGAGCTTGGTGGCCACCTGGTAGCCGATCCATTCCACGCCGCCGGGCACGCTGCTGTCGGTCCACGCCTTCTCGCCGGTCGTGTCCATGTAGGTGAACGGCTGGGCGTCCTGGCCGATGGGCTTGACGCGGCGCTGGATGACGAAGACCGAGCCCTGGCCCTTGTTGGCCTCGTAGGTAAGCACGAGCTCGCCGTTGGTCGTGTTGCGGAGGGCGAGGCCGGTGGGCACGGGCGCCTCGCTGCGGGGCGTCTTGGGCCTTGGCTCGGGGATGCTGGCCTTGACGTAGACGCTCTCGTCGGCGGTCGCCTTGGCGTAGCCGTCGATCTGGGTGACCAGGCCGCCCATGGTCGTGCGCAGGTCGCCGACCTTGAGGTCCTTGTCGGCCGTCTTCGTGACCGAGTCGAGGCGGACGGTCTCGGCTGCGTCGAGGGCCGACTGGGCCGCGTCGAGCTTGAGCTGCGCTTCGGCGACTTGCTCCGATGTCATGCCGATGGTGGGCGCGACACCGTTGCCAGCCCAGATGGTCAGGTGCTGTGCGGCCCAGGTGAGGAACTCTTGCTCGCGGTCGGGGAGACGTGACATGACGACGACCTCGCATCCGGCGTTCGCCCGCCGATCGGCGGCCCCGGCGGCGTGCCGGGGCTAGTGGGCTCATCGTCGGTCCGCGGGTGCGGGTTGAGTCGATCGTGAGGATTTTCTTGGGTGGATCTGGGGTTGGGGTCCGGGAACGTGGGAGGATGCGGACTGGGGGGCTCTGATCAACGCCTCCTGAAGCCGAGGGATAGCACCCTCGATGCGATGGGCCAGCCACAATCGACAGAGCAGTCCGCCATGACGACGGCTATCGTGGGGACTGCTACTCGAACATCGCCAAATGAAAGGGGCTGGCACTTGCAGTCCAACCTGGCAACATACAAGGCCGACATTGAGAGGCTCTACGAAACCGGCACCGAGCTACTTGCGAGCCTGGTTGCCCAGCACGCGCCGGCAGAGTTTGAGAAGGCATTTAAGGACGCGGAAGCAGTTCGCAATGACCTACCAGAATTTCAGAAGGACTACCAAGCGTGGTACTCTGAGGCACTGGTAGCCGTCAAGCTACTGCTTCCTGATCGACTTGAGGACTTTATTCGACACTACGAGGCTCCCAAGAATCGGCGGGAACTTACGCTCGACAACTATCGCATTGAGGACGCACTTCGCAACCTCAGCAGCCCTTTCATGAGCTACAACCCGATGTCCGCGTACGCCCATGTTGAGCAACAGGTAGAGATCGTCGGTGCGCTGCAGAGACGTCTGGAGAGTTCGCTGTTTGATATCCGCCAACTTGTCTTGGCCGATCTGATGGATTCCGAGCTTGACGCAGCCAGGGAGTTAACAAAGAAGGGCTTTCACCGCGCGGCTGGAGCCATCGCTGGCGTCGTGCTCGAGAAGCACCTCGCGCAAGTGTGCTCGAACCACAAGCTCAAGATTGCCAAGAAGAACCCCACGATTAGCAACTTCAACGATGCACTCAAGGACGCGAACGTGGTCGAGATCCCGCAGTGGCGGCAAGTCCAGCACCTCGGCGACCTGCGCAACCTCTGCGATCATGGCAAGGGCAAGGAGCCGACCGCTGATGACGCGGAAGACCTGATTAAGGGCGTGACCAAGCTCACCAAGACACTATTCTGAGAGCGGATCACCGCACCTCCTATTCACACTCGACGGCACAATTACACCACATCGCCACTTTTCGCTGTCATCTACATCTGATTTGTAGTCGCCAACTTGTGGGGCTTTGGCCGGATCACCACGCCGACCGTCAGCTCGATCACCCGGCCTGCATGCCGGCCTAGACCTCAATGTTGAGGCCCATCACTATCCGGCGTCAGCGATCTGTTCCCCGGTTGCTTAGCTTCACGCTTCTTTCGCGCCTCGAGATACAACCGGTAGGGCTTCACTGTCCGCCCAAAGACGTTAAACAAGGGCATTGCCGAAAATGCTTCGAACACGACTTCCGCATAGATATCAGGTATCCACCCAACAAAATCTCGCTTGTTGATCACCTCTACACCCATTTTTCGCACAACCACCTCGGGAGCCTTTCGGGGGCCCGCCAGCTTGTACGCGATCACAATTCGATCATTTGCATTCAGATAATCCACATTGAGACTTCGACACTTATCATCACCGCCAAGCGAAAGGGAACTCCCGTCGAACTCAAAGTTTGCCAAACCGACCTCAAAGTCGATCAAGGCGGTTCCCTCATTCGCCGACACTTTCGCCTCTACATCCTGGACCGGAACATTTCCTGTGTTCTGAATCGCCACCTCACCCATGTAGAGGTGCTCGATCTGCTGTTCCTTATAGACTATTTTGACATCGGATTTTACCTGATCGCCCACATCGAGAAGTTTGGCCAAGGGAGAAACGACAACAGCAAGTCGCTTGCGTTGCTGCAATCGTTTGCTTACAAGCCAATGACCTAGAATACCGAGAAAAACGCCAGCGATCGCAAAGATCCCATTCACGACTTCAGGCCGCATACAAATGACTCCTTGATTGCTAAGCTACCGCTAGGTGAACAGTAGTCCGCATCGGACATGACAATTCTAATCCAGTAGGCCTGGCAGGCTTCCGCTACATTAGCACACGACCGCAACGATCACTCATCTAGCACACCAAGTCTTGCTCGAGCGTGTAAACCTACTTATTATGATTCATCAGCGCCCAACCCAACCCAATCACGATCGCTATCACCCAAAATATAAAGGCGTATGCGGGCCCATATACGATCCAGTGAAATGCAATAAACATCTTATCAGCTAGACTATTTTCGGATTGAATCAGCCACTGATGCTCTGTGTTTGTCTGAGCCAGCACGGAGCATGCTAGGAGTAGCAGAACTAATCCTACGGTACTTCCTGAGAGCTGGCCCTCGCATTCAGCTACAATGTAACGTACTACGCTTACCATCCCAACTAACCACAGCAGCATTGCGGCCAGCCACGCATGCTGTTGACCTAACAGCACTTCAAAACACACACACCCGGCGTGGCAAATCATGAATCCCAATACGAATAATACTCCCGCACTCACATTTCGAAATAGACTGCCGAGTGCGATCGCTGTGACCATCAGCCAAACGGCCCTTGCTGCAGTCGCCAGAGCTGCCACTAACGCATGACTGAGAGCCAATGCGCCATCTCTTACCGATCCATCACTATGGAACCCGATACCGACCGTCTGAGCCATGACACCAAACAGCATGAACACCGCGAACCCGACCACAATAGCTGCACCAGAGTGCCCCTCGTGGTGTTGATTCCACAGACCAAAAGCAAATACTCCCATAGCGATGGAGAACAGAGTCGAAACGACTGCCACAGCAAACGCCACGACAACTGCCATCCACTCCCCACTTATCTCAATCGAGTGGCCTGAAGTCCACCCTTCAAAGAAGGCAGAAAGAAACCGCATGC
Organism: Phycisphaerales bacterium; assembly: GCA_965227775.1. Lineage (GTDB taxonomy): Bacteria > Planctomycetota > Phycisphaerae > Phycisphaerales > UBA1924 > JAHCJI01. The sequence continues at coordinate 3,192,215 of OZ245777.1, forward strand.
GTCGCTCCCAAATCCAATCGGCATCTCTCAGGCGGTGATTTGGTACTGACTTAACGCCAGCGGTCAGCGCAATGGTCCGCCGGATTTCATTCTACAATGACACTCGCTTCAGAGCTCCCGGCTTTCTCGTCCGGGACTGAGAGTTCCCGATACGGGGTCGATCACATGGTCTCGCCTTAAGTACGTTACTTGAGGTCCTAGGCAATTTTGGAGATCAGTTCCGCCATCGGGACACAACGAACACCCCCATTACAACCACGAACGCGGCACGAGGCGATAGTGACACGCAGCCCGAGAGGCCGCTCCGATCATGCCCGGAGCCCCTCCACCACCGTCCGGAAACGCCCCGGCACGCACGAACGCCGCCCCGGCCATGACCAAAACCCCTCCGGACATTGCCGAAGGCCTTCCAGACCATGCCAGAGCCGTTCCGGCACGCACGGGAGGCTCTCCGGACAGGACGAGAGCCGCTCCGGTCATGACGGGAGCCGCTCTGGCAGCTGGAAATGCCGCACTCCGTTGAGCCAGAGCCGCATTCGGAAGACAAGGATACGGTTTCCGTTCATGTCGGGTCGGCGGGTGTTTGGGGATGGGCAATGGGCACGAGGCAATAGGCAATGGGCCCGCGAACCAGAGCCCGCTCCCCCTCCGACCCCATTGCCCATTGCCTCACGCCCATTGCCCCGGTCGACCTACCGCGCGGGCGCGAGCGGGCGCTTCAGCGTCATGCTCATCACCGCGAGCGCGACGGCGAGCGCGGCGCACGCGGCGAGGCCAATGGTGAACGAGCCGGAGTAGTCCAAACTGACGCCCAGCACCACCGGGCCAAGGCCCGTGCCGGCGACGCCGAGGAAGGTAAGAAAGCCGCGGATGCTGCCGTGGTGGCGGCGGCCGAAGTAGCGGGCGACCGTTGGCACCCCCACCGCCGAGCCGATCGCCATCGCCATGCCGTACAGCGCCATCGCGGCGCACAGCAGCACGGCCGAGTCGGCGACGATCACCAGCCCGGGGCTGGCGGCCATGAGCAGCGCGGCGAGCGCGAGCAGGCCGCGCGGGGGCACGCGGTCGGCCAGGTAGCCAACGGGCAAGACGAGCGCGGCGACGGCCAGGGCCCAGCTCATGCTCATCGCCGCCGAGAGCGCGGGGTCGAGGCCGCGGGCGATCAGGATCGGCTGGGCATGGAACAGCAGCGCCGTGCCCGTGAAGCCGCTGAGGACCATCGCGCCCGCGAGGATCCAGAAGGCGCGCGTCGAGACGGTCTGCTTCAGCGTGAACGCTGGGTCAGGGTGCTTGGGTAACTCGGGCTTCGCGATCGAGGAAGCGCCCTGTACTTCGGATTCTTCTTGCGTTGATAGAAGCGGCCCCTGGCCGTCGCCATCGATCTGCTGGCCCTTCTCTTCGGGGCGGTCGCGCAGCACGAACGCGGCGAGCGGCAGGATGATGAGCCAGACGAGCACGCCCAGCGCCGCGTAGGCCCAGCGCCAGCCGACGAGCTGGATCAGCCCGATGGCGATCAGCGGCGTGAGCGCGAAGCCGCCCTGGGCGAAGACCATCTTCAGGCCGTTGATCGTGCCGAGCTTGCGCTCGTACCACAGCGCGAGGATGTGCCCGCTGAGCATGGACAGGGAGCCCTGGCCCAGGAACCGCAGGCCGAAGAAGCACAGGGTCAGCACGGGCAGCGAGCGGGCCTGGCCCGCGGCGATGCAGGCGCCGCCGAAGAGCAGCGCGATGACGAACATCACGCGGCGCGGGCCGAACTTATCTGCTATGGCACCCACGAAGGTCAGCGGCATCGCGGCCGTGACGGTGCCGACGAGGTAGGCCGTGCTGAGCTGCGTCGCGCTCAGGCCCAGCGTCGTCGTGAACGAGTCGTTGAACTGGCTGACGACGACCGTCTGCCCGGGCGCGGTGGCAACCAGGGCGATGGTGCACGCCGCGGCGATGACGGGTCCGTAAAAAGGGCTCGGCTGCGCCGGTTGGGAGGCAAGAAGGTCCGGGGTCTCGGGCGCTGACTCGGTCGCATGTTCGAGCTGGGCTTCGGGCGGAGAAACTGGCATGAAGCGGGGAGTTTAGCGCCGCCGGCGCTTCGACGCGCTCGCCGCGGGCTTGCTCACGACGCGTGGCGGGTCGGGCTCGAAGGGAGGCTCTTCCTCGTCCTCTTCTTCGAGCTCTTCTTCTTCGAGTTCTTCGTCTTCCTCGTCGACGTCTTCCTCATCTTCTTCTTCGTCGGCGTCCTCTTCGTCGCCGAGCTCTTCGTCCTCTTCCTCGTATTCCTCGTCGCCTTCTTCGTACTCCTCGTCCTCTTCGTCGCCGTCTTCGTCGTACTCCGCTTCGTCTTCTTCCTCGTCGTCCTCTTCTTTGTCGGCTTCTTCTTCGTCGTCGAGCTCGTCCTCTTCGAGCTCGTCGTCTTGTTCTTCCTCTACCTCGTCGTCTTCCTCGATCTCTTCATCCTCTTCTTCTTCGACGCCATCGCGAACCTCGGGCTCGGCCGCTTCCTCTTCACCGTCGAGCGTGCCGACGACCTCGACCTCGACGCTCGCCTCTTCATCGAAGGGCTCGTCCTCGTATCCGGCGAGGTCGGCGTCGTCGGGATCGGCCGCCGCGTCCTTGGCGGCCAGGTCCTTCATCGCCGCCCATTCCTCGGGCGAGATCTTGACGTCTCGCGCGACGCTGCCCTTGTGGTCGCTGATGACCCCGGCGATGCCCATGAGGTCGATCAGCCGGCTCGCGCGCGTGTAGCCGATGGCCAGGCGGCGCTGCAAGAGGCTCACGCTGCCGCGCTTGGTCTCCAGCACGATCTCGACGGCGCGGTCGAACAGTGGGTCCTTCAAGGCTCGTCGCAGGCTTGCGGAGTTGTTGTTGGCGCTCTGGAGCAGGCGGTCGTCGTCGCTCAGGCCGCCCTCGGGCTGGCCAAGCTGCATGATCTGCCGCTCGAAGCTCGGGCCGGCGACCTCGCGCACGAACTTGACGACACGTCGTATCTCGATGTCATCCACCAGTGTGCCCTGGCTGCGCATGAGCTTGTGGTTGCTCGGGCTCAGGAAGAGCATGTCGCCCTGGCCCAGCAGCAGCTCGCCGCCCTTCTGGTCAAGGATGATGCGGCTATCCAAGCCGCTGGCGACCTTGAACGTGATCCGGCAGGGCATGTTGCCCTTGATCAGTCCAGTGACCACGTTGGCCTGCGGCCGCTGCGTCGCGAGTATCAGGTGGATGCCGACGGCACGGGCCTTCTGCGCGATGCGGACGATGGCGCCCTCGACCTCCTTGTTGGTCATCATCAGGTCGGCCAGTTCGTCGATGATGAAGACCATGTACGGCAGCTTGCGCGGCACGCGCGCCGCCTGCTCGTCGGTCTCGTGGCCGAGGCGTTCCTTGATCTCCTCCCAGTCGAGATCGTTGTAGCTCGAGATGTCGCGGCAGCCGGCCTCGGCCAGAAGCTCATACCGCTCGTCCATCTTCGTGACGGCCCACTCGAGGATCGCCGCCGCCTTGTGCATCTCGGTGACGACCGGGCACATCAGGTGTGGGATGTCCTTGAATTGGCTCATCTCGACCATCTTGGGGTCGACCAGGACGAGCCGTAGTTCGTTGGGCTTCTTGGTGTACAGGAACGACATGATGATCGTGTTCATGCACACAGACTTGCCGCTGCCCGTCGTACCGGCGATGAGCACGTGCGGCATCTTCGTCAGGTCGGCGATGAGCGGCTCGCCCGACGCGTCCTTGCCCAGGAACATCGGCAGCTTCATGCCCTGGAACTTCTCGGGCCGGCCCATGAGCTCCTTGAGGCGCACCTTCTCCTTCGTTGGGTTGGGCACCTCGATGCCCACCGTGTCGCGGCCGACCTGGTTGGCAACGATGCGCACGTTGACGGCCTTGAGCGCCCGCGCGATGTCGCTGCTTACGGCGTTGAGCTGGTTGACTTTCGTGCCCGGCGCCAGCCGCACGTCGTACAGGGTGATGACCGGCCCGCTCTCGATGCCCACGACCTCGCCCTTGATGCGGTATTCGTGCAGGGCGCGCTCGAGCGCCTCGGCCCCCTCGCGCACCATCTCGTCGAGCTTGTCGTTGAAGTCTTCCTCGGGCTCTTCGAGCAGGTCGAGGCCGGGGAACTTGTAGCCCTCAAGCTCGACGCCCTGGAGGTCGCGCAGGTCCTCTTCCTTGGCCACCGAGCGGTTCTGGTTGGCGAAGAGCACGGGCATCTTCTGGATCTTCTCGCGCAGGCGGTCCTCGCTGAAGACCTGCGGCGCGCCGACCTCGTCGTCTTCTTCCTCCAGCTCCTCTTCCTCGGGCTCTTCTTCGTCTTCTTCGTACTCGTCCTCGTCGTACCCCTCGTCTTCTTCCTCGTCCTCGTACTCCTCTTCGTACTCGTCCTCGTCCAGCTCGCCCTCGTCGGTGGCAATGTCCTTCTCGATGCGCTTGGCGCGTGCCTCAGCCTTCTTGCGTTTCTCGGCCTTCGGACGCATGCGCTCATCGTCGTCCAGGTCGTTTGCTCGCACGGGCACGCGCTTCACCGGCCTCAGCTTCTCACCCACACCCGCCAGCCACGCACCGACAGACGCCAGCACGCCCCGGAACGTCAGCGCCCCACCGCCTGCGGTGCGCCCGAGCCAGCCCGCTTGGTGCAGCAGTCCCGCGCCGGCCGGCACGAGCCATCGGTCGTACGCGACGATCAGGCCGATCACAAACGCGACCAGCATCCACAGAAGCGTTCCCGCGACGTTGAAGTGCTCGCGAAGCTCGGCCGAACCGACGAAGCCGACAACGCCGCCGGGCAGATCTGGCAATCGCGCGGTCGAAGGAAGCAGCACGGCCTGAACGCCCGCGCCGGCGACCGCGATCACGACCACGCCAACGATACGGATCAACGGGTGATCGACCCGCGCCCCGCCGAAGTGCAGCCCAATGAGCAGGGCCAGCCCGGCCAGGAACACCCAGGCCCCCAGCCCGACGGTGTAGTACGACCAGTAGGCCACCAACGCCCCGATGCCGCCCATCCAGTTGGCGGCCGGATCGTTGGCCGGCCAGGCCGCAAAGCCCGGCGCGTCGGCCGCGTCGAACCCGATCAGGCTGGCCGCGATGAACAGCCACAGCGCACTGACCACCAGCCAGGCGATCCAACGCAGCACGGGCGCCAGCGACGCCCCTTCGTCATCCGTGACCCGAGATGCCATAGGACCAACGGTATCGGCTCGGCGGGCCCTGGCGCGGCAGGAATGCCCCCACCACTGTGGGCTACCCGGGCGTACCAGCGGCTAGGCGGCCCGTGTCGGCTTGCCTTCCCGCTCGGCGGGCTCTTGCCCCTCGTCCTCGTCCAATTCATCGGGGTCCGAGCCGTCGACAAGCACGCCGTCTTCGAGGCGAACCACGCCAAGCGGGTTGGCCGCGCGAAGCTCCTTCGGTAGCACCGCCTCGGGCGCATTCTGGTACGACACGTCGCGCAGCCAACGGTTGGCCGCATCGATCCCAACCGACGTCGCGGGCACGCCCTGGCTGGCGGGGTAGGGCCCGCCATGGACCAATGAGGGGCAGAGTTCCAGCCCTGTCGGTGTCGCATTGAACACGAGCCGGCCGACGCGGTGCTCGAGCGTGCCGGCGAGCCTGCGGCCCACATTGCCATCGGTCGGACCCATCCAGATCGACCCGGTCAGCGCCCCGCCCACGGCGCTCGCCGCTGAAAGCACGCCCGAGGCGTCATCGGCCATCACCAGCACCATGGCTGGCCCGAAGACCTCCTGGCGAACCAACGGCTCGCGCTCGAACACTTGGCCGGCGCAACGCAGCAGGCATCCGTTCACGATCGCCGCCTTGCCCGCCTCCTGGTCGGCCGCGTGGAACGCGCCGCCCTCGAGCCGCACGCCCTTGGTGTCGAGTAACGCAGCGACATCATTCATGAATCGAGTACGAAGCCTCGGCCCACGCATCTTCGCCGCAGGCATCTGATCGAACATCGACGCCAACTGCTTGGCGAAGACCTCGGACTCGGCCCCTCGCTGCAGCACCACCACGCTCGGCCGCGTGCAGGTCTGTCCGGCCACGTTGACGCACGATTGGAACAACCGTTCGGCAATCGTCGGCCCGTTGGCCTCGAGCGCCCCAGGCAGCACGAACACTGGGTTGATCGTTCCGATGGACGCCGAGAACATCATGCCCGGCGAACGATGGGAAATAACTGCCGCAATCTCGTCGGCAGCTTGCTTCGAGCCCACGAACGCAAGCCCCCTGATGCACGGATGCTCGACCAGCGTGTCGAGCAGTTCCGCCTCAGCATCTTCGTCGGCGTGCACCAGCGTAATGAGCCCGGACGGCGCTCCCTTGGCCTCACAAGCCTGCATCGCAACGCGCGCGATCATCGCGTCGGTCAGCGGATGTTCCGGATGGCTCTTGCACACGATCGGGCAGCCCGCCGCGAGCGCTGAGACCGCGTCGGCACCGAGCGCCCCCCCGGTCAACGGCTGATTGGCCGGGCCGAAGATCGCAACCGGCCCGATCGCTCGACGGAAGCGACGAAGATCGGGCTTTGGGAGCGGCCGCCTGCTGGGCTCCGCGGAGTCGATGCACGAGTGGTCGAACGCACGCCGGCGCACGGCTGCCGCGAACATCCTGAGCACCAGCATGAGCCGCTCTCGCTCGGCCACGATCCGCACTGCGCTAAAGCCGGTCTCGTTGGCGGCGAGCTTCACGAGATCATCGCCAAGCCCGTGCACCGCGTCCGCGATGGCCTCGAGCATCAGCGCTCGCCGCTCGACATCGACCTCCAGCATGCCGTGGTGGGCCGCCCACGCCGCCATCGCAGCACCATTGACTTCCTGAGGCGTCGATACTTCGACCTTGGGCCCGGTGGGCGTCCCCGTCGCGGGGCTGATCGCCTGGAAGGTGCGACGCGACCCGATGCCGTCCTTCGGCATGAAGCCAGTGGGAACCATCGCTCGGGTGAGTCCCGCGAGCGCTTTGGCGGCATCCGTGTTTTGCGGCGTCGACACGGCCACGCTCATTCATCGACCGATATACCGGCCGACTTCACTCGACGTCCGATAGCTCACGCTCAATGCCCCGAGCGCGCAGCAAAACGCTGCCCGGGCAACCAAACCGGGCAGCGTGCGATAGGTCAGCTGTTCGACGCCGGATTAGCGGCGACGGCGAGCGGCGACGAGGCCGCCGAGGCCCAGCAGGGCCAGCGACGCCGGAGCCGGGATCACCTCGATGCGGCCGAGCCCCTCGATGACCGTGGAGGTCACGTCGCTGCTCAGGCCGGTGTCATCAAGGTACAGGCTGTACCGGGCCGTCTCGGTCGACAGGTCCACGGTGCGAGCCGTGAAGTCGGTCGTGCTCCAGGTGGCCGACCAGATGAGGATCGGGTCGCTGGTGTCTGCGAAGATGCCACCGGGAGGGAACTGCAACTGGCCGGTCACGATGTCCATGACATCGCCGGTCATGGGCGTGCCAGCATCCTGACCAGGATCGCTGAACGCCAACGTGGGGCCAGAGAAGTCACCGGTGCCGTCGCCACGCAGGGCCCACTCGGCCGCGGCAAACGCGTAGAACAGGTCCGAATCCCAATCGGCGTAAACCTCGACGGTCGTCGAAGGCTGGCCGGGACTCACGACGTTGCTCACGCGGATGTCGTACGTGTTGGCAGTCACGGTGGCGCTTGCAATGGCAGTCACGCCAAGGGCAGCGCCGGCGAACGCGGCAATTCTGGTTGCGGTCATGTCTCGTCTCTCCTGACGTGTTGAACCAGGGTTTGTCTCTTCCTGCGGCAAAGATACCACAAAACCACCCAGCCGATCAACCCTTTTTCGAGAATGCAAGGAAAATTGCCAAAAAAACCCGCGTTATCGGGATATTCCGAATAACCCCTACAACCCGTACAATCTGCAACCCTACAGACGCGCATACCGCGACATAGGTCTATCCTCCGCCTATGCCGTCCAAGACCCGATCATTCCTGCTGCAGGGCGTTGACGCCACACCCTGCGAGGTCGAGGTCGACCTCGATGACGCCGCCCTGGCCAAGGAGACGATCGTCGGCCTGCCCGATGCGGCCATCCGCGAATCCATCGAGCGCGTGCGAGCAGCGCTGACCAACACGGGTTATCAATTCCCGAACGGCCGCCTCGTTATCAATCTGGCCCCGGCCCACCTTCGGAAAGAGGGCCCGATCTACGACCTGCCGATCGCCGTGGCGTTGCTGACTGCCACGGGCGTCCTGCGTGGGCAGGCTGCCGACGACAGCCCGCCGCGCATGCACCGCAGCATGATCGCGGGTGAGCTCGCACTCGATGGACGCGTCCGCCCCATCCGCGGCGTCATCGCCATGGCCGACCTTGCGCGACAGGAGGGCCTCGACGCCGTCATCGTGCCAGTCGAGAACGCCGCCGAAGCCGCCGTTGCCGGTCCGACTACATATGGAGTGCGAACGCTGGCGGAGGTCGTCGGCCTACTCAACGGCGTGCTCGACATCGAGCCGCAGACGCCTCCGGATCTCGATTCGATGCTGCACGCGGCCCAGGTGCCCATCGACTTCGCAGAAGTGCGCGGCCAGGAGGCGGTCAAGCGGGCCATCGTCATCGCCGCCGCGGGCGGGCACAACGTGGTCATGCTCGGGCCCGCGGGCACCGGAAAGACCATGATGGCTCGGGCCTTGCCGGGCGTTCTACCGCCCATGAGCGCCGCCGAGGCCATCGAGATCACGCGGATCCACTCGGCCGCCGGCGAGCTCCCGCCTGGGCAGGGGCTCGTCGCGAGCCGGCCAGTGCGCACGCCTCACCACACCGCTTCGGCGGCCTCGATCGTGGGCGGCGGCGTCGTCCCCAGGCCGGGCGAGGTCTCGCTTGCGACCCACGGCATCCTTTTCATGGATGAGCTTCCCGAGTTTCCACGATCGGTGCTCGAGACGCTGCGCCAACCGCTGGAAGATCATCAGGTGACGATCTCAAGATCGCGTGGCACGGTGCGTTTCCCCGCCGACTTCCTCTTCGTCGCTGCCATGAATCCGGCCCCCGGTGGCTCTGCTGGCACATCGGCCGCAGGCATCAAGGCGGCCGAGCGATACCGCGCTCGCATTAGCGGCCCCTTGCTCGACCGCATCGACATCCACGTCGAGGCGCCGGCCGTCCCCTGGAAGGAACTGTCCTCCAAGAGCCAGGACGGCAGCACGGATTCGGCGACCATGCGAGAACGCGTGCTCCGCGCGCGAAAGGTGCAGTCCTCGCGGCAGGGTGAGGGCGTTCTCAACGGTCGCCTGCGAGGCAAGCAACTCGACGTGCTCGCACCAATGAGCGAGCCCGCGAGCGCCTTGCTCGGCCAGGCCATCGCCGAACTCGGATTGTCGGCCCGCGCGTACGACAAGGTGCGCCGGGTGGCCCGTACCGTGGCCGACCTCGACGGGGCCGAGGGGCTTGATGTCCAGCACGTGGCCGAGGCGGTCCAGTACCGGCTGCTCGACCGGGCCTGAGCCGGTTGCCCAGAAAGGCCCCTGGCAGCGCCCAGTCGGTCGTCGGTCGGTATCATCGCTCCTCTAGATACGTCCAAGGCCGGCCCCTCCCCGCCGGCCGTCCCGCCTCGCTACTCGTGGAGATGCGCCCTCATGATCGATATCGACCGGCTTCGCCAACTCGTGGACCTGATGGTGGAGCACGACCTGACCGAGGTCGACGTGAGCGATGAGGACCAGTCCATCACGATCAAGCGCGGCATGGGAGGCGCGTTCCAGATCTCACCCCAGCCCCAGGCGTTTGCCCCGCAGGCGGCCCCTGCGCCGGCATCCCAGGCGCCCGCCGCCCCCGCATCGGGCGCAGCTGCTGCGGACGACGGCTTGGTCGCCATCGAGTCGCCCATGGTCGGCACCTTCTACTCGGCGCCCGACCCCGACTCACCCGAGTTCGTCAGCACCGGCGCCTCGATCTCGCCCGACAGCGTGGTGTGCCTGGTGGAAGCCATGAAGGTGTTCAACGAGATCAAGGCAGAGATGGCCGGAACCGTCGAGCGCGTGTGCGTGAAGAACGGCGACGCCGTCGAGTTCGGCCAGCCGCTCTTCATGGTGAGGCCGGCCTAACCCATGTTCAAGCGAATCCTGATCGCCAACCGCGGCGAGATCGCGCTGCGGATCATCCGAGCATGCCGTGAACTGGGCATCGAGGCCGTCTGCGTGTATTCGCAGGCCGACAAGGACGCCCCGTACCTGCGGCTGGCCGACCGCGCCATCTGCATCGGCGCTGGCCCGAGCAAGGACAGCTACCTCAACATCCCCCGCATCATCGCGGCCGCCGAGGTGAGCGACTCCGACGCGATCCACCCGGGCTACGGCTTCCTTTCCGAACGCGCCGACTTCTCGCAGATCTGCCGCGACTGCAAGATCGAGTTCATTGGCCCGAGCCCCGAGGCCATGGGCCAATTGGGCGACAAGGTGCAGGCCAAGCGCGCCGCCAAGGCCGCCAAGGTCCCGATCTTCCCGGGCTCCGAGGGCGCTATTGAAGAAGAAGACGAAGCCGTCGAGGTCGCCCGCGAGATCGGCTTCCCGGTGATCATCAAGGCCGCGGCCGGCGGCGGCGGACGCGGCATGCGCGTCTGTCACAACGAGGCCACCCTCCGCCAGAACATCAAGAAGGCACAGCAAGAGGCCAAGGCAGCCTTCGGCGACGGCAGCGTCTTCATCGAGAAGTTTCTCGAGCACGCCCGCCACGTCGAGGTTCAGGTGCTCGGCGACAAGCACGGCAGCTCCGTGCACCTCTTCGAACGCGATTGCTCGATGCAGCGTCGCCACCAGAAGCTCATCGAAGAGGCGCCCGCGCCGGGCGTCGATCGCAAGAAGGTCGCGTCGGTCTGCGAGAACGCAGCAAAGCTCATCCGCAACACCGGGTACGCCGGCGCCGCGACCGTCGAGTTCTTGATGGACGACGAGCAGAACTTCTACATGCTTGAGGTCAACACCCGCGTCCAGGTCGAGCACCCGGTGACCGAGATGATCACCGGCGTGGACATCGTGAAGAACTCGATCCTGATCGCCGCCGGCGAGAAGCTCGGCCTGCGTCAGAAGGACATCTCGGTCAACGGCCACGCGATGGAGTGCCGGATCAACGCCGAGGACCCGTCACGCAACTTCATGCCCAGCCCAGGGCGCATCGAGACCTGGGAGATGCCGGGCGGCCCGGGCATCCGCATGGACACCCACGTCGTGCCGGGGTACATGGTGCCACCCACCTACGACTCGATGATCGGCAAGCTGATCGCGCACGGGTCCGATCGCCGCGCGTGCATCACACGTATGGCCCGCGCGCTCCGCGAGTTCCGGGTTGCGCCGATTAAGACGGTCATACCGCTGCACTTGCGATTGCTCGAGCACAGCGCGTTCCAAGAGGACGCGGTGGATATCCACTACCTCGAGCGGGCGCTCAAGCAAGACCTGCTGGGACCGGTCGGCTAGCGCGTGGATAACGCCCCATAACTCTACCAAACAGAACTCAAAAACGGACCTTTGCAAGTCACAGACGTAAATAGTCTCGCAAATGTGACAAAAAAAGCTCGCTTTGGGTGAACATTCCCGTTAACGTATCACCAGTGCGGGTCCGGCAGCAATCGGATCCGTGGTTGTACCTCGTGAAGGCGTACCCAGAAGGGGCGTCCGTTTCCTAGGAAGAGGGTAGAAGACATGCGTAAGGCAATGACTGTTGTCGCTCTGGCCGGTGTCGCTTCGGTGGCCGCTGCTCAGTCGACGGTGTATTTCTCGGATTTTGAGGCCGATGGCGGCGGCTGGACTGCCAGCGGCGTCAACGGCGATTGGGAGCGCGGCATCCCGGTCGGTGCCGACGGCGCGGCCCTGGGTGGCTTCGCGAGCAGCGAGCCCGTCGGCGGCTTCTCGGGCGACTTCGTCTGGGGCACCGTCATCGGCGGCCTGCACGGCGTGGGCAGCGACGAGCAGCTCAGCCAGAACTTCGACTTCAGCGGCCTGAGCGACATCACCATGTCGTTCCAGGAGTGGAGCGACAGCGGTAGCTCGACGTTCGACATGGCTTCGGTCATCGTCAACGGCGACCAGCTCTACCTCAGCGACGGCGACTCGTTCGACGCGTGGCGCGAGGTCAGCCTCGACCTGAACGCCTACGCCGGCCTGTCCAGCGTCGACATCACCTTCAACTTCACCTCGACCACCGTTGTCGAGCGCACCGGCTGGTACGTCGATGACGTCGCCATCCGCGCCATCCCGGCTCCGGCCAGCCTGGCCCTGCTGGGTCTCGGTGGCATGGTTGCCGCCCGCCGCCGCCGCTAATCCGGCTTTCGGCAAACACGCAATTGCAAAGCCCGGCCGTTCTGGCCGGGCTTTATTGTGCGCCCGTTTCGGCTCACCCGCTCAGATATCGTCGCGACGCTCCAGGATCTGCTCGATCCGGTGCAGCGATGCGCGGATGTCCGTGAGCACCGCCGTCGACTCGGCGGGAATCGCTGCAGTGGCTGGCTCGCCGGCCGAAACCGGTCGCCTGCCGCGTCCTTCGGACAGCTCATCCCGCTGATCGAGCACGGCCTCTCGGAAGCCGGGCGCATCGACGATGCCGATCAGGCTCACGAGGTGGCCGCCCGGGCCCGAACTTTGGCCGGCCGTCTCAACCTTGAAGCCGTGCAGACCCATCGCCCGCATGATGGGGCCTTGGATCATCTGCAGGTCGGTGATCTTCTCGAGTGGGATCGTGCTCTCGACGCGGTTCAGCCAACCCTTGCGAATCTCCAGCGTGCGCTCGGTCAGCGTGCAACTCATCCGCTCGATGTACTTGTCGATCAGGACCTTGCCCACGAGCAGGTATACGACCGCGAGGGGGATCGTCACGATGCACACCACCAAGACGATGGTGCCGCTGATGAGGTGGTAGGTCGAGAGCTTCGGATCGAAGCTCGCCTCACGAAGGACCTTGTGCCGGCGTGTTGGCTCGCTCATGCCCGAGCATAGGGCAATCCCGACGCGATCCGCATCACAAACTGATCAGCTCGGCTGGACGGTGCCCTGGATCGGCCGATCCTCGCGAGCCATCGGGTGCGACGGCGCCGCCGTCACATGCTCGCCGGGCAATGGGTTGAACCGCGAGCCGAGCATCTGGATCTTGCGGTTGGGGTTGTACGACGGCAGGCGGCCGACCACGAACCACAGGGCCGCGATCAGGACCAGGTTGCCGCCGAACATCATCACCGGGTGGGCCCAGCCCTGGGGGATGCCGAAGTAGACCGCCACCGACGTGAGCACGAGCACGACCAGGGCGAGCGGGATCATGCCCTGCCACGCCGAGCTCATGACCTGGTCGTACCGCAGCCGCGGGACCGTCCACCGCACCAGCATGATCAGGAACACCAGGGCCCCGACCTTGGCGAAGTAGATGCCCAGCTTCGCCAGCACGCCCATCAGCGTGGCATTACTACTTGCCAGCCAGTGGTTCTCACCAAATATCGGCGACAGCGGGAAGTGGAAACCGCCCAGGAAGAGCAGGGCGAAGAACGCCGCACTGACCGCCACGTGGCTGTACTCGGCCAGGAAGAACAGGGCAAACCGCATCGAGTTGTACTCGGTGTGATAGCCGCCAACCAGCTCGCTCTCGGCCTCGGCATTGTCAAACGGCGTGCGGTTGGCCTCGGCCAGCATTGCGATGAAGAAGATCAGGGCCGCGATGGGCTGGCTGGCGATGAGCCAGCCGTTGGTCTCCTGGTAGCGGATGATGTCCATCGGCAGCAAGCTACCCACCATCACCAGCACGCACAGCAGGCTGATGCCCAGGGGCAGCTCGTAGGCCAGCATCTGGGCCGTCGCACGGAGGCCGCCCAGGAACGAGTACTTGTTGTTGCTGGCCCAGCCACCCAGGGTGATGCCGTACACGCCCAGCGAGGCGATGGCGATCATGTAGATCACCCCGACATTCACGGGCAGGGCGGCGATCTGCACCACGCCGCCCTCGACTGGCAGGTTCAGGAAGGGGATCGTGAAGCTCGGGCACTCCCACAGCCCGCCCCAGGGGATGATCGCAAAGCCGATGAGGGCCGGGATGACCACGATGCCCGGGGCCAGCGTGAACAACACCTTGTCCACCTTGCCGGGGGTGTAATCCTCCTTCAGCATGAACTTGATGCCGTCGGCCAGCGGCTGGCCCAGCCCGAGCAGCCGGGGACCCTTCAGGAACTTCAGGAAGGGCAACCCCAGGTCGAAGCCCGTGCGATTGGGCCCGATGCGGTCCTGGATGTAGGCCGAAATCTTCCGCTCGGCGTACGTGAAGTACCCCGCCCCGGCCAGCAGCACGTGGACCATGACGGCGTACACCATGACGCTGACGATGAGCTGGGCGGAGATGAAGGATAGAAGGTCTGCCATGAGGGGCGATGGTAGACGGCTGCTTGGAGTCAGACCCGGTCCATCGCCATCACAGCTGGACCGCATCGCATAAGCTTGAGGAGCGTTTCTGGACCGAACTCCATCGGAGGCGAGCCATGCCAACCACTAGCACCGATCGCATGTCGTGGATCAGCTCTTATCCGCGATCTGGCAACACGTGGGTGCGGTTCCTGATTGTGAACTGTCTCGTCGACCACCAGTTTGACTGGGACTCGGCCATGAATGCGTTCGCTTTCGAACTTTACTACTACCTGGAGCGGATGCGAGTCGATGGCTGGACCAAGCAAGACGTCATCGACAAGCTGAAACAAGTAGTCCGGGACCAGCCCACTGCCGGACGATTTGGCGACACAGTGTACATGAAATCACACAACAGGTGGAGTCCGGACCACCCGTTTGCTGAGTACACAGACCGAGCGGTATTGATTGTTCGCAATCCGCGAGATGTTCTGCTCAGCGGAGCCAACTACCACAACCTCATGGTGGATCCAAACACGTCCGCCGTGGAGTATGCCCGCGAGTTCATCAAGCATGGCGGCGATCCCAGATGGATCCGCAATGGCTACGGCACTTGGTTCGAGCACTATCAGTCCTGGACTCAAGCCGATATCCCCGTGCTTGTCGTGCGATATGAGGACCTTCGATCAGATCCCATCAAGCCACTATTGTCAATCTGCGCGTTTCTTGGCTTCGACGTGAGTGAAGCCGATGCTGCCCGTGCAGCCGAGCGCACTCAGATCGCCAAGCTTCGGGACGTCGAGAACACGGCTCGCGAAGCAGGCCGGATCCGCAACTTCAATGACGGTTTCAACTTTTTCAACAAGGGCAGGACTGGTCAGTCACTTGACGACCTAGCGCCCGGCCTCGACGAGGAATTCGATCGCGTGTTCGCAGAGCAGATGGCTGCGGTCGATTATCAGCCCCTCAGCAACTTGCCTCGCTAGAAGAGCTGATGTTCATTGACCAGTTACGAATCCGATAGTCGGGAACAGAAAAGCTCTTCGGCCAAAGCGTAAAGGACATGGTCGAGTTGGTTGAGGTCGCGAATTGCAGCGATATCAGTTTTGTCGTGCCATTCGACTCCCGGTCGATTCTCAGACACGTTAGCTCGTGTGATCTTGGATGGATCCCAACCAAATGTGCGACGAAGTTCGTTCAGGCCCGCATCCATCTGCTCGACCACTCCTACGAATCCACTCTCGTGAATGCACCGCAGGTTGTTGCACGCGACTTCCAGCATCTCTTCCGTGACTTGTCCGAATGGGATCACCTTATGCTTCGGCTGCGGATTCAGCATGCGAACCTGTAGGTTATCAAACTCAACGCAATTAGTGCGCTCTATAGCCTGAGCGACCGTCGATTCCATGTTGAATCCATGATTGTGCAAGTAGTGATCCGGCATTCTCCGGACGTAGTGAAAGAACGAGAGCACGCGATCAACCGGCTCCCGCAAGAACGTCAAGTACGTGGCACCGGGCCGCAGATACTCGTGGTTTCCAAAGTACTGGTGACCAAGCAACAGGTCGACTGAGTGCCGAGCGTTTTCTGGCTGGGCTTGCCACTCCTTTAGTTTCGGAATGTAGCCCTCAAGATAGACCACATTTGCTTCAGGGTGTTGGGCTCGGAGGTATCGCCGGATCGAAGTCCCACCAGCTTTATACATGTGCAAAAAAATGAGCGGCAAGTTGTCAGTACCAGGACCAACTACGCTCGGCTCTGTTTCAAGCTCGTTCGTCTTGTCTTGATTCTGCTTTGGGCGCTTCCAATTGAGCATCTGTTCTCCCAAACCGCCGCACCCTCCCAGCATAGTCCATCACGGCCTCATCGAAGCGTTCCGCCCCAAACTCGGGCCACGCAGCGTCGCTGATGAACAGCTCGGCGTAGCTCACCTGCCACAGCAGGTAGTTGCTCAGCCGCCGCTCGCCCGCGGTGCGGATGAGCAGGTCGGGGTCGGGCAGGTCGGCGGTGTACAGGTGGTGCGAGACCGTCTGCTGATCGATGTCTTCGGGGCGGATCTCGCCCGCGGCGGTCTTCGCCGCGATCGCGCGGCAGGCATCGACGATCTCGTCCCGACCGCCGTAGTTGAGCGCGAGCGTTAGGTTGGCCCGCGTGCCGCCCGCGGTTGCGGCCTCAACCTTCTCGATCGCCGCCCGTACTTCGTTGGGCAGGCCCTCGCGTCGACCGATGACACGCAAGCGGATGCCCTCTTCGGCCAGACGCTGGGCCTCACCGTCGAGGTACGCCACGCACAGCAGCATGAGTTGCGAGACCTCGTCTTCAGGTCGCTTCCAATTCTCGCTCGAGAACGCATAGAGCGTCAGGTGCGTTACGCCCAGCTCGCCCGCACGCTCGACCACATCTCGCACTCGGACGGCCCCCTCGCGGTGGCCCCAGATGCGTGGCAGCCCCTGCGCCTCGGCCCATCGGCCGTTGCCGTCCATGATGATCGCCACGTGCTTGGGCACGCGTGCGGGGTCGAGCCCCAGCGGATGGGTGCCGGTCTTGGTCGCGGTCGCACTCATGCCGGTGCTACGCCACGGTCGAGGTTGATGATCGTCTGGGCGCGGTCGGGGCCGACGCCCACGAACGCGACCGGAACGCCCAGGGCCGCCTCGACTCGCTCAACGAGCGCCCGTGCTTCGGCCGGAAGGTCCGAGATGCTGCGGCAGCCGCTGACGTCCTGAGCAAAGCCCGGCAGCGATTCATAGAGCGGCCTTGCGCGCGAAAGGTCGGCCGCGTCTGGCAAGAACCGATCGGTCTTTACGCCATCGACGTCGTAGGCCGTGCACACCTTGATCTCGTCGACGCCACCGAGCACGTCGAGCATGGTCATCGCCACGTGGGTCACGCCGTTGACCATGGCCGAGTAGCGAAGGGCCACGAGATCGAGCCAGCCGATGCGTCGCGGACGCCCGGTGGTGGTTCCGTACTCGCCGCCACGGTCGCGGATGCCCTGAGCGAGATCGCCCTCGATCTCCGTGGGCATGGGGCCAAGCCCAACACGCGTGGTGTACGCCTTCATCACGCCGACCACGCCCGACAGCATCCGCCCCGGCACGCCACTGCCCGTCGCGATGCCGAGCGCCGAGCAGTTCGAGCTTGTGACGTATGGGTACGTGCCGTGGTCGATGTCCAGCAGCGTGGCATTTCCGCCCTCGAACAGCACGCGACCGCCGGCCGAGAGCGCCTCATGCAGCAGGTAGGTCGTGTCGGCCACGTTCGGGCGCAAGCGCTCGGCGATGGGTTCGAGTTCGCGCAGCATGGTCTCTGCATCGAGCGGTGCTTCGCCCGACTCAGCGCTCGACTGGTTGTGCAGGCTGGCGGCGAGCTTTACGCGATCGGCCAGGATGCTGCCGCCGCGGATCAGGTCGCCCATGCGCACCGCGGTCATGCGGAGCGCCTTCTCGGCGTATGTCGGGCCGATGCCGCGCTTGGTGGTGCCGATGGCGGTCGTGCTCACGCCCTGCTCTCGGGCGAGCGCTTCCATGGCCGCTTCCAGGCGCGCGTCCATGGCCTTGTGGTAGGGCATCACGACGTGGGCCCGGCTCGAGACCACGAGCGCTGTCGTGTCGATGCCGCGGGCCTCGAGCGCGTCGAGTTCCTTCACGAGCTGAAAGGGATCCACCACGGCACCATTGCCGATGACGGCTTTCGTGCCAGGGTGCAGGATGCCGGAGGGAACCAGGTGCAGCGCGTACTTCTGGCCGTCGACGACGATGGTGTGGCCGGCGTTGGCCCCGCCGTTGTAGCGAGCCACGGCGTCGAAGCCCGGTGCCAGCAGGTCGACGTACTTGCCCTTGCCCTCGTCGCCCCACTGCAGCCCCACCACCGCCGCAGCCCGGCCCGTTGGGCAGAGCGTGTGGGCCGGGGTCGTCTGGCGATCCGTCGCGTCGTCCGGAGCGATAGGGGTTTGTCCTGGCATGTTTCTCCGCGGAATCGGGGCCAAAGGCAAACTGGGCTGGATCGGACCAACAAACGGGCCGATGGACCACTCATCACAACCATATGGATGGGCGGGCACCGATGGCAGACAAAAAAGACAACGGCATCCGCATCATGTGCCCGAATCTGACCTGCCGGAAGATCCTGGCGGTGCCCACGTCGGCCCGTGGCAAGACGGTGCGCTGCAAGGCATGCGGCACGGCTATCCGGATTCCGATGCGCAAGGAAGAAGACGGCCCCAACCCTCGCAAGACCGCCTGAGCCGGTCGCGGCGTGGGTGGCCCGAAAGCTGCTCAGAGCTTGGGCGCGTCCTCGTCGTCATCATCGAAGTCGAAGTCCGAGAACAGATCTTCGTCCTCGTCATCCATGATCGAGCCCTGGCCGACCTGCTTCGACGCTTGCGGCTGGCCGCCACTCTGCGCGGCCGGTTGCTCCAGCTCGCTGGGCGTGCCCTTCTCGATGGCGGTCTCGTTATCGATGCTCGCCGGGTCGCCGTTCAC
The DNA here is from genome assembly GCA_965227775.1 of Phycisphaerales bacterium. Classification (GTDB taxonomy): domain Bacteria; phylum Planctomycetota; class Phycisphaerae; order Phycisphaerales; family UBA1924; genus JAHCJI01. The sequence continues at coordinate 3,211,022 of OZ245777.1, forward strand.
GCGGAGCACCATGAAGGCCGGACCGACCTTCATGACGTCACCAGGCGACATCTCGGCCTCTTCGATCTGCATGCCGTTGATGTAGGTGCCGTTGCTCGAGCCGAGGTCTTCAACGGAAAGACCTCCGCTGTCGTTGGGTTCCACACGGCAATGCTCGCGAGAAACCTCGGCCACCGGAACGCGGAGATCGCAGTCTTCTTCTCGGCCGATGATGCGGGCGCGGGAGACTGCAAACGACCGCTGCTCACCGTCTGACGTAACGAGCACGAGTTCGATCGACACGGCGTACACTCCCGCTTGCGGCCACGCCTTCGGGCCCGAGCCTGTTGCGACCGGCCCCAAGGCGGGGCTGGAACAAATGCGTATGGCCCGACGCCGGGCCATTCTCCGGGTAACAGAAGTGGACCGTACCCCCATCACCGTCGCGGGGCAACGCCAGAGCGTGGCCCATCCGCTGCAATCTTTGCGAACCGATGGTGTGTCCGCCGGACCCGTCCAGGTACTGTACATCCATGTGCCGTTCTGCTTCCACAAGTGCCACTACTGCGACTTCTACAGCATCGTGGACACCCGTGACCGGCAGGAGCCGTTCACCGACCGGCTGATCGCCGAGCTTGCCCACATCGCCCCGCTCGCCGGCCCGCTCACCAGCATCTTTGTCGGCGGCGGGACGCCCACGCTGCTGCGGCCCGACCTCTGGTCGCGCCTCCTCGCGGCACTGCACGAGCGGTTCGACCTGCAAGGGGCCGAATTCACTGTGGAGTGCAACCCGGAGACGGCTTCGGCGGAGCTGTTTTCCACGCTTGCGGCGGGCGGCGTCAACCGCATCAGCATCGGGGCCCAGTCGTTTAATCCCGCGCACCTCAAGACGCTGGAGCGATGGCACGATCCGGCAAACGTCGGCAGGGCGGTCGAGCTCGCGCGGAGCGCCGGCATCGCGCGCCAATCGGTGGACCTGATCTTCGGCATCCCGGGGCAGACGCTCGCCGAGTGGGAAGCCGACCTCAAAGAGGCGGTCATGTTCGGCGTGGAACATCTCAGCTGTTATGCGCTGACCTACGAGCCCAATACCGCGATGACCGCACGGATGGAGCGGGGGCAGTTCGAGCCGGCAGACGAAGATCTCGAAGCCGACATGCTGCAGCTCACGCTCGACAGGCTTCGCGCGCACGGGTATGACCGCTACGAGGTGAGCAACTACGCCAAGCCGGGCGCCGGGTGCCGGCACAACCTGGCGTACTGGCGTCAGGACCAGTGGCTCGCCGCGGGACCCTCGGCCAGCGGGCACGTGGCTGGCTGGCGATGGAAGAACGTGCCGCGGCTCGACTCGTACATCGGAGCGCCGGGCACACGAGGCGTACCCCCAGCAATCGACGTCGAATCGCCGGACGCGGTACGGGCGATGGCCGAGAGAATCATGACGGGCCTGCGCTTGCGCGAGGGCATCAGTGCGAGTGGACTGCCCGAGGCGTTGCACGCGGAGGCGCTGCGGCAGCACAAACTCGGTAACCTCGATATCGATGGTGATCGCTGGCAGCTGACCGACTGCGGCATGATGCTGGCCGACGGGATCGCGGCCGAGTTCATGGGGCTTCTTTAAGCATGCTGGGCTAGGCGTTCTGGCTCGGGACGCCGGGTTTGCTTAGACCGATGCGTTTGAGCGTGGCGATGAAGTCCCGTGGCAGAGGAGCCCGCACATCGACCTGCTTGCCGGTCATCGGATGGGTGAACGCGAGGCGATGGGCGTGCAGCATCATCCGGCTGGCGGCATCGGCCACGGTCGGATTCGCATACAGGTCGTCACCCAGGATCGCGCAGCCAATAGAAGCCAAGTGCACGCGGACCTGGTGCAGTCGGCCCGTGATGGCGCGGCACTCGAGCAGGGCGGCGGCGGGATTCTGTTCGACGAGCCGGTAGGCCGTGAGCGCGGGCTTGCCACTGCTGGCGATGCGCGCGAGTTTCTTGTCCTTCTGTTCTTCAAGGATCGGACGGTTGATCGTTCCCGTCGGCAGCTTGGCGGGTGCACGGCGGGTAATCGCGTAATAGAACTTGGCCAATTCTCGCTTGCGGAAGAGGTCCGCCAGTGCGTCGTAGCTCTCGGTCGAGAGGGCCACCAAGAGCAGCCCGCTTGTGGGCTTGTCGAGGCGATGCATCATGCCGAACTCTCGCGCCTTGCCGACGTTTTGGAGCTTTGCACCGAATTGGGTGAACAGTCCGTTCAGCAGCGTGTCGCTGGCGTGGGCCTTGCCGGGCACCGTTGCGAGGCGCGCTTTCTTGTCGACGACCAGCAGGTGCTCGTCTTCGTAGCGGACGTTGAAGGTCACGCGCTCGTTGGGCTCGATCGAGAGATTCATGGGCTACCAATCTTCTTTCGGACTGGCGTCGTGATCGATGTACCAGCGTGTGTGTCCGCCGAGGAGTTCGGGCACGGGCGAGCGTTGACCGGCGGCGATCGCTTCGAGGGCGCCCCTCACCTGCTTGCCGACCGCGAGCACGCCCATGAATCGACTGCCCGAGAGCATGCGTTCGGTGAGGGTGACAGACTGGTCGGGCAATCGAACGACCAGGCGGTCTTCGCCGCCGGCGTGCTCGGGGTCGAGCCTCCCGGCTATGCCGTTCTCGCTGAGACCCAGCACGGCCATGTCGAGCCGGTCGTGGCCGGTGGGCCGAGCGCCCAGGTGCTTCTGGATCTGGCGCTCGTACTCGGTATCGGCGGCGGGCCTGAACGCCGAGATGCCGTGGACCTGATCCCTCGGGATTCCCGAGTGCCCGATGATGAGGTCTCGCAACACCCCGTACACGCTCTGCGGCTGGTCGTGGGCGACCGGGGCCTCGTCGATGGTCCAGACGTGGGTGTCCCGCCACGGCAAGGACCGGTAGGCCGGGTCGGTCATGAGCTCTCGGCACAGCCGCTCGAGCAGGTTCAGCGTGTCACCGCCGGAAACGGCCAGGTGGAAGCTACCAAATTCTCGCACGCAGGCCGTGGCCTGGAGCGTGAGGTCGCTGGCGAGGGAGGCGAGCGCCTCTTCGACCGAGGGCTCGAAAGCGACCGTGTCGCGCAGCGGCGGCGGCGGCGGGTCCTTCTCGAGTTCGATGGGCGGGAGTTCCACGGGTGCATTGTCGGCCGGCTGGACCCATAAGGCCACATACCGCCACATTGGACTGCTGGCGATCGGTGATTGTCACGCGTGCAACCCGGGCGTTGTAGACTGGTAGGAGAGCGAGCCCTCGGGGAGGGCGTTGCGGCCGGCCCCACCGCCGCCGGCCCCAGGAGCAGCATCAAATCATGTCCGTTGACACGCCACGACTCGTCCTGCGGCCCCACGGCTGGCAGGGCCGGACACACACCCTTGACGGCCGCGAAGTCACGATCGGGCGGCATCCGTCCAACACGGTGCGCCTGGCCGACGAGAAGGCCAGCCGTCACCATTGCGCCGTGCGGACCGACGTGACCGGCCGTTATCTGGTCGTCGACCTGGACTCTCGCAATGGCACGCGAGTGAACGAGGTGAAGGTGCAGCAGTCGTACCTCGACGAGGGCGACGTCATCCGCGTGGGCGGGCATGAGTTCCTGATCGAGTTGACACAGGGCGAGACCGAAGGCGTCGAGGATGCCGGTGACTCCTCGACGGCGACTGCCGTGCGAACCAGCCGCAGGAAGAAGGGCTCCACGACGTCGGCCACCAAGTCGGCCTGGGCAAACGAGATCCGCCGGACAATCGAGAACCTGCCGCCGGCGGGCAAGATGGCATCCGATCTGTCGATCTTGAACGCGTCTGGAGAGCGATCGAGCGCGTTGCAGGGTGAGAGCCCGGGGCCGGTGGCGGTGCGACTCTTGCTCGCGAGCGCCGACAAGAGCCGGGCGACGGACATCCACCTGGAGCCTCGCGGCGAAACGTACCAGGCCCGGCTTCGCGTGGACGGGCAGATGGTGCCGCTGGCGGAACTGCCCAGTAGCGCGGGCAACCTGGCGTGCAACCTGATCAAGACGGCGTGCGAGCTCGAGGTATCGGGCAAGCAGGCGGTGCACGATGGAACGATGTCGGCCGTGTTCGGCGGAGAAGGCGAGGGCGGCAGCGACCGGCGCGTGGAGTACCGCGTGAGCTTTACGCCTGCCGTCGGCGGGCAGAAGCTGGTGATGCGCGTGCTCGATGGACGGGGTGTGCCGCACTCGATCGACAGCCTGGGCCTCGCGCCGTACATGCAGCCGCGCATTCGAAAAGTCGTGGGCAAGGACGCCGGCATGCTGCTGGTGTGCGGGCCGACGGGTAGTGGCAAGACGACGACGCTGCACAACTGCGTGCGCGAGATCGATCGCGAGCGCAAGAACGTCATCACAATCGAAGACCCGGTCGAGTACAAGCTCTCGGGTGTGACGCAGATCCCCGTCGATGAGAAGCAGGGCCTGGGGTTCAGCGGCCTGTTGCGCAGCGTGCTGCGGCAGGATCCCGATGTGATCCTCGTCGGCGAGATCCGCGACGAGGAGACGGCGCGGACGGCGATGCAGGCGGCGATGACCGGTCACCTGGTGTTCTCGACCGTGCACGCGAAGGACACGGTGGCGGCGATCTTCCGGCTGCTAGACCTGGGGGTGGAGCCCTACCTCGTCGCAAATGCGCTCGACCTGGTGCTCGCCCAGCGGCTTGTGCGGGTGCTGTGCTCGAACTGCCGGCGCGAGGTGCCGCTGAGCCCTGGGCAGGCCAGCAAGCTGGGCGCCACGCTCAGCAAGCACTCGGGCGCGTCGAGCAAGGCAAATCACGTATACACGCCTACCGGTTGTGCGCGGTGCCTGCGGACGGGCTTTGTGGGACGGCGCGCGATCTTCGAGTTGCTTGAGTTCAACGACGCCCTACGCGACATCGTGCTGCGGGAACCATCGATCCAGGCCATTAAAAAGGTCATCGAGGCGGACCTGTTTACCACGCTGCGGAGCTTCGGTCTCCGGCTGGCGGCGCAGGGCGTGACGAGCCTCGAAGAAGTCGATCAGGTCGCCGGCGAGGAATGAGCGCCGCTAGGCATGCAGTGCTTCCTGCAGTCTTGATTGCAGCGCGGGCACGGCCTTACGAAGGAACCACGGGTTCCGGGCGAGCCAGCGGTTGTTGCGCGGCGAAGGGTGCGGCAGCACCATCGTTCGCGGTAGCAAGTTCGCATAGTCGCGCGTGGCTTCGGTCAGCGTCGCGTACCGATTGCCGAGTTCGTGCTCGAACGCGTAGCGGCCGAGCAGGACTGTCAGCTGGATGCGTTTCAGGGAACTGCGCAGCTTGTCGTGCCACGCGGGTGCGCACTCCGGGCGCGGGGGCAGGTCTCCACCCTTCCCGGTGCCGGGATAGCAGAAGCCCATGGGAACAAGGGCGACCCTCTTCGGGTCGTAGAAGGTCTCTTCGTCGATTCCCAACCACTCGCGGAGGCGTTGACCGCTGCGGTCATCCCAGGGCACGCCGCTGTCGTGGGCGGCCGAGCCGGGGGCCTGGCCGATGAGGAGGACTCGCGCGCTGGGGGCCGCCTGCAAGAGTGGCTTCGGGCCGAGCGGCAGGTAATCGGCGCACAGCGTGCATCCTCGTACCTCTTCGAGCAGGACGTTGAGGCGCATGTGTTTCTCCCTTGCGAGAGGGGCAAAAGCCCCACCGACGCTTTCGCGTGGGAGGGACGTGGCAATTTAAGTCTACCGAGCCTGCTTGCGCTCCCAGTAGCGGTCGGCCTTCGAGCGCAGTCGCGCTCATTGGCGTCGCGCCAGAGGGCGCGGGCGTCGACCTCTTCGTTCTTCAGGAAGAGGTGCGTGCGTCCGTCGATGACCTCGAAGCTCTTGGGATCGGGCACGAAGTCGGAGTCAACCGAGCAGCCGAACGCGCAGAACCCGCCGTAGGCCGGCAGGTAGCGCTCGGGTTCGGCCTTGAATGCCTTGGCCTGGCTGGCGTCCGTAAAGAAGTAGGTGACGCCTTCGTGCTGGGCCGCATGAACCGGCGAGCCCGGCTCGGCCTTGCCCCTGGTCAGGTACGACACGGGGCTGTAGCCGCTCACGCCGAGCGGGATGGTGTGCGCCGGTGAGCGAGCCGGGGTTGTGTCCTGGGATGCTGTCGAGGACTGGTCGGCAAGGCCAACACCCGCGATGACGGCGGCTCCGGCAACGGCGAGGGTCACGATAACGAGCGAGGTGTTCATGTGCGATCTCCTGGCACCATGCGATACGAGCGCACGATGCCGGTCTTGGTTGAATTTCGGATTGAGATGGGATGGAGTGCGCGCAGCGTGGGCACGAAGGTCGCGAGGATCGCTAGAAGAGGGAAAGACCCGTGCCGTTGAGTTCGGCCTGGCTCGCGTCGCGGCGGTCGCATCGCGGCGAGTGTTGGATGGGCTGGAGCGGCATCATCGGGCGGATGAAGTGCCGTGGGCTTGGATTTCTTCCCGGCTCGCTCAGTTCTTGTGGTGTCGAGATTGCGACGCCTGCGCACGCGCCACACCTTGTCGCACCGAAGCCGCTCGCCCCGTTGGTCTGGCTGATAACTCACGCCTTCTGCCCGGCACAGGCCGCACGCACGGAAGCACCTGCGCAGGTGACCTGGGTGCGAGCTTCGCTGCAGGATCACCGGGCTGGATGCCCCGATTTAGCGATCGTGGTGCCGGAACTCCAAGCTACTGAAGCCATCGGCCTGAGCATCTCCTTGCTCGCCCTGGGCTGTCTGATCCCCTTGATCTGGCGGAGCCGGCAGTTGGCGGCGTGGCTGGGCTTGCTGTCTTCGTCCGTGGGCGTCTTTCTGCTCGCGCTGGCCGGAATCATCTATGGCTCGGCGACATGGGGTGACTCGCTCTCGTTGCCGGGTAATATGGCGGTCTCGAGGGTCATCGAGGCACTGGGCGTTCTGACAGCGGTCGCGGGCCTGGTTGCGTTGACGTTCATCGCGGACGGTGCGCGACGCCGCAAGCAGTCTGAGCAGGCGCTCGTTGACATCGATCTCGGGCTCGCCATGTCGGGCAAGAGCTTGTCGGTGCTGCTCGACTCGACCGCCGATGCGCTGATCGTGGCGCACGGGCTGGATGACGACTCGCTTCCCTCGGCAATCGAGTTCGTTCGGGTTTCTGAGCATGCGCGGGGCTCGCTTGTGTGCGAGCTGCGGCACGCAGAGTCTCTGGACGACCTCGCGCCGGACTCCCTGCGGGAGTGCGTCCATGGCGCGGTTCGTGAAGCCGCTTCGACAGGTGTGCCGGCCCGGCGATCGAGCGATACTGGACGGGATACCGCCCACTTCGAGGCCTGGGCGTTCGTGTCTGGCCGCACCGCACTGATCCGAGTCAGCGATGTCACGTCTCGGATCATGCTCGAGGAAGAGTTGCGTTCGTTCGCGTACACGGACGTCTTGACCGGGCTGGCGAATCGACGGAAGTTCGAGGCGTATGCCCGCAGGCTGGAACGTTCGGCGGAAGACGCTCCGGCGATCGCTCTGGCATACCTCGACCTGAATGGGTTCAAGGAGGTCAACGACGCCCACGGCCACAAGCGGGGGGATGCCGTCCTCGTGGAATTCGCCGAGCGCTTGTCGAGCGCCGTGGGCACTGCCTTCGAGGGCGTGGAGCCGGCGCCGCTGGCGGCGAGGCTCGGGGGTGACGAATTCGTTGTGCTGCTGGTCGATCAAAACCCGTCAGAGATCGAAGCGTTTGCGACGAGCCTGTACGACGTTCTCGCGGAGCCCTACGGACCGGTCGATCACGCCGTCCACTGCCCGGCGAGCATCGGCGTCGTTGGTGTCACGGGTACGCTCGAGTCGCTCGATGAGCTCCTGCAGCACGCGGATGCGGCGATGTACGCTGCGAAGTTCTCGCAGGGCAAGAGCCTTGTGATCCGGCTTGACGCTGGGACGGATGCAGACGACCTCCGGCGGCGTCGCAAGTCAGATTGGCATCTCAACTCGAATTCGACATCGGAGCGGAGGGCGTAGTGCGCGATGCTTCGACCGATCATCGGGGAGATGATGCGCCGCGTCGTGCAAGTGACGACGCGGTCCTGTCGAACGCGATTCGCGTCGCCAAGGCAATCGGTGCGCTCTGGGAGTGCTCGGCACTTTATGAACCGGGTCACCCGTCGTTCGAGTCTGCCCTGAAGGAGTGCAGCGAGGCGACCGGCCGCATTGCCCAACCTCTGATCTTCCGGGTGCACGAGTCTGGTCTTGCGGTAGACGATGACGACGGACAGCGCTACGCCAAGAGCTTCGCTTCAAGGCTTCGGTCGCGGAGCATCGTCGGGATCTCATTCCACCGATCGCTGTCGGCTGACGTGCTGATCGAGTTAATGGGCGTACTCGGTTGCAAGGACCTGACCCCGCCAGAAGCCATCGAGAAGATCTTCGCCAGCACTGGTGGCGCTGTTCGTGCGTTCCAGCCTTCGGAGCAGACCTCGGCGGCATCACGCGGCGATGAAGACACGGGTCTCTCCGGTGAGGACCGCGAGATCTCATTCGGGAGCTCTCGGGCGAGCTTGCCGTCATCGCTCCCAGCTGAGGTTGAGGAAATCGTCGGCCGGCTGCAATCATGCGATGGAGAGGCATCACTTCAGGATGGTGAGCGTGGCCCGGCCGATGCGATGCAGTGGTTTCAGCAGCAGTTCGCGCAGCTCGAGGGTGCGCACCAGCGCCAGTTGCTGGAGGCGCTCTCGTCGCGCGAGTCGCTCAGCTTCGAGCACGCCGCGTTCGCGCTTTCCCAGATGCCGCTGACGAACCTGACCGACGCGATGGCGGTGCTCGCCCGCAAGGACTCGCAGGTAAGCGAGACTTCGCTCCTGCTGCTTCGCCGCATGGCCGACCTCGCCGTTGGCTCGGCGACGGATCTTCGCTCGCTCGCATCGATCGCCGCGGAGTGGGCGGACAAGGGAACGGCCCGGACTCCGGAGCAGGAGAAGATCGCTCGCGTCTCGGCGGAGATTCTGGGGCGACAGTCTGAGGGCGAGTTTCGCTCGGAGTCGTACTCGACGCTGCTGAACCGCATGATCGAGGACACTCCGGCGCCGAAGACGTCGGTCGCGATGCGGCTTGAGGACGAACAGTCTTCACTGCCTGCCGTGGCCACCGAGATTATCTGCGATCTCGCGGAGTCTCCGCCCGACAACGACATCGACGTGAGCAACCTGTACGAGGTGCTCACCCAGCGTGCGGCTCGACTCGCGTCGGATGGCCGTTTCGATACGCTCCAGCGGATCATCAAACTGGCGACCGCTACCTCGCGCAAGGCCGCGACTCAGGAGCAGCGCAAGGCAGCGCACGCCCTTCTTGAGATCGCAAACAAGGAACACTGGCTCGCGGACGCGCTCGCGCGATGCCCCAGCGCGATCATCCTGACCGAGCAACTCGACCTGCACCGTGAGCGAGGCGGTGATGCGATCGACCTGCTGCTCGAAGTGGCGCGACGCACGCAGTCGTCCGGAGCCCGGGCCGCGGTGATTGAAGCTTCGAGGCGGGTGCCCTCGAGCGACCTCGTCGATCGGTGCATCCTGGCGGCGGATGCCGACCCAACCGATGCGGTTCGGCTGGCATTCCTGGTCGCCGAACACGACGCCGAACAGCTGCCAACGCTGCTGCGGAGCGCGCTGCTTGGGAGCGATGCGAATAGCCGTGAGCACGCGTTTCGGCTGATGGAACGGCTCGGTGGCGCCTGGCCCAGAGCGTTGATCATCCGGGCATTGAGTGATGACGATGCCGAGATCCGGCTGATTGGCGCACAGGCCGCGATGCCGCATCACGCTGCCTTGCTTGTCGAGCGGCTGCGCGGCGACGTGGGTGTCTTTGCGCCCAATCTCGAGGAATCTCGGCAGCTTGCCCGGATTCTGGATCAGGATCGCTCGGATGATCTGACCAATGACATCGCCCGGAGCGCGCTGCGCCGGTTTGCGTTCAGCCTCAGGTCGGATCACTTGAGCTGCCTGGTCTATGTCCTGTCGCGAAGGCCCGAGACCAGGCTCTCGAGGCTCACGCTCCAGGCGGCGCGGCTGCGTGTTGGGTCACGAGCGCCGGATCGCAGCCCGACCGCCCAGCCCATGAGGAGTGCCGCGTGACTTCGATCTCACCCAATCAGGCGATGCGGGCGTTGGTGATGGCTGAAGAAGCCGAGCGGCTGTACGGGCGTGGGCACACACTCACGAGGCAAGCCGTGGAGCGGGCGATCTCGGACGTCACGGCGGCAACCGCCAGCGCGAGCATCTCGCTCAGCTCGGTGCGGACCGGGCTCATCGTCAATCGGATCATCGTGAACGAGCCTTGGGCGGCGAACGCCGCTTTCGCTCGGAAGCTCACGCATGGCGGGCTGCAGCTTGTCACGTTCGAGCGGGGGCAGACCAAGTCGGACGTTTCGTGGTTGTTGGAGCACGGCGACGGCGATACTTGGACGGCGAGTCCAACCAACAGGATCCATCGGAGCATCATCGTGCGGGCGGAGTCGGGCATGTTGCCGGCATCGGTCGCGTCTCCCGCTGGCGCACGCCCGACCGGAGAAGAACTCGTCGAGGGTGGCGGCGCGTATCAGCTGCAGGAGACGTGGACGTCGCTGCTCGCTGGAGAGCGTCGGATCGGGGACGATGTTGCGCAGCTGGCCGCGCGGATGAGCGCGGCCATGCTAGCCAATAGCGACTCGATGGTGCCGCTTGTGGACCTGAAAGCCCACGACGAGTACACATACGTGCACGCCATCAACGTGGGCTTGATCGCATCGGCTCTGGCGCAGGCAACTGGACTTTCGGGCGACACGCTCCACCAGATTACCGAAGCGGCGCTCCTGCATGATGTCGGGAAGAAGCTGACGCCGCTCCGGCTGCTGGGCAAGCCCGGCAGGCTGTCGGACGCCGAACGAGCGGTAATGCAGAAGCATCCGTCATCGGGCGCCGCGATGCTGGCGGGCGTGCGGGGCGTGAACGACCTGGCCGTCGTCGCCGCGTACGAGCACCATATGCGTATCGACGGCAAGGGCTACCCGCACACGCGAGGCGATCGCACGCCATCCTTGTGCAGCCAGTTGATCCAGATCGCGGATGTGTTCGATGCGCTGCGGAGCGACCGGCCGTATCGGGCTGGACTCTCGAACCAGCAGTGCCTCGAGGTCCTGGAAGAAGACAGCGGCACGGCGTTTGATCGTGATCTCTTCGAGGTCTTCCGCACTCGAGTGATCCACCGGCTCGAGTCCAATGATGGCTCATCCGAGGCAGCGGCCTAGCACGCTGGAGCGCGACCGTTTGCGATCGACTAGACGGGCTCGATCAACGATGCGTCATCGTTGCGGGCGTTACCGACGCGCTTCGACACGGGCCGGGTTGCGAGTACACCATCGGCGGCCGGACGCAGCAGGCCTTGCACCATGTCCGGTTCTTGAACGTCGGGATCGAGCCATGCCCACACGCTCTCGGGCTCGAGGATGCAGGGCATCCGGTGATGGAGCTCTGACATTTCGGCATTGGGCGTGGTCGTGAGGATCGAGCAGGATTCGAGCTGGTCCTGCCAACAGTCCCACAGGCCGGCGAAGTACAGGACGTGCTCATCGGCGCGGGCGATGTAGTACGGCTGCTTGTTCTTATCGTCGAGCTTCTTCCACTCGTAGAAGCCGCTGACGGGGATGACGCATCGGCGGTACTTGAATGGCCCCCGGAAGGATGGCTTCTTTGCCGCGTCCTCGCTGCGGGCGTTAAACATGGGGTACTTGGTGCTCGGCTCCTTCGACCAGTGTGGCACGAGCCACCATCGCATCGCAGCGGTTTCCAGGATGTGCTCGCTTCCCTTCAACGCACGCAGGACGGGCACGTCGGTCGTGGGCGCGACGTTGTAGCGAGTGGGGGGATCGGCCATCGCGAGCGCTGCATCGGCCAGGGCGAGGTCGAACGCCTGGAGTTGCTCGTGGATCTGCCGCCAGGTGAACTTGTACGTGTAGCGTCCGCACATGCCCAAAGCCTATCGCGTTGGCGCTAGTGGAAGTCGCGACTCTTCGCAACAAGCATGTCGAGCCGCTCATCGAGGCTTTCCAGTCGATGGACGTGCAGGTGGACGACCTCGCCCTTCCGCTCGACGTGGCCGTGGGCCAGCATCACCCGGCTGAGCCTCGCGACGCGGCGGTGCTGCTCGAACACGTCGCGCCACAGGATCAGGTTGACGATGCCCGTCTCGTCTTCCAGCGTGATGAACACCACGCCCGAGGCCGTGCCCGGCCGCTGACGCATGAGCACGAGCCCACCCACCGAAACGTGGCGGCCCTGCGGGCACACACGCTCGTGCCGCAGGTCCGATGCGGGGATGGCTCCCTGCACATCGAGGGACTCACGGATGAACGAGAGCGGGTGGGCCTTGAGCGACAGCCCGGTGCTCTGGTAGTCTTCCATCACCATGCGATTAACTGGTATCGCTGGCAGCGAGTCGAGGCCATCGGTGTCGCGCGTGTCGGCATCGCTCACCGCATCGAAGAGCGGCAGCGGATCATCGCACAGTGGCTTGATCTGCCAGAGCGCGCGTTGTCGGTCGAGCCCCATCGAGCTGAATGCATCGGCCTTGGCGAGTGCCCGCAGGCTGCGGACGCTCACGTTGCTCGCGCGCCACAGCGTCTCGATGTTGGGAAAGGGCCCGTGCATCGCGACCGCGTCGGCGATTCGATGCGCATCGGCCTCGACGACCCCTTTGGCCAGTCGCATCCCGAGCCGTACTGCTGGTCCGCCGAATCCCCACGTGTGCGGCGGCGCATCTCTCCTTTCGCTTTTGTGCCTACTCGCCTCCCCGTCTCCATCCTCCAACGTGCAATCCCACGCGCTGGCATTGACATCGATGGGTCGCACCTCAACGCCGTGCTCCTTCGCGTCGCGGACGATCTGTGCGGGCTGGTAGAATCCCATCGGCTGGCTGTTGATGAGCGCCGCGCAGAATGCCGCGGGCTCGTACCGTTTCAGCCAGCACGACACCCATACCAAGATTGCGAAGCTCGCCGCGTGGCTCTCGGGGAAGCCGTACTCGCTGAAGCCGCGGATCTGCTCGAAGCATCGCTCGGCGAACTCTGGCGGGTAGCCGTTGGCCACCATGCCCTTGATGAGCTTCTGGCCGAAGCGGTAGATCTGGTCTCCCTTGCGCTTCCACGCGGCCATCGCCTTTCGCAGCGCGTCGGCCTCATCGGGCGTGAAGCCTGCGGCGGCGATTGCCAGTTGCATGGCCTGCTCTTGGAAGAGCGGAACGCCCAGCGTGCGCTCGAGCACGGCCCGCACCTCTTCGCTCGGATAACTGACGGCCTCGGCGCCCTCGCGTCGGCGCAGGTAGGGGTGGACCATGTTCCCCTGGATCGGCCCGGGCCTGACGATGGCGACCTCGATTACCAGGTCGTAGAAGCACCGTGGCCTGAGCCGCGGCAGCATCGACATCTGCGCCCGACTCTCGATCTGGAACACACCCACCGTGTCGGCGTGGCCCATCATGTCGTAGACCGAGGGGTCGGTGGGCTTCGAGGCGATATGGCGGAAGAGGGAGAGGGTGCGGCCAAAGTCACTGTTGCCATCGGGCCGGGCGGTCAATTCCAAGCTCTTCCTCAAACACGTCAACATCCCGAGCCCCAGGCAATCGACCTTCAACATTCCCATCGCGTCGATGTCGTCCTTGTCCCACTCGATGACGGTGCGGTCCTCCATCGCCGCGTTCTCGATGGGTACGAGGTCGTGCAGTGGTCCCTCGGTAATGACAAAACCGCCGACGTGCTGGGAAAGGTGGCGTGGGAAGCCGATGAGTTGGCGGGTGAGTCGCATGACGTGCGCGATGGTCGGGTCGCTGGGGTCGAAACCGGCCTCGCGCACGCGTTCCTCTCCGGGATCATCGCCCCAGCGGTCGAGGTTCTTGGCCAGGGCGTCTACGCCGTCGAGCGATAGGCCCATCGCCTTGCCGACCTCTCGCACGGCGCTGCGGCCGCGATAGGTAATCACCTCGGCGGTGAGCGCGGCGCGGTCGCGTCCGTACTTCTGGTACAGGTACTGGATGACCTCTTCACGACGCTCGTGCTCGAAATCGATGTCGATGTCGGGCGGTTCGCCCCGGCTGCGGCTGATGAACCGCTCGAACAGCAGGTTGTGCGTGGCCGGATCGACCTCGGTAATGCCGAGGCAGTAGCACACCGCGCTATTGGCCGCTCCGCCCCGCCCCTGGCACAGGATGCCCCGCGAGCGCGCAAAGTTCATGATGTCGTAGCACGTCAGGAAGTATGCCTCGTACCCGAGTTCGGCGATGAGCGCGAGCTCGTGATCGATCGTCGTACGTACGGCTTCGGGAGGCTCGCCACCATACCGCCGCTCGGCGCCGGCCATCGTTTCCTGGCGTAGGTACGCCGGCGCCGACATGCCGGTCGGGCACGCCTCGGACGGGTACTGGTACCGCAGTTCATCCATGCTGAACGCTGCGGCCCGGAGAGCGATCTCGGCCGATCGCTCGACCGATCCCGGCAGCGCCCGGAACAGCCGGGCCATCTCGTCGGCGGGCTTGAGGTGTCGCTCGGCGTTGGGGTGAAGGCGGTAGCCGGCGTTGTCGATCGTGCAGCCGTGGCGGATGCAGGTGAGCACGTCCTGCAAGTCCCGGCGGTCGGCGTCGTGGTAGTGTGCGTCGTTGACGGCTGCCAGCGGGACTGCGGTCGCGAACGAGAGGGCCGCCAATTGATCGAGCCGATCGGCATCGCCCGGGTGGTAGCTGCGCGATGCTGCCAGTGAAAGCCGATCGCCGAAGGTGTCGCGCATTCCTCGCAACACCGCGATGAAGTCGTCATCCAGCACGTGCGGCGGCATCGCGACCGCGAGCAATCCCTGCTGGTGCTCGAGCAGGTCGTGCAGCACGAGGTGGCACTCACCCTTTGGCGCCCGGCGCTTGCCAAGCGTGAGCAACCGGCTCAATCGGCTGTACGCCGAGCGATCGGTCGGAAATGCCAGCACGGCAAGCCCATCCTCGAGCACCAGGCGCGAACCGACGGCCAGAGGTATGCCCGACTCCTTCGCCGCGACATGCGCCCGCACGATGCCAGCGAGCGTGTTGGTGTCGGTGATCGCTGCCGCCGTGTGCCCAAGCTCGGCCGCTCGCTCGACGAACTCTTCGGGGTGGCTCGCGCCCGCAAGAAACGTGTAGTTCGATGTCACCGCGAGCTCGGCATATGGCACGAACATGCGTGGCGGCGCTAGCGATGGGTCGCCCCGCCGGTGCTGGACCTCGTGGAATGGGTGCGTCTTGATCTTGGGAAACTCGTTCTCTGGCATGCTCAGACCCACACGCCGTGGACGTACCACCGCCCGGTTTCACGCGATCTTGCGACCCACAAGCAGCAGCCGTCCTCGCAGCGCACACGGAAGTAGTCACGCGTTGATCCGTTGCCACGCCACCACTCGCTGCCGAGGCGCTCCGGACCCGCGCACGCGATAACCGTGCGGTCTTGTCCCCGCCAATGGATGCGATGCACCGGGCCATCGGGCGTGAGCGCCAGGGCCGCGGTGGGCACGGGTGGATCGAGCAGCGTGGTCGGACGCTCGCCGGGCGGGCGGACGTTCGCCCATCGCCGCCTGGCCATCGGGGCAACCCACTCGAACGCGCGCTCGGGCAAGTGACTCTCGCGCAGCTCGGCCCCGCGCACCGTGGATGGGCCAAGCCGCCCCGCCAGCACGTCGATGAATTCGGCGGCATCGGCATCGCGTGCTTCTGGATGCCCGCCCCACTGCTCGCCCTGTCGTTGGACCATCAGGGCATCGCGAGTCGCCGTGATGGTGACACGCTCGACCCCGAAGCCCAGGTGCACCCGCTCGAGCTTGGGCCGCGCGAGCACCCACAGGTGCTTCGCGTCGTTCGTGGGCACGCTCGTGGTGATCGTGATCTTCAGGGCATCGAGTTCGTATCGCCCGAGCTCGATGACGAGTCGCCTTGCTCCGCGACCACGGCCATGCAGTTGCTCGCACAGATCATCCAACAACTCCCGCACGGCTATGGCGATCGCCTCGGTGTTCGTCGTATACCCGTCGAATACCCGCTCGCTTCGACACGGCGCGACTGGCCGCACGGGGTTCAGGGGCTCGATGGCGTGGCCCAACGCACGATCGAGCGCCATGAGGAGTTCGTGCCCGAATCTCGATGGCAGCACGCTGCGGGGGATCTGCAGCAGGTGTTCGACCCGGTCGATCGCCAACTCGCCAAGGGCCCCGATCGTGGGTCTGTCGATACCCAGAGCAGCCATCGGCAGCGGCGCCATCGCGGTACGCTGCTCTCCCGGCGGCACGATCGGGTCATCGCCATACCGCGCCACGGCCCACGCGCAACCGTGCGTATCTGCGATAGCGATACGACACCGGATTCCCAGCTTTGCGAGGCCGGCCTGGATCGCTTCGCGCATGCCGACTTCACCGCCGAACAGGTGCGCGCACCCGGTGATGTCGAGCCATAAGCCGTCCTCGCCGTCGACTTGCACGAGCGGCGAGAACCGCCGCGCCCAGATCGCTAGCGCATGCAAGCGCGCCGCATCGCGCTCGGGCGTGTGCGTCTCGATGCGCACCAGGCCCGCGGGCAGCACCCCGCGCGCCTGCGCCACCGGCAACCCGGGAACGACACCCATCTCGGCTGCCCGATCGCAACACGCCGCCACCACGCGGCGCTGCCCATCGGTACGCACGATCAGGACGCACTCAGCCCGAGCGCTGGGCCGACCACCGGCCCGGTCCCGTCGCCGCAGCAGGTCGATGGGGAACGTCGGCATCCATACTGACAAGGCGCGCGCCATCTTCCAGCCGCACGGCCCATTGCCGCGCGTCCTCCGCTATGGGCCGCAGTCCCTTGCGGCGCAGCAGTTCCACCGTCCATGTCGGAGCGGCCGGCCTTAACCGATCCGCTGGCCCGGGCGACACCAGCCACCGCGTGGCCGCCGCCGAGAGTTCTCCGCGTTCGTGATGTGGCCTCGCCAGCAGCCCGATCGTGCCGCCCGCCTCGGCGGCAAGTTGCAGCCGGCGAGAGCCCGCCATCGTCAGCCCCGCTCCATCGGCGATCACGACCAGGGCCGCCGGCGAGCGCAGTGCCACATCGATGGCCCAGAGCCGCTCGTCACGCGTCGGCGGGTCGACGAATACCGACCGCTCGAGCAGGCGCTGATCGCCGCCCGGCCCCACCAGCGAGGGCGGATAGGGCCAGCACCGCCGGCCGATCCACAGCACCCGGCCACCAGGGGGGCGATCCGCGATGTCATCCAGAGCCACGCCGGCAAGCACGCCCAGGGGTGGAAAGCGCCTCTCGGCCGGTGCGTCTGGGCCCGCGGGCGGCGTAAACCAGTCATGGATACCGGTGGGCTTCAGCAAGCCGCCAAGGCTGAATCCCGGCACCCGTGATCGCATCTGCACGGAGCAGAGTAGATACCTAACATATTCCAGTCAAATGGGTGTCGTCAGCCCTGGCCAGCGAGCGTCTGAAACGGCCAGACACAAGGCATCCAATTCTGGTTCGATCCCGCGATCGCCCCAGATCGTGGACACTACTCTCCGTTATGGGACATCTGGATCGGGAACGCCCCGACCAGCGCCAGACGGCACAACCCGCACACGTCGCACAATTGTGGTTCCCATCAACAAAACGAGACTCGTCACTACAGGCGCAACCGGACCTCACCGACCACCGAATGAGGTGGAGGTGGTATGGGCAAGCGGCAAAAGGGAAGAACGAACAAGGGTTCGGATAAGCCGAAGCGCTTCAAGGCGGAATCGCTCGAGGAGCGGATCCTGCTTTCGGGCACGTGGGTCGACGCCGACGCAGCCGACGCTCTTGACGGCTCGGCGGGAGGCGATCCTATCGGGCCTGCGGACCCATCCGACCTTCTGGGAGGCTCTGACTCCGGTGGCGACCTCTTCGGAGGTGGCGGTGATCCGATCGATGACGTCCCTGCGGCCATCGAGATCGAGGGTGCCAGTGTCGAGGAGAACGCGCCGGCAGGCACCGTTGTCGGTACCGCAACTGTCGCCGATGCCGATCCGGGTGACTCCTTCTCCTTCTCGCTTGCGAACGACGCCGACGGTCGATTCGAGATCGACGCAGACTCCGGACACGTGACGGTCGCCGACGGTGCGAGCCTTGATCACGAGGCGGTTGCCGAGCACACGATCACCGTGGTCGCTACGGATGCGGAGGGTGTCGCGGTCGAACAAGACATCACCGTGACCGTGAGCGACCTGAATGAGGCGCCGCTCGATCTCGTTGTCACAGGGACTGGTGGCGCGTCGGTCGGTCCTGCAGAACCACAGTCGTTTGGGTTCGAGAGCTCGCCGGTGGGATCGAGTCCCGAGCAGATCCAGTTCGGCGGCGGCCTGACCGCAACTGTGTCCCAAGACAACGTCAAGGTCAGCGAGATCATCGAACACGAGGATGGCTACGGGGCGGTCGCCGGCGAGGGCGATCGCTTCTGGAAGCTACTGGGCGGCGAAACCACACTGACGTTCAGCGAGCCGGTCTCGGAGATCAGCTTCACCTACAGCGACTACGACGGTTGGAACACGATCTCGGCAACCGCCGGAAGCCAACGCCTGGAGATCGACACGATCAACTCGGGCGTCAACAACAGCGTCACGATGCGCGCACCCGATGGCGAGGTCTTCGAGACCCTGTCGTTCACCTGGGAGTCTGGTGCGTCCGATGGGCTGGGCATCGACAGCATGGTGGTCACTCCGGCCGCGGCTCCGGTCTCGATGGTGCCCGAGAATGCCGGCCCCGGGGACGTCGTCGCGACCGCGAGTGCGACAGATCCTGATGCCGGCGACACCCTGACATACTCGCTGACGCACGATGCGGATGGTCGCTTCGAGATCGATGCGGACACCGGCAGCATCACGGTTGCCGACGGGGCTGAGTTCGATCAGGCTACAACCGCGATGCACACCGTCACGGTTGTGGCAACCGACGGATCGGGCGTTGCCGTCGAGCAGGAGATCACGATTGGCGTGGGCGACGCGTCATACGCGCCGGACCTAAGCGTGTCCGATGCAGCGGGCGAAGAAGACCAACCGATTCCGCTGGACATCAACGCCAGCGTGCCCGACGGCGGTGAGATCGCGTCGGTCACCATCTCTGGTGTGCCGGAGGGCTCGACGTTGTCGGCCGGCACAAACAACGGCGATGGTTCCTGGACAGTTGATGGAGACGACGTCGACGGCTTGTCGCTCACCCCGCCGAGGGACTTCTCCGGGCAGTTTGACCTTGAGGTGAGCGTGCAGGGTCGGGAGGCGGGCTCGGTTACCGAGGTGGACTTCTCGAGCGCCACGATCACGGACTACGGCGTGCACCAGGACAAGGCCCCGCAGGCTTCGATCGAGGATGGCGGCGCGACGCTTCATCTGGGTGGGAACACGTGGAAGGACATCGGGTTCCCATACACGATCACCGAGGACACGATCCTCGAGTTCCAGTTCAGGGCCGACGGCGAACCCGAGATCGCCGGCATCGGTTTCGATACCGATGAGGGCCAGACTGAGAGCCGGACCTTCAAGCTGCATGGCACGCAGGGATGGGGTGTCGACCCGGGCGACGAGTACGCCGGCGATGGCCAGTGGCAGACATTCCAGATCCGGGTGGGCGACTACTTCACCGGCGACATGGACAAGCTGACGTTCATCCACGATCACGACGCCAGCTCGGACAGCGGGGAGAGCTTCTTCAAGAACATCAGGGTCTATGAAGAAGGTAGTGTTGGCACATCAGATGAGGCTACTGCGAGCCTCTCGGTTACGGTGGCCAACGCGATTGATGCGACGGGCCTGGAAGACGAACCGATCGTGCTGGACATCGACACGGCTACACCAGAGGGGGGCGCCGTCGAGTCGGTCACCATCAATGGATTGCCCGAAGGCGCCACACTTTCGGCCGGCATCGACAACGGAGACGGCTCGTGGACAGTCGATCCCGATCAGCTGGATGACTTGTCCATCAACCCACCGCCGAACTACTCCGGCCAGTTCGACATCGAAGTCAGCGTGCAAGCCCGAGATCCCGGTTCGGCTGTCGAAGTTGACTTCAGCTCGACAGAAGTCACGGACTACGGCGTGCACCAGGACAAGGCCCCGCAGGCTTCGATCGAGGATGGCGGCGCGACGCTTCATCTGGGTGGGAACACGTGGAAGGACATCGAGTTCCCATACACGATCACCGAGGACACGATCCTCGAGTTCCAGTTCAGGGCCGACGGCGAACCCGAGATCGCCGGCATCGGTTTCGATACCGATGAGGGCCAGACTGAGAGCCGGACCTTCAAGCTGCATGGCACGCAGGGTTGGGGTGTCGACCCGGGCGACGAGTACGCTGGCGATGGCCAGTGGCAGACGTTCCAGATCCGGGTGGGCGACTACTTCACCGGCGACATGGACAAGCTGACGTTCATCCACGATCACGACGCCAGCTCGGACAGCGGGGAGAGCTTCTTCAAGAACATCAGGGTCTATGAAGACGGGGACACCGAGAGGATTGTCGAGACGACATCGACCCTCACAATTGCAGTTGAGGCGGTTGCGGACTCGCCGGAGTTGAGCGTGCCAGATGCGATCGGGGTCGCGGATCAGCCGATTCCGATGACCATTGGCATCGAGTTGCTGGATGCTTCGGAGTCTGTGCACTCGGTGACGATCTCGGGCATGCCCGAAGGTTCAGGCCTGTCCGCAGGTGTCGACAACAGTGACGGCTCATGGTCGCTGGCTGCAGAGGAGCTCAACGGCCTCACGCTCACCCCACCGCCTGGATTCTCCGGTGATTTCGATCTTGAGGTCAGCGCCACCAGCACCGACGGCGGAGCGATCTCCGAGGCAGCGACCTCGACGATGCGCGTCTCGGTTGAGGCCACGCCGGAGTTGTCGCCCGATCCCGTAACCGAACCGCTGCCACAGCCGCAGCCCGAGGCACAAGAACGGCCCGATGAGGCGGGTTCCGAGAACAACGGCAGTCCGGTCCAGCCGCAGGGCGTCGCCCAAGACGAGCCCAAGGTCACGCCCGAACCAGCAGACCAGCGCGAGCAGGATCCGGTGCTTGAGCCCGAGGCCGAGCCCGCCCCCCCACTAATACCAGAGCCGCAAACAGAACCCGCGCTGAAGCCTCGACCTGAACCAGCAATCCAAGGCGACGCCGGGGAACCGCCAGCGTCGGAGCCGACGGATGAACCCGCGCCAGATGGCGGAGTCGCTGAGCAAGCGCTGGCCGGCACGCAAGACCAACCCTATCAAAACTCACCACCTGAAGTCATTCAGTGGCCAGAAGACGCCAACCTCGACATCCTCGATCCGGTCGAAGAGGTCGAGCAGACTCTTGTGGACATTGAGTTGCAGTCGGATGAGATCGGGCTGACTCTGGGTGAAGGCACCACCGGCGGGACGAATCTCGGCTTCGTGCAGGTGTCTGAGGTCGCCCCGCTCGTACCGAGCGAACCGGAGCGTCCCGACGGTGTGATCCCGCCTCCGAGCCCGGTGGTTCACGAGGTCGTTGAGGACCATGCATCCTTGCGATCCAGGGATCTGCCCGACCGCGACAACGGTCAGATCTCACGTGCCGAACCAGACGAAGCCAGCAATAGCACATTGCGTGATCAGGTATCGGGATCGCTAGGCCTGATATGGGGCCTCGTGCGTTCGATCGGCGGCACGGGCACGGCTGAGAGCAAGCAAACGGAGAGCCGGAGCAACGGCAACAGGGCCGACTAATCGGAACTGGCACAGGAGTGAGTGATGGCTGTCGACTACAACAGAGCTGGACTCAGCGACCACACACATTCTCAGATCAGCGAGCTTGAACAGAGCACTTCTGAAGCTGTTCAACGCATGCGTTGTCACTCACGTCTGAACGTGCGAGTGAAGGTGACTGTCGTGCCAGCAAGCCTGAGTCATCGCGATGGCCCTCGGCTTCAGGGTATCACTGGCGATCTGTCGCAAGGCGGGACGCAGATCCTGCTGCCGAGACCGCTGAACATCGGTGATGTATACCTGGTCTCGTTCGATCGGGACGCGCTCGATCTACCCGACGTCTACGCGCTGTGCCTCCGCGGTCGCCAGGTCCGTCCAGATGCGTTCGAGGCGGGGCTGCGCTTCCTCCAGCCTGTCACGCTTCCGGAGATGGACGGGTCAGATCAAGCACATTCGATTCTCTAACTTTTGCACGTTCCCAGAGATCTCATGAGCACCCACTCGCATTCCAAGGCACGTCAGCGATGAGCACCGTCGAACTCCAAGACCACTCGACTTCGAACGTACACGCGTTCGAAGACTCGCACGAGGATTCACCTCGCCCGGATCTCTACGCATCAATCACGGAGATCGACCGGGCGGATCTGCCACCACGCAAACGGGTTGAGCAATTGCTCGACTCGATCTTCGAGGCGTTCTGTCCTTTGGTAGCCGTTGCCTCTGTCGGACTCGCGAATGAGGAGATTGATCGACGGCGGCAACAGGACCGCGACGGAGTCCAGCCTTGGATCGGGGTGCTCGATGATGCGGCCCTCGAAGCCCGCTCGCACGATCGCTCCTTCGCCCGCCTCTACGGCACGAGCGAAGAGAACCCAGAATTCGTGGTCGCAGCGTCACCAATCCAGATTCCGGGCCAGGATCCGTTCGGGGGCGTTGCTGTTCTCATGCGGTGCGAGTCGATCCCAGACGCCGAACGAGTCCAGCTGCACCTTCGCAGTGCGTGCCTGCACGCGGCGGCCACTCTCGTGCGGCAGACCCGGCGGAAGCCTCAAGCGGTGCACATGGACGACATCGCACGGGTGTTTGCTCGCGCAGGCAATTTCAGGACCCTTCATCAATTCGCATACGCCATCACAAACGCGGCTCGCCAGAAGTTCGATTGTGATCTCGTGTCCATGGGTGTCGTCCGCAAGCACAAGGCACACGTATTGAGCATCTCGGGCCTTGACCAGGTCAAGAAGCGCAACCCAGGCGTTCACGCACTCGAGCAAGCGATGGGCGAGTGCATCGATGCAGGTGCGCCGGTGCTCTCGCAGCAACAGGATGCCTGGAACCAGATGGAAGGTGTGGAGCGCGGTCCGCTCCACGATACATGGCGCGCTGCGACCAAGGGCGGGGCTGTGATGAGCGTTCCCATCCTCGCCGGCGACGAGGTGGCTGCGGTCGTTTCCTTTCGCCGGCCGACCGACAAGCCCTTCGACGCGGACGATGTTGATGCGGTTCGCAAGCTACTTGCACCACTGGCGGGCGCTATCCCACTCGTCGCCCGAGCCACCCGCTCGCTGGCCGACCACACGATACACTCCGGCGCCGATGCGAGTCGCTGGGCACTGCGCACCGGCTCGACCCGCAAGCGACTCATTCTGTTGATGGTCGCGGCGGCTTCAGCATGGCTGGTCTTTGCGCGGTCGACCTATCAAGTGAGTACCCCGGCAACGGTTGTCGCGGAACGAGAGTGGGTTGTAGCCTCACCACTCGATGGGATGGTCTCATCGGTTCTCGTACGCGCCGGAGATATCGTCCGCGCGGGCACACCCTTGATGGCCCTCGATACCTCCGACCTTGAACTCGAACTCGAGGCATTGGCCTCCGACATCGCAGCTGCCGATCTTCGCCTCAGCACATCGATGGCCGCGGACAACCCAGCCGAAGCAGCGATCGCACGCGCGGAGCGGGTCGCACTCACGGCGAGACACGAGGCGGTTCTTGAGCGGATCAAGCGCGCGAAAGTCATCGCACCCGCGGGCGGCATCGTCGTCGGCCCGGGCCTGGCCGACCTTCCCGGCCAGCGCGTCGGCGTGGGACAACCTCTGGTTTCCATTGCCGAAGCCGGCACGCTCGCACTGCAGTTGAGCATACCGGAAGGTCGGGTGACCGATCTGGAGACGGGTCAGGCCCTGCGCTTCGCCAGCAACTCCAGGCCCGAAGATCCGAGCTTCGGGACGCTCGAGCGTGTCTCTCCGACGGCAGTCCATCGCGATGGGCGCACCGTCTTCATCGGTGAGTCCTCCATGCCCGGGAACGCCAACTGGCTCCGTCCCGGCATGGAGGGGGTTGCGATCATCGAAGTTGGCGAACGTCGCAACTGGTGGCTCGCCACGCATCGTCTCGTTGACGCAATCCGAATGAAGCTCTGGATAGACTGATGACAGACTCACAGCAACCATCACACTCGGGTGCGGAATCGGCTGATGCATCAATCGCCGATCGTCTGCGCAATGTCGTTGTCGACTTGCGTAGCGAACTTGACATCAGTAGGCACGTCTTTCGAGATGGTCCGTCTTATATTGTCCGGGATCCCATCACGTTCGGCACGCACCGCTTCGACCCACAGGACTACAAGATCCTCAGGGCACTCGAACATGAGCGAACACTTGGTGAGATCTTCGAGACCCTGATTCAGCGCGGTGCGCTCGAACGCAGCGAAGAGTCAGAATTCTACGAGTTCATCCTGGACCTTCACCAACGCAGCCTCTTGACGCTGCCGATCAACAGCGGCGACGCTCTGTATCAGCGATACGAGCGACGCAAGCAGGCCGAGAGGTCGTCGAAGGCGCTCGGAATCCTGTTCCTTCGTGTGCCGCTGATCAACCCGGATCGATTCCTGTCTACGACACTGCCGCTCTTTCGCTGGTTGTTTACCACGCCGGCCTTTATCGCATGGATGACTCTGACTGCACTCGCACTCGTAGTCGCATCTTCCCGGCTAGATGACCTGAGCGCACCTGTACTCACCTCGATTCAGGGCCAGGATCTCCTCATGCTCTGGGGGGCACTGATCGGGCTGAAGGTGGTTCACGAGTTCGGTCATGCGTACGCGTGTCGGTCCTTTGGCGGGCACGTTCCAGAGATGGGCGCCTTCTTCATCCTGTTTACACCTCTCGCCTATGTGGATGCGAGTGATTCTTGGAAGTTCTCCAGTACTCGACAGCGGGCCATCGTGACTCTCGGAGGCGTGTACTTCGAGTCGATCGTCGGAATTGCAGCCTTGGCGGTTTGGAGCGTGAGTGATGCGGGGCCCATCCAAACCCTCGCGTATCAGATCATGCTGCTGTCAACGATCACGACACTCGCCTTCAACATGAACCCGCTGCTCCGGTATGACGCGTACTACCTCGTCTCGGATCTTGTCAAGATCCCCAATCTCCGGGCCAGATGCCAGGAAGCGCTGACAGGAACACTGAAGCGGCTGTTCTTCGGCATACGCGCCAGTGCCGACGGCACTCCGTTCCATTTCGAGCCCGGCCTGCTCGCGTTTGGCATGGCTCAGGCTGTGTACCGCGTGGTGGTGATGGTGACGATTTCCGCTGTCGTAACCATGAAGTTTGGAATCGTTGGGATCGTGATCTCCGTCCTGATCATCGGCATGGCAGGATTCAAGGCCGCGAAGGGCATCTGCATCTACGTGCTTCGTTCCGAAGAGACGGCCCCAATTCGGTTCCGTGCCGTTACCACAACGCTGGCAGCAGCGACCATCGCCATCATCGGGCTTACCTCTGTTCCGTTGCCATGGCCCCTGCACGCGAAGGGAGTCGTTTCCTACGAGACCGTCGAAGCACTGCCAGCGCCGATGTCGGGCTACGTTGAGCAATTGCGCACTGAAGTCGGGTCTTTCCACACGGGTGGTGATGTCATCGCCACGCTGACGAACCCTGACGCGTACACGGAACTGCAGACGGCTCGAGCTGAGCAGGCGACTTCGCGATCACGCCTCGTCCATGCAAGCATGCGATCGCCGAGCGACGCGGAGCGCGCTCGCATCGAGCAGGACCGTCACGATGCCAGGATCCGCAAGCTCGAGAGCGATGTCGCGGGAATGGCCATCGCAGCTCCGTCCGACGGTCGCGTTCTCGATGTGCTGGTTGAGCACGAGGGTTCGCACGTGAAAGCCGGCGAACCGATCGCCTTGTTCGGTTCTGGCTCGAGCGAGGCCGTGTTTCATGTCCGGGCGCACGAGCTCGATGGAGTGTCAATTGCAATTGGGGACGAGATCGTGTGTCGGTCGCACGCCAATCCAGAAGTCGATCTCACCGGAACAGTCATACATGTCGGGCCTGCTGGGTCGCGGGACATCGATTCGAGTATCCGTCACGCAGCACCAACGGGACTCGTACCAACGGATCAGCGTACAGGTCTGGCCAGCGCACCATACTTCGAGATCCGTTTGCGGCTGCCAGAGTGCGACTCGACAATCCCCGGAACTCGGATTGAAGCCAGCCTGCCGGCTCACCGGCGTACGACCGCAGCTGTCATCGAGCGCCACATCATTCGATTCCTCAACCGTGTCCGCCAGGACCGCGCAAGCTGATCCGGCATGGAGAACACCTGATGCACCCGCTTGCCACGCAATTCTGCCTGCTTGCCATAGCCGGCGTAACGATCCAGCTCAACGCCTCGGGGATGCTTGCTTACCCGAGGAGTGACGATGCTCCCTCCCCACAGGTTGGGACCAACACCTCGACATCGGTACCAACAATGGACGTCGGCCAGGGTATCAAGCTCGTTGACACCGCCGGCAGTCATGCCCTTCCTGGTGCGACGCGAGCGCTCCGGCACGTTGTGCTAAGCACGTCCTTTGACACAAGATTGTCTCGCCTGACGGTCGAAGAAGGCCAGCTTGTTCGAGCTGGCGAGATCGTCGCCGTACTCGACGACAGGGTCGCCCAGGCCACGCTGCGAGTCGCAGAGCTGGAAGCGGCAAATGAAGCCCTGATCGCCAGAGCCCAGGCCCGGGTTGACGAGGCGGAAGCCAACCTTGAGCATGTCGGGCGTGCACAAGCTGCGGGCGCCGCGAACAAGGACGAAGTGGATGATGCCCGAACGGCCGTCGCGGTGGCCGAAGCCGATCTGCGCTTGGCTCAGCACGAACATGATCGAGCTGGGCTCGAGTTGGAGCTCGCACGCGCCAGAGTGGAGGAGCACCTCGCACGGGCACCGTTCGATGCAGTGGTCTTGCGGGTCAAGGCAGAGCCAGGAGAGGTGCTCTCCCCCGGCGATCCAATCGCCGAACTTGCCACCGAGGGGCAGATTTGCGTGGACCTCTACCTTCCATCGTCCGCTGCGGCGTCAATCAAGAAGGGCGAGACGTACTCGCTGCAAGTCGGAGAACCACTTGATGTTACTCTGCCAGCCAGCGTTCGCTACGTCGAGCGTCGTATCGATCCCACATCAAAGACGCAGCGGGTGGTATTCGAGTTTAATACTGAGTTCCGTCGGCTTTCAATCGGCATGCTTGTAAGGCCGGCTTCGAGGATGCCGACTTCGGCGGACATCGCAACCGCCTCCGAGAGCCGCAGCGGAAGCAGCTTGGCTACCTTGAGCCAGCACAGCCACGAGGGGCCTTAGCCTGTGCTGAGCTTCCTATGCCGCATACCAGCGGCGAGACCAAGTCGATAGCGGCACACGCTGAACTCAGCGGTGGCGCCCGGCCTTGGGTTCTTGGCGGCCCCCGCCGCAAAGGCCAGTGCACGTGGGGCCAGAGCGGACAATCCGCGGCGCATCCGGGCACAAGCGGCAAGCCTGGCACAGGAGTGTCAAGGGCCGCAAACACCAGAGAAAGCAGAGCTTCCGGCGTCTTTGGGCCAATGGAGCGGAGGCGACTCGAACGCCCAACTTCCAGCTTGCAAAGCTGGCACTCTACCAATTGAGTTACCGCCCCTGGGGGGCCATGGTATGCCCTTCTCGGACGCGATCCTGCCCGCACAAACCGTTGCGACGCGTGTTGCTCCTGCTGTGGGTCGATAGGCCCAGCGAAGGGAGGGCTCACCGATGGGTCGTTCGGGATGGGCGGGGGCGTGTGCCGTGGTAGCGGCCTGGGCGGCGAGCGCTATTGCGGCAGGCGGCGACCCGCAGCAAGAATTCGAGGCGGCCGAGCAGGCCGAACTCAAGGGCGAGTACCGCGAGGCGTTTGACGCCTACCTGCGAGCTTGGGCCGACCCCGCCTTGCGGGCAGAATCGGCCCGCCGTGCCCGAGCCCTCGAGCGGATCGCCCGGGTCTCTTCGGACGATGATCCGACGGCTATCGAGCGGCTGCGTGAGAAGGTGGGCGCAGGATTCCGCACGTATCGGTCGCGTTCGTACTACGTGCTGAGTGATGCGGACGACGCGTGGACGCGTTCGCGCATCACGCTGCTGGAGCGCGCGCGGGAGCAGTACTTTCGCGATCTCGACCGACTGAGCGTGCCGGTGCACCCCCACCCCCACCGACTGGTGTGCGTGTTCTTCGGCGAGCATGGCGACTACCTGGAATTCGCACGCGACCATGACGGCTTCGACGCAGGATGGACGGCCGGATACTACAGCATGGCCCACAACGCCATCATCATCCACGATGATCGCACGTCGCCCAGTTTGTACCGTGTGAATCGTCAGCTCGCCGGCTTCCAAGACCGCGCTGACCTGCTGGTGGGAAGAGCGGAAGACGCCGAGGCGCTTGGTGAGTTCGAGCAGGGCCAGCTCTTGCGCGAGGCTGCGGCTGATCTCGAAGCACACATCGCCAAGGAGCGCGATCGCATCCAGCAGCAAGTGCTGCGCTTCGGTGTCGCCAAGGTACTGCACGAGGCGATCCACTTGCTTGCCTTCAACACCGGGCTGCAACGGCGCGGCTCGTCGTATCCGCTCTGGGTGAGCGAGGGGCTCGCGGCCAGCTTCGAGTCGCACGACACCAATGGCCAGTTCGGCTTTGCCTTCGAGTACAAGCCGCGAGAGGCTGAGTTGCTGTCGCTGGCGGCGAGCGATTCGCTGCCCAATCTCGAGCGTCTGGTGACGATGGACGACAACTCGAACTTGCGCATCGATACGGCGCGGCCGATCTACGCGGTCGCGTACGGACTGTTCAAGGAACTCCATCGCACGAATCGGGACGAGCTGGCGGCGTACCTCATGGAACTGGCCGATCTGCCAGCCGGCCCGCAGACAGCCGAGCAACACCTGGAACGGTTCGAGCGGCACTTTGGCAGCGCCGGCCGTCTTGAGAATCGGATGGGCCGGCGATGGACGGCGGCAGCGCGGGAACGCGAGCAGGGCCAGGCCGAGGACATGCGGTCGGCTCGCCGCTAGGGCTTCGCGGCAGGCCCCGCATTCACCAGAGCATCCAAACAACTTCACAACAGGACGTGCGTGACCCCAGTACCTCCCGCACGACGGGCGGCTAGACCTCGCGCATCGGACGCTGTAATCTGTAGCGAACAGAGTACTTGCGGCCATATCGAGCACGCGGGTGCGCTGTGCATCCACGACGAGAAGCACGCACATCGGGCCGTCGGTCCCTCTATATCAGGAGAGCAGCATGCCAGCGTTCGACCACTCGGGAAGGTGCCGCGTCTCCGCGGCGTTGGCGATGGCACTGGCGGCGGGGACGGCGTCTCTGCAGATGGCCTGTGCCAGCGATACGGCCCCTGCGGCAGAGCCGGCCACAACGATGACGCGGCTCGGTGACGAGGCCAGCAGCAGCATCGTGACTTCCGCCGCTTGGATGGCCAACCAGGCACGGGTCGGGTATCCGCGGATGCCGAGCCTGAGCCCCGACGGATCGACGATCGTGTTTACGTGGGCGGGCGACTTGTGGGCCGTTTCGCGCGACGGCGGCATCGCCTCGCGGCTTACGACGCACCCGGCCGACGACCTGCGCAGCGCCTTCAGCCCAGATGGCACAACGCTCGTGTTCGAGTCCGAGCGTGACGGCAGCCGCAACCTGTACGCCATGCCCGTGACCAGCGAGAATGGACGCGTCGTCGGCGGCGCTGTTCGGCGCTTGACGCTCAGCGATCGCTCGCTCACGCTCGCGGGTTTCGCGGCCGACGGCGAGTCGGTTCTCGTGCACGCGAACCTAAAGCCCAGCATGTATCGTGGGGTGAACATGTGGTCGGTGCCACTCGACGGCGGACCGATCGAGTCTCTGACCGATGCGTTCGGACTCATGCCGCGGATGTCAGCGGACGGCTCGAAGGTGCTGTTCACGCGGCAGCGCGACCTGTTCGACCGGCCCGCGTATCAGGGACCGGCTGCCGGCGACGTGTGGGCGATGGACACGCAGACCGGCCGCTTCACGCAACTCACGGCGTTCGACGGGAACGACTCGAACGGGTTTGCACTCCCCGATGGCTCGGTGGTCTATACGTCGAGCCGGCATGGGCAGAACAACCTCTGGCACATTCCGGCGGGTCAGACCGACGCCGCGGGGCCGCGCCGGTTGACAGACTTTGCTCCCGAGGAAGGTGAGCACTCGATCGCGCATGGCGTGCTCGACCTGAACGTGTCGAACGATGGCTCGACCGCCGTGTTCCTGGTGTGGGACACGCTGTACACGCTCGACCTCACCCAGCGGGGAACCGAGCCGCGAGCGGTGGAGATCTATGCCTCGGGCGATTCGCAAACGCTTGACACGCGGCTCGAGACGCTGGGCCGCCAAGTGAGCGAAGCCGCCTTAAGCCCCGATGGCAAGACGCTCGCCGTGGTCGCTCGCGGCGAGGTGTTCATCCGCAACACCGAGGACGATCGACCCACCCGCCGGGTGACCTTCACCAGCGGCCGCGAGCAAGATCTGGCTTGGAGCCCCGACAACCAGTACCTGTACTTCTCGAGTGACGAGGAGGGCGAGTTTGCGATCTACCGCGCAACGGTCAGCCTCTCACGCGAAGACCTGACGCCCGAAGAGGCCGAGGAAGAAGCTGCCGAAGAAGCCAACGACGAGGCGGACGAGGCACCCGAAGAAGCAACAAAGGAGAGCGCCGAAGACGAAGCCGTCGATGGCGAGGAAGATGCGGCCCAGGAAGAAGACAAGGGCGAGGCTGTCGAGGAACAAGAGGCCGAAGAAGAGAAGGTCGACCACGGCAAGCGCTGGTCAGAGGGCCTGCGTTTCGAGGTCGAGCCCTTCATCGATGGCGGCGAGCGCACGGTGCGGCCCATGCCCTCGCCCGATGGCTACCGCCTGCTCTACGTCCGTGAGCGCGGCGACCTGTGGCACCGCGATCTGGCCTCGGGCGAGGACTCGCTTGTGTTCGAGAGTTGGAACGAGCCGGGTGTGCAGTGGGCCTCGGACAGCCGGCACATCGTGTACCAAGTCGCCGACCTGGACTTCAACTCCGACGTGTGGCTGCTCGACCTTGATGGCGAGAGCGGCGAGCCGGTGAACATCACGCGGCACCCGGACATCGACACCGCCCCGCAGCTGAGCCACGACGGCAAGATGCTGGTGTTCTTGAGCGATCGCGCGGGCAACAACTGGTCGTACGATGTGTACGGCGTCATGCTCGATCGCTCGCTCGAAGGAAAGACCGACTACGAGCTTGCCGAGTACTTCAAGGCCGCCGCCAAGGCGGTGGGCAAGAAGGGCAAGATCGACACGCCCGACATGAGCGAGCCCCCCGAAGAGCGTGAGGCGCTCGAGTTCGACGTCGAAGACGCTTGGAAGCGCGTCCGTCGCTTGACGAGAGTCGATGGCGCGAGCGACCTGGCGTTGACGCCCGGGGGCGACCGCGTTCTCTTCAGTACCAGCATCGACGGGAGCACCAGCCTGTTCTCGGTCGACTACCGGGGCCGCGACCGGAAGACCGTGCAAAGCGGAAGCGTCTCGCAGGTCCGCGTGAAGCCCGATGGGTCCATGGCGCTGTTCATCCGCGGCGGCCAGGCTGCGACGGCTAGGCCGTCTGGTGGTGGCGCCAACACCTTGGGCATCGACGCGACCGTGCGCATCGACGTGGCGGCCGAGCAGGCCCAGAAGTTCCGCGATGCGGCCAACATGCTCGGGCGTGAGTTCTACCACCCCACGATGAAGGGCCTTGACTGGGACGGTCTGACCGAGCGATACCTCGAGCTGGCCCGCGTGACACGCACGCCCGACGAATTCCAACAGGTCGCCCGCTTGATGATGGGTGAGCTGAACGGCTCGCACCTGGGCATCTGGGGCGGCACACAGTCGTACAGCCCGCCCTCCATTCGCACGGGCTATCTGGGCATCAACGCCACCGCGGTCGATGGCGGCTACGAGGTCACCTACGTGCTACCCGAGGGGCCGGCGTGGCGCGCCACCAGCCGCCTGCACGAGGGCGACGTCATCACGGCCATCAATGGCATGCCCCTGGCGCCCGATGGAGGCATGCCGGCCATGGACCTGAGCGAGGCGATGGCCGGCACCTCGGGGCAAGAGACCCTGCTGGATGTCGTGCCCGCAGTCCCCGAGTCGTCGGCGTACGTGCTCATTGTGCCAACGTCTTCGGGTGGCGACACCAACCTTCGCTATGAGGATGGTGTTCGTCACCGCCGGGCCAAGGTTGAGGAGCTCTCGAACGGACGCGTGGGCTATCTGCACATCCGCGGCATGAACGAGCCTTCGCTGCGCGACTTCGAGCGCGATCTGTTCGCGGCGGCCAACGGCAAGGACGGCCTGCTCATCGATGTGCGCGACAACGGCGGCGGATGGACGACAGACATCCTGCTCAGCTCGCTGACCGCGCCGAGGCACGCATACACCATCCCGCGCGGCGCCGACCCTGATTCGGTGCCCGAGGATGCCTACCCACGTGACCGCCGCCTGATCTACGGCTACTCGCGCCCAATCGCGGTATTGTGCAACCAGAACTCGTACTCGAATGCGGAGATCTTCTCGCACGCCATCAAGACCACCGGACGCGGGACCCTCGTGGGCCAGCAGACGTACGGAGCGGTCATCTCGACCGGCTCGTACCGGCTGATCGACGGCACGACCGTGCGCCGGCCGTTCCGCGGGTGGTACCTGCCCGATGGCACCGACATGGAGAACAACGGCGCCATGCCCGACGTGCTCGTGCTCGTCGATCCGAGCGATGAGGTCGAGGGCACCGATCCACAGCTCGAAGCGGCGGTGCGGGCGGTGATGGAGGACATCGAGTAGGTCCGCGAATTCGCGCCGCCCTTCAGGGCCTTGCCTAATCGCTACAGACGGACGCCCCTGGGGCGTCCGTTTCGTTTTTGCGGCTCTGCGGGTTTGCGCGATGGCCGATATCCGATGCGAGGAGTGCGCGCGCATGGCAGGAGAATCGACAATCGTTCGGTCCGCCGTAGGTGTGTGGCTGCTGGCCGTTCTCGGCGCGGCGGCTACGGCCTATTGGGTGCTGCCGTACGACGCGCAGGCGGGCCTCTTTGCGCTCGGGCTGCTGTGCATGGCGTACACGCTCGCAGCATTTGGGCTCTCACGCCGGCAGGCCGGGCTCACCGCGCTACTTCCGCTCGCGTGGCTGGCCGGCTTCGGCATGTGGCTGCCAATCGGCCAGGACTTCGGGGCCGAGACGATGGCACCGATCTTGAGCGATTGGGGCGTATCCGAGGCGATGGTCGAGTCGCTGGCGTATGCGCTCGTGCTCGTGGTGGGCGGTGTAGCGACGAGCGCCATGCTGTACCTCGGCACCGCCTCGGCCTCGATCTTCTGGCACGTGCTGGTGCTCACGGCGCTGGTGGCAGGCGCCTCGCTCTCGCACGACGACACGCCCACGACGACGTTTGCCGCGATCATCGCCTGGCACGCGGGCGCGGCGGGCTCGCTCATGCGTTGGGCGTCGCACACGGCATGGGCCGTGCGGCAAGGCGTCTGCCCGCGCTGCAGCGAGGACGTTCGCGGCGTCAACGGCAACTCGTGCCCAAGCTGCAAGGGACCGCTGATGTTCACGCCCCCGCCGCGCCTGGCCGCGCCCGGTACCGGTCCCGCAAAGCCGATGAACGATCGCGCTGCCTAAGCCACGGTGCAATCTCTGAGGTACGGGATCGGCGTCACCGGTCCGGTTCCCAGGTAGGGCAGCAACTCGACGGGGAGAGCCTTAAGCCCGCGACGCCGCGCCTTGCTCACGGCGTACCGGAGCGCATGGTCGATGCGCTCATGTACCTTGGGCGTGATGTTCAACCCGTGGGCGTGCATCTGCTGGAGCGAGAACAGCCACGCGTGGTACTCCTCGAGGCAACGCGGCTTGTATGCGCCAAGGCCAATCGCGTGGTGGCCGACCTCGTGCAGGAAGACCGCAGCCGAGATCGGGCCGCGCGGCCTGGGACTCTCGATGAGCCGCGAGATCGTGCCATCGGCATAGTGCACCTCCCACGCGACGCCGCTGGTGCTGCTGCGCCACTTGCGCACGCGGATGTCGTAGCGTGCGAGCATCTGCCGCGCGACGGCTTCGTAGCGGTCGGCCGCGGGCGTGCGCCTCGCGGGCGGCTTGGCGACCACGACCGGGCGTGGAGGCGCCGGCGGCTTCTTTCTTGGGATCAGGTCCCAGAGCGTGCGCATGGCTGGCGCTCCGAGGTTGCGACCTCGCCCGCGGCGAGCGAGCGGCCGTTGGCGAAGGCGGTGAAGTCCATCGGCTTCTTACCGGCCGGCTGCACGGTGATAAGGCGTAACGCCGTGCCGTGGCCGCACGCGACGAGACCTGAGGCATCGATCAGCGTGCCGGGCGCGGCGCCGTGGTCTTGCAGGTGGGCCGCGACTCGCCCGAGCTTGAGCGAAACGCCCGCGAGGGAGATGCTCACGCCGGGCCACGGCGTCAGGCCATGGACGCGATCGCGGCAGGCGTGCGCCGAGTCGTTGAAATCGATCCAGCCGTCGGCCTTGCTGAGCTTGGGGGCAAACGTCACGCTGTCGGCATCCTGCTCGACGGGCTCGAGCGTGCCGGCCTGGTAGCGCTCGAGTACGTCCGCGACGACCTCGACGCCGTCCTGGGCCAGCACATCGTGCAGCTCGCCAATGGTCAGGCTCGGGTCGAGCTGTCGGCTGGCTTGGCCCAGCACGGAGCCCGCGTCCATCTCGTCGGCGAGCGTGATGACGCTGACGCCGGTGGTCTCGTCACCAGCCAGGATTGCGGCGTTGATCGGCGCAGCACCACGCCACCTGGGGAGGAGTGACGCGTGCAGGTTAATCGCGAACCTATCGTCAAGAAGCTTCTGCCCGAGCTTTTGGCCAAACGCGATCACGACCCAAGCATCCACCTCGTAGTCGCGGATCGGGTCTCGAACGTCGGGCGTGTTGACCTTTTCGGGCTTGAGCACTTCAACGCCCGGCATGAGCGACTCGGCCTCGCTCGCGATGGGCGTGGGGCTGAGCGTCTTGCCTCGGCCGGCGGGTCGGTCGGGCTGCGTGACGACGGCGACGACCTCATGCCGCTGCGCAAGCATGCGCAGCGTGGGCACGCCGAACGCTCCCGAACCAAAGAACACGACCTTCATGCCGGCGGGCCTCCCTGCCCTTCTTAGGAATCAGCGTGCCTTGCGTTCGAGCTTGCGGACCGCCGACCGCGTGCGCAGCCGGTCGAGCTGGCCAAACTTATCGATGATGAGCACACCATCGAGGTGGTCCGTCTCGTGCTGGATGCATCGCGCGAGCAGGCCTACGGCCTGGACCTCGAACCGCTTGCCGTCCAAGCCGGTTGCTTCCATGACGACAGCGTGCTGGCGATTCACCTGGCCTCGGATGTCGGGCAGGCTGAGGCAGCCCTCCTCGATCGACTCGAGGTCGCCGACCGGCCTGAGCTCTGGATCGATGCAGACCCAGGGCTTGCCTTCGGTGTGCTCCTGGATGCCCTCGGGCAGCGCGGGTGCTTTGGGATCCGCCGGGATGGCGCACACGAACATCCGCCATGGCAGGCCGACCTGCGGGGCGGCCAAGCCGATGCCTTCTTCCTGGCGCATGATCTCGACCATCCGATCCGCGACTTCGCGGACGTTCTCGGTGACCTCGCCAACGGCCTTGGCCTTGGCCCGTAGTACGCGGTCCGGGTGGAATCGCAGGTGCAGGCTCTGCGGGTCTGCGTCGGGCCGGGTCGTGCTCTGGCTGGGCGTGTCGGCGTGCTGGGGCATCGTGGGGATGATATTGTGCGGCGTCGGTGCGGGCGGGCAATGGCCCTAGAATCGCGGCCGCGGGCATTCGGGCGGACGGTTGACCAGACTGGAGCAGGATTTTGGCGATCTTCGGCGGCAAGAAGAAGAAGGATGCCCAGGGGACTCCCGAATCGAACGGAGCCCCGGAGCCGGAGTCGCCAAGCGGCGGCAAGGGCGCCGATGGCGATGGCGGCAAGAAGGGTGGCAAGGGTGCGGACGGCGGCAAGGGTGCCGAGCCGGGCCCGACCTTCAACCCCGAGGCCGCCGAGCGTTTCTTCGAGCACGCCCGCACTGCCCACGAGACGACCAACTTCGAGTACGCGATGAACCTGTGGCTCAGCGGCCTCAGGCAAGACGCGAGCAACATGACGGCCATGGAGGGCTTCTTCCGCTCCGCCTCGGCGTTCGCTGGCGCGAACCCCAAGAAGAAGCCCAAGGTCGACGTGCCCACCAAGACGCCCGTGGACAAGTTCCTGGCGGCGCTGCTGAACTGGGCCACGCGCCTGAGCGACGGCGACGCGGCGATGCGCGCCGGCGAAGCCGGCGCGAACGCCGGGCTTGATGAGCAGGCCTACTGGTGCCTGGAGCGCTCGATGACGCTGGCCAAGCAGGCCAAGCGACCGAGCCCGCTGACGTTCAAACGGCTCATGCAGCAATTCGCCAAGGTGGGCGCGTACACCGAAGCCGTCGAAGCAGGCAACATCGCGGTTCAGCTCAACCCCGCGGACAGCGATCTGGCGAACGCGGTCAAAAACTTCTCGGCCCAGGCGACGATGAGTCAGGGCGGCTACGACAACGTTGGCGAAGAAGGCGGCTTCCGCAAGAACATCCGCGACGCCGCGAAGCAGCAGCGGCTGCAAGACGAGGAGGCCCTGTCGAAGGACGAGGGCACCATCGAGCGTCTGATCGAGCGGGCGCGGGCCGACTTGGAAGAACGCCCCGAAGACCCTCCCACCCTCAACAACCTCGCCAAGCGGCTGCTCGAGCGCGGCACGCCCAAGGACGAGAAGGAGGCGTACGAGGTCTACAAGAAGGCGTATTCGCTCACCAAGGAATTCCGCTTCCGCCAGGCGGCCGACGACATCAAGATGCGCGCGTGGCGCCGCCGCCTGATGGCCCTTGAGAAGAAGGCCAAGGACAGCCCCGACGACGAGAACGTGCAGCAAGAGCTCGAGAGCGCTCGCAAGGACGTGCTCGAGGCAGAGACGAAGGTCTACGCCGCTCGCGTCGAGGCCTATCCGACGGATATGTCGCTCAAGTTCGAGCTTGGCCGGCGGTACTTCGATCAGGCCCAGTACGAGGACGCGATCGCCAACCTGCAGCAGGCCCAGGGCGAGCCCAAGCTGCGCGTGCGGACGCTGCACATGCTGGCCCAATCGTTCCTGGCCATGGGCTGGGGCGATGAGGCGGTCACGACGTTCCGCCAGGCGCTCGACGCCCATGGCCGCGATGGCGACGCCACGGGCATGGAGATCAGCTATGGCCTCATGGATGCGCTGTTGACCAAGGCGACCGATCACCGCGAGCTCGATGCCGCGGTCGAAGCGGACAAGATCGCCTCGGGCATCGCCATCAAGGACATCGGCTTCAAGGAAATCCGCTCGAAGCGCGATGCCATCAAGAAGCTGCTGGCCGAGCTCCGGCAGGGTTGAACCCGAAGGCCCCGCGATTGGCCAAGCCCCGCTCCATTGCCATCATCCCCGCCCGAATGGGCTCGACGCGCTTCCCCGGTAAAGCGCTCGCGAGCGAAACGGGCAAGCCCATGGTCGTGCACGTGTGCGAACGGGCCAAGCTGGCCCATGCCGTCGCGAACGTCGTGGTCGCCACCGACAGTCAGGAGATCCGCGAAGCGGTCGAGTCCCACGGCTTTGACGCGGTGATGACCAGCGCCGAGCACGAGAATGGCACGAGCCGGCTGGCCGAGGCGGCCAAGACCATGGGCCTGAAGAGCCAGCAACCGATTGTCAACGTGCAGGGAGACGAGCCCGAGATCGAGCCGGAAGTCATCGACGCGGCCCTGATCGCCGTGGGCCAGAACGTGCTTCCTGGCATGGTCAGCAAGATGTACCGCATAGCCCAACTCGGCACGGTTGCAACACCGTTGCTACCACACGAGGACGTCTCCAATCCGAATCTGGTGAAGGTCGTGACCGGGCTCATGGAGCCCGACCTTGGCGTTGGCCGAGGCCTGTACTTCTCTCGATCACCCATTCCGTTCGATCGAGATCGCTCGTCGGCCGCCGCGCCGCTCCGGCACGTGGGCATCTATGCCTATGACGTGTTCTCACTCGAGCGG
Source organism: Phycisphaerales bacterium (assembly GCA_965227775.1). Taxonomy (GTDB): domain Bacteria; phylum Planctomycetota; class Phycisphaerae; order Phycisphaerales; family UBA1924; genus JAHCJI01. The sequence goes on from OZ245777.1 coordinate 3,249,073, forward strand.
TACGTGTCGCTTGCGCCGACGCCCTTGGAACGCAGCGAGCAACTCGAGCAGCTTCGCTGGCTCGAGCACGGGCTGCCGATCGCTGTCGCCGTCCGTCGGTGCTCGCACCAGGGAATCGACACGCCCGAGCAGTACGCCGCGTTCGTCGAGCGATTCCGGGCCGGCACGGGCGGATGACGGGCGCGGCTGGGTTGGCTATCCTCTCTGGTGCCCGACCAACGAATTTCGAAGCACGGCAATGACCCAACCTCGAACGACTGGCCCACGCCCGTCGGCGGCGAACACGCCCAGCCGACCGGGTCGATGAGCGAGGACGCGCGGCGGCGACGCGCCGACGAGTTGCTCGTTCAGGCCGCCGAGGGCTCACTGACCACCGAGTTCTACTCGCCCGTTCCATCGGGCTACCGCCGCGGGCGCACGAAGTACGTTGCCGTGCTTGGCACGGTGATGAGCGGGCTGGGCAAGGGCATCTTTGCCGCCAGCGCCGCCAAGCTGCTCAAGGACAAGGGCCTGACGGTCGCCCCCATCAAGATGGAGGGCTACCTGAACATCGACTCGGGCACTCTGAATCCCTACCGCCACGGTGAGGTGTTCGTGCTCGACGACGGCACCGAGTGCGATATGGACCTGGGCACGTACGAGCGCATGCTGGCCCAGAACCTCAGCCGCCGGAACTTCACGACCTCGGGCCAGATCTTCAGCGAGGTGCTCGAGCGCGAGCGGCTGGGCGACTATTTGGGCCGCGACGTGCAGATGATCCCGCACGTGACGGGTGAGGTGAAGCGCAAGCTACGCGAGCTGGCCATGTACGGCGACGGCTCGGGCAGGCCCGCGGACGTCGTGTTCGTCGAGGTCGGCGGCACCGTGGGCGACTATGAAAACGGCTTTTATATCGAGGCGCTGCGCGAGCTTGCGTTCGAGGAGGGGCCTCGGTCGGTGTGCTTCGTGGCGCTGACGTATGTCATCGAAGCGAGGGTGCTGGGCGAGCAGAAGAGTAAGGCTGCCCAGCTTGGCATCCAGCGACTCATGGAGGCGGGTATCCAGCCCCACATGATCGCCTGCCGCTGCGACAACCCCGTGACGGGCCAAGCAATGCAGAAGATCGCGATGTACAGCAACGTGCCGCTGCGACGCGTCTTCAGCATGCACGACCGCGAGAGCATCTACCTCATCCCAGAAGAGATGCGCCGCGACGGGCTCGACCGCGAGATTCTGAGCGTGCTCGACCTGCACGACCGCGTTGATATGGGCCAGGAAGACCGCGAGCGCGAGCGCTGGCGCTCGTTCGTACGTGGGCTGACCAGCGAGCCCGAGCACCGCATCCGTGTCGCGCTCGCGGGCAAGTACACCGATCTGGGCGATGCGTATGCATCGATCGACAAGGCCATCGAGCACTGCGCGGCCAACCTCCACGCGGACATCGAGGTCGAGCGGTTCGACACCACCGACCTGACCGAGTCACGCATCGCCGACGAGCTTTCGAACGTCGATGCGGTGATTGTGCCCGGCGGCTTCGGCGCCCGCGGAGTCGAGGGCAAGCTAGCGGTCGTCAAGCACTGCCGCGAGTCGGGCCTGCCGTACCTGGGCATTTGCCTGGGCTTCCAGGTCGCGGTGATCGAGTACGCGCGAAACGTGCTCGGCCTCGGCGATGCCGCCTCGACCGAGTTCGACCCCGACTCGCCCAACGCGGTCATCAGCGAGTTGCCCGAGCAGAAGAAGATCGAGGGATTGGGCGGATCGATGCGGCTGGGCGCTCAAGACGTCGCGTTGACACCCGAATCGCTCGCGAGCTTCCTCTTCTCGGGTCGGCCAACCGAGCGCGAACGCTTCCGCCACCGGTACGAGGTTGATCCGGGATTCATCGACCGCCTGACCGAGGCCGGCCTGGTGTTCAGCGGCCGTCACCCGACACAGCCAATCATGCAGGTTCTGGAACTTCCCCAGCCCGGGCACGACGAGGACTATGACGGCCCGACGCACCCCTATTTCGTCGCAGGCCAGTTCCACCCCGAGCTCACGAGCCGTCCGCTCGAGCCCCAGCCGATGTTCATGGGCTTGTGCGCCGCCGCGATCGCGAGGCGTGTGGCCATGGGACCGCGTGACGGCGAGGAAGGCGCGCCGAAGGAAGTCTCGAACCTCGTCAAGCGGTGGCTCCGCTCGCCGCGCAAGCGCACGCAACCTGCCTGATCAAGATTGCTCGGCGATCTCCAGCGATCGAAGCGACGCGAGCAGGACAAGCATGGCGAAACGGCCCACCCGACCGGTGGACACTTGGGCGTTGTGCACAAGCGCCTGCGCGTAGAGATCGGCCTCGATGTCACCACTCACGGCGAGCGCGACGAAGGCATTCACGCCCCACGGATGGGCGGTGGCGTTGTCGGGCTGAAGCTCTTGCACGCACCATGCGGCCGCGGCCTCTGCTCGTTCAACTAGATCGGATTTGCCTCGCTGGATGCCGATCGTCCAGAGCGCCTGGATCGCCGCGAGTTCCCGTTCGGTCCAAACCTCGATGGCAACTTCGCCTCGACTCGGCGCATCGGCATCCTGCAGTGGACCGCTTCGGGCAAATGATGCGGGCACGTCCGAGTCGTGGGCGATCGCGTGCCACAGATCGACATCGAGACCCTGCCCGTTGGTCGGCTTGGTCGTGCCCTCGGTCAACCAGGCGATCAGCGGCTTGTCGACGGCCCGGCGGTGTCCAGACTCGTCGGCGAAGTCGCTCGGATCGATGCCTACCAGTGGCTCGGGGCCAACGATCGCCCGCAGGCGGGCGGTCCATCGCGAGAGCTGGGAGTGCGGGAGCGTCATCTCGGCGTCCTGTAACCTTTCAGCGAGCTGTTCGGGGCTGTATTGGTCTGGCGGGAGCCCGATCACAAGCCGATAGCTCGGGAATGGGCGAGGCTCCGGGCCAGCAGGCAAGGCAGGGCGATCGATTCGCGTGGATCGATCCCGGCGTGAGCGTATGGGACCAGTGGGGTGCCGCGCCGCCGCCACCGAAAGTCCGACCCAGCACAAACGAAGCGCCCGAAGCGCCGCAGGCGCCCGCCCCGACCCGGCCGGCTCCCGTGGAGGCCGAAGCACAACCGGAGCCGATCGAAGACCTCGCCCGGCCCGGGGCAGGGGTCGAAGACGTCGGCGGAGCCGAAGGCGCCCCGACTTTCCACGAGTTCGATGCAGAGTTGGACGTCGCAGAACTGGACGAACGGCTCCGCCCGGTGACGACGTGGTCGGCTCGTTCGTCGGCCGTTAACCGCTCGAGCCTGACCATCCGCTCGCGCCGGATGTGCTACGCCAAGAAGATGCTGCTGGTGGCGGTCCACCTGATCGACGACCAGCCAACGATCCTGGCCGGGCGGGTCACGAGCTGCGAGTACGACGGCGAGGCCCTCTACACGGTGAAGATCGAGCTGGTCCCCCGGCCCAGCAGCGAAGAGATCCGCCAGTGGATCATGCAGCGCTGACTTGGCGTTCGCCGACTTGACCTTGCACGCCGGCCGCCGAACGCTGCGCCATGCGGATCATTCGTACGGCCGATGAGCTTGCCGCGTATCAAGAAGACATCGGGCCCAACCCGGGCGGCGTGTTGGTGCCGACGATGGGCGCCCTGCACGCGGGACATCTTGCGTTGATCGGCCAGGCCGCCACCGAGGCCCGGGCACGGAAACTCAGCGCCGGGTGCGTGGTGACAGTGTTCGTCAACCCGACCCAATTCGACGAGTCCCACGACTTCGAGAGGTACCCGCGTGTGCTCGACCAGGACGCCGACGCCTGCGAACGGGCCGGCGCGAGCGCGGTCATTGCGCCCAGCGTCGAGATGGTCTACCCCGACGGCGTGGACGCGCCGGGTCCGCATGTGCCAGCCGTCGCGGTCGAGAAGGGCCTGGAGGACGAGTTCCGACCCGGCCATTTCTTGGGTGTCGCAAAGGTTCTCGTGCGGTTGTTCGCGTTGACGCGGCCCGCCTCGGCGGTGTTCGGCGAGAAGGATTGGCAGCAATTCCAGCTCGCGCGGGCACTTGTGGAGCAGGAACGCCTCGGCATCGAGATCATCGGCGGACCGACCGTGCGCGACGCGGACGGGCTAGCGCTCAGCAGCCGGAATCGATTTCTCTCCGAGGAAGAGCGTACCGCGGCACGCGCAATCCCCAGCGCATTGCACGCTGCATCGGACGCCCCCGGTGCCAGCCGCGCGGAGGAAGCGATGCGGCGGACACTCGCCGGGCTCGACATCGAGTACGCCACCATCAGACGAGCCGACACGCTCGAGCGGATCGCCCCGGAATCCAAGCCCGATGGCGGCCGCTTCCGGGCCCTGATCACCTGCCGCCTGGGGCAGACGCGGCTGCTGGACAACGCCCCTTGGCCGCTGCCCTCCGATTCCCCCTTGCGTTCTCTGTGAGGGGGCGACATGGCCGCTAAACTAGGCGTTTGGCGGCCGGACGGGCCGCCGACCAGTCCCGCCAGCATCCCGAATCGGAGGCCGCCGTGCTCAAGACCCCGCTCCACAAGCTCCACCTCGAACACGGCGGCAAGATGGTCGAGTACGCCGGGTGGGACATGCCCATCAGCTACGGCTCGGTCCAGCAGGAGCACGTGCAGGTCCGCTCGAGCGGCGGCATGTTCGACGTCTCGCACATGGGTCGGCTGAAGATCACCGGCCGCCATGCTCGCCGGCTGCTCGGCCGCGTGTGCTCGCGACGCATCGGCGACATGCAGCAGGGCCAGTGCCGCTACGGGCTGATCCTCAACGAGCAGGGCGGCGTGAAGGACGACGTGCTGGTCTATCGGATGGACGACACCGAGTTCCTGATGGTCGTCAACGCGGCCAACCGCGAGAAGATCGTTGAGCACTTGAACAGCGTCATCGCAGCCGAAGCGCTCGTTGTCAAAATGGACGACCAAACCGCCAAGACCGCCATGGTCGCGATCCAGGGCCCGAAGGTGATGGATCTGGTCAGCCGCGTCAGCAGCGAGGTGCCCACACTCAAACGCTACCGCTTCACGATCAAGAACCTGCTCATCGCCAAGCTGCTGGTCTCGCGCACGGGATACACGGGCGAGGACGGCGTCGAGGTCATCCTGCCGGCCACCATCGTCGACATGGCCCTCAAGCTGCTGCTTAAGGACGTTGACCTTGACGCGGAGCAGAGCGACATGAAGCTCATCGGCCTGGGCGCCCGCGACACGCTGCGGCTCGAAGCCGGCATGCCGCTCTACGGGCACGAGCTGGGCGAAGACATTAACGCCCTCTCGTGCGGCGTCGATTTTGCGATAAAGATGGACAAGGACGAGGGTGACATACCCGAGCCGTTCATCGGGCAGGAAGCGCTCAAGAAGACCATCGCCGAGGGCGGCCCGGCCCGCACGCTGGCGGCATTCGTGGTCGATGGCAAGCGCACGCCGCGCCAGGGCATGGCCATCAAGGCTGACGGCAAGGAGGTCGGCACCGTCACCAGCGGCTGCAGCAGCCCCACGCTGGGCGTGCCCATCGCGATGGGCATCATCGATCGCGGTGTGAACGAACCTGGGACCGAGGTCACGATCGACACCGGGAAGGTCGAGCTTGAGGCCGAGGTGCGCGCGAACCCGCTGTACAAGAAGCCCAAGGCCTAGGCCAGCACCCGCTCACCGATCATCACGCCCACCGCGACCGCGGCGAAGCCGAGCACGAGGTGGAGCAGCACCGAGCCGAGAGCGATGCCGACCTTGCCCTCGCGCCACAAGGTAAACGTCTCGACCCCGAACGTGCTGTACGTCGTAAAGGCGCCGAGCGCCCCCACCACCACAAGCAAGCGCAGGTGGTGCGGCGAGCCGTCGCTCTCGCGTGACAACAACCATGGCAGCACGAGCCCAACTGCAAGGCATCCCGCGACGTTCACGGTGAGCGTTGCAGCGGGCAAGGCCAGCGAGTGCTCCTTGAACATCGCCATCGCCATGCGCGCCACGCCATAGCGGGCCGAGGCGCCAAGCGCCCCGCCAAACGCAACGGCGAGGATGTCGAGCAAGATCTTCACCCGTTTCAGTTCAACGGGGCTGGCGCGCGGGCGATGGCTCGGGGCTCGCCGTCGCGGGCGAGCGATCGGGAACGGCCAGCGGGTCGTCACCCTGCAAAGCTGGGAAGAAGCCTTCGGGTACGGTGGCTGGCTCGAAGCGCAGCCAATCAACACCGATCTCGGCCTCGACCTGGGGGGCGAGGAACGGCGGGTGGTCAAACGGGCCACGCTCGAGCCGATCGGGGTTGAAACGCACGCTCGGGCGCATCCGGACACGTGCCGTCCAGGCTGCGGTGCCCTCGGCAGACTCGAGCTCGGCCGCCATCCGCCGGCCTACGCGATTGGGCACGCCAACGTCCATCGGGGCCGAAAGAGGTGCTCCCGTAGCAGCGTCGAACAGCTGGAGACGAGCCAAGGCACGGGCGACGGAAGAACCGCTGGTTGGCAGGTCGACCGACAGCACGCGCACGAGCCAGTCCTTCTCGACGTCGAGGGCCTCGTTCATGGAATCGGCCCAATCGCGGGCGGTGCGGCTGTAAGCCGCGCGATCGTCGGCCGTGCGGCGAGCCACAGTGGCCAACTCCAGCCTCGCCCGACGGCGAAGCGTCTGCATGGCGGCCATGGGCGAGGCGGTCGGATCGCCCGGTTCGGCCAGCACGGGCGCGGGCGGGGCATAACCGAGATTGCGGAGCATTTCGATGGCCTCGGCCAAGCGCACGCGGAAGCCGGCGAGTTCCTCGCGGAGGGCGTCACGCTCGGTCGTCAGCGCCTCCACTTGCGCTTCAAGCTGTGCAACGCGGTCCTGCGTTTGCTCGTCATCCTGCGCGCAGAGCGTGGAACACAGCCCTGCGCAGGCCACGACGGCGAGCGTGCGCCTCACTTGTCGAGCCTCGCTGTCGCGGGCGTGCTGCCCTGGGCCGCGCCGTTCGACTGCCCGTTCGCGTGCGCGTTCGGCGCAGGCGCATCGATCCAGCTCGCCGGGTAGGCGTGGTCATCAATCTCGAGCGCTGCCTTCGTCGGGAACATCGGGCGGAACGTGTCGCACATCACCGCCAGCTCGTCGGTCCACTTGGCGCCCAGGCTCTTCTCGACGGTGCCGGGATGCGGCCCGTGCGGGATGCCCTGGGGGTGCAGCGTGATCGAGCCCTGCTCGATACCGCGGCGCGCCTTGTAGTTGCCCTCGACGTAGTACAGGATCTCGTCGCTATCGAGGTTGCTGTGGTTGTACGGCACCGGGATCGCTTCTGGGTGGAAGTCGAGCGCCCGTGGGCAGAACGAACAGATCACGAAGTTGTGACCCTCGAACGTCTGGTGGATCGGCGGGGGCATGTGCAATTGACCGGTGATCGGCGCGAAATCGTCGATGTTGAAGATGTAGGGGTAGTAGCAACCGTCCCAGCCCACGATGTCGCACGGGTGGTAGCTATACACGTATGAGTGGACCGTGTCGCGCGCCTTGATGCGCACCTCGTACTCGCCAAGCTCGTCAGTAAATAGGGGGTGCTCCTCGTTGGCAATCGGAAGCACAAGGTCGCGCTCGCAGTACGGTGCGTGCTCAAGGAACTGGCTGGTCTGCTTGCTGAGATACCGCGGCGGCGGCAGGATATGGCTTGCGTTGGCCGTCTCGAACAGCACGAACTTGCCGAAGGGCATCTCGGCCTTGCTGTGTCCGCCAAACTTCTCTACGTCACCCCCACCGTCGGGCCGCTCGTCCCACTCCATGTGATAGATGATGCCCTTGGGGATCACGACGTAGTCCTTGGGGCCGAACTTCAGCGTGCCCATGAACGTGCGGACCGTGCCAGAGCCGAAGTGCACGAAGAAGCACTCGTCGCCTTGACCGTTCTTGAAGTGGTACGCCATCCGCTCGGCAGGATTGCACACAGCCATCTCGACGTCGCTGTTGCCGAACAAGACGACCCGGCCCGTCACGCTATCGCCCTTGGGCGGCGTGTGGGCCCCGCCAGTGCGCAGGTGCCGCATGCGCATCGTGTCGATCTCGACGTACTCGGGCTTGGTGCCGTACAGGTTGTTCCAGCCGGTCACCTGGGTCGGCGGGTGGATGTGGTACATCGTGCTCGTCGGACCCACGAATCCCTCGGTGCCAAAGAGCTCCTCGCTGTAGAGCTTGCCATCGGGCCGGCGGAACTGGGTGTGCCGCTTCTTGGGGAGGTTGCCGAGCTTGGTGTAATAGGGCATGGGTTCGGGTTTCCTTCGGGAGGCGTGCGACCAGCCACACGCCGCAATGGGGTCGTCACTACGCCTCACGCGGCCATGGGGCCGGCCGGAGGCGTCTAGACCCACTTCATTGTATACGAATCGGCTGCGGGGTTGGTTGGCATGGGAGCAGGCTTGGGTGCGCGGTCGGCCCCGACTCAGTCCAACCCATGTCTCCGATCTGGCAGCAGGCCGCCAGTGTTGACCGAGCTGCTATACTCATGATACTGCAATCTCATTCACTCGAGGGGAACACGATGACCACTTGCTGCTCGCACGGATCCACTGCCACGCTCGGCACCGAAGCCGCCTCGTTCTGCACGAACTGCGGTGCTGCGACGGTGGGCGGAGCCAGCGTCAGCCTTCCGGCCGTTCTGCTTTCCGTGATCGCGGCAGCCGCCGTCTGCATCGCGGTGCGTCAGGTCTGGCGGCGTGCGGCTGCGTCGCTCCTGTTGCGGCGCCTGGCCCTTGCCTGATGACGGCCCCACACGCGGGATCACGACGGCCGCCAGGCGGTGTCGCAGCGATGATCGCCTGCGGCCTTGTGCTCACGCTCTCCATCCTGATCGCAAGCGGATGCGTAGCCCGCACCGCTGAGGACACAACGCGTTCTGACGCGACCCAACCTGCTCCCGCGCCTGCTATCGACACCTCGACGCTGCTGCGCAAGGCAGCGGACCACGAGGCGTTATACACACTGGCCGGCGGTCTCAAGCCCATGAGCACCGGCATCTGGCGGGGTCGGTTCCGCGTCGACGAACCCGATTTGTCAGCATTGCGACGGGCCCGTGCGGCGCTGGCGCCGCTACGCAACGATGCGTGGTATGCCGACGTTCAGGTGTTCGACAACATCCACGACGGCTCACGATCGATCCATGCGTTTGTCGTGCACCGCGCTGCACTGTCGCGCATGATCGAGCGATACGACGATTACTGGAGTCCATGGGGCATCACCCCATGTACGCACCCGGCCGAGATCGTCGCGGTCGTCGATCGCATGCCACGGGGTGATCGCTGGCGCGGCTACGGCTACTTGTTCGGCTACCCGTCGTACGCCGTCAATTTCTTTGTCGTAGCGGGCCTTGCCGCCGAGGATGGCCGACTGGTCGGGCCCGGCAAAGACCGCGAGTTCATGCACGTGCCAACGTATGGCTCGGATTCGGGCAGCTTCACTTACGCCGTCCCGCTCGATCACGCTCGGTCCGAATCGGACGAAGCGCTCGCGCGCGAAGCGGCTCGGATCCTCGCGGCGTATACCGAACGGCGAGGCCGCATGGATAACGCCGCGAGCATGATCCGAGAACTGCAGCGGCTCAACCGCAGATTCGAGTCCACGGCAGCGCACGCTGCGGAGATCGCCGCCGAGCAACCGACAACCGGTCAATCACGAGGAGAGTTGAACGATGCAGTTCTGGACACTCGATGAGATTGAGCAACACGCGATGGCCGACCATGAGGTGGGCGAGGAGATCGCACCAGGCGTCACGATCACGCGGCGGCGCATCCTGCAAGTTGGCCTGGCTGGCGCCCTCGGCGTGAGCGCCGCCGGCTTGCTCGCGGGATGCGCCACGAGAGCGAGGACGAACGGCACGAGCGAATCTGACGCGAAGCCGATGACAATCGACCAGCTGATGGCCGATCTGAGGCCGCGAGCCCAGAAGATGATTGCCTCGGACAATCCCGACGAGGCGTCCTACCTCTCGGCGGTGTCGATGCTTCTGGCCCGCTACCAGCCCGAGGAGCCGTGGCGGCTGCGCGACCCCGGCCAGCGCGGCTTTAGCATCAACACGCTGGGATGGATGCCGCCGGTCGTCGTCTTCGATATTCGCATGGAGCCGGGCTCGACGATCCACCTGCACGATCACCGCCACTACAACGGCGTGCTGCAGTGCCTCGAGGGCGAAGTACGGTGCCGAAACTTCGATATCGTCACCGACGCAACCCAGCCCGGCGCCCCGGCCCTGGACATCGCCGCCGGCGAGGTCCCGCCCGTGGGTCAGGACTTCCTCATCCGCCAGAACGCCGATACCGTGCTTACCCGCGGAAAGCTCTCAACGCTGTCGCGCGACCGTGACAACATCCATCACGTCGAGGCAGGGCCCGATGGATGCAAGCTCGCCGACGTGTTCACGTACTTCCGTCGCGAGGCCCGCTCATACGAGCTGGCGTGGGACGCGCAGCCCACGACGCGCAACGGCGACACGTACAAGGTGGCGTGGAAGGCCTGAGACGCGTCACCTCGGCTGACCCGGCGTGAGATGTGTGTGCGTTCAGCCGCAGCCCGCGTCAAACGCCGTCTGGAATGCGAGGAAGTCGAAGATCGTCAGCTCGCCATCGCCGTCGAAGTCCACACGCAGGTCGCCCGCGTCGAACGCGGCCTGGAATGCGAGGAAGTCGAAGATCGTCAGCTCACCGTCGCCGTCGAAGTCGGCCGGACACAGGCCACCGAGGAGCGAATCGACGGCGGCGGCCATGTCGGGCAGCGGCCCGATGTTCCCGCCCGCTCCTTGTGGCTTTCCGGTGTCCATGAGCAGCTGGCGCAGCTCGAGGGGGTCCATCGGCTCGCCGGTCGCTGCGCGGTGGATGCCCTGCAGGCTGACGACCGCCGAGGCCACGATGGGGCTGGCCGAGCTGGTACCGCTAAAGAATCGTGTGTACGACTGGCGCTCGTCGCCGCCGATCACGATGAAGTCGCCGTAGCCGGCGGTGAACACGTTCTGGCCCCAGGCCTGCACGTTAACGCGATCGCCGTACGTGCTGAACCACAGCGTGCTGCGAGCACCGGTAGATGTGCCAGCACCGACGATGATCGCGCCACTATCGCCGCGACTGCGATACTCGGCGTATACCGGCGAGTCGAGATCTTGGGTACCGTTGCCCGCGGCCGCCACGATGGAGATGCCGCGATCGGTGCCCACGTTCGTCACCAGCCACACCGAGGGATCAAGCTCGGCCGGGCCGTAGTCGCCGCCCGGACCCGTGATCTGCATCTCCAGCAGCACCACGTCGCCCGCGCCCATCGTGCCGATGGCGCGCGAGATCGCCGGCACACGCCTGGGACCGCTCTCGGACCACTCGGGAAAGAAGTACGCCTGAGCATCGGGCACCAGCCCGGTCACGCCATAGCCGTTGTCGCCGCCGACCATCTGGCCCAGCACGGCCGTCCCGTGCTCAAACCAACGCTCGGTGATGACCCACGCGGGTGGTGACTGGCCGGGCTCGGGGATGACGTCGCACAGGTCCTCGTGCTCGCCGTCGAACCAGTACTCGCAGTCGGCAACGTTGACGCCCTGGCCGCGGCCGCCGGGCACGCCCCATGCCGCGGGCATATTGATGCCGAAGTCCTCGCCGTGGTAGCCCTGGAGATTAAAGAAGTCGCCCGTGCTCGGCGCGATGTCGAAGCACGCGTCGGGATCGCCACCAAAGTAGCCGGGCGGCGTCGGCCGCAGCTGCTCATAGTGAACGTACTCGGTCAGGTCGCTGGCGTGCAGCACCCGCGCGATGGCGTCGAGCGCCACGCCGCCAGCACGAACGACCATGATGCCCGCGAGGTCTGGCTGGGCCCGCCCGCTGCGCGCCGCCGCATCGGCAAGCATCGCGTCGAGTTCGGCTTGGGGAATGTCGATCAGCGGACGAAACGCGATGGCGGCATCACCCGCTCCCTGAAGCGCAGCGAGTTCGTCAAGCAGCGGCTGCAAGTCGACGCCGGTCGCGCTATAGAGTGCGTTCTGCCTATCCACGCGGGCCCGGACGCGGTCGGCAAACTTGACCGTAAGCCGATGCTCGAACGACGGCCGTTCGGCCAGCGGTGCCTTCGTCAGAGCCACTCGCGGCTCAAGCACCGCGCCACTGCGGGCGTCATCGGCCCATGCCGGCGCGCCACACACGCCCACAGAAATGATGAATCCCGCCAGCGTTGCGATGGTCCGCGTTTCTCGCCTGGGCTTGCTGCGCAAGGTCATTCTCCCCCAAGTGTCCAACCCACGCGCCGCCACTTCGACACCGCCGCACGGACTGCGTGTGTAAATACGTACTCGATCGCGGTCGTGTTTCGCTGCGGCGAGATCGTTTGGGGCGCTTGGAGCGGTTGGAAGAGGCGACCTGGCATCGCGGAGCGTGCACAAACCCGCCCCAGAACCAGAGTACCGAACTATCTTTCACTCTCGATCGCGTGCGAACGGGAGTGTCCTGCTTTGGATCGAAGATACCCGCTCCGACTTCGGGAACCGGAGGTCTGTTCGAGTTCTGCGTGGTGCCCAACATCCAAGGACGACAAAAAGCGATCCGAAAGCTCTTGCGATCGGTACACGTTTCTGGTATCTTGACGCAACCGTCCGACGCGGTCGTGGGTGAGGGGAGAGAGATATGTCCAACTCGAAGCACGTGCGCGCCGTTCCGGCGATCCACCAGCAAGCAGCGCCGGCAATGCTTGTATCCGCGGGGCTTGCCGTTCTCGGGCTCACTGCCCCATGCGCGTTGGCCCAGAGCACGATCGAGTGGGCGATCCCGGTGGACGGAGATTTCGCCGTGGCGAGCAATTGGCTGCCGGCGGCGGTGCCAGGCGCGATGGACACCGCGGTGCTCGATGGCTTCGGGCCATACCTGGTCACCGTAAACGGACTGACACCTGTTGGCACCGTCTTGCTGCAGAATCCCGAAGCATCGCTGCTCGTCCGGCCGGGCGCATCGCTCACGGTTGGCGAGCTAAGAGGCGCAGGCAAGCTGCTCATCAGCGATGGTACCAGCGACAGCCAAGCGGAACTCATTGTCGAGAACGGTGTGACGATCGACGCGAACATCCGCCTTGGTGGAACACGGACGGACCGTGCCCGGATCCGCGGGCTCGGCTCGTCGAACAGGCTCGGCCGCAACGCGGTGATCTCGGCCGAGAGCGGGGACAGTGGCTCCATCGTCGGGCCGTGGACGAGCGAGGCAACGATCATCAAGGACGGGCCCGGCACGCTGAACGCCAGCGGGCTGGACATCACCGGCGGCACGCTGCGCAGCAACAACGGCGGGCTGCTGATCCTCGGCAACGCAACTGTGACCGGCGCGACCTTCGAGGTCGGGCCCGATTCCCGGTTCGTGACCAACCAGAACACGGTCGTCTCGGCCTCGACCTTCGAGGGCGAGTTCACGATCCGCGGCGGGCAGGACATCACGTTCGGCGGCGGCGTGTTCCTGCGAGACGGCCTGATCATCAACGACCCCGGCGGCAGCGGCACCGCCAGGCTGTTTGTGGAGGATCGCGTCACGCTCAGTGGCCCCATCCGGCTGGAGGGCGCAACCTCGGGCGGGCAGATCATCGGGCTGGGCGACGAGCACTTCCTCGGGCCCGACGCGGTCATCTCCGGCGAGCGCGGGTCGATCGTCGGGCCGTGGACGAGCGAGGCGACGATCATCAAGGATGAGCCGGGCGGCTTCGGCCTCTCGGGCCTGAACATCGTCGGGGGCACGCTGCACGCCAGCAACGGCGGGCGGCTGGACATCGCCGGTGCCAGGATCCTCAACACAACCATCGAAGCGGGGCCGGGCGGCATCTTCCGCACGACGCGCGACACCAACGTGTCGGACTCAACCATCGTGGGCGACTACACGATCTTGAGCGGGCAACGCCTCACGTTCGACTTTGGCGTGGAAGTGCAGGGCAGCCTGACCATCAACGCGCCGGGCATCGCCGCCCAGACGGAGCTTTACGTTGAGAACGGCGTGACGCTCGACTTCCCGATCCGTTTGGCGGGCGCGGGGGGCAGCCGGCTCTTCGGGCTCGGCGACTCCCACGCGCTCGGGCCCGACGCGATCATCACCGGCGCCAACGGCAGGCTCATTGGATCGTGGAACAGCGGAGCAACGATCTCTCCCGGAGACGCGACCAGCCCCATCGGCCTGCTCGAATTCAGCGGGCCGGCACTGACACTGACGCCGCACTCGCGCCTTGAGATCGACTTGGCGGGGACTGGCGACGACGAGTTCGACCGCTTCGAGGGCGTTGCGTTTCCCCCCGGGCCCACCACCGCCGTCATCGAGCTCGACGGCGCTCTCGAAGTCGGCTTCGCCCACGATTTTGCGCCAGACGAGCGCGACCGGTTCGAGATCATCCGAGCGGCGGCGGTCGACGGCACGTTCGCCAGCATCGACATCGAGCCGGTCGGGGCCGTCGGTCCAGCCCACGTCGTGTACACGGGCGACGCGGTTGTAGTCGTGATCTGCGCCGCCGACCGCGACGGCGACGGCGAGCTGACCATCTTCGACTTCCTCGCGTTCCAGAACCAGTTCGACGCGGGCGATCTGCGAGCAGACCTGGATGGTGATGGTGAGCTGACCATATTTGATTTCCTGGTGTTCCAGAACCGCTTCGACGCCGGATGTTCGTAGTTCGCATAGCGCTGCGTAGAGCTCGCAAGCCCCTAAGGCGTTGACACGCGGAAGACGCCAGGCCGAGGCAACGTCGCGACACGCATCAATCCGCCGCTGCGACGAGGTTCGTTTCCGCCGCCGCCCTCGTCTCAACCACCAACCGCCGCTGCGCTTCCGTCGGAAGCGAGCACTGCTCGACGCGGCCAAAGACCTTGTAGCGGTGCCGCGCGATGAACCGGTAGCAGGCGTCGCGGATGGGGCGGGGCATGATCTTGAGCATGGCCGCGAGCGACCAGGGGAACCTGAGCAGGCGGGCAATGGCGATGGCGGCGTTGCTCTCCACGCGCGCATGATCCTCGTAGATCAGCACGATGGAGTCGATGGACTCGGAGACTTTGAAGCGTTCGAGCAGGTAGCGGCCCGCCTCGCTCTCGAGCGGTGCGTAACGGAGTAGCTGTTTCCGGTCGAGCCGGGTCAGCAGCCGCACCGTACGGTCGCAGAAGGCGCAGGTGCCGTCGAAGAGGACGATGGGGTGCGGGTCGGGCATGAAAGCGCAGGGGCTGCAAATTGGCGCAAGGGCTGCGCCCGGGTCGCAGGCTGTGACTGGAGCCAAGAGCCGCCTGTCGGACTCGAACCGACGACCTGCGGTTTACAAAACCGCTGCTCTACCAACTGAGCTAAGGCGGCGTGGGCACTCCGACGCTGCATGGGCCGCCGGTTGGCACGCGAGTTGAGTGTATCCGCCCGCGGGACGGCATCGACCCCTCCCGGGAGGCAGATCATGCGCGAATCCCACGCCAGCACCCACCGGCCAGGCAGCCCCCAGAAACCCGAACTTGGCGCCGCGACCCTCCAAGAGATGCTCCGGCGCGGCGAGATCGGCGGGCAGGCGCTCGGGCTCGTCCAACTGGTCGCGGCCCAGAGCGATCAAGAGGGTCCGTGCACTCCTGCTGGCCGCTCGGACCAGAACCTCTGGGAGTGCAACTGAATGCAGCAGGGCATGCGCATCTCGGCCTCAGGGGCCCTGGTCTCGCTGTACCGTACCGACGTCGCGGCGGCCAACCTGGCAAACGTGAACACCACGGCCTTCAAGCCCGACAGCGCGACGGCCCAGGGCCGCACGTTCGTCCGGGCCGAGGATGGGCTGCCATTCATGCCTAGCGATCCTCTCTTAGAGCAACTGGGCGCGGGCGTGCTGGCTGGGCCCCGGCGGGTGAGCTTCGAGCAAGGCCCACTGCAACAGACCGGCAACGATCTCGACCTCGCCATCGAAGGCGACGGGTTCTTCCTCGTCTCGGTCGCCACCACCGAGGGCGAGCAGACACAGTTGACACGCGACGGCCGGTTTACGCGCGACGATCGCGGCTTCCTCGTCCAGAGCACGAGCGGGCTGCCCGTCCTATCTCCCGGCGGCGGGCCGATCGTGCTGCCCGATGAGCCGGTGACCATTGACGTCCAAGGCTTCATTTACGACATCGACGGCGCCGTGCTCGGCCGGGTCGGTGTTGTGAGCGTGCCCGACCAATCTCGTCTGCTCAAGCGTGGTGAGGGGCTCTATGAGGCACCCCAGCAGGTCTTGGATGAGGCGATCAGCCAGCCCCTGCAGAGCGGTGTGCTCGTACGACAGGGCATGCTCGAGGGCTCGGCCGTCGACCCCATCAAGGCGCTCATGGAAGTGACCAACGCCGGCAAGAGCGTGTCGAGCAACACCCGGATGATTGGCTACCACGACCAGTTGCTCGACCAGGCCATCAACACGTTCGCACGCGTCGGCTGAGACCCCGATTCGCTGATTTCTTGAGGAGAGACGCCGCCCATGGCCGCCATCGCACTGCAATCCGCCGCCTCGGGCCTGCGAGCCCTCTCGACACGCCTCGATGTCACGGCGAACAACCTGGCCAACGTCAATACCGAGGGATTCAAGGCGAGCCGGGCGAACTTCCAAGACCTGTACTACATCGAGCGGCAGCAGCCCGGCGTCGAGACCGCGACCGGCGACCAGCGGCCGACCGGCCTCTACGTCGGCCTGGGCGTCAAGGTCAGCGGCACGCAGGTGAGCTTCGAGCAGGGCGCTCCGATCGAGACCGGCAACGATCTGGACATCTACATCGAGGGCGACGGCTTCTTCCAGGTGCAGGTCGAAGACTCGATCGCCCCGGGCGGCATCGCGTACACCCGGGCGGGCAATTTCACGCTCAACGCCGACGGCGAGATCGTGCTAGCCAACAGCGAGGGCCGCAGGCTGGTGGACGGCATCGAGATCCCCGACGACGCGATCCGACCCATCGAGATCTCGGCCGACGGGCAGGTGTGGGTCCGTGTGCCAGGCAACGAAGCCCTGCAGTCAGTCGGCCAGATCGAGCTGGCGACATTCATCAACAACAAGGGCCTGAAGCAGTTGGGCAACAACCTTTTCGCCGAGACAGTTGCCAGCGGTGCCCCCTCTGTCGGCGCTCCGCTCGAAGACAGCCGCGGCGGCCTGCGTAACAACGCGCTGGAGTCGAGCAACGTCGATCCGACGCGCGAGCTCATCGAGCTCATCCGCACACAGCGGGCGTTTGAGATGAACAGCCAGTCCATCCGTACGGCCGACGAGGCACTCTCGACGATCTCGCAGCTCCGCCGATAGCGACCGAGCGACCGCCGGTTGGCACGCCAGTTGAGGTTGCATGGTCGGAGAGTCACCATGCGCACCTTCTACGCCATCCTGGTGGTCCTGCTCGCCGCGACGCGCGTTGCGGGGCAGGGCTCATCCACCATCACACTGCAGTCCACCGTGCTGGCGCCCGCGGGGCAGGATCTCACGCTGGCAGACGTGGCCTCGCTACGCGGCGAAGAGGCCGAGCGGCTCGGCATCATCCGGATCGACCTCGGTGAGATCACCGCCGACCCGGCCGGCTGGCGCAGGATCGACGCGCAGGCCCTGCGCCCCCTGCTGGAAGAGTCCAACACCAACTGGGGCGTGCTCGCGCTCCGCGGCGGGCCCTGCTACGTACGCACCATTGCGATCTCACCCGAGGGTGATGAGCCATCTGGCGAACGGGCCGGCGTCGCGGGCCCGACGACCCCAGGCACCGTGCGGGCGCTCGCCGAACGCTGGATCGCCCAACGGTTCAACGTGCCACATCGCGACGTCGAGGTTCGCTGGACGTCGGCCACCGACGGCCTGCTCGACCATGCAACCGAGGGGCTCACGCCCTACTTCGATGACTCGGGTCTCTCAAGAACCATGCACATGGACATCGTCATGTACGACGATGATGCGGGTGTGGTCGTGCGGGGCTCTGCGAAAGCAGATGTGCGCATCCGTCGCGACGTTGCCGTCATGACCCGTAGCGTGCGGGCCCGGCAGGTCATCACTCAGGCGGATGTTCGATTCGAGCGCCGGTGGCTCGATGCCGGTGATTCGCCCGCTGCGAGCACCGCCGTGGTCGATTACGAGGCGGCGACCAACTTGAAAGCCGACGACGTGGTCGGCGCATCAGACGTCCGCGCCGCCATTGTGATCCAGCGCAACGACCGCGTGCAGATCCGTGTCATCACGCCCACGATCACGCTCACCATGCTCGCCCGTGCCCGTGAAGACGGCCGGCCGGGTGAGGTCATCACGTTCGAGAAGATCGCACCAACGCGAGCCGATCGGCTGCCGTTCCAGGCGCGCGTGGAAGCGCCCGGGTCGGCCGTCGTCGTGAGCAAAGGGGGAACGCTGTGAGAACCCTGATTGTGATGGCTCTGGCGGCGGCAACCACCGTTTCCGCGTTCGCCCAGTCGACGAGCCAGGCAGAGTCCACTCCCGTCGAGCGCGACCCCGCCGCGAACCTGTATGGCGTCTCGTTGTTTGTCGTGAAGCCACCCGAGCCGCGCGCCTTCAAGATCCACGACATCATCACGATCATCGTCAATGAGTCGTCGACCCAAACCAGCGAACAAACGCTCGAGACGACCAAGGAAACCGAGGGCTCCGCCACACTCGGCGCGACACTCAGCATCGAAGAATTGCTCAACCTCAGGCTCGAAAACAGCAGCGTCAGCGATCTGGAGCTGCTCCGCTACGCCGCGGAACGCGAGTTTGAGGGCGAGGGCGAGTACGAGCGCACCGATCGGATCACTGACCGGCTGAGCGCCACCGTCATCGACGTGAAGCCCAACGGCGTGCTCGTGCTCGAGGCCAGGAGATTCACGGCCTCCGATGAAGAGACGAAGACCGTCATCCTGAGCGGCAACTGCCGTTCGGAAGACGTGACCGAGCAGAACACGATCCAGAGCAACCAACTCGCCGACCTGCGGCTCGAGGTCAAGCACGAGGGCGACGTCCGCAAGGCGGCATCGAAGGGCCCGCTGACGCGCTTTGTCGAGTGGATCCTGCCGTTCTGAGGAAGAGCCAATGCGCAACATGATCATCTCCATTCTGGTCATCATGCTCGCAGCACCGGTGCTCGCACAGGTTGGTGCCATGCAGTCGCCCCAGCCGCTTGGCCGGCGGGCCGAGCTGGACATCCGCGAGCTTGTAGACTTTGCCGACGCGACCACGACCGAGCTCTTCGGCCTGGGGTTGGTCACCGGCCTGAGCGGCACGGGCGACCCGCTGGACAACAGCGCGACCGCCGAGCCGCTGATGGCGCTCATGCGTAGCCAGGGCCTGCCGGTGTCGAGCCCCGAGGAACTCGCCGACGCACGTTCGGTCGCGCTCGTGTGGGTGCGCGCGACGATCCCGAACACTGGCGGACGCCGGGGCGACGAGTTCTCGGCCACAGTGACGTCGTTCAACGGCGCCACGAGCCTTGCTGGGGGTGAGCTCACGATCTCGCCGCTCCGCCACGCCATCCCAGGCGGCGAACTCCTCGGCTTCGCGCGCGGCAGCCTGATCATCGACAGCCAGGAAGCGCTGCAGAACGCCCGCATCCGCAACGGCGTCGAGCTCATCCGCGATATCGTGCCCATCGAGATCGGCGACGTGTTCGAGCTCAAGGTCAAGCAGCAGTACGCCGGCCACTCCGCGACCTCGCTCGTCGCTTCGACCATCAACGACGCGTACTACAACTCTGACGCGCTCGACTTGCCCCCGGTCGCCAAGCCTATCGACGACCGTATCGTGCAGATCAGCGTTCCGGCGGCCGACCGCGGCGCGCTCCCGCAATTCCTCGACTTCATCATGACGCGGCGTGTGCGAGACCCCGATCTGCTCAAGCTGCCGGCCCGCGTGATTATCAACCGGAGCACCGGTGCGATCGTCGCGACGGCCAACGTCGACATCAGCCCGGTCGGCGTTGCGCACCAGGCGATGCAGCTCACGGTGACCCAGCCCGCGCCGGTCGCTACGCCACAGGCGCCCGTGACCAGCGAAGAAGTCTGGGCCGGCCTGGCGTCGACTCCCGATGGGCGGGAGACCGCAAAGCTGAGCGATCTCCTCGCAGCCTTCCGTGCGCTGGAGATGCCCGTCGCCCAGCAGATTCACATTCTGGAGATGATGGACACCAGCGGCGCCTTGCACGCCGACGTGGAGTACATCGACTAGCCATGCGCATCGAACCGACCATCACGCCCCGCTCGGTCGTATACGAACGACAGCGCGACTTCTCGGCGGTCATCGCCCGAGACGACGCCAACCCACGTGCCGAGGGATCAGCCCGCCGCGCCGCGGAGGACTTCGTCGCCCTCGCGTTCGTAGAGCCGCTGCTCGCGCAGATGCGCGAGAGCAACAACGCCGCGCCGCCGTTCGCCCCCGGGCCGGCTGAGAAGCAATTCGGAGAGATCATGGACCAGGTGCTGAGCCGGCAGATCGTGCGGGCGTCGAGATTCCCGCTCGTCGATCGGCTCGAGGCCGACCTGAGTCGCCAGCAAGCCAGGGCCACGGAGGGCCTCTTCGCATGAAGCACGTGCTCGAACACGCAAATCGTCTCGTCGTCGCGATCGACGCGATCGCGCGCACGAACGAAGCGCTGGCGGTTCTCGCTCGCGAGCAGCGATCAGCAATTGCCGGTATGCGTACCGATGAGGTCGGGGAGATCGTTGCCAAGCAGCGTGAGATCGGGCGCGAGTTGGCCGACGCCGAGGAGTCGCGACGCGCCTCTGTCAACGCACTGTCCCAATCGCTCAAGCTCCCAGCGGCCGCGAGCCTCACCGATCTTGCTCGCACGGTCGAGCGGTACGACGCCAACGTCGGCAAGGCCCTTGCAACAGCCGCCGACCGGGCCCGCAGAGCCGTGCTCGAGTGTCGCGAGCAGCAACGCGTCGTGCATGCGGCCGCGGGTGGCGTGGTCGCCCATCTCGACGGGTTGGCACGCCAGGTGCTGGCCCACGTCAACCGTGCGGGTGTGTATGCGGCGACCGGCGCCCTCTCGGGCAGCCAGGCCGTGCGAGGGGTCGACCTTGTCTCGTAGCGAACGGCCAACACGCCGCGGAGGAACGACGCCATGGGCCTGACCTCTGCTCTGCGCATCGGCGCTAGCGCGCTCTCGACGCATCAGCTCGGCGTGCAGATTACCGGCAACAACATGGCCAACGTGGCCACGCCGGGGTATGCGCGCCGTTCGCTGCTGCTCTCGCCGCTCGAGTCCAACGATCCTTTCCAGAGCTTCCAGTCGGGCAGCGGGGTCGGCCCCCAGTCGCTCAACCGCGTCATCGACGAGGCGGTGCTCGCTCGGCTCCGCGGCCAGATCGCCCGCGAGCGCGAGTCCAGCCAGACCCTCCAGACGCTCGCATCACTCGAATCGGCTATTGGCGAGCTTAGCGAGACCGGCCTGACCAGCCAGCTCACCGACTTCTTCGGTTCCTGGTCCGACCGCTCCACGCTCGTTGCGTCCGACGGCGTCGTCGTCCAGCAAGCCGAGACGCTCGTCAGCAATATCCAGCGCATCCGCCAGGACCTCGTGCAGCAGAAGCGCCAGACCGACGGCCTGCTCGACACGCTCGTGCCCCGCGTCGATGACCTGCTGGGCGAGGTCGCCGCGATCAACAAGGACATCGCCAGGGCCCGGGTTGGCGGTGGTGATACCTCCACGCTGCAAGACCAGCGCGACCGCGTACTCGACGAGCTTGCCGGCCTGATCGACATCGACACGGTCGAACGCGAGTCGGGCATCGTGGACGTGTACGTCGGCAGCACACCCATGGTGCTCGCCGGCGACAGCCGCGGCATCGAACTGCGACGCGAGAACATCGACGGCGTCGAGCAGGTCTCAGTGCGCACCAAGGCCGACGGCTCGCAGCTCCCGGTCATCTCGGGGCAGGTCGGCGCGCTTCTCGACGCCCGCGACAACGCGGTGGGCGAAACGCTTGAGCAGCTCGATCGCCTAGCAGCCGAGCTCATCTTCCAAACCAACAAGATCCACGCGACGGCGAGCGGGCCGGATGGGCTGACAGAAGCAACCAGCCAGCTCCGCACACCGCCGAACGATCGGCTGTTGCCGCTGAACGCGCAGGGCAACCCCACCACTGCCGACCTGCCCTTCGAGTTCCAAAACGGCTCGTTCCTGGTGCACGTGCAGAACCCGGCGACAGGCACGAGCGAAGCAACGCGCATCGAGGTCGACCTGGATGGCCTGGGCGACGATGGCACCGCCGGCAGCATCGACGACGCATCGATGGAATCGATCCGCCAGACACTCGATCAGGTCGACGGCATCTCGGCAGACTTCACCGCCGACGGCCGCTTGCGTGTGATCGGCGAGAACGGTGCACGGTTCAGCTTCAGCGAGGACAGCAGCGGACTGCTCGGCGCTATCGGCATGAACGCGTTCTTCGAGGGCACCAGCGCCGACGACATCGCCGTGCGCGGCGACATCGCCGATGATCCGTCGCTGCTGCAAGTCGGCCGAATCGGTTCGGACGGTGAGTATCGAGAGAACGCCGCCGCCCTGGACATGGCCAAGCTGCAGGACGGCGGATTCGAGGCCCTCGGCGGGCAGAACCTCAACGAGTTCTGGACGACCGTGGCCGGCAACGTGGGTGCACGGGTCGATTCGGCCCGCACGAACGCTGAAGCCGCGGCGGTGGTTCGCGAGTCGATCGAGGCCCAGCGCGCCGCCACCAGCGGCGTGAGCCTTGACGAAGAGGCCATCAACCTCGTCACGCATCAGCAGGCCTATCAGGGCGCCGCCCGGTTCATCGCGGTCGTAGACCAGTTGCAGCAGGAGCTGCTGGCGGTGTTCAGCTAATGGCGCACACCCCCACCATCGGAGGCAGGCCATGAGCAGCATTCCCGCGGGTCTGGCTCGCGCGCCCACGCTCTTCCTAGCACAGGTGCAGCTCGATCGCATCAACCGCAACAACATCGACCTGTTCAACGTGCAGCAGCGCCTGGCGACCGGCCGCGACATCAACCGCGTCAGCGACGATCCGGTGCGCGCTGCGGCGATCTCGACGATCAACCAGTCTCTCGATCGCTCGACCCAGTGGCTGCGTAACTTCGACACCGCCGGCACCGCGCTCGACCTGCTCGATGGCGCCCTCGGCGATGCCCAGGACTCGGCCCTCGAGGCCAAGAGCATCGCCCTCGAGTACGTGAACACGACCTTCAACGCCGACGATCGCGCCGGCGCCGCCGTCACCGTCGAGGGCCTGCTCGACAAGGTGCTGGAAGTCTCGAACCGCAAGAGCAACGTGGGCCACATGTTCGGCGGCGACTTCCCGGGCAGCCAGCCCGTGAAGCAGATGCTGGGCGGCTACCGGTTTGCTGCCTCGGGCGACGGACTGAAGATTGACCTTGGCCCTGGCATCGACGTGCCACTCACGCTCGGGCCGGGCAGCCCGCTGGGCGGCACCTCGGCCAGGGTCCGCGGGTTCGCGGAGTTGCTCGCTCCCGTCGAGCGCGACACCCCCATCGACGACCTCCGCGGCGCGCGCGGCCAGGGCGTTCGCCTCGGCATCATCGAACTCGCCATCGACGGTGAGACCGAGCGGGTCGATCTGACCGGGGCGGACGTGGCCGGCGATGTCGCCGACGCCATCGAGGCGGGCATCCGCCGGATCGAGGACCGAACCGGGCGAACGCTGCTGGGTCCGCAGGGCGTGCGCTTCGAGGCGCGGTCGTTGCGCATCGACCTCATGGCCGAAGATGCGACCGGGCCCGTGCCGGGGCTGACGTTCGGCGAGATCGCCGAGGGCACCACCGCGGCCGATCTTGGCCTGGGCGTAGCAGCCGCCTTCACCGCAACCGCGAGCCAGGGCGAAGACCTGAACCCACGCCTGACCTGGCTGAGCACCATCCCCACATTCGATGACCAGCCGCTTGGCCAGATCCGCATCCGCAACGGCGGGCAGACCGAGATCGTGGATCTGAGCGAGGCCCAGACGATCCAGGACATTCGCAACGCCGTCGAGGCCACCGGCCTCGGTGTCCGCGTCGAGCTCAACAGCGAGACCGACACCATCGACCTCGTCAGCGACCTCGCCGTTGCCGTCGGGAACGGGCTGAGCGTTGAAGAGGTCGCCGGCAACTTCGATACCGCCCAGAGACTCGGAATCCGCAGTTTCTCTGCCGATACCGAAGTTTCGAGCCTCAACGACGGCCGCGGCATCCGCATCATCGATGGCGTGGCCGACCCAGACACCGGCGTGGTCGACCCCGATCGCAACACCGACTTCCGCGTCACGCTGGGCGATGGGCGGAGCTTCGACGTCGACCTGCGTCCCGAAGACCTGACCACCATGGCGGCGATCTCCGAGCGGATCAACCAGGCCGCGGTCGACGCGGGCGTATCGGTGCCCGGAGAGTTCGAGGCCGGGCTGGTACAGACCGGGCCGGGCGGGCTTGCCCTTCGCCAATCCGATGCGTTCGCGGCCCCGATTCAGGTTGAAGCACTCAACAGCTCGGGCTCGCTGCGAGACCTGGGGCTCGAGGGCGGCACCTACGACACCGAGGGCTCGACGCTGGTGGGCAACGACGTTGCGCAGGTTCGGGTGCGCAATATCTTCAGCGATCTGCTAGACCTGCGCCAAGCGCTGCTCGACGACGACGAAACTGGCATCACCTTTGCGGGAGAGGCGGTGGAAACCCGCCTTAGCGACCTAGCTCAGGTGCGGGCCATCGTGGGCGGCGATGCACGACGCGTGCAAGAAGCCCAGGAACTGCGGGAGGACATCGTGCTGCTAGACGAGGCAACACGCAGCGGGCTGCAGGACACCGACTTCGCCTCTGCGGCGATCGAACTCAGCCAGTTGCAGGTGCAACTCCAGGCGGCACTGCAGGTCACGGCGACAAGTCGCCAGCAATCACTGCTCGATTTCCTGGGGTAGGAACCCCAGTTCGGTTTCAAGGACTCGATCGGTACACGAAAGACATCGGCACACACGTGGGCGAACGCCCGGCCGGAGGAGTACGGCATGCAAGTCAAGACGACCCGATTCGGCGTGGTGGACATCGCCGACGACAAGGTCATCACGTTTCCCCAGGGCCTCCTGGGCTTCCCCGACCACAGGCGTTACTGCCTGCTCGAGCCGGGCGAAGACGCGTGCTTCTTCTGGCTGCAATCGGTGGACGAACCGGCGCTCGCGTTCGTGCTGACAGATCCGGCCCTCTTCTTCAAGGAGTACGAGGTGCCGATCCGTCCCGAGCAGGCCGAGGCGCTCAGCATCGAGAAGATGGATGAGGCCCAGGTCTTTGTGATCGTGAACAAGGTGGGCGAGGTCCTGACGGCCAACCTGCAGGGCCCACTGCTCATCAACACCCTGAACCTCAGCGGGCAGCAGCTCGTGCTCGCCGACAAGCGGTGGTCGACCAGGCACACCATCATGCAAGTCGGCAGCGAGCAAGCGAAGGCCGCAACGGCCTGACGGCACGTGGCGATGAAGGACCGGAGCCACATCAACACCCCCACCGATGGGGGGACGGAGCGCAGGGATGCTGGTGCTGTCAAGGCAACTAGACGAGACGATCATGATCGGCGACGCGGTGGAGATCACCATCGTCGATATCCGCGGGGACAAGGTCCGGCTGGGCATCAACGCCCCAGCCCAGGTCGCCGTCCATCGCAAAGAGGTGTACGAGGCCATCAAGGCCGAGAACAGGCGCGCTGCCGAGGCCAACGGCAACGAGTTCGGTGCGCTCAGCTCGGCCATCAGGCCCGGCAGGCGAGCTGGTCTCAGCCCGGCCGGCCGCATCGGCCAGAGCAACGGGTCGGCCAGCAGCAACGGCGCCGACACGGTGCCAAAGGCCGCTCGACCACAAGCAACCAACAACGACTCGCGCAGGCAGGCTTCGACCTGACCGGCATCACGCCTTGCGGGCCAAAGGCCCACGTCGCATCGACGGACAGTTCCAGCAGGCCGCGACGGAGTGCGGCTGAGGCTCACGGAGGATCGCGATGACTCGCATCAATACCAACGTCCCAAGCATGATCGCCCGATCAAACCTCTCGCGGACCAACCGCGAGCTGGATACCCGGCTCGAGCGACTCTCGACGGGACTGCGGATCAACCGCGGTGCCGACGACCCAGCCGGGCTGATCATCTCCGAGCGGTTGCGGTCCAACATCCGCGGTGCCGAGCAGGGCATCAAGAATTCCGAGCGCGCTTCGGCGGTCATCGCGACCACCGAAGGGTCGCTCACCGAGGTCAACGACCTGCTCAACTCGATCAAGGCCCTGGTCGTCGAGGCGGCCAACACCGGCGCCTTCTCCGACGAGGAGATCGCGGCGAACCAGGCACAGATCGACTCGGCCATCGACTCGATCACCCGAATCGCCGACACCGCACGCTTCGGCGATCTGCGGCTGCTCGACGGCTCGCTTGGGTACCAGACTTCGGGCATCGCGACGTCCGCAGTGGCCAAGGCCAACGTGCGAGCAGCCAGCTTCTCCCAGGGAGACTCGCTGGACGTCAATATCGAGATTCTCAACTCGGCACAGCAGGGCGGGCTGTACGTCCGCGGAGACTTGCCCACGCCTGGTGCGGCCGAGAACGGCACGATCCTGTCCACTGTGGTCCTCGAGGTCCGCGGTCCGGACGGGGTCGTCAGCCTCGAGTTCACCTCGGGCCAGACATTCGACGAGGTCGCAAGCGCGATCAACAGGCTCACGCCCTCGACCGGCGTGACGGCCGAGCTTATCAACGGCGACGCGACCAGCGGCCTTGTCTTCTTCAGCGAGGGCTACGGGACTCGGTCGTTCGTGTCCGTCGAGCGACTGCAGGACCCCGGGCCTCTCGGCGCCTGGGAGACGTACAAGTTCGCCGACGAGCTCGCCATCGGCGACAACAACCCCTTCCCGTGGGGCACCGTGGGTACCGACCTGCTCACCGCGGTTCGAGACCAAGGCCGAGACGTCCAGGCGATCATCAACGGTGCCCTTGCAAACGGCGACGGGCTGAGCGTGAAGACCGCGAGCACCCAGCTGTCGCTGGACCTCATCCTTACGGAAGAACTCGCAACCCTTGCCGGAGCAACGTCGTCGTTCGACATCACGGGTGGTGGCTCGCTCTTCCAGCTTGGCTCGGAGGTTGTTGCTCAGCAACAGGTGAACTTTGGCATCAACTCCGTTGCGGCGTCTCGCCTTGGCGGCACGATCGTCGATGGCTCGCTCGAGTTCCTCGAGTCGCTCAAGTCGGGCCGAGAGAACAGCCTTGCCAGCAGCAAGGACCGCGGAAACTTCACTGCCGCAAGCCGCATCACCGACACCGCGATCGACGAGATCACCATCGTCCGCGGGCGGCTGGGCTCCTTCGAGCGAAACACGCTGCAGACCAACATCCGCTCGCTCGCTCTGGCGGTCGAGAATCTGACGGCGAGCGAATCGCTGATCCGAGACGCCGACTTCGCGAAGGAAACGAGCATGCTGACTCGGTCGCAGATCCTGGCCAGCTCGGGCACCACGGTGCTCGGCATCGCCAACCAGCAGGCCCAGAGCGTGCTGCAGCTGCTCGGCTAGGTCCAATAACAAGACAGCTGCCCCGTAAGGGCGGTTATCAGACTCTCATCGCACGCGATGCGGCCCGGTTTGCCCCGGGCCGCGTCGCGTTAGAGAGCGATTTTCTGGTTTTGGGCAAGACGGACTGAATTGGCGTTTTGCTTCCGTCGATCCATCCTCCGACGCACGGGCTAGCCCCTGGTATGGACGCCAGGGCGGCGGCGTGCGGAATGGGCGGGGCAGCAGCCCCGCGGTGACGCCCGGTGCCGCGAGTATGCGGGGCACGGGTCCACGGAGGATCGTCGCAATGAGTCGGATCAACACGAACGTGCAGTCGCTTCTTGCCCAGCGCGTGCTTGGCATGAACAACAAGAACCTGAACCAGTCGCTCGAGCGGCTGTCCACCGGTACCCGCATCAACCGCGGCAAGGACGACCCGGCGGGTCTGATTGCTTCGGAGAACCTGCGGGCCGAGGCTACCGCACTGACCAGCGCCATCGGCAACGCCGAGCGCGCCGACCAGGTGATCAACATCGCCGAGGGCGGCCTTCAGGAGGTCTCGAACCTCCTGAACGAGCTCCAGGGCCTGCTGACCACCACGGCCAACCAGGCCGGCTTGGGTGAGCAGGAGAAGCTGGCCAACCAGCAGCAGGTCGACTCGATCCTGCAGACGATCGATCGCATCGCGTCGGCGACCAGCTTCCAGGGCACCAAGCTGCTGAACGGCAGCTTCGACTATCGCGCCCAGGACGTCGCCAGCGAGGTCACTGACTTCAAGATCAACGGTGCCAAGTTCGAGAGCGCCACGCTCGATGTTGACGCCCTCGTCACCCAGTCTGCCCAGCAGGCCGGTTTCTTCCTGTCCACCACGGGCAGCCTCGACCTCAACGGCAGCGGCGACGACTTCCGCGTCGAGATCGGCGGCCGTCTGGGCAGCCGCGAGTTCAGCTTCAGCTCGGGCGTGGCCAACGCCGACATTGCCGCGGCAATCAACAACTTCAGCGAGGTTACTGGCGTCACGGCCACCGTGTCGGGCACCGGCATCCTGCTGAGCAGCGATGAGTTCGGCGACAGTGAGTTCGTCTCGGTCAAGGTCATCGACGACGCCAGCGTCCAGGGTACTGGCGTTGGCATCTACGACCTCGAGACCGACGACTTCGGTACGGCCAACACCACCATCGCAAGCACGTTTGCCGACGCGACCAATGAGGTCCGCGATCTGGGCCAGGACATTGCCGGCACCATCAACGGCATCCGCGCAGTTGCCGACGGCAAGAACCTGCGCATCAACACCGACTTCCTTGACATCGAGCTCACCCTCGACACCACGTCCAGCCAGACGCTGGGCGCCGTCGAGGCCAGTTCGGGCCAGCCGACGCTACAGATCACCGGCGGTGGCGCCGACTTCCAGCTCGCTGGACAGGTCGACGTGGCCGGCAAGGTGAGCCTTGGCATCTCGAACGTCGCCGTTCGGAACCTGGGCAACTCGACCGACGGCTTCCTGGGTGACCTTGCTTCGGGCAAGTCGCTCAACCTGGCCGAGGGCGACGACCTGTCGGGCGCCCAGCAGGTCGTGGAAGAAGCGATCCAGCAGGTTGCGTCGCTGCGTGGCCGCCTCGGTTCGTTCCAGCAGAACACCGTTGGAGCCACCATCCGCAGCCTGTCGATCTCGCTGGAGAACACCCGTGCGGCCGAGTCGGTGATCCGTGATACCGACTTCGCGACCGAGACGGCCCAGCTGACTCGCAACCAGATCCTGGTCTCCTCGACCACCAACATCCTCTCGCTGGCCAACAGCCAGCCCCAGTCGGTCCTCCAGCTTCTCGGCTAAACTGCGTAGCAAGACCTACTGAGCTCACACATGCAAGGCCCGCCCCGATCTCGGGGCGGGCCTTTTCCGTTGCGCAGCTTTGGCCACGCACCCACGGATGCCGATAGCTCCCAAGGTGGCACAGAATCCGCTCGAGATCCCAGGCTTGGCCGAGTTGCCCCAGGCGTATCAGGATGCACTGCGCGGCTTCCTGGCGTTCCTGCGCATCGAGTGCGGCCTGAGCCACAACACGCGGCTCGCATATGCACGAGACTTGCGCGACCTTTCGACCGATCTCGTCGAGCACGGCGTGACCGATCCGAAGGACATCCACGC
Organism: Phycisphaerales bacterium; assembly: GCA_965227775.1. Taxonomy (GTDB): domain Bacteria; phylum Planctomycetota; class Phycisphaerae; order Phycisphaerales; family UBA1924; genus JAHCJI01. The sequence goes on from OZ245777.1 coordinate 3,278,625, forward strand.
CCGCGCGCTGGCCGATCACCTTGGTCGACTCTCAAGCCAGCGAGGGCTGAAGGCGCCAAGCCTCGCGCGACACCTCGCAAGCGTCCGAGCCCTCTGCCGCTGGCTGCACGCACGTGGCGTTGTGGCAGAAGACCCGACCGAGCCGCTGCTGAGGCCCGCACGCTGGAGGCGCCTTCCCAAGACACTGTCACCAAGCCAGGTGAGCACGCTCGTCGAGGCGCCGCATCCGCCCGAGCATGGTAAGGGGCCACCCCTTTGGCTGCGCGATCGCGCAATGCTGGAGCTCATGTACGCCTGCGGCGTGCGCGCCACCGAGTTGTGCGACCTGGCCGACGACGACCCGGTGCGAGACGTGGCCATCCTGCGGGTGCGCGGCAAGGGCGACAAGGAGCGTGTTGTACCCATGGGCATGCCGGCCGTGCACTGGATCGCACGCTACCGACAGGAGTGCCGGCCGCGCCTAACCGAGCGTGGCGCGCCGCACAAGGGCCGGTTGTTCCTCTCACGCAACGGCAAGCCGCTGGAGCGCACTGCGGTGTGGGTGATTGTGAATCGCTGGGCCAAGCGCGTCGGCCTCGCGGGCATCCATCCCCACATGCTCCGCCACAGCTTCGCGACGCACCTTATGACCGGTGGGGCCGACCTGCGTGTCGTTCAGGAGATGCTGGGCCACGCCAGCATCGCCACGACGGAGATCTACACGCACTTGGACGGCGACCGACTGCAAGAAGTTGTCGCCAAGCACCTGCCGCTGGGCTGAACCGGAGCGACTACATCGGGCGACGGAGCGGGTTGCCCGGGCTGTTATCGCCCATGCCGCGGTCGCGATCGGAAACCCATGAGCGGGACTTGGGTGGTTCGGCCTCCGTCGTGCCATGGTCGCCCATGGGCCGATCGACCACGCCAACGGTCCGCTGGCCGTGGTTGCTGCCGACACCCGAGGAGCGGATGGTCTCCAGTTCCTTGTCGAGCTTTCGGTCCAGCTCGCTCACGGACTGGACGATCACGCCCGCTTCGACGCCGTCGCGGAAGCACACGAGCGAGTATCCCGCGAGGACGGCCGCCACCAGCGGCAGCGCGACGTGGGAGGCCAGCAACGCGACAGCGTCGAGCGCCTGCGGCCCCTGGCTCGATGACAGCAGTGTCTGATAACTCACAAAGGTGCCATTGAGCGGCAGGCCGGGCAGGTTGATCACGAGTGGCAATGACGCGAGACCAAGCACGGTTGACCACGTGCTTGCGCGCACGGCCTGTTCAACGCCCGGCACACTCCCACCGCCGGCGACGACCGCCCCGAGCCCTACGGCGACCCAGAGCGTCGCAACGGAGATCAGGCCGATAGAGGCCGATGCGTCGGTGAACGTGCGCAGCGTGCCGTCCCATCGGCTCAGCACCTTCTCCGGCTCGGTCTGCACGGTGCGAGCGCCACGCGTGACCGCACGACCCGTCCGAGAAGTCCGAGCCTCGCCTTGGCTTGCCTCGGGCGTGACCACGGTCAGTTGCTGGGCCGCCGGCGGCGTCTCGAGCACCGTCCAGCGGACATCCGTGAAGTGGACGAATCCGAAGGACAGCATCTGCAGCACGGCCGCGAGGATCACGGCCAAGGCCGACCAAGTGACTGTGGTGCGAAGCTGCACCAGGGCCCCCGATACGTGAGGGCGAGCGGAATAGGACATCGGCACGATCCTCCTGCGAGGCGCGCAACGCCTCATATGGAGGTATCGATTCCATCGGGGAACCGTCCCAGTCCTCCCACCGCCTGGCCCGTGATCGGCCGCTTGCCCAGCCGGCAGGGGCCGACCAACCAGCAGCGACGGCCCAGATTCCGGGAAGATCGGACCTGGCGGGGTAGTTTCAATTATTTCTGAAAGTATGCTGTACCGATGCCCTGTGGGCGTCAACAATGCCGTGAGCAAAAGCCCTGAACTCGGGAAGGACCTCGATGCCCTCGATCTACGCAGCCCCGCCTCAGCACCCGGACATTCCGTCGAACGATCGCGGTCTGCTCGACGCGGCGGTTCGGGGTCATGCCCGCCTGACGCCCGAGCAGGGTCTGGAAATCCTCGGCACCATGCCGCTGGCCGAACTCGGTCGATGGGCCGACGCGAGGTGCCGACAAGTGCACGGCGATACGTACCGGACCTACGTCATCGACCGCAACATCAACTACACGAACGTGTGCAGCGCGAAGTGCATCTTCTGCGCGTTCCGGAGAGACGCCGAGGACCACGACTCGTACACGCTCGAGTACGAGGACATTTACGAGAAGATCGCCGAGCTGAGCGATATCGGTGGTACGCAGATCCTGATGCAGGGCGGCATGAACCCAGCCCTGCCTCTCGACTGGTACCTCGGACTGCTGAACGGCATCAAGGAGCGTTTCCCGCACATCCACATTCACGCGTTCAGCCCGCCAGAGTTCATCGAGTTCGTGCACTTTTTCAACCCGCCCGGCGCAACGCTCGAAGACAAGATCCGTTGGGTCATGGTGCGACTACGTGAGGCAGGGCTCGACAGCCTGCCCGGCGGTGGTGGCGAGATCTTCGCGCCGGCCGTCCGCCGCAAGATCGGGCTTGGCAAGTGTGACGCGGAGGCATGGCTGACGTGCATGTACGTCGCCCACACGCTGGGCATGTTCACCAGCGCCACCATGATGTTCGGGCACATTGAGGGATTCGGCGACCGCATCCATCACATGCGGCTGGTTCGAGACTGGCAAGACCGAGCACTGCTCGAGGGCGGCGCTCGAGACCCAATGGATGCCGGGCCGGGCGAGCCGATCGCGACGCCGAGCTTCGGGCACTACAAGGCGTTCATCAGTTGGCCCTTCCAGCGAGAGAACACGCCGCTCGGCCGCCTCCGCGAGTGGGGCCAGGGCGAGGATGATGCGGGCGAGTTTCCTGGCGATATCGTCGCCAAGCTCGACGGCAGCGGCACGAAGGACGAGCACCCCGAGTTTGGTCGGCGACTCCGACTCGCCGGCGCGACGCAGTATCTCCGCACGCAGGCCATCAGCCGCCTGATGCTCGACAACATCTATTCGATCGGCAGCAGTTGGGTCACGATGGGCCCGCACGTTGGCCAGGTCGGGCTCAAGTTTGGTGCGAACGACATGGGTAGCGTGATGATGGAAGAGAACGTCGTGTCGTCGGCCGGCACGACGTACTGCCTGAACGAGCCCGTGCTGTGCCGACTCATCCGTGACGCGGGCTACGTGCCCTCGCAGCGCGACAACACGTACGACATCATCCGCACGCACGACGGCCTTGAGAGCCCCGACCTGCGGGTAACCGACTGGAGCGAGCATCGCGCCCGCAAGCTGCACACGCAGGCGCCTGCCGAGTCTTCGGCTGCCACGCTCACGGTCAGCGCCGGCTCACGAGACTGAGTCATCCGGATCACTGACGTTATAGGCCGTGAACTTCTGTTCGATGAACCCCTCGTGCTGCACGGGCGGGTGTACCACTTCCACGCGTCGCGAGTTATCGTGTTCGAGATAGAGCTCGGCCATCCGTCGATCGATCGAGTCGACGATCGCTTCGCGTTCTGATTCGGGCGCAAGCATGAGGCACGCGAGCCAGCGTCGGCCGAGCTCGGCACCCGCAGGCCGCAACAGCTCAACGAGCATCTGTACGTGGTCGCTCGGTGAGAGCATCGGCAACGGCGTCGATTCGCGATCGCGCTGGGGCTGATCGTGCTTCGGGCTGGGTTGAGGCGGGTTTGCCATGGTCGCCCTCCGGCGGCTTGGGCTCGATATCCGCCGACACCGCTCCAGATGGCGGACCACCCTGGCGGATCATCGTCTCGAGCACCTGAGTGTAGCGTTCGAGCCGTTTCATCCGCGACTCGAGCCGTTCGATGGCGAGTGCGACGTGCGTGAGCAGGTCGGTCGCGTTGGCCTCCCGCAGCACGTGCGGCTTGATCTCGGCTTGCCGCATCGGGCCGCGGCCGGTAAGCACCCAATTGATATTCAGACCGAGCGAATCGGAGAGGCGCGAAACGAAGTCGACGCTCGGCGCATGGCCGCTCAAGTAGCGCCGCACCGTTTCTGGGTGCGTGTTGGTCATCTGGCCGACGCGACGGAACGTCCGATCGCCAACGGCGGCCTGCAGCCGATCGTGCAGTCGCTCGTGCCCGCTGGTCTCGTTGCTCCCTTGATCACCCACGCCGGTATTGTGACCCTCTCACCCCACGTCGGCAAGCCCAAGCCACTCGCCAACGGTCCGTAAGACGCGGCGTTTGAGTACGGTGTCTTCGGCGTTTCCCAGCTTTGGTGATCGCTTCACCCACTCCTGCGCGTCTCGACGCGCGAGCTCGAGGAGTTCGGCATCGCGCACCAAATCGGCAACCCTTAGGGGCAGCGCGCCCGATTGCCGAGAGCCGAACATCTCTCCTGGCCCGCGCAACGCGAAGTCAGCCTCGGCAAGCTTAAAGCCGTCGGTGGTCTTCGTGATTGCCTCCATCCGCTTCGCGCCCACCTCGGTCGTCGGGTCGGCAACAAGCAGGCACTCGGCTCGAAGATCCCCGGGAATGCCGCCGCGCCCGACACGGCCGCGAAGCTGGTGGAGCTGGGCGAGCCCGAACCGAACGGCCTGCTCAATAACCATGCACGTGGCACCCGGCACATCGACGCCGACCTCGACGATGGTGGTTGCCACGAGTACGGGTGCTTCGCCGTTGCGGAAGCGTTCCATCACCGCCTCGCGCGTCGCCGTGGTCATCTTTCCGTGCAAGAGCCCGCAACGCACGCCCTCGAGCGGGCCGGTCTGGAGTTCCTTGATAAGGTCGACGACGCCGACGAGCGGTTCTTTATCTACAGATTGCTCTGACGAATCGACGAGTTCGAGCTGCTGCGAGCTGTCGCCGATCGCCGGCGCGATGACGAACGCGAGACCACCGCCACGCACGTGCTCGCGTAGCCGCGCGTAGGCCCAGTCGCGCGACGCCTTTGGCACGTGCTCGGTGTGCACCGGCTGGCGTCCCGGTGGCATGTCGCCGATGGTCGTGACGTCGAGATCACCCAGCACGCTAATCGCGATGGTGCGCGGTATGGGCGTAGCGGTCATGACCAGAGTGTGGGGAATGACTTCGCCGGCCTTCTCTCGAAGCGCCGCGCGCTGGTGCACGCCGAAGCGGTGCTGCTCGTCGATGATGGCGAGCGCGAGGCTCTTGAACTTCACCACGTCGGTGAGCAGGGCGTGCGTGCCGACGACGATATCGGTGTGGCCCATCGCCAAGTCTGCAAGGACGCGTTGGCGTTCGGCGTTGCTCAACGCGCCGGTCAGCATCGCCACGCGCACGTCGGCCTTCTGGAGCATCGCACGCAAGGATCGCTCGTGCTGCTCCGCGAGGATCTCCGTCGGAGCCATAAGCGCAGCCTGGTGGCCGGTGGCGACGGCCATGAGCATCGCATAGGCGGCGACCATTGTCTTGCCCGACCCGACGTCGCCCTGGATGAGACGGTTGGCGGGCGTGGTCTGGGCGAGATCGCCGGCCAACTCTTGCATGGCTGCCAGCTGGCCGGGTGTGGGCGTGTACGGCAGCCTCGAGACGATTCGCTCGTGCAACTCGTCGTCCGCGCGCAGTGCGATAGCTCGCCCCTCTTGCCTTAACTCGGCCCGTCTGAGTTGAACGCCGAGTTGAAGCATCAGCAACTCGTCGTATGCGAGCCGACGCCGCGAGATGGCCAGTTCGTCCTCGTCGGCCGGAGCGTGCTGCATGCGATAGGCATCGCGCAGCTCGGGCAGTGCGCGATGGTTGCGGAACGCCTGGTCAAGGTGGTCCTCGATGTACGGGAGCGCTGCCGGCAACGCGGCCGTGATCGCGTCGGCAATAGCCCGGCTCTTCAGACCTTCACCTGCCGGATACACAGGCATGAGCCGCCGATCGAGCCCGTCATCGGGTGCGGCACCGTCTTCGGCTTCGGGGAGCACATCGAACGTCGGATTGGCCAACTGCGGGTGGTGGTTGTAGGTCGCCACCTTGCCCTGTACGCGGAGGCGAACGCCCGGCTGGATCTGCGAGCGAAGGTAGCCACCGTTGAACCAGACCAGGTCGAGCGAGCCCGAATCGTCGGTGAGCTTGGCCTGCAGACGCTGCTTCGGAAAGCGGCCGGCCATTCGCGTGGAGGTGACTTCCCCCACCGCCGAGCATTGCTCACCTTCGGTGAGTTCGGCGATGGGCCGTGTCGGCTCGTGCCACTCGTGCCGCATGGGTAGGTGCGCGATCAGCTTGCCGATGTTCGTCAAGCCGAGGGCCGCGAGCTGCTTGGCGCGACGCGGCCCGACGCCGTACAGTTCGATGAGTGGGCTGGTCAGGCTCAGGGTCTGCTCGGTCATGCCTGCGAGTCTTCGTCTGCCGGTGCGTCGGGATCGATCGAGCGAAGATAGTCCCAGCTGAAGATGCCTGTGCGATGGCCGTCGGAGAAGGTAACTCGGATGGCGTAGCGGCCCACGAGCTGCGCATCGACCGCGCGCAGCTCCGACCCCGAGCCGCTATCGGGTACGACGACGAGCGGATTGGTCTGCATCTCTTCTCGCAGCTGCCGCATGTCAGCCGAAGGTGACATCCGCCGCAGATACGCCAGCGGGTAGAACGACTCCGTGCCGTCCTGCCAGCGCACGGCCAACCCCTTGGCCCGGTCGAGGTCGAGGCTCGCCGGAGCTGGCTCTTGGGTCATGCCGGCTGTCCGGGGCGATCGCGCCGCGCTCGCCGGGGTTCTATCGTCATTGACATGGCACACGATAGCGCCGGCACCGACTTCGACCGCACGCTCAGGAGCGCCCAGGAGCGTTGCGGGGCCCCGTTGTGCGTGGGGATTGACCCCGTACTCGATCGCCTGCCCGAGTCCGTAGCTGGCGCCGAGCCCGGGCCGGCCTTTGAGGCGTTCTCACGCGGAATCGTGGAGGCGGTATCTCCATCGGCGAGCGCGGTGAAGTTCCAATCCGCGTGCTACGAGCGGCTCGGGGCCCCGGGCATCCTCGCCCTCGAGGCCGGCATCCGTCGGGCCCGCGATGCCGGGCTGGCTGTGATCCTGGACGCGAAGCGCGGAGACATCGGAATCTCGGCCCGCCATTATGCGGCCGCCGCGAAGCAACTTGGTGCGCATGCAATCACCATCAGCGCGTACCTGGGCATCGAGACCATTGAGCCCTTCCTTGACGAGGGGCTCGCCGTTTTCGTGCTCGTGCGCACCAGCAACCCCGGATCGGCGGACGTCCAGGACGTACCGCTGCGCTCAGGCGGCACGCTGGCGATACACGTGGGCCAGCTCGTCGCAGAATTGGGCAGGTCGCGGCCGGGCGTGCACGCCGTCGTCGGCGCGACGCAGCACGCCCAGTCGGCCGTGCTTCGTGCCGTGATGCCACGCCAGCTCTTCCTGTTGCCTGGGCTCGGGGCCCAGGGCGCCAGTGTTGAAGATCTCTGCGCGTTCGCGACGCATCCGTCTCATGCCGAAGAGGATCCGTCACGCGGCCTATTGCCGACGGCCAGCCGATCGGTCATCTTCGCCGGCAGCGGAACCGCCTGGATGGAAGGCGTGGCGGCGGCCGCGTCTGATCTAAACAGCCAGCTTCGCGAAGCCCTCACGGCACCAGCGGTATCGCCCGCCAACTAGCCGGTCTCACGCTTGCTGACTGACTAGCCGGGGTTCCTTGGTCTTGGTCAGCGCACGAAAACCGACAATCCACGAGGGATTGTCGGCGATGGGTCTATCAGTACCGACTGAGGGAGGCAGCCGGTGGTGTGATCGCTTAGCGGCGGCGGCGAGTGGCGGCGAGGCCACCGAGGCCGAGCAGCGCCAGCGTCGCGGGAGCAGGGATAACTTCACCACTCACCTGCGTCGAAACGCCGGAGAAGTCGGAGGTGAAGAAGTCGCTGGAGCCTGAGATGAACAGCTGGACGAGCGCACCGTCGTAGGGGGCTTCGCCGGGCAGGTCGGTCGAGAACGAACCCGAGGTCGGGCCGTCAAAGGTACCGTCACCGCTCACGTCGTTGAACTGGACGCCGGACAGCAGGCCATTAAAGGCGATGATGCCGCCCGAGCCGAGCTGGATGAACTGGCCATCGATCGTGCCAGTCAGCGACTCACCGGTCACGTCGACGATCGTGAAAGTACCGTCGCCATCAGCGGTGCCAGCACCGGTGATCATGACGTCGATGTCGAAGCTGAAATCAGCGAAGCCGGTGCCAACGAAGCCGGGCTCGAACACTGCGGTTCCGCCGGGGCTGGCCAGGCGAGTCACATCGCCCGAAGTCGTTGCAGTCGAAGCACCGACGAACGAGCTATCGCTCGCGGTGAACGAGCCGTCAACGTCGGTGAATCCGAACGTCAGGATGGCCTGAGCGTTGGCCACAGCAGCGGTGGCAGCAACGCCGGCAACGGCAATAAGCGTGGTACGACCCATCTCTGCATCTCCTCAAGGGCATTCGCCCATTCGGTACGCCCCGACGATCGGCCAGTACGGCCGCCCAGTCTCCCGATGGGATCGGGGCAATCTCCTCTTAGCGTACAGGCTAACCGGACTTTTGCCAGGAATCCAGACCGATTTGCGTGCGCCGACCTCGAATTATCTGGACGCTTGCACTTTTGCTTACCCAGATTACCAAAGCGACACCAGACGGTGCGTTTGACCGAATTATTGGACGTATTGAGCTGATAATTATGTCCGATAAAACAGCACGTCGGCACGTTGCGATTTCGCATCATCGAAGGTTTGGATTGTGGGAGGTGCCGCCAAAACGGCAATTTCACATTGGCTTCTTGTCGATCGTCACGTCGTAGACGTGCAGGAGCTTCTCCTTGTCGAAGATCAGCTCCTGGCGGCTTTGGCCAGTGATGTCGTACTCGGTAGTCAGCTCGATGGCGTCGACCGGGCAGGCCTCTTCGCACATACCGCAGAAGATGCAGCGAAGCTCATCGATCTCGAACTTCTTGGGGTACTTCTCCCGGTCGTCCCAGGGGCTCTCCTCGGCCACGATGTGGATGCAGTTGGCCGGGCAGATCGTCGGGCACATCATGCAGGCCACGCACTTCACGCGGCCGTCCTCATCCCGATTCAGGCGGTGGACACCACGGAAGTTGCTGGCGTTTTGGCCGCCCTCTTCGACGGGCAGGTGCTCTCGCCGCTCCTCGGGGTATTGCAAGGCCCGATTGGTGTTCTTGCCGGGAAACACTTTGCCCTGACCAAAGCTGGTGAGAAAGTGCCGCATCGTGGTGCCAAAGCCCACCACGACCTCTCGGACGTAGAGCCGCTCGGTGGCGCTGGTGGGTGGTGGTGCGATCCGCAGGATGTCCTGTTCTGGCACGGTCATGGGGCCGATGATAGGGCAAGGAATGCTCGGTCGATCGCGGCCCGAGGGGAAAGGCCGCCCGAGGAAAAGTCGACCGGAAACCCGATGAACGACGCGGCCTCGGGCCGAGATAGACTGTTGGTATGGCAAGCCGCCGCCCCCCACTGTTCGAGTTGCTCCAGCAGAACGACGCCTCGCGCCAGGGACGCAGCGGCAACAACGGCCAGTCGGGCGTGCTACGAGGCGGGCCGACCAAACCGGTGGCCGAGCCTGAGCCGCCGCAGCCTTCCAACGGGCACGCATCGGGTGCTGTTGAAAGCAAGCCCAACAAGCCGGCCAGGGCGGCCTCACTCGAGGAAATCGCTGCGCCGTCCCAGCCCGATCCCGATCAGACACGTGCAGCGACGCGGCCGGAGCCCGAGCCGAAGCCGCAGCGGGCGAAGCCCGAGCCCAAGGCCGAGAGGCCAGCGGGAGCGGCCGATTGGTCGGGGATGCACCCGCATAGCTCGATCCGCGTGCGGATGCTGTGGATTTATGGTGCCCTGGTCGCGGTGCTGCTGACGGTCGTCGGCGTCTGGGCGCTTGGGTACAACCTCGGTGAACGCAATCAGAAGGCCGAACTCGGGGCCTATCTCGATCGCGCGGGCCAGGCCGGCCCCATCACCGATCCGCTTGATCAAGGCGTCGATGGCGGCTCATCCGAACCGGTCGATCCTTCGGCATTGTCGCAGATTGAAACGCCACAACGGGCCGAGGCCCCAGGGCAGGCACCGATCGAGCGAAGCGAACCGTCCGTGGCAACGCCCGACCCGGAGCCGGCTCCCATCGACGTTTCGGTCGATGTCCGCAAGCCCAACCACAACTACATGAAGCTGGCCAGCGGCATGACCCAGGAGCGGGCCGAGGGCCTCGCTCAACACTTGGTAAACAACGGCATCGCCGCGATGGCACTGCGCGAGGGCCGCGGCTACGGCCTGTATACCTCGATGGCCGTGCCCAGCGGCCAATTCGGGGCTACGAAGCCCGAGCGTGAAGCCCACGCCTCGCGGGTCGTCCGGCTGCTGATGCAGACGCCGCGCGATCTCGGTGGGCCCTACGACGCCAGCGGGCACCTCTGGATCCGTTTCGACGGCTGATCCGCCCTACCTGCGGCCAGCCTGCCAGTGGCGGCTGGGTGGTTCTCCGTCTATCATCTCAGCCCGGGCCAGCCAGTTGGCCTGGGCTGTTTCGCAGGAGAATCGGCATGAGCCTCCACAGTTCACTTCGCACCGGCGGCGCCCTGGTCCAGAAGCGGTCGGTCCTGACCCGGGCTGAGCGCGTTGCCAAGCTGCTCGACGAGAAGAAGATGGCCAAGGACGAGAAGAAGGCCCTGGGCCTTCCGAAGGTCCGCGTCTTCTAGGTCGGCCGCCCTCCTCCTCGACGTTTTCCACCCTTGTGCGCGCTTTCGGCCGCAGTGGTGGGAACGATGGGGGCATGGACGTACGCCGCCTTGTAACCGACCGCGCCAGGGCCGTCGATGCCTCGGGCATCCGCCGCATCTTCCAGCTCGGCGCCCAAATCGAGAATCCGATCAACTTGAGCATCGGGCAGCCGGACTTTCCGGTGCCCGAGACGATCAAGCGCGCCGCGATCGACGCCATCGAGAGCGATTTCAACGGGTACACGCAGACCCAGGGCATCGCGCCGCTGCGCGAGAAGCTGGTGGACTGGCTTGCGCGCGATCTCGGGTGGACGTTCGGCGGGGCGGGCGACCCGGAGGTGCTGGTCACGAGCGGCACGAGTGGGGCTCTCTTCCTGGCATTCATGGCGCTCATGGGGCCGGGCGACGAGGCGATCATTCCCGACCCGTACTTCGTGATGTACCCGCACGTTGCGACCATGTGCGGCGGCAAGGCCGTGCGTTGCGACACATACCCCGACTTTCGCATGACGGCCGAGCGGGTCGAGCCGTTAATCACCGAGCGCACAAAGCTGGTGTTGTACAACGCACCGTCGAATCCTGCCGGGGTTGTCGGCACTGTTGATGAGTGCCGCGACCTGCTGGAGCTTTGCCGTAGCAAGGGCGTGCTGCTCATCAGCGACGAGATCTACGACGAGTTCACGTTCGACGACTTCGAGGACGACAAGATGGTCGGCGAGCCTCGCAGCCCACGCTGCCCCTCCCCGGCACGCTTTCCTGGGGCCCAGGACGACGTTCTGGTCATCCGCGGGTTTGGCAAGACGTATGGCGTGACCGGCTGGCGGATGGGCTATGCGGCTGGGCCGGCCGAGCTGATGGGCCACATCGCGAAGTTCCAGCAGTACACGTACGTGTGCGCGCCGTCGATGGCGCAGCACGGGTGCATCGCAGCGATGGATGTCGACATGACCGACACCGTGCGCGCGTACAAGCAGCGCCGTGATTCGTTGGTGCGGGCCCTCAGCCAATGGACCGAGGTCGCCGTACCGGGCGGGGCGTTCTATCTGTTTCCCCGCGTGCCCGAAGGGAAGACCGGGACACAGTTTGTGGAGGAAGCCATCTCCAACAAGCTGTTGGTGATTCCAGGTGGGATCTTCAGCGATCGGGACACGCACTTTCGCCTGAGCTTTGCTTCATCTCCGGAGACCATCGAGCGGGGCATTGAGGTGCTGGAGAAGCTGTACTCGGGCATCTGAGCGAGCGGTCCCGAATACAGTTGTTCAAATCGCTGGAGAATCCCATGGTCATTCGATCGCTTGCAATCGCAACCTTGCTCTTGACCACGTGTGGCACCGCAGTGGGCGGCGACCCCGAGCAGCTCAGTCGCTGGGCCGAAGAGGGCAAGGCGCGGGCCGAGAAGATGCGCGGCCTGCTGTTCTTGCGCGATGTGCCCGTCGAGCTGATGTCGCGGGACCAGATCGAGCAGGAGATCTTGACAATCGTCGATCGAGATATGCCACCCGAGTGGCGCATCCAGGTCGATCGTGGGTATAAGGCCTTCGGGCTCGTGCCGCAGGACTCGGACGTGCTGACGGACATGATCAAACTGGTGGTGTCGCAGGCGGGCGGCTTCTACGACCCCGAGGCCAAGCACGTCATCTTGCCGGACGACCTCGAGGAGTTCATGGGGCAGATGGCCGGAGAGATGGCCGCGGGTGCGCCCGGGTTTATGGACCCGATGATGCGCAACATTCTGACGCACGAGTTCACCCACGCGTTGCAGGACCAGCACCACGATTTGAACACCATCATGGGCCTGGCCATGGACGACGATGACGTGCGATTGGCGCTCACGGCGTTGGTCGAGGGAGATGCGACGCTCATCGGCACGGGCGCGATGATGGACGCCGACGGTGACATGACCAATCTGCTACGGCAAGACCCCGCTGCGATGGGCGCGATGATGGGCGCCGGCGGCGGCATGATGGGCGCCGAAGCGAACGCGATGCCCGCCATCCTGAAGGAAACGCTCATCTTCCCCTACGTGCACGGCTACGTGCTGGTGACGACGATGGTGCAGCAGGGCGGGTTCGAGAGCGTCGATGCGGCGTTCGACGATCCTCCAGTGTCCACCGAGCAGCTCTTGCACATCGAGAAGTATCTGGGTGAAGAGCGCGACGAGCCGGTGGCGATCACTATGCCCGACATCAATCTCGGCGAGTTCGGTTGGGAGCCCGTCGCCCAGAATACGTTTGGCGAATTCCAGACCCGAGTGCTGCTGGGCAACACGCCCGACGCGATCGTGGCCGCCGCGGGCTGGGACGGGGATCGCTTCCAGGTGTGGGAGCACGAAGACGGACGCCTGGCAGCGGCATGGATCAGCGTGTGGGACAGCGATGATGATGCGCGGCAGTTCGCCGAGGAATTGGCGTACCACGAGGGCCGCCGATTCGAGGGCGAGGCCGGGCGTCAGAAGCGCAAGAATGAAGGCGGTCGTCTCGAGATCGCCGTCGGCACCGAGGGTGACCTGTCTTGGGTGACTGTCGAAGGCGATACGGTCGTGCTCACCAAGGGCTTCCCAGTCGACACCGTGGGAGCCGTCGAGAGCGCGGTGCGTGGACTCTCCACGCGCACCATCAAGACGTGGGCCGACGTGAAGGCGGCCGGGGCGGCGAACGCCGAGCTTGAGACACCGATTCCCTGACCTTCCAGACGCGACGCACCCGCCAACGGAGCCTGCATGGACGCGGATACGACATCGACGGAAGCCACACAAGCCGCGGCCGACAAATTTCGGGCCGACTATACCGCAGTGCGTGATCAGGTCGCCCGCGTTGTGGTGGGCCAGCAAACCACCATTGACGGGCTGCTGACGTGCCTGTTCACGGGCGGGCACGCGCTGCTCGAAGGCGTGCCCGGCATCGGCAAGACGCTGATGGTGCGCACACTTGCAAGCGCCTTGTCGCTCGACTTCGGTCGTGTGCAGTTCACACCCGACCTGATGCCGGCCGACATCACCGGCACGACGGTCATCGATGAGGTCGAGACCGAGGGCGGGCACGTGAAGCGGCAGTTTGCCTTCCAGCGCGGACCGATCTTCGCCCAGATGGTGCTTGCCGACGAGATCAACCGCGCGACGCCCAAGACGCAGAGCGCCCTGCTTGAGGCCATGCAGGAGCGCCGCGTGACGGTGGCGGGCACGACGCACGAATTGCCGGCACCGTTCTTTGTGCTGGCGACGCAAAACCCGATCGAGCAAGAGGGCACGTATCCGTTGCCCGAGGCGCAGCTGGATCGGTTCTTCTTCAAGCTTCAGGTTGGTTATGCGTCACGCGAAGAAATGGGTGAGATCATCGCTCGGACCACAGGAGCCACCGCGGAAGACGCGGAGTCTGTGCTGGATGCAGAGACAATACTGCAGCACCAGAACCTCGTGAGACGCGTGGCCGTGACCGAGCGTGTGCGCGACTATGCCATCCGGATGGTGATGAGCAGCCATCCGAAGGGACGCGATTCGGACGGCCGCTTCGCGACGCCGATGGTGAACAAGTACGTGCGTGTGGGCGCTTCGCCGCGTGCGGCGCAGGCCCTCATCCTCGGTGCAAAGTGTCGGGCGCTCGTTGATGGTCGGCCCTCCGTGGCGATCGAGGATGTGCAGGCCATCGCGCTGCCGGCACTACGACACCGCATTGTGGTGAACTTCGAGGCCGAAGCGGAGGGCGTGCACAGCGATCCGATTGTCGAGAACATCGTGCAAACCCTGCCCGCGGAGGGCGTGTGAAGTCACGCTTGATGGGTCGCGACGGCTTGTTCGGTCGTGTGTCGATCCGCGTCCTGCTACCGCTGCTGATGGGCTTCCCCGTCGCGCTGGCGACGCTGGTGCTGGTCGAGCTCTGGATTGAAGACACCACGCAGACTACTAGACGCCTGAACGCCGCCGAGATGGCGCAGATCCACGGCCGCATCAACGAGCGCCTGAGCACGCTGCTCGAAGCGCCTGCTCGCGCGACGAGCGTGCAGCGAGGCCACATCCTCAGCGGCCGGCTCGACGCACGGGACCTGCGCTCGTGGCGCGAGCCGCTGCACGAGTTCACGACGGCAATGGACATGCTCAGCGGGCTGAGCTGGGGTGATGCGAGTGGCAACGCCGTCTGGGTGTTCCGCTATCCGGGCAAGCTGCACACCGAGTTTGCGATCGCTGATACCCGGACGGCCGAGGAAAACGACGCGATCGATACCGGATTCGTCGTGGAGTACGCGGTCGATGCGTCGGGCGAGATCATCGATCGCACGGGCGGCTATCCGTTCGACCCACGCGTTCGACCGTGGTACGTGGGCGCGACAAAGGCAGATCGGCCGACATTCGTTGAGCCCTATGCGTGGCTAAACGTCGATGGTCAGGCCACTACTTTGGGGCTGCCGTTTGTCGAGCCGGTGTATGCGACTGGATCGCAAGGCTCCGGCCAGGGTGAGTTGCTCGGTGTGCTGGCGGCCGAAATCGGCCTCGAGGACCTATCGGCGTTCCTGCGCACGCTGCGCGTGGGGCGGGACGGGTTCGTGCTCGTCGTCGACGAGGGCGGCAGGCTCATCGCCCACTCGTTGCCACCCGAAGAGGTGCCGACGATCTCGCAGATCGACGGCCTTCCGGTAGCGCCCGTGGCAACCCAGAGCGCCGACGCACGCGTACGCGATGCCGCAAACCACGCGGCTCGCGTCGTTGCTGGCCAGGGCACGAAGTTGGACGCGGGTTCGGCATCCGGAGCTACAGATGACACTGTTCGCGCCGATCAAATCGCGGCGCAGCGAGAACCCATGACCTCCACGGCCTTGATCGCGTCGGCGCCCATGCTCGTACGCGTGTCGAGCTATCGCAACGCGCCAGGTCTCGACTGGCGCATCATCACGGCCCTGCCCGAGGCTGAATTGCTCGAGCCGGTGGCTGCCACCCGGACGAGCAGCGATCGCGCCATCACGATCGCGTTCGTCTCGACAATCCTCATCGGCCTCGCGCTCGGGCTGCTCGCAACGCTTCCGGTCTCTCGCTTGGTTCGGGAGATCGGTCGCGTGGGCGAGGGCAAACTCGACGAGCGCATCGAGCCGGGCGCGACGGCCGAGCTTGGCCGTATCGCCGACGCGGTTAACGTGATGGCCGAGGACCTGAAGGACCGCATCCGATTGCGCGAGAGCCTGCTTGTGGCGATGGAGGTGCAGAAGAACCTGCTACCGCAAGGACCGCCCAACATTGAGGGTCTCGACGTTGCGGGGCACAGCACGTACTGCGACGAGACCGGTGGCGACTACTACGACTACCTGCATATCGAGGGCCTCGACGAATCCTGCGCAGCACTGGCGATCGGCGACGTGGTGGGCCACGGTGTCGCGGCGGCCATGCTCATGGCGACGGCCCGTGGCATCTTGCGCAGTCGCTGCCACAAGCCGGGAAGCCTGGGCGAACTGCTCACCCACCTGAACGATCTGCTCGTCGACGACACGGGTGGCGAGCGGTTTATGACGATGCTGCTCGTGGTGCTTGATTCGCAACGCCGCACGCTCTCGTGGGCTTCGGCCGGGCACGGCCCGCCGATGGTGTACAAGGCCGATGACGACCGATTCCTCGAACTCGCCGGCGGCGGCATCCCGCTCGGTCTGTTTGGCTCCAAGCCTTACGAGACGTACGAAACCGAGACGCTCCGAAAAGGCGACGTGATCGTGCTCTCCACCGACGGCATCTGGGAGGCCAGACGGACCGACGGGGAGTTTTACGGCATGGAGCGGCTCCAGATGATCGTGCGAACGAACGCTGGCAAGTCCGCCGACGAGATCGCCGAGGCGATCCGCAGCGATCACGCCGAGCAATGCGGCGAACGCTGCCACGACGACGATGTGACGTTCGTGGTCGCGAAGCTGGCATGATATCGATGGCCTCAGCGCGCTAACCTCGGCCATGTTCGCCCTACGCGGCATCCGCAAGGCCTTCGGGCAGACAACTGTGCTCGACGGCATCGAACTGCGAATCGAGCCGAGGACGACCGTGGCGCTCATTGGTCCGAGCGGCTGTGGAAAGTCCACGCTGCTCCGCCTGATGAACGGCTTGCTGCAGCCCGACGCCGGCGAGGTCTCGTTCGATGGCGCGCCGCTCGATCCATCGACGCTCACATCGATTCGCCGGCGGATTGGCTATGTCGTGCAAGAGGGTGGGCTGTTCGCACACCTCACGGCTCAGCAGAACGTGACACTGCTGGGCAGACGCCTCGGCTGGAGCCGGACCCAGGCGCGCGACCGGGCCCACGAGCTGGCGGCGCTTGCACGGCTCGATGCTTCGCTCCTGGCCCGGTTCCCGCACGAACTCAGCGGCGGTCAGCGGCAGCGGGTGGCCCTGATGCGTGCGCTCGCGAGTGACCCCGAAGCGCTGCTGCTCGACGAGCCGCTCGGGGCGCTCGACCCGATGGTGCGGGCCGATCTGCAGGACGAACTCAGAGCGCTGTTCGAGCGGCTCGACAAGACCGTGGTACTCGTCACGCACGATCTGGCGGAGGCCCGGCACCTGGCCAGCCGCGTGGTGCTGCTGCACGAGGGCCGAATCGCCCAGGACGGCCCGCATGAATCACTTCTCCGCGATCCCGCGAACGACTTCGTGCGGCGATTCGTGAGCGCACAGCGCCGGCTGCATGGGTTGGAAGGAGCCGCATCGTGATCCGGGCGGCTGTCATTGTTCTGCTGTGCGTTGCGGCGGTCACACGTGGGCAAGAGACGCTCACGATCGGCTCGAAGAGCTTCACCGAGTCGGTGCTGCTCGGAGAGTTGCTGGCTGAACGAGCGGAGCGCGATGGGCTGCGTGTCGAGCACAAGTCCTCACTCCGGGGCACGCGTCTGGTTTTCGAGGCGGTCCGATCGGGTGCGGTGGACGTATATCCGGAGTACACGGGCACGCTGCTACGGGAGGTGTTCGCCGATCAGGGGCTATCTACGGAAGCCGAGCTCCGCGATGCGCTTGCCGACGTTGGCTTGGCCATGAGCGAGCCAATCGGATTCAACAACACCTACGCCATCGGCGTGATGCCCACCACGGCCGAGCGATTGGGGCTGGCGACGATCAGCGACTTGCGCAGGGCACCGGAGCTCACATTCGGATTTACCAACGAGTTCATCGAGCGCAACGACGGCTGGCGCGCGCTTCGCGACGCCTACGGGCTTCCGCAAGCGAACATACAGGGCATCGATCATGATCTGGGCTATCAGGCCCTTGGAAGCGGCGCCATCGATGCGAAGGAGATCTACACGACCGACGCAAAGATCGAGAGCATGGGCATCACGGTGCTCGCTGACGACCTCGGGCACTTTCCGCGTTACGACGCGGTGTGGATCTATCGCCTCGATCTGGCCGACCGCATGCCCGGTGCGATCGACGCGATCGAGAAGCTCACGGGCGTGCTCGACGAAGCGGCGATGTCGGCGCTCAATGCCCAGGTCGACGTCGAGGGCCGCGAAGAACGCAGCGTCGCCCGGAACTACTTCGATACCGGCGGCGTCTCGGGCGGCGTGCTGACGCTGAACGAACGAATCCGCCAGGCAGCCGGGGAGATCCCGCTCCGCACGCTCGAGCACGCGATCCTCGTGGGCATCTCGATGTTGCTGGCAATCGCCATCGCTGTCCCCCTCGGCGTGCTCGCAGCGCGCTCGCCCCGGTTTGAGCAGATCGTACTTGGGGTGAGCGGCGTGCTGCAGACCATACCCAGCCTCGCGCTACTCGCACTGCTCGTGAGCCTGTTGGCCATCACGGGTCAAATACCCACGATCATCGCACTGTTCGTGTACTCGCTGCTGCCGATTGTTCGAACGACACACGCCGGCCTGACGCAGATCTCGCAAGCAGTCCGTGATTCGGCTCGCTCGCTCGGCCTCCCGCGCGGACGCATGCTGCTGGACGTTGAACTCCCGCTCGCCTTGCCGAGCATCTTCGCGGGCATCAAGACCGCCGTCGTCATCAACGTCGGGACGGCAACGCTTGGTGGATTTATCGCTGCGGGTGGTTATGGCGTGCCAATACTCGCGGGCATTCGTCGGGCGGACACGGTGCTCATTCTCGCCGGACTGGTGCCCTCGGCGCTCATGGCCGTGGTGTTTACATTCCTTCTAGACGCTCTTGAGCGCGTTCTTACGCCTTCTGGGGCACGAACGCGTTGAGAATTCCTCACGCGCTGCGGACAATCCACAATGTGTCCTTGGAGGGGTGATCGTCCTAAAGAATCGCGCTAGCCTGCCATGATCCGAAACGCCCCACGCGAAAGGACGGGCGATATGGGACTCAGCATCGCACGGGCGCCGCTGGTTGGCGCCTCGCTGGCGGAGCGGTACGAAGCTGTCCGAGCTGCGACCGACGCCCTCCGACGCCCATTGACGCCCGAGGACTGCGTCGTCCAGTCGATGACCGACGCGAGCCCGGCTAAGTGGCATCTCGCACACACGACGTGGTTCTTCGAGCAATTCGTGCTCTCTCAAGTGGAGCCGGGGCGTCGCTTCGATGACCGATTCGCATATCTCTTCAATAGTTACTACACGCAGGTCGGTGATCGCCAACCCCGACACTCTCGTGGCATGATGACGCGTCCATCGCTCCAGTCGGTGCTCGACTACCGCGCCCATGTTGATGAGCGGATGATGGCGTTGTTGACTTCTGATGCACTGAGCGACGAGGTGAGACGCGTTACCGAGATCGGAATCAACCACGAGCAGCAGCACCAAGAGCTTTTTCTTACAGATATCCGCCACGCGCTGTGGTGTGGCGCTGCGTGCGAGGCGTACGACCCCAGCGACGAGTTCACCGGTCCGACCAATCCTGACG
The DNA here is from genome assembly GCA_965227775.1 of Phycisphaerales bacterium. Taxonomy (GTDB): domain Bacteria; phylum Planctomycetota; class Phycisphaerae; order Phycisphaerales; family UBA1924; genus JAHCJI01. Next base: position 3,298,157 of record OZ245777.1, read on the forward strand.
CGCCCCGAGCTCCGACGAAATGGGTCGAATTCGAGGCTGGCCTGCTATGGATCGGTTGCGATGGGCCCGCGTTCTGCTACGACAACGAACAGCCATGTCACAAGGTCTACCTACGACCGTTCGCGCTTGCCAGCCGGCCGGTCACGTGTGGCCAGTTCATCGAGTTCATACAAGACGGCGGCTACGAGCAAGAGCACCTGTGGCTCGACGAGGGCGCCGCCGCGGTGAAGGCAGAAGGCTGGATCGCCCCGATGTACTGGATCCCGCCCGGCTGTGATCGGTGCGGGCCCGCAGCCGGATGGCGTGTCTCGACGATGCACGGCGAGCGCGATGTGAACCCAAACGAGCCGCTCTCGAACATTAGCTTCTTTGAGGCCGAAGCTTTCGCTCGCTGGGCCGGGGCGCGGCTTCCGACAGAGTTCGAGTGGGAGGCTGCGTGCCTGCGTGATCTCGAACGCGCCGATGCGTCGTGGACCGACGCGGTTGAATCTGCGCACATGCTCGAGCACGGCGTATTCCATCCGACCGACTTGGGCGCGGCGGATCACATCGGCCCAGGCGAACTCGAAGGCATGTTCGGCTCGGTCTGGGAATGGACGCGGAGCGGCTACGACCCCTACCCCGGATATGCGGCCGAGCCCGGGGCGTTGGGGGAGTACAATGGCAAATTCATGAGTAGCCAGTATGTGCTGCGTGGCGGCTCGTGCGCCACGTCGTCGAGCCATGTCCGGCCGACGTATCGGAACTTCTTCCACCCCAACAAGCGCTGGCAATTCAGCGGCCTGCGCCTCGCGAAAGACACCGCCTGAATGACAACGTCCGATTCCAACCCCGAGCGCCAGGCCGTGGTGCTCGAACTCGATGCCGCGCAGGACGACACGCCGTCGTCCGAGTCACGCGGCCGCAACCAGGAACTCGCGGCGTTTAGGGCCGATGCGCTCGAAGGGCTCGCCCAGCCTCAGAAGCAGATCCCTAGTAAGTACCTGTATGACTCGATCGGCGCCAAGCTTTTCGAGCAGATTACGGAGCAACCCGAGTACTACCCCACGCGAACCGAGATGGCGTTGCTCCGCCAGCATGCGCCAGAGATTGCTGCCGAAATCGGGCCAGGAGCGACCATCGTCGAGCCCGGCAGTGGCGCGGGCGAGAAGGTCGAGATCCTGATTCACGCGCTTGAATCACCTCGAGCGATGGTACCGGTCGACATCGCACGCGAGCAACTCCGCCGCGTCGCACGCACGCTAGCGGCCCGGCACTCGTCGCTAGAAATCGTGCCGCTGTGGGCCGACTTCACGCGAGCGATCGCCGTTCCCGAACGGGTCGCCTGCCTCCACCCGCGGCTGGTCTTCTTCCCGGGGTCGACGATCGGGAACTTCCTGCCAGACGTGCAGCAGAGCTTGCTGCGTGCACTCGCGTCGCTTGCGGGTGAGGATGGCAGCCTGCTCATCGGCTTCGATCGCATCAAGGACGAATCGGTGCTTGTGCCGGCCTACGACGACGCGGCTGGCGTGACGCGAGCCTTTGAGATGAACATCCTCGCGCGTCTCAATCGTGAACTTGAAGCAGATGCCGATCCGGCGCAGTTCGACTACGAAGCCAGGTGGGATGCCGAGCACGCGCGGGTCGAGATGCACCTCATCGCTCGAGAAACGCACGCCATCGAGATTGGCGGCAGGCGCTTCGAGTTTGCCGAAGGCGAAACGCTTTGGAATGAGAGCAGCTACAAGTACGACTTGGGGAGCATCGAACGCCTGGCACAGGGAGCCGGGCTTGGCGTTCACGCCACCTGGAGCGACGACAAGGAGTGGTTCACGATCGCTTTGCTCCGACAGACGGATGCCTAAGCGCGGCGTGCATCGCCTGCCTCACTCGTCCCCGCGCAGCTTTGCGAGCACGGTGTAATCCTCAAGCGTCGAAGTGTCTTGACTGACCTCCGTTTCGCCTGCGGCGATCGCGCGGAGCAAGCGACGCATGATCTTGCCGCTGCGAGTCTTGGGCAGTGCCTCGGCGAATCGAACCTGGTCGGGCCTCGCGATGGCACCAATGGCTTCGGCAACATGGGTGCCCAGAGCCTTCTTGAGATCCTCGGTTGGCTCGACGCCGCCTGCGAGCGTTACGAAGGCAGCGATGCCCGTGCCCTTGATGTCGTGGGGTACGCCCACCACAGCCGCCTCGACGACCGCGTCATGGGCAACGAGCGCACTCTCGACTTCCATCGTGCCGAGCCGGTGGCCACTCACGTTGATGACGTCGTCGATGCGGCCCATGATCCAGAAGTTGCCGTCGCTGTCCTTGCGTGCGCCGTCGCCGGCGGTGTAGATCGGCTCTCCGTCGATCTTCACGGTCGAGAAGTACGTGTCGATAAAGCGATCGCGATCGCCAAAAACGCCGCGGAGCATGCTGGGCCAGGGCTTGCGGATGACCATCAGCCCGCCCGCGTCGGCGTCGCACTCCGTGCCGTCCTGCTTCACCACAGCCGCATCGATACCAAAGAACGGCTGGGTGCAAGAGCCAGGTCGAGTGGGAATGGCGCCGGGCAGCGGCGTGATGGCGTGGCCACCTGTCTCGGTCTGCCAGTAAGTATCAACGATCGGGCAACGCCCGCCGCCGATCACGTCCCGATACCACGTCCACGCCGCAGGATTGATCGGCTCGCCGACCGTGCCGAGCACTTGGAGCGAACTGAGATCATGCCGGGCCGGGTGTTCGTCGCCCCACTTCATGAACGCACGGATTGCCGTCGGCGCGGTATAGAAGTGCGTGACTCTGTGCCGCTCCACGACGTCCCAGAATCGGTCCTCGTGCGGCTCATTGGGCGCGCCTTCATACATCAGTGTCGGCACACGATTGGGCAGAATACCGTAGACGATGTAGCTGTGCCCGGTGATCCAGCCGCAGTCAGCGGTGCACCAATAGATCTGGTCTTGGCCGGATGTGAGGTTGAACACGTTCTTCGCGGTGTGAGCCGTGTAGAGCAGATAGCCCGCGGTCGTGTGCACGATGCCCTTGGGCTTGCCCGTCGAGCCGCTGGTGTAGAGCAGAAACAGCATGTCTTCGCTGCCCATGGGCTCACAGGGGCAGTCCGGCTCGGCCGCTTCGGTCAGGTCACGCCAGTCGTGGTCGCGTCCTTCGACCATGGCGATCTCGTTGTCGCAACGCCGGAGTACGACGACGCCTGTGACCGGCGAGCTCTGGCCCATCTTCTCGATCGCATCGTCGACGTTGTCCTTGAGCGGCACGACCTTGCCTCGGCGCCAGGATCCATCGCACGTCAGGATGATGCGCGAGCTTGCGTCTCGCACGCGGTCGGCAATGGCCTGGCTGCTGAAGCCACCGAAGATGACCGAGTGTGGCGCACCGATGCGCGCGCACGCGAGCATGGCGATGGCCAGCTCGGGCACCATGCCCATGTAGATCGTGACCACCTCGCCCTTGGTCGCGCCCAGCTTCTTGAGGGCGTTGCCCAGGCGCTCGGTCTGCTCCTGGATGTCCTTGTAGGTCAGGCGGCGAACCTCGGGGGCTCCGCCGTCCATGGGTTCGCCTTCCCACAAGATGGCAACGTCGTCGCCGTGCCCCTCACGCACGAACCGGTCGACGCAGTTGTCGCACGCGTTGAGCTTCCCGCCGTCGAACCAAGTCGGCTCCGGGAAGCCGCCCTTGAGCACGCTCTTGAAGGGCTCCATCCATTCCAGCCGCTCCGCGACTTTGCCCCAGTAGGCATCAGGATCTTCGATCGATCGGCGATGCTCGGCCTCATAGTCGGCCAGCGAACCAACGTGCCAGGGAGCGCTGCCGACCTCAGACGCTCGAGGGGGCGGGAAGACTCGGTCCTCGTGAAGGCTGCTCTGGATGTCCTGGTTCGTGTGGGAGCTGGATTCGTGGGTCGCCATGACGGCAGCATACGAGCCCACCAGCGGCCCCGCCGAACGAGCGCCCACCGCGTGGTACTCGAGTATCGATCAGGGCGAGGCGCCCGAGGCCGAAGCGTCCTCGAGCAGGCTCGGGTGGACCGCTCCGATGATGGCAGCAACGGCAATGGAGGCCAAGATCGCGGCCCAGAAGTTCAGCTTCCAGGTACCTCGTTGGCCGCCGATCGTGCAGTAGTAGAGCACGAATGCGAGCCAGCAGAATGACCCGGCTAGGGGCACCCAGAACAAGGCGCCCAGCCAGCCCCAGAACTTGTCATCGTCGGAGAATGCCCCTGCAACCATCATGATGTACGCCACGAGGTACCAGATCACGCCGGCCAACAGCGCAGGCATGGCCGCCTCTTTCGACACGAACGCCAACCCCGGCAGCAAGGCGAGCAACGCCACGATGACGATGAGAAAGATGGTCCCACTCGACACCTGCGGAGCACTGCGGACCTTCTGCGCCTTCTCCTTGCTCACCCTCGTGCTGATCGACCGGCCCGAAGCGGAATCAAGCCCGCATTGCATGCATACAACAGCGTCGGCCGGTCGGCCCAGGCCGCACTTGGGGCAGGGATTCGAGTCGGCGGTATGGACGTCGCCTAGGAAGTTGTCCATGCTGAAGCCAGCACCGCCGCCAGGAGCCTGAGCTTCCTGCCTGGAAACCGCCTTCGCTGGGTGCGGCTCGGCCGCGGCCTTTTTCTTCGAGCGCTGTTTGGCCTTGACGCAGTCTTGGCACGCGTATCGCCCCTGCGAGTCCTTCAGTCGCGGGCGATCGGCGCAGTCGGCCCCACAAACGATGCAGATCTTCTCAGCTGTCACGAGTTCGGCTCCCCCGGTTCGAGTGGCGCGGGGGCATCCCAGCGACCGGCCGGAGCATAGCAGCCCGGGCCGGTCGAGCCCCCAGCCCCACTCCTACCATGCGGCTCGTTTCTTGGTTGCAATCGCCGGCGGTGGTTGAAGGCCCCGGCGCTACACTTGGGAGGATTTGACGCGATGGCTATCCGCCTAGGCATCAACGGTTTTGGACGCATCGGCCGCCTCGTCTACCGCATTGCGGCCCAGAGCCCCGACGTGACCGTCGTGGGCGTCAATGACCTGGTGCCCGCCGATAATCTGGCTTACCTGCTCAAGCACGACACCATGCACGGCCGCTTCCGTATCGATGGCAAGCTGGCCGATGTTCAGGTCAACGACGGTGGCTTCAGCGTCAACGGTGAGCAGACCCAGGTATCCGAGGAACGCGACCCTTCGAGCCTCAAGTGGGGTGACCTGGGCGTGGATGTCGTGATCGAATCAACCGGCTTCTTCACCGCCGGGCCCGATGCCCAGAAGCACATCGACGGCGGTGGCGCCAAGCGCGTGATCATCAGCGCCCCCACCAAGACGACCGACACCGTGCCCACGTTGTGCTACAAGGTGAACCACGAGCAGTACGACCCGGGCAAGCACAAAGTCATTTCTAATGCGAGTTGCACGACGAACTGCCTGGCACCCATCGCCAAGGTCATCGACGACGGGTTTGGCCTGGACGAGGGCCTGATGGCCACGATCCACGCCGTGACCGCGACCCAGCCGACTCAGGACGGCCCCTCCAAAAAGGACCTGCGCGGGGGACGCAACGGTTACATGAACATCATCCCCGCGAGCACCGGCGCCGCGAAGGCCGTGACGCTGTGCTTGCCGCAGCTCAAGGGCAAGCTCACGGGCATGAGCTTCCGCGTGCCGACCGCAGATGTGAGCTGCGTCGACCTCACGTTTAAGACGGCCAAGGCCACCAGCCTGAAAGCCATCAACGAGGCGATGAGCGCGGCCGCTGGCGGGCCTATGAGTGGCGTGCTGGGGTACACCGAGGACCCTGTCGTCTCGAGCGACTTCATCGGCGACCCGCACAGCAGCATCTACGACGCCGACGCTGGCATCGAGCTCAACGACCGCTTCTTCAAGGTCGTGAGCTGGTACGACAACGAGGCCGGGTACGCGAACCGCTGCGTGGACATGGCCAGGTACATGATGAGCAGGGAATAGACCGACAGGACAAACAGTGGTATGGGAAACGCCGCTTTCGGGTATATTGCCCGGAAGCGGCGTCGTTCTGATCGGCATCACTACGTTCGTGCGCGTTGAGGAGCGATCCATGCAGATCCGATTTGCCTTGCCAGTCTTGATCCTGTCCGGCTCGCTCGTCTTGGGGGCGCCGAGTCTTTCATCCCCCGACGATCCCGACAAACAACACACGACCACGGTCTTTAAGCCGTTGTGCGCTGGCGTTCGCCCGCCACAGGCAACCGTCGACGCGATCGGTGCACGCCATGCAGCGGGCATGTTGCAGGGTGACCAAGTCGTAGTTGCGCCGACGATCGACTCGGGGCTGCAGCTGCGATTCGTGGTCGCCGGGGCCGCGCCGGCGGGCACGACCGAGGCGCTCTCAGCCATCGCCGACCTGTACGCAGGACTCGTGGACGACGACATCGAGCTAACCATCGAGATCCTCTTCGAGCCGCTTGGCACGATCCACGGCCTGCCGATCCTCGGGGCCGCAGGCGACAGCTATCGCTCGCTGGCGTACCCCGACGTGCGAGCAGCGCTCATCGATCGGATGGATCCCGACGACGAGATCGAGTCGAGCCTGCCAGATACAGCGACCTTGCGTGTTATCTATGGGCTCGACTCGGGATCGCGAACCGAGGATCGCACCAGCTTACTGACCGGCGTTGCATTGCGTGCACTGCTCGATGGCCAAGCGCCCACGCCGCTGCCGGTGTCACTCAGCTCGACCGCACCTTGGGACACCGATCCCGCCGACGGGGTCGAGCCCGATGCCTACTGCCTGCGCAGCGTCATTGCGCACGAGATCGGCCACGTGCTCGGATTCCAATCGAACGTGGACATCCTCTTCGGCGCGACGTTGCTGCCTCTCGACATGTACCGTTTCCGCGAGAGCGACGCCGGTGCGGATCTCAACCCGGACACACTTGCCGAGTTCTCTGCTGCTCCGCGCACGGTGTATTTTGATACACCTGGCGGACCGGGCCCGAGCGAGGCAATTCTCGACTTCATCGCGGTCGAGATACCAATGGCCGACGGCAACCCGTGGCAGGGCTCACACCTTCGACAGATGGACCCGCCCATCGGTGTGATGGACCCGGACATCGTCGAGGGCGAGACCTACTTCCCCGGGTATCTCGCCGCCACCGATCTGAGGCCGCTGGATGCCCTGGGCTGGACGATCACGCTAGCCTGCCCTGCCGACTGCGACGGCTCCGGGGATTTGGACTTCTTTGACTTCCTGTGCTTCCAGGACGCATTCGACGCCGGCGACCCGGCAGCCGACTTGGACGGCGACGGATCCCTCACGGTGTTCGACTTTCTGGCGTTCCAGAACGCGTTCGACGCGGGATGCGGTTGAGAGCCGGCTCCGCGCGCGTCAGCCGTCGGGCTGCAATACTGCGTCGGCGGGCGGATCGAAGTCAGACTCGTCGAGCGTGTTAATGCGGACGAGCGTCGTCTCGAATTCGAGCACCTCGCCGCCCAGCCAGAATCCGTCGACCGTGATGCGATGGAACATCTTCAAGCCGGCACCGCCTCGCACCTCGCGCCAGTCGCTGAACACCATGTAGAGCAGCTCACTCGGTGTTCCCTGGGCCAATCCAACTGGTCGGCCTGACTGTGGGTCGTAGTGGAAGCGGTACACCGCATCGTCTGAATCCGGCGACGCCACTGTCGAGAGCACCACGGTCTGCTCGCCCTTGAAGTCCAGATCGCCCATGCGCTGGAGCGGTGCCACTCCATCGAAGTGGCTGTTGGTCGGGTTCATGACCGCGAGCGGAATTGTTGTGAACTCCAGCACCTGGTCGGCCATCTCATTCCAGCCGAACTTGATCGCGGGGTCGATTACGTAGAGTTCGGCCGGCTCGCCCTCCATCGACCTCCAGTAGCGATCGCCGTTGACGCCGAATTGTCCGGAATCCGGGCCGAGCGTCATGTCGTAAAACGCGGGCCCCGAACGCGACCACCGGAGATGGAACACGATCGGATTCCCATCACTCTCACCCTTGAAACAAACCTCCAACGTTTGAACATTGTCAAGGGCCCGAGTGCCACCTACGAAACCAACAACGCGTTCGGCAATAGCGCGAGCATCGGGCTGCATGGACTCGAGCGCAGCCAACGTGATCGAAGGCCCGCTCGTATCGACACCCAAGTCGGACGGGGTGCTCTTACAACCCATGAGCCCCACCGCAACCACTGCCCTAAGTGTTGCCAAGCACGCTCGCATGCCGCACCTCCACGCGGATTCGGCCCGCGCGGCACGATAGGGGCGTGGGCCGATGACCGGCTAGACTGGCCGCATGCTCGAAACACTCACACCGATGCTTGCCCTGCTCGAAGATGCCGCTGCTGCGGGCACGCCCGAGCACGTCGGCTTCTTCACCGCCGCCGGCCTCATTGCGCTGTTGACGCTGACGACGCTCGAGATCGTGCTGGGCATCGACAACGTGGTGTTTATCGCAATCCTGGCGAACCGCCTGCCGAAGGATCAGCAAGCGAAGGCCCGGACCGTGGGCCTGATCCTGGCGATGGTGATGCGGCTGATTCTTTTGGCCCTCGCGTTCCTGATCATCCAGCTCAATGAACCATTCTGGACGATCCCCTGGGTCGAGATCCCACTGTCGGGCAAGAGCCTGATTCTGCTGGGCGGCGGGCTGTTCCTGATCGCGAAGGCAACCATGGAACTGCACCACATGGTCGAGGAGGGCGGGGCCCACAAAGACGACCCCAGCGCGCGGCCGGGCATCAAGAAGCAGGCTGCGGCAACCTTCGGCAGCGTGCTCGTGCAGGTGCTGCTGCTGGACCTGGTGTTCTCACTGGACTCGGTTATCACTGCCGTGGGCATGACCAGCAACTATGCCATCATGGCGACCGCGGTCATCATCGCCATCGGCGTCATGATCGCCTTCGCGGGCCCGATCGCTCGCTTCGTGCAGAAGCACCCGACGATGAAGACGCTCGCGTTGGCCTTCCTCGTGCTGATCGGTGTGCTGCTGGTAGCCGAGGGCGCCGGCCAGCACCTGCCCCGCGGCTACATCTATTTTGCGATGGCCTTCGCATTGATCGTCGAGGTCGTCAACATGAAAGCCGGGCATCGGAAGGGGGAAAAGAACCGCCCCGAGGCGACACAGGAGCCAGAGATACCCGCGTAACGCGTCCGCATCTTACTTCGAGTATTCGAAGACGCCCCGCCCGGACTTATTGCCGAGACGCCCGGCGGTGACGAGTTGCTCCAGCTTGGGGCAAGGCCGGTAGCGTTCGCTGTGCAGGCCATCAGCCAGCACGTTCATGATGTGGGCACAGGTGTCCAGACCGATGAAGTCGGCCAGGCGCAGCGGGCCCATCGGGTGGTTCATGCCGAGCTTCATGATCTCGTCGATATGCTCGGGCTCGGCCACGCCCTCCATCCAGGTGTAGAACGCCTCGTTGATCATCGGCATCAGGATGCGGTTGGAAACGAAGCCCGCACGGTCGTTGGCCGGAACGGCGGTCTTGCCCATCTTGGTCGAAAGGTCGAGCACGGTCTGCGTCACGGCCTCATCTGTTGCTAGGCCGTTGATCACCTCGACCAGCCCCATCACCGGCACGGGGTAAAAGAAGTGCATGCCGATGACCTTCTCGGGCCGCTTTGTGGCGGCGGCGATAGCCGTGATGGAGATGCTGCTGGTATTGGTCGCCAGGATGGCATCGATGGGCGTCACTTCGTCGAGCTTCGCGAAGATGTCGCGCTTGACCTGCTCGTTCTCGACGACGGCCTCGATGACGATCTGGCGGTCGCCCAAATCACCCATATCGGTGGCGTACGAGATGCGGCCCAGGGCGGCGTCGGCGTCGGCCTGCTCCATGCGGCCTTTCTCGACCGCGCGGGCCAAGAGCTTCTGGTGGGTCGCCTTGCAGCGTTCGATCTGGTCGGCGGACGCGTCGAAGACCTTGACGTCCAGCCCCGCCACGGCCGAAACCTGCGCGATGCCGCCGCCCATCTGACCCGCTCCGACCACGCCAACCTTCTCGATCGCCATCGCGTACACTCCATCAGAAACCCGAACAACCGGGGCCCGCGCCCTGGGGAGGCAACATTAGCCGCCGCCTCGGGCGCAGCCGACCCGAACCAGAACTTCCCGGGACCTTCCCATGGATCGCATCGCCAAACTGAGCAAGATGCTCGACGCCGACCCGAGCGACACGTTCGTCCTGTATTCGCTGGGCCAAGAGCACGCCAAGACCGGCCTTCACGAGGAGGCCGTCGGCTTCTACGAGAAGTGCATCGACGCCGATGCGAGCGAGCACTACGCGTACTTCCACATGGCGCGCTCGCTCGAAGCCATGGGCGAGGAAGGCCGCGCCACCAACGTGCTCCGCACAGGCCTGGCCCGCGCAACCGCCGATGGCAACCAGAAGGCCGCCGGCGAGATCGAGGCGTATTTGTCCCAGCTCGCCTGAGACCGCACGGGGGCGAATCGTGCCCGAGCCGAAGACCATCTCGCTGACGCCGAAGGGCCCCAACCGCTGGAAGCTGGTGACGCCCCACCATCGGGGCGCGACCATCGACGATGCCGCCGTGGTCGACGGCGGGCTGGTCAATGGTGATCCGTGGACGCTGGAACTCGAGGAACGCGCCAACCGCGTCGTGGCCGAGGCGGGCGCGCGCATCGCTGCGGCTCGGCTACTGCGTGTGAGGCCAAGGTCGAGCACCGAACTCCGCGAGCGATTGGGCAAGCGATTCTCGAAGGCCGCGGCAGATCGTGCCGTCGATGCCCTGGTTCGCAGCGGCGCCGTTGACGACCAACGCCTGGCCCACAACATGGCAGAACACATGGGGGAGCTCAAGCCGCACGCTCGCGAGGCCATCCGCGACCGCCTGGAACGCGCGCAGCTCGGCGCCGACGCGCTGGAGGCGGCGCTCGACGCCCACGCGCCGAGCACGCTCGAGGGCGAGCGGGCCGATGACGCCGCCCGGGCCCAGCTGCGCCGGCTGCAATCGCTCTCACTCACGCCCGAGGCCACACGCCGGCGTCTCTTTGGAGCTCTCGCCCGGCGTGGCTTTGACGCCGAGACCGCGGCGGAGGCCATCGAACGGGTTCTGGGCGGTTCCGATGACGAGTTCTGAGCACGCCGCCGCCGAATCGGGCTGAATAGCATCGCATATGCCAAGGAATGCACGAATCGCCGCCGGCTGTCTCTCGGGCGTTGCCCTCGCCACACTCTGCGGATGCGTGGCCGACCGCCCGACCGAAGAGACATACGGCAAGATCATGGGCGCCGCACCGCTGCCCGCCCTGACGATGGACCACGTCGACGAGCCGTTCCCGGTCGCCCGCCCGCAGGCCAACATCCTCGACCGCAGCGGCTGGGAGCCCATCGCGCTGCTGGTCCCCAGCGATCTGACGCTCCACACGCCCCACTACGCACCGAGCCGTCTGCCCACCACGGGCGACTGGCGCTACGACGGCACGCTGCCAACGCTTGTGAACGTGTACCAATACGGCAGCAGCAACAAGCACCAGGTCAAGAGCCTCGCCATCGAGCCCTTCCTCCAGGTCTATGACCTTGTCATGATCCCGGTGCGTATGTTCACGCAGACGCCACCCAATCGCCTGGATGCCTCGCCCGACACCAGCTATGAGCGAGAGCCCGACGCGTGGCGAACGGAGCTGCCCGCAACTGGCCGCCCCATTGGCGAGGTCGGTGGCATCGTCATTTCGAAGCCAGCCGAGAGCCGCGAGCTGTGAGCGGCTCGTTCGACGAACAAGGCCTGCCGCCGGGCTATCCGTTCAAGCCGAGCTACGAGATCTCACCGCGCAAGGCCTCCGACATGCTCGCCAGTGGCGAGGCGCTGCTTGTCGATGTGCGACTGGCCGAGGAGTTGGATGTCGCAGCGCTCGCGAGCGCCGATGGTCACGTCCATGCGCCGCTACACGAGCTGAACGATCACCTCGACGACATCGAAGATGCCGCCAATGGCCGTCCAATCCTGACGCTCTGCCACCACGGCGTGCGTTCGATCAAGGCCGCCCTCGCCCTCCGCGGTTGTGGCTTCGAGAACGCCCATTCGATCGCCGGCGGCATCGAGAACTGGTCACAGGCCATTGATCCGTCGATACCTCGCTACCTGCGAGACGGCGCGCAGTGCACGCGCGTGGAGTAGCGGCCATCAGGCCGCGGCTCGTTCTTCAATGGCTTCCTGGATGGCCCTGACCAGTTCGCCCCGATTGGTCGGTTTCTTCATATAAGCGTCGCACCCCGCGGCAAAGCACCGCTCGAGATCGCCTTCCATCGTGTGCGCCGTCAGCGCGATGATCGGCACCTTGCAGCCCATCTCGCGAAGCGTCTGCGTCACGGTGTAACCGTCCATCCGTGGCATCTGCATATCGGTCAAGATGACGTCGACGGGCATCGGCGAGCGGAGCGGGCCCTCTGCTCCGCCGTTCTGCGTGAGCGAACGGAGCGCCTCGAGCCCATCACTCGCAGCGACGACACGCGCGCCGGCACGCGCCAGGTGCATGGCAATGAGCCGCAGATTGTCGATGCCATCCTCGACAAGCATGACCGTCGTACCCGCGAGCGGAGCATCATCATCTACTTGTTGTGAGGGCTCCGGCCGCGAGCGCTCGGACAATTCGATTGGTCCTGCCGGGACGGTGGTGGTCCCGTTTACCTCGTCGACGGCGATCGCAATCGAGAACGTGCTACCCGCTCCCGGCGAGCTCTCCACCGTGATGTCGCCGTGGAGCATCTGGGCAAGACGCTTGCTGATGAGCAATCCCAGACCCGTGCCGCCGAACCGCCGCGTCGTTGAGGCGTCGGCCTGGGTGAACGCAGTAAACACGCGACCGAGTTGTTGTTCGGTCATCCCGATACCCGTGTCGTGCACATCGATGCGGATCATTCCACCGCTGTCCTGCGCCTCATAGTTCATTGATACCGAGACTTCGCCCTCCCGTGTGAACTTGATGGCATTTCCAATGAGGTTGACCAAGATCTGCCGGAGCCTCGTCGGATCGGTCATCACGAGTTCAGGGACGGGTGTCGAGTTCTTCATCGAGAACGCGAGCGATCTGGCGTCTGCATTGACGCGCATCAGCCGGCCCACACCCTGGAGAAGCTCGGTCGGGTTGGTCCTGATCACTTCAACACCCATGCGTCCCGACTCGATCTTGGAGACGTCAAGGATGTCGTTGATGATGTTCAGCAGGTGCTCGCCGTTCCGCTTGATCGTATCGAGATGCGACGATCGCTCAGACTCGGGAAGCTCGGGATCGTCCAGGAGTTCCGCGTATCCCAGGATCGCTGTCATCGGGGTCCGGATCTCGTGGCTCATGTTCGCGAGGAACTCGGTCTTGCTGAGGTTTGCCACCTCTGCGCGCATGCGTGCCTCTTGCAGCTCGGCCTCGCGCTCGACCTCTGCGGTCACGTCACGAGCGGTACCGAACAGCCGGACGACGTGCCCGTGCTCGTCCTGCTCGGCACGCCCCTCGATGGCGACGAATCGCACCCCGTTGGCAGTGTCTCGCCGCTCGAGCGTGAGCGCATACGGCTGGCCGTCACGCATCGTCTGTTTGATGGCCTCCCGCAGTCGCTCGGCGTCGGCCGGCTTGTAGCAGTCAACGGCCAGGTCGGTTGTTGGCGTGGTCTCCAGCGGATCCCAATCAAAGATCTCGTAGAGCTGCCGCGACCAAGTGACCTGGTCGCTCACGACGTCGAGGCTCCAGCTACCCATGCGCGCGATCGACTGGGCGATCTCGAGCGCCTGATTCGATGCGGCGAGCGCATCACGCTGCTCTCTCTGCTCGGTCACATCCTGGAACGCGCCCACGAGACGGACGAGCTTGCCGTCTTCAAAGACCGGCTCGCCGACCGCGCGAACCCAGCGGAGATTGCCCTTGGCCGTACGGAATCGGCACTCGACATCCCACCCTCGACCATCGCGAATGCCTCGCTCAACGCACTCTGAGATCTCGCGCCGCGACTCGCCAACGTAGAACTCGATCGCCTTCTCTACGGAAGGCACGTAACCGGGCGGCACCTCGTGGATGGCACGTACCTGGTCGGACCAGTACACCTTCTCGCTCGCGATGTCGATCTCCCATCCACCGATGGCAGTCATGCGACTCGTGTTCGCGAGCACCATCTCGCGCCGATTGGCTTCGATCTGCGCGACGACCTGCTCGTGCACGTCCATCTGGATTCCCACGAGGCGATCCACGCGCTGGCGGCCCATTGACTTGATCGAGTTCGCAAATAGACGCATCCATCGCCAGGAACCGCTTGCGTGTCGGATGCGATATTGCACGTCGACGAACGGCGTGCCATCGTTCAAGTGCTGCTCGATGGCGCTCTCGAGGTGAACGACATCCACAGGGTGCACGCGCGTGAGCAGCGTGGTGACATCGTCGAGCAGATCGACCGATCGTTCACCCAGCATGGCCGACCAGCGGTGGTCGAACGTGAAACTGCCCGTGTCGAGATCCCACATCCACAGGCCCATGCCACCGGCCGCCAACGCGAGCTCGGTAGTTTCCATGGCCTCGCGGAGCCGGAGCTGCGCTTCGGCCTGCTCGGTCACGTCGCTATGGGTGCCGACCATGCGGAGTGGTCGATCCTGCGCATCCGCGGCGACGATCCGCCCGGACGCGCTGATCCATCGCCAGCCACCACCACGCTGGCGAACGCGGAACCGGATGTCCTCGAAGGGCAGACCGTTCTTCAGGTGTCTCGCCAGAGCGCGCAGCGTCGGCCCAACGTCCTCGTAGTGGAGGCTCGCCGACAAGGGCTTGGTGTAAGCGATCTGTAGGGATGAGCGCGCCCACGCATCGTCGAACGTGAGCCGCCCGGTCTTCGCATCCCACTCCCACGTACCCAGCTTACCGACGCCAAGGGCCGTCTCCGTGCGTCGGGTTTGCTCGATGAGCTGCTGCTCCAACTGCTTGTACTGCGTGACGTCGGTCTCTACCGCCATGAATCCGGTGAGTCGGCCCCGCCCGTCTCGGCGCGGCTGCATGTCGATGAACACCCAGTAGTCACGTCCGTCTTTCGCCCGGTTCAGCAGCTCGCCTTGGAAAGCCTCCCCGGCCGACAGCCGCGCATCCATCTCGGCAATGGTCCGCCGATCGGTCCTGTCGCTGAACAGCACCTCGCCCGGGACACGGCCCTCGATGTCTTCAAGCTTGAATCCACTGATGCGGGTGAAGCCCTCGTTCACCCAGAGCACACGCCGGTCGGCATCGGTCACGATGATGGCGTTCGTCGTGCGTTGCGCGAGGTCGTGCATCCAGGCCGGTGTGCCGGAGTAACCGGAGAGCTTGCGGCGCAGGCGGGAGACGAGCCCCCGCACGCTCATGCCATCACCTTCGATCTTTGTGACCCTCTCGCCCACGGCACCAACTCCAGGAATCCAACCAACGAACAGCCCGATAACTGGCGAGCCATGCGTCGCTCCAATCCTGACATCGTGCCGATCGCGATGGGGCTGAAGCCGGGTTTCCTGGCCAACGCCGGGCTTTTCACGGCACCGCTCGTCGGGCTCGTTCGGATGGCTGGAGGGCTATCGGTGGCCCCTATCATGCCGTGATGCCTCGTCAGCTCATGCGCTTCTACCAGCGAAGCCGGCTCTTGAACATCAACCTCAATCTCGTGCTGGCGGGGCTGATCGCTATTGCGCTGGCCAAGTTCCCAGTCATGCTGATCTCAGACTGGCTCGGGAAGGACCAAAAGCTCCTCATCACGATCATCGCCTACGGCTTGGACACGATTTTCGACGTCGCGGCTTACTTCGGGCTGCACTGGGTGGCCAACCACTGGAAGCCGTCCGCCTTACACGGCAAGGGCCCCAAGCCCGAGCGGCCCGCCCATCGCAAGAACTTTCTGATGGACGCCGGCCGCGTACAGGCCGAGCGGATGATCCTGGTGCCCGTGTTCGCCGCGGTCTCGATGGGCATGATGTACAGCCTGCAGCGGTATGCGGGTGTCTCTGCGTCGTGGGCATTCGTGTACGGCTTCGTCACGGCCATCCTCGTCACTCGCACGCTGCACACCATCAGCGGCATCTGGACGGGCACCTTCAAGGGCGACCACCACTTCGCGGCGGGCACCGCTCCGCCCGACCCGGCCGCGCCTCGGCCGATGGAGCGGTCCGCCGAGCGAGAGCGAGAGGCCGTATAGCCCCCACTGGCGGCCACCGCCTACAACCCCCACCATGTGCGGCATCGCCGGCGTATTGCGGATCCACGAGCAGGGCCAGCCCCCCCACCCCCTCGAGGCCATCCCCGAGGCGCGGCTCGACGTGCTCGATGAGGGGATCAAGCACCGTGGTCCCGACGGCCAAGGCCGCTTCCGCGATCGCGCGACGCGCCCGGATGGCACCATCGTCGACGTCGCGTTCGTTCACCGCCGCCTGAGCATCCTCGACCACGAGGGTGGCCACCAGCCCATGGTCCACGACGGCCAGCGCCTGCGCCCCGACCTGACGTACCAGCCCGGCGAAGAACCCAAGTTCGCGCACGAACTGTGTCCCGACGAGCCACTGGTGGCCGTCATCTTCAACGGCTGCATCTACAACCAGCACGAGCTCCGGACTGAGCTGACACAGCAGGGGGCGGAGTTCGAGACGGACCACAGCGATACGGAGGTGCTGGTGCATGGGTGGCGACGCTTTGGAAGCACCGACGGTCGTGCGTCGGAGTTCCAGCGTCGGCTTCGCAGCATGCACGCTGCTCTCGTATGGGACCGCAAGCGTGCCCACATCCAGCCCTTGCGTGACATGTTCGGTGAGAAGCCGCTCTACCGATTGCCCGTGGTGTTCGGGAGCACGTTCGCGTGGTCGAGTGCGCCCGCTTCGCTCGGAGCCCTCGCAAAACACGCACAGGTCGTTCATCCTTCGAGTGTTCGAGGCTGGATCCGCCACGGCTGGCATCAGAGATTCACCACGATCGAGAATTCCGTGGTGCAGGAATGGCCCGCATCCGACGATCCCACGAAGGAAGATGGCTCGCCGATACCAGGTGGCTTTGGCGTTGCGCATTGGATCGACTACGCGGGAACTTCGAAGCAGCCGCTCACCGCGCCGCGGGTCGAGAGCATGATCCGCAACGCAGTGAGGACACGGTTGGAGTCTGATGTCCCGCTTGGTTGCTTCCTAAGCGGGGGTATCGACTCATCATTGATAACGAAGTTTGCGCTCGACGAGCTGGGGTCGATGCAATGCTTCACGGTCCGCATGCCCGACGCGGCATACGACGAGTCTCATCATGCGAAGGAAGCAGCAGAGGCCCTCGGTGCCTCGCTCACCGTACTGGACTGCCGTGACGAACCCGCCCAGGATCTGGTTCAACTCATCGAGGGCCTTGGCCTGCCGTTTGGTGATAGTTCCTTGCTGCCAACGCACTGGGTGTGTCGAGCTGCCGGTCAGCAGGTACGTGTGGCCCTGGCTGGTGATGGCGGGGACGAGCTGTTCGCCGGCTACGAGCGACACACGCTGAAGCCGCCCCCAAGGCAGTTTCGATTCATGTCACGCCTTATCCGTCCAACGCTGCTTCCCGACCACAATCCTCGTTCTCGGCTGTCCAAAGCGAGAAGGCTGCTGGCGGCGGTGCGCTCGGGTGACGGGAGTTTGGCCGCCGAATTGTCCGCAATCTTCCCTCGTGCCGAACTACAACGACTGCTGGGCCCACGGGACGACGGATTCGTTGATGCAATGCAGACTCTCAAGAATCGGTCTCGAGACATTCGTATCTGGGACATCGACCGCTATCTCAGCGGGGACCTACTCCGCAAGACCGACACGGCTTCGATGGCGGTGCCACTCGAAGTTCGATGTCCGTTCCTGGATCCGGAACTCGCCGAGGCAGCGATCATGGCTCCAAAGCGCGACCTCATGCCCAACGGCGAACGCAAGGGCCTCCTCAAGCAAGTGGCCCGCGAGTACCTCCCCGACCACATTGTCGACCGCCCCAAGCAGGGCTTTGCCATCCCCATCGGCCGGTGGTTCCGCGAGGACTACGGCGGGCTGCGGCAGCTTCTGTACGACCACCTCGAATCGGCCGATCCGTTCCCGGGGCTTGTTGAGGCAGGTGTCGAGATTAACATGGAATTTGTGCGGCAGATGCTCCGCGAGCACGATGCCGCGGGCCAGCGATCCATCAATCCGTGGCACGGGCGCGACCACTCGCAGCGGTTGTACATGCTCCTCGTGCTGAGCATCTGGGCGAAATGGCTGCACGGGCTTCGGGCCGATGCAAAAAACAACCCCTCGCAGAACGAGGGGCTGGGTGGAAGCACGAACTGAGTCCCGGCGTCAGCCGTTGGTGACCTTGACCTGGATGGCCTCGGGCACATGGATGTCGCGCTGCGGGTACGGGATACCGATGCCGGCCTCATCAAGCGCGTACTTGATGTCGCGGACCATCCGCTCCTTGACGGCCCAGTAGTCGGCGGTGGGCGCCCACACGCGGACGGCCCAATCGATCGACGAGCCGCCGAGGTCGCTGAGATAGATCACCGGGTCCTGGCTGGTGTCGCGGCCCTCGATAGCCTTCGCAGCGGCCGTCATGACCTCGCGAGCCTTGTCAATGTCGGCCTCGTACGCGGTGCCGACGGCGATGTCGACGCGGCGGGTGCCGTGGTGCGTGACGTTCTCGATCGTCGAGCCGAAGATCGAGCTGTTGGGCATGATGATGCGCCGGTTGTCGGGCGTGTCGAACGTCGTTGTGAAAAGTTCGATCTCGTCGACCTTGGCCGTCACGCCGTTGACGCTGATGACGTCACCCACGCGATACGGCCTGAACACCAGCAGCATGACGCCGGCCGCGACATTGCCCAGCGTGCCCGAGAGCGCGAGGCCGATCGCAAAACCGAGGGCCGCGAGTACAGCGGCGAAGCTGGTCATCTCAACACCAAACGTCGAGAGGACGCTGATGCCGCCAAGGACCAGGATGGCCCACTTGACGAGGTTGCCGAAGAACTTCGCGAGCGTGATCTCGACACGGGCCTTGGTGGATGCCTTGATGGTCAAACGCCTGGCCCAGCCGGCAACGAACAGCACGACGATAATCAGGACGACCGCGACGACGACGGGCTGAGCGACGCCCCAGACCTCCGCCGCTGTAATCTGATCAAAGTTCCCGCCCATGACCTTGTCGAAGAGGTCAGAGGCGTTGCTTGCAACTTCGTTCGAACCCGTGGCCTCCGTGGCCCCAGATTCTGCAGCGCCGGCATCTCCGGCGGTTTCGTCTTGAAGAGTCATCTGAATTCTCCCACGTGGTTGGTTTTGATCAGAAAGTCGCCAGGATTGTGATGAAGTACTTCAGGTCGTTCTCGTCCGCATCGTCGGTGTTCGAGTCGTACTCGTGCTCGATACCCAGACGCAGCGTCAGGTCGTTCTCTTCGGAGAGGCGGATGTCGTAGTTTGCGTAGCTGACCGCACGGAGCTCGCCAAAGTCGTTCAGCGACGGGAACACCTCAGTGCCCGCGGCGAACTTCTGGTTCTCCTTGATCTGCCACTCGAAGTCCAAACCGAGCAAACCTTCCGGCCGCCATTCGTCGTCATCGGTTCCGAACTCGCGAACAACACCAGCGCCGACTCGACCCTTCAGACTGGCTCGGTCCTGCCCATTCTCAAGGAGTGCTCGATCCTTGAAGAAGTCGTAGCCACCACCAGCGAACAGCTGCAGCCGTGTGTCCCAGTCTTCAAACTCGTCGAACTCGTAGACGCCGAACGAAAAGATGAAGTAACGCTCGCCGGGAAACAGCCAGTCGTTCTCGCCACGCATGAGCCACTCGTTCTCCGACGCCGAGCCATCCTCCTCACCGTAGAGGTACCGGGCCCGGAAGAGCGTGCGGAGGTTCTCCGTCTCGCGCTGCGTCTGGAACACGGCACGGAGATCGAACTCGTCGGTGTTGCCGCTCGAGCCGCTGATGCCAAGCTCGCCCGTCCTTGTCCAGCCGCTCCAGAAGCTGGACGATCCGGATGAGTCCTCGACGCCATCGGCGACCTGGGACTCACCCTCCTGGGACGCCTCTTCCTGATAGGGAAGTTCCAGCTCCGCCAGTCCGAATTCGGACGCGATAGCTCCGCTCGCCGCCACGGCCGCTACGGCACACGCGAGAATACGGATTTTGTTTGAATCATGCATGGGGACCTCCTGAGCCTGCTTGGCGTGAGCCGGCTGCAAGCACCGAAGACCCCCGCCCCTCACAGAATTGAGCGAGGAGTTTATCGCTACTCACTCGCCGGGTCGACGCCGATTCTTCACGCGCGGGTGGTCCTATTCCGATACACTCCCCGTATGCCCGACCACGTTCCCTCCCGGCGGCAGGTCATCTCTGGCGGCCTGGCACTCGGTGCCCTCGCGCTGGTCGGCTGTGCGCCCTCGCGGACACGGGTCTCGGGGCCTCCATCGCCCGTCTGGCCGACAAATCGGCGGCTCACCAGCGGCGTCTACCCGCGTAGCAGAGACACGGTGGATCCGATCGTGCCACCCGCGTCCGTTGGCATGCCACGCGTCATGCCTCGCTCCGCGTGGACCCGCAGCCAGCCCACGCTCGCGCTCGCCAACCGCATGGGCCGTGTGGAGCGCATCACGATCCACCACGACGCGATGGATGCCGCCGGCTTCCGCTCGGCAAGCGATGCTCGCGGTCGACTTACCGACATCCACCGCGTCCACACAGGCAAGGGCTGGGCCGACATCGGCTACCACTATGCGATCGATCCGATGGGCACGGTGTGGGCGGCCCGCCCGGTCCAACTCCAGGGTGCCCACGTCAGCGATTGGAACGAGCACAACTTGGGCATCATGATGATGGGCAACTTCATGTATGAGCGCCCCACGCCCGCCGCACTCGCATCGCTCCAGTCGCTCGTGCGAAGCGAGAGCGCCCGCTATCGCGTCCCCGCGTCTCGCATCAGCACGCACCGAGAACTCGGAAACACGGCGTGCCCGGGCGACACCCTGCAACGGCAGATCGACATGGCCCGCAGCCAACGCATCGCCGGCTTTGCCTAAGCCGATTCAGATCGATCTCAGCCAGTCGACGCCGCTTCGTCGGACCCTTCGGGCTCGCTGAAGATCGCGCTGCCCACTCGGACCAGATTCGATCCCTCTTCGATCGCCACCTCGTAGTCGCCCGACATCCCCATCGAAAGGATGTTGAAGTCGCTGCCGACCAGCCCCTCGCTCTGCACATCCTCGAAGAGCTCGCGGCACCGACCGAAGGTCGGCCGGCTGTCCTCGGGCCCATCGCCATCGGGCGCCATGGTCATGAGCCCGCGCAGCCTCAGGTGGATCATCGAGTGGATCTGCTCGACCACATGCATCACCGCGGGCGATGGGCACCCCGCCCGGCCCGCTTCACCCGAGCAATTCACCTGCAGCAGGATCTCGACGGGCTTGTCCCGCTTGAGCCCGACCTCCTGCAACTCCTCGGCCACACGCAGGCTGTCCACGCTGTGGATGAGCCGGCAGGCATCGGCGACCTGCCTCGCCTTGTTGCGCTGCATCTGTCCGATCATGTGCCAGCGGATCGGCTCATGCTTCGATGCCGGGTCCCCACCCAAGGCCGCGCCCATCGCTCGCATGCGGGAAGCCTGCTCTTCGAGCATCGGCGCCCGCTGGAGCAACTGCTGCACACGGTTCTCGCCGAAGTCGCGATGGCCGGCCTGCACGAGTTGCAAGATCTGGTCGGGCTCGGCGTACTTGGTGACGGCTACCAGCAGCACCTGCTGCGGACGCTTTCCCGACTTCGCAGCGGCGCGTTCGACGCGCTCACGCACCGACGCGTAGCGATGGAGGAGGTCACCGTCTGTGGATGCGGGGCCTGCGATCGCCATGCCCTAGCATACGCCTCGCTACCAGCGATGCGATCGACAGATATCGCCGATTTCCCCGGACCAAACTGGAGCCCGCCACGCATGCCCCCCACCACCGAGCTGCCCGCCCGTTCCGAGCCCATCGCCGTCGGCGATCCCGCGCCAGACTTCACCCTCCTCGACCAGGGAAGCCAGGAGTGGACGCTCTCGAGCGCACTCGAAGACGGTGACGTCGCCCTGTGCTTCTACCCCATGGACTTCAGCCCGGTGTGCTCGACCGAGATGCAGTGCGTCAACGACGAGTTCGCCCGCTGGAGAGACAAGGGCGTCCAGGTCGTGGGCATCTCCTGCGATAGCTTCTTTACCCACAAGGCCTGGGCCGATGCGCTGGGCCTCAAGCAGACCCTTATCGCCGACATGCATCGTGCGGTGTCCAAGGCCTACGGCTTCTACTGGCCCGACCTGAACGTCTCAAGCCGAGGTACGGTGCTCGTCTCGAAGGGAGAAGACGGCACCCCGGTCGTCCGCTGGGTGCAGAAGCGTGAGATCAAGGACGCCATGAACCTGGACGAGTTGCTCACGCAGCTCGCCTGAGCCTACAGCCCAAAGACCTCGCCACGCTCGGCCACCCGGAAGCCCCGCCGCTCGATTTCCTTGCGGGCCTTGGTGCCATCCCACTGTGCCGGATTCGTGTGGTTCAGGTGGAGAAATCGCACCCGCTCGCGACACTCGAAGGGCAGCGCCTCGAGACGATCCATCGACTCGGTGATGCGCGGGTGCGGAAAGGTGCTCATGTCGCGTCCGGGAATCTCGTTGTTGTCGTAGAACGTCCCATCGAGATACGCCCGGTCGACGTCGCGAACGATCTCGAGCACATCGACGCCCATATCCGCCCACTCGTCCCATGAATCGATGTCGGGCAGGAACACCACCGAGCGGTTCGGACCGTCGATGCGGAACCCCACGACCTCGCTGTACTCCTGCCGATGCGGCACGAGGAACGCCGTCACGGTCACGCCGCTTCCGAGCTCCACAGGCGCCGCAACGCCGAGCGCGCGCAGCTCGATGTTCTCGTACCGCACGAGCTGGTCCCAAGGCCCGTTGGTCGAGAGAAACTCCGCCATCTTGGGAGCCACGTACGTCGGCACGCCCGACGCCCCCATCGATTCGTGCCCAAGGAACATGAGCCCCGTGTAGTGCCCGATGTGCGCATGCGTGATGAAGATCCCGTCGAGTTGGATCGGCGACTGAGCCTCGGGCTCGGCCCGGCTGAGCATCCAGGCCTGCTCGCGAAAGTCCGGCGTCGCCTCGACGAGCCACCGCTCCCCGCTCGAGGGATCGACGATGCCCACCGACGACGCCAGCCTCCGCTTCGCGGGATCGAGCCTAGCGGGGTGGTCCGCCGGCGAATTCACCTGTGGCGAGCCCGCGTCCTGGGCCGTCCCGAGGACGATGAGGTAGGGTCCCTCGACCGCCGCGGGGCTCGACGGGTGCCCGGTTGCGCATCCCCCAGCACCCACAGCGAGCACCGCAACGCAGGCCAAGGCCCAACTCAGAAGAACCAACCCCATCCACATCGCACGACCTCCCCACAAGCCAACAACCGCCCATTACCAGCCGCGTTCCACGGCCCGCCCTACCGTCGATATGGTAATCACTCCAGGCCCCGTAGCTCAGCGGTTAGAGCACGCGACTCATAATCGCTTGGTCCCCGGTTCGAATCCGGGCGGGGCTATTTTCTGATCCGGCACGGCGGAGCTGGATTCGGGATTACTCTTCGATTTGTCCTTGGCAGCGAGGTTCTACGGAGCCTGCTTGCGGTCTGTACTGGATACTGTCGCAGTGTGCTACGCCACATGTGCATCGGACTGAGCACCACTTTCGATGGCTGCAGCAGACTCGAAGTGTGCGCCCCAACCCGCAGGCAGTGCGCAGTGCGTCATGGTGACTTCGAGCGAGTGCCCAAGCCTTGATACAACTGCATCAAACAGAATTCGCTCAGACCAGACGCTCTCACAGTTGGCTCACAGATCGTTCCATCGCCGATTCTGGAGAGTCCGCTGTCGGCGTCTTCCTCCGTATGCTCGAATAGGACCATCAAAAGTTGACAGAGTGCAGGGTCAATCGGTATCACAAACAACCCCCGCCGTTGTGATTCTCGATCTCGGAGCCATGCAAAGTAATGCGATGCCTCTCCCAGTTAACATCACCCCAACGCAGCAGTGAGGCTTGACTCAGACTTCTGAGTCCCGCACACCTCGCGAGTGCGAAGTCAGCGCGCCACTCGACGAAGGTCGCCGATCCGGACTCGACTCACCGACGGCCTCAGGATCGCCGAGCGGCCTTCAATCGATTCACGCCCTGCGAACTAGTTGGCCACAAATCTAGCGAGCCAGATGGCCTCGGTTGTACATCGTTGCGTTGGCGACAGACTGCTGGACGAGGCAGCAACTCGTAGTCGGCCTCGCCATAGGTACCATCGCCGTTTCTGTCACTCGCGACTCACTGGTTGGCGTTTCTGAAGTGCCAGGCCGCCGGCCAGCGATTCGAGTTCGTTCATATCGTACATGCCGCTCCCTAATACTGTCGTCTTCCCGGTTGACATCTCTCACCGCACAGCGTCAAGCAATAGTAGAGCCGTCCCGATAGCCACGGATCTAAGACAGCAAGAGACCACATTCATACACCTCGAAAGAACGACAGAAATGCCACAACTCCGATGTAACCGCTGACAGCCAACAAACAGTATCGAACTTCTAATGAAAATGCAATGCTATTGCCACAACATACATGTCACGGCACGCCACACTCATGCAAAACATCTCCTTCGTCATCATGTATAGACATTCGTGCGACTTTCTTTTGTGGATCAAGCCAACAAGCCACCACCGGTGTCCCATCTTCTTGTACACAGGCGACAGAACACACTTCACCGTCAAGTGCCAAGGTCGCGCGATAGCCACTGTCGCTGCTATGCTTGACCCTTATGAACCCACGCCCATCTTGAACATCAATAACCAAGCATGAGCCATCCTTGTGTTCAAGAATGAAACAGGGATATCCGCCTCTTGCACTCAAAGTGATTCGCGGTGTACCCGTCTCGTCTTTAATGACAATACCACCTTCAACGTTCACAGTACTTTGCCCTCTCCCTTAGCTAAGGCCTGATGCAACGATGCTTAGTCGACGGACCTGACTCGCAGGGGCCGCTCGCCGAGTGCACTCGCTTGTTCTTGGGAATGCCACTGTCGCTTACAAGGCATCCGCCGGAACAACTGCAACGAAAGAGACACCAACCTTCTCTGGTAAGATACTCATCGATAGTGCATACAATCGGGGGGCACTTCTTCTTTTCCTTGTTCTTGTTCTTTTGTTTTGAAGGAGTGCTTCGCCTCGGAGACGAGCCTCCGATTCTAGCACCCTTTCTACAACCTCTGTCAAGGATGGTTTGCACCGACTCAATAGGAACTCCCAACAATTCGGCGATGAGACACTGTGCGGCACCAATGCCGGCAAGAAAACACACTTTTTGCCTAAGACTACGAGCACCAGATGCCGCCAGTTTTAGTAATAGGGCTTCCTTTTGCGCCTTGCATGGACTGGAGCCATCAACAGCTACTGAGCAATCACACTCACTGCTGGGACCGACACATGGACCACCCACAGGACACACTTGCCCTTCGACAACGCTGTTAATTGATCCCATCGAATCTGACTCGGTGATCGGCGATGACATCACATACTCATACAGATTCGCGCCATCGACAAATCCCGCGGGATCCCTCTGGAGCCATCGTCCCAAATCCGTCTTGAACACGCGATACCGCACGTGACTTACCGTCGGCACGTAGTCGTCCTGCGCGTACCCCGCATAGCCGATGGTCGAGCCATCCCGTGACAGGACGTCTCGTCCCATGGTGGCGTTCGTGGTGAAACTGGCGTCGGTCGTATCGACGTCGCCGTCCAAGTCGATGTCGACGTAGGCGTCATAACCGCTCCAGCTGCCGATGGCCGTGTCGTCCGTCGCGTCGTAGTCGCCGTCGAAGGCGCTGCCCGCGCCGCCCGTGTCGCCGGCGACCATGCCGAAGACTCGGCCGTACGGGCTGAAGAAGGCGCGCTCACGCTGCACGGCCGCTTCGTCGATAATCGCGACGGGGTCTTGCCGCCAGTTCTGAAGCACGTACCACCGTTCGTCCTCGGTCTGAGGGCTGCCCGTGGTGAGGAAGGTCCGGCGCATGACCACCGAGTCTACGTCGCTGGCGCCCCCGTAGCCGTCCAGGCCGGCCTGGTGGTAGAGCGTCTCCTCGAGGTAGTCGGTCCCGTCGTGGCGGCTGATGAGCCTCCATCGATCGTCGTAAATGAGGTGTTCGGTATCGGTCCCATCGGACTCGGTGATCCGGTGGCCCAGCCCGTTGTAGCGGTACTCGGTGACCACCGTGCTCGTATTCCGCACGAGGATGGTCGTGAGCCTGTTCCATGCGTCGTACTCGTAGTCGTAGTCGCCACCGTCATCGATCAAGTTGCCGTTGTCGTCGTAGTCGGGGTCGAGGTCCCCGCTTCCGCCGGTTGTGATGTTGCGATAGGTCCACTCGTTGGCGTTGGTGAAGTGCGTGCCCAGGTCGGGCGCCGTGTTGTCCTCGACGAAGTCCGAGCCGCCGGTCCCGTCCAGGTCGTAGTCACGCGTCGCCCAGTTGCCCATGGCCGTCAGCGACCAGTTGCGATCCTCGCGGGTCGTTCCGATGCTCGAGCCGTTCCAGTTGCCACGCTCCTCGCCCAGCACCCGACCCAGCGCATCGAGCGTGTACGCGCGATCAAAGTAGTGCGTACCACCAGCGTCGGCCATCACGTTGTCGATGGTCCGCTCAATGTCGCCGCGTTCGTTCAACACGACGTCCACGTCGTAGAAGTCGATATCGCCGCCGGTCGCCGGATCGTCCTTCGTCCACGTCCACGTCGTCGGACGGTTGAATCGGTCGAGCTGCGCGTCGTAATCGCCGGTGGAATCGAAACGGTTGCTATACACATCCGGCTCGGGTAAGCCGGTCCCCACCAGGCCGCTCGTGCCCAGATAGTCGTAGGTTGCCACGGTCACGGAGTTCAGGCCATTGACGAGCTTCACATCGCTCACGCGGACGAGTGTGCTGTCGAGCCCGCTCGCCGGGATGGTGTAGCTGGCCTTGTACCCCGTGGGGAAGGTCATCGAGGACCGCCGGATCGTCTTGCGGCCATCCGTGGGGACCGCCTTGGCGTAGGCGAACGCCACGTCGTGGGCGTTGCCGCTGATCACCGAGTCGTGGTCCTGCTGGATCTTCGTCGTGTTCCCCCAGTCGTCGTAGGTGTACTTGACCTGATCGGTCTCGTTGGTCGAGCCCCCGGTCGAGACGTCGTACTGGGTCACCGTCTCCAGGAGCCCGCGATCGAGGTACGCGTGCTCCACGCGCCGCACGTCGCCGTTGAAGCCTGAGGCCAGCGTCGTCACCGACGCGCTGGTCGCCCGGCCAAGCACGTCGTAGGCCGTCTCGATCACGTTGCCGGCCTGGTCCTCGCGGCGCACCACCTGGCCCACGGCGTTGTAGCTGAACGACACCACGTCGGCGTCGCTCGAGTCGATGTCCGAGCCCTCGTCGGCCGTGTTGGTCGAGTCGGGATAGACCACCGCTCGCAGCAGCCGGCCCGAAGCGATCTCGCTCTTGCCGCTGCTCACCGTTCCCTTGGCCACGCCATACACCCAGCGGGTGATCTGGTCGTCGGCCGTGCTCGGGTTCGCCGCCACGTCCTTGGTGCCGTCGGCGTCCTGGTCGACGATCATCCGGATGCGGAGCCCGTTCTCGTACTCGTACCAGGTGTACAGGTCGTCCGCCCCGGTCGTCGAGCTGGGCAAGGCGTTGACGAAGTTGCGGATCACCGAGGTCTGCCGTCCCAGGTCGTCGTAGACGAAGACCGTCGCGATGTTCTCCGCATCCGTGCTCGTCGAGACCTCACCGTCGGCGTTGTACACCGTGTCGGACACGATCACCGTCGAAGAGCCCTGGTTCGGAGTGCTCAGGCCATCGCGGTCGAACGTCGAGCCGCCGTTGGTCCCGTACATGGCGCTCGTCACCGGCCGGTCCAGCACGTCGTACCACGTCGCGCTGATCTGGATCCGACCCGTGATGTTCGCCGCGGTGAAGGCCAGCAGGTCGCCGTCCGCCCCGCTGTCCAGGGCACCGGTCGTGCTCGT